>NZ_CP045496.1:1870000-4270000 GCF_015500075.1 Mesorhizobium sp. INR15 | reverse complement strand
AGGATTTGGTCACGAACGAGAAGGTCTTGCCTTCGGCATCCTCGAATGTGGTCGTCTGCTGGTCGGTCAGCTTCGTGCTCTCGCTGGTGATGATCTGCGTAACGAAGCGGAATTTCACCGTATAGCCTTCGCAGGCCGAGCCATTGAACTCATAGACCATGCGGCCGGTGATGCCCGTGATGCCCGAACGGTCGGATGCCTTGTCGAGTGAAAGATCATAGACGGCGCGGTGAGCCTGCAACGCCGGCACGGCGAAAGCAGGAGCCATCGGAAAAACCGCCGACAGAAGAACGGCTTGGAATGCAAGGCGCGTTGCGCGCATGAGGTACTCCGATCGTCGCGGCTGATGGCAGGCCGCAGGGAAAGATGGTCCAGCTTAAAAAAAGTCGTGGCGGAAGCGAGGCAAAAATAGCAATTTCGGCCCAGCCAGCGCGGCGACATCAAGCAATAGGGAAATACCATGAGTGAAACAATCGAAAAGCGGCTAAGCGATCTCGGCGTCACGCTTCCCGTCGCCGCCGCGCCCGCCGCCAACTATGTGCCCTATTGCAGGACCGGCAACCTGCTGTTCACCGCCGGTCAGCTGCCGCTCAAGGATGGCAAGCTCCAGGCGAGCGGCTTGCTTGGCCGCGATGTCGACACGGCAACCGGCAAGGAAGCCGCGAAATACTGCGCGATCAACATTCTGGCGCAGGCCAAGGCCGCGCTTGGCGACCTCGAAACAATCCGCAGGCTGGTGAAGATCACCGTTTTCGTCGCTTCGACGCCGGAGTTTGTCGAGCAACACCTGGTTGCCAACGGCGCCTCCGACTTCCTCGTGGCGGCGATCGGCGAGCGCGGCAAACATGCCCGTTCCGCGGTCGGCACCGCCTCGCTGCCGCTTAATGCCGCGGTGGAAATCGAAGCCATCTTCGAAGTCGAGTGAAGACATGACCGACCTGTCCTGGTTGACGGCCCGGCCCGTTGCCCATCGTGGCTTTCACGACATGAACAAGACCCGGTGGGAGAACACGCTCTCAGCCTTCGCCGCGGCCGCCGAACGCAACTATGCGATCGAATGCGACGTCCACCTGTCATCGGATGGCGTTCCCGTCATCATCCATGATGGCGACCTGCGGAGGCTGACCGGTCAGGATGGCTTCGTCTGGCAGCGCACGGCGGCGGAAATGGCGGCGCTGAAGGTTGGTGGCACAAAGGACCATGTCCCGACATTGCAGGAGGCGCTCGATCTGGTCGACGGCCGCGTGCCTATGGTCATTGAGTTGAAGGGCATTCCCGGGCGGGACGAGGGACTGGTGGCGCGCGTCGGCAAGATGCTCAAGCGCTACAAAGGCAAGGCAGCGATCATGTCGTTCGATCACTGGCTGATCCGCGATTTCCCCAGAGATGCTCCTGGTATTCCCGCGGGATTGACCGCCTACGGCAAGGACAACCAGCTGATCGAGGCGCATTTCGCCATGCTGGCGCATGAGATCGATTTCACCTCGTATGCCGCTGGCGACCTGCCCAACCGGTTCGTCAGCTTCGTGCGCGAAAAGCTCAAGATGCCGGTCATCACCTGGACCGTGCACGACCAGCCGGCGGTGGACCTGACCTTCAAATACGCCGACCAGATGACGTTCGAAGGGTTCGACCCCGATCATGTCAAAGTGGCCTGAATCCGGATTGCCTGAAACGTGACTTGTACGAGCCCCTGCGGAGCTTAAATAAGCCTAATGGATCAGGGCGATGACGGTGATGGACAAGCGGCGAACGCGGATTACTCGATCCGCGTCGCCTCGGGTATAGGCGCCTTTACCAGCGAAGAATGGAATGGCTTCGCCAGCACCACTCGAAATGACAAGGAAAACACCTACAACCCTCTTGTTTCATTCGCTTTTCTAAGCGCGCTTGAGGATTCAGGTTGCGCCGTGCGGCGCACCGGCTGGCAGGGGCATCATCTGCGGCTGGAGAACGCTCAAGGCAAGCTGCTTGGTGCCGTCGCTTGCTATCTCAAGTCGCACAGTCAGGGCGAATACGTCTTTGACCATGGCTGGTCCGATGCTTTCGAGCGCGCCGGCGGACGCTACTACCCGAAACTGCAATGCGCGGTGCCGTTCACGCCGGTCACCGGCCCTCGCCTGCTGGTCAGCAAAGGCGAGGACAGCGGCGCTGTCAAAGCCGCCCTCGCGGCAGGCCTGAAGGCGGTGACCGAAAAGCTCGGCGTCTCTTCCGCCCACGTCACCTTCGCTCCCGAAGACGACGTCGAGGCGCTGGTAGCCTCAGGCTTCCTGCATCGGACCGATCAGCAGTTCCACTTCTTCAACGAAGGCTTTTCGGCCTACGATGATTTTCTGGCCACGCTTGCCTCACGCAAGCGCAAGGCAATGAAGAAGGAACGGCGTGAGGCGCTTGCTGATGGCATCTCGATCGATCGGTTGACCGGCAAGGACCTCACCGAGAAGGTGTGGGACGACTTCTTTGCCTTCTACACCGACACCGGCAGCCGCAAATGGGGCCGGCCCTACCTCAGCCGCGAATTCTTCTCGCTGATCGGCGAGCGCATGGCCGAGGACATTCTGCTGGTAATGGCCAAGCGCAATGGGCGCTACATAGCCGGCGCCATCAATTTCATCGGCTCGGACGCGCTCTACGGCCGCAACTGGGGCTGCATCGAAGACCACCCCTTCCTGCATTTCGAGGTCTGCTATCATCAGGCGATCGACTTCGCCATCGAGCGCAAGCTGAAAGTGGTCGAGGCCGGCGCGCAAGGCGAGCACAAGCTGGCGCGTGGCTATCGGCCGGTGACCATGCACTCAGCGCACTACATCGCCCATCCCGGACTGCGCAACGCAGTGGCGGACTATCTCAAGCGGGAGCGGCGCGAGGTGGAGCGCATGGGCGAGTATCTGGAAGAGCACACGCCGTTCCGCAAAGATCTGGCCGAGTAGAGGCCGCGCAGCCTTAAAAGAGCTGCTGTTTACCGACTTCCCGGAATCCGCTAAGCCAAACACGGGCATGGGTGTACAGCACCCTGGGGTTGGCATGCAGGGTTTGGCATCTTGGGAAGCCGGGCAATGGCTCGGCGCGGTGGGAATTGCGGCTGCGCTGTTGTTGGTCGTCTGGCTTGAGCGCCGGCCCGCGACTTGGCATCTCGGCTTCGCTGCATTCTTTCTTCTCTTCGGTGCCATCCATCTGCTGTTCCCTGGCAAGACCGGGGCATTGTGGACGACGCTGGTGCTGGTAGCCGTGATTGGCGCTGCCTCCAAACTCAAGTATCGCTATCTCGGATTCAATCTCCTGGCGGGTGACATTAGCCGCCTCGCGACAAGCGGCCTCCGCAGGCTGCTCAAGGACTACAAGCGCCTTGTCTTCCTCTACGTTTCTGGAACAGTCGTGATCCTCGCCAGCCTCGGCGCACTTGCAGCCGTCCTGCGCGAACCGGCGGACTCGCTCCAGGAGCGCCTGGAAATCGCTAGCGCCGCGGCGCTTCTCTACGTCATTCTCTTTGTGGCCGGTGGAGGATCGCGGCGGTTCCGCTTTCATCTCCTGACACAGGACCGTGCACATCTTTCCGTTTTCATGGCTTCATGGTTTCGCATCGGGCTAAGCCAACCCGCATTCGTCGACATTGACACCGATGCCTTGCCGCTTCTGACGCCGATGCCGCCAAGACAAATGGCGGGCGAACGACGGCCGCACATCATCATGATCCTGCATGAATCGACGTTCGATCCCAGGCGCCTCGGCCTTCCGATCGATGACGCGTTCAAGCCATTCTTTTCGCCTGAGGGCAGTCTGTCGGGCGCGCTGCATGTCGACGTTTTCGGTGGTGGCACGCAGCAGACCGAGTTTTCCGCGCTAACCGGCCTCTCATCGCTGTCATTCGGCATGAACAGCCGCTTCGTCTACTATCTTCTCACGGGGCGAATCCGTCACTCGCTCCCATCCTTCCTGGCTGACGCCGGATATCTCGTTTCGCATGTGAGTTGCGACGCGCCGGCAAGTTTCAATTGCGGCCATTTCTACAAATCGATCGGGATCGAGCATGTCAGCCACGCTGAAATGCTGCCACCGCCCTTCGACACCGGACGCTGGGAGCGTGAGCAGCACGACCAGCAACTCTTCGATCACGCACTTGGCCTGTTTTCCGATCGGGTGGCGCTTGGAAAACCATCCCTTCTCTCCATCATGACGCTGATGAACCACGGCGATCATGTCCGCCGCATCTTCCCGCCCGAACGGCATGAAGAGCTCCGTCGTGAAGCTGTCGCCGCCACCGATGATGCCCAATATGGCGAATACATCGTGCGCCTTGCCGAGAGCGTCGAAGCCTATGATGCGTTCCGCAAAGGTCTCGACGAAAGGCTGGACGGTCAGCCCGCGATCATCGTCCGCTACGGGGACCACCAGCCGTCTTTTACCGCGCCGCTCACCGGTTTGCCGCCATCGAATTCGGCACTGTACGAGACCTTCTACGCGATCGAGGCGGTGAACTGCTCGCTCCCTTCGGATCTCACAGCGCCGCCGGTTCTCGATGTAACCTACTTGTCGACGCTCGCGTTGCTGGCTGCCCAAATACCGCTCGATCCGGTTTTCACAACCCGTGCCGCCCTGTTGAACAACGATCCGTCCGCTTACTTTGACCTCGCCTCGGCGCCGAAGAGGCGTTTCCATCGGGCGCTCGTCGAAGCCGGCCTAGTCGATCTCGCCTGATCGTCTTGCCTGCATTCAGCGGCTTCGCTACACGAGGCGAATGGAGCAGCCTATGCTCAACTCCAGGCAAATCCGGAGCGTTCGCCATGGTTGAAGCCGCCTACGACACCGACAACATCTTCGCAAAAATCCTGCGCGGCGAAATTCCATCGCACCGCGTCTATGAGGACGAAGCGGTCGTCGCTTTCATGGATGTCATGCCACAGGGACCGGGCCATACGCTGGTCTTGCCGAAGGCACCTTCGCGAAACCTGCTCGACGCCGACGCGTCGACGCTAGGACCGCTTTTCAAGATCGTTCAGAAAGTAGCGCTGGCGGTCAAGCAAGCCTTCGGCGCCGACGGAGTGACGATTCTGCAGTTCAATGAACCGGCGTCGGGCCAGACGGTCTACCATCTGCATGTTCATGTCATCCCGCGCTTCGAGGGCATTGCCCTGAAGCCGCATAGTGGCGGTATGGAGAAGCCTGAAATCCTGGCTGAAAACGCGGGCAAGATACGCGCGGCGCTGGCAAGCTGACGCACCTTTCGAACTGGAAACAGTTCAATCGGCGGCTGTTAGCCTCAATTGCTCGAACGCACTTGGCCGAGTGACGCCTTGTTCCAGTTGACGACGAATTGCATCCGCACACTGCATCGGACTTGAAACAGACGTATCGACTTCGAGATCGTAGAGTCCGGGCTTGTGGACCGCCTCTTGCCAAAGGCGCACGGGCAGCGGTGCCGGATCGTCGTCAGTGCCGATCACATAGCCCTTTTCCGCAGCGCTTTCGGCGCGCCGTTGCAGAATCACTTCTATTGGGCAGCGAACCCCGACGAACAGCACCGGCAGACCAGCCACGCGCCTGGCGCAATCGGCAAGACAACCTAGAGGCCGCGTATAGCTGTCGTGGTGGCCGACATCGGCCACGACATTCAATCCCAACCGGCTGTGCGCGGCGATCGATTCGTAAAGTGCCGCATAGAAGCTTGGGATGAAAATTTCGAGATCGGGACGCTCGCCGCCGGGCCGCAAACCCATTCCGGGCCGGTAACGCGGCGGCGTCATCCGAGCATAATTGTCAATGCCGAGGTTCATCCAGGGGGCGCCAAAACTATCCTGGATGGCCGCAACGATGCTCGACTTCCCCGATGGCGGCGCACCGTTCAGGATGATGATCTGTCCAGCCATGCCCGATCTCATTGCATCAACGGAAAAGGCCCCGTCTCCGGGGCTTTTTTACTTCGACAAAGTCAGTTCTTTCTTGGCAGTTGCGGCACCAGGCTGCGCTTGCCGCCATCCTTGCCCTTGGGCTCCGGCTTCTGCGCCACCAGCTTTTTCGCTGCCGGCTTTTTCGCCACGGCCTTCCTCGGCTTGGGTGCGTCTTCCGGCTCTTCCTTCTTCGGCGTTACCGGCGCCTCGTCGGCGAGCGATTCGAGCTTCAGGCCGGTCTCGCCGGTTTCCTTCTTCTCGACGGTGACACGCACCGTGCCGCCCTTCTTGAGCTTTCCGAACAGCACTTCGTCGGCCAGAGGCTTCTTGATGTGCTCCTGAATGACACGGCCAAGCGGCCTTGCGCCCATGCGCTCATCGTAGCCCTTGTCGGCCAGCCAGGCGATCGCATCGGGCGACAGGTCGAAGGTGACGCCACGCTCGGAGAGCTGGGCTTCAAGCTGCATCACGAACTTCTGCACCACCTGATGGATGACCGGCACCGGCAGCGAGCCGAACGGGATGATCGCATCGAGGCGGTTGCGGAATTCCGGCGTGAACAGCCGGTTGATCGCCTCGACATCGTCGCCTTCGCGTTTGGTCGAACCGAAACCGATCGCCGCGCGCTGTGCATCCGAGGCACCCGCATTGGTGGTCATGATCAGGATGACATTGCGGAAGTCGATCTGCTTGCCATTGTGGTCGGTCAGTTTGCCGTGATCCATGACCTGCAACAGGATGTTGAACAGATCGGGATGCGCTTTCTCGACTTCATCCAGCAAAAGCACACAGTGCGGATGCTGGTCGACGCCGTCGGTCAAAAGCCCACCCTGGTCGAAGCCGACATAGCCGGGAGGCGCGCCGATCAGCCGCGAGACGGTGTGGCGTTCCATGTATTCCGACATGTCGAAACGGATCAGCTCGACACCGAGCGAGGCAGCGAGCTGCTTTGCCACTTCGGTCTTGCCGACGCCCGTCGGGCCCGAGAACAGATAGGAGCCGATCGGCTTTTCCGGTTCGCGCAGGCCGGCACGCGCCAGCTTGATCGCCGAGGTCAGCGCGCTGATCGCGGTGTCCTGACCATAGACGACACGCTTCAACTCGATGTCGAGGCCCTGCAGCACCTTCTCGTCGTCGGCGGACACGGTCTTCGGCGGGATGCGCGCCATGGTGGCGATCGTCGCCTCGATCTCCTTGATGCCGATCGTCTTCTTGCGCTTGGCTTCCGGCACGAGCATCTGCGAGGCGCCGGTTTCATCGATCACGTCGATCGCCTTGTCCGGCAGCTTGCGGTCATTGATGTAGCGTGCCGACAGCTCCACCGAGGCCTTGATCGCCTCGTTGGTGAACTTCACCTTGTGGAATTCCTCATAGTAGGGCTTCAGGCCCTTCATGATCTCGATGGCGTCCTCAATGGTCGGCTCGTTGACGTCGATCTTCTGGAAACGGCGCACCAGGGCGCGGTCCTTCTCGAAGAACTGTCGGAACTCCTTGTAGGTGGTCGAGCCGATGCAGCGGATCGCACCGGACGACAGCGCCGGCTTCAACAGGTTCGACGCATCCATCGCGCCGCCCGATGTAGCCCCTGCCCCGATCACGGTGTGAATTTCGTCGATGAACAGCACGGCGCCCGGATAGTCCTCGAGCTCCTTGACGACCTGCTTCAGCCGCTCCTCGAAATCGCCGCGGTAGCGCGTACCGGCCAGAAGCGTGCCCATGTCGAGCGCGAAGATGGTGGCATCGTGCAGCACTTCGGGAACGTCGCCTTCGACGATGCGCTTGGCGAGGCCTTCGGCGATCGCCGTCTTGCCGACGCCGGGATCACCAACATAGAGCGGATTGTTCTTCGAGCGGCGGCAAAGCACCTGGATGGTGCGGTTGATCTCGGTCTCGCGGCCGATCAGCGGGTCGATCTTGCCGGCCTTGGCCTTGTTGTTGAGGTTGACGCAATAAGCGGTCAGCGCATCCTGCTGCTGCTTCTTCTTGCCGCCTTCCTCCTGCGGCTCGGAGCCGCTCGGACCATTGCCCTGCTCGTCGTCGGCGCCCCGCGGTGAGCGTGCCTCCGATGCGCCGGGGCGCTTGGCGATGCCGTGCGAGATGTAGTTGACCGCGTCGTAACGGGTCATCTGCTGTTCCTGCAGGAAATAGGCGGCATGGCTCTCGCGCTCGGCGAAGATGGCGACGAGCACATTGGCGCCCGACACTTCCTCGCGGCCCGACGATTGCACGTGGATGACCGCGCGCTGGATGACGCGCTGGAAGCCGGCGGTCGGCTTGGAATCCTCATCGTAACCGGTGACGAGATTGTCGAGCTCGGTATCGATATAGGTCAGGACCGTGTGCTTGAGCTCATCGAGATCGACATTGCAGGCGCGCATGACGGCGGCGGCCTCGGTGTCGTCGATCAGGGCGAGCAGCAAATGTTCAAGGGTTGCGTATTCGTGGTGCCGCTCATTCGCGAGCGTCAGCGCCTGGTGAAGCGCCTTTTCCAGGCCTTGGGAGAAAGCCGGCATGTTACCTCACTTCTTCTCCATCACGCATTGCAGCGGATGCTGATTCTGTCGGGCGAAATCCATGACCTGAGACACTTTGGTCTCGGCCACCTCGAATGTATAGACCCCGCACTCGCCCACCCCATGATTGTGAACATGAAGCATGATGCGTGTGGCGGCTTCGCGGTCCTTCTGGAAAAAACGCTCCAGCACGTGAACCACGAACTCCATCGGAGTGTAGTCGTCGTTGAGGATGAGGACCCGATAGAGACTGGGCTTCTTGGTTTTGGTTTTCGTGCGCGTGATGACAGCCGTGCCACGGCCGGTCCCATTGCCGTTGCCGTCACCGTCTTGCATCCGCGCCACATGCGTCGTGGCAGTCAATCCGATCGTCACGTATTCCTGCCTCTTCCGATTCCTCATACGAGTTCGACATGTAGGTGCTCGATGTACGATTTTAAGCCCTTCTGTTTAGCTGACAATATGGCTAGGTGGCCAAACCGGGCCGTTTTTCGCAATCGTGAAGCGGCATGATGCCCCGGAGCCGGAATTGACACGAAAAAACCCGGCCGCGCGGGCGCGACCGGGTCTCTGTTGTCGGCCAGAACGGGCCAACCGTCACATCATGAGGCGAAATTACTTAGCCTTGGCAACGATCGATTCGAACGGCTTGTAGGCTTCCTTCGCGAGTTCGGCATAGAGGTCGCCGATCTTGGTCGCCTCGGCGACGAACGCCTCATAGGACTGCTTGGCATAGTCGGACTGGATCTCGATCGCCTTTTCCAGCGACTTGGCCGAGAAAATCTTCTCGACGGCGGCGCTGCCGGCTTCAAAGCTCTTCTTTGTGTATTCGCCAGCTTCGGTGGCAATCGCCTGGGCGCCCTTGGAGAGCGATGCGAAGCTCTTCAATCCGGTGTCGGCGAACTCTTTGCCGTATTTGCTGAAGTCCTCATAGGTCTGGGTCATTTCGCGGATTCCCTTGACGGTTGAAGCGTCCTTCTTCGGGGGCGCCCTTGTGCAATGCACCTGAATATATTGTGCGGCGCACAAAAGTCAATATTTGACCGTCGCGGAGCCCTCCTGCGCCGGCAATGGCTAAAAATCGAATAAACAGAGGCTCAAGCCCGAAGAAAATGGTGAACGCGGCGGTTACCATAAACGGATTGGTAACGCTGCCCCAGTAGCTTGGCAGGAAGTGAGGCAGGACCCTTTGCCGCCTCCAACGCAACAAAAAGATCCAAAGGAAGTATCAGTGCGTCAGGCGTTGTTGGGCATCGTTTCCAAATCCACCTCCCCTCTCAAAGCGGCCATGGTCATCGCTCTTGCGATGACATTTGTCGTTGCCGATGTTGCCTCGTCGCTCGCGGCAAGGTCGGCGGCCATCGTGATCGATGCCAAGACTGGCAAGGTGCTCTACTCCGCGGATGCCGACGGGCGCCGCTATCCGGCGTCGCTCACCAAGATGATGACGCTCTACCTGACATTCGAAGCGCTCGCGAAAGGCAAGATCAGCCGGAACTCGCCGATTGTCTTTTCAGCCAACGCGGCCGCTCAGGCGCCAACGAAGCTTGGCGTGAAGTCAGGCGGTTCGGTAACGGTCGAAACGGCGATCCTGTCTATTGTGACCAAGTCGGCGAACGACTCGGCTACCGCACTTGGCGAAACACTCGGCGGCAATGAAGCCAATTTCGCCCGCATGATGACCGCAAAGGCGCGGCAGCTGGGCATGAACGGCACTGTGTTCCGCAATGCCAATGGCTTGCCCAACCCTGGCCAGTTCACCACCGCGCGGGACATGGCGACGCTCGGCATCGCCCTGCGCGAGCATTTCCCGCAGTATTACGGCTATTTCGCGCAGCGCTCCTTCCTCTACGGCCGTCAGCGCATCAATGGCCACAATCGTCTGCTCGGACGCATCAAGGGCGTTGACGGCATCAAGACCGGTTACACCCGCGCCTCCGGCTTCAACCTCGTCTCGTCGGTTTCCGACGGCAATCGCCGCCTCGTCGCCGTCGTCATGGGCGGCACCTCAGGTGGCAGCCGCGACAATCATATGGCGGCGTTGATCAACACATACATGCCGAGGACTTCGACTCGCGGCGGCGGTACGTTGGTCGCCAAGGGCGGCGACAGCAATCCGATTACCGCCCTTGCCAAGGTGCTCTTGCCAAAGCACGACGCGCCGACGCCCGACGACAAGCCTATCGCGCAGGACGACGCCACCGTGGCCGACGACGCCGCGGTCGCCACTGATGACAGCGATGATCAGGCAGAAGATGCAGCACCTGTCGTGAAGGCCAGGAAGGTGAAGACGGTTATCGTCGCGGCGCCTCAGGTTGCGACGGCGCAGGTTGTCGCTGCCTATGCCGAACCAGCCCCCGCTCCCGCCGTCGACCCGGTGCACACGGCATCAGTGCCATCAGGCTGGGCGATCCAGGTTGCTTCATCGCCAAAGCAGTCCGAGGCGCAGGCGTTCCTCGACAAGACCACCAAGCAAGCGCCCAAGGTCCTCGCCGACGCCGCAGGCTTCACCGTCGCTTTCCAAAAGGACGGCGTCACCTACTACCGCGCCCGCTTCGGCGGCTTCGGTTCAAAGAACGCGGCATGGAATGCCTGCACTGCTTTGAAGAAGAAGAAGATCGAGTGCTACGCCGTCCAGCAATAGACGGTGTGGAAGTTATCTCCCGGAAAAATTCTGCGTCGAAGGAGACTAGTTGTGATTGGAGAGCAAGACGTCCTTGGCTTCGTTAATCCGCGCCGCCAGGAAAGACGTGCCGCCGATATCGGGGTGCAGGCGCTGCATCAGGCGGCGGTGCGCCTTGCGGACATCCGCCGCGGCGGCCCCCGCTTCAAGACCAAGGACCTTGTAGGCCTCCTCCTTAGTCATGGCGCCCGGACCTGGCGTAACACCCAGCCCGTCACCAATGTTCGTCTCAACGTTTTTGCGCCAGACGGGAAATCTGCCGTCAAGATACGTCTCTAGCAATTGCTGGCTCTCCGGATCGCCGGGGAGTTCGCGGTAAAGCTGCTGCAATTCCGCATGGCCCATTGCGCCGAGCATCTTGCCTTCATGGCGACCGGCCAAGACAAGGCCCTCCAGGCCGCCAGTGTCGTGATCAAGCTCCATTTCAAGCGCCGCTGTGCGGACCGTCGAACGCTTGCCCGCTACAAGTCCCGTCTTCGGCTGGCGGCTGCGCATGGCGCCATACCAGCCAATTGCCCCGAACAGAACAATGCCGCCGATGCCGCCGCGCCCGGCTAGAAGCAGAGCGCCGCCCAACAGTGCAAGCAGAATCGGTCCTGACGTTCTCATTCCGTCGGCGAGCCTGGCCGGATCAGCGCGCAGGAGTGCGGTCGCTACGCTGAGCAGCACCAGTAGCAATGCCACCAGAACAATGACTGCGGCTATCATTTCCCACCGTCCCGCAAGCTGCCTGTCCCCTTGGACAGAAGCGCGATTTGCTTGAACATTCTTTCTGCGCCGGAATGATGGCCGGCAACCGGAGCCGATGAGACACTCGAGCAGGCTCCGGTCGCGCCATGGTGCTTCGCCGGCGCAGGAGTGGACATCGACTGGTTCTTGTTGCGCATGCGTTCAAGATGTGGCGTTGGCGCGCCGCTTGCAAGTCCAGCACAAGGCAACATGGAGGGCCAGAAAACCGCCGCGGTTGGCAAGGATGGACCGTCTGCGTCGGGGTCTAGAGCAAGCCGAGGTCGGCAAGCTCGCGCCGGAGTTTCGGCGGCATCTCAACCAGCCCTGCCTTGACCTGGCCGAGATCGACCGGCGCGTCCGCCGGCTTCAGGTAGCGCCAGCCCTGGAAGGCCCGGCGCGGTTGCCAGTCAGTGCGCACAACCTGCGGATCGAGGATCAGGTGGCAGCGGCCGATCCCCTCGGCGTCCGTGAACGGCCGGATTTCAGTGATCAGCTGCCGGCACTGCACATTGCCCTTGACCACCCAGTAGAGCGAGCCGCCATCGATGATCTCGGCACCGCGCGTCGGCACCATGCGGGTGGTGTGGTAATGTTCGACCGGTTCGCCCGCCCGCCGTTTTTCATCGAGGCGAAACGCGATCCACTCTTCGAGATCCTCGACGCTGTCGCAGCCGACGCAGAGTTTTAGGAGATTGAGAGCCATCGTTTAAGGTTAAGCCGCCGCGCGGATGCGTCAACGGCCTGATCGACTTCTCCACAGTGCCAGCAGGATCTCAGCACTCCACGACATTGACGGCGAGGCCGCCAAGGCTGGTTTCCTTGTATTTCTCGTTCATGTCGAGGCCCGTCTGGCGCATCGTCTCGATCGCGGCATCGAGTGGCACGAAATGGATGCCGTCCCCCTTGATGGCCAGCGACGCGGCGGTCACAGCCTTGACCGCGCCAAGCGCATTGCGCTCGATACATGGCACCTGGACCAGCCCGCCGACCGGATCGCAAGTCATGCCAAGATGATGTTCCAGAGCGATCTCGGCGGCATTCTCGACTTGCTCGGGCGTACCGCCCATGACCGCACAAAGCCCGGCTGCCGCCATCGCTGAAGCAGACCCCACCTCGCCCTGACAGCCGACCTCGGCGCCTGAAATCGAGGCGTTGGTCTTGATGATGCCGCCAACAGCCGCCGCCGTCAGCAGGAAATCGCGGATGCTTGGCTGATCAGCTTCAGGATGGAAATGCAGCCAATAGCGCAGAACCGCGGGCAGCGTGCCGGCAGCGCCATTGGTCGGCGCGGTGACGACACGTCCGCCGGCGGCATTCTCTTCGTTGACGGCCATCGCATAGATCGACAGCCAGTCATTGGCGAGCAACGGGTTTGGGCGGTTCTGCTGCCACTGTTCCTGCAGCTTGTCATGCAACATGCGCGCGCGGCGGCGGACCTTCAGCCCGCCCGGCATGATGCCGTCCTGCGACAGGCCGCGATCGATGCAGCCCTTCATGGCGCCCCAGATGGCATCGAGGCCGGCATCGAGCTCCTCACGCGTCATCTGTGTTTCCTCGTTGACGCGCTTCATGTCAGCGATCGAAAGGCCGCTCTTCGCCGCCATCGCCAGCATTTCGACGGCGTTCTTGAAGGGATGCGGAACCTTCTTGCCCTCTGTCGTTACCGACCCCTTGGCCTTCATCTTCTGCAACTCTTCCTCGGAAACGACGAAGCCGCCGCCGATTGAGTAGTAGATGCGCTTGAGCAGCAGCCGGTCGCTGGCATCATAGGCGTAGAACGCCATGCCGTTGGCGTGGCCAGTCAGCGGCGTCTTCCTGTCCAGAACCAGGTCAGTGGCCGGATCGAAGCGATAGGACGGATGGCCCGGTGGTGCTATGCGCTTTTCCTCGGCAATCCGTGTTGCAATGCTCTCGGCTTTGTCAGGGTCGACCGTCTGTGGGGTCAGGCCGGCAAGGCCAAGCACAACCGCACGGTCGCTGCCATGGCCGATACCGGTATAGGCGAGCGAGCCGTGCAGGCTGGCGCCCAGCCGATCGACCTTGACGCCGGACGGCCGCGGCCAGTCACCGTTCTGGATCTCATCGAGAAAGCGCGCGGCGGCCGTCATCGGGCCCATCGTATGTGAACTCGATGGGCCGATACCGATCTTGAACAGGTCGAAAACCGAAAGGAACACGCGCTGTTGTCTCCTGGGGCCGTATCGAGAGTCACATATAGGAATTTTCAGGATGTTTCCGCTCTTTTAAAGAGCGCGGCGCTGCATCCGCCGACCTTGTTTGCTCCGGTAGCGACATTGGTTGCGAGACCATGACGGCGTGACTATCCTGCGGCATTGCCGAGGGAGGAAGCCATGCTGACGTTGAATGCGAAGCCAGGGCCGGTGCATATCGTGCCTGCCCAGACAGCCATCATCGTGGTGGACATGCAGAACGCCTTCGCCACGGCTGGCGGCATGTTCGATCTGGCCGGGCTGGATATATCCGGCGCAGCTGCCGCCATTGACGCAACGAAGCGGCTTCTCAAGGCCAGCCGGAATGCCGGCGTGGCGGTGGTCTATCTCCAGATGTCATACGCACCCGACCTCCGTGATGGCGGCGATCCTTCTTCGCCGAACTATCACAAGGAGTTGGGGATGGTGTTGATGCGCGAGCGCCCCGAGCTTCGCGGCAGGCTGTTGATCGACAACAGCTGGGATTGGCAGATCGTCGACGCGCTGAAGCCAGAGCCGGGCGATCATGTCATCCGCAAATCCCGCTACAGCGGCTTTTGTAACACCGGCCTGGAAGCGCATCTGCGTGCCCGCGATATCCGCCACCTGCTGTTCACCGGAGTTGCCACCAATATCTGTGTCGACGCAACCGCGCGCGACGCCTACTCGCGGGAATTCTGGCCGATCCTGATCGAGGATGCGATGAATCATTCCGGGCCGGACTTCAACCGCCAGTCGACACTATGGAATTTCGAGCATGCGTTCGGGTGGGTCACCAAGTCCGATCTGGTGATCGACGCGTTGCGGACCGAGGTCGCGGCTTTGCCGGCTTAGATCATGAACCCGGACCGATTTCGGCGAGGGCCAGTGGCAGTTATTGCGAATCCCCTGGCCCCGGGAATGGCCGGTCGATGCGCCCCGACAGCCAATAAGCGAACAGCCCGATCCATTCGCGGGTCGCCATCGTCGTGTTCTGCAGCGAATCGGTGGCATTGTCGCGAAACAGGCCAACACCTTCCTTGCCTGAAGTGCGATAGTCCGCAGGCCAGGGAATTGTGGCAAAGCCCACTTTGTCGAACAGGGCCTTGGAGCGCGGCATGTGGAAGGCCGAGGTTACCAGCAGCCAGGTCTCGCCCGGCTTCGGCGTCATCATTTCCTTGGTGAAGACAGCGTTCTCGTAAGTGTTGCGGGACTTGTTCTCGAGGATCAGCCGGTCCGCTGTCACGCCAAGCGCCGAAAGCAGGCGCGGCGCCGTGTCGGCATCGGCCTCCCCTTTCAGCAACAATTCGTCGCTGCCGCCGGAAACCACCACCTTCGCTTCGGGAAAGCGCCGTGCCAGGACAGCGGTTTCAACCATGCGGTCGCCACCGGCATTCAGCTCATAGCCACCACGCACCAGATTGATTCCGCCTTCGAAACCGCCGCCGAGCACGACAATACCGTCGACCTTTTGCGGTAGAGTTGGCCTGGGGAAGCGCTCTTCCAACGGATTGAGCATCATGGCGCCAAGCGACGTCCAGGCCGAAAGCGCGAGAATCAGGAAGGCGAACACAGTGCCTGTTGCTGCCAGCCGCCGCTTGCCGATCATGGCCGCGAGCAAGCCGGCCAGCAGTAGGAAAATCGCCAGGTTGAGCGGCTGGACGAAGAACCAGAATACCTTGGAAATGTAGAAGAACATCGCTCACCCCATCAGATGAGCGATACCCTTACCACCACTTTTCCGGCTGAAATGTGCCGGCCGCCTGCTCGATGACCGCGGCGGTCTGGAACAGCGTTTCCTCGTCAAATGGCCGTCCGATGAGCTGCAGACCAAGCGGCAGGCCCTTGGCGTCAAGCCCGGCGGGCACGGAGATACCAGGCAGGCCAGCCATGTTCACGGTCACCGTAAAAATGTCGTTCAAGTACATTTTCACCGGATCGGCGGCCATGTCTTCATCGGCGATGCCGAAGGCAGCCGACGGCGTCGCAGGTGTCAGGATGACATCGACACCCGCGGCAAAGACATTCTCGAAGTCGCGCTTGATGAGGCTGCGCACCTTCTGCGCCTGCAGATAGTAGGCATCGTAGTAGCCGGCCGACAGCACGTAGGTGCCGATCATGATGCGGCGCTTGACCTCGCGGCCAAAGCCGGCGGCGCGGGTCCTTTCATACATATCTATGATGTCCTTGCCCGGCACGCGAAGGCCGTAGCGGACACCGTCGTAGCGAGCGAGGTTGGACGAGGCTTCGGCTGGTGCAACGATGTAGTAGGCCGGCAGCGCGTATTTCGTGTGCGGCAAGGATATGTCGACGATCTCGGCGCCGGCGTCTTTCAGCCAGGCAATGCCCTTCTGCCACAGCGCCTCGATTTCTTCGGGCATGCCGTCGACGCGGTATTCCCTGGGAATGCCAACCTTCATGCCTTTGATCGGCTTGCCAATCGCTGCTTCGTAGTCCGGCACCGGTCGATCGACGGAGGTGGTATCCTTCGGATCGACAGAAGCCATGGATCTGAGCATGATCGCGGCATCACGCACGTCACGCGCGATCGGCCCGGCCTGGTCAAGCGACGATGCGAAGGCGACAATGCCCCAGCGCGAGCAACGGCCATAGGTCGGCTTGATGCCGACCGTGCCGGTAAAGGCAGCCGGCTGGCGGATGGAGCCGCCGGTGTCGGTGGCTGTAGCGCCGGCGCACAGAAATGCCGAGACAGCCGCAGCCGAGCCACCGGACGAACCGCCCGGCACCAGCTGGGCGTTATCCAGGGTGCGCGCGGTCTTGGTGCCGCCGGCGGAGACAAAGCCGCCATCGCCCTGATGCGTGGTTGGCATCACCACCGTGTCGAGCCGCGAACGCCGCCATGGATTGACGACCGGGCCATAATAGGACGTCTCGTTGGACGACCCCATGGCGAACTCGTCCATGTTGAGCTTGCCCAGCATGACGGCGCCATCAGCCCACAGATTGGCGGTCACGGTCGATTCGTAGCGCGGCTTGAAACCATCAAGCACATGGCTGCAGGCCTGAGTATGCACGCCTTCGGTGCCGAACAGATCCTTGATGCCAAGCGGAATGCCCTCAAGCGAACCGCCCTCGCCCTTCGCCAGCCTGGCATCCGACGCCTTGGCCATGTCCCGCGCCTTGTCGCCGGTGACGACGATATAGGCATTGAGCGCCGGATTGGCGCGGTCGATGGCCTGGAGATAGGCCTCGGTGATCTCGGTCGCGGTGATTTCCTTGGCGCGCAGCTTGGCGCGGGCCTGCGAAATCGTCAGCTGGGTCAGGTCGCTCATCGGGCAAGGCTCTTTTCGTAAAACACCGACCACTCGGAATCGGGATAATCCAGCACCGGGCCGCAGCGCGTAAACCCGGCTCGTTCATAGACGGTCCACGCGGCAGGATGACGGTCGCCAGTCTCCAGGACCAGACGCGTCAGGCCTTCCTCGCGTGCCAATGCTTCGACCCGCTCAACAATCTGGGCGCCGATCTTGCGGCCGCGATGCGAAGGGCGCGTGTACATGCGCTTGACCTCGCCAACGGCTTCATCATGACGCTTCAGCGCGCCGCAGCCGATGGCCAGACCGTTGTCGCGGGCAATGAAAACCGTTGTGTCCTTGCCGGCCATCTGTTCGACGGTCAGGTGATAGCTGTGCTCCGGCGGTGTCAATTCGAGCAATGTCTCGTTGAGCTCCTTGACCAGACCGCGCACATCCTCCTGCAACGGCGTTTCAACGGCGATTTCGATGGCCATCGCCGCCTACTCCACGACCTTCGGAACGAGGAAGAAATTCTCTTCGGTCGCCGGCGCATTGGCGACAATATCGGCCGCCTTGCCTCCATCGGTAACAATGTCCTGGCGCTTCTTCATATCCATCGGCGTGACCGAGGTCATCGGCTCGACACCGGAAACATCAACTTCGTTCAACTGCTCGACGAAGCCCAGGATGGCGTTCAACTCGCCGGTCATGCGCTCGGCATCCTCTTCGCTCACCGCTATGCGGGCGAGACGCGCGACGCGCTTCACTGTCTTGACATCAACGGACATGTTTTAGCCTCGGGAAAACCAGCTCGCGCTATAGCCGCGCCGCGCGCCATGCGCAACATGCATCGTTCCGAACGCTAGGCTGCGGTGGCGGCCCGGCTCTTTGGTGTCCGCAGCGGAACGGGCAACTCAAACAGACGTTTCTTGCCCGAGCACATGCTGCACGCCGCCTCATCCTCACGTGCGGCGAAAGCCTTTAGTTCGGCACGCGAGCAGTCCGGCTCAAGCGGTTGGTACTTCAGATAAGGGTCCCATTTCTCGGAGAGACGATACTTGGCCTTCTGCATCGGCAGATAAGCCAGTGGGGCGCATTTCCAGATCCGCCCGTCGTAAAGTTGCTTGCAGTAACGGGCAGGACAGATCTCCCAACTGGCGCGAGCGTCGCCATCCTCGAAAGGCTGCATGCTATCGCCAAAGCCTTCATAGCGGCGCGTCCAGGTCTTGTTCGACGGGCGGATCTCGGCAACCAGATTATGCTCCAGCCGCCACGCGTCCAGAAGAGCGAAAATCGGCTTCAGCTTCTCACGATATTCCTCCGAATCATGATGAACCGAGACAGTCAAACCGGCATCGGGGTCAGCGACAAGGACAGCTGGTAGCGTCGGGTGACGGTGCAGAAAGAAGCCGTTGCTGACAACATCGATACGCGTCCGCGGCCAGTGCCGCCGCACCAATCGCACAAACTCGGGCAGTTGCGGATGGATGCTGGGCTCCCCGCCCAGCAGCGTAAACCGCTCAACCGATACGCGTTGGCTCCACAATTTCATCCATCGATCCGCTTCTTCCAGCGAGACGATGCCGGAATGGGCATGATTGGAGTAATGCGAACAACTCTCGCATGACAGGTTGCAGCCATGCGCGACATGGAGTTCCAAGATCGGGAATACCGGGCGCCGTCGGCGAACGAGCGAACCCACCTGCTTCAATATGTTCATTTGAACCACTTAGCACGCTCTGACGGGTTGGTGATGATCACAGCCAAACCCAGACTAGGGCAGCGCCACCCCATCACACAGATAGTAGCTGCCGCTGTTGCCGCTGCCTTCGCTCTCGTCTTCAATCGGCTTGACCGAAACCAGGTCGATCTGCGTCGGGCTGAGCTGCGTCACCGAAAGGACGTCCGGAAAGGCATACCCCGGCTCCTGGCAGATAGCCGTCACTGCCCAGCTTGGCGACCGTGTCGCCTTGGTCACCTGCAGGAATTCGCAATTGTATTCGACGCCTTGCAGGCCATTGGCCGACAACACCACGTTGCCGGCCTCGATCAACGTCCGCAGCGTATCCTTCTTGGCCTGCGCGCAAAGGCCCTCTGACTGCGGATAGACACCTTTGATGAAATCATCGGCGGCCCCCACCGGTGATGCCGCGACGAGCATGGAAACGCAAAGAGATTTCCGCGACGCCATGCTTTTGTTCCATTTTCTAGAGAGTAATGGTCTCGCCGATCTTGGGCTTCGCCACGTTCACACCCGAGCCTTCCAGTCCCGCTTCGAATTTCTCGGCGGTTGGATCAATCATCGGGAATGTGCCGAAGTGACAGGGTACGACCGTTTCAAACTGGAAGAAGCGCCGGCACGCCAGGGCTGCGACCGCGCCCCCCATGGTAAAGCGGTCGCCGATCGGCACGAGGCCGATCTTGGGCTCATGCAATTCATTGATCAGCGCCATGTCGGAGAAGATGTCGGTGTCGCCCATGTGGTAGAGCGTCCGGTCTTCCGGAAAATGCAGGACGAGCCCGCCTGGATTGCCCAGATAGATGTTGCGTCCGCCCTCTTCCGCGAACGACGAGGAGTGCAGTGCCGAGACGAAGGTCGTGGTGAAGCCGCCGCAATCGACGGTGCCGCCAATGTTGCCGGGGTTGATCTTCTTGTCGCTGACGCCCTTGCCGACCAGATACATGCAGATTTCGAAGTTGGCGACCAGTTGGGCGCCGCTTTTGCCCAGCACTTCCAGCGCGCCGCTGATGTGGTCATTGTGGCCATGCGTCAGCAGCACGTGGGTAATGCCTTCAGCCGGCCCTTCCCAGCCGCCCGTCCATGACGGATTGCCGATCAGATAGGGATCGATCAGGATTTTCGCGTCCGCTGTTTCGATGCGGAAGGCCGAATGGCCGTACCAGGTCAGTTTCATCAATGCATTCCTCGATTTTTGCTTTGTCAAAGGATAGAACGCCGGCGGCGCGAGATCAAAGTGTTACAGCGTCCTTTGCGTACCCTAGAGGGCGCGCGGTGCTGTAAAAGTCAAAAGGAAAGCCGTTGAGCATCATCACGATCGAGGAACTGCCGGCACGGCTTGTTGGCGGCAAGACGCTCGCCGGGCTTGATCTCGGCGACAAAACGATCGGCGTGGCTGTCTCCGACCGGGGCTTCTCCTTTGCCCATCCGCGCCCCGTCATCATGCGACGGAAATTCTCGCTGGATGCCGCTGTGCTGCTCGCTTTGCTGAACAAGGAGAATGCAGGCGCCGTGGTGATTGGCCTGCCGATCAACATGGACGGGTCGGAAGGTCCGCGCGCACAGAAATCCCGCGCGTTCGTGCGCAACATGGCCGGCATGAGCGACCTGCCCTTCGTATTCTGGGACGAAAGGCTGTCAACGGTCGCGGCCGAAAGAACCCTGATCGAGATGGATTTCTCGCGCAAGAAGCGCGCCGGCAAGATCGATTCGGCGGCAGCCGCCTTTATTCTGCAGGGAGTTTTGGACCGTCTTCAGTCGCTTGATGCAAGCGCTCGAGCGGAACCTGGCCCGCCGCCTGCTTCCTGACCCAGCCGGCGATTTCGCGACGGCGGCGGAATGCCCACAATGCCATCAACAGAAAACCGTCGAACACGCAGGCCCGTCCAACCATCCCCGGAATGATCAACGGATCGATCCCGAGCATCTGGCCGTAAAGCTCGAAGACGAAGTCGTGCAATTGGCGGGTGAGCATGACGTAGCCAAAATTCATGTCGTTGAGCGACAGGAAGAACCAGCCCCAGAAAAGAGCCATTGGCGCCGCCCACAATATGAACAGGGTGCGCATCAGCGGCCCTTCCTATGATTGGTGTCGGGCCTATGATTGGTGTCGAGCCTATGATTGGTGTCTGGCCGTCCGGAAATGCGCGACAGCAACGAACTGTGCGCCGCCGCCGATGCCATCACATGGGCGGTGGCGCGGACCTCGCCTTCGTCCGGATCCTCCGCGAGCAGCGAACGCCGTTCCGCAAGCATCGCCACGTAGGAAGCCAGCATCGCTGCCAATTGCACGGCAACAGCCATGAACAGGCCGTTTATGCCTTGAGCCGCGCCGGCGACAAGGATCAGTGACAGCACTCCGGATGCGGAGATGAAGGCAACCCGCACAACACTCTCGGCATCGGGACTGGTGGCATTGTTGACCAGGCTTTCGATAAAGGCCCAGCAGAACAGGACCGCGACCACAAGCAATGCCACGGCGAACGGCGCCACCACGGCGGCATTGTCGATGCCGGCGATGCGGACGTTCCCCGCCGCGATCCCAAGCACGCCAAGTGCCGCCGCGATGCCACGATCTCCATCGATGCAGATAAACGCCAGCAGGGCAAAAACGACTGCCCAGTGCAAGGTCAGAAAGGAGGCCAGAATGTGCCGCATGGTGTTCCTGCTTCGGTACACAGACAGTGGGCTTTGCCAGCCGCCGCCGCAATGGAAACCATTTGTTAAGGTTAACGGCCATCCACAGGAACCCTCTTGATGCGCCCGTGGCGCTTTACATGATGGATGTAGCTGCTACGCCACGGGTTTTCCCGCGAGCGCCAACCAATGCAAGCCACCTTCGAGAGCATCCTGCCGATCTTCCTGCTTATCTTGTGCGGGAATATCCTTCGGCGATTCAATGTCGTGGATATCGCCGGGTGGGATGGCATCAACCAGCTTGGATACTGGTTCTTCTATCCGACATTGATCCTGGTCACGATCGTTAATGCCGATTTCGACGGCCTTCATCTCGATGCCATGATGCTGGCGCTGCTTGTCGCCCTGCCCCTGATGTTCGCATTCGTGCTTTCGTTGTGGCCGCTGTTGCGCGGCAACGGCCTTGCGGTTGCTGGTGAATTCTCGTCGATTTTCCAGACATCCATCCGCTGGAATGGCTTCATGGCGCTTGCCATCGCGCAGAAATTGTTTCCTCCCGCAGGCATGGCCGTTGTCGCGCTGGTGATGGCGGTGATCATCCTGCCGATCAATCTGATGACGGTTTTCGTGGTGACGCGATTTGCCGACGGCAACGCGAACTGGCCAATCCTGCTGCGCCGCATGGTGACCAATCCCATGGTCATCGCCGCGGCCGGAGGCCTTCTGCTTCGTGCGATGCCGTTCGAACTGTTTGCGCCTGTCAACGACACGCTGCGGTTGATCGGCCAAGCCGCGCTCGGGCTTGGCCTCGTCGGCATCGGCTCGGGATTGCGGCTCGACAGTCTGATCGAGCCGAGAGCCGCGGTGCTGATCCCGGTAGTTATCAGGCTGATCGTATTTCCAGCGCTGCTGCTCGCCGTGTCGATGCTGGTTGGCGTCACAGGCCAGGAGCTGTCGTTTTTGGTTCTATGCGGCGCCGTGCCGACCGCCATGAACGGCTATGTGCTGGCCAAGCAGATGGGCGGTGACGCGGAACTTTATGCGACAGTCACAACCCTGCAGACGCTTTTGAGCTTCTTCACCATTCCCGCCGCTTTGCTGATCACGGCTCAGTTTGTCGGGGGATAAAGCGTGTCAATGATCATGCGCGCATCGTGGCGCGCATCGAGCATGCCATAGGTGTTGCGCCATTGACCGGCCAGCCGCGTCTCGACAAAGGCATCGGCGATCCGCCCTGCCCCCAAGCGGCGCAATTCCGCCGCTGCCGCTGACAGCGCCAGCTGCTCGGTGAGCAGGCGTGCGGACCCGTCGTCGGTTCCGGCAACCTGCATCGCAGCCTTGAGCACGCCAATGGTACCACGGCCACCGGCGCCAAGATCACGATCGATGCCGGCCAGCACATCCTCGAACAGGCCAGGCGCCCGGCTGAGCACGCGCAGCACGTCGAGCGCCATGACATTTCCGGAGCCTTCCCAGATCGCATTGACCGGAGCCTCGCGGTAATAGCGGGCCAGCGGCGCTTCCTCGACATAGCCATTACCGCCGAGGCACTCCATCGCTTCATAGAGCAGCGGCGGCGCGATCTTGCAGACCCAGTATTTGACAACCGGCGTCATGGCCCGCGCGAACGCCGCCTCGCCGCGATCGCTGGCCGCCTCATCGAAGGAGCGCGCCAGCCGGAAGGAAAGAGCGGTGGCGGCAGCGACATCGAGCGCCATGTCGGCCAGCACACGCTGCATCAGCGGCTGTTCGATCAGCGTCGAGCCAAACACCTGGCGATGGCGTGCATGGTGGACGGCTTCGGCCAGGCCCGCGCGCATGATCGCCGATGACGCGACAGCGCAATCGAGCCGGGTCAGCGTTACCATGTCCATGATCGTCTTCACGCCGGCGCCGGGTTCGCCGACCATCTCGCCGATGGCATTCACGAACTCCACCTCGGATGAAGCGTTGGACCGGTTGCCGAGCTTCTCCTTCAGGCGCTGGAAGCGGAAGCCGTTGCCCGAACCGTCGCCAAGAATGCGCGGCACGAGGAAGCACGAAAGCCCCTCTGGCGCCTGACCGAGCACCAGGAAGGCATCCGACATCGGCGCCGACATGAACCACTTGTGGCCGGTGAGCCGATAAAAACCGCTGCCGGCGCGCTCAGCCCTGGTGACATTGGCACGAACATCGGTCCCGCCCTGCTTTTCCGTCATGCCCATGCCAAGCGTCAGGCCGGTCTTTTCCACCGGCGGCTTCTGGCTCTGGTCATATTTGCGGGTCGTGACGCGCGGCGCCCATTCGCGAAACAGCTTCGGGCTCGCCATCAGTGCCGCCAGCGAAGCGCTGGTCATGGTGATCGGACACAGATGCCCGGTCTCGAGTTCCGCGGTGAGATAGAAACGGGCGGCGCGCACCTGATGGCGTCGGCCGATCTCGGCGTCGCCATTTTCCCACACCGACGAATGCAGCCCGTTCGCCACCGAACGGCGCATCAGCGCATGATAGGCGGGATGAAACTCGACCTGATCCAGACGCCGGCCCTGCCGGTCGTGGGTCCTGAGCTTTGGCGTCTCGACATTGGCGAGGCGAGCCAGTTCCTGCGCCTCCTGCGTCAGCACGAAACGGCCAAGCGCGTCCAAATCCTTGCGCACCGGGTCGGAAAAACGCTCCGCAAGCTGGATCAGCAACGGATCCCCCCGCCAGGCGTTGCCGCCTGTCAGCGGCGGCGGCTGGTTCGTCACGTCGTCGGTCACGTACTGTCCTTATCAGCAGAAGGCCACGAATCCGAAGCCATCGGCTAGATATAGCCAAGCGTCGCCGCGCGCGCGACGAAAATACCGGGGAGAAATGCGACAATCCAATGTCGGCGCTTGCAGGGTGAAAATCTCCGCCCTATAGCAGCGCCTTGAGATGACCGACGCTTCGTCCCTGCCACTTTACCCTCACCGCCATCTTCTGGGCATCCGCGACCTTTCCCCCGCTGATATCGAGCTTCTGCTCGACCGGGCGGATCAAGCTGTTGCCATCTCCAGGCAATCGGAAAAGAAGACGTCGACGCTGCGCGGCCGCACGCAGATCAATCTGTTTTACGAAGCTTCGACCCGCACCCAATCATCGTTCGAACTCGCAGGAAAGCGGCTCGGCGCCGACGTCATGAACATGTCGGTAGCAAGCTCTTCGGTGAAGAAGGGCGAGACACTCATCGACACCGCAATGACGCTCAATGCCATGCGGCCTGACATCCTGATCATCCGCCACCAGCAGGCGGGCGCCGCCGCTCTTCTGGCGCAAAAGGTCGGCTGCTCAGTGGTCAATGCCGGCGACGGCGCGCATGAACATCCAACCCAGGCGCTGCTCGACGCGCTGACCATCCGACGTGCCAAGGGTCCGCTCTCCAAGCTGATCGTGGCCATCTGCGGTGACATTCTGCACTCGCGCGTGGCGCGCTCGAACATCATGCTGCTCAACGCGCTTGGCGCCCAGGTGCGGGTCGTGGCGCCTTCGACGCTGCTGCCGGCCGGCATTGAAAAGATGGGCGTCATTGTCACCCGCTCCATGGCAGAAGGCCTGAAGGACGCCGATGTGGTGATGATGCTGCGCCTGCAGCGCGAGCGGATGGAAGGCGCTTTCGTGCCTTCGGTGCGCGAATATTTCCGCTATTTCGGCCTTGATGCCGAGAAGCTGAAAGCAGCCAAGGACGGCGCGATGGTCATGCATCCCGGCCCGATGAACCGTGGTGTCGAAATCGCCTCCGAAATCGCCGACGGCCCGCAAAGCGTGATCCAGGAACAGGTGGAAATGGGTGTCGCCGTGCGCATGGCGGTGATGGAAGCGCTGCTCGACCCACGCCGCAACCATGAGGGCCGTGGCGCATGACGACGACAGTCTTCAGCCATGCCCGCATCATCGACCCCTCGCGCGGCATCGATGAAGTCGGCACTGTCATCGTCGAAGGCCGAAAGATCGTTGCCGCCGGCAAGGCGGCGCTGAACCAGGGAGCTCCGGAAGGAGCTACCGTGATCAACTGCGCCGGCAAGGCGGTCATTCCGGGGCTGATCGACGGCCGCGTCTTTATCGGCGAGCCTGGCGGCGAGCATCGCGAAACCATCGCTTCGGCGAGTGTCGCTGCTGCCGCCGGCGGCGTCACCTCGATCGTCATGATGCCAGACACCGACCCGGTGATCGACAATGTCGCGCTGGTCGAGTTCGTGCTGCGCACCGCCAAGGACACGGCAAGCGTCAACATCTTTCCGGCAGCGGCGATCACCAAAGGCCTCGAAGGCCGCGAGATGACCGAGTTTGGCCTGTTGCGCGAGGCCGGCGCGGTCGCCTTCACCGATGGCCGGCACACCATCGCCAGCGCGCTGGTGATGCGCCGCGCGCTGACCTACGCACGCGATTTCGGCGCCACGATCGTGCATGAGGCGCAAGATGCGTCGCTTGCCTCTGCCGGTGTCATGAACGAAGGGCTCTATGCCAGCTGGCTCGGGCTCGCGGGCATTCCGCGCGAAGCCGAATCCATTCCGCTCGAGCGCGACCTCGCACTGGCGCGCCTGACCCGCGGATCCTACCACGCGGCCAAGATCTCGACGGCGATGGCGGCGGCCGCCATGGCCCGGGCCAAGGCCGACGGCGCGAAGGTGACGGCAGGGGTTTCGATTCACAATCTCTCGCTCAACGAAAACGATGTCGGGGAATACCGCACCTTCTTCCGTCTGACCCCGCCGCTGCGCGCCGAGGACGACCGGTTGGCCATGATCGAGGCGGTCAGGGACGGCACGGTCGACATCATCGTCTCCTCGCATGATCCGCAGGACGTCGACACCAAGCGCCTGCCCTTCGCAGATGCCGCTGCGGGCGCCATCGGCCTGGAAACGCTGCTGGGTGTAGCGCTTCGGCTCTATCACAATGGCGACGTGACGTTGCTCAGGCTTATCGAGACACTGTCCACCGGGCCGGCAAGACTGTTCGGCCTGCCCGGTGGCACGTTGAAGCCAGGCGCGATCGCGGATCTTGCCCTGGTCGATCTGGACGAACCCTGGATCGTCAGCGAGAGCGGTATCCGCTCGCGCTCAAAAAACACCTGCTTCGAAGGCGCGCGCCTGCAGGGCAAGGTCTTGCAAACGCTGGTTGCGGGCCGCACAGTATTCTCGGCTTGAATCTGCCGTCGCGCACAGCGCACGAAATCGATCTGCCAGGGGAAATGCGGGGGAAACAATGACTTACAGCCTGATCCTGGCATTGGTGTTCGGCTATCTCCTCGGCTCGATTCCCTTCGGACTGCTGCTCACGCGCGCGGCCGGCCTTGGCGATGTGCGCAAGATCGGCTCCGGCAACATCGGCGCCACCAATGTTTTGCGCACAGGCAACAAAGGCCTTGCCGCCGCCACGCTGCTGCTTGACGCGCTCAAGGGCACGGCTGCCGTTCTCATTGTCGGCCACTTTGCGCCGGACCTTGGTCCTTTGGCCGGTCTCGGCGCTTTCATCGGCCATCTCTTTCCAGTCTGGCTGGGCTTCAAGGGCGGCAAGGGCGTCGCCACCTATCTCGGCGTGCTGATCGGCCTCGCCTGGCAGGTGGCGCTGATCTTCGCTGTCGTCTGGCTGGCGATGGCTTTCCTCTTCCGCTACTCGTCGCTGGCCGCGCTGACCGCGGCGATCGTCGTACCGATCGCTCTCTATGTCCTCAGCACTCCGCAAGTTGCCGGCCTGTTCGTGGTGATGAGCCTGATTGTCATCCTTAAACACCGGGCCAACATTTCACGGCTGCTCGCCGGCACCGAGGGCAAGATCGGAGCCAAGGGGTGAGCGAGCCCGCCGCCGGGCCGCGCCTCAGCGACCGGCAGCGGCTGAGCTGGCTGCGGCTGATCCGCACCCAGAATGTCGGCCCAGCCACCTTTCGTGACCTGATCAACCGCTTCGGTTCAGCTGAAGTCGCGCTCGAAATGTTGCCTGAACTGATGATTTCGGGCGGCGCCAACCGCATCGTCCGTATTCCTTCCATAGCAGAGGCCGAAGCCGAGATGGAGGCGGCTCACAAAGCCGGTGCCCGCTTCATCGGCATAGGCGAGCCGGACTACCCGCCACTGCTGCGCAACATGGACAATCCACCCCCACTGTTGGCCGTCAGGGGCAACAGCGCCGTGTTCCGGCTGCCTGCGGTCGCCATTGTCGGCGCCCGCAACGCCTCGCTGGCCGGCATCAAGATGGCCAGGATGCTGGCGGCGGATCTTGGCCGTGACGGCTATGGCATCGTCTCGGGCCTGGCACGCGGCATCGACACCGCGGCGCATCAAGGCAGCCTGCCGACCGGCACGATCGGTGTGCTCGCTGGCGGCCTCGACTTGCCCTACCCGCCGGAAAATGTCGGCTTGTGCGATGAGATCGCCGAGCGCGGCGCCATTATTTCGGAAATGCCGTTCGGCTGGCAGCCGCGCGCGCAGGACTTTCCCCGCCGCAACCGTCTGGTCGCCGGTGCTGTCCTTGGGCTTGTCGTGGTCGAGGCAGCACTACGCTCAGGGTCTTTGATCAGCGCCAGGCTTGCCGGCGAAATGGGCCGGCTGGTCTTCGCCGTGCCGGGCTCACCGCTCGATCCGCGCGCTGCCGGCACCAACGGCCTGCTGAAGGATGGCGCGACCCTGGTCACCGAAGCAGCCGACATTTCCAGCGCCATCGCGCCGCTAACCGGAATGCGGGCTCCCGACATGCCGCCGTTTGAAGAGCCACCCGACTTCTCAGCAACGCCCCCGCCCCGCGAAAGCGACCGCGCCCGCGTCCTTGAAGCGCTGGGGCCGACGCCGGTGTCGGTCGACGAGATCATCCGGCACACCGGCCTGCATCCCGCCCAGGTTTTCATGGTGCTGCTGGAACTCGACCTCGCCGGCCGGCTGGAACGCCACGCTGGCGGTCATGTCTCGCTAGTGTTCGGGAATTCCTGAAATCTTGGTGGGCGCGATGGGATTCGAACCCCTGACTTGCTGGTCAAGAATTCGTTCTTAGCCATCCGTGTGGGTCAAACCGGCCTGTGAACATTGTCGCCGATCGGCGCTGGCGAGTCCGCCGCATAACGGAAGTTTGCTCCCGCAAAACCCTCTGCGTTCAGGATATGGCACATGCCAGTCCGCTGGATCACGGTGTCCTCACGACAGGAGGGAGAAGTGACGGTGCTATTAAGCGGCCCAATCTCCTTGCCTCTATATTAGAGCAAGAGCATATTCATTGTTGAACAATGGGCAATGGAGCTGAACAGTGTGCAGTACCTGCGATGGTGAAGGAGTCGGCCGGCGTGATTTCCTCAAGGTCGGCGCGGGACTTCTTGCGTTCGGTGTTGGTGGAGCGGCGTGGTCGGCGCGCGCTGCCGAAGGCGCTGTGACACCGCTGACCCTCGATGAAGCACTCGCTGCGCTAAAATCCGGTAACGAAAGCTATGTCAGCCATCCGGAACTCTGCTCTATCGATCTCGCTGCGCAGCGAAACGCTGTCGCCGCACATCAGGCCCCCTGGGCCACGATCATCAGTTGCGCCGACAGTCGTGTTCCGCCGGAGCTGATCTTCGGCGGTCACGGCGTTGGAGAACTGTTCGTCGCCCGCAATGCCGGCAACCTCGTCGACACCGCTACGCTCGGCACGGTCGAGTACGGCGCGGCGGTACTCGGCTCACCCTTGATCGTCGTTCTGGCGCACACGAACTGCGGCGCCGTCAAGGCGGCGTGCGACGTGGTCACCAAGAACGCGACTTATCCGGGCGCGATTGGCCCGATGATCGAGCCGATCCTGCCTGCGGCGATAGCAGTGCGGAGCGAAGCCGGCGATTTCGTCGACAACACCGCCAAGGAAAGCGCGCGAAGGACAGCGAGGCGCCTGACCACGTCGAGCAAGCTGCTGGCGGGTCTCATCGGGACGGGCAAGCTGAAGATAGTCGCGGCGATCTATGATCTCCAAACGGGTGTGGTGACTTACATCGAATGATACACCAGTCATCGCGATCGGGGACACGGGGATCCTTGATGCTCAGGCGTGCGACCCGGCTTGCGTTGGTGGAATCGCCGTCAACCGGTTGCACGACAGGCGATGTCGAGTCGATCAACCCATTTGACACAGAGCGGGCCGGGCTCGCCCGCCTTCATCCCGGACTCTACCGACGACGGCCCAACCATGGTCGCATTGTCGTTTTCAGGTGGCGGGACGCGCGCGGTGAAGAAATAGCGGCATGCGCGAAGCTTTGATCGCAATGGTAATCTTCGTGTGCCTGGTGGCGGCGGCGCTCACCAGCATGGCGATCTGGCCGACGTTGCCGGCCAAACATCGTGACGACGACACGAACACCGTGGTTCGGCTCGCCGCCAATCTGTTCGGTGTCATGACCTCGCTGATGCTCGGCCTGATGATCAACTCGGCAAAGAATACCTTCGAGTCGATCGATCGCAATGTCCACGCCTATGCGACGGAGCTGATCCTTCTCGACCGGTCGATTAGGCAATATGGGCCGGAGGCTGACGGGGTGCGTCAGCCGCTTGTCGTCTATGTGCAGCGGGTGACGGGTCAGGACTCGCCTACGCATGAAGCGCCAAACATTGCCAATAGGTTGTCGGAGCACCTTCTTATTGAGATAGGCAACAGGCTGAGTGCCCTGGCGCCACCGGATGACATGCACGGCTCCTTGCTGCAGGAAGCCCGTCAGCATCTGCAGAAGGTGACGGAACTGCGCTGGGTTTTGATCGAGCAGTCGGAGGGCACGATCCCCGTACCGATGATTTCCATGCTGGTTGCCTGGCTGGTGTTGATCTTCGCCAGTTTCGGGTTCAGGGCGCCACGGAATACGATCACCGTTACGACTTACATGGTGTCGGCGGCCCTGGTTTCCGGGGCCATCTACCTGATCTTCGATATGGACGTGGCTTTTGCCGGCCCGATCCAGATCTCAATGGCCCCGCTGGAGAGGGCGCTGGCCGAATTGCAGCAGTGATGCAGAGCCGGCCGCCATGCCGGACTCAGCGGAATACGACCGACTTGTTCCGCAGCCTCATTCCACCGACCAGCAGTTTGGGTGAGTGATCGAGACGCGCGGACATGGTGTGGACACCATTTCCACGAGGCGTCGCAAGGCGCCCTAACCTCTCTCAAAATATTGATCTATTTTGCGATTGTGGTGAGCGCGATGGGATTCGAACCCATGACCTACTGATTAAAAGTCAGTTGCTCTACCGGCTGAGCTACGCGCTCCCGTGGGCGCGAAAGGCTGCCCTCGAAATTGCGCGGAACATAGGGAGAGTGCCTCGACCGGTCAACCGGAAAAAGCGGGCTTGCAAGCCTTGCTTTCCCGAAGTGCCGCAACGCATCAAAAGCCGCTTGCGCCAATGTGGGCAAAGCACCCGCAAAGGGCGGGACATCGGCTTTCAGATATCGGCCATGTGTCAGGGAAAGGCGGAGTTCCAGCAAGCTTGTTGCGCCATTCGTTCCTCGGGAAGCGCCCCGGAGAAACATTACAATTCAGCAACTTGGCATTTTTTCCGGAACAATAGACCGGCGCGCTCGTTTCCTCGCCACAAGGGACGTCAACCACCCTTTCAAGGAGAAGATCATGAACAAGATCATATCGGGTCTTATGGCGGCCACACTGTCAGTTTCGTTCGCGGCTGCTGCCGCGGTGCCGGTGAACGCCGCGCCGATTCCGTTGCCTATGGCGCCTGCGGCATCGCCTGGGATGTCTGGGCTGCAACTGGTAGAGAACCGCAATGGCGACCTTCAGGGCGGAAACTTCCAGTGGAGAAAGCGAGGCGGCGATTCCCGTGGATGGAATCGCAGCCGCAATGACGATCGTGGAGCGTATTGGAACGGCCATCGCGGCTACCGCGACTATCGTCCAGGCTATCGCCGTCACGGCGACAACTGGTTCCCGCTCGCGGCTTTCGCGGCAGGCGCGTTGGTGACCGGCGCGATCATCAACAACAACCAGAACCGTGTCTATCAGGGCAATTCACACGTGCAGTGGTGCTATGACCAGTACAGAAGCTACCGCGCGTCGGACAACACATTCCAGCCCTACAACGGCCCTCGCCAGCAGTGCCGTTCGCCCTACTGACCGGAATAAATACTAACTGTTGAGTAGAAGAACCCGCGCTGGAAACGGCGCGGGCTTTTCATTTGGTGCTCAACGTCCTTCGCACGGCATCGCGCCAGCCTGCAAGCTTGGCGGAACGGACAGAAGCCGCCATCTCAGGCTTGAATCGTCGTTCAAGCGCCCAGCTTTTCGCGAATTTCCTGGCATCCGGCCAGACGCCGGCTTTCGAACCTGCCAACCACGCCGCTCCCAGCGCCGTCGTTTCAAGAATGGTCGGGCGATCGACCGGTGCGTCGAGAATGTCGGCGAGACGCTGCATGGTCCAGTCCGATGCCACCATGCCGCCGTCGACCCGCAGCACCGTCTTTGCCGAGGCTCCCTTCCAATCCTTGCGCATCGCGTCAAGCAGGTCGCGCGTCTGGTAGGCGACGGCTTCGAGCGCGGCGCGGGCGAACTCCGCCGGCCCGGAATTGCGCGTCAGTCCGAAAATGGCGCCGCGTGCCTCGGCATCCCAATGCGGTGCGCCCAGCCCGACAAAGGCCGGCACCAGATAGACATTCTGCGTCGGATCGGCCTCGGCCGCCAATTTGCCGCTCTGCTCGGCCTTGCCGATCACCTTGATGCCATCGCGCAGCCACTGCACGGCTGCCCCTGCGATGAAGATCGAACCTTCCAGCGCATAAGTGGTCTTGCCGTTAAGCCGGTAGGCGATGGTCGTCAGCAGCCGGTTTTTCGACCGGACCAGATCCGCACCGGTGTTGAGCAGCGCGAAGCAGCCGGTGCCGTAGGTGGATTTCATCATGCCCGGCTCAAAACAGGCCTGACCAATGGTTGCCGCGTGCTGGTCGCCGGCAACGCCAAGGATTTTTATCTCGGCACCAAAGAGATCCTTCTCCGTCGCCCCATAGTCATCGGCGCAATCCTTCACCTCGGGCAGCATCCTCACCGGTATCTTGAGGATGCCCAGAAGCTCGTCGTCCCAGATATTCTTCTCGATGTTAAAGACCAGCGTACGCGAGGCATTGGTGGCATCCGTGGCGTGAACTCTGCCGCCGGTCAGCCGCCAGATCAGGAAACTGTCGATGGTGCCGGCCAGAAGCTCGCCCTTCTCGGCGCGTTTCCTCGCACCCTTCACCTTGTCCAGCATCCAAGCGATCTTGGTGCCGGAAAAATACGGATCGAGCAGCAGGCCGGTCTTTTTGGTGAAAGTCTTCTCCAAGCCCTGCTTCTTCAGTTTCTGGCATAGCGGCGCGGTGCGGCGGTCCTGCCAGACAATGGCGTTGTGGATTGGCTTTCCGGTTGCCTTGTCCCAGATGACAACGGTTTCACGCTGGTTTGTAATCCCCAGTGCGGCCACCTCCGACGCGTCGCGGCCGGCCTTCTTCAGCGCGACTTTCACGGTCGCCACCACACTCGCCCAGATTTCCTCCGGATCGTGCTCGACCCAGCCGGAGGCGGGATAGTGCTGGGTGAATTCCTTCTGGCCGCTGCCGACGACTTTCATGTCGTCATCAAACAGGATCGCCCGGCTCGATGTCGTGCCTTGGTCGATTGCCAGGATAAAACCACTCATTCCCACCTCCTCCGCCGTCGATGCAAACAAGGGAGACGGCAACGTGCCGCCTCCCCCTAGTTTCATATGGGCGCGAGCGCCCGCATAGGACAGTCTTACTTCTGCCAGCTCTTCACCAGTTCGTCGTAGTTGATGGTGATCGGCTTGTCCTTCTCCTGCTCTAGCTTCAGCTGAGGCGCGAGATTGCCGCCCTTGACCGCATCTGCGTTCCAGTAGGCCAGGTCATGCTCTTCGGCCATCTTCGGACCAATGTCGCCCTGGACACCCGATTTCTCGATGCGGGCCATGACCTTCTCCTGATCGGCGCAGAGAGAATCCATGGCTTCCTGTGGCGTCTTGGCACCCGAGGAAGCATCGCCGATGTTCTGCCACCACAGCTGTGCCAGCTTTGGATAGTCCGGCACGTTGGTACCGGTAGGCGTCCACTGCACACGGGCCGGCGAGCGATAGAACTCGATCAGACCGCCAAGCTTCGGCGCACGTTCAGTGAAGCTCTTGTCATGGATGGTGGAGTCGCGAATGAAGGTCAGGCCAACCTGGCTCTTCTTCACGTCGACGGTCTTCGAGGTGACGAACTGCGCATAAAGCCAGGCGGCCTTGGCGCGGTCGGTCGGCGTCGACTTCATCAGCGTCCAGGAGCCGACGTCTTGATAGCCGAGCTTCATGCCGTCCTTCCAGTAGGAGCCGTGCGGAGACGGCGCCATGCGCCATTTCGGCGTACCGTCGTCATTCATCACCGGCAGGCCGGGCTTGACCATGTCGGCGGTGAACGCGGTGTACCAGAAGATCTGCTGGGCAACATTGCCTTGCGACGGCACGGGACCGGACTCGGAGAAGGTCATGCCCTGGGCTTCCGGCGGTGCATAGGCCTTCAGCCAATCCAGATACTTCTGGATGGCATAGACCGACGCTGGGCCGTTGGTGTCGCCGCCACGAGCCGTACACGAACCGACGGGGCGCGAATTCGCATCGACCTTGATGCCCCATTCGTCGACCGGCAAGCCGTTCGGCAGGCCCTTGTCGCCGTTGCCGGCCATCGACAACCAGGCATCGGTGAACCGCCAGCCAAGCGACGGGTCCTTCTTGCCGTAGTCCATGTGGCCATAGACTTTCTTGCCATTGACGTCACGGCCGGTGAAGAACTCGGCGATGTCCTCATAGGCTGACCAGTTGACCGGCACGCCGAGATCGTAGCCATACTTGGCCTTGAAGTCGGCCTTGTTCTTCTCGTCGTTGAACCAGTCGTAGCGGAACCAGTAGAGGTTCGCGAACTGCTGGTCAGGCAGCTGGTAGAGCTTCTTGTCCGGCGCGGTGGTGAATTTCGTGCCGATGAAGTCGTCGACGTCGAGCATCGGATCGGTGACGTCCTTGCCTTCGCCCGCCATCCAGTCGGTCAGGTTGCGCACCTGCTGGTAGCGCCAGTGCGTGCCGATCAGATCCGAATCGTTGACCCAGCCGTCATAGATGTTCTGGCCGGTCTGCATCTGGGTCTGAATCTTTTCGACGACGTCGCCTTCCTGGATAACGTCATGCGTGACCTTGATGCCGGTGATGGCGGTAAAAGCCGGTGCCAGCACCTCTGATTCATACTTGTGGGTCGTCAAGGTTTCCGAGACGACCTTGATGTCCATGCCGGCGAAGGGCTTGGCTGCGTCGATAAACCACTGCATCTGCTTTTCTTGGTCGGCGCGGGAAAGCGTCGACACGCCGCCTATCTCCTTGTCCAGAAAGGCTTTTGCCTCATCCATCCCGGCATAGGCATTGCCTACGCCGAGTAGCAGGACAAGGGCCGTTGTTGATGTTAAAAATTGCCGTCGCATGTGTTTCCTCCACTGTTTAAGGTTTCAAGTGCGATCTGGAGCGGTCGCTGGCACGCGGCCGCTCCAACAGTTTCCCCCTCTATACGTAGCGGAACACGCCAATCGCGTAGACCACGGAGAGAGCGAGAGCCCACCAGAGGCTCGGTCCGACAAGACCCAGCCAAGCGAGATGGATAAAGGCGCTGCCAAGCAGCGATAGGAACAGACGGTCGCCGCGCGTCGTCTCGAAGCGCAGGATGCCGACACGCGGATTGCCGCCCGGCGAGGCGTATTCCCACGCCGCCATGCCGCCAAGCAGCAGCGCGATAACGACGAAGAAGATCGCCGTCGGTGGCGTCCATGCCATCCAGGAGAGGTTGAAATTCACCATCACACCCTCCCCAGGGCGAAGCCCTTGGCGATGTAGTTGCGCACGAACCAGATGACGAGCGCGCCGGGGATCAGCGTCAGCACGCCGGCCGCCGCGAGCAGTCCCCAATCCATGCCTGACGCGGACACCGTGCGGGTCATGGTCGCTGCGATCGGCTTGGCGTCGGTCGTGGTCAAGGTGCGGGCGATGAGCAGTTCCACCCACGAGAACATGAAGCAGAAGAAGCAGGCCACCCCAATGCCGCTGGCGATCAGCGGCATGAAGATTTTCAGGAAGAAGCGCGGGAACGAATAACCGTCGATATAGGCGGTCTCGTCGATCTCCTTAGGTACGCCCGACATGAAGCCCTCGAGGATCCACACTGCCAGCGGCACGTTGAACAGGCAGTGGGCAAGCGCCACCGCGATGTGGGTATCGATCAGGCCGAAGGCTGAGTAAAGCTGGAAGAATGGCAGCGCGAACACCGCCGGCGGCGCCATGCGGTTGGTCAGCAGCCAGAAGAACAGATGCTTGTCGCCAAGGAAGCGGTAGCGCGAGAAAGCGTAGGCTGCCGGCAGCGCCACGGACACCGAAATCACCATGTTGATGACCACATAGGTGATCGAATTGATGTAGCCGGAATACCAGACCTTCTCGGTGAAGATGGTGACGTAGTTGGCGATCGTCGGCGCATGCGGATAGAGCGTCAGCGAGTTGACGATCTCGGCATTGGTCTTGAAGCTCATGTTGATGAGCCAGTAAATCGGCAGCAGCAGAACGAAGATGTAGAGCGTCGGCACGATCCACCACCAGCGCGATTCCTCGCCGCGCCGGCGCATCCGCCGATCAAGGTCGCTCTGCGACAGTGCGCTGGCGAGGCCTGCCGAGGCGGTCGTCCCGTTCATCGCATCCCGCCCGGTCGTTCTTTCATTGGCGTCGGCCATCTCAACGCTCCGCGTCGTAGTTGGTCATCACGGTGTAGAACACCCACGACAACAACAGGATGATGAGGAAGTAGACCAGCGACATGGCAGCCGCCGGGCCAAGGTCGAACTGGCCAAGCGCTGTCTTGACCAGGTCGATCGACAGGAACGTCGTCGAATTACCCGGTCCGCCGCCGGTGACGACGAAAGGCTCGGTGTAGATCATGAATGAGTCCATGAAGCGCAGCAGCACGGCGATCAAAAGCACGCGCTGCATCTTCGGCAGCTGGATGTAGCGGAACACCGCCCAGCGCGAAGCGCCGTCGATCTTGGCCGCCTGGTAGAAGGCATCGGGGATCGACACCAGACCGGCATAGCAGAGCAGCACGACGAGGCTGGTCCAGTGCCAGACGTCCATGATGATGATGGTCACCCAGGCGTCGAATGGATCCTGCACGTAATTGTAGTCGATGCCGATGGCGTTGAGATAATAGCCCATCAGACCGATGTCGTTGCGCCCGAATACTTGCCAGATGGTGCCGACCACGTTCCACGGAATGAGCAACGGCAGTGACATCAGAACCAGGCAGACCGGCACGCCCCAGCCTTTTTTCGGCATGTTGAGCGCGATGAAGATGCCGAGCGGCACCTCGATGGCCAGGATGATGAAGGAGAAGGCGAGGTTACGCACCATCGCTTGCCAGAAGCGGCTGGACGAGAGCAACTCCTCGAACCATTCGGTACCAGCCCAGGTGAAGACGTTGTTGCCGAACGTGTCCTGAACCGAATAGTTCACGACCGTCATCAGCGGGATGACGGCGGTGAAGGCCACCAGCACCAGCACCGGCAGGACAAGGAACCAGGCCTTGTTGTTCCAGGTCTTTTCCATCTATGCCCCCATCTCGACACGCCAGGAATCGGCATAGATGTTGATGCCCGCGGGGTCGAAGCGCACCTTGGGCTCGGCCGGCACTGTCTCGTCCTCGCCGATGACCGCCGCGATATCGCGGCCTTCCAGTTTCGCGCGCACCACCTTGTGGCGGCCGACATCCTCGACCTTGCTGATCGAAACGGCCATGCCGTCGCGGCCAAGCCGCACATATTCGGGGCGGATGCCAAGCTCGAGGGCGCCGCTGCCGGCCTTCGGTGCGCCCGGCAATTCGATGCGTTGCGACCCGAGCGTCGCCGTCTTGCCGTCGATTGCCACCGGCATGACATTCATGCCGGGTGAACCGATGAAGTAACCAACGAACGTGTGGCGCGGCCGCTCGAACAGCTCCGCCGGCGTGCCGATCTGGACGATGCCGCCGTCATACATGACAACGACCTGGTCGGCGAAGGTCAGCGCCTCTGTCTGGTCATGCGTGACATAGACCATGGTGTAGCCGAAACGTCGGTGAAGCTGCTTCAACTGCGAGCGCAGCACCCATTTCATATGCGGATCGATCACGGTCAGCGGCTCGTCGAACAGGATGGCGTTAACGTCGGAGCGAACCAGCCCGCGGCCAAGCGAGATCTTCTGCTTCTGGTCGGCGGTCAGCCCCCTCGCCTTCTTCCTGGCCCAGTCGGCCAGGTCGATCATCTCCAGGGTCTCGCGCACCTTGCGGTCGACATCGGCTTCCGGCACGCCGCGATTGCGCAGCGGGAAGGCCAGATTGTCGTAGACGGTCATGGTGTCATAGATGACCGGAAACTGGAACACCTGCGCGATGTTGCGTTCCTGCGTCGACAGGTTGGTCACATCCCGCCCGTTGAACAGCAACTGCCCATGCGAGGGATGAAGCAGGCCCGAAATGATGTTGAGCAGCGTGGTCTTGCCGCAGCCGGACGGGCCCAGCAGCGCATAAGCGCCGCCATCCTCGAAAGTGTGGTGCACTTCCCGCAGCGCGAAATCGGCATCCTTCCGCGGGTTCGGCAGATAGGAATGGCGGATGTGATTGACGTCGATGCGTGCCATCTTTCTGCTCCTACGCCGCCAGCTTCGGCGCGGTCACGGCACGGCCGTGCTCGTCGAAAACCATGATGTGGCGGGGGTCGATGAACACTTCGACCTCGTCGTCGGTCTCGAAATCCCTGATGCCATGGGTCAGCATGACCCAGCGTGCATCGGCAAAATCGAGATGGATGAAGCTCTCCGACCCTGTGATCTCGGTGATCGTAACCTTCGCCCGCACCGGCACCGCCGACGCATTGGGCCGCTCGAGCGACAGGTGGTGCGGCTGGAAGCCGATCGTATAATTGCCATCGGCGATCCCGACCAACCCTGCCGGCACCGGTAGCTTGACCCCACCCTCAAGCAGGAAGTCCGGTCCATGCTTGGCCAGCACGATGGTGTTGAGCGGCGGATCGGCAAAGGTCCTTGCCGTCACCAGATCGACCGGCTTGCGGAACACATCGATGGTCGGCCCAAACTGGGTGATCCGCCCTTGCGACAGCGTCGCCGTGTTGCCGCCGAGCAGCAGCGCCTCATGTGGTTCGGTGGTTGCGTAAACGAAGATGGTGCCGGCGGCGGCGAAAATCCTCGGCAGCTCGGCGCGCAGCTCTTCGCGCAGCTTGTAATCGAGATTGGCGAGCGGCTCGTCGAGCAGCACCAGGCTGGCGTTCTTGACGATGGCGCGCGCCAACGCGGTGCGCTGCTGCTGGCCGCCCGACAGGCTGAGCGGCGTGCGGTCGAGATAAGGCGTCAGCTTCAACAGGGCAGCGGCCTCGCGCACCTGGCTGTCGATCTTGCGCTGCTCGGTACCGGCCACCCGCAATGGCGAAGCGATGTTCTCATAGACGGTCATCGCCGGATAGTTGATGAACTGCTGGTAGACCATGGCGATCTTGCGCTTCTGTACCGGCACGCCGGTAACGTCCTGGCCGTCGAACCATACAGAGCCGGATGTCGGCACATCGAGGCCGGCCATCAGCCGCATCAGGCTGGTCTTGCCGGACAGTGTCGGCCCGAGCAGAACGTTGAGCGAGCCGTGCTGGAGCGTCAGTGAGACGTCACGGATATGCTCGGCCGCGCCAACCGTCTTGGTGACGTTCCTCAGTTCCAGCATGATGCCTCCTCCCCGGCCTTGCGCATCAGATCCCGGCCCATCTCATTCGGCAGCCGCGACATGCTGGCGGCTTATGCCGCGCATGAATTCATCGAGCGATGCCGCTTGTTCGCGGGTAAGATGCAGGCCGCGCTTGGTCCTGCGCCACAACACATCCTCGGCAGTGACGGCCCATTCGTTTTCAGCGAGATAGCGCACTTCGGCCTCGAACAGATCGGCGCCGAAATTCCGGCCGAGATCGGCATTCGACTTGGCAAGGCCGAGCAGCGTGCGTGCCCGCGTGCCATAGAGCCTGGTCAACCGCCTGGCGAAACGTGCATCAAGAAACGGATAGGAGGTCTTCAGCTTCGCCACTTCGGCATCAAAGCCGGTGGCGGGGAAATCGCCGCCCGGCAGTGAGGCATTGGCGGTCCACGGCTTGCCACGCTTGCCGAGAAACCCTTCGATCTTTTCCAGCATCGATTCCGACAGGCGGCGATAGGTGGTGATCTTGCCGCCAAAGGCATTGACGAGCGGAGCGGCACCTTCGCCGCCATCGGCCTTCAGCACATAGTCGCGGGTCGCTTCCTGCGCTTTGGAGGCACCGTCATCGTAGAGCGGCCGCACGGCGGAGTAGGTCCAGACAATGTCCGAACGCGTCACCGGCTGCGCAAAATACTCGCTCGCCGCGGCGCAGAGATAGTTGATCTCGGTGTCGCTGATCTTCACATCATGCGGATCGCCCGGATAGTCCTGATCGGTTGTGCCGATCAGCGTGAACTCTTCCTCATAGGGAATGGCGAAGATGATGCGGCCATCCTTGTTCTGGAAAAAGTAGGCGCGCGGATCGTCGAACTTCTTGGCGATGACGATATGGCTGCCCTGCACCAGACGGACATTGTGCACATCGTTGAGGCCAACGACGCCTGATAGCACGTGATCGACCCAGGGGCCGGCAGCGTTCACCAGCAGCCGCGCCTTGACCTCTTCAGTCTCGCCGGTCCGCAGGTTCTCGATCTTGATCGTCCAGATGCCGTTTTCGCGGCGCGCGCCCACCACCTTGGTGCGGGTGCGGATTGTCGCTCCGCGATCAGCGGCGTCACGTGCATTCAGCGCCACGAGACGTGCATCATTGACCCAGCCATCCGAATACTCGAACGCCTTTTTGAACAACGGCTTCAACGGCTTGCCGGCAGGATCCCTGGCCATGTCCAGTGTTCTGGTCGCCGGTAGCAGTTTGCGTCCGCCAATATGGTCGTAGAGGAACAGGCCAAGCCGGATCAGCCATGCCGGGCGCAGGCCCTTGGCATAGGGCAGCACGAAACGCATCGGCCAGATGATATGCGGCGCGTTCTTCCACAGAACCTCGCGCTCCATCAGTGCTTCGCGCACCAGCCGGAATTCGTAGAATTCCAGATAACGCAGCCCGCCATGGATGAGCTTGGTCGAGCCGGAGGAGGTTCCACTGGCCAGATCGTTCATCTCGGCGAGAAAAACCGAAAAGCCGCGCCCAACGGCATCGCGGGCAATGCCGCAGCCATTGATGCCGCCGCCTATGACGAAAATGTCACGGATCGAAGATGCGTCCACAAAGTCCTCCCACGATTTCGCATTGCACCAATCATGGTCTTTTGCGAAACCGTGGCCGAATTATTTCGAAATGAGAACGAATGTCAAACGAAATATCACAAGCCCGTGATTGGGCCTTCGACGCCGCCTAGCCGAGCGATGTCTCGATCAGTTGAACCTCTGCCTCCTGGCAGATTTTGCGTACCGACGGGATGTCGCAACGGTCGGTGATGAACGTGTTGACCTGCGACAGATGGCCTATGCGCACCGGCGCCGTGCGTTCGAATTTGGTCTGGTCCGAAACCAGGATGACATGCCGCGCATTGGCGATGATCGCTTGTGCCACCTTCACTTCTCGAAAATCGAAATCGAGTAGCGCGCCGTCATGGTCAATCGCCGAGGCGCCGATCACCGCGTAGTCGACCTTGAATTGCCTGATGAAATCGACAGCGGCCTCGCCGACCACGCCGCCATCGGAACCGCGCACGACACCACCGGCGATCACCACCTCAATCGAGGGATAGATACGCATCCTATTGGCAACATTGATGTTATTGGTGATGACCATCAGGCCATTATGATCGAGCAAAGCCTTGCTGACCGACTCTGTCGTGGTGCCGATGTTGATGAACAGTGAGGCATTATCGGGGATCAGCCTGGCCGCGGCGCGGCCGATCGCCTCTTTCTCCTCGGCGGCGATCTTGCGGCGCGCTTCATACTCCATGTTCTCGATGCCGGAAGGAAACAGCGCACCGCCATGGACACGGGAAAGCAGCCGCTGATCGCAGAGGTCGTTGAGGTCCTTGCGTATGGTCTGCGGCGTCACATTGAAATGCGTCGCCAGGTCGTCAACCAGCACACGGCCATTGTCCTTTGCCATCTGGATGATTTCGGCGTGGCGCGGCGACAGATACATCAGGCAAGCTCCCGTTTTCGTTTTTCTTGTCTATAACTGAAAACGAAACCGATGAAAAGGCATAAGCCGGCTAATGGAAATCAGCTGATAACAAAGACAAAGCTCGGCGCAACCATTTCAAGGCCCTTTCAGGTCAGGCCTCGCGCAAGTTCGGTGATCGTCTCGAAAGCCGTATCGACATCGCTGGCGGTCGCCTCGAACTGGCCGACCTGGAAGCGGATTGCCACGGCACCGTCCACCTTCGTCTGCGTCAGGTAGATGCGTCCGTCATCGTTGATCGCATTGACCAGACGCAGGTTGTGAGCGTCCGCATCGACGCCGGCCCCCCCCCGATGCCGGAACGAGAACAATGACAGCATCGGCTCGGAGACAAGTTCGAAGTCGGGCTCCTTTGCCAGCCGGATCGCCAGTCCCTCGCTCCATGCGACGTGGTTGCGGATCATCGTGCGCAAGCCTTCCAGTCCGTGAGCACGCAGCAGGAACCACAGTTTCAGCGCGCGAAAGCGCCGGCCAAGCGGAACCGACCATTCGGAATAGTTGATGATGCCGTCATGGCCGTGGGTCTTGAGATAGTCGGGCTTGATGGCGAGCGTGCGAACATGGCTCTCGGGATCGCGCAGGAACTGGATCGAGCAATCGAACTGCGCACCAAGCCATTTGTGCGGATTGAAGACGATGGAATCCGCCCCTTCGATGCCAGTCCAGAAATGCCGGTACTCAGGGCAGATCATTGCCGATCCGGCCCAGGCGGCATCGACATGAAGGTAGAGCCCATGCCGCCGCGCGACATCGGCAACCGCGGCGATGTCGTCGGTGCCGCCGGTGCTTGTGCCGCCGACGCAAGCGATGATGCCGGCTGGCAGCATGCCGGCATCCCGGTCGGCAATGATCGCCGCTTCGAGTGCTGCTGTATCCATGGCGCGAAACCGGCCGGAAACCGGAATGCGGACGAGATTGGCCTCGCCGATGCCCGACACCCAGATCGCCCGATCAATTGACGTGTGCACCTGGTCGGAGGAATAGATGCGCAGCCTCACCTGCCCGGCCAGGCCTTGCTTGTTGCCTTGCCAGTCGAGCGCGCGCTCACGCATGGTCAGCACCGCCGCGAGCGTCGCCGATGACGCGGAATCCTGGATGACGCCGGAAAATCCTTCCGGCAGCCCGAGTGCCTGACGCATCCAATCGACGGTGCGGGTCTCGAGCTCGGTTGCCGCCGGCGAGGTCTGCCACAGCATGCACTGCGCGGCCATTGCCGAGACCAGATATTCAGCCACCACCGAGACTGGGGCTGCGTTGGCCGGGAAATAGGCGAAAAAGCGCGGATGCTGCCAATGCGTCATGCCCGGCAGGATCTTGTTCTCAAAGTCGGCGAAGATCCGTTCCATCGGCTCGGCAGCCTCAGGCGGCGACACTTCGATGCTTTTGAAAACATCTCCTGATGCAACCGGCGGCCTGACTGGTCTATCGCGCAAAGTGCTGCGGTAGTCCGCACCCCAGTCGGCGGCGCGCCGAGACCACTGCCGGAAATCATCATTGTCCATTGCACTCTCCCGAACATGGTCGCGCCTGGCCACCCGCTGCAGCGGGGGTCATCAGCCGAATATTGATTAACATGTGAAATATATTCCGGCAATGCCTGCGGAACACGGCTAGCCGCCTACCCCGGAAAATCTGGCAGACTGGCAAAAGCGGTCTTCAACGCATTCGACCAGCCATCGGAGATCGTGCGGTAATACTGGTCATCCTGGCCGATCCGCTTCTTCAATCCGACCTTGAACGCATCCTTCTCCAGGAAAAGCAGATCGAGCGGCAGGCCGACCGAGAGGTTCGACTTCAGCGTCGAATCGAACGACACCAGCAGCAGCTTCACCGTCTCGGCGAGGCTCATCGCCTTCTCATAGGCGCGGATGATGATCGGCTTGCCGTACTTCGTCTCGCCGATCTGGAAGAAGGGCGTGTCATCGGTCGATTCGATGAAATTGCCTTCCGGGTAGATCATGAACAGGCGCGGCTCGCTGCCCTTGATCTGGCCGCCGAGAATGAATGAGGCATTGAAATAGGAATCCGCCTTCTCGCCGGCCGGCGACGAACTGGCGATGACTTCCTTGACCGTATCCCCGACCAGCCGCACCGTCTGGTACATGGACGGCGTTTCCAGGAGCGTGGCGTGGCGATCCGCGATTGCCTTGGTGCGTTCGTCGAGCAGCGAGACGACAGCCTGCGTCGTCGCCAGGTTGCCGGCTGACATCAAGACGATCACGCGCTCGCCCGGTTGTTCCCAGACATGCATCTTGCGGAAGGTGGAGATCGAATCCATGCCGGCATTGGTGCGCGTGTCCGACATGAACACGAGCCCACGATCGATCTTCAGGCCGACGCAATAGGTCATGGAATCTCTTCTGGCAGCAATAGTGCCAAAGACTACTGCTCTACCGTGACGGTGACCGCAAGCTGTTCTTCCGCCTGTCCCAGCCGAATCCCCGATACCGGCGTGGCATCGCGGTAGTCGCGGCCACTTGCCACCTTCACATAGCGTTCGTCGGGAGAAATGCCGTTGGCGACGTCGAAGGCCACCCAGCCGAGCCCAGGAACATGCGCTTCGGCCCAGGCATGGCTTGCCGCCTGTTCGACCGCCGCGTCCATCATGAGATAGCCGCTGATGTAACGAGCCGGGAAACCCATGGCGCGCGCCGTGGCGGCGAAGATGTGGCTGTGGTCCTGGCAGACGCCGGTTTTGAGCACCAGCGCCTCCTCGGCCGGCGTCGTGGCGTTGGTTGTGCCGGGTGTGTAGGCGACGCGCTCGCCGATCATTGCCATCAGCCGGTGCAGCCGCTCGATGTCAGTGCCTTTGCCGACCGCTGTGGCGAGTTCGCGAATGCCATCGCCGATCGTGGTCAGCGGTGTTTCCTGGACAAACAGCCAGAGCGGCGCAAAGCCCTGGTGCGGACCTGATACGCCCGACGTGTCACGCGTCACCACTTCGCCAGCGGCCTCGACGGTAATGAAGTCTCGCTCCCCCTCGACGCTCAACAGCCGCGTGTCATTGCCAAAATGATCGACGAAGCGCACTTCCTCGCGCGCGCCCTCGATGTTCAGCGCCCAGGACAACACGGTCTGCGTCGGCCCGTTTACCGGCAGCAGCCGCAACCGTTGCAGCAGATACTGCACAGGCGCGTCATAGCGGTATTCCGTCCGATGGGTGATCTTCAGCCGCATGTTTATTATCCGTTTGAAAGCATGATCTTGTCAGAAACCCGGGGCGCAGTTTTCGCTAACGCGGTCCTTCGGTTTAGGATCATGCTCCTGCTCAATTGAACTTGTAGTCCTGCGCGATCTCGTCCCCGAGCTTGGTGTTGTCGAGAATGAAACTGGCCAGGAATTCGTGCAGGCCGGTGTCGAATATATCCTTGATCGAGCCGGCCCTCAGCATGGCCTGTGTCTTCTCCGCCGTCGCGTGGCAGGCATGACGTTCGCCGTAGTCGTCGCCGAGAAATTTCAGGTGTTCCGACAGGAAGCGATAGCAGAAGGTCAGCGAACGCGGCATGCGCACATTGAGGATCAGATAGTCGGCGATGTTGGTCGGCTTGTAGTCGGCCTCGTAGACCCAGCGGTAGGAGCGGTGCGCCGACACCGAGCGCAGGATCGATTCCCATTGGTAATTGTCGAGCGTCGAACCAACCCATGAGATAGACGGCAGCAGCACGTAATATTTCACATCGAGAATGCGCGCCGTGTTGTCCGCCCGCTCCACATAGGTGCCAAGCTGCGAGAAATCGAAGATCTCGTTGCGCAGCATGGTGCCGTAGAACGAGCCACGGATCAGCGCTGTCTCGCGCTTGATTGCGTCGAGGACGCTTGGCAGGTCGCGTTCGTCGATCGGCTTGGCCAGCATGCGTTTCAACGACATCCAGGCTTCGTTGATGCTCTCCCAGGTTTCGCGCGTCAGCGCCGTGCGCACCATGCGGGCGTTGTTGCGGGCCGTCTCGATCGAGGCCATCGTGCTCGACGGGTTCGACACGTCACGCAACAGGAAGTCGGCGACATTGGCGGCGGTGTACTCAGAATATTTCTGGGTGAAGGCAACATCCGACCCGGCACTGAGAAGCACCGAGCTCCACTCCTCCGACGCGCTCTGGGTGCGGGTCAGTGCCATCCGCAAACCGGCATCGACCAGCCGCGCCATGTTCTCGGCCCGCTCGATGTAGCGGTTCATCCAGTAAAGCCCGTTGGCGGTGCGGCCTAAAAGCATCAAAAACCTTTCAGGTGAAAATCAGTCATCCAGCACCCAGGTGTCCTTGGTGCCGCCGCCTTGCGAAGAATTGACGACCAGCGAGCCTTCCTTGAGCGCGACACGGGTGAGCCCGCCGGGCACGATCTGGATGCGGTCGGAGACCAGCACATAGGGCCGCAAGTCGACATGGCGCGGTGCCAGCCCCTTCTCGGTCAGGATCGGGCAGGTCGACAGCGCCAGCGTTGGCTGGGCGATGTAATTCGAGGGTTTTGCGGCCAGCTTCTTGGCGAACTCCTCGCATTCCTTCTTGGTCGCCGCCGGCCCGACCAGCATGCCGTAGCCGCCGGAACCATGCACTTCCTTGATGACCAGCTCGTGGATGTGTTCGAGCACGTATTTCAGACTGTCCGGCTCGGAGCAGCGCCATGTCGGGATGTTGCCAAGGATCGCCTTGCGGCCGGTGTAGAACTCCACGATCTCAGGCATGTAGGAATAGATCGCCTTGTCGTCGGCGATGCCGGTGCCGGGTGCGTTGGCGATGGTGATGTTGCCGGCGCGGTAGACATCCATGATGCCGGGCACGCCAAGCGCTGAATCCGGGCGGAAGGTCAGCGGGTCGAGGAAAGAATCATCGACGCGCCGGTAGAGCACATCGATCTGCTTGTAACCTTCGGTGGTGCGCATCGCGACATGGCCGTCGACGACGCGCAGATCCTGTCCCTCGACCAGTTGCACACCCATCTGGTCGGCAAGGAAGGCGTGCTCGAAATAGGCCGAGTTGAAACTGCCTGGCGTCAGCACGGCGATGGTCGGCGCGCCCTTGGTGCGTTGCGGCCGTACCGCCGCCAGCGATTGGCGCAGGAGCTGCGGGTAGTTTTCGACGGGCCGCACCTTGATCTGCTGAAACAACTCCGGAAAGAGTTGCATCATCGTCTCGCGGTTCTCCAGCATGTAGGAGACGCCCGACGGTGTGCGCGCATTGTCCTCCAGCACATAGAATTCGTTCTCGCTGATGCGGACGATGTCGACGCCGATGATGTGGGTGTAGACGCCGGCTGGCGGCCGCACACCAATCATCTCCGGCAGGAACGCCTCGTTCTTGGCGATCAGCTCCCTAGGAACGCGCCCGGCACGCAAGATCTCCTGGCGATGGTAAATGTCATCGAGGAAGGCATTCAACGCCTGCACACGTTGCTCGATGCCTTGCGTCAGCCGCCGCCATTCATTGCCTGATATGATGCGGGGAACGATGTCGAAGGGGATCAGCCGTTCGGAGGCTTCCTGTTCGCCATAGACGGCGAAGGTGATGCCGGTCTTGCGGAAGACGCGCTCGGCGTCCTGCATTTTCTCGGTAAGCCTGGCCGGATCCTGTTCCTTCAGCCAGCGATCGTAAGCCGAATACGGTTGTCTAAGTCCGGAGACCTCCGGAAGCATTTCATCGAACGCTGCCAATCGCATACTCCCCTGTGACACCATTTCACTGGCGTCGTGGGAGAAAATCAAGCGCAATCGGTGATTTGGGAGATGCGGAGGATCAGTAAATTGCAACTGCCTAAAATTGAGGCAGCTGAAATATGACGTTAGTCAGGCTTTGCCTCGTCCCCGGGCAACCTCTAGAACGCCCGGAAGGTTACCACAGTGAACGTGTCCTTGATGCCCGCAATGACCTGCACCTTCTCGTTGACGAAGTGTCCGACGTCTTCCTCGTCGTCGACATAGAATTTGGCGAGCAGATCGTAATTGCCGGCGGTCGAGTAGATCTCCGAGGCGATTTCGGCATCGGCAAGCGCGCTGGCAACCTCATAGGATTTGCCCAGCTCACATTTGATCTGCACGAAAAATGCCCTCATGGCGTCGTCCTGCCCAAGCTCATCAGCATAAGCGGCCCTTCTGGCAGACTGGAGGCATGCTTTCAAGCATTGGAATCAATGTCAGCCTGCGCGCGCCTTGGCAACAGCGTCCCTCAACTCAGCCAATGGCATGCCGCGCTTGTACAGCTTGCCGCCGATCACCAGCGCCGGCGTGCCTCGCAACTTGAAGGCCGTCGCTTGGGCCTCATTGCGCGCAAGCACCGCATCGGCGTCGGAAACTGCGGCAAGGCCGGTTCGAACTGTTGCAACATCAACGCCAACGGAAGCCAGGATGGTATCGGTGCGGCGTTGCGAAAGCCCGCGCTCGTTGGCCATCAATGCGTCCACGGCAGCGCCATAGCTGGACCCCGCCGACAGCGCCATCCGCGCCGCGTCGCGCGATACATCGCCGAAGATCGGCCAATCCTTCATCACCAGCCGCACACCGCCATCTTCGGCGAGAAGCTTCTTCAATTCGACAAAGACCAGCTTGCAGACCGGACATTGATAGTCGACAAACTCGGCGATCGTCACATCACCCTTTGGATTGCCAAGTGCCGGTATCGCCCGATCGAAGGCCACTTCGTTGACAGTCGGCGCGGCATTCGCCCAGGCTGGCAACGGCGCCAGGACAACAAGGCTGGCGGCGGCCTTCAGCAAAAGGCGTCGATCAACAGGCTTCTCGAACATCATTCGTCCCATGTAGTTCCTTACCGAATCCACCCGCCTTCACGATGGGCGCGGTGCCTTAAAGGAGGCTTAAGCTCGCGGCAGGCTGCCCTGAGGCGAATATTCACAATTGCTGAAACCACGATGCACCGCCAAGCGTATGTTATGATGCGTCTTCGGACAGCACTATTTCGAGGGAACATTTTCGAGGGACAACGGAGACAGGCCATGCGCCGCGCTTTTTTCGCATTCGCAGTCGTTCCACTCATCCTCGCGTCGTCGGCCTTCGCCGGTGACGCGGAAATCAAGGCTGGCCAGGCTGTCATCGATGGCCAGCTGAAAGCCCTCATCGCCAATGATGGCGCCACGGCCTATAGTTTCGCCGCGCCCAACGTCAGGCAGATCTTTCCGACGGTGGACGCCTTCATGAACATGGTGACCAACGGCTACCCGCCGGTGCGCAAGCCGCAGACTTACTCATTCGGCAAGGTGCAGGAGACCAGCTCGACCTCGATCGTGCAGCAGGTACTGATCGTAGGGCCGGACGGCAAGGACTACGAGGCCGTCTACACGCTCCAGCTACAGCCAGATGGCCACTACCAGATCACCGGCTGCAGCCTGCGCGCCTCGAACTCGCTCAGCACGTAAGGCCTTACAGGACGGGGATATCGCCCCTCGCCCAACCCTCGGAAATCTCCGCGGCGCGCGCCTCGAACGCGGCGGCTTCGATGGCCGCGCGAATGTCCTGCATCAGCTTTTGATAGTAGGAAAGATTGTTCCAGGTCAAAAGCATGGCGCCCAGCGCCTCTTGCGAGCGCACGAGATGGTGCAGATAGGCGCGTGAATAGTCTCGCGCCGCGGGGCAATCGCTTTCCTCATCCAGCGGGCGCGGATCGTCGGCATGGCGGGCGTTGCGCAAATTCACCTTGCCGCGCCGTGTATAGGCGAGACCATGGCGGCCGGCACGGGTCGGCATCACGCAGTCGAACATGTCGATGCCGCGTGCCACCGATTTCAGGATATCGTCCGGTGTGCCGACGCCCATAAGATAGCGCGGCTTGTTGTCAGGCAATTCCGGACAAGTGATCTCGAGCATCTCGAGCATCACCGCTTGCGGTTCGCCGACAGCCAGCCCGCCAACCGCGTAGCCCTTGAGATCCATCGCTTTCAGGGCTTGCGCCGAACGTACCCGCAGGTCGGCCTTGTCGCCGCCCTGGACAATGCCGAACATCGCCTTGCCAGGTTGATCGCCGAACGCCGTCTTGCAGCGCTCGGCCCAGCGCAGCGACAGTTCCATGGCGCGCTCGATCTCCTTCACCTCCGCCGGCAGCGCCGTGCACTCGTCGAGCTGCATCTGGATATCGGAATCGAGCAAGCCTTGAATCTCGATCGAGCGCTCCGGCGACATCTCGTAGGCGGCGCCGTCGATATGCGAGCGGAAGGTGACGCCCTTTTCCGTCAGCTTCCTCAGCTTCGACAGCGACATCACCTGGAAACCGCCACTGTCCGTCAGGATCGGATGCGGCCAGCGCGCGAATTCGTGCAAGCCGCCGAGCCGCGCCATCCGCTCGGCGCCCGGCCGCAGCATCAGATGGTAGGTATTGCCAAGGATGATATCGGCGCCGACGCCGCGCACCTGATCCATGTACATGGCCTTGACGGTGCCGCCGGTTCCGACCGGCATGAAGGCAGGCGTACGGATTTCGCCACGCGGCATGTCGATCACGCCGCGCCGTGCCTTGCCATCCGTTGCCAGAACCTTGAACGAAAAAGCCTTACCCATTGAATTCCTTGTCATGCACCGGTGCGCCGGGCGCCTGTTCATCGAGGGATTGCCGGTAGCGGATACAGCCGCGCATGAATTTGGGCCAGGGCGGCACGGCGATGGCCGGCTCTGTCTTTTCCGGCAGCAGGTGCCACGGATCCGGATGGTGCCAGCAGAGATCGTGGCCGGATGTATCACGGTGCGCGCGAATGCCGGCCCGCAGCTTTTTTACTTCCGCGACCAGCCGGTCACGGTCAAATGCAAGAAGATCATTGTCCATCGCTCATCTCCGCTCGAAAAAGCAGACTTGCGTCCCCGTAGGAGTAGAATCTGTAGCCGACCTCAATGGCATGCGCATAGGCCGCACGCATTGTGTCGAGGCCGCAAAAGGCCGAGACCAGCATGAACAGCGTCGAACGCGGCAAGTGGAAATTGGTCATCAGCATGTCGGCGGTGCGGAACCGATAGCCTGGCGTGATGAAGATATCCGTCGGGCCCGACCATGCGGCAAGCGTGCCATCCGCGCAGGCGGCGCTCTCCAGCAGGCGCAGCGATGTCGTTCCGACGGCGACGATGCGTCCGCCCCGCGCCTTGGCCGCATTCAAGGCGTCGGCGGCCTCCTGGCTCACCGAACCGATCTCGGCGTGCATCTTGTGCGCGGCGGTGTCGTCGACCTTCACCGGCAGGAACGTGCCGGCGCCGACATGCAACGTGACGAAGCGGCGTTCGACCCCCATGGCGTCGAGCTTGGCAAACAGTTCCGGCGTGAAATGCAGTCCGGCGGTGGGTGCCGCCACCGCTCCCTCTTCCTTGGCATAGATGGTCTGGTAGTCGGCACGGTCACGCTCGTCATCATCGCGCTTCGAGGCGATGTATGGCGGCAGCGGGATGTGGCCAACCGCGTGCAGCGCTTCATCCAGGAACGGTCCTGAGAGGTCAAAGCCCAGCAAGGCCTCGCCGCCCTCGCCCTTCTCGATCACCGTGGCGTCGAGCTGACCGAGAAAACAGGAATTGCCGTCATGGCCGAAATGGATGCGATCGCCAACCGCGATACGCTTGCCCGGGCGCATGAAGGCAAGCCAGCGGTCGGGCGCCATACGCATATGCAGCGTGGCTTCGACCTGCGCCGATGCCTCGCCGCGCCGCCTGATGCCTTTCAGCTGTGCTGGAATAACCTTGGTGTCGTTGAAAACCAGCACATCGCCGGCCCTGAGCAAGGACGGCAGGTCGCCGACCGTCCGGTCCTCCAGCCCCTCGCCCGGCTTGACCACCAGAAGCCTGGCGTTTTCGCGCGGTTCCGCCGGGCGAAGCGCGATGCGCTCCTCCGGCAAATCAAAATCAAAGAGGTCAACACGCATCGGAAATCAAAACAGCCGGACGAGCAGCGCTCCGGCCAGAAGCAGCACCGCGCCGGCAATGCGGCCGACCGAAATCTCGCGCACCGCGACGCCGAGGAAGCCGACGCGGTCGATCAGCATGCCGGCCAGCAGCTGGCCCGCCACCAGGAATGCCATCAGGGCGGCAGCGCCGATGCGCGGCGTCAGGATGGTCGACAACGTGACGTAAAAGCCGCCAAGCATGCCGCCGGCAACGAACAGCCACGGCGCCGGCGCCTTCCAGTCAAGCGTGATGCCTTGCAGCTTCACCACGGCGACGGAAATGATGCCGAGCACGACCGCGCCCGACAGGAACGAAAACGCAGCCGCGGCGACCGGGAGCCCCAGGCCGCGCGCAAGCTGCGAATTGATTGGTGCCTGAATGGCAATGAAGGCGCCGGACAGGATGCCGAGAAGCGACCAGACTACGCCCATCATTGCCGTTCTCGCTTGTTACTTGACGTCGGCCGCGACCTTCAGCGACACGATCTTGTCGGGATCCGGCACCGGCTCGCCGCGCTTGATCTTGTCGACATTGTCCATGCCTTCGATGACCTGGCCCCAGACCGTGTACTGACGGTTGAGGAAGGCGGCATCGTCGAAGCAGATGAAGAACTGCGAGTTGGCCGAGTTCGGGTTCTGCGAACGCGCCATCGAGCAGGTGCCGCGGCCATGGTTGGCGTTGGAGAACTCTGCCTTCAGGTCAGGCTTTTCCGAGCCGCCCATGCCAGCGCGCGACGGCGCGAAGGAAGGCTTGCTGGAATTGCCAAATTTCACATCGCCGGTCTGCGCCATGAAGCCTTCGATGACGCGGTGGAACACCACGCCGTCATAGGCGCCTTCGCGCGCCAGTTCCTTGATGCGAGCGACATGGCCGGGCGCCAGGTCGGGGAACAGTTCGATGACGACCTTGCCCTTGGTCGTTTCCATGATGAGCGCGTTTTCGCGGTCCTTGATTTCAGCCATGTCAGATATCCTTTTGAAAGAAATAGATTACTTGCCGTCGGCGGCGATTCGCACCTTGATCATGCGGTCAGGATCGGAGACCGTCCCGTTCTGCGCCTCGTCGCCCTTCTTGATATGATCCACCAGCTCCATGCCGGTGACGACATTGCCGACGATGGTGTACTGGCCATCGAGCGGCGGTGCCGGTGCGAACATGATGAAGAACTGCGAATTGGCGGAGTTCGGATCCTGCGAGCGGGCCATGCCGACCACTCCGCGCTTGTAGTGCTCGCTCGTCGAGAATTCAGCCGGCAGGTCAGGCAGATCGGAGCCGCCCGTACCGACGGCTTCAGCGTTGAAGCCGCTCTTCATGTTGCCGAACTTCACGTCGCCGGTCTGCGCCATGAAACCGCCGATGACACGGTGGAAGGCAACATTGTCATAGGCGCCCTGGCGCACCAGCTTCTTGATCTGGGCGACATGCTTGGGCGCGAGGTCAGGACGCAGCGCGATGGTGACATCGCCGTCCTTCAGGGTGATGATCATTGTGTTTTGCGGATCGGCGGCGAAGGCCGGAACCGATGCGGTTACCAGACCGGCAAGCACGACAAGGAATGAGGCGAGCTTTTTCAGCTGCATGAGTTTTCTCCGAGTATCTTTGTTTCATGCATGTCGTTACCCCAAAACCGGAATCCACTTTTGGGCGACATGCATTATTTCGCGAATTTGGCGGTGAGCGCGCCGGCAACAGCGGCCGGCACGAAGGGGCGGATGTCGCCTCCCATCGAGGCTATCTGGCGCACAAGTGTGGCGGTAATGGTGCGCACGGATGGGCTGGCGGGCAGAAAAACCGTCTGCAACTCGGGCGCCATGGTCTCGTTCATGCCGGCCATCTGCATCTCGTAGTCGAGATCGGTACCGTCGCGCAGGCCACGGATCATGATCGAGGCGCCCTGCTGCTTGGCGGCGTCGATGACCAGTCCGTCAAAGGCGACGACCTTGATGCGCGCACCGTCGCGGCCGAATTCGGCCTTCGTCGCCGCCTCGATGAGCGCCACCCGCTCCTCGAAGGAAAACAGCGGCTTCTTGCCGGGATGAATGCCAATTGCCGCGTAGACGATGTCGGCCACGGCCAGCGACGCCTTCAGCACATCGAGATGGCCGTTGGTCAGCGGGTCGAAGGAGCCGGCATAGAGGGCGATGCGTTCTGTCATGGCTGGTGCTTCTAGCGAGCCTCTCTCGCAAAGGCAAATCCGATCGGCGCGCCGGCCTGTGAACCTTTTCGCGCACATGAACGACAGATGAATACGCTGATCACGAAGCCTTCACGCAGCGTTCACTAGGTTGCACCTTAATAAGATGAAACCAAAATCCCATTTAACCGTTGTAAGGCGCAGGAGAACACGCACATGCTGATCTACATGCTCGCCACCGCAATGACCGTCGCCATGCTGATCGCCACCGTATTTGGGCTGCATCAGGAAGCGCAACGCGTTCGCGTCAAGGCCAACACCAAACGCTTCGAAGGCTTCGGCCCGCGCAAGCCATTCCGCCATTACTAGTATAATCTGCCATTACTAGAATAATCTGATTGTGTTGCCGCGCCGGCCCATGGGCCGGCGTTGCTATGTCAAAACCTATTCGGCGACATCCGGACCGGCATCCGTCGCTGGTGCGGTCTCAGAGCCGGCTTCGGCACTGTCTTCGGTTTCTTCGTCCGCCTGCGGCTCCGAAATCCGCTCGACCGAAACCACCTTTTCACCTTCAGCCGTGTTGAAGATGGTCACGCCCTTGGTGGCGCGGCTGGCGAAACGGATGCCGTTGACGGGTACGCGGATAACCGTACCGCCGTCCGACACAAGCATGATCTGGTCGTCATTGCCGACCGGGAAGGTCGCCACGAGGCTGCCGATTTCAGCCGTCTTCGACACGTCGGTGGCACGGATGCCCTTGCCGCCGCGCCCGGTCAGGCGGAAGTCGTAGGACGAAGACCGCTTGCCATAGCCATATTCCGTCACCGTCAGCACGAACTGTTCGTGCGCCTTCAGGAATTCGTAGCGCTCGTCGGACAGTTCCGCCTCCTCACCAACCTCTTCATTGGTGAGCTGGATTTCTTCCTCCTCGCCGGCCGCGATGCCGGCGGCCACACGCCGTTCGGCGACAACGCGCTTCAGGTAGGCGGCGCGTTCGGCGGGCGGCGCATCGACATGCTCGATGACAGCCATCGAGATGACGCGGTCGGTGTCGGCCATGGCGATGCCACGCACGCCAACCGAATTGCGGCTCTGGAAGACGCGCACGTCGCTGACCGAGAAGCGGATGCACTGGCCGGAACTCGCGGTCAAAAGCACGTCGTCATTGTCGGTGCAGGTCTCGACGCCGAGGATCTCGTCGCCTTCCTCCTCCAGCTTCATCGCGATCTTGCCATTGCGGTTGACCTGGATGAAGTCCGAAAGCTTGTTGCGGCGCACGGTGCCGCGCGTGGTGGCGAACATCACGTCGAGCTCGCCCCAGCTGGTCTCATCCTCCGGCAGCGGCATGATGGTGGTAATGCGCTCGCCTTGCTCTAGCGGCAGCATGTTGATCAGCGCCTTGCCGCGTGACTGCGGATTGCCGATCGGCAGCCGCCAGACCTTTTCCTTGTAGACGATACCGCGCGAGGAGAAGAACAGCACCGGCGTGTGCGTGTTGGCCACGAACAGGCGGGTAACGAAATCCTCTTCCTTGGTCGACATGCCCGAGCGGCCCTTGCCACCCCGGCGCTGCGCCCGGTAGAGCGACAGCGGCACGCGCTTGATGTAGCCGGAATGGCTCACCGTCACGACCATGTCCTCGCGCTGGATCAGGTCCTCGTCTTCCATATCCGCCCCACCATCGGTGAGCTCGGTGCGGCGCGGCGTGCCGAATTCGTCGCGCACTGCGGCCAGTTCGTCCTTGACGATCTGCTGGATGCGCGCACGCGACGACAGGATGTCGAGGTAGTCCTTGATCTCGTCACCGATCGTATTGAGCTCATCGGCGATTTCATCACGACCAAGCGCTGTCAGGCGCTGCAGGCGCAGTTCGAGGATGGCACGTGCCTGTTCCTCGGACAGATTGTAGGTGCCATCCTCGTTGATGCGATGGCGCGGATCATCGATCAGCAGGATCAACGATTCGACGTCGCCGGAGGGCCAGCGCCGCTCCATCAACTGTTCACGCGCCGTCTGCGGATCCGGCGCGGTACGGATAAGCTTGATCACTTCGTCGATGTTGGCGACGGCAATGGCGAGGCCGACCAGGATGTGGGCTCGGTCACGCGCCTTGCGCAGCAGGAATTTTGTCCGGCGGCTGATCACCTCTTCGCGGAAGGTGACGAACGCCTTCAGCATGTCGGTCAGCGTCAGTATTTCCGGCTTGCCGCCGTTCAGCGCCACCATATTGGCGCCAAACGACGTCTGCAGAGGCGTGAAGCGGTAAAGCTGGTTGAGAATGACGTCGGCAACGGCGTCACGCTTCAGCTCGACGACGACGCGGTATCCCTGGCGGTCACTCTCGTCGCGAATGTCGGAAATGCCCTCGATGCGCTTGTCGCGCACCAGTTCGGCCATCTTCTCGATCATCGACGACTTGTTCACCTGATAGGGAACCTCGGTGATGATGATCGACTCACGGTCGTTGCCGCGCTGTTCGATGTTGACCTTGCCGCGCATGACAATGGAGCCGCGGCCGGTCGAATAGGCGCTGTAGATGCCGGAGCGGCCAAGCACGATGGCGCCGGTCGGGAAATCCGGCCCGGGGATGATCTCCATCAGCGCCGGCAGGTCGATCGCCGGGTTGTCGATGATGGCGATGGCGCCGTTGCAGATTTCGCTAAGATTGTGCGGCGGGATGTTGGTGGCCATGCCGACCGCGATGCCGCCGGAACCATTGACCAAGAGATTCGGGAACCGTGCCGGCAGAACCTTCGGTTCGCTGCCCGACGCATCATAAGTGTCCTGGAAGTCGACGGTGTCCTTGTCGATATCCTCTAGCAGTTCGTGCGCGACCTTGGTCAGCCGCGATTCGGTGTAGCGCATCGCCGCCGGCGGATCGCCGTCGATGGAACCAAAATTGCCCTGCCCGTCGATCAGCGGCACACGCAGCGACCAGTCCTGCGCCATGCGCACCAAGGCGTCATAGATCGAGGCGTCGCCATGCGGATGGTATTTACCCATCACGTCGGCGACCGGACGAGCCGACTTCACATATTTGCGGTTCCAGTGGTAGCCGCTCTCATGCGCGGCAAAGAGAATGCGGCGGTGGACCGGCTTCAAGCCATCGCGCACGTCGGGCAGCGCACGGCTGACGATCACGCTCATGGCGTAATCAAGATAGGAGCGCTGCATCTCCTCGATGATGGAGATCGGCTCGATGCCGGTAGGGCCGCCGTCGGCGCCGCGCGGTGTCTTTTGGTCGGTCAAATTGGATCACAATCTAATCAGGAATCACTTGACGCTTATATAGGAAGCGGCGGCGAAACTCCAATGATCGCAAGACTTTTCCAATGTCAATTTCGGTGGTAATTTCAAAAGGATACCGCTCATTGCGACGATATGGCCAACAAGCTTTTCGCCGCCACCAAGGCAAAAGCCGGCAATGGACCACAACCTCCCCAAGCAAAAGCCGCGAGCACCATGAATTGGAACCAATGGCTGCCTTTGCGGGCGCTCAGCGGGTGGCAGCCCCGGGATCTCAATGGCGATCTGATCGCGGGTCTGACATTGGCGGCGATCGCTATCCCCGAGCAGATGGCAACCGCCCGGCTCGGCGGCTTTGCTCCCGAGGTCGGTTTCTTCGCTTTTGTTGCCGGTTCGGTGGCGTTTGCCCTGTTCGGCGCCAACCGCCATCTCTCGGCCGGCGCGGATTCGACCATTACGCCGCTGTTTGCCGGCAGCCTGGCGCTGCTTGCCACTTCGGGATCGCCTCACTATCTGGCGCTGGCCGCCATGCTGGCACTGATGGTCGGGCTGATCGTGACACTCAGCGGTGTCTTTCGCCTCGGCTGGATCGCCGATCTCCTGTCGTTGCCGGTCACGACAGGATTCCTCGCCGGCATCGCCGTCCACATCATCGTTTCGCAGATGCCCGGACTGCTTGGCCTGCCCCCTGAAAGTGGTGAAACCCTACGGCGCGTCGGTGAGATCGCCGGCAGTCTCCATCTCACCAACCCCTGGAGCCTTGGGCTCGGCCTTGGCGTGTTTGCAATCGTGTTCGGTGCCGAACGCATCAGCGCCCGCATCCCCGGCGCCTTGATCGGCATGGTGCTTGCCACGACGGCTGTCGCCATCTTCGGCCTCAAGGGTCGCGGCGTCGAGGTGCTCGGCGCCCTGCCCAACGGCTTGCCGCAACCGGGCCTGCCGCTTGCCAGCCTTGACGATGTACAGGCGCTGGTGCCGCTGGCGTTGCTGATCGCCATCGTCGTCATGGTGCAGACGGCGGCCACCTCGCGCTCCTTCGTGCCGGAACAGGGCGACCCTGACGTCAATCGCGATTTCGTCGGTGTCGGCGCCGGCAGCATCGCGTCCAGCCTGTTCGGCGCCTTTGCCGTCAATGCCAGCCCACCGCGCACGGCCATCGTCTCCCAGTCGGGCGGCCGCTCGCAACTGTCAGGCCTTATCGCCGCGGCCATCGTGCTGGCGCTCGGCGCCTTTGGCGGCGGCCTGCTCGCCAATGTTCCGCAGGCCGCCCTTGCCGGTGTCCTGATGTTCGTTGCCCAGCACATACTGCGCTGGAAGGTGTTCGCCAATGTCTACCGGCAAGCGCCTGTCGAATTCTTGTTGATCCTGATCACCATGGCCGCAATCGTCGTGTTGCCGATCGAGACCGGCGTGGCGGTCGGTATCGGCCTGTCGCTGCTGCATGGGATATGGAGCGCGACCCGCACGCTGCCAATCGAGCTCGAACAGGTGCCGGGAACTTCCGTCTGGTGGCCGCCGGGCAAGCCCAGTGCTGGTGAACAACTCTCCGGCGTGCTGGTCGCGGCCTTCCAGGCGCCGCTGTCCTTCGTCAACGCCGACCGCTTCAAGCGCGGCCTTTGCGATCTCGTCGACGCCCGGAAAGAAAACGTGAAACTGGTCGTGCTGGAGGCCAGCAACATCGTCGAAATCGATTATACCGCCGCGCAGGCCCTGAAAGACACCATCACCCATTGCCGCAAGACGGGCGCCATTTTCGCCATCGCCCGGCTGGAATCGCTGCGCGCCCAGGCGGCTTTGGCGCGATTTGGCATTGCCGAACTCGTCGGCCCGCAGCGGATATTCCACAGTGTCGACGCGGCGATCAAATCGCTTGGTCCGAAGACACAGCAGCAGCAAGAACAGGATGGAGCGCCATGATTGACCCCCGAGCACCCTTTGTCACGCCGGTTCCCGTCGAGGAACTGAGGCCGACACAGATAACGGTCGGCATGAGAGAAGTGGCATTGAAGCGCCAGATGATCAGGGCGCAGGACGCCAGGAAGAAGACCGGCGCTTTTCTCGGCAAACACATGGTGCCGGTTGTATTGGGCCCCAAGAATCGCAATTACGTCACCGATCACCATCACCTCGCTCGCGCTCTGCTCGAGGAAGGCGTCAAGGACGTGCTTGTGACCGTGATCGGCGACCTGTCCGCTCTCGACAAGGACGCGTTTCTTTTCGTGCTCGACAACAAAGCCTGGATGCATCCGTTCGATGAGAACGGTCGGCGCCGCGATTACTCGGCAATTCCGAAGACAATCGGCGAGCTGGTCGATGATCCTTACCGTAGCATGGCGGGCGAACTGCGCAGAATGGGCGGCTTTGCCAAGGACACGACGCCGTTCAGCGAATTCATCTGGGCGGACTTCCTGCGTCGCCGGATCGCACGGGACGCGGTCGTGAAAGATTTCGACAAGGCGATGAAGGATGCCCTGGCGTTTGCCAAATCCAGGGATGCCGACTACCTTCCTGGCTGGTGCGGACCGACCACGGACTGAGACTAAAAGGTCGGCAAACAGACCTCTTTAGCGGCGGGCGCGGTAGCTGCCAGGCGTCGCGCCCATGTCACGCCGGAACCGCCTGTTGAAGGTCGAGAGGTCGTTGAACCCGGCATCGAAGGCGATCGCCGAGATCGTCTCGTCCGAAGAGCGCAGCCGCACCGCTGCTCGGTGCAGCCTAGTTCTCAGCAGAAATTGGTAAGGGGTCATGCCGGCGACCTGCCGGAATGTGCGCAGGAAATGGTACGGACTTGTCGCGGTCTGGCCAGCAAGCGCGGCAAGCGAAAGCGGCTGGTCACCGTCGATCTCGATGCGCCGAACGGCCTCGGCCACGCGTTTCTGGTCGCGGCGGCTTGGCGCTGGCGCCGCCTTGGCGAAACCAGAACTTGCAGCGACCACCGCACCGGCAAGGCGCAGGCCGAGTTCCTCGAAAGCGCCAGTCTCGTCCGCCTCGCGCGCCGCTTCGGCCTCGGCCAGCAACGGCGCCAGCACCGGCAAGGGCGGCAGGCGAGGTGCCGCGAAGGCGAGCTTCCTTGCTCCCGGAACATCGGCGACGATCCGTTCCAGACAGGCCGGCGTGAAATGGAAGGAAAGGCAGCGGTCGCCGCTGCCATGGTCATGGCCGCACTCGTAGCAGGTGCCTGAATTGCCAAGCAGGACGGCACCCGGCGCGAGCATCGCCGTGCCTTGGCTTGCACGATAGCGGAAGGTGCCGCTGGTGACCGCCGCGACGCAGAAATCCCTATGCTCTTCCTCAAACGGCCGATCCGCGGTGCCGGCGGTGCAGATCACATCCGACACCTGCCAGCCGGATCCCGATGCAATGGTGCGCGTGGTCGCCGTCATCACGCAGATATAGCAATATTTCCCAAGTCCAGAACCCGGCCATGGCCTATTGCCTGATCTCTCCTGACAAGCAGAGACCGCAACCATGCCTGACCAGTCTTCCTTTGCCGAGGCGCTGCACAGCGCAGGGCCTGCCAAGAACCTTGCCGAGAAGCTGAGACTTTACGGCCGCTTCGCCGGTGCCTGGACTTTTGATGCCGCGCGCTACCTGGAAGACGGCCAGGTGCTGACTGGACGCGGCGAGGTGCATTTCGGCTGGGTACTCGAGGGCCGTGCGATCCAGGACGTCTGGATCCTGCCAGCCCGCGACGCCGGTCCCTCGCCTTCGCTTGGCACCTGGACATTCCATGGCACGACGCTGCGCGTCTACGATCCCGACCTCGACGCCTGGCACATCTTCTGGAGCGATCCGCGCAATCAGTATTTCAGCCGGCAGCTTGGCCGGACCGAGGGCGACACCATCATCCAGGATGGCAATGACGGCATGGGCGGCTCGGTGCGCTGGAGCTTTTCACGGATCACCGAGGACACGTTCCGCTGGCTTGCCGAACGTTCGCACGACAATGGCGCGACCTGGCGGCTCGAAGTCGAATTCCTGGCGCGCCGCGCCACCCAGGCTTGATGACAAGGGAGAGAAAAATGCTTGATCACATCTCGATCGGTGTCCGCGACGCCGACGTCTCGAAGCGCTTCTATGACGCCGCGCTGAAACCGCTCGGCTATTCCTGCCTCAGCCAGTCGCCGGGTTCGCTGGGCTATGGCGCGCAGGGCGTGGCACTTTGGGTGAACGAAGCCGCGCACCCGGTGCCCGCGGATGACAAGTCCGGCCTGCATTTCTGCTTTTCGGCACCCACCCGCAAGAGCGTCGACGCGTTCCATGCCGGCGCCTTGCGCGCGGGCGGTCAGGACAATGGCTCTCCGGGCCTGCGCACGGACTATGGCGAAGACTACTACGCCGCTTTCGTCGTCGACCCAGATGGCTACAGGATAGAAGCCCACTGCAGCGCGGCGGAATAGGGCGAGAGCGCGCTGCGGATCGACCCTCATCGGCCTAGCAATACCTTCACCGCGCACGGTTTCCCTCGGATCGGCTTTGCTCTACGAATGAGCTGGTTCGGGAGTGCAGCGGTTCGGGCACCGCCCGGCAGGAGGGTCCGTGATGCCGAGCTTCGATAGCCTGTTCAACGCCTTCGTCACCATCCTCGTCACCATCGATCCGCCCGGCCTGGCGCCGCTGTTCCTCGCGGTGACACGCGGCATGAACCGCGAGGAGCGCCAGCAGGTTTCCGTCCGCGCCTCCATCATCGGCTTCCTGGTCATGGCGCTGTTTGCTGTTGCCGGTGCATCGATCCTGTCGGTGTTCGGCATCACACTGCCGGCCTTCCGCGTCGCCGGCGGCTTCCTGTTGTTCTTCATCGCCTTCGAGATGGTGTTCGAGCGCCGTCAGGACCGCAAGGAGAAGATCGGCGACGTCGCCATCACCAAGGACATGATCCACAACATCGCCGCCTTCCCGCTGGCGATCCCGCTGATCGCCGGGCCCGGCGCGATTTCGGCAACAGTGCTTCTATCTGGCTCGTTTCAGGGCTTTGCTGCCCAGGCGGCACTGGTCGGCATCATATTCGTCTGCCTGGCCATCACCTACCTGGTGTTCGTGCTGTCCGAGCGCATCGACCGTATCCTCGGCCAGACCGGCCGCTCGATCCTGACACGCCTGCTCGGCGTTATCCTGGCAGCGCTCGCCGTGCAGTTTGTCGCTGACGGCATCAAGGCGTTGATGGCGAGCTGATCCGGCTTTCAGAAACAACGACCGCACGTCTTACGCCGGAGGCTGCTTTTCCGGCTGCCAAGTTGCCTACTTCGCGGTCGTGTCGATGACTTCGAAATCGTGGGTAATCGTAGCTGTCTTGGCCAGCATCGCGGAGGCCGAACAGTATTTCTCGATCGACAGGTCGATCGCCCGTTTCACCTTGTCATGCGAGAGCGCCCTGCCCTTGACGACGAAATGCATATGGATGCGCGTGAACACTTTTGGCTCGGTTTCGGCCCGGTCGGCATCGAGTTCGACCACGCAGTCCTCGATCGCCTCGCGCCCTTTTTCTAGGATATGGACGACATCATAGGCCGAGCAGCCGCCGGTGCCGATCAACACCAGTTCCATCGGGCTCGGGCCAGGCGTCTTGCCTTCCGATCCGAAAGCGGTTCCCAGGACAACCTTGTGGCCGCTGCCGGATTCACCGACGAAGGTGCGTTCCTCGACCCATTTTACACGTGCCTTCACTGAACTCTTCCTTTCAGAACAATCTCTCTGTCGCCGCGAGCGATCAATTGAGAACGCAAAACCCCGAAAGTCCATGAGGGACTCCCGGGGCTTCAAGCGTGATTTCAATCAACGTGGCGTTCGTCGTTCAGAACTGCCTACGATCAAAATGGAATTTCGTCGTCCAGCTCGCGCGACGAACCGCCGCCACCGCCGCCCCTGGGGGCGCCACCGCCACGGTTGAAGCCCTCACTCGGGCTGGACTGGCCGAAATCCGAACCGCGGCTGCTGCCGCCACCGGAATAGCCGCCGACTTGGCCGCCCTCGCCCTGGCCGCGCGCGTCGAGCATCTGCAACTCGCCGCGGAATTTCTGCAGCACAACTTCCGTCGTGTACTTGTCGGCGCCGGTCTGGTCCTGCCACTTGCGCGTCTGCAATTGGCCCTCGACATAGACCTTCATGCCCTTCTTCAAATACTGCTCGGCAACCTTGGCGAGCTGGTCGTTGAAGATGACGACGTTATGCCACTCGGTCTTTTCCTTGCGCTCGCCGGAATTCTTGTCGCGCCAGCTTTCCGACGTGGCGATGCGGATGTTGACGACCGGCTCGCCCGAGTTCAGGCGGCGGATTTCCGGATCCGCACCGAGATTGCCCACCAGAATGACCTTGTTGACGCTACCCGCCATGATTTTTCTCCGCGCTCATCCGAAACTAATTTTTTGTTGGCGCACCTTACAGGCTGCGGACCATCCCCGCCTGCTGTGGCTGCCTTTTCCCACAAGGTTTTTGTTCTCTTTTCGTTCTAGGTTTATTAGCACCCGCTGTCAAGGAATGTCAGCAATCGTCGGGAGATGCTGGTCCGATTCATATGGGCGCCAAAACACCGCTTGCCAAATCAATAAGTATCGACTTATGCTTTTGCCATGATCGAAGCCGAGATTTTCCGCGCCCTTGCCGACCCGACACGCCGCGCCGTCTTTGAACGGCTGGCCGCCGGCGAGATGACCGTGTCGGAATTGCGCAGCGGCATGACGGTGTCGCAGCCGGCCGTGTCGCAACACCTCGCGGTGTTGCGCGGCGCCGGCCTCGTCGTCGAGCGGCGCGCCGGCCGCAACGCCTATTATCGTGCCGACCCGCAAGGGCTCAGCCCCCTGCTCGGCTGGATCGAGCGCTACCGGACCTTCTGGCCCGAACGGATCGAGAAGCTGAAGACTGTTTTGAAGGACATGGACCAATGACGGAACAAGCTCATTCGACTTCTCGGGCGAAGGCGGCACCCGACGCGATCGAGTTCACCTGTGATTTGCCGGAGCCACCGGAAAAAGTTTGGCGGGCGTTGACGGTGCCGGAACTGTTAGCCGCCTGGATGATGCCGAACGACATCAAACCCGAAATCGGCAACCGCTTCGCCTTCGCCAAGGCTGATGCCCCGATTGAATGCCAGGTTCTGGATGCCGAGCCGGGACGGCTGCTGCGCTACTCCTGGCGAGAGAAAGGCTCCGGGCGGGAGAAAGACACCGACACGGCATTTGACAGCATCGTCACCTTCACGCTCGATCGCACCACATCCGGCGGCACCCATCTGCGCATCATCCACGGTGGCTTTGCGCTGGTTGCCCATTCGTCGATCACCGTGGCTGGAGCCGATTGCCGGCTTTCGCTGCGCGCCGCCAGCAGCACGACGCCGGCCCTTGCCGCGAACAGCCCTTACCTCATGTCGCTTGCGGCGTGACTTCGAAAATATTTCAAACACTTATCAAAACAGCCTGACAAAGGAGACCAAGCGATGGCTGGCATTGCCAATCTGGTGCCGATGGTGATCGAGCAGTCGAGCCGCGGCGAGCGCGCCTTCGACATATTTTCCCGATTGCTGCGCGAGCGCATCATCTTCGTCAACGGCGAGATCAACGACGACACCTCGGCGCTGGTCTGCGCGCAACTCCTGTCGCTGGAATCGGACAATCCCGAAAAGGAGATATCGCTCTACATCAACTCGCCCGGCGGCGTGGTGACCAGCGGCTTCGCCATCTACGACACCATGCAATATGTCAGTTGCCCTGTTTCCACCGTGTGCATGGGCTTTGCCGCTTCGATGGGGTCGTTCCTGCTCATGGCGGGCGCGCCCGGGCGCCGGATCTCCCTGCCGAACGCCACCATCCTGCTGCATCAGCCACTGGGCGGATTCCAGGGCCAGGCCTCCGACATCCTGCGCCACGCCGAGCGCATCGGGCGGACAAAACGGCATATGACGGAACTCTACGCCCAGCATTGCGGCCGCAGCTACGAAGAAGTCGAACGCACGCTCGACCGCGACCATTTCATGACTGCCCGCGAGGCCCAGGCCTGGGGCATCGTCGACCACGTCTTCGACACGCGCAAGCAGGCGGCATGACGGAACGTGGCATGACCGGAAGGTGACCGGCGCCGCGGCGATGACCAAGAGTTCAACGGCTGAAGTCTGGCATCGCCGGCGCCTGGGCACTATAGTTGACGCATGATCGACAGCATTTCCACTCGAATTTTCCGCTCCTGTGCCGGCGCTTTCATAGGTTTGATCACGTTGACTGGCGCTGCGATTGCCACCGATAACGCGGCGTCGAACAATGCCTTGCCGGGCGTGACTGGCGACTACCGCATCGCCAAACCAGCTCCAGTGCCCGAGCCGGATGACGCCGCGCCGGGCACTGGTGGAACTCAGTTCAAGGTCGGCGATACCGACGTCAGGATTTCCGGCAGCATAACCATCGATGTCGGTGCCGGCGGCGCCAAAGCTTCGCAGCGATAGCAGACCAAAGGGTCAGCCGGCCCTTGCAGCACGATCCTAGCCGTCCTGAACAACCCGACATACCGCACAAATGAACAGCCCCGCCGCTGCTTCCGCAAACGGACGGGGCTTTATGGATATCAAATCCACTTTCGTCGGGAATGTTTTACCGACTTTTGATTTCGGATGCTACGCGGCTTCAGCCGACGATCCGACAAACAGTCTCTGATTTTCGTGGGGATCGGCAGGTCACGGTTTGTCGGGTGGCGAAAACGCTAAACCCTGGCACTTATGCCTGCCGCGGCTCCAGTGATACCTGGAACCCTGGGGGACTATCCGGTGGCGTCATGGCTCCGCTCCTCTGTCCGTTGCGACTTTTGTCGTCCGAAGCGCTAATCGCAAAAGCCCGCGGCGTCTCGCAGGCCGCCTCTGGGCGGCGAGGCCATCGAAAGACGGCCGGCTCCGTTGACTTCTGAAGTCTGCTCCCGCGACGCCCAGACGTCAACCTTTCAATAGCCGGTTACAAAAAACGTGATCGGCAACCGGCCTCAAGCGCCCACTCGATACACAGGTTTTGTCAGGAGCGTGTTCAGCCTTTGTTCTTTCCGCTTGCTCGCCCGCGCGAAAGGCGGTTAAACGGTTTTTGTCGAGAGTTGTGGCTTCTCTCGACGTGGCGGCAAAAAGACCTACATAGGGGATGGCCGGGAAGAACCCGCCTATCCCATGAATTCCAGACCTGAGGCGGCGACCGGCGATGGCCGACCATAAATTTCTTTCCATTCGCGGGGCGCGCGAACACAATTTGAAGAATGTCGATCTCGACCTGCCGCGTGACAGCCTGATTGTCATGACCGGCCTGTCGGGTTCCGGCAAGTCATCACTCGCTTTCGACACCATCTATGCCGAAGGCCAGCGCCGCTACGTCGAAAGCCTGTCGGCTTACGCCCGGCAATTCCTCGAAATGATGCAGAAGCCGGATGTCGACCAGATCGACGGCCTGTCGCCTGCCATCTCCATCGAGCAGAAGACCACTTCGAAAAATCCGCGCTCGACGGTCGGCACCGTCACTGAAATCTATGACTATATGCGCCTGCTGTTCGCGCGCGTCGGCATTCCCTATTCGCCGGCCACCGGTCTGCCGATCGAGAGCCAGACGGTCAGCCAGATGGTCGACCGCGTGTTGGCGATCGAGGAAGGCACCCGCCTGTTCATCCTGGCGCCGATGGTGCGCGGCCGCAAAGGCGAGTACCGCAAGGAACTGCTGGAGCTGCAGAAGAAGGGCTTTCAGCGCGTCAAGGTCGATGGCGTCTTCTACGAGATCGCTGACGTTCCGGCGCTCGACAAGAAATACAAGCATGACCTCGACGTCGTCGTCGACCGCATCGTCGTGCGCGGTGATCTGGCGACGCGCCTGGCAGATTCCATCGAGACCGCGCTGAAGCTCGCCGATGGCCTTGCCGTCGCGGAATTCGCCGACAAGCCGCTCGACGCCAGCCAGACCGGCGAGGACTCGGTCAACAAGTCGAAGAACGAGACGCATGAGCGCATCCTGTTCTCGGAAAAGTTCGCCTGTCCGGTGTCCGGCTTCACCATCCCCGAAATCGAGCCGCGGCTGTTCTCCTTCAACAACCCGTTCGGCGCTTGCCCGACCTGCGACGGTCTCGGCAGCCAACGCGCCATCGACGCCAGCCTGATCGTGCCCGACGAGAATGTCTCGCTGCGCGACGGGGCCGTCAGCCCGTGGGCGAAATCGACCTCGCCTTATTATTCGCAGACGCTTGATGCGCTCGGCAAGGCCTACGGTTTCAAGCTCGGCGACAAGTTCAAGGACCTGACCACCGAGGCGCAGGAGGCGATCCTGCGCGGCACCGGCGAGCGCGAAGTCACCTTCCAGTATGATGACGGCCTGCGCTCCTACAAGACCACCAAGACCTTCGAAGGCGTCATTCCAAACCTTGAGCGCCGCTGGAAGGAAACCGAATCCGCCTGGATGCGCGAAGAGATCGAGCGCTTTATGTCGGCCACGCCCTGCCCGGTCTGCAAAGGCTACCGGCTGAAACCCGAGTCGCTGGCGGTGAAGATCGCCGGCAAACACATTGGCGAAGTAACCGAACTGTCGATCCGCAAGGCCGACCAGTGGTTTACCGACCTGCCGGCATCGCTCAACGACAAGCAGAACGAGATCGCGGTGCGCGTGCTCAAGGAGATCCGCGAGCGGCTGCGCTTTCTCAACGACGTCGGGCTCGACTACCTGACGCTGTCGCGCAATTCCGGCACGCTGTCGGGCGGCGAGAGCCAGCGCATTCGCCTGGCCTCGCAGATCGGCTCCGGCCTGACCGGCGTGCTCTATGTGCTCGACGAGCCATCGATCGGCCTGCATCAGCGCGACAATGCGCGCCTGCTCGACACGCTGAAGCACCTGCGCGACATCGGCAACACGGTCATCGTCGTCGAGCACGACGAAGATGCGATCCTTCATGCAGACTATGTGGTCGACATGGGTCCGGCCGCCGGCATCCATGGCGGCGAGATCATCGCGCAAGGCACGCCACAGCAGGTGATGGCCAATCCCAATTCGATCACCGGCAAATATCTGTCGGGCGCACTGGAGGTGGCAACGCCAGGTGCGCGGCGCGAGGCCAAGAAGAACCGGCGCCTGAAGGTGGTCGGTGCGCGCGGCAACAACCTGAAGAACGTTACCGCTGAAATTCCGCTCGGCACCTTCACCGCCGTGACCGGCGTCTCCGGTGGTGGCAAGTCGACCTTCCTGATCGAGACCTTGTTCAAGGCGGCGTCGCGCCGCATCATGGGCTCGCGCGAGCATCCGGCCGAACACGACCGCATCGAAGGCCTCGAGTTCCTCGACAAGGTCATCGACATCGACCAATCGCCGATCGGCCGGACACCGCGTTCCAACCCGGCGACCTATACCGGCGCCTTTACGCCGATCCGCGACTGGTTCGCGGGTCTTCCGGAGGCCAAGGCGCGCGGCTACCAGCCCGGCCGCTTCTCGTTCAACGTCAAGGGCGGCCGCTGCGAAGCCTGCCAAGGCGATGGCGTCATCAAGATCGAGATGCACTTCCTGCCCGACGTCTACGTCACCTGTGACGTCTGCCATGGCAAGCGTTACAACCGCGAAACGCTCGACGTGATGTTCAAGGGCAAGTCGATCGCCGACGTGCTCGACATGACGGTCGAGGAAGGCGTCGACTTCTTTGCCGCCGTACCTGGCGTGCGCGACAAGCTGGAGACGCTGAAGCAGGTCGGCCTCGGCTATATCCACATCGGCCAGCAGGCAACGACACTGTCCGGCGGTGAAGCGCAGCGCATCAAGCTGGCCAAGGAACTGTCGCGCAAGGCGACCGGCAAGACGCTCTACATTCTGGACGAGCCAACCACCGGCCTGCATTTCCATGATGTCGCGAAACTCCTGGAAGTGCTGCACGAGTTGGTCGATCAGGGCAACACGGTGGTGGTCATCGAGCACAATCTTGAAGTGATCAAGACCGCCGACTGGGTGCTCGACCTCGGCCCCGAGGGCGGCGACGGTGGCGGCGAACTGGTGGCATCCGGCACGCCGGAAGCCATCGTGCGCGAAAAGCGCAGCTACACCGGCCAGTTCCTCAAGGAGCTTCTGGAGCGGCGCCCCGGAGGCAAGCGCGAAGCGGCGGAGTGAGCGAGCAGTCATGCAGCGTCCGGAGGATCAAATGAGGATCAGAAAGGCGCTTGCCACCGATCTACCAATCGTTGTCTCACTGACCACGGCTGCTTACGCGCCATACACAGCGCTGTTCGGCGCACCGCCCATGCCGGTTACCGAGGATTACGCGCCGCGCATAACCGAAGGAGAGGTCTGGCTTCTGGAGAGCGGCGACGAGCTTGCAGGACTGATCACGCTCGAACGCCATCCCGACCACGCAATGATCTTCTCGGTCGCCGTCGCGCCTGGCTTTCAGGGCAAGGGCTTCGGCACCGCGCTGCTCAATCACGCCGATGAACAGGCCCGTCTCTGGGGTCTGCCTGAAGTGCGGCTCTATACCAACGCCAAGATGGAGCGAAACATCGCGCTTTATCTCGCTTACGGCTATCGCGAAACGGGTCGCCGGGCCAATCCCTATCGGCCAGGGTGGATACTCGTCGACATGGCCAAACCAATCGGCAAGGCCACAGAGGCCTGATCTTTCAGAACTCGGGAGGACGACAATGAGCAAATCAGGAACAATCCGCTCCGGCATGGGCGGCTGGACCTTCGAGCCCTGGGACACGTCCTTCTATCCGGACAAGCTATCGAAGGCGAAGCAGCTGCAATATGCCTCCCGCCAAGTACCAAGCATCGAGGTCAACGGCACCTACTATTCCAGCTTCAAGGAGCCGACCTTCGTCAAGTGGGCCAACGAAGCGCCTGACGGTTTTGTCTATGCCTTGAAGGGCAATCGCTTTGTCACCAATCGCCGCGTGCTTGGCGAGGCGGGCGAGTCGATGATGCGCTTCCTCGGTTCGGGCGTTGCGGCCTTGGGCGAGAAACTCGGTCCGATCCTGTGGCAGTTCGCGCCGACCAAAAAATTCGACCCGGATGATTTCGAGGCCTTCCTTAAATTGTTGCCGGAAAAACAGGATGGTGTTGCCTTGCGCCACGCGGTCGAAGTCCGCAATGACAGCTTCATCGTGCCGGAATTCGCCACTCTGGTGCGCAAATACAAGACGGCAATCGTCTACGCTGACCATGCCAAATACCCTGATATCGCCGACGTTACCGGTGATTTCGTCTATGCGCGCCTGCAGACCGGCAGTGACGACAATACCGACTGCTACACACCGAAGGGGCTCGACGAGTGGGCCGCGCGGGTCAAGACATGGGCAGAGGGCAAGCAACCGGCTGATCTACGGCGCGCCGATCCCGCGACCGATGCGCCGTTGCAGCCGCGCGACGTGTTCGTCTACTTCATCACCGAGGGTAAGGTGCGTGCGCCATTCGGCGCGATGGCACTGATGGAGCGGGTGACGGCCTGACCAACGTCTGGTGGCCCAGTCTACGCTCAGAGCGCGTCTCATATGCGTTCCAAGCGTAGCAAGGCTTTGAAACGTGGCATATTCAGCGCCATCGTAACCTTATCGACACTTCCTTGCTGCATGAATCCAGTCACGCCAAGTGGCAGAGCTGGAACCGCCACCGGCTGGGAACGAGGGGCATGTCGCTCGACTACACTTCACTTCTGCTGGCGGTCGGTTTTTCCGCCGCCTGCCTGAGCCTGACGCTGTTTGGCATGTGGCTGACCGCTCGCTCGGAGCGCTTCCTGCTGACCTGGGCGATCAGCCTGCTTTTGGTGGTCGGCGACATTTTTGTCTATGACGCCTATATCGAGATGCCTGGGCGCCTGCTTGGCGTTGCGACCCTGGCTTTCCTCTTGCTCGGCTTTTCAGCCATGCTGGGCGCCGCTTATCAATTCAGGACGGGCGGATCGCCGATGCGGCGGATGCTGATTGGCAGCGGTATTTCCCTGGGGGCCGCGCTGCCGCCGATGGCGCTCGGCTATGATGGCCTCGGCTTTCTGTTCGAAAACATGTTCGCGGCCTTGCTCCTCTTCGCCACGGCCTACGAATACTGGAAGGGCCGCGACGAGGCCCCTGCCCTGACGATTGGCATCACGGCGCTCTATTCCGCCACCGCCGCATCCTTCGCACTCTGCGCCTTGGTTCTTGCCTGGGACGGAAAACTGATCCTTGGCCACGCGCCGAGCAACTGGGCCGAGGAACTGAGCCTCATCGTCGTCATCGCCAGCATGACCGGTATCGGCGCATTGTCGCTGGCGCTCAATCAGGGGCGGCTGGCCAGGCATCATCGTCACAACGCTCTGACCGACCCGCTGACCGGCCTGCTCAATCGCCGGGCCCTGTTCGACTTGCATGGCAACGCCCCGGTCGGCGCCTTCACCGCGGTGGTGGTTTTCGATCTCGATAGTTTCAAGGCCATCAACGACAGTTTTGGGCACGCCGCCGGCGATGCGGTGCTGAAGGTCTTCGCCAGGAAGCTCTCCGACAATCTTCGTCCGGCCGATGTCGCCGCACGCATGGGTGGCGAGGAATTCGCCCTGGTGCTGAAACGGACACTGCCTGAAACGGTGGAGGAAACCGCCGAGCATATAAGGGCTGCATTCGCCGCGCACCGGATCGAAACCGAGACAGGTTCCGTGACCTGCACGGTCAGTGCTGGATTTGCTTTCGGCAGCAAGGAAGGCACCAGCTTCGACAAGGTGTTGAGCGCTGCCGACAAGGCTCTCTATGCCGCGAAGCGCAGCGGCCGCAACCGCGTCACCGCCTCGCCGTTCCGGCGCGTGGGCTAGTCGCCTATATGGCGCGGCGGGCTTGACCCGCCGGACTTTGCTGTGGAGCGATTATGAGGAAAAGCAGCCTTACGCTGCCATGACCACCTCATTGTAGGCATCGAGATCGACATAGAAAACTTTGGTGATCTCCTCGATCAGGTCCTCGCGATCGTAGCCCTGTGATCTCAGGATATTGATCGCCGTCATGATGTCGACGCGCTCGGTAAGGCGTCGCTTCTGATAGTCCTCGACGAAACGTTGCATGGCTGTCCCTTAGCCTGTGTGCTCAAACGCGTTGAACGACAAACAGATCACAGGAGGGAAGCTAGGTAGCCTTGCTTGCGTGGAACTTGCCAGCGTGCGCCCGCACTTTGCCTCGATCCGCAATAAATCAGACTGATACGCGAAGCGGCCGACTCACAGGGCCAAGCCAAGACTAGCACGCACTGGTCGACATGCCAGGGTCGTGATCCGATGGGCCGGAGAAATGTCGAGGCCCGTCATGGGCTTGCGGCCGCGTCAGGACCTCTAGACGGTCAGAAACTTGCGGACGTCCGCCCTGTCGAGATCTTCGGCCGGGCCAGTGTGCACTATCTGGCCACGATCCATGATGTTGACCTCGTCGGCGAGCTCGCGGCAGAAGTCGAGATATTGTTCGACCAGCAGCACCGCGATGCCGGCCTGGTCGCGCAGATAGCGGATGGCGCGCCCGATATCCTTGATGATCGACGGCTGGATGCCTTCGGTCGGCTCATCCAGCACCAGCAATTTCGGCCGCATCACCAGCGCCCGGCCTATGGCAAGCTGCTGCTGCTGGCCGCCGGAAAGATCACCGCCACGGCGGCCGAGCATTTGCTTCAGCACCGGGAACAGTTCGAAGACATGGGCAGGCACATTGCGGTCAGCGCGTTTTAACGGCGCGAAACCCGACTCCAGATTTTCCCGCACAGTCAGCAGTGGAAAAATCTCCCTGCCTTGCGGCACGAATGCGATGCCCGACCGGGCGCGGTCATACGCCGCGCTCCGGTCGAGCGCCTTCCCCTCGAAGGCAACGCTTCCGCTCGTCAGCCGATGGTGGCCGACGATCGATCTCATCAAACTTGTCTTGCCGACGCCGTTGCGGCCAAGCACGCAGGTGATCTTGCCCGCGCCCGCCTTCAGCGACACGCCGCGCAGCGCCTGGGCGGCGCCATAGTGGAGCGTGGCATCAGAGACTTCGAGCATCTCAGCGCCTGATCCAGCGCTTGAGGAACGAAAGGTCGAAACGATGAAACGGAACCCGCCAGACCATGCTCATCTCCCCAGGTAGACTTCGACGACACGGTCGTCGGCCGAAACGAAATCAAGCGTGCCTTCGGAGAGCACCGAGCCCTCATGCAGGCAGGTGACCTTGACACCAAGTTCGCGCACGAAATGCATGTCATGCTCGACGACAATGACCGAATGGTCCCGTGCGATATCCCTCAGCAGACGCGCGGTTTCCTCGGTCTCGGCGTCGGTCATGCCGGCCACCGGCTCGTCGACCAGAAGCAGTTTCGGGTCCTGCGCCAGAAGCATGCCGATCTCCAGCCACTGCTTTTGTCCGTGACTGAGATTGGCGGCGAGATCTTCACGTTTGTCGCCGAGACGGATGATGCCGAGGATGTCATCGATCTGCCGTGCCTCTTTGGCCGAGCCGCGATGGAACAGCGCGGGGAAGATCGAGCGTGGGCCTTTCAGCGCCAGCATCAGGTTTTCCTCGATCGTGTGGCTTTCGAAGACGGTCGGCTTCTGGAACTTGCGGCCGATGCCCATCATGGCGATCTCGGCTTCGTCATGCTTGGTCAGGTCGACCTGGCCGTCGAAGAACACCTCGCCCTCGTCCGGCCGCGTCTTGCCGGTGACGATGTCCATCATAGTCGTCTTGCCAGCGCCGTTAGGGCCGATGATGGCGCGCATCTCGCCCTTGTCGAGCACCAGCGACAGGTTGTTGATGGCGCGAAAACCGTCGAAGGAGACCGAGACGCCGTCGAGATAGAGGATGGTGTTGGACTTGCTCATCGCCCTACTCCGCCGGCTGTGGTTCGGGCGAGGACCATTCGCCGGGCGTTCTTGCCGCGGCACGCACAGCCTTTGGCGGCGTGATGTCGATGCCCGTGCCGGTGCCGGCTTCGGCCGCGACGGAGACCGCCCGCATTGCCTTGGCGTTGCCGCGCCAGCTGTCCCACATGCCGATGATGCCTTTGGGCAAAAGCAACGTCACGGCAACGAACAGCCCGCCAAGCGCGAACAGCCAGAATTCCGGCAGCACGCCGGTGAACCAGGACTTGCCGGCATTGACCAGCAGCGCACCAATGATCGGCCCGACGATGGTGCCACGCCCGCCAACAGCCGCCCAGACCACGACTTCGATCGAATTGGAGGGCTCGAACTCACCTGGATTGATGATGCCGACTTGCGGCACGTAGAGCGCGCCGGCAATGCCGGCCATGACAGCGGAGACCGTCAAGGCAAACAGTTTGACGTTCTCCGCCCGCCAGCCGAGGAAGCGCGTTCGGCTCTCGGCATCACGCACCGCCATCAGCAGCTTGCCGTATTTCGAGCCGACGATTGCCCAGGTGACGGAGACGGCAAGCGCCAGCATCACCGCGCTGGCGGCGAACAGCGCCGAACGCGTCGCGTCTGCCTGCACGTTGAAGCCGAGGATGTCCTTGAAATCGGTCAGGCCATTGTTACCGCCAAAGCCCATGTCGTTGCGAAAGAAGGCGAGTAGCAGCGCATAGGTCATCGCCTGGGTGATGATCGAGAGATAGACGCCGGTGACACGGCTGCGGAAAGCGAACCAGCCGAAGACGAAGGCGAGCAGGCCGGGCACCGCAATCACCATGATCGCCGCGAACCAGAAATGGTCGAAGCCGGTCCAGAACCAGGGCAATTCCTTGTAGTTCAGGAACACCATGAAATCAGGCAGAACCGGATTGCCATAGACGCCGCGCGAGCCGATCTGGCGCATCAGGTACATGCCCATCGCATAGCCGCCGAGCGCGAAGAAAGCGCCATGGCCGAGCGAGAGGATGCCGCAGTAACCCCAGACAAGGTCGAGCGCCAGCGCGAGCAGCGCATAGCAGAGATATTTGCCGGTCAGCGCGACGATGTAGGACGGCACATAGAAGGTATTGGTCGGCGACACCGCCAGATTGAGCAGCGGCACGACGATGGCAACCGCGAGCAGGATGAGAACCGTGATGGCGATGCGGCGGTCCGCACCAGCGGCAAAGAAGCGTCCTGACATCACGCTTCCACCGCCCTGCCCTTGAGCGCGAACAGGCCGCGCGGGCGCTTTTGGATGAACAGGATGATCAGCACCAGCACGACGATCTTGCCGAGCACGGCACCCGCATAGGGTTCGAGGAATTTGTTGAGAATGCCGAGCGAGAAGGCGCCGACCAGCGTGCCCCAGAGATTGCCGACACCACCGAAAACCACGACCATGAAACTGTCGATAATGTAGCCACGGCCGAGATTGGGAGAGACATTGTCGATCTGGCTCAGCGCCACGCCCGCGATGCCGGCTATGCCGGACCCCAGCGCGAAGGTCAGCGCATCAACCCATGGCGTCTTGATGCCCATGGAGGCGGCCATGCGCCGGTTGGCGGTGACGGCGCGCATCTGCAGCCCCCATGGGGTCCGCTTCATCACATAGAGCAGGACCGCGAAGACGCTGAGCGCGAAAACCAGGATCCAGAGGCGGTTCCAGGTAATGGCAAGCTGCCCGACGTCAAAGGAACCTGACATCCAGGAAGGATTGCCGACTTCCTGGTTGGTCGGCCCGAAGATCGAGCGCACCGCCTGCTGCAGGATCAGCGATACGCCCCATGTGGCGAGCAGCGTCTCCAGCGGGCGGCCATAGAGAAAACGGATGACGCCGCGCTCAATGGCCAGGCCGACGAGCGCGGCAACCAAGAAAGCCAGCGGCAGGGCGATGACCAGCGACCAGTCAAACAGGCCAGGAAAGGACGTGCGGATGACCTGCTGGACGACGAAGGTGGTGTAGGCGCCCAGCATCACCATCTCGCCATGCGCCATGTTGATGACGCCCATGACGCCGAAGGTGATGGCCAACCCGATCGCAGCCAGCAGCAGCACCGAGCCCAGCGAGATGCCATACCAGATGTTCTGACCGGCATCCCAGAAAGCCAGCGTCGAATTGATGTTGGCGATCGCTGCCGTCGCCGCATCCTTGACCGCACCCGAGGCACTGGCCTCGACGGAGGTCAGCAACGAGACAGCATCGCGGTCGCCGCGTGCGGCGATGAGTTCGATCGCGGCAAGCTTGTCGGCCTCCGGCCTGTCCGAGACCAGGATTGAGGCCGCGCGCGCCTGCTCAAGCAGTGCCTTGACGCTTGCAACCGTCTCACTGGCAATCGCGCTGTCCAGCGGCTCGATGTTCACGGCATCCGGCGTCTTGAACATGGTGCTGGCTGCGGCAATGCGCACGGCCGGATCCTTGGCACCCAGCGTCAGCGTGCCCAGCGCGTCGCGGATGGCGCGGCGCAGCGTGTTGTTGACCTTGATCTTGGTGATGTCGCCCTTGGCGGCGTCACCGGAGGCTTCACCGCTCAGCGGATCGAAGAGCGCAACGGTCTCGCCGGTTTCCTTGCCGACAAACACAAGTGAATCGGCCGTGCGGACATAGAGATTGCCGTCGGCAAGTGCCGCGAGCGGCCGCTCCACAGCCGGATCGCCTGTCGCCGACAATTCATGAACGACAGCACCCGTCTCCGAAAAACCCTTGGCCGTGGCGAACTTGGCGATGATGGCGCGCAGATCCGCTTCCGCCGCACCTGACGACGACAACGTCGCCAGCAGGAACAACAGCGCCAGGCCAATCGCACGAAACACGTTCATCGGTTTTTGGTAACCCTGAAGGTTGAACTGGGCGTCCGGACAGTGGAGGAAACCGTCCGGACGCACGCGGTCTTGGGCATGGGCCTGACGGTCCAGCCCTGGGAGGATCAATTGGTTCCCTTGCCGCCGCATTTGCCGGTGGCAACGTTGAAGTTGCCGCAAGACAAGGGCGCGCGCCAATCGGAGATCAGGTCCTTGGAGTCTGGCAGGTAGTCGGACCACTCGTCGCCCATCACCAGGCCGGGTGTCCGCGACACCGTCTCGAACTGGCCGTCAGCCTGGATTTCGCCAATCAGCACCGGCTTGGTGATGTGATGGTTCGGCATCATGGTCGAGTAGCCGCCGGTCAGGTTCGGCACGGAAACGCCGACCATCGCATCGATGACCTTGTCGGGATCGGTGGTGCCGGCCTTCTCGACCGCCTTCACCCACATGTTGAAGCCGATGTAGTGGGCTTCCATCGGGTCATTGGTGGTGCGCTTGTCGTTCTTGATGAATTTGTGCCAATCGGCGATGAACTTCTTGTTCTCGGGCGTATCGACGCTCTCGAAATAGTTCCAGGCGGCGAGATGGCCGACCAGCGGCGCCGTATCGAGACCGGCAAGCTCTTCCTCGCCAACCGAGAAGGCCATGACCGGGATGTCCTCGGCCTTGACGCCCTGGTTGCCAAGCTCCTTGTAGAACGGCACGTTGGCGTCACCGTTGACCGTCGAGACGACAGCGGTCTTCTTGCCGGCCGAGCCGAATTTCTTGATCGCCGAAACCTCGGTCTGCCAGTCGGAGAATCCGAACGGCGTGTAGTTGGTCATGATGTCTTCGGCCGCGACGCCCTTGGCCTTCAGATAGGCTTCGAGGATCTTGTTGGTGGTGCGCGGATAGACATAGTCGGTGCCTTCAAGCACCCAGCGCTTCACCGAGCCGCCATCGGCGCTCATCAGATAGTCGACAGCCGGAATGGCCTGCTGGTTTGGCGCCGCACCCGTGTAGAACACGTTGCGCTCGCTTTCCTCGCCCTCGTACTGGACGGGGTAGAACAGGATGTTGTCGAGCTCGGAGAAGACCGGCAACACCGACTTACGCGACACCGAGGTCCAGCAGCCGAACACCGCCGCGACCTTGTCCTTCGAGATCAGCTCACGCGCCTTTTCGGCGAACAGCGGCCAGTTGGATGCCGGATCGACAACCACCGCCTCAAGCTTCTTGCCGAGCAGGCCGCCCTTCGCATTCTGCTCGTCGATGAGCATCAGCATCGCGTCCTTCAAGGTCGTCTCCGAGATCGCCATGGTCCCCGAAAGCGAATGGAGAATACCGACCTTGATCGTATCGTCCGCCGCCCTTGCTGGAACGGACATCATCAGGCCGGCGGCGACGGCGCTGACCGAAAACATCTTTGTTATTGTCGAGAAACTGCCCCTCATATTGCACACTCCAAGCTGGTTGATTGCACCGCAGCCATACAATGCAACCCCCGTGCCAACTGCGATGACTCCATCGCAAAACCGGTAAAAGTGCAGTTTTATCATAGGCTTGTTATATTAGATGCATTTCAGATAAGAGAGCCGGTTAAAAATTCATTGAGGGAATTTTGCGCAGCGCACAAAATGTTTTGCCTAATTTTAGCCCAATTTAGTCATTTGCCTATTTTTTGACCCAGACCGAAGCCTCGCGGACAAGGAATGTTGCGGCGCGATGCAAAAATGGGGCAAGCTCTCTGCGATGAGCGACAGCCCAAAATCCCGCATTTCATGCATTCTTGGCATCCTGCTTCTGTTCGCCGCGACCGGAAGCGCGTGTGCCGATTTCAGTGACGGCAAATTGCCCGACGGCACCTATCACTGCGAGGTCTACCTGCTTGGACTGTTCCTCAACCTCGGCGACATCACCATCAAGGGAAATGTCTATACCGGCCCGGTGACCTTCGGCGCCGCCCAGCAGGGCTACAACTATCAGATGGATGCGAATGGCGTTGTCACCTGGCTAGGGCCGCTTGGCGGCTACACGGCCGGCGGCAATTCGCTGTCATTGACGCAGGCGACGCTGGACGGCGAAACGACCCCGTCCTTCGACATCATCATGAAGCAGCCCGACGGCGCCTTTACCGCCTCGACCTGTACAAAGGCCAAGTAGGCCATCCGCCAAGTGTGAGCCTGCGCCATCAGCGTGGCCCTGAAGGCCCTCGCCGCATGTCATCGGGATGTTGCCAAAGCAGACTAGGGCAGCGGTGCGCCGTCACCATCCACCCTGAGAGGCAGACAAAAATGGCCAACACCCCGTCTTCATCCTCCCCTGTCATTCGCGACGTCATCGCCGAGCGCGTATCGCGCCGGACTCTCCTGAAGGGCAGCCTTGCTTCTGGCGCCCTGATCGCCGGCGGCAGCTTCGTTGGTTCGCTGTTCGCTGGCGAGACCCATGTCGCGGCCGCTCTTTCGACGCTCGGCTTTCCCGAATTGAAGCGCGTCTACGACAAGACGCACGCCGCCGCCGAGGGCTATGAAACGACTGTTGTGGCGCGCTGGGGCGACCCGCTCGTTGCCGGCCTGCCGGATTTCAATGGCAACGCCGTCACTGCCGACGAGCAGGAAAAGCGTTTTGGCTACAACTGCGACTACATCGCCTTTCTGCCGCTGCCGAAAGGCACCGTGAATTCCGACCACGGCCTGCTCTGCGTCAACAACGAGTATATTTCGCCCAACGTCATGTTCCCCGGCATGACCGAGGACGGCGCAGGCAAGGTGATGAGTAAGGAACAGGTGGATCTCGGCATGGCCGCCATGGGCCATTCGATCGTCGAAGTGCTTTTGACGGACGGCAAGTGGTCGATGGTCGAGGACAGCCCGCTCAACCGCCGCATCACCGCCAACACCGAGATGACCGTATCCGGTCCTGTCGCGGGTCACGCCCTGATGAAAACCTCGGCTGACGCAACCGGCACGAAAGTGCTCGGCACAAGTTACAATTGCAGCGGAGGCTTTACGCCCTGGGGCACTGTGCTGACCTGCGAGGAAGGCGTGTCCGATCTTTTCGGCGGCGACCCGAAGAAAGCACCAACCGCCGATCTCCTCGGCCGCTATGGCTTCGATGGCGGCGACATCTATGGCCGTGGCCGCTTCCACGACCGCTTCAATCTCGACAAGGAACCGAACGAGGCCAACCGGTTCGACTGGGTGGTCGAGATCGACCCCTATGACCCCAGTTCCAAGCCGGTGAAGCGCACCGCGCTCGGCCGCATGTCGCACGAGGCATCCACGGTGGTCCTCAACAAGGATGGCCGGGTCGTCGTCTACATGGGCGACGACGACTATTTCGAATACATGTACCGTTTCGTCTCGGCCAAGGCCTACGATCCGGCCAATCCGGCTTCGGCCAAGGATCTGCTGGACGATGGCGTGTTGTCCGTTGCCCGCTATGACGCCAACGGTTCCATGACATGGCTGCCGCTGGTTCACGGCCAGGGCAAACTCACCGCCGAGAACGGCTTTGCCGACCAGGCGGAAGTGCTGCTGAAGACGCGTTTCGCGGCCGACGCGCTCGGTGCAACGCCGATGGATCGTCCCGAGGACATCGAGACCAATCCGGTGACCGGCCGCGTCTACGCGGTGATGACCAAGAACAAGAAGCGTGACCAGTCGAAGGTCAACCCGGCCAACACACGTCCCGAAAACCTCTGGGGCCATATTGTCGAGCTGATCCCGCCCGGCGGCCGTGGTGCCGATGCCGACCACACCGCGGAGAAATACGCGTGGGACCTGTTCGTGCTCTGCGGCAACCCCAAGGACGCGGCCGTTGGCGCCACTTTCCATCCGGACACGTCGGAAAACGGCTGGTTTGTCTGCCCCGACAACATCACCTTCGATCCGGCTGGCCGGCTCTGGGTGGCGACCGACGGCGCCAACGACTTCGGCCTGCCGGACGGCGTCTATGGCGTCGACACGGAAGGCGCGGCGCGCGGCCTGCCGAAGCTTCTGTTCACCTGCCCGCATGGTGCCGAGGCAACCGGACCCTGCTTCACGCCCGATGGCACGACGCTGTTCCTCTCGGTCCAGCATCCAGCCGAGGACGCCGAGACACTCGACAAGGCGCAGACGCTGTGGCCCGACTTCAAGGACGGTCAACTGCCACGCCCTTCGGTTGTCGCCATCCGCCGCAAGGACGGTCTACCGGTCGGGGCATAGCTCCATGTTAAGAAAAGTGCGGAGCGCCTGAGCGCTCCGCACAGCAGTCCGGGAGGACGCTAGATGGTCTTCGCCGACATCTGTTCGGCGATGTAGTCGGCCTGTCGGATCGCCAGCGACACGATCGTCAGTGTCGGATTTTCAGCAGCACCCGTGGTGAACTGGCTGCCGTCAGACACGAACAGGTTCTTGATGTCATGCGCCTGGCCATGCTTGTTGACGACGCCATCGGATGCCTTCTCGCTCATCCGGTTGGTGCCGAGATTGTGCGTCGAGGGATAAGGCGGCGTCGGGAAGGTCCGGGTTGCGCCGACGGCGGCATAGAGTGCCTGGCCTTGCTTGTAGGCATGGTTGCGCATGGCGGTGTCGTTGGGATGATCGTCGAAATGCACATCAGCGATCGGCATGCCGTGGTCATCCTTCATGTCGGCATGCAGCGTGATGCGGTTTTCCTCGCGCGGCATGTCTTCACCCACAATCCACAAGCCTGCCATATGATCGTAATGGTCGAGGGCGGTGGTGAAGGACCGGCCCCAGCCGCCCGGATCAAGGAAGGCGGCCATGAATGGCAGGCCAAGCGACAGCGTCTCGAATTCATAGCCGCCAACGAAGCCGCGTGACGGGTCGTGCCGTGCCTCATCGCGGATGATGCCGGCCATGGTGGTGCCGCGATACATGTGCACCGGCTTGTCGAAGATCGCATAGACCGAGCCGGTGGTGTGGCGCATGTAGTTCTTGCCCACCTGCCCCGACGAATTCGCCAGACCATCCGGGAACTTGGATGAGGCTGAGTTCAGCAACAGCCGCGGGCTCTCGATCGAGTTGCCGGCAACGGCGACGATGCGGGCTTTCTGCTCCTGCAGTTTGCCGTCCTTGTCGGCATAAACGACGCCGGTCACCTTGCCTGAATCATCATGGTTGATCTTGATCACCATGGCGTTCGGGCGGACTTCGAGATGTCCGGTCGCCTCGCCCTTCGGGATTTCGGTGTAGAGCGTCGACCATTTGGCGCCCCATTTGCAGCCCTGGAAGCAGAACCCGGTCTGCTGGCAGGAGTTGCGGTCGTCGCGCGGTTCGGAATTGATCGCCATCCGGCCGGTATGGCATTCCTTGTAGCCGAGCTTGTCGGCACCGGCCTTCATCACCTTGAAATTATTGTTGCCGGGCAGACCGGGAATGTTGTTGGTGCGCGTCACCCCCATCTTGTCTTCGGCCTTGGCATAGTAAGGCTCAAGGTCGGCCAGAGTGATTGGCCAGTCGAGCAGGTTGGCGCCTTCAAGCTTGCCGTAGTTGGTCAGCGTCTTGAATTCGTGCTCCTGTATGCGCAGCGAGGCGCCCGCCCAGTGTGTGGTCGAACCGCCGACCGACTTGACGATCCAGGCCGGTAGATTGGGAAAGTCCTTGGCCACCCGCCAGTCGCCCGACGTGGTGCGCTTGTCCGTCCAGGCAAGCTGGGAGAACGAATCCCACTCGTCGTTGATGAAATCCTCGAATTCGTGACGTGCGCCGGCTTCCAGGATGACGACGTCGATGCCCTTCTGGGCGAGTTCATTGCCAAGCGTGCCGCCGCCGGCGCCCGAGCCGATGATGACGACCACGCCATCGTTTTTCAGATCAAATGGTGCTGCCATGGTTTCCTCCCATGATTTCCGTTGTGTGGGTTGTCGCGACGAAGCAGCTCAAAGCCATTCGATGTCGTCGAAACCGCGCGCGATGTAGCCGCCCTTGGAATAGGCTTCGCCCTCGTAGCCGAAGATCGGCCAGACCTCTTTCTGGTTGTAGAGGCCGACGACCAGTCCGCCCCGGATCGCCTGGAAGAAGGGCGCCTGCTCGATCTGCTTGAGCACCGCGACACGCTGGTCCTCCCAGCCGAGACCCCGATACCCCGTCTCGCCCGACTTCTTGTCGAGATCGGCGATGCCCTCTTCGATCATGGTCTTGTAGGCGGCGTCCTTGCCGGCCTTATCGTCATGGCCCTTGACCGCGATCGCATAATATTTGTCGGGGACCTGATCGTGCGGGTAGATGTCGCGCGCCATCTGGATCAGCGTCGCCATTGTTTCCGGTTTGAGTGCGGAGGCTTCGAGGCCCCAGGCGTGTTCCGGGCTGATGACCGCACTGCCGGAGATGACGAGCAATGCGCCGATGCCACCGCGTCTGAGAAGTTCGCGGCGCGAGAGCCCAGGCTTCCTGTCATGGATCGGCTTCCTGTCTTGGATCGGCTTCCTGTCATAGATCGTGACCATATATTCCTCCCTGCTTGCTATTTGCGCCCTGACGAACGCCCTTGCTGGCACCGCGCCTGGCGGCGCGGTTGCGATGCCTCCTATTGAAACCGTCCTCCCCGTTGCAGGACCTCGATCTTGTAGCCGTCGGGGTCCTCGATGAAGAAGAAGCGGGCGATCAACGTTCCGTCGCGGTTGAACTCGACAATCTTCCTGGGGTTGAGGCCAAGCGCGCCGAGGCGATCATGCTCACCGTCAAGATCGATGACCGACACCGCGAGGTGGCCATAGCCGTCACCGACCGCATAGGGCTCCTGCCGGTCCTTGTTGACGGTCAGTTCGAGTTCGAACCCGGTCTCGGCATTGCTGAGATAGATGAGCGTGAATGTGTCGAAGTCCAGCCTGTCGGCGATTTCGAGCCCGAATGCAGCTTGATAGAAACGGACGGATCGGGTCTCGTCGAGAACCCGGATCATCGAATGGATCGCCTTTGCCAAATCAGTCTCCGCCGTGCTGGACGGGAGTGATTATGGGCGGCTCGGGCAAAAGGTGGTGGCAGCCGGTTACCACGTGCGCGAAGACTGAAATTCCGCTGATCCGGATAGGGACGAAAGTCCGATTGCCGTTCCGGCCTTTTTACCGGAAAGTAATTTCTGGAAGTGGGTCTCGCGGCGTCCACGGGCCTGCCGCCCAAGACCAACAAGCATAGGAGGTTTGCCGGATGTGCAGGGTGTTTGCGGGCCAGGACCCCGAAGGCTATCGCCAGATCAACCGGTCGATCCGCATTGACGGACATTCGACCAGCATCCAGCTGGAAGCGACCTTCTGGGAATTGCTGGATGAAATCGCCGACAACCAGAACCTGACGACACCAAAATTCATCTCGAAGCTTTATGATGAAGCCATCGAGATCAACGGCGCGATCCCGAACTTCGCCTCCATGCTGCGCACAACTTGCGCGCTCTATCTGCGCGGCCATCGGCCGGGCATGGAAGAACCGGCCGTGCCAAAACAGCGGGCGGCGGCCTGAACCGGCATCCAAAGCGATTCCGGGAAAGTGTGAAACTGCTTTCCGTCCGGAATTGCGTCAAAAAAAGATGAGCCGCCCTAAGACTCCAGCACATCCTTGACGATCGTTGCCAGCTGCTTGAGCGAGAACGGTTTCGGCAGGAAGCCGAAATGCGCATCCGCCGGCAGGTTTCTGGCGAATGCGTCTTCGGCATAACCGGACACGAAGACGAACTTGATATCCGGCTGCCGTTTGCGCAATTCACCTAGCAGCGTCGGGCCGTCCATTTCGGGCATCACCACGTCGGAGACGACGATGTCCACCTTGCCGCCCAAAGCCTCGAACACTTCCAGCGCCTCGACGCCCGACGACGCTTCATGCACGGTATAGCCACGCGAGGTCAGCGCCCGCATGCCGCCCATGCGCACCGCATCCTCGTCCTCGACGAGCAGGACCGTCGCCGATCCCGACAGATCCTTGGCCACATCGGCGACCTTGGCCGGCACCGCGGGCATTTCGCCGGGTTCGCCGGCCTTTTTCGCTTCCGCGATGTGGCGAGGCAGGAAGATGCGGAAAACCGTGCCTTTGCCGACTTCGGAATCGCAGAAGATGAAGCCGCCGGTCTGCTTGATAATGCCGTAGACCATGGAAAGGCCAAGGCCGGTGCCCTTGCCGACTTCCTTGGTGGTGAAGAAGGGCTCGAAGATCTTCTTCAGCACCTCGGGCGTGATGCCGCTGCCCGTATCCTCGACTTCGACCACGACATAGTCGGCCGGGGTCAATTCGCGATAGGAGAAGGTCTTGCACTCTTCCGCCGTCACGTTGCGGGTGCGCACAGTGAGATCGCCCCCCGACGGCATCGCATCGCGTGCATTGACCGCCAGATTGACCACGACCTGTTCGAACTGGCCGATATCGACCTTGACCGGCCACAGGTCGCGGCCATGGTCGACTTTCAATTTGATATCGTTGCCGACAAGGCGAGCCAGCAGCATTCTGATATCGGCGAGCACATCGGTCAGGTTGAGCACTTCGGGCCGCAGCGTCTGCTTGCGCGAGAAGGCCAGCAACTGCCGCACCAGCGAAGCCGCCCGATTGGCGTTCTGCTTGATGTTCATGATGTCCGGGAAAGACGGATCCGACGGGCGGTGATTGGTCAACAGCAGGTCCGACGCCATGATGATGGCGGTCAGCACATTGTTAAAGTCATGCGCAATGCCGCCTGCAAGCTGGCCGACTGCCTGCATCTTCTGGCTCTGCGCCATCTGCCCCTCGAGAGCCTTCTGCTCGGTTGTCTCGACGGCATAGACAATGGCCGACTCTTCAGCGCCTTCGCCGCCGGTGCCATCGGCGACCGCATTGACGTAGAAGCGTATGTGCCGCTCGTCATTGCCGGGCAGCAGCGTGTCGATCGGCTCGATATCGGCCTGCCGTTGCCGTGCCTTTTCGAAAGCAGCGGCAAAGGCCGGCCGGTCGCGGTCGTGGATGACTGTGTCGAGCCGCACGCGGCGATCGACGGCATCCCTATCCACGACGGAAGAGAACAGCGACAGGAACGGCGCATTGGTGCGCAGAATGCGGCCTTCATGGTCAACGCCGGCAATCGCCATCGGCGTCGAATTGAAGAAGCGGGTGAAGCGCACTTCCGAAGCGCGCAGATCGGCGGAAGCGTCTTCGCCCTGGGTCCGGTTCAGCACGATCGTGCGCGTCGGGCCGTTGAGCCCTTCGCGGCTGGCCGAAACGCGGTGCATGAAGCGTACCGGCAGTGCCTCGCCGGTCATCTTTGTCAGGTCGAGATCGATGACCGCGTTGCGCGTCGTGCCGGGGTCGGCCTTGACAGAACGTACCAGCGCCATGCCGTCGCCGGCAACGATGTCCGGCAGCGCGACCGCACCGGGCGTGAAACTGGCAAGGTCGATGCCCAGCCATTCCGCGAGTGTCGCATTGATATAGGTGACGCGGCCTTCCTGGTCGGCGGAGAAGAACCCGGCCGGCGCGTGGTCGAGATGGTCGATGGCCTTTTGCAGATCAAGAAAGAACCGTTCCTGCTCGGCCCGCTCCTGCGAGATGTCGGCAAGCTGCCAGGCAAGCATGGGCAGTCGCTGCCCGGGAATATTGAAGGCGCGGGCGCGCGCCCGATACCAGCGGGCGCCTGGCTCGGCGCCGGGCCGTATCGATTGCGCGAGCCGGAACTCGCCGTCGCCCGGCTGGCCGTCGCGCAAACCCGACGCCAGCCGGTAAATGGTCACCGAAGCCTCGGGAACGTCGGAAAGCAGCCCCTCGACCGTTTTCAGATCAGTCGCCGTCGCGGCCCCCGTCATCTCGGCATAAGCCCGATTGGCGTAGATGACACGGCCCTTGGTGTCCGTGACGAGAAGCCCCTGCGACATCGAATCAACGAACGCCTTTGACAATTCGTCGCCGGTAGAGCGTGGCGCGACCTGCACGAAACCGATCGCCGTGGCAAACAGGAAGCCAACGCCGATCATGGCCAGGACGCCGAGCATTCCAAGCAGGAACGGATCGCCGAGGCGCTCACGAAACAGGCCGAAAACAATGGCCGCGCCTGTCAGGACGACGATGAAGATGATGAGCCGGGCAACCGCTCCAGGTCGCGTATTCTGGTCGACGATAGGTACTGGGTAGAAATCGCCGCGCGTTTCCTTGGCCATGTGCCCCCTGCTCGTGAATTCCGGTGTTCCGACACCTGCCCCGGACCGGTTGAATCACATTCTCCTAGTCCGGAAAAGGCCTAGGCGGCAAATGACCATTAAAAATGATGTTGTTTCAGTCAGGGGGTTTCAAGCTGTTCATGAAGCGTGATGGCAACTTGCGGTAGCCCGCCGCAACGGTCTAGTGTCGCCTCTCTTCAAAGGGCGCGTCAGGGGGCACAAATGCAATGGCTGGATAGCGTGGCGGGTCCCGGATATGCTGCGGCGCTGCTGTGGACGTTTGCAGCGCTTGTCCTGCTGGTCATCGTTCTCGTCATCATCAAGCTTGTCCGCAATCTGACATTTGGAACCTTTGTCGCCGGCGGCAGGAACCGCAAGACGCGGCTGGCAGTCATGGACGCGACCGCCGTCGACAGCCATCGCCGGCTGGTGCTGGTGCGCCGCGACGACATCGAGCACCTGATTTTGATTGGCGGACCGACCGACGTGGTCGTCGAACGCGACATCAGGCTTTCAGCGTCACGCCGCCCGGCCCTGACCGGCGACAGCGGCCTGCAACCAGTTCCCGCGCCAAAGCCGCGGCCGCCTCAGGCTCCGGCTGCCGCCCCGGCGAGACAAGCACCTGCTCCACAGCCTGTGAATGCGGCGCCGCCCCCTGCTCGCCCCCGTCAGGTGACATCCGCGCCCGCGCCGGCACCAAAACCGGCAACACAGAGCTACCAGTCAACGAACGTTACCCCATTGCCCGCCTATGGATCCGCGAACGCCAACGTCGTTCGCCATGCGCCTCCGCCGCCGGCAAGGCAGGATTCCATCGATGATACGCTGATGAAGGAGCTGGAAGTCTCCTTCGAACAGCCGCGCGCGGCAAGCCCCGTGAGCAAGCCTGCGCCAAAGGCACCGCCGTCACTGGACGACGAAATGACCAAGCTGCTGGGCGAACTCTCGAGCCAGAAGAGATAGCAGCGAGCGACGTATAGGCTCGAAGGGCCGGGACCTTCCCGCAAGAAAATATGGTGTTCCAAAAGAAAATGGCCGGAAAAACCGGCCATTTCAAAATCAACAAAGATGTTCGTTTGCGTCAGTCGTCGCGATAGACTTTTTCGCGGCGTTCGTGGCGCTCTTGCGCTTCGATCGACAAGGTCGCGATCGGACGTGCGTCAAGCCGCTTCAACGCGATCGGCTCACCGGTTTCCTCGCAATAGCCGTAAGTGCCTTCGTCGATGCGCTGCAGCGCCGAATCGATCTTGGAAATGAGCTTGCGCTGACGATCACGGGCGCGCAGTTCGATGGCGCGGTCGGTTTCAGACGATGCACGATCAGCCAGATCGGGATGGTTGGCGTTTTCCTGCTGCAGGATTTCGAGCGTTTCGCGCGCTTCGCGCAATATGTCATTCTTCCAGGTGACGAGCTTCAGGCGGAAGTATGATTTCTGCCGTTCATTCATAAACGGCTCGTCTTCGGAGGGTACGTAATCGGCGGTAACGATGTCGTTCATTCGACTCACCCAAACTGCCCCAAATTTTGGGCCTATATATTCGCCGCTCAACGCCTGCACAAGCGCAATCGGCCTTCGTCTCACGCAATTGTTAATGTCCGGAGGGTCAGCACAACGCGACGCCTTTTACCGCAACGGCTTGGTCCGCTTCGCACATGATTCGGTGGATTTGGCGGGCATGAGCCATTGTGCGCACGGGCTTTCTCGTGGCTAATCCCGAAATGGCGGCTTGGCTCCAATGGAGGTTCAGTGAGCAGACTTTATCTGTTGAGGCATGCCAAGGCCGGATGGGCACTGCCCGGTATCCGTGATTTTGATCGCCCGCTGGATGCCTCGGGCCGCACCGACGCCGAGATGATGGGCGCGGCCATGCGCGACAGGGGCTATGTTCCCGACCTCACTCTTTGCTCCAATGCAAAGCGCGCGAAGGAAACCCTTGAGGGTGTGGCGGGCCAGACGGACACTGGCCGTGTGCTGTTCTTCGACACGCTCTACAGCGAGGATGCCGCCGGCTATCTGGCCACTATCCGCAACAATGGCGGAACCGGATCATTGCTGGTCATCGGCCACAACCCGATGACGGAAGATCTGGCCATGGCGATTTCAGGCGATGGTGAACAGACAGCCAAGGCGATGCTGAACCACGGCTTCCCAACCTCCGGACTTGCAGTCGTCCGCTTCGACGACGATCTGGCACATGCGGCCCAGGGCGCGGGCTATCTCGAAGCTTTCCTGACCCCAGCCGATCTTTGACGCCATTTCAAACCCAGGCGCCAAACCCTATATCGGACGGACCGCAGCCCGAGAGAAGACATTTTGGCATTATCGCTGACCACTTTCACCGACGAGGCGAGGATTGCCCTCGACACGCTGTCGGGCCGCGCCAGCGGGCTTTTTTCCCCATCGCTGCGCCTTGGCGTGACCGGATTGTCGCGTGCGGGAAAGACCGTGTTCATCTCGGCCCTTGTGCACAATCTGATCCATGGCGGGCGCCTGCCGCTGTTCGAAGCGCAGAAATCGGGACGCATCGCCCGCGCCTTTCTTGAGGAACAGCCCGACGATGCGGTGCCGCGCTTCCAGTATGAGGATCACGTCGCGGCATTGGTCAATGACCGTATCTGGCCGGATTCGACCCGCGCCATCTCGGAGTTGCGGCTGACCATCGAATACGAGTCGGCTTCCGGCTGGAACCGCATGTTCTCATCAGGCAAATTGTCGCTCGATATTGTCGACTACCCCGGCGAGTGGCTCCTCGATCTGCCCCTGCTCGGCAAGTCCTTCGCCGATTTTTCACGCGAGGCCTTCGAGATGGCCACCTTGCCGGTGCGCCAAGACCTGTCGCAGGCCTGGCGGGACGTATCAGCTGATATCGATCCGAATGCGGATGCCGATGAGATGACGGCGCGCCGCCTTGCCGAGAGCTTCGCCGCCTATCTGAAGGCCTGCAAACTCGATGAAAAAGCGCTTTCGACCTTGCCGCCCGGCCGATTCCTGATGCCAGGTGACCTTGAAGGCTCGCCGGCGCTGACCTTCGCACCTTTGCCGAACCTGGGCGACAAACGGGCTCGTCCCGGCTCGCTGCACGCCATGATGGAGCGGCGCTACGAGGCTTACAAGACACATGTCATAAAACCATTCTTCCGCGAGCACATCACGCGCCTCGACCGCCAGATCGTGCTCATCGACGCCATGCAGGCCTTGAATGCTGGCCCAGCCGCCATGGCGGATCTCGAGCGCGCGGTCACCGAAATCCTTGCCTGCTTTCGCCCCGGCCGCGGCAGCTTCCTGACCGACCTGTTCTCAAGGCGCATCGACCGCATCCTGATCGCCGCCACCAAGGCCGATCATCTGCACCATGAAAGTCATGACCGGCTGCAAGCGATCGTGCGGCGGCTGGCCGACCGCGCCGTAGCCAGGGCGAACTTCACCGGCGCCGATGTCGATGTGGTCGCCATGGCGGCGGTGCGCGCGACCCGCGAAGGCACGGTCAAGCAAGGCCGCGAGACATTGCCCGTCATCATCGGCACGCCGCTTGCCGGTGAAAGGATCAATGGCGAAACATTCGATGGAAAGACCGAAACCGCTATATTTCCCGGGGATTTGCCGGAGAAAATTGACACCGTCTTCGATGTTTCCGAACCGGATCACCGGCAGGACGGCACCGATCCGGCGATCCGCTTCGTGCGCTTTCGTCCGCCAAAGCTGGAACGCACCGCCGAAGGCGTGACGCTGTCGTTGCCGCATATCAGGCTGGACCGCGCCTTGCAGTTTCTGATCGGAGATCATCTGGCATGACCGCGCCTCGCAAACCGGCGGCATTCCGCATCGAACCGGAAGCTACATCAAAGGCCGATGCGCCGCCGCGCCACACTCAAGCCGAAACGCTGCGAAAACCCCGCGCGGTCAAGACTGATGTCGCCATGGTCATAGCGTCGGAAGTCGACGTCTTCGATGAGCCGGATGTCGTGGCAGCACAGCCGCCGCCCGCCATTGCGCCCAGAAAACGGTCGCTGCTTGCCAGCATCTTTTTCGGCGCTTTTGGCGTTCTGGTTTCGCTCGCGGTCGGACTGTGGACCGACCAGCTGATTCGCGACCTCTTCGCACGCGCCGAATGGCTGGGTTGGCTGGCAGCCGGCATGGCCGCAATCGCTGTGCTGGCGCTCGTGGTGATCCTGATCCGTGAATTCCTGGCAATTGCTCGCCTCGCTGAAGTCGAGAAGCTGCAAAAGCGGGCGCTCGACGCCATGGCGCGTGACGATCCGAAGGCGGCACGCGCCGTGGTCGACGAGCTTTCGGCCTTTGTAACGGGCAAGCCGGAAACGGCGGCAGGCCGGCGCGCGCTGGCGGAGTTGCGCGGCGAAATCATCGATGGCGGCAATCTCGTCCGGCTGGCCGAGGCCGAAATCCTCGGCCCGCTCGATGCACGTGCGAAGATCATGATTCTCGAAGCCGCCAAGCGCGTATCGCTGGTCACTGCCGTCAGTCCACGCGCGCTCGTCGATGTCGCCTATGTCGTGTTCGAAGCCGGCAGGCTGATCCGCCGCCTGTCGGAACTCTATGGCGGCCGGCCTGGAACGCTGGGCTTCTTCCGCCTGGCACGCAGCGTCCTGGCCCATCTGGCGGTCACCGGCTCGATCGCCATCGGCGACAGTTTCGTCCAGCAGATTGTCGGCCATGGCCTGGCCGCGCGCCTCTCGGCAAAGCTTGGCGAAGGCGTTGTCAACGGCATGATGACGGCACGCATCGGCATCGCGGCGATGGAGACGGCAAGGCCCCTGCCCTTCAGCGCGGCAAGGCGACCGGGTCTGGGCGACTTCCTCTCCGCGCTGACATCCTTCGCGGCAAGGAAAGACAGCGAGACCGACGCGCCTGGCCAATAGGCGGCATTGTTCGACCACTCCAGATTGTTGCCGGATTGCTGTTTGGCGGCCCGGAAGTGACGAAGCATTAACCAATCTTGTTCATGGTCAGAAGGGTTCCAAACAGCCTCTTTGTTGCCGGGTGTCGTCGATGAAAAGCGTATTTCTGTCCAGCGTCCTGCCCATGGCTGTCGCGCTCACCGCCACAGCGGGCGTCGCCGGAAAGGCCTTCGCCGCCGAACCGGACAAGCAGTTCTTTCAGTCCGCCGAGGGCAAATGGGTTGGTCCCGGCGAAATCGTTGCCGGCAAGTACAAGGGCACGAAATTCAACTGCAGCTTTACCGGCACCACGCCTGACAGCAAGATCGGCATGTCGCTGGATGGCGGCTGCAGGGTCGGCGTGTTCACGCAGCAAATGTCGGCGAAGATCGAGCACAAGGGCCGCGAAGGCTACAGGGGCAGCTTCATGGGCGGTTCCGCTGGTGCCGGCCTCGACATCATCGGCGGCAACGTCGTCGATGCCCACAAAGTGGTCTTCACCATCAACCGCAATCAGTTGCGCGGCGTCATGCAGGCCCGCATCCCCGACGACAATTCGATGACCGTGACCATCGCGGTGCGCGTCCAGGACCAACTGGTGCCGGTGATCGGCATGAGCTTGAAGCGCGTGGATGCCGTCGAAGTCGGCTCCATCACGCCCAACTGAGCAGAACCATCCCGTCAAAAGCAAAGAGGCGGCGGCCCAACAGCCACCGCCCCTTCAAAACAGCCGAATCGGATGTTAGCCCTTGATCGCGGCAGTCAGTTCGTCATAGGCCTTGCAGGCGTCGGCGGGCGTCGTGGAGCCCTGATACTTGGCCGTCACCGCCTGCACCTTGGCCGTCAGGTCAGCTGCCTTGGACGGATCCTTGGTGATTGCTTGCTGAAGTGCCGCAGCCATGTCCTGCGCCTTCTTGGTCGCGATCTCGGTCGTGCACTCAGGCGCCTTCGAACAGGCCGAGCCGGCAAGCAGAGCCAGGCCGACGGCAGCGAACATAAACTTCTTCATGTCAGTCATCTCCTCAAAAGGGCGCGACTTGATCGTCGCTCGCCCTTCAATGGCCGAAGCCAAGCGTCCTTAGCCCTCGATTGTGGCAACAAGCAACGCGCTCCCGGCGTAAACTTGTGTAACGCGGCTGCAACATAGGCTGCATCATAGTTAGAGCCCAGGATTGGTACTGTTCGGGCCCGATCGAAACTCCTATCTTTGCCCCTTGTCGCATGGCTCCGAAAAACGGAATCGATTTTCGTCTGAGATCATGCGCAAAATCAGAAACAGCAGCGTCTTTTGGAGTGTCCGCAACGGGCCTCCGACACTGAAGCCCCGACCGCACGTGCTGCGGTCCTCAAAAGAGCGGAACGGCAGGCATGGCGGTAGAGGCATCGAGCAGCGATCTGGTCCAGGTAGTGGCGCTGCTTGCGGCCGGCGTTGTCGCCGTTCCCATCTTCAAACGCATGGGCCTCGGCTCGATTCTTGGTTATCTGGCCGCCGGCGTGGTGATTGGTCCGTTCAGCCTCGGCGTCTTTTCCGAATCGGAAGCCATCCTTCACGTCGCCGAGCTCGGCGTGGTGATGTTCCTCTTCATCATCGGACTGGAAATGCAGCCTTCACGGCTGTGGGGCCTGCGCCGTGAGATCTTTGGCCTTGGCGCACTGCAGGTCGGCGTCTGCGCTGTCTTGCTGACCGGCGTTGGCGTAGCGGGTGGTTTCCCGATCGCCCAATCCTTCGTTGCCGGCGCCGGTTTCGTGCTGACATCGACAGCGATCGTCATGCAGTTGCTTGAGGAGCGCGGGGAAATGGCCTCTCCAAAAGGCCAGCGCATAGTGTCCGTCCTGCTGCTCGAAGACCTCGCCATCGTGCCGCTGCTGGCGTTGATCGCGTTCCTGGCGCCTGGCGGCGCCGACACCAGCGTGTCGGAGCGCCTGACCGAGGTCGGCATCGGCCTGGCGGCAATTGTCGGCCTGGTGCTGGCCGGGCGCTACCTGCTCAATCCGTTCTTCCGCATCCTGGCGGATGCCCGCGCCCGCGAGGTGATGACCGCAGCGGCACTCCTCGTCGTTCTGGGTTCGGCGCTCGCCATGCAGCTCAGTGGCCTGTCGATGGCGATGGGCGCATTCCTGGCCGGCGTGCTTCTGTCGGAATCGACCTTCCGCCACCAGCTGGAAGCTGACATCGAGCCGTTTCGCGGCATCCTGCTTGGCCTGTTCTTCCTCGCGGTCGGCATGTCGCTCGACCTGCATGTCGTGGTCGAAAACTGGCGGCTGATCGCCATCTACGTCGTCGCCTACATGGTGATGAAAGCGCTTGGCATCTACATCGTCGCCCGCGTCCTGAGAACCGGACACCGTGAGGCGCTTGAGCGCGCCGTCTTCATGGCGCAAGGCGGGGAATTCGCCTTCGTGCTCTATTCCGCCGCCGCAGCGGTCGGCATCATCGACGGCAAGGCCAATGCGACCCTGACCGCTATTGTCATCATCTCCATGGTGCTGACACCGCTGGCGATCATTGCGTTACGCTATCTCACGCCGCGTGACGAGCAATCGCTCGAAGGCGTCGATGTCGCCGAGGGTCTGACCGGCAGCGTGCTGATCATCGGTTTTGGCCGCTTCGGCCAGATCGCCAGCCAGCCGCTGCTGTTGCGCGGCATTGACGTCTCGATCATCGACAATGAGGTCGAAATGATTCAGGCGGCGGCCGACTTCGGCTTCAAGGTCTATTATGGCGACGGCACGCGGTTGGACATCCTGCACGCGGCAGGCGCCGGCCGCGCCCGCGCCGTGCTGATCTGCGTCGACAAGCCCGATGTGGCCGTGCGCATCGCCCAGCTGATAAAAGCCGAATTCCCTCTGCTCACGGTGCTGGCACGGGCTTTCGATCGCGGCACAGCGTTGCAGCTCATTCGCGCCGGCGTCGACTTCCAGTTGCGGGAGACCTTCGAGTCCGCCCTTGTTTTTGGCGGCTCGGCTCTGGAATCACTCGGCGTCGATCCTGAAGACGTCGCCGAGGTCATCGAGGACGTCCGGCGCCGCGACACTGCCCGCTTCGAAACGCAGCTCGCCGAGGGTATCCGCTCCGGACAACGCTTCCTCAAGGGCAATATCGGCACGCCGATCCCGACCCCGCTCACCCAGCCGCGCCGCGCCGGCCAGGCGCTCAACGAAGAGACGGCCGGCGTGCTGCATAAATCCGAACCGGCAGACTAGAGCAATTCCAGGAAAAGTGCGCAGCGGTTTTCCGTCCGGAATTGCGTGAAAACAGGGAGTTAGAGCGGGCCAGCGATTCTATCAAACGCTGAACCGCTCTAGGCAGATAAAGGAATAGGAATGAAATTGGACAAGCGAGCCCTGTCGGTCACCAAGTTCTGGCGCGACGCCGGGGAGAATGCATGGTTTGAGAAGAACGATGCCTTCGACACCGACTTCCGCACCCGCTTTCTGGACCTGCACTTTGCCGCCGCCGGGCGGGAGTGCGACAGCTGGCTGGAACATGCGGAGGGGTCACTGGCCCTGATGATCCTGCTCGACCAGTTTCCGCGAAATTGCTTTCGCGGCACCGGCCACATGTATGCCACCGATCCACTGGCCAAGCATTTCGCCGAAAAGGCGGTCGCGGCCGGCCATGATCTGCAGCTCGACGAAAATATCCGGGTATTCCTCTATCTGCCGTTCGAGCATTCAGAACTTTTCGCCGACCAGATCACATCGGTCGATCTGGTGCAGGCGAGAACCGAAGCCTATCTCAAATATGCGATTGAGCACCGCGACATCATCCAGAATTTCGGCCGCTTTCCACACCGGAACCAGATGCTTGGCCGGATGACCACGCCGCAAGAACAGGCATTTCTGGACGGTGGCGGTTTCTCCGGCTGATTGCGCAGTCACCTCGCCAGGCGTCAGACCAGCCACCAGTCCCGGCCGGACGACAGCCGTTCAATGCCCGCGGTGTCGACGGCGGTCAGTCGCTCGGCCATGCTGCGGCCACCGACGACAAGGCTCGGCGCGATCTCGGCCAGCGGCGTCAGCACGAAGGCGCGTTCCAGCATGCGCGGATGCGGCACCTCCAGCCCGGTTTCCTGGATGACCTGATCGCCGAACACCAGGATGTCGATGTCGATCAGGCGCGGCCCCCAGCGCTCTTCGCGGACCCGCTTCAACTTGCGCTCGGCGTCGAGACAGAGGTCGAGCAGCGCCCGCGGCGCGAGCGCCGTGGAAATCTCGGCGGCGGCATTCAGAAAATCCGGCTGGTCAAGCTTGCCCCATGGCGGCGTACGATAGAGCGAAGAGACGGCGGTGACACGCGTGTCATCGTCGGCATCCAGCATGCGCAATGCCGCGCCCAACGACTTCGCCGGATGGCCGAGATTGCCGCCGAGGCTGAGGTAGACCGAGCTATTCTGGCCAGACAACGGTCACCTCGACATGATCGAGCACCCCGGGCACCGGTGCATTGGGCTTGCGCACCGTGATCTCGGCCTTCTTGATCTGCGGAAAACGCGCCGTCAGAGCCCGCGCCACTTCGAGCGCCAGGGCCTCGATCAGAAATCGCCGCTGCCCGGTGATGATCTTTTCAATCACGGTGAAGGCGATACCGTAATTGACGGTGTCCTCGATGGAATCCTCGACAAGCGCTCGCCCCGGATCGACTGTCAGCGCGGCATCGACATAGAAACGCTGGCCAAGCCTTTCCTCCTCGTCCAGCACGCCGTGCCGGGCAAAGAAGGCGCAGTTCTTCATACGGATTACATACATTGCTAGCTGCCTGCTCGCTCGGTTTCTCGCACCAGCATAGCATCCGCGAGCGCCAGTGCGTCCACGTTGAATGCGACATCGTGGACGCGAAACAGGTCGGCGCCCTTGAGCCTCAGAATAACGCTGGTCGCCGCGGTTCCGACAGCTCTGTCCGCCGCTTCCCGGCCGGTAACCGAACCAATGAAGCGTTTGCGCGATGTTCCGGCCATCAGCGGAAAGCCAAGCGCATGCAGTTCGGAAAACCGTGCCATCAAGTCGAGATTTTCTTCCGTCGTTTCCTTGGCAAAGCCGAAGCCGGCATCGAGCACGATCTGGCTGTCCGCCACGCCATTCTGCCGCGCGACTTCCAGTGACTTCTCAAGGAAAAGAAACTGGTCGGCGATCACGTCGGGCAGCTTTTCGCGATCCCGCCCGGTATGCATGATAACCAATCCGGCGCCGGTCTCGGCGGCCACGCGCGCGATGTCGGGCTCACGCTGCAAGCCCCATACATCATTGACAATATGGGCGCCGGCCGAAACAGCCAGCCTTGCGGTGCTTTCACGGTAGGTGTCGATCGAGATCAGGACATTGCCAGGACCAGCGAGCGCCTCGATGACAGGCAGGACGCGCGCCTGTTCCTCGCTCGCCGAAACCGGCAAGGCCCCTGGCCGCGTCGACTCGCCGCCGACATCGATGACAGCGGCGCCCTCTTCTACCATCCGGTGCGCCTGAACCAGCGCCCGCCCCAAGGCATCGAACTGCCCGCCGTCGGAAAAACTGTCCGGCGTTATATTGAGAATGCCGACGACAACCGCTTTTTTGCCGAGATCGAGGTGGCGTCCGTGCGCCAGCTGCCATCGCTTTGTCGTCATTGCCTATCAACCATGCGTGATCCGAATAAGATGAATTCCGTTGCGCCGGGAATGGCCGTAAAGCAAGGTGGCTGAAGAGGCAAAATGATGAAACGACCCCTGCTTTGTGCACTGATGCTTGGCTTGACCGCTCTTCCGGCGGGTGCGGCCAATCTCATCAAGACCTATAGCTACTTCGCCATCGGCGGCCGGACACTCGAAGATATCGAGACCCAGCTATCGAAACACGGACCCGAGGTGAAAAGCACGGGAACGCGGCACCCTGGCGCCACCCAGATGGCGTTCACCACCCGCATCTCCTATGCGCAAACCGCAAGAACCTGCCGGATTGCCGACGCGAAAGTGACGGTCAAGGTGAAGGTGATCCTTCCCGAGTGGCGCCGCCCTCGCAAGGCCGATGCCGATGTGAAGCTGTTCTGGGATACGCTGTCCGCCGACATCAAGCGCCACGAGGAGCGCCATGTCGAGATTGCCAAGAACCACGGCCGCGAACTCGAGGATGCGCTGAAAGCCAGTTACCCGCAAAGGACCTGCGATGCGGCCAAGGCCAAGGCCGCCGAAATCACCGCCACCGTTCTTGCCAGTCACGATCGGGCCCAGGTGCAGTTCGACCGTGTCGAGAGCGTCAATTTCGAAAGCCGTATCCTGCGGCTACTGCGCTATCGCATGGAGCGCATCGAGAACGGCCAGCTGCCGCCGGCCTGAATGCGCTCGAAAGCCAATTTCGGCGAAGCGTAGTGCCAGCTTGGGAAATCTTTCGAGTACCCGTCGAAATCGGCCTATACGGGGCGACATATGTCACGTCCGCCGATAGCGGGTTTCGAACGATCAAGGCGCGGCCGCGTGGATCAACATTCCCGAATGCTGAACAGCCCGGGCTGGCCGCATGAAAGCATATGGACAAAACATGGATCAGACGGTCGACAAGCAAACGATGGTGGCGTCAGGCACGCCGCTGACGGAAAGCGAAAAGAACGCCATCATTGGCGGCGTTCTCCTGTCGATGCTGCTGGCCGCGCTTGATCAGACCATCGTGGCGCCTGCCATGCCAACGATGGGCCGGCTGCTTGGCCATGCCGAGTATCTGCCATGGATCGTCACCGGCTACCTCCTGACCGCAACCGCCATGGCGCCGCTATATGGCAAGATCTCGGACGTCTACGGCCGCCGCCCCACCATCTATGCGGCCATCCTGATCTTTCTTGCCGGATCGCTGGTCAGCGCCCTGGCGCCCAACATGTTTGTGCTCGTGCTCGGCCGCGCGATCCAGGGCGCCGGCGGCGGTGGGCTGTTTGCACTTACACAGACCGTGATCGGCGATCTTGTGCCGCCGCGCGAACGGGCGCGCTATGCCGCCTGGATTTCCGGCACCTGGGCTGTCGCCAGCATCGCCGGGCCTCTGCTTGGCGGCACATTTGCCGAGCATCTGCATTGGTCGCTGATCTTCTGGATCAACATTCCGCTCGGCCTGCTGGCCATGGCGATCATCAACAATCCGCTGAAGAAATTGCCCATTGCCGCGAAAAATCACCGCATCGACGGACTGGGGGCGGTGTTGCTTGTCGTCGCAACGGCGATGCTGCTGCTGGCGCTGAACTGGGGCGGCAGCGAATATCCGTGGCTGTCGCGCGAAATTCTCGCATTGCTCGCCGCCTCGGCGGTCTTCTGGTCGGCCTTCGCCATACGGCTCCTGCGCGCGGCCGAACCGTTGATCTCGCTCGACGTCCTCAAGAACCCGATCGTGCTTGCCGGCACGCTTTCCATGTTCCTGCTGCAAGCCGCCAATATCGGCCTTGCGGTCTACCTGCCGGTTTACCTGCAGTCGATCATTGGGCTTTCGGTCAGCGAATCCGGCATTGCCATGCTCGGCCTGCTGCTCGGCACCGTTGCCGGCGCGACCTTCAGCGGGCGCACGATACCGCGTTTTGTGCACTACAAGCGGATTGCCATGGTCGGAGTGATCTTTTCCATCCTTTGCCTCGGCCTGCTCAGCCTCGTTGCCGGACATGCTTCGCTGCTGGTTGTCGAAATACTGACAGTCTGCATTGGCCTCGGCAGCGGAACCACGTTTCCGGTCGCCACCGTCTCGGTCCAGAACGCCGTCGACCGCATGCATCTGGGCGTCGCCACTGGCGTGCTGACCTTCCTGCGCTCATTGGGCAGCGCGCTCGGCGTTGCCATGCTTGGCGCCGTCGCGCTAGGCTATGGTCTGCCACTGGCCGGCGAAGGCGTGCAGGCCGCGGGCCAAGTGGTATCAGCCGTTCCTTTCGTGATGATCTTTCTCGTGGCGGCGGCTATCCTGCTCCTGGCGCTGATCACGCTTGCGCTGATGCCGGAAAAGGCGCTTCGCGGCCACGGCGAGGACACGGCCGCCGCGCTTGTCGAATAGAGCTCAGCCGGCGACACCGAGCTTCTTCTGCAAGCTGGTCGACGAGGTCGTGTACTGGAAGACGATGCGTTCGCCTGGGCTGATGATGCGCTTCGCTGCCTGCGACATCAAAGCCACCTCGTGGAAGCCCGACAGAATCAGCTTGAGCTTGCCAGGATACCAGTTGATGTCGCCGACGGCGAAAATGCCGGGGATCGATGTCTGGAATTTCTCGGTATCGACCGGAATGAGGTTTTCATGAAGGTTGAGCCCCCATTCGGCGATCGGCCCCAGCTTCATGGTCAGGCCGAAAAACGGCAGCATGCGCGTGCAGGGCACCTCGATGTCGCCGTCCGGTCCCTTGATGACAGCCGATGCCAGCTGGCCGTCCGCGCCGGTCAGGCCGGTGACTTGCCCGACCTGGAATTCCAGCTGTTTCATCTCCTGCATGGCATACATCTTGTTGACACTGTCAGGCGCGGCGCGGAACTCGGGCCGCCGATGCACCAGCGTCACGCTCTTGGCGATCGGCTGCAGGTTCAGCGTCCAGTCGAGTGCTGAATCGCCGCCGCCGACAATGACAAGATCATGACCGCGGAAATCCTCCATGCGCCGGACGGAGTAGAAAACGCTTTTGCCTTCATAGGGCTCGATGCCTGGAATCGGTGGCCGCTTCGGCTGAAAAGAGCCACCGCCGGCGGCGATCACCACCACCTTGGCTTCAAAAACCTCATTCTCGTCCGTGGTAACGCGAAAGCTGCCATCCCCGAGCTTTTCAAGGCCGGCAACCATGCGGTTGAAGGTGAACTCCGGCTTGAACGGTGCAATCTGCTCAAGCAACTTGTCGACAAGGCCTTGCGCCGAAATCGAGGGCCAGCCGGGAATGTCGTAGATCGGCTTTTCCGGATAGAGCTCCGCGCATTGGCCGCCAGGCCGATCGAGGATGTCGAGCAGGTGGCACTTCATGTCGAAGAGACCGAGCTCGAACACGGCAAACAGGCCGACCGGCCCTGCCCCGACAATCAGCGCGTCTGTCTTGATGACGTCGGTCATGCGATGTGCCTCGCTGCACATGGCGCCGAAAACCGGGATCGATCTTCGCCAGGATCATACGCCAAGTTAAGTTCCGCAGCGCCCTTGCCTGTTCGAGACGGAACCCGGCGCAGCGGAAAACCAGATGACAGTGCATGACCATTGCTCCGCTGCCAAGCCGCAGCGGGAAAAATCAGCTGGCAAAGGCTGGAAGCTTATCCCTGGCGTTCAGGCACCCGCACGATCAGGCCGTCAAGCGCATCGCGCACCTTGATCTGGCAGGACAGGCGCGAGTTCGGCTGAACGTCATAGGCGAAGTCCAGCATATCCTCTTCCATCGCCTCCGGCTCGCCGACTTCAGCCGTCCATGCCTCGTCGACATAGACGTGGCAGGTGGCGCAGGCGCAGGCGCCGCCGCATTCCGCCTCGATCCCCGGCACGGAGTTACGGATCGCGTTCTCCATGACCGTCGAGCCGTTCTCGGCATCCATGTCGAAATGTGTGCCGTCATGGGCGATAATGGTCAGCTTGGTCATATGTCACCTGAAGGGAGTTTCCGCCGAGATAATCACTCCGCCGGACAAGTCAACTGCCGCGCGAAAGCGCCGCCCCATGACGTTTTTCCGCAAAACGTTCCTAGCGGTTGATGGCGGCGATGAAATCACGCACTTCGTTGATCAGCGTGCCAAGCCGTTTGAGGGTGTGGGTGTCATCCGGCTTGTGCTCGATGTCGGTGGCGCAATCGGCCACCGCGAAGGCGCCGACACCCCGCGCCGAGCCCTTCAGCCCGTGCGCCAGAAGCAGCCTCTCCTTGATGTCGGCATCCGCAATCCGGTCCCGCACCGACAGCGCCTGCTGGACAAAAAGCGCCAGCACCTCGCGTTCGAGATCCCGGTCCCCCATTGTCTGGCGTGCCAGATGCACCAGATCGACCGGCCGCGAACGCCTCGTTCCCGACACGTCGCCCCCGGGCATCGAGAAGGCAATGCCGCTTTCGCCACGCATGAATCCATAACTCCGCTGTTCGATAGCCTGAAAACCTAGGCTATTCCCGTACATAACGAGTTAATGAATGGCGGGGAAAAATGTTGCGAAAGCGGCGTCGGACTCACGGTTTTGTTAACCTTATATTTAAAGTTTTACGTATCTCGCGGAATGCAGGTTTTCTTTACCCCTGTGTGTCATTACGATACGAGGGTCCATTTTCAGCCTCCTGCGTGGGATAAGACAACGAGAATCATAAGTCCCTCGGCAGCTAGTACAGGGTAGCGAAGGCATGGCGAAGAAACCAACGACGACGAGAACTCTTGACAGCGACGTGGCAAGGGAACTCGAAAAGGCGCTCGATCTCGACCTGAGCGATGCCGGAAACGGCGACCTCGATATCGCGGCCTCGATGGAAGATCTGGAAGCACAGATATCCCAGGCAGCTGATGAACTGGCGCGCGAAGGCCGCGGCCAGAAGCCGGCGCCGATCTTCAATCAAGGCCCCATCAATATCAATCCAAGCAATATCAACCAGAGCCAGCCTGCAAAACCCGCGGCGAAGGCAAAGCCCGCCGAATTGCGCCCTGTTGAAACGCGCAGCGCACAGCCTGCCGGATTCACGCCAGCAAATGATGAACGCCAGAAAGACTACAAGACGCTTCTGCACGGCCTCAACCGGCGCGCCTCGAACACGATCTATTGGGTCGTCGCCTTCGTTTCGCTCGCCTGGTTCGCTGGTGCGGGCGGCTTGGCCAACCTTCTTTTCGGACCAAGCATCTGGAGAATTCGCACCCTCGACCAGTTTCTTGCCCGTCCCGAACTGATCGGCCTGGCCATCGCGGCACTTGTGCCCATCATCCTGTTCTGGGCCTTCGCGGCGATGATCCGCCGCGCCCAGGAGATGCGCATTGCCGCGCAGTCGATGACCGAAGTGGCTTTCCGCCTGACCGAGCCGGAAAACCTCGCCCAGGACCGCGTGATGATGATCGGCCAGGCCGTTCGCCGCGAAGTGGCGGCCATGGGCGAAGGCATCGAGCGCACGCTTGCGCGCGCCGTCGAGCTGGAGACGCTGGTCCACAGCGAAGTGAACCAGATCGAGCGCTCCTATTCGGAAAATGAATCCCGCATCCGCTCGCTCGTTGATGGTCTCGGTAGCGAGCGCGAGGCGGTTGTGACCCACGCCGAGCGCGTCCGCGCCTCGATCACCGGCGCACATGAGACGCTGAAGGACGAGATCGGCGCTGCCAGCGACATCATTCGCGACAGCATCCTCAACGCATCGACCAAACTGTCGATGACGATCACCAATTCTGGCGACACATTGATCGACCGGATCAACGAAAGCTCGATGTCGATCTTCGATTCGGTCGAAGGCCGCCTGGATACGATCACCGACCGGTTGTCGACCTCGGGTGAAGCCTTCGCCAGCCTGCTGGACACCCGCATCGCCAAACTTACGGATACCACCGACGGCCTGACGCGGTCGCTGACCGACCTGCTCGACGACCGCACCACCGGCATGGTCTCCTTGCTCGGCGGCGCCGCGCGCACCCTCAATTCCGAGTTCGAGGCGAGCCTCAATGGCATCGAGCGGACGCTTGCCGAACGCGGCCAGGCGCTGATCAGCGAATTCCAGACCCGCGCCGAGGCGCTGGACACCGGCACGCAGAAGCTCAACGCGGCACTCGAAGCCCGCGCCCGCCAGATCAACGAGACGCTGGTCGAGCGCGCCCGCGAAATCGCCCACACCTTTGCCGAAAGCAAGGATACGCTGTCGGCGATGATCGATCAGGGCAAGACCCAGATCGGCGCCGACATGGCCGACATCGTCACCTCTACTTCGACCATGCTGGAAGCCCGCGCCAGCGACTTTGCCGGGCGCATGGAGGCTGCGCGTCACGTCGTGTCCCGCTCCTTCGACACGGACATCCAGCGCCTTGCCGACGCTCGCGTTGGCATCGAAGAGGCCGTGGAAAACCACAGCCGCAAGCTTTCCGAGAGCCGCGAGCGTATGGCTGCCGCGATGCAGACCGACCTGGCGAAATTCGCCGAAGGCCGCGCCGGCATCGATGCCGCCGTGACCAATCAGGTGCAGAAGCTGGCCGAAGGCCGCAGCCTGATCGCGCGCGCCCTTGAAGAGGATTTGCGCAAGGTCAACGAATCGCGCGCCGCCATCGACGCATCGCTCGGCGGTCATCTCGAAAGGCTGGAAGAAGGCCGCAACAGGCTTTCCCTGGCACTTAACGAAGACTCTGGAAAGCTCGTGCAAGCTCGTACAATCATTGATGAAATGGTTGCCGGGCATGTTGGAAAGCTCGCCGAGGGCCGCAACATCCTGTCGCGCGCCCTGGAAGCAGATCTCGGCAAGCTTGCCGACAGCCGCGCCGGCATTGACGGCCTCGTCGCCGGCCAGGTCGAGAAGATCGCCGAGGGCCGCGCCGTGCTGACCAAGGCCTTGGAAAACGACATTATCGGCATCAAGAGCCTGATCGAGACGCATTCCGCCAAACTGGCGGAAGACCGCACCCAGCTCTCCCAATCGCTCGACAGCGATCTGTCCGGAATCCGCGGCCTTCTCGAAGGCCATTCCGGACGACTGGCCGAGGATCGCGGCCTGCTTTCGCAGACGCTCGAAGCCGATCTCGCCAAACTCGCCGACAGCCGCTCCAGCATCGACGGGCTAGTTGCCGGTCAGGTCGAGAAGCTGGCCGAGGGCCGTGACATTCTCAAGCGTGCGCTGGAATCCGATCTCAACACGATCAAGGGCGTCATCGCCAGCCAGTCGGAAAAGCTGGCGGAAGACCGTGGCCAGCTTTCGCGCGTCCTCGAAACCGACCTGCAGAATGTGAACAGCGTCATCGCCGACCACATGAACAAGCTAGTTCAGGACCGTGCAAGCCTGTCGAAGGCGCTCGAGGATGACCTCGCCAAACTCGCTGACAGCCGCTCCAGCATCGATGGACTGGTTGCCGGTCAGGTCGAGAAGCTGGCCGAAGGCCGCGATATCCTCAAGCGTGCGCTGGAAGCCGATCTCGGTACGATCAGGGGCACCATCGCTGATCATTCGCAGAAGCTTACGGACGATCGTTCGCAGTTCGCACAAGCCCTGCAGGCGGATCTCGCCGGCATCAGCGACCATGTCCAAAGCCACACCGATAAGCTTGCCGAACACCGCTCTGCCCTCTCCGATGCGCTGGAAGCCGATCTTCGAGGAGTCAGCGGTCTTATGCAGAGCCACACCGATAAGCTTGCCCAGGATCGCTCGGCCCTTTCCGGCGCACTGGAAGCCGATCTCCGGGGCGTCAGCGGCCTTATGCAGAGCCACACCGACAAGCTCGCCCAGGATCGTTCGTCCTTGTCGCAGGCGTTGCAGGACGATCTCGCCAAGCTGGCCGAAAGCCGGTCGAGCATCGACGGTCTGGTCGCTGGTCAGGTCGAGAAGCTGGCCGAAGGCCGCGATATCCTGAAGCGTGCATTGGAAGCCGACCTCAACACGATCAGGGGCACCGTTGCCGACCAGTCGCAAAGGCTGGTCGACGACCGCGCACAGTTCGCGCGGGCTCTGGAGGCCGATCTGGAGAGCGTCAGCGGCCTGGTCAACAGCCATGCTGAACGGCTTGTCCAGGATCGTTCCAGCCTCTCCAAGTCGCTCGAGGACGATCTCGCCAAGCTGGCCGAAAGCCGGTCGAGCATCGACGGGCTGGTTGCCGGTCAGGTCGAGAAGCTGGCCGAAGGCCGCGACATCCTCAAGCGCGCGCTGGAAGCCGACCTGCAGAAGCTTTCGGCAAGCCGCACCGATGTCGACGACATCATCGCCGGCCATGTCGGCAAGCTGGCCGAAGGCCGCAACATGCTGACCCGTGCGCTGGAAGACGATCTGGTCAAGCTCGCCGACACGCGCAAGGACGTCGATCGTTCCCTGTCCGGCCACATCGACCAGATCGCAGCCAGGAGCACCGACATCTCGGCGGCAATCGCCGCCGATGTTGACAAGATCGAGCAGGCGTTCAGCCGCCAGACTGGCATCATCGAGGAACGCGCGGGAACCATGGAGCGCGCGCTCTCGACCGGCGTCGACAATGTTCGCAGCGTGCTTGAGAAGAGCGCGGTGTTCGTCGCCGGCGCCTTGCGCGAGAAGGTCATGGAAGTCACCAGCACGCTGCATGAGCAGGCCGGTGCGGCTTTCAGCGATGCCGACCGCAAGATCGCCGAACGCGCCGAACAGACGTCCGCCGCCCTGCTGGCGCGGGCTGAGGACATCGCCCGCACCTTCGAGGAGGCCGATCGTCGCCTCCACGCCCGTGCCGAAGATACCTCGAACGCCTTGCTGGCCCGCGCCGACGACACCTCCAGCACGCTGCTGGCCCGCGCTCATGAAACCGCAGATCAGCTGGCTGCCCGTGCTGGCGAGATCGCCGGCACCTTCGACATGGCGGACCAGAAGCTGGCCGCGCGTGCCCAGGCAACCACGGATCAACTGGCCGCCCGTGCTCAGGACACCGCCGATCATCTGGCCGCCCGCGCCAGCGAAATTGCCGGCGCCTTTGATGCCGCCGACCAGAAACTGGTTGCCCGCGCCGTCGAAACGGCACAGTCGCTGGCCGCACGCGCCGGCGACATCCTGCGCAACTTCGAAGGTGCCGACCAGCGGCTTGGCATGCGCATTGGCGAATCCGCCGAGGCGCTTGCCGCCCGTGCATCGGACCTTGGCCGCATCTTCGACGCCGCCGACCAGCAATTGGTCTCGCGCATCGCCGAAGGTTCGGAAGCGCTGTCGAGCCGTGCGTCCGAGATCGGCCGCATCTTCGACGACGCCGACCAGCGTCTTGTGTCGCGCATCTCCAACAGCACATCGACTATCGGCGAACATGCCGAGACGATCGTTGGCGCCTTCGCTGATACCGAGCAAAGGGTTGCCGAGCGCGCACGGCGGACCGGCCAGGAAATGGCCGTGCATGCCCGCGAAATCGAGCAGGCGCTTGCCGGTGCCGACGAGAGGCTCGCCTCGAGCGCCGCGGCAGCCGCCGCGCGTGTCGAAGAGCAGGTCGCGAGTGTCGAGCACCGCCTCGCCTACACGGCGGAGACGATGGGTCAGAGGCTCAACGAGCAGGTCTCCACCGCGGAGGCACAACTCGTCTCGCGCGCCAATGTGATCGCCGAAACCTTCACCGCCGTCGGCCAGCATATCGGCCAGAGCACCAACGATGCCGCCAAGACTATCGGCGCCAACACCCGCGAGCTCAACACGATGCTCGCGGCACGTTCGGCGGAGATGTCAAAAATCCTCGACGAAACCGCGCGGCCGCTGGTCGAGCGTTTCGCCCAGGGCGGCTCGGAACTGCAAAGGAGCATGGAAGAGGTCACCGAACGCGCCACGGAGAAGCTGCGCAGCGAGAACGCAGCGCTCGTCAATGCGCTCGCCAGCCGCACCGCCGAGACCTTGTCGGCAGTCGAAGGCGCCCGCTCGTCGCTGTCGGAAAGTGTCGCCGACCTTATCGGCCGCATGACCAAGTCCAGCTCGCAGCTCGGTCAGTTGATCGACCAGGCCGCGGTCAACCTCGGCCAGGTCGACGAGCGTCTGAGCGGCAGCACGCAAAGCTTCGCCGCCACCACGGAGAAGGCCGCGCAGACCTTCGCCAGCTCGGCGCGTCTGGTCGACTCGAACACGACAAGACTCACCGAACTGTCGTCGTCGACCTTGCGCGAAGTCGCATCGATCGCCACCAAGTTCGATGAGCACAGCCGTCTGCTGGCCAGCGCATCGGATCTGCTGAGCTCGGCCCAGAGCAACCTCGAACACACGCTCGAAAGGCAGTCGTCGCTCGAAGACCTCGCCGTCGGCCTGGTCAAGAAGTCGGAAGATCTCGAAAGGGTCATGCGCTCGTTCGAAAATCTCGTTGGCCAGACGCTGCAGAACGCCGAGGGCAAGACGCTGGAATCGGCGGACAAGATCCGCAACGCGATCACCGAAGTCGTCGATTCGGCCACCAAGCGCTTTGCCGATGCGACCGAAGAGATGCGGCGCACAGCCGGCTCGATCAAGAGCGAGCTCGACCTGACACGTGCCGAGCTCAAGAAGGGCGTCATCGAGATGCCGGAAGAGGCAAAGGAATCGACATCGGCCATCCGCCGCGCCGTTTCCGAGCAGATCAACGCGCTGAAGGAGCTTTCCGACATCGTTGCCAAGTCCGGCCGCGGCGGCGATACCTCCGAGCCTCGCAATCTGCGTCCGGCGCCGCAAGCGCCCGCCGCTCGCGCTGCCGAGCCGCCGCGTCGTGCGCCGGCCCCGCAGCAGGAGCTGCGTCCACCTCAGGCGCCGTTGGGCGGCACCGCATTGCGCGGCACGCTCGATCTCGAGCGTCCCACCGAGGCAGCGCCGCGCCAGCGGGATCAGAATGCCCGCACGCCGCAAGGCGGCTGGGTGCGCGATCTCCTGACTGGAGCGTCGCGTGAGGAGGATGCAGCCCGGCCTGCGGCGCCTGCGGAAGCACCACGTGCGGCCCCTGCCCAGCGCACGCCGCTTCACGTCGTGGAATCGTTGAACTCGCTGTCCGTCGATATCGCTCGCGCCATCGACCATGACGCTTCGATCGAGCTGTGGAACCGCTACCGGCGCGGTGAACGCGATGTGTTCACGCGGCGTCTGTACACGCTGAAAGGCCAGCAGACATTCGACGAGATCCGCCGCAAGTATCAGGCTGAGGCTGAGTTCCGTAGCGCCGTCGACCGCTACTGCGACGACTTCGAAAAGCTGCTCAAGGATGTCTCGCGCAACGACCGCGACAACATCATGGCGCAGACCTACCTGACGTCGGATACCGGCAAGGTCTACACCATGCTGGCCCATGCCAGCGGCCGTCTGCACTGACCGATCGAAAAGGAAAGCAGCAAAAAAGGCGGGAAATTTCCCGCCTTTTTCATTTCACTCGACCTTTGTAGCCTGACTGATCAGGGCGCTGAGGAAATCAGATCACCGAATCCGTCCAGCGCACGATCTGCTTTGCCACATCGCCGAAGGCAGCGTCGAGCCCGCCGATATAGGCCTTGTTACCGCTGCCTGAGACCGGTGCTGAGGCCGTGAAGCTCTTTGATGCGCGCACTTCGCCGTTGCGGTCGTTGAGAATACGTACGAACAGGTCAACCTCGGCATGGTCGCCGCCATCGACGCGTACCTCGAAGGACCGGATCTCGACGATGACCTGATAGTCGATCGCCAACCCCTCGCCCGGCTTGCCAACGCCGGCGAAGCTGCCCGAGCGCTGGAAGGTCTCGGCCAGCCGCGCCTGCACGATCAGCGGCAGGCGGTCGGCCCATTGCGCACCCTTGAGGTACTGGATCGAGCGATCCGCCGGCTTGATGACGATGTTCTGGCTGTCCAGCGCCTTGAGCGCGGACGGTTGCGCAATCAGGATCTGCCGGCGGCTGTGGCCATGCGCCTCAACCGACGGGGCCGTCAGCTCGAACGTGTCGAGCGGAGCGGGTCCGCCGCCCGGCAGTGCGGCGCAGCTGGCAAGGGCCAAGGCAAGGAATGCCACGCCCGACTTGAGCACGATCGACTTCACGAGCGATCCCTGTTGTCCCCGGATCGTAAGACAATCCGCATTTGCACTAAATGTTTGAGGCGAGTGGCGGCCGAAGTCAACGCCGCGCCCTGCCATCGAATTGCCGAACCTCGCCTTCGCCACCCGAAAGGATGCGCTGCGGGTTGCGGCTGAGATCGGTCACGGCCTCCTCGATGCGGCTGATCGAACGGCGGCTGTCCTGCACCAGCGCCTCAACGTTCGAAAGGCCCTGGCCAGAAAAGCGCGCCAGATTGTCGGTAATGACGCCCAGACGGGAATTCAGCGTGTCGGCAACCTGCTTGAACGACTTCAGCGTATCCCTGGCGTCGGCCATCACGCCATCGGCCTGGCCCGAGCCAAGCAGCGTGTCCACCTTGGCCAGGATGCCATCGACGCGCACGGAGGCGTCGTTGAGGCGCTTCGCCAACTGCTGCGCGTCCTTGATCGTCTGGTCTATGTCATCGGCCCGGCTGGCGAACTTGTCGGTCACCTTGGCGATGTCGGCGGCGGCCTTGTCTGCGTTTTCGCTGGCCCTCTGGATGCTGGCGAGCGCCGTGCGGACCTGCGCCGGATCGATGCCGTCGAGAACACCGTCGACCTTGGCCAGCGTACCTTGCGTCTGCTTGGCGAAATCGTTGACCGAGCCAACCGCCGTATCGACGTTCTTGATCACGCCGTCGAGCTGCTTGCTGGTTTCCTTGAGGTTTCCGGTCACCGTATCGACATTGGCGACGATGCTCTTGATCTGGTCCTTGTCGACCGCGTTGAGCAATCCTTCGGCAGCCTTGAGCGTGCCGTCGAGCTTGCCCGAAACACCCTTCAGTTCGTCCGAAAGCGAACTGACGCTGGCGAGGAACTTGTCGATGCCGTCCGAATTCTTGGCCAGGGCATCGGAAAACGTCTGAACGTTCTGGACGGTCTGCGTCAGCGGCCCGCGAACATCCTTGGTGAAGCCCTCAAGCTCCGACAGCACCTTGTCGGCGCGGGTAAAGATGTTCTGCGCCGTCTGCAGCAGGTTGGTCACCGCCGATGGATTGGCTACGATCTCGGCGACGCGGCCTTCCTTTTCGGCTTGATCGAGGAGTTTTACTTCCTTGGGATCGGCGCCCTTGAGCTCGATATTGGCTTGGCCGGTCAGGCCGGCAAGGCCGATATCGGCCTGTGTCGACTTGGTGATCGGCGTCATGCGGTCGATTTCGGTGTCGGCGATCGCGACTGTCGGATTGTCGACGTCGATATAGACGCGGCGCACGTCGCCAACCTTGACGCCATTGAACAGCACGAAACTGCCGCGTCCAAGACCCGAGGCCGAACCCGGAATGCGCACGCGCAGCAACGTGGTCTCGCCCTTGTCGCCGATCGCCGCCGTCCAATAGACGAACGCAAAGGCCGCCAGGATCGCAACCAGCGTGAAGATGCCGACAATGACGTAGTTGGCTCTGGTTTCCATTGCTTCACTTATGGCTATGCGCGCACGGCAAGATCAAGTTGCCGTGCCCGTTTTCCGCGGAAATAGGACTTTACCCACGGCTCTTCGCTCTTCAGCATGTCATCGATGGTGCCTTCGACCAGGACTTTCTTGTTGCCAAGCACGGCAACGCGATCGCAGGCGGTGAAAAGTGTGTCGAGATCGTGCGTGACCATGTAGACGGTCAGATCCATCGTGTCGCGCAACTTGACGACCAGTTCGTCGAATTCCGCCGCGCTGATCGGGTCGAGGCCGGATGTCGGCTCGTCGAGAAAGACAATATCCGGGTCGAGTGCCAGCGCGCGTGCCAGCGCGGCGCGCTTGATCATGCCGCCCGACAGTTCGGACGGGAATTTCCGTGCGGCGTCCGGCGGCAGCCCAACCAGCTCGATCTTGAGCATCGCCAGCTCATCCATCAGCTTGCGCGGCAGATCGAGATATTCGCGCATCGGCACCTGCACATTCTCCAGCACTGTCAGTGCCGAGAACAAGGCGCCATGCTGGAATAGCACGCCAAGCCGCATGTCGATGCGCAATCGATCCATGTCGCTTGCCTTGGCGACGTCGACGCCAAACAGCTTGATCGTGCCAGATTGCTTTTGGGTCAGGCCGAGAATGGTGCGCAGCAGAACTGACTTGCCGGCGCCCGAGGCGCCGACAAAACCCAAGATTTCTCCCCGCCTGATGTCGAGCGACAATTTATCCAGAATGAGCTTGTCGGCGAAGGATACGGTGATGTCGTGCGCGGACAGCACGATATCGCCCTCCTTGGCATTATCCACGATCGAAATCGCCCTTTTCCTGCCGAGCAGCGCCATGTCAGAACTCGATCGCTGCGTAGAAGATGGCAAAAAGCCCGTCGAGGATGATAACAACGAAAATCGACTTCACCACCGAGGCGGTTACATGTGTTCCCAGTGATTCCGCGCTTCCGCCCACCTTCATGCCTTCGACCGAGGCGATGGTGCCGATGATCATTGCCATGAACGGCGCCTTGATCAGCCCGGCGAAAATCGTGCTGAGGTCAATGGCGACACGCAGCCTGTCGATGAAGGCGGCGGGCGCGATACCGGAATAGAGCCATGCCGCGAGAATACCCCCACCCAGGGCCGCGAAATTGGCGATGATGGTGAGGCAAGGCAAAGCAATGACCAGCGCCACCAGGCGCGGAAAAACCAGAACGCCGATCGGGTTGAGCCCGATGACCTTCAGCGCGTCGACCTCCTCGCGCATTTTCATCGAGCCGATTTCAGCGGTGATGGCGCTGCCGGAGCGGCCGGCGATCATGATTGCCGTCATCAGCACGCCAAGTTCGCGCAGGATGAGCACGCCAACGAGATCGACGACGAAGATATCGGCACCGAAATAGCTGAGCTGGTAGGCGCCTTGCTGGGCGACGATGGCGCCAACGATGGCCGACATCAGCACGACCACCGGAATGGCGCCGACACCCATGCGGTCGATCTGGTTGAAGATCGCCGCCGGATTGACGCCATGACCACGGCCGAGCTTCATCTGAGCGCCGCGGATCGTGGCGCCGAGGATGTTCATCGAAGCGAGGAAATCGTCGCGCATCTCATAGACGCGCCGTCCAATGCTCTCCAGCGCCCGAATAACGATGTTAGGCGGCCTTACGTCACTCGACTCAGGCTCGCGCCGCACTGCCTCGCTGACCGCACCAAGCAGGATCGACGCGACTTCGCTTTGGCCCTGCATCGTGACCTCGACACCCTTCTTCTCGAAGGCACTGACCAGCCGGTCGACCAGCCAGGCACCGGCGGTGTCGATTTTCTCGATGTTGGAAAGATCGAGCGCCAAGGTCTTGAAACCGTTTCGTTTCTCGATCTTGCGCATCTCGGCGTCGATCAGCGCCACGGTGCGGGTCGTCCAGATTCCGGAGAAGGCGCAGCCAAGCACCTCGCCCTCCTCGCCAACGGCCACGCGCGGCTCGTGGTCAGCCTCCTTGGCGGCCGTGCCGCTTGCGTCGCGTTTGCCGATGGTCAACATGGCGTCCTGTTTAGCCCGACAGGTTTGACCTGTCGATTTGCCGACGACGCTTGTCGCATAGCCGGAGCAGAAAAATATGGCGCGTGTCATTTCGGTTGAGGCCGAGCGTTTTCCCATCGCCGGGACCTTCACCATTTCACGCGGTTCGAAGACCGAGGCCGAGGTGATCACCTGCATGATCAACGAAGGCAGCCACAGCGGGCGTGGCGAATGCGTGCCCTACAAGCGCTACGGCGAAACCATGGAAGGCGTGCACGCGGCAATCGAGGCCATGCGCAAGCACATTGCGGGCGGCATGGGCCGGACTGAACTGCTAGAAGCAATGCCCGCAGGCGCGGCGCGCAATGCCATCGACTGCGCCCTGTGGGATCTCGAAGCCAAGATCAGTGGCAAGCGTGTCGCAGGCGCAATTGGCGCTGCTTCGCCTTCAGCGCTTGAAACCGCCTACACGCTGTCGCTGGGAGAACCCGAGGCGATGGCGGCGCAGGCTCGCGCCAACGCCACCCGACCGTTGCTCAAGGTCAAGATCGGCGGCGCCAACGATATTGCCTGCATTCGTGCCGTTCGAGGAGCCGCGCCCGACAGCCGCCTCATCCTTGATGCGAATGAGGGATGGACGGACGAGAACATCGTAGCCAACCTTGCCTTCGCCGCCGAACAAGGCATCGCCTTGATCGAACAACCCCTGCCCGCCGGCCATGACGCGATCCTGCGCCATATCGCGCATCCTGTGCCGATCTGCGCCGACGAAAGCGTGCATGAAGCCGGGAATCTCGCCGCTCTTGTCGGCCTCTACGATGCGGTCAACATCAAGCTCGACAAATCAGGCGGGCTGACAGCGGCGTTGGTGCTGCGAGACCGGGCCCGTGAACTCGGCTTCGGCATCATGGTCGGCTGCATGGTTGGCACATCTCTGGCTATGGCACCGGCCGTGCTGCTGGCCCAGGGAGCCGACTTCGTCGACCTCGACGGCCCGCTGCTGCTGGCTCGCGACCGCATTCCAGGACTTGTCTACCAGGGTTCGCTGGTGTCACCGCCTGATGAGGCGCTGTGGGGCTGAGCGCGCCGCCATCCCGACCAGCGCAAGCCCAATCAGGGCGATCGGTATCATCGCAAAGAAGCCGTCCACACCAAAGCGGTCATAGAGCGGACCGGAAGCCAGTGTCGCGATCGCCATGAAGAAGCCGTTGGAGAAATAGGCGATACCTTGGGCGGCGCCGGTGCGCTCTTCCGAGACGGTTTCGCCGATCATCTTCTGCAGGCCAATGAGCACCAGCGCCACCGAGATCGCGTGCAGCGTCTGAACCCCGAAGAACCCGGCTACGCCAAGACCAAGCGGCCAGACAAGCGGAAAGGCGATCCAGCGGATGATCGCGCCAATGCCGGCCATCACCATGATGGAGACGACAGAGAACGATCCGAAGAAGCGCGTGAACATCATGAACATGCAGACTTCGGATACCACGCCCCATGCCCACAACAGGCCGACAACCGAATCGCTGATGCCGATCGACTTCCAGTAGATCGAGACAAAGCCGTAGAGAAAGGCGTGGCTGGCGGTGATGACGCCAACGCCGATGGAGAAATAGAGGAAATAGGCGTTGAAAAGTTTTGGCGCGGCCTGCTGCATGTCGGTCGCCGACAGCGGCGAAGCGCGGCGCGGACGGCCAAGGCGCGGCGCCAGCAAGCCGGCGACAAGGGCCGCTCCCAGCGCGACGAAAATGATCACCGGGACGGCTCCGGGGCCGGTTGCCGACAGGATGAAGCCGCCGGCGACATTGGCGAACAGATAGGAGATCGATCCCCATTTGCGCATGCCGGTGTAGTTCGAACCGAAGCGGCGCACGCCGGACAGTGCCAGCGAATCGGCGATCGGCGAATGCGGCGTCCAGACGATGGTCAGGGCCAGCGACACCGCCAGCACCGTGGCGTAGGTCGGCGTCAGGAAATAGCCGGCCGACAAGAACATCGCCGATGCCACAAGCGCGACATAGACATTGGCGCGATCGCTAGCCCTGTCGGCCAGCGCGGTCAGCAGCGGCGTCGTCACCACGCGCAGGAACATCGGCGCGGCGAGAATCACGGCGATCTGCTCGGCATGAAAGCCCTGCGCCTGCAGCCAGAGCGGGAAATACGGCAGATGCGTTCCCAGCGAGACGAAAAGTGTCGCGAAGATCAGGCTCATGCGCAGCTCGAAATGACGCGGCTTGACGAGCTGTTCGGGCGAGAGTGGCGGCAGCGACATGAATCGATCCAATAACGCTACGCACAACGGGCGGCGGCAGCGCATGCCGATCCCATAACATGCGGAAAATCGGCGCGAAACCGTTTGGACTAATCGATTAATGACTGCGCGAGCGGCATTACGCCGCTTCGACGGCCCGATCCGCGATGAGCATCGGGATAAAGGGCTCGTCCGGTGCTTCCGGCAAGACATGCGCCCAGGTCAGTATCTCCATCGAGCCGTCAAAATGCTCGACCACCGCCGTGCAGCTTTCAACCCAGTCGCCGGTGTTGATGTACTGCACATCGCCAAAGCTCTCGATGGCGGCGTGATGGATATGGCCGCAGATGACGCCATCGACATGCGAGCGGCGCGCTTCTTCCGCCAGCACGGTCTGGAACGAGCCAATGAAGTTCACCGCCTTCTTCACCTTGACCTTCGCCCAAGACGAAAATGACCAGTACGGCAGGCCAAGCAGCTGGCGAAGCCGTGTCACCACCCGGTTGACCAGCATGGCCGCGTCATAGGCGTGGTCGCCGAGATAGGCCAGCCAGCGCTGATTGTGGACGACCGTGTCGAACTGATCGCCATGGATGACGAGCAGGCGCCTGCCGTCGGCGGTCTCATGAATGGCGCGGTCGGCAACGACAATGCCGCCGAAATGCACGCCCTGGAACTGGCGCGCGAACTCGTCGTGGTTGCCCGCGATGTAGGTGATGTTGGCGCCCTTGCGCGCCTTGCGCAGCAGTTTCTGGACGACGTCATTGTGGCTTTGCGGCCAATGCCAGCTGCGCCGCAGGCGCCAGCCATCGACGATATCACCGACGAGATAGATGATATCGGCGTCGTGATATCTAAGGAAATCGATCAGGAATTCGGCCTTTGCCGCCTTCGAGCCCAAATGGACGTCGGAGATGAACATGCTGCGGAAAGTGCGGGGCTGGTCGTCAGACATTGACTTGTCACCGTTGCTTTCGCGCAGGCTATGCCCCGATTCATGCAACAACCGTATGACGGTTGCGATTGGTCCAGTCTAAGGACTAGGTTGCCGCCAATTCATCAGGAGAAAATCTCATGGATCTCGGCATTCGCGGAAAGAAAGCCATCGTCTGCGCTTCGAGCAAGGGCCTGGGGCGCGGCTGCGCCATGGCGCTGGCTGAGGCCGGCTGCGATATCGTCGTCAATGGGCGCAACGCCGAGCTGGTCGCGAAAACCGCCGCCGAATTGCGCGAACGCTATGGCGTGACGGTTACGGAAGTCGTCGGTGATGTCTCGAAGCCGGAAATTCAGAAGGCATTGCTCGCCGCCTGCCCGGAGCCGGATATTCTCGTCAACAACAATGGCGGTCCGCCGCTTCGCGATTTCCGCACGCTTGATCGCGAAAAGATCCTCGAAGGCGTCACCCAGAACATGGTCACGCCTGTCGAGCTGGTTCAGGCTGTCATCGACGGCATGGCGGCGCGCGGCTTCGGCCGGATCGTCAACATCACCTCGCTGTCGGTCTATGTGCCGATCCCCGGCCTCGACCTCTCGTCCGGCGCGCGCGCCGGCCTCACCTCGTTCCTCGCCGGTGTCGCCCGCACGGTGATCGACCGTAATGTCACCATCAACAACATGCTGCCTGGCAAACTCGACACTGACAGGTTGCGTGGCCCGCATGAGGCCGGCACCACCGAGGACCCTGCGGCAGCGGTGGCGCGCAAGGCGCGCATCAGCGCCGATGTGCCAGCCAAGCGGCTCGGCACGCCGGAGGAATTCGGCCAGATCTGCGCCTTCCTGTGCTCGGTCCACGCCGGCTATCTTACAGGTCAAAACATCCCGGTCGACGGCGGCCTCTACGTCAGTGCTTTCTGATCGGCCACCTGCGAACCGGCATGAATCGGCCGACATGAAACCCGCATAAGTATTTGATATATTTTGATTTTAGCCAGACCGCTTGCGTAAAGCGGGCCGCGCGGCATTTGGCGTCGTGAAAAAGCCCGGCCACATGCTAAAAGGAATCTCTCAGCAGGTTTCGAGGGAGCGGCCGCATGGAAGGCGAGAACAAGAAAACGGCACGTTCGGATCTCGACGAAGCCGCCCTCTACTTCCACAAACACCCAAGGCCCGGAAAGCTCGAGATACAGGCCACCAAGCCGCTCGGCAACCAGCGCGATCTGGCGCTTGCCTATTCGCCCGGCGTTGCCGCCCCTTGCCTCGAAATCCGCGACGATCCGGCGACCGCCGCCGACTATACGGCGCGTGCCAATCTGGTCGGCGTGGTTTCCAACGGTTCGGCGGTGCTCGGCCTCGGCAATATCGGCCCGCTGGCCTCCAAGCCGGTGATGGAAGGCAAGGCGGTTCTGTTCAAGAAATTCGCCGGCATCGATGTCTTCGACATCGAAATCGATGCGCCTGGCATCGAGCGCATGGTCGAGACAATCTCGGCGCTGGAGCCGACTTTCGGCGGCATCAATCTCGAAGACATCAAGGCGCCGGAATGCTTTGAGGTGGAAGCACAGCTGAAAGCGCGCATGAGCATCCCGGTCTTCCACGACGACCAGCATGGCACCGCCATCATCGTCGCCGCCGCCGTGCTCAACGGCCTGGAATTCGCCGGCAAGGCCATTTCGGACATCAAGATCGTCACTTCCGGCGCCGGGGCCGCGGCGCTGGCCTGTCTCAACCTGCTGGTTTCGCTTGGCGCGCGTGTCGAGAACATTTGGGTCACCGACCGTTTCGGCGTCGCCTACAAGGGCCGCATCGACGAGATGGACCGCTGGAAAGACCCGTATGTGAAGGACACGGACGCCCGTACCCTGGCCGACGTCATCCCTGGCGCGGATGTGTTCCTCGGCCTTTCGGCCGCAGGCGTGCTGAAGCCCGAACTGCTACAGCACATGGCGCCGAAGCCGCTGATCCTGGCGCTGGCCAACCCCAATCCCGAGATCATGCCGGAAGCCGCCCGCGAAGCGCGTCCCGATGCGATGATCTGCACCGGCCGTTCGGATTTCCCCAATCAGGTCAACAACGTCCTATGCTTCCCTTACATCTTCCGTGGCGCGCTTGACTGTGGTGCCAGTGCCATCAACGAGGAGATGAAGATGGCAGCGGTGCGGGCGATCGCCGCCCTCGCCCGCGAAGAACCGTCCGATGTCGCTGCCCGTGCCTATTCCGGCGAAACGCCGATGTTCGGCCCCGACTTCCTGATCCCGTCGCCCTTCGACCCCAGGCTGATCCTGCGCATAGCGCCTGCCGTCGCCAAGGCGGCCTGCGACACCGGTGTCGCCACAAGGCCGATCACCGACTTTGCCGCCTATATCGACAAGCTGAACCGTTTCGTCTTCCGTTCCGGGCTTGTGATGAAGCCGGTGTTCTCGTCCGCCAAGGCATCGAGTGCCAAGCGCGTCATCTATGCCGATGGCGAGGATGAGCGCGTTCTGCGCGCCGCCCAGGTGGTGCTGGAGGAAGGCATTGCCGAACCGATCCTCATCGGCCGTCCGCATGTCATCGAAGTCAGGCTGAAGCGCTACGGCCTGCGCATCAAGCCCGGAGTCGACTTTGGCCTGATCAATCCCGAGGACGATCCTCGCTACCGCCACTATGTCGACCTCTTGATCGAACTCGCCGGCCGGCGCGGCGTGACGACAGAAGCCGCGCGCACCATGGTGCGCACCGACAATACGGTGATCGCCGCACTTGCGTTGAAGCGTGGCGACGCCGATGCCATGGTCTGCGGCCTCGAGGGACGCTTCGAGCGGCACCTGCGCAATGTGACGCTCATCATCGGCCCACGTGCCGGCATCAAGGACTTTGACCTGTCGACGCTTTCGATGCTGATCTCGCAGCGCGGCATTATCTTCCTCACCGACACCCATGTCTCGGTCGACCCGACGGCCGAGGAGATCGCCGAGATGACGGTGCTGGCCGCCGAGGAAATCCAGCGTTTCGGCATAGTGCCCAAAGCCGCCCTGCTCTCGCATTCGGATTTCGGCTCACGCGATTCGCCAAGCGCGCTGAAGATGCGGCAGGCAGCGGCTATCCTGGCGCGCATCGCCCCCGAGCTTGAATGCGACGGCGAAATGCACGCCGATTCCGCGCTGTCGGAACATCTTCGCCAGCGCGTCTATCCGCATTCGAGGCTGAAGGGCGAAGCCAACCTTCTGGTTTTCCCCAATCTCGATTCCGCCAACATCACCCTGACCGCGCTCAGAACCATGATGGATGCACTGCATGTCGGGCCGATCCTGCTCGGCACCGACAAGCCTGCGCATATCCTGACGCCGTCGGTGACCTCGCGCGGCGTCGTCAACATGACAGCACTTGCCGTGGTCGAAGCCGCCCACAAGGCTCAGGCGGTCGTTAATCTGGGCTGAGAGCTGTTTTGACGATAAACTGCGGTTAACCACGGACACGGTAGTTTCGCGACAGACGATCAGGCGGAGTTTGAGGCGGATGACGGGCGGAGGGTGGAAGCTGACGCATGCCGCGGCACTGCTCGGCGCGCTTGTGCTGTCTTGCCTTGCCATAACCCAGCCGCAGGCGGCTTCCCGGGCATGCCGCCAATTGGAAGCCGATCTCGCTGACGCTTCACAAGGCGGCGGCAGTCCCACCATGGTGCGCAAGTACGACGGCGCTATTGCCCGCCAACGCGAGCAGATCTCGAAGGCCCGCAGCCGGTCGAGCAGCGCCGGGTGCGGCTTTTCGCTGTTCGGCCGCAACATTAGCGAATGCGCAACGATCAACAGAACGATCGACCGCATGAACGCCAACCTCGACGGTTTGCAAGCCAAGCGCGCGCAACTCGCCAGCGGCGGTTCGCGCCGCGATCGCGGGCGCATCCTGGCGGCGTTGGACGCCAATGGCTGCCGCGACAATCCGGTGGAGCCACGGCGTCAGCCGCTGCGCGAAGCAAATCGCGACAATGGCAACGGCAATCTGTTCGAGCAGCTTTTCGGCGGCGATATCCGTCAACTCGATGAACTCGGCGAGCCCGATGATTCCGGCGGCGAGCGCGGCATCCACGGCGTCATCAATCAGCCCGACGGCATGGACCTGCCGAGGCTCAGCGGTGAGTTCCACACCATGTGCGTGCGCACCTGCGACGGCTATTTCTTCCCGATGTCGAACGCCGCTTCGCTCGGCGACTTCGAACGTGACCAGAAGAATTGCGAATCGAGCTGTCCCGGCACCGAAATGCAGGTTTTCTACTCACGTGGCATGAGTGACGATTCGGCAACCATGACATCATCGGTCACCGGCCAGCCATACAGCGAGTTGCCGACGGCCTATCTTTACAAGCAACCGAACATGTCGCGGCCGCCGGCCTGCGGCTGCAACGCCGCCCAGAATTTCCAGATCATCGGCGGCAATCCGCCGTCCCCGGAACAATCGCAGCCCGACGCACAGCCAACCCCGTTCATTCCGGTGCCTGGTGCCAAGCCCGATCCCGCCGCCGACCCGGAAACCCTGGCCAATGCGGAAGGCGGCCTTGACCGTGAAGCCATCAAGCGCCTTGCCGCCAAACCGTTGACGTCGCCGGTGTCGGCGCTGCCGCCGGACCAGCGCAAGGTCAGGGTCGTCGGGCCATCGTTCCTTCCCGACCCAAAAGCGGCAATAGATCTGCAAGCTCCGGCCCCGAAGGCAGTCCAGTAAGGGCAAGCCTCAGCGGCATGAACAGCGCCTTACCCTTGCGGCCCGTTGCTTCCCTGACTTTGGCCGTCCAGTCCTTCCAGATCGTTCCGCTCCAGGGCTCTTCCGGCAAAAGGTCAAACGCCTGACGAAGGAAGTCGCGGTCGTCATCGGAAAACTCCGGCGTCTCCTGCGGGCCTTCGCGCAGAATTCGCCACCAGCCCGCCGCATCGGCCAGCGTATCGAGATTGCCGCGCACTGCCAGCCAGAAAGGCTCTGCCTGATCACCTGACATGCCAAGCACCATCAACCGGTCGCGCGCCTCGGCAAACGGCATGTGGTGCAACAGCGTCCGGTTGAGCACGAAAAGCTCGTCCGGATCGAACTTGGATGCGGATTTCGATGTTGCAGCCGGGTGGAAGCGCTCAGCGAGTTCAGCCATGGTCGGCATCGCCACGACATTCTCAGAGGTGCCCACCAGAACGGCCAGCGAAGCGACAGCCATCGGCTCGATGCCCGTTTCGCGCAGGCTCTCGATGGACAGCGCGCCGGTGCGCTTGGACAGGCCCTCGCCCGATGCCGTGGTCAACAGATTGTGGTGGCCGAACACGGGCGGCTCGACACCCAGCGCCTGGAACAGAGCTATCTGAACGCCGGTATTGGTGACGTGATCGTCGCCACGAATGACATGGCTGACGCCCATCTCGATGTCGTCGACCACCGAAGGCAGAGTGTAGAGATAGGTGCCGTCCTCGCGCACCATAACCGGGTCGGACAAGGACGCGAGGTCAACCGTCTCTTCGCCGCGTACCAGATCGTTCCAGTGCACCTCGGTGCGTTCCGGCTGCTGCGGGTCGCTGGTGAAGTTGGGCAGCAGAAAGCGCCAGTGAGGCCGCCGTCCATCGGACTGGTATTCCGCGATCTGTTGTGGCGAAAGCGCCAGCGCCTCGCGGCCATAGACAGGCGGCAGGCCGCGCGTGCGCCGCACCTTGCGCCTGAGGTCGAGCTCTTCCGGCGTTTCGTAACAGGCGTAGAGAACGCCCGCCGCCTTCAGCCGCTCCACCGCCGAGTCATAGACCTCGAAGCGCCGCGACTGGTACTCCGTGGCATCGGGAAAAATGCCCAGCCAATGCAGGTCGTAGAGAATGGCGTCGGAGAATTCCTGCTTCGAGCGCGCAATGTCGGTGTCGTCGAAGCGCTGGATGAAGCGGCCCTTGTTGTTCATGGCGAAAAGCCAGTTGAACAGGGCGGTTCGCGCATTGCCGATATGGATGCGGCCAGTTGGGGACGGGGCGAAACGGACGGTAACTGTCATAAGCGGGGCGTACCGGATGGTTTTGTGATTGACAAGACGCGCCCCCGCGCTGCGCGGCAGACATAGAACATGATGCGGCGAATGAAAAGACCGGGGCGGCATGCGCCTCGGTCGGCGCATAGGCGACGGCCAATCCGGCGGCGCTTGCCATGACCGAGCGCAGCCAGCCGGTGAGCCGACGGCGGTCGAAGGCGATCAATGACCGAAGTCGTCGGAACTGAGGCGGGTCCAGCGGTCACCCATCACCCCACCGATAAAGATGTTTCCTGAGCGGACCGCTTCCGTGACTTCGGCGTTTCGCGAGCGCACCATCGTTCCCCCCGCATAGCGGAAGAAAAGGTTCCTGTAGCTGAAGAGATGAGGCATGAATCTGCTCTGTGTCTGCCCGGCAATGCCCACGCAGCCCATATCCCACGCATCCGCGAAAAGGCTATCCAGTGTCTCGCGCCAGTGATATCCGGACGCCTGGATCTGCAACAGGTTCGCGATGTCGCCCGCTTGACCGTAGAAGGCATAACAACCGACCATCTTGCCCGTTTCGTCGTATGTCCCACCGAAATGAAGTGGCCCGTCGGCCCGCTTCTCGGCCGCCAGCGTGAGCAGCCGCGGCAACTCGCCATCCTTCCAACTCGGCCGAAGAGCGTAATCGGACAGGAGGGTCGGCAACCGCTCGGCAAATTGCACGGCATCGATCGGCTCACGATGGACCCGTTGCGACGGTGAATGCTGGACTGGGGGCTTGAACCTTCGTTTCGCAAGCGCATCGAATGCTCTCGCGCAGGGATCGAGTGCAAAGAGAGGCACGCCGGGCCATTTACGGCGCAGCGTGGCGGCGACCATGGCGGCCGGCCGGAAAATACAGGTCCATCCCAGACAATGCGCGGACATGAGCTGATACTTCATCGGACGCGCGAAGGCCAACGACGTGCGGTTGGCCGAATCGGTCAGCTGCAGATCGTATTCGCCTTGGTGCAAGGCACGCAGCAGTTGCGGTCCGGCCGAGCCGTCATCGGCGCCGGGGTCTGCCATGAGCGGGCCGATGATGGCCGCGTTCAGTGTCGCTCCGTTGAGTTCGTAACGGGCTTTCAGGACGCCGAGGAACCCGCCCAGGCGACCCTGCCGGTTGATCTGGACAAGAGCATTGCTCGCACCGGATTGGCCAGCAGGGTCAAGATAAATCTTTCTCATATACTCGGCCGTCTCCGCGATGGCGCGATTGAGGCGGTGACGCCGCTGCTGGCGAAACTTCGTCAGGAAGAGTGTGGCGACACGCTCGAGATCTTCTGCGGCGAGCGGCCGAACCGAGCCGTGCTGAGATTCCAGCACCGACGGCGCAGCCGCCTTTTCCAGACCGGCATTTGCGGAAACAAGATGCATCGTGAAAACCATCATTGGTTGCTTGCATAAATATAAATCAACCATCGGTAGAAACAACATATCTCGGTCGGTATGCTAAACGAGCGTTTTTCAGTATCTGGAACACGACTTCACAGGCGGATCTGCTCGCGCGGCACACGATGAGGGATCGGACCTTTGGATTCGCACGAGCGCCGATGCACCCGCAACAGGTTGCCTCCGCACAGCGATTGCGGGCTCTGCGCCATCCCGCCGCCCGGTTGGCAGCGCCTGATAGAGGTAGCCCGGCGAAGGCCGGGGGCTACCTCAGGTCAGTTGACAAGACCCTTGGTCAGTTCCAGCGCCTGGCGCTCGAACAGCCGGCGGTATATGCCGCCCTTCAGCCGGATCAGCTCGTCATGCGAGCCTTCCTCGACAATCTGGCCACGATCGAAGACCAGCAGCCTGTCGAGTGCCCTCACCGTCGAAAGCCGATGCGCGATGACCAGCGTCGTGCGGCCAACCATCAGCCGTTCCATCGCCTGCTGGATCAGCACCTCCGATTCCGAATCGAGGCTCGATGTCGCCTCGTCCAGAATAAGGATGCGCGCATCGGCCAGGAAAGCGCGTGCGATCGCCACGCGCTGACGCTCACCGCCAGACAGTTTCACGCCTCGCTCGCCGACCAGCGTGCCATAGCCCTTCGGCAGGTTGACGATGAAGTCATGCGCACTGGCCAGCCGCGCGGCGTGCTCGATCTCGGCTTGCGTCGCGTTCGGCCGCGCATAGGCGATGTTTTCCGCCAGCGAGCGGTGGAACAGGATCGGCTCCTGCTGAACGATGGCGATCTGCCCGCGCAGCGATGCCTGCGCCACTCCGGAAATGTCCTGACCATCGATCAGGATCTCGCCGGCATTCACATCATAGAGCCGCTGGATCAGCTTGACGAAGGTCGTCTTGCCGGACCCGGAATGGCCGACAAGCCCGACACGTTCACCTGGCGCGATACCAACCGAGAAGTCGCGGTAAAGCGGCGACCGGTGGCTACCGTAGTGAAAAGTGACATTGTCGAAGGTGATGCGGCCATCGCCGATCCGAATAGGCTTGGCGCCGGGCCGATCCTCGATGCCAAGCGGCTCGGACGTGAAGTCGACCAACTCCTCCATGTCATTGATCGAGCGCTGCAGGTTGCGGATGTGGGTGCCGATGTCACGCAGATAGCCTTGCAGGACAAAGAACGAGGTCAGCACGAAGGCGACATCGCCGGCGCTGGCCTGTCCCCATGACCACAGCATCAGCGCCAAGCCGATCACAGCGGCTCTCAGGACCAGCAAAAGCGTGCCCTGCGTGGTGCCGTTGATGGTACCACGCACCCAGGTGCGCCCGGTGCGGGCACGCCATTTGGCGACGACCTTGGCAAGCCGCCGTTCCTCACGCTCCTCGGCACCGAAACCCTTGACCACCGCATTGCAACTGACGGCATCGGCCAATGAGCCGCCAAGGCGTGTGTCCCATGTGTTGGCGAGCCTTGCGGCCGGCGCCACGTAGGCCAGCGACAGGATCGCCGTCACCGCGATGAACAGGACCGATCCGGTGGCGACGACGACACCCATCAACGGCCAGAACCAGCCAAGCAGCAGCGTCGAGCCAAGCAGCATGACAACGGATGGGATCAGCGCGATCAGAATCGTGTCGTTCAGCAGATCAAGCGCCCACATGCCGCGCGTCACCTTGCGGACCGTCGAGCCGGCAAAGCTGTTGGCGTGCCAATCCGTGGAAAAGCGCTGGACGCGATGGAAAGCATCGGCGGCGATATCCGCCATCATCTTGAGCGTCAGCTCGACTATGGCCATGAACGCAATATTGCGCAGCACCACGCCGCCGAGCGCCAGTGCCATCAGCAGCGAGAGCGCTGTCACCGCCGCATTCCATGCAACGTCATCGGCGCTGGCACTGCTGGCGACAGCGTCGACCAGCCGGCCGGAGTAGAGCGGCGTCAGCACATCGGCGGCTGTTGACAGCAAGAATGCAGCCATGATCAGCGAAAGCCGCCACGGCTGGCGCTTCCAGTGCATGAAGGTGAAGCCAAGAACGCTGCGAAAAGCGCCTGCGCGCATATCAATCTTGAAACGAGCCATGATGTCATTCGGGCGCAAACGTGCCCGATCCCGAAAAGTCGAAATTGAAGAAACCGCGTAAGGGCTAGTTCGCGCCCATGCATGCGGAGGTTTGGTATATCTGGCGACTCGCCCGAAAAGCGGGCGGTGACCGGCATCGACAAAAGCCTGCTCGTGGGCCGGCGTCGCGGCGAAGGCAAAAACCTCGCGGCGCGCCGGTGGAGACCTAGGCTTCGCGGCCTCGCATAGCGATGTCAAATACTGCCATTCGTTCCTCCCATTAGAGCGAAGTACGTCCATTCAGACGTACAAAGTGCGCTCTAACACTTTGAACCTGCGCATCATGCTTCCGAAATCGAGCCGATACGCGGGGAATCGCGGAGATGTTCTTATAGAGACGCCTCAACGTATCGCCAAGACAGGCGGCGCGTAAAAGCACATCTGGTCCAGCCGGTGAGACTGTTTTGCAACAATGGCTACCGGTGACGCGCTAAGGCACGACGAGATAGGCCTTCTGGTCGGCGATCGCGATCGTCACATCGGTGCCGGAATTGAACTCGACAAAATCGACTTCCATCCCATCGCTGAAGATAACGCCGCCCTTGCTCAGCCGCGACGACACGACCAGCGGACGGTCGCGGGTAATGACGCCATGCACCAGGGACACGCCTGTGGTGTTGCTGGGAAACGGCTCGCGTACGGAGAAGAACAGCTGCTCGCCTTCGCGGTCATAACCCTGCGGTGGCACCGTCGGTACGGTCGTATCGCCATAGGCGGCAGCCAGTCCGGCGGCGCCTGCCATCACCGAGCGCAGCCAGCCTGTGGAACCGGCACCGGTCGAAATGATGATGCCGCTCGATGACTGGCGTTCGGTCCTGCCGCCATAGCTCAACTCGTAGCGTGCCGACACATGGGTGCTGGCGCCGACGAAAAGGTCATTGAAAGCGATCAGCCGGCGTCCGTCATTGGAGCGCGCCTCGGCCATGACCACGGCCTGGCGTCGCGCCTTGCCGGAGAGCGTAAGACCGAGGACGAGTTCCGTGTCATCGGCGTTCCACGGCAGAAGAACACCGTCAAATAGCGCGGGGTTCGGATTGATGCCGACCAGCGGCTGGTGCGGCAGGTATTTCGCCGTGTTGGAAACCAGCCCGTCCGGGCCAAGCGCAATGACAACATCAGATCCGAATTCGAATTGCGGCACCAGTTCGCGGTCGAGCCGCAATTGCTTGAGGCCTGACGGAAGCGAACCCATCACCTTGTCGAGCGCGCGATGATAGACATCATGCGCGGCCTTGACCGGATCGAAATTCATGCCCGATTGCCTGAGATAGAAGCGGGCCTGACCTTGCGTGTTGAACCGCGTCGTCAGTTCCTCAAGCTCGGTCTTGCGGGTAACGACGACCACCCGGTCGATCGGCCTGTCGCTCTGTTCGCCGGCCACGGTTCAGATCACATCTAGGTCCCGGCTTTCGCCGGCGTGGAAAGCTGGCTCAGCGCGCTGGTCAGCATGTCAGGCGTGATCGACAGATTGCCGATCGCCCCGCCCTTTTCCGCCCAGGCCTTGAACGCCATCGCCGTCAGCACATTGGCAGGAGCCGACGAATAGACGGTGAGTTCAAGCTGCTGCGCCTTGGCAGCGGCTTCGGCAAGCGTCAGCTTGTTGCGCGCTTCGGTGTCGACCAGCAGCTTGTTGCGCTCGGCAAGTTCAATCTCGGTGGCCAGTTCGCTCTGCTTGATTTCGCGTTCTTTCTCGACGGCATGCGCCCGGCGCGCATAAATCGCCTCGTCGGCCTGGCGCTGCAGCGCCTCGCGATACTCGGTCTGCAGCGCCTTGCGGATTTCCGGTGTCGGCTGGACCGAGGTGATATGCACCTCCTCGATCGACAGCCCGGCCGTCGAGGCAATCGGATCGCGGCGCAGAAGTTCGGCCAAATTGCCGCCAAGCTTGGTCACCTCGGCAAGCGCCTGCTCCAGGGTCATGCTGGAGACCATCGCCCGTGCACGGCTCTGGATGGCGAGCACCAGGCGTTCGGCGATCTTCTCGCGGCCATCGCCGGCAATGTCGGAGCGGCTGAGCTTGGCGCTGAAATCAAAACCTTCGGCCGCCTTGACCGGATCGACAATGCGGTAGCTGACCGAACCCTGGATCGCCAGTTCCTGGAAATTCGCCGTCGTTTCGGTGAAGATGAACGGGTTGTCGAGCGACGTTACCGGCACCATCGCGATGGTGGTACCAAGCGTGCCATACCAGAAACTGATGCCGCGCCCCTGTCCGCGGATCTTGCCGTTCCTGAAGCGGACGATGTGGTATTCAGGCGTTCCCTTGAAATAGCTGAAAAACATCTATGCCCCTACTTCGCTAATTGGAACAGGTGGTTAGCCGCGATCCCTGAAACGATTGGTGATCGGATAGCGGCGGTCACGGCCGAAATTCTTCTTGGTGATCTTCACCCCTGGCGCCGCCTGCCGGCGCTTGTATTCGGCGATATATAAGAGGTGCTCGATACGCATGACCGTCGCCCGGTCATGGCCGCGCGCGACAATGTCGTCAACGCCCATCTCGTTCTCGACCAGGCATTCGAGAATGTCGTCCAGAACAGGATAAGGCGGCAGCGAGTCCTGATCCGTCTGGTTCTCGCGCAACTCCGCCGACGGCGCCTTGTCGATGATGTTGGCGGGGATGACTTCGCCGGAAGGGCCAAGCGCGCCCGGCGGCACATGGCTGTTGCGCCAGCGCGACAGCGCATAGACCTGCATCTTGTACAGGTCCTTGATCGGGTTGAAGCCACCGTTCATGTCGCCATAGAGCGTGGCATAGCCGACGGACATCTCAGACTTGTTGCCCGTGGTGACCACCATCGAACCGAACTTGTTGGAAATCGCCATAAGGATGGTGCCGCGCGCACGGCTCTGCAGGTTCTCCTCGGTGATCCCTTCCTTGGTGCCTTCGAAAAGCTGCGTCAGCGTGTGCAGGAAACCCTCGACCGGTTCGAAGATCGGCACGATGTCGTAGCGGCAGCCGAGTGCGCGAGCGCAATCCTCAGCGTCCTTCAGCGAATCCTTCGACGTGTAGCGATAGGGCATCATCACAGCGCGCAATCGCTCCTCGCCCAGCGCATCGACGGCAAGGGCCGCGCAGATCGCCGAATCGATGCCACCCGACAGGCCGAGCACGACATTCTTGAAGCCGTTCTTGTTGACGTAGTCGCGCAGCCCCAGCATGCAGGCGCGGTAGTCGGCTTCTTCCCTCTCGGGTATTTTCGACATCGGGCCTTCGGAACAGACCCAATGATCACCTGTTCGTTTCCAGGTGGTGACGTCGACCGCTTCCTCGAACTGGCTCATCTGGAAAGCCAGTGTCTTGTCGGCGCCAATAGCGAACGAGGCGCCGTCGAAAATCAATTCGTCCTGGCCGCCAAGCTGGTTGGCGTAGATCATCGGCAGCCCGCATTCGATGACCTGGCGGATGACCACCTGATGGCGAATATCGATCTTGGCGCGATAATAGGGCGAACCGTTCGGCACCAGCAGGATTTCCGCCCCGCTTTCCGCCAGGGTTTCGCAGATGGCGACGTCGCCCCAGATATCCTCGCAGATCGGGATGCCGAGACGCACGCCACGGAAATTCACGGGCCCCTGCATCTCGGGTCCAGCCTGGAAGACGCGCTTCTCATCGAATTCGCCATAGTTGGGCAGATCGAGCTTGTAGCGTTCGGCCAGGATCTTGCCGCCATCGGCAACGATGATCGAGTTGTGCGTGCCGCTCTTGCGCTTCAGCGGCGTGCCGATGATGACGCCCGGCCCGCCATCGGCGGTGTCCTTGGCAAAATCCTCCGCCGCCCGCTCGCAGGCGTTCAGGAAGGAAGGCTTCAAGACCAGGTCTTCCGGCGGATAGCCGGCCAAAAAGAGCTCGGTGAAAAGAACGATATCGGCGCCCTGGCGGGCGGCGTCCGCCCTCGCCTCGCGCGCCTTGGCAAGGTTGCCGGCAATATCGCCGACCGTTGGGTTGAGCTGGGCGACAGCGATGCGCAGGATGTCGGGAGCGGTCTTCTTGGTCATGCCTGCTGACTTAGCGCGGCGGAATTCGCCGGGCAATGGCGTTCGTTTGGACCAATTTCGGCGGTCAGTCCTCGCCCATATATTGGCGCAGCGTTTCCGGCGAATTGTTCTCGCCGATCGACATCGCCAGGATGCGTGAAATATGCCGGCGCGGCAGTCCGGTTTCCACGGCCCATGCGTTGATCTGCGCCTGGATCTTGTCGAGATCCTTCTTCGATGTCGGGCTTTCCGAGATATCGAGGCCAGCATCGCGAAGGGCCGCCGCCATGTCGCCAGAGATGACGAAGGCGTCCCAGTCCAGCCAGCGCAGGAAATACTGACCGGTGTTGCCGCCAAGCCGGCTGCCATGCTTGCTCAGATAAGCCATCAGCCCGACCTGGTTGTCAGCCGGCCAATCCGCGAGGAATTTGCCGAAACTGCCATGTTCCTTGGAGACACGCTCGACGAAGGCGGCGTTGTCGCGCACCGACTTGATCTTTTGCGGATTGCGCACGATGCGCTTGTCGGCTGTCAGGTCGTGCCAGAAATCGTCGGGTTGAAACAGCAGCCGCTTCGGCTCGAAGCCCAGGAACGCCGCCTCGAAGCCAGGCCATTTCTGCTTGATGACACGCCAGACGAAGCCGGCGGCGAAGACACGCTCGGCCATGGTCGACAGAATGCGGTCATCCGTAACGCCGGCCAGAGCCGCATTGTCAGGCACAGGCCCCAGCAGCGACGCCAGTTCCCCCTCGCCGCCTTTGCGTTTTGCCGCGCGAGCGCGAATCTTCTTGAAATCGGCCATCGGTCCCTCGGCAACTGGAATCAATCTAACACTTCCCGCACGGCCCGGCAGCCTCTACGTCTATCAGTGTTGAGGACGGAGACGACCATGAACAAGACGATCGATGATTTGGCAAACCGCTGGCTGAAGCGCCGGCCTGACGGTCTCAGTGTGCTTGAGAGCCGTGTTCTGCAAAGCACGCTCGAGCACACGACAATCTCCAGGGATACCAACAAGGCTGTCGCCTTCCACCAGACATTTGGCGACCGCCTGGCCGATACGATCGCGCGGATCGGCGGTTCGTGGTCCTTCATCCTGACCTTTCTCGCCTTCCTGGTCCTGTGGACCGCGGGCAATGTCTGGCTGTTGTCGCGCGATGCGTTCGACCCCTACCCGTTCATCTTTCTCAACCTCGTACTCTCGATGGTCGCCGCCTTGCAGGCGCCGGTGATCATGATGGCGCAGAACCGCCAGACCGAGCGCGACCGAATCGATGCCGCCCACGACTACGAGGTCAACCTGAAGGCCGAGATCGAGATCATGGCGCTGCATGAAAAGCTGGACGAACTCCGTCACAGCCAGATCATCGGCATGCGCGACGAGATCGTGCGCCTGGCCGAACAGGTGCAGCGGATCGACGATAGACTTTCCCAGCAGACGCCTTCATGACGGACCTCGTCCATCGTCTTGTCGAACATTACGGGCTGATCGCCGTTTTTCTCGGCTGCGTCGCCGAAGGCGAGAGTGCGGCCATCCTCGGCGGCTTTTTCTCGCATCAGCATATCTTCGTTCTGTGGCATGCGCTCGCCGCGGCCGCCATTGGCGCCTTTGTCGGCGACACGTTCTTCTTCATCCTCGGACGAAGTTTCGCCGACCACCGCTATGTCACAAGGCTGCGCAGGCGACCCGGCTTTCGCCGCGCCTATCGTCTGCTCAACACCCACCCCAACATTTTCGTGCTGTCGAACCGCTACATCTATGGCATGCGCCTCATCGGCGGCGTGGCGGCCGGGCTCTCGCGCATCACCATGCCGCGCTTCATCATCCTCAACGCCATCTCGTCGATGGTCTGGGCCGCCCTGTTCGTCACCATAGGTTATGTCTTTGGACTGGGCGCGGAGAGTATCATCGGCCAGACATTGGCGCGTCACGAGCGTCTGCTGATCGGTCTCAGCATCGGCCTGAGCGTAGCCGTTATCGCCTGGCTCATCGCCCGCCACATCGCCAAGAAGGAACGTGCCAGGGAAGGCTAGGCGTCAAGGGAAGGCTAGGCGTCAATCAGATCGGAAACCCCGTGATCCGCTCGATGATGGCGATGCCCCAGACACCGGCAACGATCAGCACGGAGATCAGCACTGCCAGCGAACCGCAGTCCTTGGCGAGCTGGATGTCGACATTGAATTCGCGGCTGAAAGCATCGCACGCCGCCTCGATGCCGGTGTTCAGCACTTCGACCATGATCAGCAGCAGCACCGCGCCGACCAGCAGCGCGTAGCCACGCCACGATACCGAAACGAACCAGCCAAGTGGCAAGGCAAGCACCAGCAGCATGAGTTCCTGCTGGAAGGCCTTCTCGCTGGCAGCCAGTTTGCGAAACGCCCGCACCGAATTGAAAAAAGCGTCGATCAGCCGCTGCATGCCCAAACCCTCTCCGAATCACCGGCACGGGATAATGCAATGGCTGGCCAGATCAATGGAGGAAGGCGACTTGTCCAAGGTTCATTCGGCGACAGGGATGGAAGGCGTCGATTTTTCGAACCGCGGCAGCCCGTCATCGATTGAATAGTAGTCGCCCTTGTCCGCGACAAAGATGTGGCACTCGCCCTGGAGTTCCGTCGGCCTGTCGAACAGGCCCGCCATGACCGAGACATAATCCTGGTCCCCCGGCTTCCAGAACAGCAGCGACCCGCATGTATTGCAGAACCCGCGCTTTGCAAAGGATGAGGCTGCGTACCAGGTGATGTTTTCGGCACCGTCGACCACGATGTTGGCATTGGGAACATTGGTCGCGGCGTAGAAATGCCCGCTCTGCTTGCGGCACTGTGAACAATGACAATACACAACGCCACGCAGTGCTCCGCGCGTCTTGAAGCTTACCGCTCCGCAAAGGCACGATCCCTCGTGATTGTCACTCATTCCATCCCCCATCCAGAAATATCCTGTGGCACCAAGACAGGCGGCAGGATTCCAGCTTTGTGCCGGCTATACGCAAGCAAATGCGACATACAACGGGCGTGCCCGGGGATTTATTGGTGCACGGGTTAAAGGCTTCTACAGCCACAGGTAGAGAAAAACACGCCGAGCCCGTGTAAATTAAGGAAACTTTAGCGCTGCCGCATTTATTGTCCCCGGCAAGTGAAAGTCGTGTGTGGGGACGCGGCTCTTCACATGATGTTGTGAAATGCCGGACAGCGTCTCCCCAAGACGGCGACAAATGGAAGCCCGTGAAATTCTGCGTCGGGATCCAAGGGGAGAGTGAGTCAGTCATGCAACCGGCAGCCGTCCCGACCGAACGAAACACCGACATCGCGGCCACGGTTGTCGCCACCATGCGTCAGCTGGGCGTGCTCGGAGTGCCGCGCAACTACGAGATCTTCTATGAAGCGCTGAGCGGCACCAATCGTGAGCTCAGCCTTGCCGTTGTCTCCTTGAGCAACCGCCCGACCCAGGATGAACTGGACGCTATCGGCCGCACCTTCTTTGCCCAAAACCACGGGCCCAGCATCGTCGAGCACGCCAGGGACGTCATCGCCAAGGAGCTTGAAGACGTCGCTTTGCTGCTGAGGAGCGAGCGCAGCCATATCGAAAAATACGGCAGGATTCTCGACGAGACGTCGAGCGGGCTTAGCGGCCGCAGCCTTCTGTCCCAGGATCTTCTGCAAAAGATCGCCAACGCCATGACCACCGCCACCAACTCGACACTCGACCACGGGAGGCAAGTGGCCTCGACGCTCAGCGACAAGACGGCCGAACTCGAAAGTGTCAAGTCGAAGCTCGAAGAGTACAAGAAGCTCGCCGATACCGATCCCCTAACCCATATCTGGAACCGCCGCGCCTTCGACAAGGAAATCACCAGGATCTACAACAGCAACAAGGGCATCCTGTTCAACGCGCTGATCCTTGCCGACATCGACCGTTTCAAGGACATCAACGACCGCTACGGCCATCCTGTCGGCGACAAGATTATCCAGATCATCGCCGACATTTTCCAGACCAGCATTCTTGGCGACATGTTTGTAGCCCGCACCGGTGGCGAGGAATTCGCGCTGATCATCGAGGGCGCCAGCGAGGACACCACTTACGAAATTGCCGAGCGCATCCGCGCGCTGATCGAACAGACGCCGTTCACCAGCAGCCAGACCGGCACCAACTACGGCACCGTCACCGTCTCCATGGGCATCTGCATGGCTTCCGAGGCCGAAGGTCCCGAAGACCTCTACACCAAGGCCGACCGGGCGCTCTATCGTTCGAAGGTCAGCGGTCGCAACCGCGTGACCAAACACTCCGCCATGGCCGGCCGCGCTGGCAAGAGCTGGCTGCTCTACAAGAAGGACTGACGGTTCCGGCTTGCCGGACCGCGTTGTTGGCCTCAAATGAAAAAGGCGCCGGATTTCTCCAGCGCCTTTTTTATCAACTGTTTCAGATCGTTATCAGCCGTTCGCAACCTGCTTGTGCTGCACCGGCTGGCTCTTCTTCAAAAGATCGGACACCAGGAAGGCCAGTTCGATCGCCTGATCGGCGTTGAGGCGCGGGTCGCAATGGGTGTGATAGCGATCCTGCAATTCCTCTGCCGTGATGGCGCGCGCGCCACCGGTGCATTCGGTGACGTTCTTGCCGGTCATCTCGACGTGGATGCCGCCCGGATGCGTGCCTTCGGCGCGATGCACCTCGAAGAAGGTCTGCACTTCCTTCAGGATGCGGTCGAAGGGCCGTGTCTTGTAGCCGGCGGCCTCAATGGTGTTGCCATGCATAGGGTCCGACGACCACACAACGCTGCGGCCTTCCTTCTGCACCGCGCGCACCAGCTTCGGCAGATGGTCGGCGACTTTGTCGGAGCCGAAGCGCGCGATCAGCGTCAACCGGCCCGGCTCGTTTTCCGGGTTGAGCAGGTCGATGAGTTGCAACAGGCCATCCGGCGTCAGCGACGGGCCGCATTTCAGGCCGAGCGGGTTCTTGATGCCACGGCAATATTCGACATGCGCATGATCGGGCTGGCGGGTGCGGTCACCGATCCAGATCATATGGCCTGATGTGGCGTACCAGTCACCCGAGGTCGAATCGACACGGGTCAGCGCCTCCTCGTAGCCGAGCAGCAGGGCTTCGTGGCTGGTGTAGAAATCGGTCTCACGCAGCGCGTAGTTGGTTTCCGAGGTGATGCCGACGGCCTTCATGAAGTCCATCGTCTCGGTGATGCGGTTGGCGAGCGCACCGTATTTTTCGCCCTGCGGGCTATCGGAGACAAAGCCGAGCATCCAGCGATGCACATTCTCCAGGCTGGCATAGCCGCCCTGCGCGAAGGCGCGCAAAAGATTGAGCGTCGCCGCCGACTGGCGGTACGCCATTTCCTGGCGGGCCGGATCGGGAATGCGCGACTTGGCGTCGAACTCGATGCCGTTGATGATGTCGCCGCGATAGCTCGGCAGCGTCACCTCACCCTTGGTCTCGTTGTCGGACGAGCGCGGCTTGGCGAACTGGCCGGCGACACGGCCAACCTTCACCACCGGCTGCGCGCCGGCGAAGGTCAGCACGACCGACATCTGCAGGAACACGCGGAAGAAGTCGCGGATGTTGTCCGCGCCATGCTCGGCGAAGCTCTCGGCGCAATCGCCGCCCTGGAGGAGGAATGCGTCACCGGCAGCGACAGCCGCAAGCTGCTTCTTCAGCTTGCGTGCCTCACCTGCGAAAACCAGCGGCGGAAAGGTGGCGAGTTGGGCTTCCGTGTTCTTCAGCGCGGCAAGATCCGGATAGGCAGGAACCTGCTTGATCGGCTTGGCTCTCCAGGAATTCGGCGACCATTTCGTCATCGTTGCACCCAAAACTCTTTCCGAGCAATTCCAGGAAAAGTGTAAAGCGGTTTTCCGTCCGGAATTGCGTCAAACAACCAAGCGGGCGCTATCGCCCGCAAATTCGACCCCTATATGGGGATCGCGGCTCCTTACACGAAGCCGATTTCCTATTCTAGACCGGATTTGGCTGCGTGGCGAATGAAGGCTGGCGCGTCATGGAGCGCTGTCGGCCAACGCCAAATAGAAGAAGCCCAAGCCCAGAACCAGGCAAAGCGGACTGTAAAGCAAGGTATCGTACCTGGCGAAACGCGTCGTCCTCACCTGTTTGAACAGGCCCACATATCTTGACCAGCTCAGCGCCCGCACGGTGAAGACAATCGCCCAGAGCGCAATACCAGCCGTCAGCCATGCCTGTGGCACGGGCAGCCGAACCACACCTGTCCTGGCAAGGACGAGCAGGAACAACAGCGTCATGATCAGCCCAACCGCGATCGCGCCAAAGGCAGCGTTCTCTATCACCGGGCTTCCGTCCTGCCGTTGAGGCAGCGCTACACCGGCAGCCATGCGCCCACCGAAACCCCAATAGATGTGAAAACCAGCAGCGAGCAGAAGGATCGCCGAGCAGATGGCGCTGACCGCTGCCGTCATGCCTGCGGTGAGGCTTCGTTCAAGCGCCGCAGCTGCCGGCCAAGGCCACCTGTGAGGTCGAGCGCCAGCATGCGAAGCAGCGCGATGGCGCTCCACAAGGGCCGGTCGGCGAACGGCTTGTTGCTGTTGTGCTCAAGGAAAGGATGGGTAAGCAGGGCGGCAAGATAGAAGAACGGAATGATGACCAGAAAAGCCCACCAGACGACAAGGAAAGATGCGGCGACGCCGGCGATCGGCGCGAAAAACAGACCGAGATAGTGTACCAGCCGCGTCGAAGGCCTCGAGTGGCCGGCGAGATAACCGAGCCAGTATTCATCAAAGGTTTGAGGGCTCATCTTTGCTCCCCTGCGGCTTCCGGCATTGCCGAACTTCAAGGCAGTTTGCGCCTGTCGACCCGAATACTTCAATGGTCCCAATCGTCGCACGTCTTTGCGATGAATACCGGCCGATCTTCGTGTGTCAGTTACTGCTTCGTTCCTACGCCGCCTTTTCCACCAGCCGCGCCAGTTGCGTCATGACCACCGCGGAGCCGGCCAGCCGCTTGTCAGGTGTTGGCCAGTCGCGCACGAAGACGACGCTGTGGTCCGGCCGGATCTTGGCCAGCGATCCCTGTTCGCCGATGAACTTGACCAGCCCGACCGGGTTGGAGAACTCACGCTTGCGGAAATGGATGACGACGCCCTTCGGGCCGGCGTCGAGCTTCTCGACATTGGCCCTGCGGCAGAGCGCCTTGATAAAGACGATCTTCAGCAGATGCTTCACCTCCTCCGGCAGAGGTCCGAAGCGGTCGATCAGCTCGGCGCCGAAGGCATCGATCTCCTCGGTGTTTTCGAGATCGCCAAGGCGGCGGTAGAGCGCCAGCCTCAGCTGCAGGTCTGGAACATAGCTTTCGGGGATCATCACCGCTGTGCCGACGGCGATCTGCGGCGACCAGCCGCCATCCTGCACCTCGCCGGAATCCTTCACCTCGGCGACCGCCTCTTCCAGCATCTGCTGGTAGAGCTCGAATCCGACCTCCTTGATGTGGCCGGACTGCTCTTCGCCGAGCAGATTGCCGGCGCCCCGGATATCGAGATCGTGGCTGGCGAGCTGGAAGCCGGCGCCCAGCGTGTCGAGCGATTGCAGCACTTTCAGCCGGCGTTCGGCGGTATCGGTCAGCTTGCGGTTGGCTGGCAGCGTGAACAGCGCATAGGCCCGCACTTTCGAACGGCCGACACGGCCACGCAGCTGGTAGAGCTGCGACAGGCCAAACATGTCGGCGCGATGGATGATCAGCGTGTTGGCGGTTGGAATGTCCAGGCCGGATTCAACGATGGTGGTCGACAAAAGCACGTCGTACTGGCCGTCATAGAAGGCGTTCATGATGTCGTCGAGCTCGCCCGGCGGCATCTGGCCGTGCGCCACCGCCACCTTCAGTTCCGGCACGGATTCCTTCAGGAAATCATTGATTTCAGCGAGATCACTGATGCGCGGCACGACATAGAAGGAATGGCCGCCGCGATAACGCTCGCGCAGCAGCGTCTCGCGAATGACCAGCGGATCGAACGGCGAGATGAAGGTGCGCACCGCCATGCGGTCGACCGGCGGTGTCGCGATCAGCGACAGCTCACGCACGCCGGTCAGCGCCAACTGCAAGGTGCGCGGGATCGGCGTCGCCGACAGTGTCAACACATGCACGTCGGTCTTCAGGTCCTTCAGGCGCTCCTTGTGCTTGACGCCAAAGTGCTGCTCCTCGTCGATGATCAGCAGGCCAAGGTTCTTGAATGAAATCGCGGAACCCAACAGTGCGTGGGTGCCGATGACGATGTCGACCTGCCCCTCGGCGATGCCTTTCTTGGTCTCGGCCAGTTCCTTGGCAGCAACCAGCCGCGACGCCTGGCCGACACGGATCGGCAGACCGGAAAAGCGTTGCGAGAAGGTCTTGAAATGCTGGCGCGACAAAAGCGTTGTCGGCACCACCACCGCGACCTGGAAACCTTCCATGGCCGCGATAAAGGCGGCGCGCAGCGCCACTTCCGTTTTGCCGAAGCCGACGTCGCCGCAAATCAGCCGGTCCATCGGCTTGCCGGCGGCGAGATCATCCCGCACTGAGTCGATCGCCGTCTGCTGGTCGTCGGTTTCCTCGTAGGGGAACCGCGCCGCGAATTCGCCATAGAGCCCTTCCGCCGGCACCAGTGGGGGGGCAGAGCGCATCTGCCGTTCGGCGGCGATGCGGATCAACTGCCCGGCCATGTCGAGCAGACGCTTCTTCAGCCGTGCCTTGCGCGACTGCCAGGCGCCGCCACCGAGCTTGTCCAGCGTCGCTTCGGCAGAGTCCGAGCCGTAGCGCGACAGAAGCTCGATGTTCTCGACCGGCAGGAACAGCCGGTCATCGCCGGCATAGTGGATTTCGAGACAATCATGCGGTGCGCCAACCGCCTCGATGGTGCGCAGGCCAATGAAGCGGCCAATGCCATGGTCGGCGTGGACGACAATGTCGCCGGCCGACAGCGCCGAGGCTTCGGCGATGAAGTCCGAGGCGCGCTTCTTGCGTTTCGAGCGCCGGATCAGCCGGTCGCCGAGAATATCCTGCTCGGCGACAACCACCAGTTTTTCGGTCTCGAAGCCAGACTCGAGTGGCAGCACGGCCAGTGCCGCCTGCCCCGGCTCAAGCTGTTCGGCCTCCGCGAGTGTCGCGACCTGCTTGAGATTGCCGAGATGATGCTCGGCCAGGATCTGGCCAAGCCGGTCGAGCGAACCCTCGGTCCAGCCGGCAATGACGACACGGCGGCGCGCGGCGCGCTCGTCGGCGATGTGTTTGACGACGATGTCGAAGACATTGATGTTGGGATCGGCACGTTCTTCCACGAAGCTGCGGCCATGGCGCGAACCGGCATGGTAGACTTTTTTCAGGCCGGCGTCGGGCGCATCGAAAGGCGTGAAGTCGATCGCTTCACGCGGCCCGAGCGATGCGATCAGGTTTTCAGGCGAGAGATAAAGCAGGTCAGGCGCCACCGGCTTGTAGGGCACCGCGTCCTTCAACGCGCTGTCAGCCTGTTTCTTGCGCGCCTCGTAGTGATCGAGGATCAGCGTATGTCGTTCGGCCAGCGCCTCATGCGCCAGATGGTCAAAGACGACAGGCGTATCCGGGAGGTAATCGAACACCGTCTCCAGCTTTTCGTAGAAGAACGGCAGCCAATGCTCCATGCCGGCAAAGCGGCGCCCTTCGCTCACGGCTGCGTAGAGGCCATCATCGCGCGACGGCGCACCAAACGCCTCGATATAGGAGCGGCGGAAGCGGCTGATCGTTTCCGGTGTCAGCGCCACTTCGCTCATCGCTTGCAGCGCCATCGATTTGCGCTGGCCGATGGTGCGCTGCGTTGCGGCATCGAAGACGCGGATCGATTCCAGCGTATCGCCGAAGAAGTCGAGCCTCAGCGCCTCGGTCCAGCCCGGCGCCAAAAGGTCGAGAATGCCGCCGCGCACCGCGAATTCGCCGACGCCCCGCACCGTCGGCACCCGCTCGAACCCGGATGTCTCCAGCCGCGACACCAGCTTGTTCATGTCGATCTGGTTGCCGGGCCTGGCATGGAAAGTCTGCGCCTCGACCAGATCCGCCGGCGGAATGCGTTGCAGCAGCGCATTCGCGGTGGTGAGGATCACGGCGCGATGCGGCTTTTTCGCCAGCGCGATCATCGCCGTCAGCGCATCCAGGCGCCGCGCGGCGGCATCCGAGCCGGGTGACACCCGGTCGTAAGGCAAGCAATCCCAAGCCGGCAGTTCGAGCACCGGCAGGCCGGGCGCGGCAAAAGACAGCGCCTCGATGATCGCAGGCAGGCGCTGGCCGTCGCGCGCCACGAACAGCACCGGCTTATCGGCGGCGATCTCGAGGGCTGCCTGGACAAGCGCGAATGCCTCATAGCCGTCGGCGACGCCATCGACGATCAACTGGCCGGCACGGCCCTTCGGCAAGCCGATTTTGGGAATAAGGCTCATGAATTCACGTCGTTCAAAATGTCATGGAGTGGCGGAAAGCCAGGATTTTTCGCAGGACGGGACAATCGATATCGGCCGGAACCTGGCGTTCGCCGGTGACCAGCGGCAGGAACTCGGTATCGGGAATGTCGAGGAGCTTCTCATATTGGTCGATCTCGTCGCTGGTCAAGACGCCGATCTCGCTATCGGCGAAGCTGCCCAGGATCAGGTCCATTTCGCGCATGCCGCGGTGCCAGGACCGGAACAACAGTTTGCGGCGGCGCGCATCGAGGCCCTCGCTTGCCAACCCGGCACTTGATCTCGTCGTTCCGGTCATGATGCCGCATCCTTGCTTGCTGCGGCGCATATAGCGTGGATAGAAGGGGCTGTCAGCCTTGCGCTGAAACCGTCTCGACATAAGCTGACATCATGCGTCCCTCCGTGCTCGATCCATTGTTCGTTCCCATAACCTCGCTCGCCGGCGTCGGGCCGAAGGTTGGCGCGCTGATCGAGAAGGTCGTGGCCGCAGATCTCGGTGACCGCGCGGCGCGTGCCGGCGACCTCCTGTTCGTGCTGCCGCACACCATCATCGACCGCCGCAACCGGCCGGGCATTGCCGGGTCTCCCGAGGGTGCGATCGTCACGCTCGACGTGCGCATTGACCGCCACCAGCCGCCGCCGCGCGGCAACAGATCGGTGCCCTACAGGGTCTATGCACATGATGACACCGGTGAGATTGCCCTGACCTTTTTCCATGCACACGCCGCCTATCTCGAAAAAGCGATGCCGGTGGGCGAGCATGTCGTGATCTCGGGCCGCATGGAATGGTTCAACGGCCGCCCGACCATGGTCCACCCCGACCATATCGCACTGGCCAGCGAAGCGGACAGCCTGCCGCTGGTCGAGCCGGTCTACCCGCTGACCGCCGGGCTGTCGGGCAAGGTGCTGCGCCGCGCGATCGGCCAGGCGCTGGAGCGGCTGCCCGTGCTGCCGGAATGGCAGGACGGTGAATTCCTGCGCCGCCGCACATTTCCGGCCTTCGCCGATGCGCTGGCCCGCATCCACAACCCGGCCGATCCGATCGATGTCTCAATCGACGGCGCGGTCTGGCGGCGGCTCGCTTATGACGAATTGCTGGCCGGCCAGGTATCGCTGGCGCTGGTCCGGGCAAAGGTGCGCCGCCTGTCGGGCCGGCCTCTGCTTGGTGACGGCCGCATCGTTGAAAAATTGCGCGAGGCCCTGCCCTATTCTCTGACTGGCAGCCAGGAGTTCGCACTGGCCGAAATCAATGCCGATCTTGGCGATCCAGAGCGCATGCTGCGGCTTCTGCAGGGCGATGTCGGCTCCGGCAAGACAGTGGTCGCGCTGCTTGCCATGGCGCGCGCCGTCGAGGCCGGCGGCCAGGCGGCGCTGATGGCGCCAACCGAAATCCTGGCGCGTCAGCATCTGGCGACGATCGCGCCGCTTGCCGCCAAGGCGGGGATGCGCGTCGCCATCCTCACGGGCCGTGAAAAGGGCCGTGAGCGGACCGAGACCCTGACCGGCCTGGCGGATGGCAGCATCGATATCGTCGTCGGCACCCACGCCCTGTTTCAGGAAGCGGTGATCTATCACGACCTGGTTTTCGCCGTCGTCGACGAACAGCACCGTTTCGGCGTCCACCAGCGTCTCGCCATCACCGCCAAGGGCGATGCGCCCGACATGCTGGTGATGACGGCAACGCCGATCCCACGCACGCTGGTGCTGACTGCGTTCGGCGACATGGATGTGTCGAAACTAATGGAAAAGCCGGTCGGGCGACAGCCGATCCGCACTGTCACGCTGCCGCTGGAACGGCTCGACGAACTGGTCGGCCGCATGCGCGATGCCGTGGCCGACGGCCAGAAAATCTACTGGATCTGCCCGCTGGTCGAGGAGTCCGAGGAAATCAAACTGATGTCGGCCGAGGACCGCTTTGCCTCGCTGCAGCCACTGTTCGGCGACCGGATCGGCCTTGTTCACGGCCGCATGAAGGGCGCCGAGAAGGACGAGGCGATGCGCGCCTTCAAGCAGGGCGAAACGCGCATCCTGATCGCCACCACGGTCATCGAGGTCGGTGTCGACGTGCCGGATGCGACGATCATGGTGATCGAGCATGCCGAGCGCTTCGGTCTGGCGCAGTTGCACCAGTTGCGCGGCCGGGTCGGGCGCGGCGACAAGTCTTCGTCTTGCGTTTTGCTCTACAAGGACCCGCTCGGAGAGACGGCCAAGCGCCGGCTGTCAGTGATGCGCGACACCGAGGATGGGTTCCTGATCGCCGAGGAGGACCTGAAACTGCGCGGCGAAGGCGAATTGCTCGGCACCCGCCAGTCCGGCACGCCCGGCTTCCAGGTCGCACGCATCGAGGCGCATGCCGATCTGCTGGAGGCCGCCCGTGACGACGCGCGGCTCATTCTGTCGCGCGACCCGGAACTGCAATCCGAGCGCGGCGAAGCCTTGCGCCTGCTGCTCTACTTGTTCGGCCGCGACGAAGCGGTGCGGCTCTTGCGCGCCGGCTGACGTCCATCGAGTGGCGGATTGGCAAGCGGCGGATTGGCGAGCGCTGCATGGATTGCCTCGCCGTTGACCGTCACCAGATCCGTCCGGATTTCAGGCACGACCAGCCCGGCTGAGACGATCAGCTTGGCGCCGTCCTCGATCGTCATGTCGAGCAGCACGATGTCGGATTTCAGCACGTACATCAGGAAGCCGGTTGTCGGATTAGGCGTGCACGGCATGAACACGGCCATCAGCGGATCGCCTTCCTGGTCAAGTTTCTGGTTGATCTCCGTTTCCTTCTCGCCGGCGACAAAGACCAGCGACCAGACGCCTTTTCGCGGATACTCGACCAACCCGACCTGGCTGAACATGTCGCCCTTGTTCGACAGCACGGTCTCGAAAATCTGTTTCAGCGACCCATAGATGCCGCGCACCAGCGGCATGCGGCCAAGCAGGCGTTCGCCAAAATTGACGATGGCCCGGCCGACGATGTTGGCGGCCAGGAAACCGATGAGGGTGATCAGGATCAAGGCGACGATCAGCCCGAACCCCGGAACCGGGAACGGCAGATAGGTGTCGGGGCTATAGCGCGCGGGGATATAGGGCTTTACCCACGAATCGACCCAGCCGATGAACGACCAGGCGATATAGGCAGTGATTGCCAGCGGCGCGCAGACGATGAAGCCTGTGAGGAAATAATTCCTCAGCCGGGTCATGCCGGAAGTCTTTGGAGCATCGGACATGGTTCACCGGAGGCGCGGGTTGCACCGCAACATTAGTGAACCGCGCCTCGGTTTGGAACTGCGAAGTTTTTAAAGGCGCCCTATTCCACCGTTACCGACTTCGCCAGGTTGCGCGGCTGGTCGACATCGGTGCCCATGAACACGGCGGCGAAATAGGCCAGCATCTGGATCGGCAGCGCGTAGATGATCGGCGAGATGATTTCCGGGACGTCGGGCAGGATGATCGTCTCCATCGTCTTGACCGTCGCCTGCGCCGCGCCCTTGGCATCGGTGATCAGGATGATCTTGCCGCCGCGCGCCGCCACTTCCTGCATGTTGGAGACGGTTTTCTCGAAGATGCGGTCATGCGGGGCAATGACGATCACCGGCATGTTCTCATCGATCAGCGCGATCGGGCCGTGCTTCAGCTCTCCGGCGGCATAGCCCTCGGCGTGGATGTAGGAAATTTCCTTGAGTTTCAGCGCGCCTTCCATGGCCAGCGGGAAGTTGGTGTCGCGGCCGAGATAGAGCACGTTCTTGTAGTACGACAGCTCGCGCGCGATCTTTTCGATCTGGCCCTCCAGCTTCAGCACCTGGTTGGCATAGCGCGGTGCTTCCGACAGCGCGCGCACCAGCGCCTTTTCCTCGTCCCGCGAGATCGTGCCGCGCGCCACACCGGCGCGCACCGCGAGCGAGGCCAGTACCGACAACTGGCATGTGAAAGCCTTTGTCGAGGCAACGCCAATCTCCGGTCCGGCGAGCGTCGGCAGCACGACGTCGGATTCGCGCGCCATGGTCGATTCGCGCACATTGACGACAGCGCCGATCTTCATGCCAGCCTTGCGGCAATAGCGCAGCGACGCCAGCGTGTCGGCGGTCTCTCCAGACTGTGAGATGAAGAAAGCAGCATCGTTCTTCGACAGCGGCATTTCCCGGTAGCGGAACTCGGAGGCGACATCGATGTCGACTGGCAGCCGGGCGTAGCGCTCGAACCAGTATTTGCTGATCAAGCCTGCAAGATACGCAGTACCGCAGGCGGAGAGCGCCAAGCGATCGATCTTGGCGAAATCGAAAGGCAGGTCGAGCGGCTTCGAGACGCCGGAAACGAAATCGACGTAATGCGCCAGCGTGTGCGAGATGACCTCCGGCTGTTCATGGATTTCCTTTTCCATGAAATGGCGGCGGTTGCCCTTGTCGACCATGAAGCTGGTCGAGAGCGACTGCTGACGCTTGCGGGCGACCTTCTTGCCGTCGATGTCGAAAATGGTGACACCTTGGCGGCGCACCACCGCCCAGTCGCCGTCCTCAAGATAAGTGATCGAATTGGTGAAGGGTGCCAGCGCGATCGCGTCCGAACCCAGGAACATCTCGCCATCGCCATGGCCGACAGCCAGCGGCGGGCCATTGCGGGCACCGACGATCAGGTCTTCATCGCCCTTGAACATGATGGCCAGCGCGAAAGCGCCTTCCAGCCGCTTCAGCGCCTGATGCGCGGCCTCGACCGGCTTCAGACCCCTGGCCAGTTCGCGCGCCACCAGATGGGCAACGACCTCGGTGTCGGTCTGCGATGAGAATTCATAACCGTCCCGCTTCAACTCATCGCGCAACTCGGCGAAGTTTTCGATGATGCCGTTATGGACGATGGCAACGCCATTGGAAAAATGCGGGTGCGCGTTGGCCTCGTTGGGCACGCCATGCGTGGCCCAGCGTGTGTGGCCAATGCCGATCGTGCCTTCGAGCGGCTCGTCCTTCAGCCGGCGTTCGAGGTTGATCAGCTTGCCTTCGGCACGGCGGCGGGCGAGCTCACCATGTTCGATCGTGGCGACACCGGCAGAATCATAGCCGCGATATTCGAGGCGTTTCAGCGCATCGACGATGAGCGGCGCCACCTGCGAGTTGCCTACAATTCCGACGATACCGCACATGGCGCTTGCCCCCGATTCCTGCAGAAAACCCAGCGCTATTTAGGGATGGCCGGTCCGCCGCGAAAGTCACATTGCATTTCGCCCCGTGTCAACCGGAACGCTAGTGCCCGAATGCACCATGACAGAGCGCCGTTGCAATCCGGTTACTGCGATCGTTAGGTTTTTCAGGCAGCCGGAGTTGCGGTGTTCATTTCTTCTTAGCCGCCGCGGCCGAGGCAAAGCGCTCGCGCAATTCCTTGCCTTTGCCTGGAATCGTCTTTTGACGGGCGCGACCGAAAGCCAGTGCGTCATCCGGCACGCTTTCGGTGATGACGCTGCCCGAGGCGATGTAGCCGCCTTTGCCTATGCTAACCGGCGCCACCAGCGAGGAGTTAGAGCCGATGAACGCCCCTTCGCCGATGTCGGTGAAGAATTTCGAATAGCCATCATAGTTGCAGGTGATGGTGCCGGCGCCGATGTTGGCGCCTGCGCCAATGCGGGCATCGCCGATATAGGTCAGGTGATTGACCTTGGCGCCCTCCTCGATAACAGCCTGCTTGACCTCGCAGAAATTGCCGACCTTGGCCTTGTTCTTCAAGTCAGCGCCTGGCCGCAGCCGTGCGAATGGCCCGACATCGCAATTGGAGGCGATGGTAGCGCCCTCGATGTGGCTGAAGGCATGGATCTTGGCGCCGGTGGCGATCTTCACACCCGGCCCGAACCAGACATTGGGTTCGACGATCGTATCGGCGCCGACCTCTGTATCATACGAGAAATACACGGTTTCCGGCGCGATCAGCGTTACGCCCGACAGCATCGCCTCCTGCCGGCGACGCGTCTGCCAGATGCTTTCCGCGTGCGCCAGTTCGGCGCGGTTGTTGATGCCGAGCGCGCTTTCGAAACTGGCTTCGGTGGCAACGACATCGAGACCTTGTCCACTGGCAATCTCGACGATGTCGGTCAGATAGTACTCGCCCTTGGCGTTCTTGTTGCCGACGGCATCGAGCAGTTTCAGCGCGTGAGCGCCGGCCACGGCCATCATGCCGGCATTGCAGAAGCCGATCTCCCTTTCCTCCGCGCTGCAATCCTTTTCCTCGCGGATGGCCATCAGCTTGCCGCCCTTTTCGATCAGCCTGCCATAGCCGGTTGGATTGGGCGGCCTGAAGCCGATGACGACAACCGCGGCCCCTTCGGCCAGCCTCAGCCGCGCCATGGTCAAGGCATCCGCGTCGATCAGCGGCGTGTCCCCGAACATCACCAGCACATCATCATAACCCTTTGATATTGCTTCGCGGGCCGCCAGTACGGCATGCGCCGTGCCGAGCCGCTGCTCCTGCACGAAAGTCTCTGCCTGCGGCGCGAATTTCGCCGCAGCCTTGCGCATCTCGTCCGCGCCATGCCCGATGACCAGCGCCTGGCCGCTGGCACCGGCGGCTTCGGCCGCCTTCACCACATGAGCGACCATGGGCAGCCCGGCAATCTGGTGCAGCACCTTGGGCATGGCGCTCTTCATGCGCGTGCCTTCGCCGGCGGCGAGGATGACGGACAGGCAGGTTCTCTGGCTCATGGAAGGACAACCATATGAAAAGCGTTGGGAATCAAGACATGCTAGCAGTGGCGCCATGCTGCACCAATGCGGTTAAATTCCGATGAGATCGGCGACACGGAAGAGCAACTGACTTTCAATCAGTATGCCAATGTCACCGTTGAGGGCGAATTTTGGCCAAACCGGCCAGCAAACCTACCCCAACCGCCCCAGCACCGGGAAATTCTCCAGCAGCCAGTAGGACACCGTCTGCACCCCACCGGTGAGGAAAAACACGCCGGCGACGACCAGCAGCGCGCCGATGGCCTTTTCGACGCGGCCGAGATGGACGCGGAATTTGCCGAGGAAGCGCATGAAGGCGCCCGAAAACAGCGCCGCGATCAGGAACGGGATGCCGAGGCCAAGCGAATAGGCGGCTAGCAGCAACGCGCCCTCGCCCACCGTTTCACGGCCGCCGGCCAGTGTCAGGATCGGCCCCAGCACCGGGCCGATGCACGGCGTCCAGCCAAAGGCAAACGCCAAACCCATGACATAGGCGGCGACGGCGCTTGCCGGCTTGCCTTGCGACTGGAAGCGCGCCTCGCGTGACAGAAGCGGAATGCGCAGAATGCCTAGGAAATTAAGCCCCATCAGGATGATCAGCACGCCAGCGCCCATCGCCAGCGGTTCCTGCCAGACGCGCAAGAGCCTGCCGATGGTCGACGCGCCGGCACCGAGCGCCACGAACACCGTGGAGAAGCCGAGCACGAAGGCAATGGAAGAAGAGAGCAGCGCTGTTCGCGCGCCGGCCTTGGCGGTCGGACCGGCATCGCCACGGAAATCATCGACCGAGACGCCGGCCATATAGCAGAGATAGGGCGGCACCAGCGGCAGCACACAAGGCGACAGGAACGAGACTGCTCCCGCCCCGACCGCGCTGACATAGCCGATGTCCAATGCCATTCCAAAACTCCAACCGTTTGCGCGCGATATAGCGACGCGTGGCCTTGTCCGCCAATCACCATTGTGTGGCAACCAGTCGCTGCCCAGGCACAATCTACTACGATCGTGCCAAGGCAATTGTTACCCGCGGCGACAAAGACACATCGACGAAAAGCCGGGAAGAAACCAAGGCTCCCCGCCGTTGATGCAGCGAGGCCGCGATTTACCGCGCGCTTCTTGATCACATCCGGGAGATTCTCATGAAATCGATCACGATCGGTATGGCCATGCTTTTGCTCGGCACCGCAGCGTCATACGCCGCCGAAGCCTGGAAGGAAGCCGAGGTTGGTGGCACCAAGATCTACACCGATACCAACGGCATGACCCTTTACACCTATGACAAGGACGAGAAGGGCAAGACCAACTGCTACGACAAATGCGCCACCAACTGGCCGCCGCTCAAGGCCGAAGCCGGCGCCAAGGCCGACGATGAATGGAGCGTTGTCGACCGCACCGACGGCACCAAGATGTGGGCCTATGACGGCAAGCCAGTCTACACCTTCATCAAGGACAAGAAGGCTGGTGACGTCTCCGGCGACGGCGTCGGCGAGGTCTGGCATATCGTCAAGGCCGACTGATTGTCCAATCCGAAGTCTCGCCGGTGGTGGGACTTCGACTGGCTGCCGGGTGTCCCTCCAATCTCGGCGGCCAGCTTCCCCATTGATTTTTTCCAACCGTCCTTCCTCGACTCAAGGATCAAGCCTGCACCGGGCCGTTCCCTGTCATTGGGCCGGCTATCTCCCCTGACTGAAAATCTGTGATTTTTGCCATACACTCTAAGAGTGTATTGCCGCCGACGGCCCGGCAATTTGGGCGCTTGCCCTTGACCGGATGCAAAAGCGCGGCCATGTGAGCGACAATCAGAAAAGATATTTCGTCGCGCGCAGCGGAATTCTTCTGCCGCATCACAGCTGATATGAGAACTCATGGACGTCGTCGTCGTCGAATCGCCGGCCAAGGCAAAGACAATCAACAAATATCTCGGCAAGAACTACAAAGTTCTGGCCTCGTTCGGCCATGTCAGGGATTTGCCGGCCAAGGATGGCTCTGTGCGTCCGGATGAGGACTTCGCCATGTCCTGGGCGGTCGACACCGCATCCGGCAAGCGCCTCGCCGACATCGCCAGGGCGGTCAAGGATGCCGACGGCCTGATCCTCGCCACCGATCCGGATCGCGAAGGTGAAGCAATCTCCTGGCATGTGCTGGAAGTGCTGAAGCAGAAGCGCGCCCTGAAGGACAAGCCGGTCAGCCGCGTCGTCTTCAACGCCATCACCAAGTCGTCGGTGCTGGAAGCGATGGCCAACCCGCGCCAGATCGATGCGCCGCTGGTCGATGCTTATCTCGCCCGCCGGGCGCTGGACTATCTCGTCGGCTTCACGCTGTCCCCTGTCCTGTGGCGCAAGCTGCCGGGCGCCCGCTCGGCCGGTCGTGTCCAGTCGGTTGCCTTGCGACTGGTGTGCGACCGCGAATCCGAAATCGAGCGCTTCATCCGCGAGGAATACTGGCAGATTTCAGCGCTGCTCGGCACGCCGCGCAAGGACAATTTCGAAGCGCGGCTGACCGCATTCGACCGCAAGAAGCTGCAAAAACTCGACATCGCCAACAAGGCGCAGGCCGACGACATCAAGGCGATGCTGGAAGGCGCGACCTTCAAGGCGGTCTCGGTCGAAGCCAAGCCGACCAAGCGCAACCCCGGCCCGCCCTTCACCACCTCAACTCTGCAGCAGGCCGCATCTTCGGGTCTCGGTTTCTCAGCCAGCCGCACCATGCAGGTAGCGCAGCGGCTCTACGAAGGCATGGAAATTGGCGGCGAGACCACCGGCCTCATTACCTATATGCGAACCGACGGCGTGCAGATGGCGCCAGAGGCCATCTCGGCCGCCCGCGACGCGATCGCCAAGGAATTCGGCCCCAAATACCTGCCGGAGAAGCCGCGCCAGTACACCGCCAAGGCCAAGAATGCCCAGGAAGCCCATGAGGCGATCCGCCCGACGGATTTCATGCGCAACCCGGCATCGGTCCGGCAGTATCTCGATTCCGACCAGATGCGGCTTTATGAGCTGATCTGGAAGCGCGCCATCGCCAGCCAGATGCAGTCGGCCGAAATAGAGCGCACGACCGCAGAGATCGAAGCGGTCAACGGCGCGCGCACGGCGGAACTTCGCGCCGTTGGCTCGGTCGTTCGCTTCGACGGCTTCATTGCCGCCTACACTGATCAGAAGGACGACGACGCGGAAGACGAGGAAAATCGTCGCCTGCCCGAAATCCGCGCCGGCGAGCAGTTGGCGCGCGAAACGATCAATGCCACCCAGCACACGACCGAGCCGCCGCCGCGCTATTCGGAAGCGTCGCTGATCAAGAAGCTGGAAGAGCTCGGCATCGGCCGTCCCTCGACCTACACCGCGATCCTCAAGACGCTCGAGGACCGCGACTACGTCACCATCGACAAGCGCCGGCTGGTGCCGCAGGCCAAGGGCCGGCTGCTGTCGGCTTTCCTCGAAAGCTTCTTCAAGCGCTATGTCGAGTATGATTTCACAGCTTCGCTTGAAGAGAAGCTCGACGAAATCTCGGACGGCAAGCTCGCCTGGAAAGACGTGCTGCGCGATTTCTGGAAGGACTTTTCCGGCGCGGTTACCGACATCAAGGAACTGCGCGTCACTGACGTGCTCGATGCGCTGAACGAGGAACTGGCGCCGCTGGTGTTCCCGGCGCGCGAAGACGGCTCCAACCCGCGCATCTGCCCGAAATGCGGCTCCGGCAACCTGTCGCTGAAGCTCGGCAAGTTCGGCGCCTTTGTCGGCTGCTCAAACTACCCTGAATGCTCCTTCACCCGGCAGCTTGGCGACGCAGCCAATCCCAATGGCGAGAATGGCGGCGGCGAGGACGGCACCAAGGTCATCGGCAAGGATCCTTACACGTCAGAGGAAATCACGCTGCGCAGCGGCCGCTTCGGCCCCTATCTGCAGCGTGGCGACGGCAAGGAAGCCAAGCGCTCCAGTCTTCCCAAGGGCTGGACGGCGGAAACGATCGACCATGAGAAGGCGCTGGCCCTGCTGTCATTGCCGCGTGATGTCGGCCAGCATCCGGAATCCGGCAAGATGATTTCCGCCGGGCTCGGCCGCTATGGTCCGTTCGTGCTTCATGACGGCACCTATGCCAATCTCGAGAGCATCGAGGACGTGTTCTCGATCGGCCTGAACCGCGCTGTCTCGGTGATCGCCGAGAAGCAGTTGAAGGGCAAGGGCGGCCGCAACGGCGGCGCGGCGGCAGCACTCAAGGAGCTTGGTGACCATCCGGACGGCGGCGGCAAGATCGTTGTCCGCGATGGCAAGTACGGGCCTTACGTGAATTTCGGCAAGGTCAACGCCACGCTGCCCAAGGGCAAGGATCCGCAATCGGTGACGGTCGAGGAAGCGCTGGCGCTGATCGCCGAGCGGGAGGCCAAGAGCGGCGGCGGCAAGAAGCCGTTCCGCAAGGCAGCGGCGGCCAAAGCCCCTGCCGCCAAGGCAACCACAACCAAGAAGGCGGCGGCCAAGAAGAAACCCGCAGCCAAGAAGAAGGCATAGGATGGCGCGCAGGATCACCGGTAGAAGCCACGGCGATCCGCGCACCGCCGACACGAGGGCCAAGGTCAAGGACGACTACAAGCCGTCGCGCGACGAAATCCTGCGTTACATCGCCGAAAATCCGGACCGCGCCGGCAAACGCGACATTGCCAAGGCATTCGCGCTGCGCGGTGAGGACCGCATCTGGCTGAAGGATATCTTGCGCGACCTGCAGGACGAAGGCGTCCTGACCAAGGACCGCAAGCAGCTGGCCCGCGTCGGCGCCCTGCCCCATGTCGCGGTGCTCGACATCTTTGGCCGCGATGGCGATGGCGTGCTCCTGGCGCACCCGGCTGAATCTGTCGGTACCGGCGAGCCACCGGTGGTTTCCATTCGCATCTCGCGCGGCGGCAGCGGCCCGGCGCCCGGTATCGGCGACCGTGTACTGGCCAAGACTTTCCCGACCAATGAAGCGACAGGCCCCGCCTACACCGGGCGGGTGATGAAGATCTTCGAGAAGCGCACCGACGCCGTGCTTGGCGTGTTTCGCATCCTGCAGGACGGCACTTTCCGCATCGAACCGGTGGAACGCCGCCAGCCCGAACTGATCGTCGACAAGGAATTCCAGAACGGCGCCAAGAATGGCGACCTGGTCGAAGTCGAACCTGCCCGTGCCGGCCGCTTTGGCCTGCCGCGTGCGAAAGTGCTGGCGGTGCTGGGATCGCTGACCAGCGAAAAGGCGGTCTCGATGATCGCCATTCACGCCCATGACATCCCGCACATCTTTCCAGCCGACGTCATTGCCGAATCCGAAGCGGTCAGGCCAGCGACGATGGATCACCGCGAGGACTGGCGCGACCTGCCGCTGGTCACCATCGATCCCGCCGATGCCAAGGACCATGACGACGCGGTGTTCGCCACGCCGGACCTCGACGAAAAGAACCTCGGCGGCGTTATCGCCACCGTGGCCATCGCCGATGTCGCCGCCTATGTCCGCTATGGCACCGCACTTGACCGCGAAGCGCTGAAGCGCGGCAATTCGGTCTATTTCCCGGATCGCGTCGTGCCGATGCTGCCCGAGCGCATTTCCAACGACCTCTGCTCGCTGCGCGAGGGACAGGACAGGCCCGCGCTAGCCGTGCGCATGATTTTCTCTGCCGATGGCCGCAAGCTCAGGCACACGTTCCACCGTATCATGATGAAGTCGGCGGCCAAGCTTGCCTATCCGCAGGCCCAGGCGGCCATTGACGGCATGCCGGACGACAAGACCGGCCCGCTCCTCGACACCGTTCTGAAGCCGCTCTGGGATGCCTATGCCATCCTGAAGCGTGGCCGCGACGGCCGCCAGCCGCTGGAGCTTGACCTGCCGGAGCGCAAGATCCTGCTCAAGCCCGACGGCACCGTCGACCGAGTCATCGTCCCCGAGCGGCTCGATGCTCACAAGCTTATCGAAGAATTCATGATCCAGGCCAATGTCGCCGCCGCTGAGACGCTGGAAGCGAAAAAGCAGGCGCTGGTCTACCGCGCCCATGACGCGCCTTCGCTGGCCAAGCAGGAATCGCTGCGTGAATTCCTGCAGACGCTTGGCTTGTCGCTGGCGCGCGGCGCGCAGATGCGGCCGGCCCAGTTCAACGGCATTCTGGAACGCGTGCGCGGCGCCGACAATGAAGGCCTGGTCAACGAAGTCGTGTTGCGTTCGCAGAGCCAGGCTGAATATTCGCCCAAGAATATCGGCCATTTCGGTCTCAACCTGAAGCGCTACGCGCATTTCACCTCGCCGATCCGCAGATATGCCGACCTGATCGTGCATCGTGGGCTTATTGCCGCACTTGGTTTCGGTCCAGGTGGCCTGACGCAGGATGAAGAAGCGCGGCTGGAAGATGTTTCCGTGCTGATCTCCGGTACGGAACGCCGCGCCATGGCGGCTGAGCGCGATACGGTCGACCGCCTGATCGCAGCCTATCTCGCCGAACGGGTCGACGACCGGTTCGACGCGCGTATTTCCGGCGTCACCAAGGCTGGACTATTTGTCCAATTGCCGCAGTTCGGCGCGGATGGTTTCATCCCGGTGTCAACTCTGGGCGGCGATTACTATATATACGACGAGACGGCCCGTTCCCTTTTCGGAGAACGCTCGGGCAAGGGCTACCAACTGGCGGATCGCGTCGAGGTTCGCCTCGTCGAAGTGTCGCCGATGGCTGGTGCCATGCGCTTCGAGATGTTGACCGACCCAAAGCCCCTGCCAGGCTCCAAACGGTCGTTTCACAAGGCTAAGGGCCGCGCCCGTGCGTCGCAAACGCGACCGGGCTCACGCGGCAGGAGACGATGATGCCAAAGGGTATGCAAGAACAGGTTTTCGGCGGCGAACTTCACTCGGGCCGGCCAGCGCGGCCGCTCTGGATGGCGATGAAGCGCGGCATGCTTGGCCGCTGCCCGCATTGCGGCGAAGGCAAGCTGTTTCGCGCCTTCGTCAAGACCGTCGACAAATGCGCGGTCTGCGGCGAGGAGATCCATCACCACCGCGCCGACGACCTGCCCGCCTATCTCGTGATCGTCATTGTTGGCCATATCGTGCTTGGCGCCTTCATGGGTGTCGAGGCGACCTCCACGCTTTCTACCTGGCAGCACATAGCCATCTGGGTGCCGCTGACAATCCTGCTGACCCTGGCACTGCTGCAACCGGTCAAGGGCGCCGTCATCGGACTGCAATGGGCCTTCTATATGCACGGGTTTGGCGGTGAAGAGGACGTGGTTGAGCCTCATCCAGGGGCATAGTTCGCGGTGACTACACCTGCTGGCGCAACATACCGACCGCGAAAGGCCACTTTCACTTGCCAGAAGTTTCCGCTAGGTCCTGCACATGGACAGTATGACCAAGGCGGACGTCGACAAGATTGATCGGAGCGCGCCCATGCACAGCGGCGCACCGATTCGCCCGCGCGACGCGGCGACCCTGATCTTGCTCGACCGCAAGGGCGATGATGTCCTGGTGCTGATGGGCCGCCGCCACGCCGGTCATGCCTTCATGCCGGGCAAGTTCGTTTTTCCCGGCGGCCGCACCGATCCAGCCGACAGCAGAATTTCCACCGCCTCCGCGCTGCATCCGCACGAGGAAGCGAAGCTCGCCGCCGGTCCTGGCCGCATCAGCGCTACCCGGGCCCGCGCCATCGCCCTGTCGGCGGTCCGCGAGACCTACGAGGAAGCTGGCCTGCTGATCGGCCAGAAAGGCGTCTTCGCCACATCAAGGCAGGACTGGCAGGGTTTCGTCGAACATGGCGTCCTGCCGTCACTCGACGTGTTGCGCTTCATCGCGCGCGCTATCACGCCTCCCAACCGGGTGCGCCGCTTCGACACCCGCTTCTTCAGCGCCTGGCGCGAAAATGTCGCCGTCGAGTTGCCCGGCGGCGGCCCGACCAATGAGCTTGAAGAGCTGGTTTGGCTACCGCTGGCCAAGGCCAGGGAAGCAGACATTCCCGATATCACCCGGATGATCCTGGACGAGCTGCAAAACCGCCTCGCCCATGATCCGCTGCTGCGACCGGGCGGCCTGGTGCCCTTCTATCGGCTTGTCCGCAACCGCTTCACCCGCGAACTTCTGTAGAGTATTCAGCATCCATGACGGTCGATACCCAACCACAGGGCAACGAGCGCGTACACTGGCTGCCAATGGTGGCGGCGATCTCGTCGATTAGCGTCGTCGGCATCGCCATCGGCCTCGGCATGCCGCTGCTCAGCGTCATCCTGGAAACACGCGGCCACTCGGCATCGATGATCGGCCTCAACACGGCGGTCGCCGGCCTGGCCTCGATCGCCGGCGCCCCGCTGGCCACACCGCTCGCCATGCGCTTCGGCGTCGCCTGGACCATGGTCGCCATGATTGCCACCGGCGCGCTGGCCTTCGTCGGTTTCCACTTCGCGCCGGATTTCTGGATGTGGTTCCCGCTGCGCATCGTGCTGCATATCGCGCTGACGGTGCTGTTCATCCTGTCGGAGTTCTGGATCAGCACGTCGGCGCCGCCGCACCGGCGCGGCCTTGTGCTGGGCATCTACGCCACCGTTCTGTCGCTCGGCTTTGCCGCCGGACCGTGGCTGTTCGCCCATCTCGGCAGCTCCGGCTTCAGGCCCTTCGGCGTCATCATCGTCCTGGTGACGCTGGCCGCGATACCGGTGCTGGCCGCACGCAACGAGAGCCCGACGATCGTCTCCGACGGCGAAACCAGCAATTTCCTGCGCTACATCTGGCTGGTGCCGACGGCCACCGCCGCCGTTCTGGTGTTCGGCGCCGTTGAAACCGGCGGTTTTGCGCTGTTCCCGGTCTATGGCAACCGCATCGGTTACTCCGAGGCCGATGCTGCCTTGCTGCTGACCATGATCGGCCTCGGCAACGTGCTGTTGCAGATTCCCATCGGCATGATCAGCGACCGCATCAGCGACCGCCGCCACCTGCTTTTGGCCTGTGCGACTGTCGGGCTGGCCGGCACCATCTTCATGCCCTTTTTCGCGCAGAACTGGCACCTGATGGCCGCACTGCTGTTCGTCTGGGGCGGCGTGGTCGCGGCCATGTACACGATTGGCCTTGCCCATCTCGGCTCGCAGCTCTCCGGCCATGAACTGGCGTCCGCCAACGCCGCCTTCGTGCTCTGCTACGGTGTGGGCATGGTGCTCGGCCCACAGGCGATTGGCATCGGCATGGACGCTTTCGGGCCATCAGGCTTCGGCTGGGCGCTCGGCCTGTTCTTCGCCGCCTATATCGCCCTGGTCAGCGTCAGGCTTATCCGCAAGATCATCTAGCACGACGCCCTATTCTTCGTGTCGCCTTGGCAAGCTGCTGACAGAACCGTGTCAGGAGCTTCCGGCTATAAGGTGCCCTCAAAACACCAGAAGTTGAGGACACTCCGATGATCGACAGCGGCTTTGAAACCACGTCACTGCGAATGACACTGCTCCTGCTTGTCACTTTTCAGGCGCCAGCCGCCGATGTCGATCGCATCATGGGGGCAGTGGTCGCGATTACCCCGCTGCGCATGGGCAAATATGATCGCAACGCCTATCAGTCGGGGCACGGCATCGAGCGCTACAGGCCACTCGAGGGAGCAGCAGCAGGCCCGGAGACCGAGTTGCGCCGACGCCCTGGTACGGTGGAGATTTCGTTTGAACTGCCTGACGACCAGCCACTGGCCGCACGCGTCGTCGAGGCGATTTTCCAGGCGCACAGCTATCAGGAGCCGGTAATCCGCATTCAGCCGATTCTCGCCAGCCGTTCCAAGGGGCTCGATGACACCGCCAATCCGAATCGCTGGTGGAACACCACTGGCGACTGGAAGAAGATTGCTATCCCCGAGACCGCGAACGCATGATTTCCTGCCGTTGGCCAACTCTGGCGGGTCACATCAGGCCTGCCGGGCTTGACTTTCCGGGCACGTTCTTTATGTGTCGCGCCAAGTTTCACGCGTCCGGGTGTTTTCCCGTGCTCTAGCGGCCAAAACCCCACGAACATAACGGACTGAGATCATGGCCAAAGCCGCAAACATCAAGATCAAGCTTCTGTCGACCGCCGACACCGGTTTCTTCTACGTGACCAGCAAGAACAGCCGTACCAAGACGGACAAGCTGTCCTTCCGCAAATACGACCCGGTCGCCAAGAAGCACGTCGAATTCAAGGAAACCAAGATCAAGTAATCTGGTTTTCCCTAGGCAAACAAAAACGCCGCCCAGTGGGCGGCGTTTTTGTTTGTGGCTTCCAGAGTGGATGCCAGAGCTAAATGCCCTACCCGATGCGATCGCCGCTCTTCTCGTCGAACAGGTGCAGCGATGCCGGATCGGCCGAGAGCCGCACCGTGTCGCCAGGCTTTACGCCGGCACGACCCATGGCAAAGACGCAAAGCATCTGGCCGGCAAGCTTGACGTAAAATTGCGTAGACAGGCCTAGCGGCTCCACCACCACCACTTCGCCCTGCAGCACGCCGTCATCGGCAAGTCTGATATGCTCGGGCCGCAAGCCAACCGTGATGGCATCGCCATCCCCGGTAGGCAGGCCTTCCGGCAGCCGCAGCGTTTGGCCGTCGGCAAGGACTGCGTCCAGTTTGTCACCGCCGCGAACTGTCGCCGGCAGGAAATTCATGCCGGGCGAACCGATGAACCCGGCGACGAAGATGTTGGCCGGCCGGTCATAGAGGTCGAGCGGTGCCCCAACCTGCTGGATCAGCCCGTCATGCATGACAACGATGCGGTCGGCCATGGTCATGGCCTCGATCTGGTCGTGCGTGACATAGACTGATGTGGTCTTCAATTGCTGATGCAGCGCCTTGATCTCGGCGCGCATATGGACCCGCAGCTTGGCATCGAGGTTCGAAAGCGGCTCATCAAAGAGAAAGACTTTCGGGTCGCGCACGATGGCGCGGCCCATGGCGACACGCTGGCGCTGGCCGCCAGACAGCTGGCGCGGCAGGCGCTGTAGCAAGGTGTCGAGCCCGAGCCGTTTGGCGGCGCCGTCGACGCGGGCATCGATCGCCGGCTTCTCCGCCTTCTTCAGCATCAGGCTGAAGCCCATGTTCTTCGACACGTCCATATGCGGGTAAAGCGCGTAGGACTGAAACACCATGGCGATGTCGCGGTCCTTGGGAGCGACGTCGTTGACCAGCCGCTCGCCAATGCGGATCTCGCCGCCGGAGGCTTCCTCCAACCCGGCGATCATGCGCAGCAAGGTCGATTTCCCGCAGCCTGAAGGCCCGACCAGGACAACGAACTCGCCATCGGCGATTTCGAGATCGACGGCGTGCAGCACACGCACCGCGCCATAGTCTTTACGGACTTTTTCGAGCGTAACAGAAGCCATCGATCTACCCTTTGACGGCGCCGGCGGTCAGGCCGGTGACGAGATAGCGTTGCAGGAAGCCGAAGAAGACGCAGACCGGAATCAGCGCCAGGATCGACGCCGCCATCATCTGCCCCCAGTCGACGGCGAATTTGCCGATGAAGGTGAGCAGGCCGACAGCAAAGGTCTTCTGGTCGTCGCTGGAGATCAGCATCAGCGCGAACAGGAGCTCGCTCCAGGCGGCGGTGAAGACGAAGCCGAGCGTTGCGCCCATGCCCGGCAGCGTCAGCGGCACGATCACCTTGCGCATCGCCTGCGCTCGCGTGCAGCCGTCGATCATGGCTGCCTCTTCCAGATCCTTCGGGATGCCATCGAAGAAGGACTGCATCAGGAAGGTCGCGAAGGCGGTGTTGAAGGCGGTGTAGATGATGATCAGCCCGGTCAGGCTGTTGATCAGGCCGATTTGCCCCATGACGCGGTAGATCGGCGGGATAACCATCACCAGCGGAAAGGTCTGGGTCAAAAGCAGCATCAGTGCCAACGCCGCCTTGCCGCGGAAGGTGAAGCGCGACATGGCGTAGCCGGCCAGCGTGGCAATGACCGTCACCAGTGCCGCGGTCGACACCGACACGATGACGCTGTTGAGGAAATAGCGTGGGAAATCCGTAGCCTCGAGCACGGTGACGAAATTCTGGAACGTCGTTTGCGACGGCCAGAAGGTGATGCCTTCGGAATAGAGCAGCCGCTCCGGCGTGACCGAGATCTTCAGCGTCCAGTAGATCGGGAACAGGGCGAAGATCACATAGGCCGCGATTGCGGCGTAGAGGCCGATGCCGCTGACGAAGCGCGATGAGGTTGAGCGTCCCGCGATCATCAGACGTGCCTCACCAGCGTGCGGCGAATGCCGATCAGCGCGATCGCATAGGCGATGAGCAGGACCAGCAACAACACGGCCACAGCCGAGGCATAGCCCTTGTCCAGCGACTTGAAGGCGCTGACATAGATGTAGACCGGCATCGTGTTGGTCGAGCCAGCCGGCCCGCCCTCGGTCATGACGAAGATCAGGTCGGCGAAGGTCGCGACCCAGATCGTGCGCAGCATCACCGTGATGGCAATGGTCGGCGCCAGGAACGGCAGCGTCACCTTGGTGAAGCGCTGCCAGGGCGAGGCGCCGTCGATCGCCGCCGCCTCATGCAATTCCGACGGGATCGATTTCAACGCCGCCAGAAGCGTGATGGCGAAGAACGGAATGCCGAACCAGACATTGGCGACGATCGGCCCCCACATGGCGGTGGAAGGATCAGACAGCACATTGGTCGGTTCCGCCTTCAGCCCAAGCGCGAACAGCCAATGTGGCAGCGGCCCGATGATCGGATTGAACAGCCAGGCCCAGGTCAGGCCAGACAGGAAGGACGGTACGGCCCATGGCAGGAACACCAGCGCCTGCACGATCTTGCGGCCCCGGAACGGCTTGTCGAGCAACAGCGCCAGGCCAAGACCAAGGAAGAACTGGAAGAACAGGCTGGCCGCCGTCCACCACAGCGTGTTGACCAGCGCCTGCCCCAAGACCGTGTCCGACAGCATGGCATGATACTGCCCAAACCCGACATATTCCGACTTGAAGGCCGAGAACTTGCGGAAGGAATAGCTGATGCCGATGACCAGCGGCACCAGCAGCACCACGACCAGAAGGATGATCGCCGGGCTGAGGTAAAGCCAGGGCTCGATCGTGGCGTAGGAGAGCTTGCGGCGCGCGCTCCCCGTGGACCGCATGTCTGTGACGGCATAGGTCATTGGCTACTGGACCAGCTCCTTGGAACCTTCGGGATTGATGACGGGTCTCCGCCCTTCAAGGCAACGGAGATGCAGAGGGTGGATGAGGGCAGCATGATGCCTGAGACTGCTGCCCCCACCCTTCCCTGTCGGACCGCCGGCGATCTCTCGCTGACGGCCGAAAGCACTGTGCTATTTCTTGTTTTTTGCCAGCCAGTCCTGTTGTTCCTTGGTCAGGAAAGCAGCCCACTGATCGGCCGCTTCCTTGGCCGTCTTCTGGCCGAGCAGCACTTCCTGGAAGTTCTTGATCGCCACCTGGTCGACGAAGTTGCCGAGGTTTTCCAGATGCGTCGGCGGCGTCACCATTTCATATTTGGAGCTGTCGCTCAGTTCCGTGAACCAGCCTTTGAACTGGTCGGTCTTGAAATGGGCGTCCTGGTCCGCGCCTTTGTGGATCGGAACGACGCCGACTTCCTTGGCCCATTCCAGATTGTCCTTCGGCGACAAGAGGGTCGCCATCAGCTTCCAGGCATCGTCCTTGTGCTGCGAGTTGGCGAACATCGCCCAGCCGGCATAGCCGAGCGTCGGGTAGGATTTGCCGCTCGGCCCGACCGGCATCGGCGCCACGGCGAAGTCGTCAGCGCTCATCTTGTCGGCGATGCCAAGCAGCGCGTCCGGATCCTGGTTGAGCATGGCGCAGGTGCCCGAATAGAAGCCGGTGACGGTTTCATTGAAGCCCCAGCTCACCGCATCCTTCGGCGCCAGGCCATCCTTGTACATGTCGGCCAGCATCTGCAGGCCCTTGACCGAGTCTTCGTCGTTGATGGTCGAGGTGCCGTCTTCGTTGAAATAGCCACCCTTGCCGGCGGCGATGTTCATGAACATGTGCATGCCATTGAAGGCACCCGGGCCACCGCGCAGGCAGTAGCCGTATTTGCCCGGCAAGGCCGAGATCTTCTTGGAATCCGCAATGAAGTCGTCAAGCGTTGCCGGCGGGCCGTCGAGACCGGCTTCCTTGAACAGCTTCTTGTTCCAGAACAGCGCGTTCACATAGTAGCCGTAGGGGATCATGAACTGCGTGTTGTTGACAGTGGAGCCGAACTGCTTGGCGCGGTCGCCCAGCGTCTTGGCATCGTCCCACTTGGCCATGTAGGGGCCGAGATCCTCAAGCTGGGCATTGTTGGCATAGAGGCCCATCCAGCGTTCCGGCATCTCGACCACATCAGGCGTATCGCCGGCCTGCACCATGGTGAGGAATTTTTCGAAGGCTTGCCCCCAGGGCAGCGAGATCAGTTCCACCTTGACGCCGGGATTGGCGGCTTCGAACTCGGCGATCTGCTTCTTCAGGAATTCGGTGCGTGGCGGACTGGTGATGACTTCGACCATCTTGAGGGTCGAGTCAGCCAATGCGCCTCCGGCTGAAATCGCCAGCCCCGCAACGGTGGCAAGCATGACGGTCAGTTTTTTCATGTTCAAGACTCCCATTTTGAACCCGCTTGTTATTTTCTGGCTTTTTCGAGGGCTTGGGCGACATCCGCCCAAAGGTCCTCGACATTCTCCAATCCGACATTGAAGCGGATGGTTCGGGGGCTGACGCCGAAGCGCGCCATCGAATTCAGTCCCGGCGTCTGTTCCAGCGACGCCTTGGCCGGCACAACGAGGCTCTCATGCCCGCCCCAGCTGACGCCGATGCGGAAAAATTTCAGCGCATCGACGAAAACGGGGATGTCGATATCGTCCGTCACTTCGAAAGAGAACAGGCCGGCATAGCCTGCCAGCGTCGCCTTGCCCGGGTGGTTTGAATAGACGGGATGGTTGACGCGCTCGACATTGCCATGCGCCTTGAGCCGCTCGGCGATGGTAAGGCCGCTCTTCATATGGTGCGGCAGCCGCAACGGCAGCGTGCGCAGGCCGCGCAGCAAAAGCCACGCCTCGAACGGCGACAGCTTGCCGCCGAGATAGGAGTAGGTCTGCTCGTTGATTTGCTTGATATGGGCAGCTGAGCCTGCCACCACGCCGGCGACAGTATCGCTGTGGCCGCCAAGATATTTTGACGCCGAATGCAGCACCAGATCGACACCGTGCAGGATCGGCTTCTGGAACACCGGCGTCGCCCAGGAATTGTCGATGGTGGTGACGATGCCTTGCTCTTTCGCCAGCCGGGTCAGCGCCGAAAGATCCTGCAACTCGAACATCATCGATGTCGGGCTTTCCAGGTAAAGCAGCTTGGCGCCGGGCAGCGCCGCGGCAACCGCATCGGGATCTGACCCGTCGACATAGTCGACCTTGATGTTAAGCCGAGGCAACAACCGTTCGAAAAGCCGGTATGCGTCGCCATAACAGTTGCGCACCGCGACGATGCGCTCGCCGGCGCCGACGAAGGCGAGTACCGTAGCGCTGATCGCCGCCATGCCGCTGGAGAAACCACGTGCGGCTTGTGCCCCCTCGAGCGCCGCGACGCGCGCCTCGAACTCCATCACCGTCGGATTGTCACCGCGCGAATAGATCGGTTGCTTTCTTTTGCCGGCGAACGTGTCGGCCATCTCGGCGTAGTTGGCGAAGGTGAACAGCGAGGTCTGGTAGATCGGCGGCACCACCGCGCCACCCGGAAATGGCTCGTCATGTGCCAGCAGCGTTGCTGCTTCGGCGAGATAGTCCTGATCGAAACCGGCTGGATGCTCGTTCATTTTTGGCTCGAAAGTTTGAGTTTGGCCGCGCCGCGCTTCAAATCGTCCTCGACGGTCGCGATAAGCTTGAGCGCCTCACGGCGGGCGCCCTCGGGGTCGCGTGCGGCGATGCATTCGTAGATGGTGCGGTGATAGGGAAAGCTGGCATGGCCAAAGTCGCGCACGCCGAGCGGGTGTTCCCAGAAGCGATGGAACAGCTCGTGCATGGCGGCGATGATCTGCTCGAACAGCGGATTGCCGGAGACTCGGTAGATCGCCTGGTGGAACTCCCAGTCTTCTTCCGACGACATGCCCTCACGCGTGCGAAACGCCTGCTCCATGATGTCGAGCTTGCGGGCGATCTCGGCGATGTCGGCCTGGCTGGCGCGCTCGGCGCAAAGCGCTGCAGCCTCCGCCTCCAGCGCGCGGCGGATTTCCAGTGTCTGCATCAGGCTGGTGAAATCATTGCCGCCCGCCAGCGTCAGCGGCATGTGGAGCATATCGTGCGAGACGGCTGCCCGGAGATACGTCCCGCTGCCTTGCCGCCGTTCGACGAGGCCGAGCCCTTCCCAGCGTGTCAACGCCTCGCGCACCGTATTGCGGCTGACTTTCAGCCGTTCGGCGAGAATGCGTTCGGTCGGAAGCCTTTCGCCGGGCTGCAGGGCTTCGGCACGGACAAAGCCCACCAACGCCTTCAGCACGGCGTCGTCGCGCGCCGTCGTCTGAATGGGTGGCAGGCTGTTCTGGTCCACATCACCTCCAAGTGGTCCAATGGTCCAACCAATTTCTACACACAAGGCAAGGCATGTCAATTGCTGTCAGTTGATATCGGCGCGACCGCTGGACGTAGCGGGCCACGAAGCAATCGACGGTTACTCGGAATTGGCGTCAGGAGGCGCATGCCGTGGCCCGCAGGCATTGCTTTCGGCATGGAAAATTGAAGACTCTCCAGCTCTTGGCACGGAGTCCTGATGTCTGATCTGGAAGAAAAGGGGGCCGGTCGGCGGTTGGCAGCGGTACGAGGAGGCCACTATGTGCCAGCGCCGGCCGGCCGACCCCACGGACCCAGGAGATGCGGCGGACCTGAGCATCATGGGGTATTCTTAGGATCGCGCCGGCGTCTACCCTCGTGCCGGCTTCGTCTTGGTCTATGGCCAGCACATTTGCGCAAGAGCTTATGAAAATCAACCGTTTCTTAACCAAGCCTCGCGAATCGCTTGGATTAAGGTAAATGGGTAACCCTGTCGGGTTGACTGGATAATCCGCGCTGAGCCGTCACGCGGCCTTGGCGACGACGCGGTTGCGGCCACCGCTCTTGGCTTCATAAAGCGCGAGGTCGGCACGCTTCATCAAAGCCGCTACGCTGTCCACGCCCTTCAGCACCGACGACACGCCGACACTGACGGTCACCTCGATCGTCTTGCCGTCATGGCCAATGGCAAAGGGCAGCTGGGCGATTTCGGCGCGAATGCGCTCGGCGACCTTCTCGGCCACCATTCCATCCGTATCCGGCATCACCACGACGAACTCCTCGCCACCAAAACGGCAGGCAAGGTCGATGCCGCGCACATTCTTGCGCAGCCGCCGGGCGAACTCGCGCAGAACCTCGTCACCGCCATCATGGCCGTGCGCATCGTTGATCGACTTGAAGCGGTCGAGGTCGGTGATCATCACAGACAGGGGCCGCCGCCGCGCCACGGCGCGATCGAACAGCGTCTGCAGATGGCTATCCAGGTAACGGCGGTTGTGCAGGCCTGTCAGGCCATCCGTCACCGCCATTTCGATGGTCTGGGTAACGCTGGCGCGCAATTGGTCGTTGTAGCGCTTGCGGCGCACCTGGGTTCGCAGCCGCGCCGTCAGTTCCTGCTGGTCGATCGGCCGCATCAGGTAGTCGTTGATGCCGAGCTCAAGGCCGCGAATGATGCGTTCCTCCTCGCCCTCCTCCGCCAGAAGGATGATTGGCAGGAAGCGCGTGCGATCGAGCGAGCGCAGTTGCGAGCAGAGCCGCAGCGGGTCGAAATCGGCGAAGGCCGTCGAGATCATCACGCATTCGTAAGGCACTTCGGCGGCCTGGAAGAAGCCGGAATGCGGATCGCTGGGAACGTCGAGATCGGCGCTGCCACGCAGCATCTTCTGGACACGTTCGATGGACGATTTGCGCTCGTCGATCAAAAGCACCTTCGGCGTAGTGTCTTCCGAGGTGAAATTGCGGCTAAGCAACTCTTCGATGCCGATGTTGCGTGTGGTCGAAGCGCGCAACCGCAACTCGTCGGTCAGCGACTTGAGCCTGACCAGGCTTTTGACGCGCGTCATCAATTGCAGGTCATTGACCGGCTTGGTCAGGAAATCGTCAGCGCCGGCTTGCAAGCCGCGCACGCGGTCCGACACCTGGTCGAGCGCGGTGATCATCACCACGGGGATATGCGCCGTAGCCGGATCGCTCTTCAGCCTGCGGCAGACTTCGAACCCGTCCATATCGGGCATCATCACATCGAGCAACACGACGTCGACCTTGCCGTTCTCGCAGGTCTCGATCGCGTCCGGCCCGTTGGTGGCGGTCAGCACCTCGAAGTACTCGGCCAGCAGCCGAACCTCCAGCAGCCTCACATTGGCAGGGATGTCGTCGACGACGAGGATCCGCGCGGTCATTTCATAAGGCTCCGGCTTGGCTGAATGGGCGCATCATGCATCGCCCAGATAGGATTTGATGGTTTCGATGAAACGCGGCACCGAGATCGGCTTGGAAATATACGCCTCGCAGCCACCCTGGCGGATGCGTTCCTCATCGCCCTTCATGGCAAACGCGGTGACGGCAATGACCGGAATGACGTGCAGGTCGTCATCTTCCTTCAGCCACTTGGTCACTTCCAGCCCCGACACCTCGGGCAGTTGAATGTCCATCAAAATAAGATCCGGCCGGTGCTTGCGCGCCAGATCGAGCGCTTCAAGGCCGTTGCGTGTGCGCACCGTCTCGTAGCCGCTTGCTTCGATGAGGTCCCGAAAGAGCTTCATGTTGAGCTCATTGTCCTCGACGATCATGACCTTCTTAGGCATCAATATCCCGTCCCGGCCGTACTTCCGCTCGAAGGCAAACGTCATGCGCCCTTGTCGGAACGCACCAAACCCTGCTTCACTTTACGGCAATATGATTGACGAAACGGAAACCCGAGGCGGGAAAAGAGCTGTTTGGATTCCACCTCGGACACCGCAAAAATCAAAATAACCCAGCGCCCCTTGCGCGTCCAAAAGGACGCGCGGCGCTGGAATGGCTTGCCGCAAGCGCCGCTTGCGATTACTGCGGAAAGAGACTCATTCCACACACTGAAGGTAGTGATGGCAAACGCAGCGTCAATGCGCGAGGAAGCGGAAACCATTGCCGTCAAGGCATTGGGCTTCGTCGCATCCGACCCGGAACTGCTGCCGCGCTTCCTGGCCATTACCGGCATCGAGGCCCATTCGATCCGCCTTGCCGCCGGCGAGCCCGGTTTTCTCGCCGGCGTCCTGCAATTCATTCTCGCCCACGAACCGACCCTGATGCGTTTTGCCGAGGAAACCGGCACGCCGCCCGCAGCCGTCGGCAAAGCCTTGCGGGCCCTGCCGCTGGGCGACGACAACCATGAGCATTCGATATGAGCGATGATCCGGAAACCGCCCGCCAGATCGAGGAGCTGGCGGCGGACGACCGGCCGTTGCTGGTGCTTGATGTCGACGATGTCGTGCTCGAGTTCATTCGTCCCTTCCCGGACTTCCTGAAGGCGCGCGGCTTCGAGCTGACGATGGCGTCATTCCGGCTGACCGGCAACATTGCCGAGCAGGCAAGCGGCCGTCTGGTCGAGCAGGCGGAAGTGACCGCCTTGCTGGACGAGTTCTTCCAGAGACAGGCTGACTGGCAGAGCATCACCGACGGCGCGGCGGAAGCGCTGGCGGGTCTCGGCAACCAGGCCGAAATCATCATGCTGACGGCAATGCCGCACAAGCACCGCGAAGCCCGTCGCGCCCATCTCGACGCGCTAGGGCTGGATTACCCGCTTTTGACCACGGAGATGGCCAAGGGACCGGCGGTTGCCAAACTGCGCGGCAAGAATGGCCGGCCTGTCGCCTTCGTCGACGACCAGCCGCCCAATCTGATATCGGCGCGCGGCTCGGTCGCCGACGCGCACCTCTTCCATCTGATGGCGGACAATTCGCTGCGCGGCTTCCTGCCGCCCGTGCCTGACGACATCATCGTCGTGCAGGACTGGCATGAAGCAGCGCCGCTGATTTCCAAAGCACTCGGATTGTAGCGCTCCGGCAACGGACGGGATCGAACGCCGGATTAAGGCGTCGTCTGGTCGGGCTCTGCCCCTTCCCCGCTATCGTCTTCGTTGACGCTGTCGTCGACCGCAGGATCGGCTGGCTTCAGCATGACGCCGTTGACGGTCACCGAACCGTCGGACTTGGTGTAGACGACCCATTCCAACCGGCCATCCGGCAACGTCTTGGCGAATCCCTTGGCCATGAGCGCGACCGGCACGTACTGCCCGATTTCCGGCTCTGCCTTGGCCGCCTCCTGAAGACTCGAAACGATCTTGTCGAAACCGGCGACATCGACGGTGAGATTTGCATCGGGCTTCGCATTGGCCATCTCACCTGGAATTGTCATTTCGCCCTCGAGCGCGATCTCCATGTCGCCGTTCTTCACCGTGCTGTGGCCGATGACGACCTTCGGATTTTTGGCCATGAAGTCAGCTTTAAGCTTGTCGCCGAAATCAGCGGACAGAGGCGGATTCTGATTGAGATCAAAGGCTTCGATCGCCTTCTTCGCCATGGTATCGAGATCGATATTGGCGCCGCCGAAATTCAGGTCGATATCGGTGGGCAACAGCGCGACGCTCCAGCTTGGCAAAAGCTGATGCGGCACAGTCAATCCGGATGCCTTGATGCCGTAGGTGATCGTGCCGCTCTGGGCTACGCCGTCGCTGCCGAATGCCACGCCCAACTGCGCCGCGCCGAAATTGCCGACCGGGCTTTCCACTGTGAAATCCTTGAAACCATAGGTTCCATCGATCCGCTCCCAAACCGGCAATGCCGCAAGCATCAGCGATTTAAGCTGCGCCTGGTTGGCCTTCAGCGTTGCCTCGTCTTCATTGGCCACGGCGAATGCCAGAAGGTCGAGCAACGGCTTTGTCCGCACGCCCTTGCCCGCGGCCTCCACTGACAGTTCCGGCGACTTGACGGTGACCGGGAATTTCAATCCGCTTTCAGGATCATCGAAATTGATCGCCTCGACAAAATTCGCCACTTTCTGCGACGTCGTGAAATCGACGCCACCGGTCGCCGACTTGGTCGCGGCAACGGTCGCGGTGCCGGCGCCCGAAGTGACGTTCATATGCTGCTTGGCATCCTTCGACGCCATGGTCATGCCGGCCATCGAACTGGTGGCACTGGTGAAAGCCGCCAGATTGGGGTCGTAGACGCCGGCACCCTTGCCGTCCTTGATCGAAAACTGTGTGCTCTGCAGCCCCTCAGGTCCATTGAACTCGAACGACGCATCTTGCGAAAAATCCATCGACACGTCCCAGGACCCATCGCTGCGCGGCTTCACCAGCAAGGCGAGGGGCGCAAAGTCGAATTTCAGCAGCTTCTGCTCCGGCAGCGCCCCGGCCAGCGCCTTGAAATCAAAGGCAATCTTATAGGCATCGCCTTCGACCGAAACCTTCAACACGCCCTTGTCGAGCGCCTGCTTGCCGACGTAGCGGGAAAGGTCGTCCGACAGCTGCTTGGCACCCGGGGCATTGACGGTTTGCCCAAAAGCAGGCGCGCTCAGTGCGAGCAGGAAAACAAATGGCAGGGCACGGTTCACGCAAATTCTCCGTTTGACCTAAGGAAACGCTTCGTTCGTCTGGTATGAAATTACCGCTGCAACCGCAAGGTGAGATCAGCGCGGATTGAGCTCGGTCAAAGCGTCATACGCATCAGCGGCCGCCCCGCCTTGCGTTCCAGGAGCCGCTCGAACCCCGCCTTCTCGAACACCCGCGACGAGCCGACGAAGAGACCGATCGAGCGCGAATCCTTCGACAGGTCTATCGGGCAGGCCTCGACCAGACGCGCACCGTTCCGGCGGGCGAAATCAAGCCCGCCTTCGACCAGCCGATGGCTGATGCCCCGGCCCCGCGCCTTGCCGCGGATGAAGAAGCAGGAGATCGCCCAGACAGCCGGGTCCTTGGCGTCAGCCGACTCGACAGGCGCCGAGCCCCTGCCCTGATTGTTCCATTCGGGCACGTCGGCGCGCGGTCCGATCTGCATCCAGCCGACAGCCTTGCCGTCCTCGAATGCCAGCACGCCAGGCGGCGGACCGGCTTCGATACGCGCCTTGATATGGTCCTTGTTGCGTTCGCGGCTGCTCTCGCGCCGCAGGGCCGGCGCCAGACGAAAATGCGTGCACCAGCAGCCGTAGCAGGCGCCCTGCTTGCCGAACAGATCCTCGAAATCCGCCCAAAGTTCAGGCGCCAGCGGCGCGATGGTCGTGCTCATACGTTCTCCCCAGGCCAGCCTTGTCGCTGGCCCTGCACTGTCGTACCATTGCGATTGTTCTCTTTATGTTCGCAGCGATGGCGGCCCCTGTCAACAATCCCGATCACGGTTTTTGCCGCGACTGCCTGACTTTTCAGCGCAGCCTGACACGGCGCTGTGAACGCTGCGGCAGCCCCCGGCTGGCGCGTCACCCAGAGCTTTACCGCCTGCATCTGGCGCATATCGATTGCGATGCCTTCTACGCTGCGATCGAAAAACGCGACAATCCTGAGCTCAAGGACAAGCCGCTGATCATCGGCGGCGGCAAACGTGGCGTCGTCTTCACCGCCTGCTACATCGCCCGCATCCAGGGCGTCCGCTCGGCGATGCCGATGTTCAAGGCGCTCGAGGCTTGTCCCGAAGCGGTGGTGATCCCGCCCAACATGGAGAAATACGTGCGCGTCGGCCGCGAGGTGCGCGCCATGATGCAGGCGCTGACGCCGCTGGTCGAGCCGCTCTCGATCGACGAAGCCTTTCTCGATCTCTCCGGCACCGAACGGCTGCATGGCCTGCCGCCGGCGGTGGTGCTGGCGCGGTTCTCGCTTGCCGTCGAGAAGGAGATCGGCATCACCGTGTCCGCCGGCCTCTCCTACTGCAAGTTCCTCGCCAAGATCGCATCCGATTTCCGCAAGCCGCGCGGCTTCTCGGTCATCGGCGAGCAAGAAGCACTTGGTTTCCTGGCGGAACAGCCGGTGACGATGATCTGGGGCGTCGGCAAGGCCTTCAACGCCACGCTGGAGCGCGATGGCATCCGCACGATCGGCCAGTTGCAGCACATGGATCGCGGCGACCTGATGCGGCGCTACGGCGTCATGGGCGACCGGCTGTACCGCCTGTCACGCGGCGAGGACGACCGTCGTGTCGATCCTGATCAGGACGCGAAGAGCGTATCCGCCGAAACCACGTTCAACACCGACATCGCTTCCCTTGATGAGTTGGTATCGGTGCTGAGAGGCCTTTCGGAAAAGGTTTCGGCGCGGCTGAAAAAATCAGGCATCGCCGGACGCACGGTGGTCCTGAAACTGAAGAGCCAGGATTTCAAACTGCGCACCCGCAACCGCCAGCTCAGTGATCCGACGCGCCTGGCCGACCGGATTTTCCAGACCGGCGTCGAATTGCTCCGCAAGGAAATCGACGGCACCAAATACCGCTTGCTCGGCATCGGCGTCAGCGATCTCTCCGACGACGACAAGGCCGACCCGCCGGATCTCGTCGACGTCCAGTCGCGCAAGCGCGCCATGGCAGAAGGTGCCATCGACGCGTTGCGCGACAAGTTCGGACGCAAGGCTGTTGAGACAGGATACACTTTCGGCAAAGGCCGCGATGCGCATCCGCCGGAACCGCTTGAAGAGTGAGACGGCGGATCAGGTACGCTGCAGGTCAATCCGGCTCGTCACCACGCTCTTGCCCGTCTTCGGATCCTTGTCGGTCACCGTCAGCCGTATGCCGTTCTCGCCGCGCTTTTCGACCTTCATCAGCGCCTTTCGATCACCGTTGACCTCCTTGGCCCAGCGGATGCCGAGATTGATCGCGTTGCCGGAACGGCTGCCGGTGAGCTGCGCTGGTCCGGTTCGGGAACCGACATAGGTTCCGCTATATCTAGTACCGCTAGCAGTGAGGTCGGCACGAATGGCGCGCGTCACAACAAGAAGGCCACGGCAATTGCCGTTGAGCGACAATGAGGTCGACGTGGCATTGGATTTGAACGTGCAAGACACATTCACCGTTGGTGCATCGGTCGTGACCTTGACGATGCCCTTGCCGGCGAAATTGCCTTTGAACGACTGCAGAAACTTGGCCTCATCAGCGTGCGCGGCGCTGGCCGCGACCAAGAGGCAACCGGCGAGTGCAAATCGAGTGAATGATGCCATGACGCTCTCCTTGTCGGCCATCAGGGTCAACGCTACCTGCGGCCGCAAGTTCCGCCGGCGGATGTTCAACGGCTCTGCAGGCAAAATCCTTGGCCCAGCCGAATGCCTTGATTAACGGTTGCGATTGCAGGTTCTGCTTGCGACATAGCGGTATGACACCCCAGCCTTCGATCCCCAAAGCCGCGTTCTGGATGGCGCTTTCGATCACGTCGTTCCTGGCGATGTCGGTTGCCGGCCGCGCCACGACCAGCGTCCTCAACGTTTTCCAGGTGCTGGAACTGCGCTCCGTGATCGGCTTCTTCATCCTGCTGCCGCTGGTGATGATGAGCGGCGGTTTCGCGGCCATGCGCACCGAGCGCCCCCTCGCCCATATCGCGCGCAACGTCGTCCACTATACCGGCCAGGCGGCGTGGCTTTATGCGCTGACGCTAATCCCCCTCGCGGTCTTGATTTCGATCGAATTCACCACGCCAATCTGGACGGCGATCCTCGCCGTCACCTTTCTAGGCGAAAGGCTCACCCGCCCTAAGCTGGCCGCCGTCATACTCGGGCTGATCGGCGTGGTGATCATCGTGCGTCCCGGCGTCGGCTCGGTCGATCCCGGCCATGTTGTCGTTCTGGGAGCAGCAGTTTGCTTCGGCGTCTCGCTGGTCCTCGTCAAGTCGCTGACGCGGACCGACAGCGTCGTGCGCATCATCTTCTGGATGCTGGTTATCCAGTCGGTCGTCGGCCTGATCCCGGCGCTCTACGAATGGCGCAACCCGCCGCTTGAGCTTTGGCCATGGATACTGCTGATTGCCTTCAGCGGCATGTCCTCGCATTTCTGCATGGCCCGCGCACTGACCTATGCCGACGCCACGGTCATTTCACCGATGGACTTCCTGCGCGTGCCCTTGTCGGCGCTGGTCGGTTGGCTGCTGTATGGCGAACAGATCGACGCTTTCACCGCTGGCGGTGCGTTGCTCATCCTGATGGGCAACCTGCTCAATTTGCAGCGAAAATCGGCAAAGCCGGCCGAAGTGGCGGCGTCGTAGTTCCCACAGAGGTCCCTAGTTGCCGTCATCGGGTATGTTGAGAACGTGCCCGCAGGCCTTGCAATGAACGGCATCCGGCTCATGCCGCTGCAGCCCGCATTGCGGACAGGGAAAGAACACCTTGGCCGGCCGGAAGATTGCCTGCGCCAGCCTGACGAACAGCGATATGCCGATGATCATGGTGACGATGGCGGTGAGCTTGCCGGCCATGCCCGGCAGCACGATGTCGCCGAAGCCGGTCGTCGTTACCGTGGCGACGGTGAAATATAGCGCGTCGATATAGCTTTCGAGGCCGGCGCCGGTGCGAAAGAAAAACGTGTAGACAAAACCGGTGATGTCGAAGAGGAACGTCAAAAGATTGATCACGGCGTGGCTTGCTTCGCGCCATGGCCGCAGGCGCCGCATCTCGAAATGCCGCCAGATCGAACCGCTGCGCGACAGCGACCAGAGCCGCAGGATGCGCAGAAAAGCGAGATTGGCGAGTGCCGTCGGCAACAGCAGCGTCAGCAGGATGAAGACATCGACCCACGACGTCGGCTGTTTCATCAGGCGCAGCATGTCGTTGGAGGCGAGCAGCCGAGCCATCATGTCGGCTGCGACGAGCGCCGCGACGGTATAATCGAGCCACAGGAAAGAGGCGGATTGCTGCAGGATCGGCGTGGCGATGAAGAAGCCGATGATGGCGAGATCGATGACGACCGCCACCATCTGGAACCGGAAGGCAGCCGGCGTGCGCCCATGGTAGAGCTTGCGCAGCCTGTCGCGCAGCCGCGCTGTCGCTGAATCTTGCTGTGATCCGCCCTTGTCCGCCAGTTTCATGACGATTGCCTAGCGTCCGTAGCCCAAGCCGTCCAGTGGCCAGGGCTCTCCAGTGGCGGCTGAGTGGCGGAAGTCCTCAGCTCTGTATCACCGCGCCATCCGGCGGCCCGACGACGCGCCACGCTGTTGCGGTGTCATAGACGAACCGCTCTTCCGCGATCCGTTCCCCGCGCCAGCGCTGCAACGCTACTTCTTCCAGCCGCCGGACGGTGCCAGTCTTGTCGGTCATGTCGAATGTCCAGCGGATGGCGACATTGTCGCCATCGACCAGAAATGTCTGCACCGGATGCGTGTGCATCTTCTCGATCCGGTCGAGAGCGGCTTGTTCGTGTGCCTTCAGCGTTTCGATGCCGCGACGCGGAGTACCGAGGTTCTCCTGCATGGTGGCGTCATCATGGTAGAAGTCGGCGATCGCGTGGACATGACTGCCGTGGACGACCTCCTTGAGAAAGGCTTCAACGCGTTCGCGGCTGGGCATATGGCGTATTCCTTTTCGGCGACAGCGATGCCGCTGTCGCCCTTCCTTTGAGGTTGTGTCGAAAGGCTATCGAGGCTCTTCCGAACGGGCCCAATGCATGTGGTTCAAACCGGCCTCGCTTCAACCACTCCAGCGCCCCTGGCCCTATCGGCCACGACCTCAGGCCCAGCGCGATTCTGACCGGCAACCGATTTGACCAGCCTCGCGCTGGCTCAGTTGAGGTTCAGGTTGCCGCAGTGGGCGGTCCGAACCAGGTGGATAGCGTGTCAACAAGCCCCAGCTGGGTTTTGTCCCCCACCCAGGCCACATAGCCGTCGGGCCGGATCAGCACCGCGGCAGGAGGAGTGACCACCCCAATCGCCGGCAGTTCCCATGTGCCGTTGCATCTGGCATCGATCAATCGGACCCGATCCGTCCAGCCGGCAATGTCAAAGCCACCAGGCTCACCCAGGTTAAGCAGCACCGGCCTGGCCTCGTGCAGCAAGGTGAAGACCCGAAGCGTACCTTCGGCGGTGACCAGATCAAGATCCGGCATGCGGCGGCCCAGCAGAGGATGCCCCTCGCCGAAATCATAGTGCACGCCAAGCCCCGACATCTCCGCCGCGATTCGTTTGCGGGGTTCCTCCATCTCAAGCAGTTCGGACATGATGTCCTTCAGCACCTTGATGCGGTCGTCCGGGCGATGCAGCAGCGCCATTTGCGCCATCGTGTTGCGCAGCACACGCGCCGCGACCGGGTGCCGCTCGGCATGGTAGCTGTCGAGCAGGCTATCCCCTGACGTTCCATTGACCACCTGCGCCAGCTTCCAGCCGAGGTTCCCCGCATCCTGTACACCGATATTCAGGCCCTGCCCGCCAACCGGTGGATGCACATGCGCGGCATCGCCGGCCAGCAGCACTCGTCCCGCGCGGTAGAATGCGGCCTGCCGCGCCGTGTCGGTGAACCTCGAAATCCAGGTGGGATTATGGATGCCATAGTCACTGCCATAAACGCGGATGAGCGCTTCGCTAAGGTCGTGCAGCGTAGGTTCGCTAGCGGCTTCCGGGTGCTGCTCGGTGACCAGGATACGCACAGTCTTCCCGTCCTCCATTCTGCTGAGGCCATGGATGCCGAGGGCGTCGTTGCGGATGCCCCATTCCGGCTCCCCGGTAACCTCGACCTCGGCGATCAGACTGCTGGTTGTCGCGGCCCAGCCCGGGAATCCGATGCCGGCTGCCTTGCGCACGAAGCTGCGTCCTCCATCACATCCCACGAGATATGCCGCCCGCAGCATCTGACCATCAGAGAGTTCGACATCGACGCCAGCGTCATCCGGCGTGAAACCGGTCACTTCGCGGCCTCGATAGATCGGCACCGCCAATTCCTCCACCCAATCGGCGAGGATGCGCTCGACATGGTTCTGCCGCAGCGCCAGGCCGTAATTGTGCCTTGTGGGAAAATCGCTGATATCGAGCCGTATCCAGGCAAACCCGGCGACCTGGGCCGTCGTTCCCTGCGCGAGAAACCGATCCGCGATGCCGCGCTGGTTGAGCACCTCGATGGTGCGCGAATGCAGGCCGCCGGCGCGCGAACCCGCGAGGTCCTGACTGGCGCGCCGTTCGACGATGGCGACGTCGACACCCGCCAAGGCCAACTCGCCCGCCAGCATCAGCCCTGTCGGGCCTGCTCCAACGATTACCACTGAACGCATTTGGCCACTCCCTGTTGCCGGTAAGGCCGGGAGTTCTACGGCAGGGGCCGGGTCTTGAAGCAAGCCCCTTGTGCGCCATATGTATGAAATGGAGAGGGGCGGTTCTCTCTGTCAATGACGGTTGATGGCCGCCTCAAGGGCGAAACCCCAAGAACAGGCCGGCCTCACCTCCCTAGACGAGTTCCACCTCAACCACACCAGGCACCGCGCGCATCGCTGACGCAATCTGCGGCGAGATACGATAGCGGTGGGGCAATTCAATCTCGACCTCACCTTCGCCATCATCCTTGATCAGCACGAAGCTCACTTGCCCCTCGCCTTTCACCGCGAGTTGGCCGGCCAGCATGTTGATCGGGCTGGCGTTGCGCACGAATATGCGCAGCGCCTTCTGGACACGGCTCGCCTCATCTTCCAGCGACTGCACGGTGGAAATGCGCAGATTGACGCCTTCCGGCCTGTCCTCGGCCGCGACAGTGATCACCACCGACCGGCCGGGTTCAAGCAGATCGCGGTATTGCGCGAGCGCCTCGGAAAACAGCACGGCCTCGTATTGACCCGACGTATCGGAAAACTGCACGACGCCCATCTTGTTGCCGGTGCGCGTCTTGCGCTCCTGCTTGGTGGTGACGGTGCCGGCAAGCCGTCCAGCGGCGGCGCCGCGTTTGACCGCGGCCGAAAACTCGCCCCAGTTCTGCACCCGCATCTTCTGCAGTGCGGCCTTGTATTCGTCGAGCGGATGGGCAGAGAGATAGAACCCAACCACCTGGAACTCGCGGTGCAGCCGGTCCGCGGCAAGCCACGGCTCCGTCACCGGCAGGTTGAGCGCCTGCGACTGCGCGCCGAGCGAAGCGCCGAAAATGTCATGCTGGCCGGAAACAGCGTTTTGCTGCGCCAGCGATGCCAGCCCCATCATCCGCTCGACACCCGCCACCATCGTTGCCCGGTCGTGACCGAAGCAATCGAGCGCGCCGGCCATGATCAGGCTTTCAAAGACGCGCTTGCCGACAACCTTCGGGTCAACCCGTTCGCAGAAATCGGCAAGGTTCTTGAATGGCTTCTCGCCACGCTTGGCGACAATGTGCTCGACAGCCGCATCGCCGACGCCCTTGAGCGCGGCCAGCGAATAGAAGATGCGGTTCTCGCCTACTTCAAAGGGACGGAAGCTCGACATCACCGACGGCGCCACAACCTCGATGCCGAGGCGTATTGCATCCTGGCGGAAATCGGCGAGCTTGTCGGTGTTGCCCATGTCGAGCGTCATCGACGCCGCCAGGAACTCGACCGGATAGTGCGCCTTGAGATACGCGGTCTGGTAGGACACGACAGCATAGGCCGCGGCGTGTGATTTGTTGAAACCATAGTCGGCGAACTTTGCCAGCAGATCGAAAATGAAATCGGCTTGCGGCTTGCCGACGCCGCGCTCGACCGCACCCGTGACGAAGCGCTCGCGCTGCTTGTCCATCTCGGCGCGGATCTTCTTGCCCATGGCGCGGCGCAGCAGATCGGCTTCGCCGAGCGAGTAGCCCGACAGCTCCTGCGCGATCTGCATGACCTGTTCCTGGTAGACGATGACGCCTTGCGTCTCCTTCACCAGATGGTCGATCTTGGGATGGATCGACGCCATTTCCTCCTCGCCATGCTTTCTGGCGTTGTAAGTCGGGATGTTCTCCATCGGGCCCGGCCGGTAGAGCGCGACCAGCGCGATAATGTCCTCGATACAGTCGGGCCGCATGCCGATCAGCGCCTTGCGCATGCCGGCACTTTCCACCTGGAACACGCCGACCACTTCGCCGCGCGACAGCATGGCGTAGGTCTGGGGATCATCGAGCGGTATGTTGGCCAGATCGATCTCGATGCCACGGCGGCGGATCAGCTTGACCGCCGTCTCCAGCACGGTCAGCGTCTTCAGTCCGAGAAAGTCGAACTTCACGAGCCCGGCCTGCTCGACATATTTCATGTTGAACTGGGTGACCGGCATGTCCGAACGCGGATCGCGGTACATCGGCACCAACTCCGACAACGGCCGATCGCCGATGACGATGCCGGCGGCGTGCGTCGAGGCGTGGCGGTAAAGCCCTTCCAGCTTCTGCGCCATGTCGAGAAGCGTCTGGACGATCGGCTCCTTTTCAGCCTCCTCGGCAAAGCGCGGCTCGTTGGCGATGGCGTCGGCAAGCTTGACCGGATTGGCCGGATTTTGCGGCACCATCTTGGAAAGCTTGTCGACCTGACCGTAAGGCATCTGCAGGACACGGCCGACGTCACGCAGCACGGCGCGGGCCTGCAGCGTACCGAAGGTGATGATCTGTCCGACCTGGTCGCGGCCGTATTTCTGCTGGACGTAGCGGATGACCTCCTCGCGGCGGTCCTGGCAGAAATCGATGTCGAAGTCGGGCATCGACACGCGATCAGGGTTGAGGAAGCGCTCGAACAGCAGCGAGAAGCGCAGCGGGTCGATGTCCGTGATGGTCGTCGAATAGGCGACCAGCGAGCCAGCGCCCGAACCACGGCCCGGCCCGACTGGAATGCCTTGTGCCTTGGCCCATTTGATGAAGTCGGCAACGATCAGGAAATAGCCCGGAAACTTCATCTTGGTGATGATGCCGAGCTCGAAATTCAGCCGCTCGCGATATTGCTCGACCGTGTAGCCGGCGGTTGGCCCATGCGCCGCCAGCCGCGCATCCAGCCCTTCATGCGCCTGGCGGGCAAGCTCGTCGGCTTCCGCCTGCACGGCCGCTTCATTGTCGGCGACATCGCCGCCGGTAAAGCGCGGCAGGATCGGATTGCGGTTCTTTGGATAATACGAACAGCGCAGCGCGATCTCGACCGTGTTGTCGATCGCTTCCGGCAGGTCGGCGAACAGCCGCGCCATATCCGCCTGGCTGCGCAGGAAATTGTCCGGCGACAATCGGCGGCGATTGTCGGCGGCGACCACCGATCCTTCCGCGATGGCGATCAGCGCGTCATGCGCGTCATATTCGTCGCGCGATGAGAAGAAGGCCTCATTGGTGGCGACCAGCGGCAGTTCGTGGGCATAGGCGAGATCGATCGTCGCTTGTTCGATAGTCCGGTCGTAGCCGGAAACCCGGTCCAGTTCGACATAGAGCCGGTCACCGAACATTGCCTTGAGTGCAAGCAGCCGCGTTTCAGCGAGATCGCGGCGATCCTCCTTCAGGGCAAAGCCGATCGGACCGCGTGGCCCGCCACTGAGGCAGATCAAGCCGCCAGAACGGCCTTCCATCATCTCGGTGGTCAGGTGCACCGCCTCGCCGGGCGGCGTTTCGAGATAGACGCGGCTGACCAGCCTGACCAGATTGGCATAGCCGGCCTCGGTGGCGGCGATCACAACGACCGGCCGCATATCCGGGCCTTGCCGTCTGCGGTCGCGCTGGCCATCGCTGCTTTCGCCGGAAAAGGCGAGCGCGATCTGGCAGCCGATGATCGGCTGGATGCCGTCCTTGACGGCCTTTTGCGCGAATTCGAGCGCGCCAAACAGATTGTTGGTGTCGGTGACGGCAATGGCCGGAGCTTCGTCCTTGACCGCATGGGCCACCACCTTGCTGATCTGCAAGGCGCCTTCCAGTAGCGAATAGGCCGAATGCACGCGCAGATGCACGAAGGGCCGCGCCGGCACTTCCGGCCGCGCGGCCGCTATCGCGGCTTCGCGCAGCAAGGGGTCGCGTGGAAGTTTGTCATCCGCCATGGTTTTCGCGCTGTCTGAGGAGACTCAATCGCCAACAGATGTATTGTCCGGCACCGGCCAATACGAGTCCAGCGATTGCCTGTTCACAGCCAATGCACGTCGCCCCAAAATGCTCAGGATTTCGGGACAACGGCATGTATCGAACAAAGCCTCAAACCGGCGCTTGCGCGAACTCCATGATGACGGCATCGACGGCCAGGCTGTCGCCCGGCTTGGCGTTGAGTTTAGACACGGTGAGGTCGCGCTCGGCGCGCAGCACGTTTTCCATCTTCATCGCCTCGACCACGGCCAGGGTCTCACCAGCCTTGACCTCCTGCCCCTCGGCAACGGCGATCGAGACCACGAGGCCGGGCATAGGGCAGAGCAGCAGCTTCGACGTATCCGGCGCCACCTTCTCCGGCATCAGCCTTTCGAGTTCGGCGATGCGCGGCAGCATGGCGCGCGCCGTCACCGACATGCCTTTCCAGGCAATGCGAATACCGTTGGGAGTCGAGCGCAGTTGCGCAGTGACCTTGCGCCCGCCAACCGTGCCGCTCCAGATAAGGTCGCCCGGCCGCCAGTCCGACGAGACGGTCAGTGCTTTGCCGCCATCGATCGACAGGTCGATCTCCATCGGGACGGAAATCATGCCTTCGAGGATCGAAGCTGACAGGTAATCCTCGTCGATCTTGACCACCCAGTCGCGCTTCAAGGCACCCGAATGCGGGGCCAGGCGGCCACCCAGGCGATCAAGCCGGTCACGGCGCAGCAGTTCGACCGCGACGGCGATCGACGCCAGCACCGCTTTCTCTTCACTGTTTGGAATGATCGGCGAAAACCCGTCGGGATATTCCTCGGCGATGAAGCCGGTCGATATCCGCCCTTCCCGCCAGCGCGGATGCTGCATCAGCGCGGCAAGGAACGGAATGTTGTGCTCAATGCCGTCGACAACGAAACTGTCCAGCGCTTCCGACATCGCATCGATCGCCTCGATGCGAGTCGGCGCCCATGTGCAAAGCTTGGCCAGCATCGGGTCGTAGAACATCGAGATTTCGGACCCTTCCGTCACGCCGGTATCGTTGCGGATGATGATGTCGCCAACCTGCCCCTCTTCCGGCGGCCGGTAGCGCGTCAGCCGGCCGATCGATGGCAGGAAATTGCGGTATGGATCCTCGGCGTAGAGCCGGCTTTCCACCGCCCAGCCGTTCAGCTTGATGTCGCTCTGCTTGAGGTCAAGCTTTTCTCCGGCCGCGACGCGGATCATCTGCTCGACCAGATCGACGCCGGTGATCAACTCCGTCACAGGGTGCTCGACCTGCAATCGTGTATTCATTTCAAGGAAATAGAAGTTCTTGTCCTTATCGACGATGAACTCGACGGTGCCGGCGCTCTGGTAATCGACAGCCTTGGCCAGCGCCACCGACTGCTCGCCCATGGCCTTCCTGGTCTTGGCATCGAGAAACGGCGATGGCGCTTCCTCCGCGACCTTCTGGTTGCGGCGCTGGATCGAGCATTCGCGCTCGCCGAGATAGAGCGTGTTGCCATGCGCGTCGCCCAGAACCTGGATCTCGATGTGGCGCGGATCGACCACGAACTTCTCGATGAAGACGCGATCATCGCCAAACGAGCTTTTCGCCTCGGAGCGCGCGCGGTCAAAGCCGTCTCGCACTTCCGACTGCGACCAGGCGATGCGCATGCCCTTGCCGCCGCCGCCGGCCGAGGCCTTGATCATCACGGGATAGCCGATCTCGCCGGCGATCTTTTCGGCATGGTCGGCATTCTCGATAACGCCAAGCCAGCCGGGCACCGTGTTCACCTTGGCGGCATTGGCGAATTTCTTCGATTCGATCTTGTCGCCCATCGCCTTGATCGCCTTGGGCTTCGGGCCGATGAAGATGATGCCCTCTGCCTCCAGCGCCTCGCAGAAGGCGGCGCGCTCGGACAGGAAGCCGTAACCTGGGTGCACGGCCTGAGCGCCTGTCGCCTTGCAGGCGGCAATGATCTTCTCCGGCACAAGATAGCTCTGCGCGGCCGGCGCGGGTCCGATATGCACGGCTTCATCGGCCATCTCGACATGCACGGCATCACGATCGGCGTCGGAATAGACGGCGACCGTGGCGATGCCCATCTTGCGCGCCGTCTTGATGACGCGGCAGGCGATCTCGCCACGGTTGGCGATCAGGATTTTGGTGAACATGCTGAAGTCGGTCCCTTCGGTCGGCCATTTCTTTTATGGCCTGTGCCGGCGCGGTCAAGCTGGCGGATCAAATCGCCGGTTTTCAATCGATTTGGGATTGAAATTCTGCACATCGGTCCAAGCCTGGAACCAGCTTGCGGTTGATCGCGAATGTAAAACCTGAAAGCTTGGGACAAACATCGCATTGGAGGAATTGCCTGATGAAAACCCGCGCCGCGGTTGCCGTTGCTGCTGGAAAGCCGCTTGAGATCATGGAGGTCGATCTCGAGGGGCCTCGCGATGGCGAGGTGCTGGTCGAGATCAAGGCGACCGGCATCTGCCACACCGATGAATTCACGCTGTCGGGCGCTGATCCAGAAGGCCTGTTTCCGGCCATTCTCGGCCATGAAGGTGCCGGCGTTGTCGTCGATGTCGGCAAGGGCGTGACGTCGCTCAGGAAGGGCGACCATGTCATCCCGCTCTATACGCCCGAATGCCGCTCGTGCCCGTCCTGCCTGTCGCGCAAGACCAACCTGTGCACGGCGATCCGCGCGACGCAGGGGCAAGGCTTGATGCCCGATGGCTCGTCGCGCTTCTCGATCGGCAAGGACAAGATCTTCCACTACATGGGCTGCTCGACCTTTTCGAACTTCACCGTGCTGCCCGAGATCGCGCTGGCCAAGGTCAATCCCGACGCGCCCTTCGACAAGATCTGCTACATCGGCTGCGGCGTCACCACCGGCATCGGTGCGGTGATCAACACCGCCAAGGTCGAGATCGGCGCGACGGCCGTGGTGTTCGGGCTCGGCGGCATCGGCCTCAACGTCATCCAGGGCCTGCGCCTTGCCGGCGCCGACATGATCATCGGTGTCGACTTGAACAACGACAAGAAGGCCTGGGGCGAAAAATTCGGCATGACGCATTTCGTCAATCCGAAGGAGATCGACGGCGATGTCGTGCCTTACCTGGTCAACCTGACCAAACGCGGTGCCGACCAGATCGGCGGCGCCGACTACACGTTCGACTGCACCGGCAACACCAAGGTGATGCGCCAGGCGCTGGAAGCCTCGCATCGCGGCTGGGGCAAGTCAGTGGTCATCGGCGTTGCCGGGGCGGGCCAGGAAATCTCGACGCGGCCATTCCAGCTGGTCACCGGCCGCACCTGGATGGGCACCGCCTTTGGCGGCGCGCGCGGCCGCACCGACGTGCCCAAGATCGTCGACTGGTACATGGACGGCAAGATCGAGATCGACCCGATGATCACCCACACGCTGAAGCTCGAGGACATCAACAAGGGTTTTGACCTGATGCATGAGGGCAAGTCGATCCGGAGTGTCGTGGTCTACTGACGACAGCCATACGCCGCCAGCCAACCGGCCAGCGACCTCTGTGACTGAAACATGGGAGGAGAAGAACAATGGCGGAGAAACTGCATCCGAAAATCGACAATGGGCTGCCCAAGGAAAGCGCAAGCTTTGCCGGCGGCACCCTGGTCTGCGCCTGCACCAGCAAGCCGGTGAAGGTGAAGGTCAAGGGCCAGATCGCGCACAACCATGCCTGCGGCTGCACGAAATGCTGGAAGCCGGAAGGCGCGGTGTTCTCGGTCGTGGCTGTCGCAGGCACCGGCGATGTCACCGTCACCGAGAATGGCGACAAGCTGAAGGTGGTCGATCCCTCGGCGCTGATCCAGCGCCATGCCTGCACCGGCTGCGGCGTTCACATGCACGGTCCGGTCGAGCGCGACCATCCGTTCAAGGGCCTGTCCTTCATCCATCCCGAGCGCTTTGTCGAGGATGGCTGGTCGCCTCCGGGCTTCACCGCCTTTGTCTCGTCGATCATCGAATCTGGTGTCGATCCAAGCCGCATCGGCATCGAACCCTATGACTGCCTCAACCCCGGCCTGATGGACTATATCGCAACCTGGACCGCGAAAAAGTCAGGCGCGCTTCCGGCTTGAGCGGTCAAACAGATGATAGCCATGGGGCCGGCCGAAATCGCCCGGCCCCATATTTATTGGAACCAGAAATGCCTGCACCTTCTATCCTCGTCGATGCCGATGCCTGCCCCGTGAAAGCCGAGGTGGAAAAGGTCGCGGAACGCCATGGCGTCGTCGTCACCTATGTCTCCAATGGTGGCTTGCGCCCGTCGCGCGACCCGATGATCCGCAACGTCGTCGTGTCAAAAGGCGCCGACGCCGCCGATGACTGGATTGTCGAGAACGCCAAAGCCAACGATATCGTGGTGACCGCCGACATTCCGCTGGCCGCCCGCACCGTGGCGCTCGGCGCGCATGTGCTGGGGCCGACCGGGCGGCCGTTCACGCCGGAAACGATCGGCATGGCGGTGGCAATGCGCGATCTCAAACAGCATTTGCGCGAGACCGGCGAGAGCAAGGGCTACAATGCCAGCTTCGCACCGCAGGACCGTTCACGATTTCTCGGCGAACTCGACCGCATCTTGCGGCGGGCGCTCAAATCCGCCACACCGGACTAGAACCTGAGCGCCATCCAAGGTCGGAACGCCATGCTCACCGAAATCCCGCTGAAGAAACCCATGCAGCGCCACATGCTGTTCGCGGTGTCGGCCTGCTTCGGCGCCGTGGCCCTTGTCGTGGCGTTGCTGTTGCGAGCCCCGCTCGCCTATTCAATTGGCGCCAACGCCTTCTTCGCCGGATACGTCATTCTTGTCGTTTCCCAGATGCCAAAGTTCACCGGCAAGTATCTGAGCAAGAATGCGCGCGCCACCGACCAGCCGGTGCTGGTCATTTTCGCTGTCACGCTTGTTGTCGTCGGCGTCGCGGTTGTCTCGCTGTTCCTGCTGATCAATCAGAAGGACAGAGGCCACCCCATGGAACTCGGCTTCGCCCTGTTGTCGATCCCGCTCGGCTGGTTCACCATCCATGCGATGGCGGCACTCCACTACGCACATGTCTACTGGATGGACGGCGATACGGTCGACGCCGATACCAAGAAGAAAGTTCCGGTCGGCGGATTGCTGTTTCCTGGCGACAAACGACCGGAAGGCTGGGATTTCTTATATTTTTCAACGGTTATCGGCATGACAGCACAGACCGCCGACACCAACATCTCGACCACGCATATGCGCTGTGTCGTGCTTGTCCACTCGATCCTGTCGTTCTTCTTCAACACGGTCATTGTGGCGGCAGCCGTCAACCTCGCCGTCAGCCTGGGTGCCCCATAGAGCCTGCCTCCTGATATTTCCGTGATCGGATGAAACATCCGTTGGGAAAGCGACGTATCAGGAGGACAATGAGGAAACAGGCCACGCCGGAACCGCGTGGCCGGAAGGCGAGAAAATGGAAGCGGTTGCCAGAGACCAATCGACCATGGGAACCGGTGCTCCGGCATCCAACGGCAGGCCGTTGATCTATCGGCAGTCGCGCTGGACACGGCTGACGCACTGGCTTTGGGCCATATCGCTGTTCTTCATGCTGCTCAGCGGCCTGCAGATTTTCAATGCCCGCCCCCAACTCTACATCGGCAAGCAGTCCGGCTTCGGATACGACAACACCGTCTTTGCCATCGGCGCCGAGAATACCGCGAGCGGACCGCGCGGCTACACCGATATCCTGGGGCATCGCTTCGACACCACCGGCGTGCTCGGCTGGTCCGGCCCTGCTGGTCAGGAGACCTCTCGCGGCTTTCCATCCTGGGCGACGGTCCCGTCCTACTATGACCTTGGCACGGCCCGCGTCATACATTTCTTCTTCGCCTGGATCCTGGTCACCACGCTGATTGTCTGGCTGGTCGCCAGCCTGATCAACGGCCATCTGCGCCGTGATCTGGCGCCACGCCTCGACGATCTCAAGCGGCTGCCGCAGGACATCATCAACCACGCAAAATTCAAGTTCCACCACACCCGCGAGTACAACACGTTGCAGAAGATGGCCTATGGCGGTGTGCTGTTCGTGTTGCTGCCGCTGATGATCATCACCGGCTTGGCGATGTCGCCGAGCATGAATTCGGTGCTGCCGTTCCTCAATGATCTGCTCGGCGGCAGGCAAACGGCACGCACCATCCATTTCACCGTCATGGTGCTGCTCGTCGGCTTCTTCGTTGTCCATATGCTGATGATCCTCGCCGCCGGCCCGATCAACGAACTGCGCTCGATCATCACGGGCTGGTATCGCACCGATCCGCCAGACCACGACGGCGAAGCATCCGAGAGGAGTGTCTGAGATGGCCAAATTCGAGATCAGCCGCCGGAAATTCCTTACTGGTGCCAGCCTCGGCGCTTCAGGCCTCATGTTGTCGGGTTGCGACGCCTTCGACAGCCAGCTCAGCATCGGCAGCGGCCTGCGCGGCTTTCTCGAGAACGCCAATGGCCTGACCCACAAGGCACAACGCCTGTTCGGCGGCGGCAGCTCCCTGGCGCCGGAATTCACCGAGGCCGACATCCGCCAGCCAATGCGGCCGAACGGCGTCACGGCACCAGATGACGACGCCTACAAAGCCTTGCTCACTAACAATTTCGCCGATTGGCGGCTTGAGGTGACCGGCCTTGTCGAAAAACCGCTGTCGCTCTCCCGCGAGCAATTGATGAACATGCCGAGCCGTACCCAGATCACCCGTCACGACTGCGTCGAGGGCTGGAGCTGTATCGCCAAATGGACCGGCACGCCGCTGTCGCTCCTTCTCGATCAGGCCGTGGTCAAGCCGCAGGCGCGCTATGTCATGTTCCACTGCCTGGACACGATCGACCGCGGCCTCTCCGGCGACGTCAAATATTACGGCACAATCGACATCGTCGACGCGCGGCACCCGCAGACGATCCTTGCCTATGGTTTGAACGGCAAACCGCTGCCCGTCGAGAACGGCGCGCCTCTGCGTGTCCGGGTCGAGCGCCAGCTTGGCTACAAGATGCCGAAATATCTCTACAAGATTGAACTGGTCGATGGTTTCGCCGATGTCGGCGGAGGCCGTGGCGGCTACTGGGAAGACAACGGCTATGACTGGTACGGCGGTATATAATTAGCCGGCTTATTCGAGTGATCGGCCCGCCCCGCGCGGTGGGCCGATCACGAACGCCTTGCTATGATAGAGCCCCCCGGCCCCGCTCAATAGCCGGCGTAAATCCACTGGCAGTTGTTGTAGGAATCGCAGCTGTAGTACCAGTAGCCGTCGCTGCGCGCCGTTTCGCCATTTGACGTGGCCGCGCTGGCGATAGCGTCAGCCTTCTTGGCATCGGCGCCCATCTCCTTGGCCATTTTCGCCATCTTGCCTGCATCCATCAGCGTTGGCTTGCCGTCCTTCATCTTGGCGCCCTGCTCCGCCACCGGTCCGGCTTCGGCAAGCATCCTTGCCGCGACGAGCATGGCCTCGCCGTCCTTGTCCGCCTTGGCGATGTTGGCCAGTGCCACTGCGGTTTCCACTTTCGTGCGCGCATCGGCCTGTTTTTCCGGTGTCATGCCGCCTGCGAGGGCCAGCGTTGTCGAGCCAAGGCCAGCGGCAAATGCAAGAGCAAGCACATTACGAAGTATGGTCATGATGTTCTCCCTGAGTTTTGAACGTCCCGACCGCAAGGAAAGCAGTTTCATCACCTGAGAACCCTACCCAAACAGGTAGGCGCAGGGTCCTTTTCTCCTGACGAAAGGTCCCGGCCTCCGCCCACGCACCATTTGACATCGGGCCTTCAGTCAAGGACGATGGCCTGGGGTATTCAGATAGAGTTTCTATTCGGGCATGCCGCCGGCTGCACTTGTCGGGCACGGCACTGCCAGAGGCCGGGGGCGGGCTTGACCTTGGTGCAGAAGCGTGAAGCGCAGTTTCTCGACGCCCTCTATCTTGGGGTGCGCGACAGGGCTGGCTTCGACGCGTCGCTGGAACTCCTTGGTAACCTGTTTGATGTTGCCACGGCCGTATTGCTGGATTTCGACGCTGCACGGCCCGAGGTCTCGGCGCAGGCCTCGGTCGGCCTGTTCACGGGCGAGGTGCTGGATCGCTATCAACGCGATTTCGCGACACTGGATCCGGCGCCAAGAGCCTTCATGGCGGTGCCGGCCGGCACGGCCATGCCGACTTACCGGCTGCTTCGGGAAGAGACACGCAAGCCAGGGGTCTTCTTCAACGAGTTCTTCCGGCCATTGGGACTGGAAGAATGCCTCGGTGGAACGCTCGCATCGACAAAGGGCGGCTTCGCCATGGTTGGCTTACAGCGCCCACAGGATCGCAAAGCCTTCGACGACGACGATATCGCCAGGCTCGAAGCGCTCATGCCTCACCTGACGCGAGCGCTGCAGCTGCGGCGCGGCTTTCTTGAGCTAGAGGGCGCGGCTGGCGCCATGTCCGAAATCAGCAACCGGCTTGCCGCTGGCGTGGTGGCGCTCAACGAGTATGGACGCAGCCTGTTCGTCAACGCCGCGGCCCGCAGGATGGCCAGCGCCGCTGATGGGCTGTCGATCGGGCGCGGCGGTCGGCTTTTTGCCGCGAACCGTGCCGCCAACAACCGACTGGCCGAACTCGAGAACGACGTCCGCGCAGGTGGCGCCGGCGGGGTTGCGCGAGCGCCCCGGGCTGCCGGCAAGCCGTCCTACGGCATCATGGTCGCGCCATTCTTCCTCGATGATGGCGTGGACGGCTCAAGGTCCCGGCCGCGTGGCGTGATGTTCATCATTCACGATCCGCTGCTCAAGGCTCAGTCGGACGCGCAAACGATCGGTGCGCTTTTCTGCCTGCCGAAAGGCGCAGCACAGCTCGTCGCCGCCATTGCAGCGAATGAAGAGTTGCAGGCCTATGCCGATCGCACCGGCATATCAATGAACACGGTCCGCTATCATCTCAAGACGGCTTACAGCCGGACCGGCGTGCGCCGCCAATCGGACCTCGTCAGATTGGTCACGACTGCGCTGCGAGATCTCACTGATCACCGCGACATCGGCGCATAGCCGGCAATCGCCTGTTCAGGCCACCTTGTCGAGCAGCGGCTGCAGCGCCGGGTGGATTTCCGGCGATGCGTGCTTGATCAGGGTCAGCAGCGCGCGCTCGTTTTCGTAAAGCGGTCTGTCGACCCCAATATGCTCGACCAGCCACTTGGCTTCACCGGCATCGATCGTTTCGGCGCGGCGGGCAAGCGCCTCGGCCGCCATGTTCCTGGCTTCCCATTCTGCTTCGGTATCGGCAGGCGAACGATAGGCCTCGATAATGCCGGCAAGGCCGCCCGACACCATGCGGCCGAAGAAGCCGCCGATTTCCGGTTTGGCATGATCGAGAAAGGCGTCCTGCCGCAGCGCCACGTCTCGCGTCGGCGCCTCGTAGCCGGCCGAGCACATAACGAAATTGGCGATCGCCTTGACGAAGAGGTCGTTCCACGACGGATCATTGTTGGCCGTGGCCGTCCGTTCGTTGATCTTGAACAGGATCTCGGCCTCGGCGCGCGTGATGGCGATGTTGCCCTCGCCGCCATGTGCATAAAGGATACGGCGCAGAAGCTCGACTTCAGCTTTCGCCACCAGTCCGGGAACCAGGCTGCCACCGAGCATCAGAGGCCCCTTGCCGTCGATCACGGCGTGCGCGACCTGCTCAAGCGCATAAGTGCAGAGCTTGACCGGCGATGATTTCGCCTCTTCCAGCACATGCACCAGCAGTTCAAGCTCGGTCCGGCTGTCGACCATGCCGTCGCGCGAGATGGTGCGGATCAGCCAATCGGCATTGTCCTGCGAGATATAGCCGGCCGGCTTTTCCTGATGGACGATGTAGTCGGTGACGGCTTCGACGAAAAAAACTGGCCATTCCGGACACTTGTCCCTCGCCGTCGCGTCAAGCGCGAACAGTGCCTCGGCCTCGCCGCGTGTCACCACGCCGTCGCCGAACACGTCGTGGCGCAGCATTGTCACGTCATCCACGGTGATTCGGTTTTTGGAAGTCAGTCCGGCCACCGGCGCGGTCATGATCAATTCGCCCATTTTGTCCCCGTCCGCCGCCGGCCATTGCCGGTCCCCGAAGCCCAATCCAACGCAAATATATCAGGAGTGTCTTGAGAAACCGGCAAACGGCGTGGTTAGCGAAGACTTGTCAGAACCATGTCGTTGGCAGGTGACAAGCCGTCGCACACGGGCTATGGATGACGAGTCGAGGGCTTTTACGAGCCCTACCTGTTTGCGGGAGAGAACAGCGAAAGCTGTCGCCGAAGGGGAAATCGCCCGAAATCTCTCAGGCAAAAGAACCGTAGACGGGAAAGACACTCTGGAAAGTCGGGGCTTGCCCCCGCGCCGAAGGTGTAAGCGCCGCTGACAGAGTTCCGGCAGCGCGAGTCTCTCAGGCTTCAGACAGAGGGGCACGGACTGGTCGCCATTCGCGGCCGATTGCGTGCGACTCTGGAGATGACATGACGGGCGACGACACAACACACCTTCCCCTCGAAGATATGCATATCGCCGCTGGCGCGCGCTTTGGCGCCTTTGCCGGCTGGTCCATGCCGCTAACCTATCCGGCCGGCGTCATGAAGGAGCATCTTCACACACGCGAGCATGCCGGCTTGTTCGACATCTCGCATATGAAGCTGTTCGAAGTCAGCGGACCAGGTGCGGTTTCGCTGCTCAACCGCGCCTGCCCGCTGGACGCCGGCGCGCTTGAACTCTCGCAGTCCAAATTGACGTTCTTCCTCAATGAGGCCGGGGGGATAACGGACGATCTGATCGTCACCAGGCTTGGCGATACCCGCTTCATGGTGGTCGCCAATGCCGGCAACGCGGTGGCCGACGAAAAGCATCTGCGTGCCCTGGCCAACGATTTCGACGTCAAGGTCGACGCGCTCGACCGCGTCTTCCTGGCGATCCAAGGCCCCGAAGCCTGGGCCGTGCTGTCACGTGCCGGTATCGAAACCGGCTCGCTGTTGTTCATGCACGGCATCGAATTGGGGAAGAATGGGGAACCGCGCAAGAACTGGTTCATGAGCCGCTCAGGCTACACCGGCGAGGACGGCTTTGAGCTCGGCCTGCCCGAGGCGGACGCGCGCGACCTCGTCGCGAAACTGCTTGAGGACGAGCGCATGCTGTGGATCGGGCTCGCGGCCCGCGACAGTCTTCGCCTGGAGGCGGGTCTTTGCCTGCATGGGCAGGACATCACGCCAGAAACCGACCCGGCCAGCGCCGCCTTGATGTGGGCGGTCCCCAAGGACATCCGCGCCACCGGCGCCTTCATCGGTGCCGATGCGCTACGCGCCGTCCTGGAACGCGGGCCTGCGCAAAAGCGCGTCGGCCTGAAGCCGGAAGGCCGCCAGCCGGTGCGCGCCGGGGTTGCCTTGTTCGACGCCGACGGCAATCCCGCCGGCCATGTCACCTCGGGCGGCTTTGGCCCATCGGCCGGTCATCCGGTCGCCATGGGCTATGTCTCGACGCCGCTCGCAAAACCCGGAACCCGGGTCTTCGCCGACGTGCGCGGGACGAAAATCCCCGTCGATATCAGTTCCCTGCCCTTCACACCGCATCGCTACCGCAAAGGATGATTCCCATGGCAACGACCTATTTCACCGAAGATCATGAATGGCTGCGTGTCGAGGGCGGTATCGCCACCGTCGGCATCACCGACTATGCGCAGGAACAGCTCGGCGACCTCGTCTTCGTCGAACTGCCGGAAGCAGGCAAGAAGCTCGCCAAGGGCGACACCGCCGTTGTCGTCGAATCCGTCAAGGCGGCATCCGACGTCTACGCGCCTGTCGATGGCGAAATCACGGAATCGAACGGCACGCTGTCGTCGGATCCGTCGCTGGTGAATTCGGCGGCAACCAGTGCCGGCTGGCTGTGGAAGATGAAGCTCGCCAACGAAAGCCAGCTCGAAGGCCTCATGGATGAGGCCGCATACCAGGCCCATATCGGTTGATAGCAGGACGCAGTGACATGACCGCAGCACCCTACCCCTTCTCGGCCCGCCATATCGGCCCTGGCCTCAACGAAATCAGAGCCATGCTGACCACCATCGGCGTGCCCTCAGTCGAAACGCTGATCAGCCAGTCGGTGCCGAAGTCGATCAGGCTTGACCGGCCGCTGGCTTTGCCAGCGCCCGCGAGCGAGGCTGAGGCCTTGGACGAGCTTTCGGCGATCATGGCGAAGAACACGGTGCTGAAGAGCTTCATCGGCGCCGGCTATCACGGTGTCCAGGTGCCGCCGGTCATCCAGCGTAACCTGTTCGAGAACCCGGCCTGGTATACGGCCTACACACCCTATCAGGCCGAGATCAGCCAGGGCCGGCTCGAAATGCTGTTCAATTTCCAGACGCTGGTTGCCGAACTGACCGGCCTGCCGGTGGCATCGGCCTCGCTGCTCGATGAGGCGACAGCGGTCGCGGAGGCTGTCGGCATCGCACTGCGTCATCACCGCGACAAACGCACCAAAGTGGCCCTTGCCGGCACGCCGCATCCGCAAACGCTGGATGTCGTGCGCACCCGCGCCGAACCGCTCGACATCGAGATCGACGGTGACACGATCGACGACAACACCGCCGCCCTGCTCGTCTCCTGGCCCGACACGTTCGGTGTCTATGGCGACCACAAGGCAGCCATCGAAAAGGCGCGCGCTACGGGCGCCGTCGTCGTCTTCATTGCCGACCCGCTCGGCCTGACCCTCACCGATGCACCGGCAAAGCTCGGCGCCGACATCGCTGTCGGCCCGATGCAGCGCTTCGGCGTGCCGATGGGCTTTGGCGGCCCGCATGCCGCCTATTGCGCTGTCTCCGACAAACTGACGCGGCTGATGCCGGGCCGCCTCGTCGGCCAGTCGACCGACAGCAAGGGCCGTCCCGGCTATCGCCTGGCCCTGCAGACGCGCGAACAGCATATCCGCCGCGACAAGGCGACCTCGAACATCTGCACCGCGCAGGCGCTGCTCGCCAACATGGCGACCGCTTACGCCATCTGGCACGGTCCGGTCGGCCTGCAGGCGATCGCGGGGCGCATCCATGCACTGGCCAATCGCCTCGCCGCCGGCCTGAAGGCCGCGGGCGTTGCCGTAGTCGGCGCCAGCCGTTTCGATACGGTGACTGTGGAAACCAAGGGCAAGGCAGCGGAGATCGCCGCCGCCGCCGAGAAATCCGGCCGGCTGCTGCGCGTGATCGGCGCCGATCGCGTCAGCATTGCCTTCGACGAGATCTCCGACGAGACCGACCTTGAAGCAATCGCGGCATTGTTCGGCGCCAAGGCAGGCAGTGCCGACGCCAGCACCATACCCGGCAAGCCGCGCGGCAAGGAGTTTCTCACCCAGCCCGTGTTCCACGAAAACAAGTCGGAAACCGAGATGATGCGCTTCCTGCGCCGGCTGGCCGACAAGGATCTGGCGCTTGACCGCGCCATGATCCCATTGGGCTCCTGCACCATGAAGCTCAACGCCGCAGCCGAGATGATGCCGGTCAGTTGGCCGAGCATCGCCAATCTTCATCCTTTCGCGCCGGCTAGGCATTCGACCGGCTACCGCGCCATGATCGGCGAACTCGAGGGTTGGCTGTCTGAAATCACCGGCTTCGATGCCGTTACCTTGCAGCCCAATGCCGGCAGCCAGGGCGAGTATGCCGGGCTTTTGGCCATTCGCGGCTACCACCGCTCACGCGGCGACAGCCACCGCACCATTTGCCTGATCCCGTCCTCCGCACACGGCACCAACCCTGCCAGCGCGGCCATGGCCGGCATGAGCGTCGTCGTCGTGCGCTGCACCGAAGACGGCAATATCGACATGGAGGACATGAAGGCCAAGGCGGCCGAACATGCGCCCAATCTCGCGGCGCTGATGTTCACCTACCCTTCGACGCATGGCGTGTTCGAGGAAGGCGCGCGCGATCTTTGTGCGCTCATTCATGAACATGGCGGGCAGGTCTATTTCGACGGCGCCAACCTCAATGCAATGGTCGGGCTCGCCCGGCCCGGCGACATCGGCGCCGACGTCTGCCACATGAACCTGCACAAGACGTTCTGCATTCCGCATGGCGGTGGTGGTCCCGGCATCGGGCCGATCGGCGTCAAGGCGCACCTGAAGCCGTATCTGCCCGGCCACGTCACAGAAGGCTCGGCCCATGCCGTCTCGGCAGCCCCTTTCGGCAGTGCCTCGATCCTGCCGATCACATGGATGTACATCCGCATGATGGGTGCGTCGGGCCTCAAGCAGGCGACGGAAACGGCGATCCTTTCCGCCAACTATATCGCGACGCGGCTCGATGCGTTTTTCCCTGTGCTCTACAAGGGCAGCCAGGGACGCGTCGCGCATGAATGCATCCTCGATACGCGCGTGCTCAAGGACGCATCCGGCATCAGCGTCGATGACATCGCCAAGCGCTTGATCGACTATGGCTTCCATGCGCCGACCATGTCGTTTCCGGTGCCCGGCACGCTGATGGTGGAGCCGACGGAATCCGAGCCCAAACACGAAGTGGATCGCTTCTGCGAGGCGATGATCGCGATCGCTGGCGAAGCAGCGAAGGTCGCCAAGGGCGAATGGCCGCTGGCCGACAATCCGCTTGTCAATGCGCCGCACACCGCCGCTGAGGCGCTGGCCGCCGCTTGGACCCATCCCTATTCGCGGCTGGAAGCGGCCTATCCTGCCGGCGACGCCGACACCGCCGCGAAATACTGGCCGCCAGTGTCGCGTATCGACAATGTTGCCGGTGACCGCAACCTCGTCTGCTCCTGTCCGCCCCTGTCGGACTATCTCGGAGCCGCCGAATAGTTCTTGTTATGCGGAACGCAAGGCCGGTCCAACCGGGCCGGTCTTGTCTTCCTGTCTTCGGGCAACGACCTGATTTCGCCCGGCACGCTTTGCCGCGTAGAGCGCAGCGTCAGCCTCCGCCAATACATCTTCAAAACGGGCGCCGTCCACACGTCCAAAGCCGATGCCGCCGCTGACCGTGCTGCGTAAGGGACCGCGCGGCGTGGCCACGATCTCGGTGCCGAAAGCGACGCTGATCTTGCTGGCGATGTCGTAAGCCCTGTCTTCCGTTACCCGCGACATGACCAGTGCGAACTCCTCGCCGCCCAGCCGATAGGCATCGACACCGGTCCGGGCATATTTCCTGACCACGGCAGCGAATCGGCATAGAACCTGGTCGCCGACGGGATGGCCGTAAAGATCGTTCGTCTTCTTGAAATGATCGAGGTCGAACATGGAGACCGACATGAACGGACCAAAGCTCCGCTCCCCATAAAGCGACATCAACGCCCGGCGGTTCATCAGCCCCGTCAGCGGGTCGGTCATTGTCTCGGCCCGCAACTCGATCTGCGCCTGCAGATGATGCAGCGAGAGCGTTAAGGCGCCAAGCCCGGTCATGCAGGCGACCGCCACCACGGAATTCAATGCCTCGGCCCAGTTGTTCGGCGCAACGCCGAGCGTCCATTGCCCGTTGACCAGCAGAACGAGCCCGCACAGGCCAAACGACACCGCGCAGATGCCGCTCAGGAATGAGACCACAAGCAGGATGCGGCGGTCGTTGCTGCCCTTGATCCAGAACATCAACCCGATCGCCGAGAGCAGCACAGTGACAGCGGCATAGGTGATGATGAAGCCGATGCCGTCGAAGCCGAAGAGGGTTGCCGTCCCACAGACAGCCATTGCGGCGAGCGTCGGCAAGATGGCGCGCCTGTAATGATGCATGCCGAGATATTGCATGGCCGACAGGCAGAGGGTCAGGAACCCCAGGCTGAGAAGCATCAGCACGGACTGGCAGAGCCAGGGACTGGGAGCCTTGGCATAGCGCCAGAACAGAACCACATGCGCGACAAGCAAAAGAATGCCGCACCCTACCGTCAGCACAAAGCCGGCCCGTGGCGCCGTGAACCAGATCGCAAACATGGTTATGCTGAGACAGGTGCCTGACAGTGCAGCCGCGAGCAGAAGCGAACTGAAATCCAACATACGCGGCGCAACCTCTTGAGGCCGCCGTTACAGCTGCATTCCAGGCCAGCGGCAACCCTCAAGCGTGCTTTTCCGCCAATCTCGTAACGCTACCTTGGGACAGGGTTTACAAAGCGTCGATGCCTTCTCGAAATCGAAGAAGGCAGAGGCTGAAAGAGGCTCAACCCTTGTTCAGCAATGCCAGATTGGCATTGACCACCGCCGGGTCGGTCATGCCCGCTTTCGCTTCCAGCAGCAGCGCCTTGGCCTTCTTGCGATTGCCGCGCAGCAGCTGTGAATAGCCCATGTTGTTGATGATCTGCGGCTTGCGTCCGGCGACCTTCAAAAGCTGGCCATAGGCACGATCGGCGAAGTCGAAACGCCCAAGCTCGTCATACGATGCAGCGAGCCCCATCCATGCCTCGGCATTGTCGGCCTTCAGCTCCACCGCCTTGCGAAAATGCTTTTCGGCAAGGCCGTAGTTCGCCTCGCGAAATTGCGCCTTGCCCTGTGCCAGGTCGGAAGTGTCGATCGCCCTTGCCGCCGGCGGGATGGCCGTCGTCTTCGTCTTGTCGATCGCGCTTGTCGTACAGCCTGTTACTACAAGTAATACGGCCGTCGCGGCGGCCGCCGTAAAAGATATGTGACGCATGCCCCTGCCTCATCGCCCGATTTGCCGGGTCGTTCTTCAGGACTTACGCTACAGGACAGCGATTAAGCTTCGGTGCGCAAACGCACCTAAGATTTGGTTTCCGGAGCACAAGGCGTTAACCACCGCCGTTTTGCACACCACGTCATCAGGGCTCCAGGACCTTGAGCGCAGCGGGAACGGGATACCGGCTGCCATCATAGCGTAGCCGGTAGGTCCGTTTCACGGGCTTGCCTGGATGGGACTGGCACTCGCCATTCTTGTCGGGAAGCGGCTCGTCGGTGTCCGTCCGCTCGGCCACGGTGATGTCGTGATAGCCGTGATGTCTCGTCGGGCTCATCGTCAAGCTGGTCTGACTGGTGTGAAAAGATCCGGCACAATTGGTATCGCCTTCGCCGCCATTGCCGGCCACGACGAGGCCGTCGAGGACGGCACGCACGGCATCGCCGGCGATCACATAGAGCCGCAGGTCGGTTTCGCTGAACGGATTTGGCTGTGAATGGTTTGCCATTTCGATGCGCAGGCCAAAGGCGGTGACACCGGGGGCCAGCCCGTAGCGGCCGGTATCGAATTCGACCTTGCGGATGGCGATGGCATCATCGGTCATCAGCCCGGGCTGGAGCAGGCGCTGGCGCACGTCGAGGCTTTTACGGTCGACGACCAGCAACTCGATATCGCCGACATGTCCATCGCCGCTGGATTTGGCGCTGTCGGTCAGTGGCACTGCAACCAACAGCAGATCGTCATGCGCGGGCCAGATCTTGCAGAGCAGGCCGATTGGCGCATCGCTGTCCGAAAGCGTCAGGTCGATGCTGATACCGGGTTCGAGTGTGAATGATCCGCCGTCGGCGCTCTTGTGAGCCTTGGGATAGGCCTTCTGCACCAAAGCCGCGGCATCGCCGCAATCGCCAGACGTAGCCCGGGCGGGCGACAAGCTGACGCCGGTGAAGCCTAGCAAGAGGGTGAGCAACAGGATTCGCATGGGCTTCTCACCAATTTGTATTTTGCGGACTCCGCGTGTCCCGATACCGCTGTTTGCGTCGTCGCTTGTGCGGCAGAGTTGAACGCTTCCTCTAGTGCGCCGTCATTTTGACGATGATCGGGATGACAGCGATCATCAGCACAACCGGCAGGATGCAGACCACGACCGGCACCGACATCTTCGCCGGCAAGGCGTGCGCCTTCTCCTCCGCCAGCGACATGCGCTTGTGGCGCATCTCATCGGAAAAGACGCGCAGCGCCCCAGACAGGCTGGTGCCGAGCTCCTTCGATTGCTGCAGGAGCGTGGCGAAGGAACGAACCTCGTCAAGGCTGAGGCGATCGGCAAGCGCCTTCAGCGCATCGTCGAGGCTGCGGCCGGCCCTCAGCTCCAGTGACACCAACTGCAGATTCTGGCTGAGCGCCGGATAGGTCTTGGCGAGTTCCTTCGAAACGCGCTCGATGCCGGCCTCCATGCTCATGCCGGCGTCCGAGCAGACGATCATCAAGTCCATGAAATCGGGAAAACCGTTGCGGTACTCGCGCATCTTTTCCCGAACCTTCTGGCCCAGTACCAGGCCTGGCACGAAATAGCCGGCAGCGCCCGACAGGATGACGAATGCCCACCGGCTGGCCATCGTCGCGTCAGGACTGGCCAGCCACCGGTTGAGCACAAAGACGCCGACCGTCGTGCCGATCATCGCGGTGAAGCGAATGAGGAAGAACATGCCGACTGCGCGAGGCTCCATGTAGCCCGCCTGGATGAGCTTCAAACGCAGCCGGGCGACATTTTCCGGATCGCTCTTGGCGTAGAACTCCTGCGCCCTCTTCACCGCCGTCTCGCGCACGATGCCGGTATTCTTTTTCTGAGACGGCTCGGCCTTCGCGGCCACCGGCATATCATCCAGCTTGAGCCGGCGCTTGAGTTCGTTGCGCCCGCCTTTCGCCGCCACCAATGGCCATGCCACGGCTGCGGATCCCAGGGCCAGCAGCAGGACAGCGACCGGAACCAGTGACGTTGGTGCAAGCGAGGCGAGGAATTCGATAAGGCTTTGCATGTCAGAACTTGAAATTCGACATCTTGAACATCATCAGGTTGCCCAGCATCAGCCAGGTAACCGAGCCGCCGATCATGTACCACGTCTTCGGTACGCCCCAGACGTCGGCGTAGTATTGCGGCATCAGCGCCATGATGGCTGCGAACAGCAAAGCAGGCACCGCCGTCAGGATATACGCGGACAACCGGCCTTCCGTGGAAATGGCGCGCACCTTGCGGCGCAGCTTGCCGCGCTCTCGGATGGTCGTCGACAGGCCATCGAGAATTTCGCGCAGGTTGCCGCCGGAGCTGGTCTGGATTGACACGGCGGTGACGAACAGTGGCAGATCCTCGTGGCCAACACGATCGAACAGCGAATTCAACGCCGAAACAAGATCGGAGCCATAGGTCACCTCATCGGCGATGACACCGAATTCGGTGCCAATCGGGTCTGGCATCTCGCGCGACACCATGGCGATCGCCACCGGCACCGGATGACCAGCCTTCAGGCCACGCGTGATCAGTTCGAGCGCCTCCGGCAACTGCATGCCGAACCGCTTCAGCCGCCGGCCGCGTTTGAAGCGCATCGTCATCACCGGCAGGATCGGCGCAAGCATGACAAACAGCAGCAGCCCGAGCAACAGCGGCAAACCACGCGAGACGGCGGCCAGAGCGACGGCCATGGCCACGCCGGATGTAATCATCAGGAACTTCGACAGTGGCATGATCATGCCCGATTGCGTGCGCAAGGCGCGAAACCGGTCGAGTGAAAACAGCGGCGAACCAGCATCGAGGCCGCGCTCCTTGCGCAGCTGGATCAGCACCTGTTCCTGGCTGATCTTGCTTTCTTGCAGTTTCATGCGCCGGTTGATGGCGGTGCGCTTGTCGCTGCGGCCGGCGTAAAGCAGATAACAGGCCTCGGCGATCATGATGCCGGTAAGCGCTGCCGCGGCATAGACGACGTAGATCGCGCTGAGCCCGTTGAACACCCTGTTACTCCTGCGGCCGGCCGGGTTCGAAATATCTGCCGGGAAATTCAATACCCATGGCGCGCAGATCATCGAGAAAGCGCGGCCGAATGCCGGTCGCCTCGTAGTAACCAAGGATCGTGCCATCGGCTTCCATGCCGGTACGCACGAACCGGAAGATCTCCTGCATCTGGATGACATCGCCTTCCATGCCGGTGACCTCGGTCACGCTCGTCACCTTGCGCTTGCCGTCCGACAGACGTGTCAGCTGCACGATAAGTTCGATCGCGCTGGATATCTGGCTGCGGATGGATTGCACCGTCATCGGCATGCCGGTCATGCCCAGCATCTGCTCAAGGCGCGAAATGGCGTCGCGCGGGGTGTTGGCGTGAATGGTCGCCATCGAGCCTTCGTGGCCCGTGTTCATCGCCTGCAGCATGTCGAAGGCTTCCTCGCCGCGGCACTCGCCAAGGATGATGCGGTCGGGACGCATGCGAAGCGCGTTCTTGACCAGATCACGCTGTTTCAGCTCGCCATGGCCCTCGATGTTGGCCGGCCGCGTCTCCATGCGTGCCACATGTGGTTGCTGCAGCTGGAGTTCGGCCGCGTCCTCAATGGTGATCAGCCGTTCGTCTTCCGGAATGAAGGCTGACAGCGCATTGAGCATTGTCGTCTTGCCGGTGCCGGTACCGCCGGAAATGATCGTCGTCTTGCGGGCATGCACGGCAGCCGCAAGCACTTCGGCCATGTTCTGCGTGATAGCGCCGAATTCGACCAGCTTGTGCAGCCCAAGCTTGTTCTTGGAGAATTTGCGGATCGAGACCAGCGGCCCGTCGACAGCGACCGGACGGATGGCGGCGTTGAAGCGCGATCCATCCAGCATGCGCGCATCGACCATCGGCTGGGACTCGTCAACCCGCCGGCCGACCGCGGCAACGATCTTGTTGACGATGCGCAGCAGATGCGCCTCATCCTTGAACGGAATACTGACCGGCTGCAGTTTGCCCCTTTTTTCGACAAAGCAGTTCTCGTGGCCGTTGATCAGAATGTCGTTGATCTCGGGGTCCTTCAGCAGCGGCTCCAGTGGGCCAAGGCCAACCATCTCGTCGACAATGTCGTCGACCAGTGCGTCAAGCTCGGCGGCGTTGATCGCCATCCGCTCCTGCTTTGTCTTTTCCTGCACGAAATCATGCACTTGCCGGCGCATCTCATCCTTGGGCAGGCGCTCCAGCGCGACAAGGTTGATCTCTTCGAGCAGCAGGCGATGGATCCGCACGCGTGCATCCAGCACCTTGTTGGCGCTTTTTGCCGGCGAGGCCTCCGCCTTTGCCAGGACCTTGCGGGTCGTCGGAATGACTACGGCGTGATGCGCTACCGGTGTCGCTTCAGCGGAGCGCAGTGGCCGTGCATCACGGTTCTGCAGGGTGGAGAAACGGCTGGTCATCCTGCCTTCCTCTTCAGCAAGCCTTTGCCGATGCTGAACAGCGACCGCGATTTCAACTGGGTCGCGACCGCTTCTTCCGGAAGGATGATCTTCTTCAGATCGTTGATGACATTGGCGTTCGGGTCGATCTCGTGCAGGGGGACGCCACGGTCGACCGCCTCGCGCACCAGGCGGTAATTGTTGGCGATGCCGCCAACAAAATGCTCGCCCAGGATGTCCTGGACATCCGCCTGCTTGATGCCGTTGTCGAACATCTTCTGCTCGAAGCGGTTGACGATGACATTCGGCTTCACTTCCTTGCCGGCAGTCTCATAGACCGCCTGGATCAGCCGCTGCGTGTGCCGCAGGCATGGCACCGTCATTTCGGCGACGATGTAGAGCTTGTTGGAGCCCAGCAGTACCGTCTCCGTCCACGGAAACCAGGTGCGCGGCATGTCGATGACGACATTGTCGAAATAGGCCGAAACGAGATCCAGCATCCGCACCACGACGTCCGTCTTGAACGAGCGCATTTCCGAAGGATGCGTCGGCGCCGCCAGCACGCACAGTCCGCTCGCGTGCTTCGACAGCATCACATCGAGCAATTGCCGGTCGAGACGCTCGGGCTGGTTTTCGATTTCGGTGATATCGAAACGCGGTTCGAGGTCGAGATATTCAGCACAGGCGCCTTGCTGAAAATTGAGGTCGACCACGCATGTCGACGCTCCTCGCGTCACCGAGTGATGCAGTTGGAAAGCCGTCTGCAGCGCCAGTGTCGTGGTGCCGACGCCACCGGCGGCCGGCATGAACGTATAGATCTGCGATTCAGTATTCTCCTCGCGCCCCGGTCCCTGCAAGGCGCGCACGACGGAACGGACGAGGTCAGCGGTGGTGATCGGCTTGACCAGGAAATCCGCCACCTGAAGCTGAACCAGGATACGCACCGCGGCCGCGTTGAACTCCTGGGTGACCACGACCACCGGAACCCGGCCCTCCAGCCGGCGCATGATGCGCTGCAACGACTCGACTTCTTCGAGCCGTGCCGCGTCCATATCGACGATGATCGCGCCGAAATCGGTCTCCTGGATCTCGCCGCGCAACTCGGTGACGCTTTTTTCAACCGTCGAAAGCTGGATGATTTCGGAGGCGGAAAATGCCGTCCGCGTGTCCTGCAGGAAGGTCCTGTCGGTGGATACGAGCAGAATTTTCTTGGTTTTGATGCCGCTTGCCATTTTTTGTCAGCCCGTCAGGTCAATCGCCAGCCAAATCAATTGGTTGTAGCTGTCTGTGAAGACTTCGCGCCGGCGGCCTGGTCGGCTGCGGCGGTTGTGGAGCCAGCCCGTTGCGCTGGAACCAGCAGCTTTGTGTTTTGGACACCGTATTTCCACGGATCGACCATCTGCATCACGGTGTTGGCGGCTTGCGCGTCGCCAGCACCCGACGTCACGCCTTCGGTCCGCACGTAGTCATCGGTCGTGCAGCCGCTGGCGAGGCCAGCCAACAGCGCTGCGATGCTTGATCTCAGGATCATGCGCATGGCTTCAGTCCTTCGGCAGGTCGAGGAAATGCCCGACGGTGGTGATGGGTGTCGGCTGCGCGGCGCTGCCGTCGGCCATGGCCAGCGCGCGATTGCCATCGGACGCTTTCACTTCCTCGGTATTGTTGAGGAAATAGTCGACATTGCTGGCCGCCTGCGTGCCATCGGTCGGTTCGGCAAGCTTCTTGGATGGATCGACGGGCTTGACCAGATAGGGGGTGACGATGATCACCAGATCGGTCTCACGCCGCTGGTAGGACTTCGACGAAAATAGCGAGCCTAGCACCGGCAGCTTGCCCAGGCCGGGAAGCCGCGACGTGGTGATGTCGTTCTGCGACTGCAGGAGTCCGGCGATCATGAAGCTCTGGCCGTTCTTCAGATCGACCGACGTCTTGGCACGGCGCACAATGAAGCCCGGCACTGAAATGCTGCCGATATTGTAGGAGGCCGATGCATCGATCGACGAAACTTCAGGAGCGATATCCAGGCTGACCAGCCCGTCCTTGAGCACGGTCGGCTTGAAATCGAGGCTGACGCCGTATTTCTTGTAGCTGACCGAGATCTTGCCATTGTCCTCGGAAACCGGGATCGGGAATTCGCCGCCGGCAAGGAAACTCGCGGTCTCGCCCGAACGGGCAATCAGGTTTGGTTCGGCCAGCCGCCGGGCGAGTCCGTGATCTTCCAGCGCCTTGATGGCGATATCGATTGAGACACCATTCGACAACAGCCGGCCGATGATCTCGCCATTCCCTGCGGCTGGCACGTTGCCTGGATCCAGCGAAACGTCACGCCCGCCGAGACCGTAGGCGAAGTTTGCGCTGTATTTCGCACCGAGCGCCTGCCCAGCCTGACGGTTGATCTCGACGAAGCGCACGTTGAGCTGAACTTGCTGCGACGACGAAATATTGACCGAATTGATCACTTCCTCATTGCCGGAGAAGCGCGTTGCAATCTTGTTTGCCTTGTCCGCGGCGACCGCGTCATCCGCCTCGCCCGACAGCACCACGCGGCCATTGGCGGAACCAACCTTGATGTTGGCATCCGGCACGCTGGCGCGGATGGTGCTTGCCAGTTGGTCGGTGTCGAGCGTCACTTCGATGTCGACGGTGCCGACCAGCTGCTTCTTCTCGTCGAAGAGCGCGATGCCGGTGGTGCCAAGGTTGTTGCCCAGCACGTAGAAGGATTTGTCGGTCAGCGGGTTGACGTTGGCGATCTCCGGATCGCCTATGACGATCTGGTAGAAGGCGGCACTGGTCATGACCGTCTTCGGCTTGCCCTTGGCTACCTTGATCGATGCATTCTTGGTCGACGACACATAGACAATGTCGTTGTCGGCCCTGGCCGACGGCGAGAACGCCAGCATGCCGCTCATCGCCAGCGTGGCCGCCATCGCCAAGCCGCGCAAAGCCAGCAGCCTCTTTGCCATCCGAAATGTGTTGTGCATCACCATTGTCCCGTCCCGTCCGGTCCCCACCGGTCTTTATTTCTGATCTCGCGAAGGAACCTGGTATTCCTCGGCCTTCGTGCCGCGCGTTACGATGATCGTCTTGAACTTCGGCTTCTCCGGCTCCTTAGCCACCGCGTTGAACAGCGAACCCGCCGCTGCCTGGACACTCGAAGCCACCGAGCCACCGAACGAGGAAATGGTGGTAACGCCGTTCTTGCCGTCGCCGCCTTCGCTGGCCGACCGAAGCGACAGCGACAACGAGCCCACGGTGCGGGCAAGTGCGACCTTCTGCGCGCCATCGGTCGTCACCTCGATGGTCACTGAGTTGGCGATCTGCGGTGCGGTCTGGCGCTCGTCCGCGCCCTGCCCGACACTCAGCACCTTGGCGTCGGCAACGACGATCTCCGAGGTGACCGTCGAACCGGCGGCACCTTGCGCGTTCTTGGCCACTTCCTGGATTGCGCCGGCATCGCGTGTCAACACGACATCGACACGGTCGCCCGGTGTGACGAAACCACCGACACCGGCGATCTCATCGATGCGGATGGTGACCGCCCGCATTCCCGGCGACAGCATGTTGGACAGCGTCGCGCGGCCATTGGGACCGGACAGCTTGCTGAGCAGCACCGGTTCGTTGATCTCGATCGGCGACAGCACGACGCGGCCGCCCTCGGCCAGCAAGGCATCAACCGTGGTGAACGCGCCCTGTGGCACGGAATCCTGCGGCCAGGGGATCTGGCTGAGCGTGGCCCGGTCGAGCACCATGCCGTAGCGCAATGGCGCGTTCGCCACCACGATCGTCTTGAACTCGATCTTGGGCGTTTCAGGCACCGGGATCGATGCCGTCTTCTCATTGGCATCGGCCTTGGCCTGGCTCTTGACCCAGAAGTCCGCGGCAAAAAATCGAGATCGCGCCGAAAACGGCGGCGATTCCGATCATCGTTATGGCCTTGCCCCTCACGCCGAAACCCCTGATGCCCGCAGTTTCTTGTTTTGTTGGCCTCACGCTAGGCGGCATTGTTAAATAATCAGGAATGCCCGACGGCCGCCTTCGGCCTATTTCCGCCGGCTTGGTTATCGAATGGTTTTGGGATAAGAGAGGGCAAATCCCCGAACGGAACAGGAACCTCCGTCGCTTGCCGCTGAAAAGCGTGGCAGTATCGCGACGTGATTCGCAGCACCGGACCCTATGGCAGGCATGGACGACAACAACGATCTTTTCGGCAGCATGGACAAGCAGCCACAGCCGGTTCGGCCGTCGGCGCGCCCGGCTGATCCGTTGGTGCAGGCGGCCGTCAAGCGCCCGGCGCCAGCCAAGGATGGCAGCGAAGGCTACAGTGCCGCCGACATCGAGGTGCTGGAAGGGCTGGAGCCGGTGCGGCGGCGGCCGGGCATGTATATCGGCGGCACCGACGACAAGGCGATGCACCATCTGTTCGCCGAAGTCATCGACAACTCGATGGACGAGGCAGTCGCCGGCCATGCCACCTTCATCGATGTCGAGCTTTCCGCCGATGGCTATCTTGCCGTCACCGACAATGGCCGCGGCATTCCGGTCGACCCACATCCGAAATTCAAGAAGCCGGCGCTCGAAGTCATCATGACGACGCTGCATTCGGGCGGCAAGTTCGACTCGAAGGTCTACGAAACCTCCGGCGGTCTGCACGGTGTCGGCGTATCCGTGGTCAACGCATTGTCGGATCATCTCGAGGTCGAGGTCGCGCGTGGCCGCCAGCTCTACCGCCAGCGCTTTTCGCGCGGCGTTCCGGTGAGCGGCCTGGAGCAGCTCGGCGAAGTCCACAACCGGCGTGGCACCAAGATCCGCTTCCACCCCGACGAGCAGATTTTCGGCAAGGGCGCGGCGTTCGAGCCGGCGCGGCTCTACCGTATGACGCGGTCGAAAGCCTATCTGTTCGGCGGCGTCGAGATCCGCTGGACCTGTGATCCGTCGCTGATCAAGGAAAAGGATCAGACGCCGGCCAAGGCCGCGTTCCATTTCCCCGGCGGCCTCAAGGATTATCTCAAGGCATCGCTTGGCGACGACTTCCAGGTGACGCGCGAAATCTTCGCCGGCAAGAGCGAAAAGCAAGGCGGCCATGGCTCGCTCGAATGGGCGGTGACCTGGTTCGGCGGCGACGGCTTCATCAATTCCTACTGCAACACCATCCCGACTGGCGAAGGCGGCACGCACGAGGCCGGTTTCCGCAACGTCCTGACACGCGGCCTGCGCGCCTATGCCGACCTCGTCGGCAACAAGCGCGCTTCGATCGTAACCTCCGAGGACGTGATGATCTCGGCGGCGGGCATGTTGTCGGTATTCATCCGTGAACCGGAATTCGTCGGCCAGACCAAGGACCGTTTGGCGACCATCGAAGCCATCCGGATTGTCGAAACCGCCATCCGCGACCCGTTCGATCATTGGCTCGCCGACAATCCGCAGGAAGCATCGAAACTGCTCGAATGGGTGATCGCGCGCGCCGACGAACGGGTGCGCCGGCGCCAGGAAAAGGAAGTGTCGCGCAAGAGCGCGGTGCGCAAACTGCGGCTGCCCGGCAAGCTCGCCGACTGCACACAGAACGCCGCGGCCGGCGCCGAACTCTTCATCGTCGAAGGTGACTCCGCCGGCGGCTCGGCCAAGCAGGCGCGCGACCGGGCCAGTCAGGCCGTGCTGCCGCTGCGCGGCAAGATTCTCAACGTCGCGAGCGCGGGCAACGACAAGCTCGCCGCAAACCAGCAGATTTCCGACCTGATCCAGGCGCTTGGCTGCGGCACGCGGTCGAAATACCGCGACGAGGACTTACGCTACGACCGCGTCATCATCATGACCGACGCCGATGTCGACGGTGCCCATATCGCCTCGCTGCTGATCACCTTCTTCTATCAGGAGATGCCGGCGCTGATACGTGGCGGCCATCTCTACCTGGCGGTGCCGCCGCTCTACTCGCTCCGGCAAGGCGGCAAGATCGCCTATGCCCGGGACGACGCGCACAAGGACGAGCTTTTGCGCACCGAGTTCACCGGGCGCGGCAAGGTCGAGCTTGGCCGCTTCAAGGGCCTGGGCGAAATGATGGCTGCCCAGCTCAAGGAAACCACCATGGATCCGAGGAAGCGCACGCTGCTCAGGATCGACGTGATTGATGCCGAGGCGGCAACCAAGGATGCGGTCGACGCGCTGATGGGCACCAAGCCCGAAGCCCGCTTCCGCTTCATCCAGGAGCGCGCCGAATTCGCCGAAACGGAAGTGCTGGATATCTGAGCCGCGACCGGTCTAGCTTGCGCTTCTGACACGGAGACCAGCATGTGATCTCGCCGCAGCTGAAAGACTATGTCGATACAAGGCTTACCGGGCTGACGCAGCCGACGCGCTCGGACTGGATTTTTGCCCTGCGCACCGTTTCGGCCGGCTTGATCGCGCTGCTGGCCGCCTATGCCCTCAAGCTCGACCACCCGCAATGGGCGATGATGACGGTGTTCATCGTTGCCCAGCCGGTCGCCGGGATGGTGCTGGCCAAGGGTTTCTACCGGTTGCTCGGCACTTTGGCCGGCGGCCTGGCGGCGGTCGGCATCACCACCGTGTTCGGCGCCAGTCCCTGGGTGCTGGTGACAGCACTGGCCGTCTGGATCGGCCTTTGCACCTTTGTCTCGTCGCTGCTGCGCAACCCCGAAGCCTATGGCGCGGCGCTCGCCGGCTATACCGCGATGATCATCGCCCTGCCCGCCTTCGGTCAACCGCACCTCGTCGTCGATCTCGCTATCGCCCGCTGCGCCGAGATCGTGCTCGGCATCGTCTGTGCCGGCCTGACCAGCCGGCTGATCCTGCCCAAATTGGCCAGCAACGCCATCATATCGAGGCTGAAACGCTGCATTCTCGATCTCGCTGTCTATGCCGGCGGCGCGTTCTCAGGCGGCGATGTGGCAACCCTCGCCGGACTCCACCGCAAGCTGGTCGCCGACACCCAGACGCTCGGCGAAATGCGCGCCTACGCGCGGCTGGAAGCGCCGAGTTTTGCCACACGTGCGCATCCGGTCCGCCGCACCATCGGCCAGCTTCTGTCGGCGCTGTCGGCGGCACGTGCGCTGCATTCGCACGCGGCGCCGAAAAACGCGGCTCTCATTCCGGTGCGCGGCGAGTTGCAGGCCCTGGTCAGCGAGCTGGCGGCCAAACCGGGCGCGCTGGACGACACAACGCCGTGGGTGGCACGGCTTGATGCCATCGCCGGCAAGGCGCGGCAAATGCCTGATGCCTCGGTGGACCAGGGCGACGACAGGGTCGGCACCATCACGCGCCTCACAATCGCCGCCGACTTCGCCGAAGCCTTGAAGCAGGTGCTGCGTGGCCTTGATGCCTTGCGCGCACCCGTCGTCCGCCCGGCCCGTGACCGCAGGCAACCTGCCCTTTTGGTGCATCGCGACCATCAGGGAGCATGGCGCAACGCGGTGCGCGCCGCCCTTGCAACACTGCTGGTCGCGGCTTTCTGGCTGACGACGAAGTGGACCGAAACGGCGGGCACCGTCATTCTCGTTGCCGTCGTCTCCAGCCTGTTCGCGGCACGGCCCGACCCCGTGCAAGTTTCCTGGGGGTTCTTCAGGGGAACATTGCTCGCCCTGCCCTTCGCCTTTCTCGTCGGCCAGGTCGCGCTTCCGGCTTTGCCTGGATTCGCCTGGTTCACGGTCTTCGTCGTGCCGATCCTGGTGCCTACAGCGCTGGCAATGGCCAACCCACGCTATGTCGGCGTCGCCACCGCCTTCGCCATCAATTTCCTCGCCTTCCTCAACCCGCATCAGGCGATGGTCTACGACCCCGGCCTATTCTTCGCCGGGTCGGCATCGGTCCTGGTCGGCATCCTTCTGGCGATCGGCGTTTTCATCGTCGTGCTCCCCGCCGACCCCTGGCTGGCGGCCAACCGCATCGTGCGGGCGATGCGGGAGGACCTGGCGCGGCTTTGCCTGCATGAGCGCGTGCCAAGACGCTCGGCCTTCGAGAGCCTTGCCTATGACCGGATCAACCAGCTGATGCCGCTGGTGCAAAATGCCGGCAAGAGAGGCGATGCGGTTCTCGGCGGCAGCGTGGCCGCCGTCACCGTTGGCCTTGAAATCCTGCGCTTGCGGAGCGCCCAGCAGGCCACAGCAATCCCGCCAGAGACAGCGCTTTCAATTTCGACCTTTCTGCGGGGTTTGGCGCGAGAACTGCTCTTTCGAGCCCCTGGCGAACCGGACACGTCGACCATTGCCGTCGCCAGGCAATACGCGGCAGGCATCGCCCAGCGAAACGAAACCGGTGAAATGCTGCAGATTGCCGCCTCGCTGCGGATCATTGCAGCGGCCATGGAGGATTTCCCGGCATTTTACGCCAAGCAACGCGCCTGAGCGCCTTGGTTTAGGCAGCGGCGATCGCCAGCGCATGGCCACGGGCATTTTCCCGCAGCGCGTCGAGATGGATCGACTTGACCAGTGCGGCAAGATCGCCTTCGGCGGCCTGCCCGCCCAGCTCTTTGAGCATCAGCCAGCTGACTTCCTGCACGCCGGCGACGCGTTTGCCGTTGGCGACCTCGCGCCAGATCTTCAGCGAACGCAGGATGACGGCATGGGTGGCGGCGGCGAGGCCGGCGCTGCGAAAGAGCGCCTGCAAGGCCACATCATGGCCACCCGCCAGCAGTGCCCTCACCCTCGGCTCGGACTGCTGGCTGAGCGCGACCAGTGCCGATCCGAAGAAATCGACCTTGCCATGCGCGATGGTGCGAATGAGGAAGCTCGCCGTGAGATCGCCGCGCAGGCGCAGATGTTCGATCAGAGCGGAGTGTTCCTCCTGGCGCGTGCCCTCGATCAGCGTCACCGAAGCCTTGACACAGGCGTCGCGCATGACGCGATCGGCGCGCGCGGCGCCCATCAACGCCATGACCAGCGGCGAGCTCTTGAGCGTCTCCCCAAGCTTGACCAGCAGCATATGACGGCAATCGGCCGGCAGGCGCGGGTCGGCAATCAGCGCTTCGCGCACCAAGGGCAAATGACCATGGCGCTCCGCCATGCGGCGGAAGCTGAGCGAGGCGATATCGGCGCCGTCATTGGCCAACAGTACGGCGCAGGCTTCGGCTTCGCCGACCTCGGCGATGGCCGCCGACAATGCCATCGAGACGGACGGCCGGTCGGCGATTAGTTTTTGCGTCGCCTTCTGGCTCGAAGCCACCCGGTTGATCAGGTCAGCGTCAGTAAGCAGTGGCGAGCGCGCCAGCACCACGCCAGCCACTTCCGGCTGATCGGATGCGAGCACGCTGATGATCTGCAGCGGCGCATGAGGGCTCATGGACAGAGCCTCGGCCATTGCCAGCCGTACCTTCGAGGAGGCATCGTCCAGCAGCAGCGTCAACGCCGCCTCGGCCGCGCAGCGGTCCTCGAACGGCAGGTCGGAGTTGACGTATGCCCTGGCCAGCGCATTGGCCGCAGCGGCGCGCTCGGAAACCCTGGCCGTGTAAATCCATTTCAAGAAATGCGAAACAACCATGCCGCCTGCTTACGCCCCTTGCCAGAATGCTTCTGGCCCCAACGCTGACGGTAGGCAGAAATGGTTTACGAACGGTTCACCATGTTCATTAACTGGCTTGCGAGCGCCGTATGCAGCGCTTATCAACCCGTGAGCAGCACAGGAGATCGACATGGCCGGGCTTTATCTGGAAGAGTTCGTTGTCGGCCATGTCTTCCAGCACACGCTGCGCAAGACCGTCACCGAAAGCGACAACATGCTGTTTTCGGTGATGACGCTGAACCCGCAACCGCTTCATATCGACTTCGACTTCGCCTCCAAGAGCGAATGGGGCAGACCGCTGGTCAACTCGCTTTTCACACTTGGGCTGATGATCGGCATCTCGGTCAACGACATCACCGTCGGAACCACTGTCGCCAATCTCGGCATGAAGGAAACCGTGTTTCCGCATCCGGTGTTTCATGGCGACACCATCCGGGTCGAGACCACGGTTATCTCGGTGCGAGAATCGAAATCGAAGCCGGATCGCGGCATCGTCGAGTTCGAGCATCGGGCCTATAACCAAAACGGCGATCTCGTCGCCAAATGCATCAGGCAAGCGATGATGCTGAAGAAGGTGGCCTGACGCATGCGTTCGCTGCTGTTCGTCCCTGGCGATTCCGAAAAGAAGCTGGAGAAGGGCTTTGGCGCGGGCGCCGATGTGGTCATCGTCGATCTTGAGGATTCCGTGGCACCTCAGAACAAGGCTTTGGCGCGCGAAATCGCGGCGCATTTCATCGTCGGGCACCGGCAACAGACCAGCGCGGCGATCTACGTGCGCGTCAACGACCTGTCGACCGGGCTGACCGATGATGACCTGGCGGCGCTGGTGGCGGCCAGGCCCGACGGCATCATCTTACCGAAGTCGAACAGCGGCCAGGATGTGCAACACCTCTCGGCAAAACTCAGGGTTCGTGAGGCCGAAAACGGCCTGCCGGACGGTGGGATAAAGGTCCTGCCGATCATCACCGAGACGGCGGCGGGCGTGCTGGCGGCGGCGACCTATGCCGGCACTAACACACGGCTCGCCGGCCTCACCTGGGGCGCGGAAGACCTGTCGGCATCGATCGGCGCGCGTGCCGCCCGCGATGAACGCGGCCGCTACACTGATGTGTTCCGCTTCGCCCGCACCATGACGATCCTTGCCGCCGGCGCCGCGGAAGTCGCCGCGATCGACACCGTCTTTCCAAACTTTCGCGACATGGCTGCTTTCGAGGCGGAATGCACCGAGGCGGAGCGCGACGGGTTCACCGGCAAGATGGCGATCCATCCGGCGCAGGTACCGGTCATCAATGCAGCCTTCACGCCTTTCGCAGAGGCGGTGAAACACTCGGCGTCAATCGTCGCCGCGTTCGAGGCTGCAGGCAATCCCGGTGTCGTCGGCATCGACGGCAAGATGTATGACCGCCCGCACCTGCGGCTGGCCGAAAGGCTTCTGGCGCGAGCCAGGGCAGCCGGGATTTCGGCTTAGCCCATACGCCCGCCAGCGTGCGCCTCAGTCCCGCGCCAGCACGATGATCCGGTCTTCCGGCAGATAGGTCAACGCTTCCGACTTCAGCGGGTTGACGGTGACGCCGCCCAGCGCGCGCTGGTCAGCGTCACCTGCGCGAATACGCCGATAGCCTATGGCGATCTCGCCACGCAACCGCGCCGATTCCGCGATCGTCCAGAAGGTCAGCGGCTTGTCGATGGCGACATAGCCGGCGACCGGCCGCATGTAGATTTCCGAGCCCTTCTCGTCGAGCAACTCATCGAAGATCGCGGCGAGATACTGGTTCTCGGAGGCCTGCGCCAGCATCAAGCTGACCAGCCTGTTGCTGACGACGAAATCATCGGCCTTGGTCACCGCCGCGAGCTCCCGGTTGCGCACGTCGATCATCTCGCTGACAATGCTGATGTGCAGGCCGGCATCATCCGCGATCTTGCGCAGATGCAGCAACGTCACCAGCGTGCGCGTATCCGCTGGCTGCGCCGCCATGGTTTCACTGTAGCCGAGCACAAGCACGTGGTCGTAGGAAGGAACGTTCAAGCTTGCCAACGCGGTGCTGCTCGACGTGTCGGTGATACGGCAGGAGACCGACAGATTGTCGCCGGCCACGGGCAGCTCGGCAACTTCCCGCTCAAGGCCGGGCGTATCGGCGGCGATGGTCAGCGTGGAACCGGGCGCAACATAGCGTGACAATTCATAAGTGATGATCGGGCCGCGCCGGTTCCAGCCGAGGATCAGCGTACGCTCCGGCTTCGCCTCGATGGGCTGCTGGCTCACGATGGCCGCCGAATCAAACGCGACCTTGGCGCTCCCCAGCTTTATCGCGGCATCGTCCTCCGCGATAATGATGGCGCGGCTGCCCTTGCCGATAAGCTGATCCGACGGCGGGTTGAGGGAGACGCGTCCGTTGCTGTCGCAAAGCCCGATCAATGCACAGTGCTCATAGGCCATCACCGCCTCGCCGAAGGTCCTGCCGACAAGGTCAGATTGCTCGGTCGTGTAGATTTCGCAGCCGTCGAAATCGAGCAGTTCCGAATAGACACCGCTGAGGCCCGACTGGCGGCTCGAATGCACGACGATGCGCGAGATCAGCTGGTCCGCCAGGACGAGCTGTACCTCGGCGCCGCCGACAACGCGGGCGACATCGGCATTCTTGCCGTCACGAATCTCGGCGGCGATGTTGTAGGGGTCGGTGCGTCGGCTCGGATCGTTGACCAACGCCAATACTGACTTGATGACCTGTGAATCCGGATCGTCGCCGTCCGGCGACAGCACGATGATCGACCGCGAGGTCTGCGGATTGACGATGGCGAGATCGTAGAGATCGGTCGGATCGCCACTGCGGCAGATGATGCGCGTGTTGCCCAGTTTGCCAACCTTGGCCGCGATCTCGTCCTCCATCTCGACCTTGTCCATATTGGCCATGACGACGATGCGCGGGCGGCGGCGGCTGGCATTGGCAATGACGAGTTCGGAAATGACGTCGAAGATCGATGGCGACCAGTTGAGGATGATTGTGTGATCGGTCTCCAGCACCCGCGAACGGCCCTTGCGCAATTCATTGAGCTTGCCGTCGACGCCGGCGCTCAGGATGCCGATAAGGGTCGACAGGACAAAGATACCCGCAATCGTGACCACCAGCATGACAAGACGGAAAGCCCAGCCGGTGTCGCCGCCCATCGTGCCGGAATCGATGGAGCGCATCAGCGATTCCCAGAACGCTTCTAAAAAGCCAAGCGGTTCGCCACCTTGCGGCGCGATGCGGGTCACAGCGAGGAAAGTCGCGGCAGCGATGATGATGACCAGAGAAAGAGCCGCAAGCCAGCCAATTAGCGCGATCGGTCCCGCAGCCATGCTCTTGTCGAACGCATAGCGCAGCCGGGTTCCCAGCGAATCTCGTTTCTTCATGTAGCCGCTGCCCCGCAATGTCCCAAGGTCGACGCGTCACCCCAAACGCGTCACCGATGCCCGTGCTCTTAGCGCGTGTTTAAATAAAGGGGAATCGCTTTCGCATGTTGAGCCCGACTTTGACGACCGGGAGAAGGTTCATCCCTTCCACGGTCCCGAATAGTCAGCATAGAGCTTTGCCGTCTCGGGCCGTGGACGCTCCGGCGCCGGGCCTTGGTACGAGCCGATATGGATGAAACCGACGACGCGCTCCTGCGGCGCCAGCCCGAGCAGCGCCCTGCCCTCCGGCACATCGGAATACCAGTTGCTGATCAGGTTGGTGCCATAACCCAGCGCATTGGCCGCGATCATCAGGTTCATCGCCGCCATGCCGCCCGACAGGAACATTTCCCATTGCGGGATTTTCGGATTCTCTTTCGGTACCGACACCACGCCGATGACCAGCGGCGCGCGCGAAAACCGCGCCAGTTCCTGGTTGCGGCGGCCGTCGGGCAATGGCCCTTCCCGCTGTTCGGCCAGAGCCGCGAGTTGCTTGCCGATCTCGGCGCGCGCCTCGCCGCGATAGATGATGAAGCGCCAAGGCTCGAGCCGGCCGTGATCGGGCACGCGCGCGGCGGCGGCGATCATGGTCGCGATATCAGCGTCGCTGGGGGCCGGCTCCTTGAGATCGAGGATCGGTGCGGAGTTCCGGGTCAAAAGGAAGTCGATGATGGGCGAGGCCATGGGCGCAATTCTCCTGAATTTTGAGCTGAAGCGCGCCATCGGGAATTCGAGCGGCTCGGGCATTGGCGCGGGTGCGCCGGATGAAGAGTCGTCTAACAGAGGTCGATCAGACTCTTAAGCCTTGAAATTGCCACCGCCATGGGCTTCAACGCAAGGCATGTTTGAGGGGACACTGCGTCTTTTCCTGATCTGGCTCTGCGCCGCGCTGTTCGTGGCGCCGTCCTCCGTCGCTTTCGCGCAGAACGCGGACGGCGTTAGCGACCTGAAACTTCCCGGCATTTCAAGCTATGCGACGCCGAAAAGCGACACACCGCTGGCGCTTGGCGGTGGCGGCGCCATTACCCTCTCGGCCCAGCTGACCGATAAGGGCACCGACATTTCGCGCGGCATTGTCTGGCGCGTCTTCAAGCCCGAAGCGGTGAATGGCAAACTGCCGATGGTCGCCTCCGCGCATGGCGGCACCGCCGTGTTCCAGCTCGAGCCCGGCAGCTATCTGGTCCACGCCTCCTATGGCCGGGCCGGCGCCACCAAGCGCATCACGGTGGGCAAGGACGCCAAGCGCGAGAGCCTCGTGCTCGATGCCGGCGGCCTCAAGCTCGATGCCGTGTTGTCGGGCGGCGTGCGTATACCACCGAAGAAGCTGCGCTTTTCCATCTATGAAGGGCAACCCGAGGCAAATGGCGACCGTGCGCTGATCATCCCCGACGTGGCGCCGAACAGCGTCGTGCGTCTCAACGCCGGCGTCTACCATGTCGTTTCCACTTATGGCGCGGTCAACGCCGTCATCCGCTCCGATATCCGCGTCGAAGCGGGCAAACTCACCGAAGCGACAGTCGAGCATCACGCAGCTGAAATGACGATGAAGCTGGTGCGCGAGGCTGGTGGTGAGGCGATCGCCGACACATCCTGGTCGCTGCTCAATGAATCCGGCGACCCGATCAAGGAGACCGTCGGCGCCTTCGCCTCTATGGTGCTAGCCGAAGGCGATTACACCATCATCGCCAAGAACCGCGACCGCATCTACCAGAAAGATTTCACGGTCGTGGGTGGACAGAACCAGGAGATCGAGGTTTTGGCCACCGAGGCAGCGGCCATGGACCCTGAAGAAGGCGCCGATTAAGCGGCGAGCTTGTTGCGCGCGGGCAGGAACGGAAGCCGCCGGCGCGGCATGGCCGGCGCCAGGTCGAAGACACCGCGATGCAGCCGCTCAAGCAGCGCCTTGCGGTCGCGCAGCGGCTCCAGCTCTCCCCAGGTCAGCACATCACCGACACGCACATCGATCCCCTTGCCGGACAGGCGCGCGAACTCGTGGATCAGCAGTGAAATGCGCAGCGTCAACGACGCCTTGCCGACGAATTTGGCCACGCGGCCATCACGCTCGGCCATGTTCATCGGCCCGCTGACAAGGTGAAAAAGCCTGCCGTTCTGACCGGAGAAATGCATCGGCACGACCGAAGCCTTGGCGTCCTGGACAAGACGAGCCGGAAACATCTTCCATGGCAAGTCGCGCGCCCGGCCAAAGCCTTTCGGCGCGGTGGCGACACCGCCGGCTGGAAACACCACGATGGTGACGCCCTCCTTGAGCAGCCGCACCGCCTCATGGCGCACCGCCATGTTGTTCTTCAGCGCATCCTTGGTCTCGGAGAAGTCGATCGGCAGCGAATAGGGTTCCATCTCGCTGATCTTGAGCAGGTCCTTGTGGATCATCACCCGGAATGGACGCCCCAGTTGCTCGGCCAGCGACAGGACGGCGATGCCGTCGCCAATACCGAACGGATGGTTGGCGACCATGACCAGGGGCGTGTCCGGCAGCTTTTGCGGCGGCCATGGATCGGTGGTGCGCACACGAACGTCGATCAGATCGAGCATGCGGCTGAAAATCCGCTCGCCGGTCGGCACCACCTGGCGCCGCCAGAAATCATAGAGCGCGGCATAGCGGTCGCGGCCCGACAGGCCCTCGATGGAATGGATGACCCAGCGCGTCAGCGCGGGCTGGCGCGCATTGGCGTAGGAAAGCTCTGGAAACGGTTTTTCGCGCATTTTCAGCTTGAGCATGAGGTTCGTTACTAGGCCGGCGTGACAAGGATATGAAAATGGCGGTGGATTGCTCCACCGCCATTCGATTGGAAACGCTGTTGAATCAGGCCGCCGCTTTGCGCTTGCGGTCAGGCGTCACCGCCTCCTCGGTCAGCAGCCTCACCGCTTCGCCAAGCCCAAGCGATTCCTGATCGCGCGAGCCAAGACGGCGGATGTTGACGGTCTGCTCCTCCGCCTCGCGCTTGCCGCAGACGAGAATGACCGGCACCTTGGCCAGCGAATGTTCGCGGACCTTGTAGTTGATCTTCTCGTTACGCAGGTCCGCTTCGGCCAGCAGGCCGGCCGCCTTCAACCGCGCCACGACCTTCGTGGCGTAGTCGTCGGCATCGGAGGTGATCGTCGCCACCACAATCTGCAAGGGCGCGAACCAGAGCGGGAAATGGCCCGAATAGTTCTCGATCAGGATGCCAAGGAAGCGTTCCATTGAACCACAGATGGCGCGATGCACCATCACAGGCTGCTTCTTTTCGGAATCCGAGCCGATATAGAAAGCACCGAAACGCTCCGGCAGGTTGAAGTCCACTTGGGTGGTTCCGCATTGCCATTCGCGGCCGATGGCGTCCTTCAACACATATTCGAATTTCGGCCCGTAGAAGGCGCCCTCGCCCGGATTGATCGAGGTCTTGATACGATTGCCCGACTGTGTCCGGATCGTCTCCAGAACGTTGCCCATGATCGCTTCGGCGTGATCCCAGGCTTCGTCGGTGCCGACACGCTTTTCTGGTCGCGTCGACAGCTTCACGCTGATCTCGTCGAAACCGAAATCGGCATAGGTCGACAGGATCAGGTCGTTGATGCGCAGGCACTCCGACGCCAGTTGCTCCTCGGTGCAGAAAATATGCGCATCGTCCTGCGTGAAGCCGCGCACGCGCATCAGCCCGTGCAGGGCACCCGACGGCTCGTAGCGGTGCACATTGCCGAACTCCGCCAGCTTCACTGGCAGGTCGCGATAGGACTTCAACCCATGCTTGAAGATCTGCACATGACCAGGGCAGTTCATCGGCTTCAGCGCGAAGACGCGGTCGTCGTCGGTGTCGTCGCCGGCCACGGTCACCTTGAACATGGCATCGCGATACCAGCCCCAGTGGCCTGACGTCTCCCACAGGCTCTTGTCCAGAACCTGCGGTGCATTGACCTCTTGGTAGCCCTGCTCGTCGAGGCGCCGGCGCATGTAGTTGACCAGGTTCTGGAACATCTTCCAGCCCTTGGCGTGCCAGAAGACGACGCCGGGCCCCTCCTCCTGGAAATGGAACAGGTCCATCTCGCGGCCGAGCTTGCGGTGGTCGCGCTTCTCAGCCTCTTCCAGCATCGTCTGGTAGGCTTCAAGCTGTGCCTGATCGGCCCATGCGGTGCCATAGATGCGCGTCAGCATCGGGTTGTTGCTATCGCCGCGCCAATAGGCGCCGGCCACCTTCATCAGCTTGAAGGCGTTGCCGATCTGGCCGGTCGAAGCCATGTGCGGACCACGGCAAAGGTCGAACCAGCCGCCCTGTCCATAGATCTTGAGATCCTGGTCCTCGGGAATCGCATCGATCAATTCCAGCTTGTAGCGTTCGCCTTTGTCGGCAAACACTTTTTTCGCCTGCTCGCGCGACCAGACCTCTTTGGTGAACGGCTTGTTGCGCGCAATGATCTCGCGCATCTTTTTCTCGATCACCGGAAAATCGTCGGGCGTGAAGGGCTCGTTGCGGGCGAAATCGTAGTAGAATCCGTTCTCGATCACCGGTCCGATGGTCACCTGCGTCCCCGGCCACAGTTCCTGCACCGCTTCCGCCAGGACGTGCGCGGTGTCGTGGCGGATCAACTCCAGCGCGCGCGGATCGTCACGGGTGACGATCTCGACCTTGCCGGACTTGCCGAGTGGATCGCTGAGATCGCGCACCACGCCATCGATGGCATAGGCGACAGCCTTCTTGGCCAGCGACTTGGAGATCGATTCCGCGAGACCAGCACCAGTCATCGCCGCGTCGTATTCGCGCACGGAGCCATCGGGAAATGTCAGGGAAACGGAATTCAGCATGTCATTCTCCTATCCAGTCCCGCAAACGAGCGCGGGTGGTTAAATGCATGTCGCTCAAAACTGTTGAGCGGCTTTGCGCACAACATGCATGGGTGAAGCCGGATGCGTCCGGCGCGGCTGTCTTTTATGGGCAGTTTCCGCCGCCGTAAAGCCGGATCAGGCGTCAGGCTTTCATTTGATCAGCTGCGGCAGGTCCTTCAGGAACCCGGCACGCGTCTTCAAGCCCTTGGGCATATCGGTGCGCTTGGTGTCGACCGCCAGGCGGGCAAAGACGATCTGGCGGCCATCCTTTTGCGCCCAGCCGACAAACCAGCCAAGTGAACGCTTGTCCTCGATCTTTTCGGCATCGTTGCGCAGCCGAGTGGAGCCGGTCTTGCCTTGCACGGTCCAGCCGCCGGCCTGGAATGTCGGTATGATCGCCTTGGTCATGTCATAGGCCTTGGCCGACACCGGCAAGTCTCGGGCAAGCAGCCGGCGCAGGAAGTTGACCTGCTCGATCGGCGTTATCTTGAGCGAGGAGTTCACCCAGGACTGGGTCAGGCTGTCGTTCTTGCCGGGATTGCCGGAAACATCATTGTTGCCGTAGTCGAATTTCTTGACATAGCCAACGAAGCTGGTGCCGCCGAGCCGGCTCGTGATCTCCCTGGAGAACCACAGGATCGAGTCGCGCTCCCAGATCGTCGGGTCGACGGCTTTCTGGTCCCGCTTCACGGCGTTGAATTCGGGCTTGTAGTCCCAGGTTGGTGTGTGCTCGTCGCTCAGGATTCCAGCGTCATAGCCGATCAGCGACAGCGGCAGCTTGAATGTCGAAGCCGGGCTGAAGCGCTGGTCACAGACCCCGTCCTGATAGAGCGTCTTGCCGCTCGCGGCATCCTGAATCACCGTGCATTGGACGTCTTTCAACGGTGCGGATTGCGCGCGCAGCGGAAACCCCAGCAGCCAGGCCAGCAGAAACAAGACGGCGGCCATGATGAAGGGAAGACGGTCTAAATTGCGCATCGGGTACTCGCTCCAGAAGGGGTGTGGGGAGCGGCTTAGCGAGTTCTCTTGTCTCGATTTTGTCTCAAATGCGATAGATGTGGTTAACCTAAACAGATCGTAAAAGTCATTCGCATTGCCCGCTCCAGAGCCTCGGGCGCAAGCATCAGTTCTCCGGATCGGCAGGCTTTTTGCCGATCCGCCAGTAGCGCCAGGGCGTGAACCAGAGATAACGATCCGCCAGCGCCACCGGCACACGGTCGATGCCATGCGTGCCGAATGGCCCGCAGCGCAGCACGCGGAAAAGCCCCATCCAGCCGCCGGCCCACAGGCCGTGGCGGGCGACTGCCTCGTGGGCGTATTCCGAGCAAGTCGGTAGATGCCGGCAGGAATTGCCAACGAAGCCTGATAGCGTCAGTTGATAGAGCCGCACCAGCGACGTGCCGAGAATGCGGCCCGGCGTTTTGCGCCACGGGCCCGGCCAGTTGCGGCCACGCTGTGTTGGCCCGGCCCCATGCGCGTGTCGATGATCGTCGCGCACTGCCTTCTCCGCATCGCGTTTCCCTGACGCAACAGATGAAAGCTTCACAGGCAAAACACAATCCCTCACGGGTCTCGGTACCAGTCGTCGTGATTTCAGCGGTGAAACCGCGCGATACGGCTACTGGGCAAAGATGCCCAACGTGTGGGTGCGGTCCGCGCCTCTTCCCGGCTTCCCCTGTTTGGCAACCGCTCGCTCTGCCGCTGAAACGTCACGATGCGCATCACATCGCCGAAAATCTCAAGAAATTGGGCCATGGCCGTATCTCCTTCTGGCCCTGATTAGACAAAATCTGGCCTTCGCCTTCAAACGAGTATAATTTCCAGCTCGAATAACTTGAGATTATGCGAATGAAGCGTGGACGCTTGCCTCTGACGGCACTGAGAAGCTTCGAAGCGGCAGGCCGTCACCTGAGCTTCAGCCGGGCGGCCGAGGAGCTTTTCGTCTCGCAAGCTGCGATCAGCCGTCAGATCCGAGAGCTTGAATCCTTCCTGCGCCAGCCTCTGTTCGAGCGCCACCATCGGCGCGTTGAACTGACCGACACGGGCCGGCGTCTGCTGGACCAGCTCGTCAGGAGCTTTGACGCCATCGACACGTTGCTCGGCGAATTGGTGGCGACACCGGCCCAGTCCATGGTCAGTGTCAGCGTCGAGCCATCGCTTGCGGCATCCTGGCTGGTGCCGCGGCTAAACCGGTTCCGTGAACTGCGGCCGGACATCGACGTCTCGCTCGACGTCAACTCGCGTCTGATCGAATTCCGCAGCGACCAGGCCGAACTGGCTCTGCGCTTCAGCGCGCACGACACCTCCTGGCCGCGCAGCGAGGCGGAGCGGCTGGCATTGGTCATTGATTCACCTGTGCTGTCGCCCGCGCTTTTCAAATCCGGTCCGGCGCTGAAACGCCCCGTCGACCTGCGCCGCTACACCTTGCTGCACGAAGAAAACCGCCAGGGTTGGACGCGATGGTTCGAGGCGGCTGGCGTCACCGATGACGTGATGCCGGAGCGCGGGCCGTTGCTGGCCGACGCCTCATTGTCGAAACAGGCAGCCATGCTCGGACATGGCGTGGCGCTGGGCGACCTTCTGCTGGTGACCGAGGAACTGGCCGCCGGCACGCTGATCAAGCCGTTCGACGCCAACGTTATCTGCGGCGCTTACTGGCTGGTGGCGCGGAATTTGCGCGATCTCTCAGAGCCGGCCGCTGCGTTCGCCAACTGGATCCGCGGCGAATTCGCCGAGAGCAGGCGCGTGCTGCAGGCACAGAACTATCTGGCCTAAGTGTGAGCTCTCAGGGGGTTGTCCATTCGGACCTGACCGAGGAGACTGGAGTTACCAAGCTTCAGCACTCATCGGAGGGTCCGAATGAACATCCACAAGAATGCCCGTCTCACGCCGCTGCGTCGAGAGGAAATGGCGCTGTCGGTGATAGAAGGTCGTCTTTCCCAAGCCCATGCGGCGCGGACGTATGGTGTGTCGGCGAAGATCGCGGCGCGCTGGGTCGAGCGCTACAAGGCCGAGGGCCGGGCCGGCATGGTCGACCGCTCGTCGCGGCCTCATGTCATGCCGGGGATGACCGGACAGGCGGTGGCCGAGCGCATCATGGCATTGCGCCGCCGGCGGCTGACCGGCAAGCACATCGCCATGGAGGTTGGCGTCTCACCCGCCACCGTCAGCCGGGTGCTGAAGCGTGCCGGGCTGTCGCGGCTGAAGGACATTGAGCCGGCCGAACCGATCCGGCGCTACGAGCGCGAGCACCCCGGCGAGATGATCCACATCGACATCAAGAAGCTGGGCCGCTTCAGCCAGGTCGGGCACCGCATCACCGGCGATCCACAGAAGGGCAAGTCGCGCGGCGCCGGATGGGAATTCGTCCATGTCTGCATCGACGACGCCTCTCGCATCGCCTTCTCGCAGATCCTGCCCGACGAGAAGAAGGAAAGCGCCGTCGCCTTCCTCAAGGCGGCGTTGGCCTATTATGCAAGCCTCGGCGTCACCATTGCGCGCGTCATGACCGACAACGGCTCCTGCTATAGGTCGAAAGCCTTCGCCAAAGCCTGTCGCGATCTCGACCTTAAGCATGTCAGGACAAGGCCCTACACGCCCAAGACCAACGGCAAGGCCGAGCGCTTCATCCAGACCGCGCTAAGGGAATGGGCCTATGCCATCGCCTATCCGACCTCGCACCACCGCGCAGCCGAACTGCCGGTATGGCTCCACAGGTACAATTGGCATCGCCCGCACGGCAGCCTAAAGTCCAAAACACCGATCAGTCGCCTCGACAGAACCGAGGACAACCTATTGAGGCTCCACACCTAAGCCGCCTCTTCGGCGCGCTTCTTCTCGATCTGGCCGATGGCATCGACCACGGCGTCGAAGGTCAGCATGGTCGACGCATGCCGTGCCTTGTAGTCGCGCACCGGTTCCAGATACTTGAGGTCGGCGAAGCGGCCGTCCGGCGGCGTCCCATTTTCCTTCAGCATCTTCAGCATCGTCTCGCGCACTGTGCGCAATTCATCCGCCGTGGCGCCGACCACATGCTGCGCCATGATCGAGGAAGACGCCTGGCCGAGCGCGCAGGCCTTCACGTCATGGGCGAAGTCGGTGACCACGCCCTCCTCCATCTTGAGGTCGACGGTGACGGTCGAACCGCACAGCTTGGAATGCGCCTTGGCGCTCGCGTCCGGATGATCGAGCCGGCCGATGCGCGCGATGTTTCCGGCAAAACCGAGAATTTTCGCATTGTAGACATCGTCAATCATATTTTTCCAATCCGTCGCCGCCAAGCGAACAGCGATTGCCGCTGACGCGTCTTCCTTTCGCTCGTCATCAGCATATATAATGGGTGCAGTGCGGTATCGACAAGGCGACTGGAAGCCCATGTCTTTACCCAATCTGTTCACGCCACTTGCGGGGCTGGAAACCGGGCGGGTTCCGACACCGAAACGTCGTGGTCCGTTCAACTCGTTCCTCCGAGAGAGGAACTACGGGAGACGCCTTTTATGGATGCCGTTATCAAGAAGCTCATGCCCCAGTCCGCCTACATGGACAAGCCGGTCACCGACCGCCCAAGTGAGGCAGAAGTCGAAGCCGCCGTACGCACCCTTCTGCGCTGGACCGGCGACAATCCCGACCGTGAAGGTCTTGTCGATACGCCCAAGCGCGTCGCGAAAGCCTATCGCGAAATGTTCGGCGGCTACGACATGTGCCCGGCGGATGAGCTTGGCCGCACTTTTGAGGAAGTCGCCGGCTATGACGACCTCGTGATCGTCAAGGACATCACATTCCATTCGCATTGCGAACACCACATGGTGCCGATCATCGGCAAGGCGCATGTCGGGTATCTCCCGGATGGCAAGGTTGTCGGCCTGTCCAAGATCGCACGCGTCGTCGATATCTTCGCCCATCGCCTGCAGACCCAGGAAGCGCTGACCGCGCAGATCGCCAGCGTCATCCAGGACGTGCTCAACCCGCGTGGCGTGGCGGTGATGATCGAGGCGGAGCATATGTGCATGGCCATGCGCGGCATCCGCAAGCAGGGTTCCACCACCCTCACCTCGACCTTCACCGGCGTCTTCAAGGACACGCCCGAAGAGCAGGTGCGTTTCGTCACCATGGTGCGCGGCGGGGCCTGATCGGCCCTCGCCGGCCCGAAGCGTGTCCACCCAAAAGTGCGCAGCGGTTTTGGGACGAACAACATGCGTGAAACAAGGATATAAGCCGCATCGCGTGAAGTGCGATCTGGCTTGGACAAGGACCGGCGATGTCGGCACTGGAATTTCCAAAAGCTCCATCGGACAAGAAAGCACTTGAGGAAGGCACCATCCTCTCGCCGCGCTTCGATGCAGTAGGCCTGGTGACCGTTGTCGTCACCGATGCCGAGGACGGCATGCTGCTGATGGTAGCGCATATGAACGCCGAGGCTCTCGCCCTGACGCTCGAAACCGGGATTGCCCATTACTGGTCGCGGTCCCGCAACGCGCTTTGGAAAAAGGGCGAAACCTCCGGCAATTTCCAGCATGTCGTGGAGATGCGCACCGACTGCGATCAGGATGCATTGTGGCTGCGCGTCAAAGTGTTGGGCCACGACGCAACCTGTCACACCGGCCGGCGTTCATGCTTTTATCGGACGGTGGGGCTGACCGACGGCAAGGGGACGCTTGCCGACGACGGCAGCAAACCGCTGTTCGATGCGGAAAACACGTATCGGAAATCACGGGCTTGAACCTTCTGCCTTTCGCCAGCCACATAGATTCATCATTTCGATACGGCCCGCCTGTATATTGGCCGTGGGACAAGGGAGATCATGATGCTCGAGTGGGCGTCATTGCGTAACAGACCAGATGTCAGGGAGGCCAACGGCCTGTCCTCATCCGGCGGCGCGTCCGAAACGAAGCCCGCAAAGAAATCAGCCATTTCGCTCGCCTTAGGTGGCGGCTGTGCCCGAGGCTGGGCGCATATTGGCGTGCTGCGCGCGCTCGATGAGGCCGGCATCGAAGTCTCGATGATCGCCGGCACGTCGATCGGCGCGCTGGTCGGCGGCTGTTATCTCGCCGGCAAACTGGATGAGCTTGAAGACTTCGCCCGCAGCCTGACCAGGCGGCGCATCTTTGGCCTGCTTGATCTCAACCTGCGCGGCAGCGGCCTGTTCGGCGGCATGAAGCTCGATGCCCGGCTTCGCGAACACGTTGCCGGCATTCGCTTCGAGGATCTGCCCAAGCCGTTCGTCTGCGTCGCATCGGAAATCCGCACCGGCCATGAAGTCTGGCTGTCGAGCGGCTCGCTGATCACAGCGATGCGCGCTTCCTATGCTTTGCCCGGCGTCTTCGAGCCCGTGAACTGCAACGGCCGTGTGCTGGTCGACGGCGCATTGGTCAACCCTGTGCCGGTTTCAGTCTGCCGCGCCCATGAGCAGCCGCTGGTCGTGGCGGTCAACCTTCACTACGACCTGTTCGGCCGCGCCGCCGTGATCAAGCACAGCGCTGGCGAACTGGTCATCGAGCGAGACGCGCCGAGGCCCGGCCAGGCCGATCCCGAGCGCCAGTCGCGCGAAACGCGGCTCGGCATCACCGGCGTCATGGTCGAGGCCTTCAACATCATCCAGGACCGCATTTCACGCGCCCGGCTTGCCGGCGATCCGCCTGATATGTCGCTTCAGCCCAAGCTCAGCCATATCGGCCTGACCGAATTCCATCGCGCCGACGAAGCGATCAGCCTCGGCTATCAGGCGACGATGGCGCAGATTGGCGAACTGAACCGGTTGCAGGCGGTTCTGGCCTGAACGTCAGGCACGCGCCGCGTCGGTGATACGGAACTGCACCGTGCGGTTGCCGTTCCAGTAATTCCCCGACAGCGAACCGGCGACATGGATCGTCTTGCCTCGGTTCTTGAACAGAAACTCGCCAAGCGCAGTGTCGACGGCGCGAAAGGCGATGGCCTGGATGCGGCCACCGCTCTCCGACTGCAGGTCGACGCGGATGTGATTGGTGCCGACAGGCCGCGCGTCGGCCAGCCGGTGGCGCGGCAGCACGAAGACCGGCGCGACATGCCCGGCGCCGAACGGCCCGGCTTTTTCCAGAGCATCAAGCAGGTTGAGCGTCGCGCCTTCAGCGGCCAGCGCACCGTCGATCGCCAGGCTTTCCTCATCCTGCAGGCGGAACACATCGGCGGCGGCACGTTCCTCGAAGAACGCCCTGAGCTCGCCGAGCTTCGCGCGCTCAACCGTGATGCCGGCCGCCATGGCGTGGCCGCCACCCTTGACAATCAACCCCGCATCAGCGGCCTCACCAACCAGCCGGCCGAGGTCGAAGCCCGATACCGAGCGGCCGGAGCCGGTGCCAACGCCATTGGCGTTGAAGGCAATGGCGAAGGCCGGCCGGCGTGCATGATCCTTGAGCCGCGAGGCGAGCAGCCCGACAATGCCCGGATGCCAATTGTTGCTGGCGGTGACGATGATGGCCGGGCCGTTGCCGCCGGCCAACTCGGCGTCGGCTTCGGCACGTGCCTGCGCGAGCATTTCCTGCTCCATCGTCTGCCGTTCCTGATTGAGCTGATCCAGGGTCTCGGCGATGGTGCGGGCCTCGACCGGGTCATCGGTCGCCAGTAGCCGGCTTCCAAGGGCCGCGTCACCGATGCGCCCGCCGGCGTTGATGCGCGGACCAATCAGGTAGGCCAGATGGAAAGTGCTGATCGGTTCGCCGATGCGTGACACCCGGGCGAGTGCGGCCAGCCCCTCGTTCTTCTGCTGCCGTGCCATTTGCAGCCCCTTGACCACGAAGGCACGGTTCACGCCGATGAGCGGCACGACATCGCAGACAGTGGCAAGAGCCGCCAGATCAAGCAGGGAAAGCAAATCCGGCGGAGCCAGATCGGCTTGGCGGCCACGCAGCACCTTTGCAGTTTGCACCAGGGCCAGGAACACCACGCCGGCGGCACAAAGGTGACCCTGCCCGGAAAGGTCATCGTCGCGATTGGGATTGACGACCGCGTGGGCCGCCGGCAACGCCCCACCGACCTGGTGATGATCGAGCACCACGACGTCAGCGCCAACGGCCCTGGCGGCGTCGATGGAAGCGGCACTGTTGGTGCCGCAATCAACCGTGACGATCAGCGTCGCGCCTCGCGAAACCAGTTCGCGCATGGCATCCGGATTGGGACCATAGCCCTCGAAAATGCGGTCTGGAATATAGATTTCGGACGGCACCGAGAAATGCGTCAAGAACCGCTTGAGCAACGCCGATGAGGCTGCCCCGTCGACATCATAGTCGCCGAAAATCGCCACCTTCTCCCGTGCCAGCACAGCGTCGGCGATGCGGCTGGCAGCCTTGTTCATATCGGTTAGCGATGCCGGATCGGGCAGAAGGTCGCGGACAGTCGGATCAAGGAATCGTTCCGTCTGTTCGGCGGTGACGCCGCGCCCGGCAAGCACACGCGCAACGATGTCGGGCACCCCATGGCCTTGCGCGATGGCCAGCGCCATCATGTCTTGCCGCTCGGTCAGCCGGTGTTCCCACGAAACACCTGTTGCCGACTGCCGGACATCAAGGAAGAGACGTTTTTCGCCGGTCATACCGTTTGCCAACTCATCTGTGGCCGCAGGATAGGCCAAAGGCAGGCAAAGCCAAGCGGTTCGCGTTCGTGCGACGTGACAGGAGACTTCAAGAAAAACTACGCTTTCCGCTTTTCGGCATCGCGCCGACGCCATTCGTCGGCTGCGTCACCCATCGTCTTGTCCATGCCGTCCTTGAGCCAGGCCATGAACGACCGATCGAACCTGAACGCGCCGCCGCATTCCTTGATGAAAAAGCGCCGCACATTCTGGGTATTGCGATAGGATTTTGTGACGACGGTGGCACGCGAAATCGGATCCGCGTGCCAGTCGATCGATTTCATCTTCACATCCCTCACGGCCACATCATGCGATGCAGCCACAGGGCTAACAACTGCGACGCTGGTCCGCAAGCATCGCGCCGGCGCTTGAGGCTAGAACTTCTCCAGATCCTGATGCCGCGCCTTGATTTCGCGCACGGTCCGCGAAGACGAGCGCAGCACGATCGTATGCGTTGTGATGTAATTCCGGCCGAACTTGACGCCGGCGAGCATATTGCCGTCGGTGACGCCGGTCGCTGCAAACAGCACGTCGCCACGCGCCATGTCTTCCGTGCGATAGACGCGCTTGGGGTCCGATATGCCCATCTTTGCCGCGCGGGCGACCTTTTCGGGCGTGTCGAGGATCAGCCTGCCCTGCATCTGACCACCGGTGCAGCGCAAGGCTGCGGCAGCGAGCACGCCTTCGGGCGCGCCACCGGTGCCAAGATAGATATCGATGCCGGTCTCCTCCGGGTCGGTGGTGTGGATGACGCCGGCTACGTCGCCGTCGCCGATCAGCCGGATCGCGGCACCCGTGGCGCGCACGGCGTCGATCAGCTTGCCGTGACGTGGCCGGTCGAGGATGCAGGCGGTGATCTCGGAAACAGTCACACCCTTGGCCTTGGCCAGGCTGGCGATGTTCTCAGCCGGCGAAGCATCGATGTCGATGACGCCGTCGGCATAGCCCGGACCGATGGCGATCTTGTCCATGTAGACATCGGGCGCGAACAGCAGGCTGCCCTTTTCCGCGATCGCGATGACCGCAAGCGCGTTGGGCAGGTTCTTGGCGCAGATCGTCGTGCCTTCGAGCGGATCGAGCGCGATATCGACGGCGGGGCCTTTGCCGGTGCCGACCTCTTCGCCGATATAGAGCATCGGCGCCTCGTCGCGCTCGCCTTCGCCGATCACCACGGTGCCCTTGATGGAGAGCCGGTTGAGCTCCTGGCGCATGGCATCGACGGCGACCTGATCGGCGGCCATTTCGTCACCGCGTCCACGCAGCCTGGCAGCGGCGACGGCGGCCCGTTCGGTAACCCGCACCAGTTCCATGGTGAGTATCCGGTCAAGACCGGCAATGATGTTGTGGGCCACATTCATCTGGTGATTTCCTCGTTGGCATGCGGCCTCCCGCCGGAGGCGCGCCTCTTTTGTCAAACGAGCATGACAACGACAAGACCTCCTAGAGGTTTTATCGAAAAGTGAGCAATATCAATCGATTAAATCGCGGAGCTAAAACAGGTACGGCCCTGCTCTATCGAGCCGGGCCGTACTGAAAAGTGAAGATATCGCAGAGTGTTGCCTTCGGTCGGCTGGGTGCGGCCCGACGCGTTACCGCCCTAGGCCTAGAAAACCGCGAGATATTTAAGCAGCGAAATGATGCCGATGATGATGACAATGACCTGAACGATCTGCCGCATCTTGGCGTCGAGCGGCAGACGCTGCACCAGATAGAGAACGAGAATGATGACAAGGAATGTGATCAGGATGCCGACCAACATGGATGAAGCCATAGTGTCCTCCTAAAAATTATATGATGAAAACAGGAAGTGAGCCGGAAAAGCCGGCTCTACGGCCGCGTGGTCAATACCAGCGGCGCGATGTGTCGTTGTTCATCGACTGGCCAATGGCAAGGCCGGCCAGAAAACCGAGCAGACCGATGACGCCGACCACGGCTGTCGTCGTGCCGGGGTTTTCCCGCGCTACGTCCGAAACGGCCTGAGCCTGGTTGCGTAACTGCTGTGCGGTTCGCGACGCACGTGCTGCAGCGGTGTCATAGAGGTCCGAGGCCTGCTCGCTGGCGTCGTCAATCATCTCCGCACTGCGTGCCGAAATACTCTTGTTGATCTTGGTGATCTCCTTGCGCAAATCAGCGATCTGCTTTTCCAGAGTCTTCTGGATATCGCCGATGTCAGGGAGGTCGGATTTATTGGTATCAGCCATTGAGCGGTTCCTTTGGTTGCTGCCAAAGAGAACGGCGCCGGCGCGAATTCGTTCCGGCCGTTCGTGGCGGCTCACCATCCGATCAGCATCTGTCAAGCCGGACGGGAGCCTCGCCTTCGCGCCCGCCGGCGAAAGCTACCCTGCCCGCTCGATGCGGATGACCTGCGGCTTGTCGGTCAGGTGACCGTCCTTGGTGATGCCGTCGACGGCCTTGCGCACAGCCGCCTCGGTAGTCTCATGGGTGACGAGGATCACCGTCTTCTGCGCCTCTGTCTCGCCGCTGACCGCATGCTGGACGATCGATTCCAGCGAAATGTCGTTGTCGGCCATACGCTTGGCGATTGCCGCGAACACGCCGATGCGATCATGCACGGTCAGCCGGATGAAGTAGCCGCCGGCATGGCTGCGCATCTGCGCCTTCTTGTAGGGTCTCAGTTCCTTCGCTGGCAGGCCGAAGACCGGACCATGCTGGAAGCCAGGCCGGCTCTTGGCGATGTCGGCAATGTCGCCGATGACGGCCGAGGCGGTTGCGTTGCCGCCGGCGCCGGGGCCGGAGAGCAGCAGCTCTCCCAGAATATCGGTCTCGATCGCCACAGCGTTGATGACGCCATGAACCTGCGCGATGACCGAGGCTGTCGGCACCATCGTTGGATGCACGCGCTGCTCGATGCCGCTTTCAGTGCGCTGCGCGACACCCAGAAGCTTGATCCGGTAGCCAAGATCGGCGGCTGCACGGATGTCCGCCTGGGTGATGTTGGAAATGCCTTCCATATAGATGTCGTTGGCGGCGATCCTGGTGCCGAAGGCCAGGCTGGTCAGGATCGACAGCTTGTGCGCGGTGTCCTGACCCTCGATGTCGAAGGTCGGGTCGGCCTCGGCATAGCCCAGGCGCTGCGCGTCCTTCAGGCAGGCGTCGAAGGAAATGCCTTCGGCCTCCATGCGGGTCAGGATGTAGTTGCAGGTGCCGTTGAGAATGCCGAAGACGCGGGTGACCGAATTGCCGGCCATCGCCTCGCGCATCGTCTTGATGACAGGGATGCCGCCGGCGACCGCCGCTTCGTAGTTGAGCAGCACGCCCTTTTTCTCGGCGATCTCGGCCAGCGACACGCCATGCTTGGCCAGCAGCGCTTTGTTGGCGGTGACGACATGCCGCCCGGCTTCGAGAGCCGCCTTCACGGCGGAACGCGCCGCGCCCTCGTCGCCGCCGATCAGTTCGACGAAAACGTCGATATCGGCGCTCTGCGCCAGCTTGATCGGATCGTCGAACCACTTTGCCGCGCTGAGATCGATGCCGCGATCACGCTTCTGGTCGCGGGCCGAAACGGCGGTGACGACGACATCGCGACCGCATTGCCGGGTTAGTTCCGCCGCCTTGTCGCGCAACACGCGCGCCACCGAGGCACCGACTGTGCCGAGACCGGCAATTCCAACACGCAATGCTTCAGCCATGTCCGGCGACGCCCCTCAAAAAGTGAATCAAATGAAATGAAGTCGGCGCTTAACGATGGGCGGAGAGCGGCACGACGTTGTTGGGCTGCTTGGCGCTGGTCGCCAGGAAGCGCTTGATGTTGCGCGCCGCCTGCCGGATTCGATGCTCGTTCTCGACTAGGGCAACGCGCACGAACTCGTCGCCATGCTCACCAAAGCCGACACCAGGCGCCACCGCGACGTCGGCATGCTCGATGAGCAGCTTGGAGAATTCGAGCGAGCCGAGATGCCGGAACTGTTCCGGGATAGGCGCCCAGGCAAACATCGAGGCCGCCGGCGCAGGAATGGTCCAACCAGCGCGGCCAAAGGCATCGACCATCACGTCGCGGCGCTTGTGATAGATTTCGCGCACTTCGGCGATGTCGGCGCCATCGCCGTTCAGCGCGTGTGCCGCCGCCACCTGGATCGGCGTGAACGCACCATAGTCGAGATAGGATTTTACCCGGGTCAACGCCGAGATGAGGCGCTCGTTGCCGACGGCAAAGCCCATGCGCCAGCCGGGCATGGAGAAGGTCTTCGACATCGAGGTGAATTCGACACAAACATCGATCGCGCCCGGCACCTGCAGCACCGATGGCGGCGGATTGCCGTCGAAATAGATCTCGGAATAGGCAAGGTCGGACAGGATGATGATGTCGTTCTTCTTGGCGAAAGCGACCACGTCCTTGTAGAAATCGAGCGAGGCGACCAGCGCCGTCGGGTTCGACGGATAGTTGAGGATCAGCGCCAGTGGCTTCGGGATCGAGTGACGGACGCCGCGCTCGAGCGCCGGGATGAAACCGTCATCCGGTTCCACCTGAAGCGAGCGGATGACGCCGCCAGACATGATGAAACCGAACGCGTGGATCGGATAAGTCGGGTTCGGACAGAGGATCACGTCGCCAGGCGCGGTGATAGCTTGCGCCATATTGGCGAAGCCTTCCTTGGAGCCCAGCGTCGCCACGACCTGCGTATCGGGATTGAGCTTCACGCCGAAGCGGCGGGCATAGTAGGCGGCCTGCGCGCGGCGCAGCCCAGGAATGCCGCGCGACGAGGAATAGCGGTGCGTGCGTGGATCACGAACGACCTCACATAATTTGTCGACGATGGCCTTGGGGGTCGGCAAGTCCGGGTTGCCCATGCCGAGGTCGATAATGTCGGCGCCGCGCGAACGGGCGCTGGCCTTGAGCCGGTTGACCTGCTCGAAAACATAAGGCGGAAGCCGGCGGACCTTGTGAAATTCTTCCATGGCAGTTCCAGACATCGACGGGAGGCGTTGGGCGCGCGCTATATACTTATTTGCAGGTAGGGTCGAGGGCGGGGTCGCATTTGCCTTCAATCTGCTTCAGCGTGTCACCGCCATGTTTTTTCGCCAGCGAGGTCAACGCGGCCTGGTTCGCAGTCTTCGGGCTGCCGCCCTTTGATCCCTGCGACCGCTCGTCCGACTTCAGCTGCGCCAGCTTGGCGTTCCTCTCGGCGTCGGTGAATTGTGGCGCAGCGACCTGCGGCTTGATGTTCAGATTGGGAAAAGTGCCGGTGTCCTTCGGACCCGTGTCCGCGCCCGCCAGCGTCGAACCATTGGTATTGGTGCTAGAACAACCAGATATGGCCAGGAACATAATCGCCGCGCTGATGCGGCAAAAACGTCCAGCCCCGAAAAAAACAGTCTCGCCAATATTAATCGTCATATTGTTTCCTTGGCAGCCGAGGTAGAGCGGGATTGGACCCGGTCGGATGTCCCATGATAATATGTCAAGAAAACGCTTCGGGAGGAACCCCGCGAACCATGTCCAAAACACCCGATTCGGGCAAAACGGAAGATGACGAGCCTTCGACCGTCGAGCAATATCTGGTGAAGGACCCGGAGCGCTTCGCCCTGAACATGGCGCGCATGATCGAGCAGGCCGGCAAGGCGGCCTCCGCATGGGCCGAGCCGCGCGAAAAAGGCGAGGTGCGCGACAGCGTCGCCGAGCCGTTTGTCGACATGGTGAAGACCTTCTCGAAGCTCAGCGAATACTGGCTTTCCGACCCGCAACGCGCGCTGGAGGCGCAAACGCGGCTGTTCTCCGGCTATATGACAGTCTGGGCCAACGCCATCCAGCGCACCGGCAATGCTGCGGAGACCACCGAAGACGCGGTCAAGCCGGAACGCGGCGACAAGCGCTTCCTCGATCCCGAATGGGGCCGCAACGCTTTCTTCGATTTCCTGAAGCAGGCGTATCTCGTCACCTCGCGCTGGGCGTCCGATCTGGTCGAGCACGCCGAAGGTCTGGACGAGCACACCCGCCACAAGGCCGGCTTCTACGTCAAGCAGGTGTCCAACGCCATCTCGCCGTCGAATTTCATTCTCACCAATCCGGAACTGTTTCGCGAGACCGTCGCCTCCAACGGCGAGAACCTGGTGCGCGGCATGAAGATGCTGGCCGAGGATATCGCGGCCGGCAAAGGCGACCTGAAACTGCGGCAGGCGGACTATTCGCCGTTTGAGATCGGCAAGAACATCGCCACGACGCCAGGCAAGGTGGTCGGCCGCAGCGATGTCGCCGAGATCATCCAGTATGATGCCTCGACCGAGACGGTGCTGAAGCGGCCGCTGCTGATCTGCCCGCCATGGATCAACAAGTTCTACATCCTCGATCTCAACCCGCAGAAATCCTTCATCCGCTGGGCGATCGAGCAGGGTCACACGGTGTTCGTCATCTCCTGGATCAACCCGGACGAGCGCCACGGCGCCAAGGGCTGGGAAGCCTACATCAGGGAAGGCCTCCAATACGGCCTCGACACGATCGAGCAGGCCACCGGCGAGAAGGAAGTCAACGCGATCGGCTATTGCGTCGGCGGCACGCTGCTGGCCGCGGCGCTTGCACTGATGGCTCGGGAAGGCGACGGCCGCATCAAGTCGGCGACCTTCTTCACAACGCAGGTCGACTTCACCTATGCCGGCGACCTCAAGGTCTTCGTCGACGAGGAGCAGATCGCGGCGGTCGAGAAATCCATGAACGAAAAGGGCTATCTCGACGGCACCAAGATGGCGACCGCCTTCAACATGCTGCGGTCGGGCGACCTGATCTGGCCCTACGTCGTCAACAACTACATGCGCGGCAAGGATCCCCTGCCATTCGACCTTTTGTATTGGAACGCCGATTCGACCCGCATGGGCGCGGCCAACCATTCGTTCTACCTGCGCAACTGCTATCTCGAAAACAACCTCTCGCAAGGCACGATGGAACTGGCCGGCCGCACCGTTTCGCTCGGTGATGTCACCATTCCGATCTACAACCTCGCCTCCAAGGAAGATCACATCGCGCCGGCACTTTCGGTGTTTCTCGGCTCGAAATATTTCGGCGGCAAGGTCGATTACGTGATGGCGGGATCAGGCCATATCGCCGGCGTCGTCAACCCGCCCGCCTCGAACAAATATCAGTACTGGACCGGCGGCACGCCGGTGGGCGATTTTGACCAGTGGTTCGCCAAAGCCAAGGACCACGCCGGCTCCTGGTGGCCTCACTGGCAAAGCTGGATCGAGGCCAAGGACGGCACCCGCGTGCCTGCGCGCAAACCCGGCAAGCATATGAAAACCTTGGGCGATGCGCCCGGCAGCTATGTGAAAGTGCGTGTGTAACGGACTGTAATGTCTGGTGAGTTGACGGCCCGGCAAAAGCGGGCGAAATGGTGTCGTCAACCATCCAGAAGCTGCAAATCGACCACTGTTGCAAAAATACTTCCAGGCTTGCGGATTTGACACAGGTCTCGTTTCCGGATCGGAGACAAAGGTGACTTTGACGTAGACGTCCAACGTTACGCCAAGGACATACCGGCCGGACATCGAGGGGGAATTTGACTTTGAAATCTGCAGGATTGAGCCTTGCGAAGGGAGAGCGCCGCGCCATTGTCGCAGCACTCTGCTCGTTGCTCCTGGCCTCCTGCACATCGGCCGGCGACCCAACCATGTCGGTCGGCATGCCCGGCTACAATGCCTCCGCTTCCGACATAAGAGCCGCTTCCAGCGTCAAGCCTGTCGCCATGGTCGATTCGTCGTCGCATATGACGTCAGGCCCGCAGATGACCATGACCGCCGAGGGCGATGCGGCACTTCCCGACCAGGTCGCCTATGTGCCGATGGCCAAACCCGAAGCCGCCTTCCCGCTAACAACGCCGGAAGGTGCCACAACCATCGCCGGCAACACGCCTCAGTCGCTGACACAGCCGACGCAGACAGCCCAGCAAACCGACGCGGTGGCCGAAAAGATCGCTGCCGCGGACGCCGGAGTGACCGCGCCGAAGCCGGCAGCGCCCGCCCCCGCGATGGACAACCCGGTCTATGTGACCGCTGGCGAGATGCCGCAGGCCGACGCCCCGAAGAAAAAGGGCTTTCTCGCCTCGTTCTTCGGCGCCACCCCGGCTACTGCCAAGCCGGCGCCACTGATCAACACGCGCTCCGGCGAACAGCCTGTTGTCACGCAGGCCAAACCGCAGCCAGCAGCCAAGCCGATCATCACGCTTGCCTCGGCCGGTTCGGCGCAGAAGCCGGTGCAACTGGCTTCGATCGGCGGCGATGCCAACCATATTACCGGCAGTGACGCCTTGCCCGGCGTTCGCCAGACCGCCCTGTTCGAGATCAAGCGCAAGTCCGGCCTCGATGACGAGAGCGATGTCGACCTCAACGAGGACGAGGGTTCGGGCGGCTCCTATCAGGTCGCCTCCGCCGCCGGCATGGCGCGGCTGGCGCCGAATGGCCTCCTGAAGCAGAACGAAAGCGTCGACGTGGCCTGCCTGAAGCCGTCGCTTGTGCGCGTGCTGAAGACGATCGAGGGCCACTACGGCCGCAAGATGACAGTGACGTCAGGCTATCGCGACCCGGCCCGCAACCGCCGCGCCAACGGCGCCAAGAATTCGCTGCACATGTATTGTGCCGCTGCCGACATCCAGGTCCCCGGCGTCTCCAAGTGGGAGCTGGCAAGCTATATCAGGACGATGCCCGGCCGTGGCGGCGTCGGCACCTACTGCCACACCGAATCCGTCCATGTCGACGTCGGCCCCGAACGCGACTGGAACTGGCGCTGCCGCAGGCGCAGCGGCGGCGGTGATGGCGGCGGAGACGGCTAACGAGCAACCGGCGTGAGGCGGCCTGTTGGCAGCCGACATCGTTGCGGTCGACTATCTCAAACATCCGAGATTGGCTGAAGCCTCCCCGCTGGTCGTCCCAGAACGCAGCAGGAGCGAAGGTCCGTCGCGGAGGCCTTGGATCCCATGCCGTGATCCTGGCCGAAGCGCGCGGCGGAGCAGAATTCTGGACCGCTGCGACGCTCGGGAGTCGCGGTATGGATTCGAAGTCCGCGCCGGGTCGCCGCGCTCCTTGCTTCGCCCGGAATGACGAAATGATGCGGCACTCCGCGAATGTGCGGCAGCGGCGAAACCCCTTGTTTTCAAAGGCCGAAAAAAAGTTGTCCAGGGCGGCAACTAACGGGTTGCCGGTAGCGCTCAACGCCAGTATAAGCCGCTTCGTCTGAGCGCGCCCATCGTCTAGCGGTTAGGACACCGCCCTTTCACGGCGGTAACAGGGGTTCGATTCCCCTTGGGCGTACCAGAAAATTCCGACGGTTTCCTGCCGATCTAAAGCTGATGCATCCGATGCGCGGTTGCCAGAATCGAAAAGGAAACAACTGCGCCCGGGTATTCGACGGCTGCAGAACAAGCCGCATTTGAGGCTGCCGGCGCCGAGTTCATCCTGGAAAATGGCGGCGGCGCGGGCGTTAGGCTGAAGAAGGCGTGATCTGGTCAAGCGCTCGGGGGAGCCGTGTTGTCCATTCCTATGGCCCGCTGCCAGTGCGTCACCTCCGGCAACGGGCCATAAGGTTCGGCGGGTGGAGGACACCGACCAAGGCAGGGAGTGCCATCCGCTGCCGGCAGTGATTGTAGATAGCCTTGGCTCGATCAGCGACTTACGGATTCGTAAACTAATGCTGCCGCCCTTCGGAGAAGCCCACTTGCGCTCGGTGGAAGTTGCGCAAGTATTGGCGGTATGGCCGGAGGGACACAACGCCATCAGCTTGGAAATTTCGTTTCTTTTTTACTGTCGTTAGCGCGAGTGCCGCAGATGCCCAAACACTTCAGATCATCGAAAACCATCGCCTATGGCTTGTAGCCCGCGCTCCAGTGCACATTCCTTCCCAGGCGAAACCCGCTAAGTCTTTTGAATGTTTTGAGCTTCGAATGTTGTCTCTTGGGGTGGCGAGGCGAAGCCGCCCTTGATGCCCTTGCTCATCGTGGGCATAAGGGTTCCATCACGAAACTTCTCCCAGCTCTCTTTTGAATCGTGGATCGCAACGATCGTCCAGCCACTGGCGGACGGCCCCGCGGCGTGGAACGTCTGGCCCTTTGGCAGCGCCCCGCCTGCTGGATGCACAGCAGCGAGCGAAGCCTCATATTGCGACTTTGTCCCACCCGGAAAGTGGTGGACTATCCCGTAAGCCATCTTTTTCCTCCATCGTGACGTTTGAGCCTGGTCCCCTTTTTAGGCGTCTTTTGTTGCATTAGCGAATCCTCATATTCCATTAACGCCTTCAGGCGACATGTTGAGCGGCCCGGTTGTGAACAGATAGCTGGTTAAGCTGGGTTGCTGGATGGTGACTGCTAAAAGACATCCCGGCCGCCAATCTCAGTGACCAAGAACGTCAGCACACGCGTCTAACTTTACAAATCCGTAAGTCGCCGATCAAACCCAAGCCGGGTTACGAATGCAGCCGGCAGCGAGCGCCCTGCTGCCCGGCGGGACCCGCTTTCCCGCCATGGCCCGCTGCCGACCCCCAAGGCTTACCCCCGGCAGCGGGCCTAGCGTAGTTGATGCCATCTGGACTCTTTGCGCATGCAATCGCATTCCCCTGCAGAGGAGTAAGGACGCGGGCAAAGTCCAGCATACTTACCGGCAAAGGCTCTCAGGTCCGGGCGAGCTTGCCATGGGAGGCGGCGAACACCGATCTTGTGCCACTTCTGTTCAAGCTGAGACCAGCGTTGACGTTGATGGCCTATTCGGCTGCTGCCGCTTCTTGGAGAGCGGACGCATCTCAAACTGAAGTGGTGCAAATAAGGTATGTCGTCGCCACTTTAGTGCAACGTCACAAAAGACGGCCGTCATTTGCAGCTGTCTGACCGGTAGGATTTTCCGGCAATACTTTCTTCAAGCGGAAAGAACTGGTGCCGAGCTAGCAACCAAACCAGCCGACATCTCCATCTGCACCGCAAGGAAGAACCTACGAACCTCGTCACTGGCTGCTGCCCTGTCCCTGCCCGATCCGACAATGAGGTCGAGCAATTCCGACGCCTTGGACCTCCAGAACGAGGTCGCGGTGTCGCCGTGCAGAGTGTCGAGCGTCGCGGCAACCTCCCGGACCAAGAAGATCTGACGGTCAATCGGGAATGCACGCACTTTATCTGGGGACATATCTTGAACCATGAGACTGACGCAACGAATCAACCATTGCTGAACAATCACTGGCGTAGCCGCGAAGGTGGAAACGGAAGCTTAACGGCGCCAAGATCGGCGCCGCTCCATGGTCGGCGAATTTCCTGCATGATCCTGCACAGGCTGGTCTAGAACGATCCGCCTCTCAAGGCTGCAGCGTTCTCGCCTCGCCACCGCGCTTGCGCGAAACCATCATGTCCTTGGCCATCAGCCGCGAAACCCGGCAGAACGCCATGAAGGCGCGGCAGGCATCTTCTGTCTTGACCACATCGACGGTCGCGCCGAAGCAGGCGTTGAAGGCTTTCTGGTAGACCGGACCCTGCCGGCTCGCCGGCCAGTCCTGAAGAAAATCGAGCGCCTGTTCGACGCCGTAGATTTCTTCGACTGGCAGACCGGGGGCGGGCGCGATGCGCACCGGCACCTCGAATTGCAGTCTGTCCATTCCATATCTCCCGAACTGGCGTCACCGAAGCAACGCCGTTTGTCATGAAAAGTTGCTTTGACCCGCTTCTCGCGCGGAAATGTGTCGTCACTGCGTCACCCCTGCGGCCTGGCGGCCACAGCGCCGGCCAGTCACTGGTTGGCGGGGTCACTGGTTCGCCGGATCGGTCTCCGCCTCGTAGGCCATGCGGACGACCGTGATCAGAACGAACAGCGTCGGCATGGCGAAAATACCGCCAAGAATGAGGGCTACCGTTGCCGTCAAGCCGAGCGTCGCGGCGACCGCCCAATAGACGGTTCCGATGCAGATCAAAGCCTTGATGGAAAGGAACAGGGCGGCCGAGACGGCACATGACAGGGTTTTGAATGTCTTGATGCGTTGCATATTCAATATTCCGGAAAACGACGCGCTACGCGCCGGTGCGCGGCCAACAGCCGCCGCACGGGTCGCGGCGCGAACAAGGTATTGATGAGGGTGGAGTGCGGCCGGGAGCCGGCTGGATCAGGCCGTGGGTGGCGCGCGCGGCTGGTTGGCGCTCGCTTGCGGGGCGGACACTGTCTCAAAGGCGGCGCCGGAATCGGCGGGCAACGCCCGGCCAAGCAAAAGGAAAACGGCTTCTGGCGGCAACAAAGCGGGATTGCCGCTGGCGTACTTGACCAGCACCGGTCGACCGGCCCGAACTTCAAGCGCCTGCGCCTTGCCGGTGATCCGCAGCAGCGCCGCTGCTTCGCCGTGCCGCTCCAGGCTGATGCTGGCGCCGCCCGACGCGGCGCCTGAGACAGTTGGAACATCAGGCTGCCCCAGGCACAGCAGCGCCAGCAGCACCAAGCCCATCAGCGATGAGCATGCTGCCTTGATCGGCGTGTCGAACCACCTGGTGCGCTTGACCGTCATGAAAGGCGGCATCTCCAGAAAATCTCGATCGGCCCTACCCCATTGCGGCAGGAAAGGAAAGAAATCCGAGCTAAGCCGCCAAAACGCTGGCTGATATGGCGTCAATATCTCGACTGTTGCGGCCTCTCGGGCAGTTCTTCCTTGAACCTTTGGCCTTCAGATGCCAAATCTGGGAAGATTTTCACGCCGGCTCATTGTAAGAGCCCTACCCGGCAAGACGGACACGAATGGTCACCTATCTCGACGCCGCGACGGCACCGCTCAGAAACACCGGCCAGATCCGTCTTTATGGCGAAGACGGCTTTGCCGGCATGCGCAAGGCCTGCGACCTCACGGCGCGCTGCCTCGACGAACTGGTGCCGATGGTCGAGCCGGGCGTCACCACCGACACCATCGACCGCTTCGTCTTCGAATTCGGCATGGATCATGGTGCGCTGCCGGCGACACTCAACTATCGCGGCTACACCAAGTCGTCCTGCACCTCGATCAACCATGTCGTCTGCCATGGCATTCCCGACAACAAGCCATTGAAGGATGGCGACATCGTCAACATCGACGTCACCTACATCCTCGATGGCTGGCATGGCGACTCCTCGCGCATGTACCCGGTCGGCACGATCAAGCGCGCCGCCGAGCGCCTGCTCGAGGTCACTCATGAATGCCTGATGCGCGGCATCGAGGCGATCCGCCCGGGCGCCCGCACCGGCGCCATCGGCGCCGCCATACAGACTTTTGCCGAAGCCGAGCGCTGCTCGGTGGTGCGCGACTTCTGCGGCCATGGCGTAGGCCAGCTGTTCCACGACGCTCCCAACATCCTGCACTATGGCAGCGCCCAAGAGGGCGTCGAGATGCGGCCCGGCATGATCTTCACCGTCGAGCCGATGATCAATCTCGGCCGGCCGCATGTCAAAGTGCTGTCGGATGGGTGGACTGCGGTGACGCGCGACCGCTCGCTGTCAGCGCAGTATGAACACACGATCGGTGTGACCGAGACGGGCTGCGAGATCTTCACCCTGTCGCCGAATAAACTCGACCGCCCCGGACTGCCGGCCTAGGCGCCATTCTGGAGAACGCGCGAGTCAACCTTCCGTCCTGGATTGCGTAAAAACAATGGGATGGCAGACCGTGGCGATGTCCTACGGCTATCGCCTGGCAGCGCCCGACGCCGAAAGCGGCCCGAAAAATCCGACAACGCGATTAAGCGTTCCAGCCTCCGTGAATTCCACGAAGTCGATGCCTTCGGGCAGTGAAGATCCATCGGCGAGGATCATTTTCCAGGTGAACCGCGCGACCGAATGATGAGCGTCGACGGCGCTCGTGCGTTCGATATGCGAGCCGGGATAGTGCGCCAGCACCTGGCCGATATGCGCTATCAACTCGGACCTGCTGACAAGATGCGCGGTTGGATCGGTGTAAGTGGCGCGCTCGGCCCAGACCGGCTTCAGGATTCCATCCCGCCGGATTGGATCCGCCTCGCCCCAGGCCGCGCAATAGATATCGACCACATTGTCCCGGTTCATGGCGGCTTGCCTCTTCTGACCCTCTGCCCTCAAAGTCCGGGCAGGAGAAATAGAGACCGGATATGGGAACACGAGGCCACGCTGGCAAGCAGAGTTTGTTCCAGGAAAATCGGTCCAACCCCAAGGCGAGCCAAGAACCATCGCGGATATCCTAGGCGTTGAAAACCGGCATGCGGACATGGGCGGAGGGCCTGTAAGACACACGCTTTTCCAGTCCGTTGAGCCCTACCCCTCGCTCAAGCAGATGGTTCAGAGCAACTTCAGCGATCGTGGTCGCCAGCTGGACGCTCGGGCACGCATGCACGCCCGTTCCGAACTCCAGATATTTGCGGTTTTCGCGGAAAATATCGAAACGATCGGGATCGGGATTGAGCGCCGGATCGCGGCTGGCCGCCGCCAGCGTGACGATGATCATGTCGCCCGCCAACATCGGCTGCCCCGCGACAATGCCGCCCTTGTCCACGAAACGAAGGGTGCTGTGGGTTATCGGATCGTGGCGCAGCACCTCATGAACGGCTTGGCCGAGCAGTGTCCGGTCACCACGAACAGCTGCCAGGACATCAGGATGCCGCGCCAGTGCGACAAGGGTCGAGCCGATCAGCGCGGCGGTTCCGGCGAAACCTTGCGCCATCAACCCGATGCCATTGGCGATCACCATCTCCGCATCTGGCTTGCCGGAACGGGCCGCCTGGCGCGCAAGCGCCCCAAAGAGCGAGCCGTCATCATCGCTTGGCGCCTCGAACAGATCACGGAACAGGCGAAGAAGCATGGCGGAGCTTTCGGCGCCGGCTGACATGATATCGGAGCTTACTGGAGGAACACCCGTAACAGCCGATGCCGCCGCCGTGCCGTAGTCGCCCATCCAGCCTGCTACTTCGGCAAAGCTGACGGCCGGAATGCCCAGCAGGCTCATGATGACCTCCGCCGGCAGCGTGTAGATGAATCGCGTCAACCGCTCATCGTCCATCTCCGGCCCAATAGTCGCGGCCAGGTCCGTTGCCAGATTTTTGGTGAGGTCAGCGACCCGACGGTCGCTCAACCCTTCGAGGGCCGACGCCACCGTACTCTTCAAAGGACAATGGATTTCCCCGTCGTTCATCCGCACGAGACGGCTGAATATCTCGGCGACAGGCGTGCCGGCCATCGGCTCGGGCACCGGGTTGCCCGCCGGCCTCGTCAGGCAAAGCGGGCTGGTCAGCACAGCGTTCACCGCCGCCGCGCTGACCGCGATCCACGGCCCCGTGGGTCCTTCCCGATAGATCGGCGCGCCCGCCACCAGCCGCGAATAGAACGGATAGGGGTTGGGGTGCGCCGCTGCTGCCCGCACATGAGCCGGCTCCTGCGCAACCTCATTGGACAGAGCGGAGTTGCCGCTCGTGGGATGGGTCACCTCAGCTCCGGCCTTCCGTCTTTCACTCATCACGCCTGGTTCTCCTTCGCACTGGTGGTGGCGGGATCGCTTAGCTGGCCAGCCCCCGCTCGTCGAATGTGTAGTTTCTTTGGTGCCGATAGATTTTCTTGATGGGCTCGGTGTCCTCGTGTTCGCCGTCGGCGAATCACCCTTCCCGCTTCGGTCAGCGAAGCGGCGGCGCATACTGGAGGCCGCCATTGCTCCACAAAGTGTTGATGCCGCGGGCGATCTTCAGCGGGCTTCCGGAGCCGACATCGCGGTCGAAAACCTCACCATAATTGCCGACATGTTTGATGATGCGGGCGACCCAGTCACTTTCGAGACCAAGGTCCGCCCCCAGCTTGCTGTCGGCCTCCTGGCCAAGCACGCGCTTCACCTCGGAATTGCCGTTGACTTTCATGTCATCGACATTGGCCCGGGTGATGCCCAGTTCCTCGGCCGTGACCATCGCATAATGCGCCCAACTGACGATATCGAACCATTTATCATCGCCCTGGCGCACGGCGGACCCGAGTGGCTCCTTCGAGATGACCTCGGGGAGGACGATGTGGTCGGCCGGATCAGCGAGCGTCAGGCGGACGCTGTACAGGGCCGACTGGTCGAGCGTGACGACATCGCAACGGCCGGAATCATAGGCGGAGCGGATCTCCTCGAGCTTTTCGAAGACGACCGGATTGTACTCTATGTTGTTGGCCCTGAAGTAGTCGGCGACGTTCAGCTCGCTGGTTGTGCCGGTCTGGATGCAGACCGAGGCGCCGGCAAGCTGCCGAGCCGATTTCACCTCGGGCAACTTCCTGGAATTGATCATGAATCCCTGGCCGTCATAGTAGTTCACGGCGCGGAAATTCAAGCCGAGAGCCGTGTCACGGCTGAGCGACCAGGTCGTGTTGTATTGCAGGATGTCGACCTCGCCCGACTGAATGGCCGTAAACCGCTCCTTGGCCGACAGCGGAGAGAATTTGACCGCATTGGGATCGTCGAAGATCGCAGCGGCAACGGCACGGCAGAGATCGACGTCGAGACCGGACCATTCGCCCTTGTCATTGGGAGCTGAAAACCCGGCGACGCCTGTGCTCACACCACATTTGACGAAACCCGCAGCCTTGACGTTCTCAAGCGTGCCCGCTGCTGCCGGCATTGCAAGCGCAAGCAGCGGCATTGAAAATGCAAGCTTCAGTATCCTGTTCATTCCTATTCCCCCTTTTGATGTGTTGAGCCGAGATTCTTTGATCGGAGTATCGGCTACCGATCTCCGTGTTTCGTCTTGGTGAGGCTTGGGTGGCACATGCCGGCGCGGATAGCGCCGTATTGCCGCCATCACCGCGAAAAGAGAGCGTTCAGTTCCTGCTGGCCGATCTGGTCGGCAGCGAAATCAATCGTGCCCTGATCGCACAATTCGCGGACGCTGCGGCGAACGAGACCAAGCGCGGATCGCGCTATGCTGCCGCCGAGGCTGACCCGCTTGACACCGATATCGAGCAAGACCGGCACGCTCAGCGGAACGGTTCCCCAGCCAATGACTATGTTGACCGGACCATTGATTTCACGGACCAGCGTTTTGATTGTGTCGAGGTCGTTGGGTCCGCATGGGTAGACGCAATCCGCGCCCGCCTCGAGAAACAGGTTCGCCCGCGTGATGGCTTCCTTCAATGGATTGACCGTCGGCACGAGGAATGCGTCGATCTTTGCATTGATGACAAAGGCGCCGCCTGCTGCCGTCACGGCGGCTCTCGCTGCTCTTATCCGATCGACGGCAAGGGCCTGTTCGTAAAGGCCCTCCGTGCGCGGGTTGTTGTCTTCAATGTTGCCGCCTGCCAGCCCAACCTCGATCGCCAATCTGACGGTGTCGGCGACAGCTTCGGGCCCCTCGCCATAGCCGTCCTCCAGATCGCCATTGACAGGCAAGGTAACGGCGCTGACGATTTGCCGAAGACGCTCAAACATTTCCTGGCGGGTCAGCACGGAACGCGCATCGCGAATATCGAAATCGGGCTTGCCGAGCGAAAACGCGATGCCGGCGCTGGTCGTGCCGATTGCCGGCACGCCTCCATCCGCCAGGACGATCGCGCTTCCGGCATCCCACGCGTTGGGCATCACGAAGCCGCGTTCCATCGCGTGCAGCGCCTTGAACGCGTCAGCCTTTTCAACTTGCGTGGCCACGAGCGTATCTCCTGTGCAATTCACCAGCAGGGACAACGCCTATTTGGCTTGACGCCATTCGTCCAATTTCTAATATTTGTCGACCCCATAGACCAAATTTATAGCTGAGCGATGGACACCGAGGCGCTGAACACCTTCCTGATGGTCTATCGGCAGCGCGGTTTTTCGAACGCAGCTCGCGTCTTGAACAGGACACAGCCCGCCATTTCGCATCGCATAAACATGCTGGAACAGGAGCTCGGCATGCCGCTGTTCGAGCGGATGTCCAGCGGCATCGCACTAAGCCAGGCAGGCCGTGTCCTGTTGCCCTATGCCGAGCGCGCGCTTACGGCACTTCAAGATGCCGAGGCGGCCGTGCATGCGCTCAAGACGGAGAACGCCGGCCCGCTGTCACTGGCGGTCGTGGGCACGCTCGCCAGCACCAGGCTGACCGCCATCCTGAAGCGCTTCGCACTCAGCCATCCCTCGGTGGACTTGGCGCTGCAGACGGTACGAAGCACCGAAGTCAGCGATCTCGTGCGGCGTGGCGAAGTCACCATCGGCATCCGCTACGACCGGGATCGATCGCCCGACCTGCACTATGAGTGCCTGGGCGTTGAAAGGCTTCTTGTCGTCTGCTCGACGGACCACGCCATGGCCGGCCAATCGATCGCATCGCTCAATCAACTGGTCGACGAGAGATGGATAGCCTTCCCGGAAATTCCGGGGCAGCGCGAAATCTGGGCCTCCCATGTGTTCAGCATCTTTCGGACGCTCGGACTAGGCGACGTCAACTGGACCCCTGTCGACAGCTTGACCGCGCAGAAGCGTCTGGTCGAAGCCGGCTTTGGCCTTGCCTTGATGACCGAGAGCGGCGTTGCGGAAGAGCTTGCGTCCGGGACACTCGTGACGATCAGCGTGGGTGATCTCACGCCGACCATGCCAATTTTCATTGTTACGCGCCGAGACGGATTCTTGAGCGCGGCGGCCACGAGGCTGCACGAACTTCTGAGCACGGACTACCTGGGAAACAATTGAAACGCCGAGCAAAGCGGCGGACCGGCGCGCCCTATTTCCAGGGTCTGCGTGGCCGCCAGTCTTCGTCCTCGTTTCGGTCTCGTAGCCAGCGCATGATTTCGCGGCAACCGCGCGGGCGGCCATCGCTGACGCTGCCATCCTTGCAGGGATCATAGCGCTCGCGACTTTCCTGATAGTGCTCCCTGTTATCCAGCATGCGCAGGATCTCGTCGCAACCGTGCGGCCTGCCGTCGCTGAAACGGCCATCGGTGCAGGGGTCATAGGATTGGATGAAATGAACCAGCGGCTTTTTATAGGCGCGGCTGTTGATAGGCATGGCATCGGTCGTCGGGGCTGGGGCCGCCATGGCAGGACTGAAACTGAGAAGCAGCCCGGCAGACAACAGGATACGAACGAGGCTGGGCATCTTGGTTCTCCGGATGGGTGCCATTAATGGCAACACCAAAAAGCTTGCGCGTTTCCCATTGCCGCAACATTGCGCACTCCCTTCAGCCGAATGGGAGTGACTGCTTGACTGCTATTGATTGATCGGCACGGTTCAAAAGAACTCGACCGCGTTTACTTGCCGTCCTAGTATTTTCTTTGGGATCGGCAATCCGCGGCAGGCTGGATACGGGCGGCATATGGCAACTTCAAGCGATGACGATGAGCGGAGCTTCTTCGCTGAAAGGCCCATGCCGCCGCCCGCCAAAGCCAAGGTGATCGAGCAGAAACCCGACTATCTCGGCCATCGCGACCGACTGCGCGAGCGCTTTGCTGCCGCCGGCCCGGACGCCTTGCCCGACTACGAACTGCTGGAGCTTCTGCTGTTCCGGCTGATTCCCCGCGCCGACACCAAGCCGGTCGCCAAGGCACTGCTGGCGCGCTTCGGCTCTCTGGCCGAGGTACTCGGGGCACCGGTTGGCCTGTTGCAGGAGGTCAAAGGCATCGGCTCGGCGGTGGCGCTTGATCTCAAGGTCGTTGCGGCGACCGCACAGCGCATGCTGCGCGGCGAAATCCGCGGCCGCGAACTCCTCTCATCATGGACGCAGGTTCTGGATTATTGCCGCTCCGCCATGGCCTTCGAGGAACGCGAGCAGTTCCGCATCCTCTTCTTGGACAAGAAGAACGCCCTGATCGCCGACGAGGTTCAGCAGGTCGGCACCGTCGATCATACGCCGGTCTATCCGCGCGAAGTGGTCAAGCGCGCGCTCGAACTCTCCGCCACAGCGATCATCCTGGTGCACAACCATCCCTCCGGCGACCCGACACCGTCGCGCGCCGATATCGAGATGACCAAGGAAATCGTCGAAGCCGGCAAGCGGCTGGGTATCTCGGTGCACGACCACATCATCATCGGCCGCAAGGGCTATGCCAGCATGAAGGGCCTGCTGCTGATCTGAATTCCTGGCGTCTTCCTTCGCGTCGTTTGCTCCCTGCGATAAATGAGCCGACTGCCCGGTCGGATCAACAGAAAATCGATCGCTTAGGGCTCTGGCGTAGAAAAACAGGTAATAGCGAAGATGGGATTGTCACGGGAATCGCGACGATGGAAATCGGGATCGGCGCCGTTGACCTTGACCGCCTCGGCAGGCGCGTCCTCTTGGAACTGCGTCAACCCCTTCCTTTTTCGGCATGGCTATATTGGTGGTGGCTGTTGCGGATCCGCTTCGCGGGGTCACCAGTGACGTAACGGTGGCGAGCGAGCGCGAGCGCTGAGTTGCGTCGATGTTTGACATCCAATCGATGGCAGAGACCGGTTTTCCGCAGGCAACCTAGGGCATCCCCGCCAGCATGAGTTCGGACCAATGACTGCAAAACTCCGCTAAGGGGCAGCGGAGCGTTGGACGCCAGTTGCCAAGTGAGGTCGCGCGCGGAGCGCGTCAGCTGCCTGAAAGCAACGAGCGGCCAGCGATAATATCCGCGGCTTTCTCGGCAATCATTATGACCGGCGCATTGATGTTGCCGCCCACGAGGTCGGGCATGACCGATGCATCAACGACCCTCAGTCCACGCGTCCCGCGAACCCGAAGGCTTGTGTCCACCACCGCCAACGGATCTGCCTCCGTACCCATTTTGCAGGTGCCAAGTGGATGGTGGACAGTTATCGCGGTCGCATGAATATGCTCGTCGATCTCGCCATCCGAGAATCCGGCTGGCGCGATTTCGCGATCGACATATTTCCGCATCGGCTCCTGGCGACCAATATCCCTTGCCATCCGAAGGCCGGTGCGAAGCAGCTTGCGGTCGTTTTCACTGGTGAGAAAATTCTGCAGGATCCGAGGAGCCATTCTCGGGTCATCGGTCTTCAGGCTGATATGCCCCCGGCTTTCCGGCCGTACGACGATTGCCCTCAGCGCAAAGCCGTCTTCATAGCCCCTGTAGAGAGGTCCCAGATGCGGCGTGGCCGTCATCGGCGCGGCAATAGGCTTGAATTGCAGATCAGGAATCGGGACGTCTGGGGAACTCTTGAGAAACGCCATGCTGCCTGAAGGCAGGTCGGTGGCCACGCCCTTTCCGAAGAAATATGCACTTGCGAGGTCGCGGATGATGCGATCGGCGCGCATGCGCTTGTACAACGCGCCAGCCTCGCTGCGGCGGTAGTGGACAGCGGCCGAGATGTGGTCTTGGAGATTCTTGCCGACGCCGGCAAGCTCTACCCGGGTCGACACTCCCGCGGCCCTGAGTTCGCGTGGGTCGCCGATGCCGGACAGGTTGAGCAACTGGGGTGAGTTGACGACGCCACCACACAGGATGACCTCGCGTTCGGCATGGACGGTGTGGATCGATCCGTGCCGCAGATACCTGACACCGGTGGCGCGGTCATTCTCGAATTCGACCTGGGTGGCTAGGGCCTTGAGCTTCAAGGTCACGTTTCGCCGCCTCAATGCCGGCTTCAGATAGGCGGTGGCCGCACTGCAGCGGCGGCCATCCTTGATGGTGAATTGCCATTCACCAAAACCTTCCTGCTGGGCGCCGTTGTAGTCGGGCGTGTATGGATGCCCAGCGGCGAGGCCGGCGGCTGTGAATGCCTCGACCAACGGATCCTTGAACCGCGAGAACCTGGTGGCGAGAGGACCGCCGCCGCCTCGGAAGGCATCGGCTCCTCCTTCCCACGTCTCCTGCCGCCGGAAATATGGCAAGACCTCATCGTAAGACCACCCCTGGAGGCCACTGGCGGCCCAGCGATCGTAGTCGGCCCGATTTCCGCGCACATAGGCCATTGCGTTGATCGAGGAGGAGCCGCCAATGACCTTTCCACGCGCGAACTCCATCGGCCTGTTGCCGATCTCAGGCTGCGGCTCTGAAAAGTACATCCAATCGTCCATGCGCTTGAGCAAAAGGCGTGGCCAACCCAGCGGTATGTGGATCAGCGGGTTTGTGTCCCAACCGCCGGCCTCGAGCACAAGCACGCGCACGTTTGCGTCTTCAGAAAGCCTGTAGGCCAAGGCGCAACCGGCGGAGCCGGCGCCAACGATGATGTAGTCGTATGTCTCAGCGGCCATCAAAGCGAACTTTCGTATTCTGGGAAATGGATCCCAAACCTTGTCGACGAGCCTGGCGGATGCACACCCGGCTAGAAACGCACTCCAGGCATTTGCAACAAAACCAACCGCGCCAAAGCCAATGCGGCGAGTTGGGAAGACTTCGGATTGGCTTTCAACGGTTTGTTGTCCACCTCGACCCGTATCGTACCAAAGACGCCGGCGGCCGTGATCCTGTGCCTGTTTTCAGTCGCGGACGGATCCGCCACCAGCTCAACCCTGGCCGCGTCGAGGCCGGCACCACTACCCTTTGCCGTGATGACAGCAACATTGGCGTTGGCAGGAAACGCCATCCCTGCCTGCCTGGCTGTGCCGCTGAAGAACGACACCGGAGCCGTGAAGACCCCATCGAGCAACGCGTCGGCAGGTGTTCCTTGCCATGCAGCCGGCGGCTTGATGATTTCATGATGCAGCATGTCGACGCCGGCCAATGACACGGCAGCCAAAGCATCAATGCCTGCGACCGCGCCGGACGAAACGATGAGCCGGCTTCCATTCGCGATCGCCAGCCTGTGCATCCGGTCAGAAAATATGTCGTCCGCAAGCGCGCTGGCGGACGAAACTATGAATGTGGGGCAGTACATCAAGGCTGCCTCGCCCCACGCCGATACGGCTTCGCGGCTGGCTGCCTCGACGACCATGTCGGGCCGGATCTCGCGAAGCGCTTCAGGTTCGGTCACTAACCTTGCGCCTGGCACGCCCCCGACCAATTCGTGCCCGGGAGGCAGCCCTATCGCCGCAATCTGGACCTCAGGCGCGGTCCTGCTGAGAACATCCACAACGTGGCGATTGATTGCGCCGAAACCGATGAGGACGATCTTCACGATGTTGTGGCCTTTCCTGCTCCGGAGGGCTGGAGCACCGAGCTCTCGATGTCGGGAGCAGTCACCACTTCAGCGCTGATGAAGCCTGACACTCTTTTCGTAATCCGGCTTACAGGGTGATGTTCACGTTCTTTGTCTGCGTGAACGAATAAAGCTCAGAAAATGCCTCTTCGCGGCCGATACCAGACATCTTATACCCGCCAAATGGTGCTCCAAGTATATGTGGTCCGGCGTCGTTAACCCATACATATCCACTTTCCACTTGCCTGGAAGCATGGTGAGCATTCCTCAAATTGGTGGTGAAAATCGAGGCGGTCAGGCCGTAGTCCACGGCGTTCACATCACCAAACATCCGCTCCTCATCCGTCCATTTGAGGACAGAAATAACCGGGCCGAAGATCTCCTCCCGAGCGATGCGTTTCGACATGTCAACATCGACGAAGACGGTCGGGTCGATGTAGTTTCCACCTTGCAACTCCGCCTCCGTCGGCGTGGTGCCGCCGTAGACGAGATCAGCTTCGTTGCGACCAATTTCGATGTAGCTTTTGATCTTGCCGAGTTGCGCGGGGGAAATTATCGCGCCCATGGTCGTTGTCAGTTCGGTGGGAATCCCCGGCTTGAAGGACGTGATTTTCTCAAGCAGTCCGCTCAAGACCTCGTCGTGGATGCTTTCGTGAACGAAGAGCCGCGAGGTCGACCCGCAGGACTGTCCGCACCATGCGAAATTCATGCCGCTGATGGCGCCGGCGACGGTGCGGTCGATGTCAGCGTCGGGATAGGCAATCAGGGCGTTCTTGCCGCCCAGTTCGAGCGCGGTGTGCTTCAAACCTTCCGCTGCCGATATCGCAGCCGCCCTGCCGGCAGGCACGCTGCCGACCAGGCCTACGACCCGCGTCAGCGGATGAGAGACAAGCGCCCGGCCGCATTCGAGGCCGCCGGTTACAAGACTGAGAACGCCCGGCGGCAGAATGCCATCGACAAGTTCCATCATGCGGATGACCGACAGTGGCGCCTGCGGCGGCGGCTTGAGGATCACCGTGTTGCCTGTCACCAAGGGCGCGGCCAGTTTACCGGCTGCGAACATCAGCGGATGGTTATAGGCAAGTATGCGCACGCAGACCCCGTAAGGCTCCTGCACGGTGAGGTTCAGCTTGCCCTCCCCGACCGGCATGACCTCTCCCTTGGCCTCGATGGCCAGGCCGGCGAAGTAATCGACCAGCGCCGCGCCATCCAGGACGTCGCGTGTCATCGCCCGTACCGGATTTCCGCAATTGGCGGAATCCAGCAGCGCCAGTTCCTCGGCGTTCTCACGCAACACCGTCGCGATGCGCTTCAGCAGACCCGCGCGCTCCTGTGGTTTGACTTTGCGCCACGACAGAAAGGCTTTGTGCGCAGCCGTTACAGCCCTTTCGACGTCCTGCGCATTGGCTTCCGCGACGGTCCCCAGTTCGGTCCCCTTGCCGGGGTTATACGTGGCGGCCTCGCCACCGCTGGCCATCTGCCACCTGCCGTCGATATACAGTCCGCGCTGGCGTGGGAGCGCGGCTGAAACAGCCTCGTCCATGGAGGCAAACCGACTGAAGAAAGACATATTGGAATTCCTCATTTCTTGCTGACGCAAGCTGTTTCCAGAAACCCTGAGATGGGGCCCTGCGGCATCGAGTGTTTCAAGTCGTCAGCATCTCGCTGAAGAACAGCTCTTCGGGCTCGATCTTTCGAGAGATCAGGCCGTCCTGGAATGACCAGTTGATCATCGTTTCCAGCACGTGCCGGTTCGCTGCAAAGCCACCAGGCCAGTAGTCCTGGCCCATGATCGCCTTGGTGCGCTCCAGCTCCTGCCGCAACCATGGAAGCCCGATCTTCAGTGCTTGCTCATAGGCAAGGTCCGCGCTCGCGAGACGCTGAGCTTCCGCGAATGCCTGGTACACGTCCCGGACAAGTGTTGGGTCTGCTCGAGCGTCTTCGGTCCGAACGCCAACCAGATGCATGATCGGAAACACCTGGGTCTTCGCGAAGTAGTCCTTCTCGACCGCTTCCGAATTTTCGAACAGCCTCCTGGTTCTGGCGGTTGGCCCAATGGAGCTCTTGATTGGTTTGTATGCGAGGATGGCGTCGATCTCGCCGGCCAGCAGCAGATCGTCCAGGAGTGCTCCGCCCGCCGCGACCGCGATGGAGATATCCTTGTAGAGGACAGGAAGCGGGATAGTGTCGCGCTCCTTCTCGTTAACATCGCCAACCAGCCAATGCACCTGGTCGGCCTCGACGCCAAACTGGTCCCGCAAACCACCCCGCGCTGCCAGCGCGGCCGTCATGGAATATTCCCGAACACCTATCTTTCGCCCGACAAGATCGCGCGGATCGTTGATGAGATTGTCCTTGCGGACATAGAACGCCCCATGCCGGAAACTGCGCGAAGGAAAGACCGGGATACCCTGATAGGCACATTCGCCGTCGACCCGCATCCGCAGGAAATTGCTGAGCGAAAGCTCGCTGACCTCATATTCCGCCGATGTGAAGGCCTTGGAGAATATCTCCTCCAGCGGCCTGTCGACCATCTCGGCCTCGCGTGCTCCGACCGAGATTCTGCCGTCATAGAGCGCCTGGGTACGATCGTACCGCCACACCGCGACGTTCAATTTCGCTACACTTGTCATGTCTTCAGCAGCCCCAGGGCGACAATTTCTTGATTGCGGGAAGCTCAAATCCCCTTGAGGATCTGATCGATGTGCAGTTGGGCCACGTCCAGAAAGGGAAAGTCCGGGATCTTCTCGGCGTAGAAGGAAGACAGATCCGTTCCCGCCAGGACAATGGCCTGGGCGCCACGCTTGGTGATGAGATCATTGGCCAGATTTCTGAAATACTCGACTTCCGCCTCGGTCCCGCGTTTCCCATACAATGCGATGTCGTTGTAGGTGTCGTGGACGGCGCTGACTTCCTTCGGATCGAGCCTGACTACCATGCGTTCCGAAACAGATCCGAAGATGTCCGACGCGATCACGGCGCGGTTGCCAAAAATGGCGACGCGCTCCAGGCCAGCGGACTTCAGGCCACCAGCGATGGATTCGAGCACATTGATGATCGGGCCCTTCGATGCCTTCTTGATGTCGTCGATCGCAAGATGCGGCGCGACAGCTGTCACCGACACGGTATCCACGCCTGCGTCGAACAATTCATTGGCCAAGGAGCCCAGATAGGTCCCAAGGCCAACGCGATTTGCCGAGCCGACATAAGCCAGAACGGTGCTGACATCCGCGTGCCTGAGCGTGAGATCCAGTGGAAGTTTGGCATCCGTGTATCTCTTCAGAATCTGATCATAGTAGAAAATTCCTGCCCTTATGGCCAATCCCCCGATCAAGCCGATTTTGGCTGGGTTTATTGTTACGGGTGTATTTTCCATTAGGATTTACTCCAGAGTACAAAAGATGATTCAGTTATAGTTGATCACGAGATGCTTTATTTCCGTCATCTCTTCCATGGCGAATTTTGTACCTTCACGACCCAACCCCGACTCTTTCCAGCCGCCGAAAGGCATGTTGTCGATCCGATAGATTGGTACGTCGTTGATCATCAGCCCCCCTACATCCCAATCCTCCAAGGCCCTGAAGGCCTGGCGAATATCGCGGGTGAAAAGGCCGCCCTGCAATCCATAACGCGTCGCGTTTGCCCGCAGCACCGCGTCGTTGAAATCAGAGAACGAGTTTATCGTCATCACCGGCCCGAAGATTTCCTCGTCCTCGACTTTCATCCCGGTGCTGGTGTTCGCAAGCAGTGTCGGCTCGATAATGGAACCGGCCTTGCCACCGCCAACCACCAATTCCGCACCGCCTGCGACAGCCTCGTCGATCCAGGACTTGATCCTGTCGGCGGATTTCTGGTCGATAACCGGACCGACATCGGTGTCGGCCATCGCCGGATCGCCGACCTTGCAGCTCAGGATTTTCCGCTTGAGGCTTTCCTGAAACGCTGGGCGAATACGATGGTCGACGAGAATTCGCTGGACGCCAATGCAGTATTGACCGCCATACACCACACCGCCACGAACGCAGCGCGTCGTCGCCAGATCAATGTCGGCGTCCGCGCAAACAACGACAGCTGCGTTGCCTCCAAGCTCAAGCGCGACCTTCTTTCTTCCGGCGATCGACTTGATATGCCAACCGACGGCCGCCGATCCGGTGAAGGTTACCATATGGAATCGGTCATCCTTCACCATGCGCTCGGCGAGCGGCACGGGACAATGCACGACTGTCAGGACCCCGTCCGGCAGGCCCGCATCCTTGAAAATCTCGGCCAGCAGGACCGCCGTGAGCGGTGTTTGCGGCGCGGGCTTCAGAACCACTGAATTGCCTACCGCCAGCGCCGGCGCCACCTTGTGCAGGACGAGGTTCAAAGGGAAGTTGAATGGCGCAATCGCCAGGATTGGCCCGATAGGAAACCTGCGCGCCAGACCGACACGACGGCTTCCCGCAATCATCGTTTCCTGGTCGACGCTGGCAAGGTCCATCCGGGCGCCGCCGGCGCCGGTATTCTGGTATTCGAAGATGCCGCCGTCCATGTCGAGGGGAATTTCCACGCCGGCAAAACGCCGCGCCTCGGCCGCCGCGTTGGAGAGATTAAAGATCGATCTGGCCACCTCGCCACGCGCATCATAGAGCGGCTTTCCAGCCTCCTCGGAAATCAGCGCGGCGGCCTCGTCCCGGCGCTCTCGCAGTATTTCGGAGGCGCGCTGAAGGATGTCGGCTCTGACAAAGCGCGGCAAGCGCTTGAATTTTTCGAACGATGCAACGGCGCCAGCAATGGCGGCCTCGACCTCGGCCTCGCCAGCTATCGGCATTTCGCCAACGAGCCGTCCGTCGAACGGTGAGTGGATTCTATCCTTGGACAATACGCTTCCTCGCCAGAAATGCCGGTCGAACGACCTTGCTGGCAAGAAGTTGTCACATCTCTAGTGCTCTGAAAATATCAAAATATTGTACTCTATGTTCGATTAATTAGAGCGTCGTAGTTGGCACGCTTGGGTCTAGATCGGCGCCCCCTCGCCATCCAGGGACTCGCCGACCAGAAGCGAAGCCAGGTTTTTGAGAAAGGCCTCGGCGGCTATCGGCAGCAACCGATCGGCATGCACGCAGACCTCCACCGATGACGACCTCAATTCTTTCACGTCCAGCCGAAGCGCCTTGACCATTCCCGTTTCGACATCCCGCCTGGACGACAGAAACGGCAGCAAGGTTACCCCCGCGCCTGAACGGGCGTAGCCGCGAAGAGCCTCGATCGAATTGGTTTCAAGAACCACATTGAGATGCAATTTCTGCGTAACGCACCAGCCGTCAACCAGCTTCCTTATCCCGAAAGTGCTGTCGGGAAGCGCCAGCGGCAGTTCCGCCAGTTCAGCCATGGTGATTTCATCGCGAGCCGCAAGATGATGGCTTATGCCGACGATCGCATAGAGCGGATCCTGGACGCGATGGGCGACATGCACGCCCTCCCGCGCCGGCGAATGAAATGCGATGCCTATGTCGGCATTTCCTATCCTGATGTCTTCGATGACTGCATCCGTACCCATGGCCCGCAAGTCGAAGGTGACCCCGGGATGCTTGCCGCGGAAATTGGCGATAATGTCCGACAAGGGACCCGCCACGACGCCGTCTATCGAAGAAATTCGAACATGGCCGCGCTTCAGGTTGTTGAGATCATCAAGGTTCTGGCGAAGGCGGTTGCGCTCGGCTTCCACTCCTTTGGCATAGGACAGGAAAGCTTCGCCGGCCGCGGTCAATTCGATACCCTTGACACTGCGCTGGAAGAACTCGGCGCCGAACTCTTCCTCAAGCAACTTGACCTGACGGCTAATGGCCGAAGCCGCCACGTTCAATCGGTCTGACGCCGCACGAAACGAGCCCTGTTTCGCCACCTCTATGAAATATCGCGGGCCAGCATCCATTCTGCATCTCCGATGCGCTCTAATTATTAGAACTTAGTCGTCAAGATATTGATATTTTCAGCGCACGTCAAATGTGAGAGCGTCAACAAAAGCGCGGGTTGACGAGGGCATCGGCCTCAGAGCCAGCCCGCTCGATTTCAGTCGAGCCCAGCCACACACGCAAAGAAAATGGGTTCGGATACTGGGCATTGAAATGATGCCGGCCTTCGGGGAAGAGAGCCGGCAATACCGCAAAAGGGGAGAATAATGAAAAATTCACGGTTTCAACTCGTTACATCGACAGCCTTGTGCCTGTTGCTTGTTGTCGCGCAGAGCAGCGCAACCCGCGCGGACATTCGAATTGGATCCCTGTCCGCCTTGACTGGACCGGCTGCGGACCTGGTCAAACAGGTTTTCGCCGCCGAACAGGCCGCGATTGATGAAATCAACAGCGCCGGCGGCGTCCTGGGGCAACAGGTAACGCTGATCCCAGCCGACACGGCCTGCAATGCCCAGGTTGGCGTGGACGCGGCGAACAAGCTCGTCAATGTCGAGCAAGTGGCCGCGATCATCGGCGGCACCTGTTCGGGCGAAACGATACCGGCTGCCAGCAACGTGGCGGGACCGGCCGGGGTTCTGATGGTGTCGCCGGTATCGACGTCTCCCGAGATCACCAAACTCGATGACAAGGGTGTGCTGTTCCGGGTTGTGCCGTCGGACAATTTCCAGGGCATCTTCATGGCCCGGTTGTTGTTGTCCAAGGGGATCACCAAGGTCGCGCTTACCTATGTGAACAATGACTATGGCGTCGGCCTGGCGGAGGCTTTTCGGAAAGCCTACCTCGCGGGCGGGGGAAAGATCGCCGGCGACAGTGTTCACGAGGACAAGAAGGAATCCTACCGGGCCGAGCTGGCAACCCTGGCAAGCGGCGGCGCTCAGACGTTGGTCCTCTTCGCAATCGGCGATTCGAGCGGCCTCACCATCATGCGGCAGTCGCTCGAATCCGGGCTTTTCGAGAAGTTTGCCGTTGCCGATGGGATGAAGGTCTCCGCCCTTTTGGATGGCATCGGTGCTGAAAATCTGGAAGGACGAATTATCGGCAGTGTTCCCACGGGGGCCATCGGACCACAGAGCGATCGCTTCAAGGAGCTTTATGGCCACACCGACAAATTCACCTTCGGGTATACGTTCACCGCGCAGGGCTACGACGCCGCGATGATCACGGCGCTTGCCATCGAGAAAGCCGGATCCACCGATCGGCGGGCAATCGTCAACGCCGTTCGCGACGTCACCAATGCCCCGGGCGAAATCGTCGGTCCCGGCGACTGGGCCAAGGCCGTCGAATTGATCAAGGCCGGCAAGGATATCAACTATAGCGGCGCGGCCGGAGATCACGAATTCGACGAGAATGGCGATGTCGCGGGTGTCTTTTCCGAGTGGACCATCAAGGCTGGAGCCGTCGTCGTAAGTGCACCCGTGGCGTTGGAAAAATAGCGCCTGTGTAACTCAGGCGGGCTAAGGTGCCTGTGGCCTTCTCTGGCCACCCTCGGCTCGAACGGTCGCACAAGGCCGGCCTTCAGGTGCGCCACCTGGTGAACAACGTCTCCAAGGAACGATCATGAAAGAAGTTGTCATGCCTCAATCGAGGGCGGCACCGCCAGGCGCGGGGCTCTCGATACAGGGAATAAGCAAATCATTCGGTGGCTTGCGTGCGGTAGAGAATTGCAGCTTCGACATAGCAGGGGGTTCTATCACCGGGCTGATAGGGCCGAACGGTGCGGGCAAAACGACCCTGTTTTCCATTGTGACAGGATTTCTGTTCGCGGATTCTGGCAGAATTATCCTTGATGGCGCGGACGTCACGCGTCTTGCGCCTCACGAACTGTTCCATCGCGGGCTGGTGCGCACATTTCAGATACCGCACGAATTCAGCAAGCTGAGCGTGTTGGAAAACCTGATGGTGGTTCCGGCTCGCCAGCCCGGCGAAAACCCCATCACGGCCTGGTTCAATCCCCACGCCGTCCGCGAGCGTGAAGAGCAGGTGTTTGAGGAGGCCAGGAATACGCTTGCCTTTCTCGGCCTGGAAAAAGTCCGCGACCTGCCCGCCGGCAATCTCTCTGGGGGACAACGCAAACTGATCGAACTGGGCCGAGCGATGATGTCGGGAGCCGGGACGGTGCTGCTCGACGAACCCGGTGCCGGCGTCAATCCAACCCTGCTGACCGAACTGGGCCAGATGATCGTGCGGCTGAACCGGGAGCGCGGCACCACATTCTGCATCATCGAACACAACATGGATCTGATCACCAGCCTTTGCGACACCGTGATCGTCATGTCGTCGGGATCGGTGCTGACACAAGGCTGCATGTCGGACATCAAGAAGGACGACAGGGTGCTGGCGGCCTACCTTGGATCGTCTGACGCTGGGGCTTTGCAATGAGCCTTTTGTCCCTCGAGGGCGTCGTCGCCGGTTATGGGCCGGATGTGCCGATCCTGCACGGCGTCAACCTTCGCCTCGACGCCGGTGAAATCGTTGCCATTGTTGGACCCAACGGCGCCGGCAAGTCGACCGCGATGAAGGCGGCCGTCGGATTGCTGAACATTCATGACGGCCGGATCAGGATGGGCGACAAGGACGTAACCGGCAGCAGCCCGGAATCCATCGTCAGGAAAGGCCTCTCGTTTGTCCCGCAAACCGAGAATGTATTTCCCTCCCTCACGGTTCAGGAAAATCTGGAACTGGGCGGATATTTCTGCTCTCGCGGGCATGTCAGAGCCGGGCTCGAGCGCATCTACACACTGTTTCCACCACTGCGCGACAAGCGGCACCAGAAGTCGGGCTGCTTGTCCGGCGGGCAGCGCCAGATGGTGGCCATGGGGCGCGCGCTCATGCCCGATCCCAGCGTCATGCTTCTCGACGAACCGACCGCCGGACTAAGCCCCAAATACGCGGAGGAAATCTTCAGCCTGGTTCTGGGTATCAACGCCAACGGAACGTCGGTGCTGATGGTGGAGCAGAATGCCAAGCAGGCATTGATGATCTCCAATCGCGGCTACGTGCTTGTCGATGGCAGAAACCGGCATGAAGGCCCCGGAAACGATCTCGTGCGCGACAGGGAAGTCGCGGAAATGTTTCTGGGAGGCTAGCCGATGGATCAGATACTCATTTTCATCAACGCATATCTCGTTCCTGGCATCGTTTCCGGTTCGATATACGCTCTCGGCGCGATCGGATTAACGCTGCTTTTTGGCGTGTTGCGCTTCACCCACTTCGCTCACGGCGACGTCATGACGGCGGGAGCCTATTTCGCACTCACTTTCGTCGGCCTGCTGGGCCTGCATCCGGTTTTGGCCCTGCCGATAGCCATGCTCTGCACATCCGTCCTGTGCCTTGGCATCAACCATTTCTTCTACAGGCCGCTCATGAAGCGGCCTTCCCTGGTGCTGACCATCAGCTCGTTTGGTGTCGCGCTGATGATCAGAGCCTCTATCCAGCTGCTCTACGGGGTCGAGTCGCACTACTATGTCCGAGGTATCCAGCGCTCGACCGAATTCTTCGGCACGTTTCGAATTGTCGATAGGCATATCTGGATCGTCTGCTGTGCCGTTGTCCTGATGGCGGCACTGCACCTGCTCTTGACCTATACCCGTCTGGGCAAGGCAATGCGGGCCGTGAGCGACTCTCCCGATCTGGCGCGCCTGACCGGTATCTCCACGTCGGCAATCGTCAAGGCGACGTGGGTGATTGGCGGATCACTTGCCGCGGTCGCCGGCGTCTTTCTGGGCTGGGACGGCTTTATTCAGGCAAACATGGGCTGGGATCTGCTTCTGCCGATGTCGGCGGCCGCCATCCTCGGGGGGCTCGGGCGGCCATACGGGGCCATGGTTGGTGGCCTGGTGATCGCCTTGCCGAAGAGCTGAGCAGCTATCCGTGGTTTGGCGGCGATGCCCTTCTGTCACCCGGCTACAAGACCGGCGTGGCCTTCACCATCATGGTCGCAATGCTCATTTGGCGTCCGAACGGGTTGTTCGGTGGAAGGGTGCAGTAACATGGAAATCCTGATCGGTTACAGCAACTACGCCATTGCGCTCGCGACCATGATCGGAATCTATGCGATCATGGCGCTGGGCCTCAACATCCAGTGGGGCCTTACCGGCCTGTTCAACCTGGGCATCGCGGGGTTCTTCGCTGTCGGTGCCTATGCAAGCGCGATTTTGACGACGTCTGACACCACCAAGCACATTGGCGGGTTCGGTCTTCCGGTCGTCCTGGCCTGGCCGCTTGCAATGGTCGCGGCCGCCATCATTGCCTGGGCCGTGGCGCGTATTTGCATTCGCTTGCGGGCCGACTACCTGGCGATTGCAACCATTGGCATCGGCGAAATCCTCAGATTGATATTCAAGAACGAGCAATGGGCGACGGGTGGAACGCGCGGCATATCCAACATTTCCCGGCCGTTCGAGCAATTGCCGGGAATTTGGGCGCCGCTCGCGTTCCTAGGCTTGGTCCTGACCTTGGCAATGGTCGCCTACTGGCTGGCCGAAAGGGGGAGGACATCACCCTGGGGGCGCGTGGTGCAGGCCATTCGCGACAACGAGCCGGCTGCCCGCGCGGCCGGCAAGAACGTGGAAACCTTCCGGATCCAGGGCTTTGTCATCGGGTCGGCCTTGATGGGCTTGGCCGGGGCTCTTACGGCCCACTACTTCAAGTTCGTTGGGCCTGAGGCAACCGACCCATTGCAAATTACCTTCCTTGTCTGGGTCATGCTGATTGTTGGTGGGAATGGCAGCAACCGTGGCGCGATTCTGGGTGCCGCGGTCATCTGGACGATGTGGTCGGCGTCCGAACTCGTCACCTCCCGTCTTTCGGGTGACTGGGCTCACCGCGCGCCGTTCGCCAGGCTGTTCCTGGTTGGCCTGATCCTGCAGATCATGCTGCAGCACTTCCCCGCCGGGCTCATGCCGCCACGGCGACAAGTCGCGGCCTGGCGCCCCAGGAAGCCCGCCGCCATTGTGCCGCAACCACCACAGGTCCTGCCGCCTTTTTGACCGGTCGGCCCGCGAGAGGCCGCTAGGCCGCCGCAGAACCTTCGCGACCGCAACCCGCCGCATGACTTTCAACGGCTGGTGGCCATCGTTCCTTTGACAATCGTTCAGAAAAAATGGAGATCCAATGCCATTCGCCATGCTTGCGCCCCGGCCCGGAAATGCCGACGCCCTGATCAAGACCGGGATCGACTTACTGGCTCCGGCTCCGGGTGAGGTTCAAATCCGGCACGCCGCCATCGGCCTCAACTTTCTCGATGTCTATTACCGTTCGGGCGCCTATCCTTGGCCGGTTGAAAAAGACCTGATCGTTGGAAGCGAAGCCGCTGGCGTCGTCGAACGGTTAGGCTCCGATGTCGTGGATTTCACCGTTGGCGATCGTGTTGCCTACACCATGCCAACCGGCGCCTACGCGTCTCACCGCAATATTTCACAGAACGTCCTGGTGAAAGTGCCAGATGGGATCCGCGACGAAGATGCGGCCAGTTCGCTGCTGAAGGGCCTTACTGCCTACTACCTGCTTCACGAGAGCTTCAAGGTCGAGCCTGGCCACACGGTCCTGTTTCACGCTGCCGCCGGCGGCGTGGGTTCGATTGCCGGCCAATGGCTGTCTAGCCTCGGCGCGACCGCGATTGGCACAGCGCGCGGCGTGGCCAAATGCGAGGCCGCACGCGGCTCCGGCTTCCAGCATGTGATCGATTATGGGTCCGAGGATTTCGTCGATCGGGTCAAGCAGATCACGGGCGGGCTCGGCGTTGACGCGGTTTTCGATTCCGTAGGGGCCGATACCTATCCGGGGTCGCTAAAGTGCCTAAAGCCTTTTGGCAGGCTGATCTGCTTTGGGCAGTCGTCCGGCCCCATCAAGAATTTCGCGATCTCGGACCTTGCAGCGGGCTCGTTTTCCGTCACGCGCCCAGTTCTATTTCACTACACGCGCGATCGTGCGTGGCTGGAAAAAGCGGCGGACGCACTCTTTGGCATGATCTTGAAGGAAGAGATCGGCCGGTTCGCGGGCGAAACATTTCCTCTCGAGCGTGTCGGCGAAGCTCACCGGAAACTGGAGAGACGCGAGATCACCGGCAGTGTCGTCCTGATCCCTTGATGTCCGTTTCACTCGCCCGGTCTGGTTCCTGTTCGGGACCAGGGTGGGGATTTCAAGTGGCTGTTGTTTTGAGTGTCGCCCTGAGCGCCGCTCACCCGCCGTTGAACAATTCTCTTTTGCCCGCCCATTCGGGCGTCGTCATTGTCCGCCGGCAAAACGGCGATGCCCTGTTTGCGATCATCGCTGTTTCACGTCCGTACCACAAAGGGGAATGAGAATAATGCTTTTTGGAAAATCACTAGGCCTCGCACTGGCAGCTTCACTGACTGTTGCGACGGCCGCGAGAGCCGACGTGACAATTGCCCTGGTCGCACCCTTGACCGGTCCCATCGCGGCCTATGGCGACCTGGTCAGAAACGGTGCTCAGGCCGCGGTCGACAACATCAACAAGTCAGGCGGGATAGGCGGCGAAAAGGTCGTCCTCAAACTCGCAGACGACGCTGGCGATCCCAAACAAGGCGTTTCGGTTGCCAACCAGCTTGTCGGGGAAGGAGTCCGTTTTGTTGTCGGCCCGGTAACCTCCGGTGTTGCAATCCCGGTGTCCGACGTTTTTGCCGAGAACAACATCCTGATGGTGACCGCTACAGCCACGGCCCCAGATTTGACGTCGCGCGGCCTATCGAATGTCTTTCGCAGCTGCGGCCGCGATGATCAGCAGGCCGATGTGGCGGCGAGCTATGTGCTGCAGCACCTGAAGGACAAGCGTGTCGCGGTCATCCATGACAACGGTGTCTATGGCAAAGGACTTGCCGATGCATTCAAGAAGGTGATCAACGCCGGAGGCATCAACGAGGTCGTCTATGCTTCTGTCACGCCTGGCGAGAAGGATCTCTCTGCCCTGGTTGCCCGGCTCAAGTCCGAGAAAGCCGAAGTGATCTATTTCGGCGGATTCCACCCGGAGGGAGGACTTCTCGCACGTCAGCTCGCCGACATTCAGGTCAAGGCTCAGATCATTGGTGGCGAGGGCCTCTCCAACACGGAATATTGGGCGATCGCCAATGACGCCGCGGCCGGTACGATCTTCACCAATGCCAGCGATGCAACCAAGAATCCGGCTTCCGCCGACGCAGTGAAAATACTGAAGGAGAAGAACATTCCGCCTGAGGCATTCACCCTGAATGCATACGCTGCAGTCGAGGTGCTGAAGGCCGGCATCGACAGGGCCGGAACGTCCACCGATACGGCCGCCATCGCAACGGCGCTGAAGGACGGAAAGCCGATCAAGACGGCCATAGGCGAGCTGACTTATAGCCAGAACGGCGACCTCAGCTCGCCACGGTTCAGCCTGTTCACGTGGAAAGACGGCAAGATCGTCGACATGGAATAAATCCGGTCATGTCTAGCGAGCAGAAGGCCGGCTCAAGCCGGTCTTTTTGCCCGACTAAGCAACACCCAGGGCGCGACGCCGGAAGGCCTACCAACCGCCGCTGGCGAGCCATCGGTCGACCATCGCCAAACGGTCCGACCCCCAGAACGCTTCTCCCTCGACGACGAAGAACGGCGACCCGAATATCCCGCGCTCAATGGCTTCGTCGTTTCTGTTCCGAAGCGCATCCTTCCATCGCTGATCGGACGCCGCATCGAAGAGAAGCTGCTCGTCGAGCCCGAGTTCAGCGCCCAAGCGCGCAGCGACGAAAACGTCCGCGATATCGGCTCCCCGGTCGTACATCGCGGTCAGGAGGTGACGCGACAGCCCACCGGCGATCTCGGGCCGCGTGCTTTCCACGGCGTAGGTCATGCGAGCCGGAACGAGCGACACGATCGGAAATATATCAGGCAACGAGAAGCGCACCTGCTGCAGTCTCGCAAGGCGCTGCCAGTCATGCATTGCGTAGGCGCCGCGCAGCGGCTGGCCAGGTAGCGGCTCCATCCTCGTTACCTTGAACACGGCACCGAGCAGGAAGGGCCGCCAGACAATCGATCTTGCATGGCGCCCCGCAACCGCATCGATCTCAAGTGCTGAGAAGTAGGCATAAGGCGACGTGAATTCGAACCAGAATTCGATCGGACCGGATACAGATTTCATCGGTCCGTCCTAGCTAGCGCGCGATTGATTGAACGCTCCGCGCGCAACACCCAGAAAAAGAGGAACGGTCAACAGGTACCAAGACCACTGCAGGAATGGGAACTCTCCCAGGGCATAAGCTTGTTGACCGTTCCATCGGATCACCGCGAAGCCCATTCACAAGCCTGCATCGACCCGAAGTCTCTGTGGGTAGAGGCCATCCTGATAGCCAGCGCCGCGGCCGCCGCGCAAGCGAACTACGCTCAGCCGCAGATTAGCTGCGTTCATGCGTTGTCAGCGCGTGTGAAAGCTCCTCACTTACTCGCGAGAACATCTCGCTTGAGGCGCCCTGCCCCCCACGCCTTCTTGTCCACGACAAAGAGTGACTTCAATTCGGACCAAGAGGCATAGATGGAATATTTCGCCCAACAGGTTTTCAACGGGCTGACGCTGGGCGCGATCTACGCACTCATCGCCCTGGGCTACACGATGGTCTACGGCATCATCGGAATGATCAATTTCGCCCACGGCGACATCTTCATGCTCGGAGCTTTCGCCGCGTTGATCGTGTTCCTGGCCCTCGGCGCCCTGTTCCATTCGATCCCGGCGGTGTTGGCCCTGCTGATCATGGTCATCGTGGCGATGCTGCTGACCGGACTATGGAGTTGGGTCATCGAACGTGTCGCCTATCGGCCCCTGCGTGGATCGTTCCGGCTGGCGCCGCTGATAACGGCAATCGGCGTGTCGATTGCCCTGTCGAACTTCATTCAGGTGGTGCAGGATCCTCGCAACAAGCCGATCCCGCCCATGGTCTCGCAGACTTACGAAATCATGGGCGTGGTGATCGCGCTGAAGCAGATCGCTGTCATCTGCGTCACGGCAGTGCTGCTTGCTGTCTTCTGGTACCTTGTCAACCAGACGCCATTTGGCCGGGCTCAGCGCGCCTGCGAGCAGGATCCGAAGATGGCGGCCATTCTCGGTATTGACGTCGACCGCACCATTTCGCTGACCTTCATAATGGGCGCGGCCCTGGCCGCGGTGGCTGGCACGATGTTCATCATGTACTACGGCGTGATCTCGTTCTCGAGCGGCTTCATCCCGGGCGTCAAGGCTTTCACCGCTGCGGTTCTCGGCGGCATTGGCTCGATTCAGGGCGCCGTGCTCGGCGGGCTGATGGTTGGCCTCATCGAGGCGCTTTGGTCGGCATATTTCTCGGTCGACTACAAGGATGTCGCGGCTTTTTCAATCCTTGTCGTGGTCCTGATCTTCCTGCCCTCCGGCCTGCTGGGCAAAGCCGAGGTGGAGAAAGTCTGACAATCGATCCCAGTCCCAACTCAGAAGACAGAGGTCGTGCGCGAACCCTGTCTGTCCCGTCCAATTCCCGTGGCGAGGGTGAGTGCCGCGGGAGGGCCAGCATTCTCACCGTCCCATCAAGTGGAGCTCTGCAATGAGAAAACGACTAATCCCCTATCTTGCCATGGCGGCCTTTGCCGCTGCTGGGGCAAGCGCGAACGCTGAAATTCTCCTTGGCGTGGGCGCACCGATTACAGGACCAAACGCCGCCTTCGGCGCCCAAATCCTGCGCGGCGCCCAACAAGCGGCTGACGACCTGAACGCGGCGGGCGGCGTCAACGGGGAAAAATTCAAGATCGTCGTCGGCGATGACGTGTCGGACCCCAAGCAAGGCATCTCGGTGGCCAACAAATTCGTTGCCGACGGTGTTCAGTTCGTCGTGGGTCACTACAATTCAGGCGTTTCGATACCCGTCTCGGAAGTTCTGGCCGAAAATGGCGTGCTTGAGATAACGCCTGCCTCGACCAATCCCCGCTACAGCGAACGCGGCCTTTGGAACACCTTTCGCATGTGTGGACGCGACGACCAGCAAGGCGTCGTGGCGGGCGCCTATGTGACCAAGAACTTCAAGGACGCCAAGATCGCCATCGTCCACGACAAGACGCCATACGGCCAGGGCGTCGCCGACGAAACAAAGAAAGCCATGAATGCAGCTGGCGTGCACGAGGTGATGTACGAAGGGATCAATCCTGGAGACGTCGATTTTTCCGTCCTGATCGCGAAGATGAAGGACGCGGGAATCTCGGTTGTCTATTATGGCGGGCTTCACACCGAGGCTGGGCTCATCCTTCGCCAACTGGCCGATCAAGGCCTCAAGGCGACAATGATGTCGGATGACGGCACCGTCTCTTCCGAAATCTCAGCGATTGCTGGAAACGCCATCGACGGTTTCACGTTTACCTTCCCGCCGGATCCCCGGAATCGTGACGCCGCGAAAGAGGTCGTCGAGACTTTCCGGAAGGCCGGTTTCGAGCCTGAGGCCTATACGCTTTATGCCTACGCATCGGTCCAGGTGATTGCCGAAGCCGCCAAGGCCGCCAAGAGCCTTGATCCGGCTACGGTGGCAAAGGAGATCAAGGCTCACGGCGCTTTCCACACCGTCCTGGGAGATCGGACTTTCAATGAAAAGGGCGACACCACGAACCCAGACTATGTCGTCTATCGTTGGAAAAAGGGAGCCGACGGGAAATACAACTACGAGCAGCTTGAGCCCTCTGCCCCTTAACGCGCGAAGCGATTGCATGATGAGCGATGTTCCCAACAGGTGAACGGTTCTCACATGCCTGATGGTTGTCGGTTGGCTTAGGATCGGCCAGCCGACAATCAGGAGTTCATTCGTTGACTGAATTCATCCCGCGTCCCGACCAACCAGCATCGACAAGCCGAATGCCATCGCCGTTGGTTACGATGATCGTGGCTGGGGCCGTGTTGTCGCTATGCATGGGCCTGCGCCAAAGCCTGGGCCTTTTTCTTCAGCCGATGCGTGCCGAGCTTGGTGTGTCGGCAAGTGCTTTCGGTTTTGCCCTGGCGCTGCAGAATTTGACCTGGGGACTGGCGCAGCCGGTGATAGGGATGTTTGGAGACCGATACGGTCCACGCCCCGTGCTGGTCGTTTGTGGCTTCCTCTATTCCGCCGGCCTGTTGTTGATGGCCCTGGGCGGCCCCACGATTGGCCTCAATATCGGTGCCGGCGTGCTTTCGGGAGTAGGAATCGCTGGCTGTGGTTTCGGATTGGTCCTTGGGGCTGTTTCGCGAAGCGTCCCACCGGAAAAGCGTGTGCAGGCGGTGGGTGCCGTTTCCGCGGTTGGCTCTTTGGCAACACTGGTGATAGCGCCTGTATGCCAGGCTATCATTGAAAACGACGGTTGGCAGGCAGCGGCTCTCTCATTCGCAGCGGTTGCGGCCACGATTGGCGTGATCGCCCTTTTCATCGGTGGCAAACCGGCACCGGCCAAAGACCACAGCGCTGTGGCATCAAACACCAGACAGGCGGTTGGAGAGGCTATCCGACATCCCGGATTCGTGGCCATGACGCTGGCCTTTTTCGCGTGCGGATTTCAGCTTCAGTTCATCACCGTTCACTTACCGACCTATCTGGGGATTTGTGGCGTCTCAACCGAAATCGGCGCCATCGCGCTTGGCGTCATCGGAATTGCCAACGCAGTCGGATCCTACGTGACGGGGCGCCTCGGCACCCGATACCGGCCCAAGCAGCTCCTGGCGCTCATCTACCTGCTGCGCACGGTTGCCATCACGGCGTTCGTATGGTTCCCGGTATCTGCATTTTCAACCCTGGCATTTGCAGCCATCATGGGATTGCTCTGGCTAGGCGTTGTCCCTCTCGTATCAGGAACGGTGGCGAGAATATTTGGCCTCCAGCATTTCAACACTCTTTTCGGTATCGTGTTTCTCAGCCATCAAATCGGCGGCTTTGCCGGGGCTTGGCTTGGCGGGGTAAGCTACGACCTTACCGGGTCATATATGACCGCATGGGTATCGATGGCGCTGGTCGGACTAGGCGCGTTTGTGTTGCAGTGGTCCATGGACGATCGTGACCGTCCGGCACCCGGCATCAAGGACAGTCTCCTTGGCACGAGTTGAGATATTCCTGTCTCTGCCGGGCAAGCGTCGCAAGCGCGAGCGATGGATCAGCGTGCAAGGGCGACCTTAGCGCCTGGAGCACTTCGTGGCGCTTGAGACCGAGATCCTGGAGATGATGGTCGTCCATTTCGAGGAGCGTTCTCACGGCCAGCCGGTTTAGCAACGCCCGGCACAGACAACGCAACCGGTTGATCACCGCCGAACTGGCGCCACGGGTCGATTGGGCTGAATTCGTCCGCACAGGGCACTCCCGGGCACCATTTCTCGTTTGCCAACAAGGCGCTACCCAAGGCGATGGCGGCAAACGAGTCTTACTTGTGTGAATGTGAGAACCGCTCAATGTCCCACCATGTGTCTGGTACAAAGTGATAATTGAACCAGATACATTGGCTTGATTGTCATTTCGTGATCTTGTGGCCGAAGGTGGCGGCAGGGCTGCCTTATCGGATTCTGGGAAAGGTCACGCCAATGGGTTTCCGGCTTCCACCCATGAACACATTACGTCTGTTCGAGGCATCGGCCAGGCTTGGAAGCTTCAAACTTGCCGCTGAGGAAGTGCACGTTACCCCAAGCGCCGTCAGCCACGGCCTGCGCACACTTGAGCATTGGTTGGGAGCCGAGCTTTTTCAGAGAGACGCCCGCGGCTTGACGCTGACGCAGGCAGGCGAAGCATATGCGGCTGAAGTGCATCATGCCCTGACGATCCTGGCGGGCGCGACAGACATCTTTCCCGGACGCCGGAAGGCCACCGGCACGCTGGCGGTCAGCGTGGCTCCGACCTTCGCCAACCGTTTGCTGCTGCCCAGGCTGCCAAAGTTCGCCGAGCGCTACCCCGACATCAGCATCACGATCGATACGGCCCGCAGGCATGTCGATTTTCTTACCGAGGGTTTTGATCTCGCCATACGCATGGCCACCTCACCGCGTCCGACGGAATCCTGGACCGAACTGGTGGCCGAGTCGTTCGTACCCGTCTGCTCGCCGGACCTTCTTGAAAAGCATGCCCCAGGCGATGAGATCAAATTCCTCGACCAGGTGCCACTGATCCATGTCACGGCGGCATCGGAAGATTGGGCGACCTGGTTCCATGCGAAGGGCCTCGCGCCCATCAAGGGGCGCAGGACCGTCAACGTTGATACGATCCAGCTCGCGGCGGAGGCGGCGATTCAAGGCCTTGGCGTTGCCATTGGGCGCAAGCCTGTGATGGACAGCTACATAGCTGCCGGCGACCTTGTTGAAATCGCCGGACCAGCGGTTCCCGTGGCGACACGATACTGGCTCGTAGGCACCCACAAATCCTTCGACCGGCCAGAAATAAAATCTTTCAGGAATTGGATACTGCAGCAGCTCAAGCCGCAGACATCGCCGGCCGCATCGTCCGCGTCCCCGATCGATCGGCGTCCTCTCAACGGAGTGTCGCTGTCTTCCAAGCTGATCGTGCACGGTCAGGCGTAACAGCAGGCGTTGGGGAGTTCGACCCGCCCTCTGTCAAACAATGGCGCTTGACCGGCCGGGCACTTCTTCGCCAAGCGACTGAGACACGATCCGCAGAGCATGTTCAAGCACCGCCCTATCGGCGACGCCGCCCAGACAGATCCTCAAGCCACTGACACCCTCGCCGACCAGAAGTGCATCGGGAGGGGTTACCTGGACGCCAGCCCGAAGCGCACGGCCGGACGCACGCTCGGCCGCCAGGGGATCGAGGGGGAGCCAGATATGCAAAGTCTGTGCTGCGCCAGGCCGGGAGACCGTATCACCCAAGGCCCTCAAGGCCATCGTCGTGCGAAGCCGCATTTCCCCAAGAATGTTGTCAAGAATGGCATCAGCAATGCCATCTTCCACCCACTGGGCGAATACGAGGGCATTCTGCGATGGCGGAGCGTAGCCGGTCGCGACCACGCGGTTCAGCAGGCGTTCGCGCCACGAGACGTCGGGTGGCATGACAAAGGCCAGCCGAAGGCCGGGGGACATGCACTTCGAAAGTGATGCGATGTAGAATGTTCTCTCTGGCGCGAGGTCGGCAAGCGACGGGGGCATGCTATCGGGACCAGCGATAGCCCGATACGCATCGTCCTCGATTATCAACAGGTTGCGGCGCCGGGCGACTTCGGCGATTTCCAGGCGTCGACCGATCGACATGGTGATCGCGGTGGGATTCTGCAGAGTCGGTATCGTGTAAAGAACCTTGCTTCCCGTCGCAGCGGCGGCCTTGTCAAGCCAGTCCGGAACCAGACCGTCGGCGTCGAAGCCGACGCCTTCCAGCTTGAGGTTTTCGGTCTTTGCGATCAGCTTCAATCCATGGAACGTCGCCGCTTCGCACAATACTGTATCGCCTGATCGGCACATCGTTCCCAGAAGCAGCGAGAGCGCGTGCTGCCCGCCATTCGTCTGGATCAATCTACCCGGTGAGGGGTCACGGAGTTCGAGCCGGCGATGAAACCATCGGCTGGCTGCTTTGCGCGCACTCTCGAGGCCTTCCGCCACAGTGTAGCGGCTCGTCGCCGCAAAGTCCTGGTGCCGCCAAAGCCGTCCCAGCGCATCCGCCAAATGCCGCGGCGTCGACCCTACCGGAGGAAAATTGTGAGCCAGGTCGATTGGTTCGGCATGAGCGGAGATGAGCCCTTCCGCAGCGGCGGCGGTAACGAACGATCCCCGACCGACCTGCGAAGACAGGAGGCCTCGGCGCTCCGCTTCGCCGTAAGCCTTTGTCACGGTACCGATGCTCACAGAGAGCGTCTGTGCCAGGTCGCGATGCGGAGGCAAGCGTGTTCCCAGAGCCAGGCGGCTGCCATGGATATCCCGCTCTATTGCGTCTGCAATGCGCTCGTAGAGGGGTCCCAGTCCCTCTTCGATATCTGGTTTCCATGTCCCCATCGGATCATCCAAGTTGCGCGTTTGACCTGATCCCAGCATACGCGAATTCAGGTTAGTTCCGAACACCCGGTCTATTGCCAAGAGTAGGGCCGCCGATCAAGCCGCAGAAGGGGCAGGCCAGATCAACTCGACCAGAATCTCATCCCCGCCAATACACCTGAACCCTGCCGCGTAAGCCAGGCGAAGCATCGCCTTGTTGTCGATCATGACGTGACCGATCAGCTGTTTGAGCCCGCTCGCCCGCGACCATTCCATGACATGCGAAAGCAGCAAGGATCCAATCCCTCGGCTCTTGAGATCCGATCTGACGATCAGCCCGACCTCTGCAGTGCCGGCGCCAATGTATTCGACGTTGATGACACCGAGGATGTCTTCCGCCTTGCGGCAGGCTGCGAAGGCCAGGCTTCGGCCGGAGCGGTCGTGGCGTGGAAGCAAGCAATCGCTGGAAGTTCTAGGCCCGCCAAACCTCCACCTGACGTCGGACCAGTGCAACTGCCCAAAAAAGGCGTCGCACGCATGTTGCTCCGAACCCAGCAACTCACGAACGGCGACACGCTTGCCGCAGCGAGCGGTGAGCGAAACCGGATCAGTCTCCTGGATTTCCAATTGTGCAGCCATGCGGGCGTATCCACAGATGTCGAATGCCGACGGTTTGGAAGCAGCACCCGGTTCTTTTATTCCGCCCGATTGCTTTGCCGCGACAAGTGAAAGCTGCTCATGCGGATCGAGAGATTGTCCGTTGGCATCGTCTTGGGGCGCTGACAATTTGATCCTGGTTCGCGCGACCAAGGGTCGGCGCAACCGCCCTGCTGATGTCATCCCACCGTCACTCGCCAATCCCCAAAGAGGTCGATCCATGGCTCAGGCTCCGCGCATTGGCTTCGTCGGCCTCGGCTCCATGGGCTCGGCGATGGCGTTGAATCTGGTCAAGGCAAGGCCACTGACCGTCTGGAACAGGTCTGTCGAAAAAACCATGCCGCTACAGCAGGCCGGCGCCAGCGTTCCCGAAAACCTGGACGAACTGTTCGCCTCGACCGAGGTCGTCATCCTGATGCTGGCCGATGATCAGGCAATCGATTCAGTGCTTGATCGATCCGGTCCAAAATTCACGACACGCGTTGCGAACCACGTGATCGTCCACATGGGAACAACCTCTCCGCGCTACTCGCTCGAGCTGGACAAGGAAATCACAGCGGCGGGCGGCTCCTATGTGGAAGCCCCCGTGTCGGGTTCGCGCAAGCCGGCCGAGGCCGGCCAACTAATTGCAATGGTCGCCGGCCAACCCTCGGCGATATCGGGGCTTGAACCCATCCTGGCATCCATGTGCAAGACATCCATAGTCTGCGGCGCGGTGCCGAAGGCGCTGCTGATGAAGCTGGCGGTAAACACCTTCCTGCTGGCGACTGTCACCGGCCTGTCCGAGGCGATACACTTCGCCAAGCAAAGTGAACTGGACCTGGATCAACTCGTCGAGATCCTCGCGGCCGGACAGATGGCGAGCGACATTTCCCGCCTCAAGGCGCCCAAGCTGGTCAAGCGAGATTTCTCTCCGCATGCCGCGATCGCTGATGTGCTGAAGAACGGCAATCTCATTTCCGAGGCCGCGCGGCAGGGTGGAATTGCCTTGCCATTGCTCGACATTTGCCGTGACCTCTACGAGGAGACCCTGGCTCTCGGGCATGGCAAGCTGGACATGATCGCTGTCGTCCAGGCCATCGAGGCGCGCACGGCCGCTGAACAAAGCCTAGCCTAGTTGCTTGCCCGCACGAGAGCGTTCGGATCGGAGTCAGAACAATCGAACCGCTGCACAGAGGGGGACTGTCATCCATGATGTTCATGGTTATCGAGAATTTTTGCAATGGCGACGCCTTGCCCGTCTACAGGCGCTTTCGCGACAAGGGCAGGCAATGCCCGGATGGACTGGTTTTCATCGACAGCTGGGTAAGCTCGGATCTCACCCAGTGCTTCCAGTTGATGGAATGCGACGACGTCAGCCTGTTCCAGCGTTGGGTGGCGGTCTGGGCGGACCTTGTCCAATTCAAGGTAATCCCTGTCAACCGCGGGAAGGATGTTGCCAAGGCGCTGCTCGAGACCGGCGACCAACAGGCCTAGTCGGCGCGGCATTGCAGCGGCACGGCCTGCCGTGCCGCTGCAGATGAGTTGCGCTCTCGCTAGAACATGGCCTGCACGCCGATGACCCCAGGATCCACGCCGAATTTCGTCAGCCACGAATACACGGGCGGCAGGCGGTCGGCGATCGATTCCACCGCCACGTCGATGAAACATGGTTCCTGTGATGCGAATGCCTGTTCCAGTGCGTGTTCGAGCTCCTCGGTCGTGTCGACGCGGAAATTGCGAATTCCATAGACCGCGGCAAGCTTGCTCATGTCGTGGCGGCCAAAATCGACCCCAAACGTCCCATCATTGCCGTCGCCCTTATGCATCACGCGCTGCAGCGCCTTGATCCACCCGAAGCATCCGTTGTTGAAATGAATCAGGACCGCGGGTATTTCCAGGCGCGCCAGGGTCTCCAACTCGCCCGCCGACATGCCAAGGGATCCATCGCCGAACAGCGCCACCGGCCGGTATTCGGGTGCCGCGAAATAGGCGCCGACCACCGCGGGAATGGCGTAGCCAAGTCCTCCGAAAAACCGAGGTATCACCAGCTTGGATCCCCGATGGTTCAGCTTCAGAAAACGCGTCGCGTAGGGCGTTGGCGTTCCGGCATCCGATATGACGTGGCATTTGGCCGGCAGGTGGAGGTTGAGCGCGTCGATGACACGTTCGGGCCTGATCGGAATTTCGCGGCTGCGCAACTCGCTCTGCATCGTCGTCCAGAATTCGGCCCGCCGGCTGTTGATGCTCTCGATCCAGTCGCCTGTGGGCAAGCTTTCACTTCTGGTTCTGGCGAGGAAACTCTCGATCGTCGCGCGGGCATCCCCCATCAGTGGAAAGTCGACATCCGCGGTGTTGGCGATGATGTCGGGATCGACGTCGATCTGGATGATCTTGCCGCCATTGTCGGCTGGAGGCCATTTCCAGTTCATCGTTGCGACAGACCCCATCCGGCAGCCGACATACATCACAAGGTCGGCCCTCCCCAACGCCCACACCGCGTGCGGATGGAATCCGTTGTCGCCGATAATGCCGATCGCCAATCTGTGATCGTCGCTGATCACGCCCTGGCCGGTGATCGTCGTGGCAATCGGAATGCCCAGATGCTCCGCCAGCCGGACAAGGCTTTCTCCAGCAGCCGATCGGTTTGCGCCGCCGCCGGCAACGATCAATGGGCGCTTCGACGCAAGCAACGCATCGATGGCACAGCCCATGGCTTCATCTTCGGGCAGGATCCGAAAGGCCGGCGCCACCCGGCACTGCGGCTCGGCCCGCAACTGCTGTGGCGCCACGTCCAGCTCCTCGTAGAGAAGGTTTTCAGGCAAGGCGAGCACCACTGCGCCGGGCCGCCCTCCCGTGGCCATGCGAAAGGCGCGCCTGATCGTCTCCGGCAGCTTCTCGACGCGATGCAACGTTTCCGTATGTTTGGAGATCGGACGGAACATCGCCTCGATCGGCAGCTCCGTCAGCGTTCCACGTCCGACCCCCATTTGAGGAATGTCGTTGACGAGCAGGATGACAGGGACGGACGATTTGTTGGCTTCGGCCACACCGGGCAGGCCGTACATCGCGCCTGCCCCGCTTGGCACCTCGGCAACACCCGGCTTGCCCGAAAGCCGCGCGTAGCAATCCGCCATGAACACCGCCGATCGTTCGTCGCGGCATGCGACGTGCAACGGCGCGCCATCCATCCGCTTGAGCGCGTGGTAGAGGGCGACATTGGTATCGCCAGGGACACCGAAGATTACCTCGACGCCATAGTCGCGCAACATGGTCAGCAAGGCGTCCGCGCCATTCATTGTTTTGTCCTTCCGCCGGTCTTGTTGGGTATCGGGCGCTACCGCCCTAACTGGTCATTTCGCGGTTAAGGTGAAGCCGCGCGGTGTCTCGCGGTATGGCGTCTGAAATCCAACCTCACCGCGAGATGAACGGATGTGTTGACCCTGTCGGGCTTACGAAGACGCATTGATGATCGCCGCGCTGATTTTCTCCGCGATCATGATCGTCGGGATGTTCGTGTTGGCGCGCGGCACACGTGGCATGATCGACGCGTCCGCTACCCTGAGGTTGTGGATGCCAAGTACTCTTCCCTCGTGATCCGTCACGGCGTCGATGTCGGATGGCTTTCCCATCCGGCAGGTCCCGGCCGCGTGCCACACACCGTGCACTTTCTGGCGAACGAATTCCTCCAACACCTCGTCGTCACGGTTGATCTGGTCAACCGTGGCGCCCTCCGTGACGACATGCCTGATAAGCGCCTTTCGCAGCGCTGCTGGACCATCGAGAAGCTGCGCAAGGATGCCTGTCAGAACGAGATTCTTGGTCGACACCTTGCCGAGGTCGCGGATCCTCTCGCTATAGCTCGATGGAAAGAAGTCCGTTACCTGAGCCCGCAAAGTCGGGTTGTTGAACAGGGCGATCATCTTGCGCATGGCCGCTGTCAACCGAAGCAGATCCCGGCGGTCGCGCAGAAGGTTGAACTCCACCCGCGGCTCGGCATGCGGTGAGCCGGATTTCAATGAGACCCGGCCGGTGGAAAACGGATGATTGACCCAGGTGGTAAGCGATCCGAGCTGCTTGCCGACCGGATGCCAACCCGACTTGCTGAGCGCGACCATGTACATGTCTTGCGGCCCGCACTCCGGTAAATTCGAGGAGTAGCGCAGCCCAATATGGGTATGCCGGCGCAGACGATCGCCCAGGCGGGAATCCTTTCGCAGGAAGGCCGAGATCGAGATCGTCGGGTGATCCTGGAGGTTGTGGCCAACCCCCGGCCGATCCGCGACAATGTCGATTCCCAGCTGCCGCAGATCATCCGCTGGGCCAATGCCAGACCTCAACAACATCGCCGGGCTGTGGATCGCGCCGGCTGTCAGGATGACCTCCGCACCGGTCACCGTCTCGACGCTCGAGCCATGCTCGATACTGACGCCAACCGCCTTTGTTCCGTCGAACAGCAATCCCGTTACGAGGCAGTCGGAACGGATGTGCAGGTTTTCACGCCGCCGTACCGAGTTGTCGAGATATCCAATGGCCGTGGAGACACGTCTGTCGTAGAGATTCGAGATGGCGACAGGGAAGTAACCATCGCCGAAATTAGCATTCTGGTCTTCGATATCCTTGTAGCCTGCCTCGGCAAGGGCGGCGGCTACCGCTCGCGAGAACAGCGGCCATTCCGACGGCATGATGCGGCGTATCGGAATGGGACCCTGTTTTCCGTGGAGCGGCCCATCGAAATCAACGTCTCTCTCAAGCCTGCGGAAATACCGGAGAACGTCTGACCAATGCCAGCCGCTGGCGCCGAGATCGTGCCATTCGTTGTAGTCGTCGGGAGTGCCCCGGTTGGCCTGCATGTCGTTCAGGCTTGACCCGCCTCCCATCAGCCGCGCCTGCTCATAGCGGCGCAACGGCGGCTTTACCGACGAGTTGTGGGGAACGGGCTGCAGATAGACCCTAAGATCGGCCCAGAGGTTTCTTTCGTTGAAGTAGGCAATGCGCGGATAGCTGTCGAGGATCGCGGGCTCGACCCTGTCGGGCGGCGTGTCCCGGCCGGCTTCGATGAGCAGCACGCGGTTGCCGGACCTGGCTGAAAGCCTGTTCGCCAGGACACAGCCGGCGGATCCTCCGCCCACGATGATGTGGCTGTATTGTTGTCCTGTCATCTCTCAACCCTCGCCCAGATAGGCTGAGACAACCTGCTCGTGCTTCAGAAGCTCGGCACCCGAGCCGGTCATGGAAATGACGCCGCTGGCGAGCACATAAGCCTGATCGGCAATTTCCAGCGCCGCGTAGGCGTTCTGCTCGACAAGCAGGATCGTGACGCCTTGCCTATTGATCTCCTTGATGATTTCGAACACCTGATCGACGAGCATCGGCGCAAGTCCCATGCTTGGCTCGTCGAGAAGGATCAAGGCGGGCCTTGCCACCAGCGCCCGGGCCATGGCCAGCATCTGCTGCTCGCCGCCGGAAAGCGTTCCAGCGGTCTGCGTCAAGCGCTCGCGCAGTCTCGGAAACAGTTCCAGTACCCGTTCCCGGTCCTGGTGGATTTCACGACGGTCGTTTCGGACGAAGGATCCAAGGGAGATGTTTTCCGAAACCGTCAGCTTGCCGAAAACGCGGCGCCCCTCGGGCACCTGGCTGATGCCCAGACGAACGACATTGTGGGGTGCCAATCCGGAGATCGGTTGACCCTTGAAGCGGACGGCGCCCCGGCCGATGGGCAGAACTCCGCAGATGGCATTGAGCGTTGTCGATTTTCCAGCGCCGTTGGCGCCGATCAGGGTAACGATTTGCCCGGCCTCCACGCGAAGCGAGACGCCCTGTATGGCGCGCACATTTCCGTAGTGGACATCGATCTCGACGACTTCCAACAAGGGCATGATCCGGCTCACTGCATTTTTGTTTTTGCGGATTGCATCTCAGGCGGCGCCCGACGATGGCCGAGATATGCAGCGATCACCTCGGGATCGCGCTGCACTTCGATTGGCGAGCCTTCCGCGATCACCATGCCATGGTGCATGACGGTGACCCGATCGGAGAGAGTCATGACCAACCGTATCTGGTGTTCGATCATCACGATCGTCATTGACAGGTCTTCGCGGAGCTTGCCGATGAACCGGGTCATCTCGTTGACTTCCGTGGGATTCATCCCGGCCGTCGGCTCGTCGAGCATCAGCAGGCTCGGGTTGGAAGAAAGCGCCCGGGCAATCTCGAGCCGGCGTTGCTGACCATAGGCCAATGCTGTTGCCGGGAGATCCTCGACGCCGTGGAGCCCGACATAGTCAAGCCACCTTCTGGCCTCGGCCCGAGCCTCCTCTTCCTCGTGTTTCGCGCCGGGGAGGCACAGCACCGACGACCACCAGGGCGTCGTCAGGTGCCTGTGGCGCCCGACAAGAACGTTATCCAGCACCGTCATGCTGCCGAACAGCCGGATGTTCTGGTATGTCCTTGCTATGCCGGCGGCCGCCACCTGATCGGGCCGGGCACCATCGATCCTCTGCCCGGCGAAGCTGACCGTGCCGGTGCTGGCCGGGACATACTGGACGATGCAGTTGAAGGCCGTGGTCTTGCCGGCGCCGTTTGGCCCTATCAGGCTGTGGATGGCGCCGGGCAGCACCTCGAGATTGAGATCCGCGACCGCGCGCAGACCACCATAGCTCTTGCCGAGGTTGCGGACTTGCAGCAGGGCCGAGGTCATCGCGATCCCCCCGACGTCGCCCTTGAAGGCTGGATTGTCGACCACAGCCCCTTGGGTCGCATGATCATTATGGCGATGAGGGCGGCGCCGTAGAAAAGGAACCGGTACTCGCCGAACTCACGCAGCAGTTCGGGCAAGCCGACCAGAAGGATGGCGCCGACGATGACGCCCTGGATGCTGCCGATCCCACCGATGACGATCAACGCCAGGACGTTGATTGAAAGCAGCAGGTTGAAGCTGTTGGGATAGACAGACGTGAGCATGGTCGCGAAGATGGCTCCGGCGAGCCCGGCAAAAGCCGCCCCCAGGCCGTAGGCAAGCAACTTCGCCTTGACGAGGTTGACGCCAAGCGCCTGCGCCACCTCCTCGTCGTCTCTCAACGCCATCCAGGCGCGACCTAGGCGTGACCCCTGCAGTCGCCAGGCCACGAATGCCGCGAACATCGAACAGACAAGCGTCAGATAGAACAGGCTGACCGGACTGCTAAGCTCCATGGAGCCAAGGAATGGCTTGGGCACCTGCAGCACGCCCTGGGCACCGTTCAACACCGGCGCGGCGAAATCCGACAGGACGATGACCCTGACGATCTCCCCAAGGCCAAGGGTGGCCACCGCGAGGTAATCGCCCCGCACGCCAAGGACCGGAAGGCCGAACAGAACGCCGACGATCACCGACAGGATGACCGCAATGGGTGCCGCCAGCCAGAAACTCAAGGCGGGGATGGAGGTATAGGCTGAGAGGGCAACCGGGCTGTCCGCCGTAAGCAACGCGGTCGTATAGGCTCCTACCGCAAAGAAGGCGACGAAACCGAGGTCGAGCAGCCCCGCGAGACCAACCTCGATGTTCAACCCCATCCCCATCAAGGTGTAGAGCGCGACCATGAGAAGCACCTGGCCAATGTAGGGGCCCGCGAGCGCTGGCAGCAATGACAGGCCCAGGAGAAGAAGGCCAAGCTGAACAGCCGATCGGTTGTCGGCCAGCATCGCATGCAGCCTCGGTTGCCGTGCACCGAACGCCCGCTTGGCCAATGGCCAGGACGAACTGACCGAGGCGGCGAGCGCGCCGATCAACAGGGCTCCCTGCCACCTTAGACCCGCCCAATTGAACAGCAGCTCTCCGATGGCCTTGGTCACGGAAAAGCGCTGCAGCACTGTCTGCAGAAGTTGCTGCAAAGCGCCTGCCACGATGACCGCAATCACAACGGTGAGGGTCACCTTGCGCTGCCCTTCGCCCAACCGGCGCCAAAGGGAGCCGACCGCTCCAAGGAGAGCGCCGGCGATGATGAGCGTTGCCATGGCTTGGCCAGTTTCGAGCCCGAGAGACAGCATCCGGCGAAGATCAGGGGAAAGCGAGACAAGCACGGTTCGCAGGAAGGCGACCTGAAAGAGCGCCAGGCCAACGGCAAGCACGGCGCCGTACACCGAGCCCGCGACCACGCCGCGAGCCACGTCCGCCAGAATGGCGCGGGGCACAGCCACGGCATGCGACTTTGCGCCCGCTGCCAGTCCAAGCATCAACAGAAAACATTGGCCAAGCGTAAGCACGTCGACAATGATCACGCGGCCGTGCATCAGCACCAGAATACCCACGAAGGCCGCGTAAAGGCCGGCCAGGCCGCTGGCCAGTCCACAGAGGACGGGCCGTGCCAGGGATTGAACGTTTGCGGATATCGTATTGGCCTGGTCCGCGACCTGTCGCGGCTTGGGCATTTCCCACATGTGTAGCATGGTTTGGTCCTCAGGCGCGACGCGCGGGTGCTTCGCCGAACAGGCCCTGCGGCCTGCAGATCAGAACGGTTATGAGCAGCGCGAATGCGAACAGATCGCGCAACTGATAGGGGGCAGGAATTCCCAGGCCATCGAGAATGAGGGTTGGGCCTACCCCTTCGGCGAGACCGAGGATGATGCCTCCGGCCATTGCTCCTGGAATGCTGCCAATGCCGCCGAGAACGGCTGCTCCAAAGGCCTTGATGCCAGGCAGGAACCCCATCATGAAATAGACCTGCTTGTAGATCAGGGCGTAGAGCACGCCGCCAGCTCCGGCGGTCAGTCCGCCGAGCAGGAAGGTGAATACGATCACCTTGTTGATATCGATGCCCATCAGGACGGCCGCGCGTGGATCCTCCGCGGTGGCGCGCATGGCCGTGCCCATCCGGGTTCCGTGAACCACGAGATAGAGAGCCACCATCACCAGCGCCGCCGCACAGAGGACCATGACCTCGACATAGGGGATCGAAAATGTTCCCAAGGCCATGGACCCTTGCAGCCAGGCCGGGTCGGGATAGGCCTTGACGCCGGAGCCGAACATGCCGCGACATGTCTGCTGAAGCAGAAACGACATGCCAATGCTGGTGATCAGCGGGGCAAAGCCTCCGTTGGCGCGCACCGGCCGATAGGCAAAGCGCTCCACCAGCAGGGCAATCAATGCCGAAACCACCGCCCCCACGATCACAACGATGGCCACCGCGACAACCGGGCTGGTCTCGAAAAGCTCGGTGTGTTCCAGACCCCGGGCAACGAAGTAGGCTATGAACACGCCGACGGTCATGGTGTCGCCATGGGCGAAATTGATAAGCCTCAACACGCCATAGACCATGCTGTATCCGAGCGCGATCAAAGCGTAGACGCCGCCAAGCGTGAGGCCGAATGCAACGAGATCGAACCACTGCTCGGGCGAATATCTGTCGGCTCGGACAGTCCCGATGACCCCGGCGCAGACGATCAACGCCACGCTCAGCAAAAGGCCACGACGCACGAACCACGCGAAATCCTTGCGCGCCGTTGAGCCCCTCTTTCGGGTGACGGAGGATGTTGAAGCCAATGTCATGGTGACCGTTCCAGCAAGAGTAAGGCTGGCGCGAGCGGTTGACGCCGCGCCAGCCCAGGAGTTGGCGACTACGGGTAGATTTTCTTCGGATTGTCGCCGATCTTGAACGTGGTAGGATCCGTGTTCACGTATTCGTACACGCCCAGATGAAACTGCGCGCATTCGCCATCGGCATCGCATTTCATGCGGCCCGAAATGCCGTCGGTATCCGTTGCGAAGATCGCGTCGCGCAGCGCCTGCTTGCCGATATACGTCGTGCCCTCGTCGTCGGTCTTTGCGACCTTTTCAATGGCCTTGAAGGCGATTGCCGCCGCGTCGTAGGCCATTGCGTGCCAGCCGGAGATCGGCGGCTCGCCGTAGGCGGTCTTGTACTTCTCGACAAAGTCGGGATAGCCCTTGCCCATCGCCTCTGGCGAGATATCGGGATAGGTGATCTTCATCCCGAGCACAGCGTCGCCGGCAGCGGTGATGATATCTCCGGTCATGAGCGAGCCGCCCCCGATCAGCTGGGTCTTTTCCAGACCGGTCGTTGTCTTCGCCTGGCGTGCGATCTGCCCTGCGGCGGCGACGAAGATAGGCATGTAGATGACATCCGGCTTTTCCGCCGCGATGCGTGTCAACAGCGGATGCATGTCGACGTCGGTCGGCTGGATGGCCTCTTGCGACAGCACGGTTCCACCAAGAGCAGTGAACGTCTTGACGAACTCCGCGACGAGCTGCGACGCATAGGGGCTGCCGTCGTGAATTGTCACGACCTTCTTCGCCTTCATCACGCTGAAGATGTAGTTGCCGTCGCCCTTGCCCTGGTCCGCATCGCTGAATGCGGTCCGAGCAAACCCGTGGAAGCCAGCGCTGCGGCCAGCGGCCGTCAGCGACGGAGCCGTGCTGGAGGTGCCGATATCCACGATCCCCGCTTTCCACAATATTGGAGCGGCGGGTGTTGCCTCGCTGGAGCAGGAAGGACCAATCACCACCACCGTGTTGGGATTTGATGCAAGCTTGGTGGCGGCGAGCTGTCCGCCTTCGGCGCTGCACTGGCTGTCCTGTGCGTCGAGCACGATCGGGTGACCAACGAGGGTCTTTTTCCAATCCTCGATCGCCAGTTCAACACCGCGCTTTTGATCCACACCGAGCCCGGCATCCGGTCCCGATAGCACCCAGTACCCGCCAATCTCGAGAGGCGCGCCTTTTGGAAGAACCAGGACCCCGAGCGGGTCGGTTACGGGTGGGACGGTTTCAGCAAAACCCGGTCCCGTCAGAACGAAAGCCCCAATCGCCATCAAGGCACCCGCGGCAGTCAATCTATGTTTCATTGCGTTCTCCTCTTATCTTGCTGTTATTATTTGTTTTATTCTCAGCCCAATTCGCGCGGGGCCGACGTCGCGCACGGGCAACAACCGACTGACAATGCCGCCGGCTCAGTCGCCCGGCATTCGGGAAGGGACTATGCGGAGATCAGCCAGTCGTTTGCGCAAACCTCGACAAGGGTAACCCTGTCAGGCATCTCCAGAAGGAACTCCGGGTCCCTCTCCAAATGACGAGTGCGCGTGAGATCGTCACCGGACCACACGCGAATGGAGTCGAGCGTCGGCCAGAACGACGTCACTGTGAACTCGCCCGCCTCCTCCGTGATCTTACGAAACATCTGAACGCCGAGATTGCCTTCCATGCGCTCGATCTTCAGCACGCCGAACTCATACAGATACCGCGTGTAGGCCTCGAAATCGGCGGGCCGCGTACGGCCGCGCCAGATGCGGGCAAAGATGGGCTTGGCCTCTCCCGCCGACGCGTAGAGCTCGACTTTGCCGGCGGCGGATTTCTTCGTCAGGTCCACTTGCAATCAAACCTCCTGGAACAGCGTCCCGCTCGAGAGGCGGGATCTGAGATGTTTCAAACTTCTCGTTGAAACGTTTGTATGATACAAATGTTTGATTTACTGTCAAGCACGGATCAAACACGATGCGGTCGACAACCATGATCGATTCGCGATCAACAGACGGATCGACCAGCGAAAGGCCTCTCGAAATGCCTCGAAAGTCAGGCGCCAAGGACCACATCATCCCTACTTCCGCTACAGATGAGGAAACTGATACGCGAGAGAGAATTCTTCATGCGGCGCGTCGACTTTTCGCCGAAAAGGGGTTCGATGGCGCAACGCTGCGGGAGATCACCGAAGCGGCGCGCGCCAATCTCGCGGCGGTGAACTACTACTTCCGGTCGAAGGATGAGCTGATCCGAAGCACGCTTGAATCCGCGCTTAAACCGATCATCGCCGCGCGCCTTGCGGCGCTCCTGGCCTGCGAGCGCGCCCACCCAGACAAGCTGCCGCCTCTGGAAAGCCTCGCTGACGCCCTCGTGCGGCCGATGGCTGAGCTCAGTTCAGGCGAAAACCGGGATCGCCTGCTGCTCTTGCTGCAGGTCAGGACGATCGCCCAGGCCGCCACCAACAGCGTCGTTGTGGACTATTTCCGCCCGTTGCACGAACGCTTCATAGATCTGCTGCAGAAGGTCTTGCCGCACCTGTCTCGCGCCGAGCTTGCACTGCGCTACGATTGTGCACGTGGCGCGACGCTGCAGATTCTCGTCGACCTGGCGCCGGCCGCACAGCTCGTCGTATCGCCGCAGGAGCGCGCCACGACCATAGACCGGCACGAGTGGCTGATTGCGGCGCTGGTGCAATTCGTGAGCGCGGGTATGCGGGCTCCCACCACGTCGGCGCCGAAGCCTGGCAAGCGGAAAAAGGCCTCCGTCGCCTGACGCCCAAAGACCCCAGCCAAATCGAAGAAGCCTCTCTAGACGGAGGCTTGTTCATACGAGTGATTCATACTATCGTTTCAATCATTCGTTTCATATTTGGACTGGCACCCATGAATTACCCCGAGATCAAGCTGCTTGTCGGATCAAGTCAGATCGGCCACGACGAGCGCGCCGGCAGGGCAATCCTGAACCCGGCGACCGAGGAGCAGATCGGTGTCTTGCCGATCGCCGAGGAGGCAGACCTCGAACACGCGATCGCTGCTGCAAAGTCGGCCTTTCCGGCATGGCGCGACACGACGCCATGGCAACGCGGGGCGGTGCTTCATCAAGCGGCGAGACAGGTCCGTCTGCGGACCGACGAGATCGCGCACGCCCTTGTCATGGAAAATGGCAAGCCTCTCGCGGAAGCCAGGGGGGAAGTCTCGGTCGCGGCTGACACGCTCGAATGGTTTGCTGAAGAAGCACGCCGGATCTACGGGCGCGCCTTCGCTGGCCGCGCTTCGGAAAGCCGGTTCGTCACCAGCCGTGAGCCTCTGGGCGTCGTCGCGCTTTTCGCGCCATGGAATTTCCCGGTGGTCACGCTCGTTCGAAAATTGGCGCCGGCCCTGGCCGCGGGCTGCGCTGTCATCGCCAAGCCGGCCGAGGAAACGCCCGCTGCCCCTTCCCTGCTGGCTGGCTGCATTTTGGCCGCGGGCCTGCCTCCGGGGGTTTTGAACCTGGTTCTCGGCGACCCTGCGCGGATTTCGAAACACCTCATTCAGTCGCCGGATGTCGCCAAGATCTCCTTCACGGGTTCGACCGCGGTTGGGCGCACCCTGGCCAGCCTTGCCGGAGAAAATCTGAAACGGATGACGATGGAACTGGGTGGGCATGGCGCAGCCATTATCTGCGGGGATGTCGACCCCATTCGAGCGGCGGACATGGCGGCAGCCGCGAAGTTCCGCAATGCCGGCCAGGTCTGCAACGCGGCTAGCCGATTCATCGTCGATCGGCGCATATTCGAACCGTTCGCGGAGCGGTTTGCCGCGCGGGCCTCGGCGCTCAGACTTGCCGATGGGTTCGACCCGGCTGTCGAGATGGGACCGCTGACCAATCATCGAAGGGTCGAGGCAATGGAAATGCTGACCCAGGACGCCATCGCGGGAGGCGGAACTCTGTTGGCTGGAGGGCGGCGTCTTGACCGGCCAGGCTTCTTCTTTGCCCCAACCGTCATCACCGAAGTTCCTCACACGGCACGCGTCATGATCGAGGAACCGTTTGGCCCCATCGCGCCGATTGTCGCTTTTGACCAGGTCGACCAAGCCCTGGATTTGGCCAACTCGTCCGCATACGGCTTGGCGGCTTACGCGATGACCAATGACCTGGCGACCGCGCGAAAACTCACACGCGGCATGCAAGCTGGCGTCATAGGCCTGAATTCATTTTCCGTCGCTTTCCCGGAGGCGCCCTTCGGTGGCGTCAAGAACAGCGGCTGGGGCGTGGAGGGCGGCAGCGAAGGCATCGATGCCTATCTCACGACGAAATTCGTACACGAAGCATGACGCGAATTTACCTGAAGCGACGCCCCCAACCCTGGGCCGGCGACCTGATCGGCATCCTGACACTGGAGGCCTCGATCCCTTATGTCGTGGGGAATGTGAGCAATGCGGGGACTTACGACTTCCCCGTGCGGTACAAGACAATCGGCGGCGCGAGCATCGACCGGCTGTTGAACCAGTCGGATCAAGGCCTGCTGCAACCGGTTCTCGCAGCGGCGAAAGAACTCGAGCAAGAGGGCGTCCGCGCCATCACGGGAGCATGCGGCTTCATGGCCTTGTTCCAGCGCGAGGTTTCAAATGCGCTGAGCATTCCCGTGTTCCTGTCCAGCCTGCTGCAAGTGCCGCTTCTCCATGCCACAACAGGTCGTCCGGTTGGGATCATAACCGCGAACAGCAAGCGCCTGCACCGGGCTCATCTCGAAGCCTGCGGAATTGCATCCGACTTGCCTGTCGTCATACGAGGAATGCAGGACGAGCCGGAATTTCGCAGCGCGATACTGGAGGAGTCCGGGTCGCTCGATTCCGCCGTGATCGAGGCCGAGACTGTCTCGGTCGCCAAGAGGCTGATTGCCGATCATCCGGCCATAGGTGCGATACTGCTGGAATGCAGTGACCTGCCGCCCTACTCGAAAGCGATCCAGGCCGCCACCGACCGTCCGGTCTTCGACTACAATACGATGATTGGCTGGATGGTGAATGGCGTTCGCAGCCGGGGCTATTCCTAAGGATCTCATCCTTTCTGGAAGCCGATCTCCTTGCCGAGCACTCCACCAAGTCGCGTCGAGAACAGCCGGTGCCTCACGCGAAATCGGATCATCAGCACATGAAAGACTTTCAGTTGTCTGCGGTATGAGATGCCGTCACCTTCTCAGCACCCCATCTTCTGCCTGCCCCTGACGCAGGCGGACCGAGCAGCTGATTTGCAGCGATCGTAGCACCGCGCATGCCGCACCGAGATTTGAACCAGGATGACGATCTGGCCGACTTCAGCCATCGCGAGATCAGCGCTCTTGGCCAGCCAAAAACCGTGTATGTCAGCGGCAGTGGACCCGCTGTCGTCATCATGGCGGAGATGCCTGGAATAAGCCCTCACGTCGCCCGTTTCGCCCGATGGGTGCGAGATGCGGGGTTCACGGTCTACATGCCTTCCTTGTTCGGCCGTGATGGCGCGGTGCCGAGTGCCGACGAGGGCGCGGCGGTCTTTCGACGAACATGCACAAGCATGGAATTCAGAGCCCTCGGAGGCGGTGCCGCCAGCCCGGTGACCAGTTGGCTGCGAGCCTTGGCAAGGATTGCGCTGGACGAGTGCGGCGGCAGCGGCGTCGGCGCTATTGGAATGTGCTTCACCGGCAATTTTGCCCTGAGCATGATGCTCGATCAGGCAACGATCGCACCGGTTCTTTGCCAGCCCTCGCTGCCGCTCGACAATCCGGCGGGAATTGAAATTTCCGCCGAGGAGATTTCAACGATCCGTCAGCGTCTGGACAGAGAGAATCTGGATGTTCTGGCCTATCGTTTCGAGGGCGATCATTTTTGCAAGGCCGAGCGGTTTGCCGCGTACCGCAAGGCGCTGGGCGAGCATTTCATCGAACGCGTCCTGCCAGACAGCGCGGCAGGGCAGGATGTGCCGCCGTTTTTTGAGAAGCACGTGCGTTCGCCTCACAGCGTCGTGACCGTGCACCTGATCGATGAGCAGGGACAACCGACCCTGGCCGCCCGCGATGAGATCATCGCGTTTCTCAAGGGCAAGCTGAAGACGAAATAGCCGCACGAACGCAACATGCAGCCGGATGAGAAGACGAAGTGCAGGAATATGGTTTCGTCACGCTGGATGTGTTCACCGATCGCCGTTTTGGCGGCAATCAGCTCGCGGTCTTTCCCGCGGCATCAGGGCTTTCTACCGAACAGATGCAGCAGCTGGCCGCTGAATTCAATCTGAGCGAGACGACACCGCACCATCGGTCAGGCGCGCTGTGCCGATGTCGAGCGCCATGGCGAGCATTCCCCACACCACGAGGGTCAGAGGAAATCGCGATGCGTCAGCCGCGTCCTCCGTCATATGATCAGCCATGGACGCCGGGTCATGCAGCATCTCCGTCAAGCAATCCCTGACCGCCATCCACGGGCGGCTCAAGCGAGTTTCCCTCACCCGGGGATAATCGCGCTCATTCCCCTATTGCCATGTGTTCTCGGAAACCACGTGTTCTGGGAAGTTCCTCGGCGCGAACCGCCAAGTGAGCGGTCCTCAACGAAAGGCGAAGAGAACTTGCTTGAAAAGCAAGCCACCGGACCTGGATATTCGATCCGGGATGTGGCGCACAGGCTTCAGGCAACGGCGCACGGCCAAGGCGATCATGAAGCAACAACAGAACGCCTGATCAATCGGAGGAGCGCCATGCCGTCTGAGCCCACGATGAGATTGCGGCCGGCCACGCGGGAAGATGCGGCGGCGATCAAGGATGTGGTCCGCATGGCTTACACAAAATGGATCCCGCTTATTGGACGAGAACCCCGTCCCATGGTGGTCGATTATGAGAAGGCCGTCCAGGAAAACGACTTCGACGTCGCGCATTCCGGTTCGAGACTGGTAGGGTTGATCGAGACGATCCTGCATGACGATCATCTTTGGATTGAAAATGTCGCCGTGAGGCCGGAAGACCAGGGCCGTGGCATTGGCCAGGAACTTTTACGTCATGCCGAAAACAGGGCTTTGTCGGCCGGGCGCCAGGAAATCCGCATGCTTACCAATGCCGCCTTCGACACGAACTTGCGCCTGTATGAAAAGGTCGGGTACGTCACCGACAGGCGTGAGCCCTCCATGGGTGGAATCACCGTCTACATGAGCAAGCAAATCGGCTAGCCCGCCAGGGCCGCGTCTTCGTTGTAGCGCCTGCTTACAAGGGCCGGCGAGGCGGCACTTGGGTTGCTTTTCCGTGCCTGAAGGAATCTATCCCCGGCAGCTGGGCGATCCGCTCGACAAACGTTTGCGAGGACAGGTTTCCGGCGACGCGATAGAGGATGCGTATATCGGAAAATCCGGAAGACCTGGCGCGAAGGGAGATAGCCTCGAGCACAAACCCCATTCGTTCCAATTGCCCAAGGATCCTGGGCAAGTGGTTGAGTGGATCGCGCGAGCGGAACTTGGTGAACTGCATGTCGTTGCCGGCTGCTGGGCGGACTTTGGGCTTCCTAGCCCGCTCAGTCTGACGGAACAGCAAGGGAGCCCTCGCCGAGGATGACTGTCAGGCCCCCGACCTCCATGTTCGACGGTTGGCCGGCACGCATTTCGGCAGATGCTTCGATGACGCTCGGCCGCCCCATCTTAACCCCTTGGTCGATGGTGATGGCCAGTTTCCCATCCCCAGAGGCCACATGCCCAGAGGCCACACGCTTTGCCAGCGAACCAACCAGGGCAGCAGCGGCCGCGCCGGTGGCCGGATCCTCATCAACCCCGAGAGCTGGAGCGAACATCCGCGCATAAAGGCGTTCGGCGGCGGGTTTGCCTGAGAACAAAAGAATGTTTGGCGACCAGAGGTCCTTTCGTTTCGCGTTCCAGGCATTTCGGTCAAGGACAGCACGGTCAACGGCTTCTCGCCCGCCAAGCTGCACGATGCAGATGGGCACGCCCGCGCTTGCAAACCATGCGGCGTCGATATCCGCTTCATCCAGTGTGAGCAGATCCGCCATGAGTGCATTCGCGGGCGTGGTGTCGGGAGATTCGATTGGACGATCGATCCTGAACCGGGCCGCTATGCGATCCCCGCGCAGCTCTACATCAACCTCGACGTCGCCGATTGCTTCTTCAAGCACGAACCTGCCCTCGCCCAATCCGCGCTGACAAAGTACGGCCGCGGTGCCTACGGTGGGATGCCCCGCAAATGGCAACTCAGCCTGTGGCGTGAATATCCTGACGTTCGCGGCGTTCCTCTTGTCTCTCGCAGGCAACACAAAGGTCGTCTCGGAGAGGTTCATCTGCTTTGCAATTGATTGCATTGCCTGATCCGACAGCCCTCTCGCGTCGGTGAAAACGGCAAGTTGATTTCCGCCGAAGTGCGTCTCCGCGAAGACATTCGCGATTACAAAATGGAAGGATTGCATGCCGCCCTCCCCGTCAGTTGGCGATCAGGTCCATTTCGACAGTGGCCCCTAGCGGCAACGCCGCGACCCCGATGCATGTCCTGGCCGGAAATGGCGCGCTGAAGTGGCGCGCGTAGATCTCATTGACCGCGCCGAAGTCGGAAATGTCGGTGAGATAAACGCCAACGCGCACGACGTCGGCCAGTGTTCTTCCTCCAGCCTCCAGAGCCACCTTGAGATTTGCAAAAATCTGCTCAGCCTGCGCTTTGACGTCCCCTGAAATCAATTTTCCCGTCCGGGGGTCCTGAGCGACCTGGCCGCTGAGGTAGATGGCGCTGGTGGCTTTCATGCCGGGTGAAAAAGGCCCGGCCACAGGGGGGAGCTTGTCAGATGTAATAGCTTGGCGCGTCATGGTTGTTCTCCAGGTTAAAGGGAAAGAATTGTAGCGCCGGTCGTCTTTCGATTCTCGAGATCGCGATGGGCTGCTTGCGCCTGCGCCAGTTCATAGCGCTGGCCGACGGAGACACGCAGCTTGCCGCTGTCGACCATTGCGAAAAGATCGGCGGCGGCGGTCTCGAGATCAGCGCGCGTCGCGGTGTAATTGAAGACCACTGCCCTGGTCAGGAAGAGCGATCCTCTCTGCGCCAGCTGCGAAACTTCAACGGCAGGCACCGGCCCTGACGAGGCCCCGCTCACCACCATCAGGCCATGCGGTTGCAGGCAGTCGAGCGATCCAAGAAACGTGTCTTTTCCCACGGAATCAAAGACGACAGGCAGTTTCTTTCCATCGGTGATCTCTCGCACCCGGGTGACGAAGTTCTCCCGCGTGTAAATGACGGGGTGGTCGCAACCATGCTCCCTGGCAATCGCCGCCTTGTCCTCGCTCGAAACGGTTCCAATGACGGTTGCGCCAAGCGCCTTGGCCCATTGCGTCATGACCAGCCCAAGGCCACCGGCGGCGGCATGGATCAGGATCGTATCCCCCGGCTTCACCTTGTACACCTGCCGCAGGAGCACCTGGGCGGTCAGGCCCTTGAGCGTGATCGCCGCGGCAAGCTCGTCAGGCAGGTCCTTTGGCAGACGGATCAGCCGGTCGGCCTTTATGATACGGGCCTCGCTGTAACTTCCGAGCGCGCCTGCGTAGCTGACCCGATCACCTACGCTCAGGGATCCGACGTCCGGCCCGATCGCTTCGATCACACCAGCTGCTTCCATGCCTGGAATGAGAGGCAGGGGCGCCGAATAGAGGCCGCTGCGATAGTAGACGTCGATATAATTGACCCCGATCGCAGTGTGGCGCAGCCTCACCTCACCGGGCCCAGGTGAGCCGATATCGACCTCCTGCAGCTTCAAGACTTCAGCGCCGCCTACGGCATCAATCTGAATGGCTCGAACCATTGGATCGCCTCCTGACCTGAGCTTCGTGGCAGCGGAACCAAGCCCGCCAAGCGCACACAGAGCGTTCATTTCGACACAGCAGCACCGCCCCGGCGTCAGCCCGCCAGCAAGCTCACCACTGCCTGAGGCGCGGTACTATCACCAGCATTGCCAGCAAGGAAAAGAATGTTAAGAATGCTCAGGATTACGAAACGTGATGGTACTTATGATCAACGTGCTCGACCTTGCGCTGGTTCGTACATTCGTGGCGGTGGCTGAACATGCCGGGATGACGGCTGCCGGAAACGCATTGCATTTGACCCAAAGTGCCGTCAGCCAACAGATCAAGCGCCTGGAAGAGTCCCTGGGAACGCCGCTTTTCATCCGCGACCGCCGGGGCTTGCGGCTAACCCGAACCGGCGAGCGTTTCCGCAGCCGAGCCATCCCCCTGCTCGCCCTGAATGACGAGACTATTTCCGAAATGTCAGCGACAGGCCCATCCGGCCGCGTCCGTGTGGGCGTCCCGCTCGACCTTGTCGGGAATGCGTTTTCGGCGATTCTGAAGACCTATGTGGAAGCGCACCCCCAGGTCGAGGTATCGCTGCTGTCCGGCTCATCAACAGACCTGAAGAAGCTTGCTCTTGGCGGCGGGATCGACCTGGCTATCGTCGAGGAACCGTCTTCCTTGTCAGGCAGCAATTGCCTGGGCGTCGAAAGGCTGGTTTGGGCCGGCGCGAAGCAAGGGCGGGCCTATCGCAAGAAGCCGCTTCCCGTCTCGATGGTGTCGGAGACCTGTGCATTCCGTCCAGTGGTCATCGAAGCGCTCGACAAGGCGCGACGAGATTGGCGCACGGTATTCGAGAACGTCAGCATGGAAGCAACCGCGGCGACAACCCGCGCCGACCTGGCGGTATCGGTATGGCTTGAGATATATGCTCCCGCTGACCTCGAGATTCTGGGACCCGAATGCGGGGTGCCCCGACTGCCGTCATTCGCAATAAATCTCTACGGACCGGCACAGAACGCCAGCCCGGCAGTGCGCTCTTTCGAATCCCATCTGCGCGATGGCTTCATGAGGGAACGGCGCAAACTGTAAGTTGGCACCCTATACGCATTTGCTAGACGCTCGATCTGTTTCCGAGATGGCTCGCGGCCCCCTCGCTCGAAATCATTCAGACTGGCGTGATATTGATCAAGGCGCTCTGATCCGTCCACGGTTGAAGGGCAATGGCCATTCAGCGGCCAAGGCCACGGATCACGGCGGATCGGTGTTGCAGCTGCCTGCAAGCTGGCCGACAGCCTCGCCGAAACCTGCAAGGTCGAAATCCGCCTCGCCGCGCCCCGACAACAGCCCGAACCGCCAGGAGAGCAACAGCCGGTTCGCGGGAACAAGGCGGCTGATGCCATCGGCGCCATCGCGGACCAGCGACCTGCCGCGCGGACCGACCGACCAGCTTTCGTCGAATTTTTCATGCCGGTCGAGTGTCACCGTCATGGTGATCTTGCGGCTGGAGGAGACGGCATCGTTCAGCTGAAGCCATTCGGTCCAGCGAGGTTCGCTGTTCGGCCGGCAGGCAATGGTCAGCACCGGGCTGTAGCTGAGCGCTCCGCCGCCCGTGATCAGCTTGTTGGTGGCGTAGAGCGATGCCGTGACAAGACCGTCCTCGCTTGTCTGGAACCGCCAATTGTCCAGAACCTCACCGGCCTGGGCGACGCCGCAGACCGAGACAAGAACCAACGCCAGTGCCGCGGCCTGTCCCATTTCAACGAAGAGCTTCAACGACCCCTCCAACAGCCCAAGCGGCTGAGACAGAGCGCAGATAATAGTCAAAGCTTCGTGGCGCCACCTTGGCCAATCGCGAACAAATTCGCTGTTGCAGTTTGGCAACGAAAAAGGCCGCCTCAAGGGCGGCCTTTCCGATTGAATTGAACGCTTGTTTTATTCGGCGTCCTTGGCGGCTTTCTTCTTCGGAGCGGCCTTTTTCTTGGGCTCTTCCGCGTCGTCGGCCTTCTTCTCGTCGGACTTCTTGGCAGCGGCCTTCTTCGCTGGCTTGGCCTTGGTGGCGGTCTCGTCCTCCTCGTCGTCGGCCATGAGCTCTTCCTTGCTCACCTTGACGTCGGTGACGGAGATCTGGCCGAGCAGATGGTCGACAACCTTCTCCTCGAACATCGGCGCGCGCAGCGTGTTCAGCGCTTCGGGATTGCTGCGATAGAACTCGAACACTTCCTGCTGCTGGTTGGCCGGGTAGCGGCGAACCTGCTCGAACAGACCGCGCTGCAGCTCCTCATCCGACACGGTGACGCCGGCCTTCTCGCCGATTTCAGCCAGGACCAGGCCAAGGCGCACGCGGCGCTCGGCGAGACGCAGGTATTCGGCGCGTGCTTCTTCTTCCGTCGTCTCTTCGTCGGCGAAGGTGCGGCCGGCGGCTTCCAGGTCGCGATTGACCTGCGACCAGATGTTGTTGAACTCGGCATCGACAAGCTTCGACGGGGCTTCGAACGAATAGGCGCCATCGAGTTGGTCGAGCAGCTGGCGCTTCACCTTCTGGCGCGTCATGGCGCCGAACTGGTTCTCGATCTGGCCGCGCACCACGTCACGCAGGCGCTCCAGCGACTCAAGGCCAAGATTCTTGGCGGTCTCGTCGTTGATTTCCAGCTCGCCGGGCTTCGACACTTCCTTGACGGTGACGTCGAAGGTCGCTTCCTTGCCGGCAAGATGCGCCGCCTGGTAGTTTTCCGGGAAGGTCACGGTAACCTGCTTTTCGTCACCGGCCTTGGCGCCGACCAGCTGATCCTCGAAGCCGGGGATGAACTCCTTGGAGCCCAGCACCAGCGGCTGATCGGTGCCGGCGCCGCCATTGAAGGCCTCGCCATCGATCTTGCCGAGGTAATCGATCGTCACGCGGTCGCCACTGGCGGCCTTGCCGGTCTTCGGCTCATAGCTGCGCGCCGATTCGGCAACGCGCTGGACCTGTTCGTCGATCTCGGCATCCGGCACGTCGAACACCTGACGCGTCACCTTGATGTCGGAGAAATCCTTGATCTCGATCGCCGGGATGATCTCGTAGTTCAGGCGGAATTCGAAGTCGGCGCCGCCGGCCAGGATCTTCTCGGCTTCCTTCTCGTCCTCGGTCATGATGACTTCGGGCTGCATGGCGGCCTTTTCGCCACGGCCGGAAATGATCGAGCGGGTCGAATCGTTGAGGATCTCGTTGACCACTTCCGCCATGAACGACTTGCCATAGACCTTGCGCAGGTGCTGCACCGGCACCTTGCCGGGACGGAAGCCGTTGATGCGGACCTTGTTCCTGGCGTCCGAAAGCCTAGCCATCAGCTTGGCTTCCATGTCACCCGCCGGCACGGTGATCTTGATCTCGCGCTTGAGACCGGAGTTGAGCGTTTCGGTGACCTGCATCGTAAAACCTTTGTTTTCACCAATGAGACTGCCAAACGGCTTCTGCCGTTTACAGCCTGCCGGTATATTCTTGCCGGGAATGGCTTTTGGTACGGAACCTGGCGATTTGACCGAAAATACGGCTCAAATTCTCCCAAACTGCGTTCCAAAATGTGAATAAGTTCTTGTTTTTCCTACTTCTTATCACATTTTGCAGAAGCGGATCGTCGCGTCCCGTCACATTTGACACGCCTTTTGTCACAGGCGAGGCTAATTTTCAACCGTCTTCGCGTTTAGGCGAATAACGTCATTTTGGACCTGACATTGACAGAATGATGGCTACATGGGATTGCCGGGCGACGCGGGTATGGCGGAATTGGTAGACGCACCAGATTTAGGTTCTGGCGAGCAATCGTGGGGGTTCGAGTCCCTCTACCCGCACCAAAACGCACCCTGAAATGCCCGGAGACACTGGTTTCTTGCGGTGCATGGGTTGAACGATGGTACAAAGATCGGTACAAAGACCCCTTCAAACGGGGATTGCCGATGACCACACCACACCTCAAGCGCTCACCATCTGGGGCCTATCACTACCGCTTCGTCGTGCCCGAGGCCTTTCGGGACTTCGTTGGACGGCGGGAGATCAAGAAGGCTCTTGGAAAGGACCCAGCGGAAGCCATGCGGCTCTATGCCAGGGTACACCGGGAGACCGAACTGCTCCTCAAGAATGCGAAGACCCAAGCGCCGCCGGGCGATAGAGCCTTGGTCCTCAGAAGAATGCGGCAGATGGGATTTTCTCCGCAAGACATTGAGATCGTTTCGGGGCACCGGGTTGAACCCGCGTCCTATCTGGACGAAGGCCTGAGCATCTTTCAGGACGAACTGATACGCGAATACGAAGACGCTGAGGAACGCGGTAAGAGCCCTGCGCTTTCCCTTGAGGCCATCCGAGCAATCGGTCAGAAGCGTCTTCCCAAGGAAACCTATACCGTCGCCTCTGCCTTGGACGACTATCTCAGCGCGAAGTCGACTGGAGTTCACGCGCGTGACCTCGCCCTGACCAATCGCGTCAACAAGGTGAAAGAGCGCCTCATTTCCGTGATTGGCAAACATGAGATCACCAAACGTCCGCTTGAGAAATTGACCCGCGCGGAGGCGCTATCATTCCGCGACCACCTTGCCGGGGAAATGGCACCTGCATCGGTCAAGCGAACAATCGAGATCGTGAGCCCTGCCATCAACAACCTGATACAGGAACACACCCTCGACGTCCGCAACCCCTTCGCGCAGTTAAAGATCAAGGGTGCTGCAAACAGTCGGGATGCTCGCCTCCCCTTGCATGAAGAAGACATGATCAAGCTCGCCCCTGTCATGGAAAAAGGGGACGCATCACTGGTGGCGATTTGGATTGCACTCAGGGATACCGGCGCTCGCCTTGGAGAAGTCTGCAACCTCAGGAGAATGGATGTCGATGAGGACGCGGAATGCATTCGCATTCGCCCGTATGGTGACCACACACTCAAGACCAAAAACTCAGCGCGTAACGTCCCTTTGTCGCCGACTGCGTTGAGCTACCTTAAGTCCTTGGCTGATGGCCTTGCTCCTGAGGACACATTGTTTGGCCGTTACGCGGGTCCCCGGAAGTCCGAAACAGCATCAGCCGCGCTTATGAAGCGCCTCCGGACCGTGGTCACCGAGAAGAAGAAGACAATCCACAGCTTGCGTCATCGTATGAAAGACCTCCTGCGTAACACCAGTTGCCCTGAGAGTTTGGCTCAGGAGATCATGGGACATTCCGCGCAGACCGTTGCCGACAATTATGGCGAAGGGCCTGCGCTCAGGATGAAACGCGAGGCTCTGGAAAAGGCGTGGTAATTACGGCCCCATCTGGAGAGAGGTAAGGCCATATGAGCGCCTGCTAATCTAAATACAGCTTCATATGGTACATAGAGAACGCGCCTCAATATCTAAAACCCGCTCATATGGTACATAGCGAACGGCCTTGCCTGCGTTTCCTCGCACGTCCTCCCCTCTGTCCGTTGTTTTTGTCCCGGTGGTGCGCTCTGTATCGCCGGGGTACCTCGTCTATATCTTGCGTTCAACAACGCATTCGACACAACATCTAGGCCCCTATGACCTATCCGGCCGAACTCACCACCACCATCGACGCCATGCGTTCCGCCCCACAGGGCACCTCACTTGCCTCGACCTTCCCAACCGGCCACAACTGGCACCACAGCCGCAACGCACCGCTGACCGTCCGCTACACCCGGACAGCCCGCAAGCTGGCCCACTGCGGGGCCATGGCTCCCGAGGGATGCTCCTCGAAGGACATCCAGCGAGCCCGCGACAATCACCGGCTTAACGTCGAGGGTCTTAAGGCGGTCCTCGGAACCGTGTGGTCCTTCCGGCTCCTCGGGTGGCTCCCATCGGACACCAACTATCTGGAGTACGACCAGATTGCCGAGATCGTGGCCAATGGCACCATCCGCCCGGATGACACCCAAGACCTGATGCCCGAATGGTTCACTCGCCGACACTCGGTCGATGAACTCAAGGCCCTTCGGGACGGCAAGGCCGCATAGCGTTTCCTTGAGTCGTGGACGCGCTTTCCAGCGCCACCACGTCCTCCCGCCTTCCTATACCCACCAGAACCTAAAGCCGCTCCTGCGTCCCCCATGACGCAAGGAGGCCCTATCCCATCCAGTAAAGGATTTTCGATGAGCAGACTTATCGAAGCTACCGAGGCCCTTGCGATCATCCGCGCGGCTCTCAACGAACACGGCCCAACGCCGCCAACTTCGGCCGCCAATCTCAGCCTCGACCGGAAAGAGATTTCCATGATGGCTGCTATCTTCCAGCCCCGCGACCGAGACCGGATGTATGTTGCCGACAAGCGGCACATTGCGGCACTCGCGGACGCCATCGGGAAGAATGCGAACAAGCCTCGCTACCTCGACCGCATCGTTGTCTGGTGGGGCGGTGACCGCTGGTATGTGATCGACGGCCACCATCGTCTTGACGCCTACGCCACACGCGCCGTTCGTGAGGCCATCCCCTGCCACGCTTTCTCAGGCACCCTTGACGATGCCATGGCTTTCTCAGGTCTGGCCAATTCCAAGGACCGTCTGCCTATGAGCAAGACCGACAAACTGAATTATGCGTGGCGTCTCGAACTGCTTACTGATCTGTCCAAGGTGAAGATTGCCCAGGCATCGTCTTGCGCCACGCGCACTGTGGCAAACATGCGAACCGTTAAAGCCGCACTTCTGTCCAACCCTGAGAATTCCATCGCTGACCTGTTGGAACAAGGCTGGAAACGTTGTGACGCCATGGCGCGAGGGGTCACGTTTGACACCTCGAATTACGACCATGAAGCAGAGGTCTCAAGACGAGCCGCTATCTACAGGGATCGGCTCTACAAGGCCCTCGGCAACAAACCACATACGGACCCCGAGGCTTTCGCCTTGGCCTTGCTTCGCTCAGATGAACAGTTACCATCATCACTCATGCAAACCGCCGCGTGGCGTGACGCCTTCCACGATGTGGTGATCGCATTGCGGGATGAGCAGGTCGCCGAGGTCTCATCGGTCGCTGCCGCGTATCTCGACGGCGCGGCGAAGCACGACGACTACTAAACCGCTCAGGGTATGCATTTGCACCAGTTATGGAATGCACACCTTGAGGCACCGTGTGCATCTTCCCAGCACCGAACTTTGTCAGAACGTTCCGACAATCTCGCCACCCGAGTTTCCCTCGGCGTGGCTCTTTCTATCCAACCAAAGGACATCGCCATGTGCGACTTAGCCTTCGCCCTGTCTCTCGCAGCCGGGGCCGCAAGTGCTGCCGGTGAGGCAGCGACCGCGAGCAAGAAACAACAGGTTGCTCTCTCCAACTACCAGCTTGACCAAGCCGTCAATGAACGCGAGTTCATCGTGAAAACCAACGCCACCAACAAGGACGCCTATCAGGCCACCCTCGAAGGGGACCGCGCGAAGTCCCTCGCGGTGGCCTCAGGTTCCGGCATGACCGGCAGCACCGCAGGCCTTCGCGTGGCCGAACAGTCCCGCCAGACCGCATTGTCCATCGCGAACGCCAAGGACCAGCGAGACGGTGCCGCAGCGAACTACGTGCTGACTGGCAAGTCCCAGCAGATGCAAACCCAGAATGCCATCAACAGCATCCGGCCCAACCCGATGACATCGTTCATGGACGTTGCGACATCCGGTCTCAAGAACTACGGCGCTTTCAAGTAACCCCAAAGGAAACCCTATGGCCTATCCCACCACGCGGGGGCTCCCGCGCGACTGGCGTGTGGGCATCCACTCTGCCGACCACGGCTACCAGTTGCGTTGCCGCCAAGTCCTCAACGAAACGAAATCCTGCGATTGCCCTGGCTGTGCCCGCAATCGTTCCGGGGTCTCCCGCTACTGCGGACCTCACCGGGACGCTGCGAGTTCTCGCGGTGACCCCTTGGCCCGCCTCCCGGCTCGAAACGAACTGGCCATCTTCAAGAAGGCCATCGGCATCTTCATGCAGGTGGACCCGAAGTTTGCCGCGCGTGTGGCGTTCGACCTCAGGCACCTTGAGCGGCGCATGACCCTCCCGCAGTCCTTCTGCCTCGGTGTCGGTGACCTACACCCGAAGCTACCCCAGATCGCCAAGGCCAAGGGTCTCCTCGCCAACTGGCAGCACAAGGAACAGCGGTCCTATACCGAGGCAGTCATCCACACCGTGGCCTTGATCGGATGGATGCAGGTCTATTTCCATTCCGGCCCCGCAGGGGGCCTTTGGGATAACCGGGAGCGGTTCCTTGAGACCCGCGCGGGAGCCCTCATGGGCGACTTCCGCAAGACCATCGGCTTGTCCACGCTCGTCAAGAAGGCCTCAGGGGCCACCCACAGACGCCTTGGCCGCGACCTCGTCCGCCATGCCCAACACATCTACGGCAAGGCCTTCTGGTCCTCAGCCGTCTCCACCAACGCGCCGAACGGCGCTGACGATGGTCAGCCCATGTCCATCCTCGACTACACCAAGCGAGCCCTCAAGGCCGCTGCCCTGCTCTAGCTGCTCCGCAGCATTTAAGGAAACCACCCTATGTCTTACTCCTCCGATGACGGCATGATGCGTATGCCCAACCCTATCGACAGCCATTCCGGCTGGACCGATCGTTCCGACAATCCCGGCTATGCCAGCGGCTCCGCTCCCGGCCCCGCCCCCGAGGGCAAGGTCTTCATCCCCGGCATGAACACCTACGTCGACCGCGACATTGCCGAAGAGCTTGGCCTCATGGGGCCTCAGGGCAACTCCAATATCCCGGCGAGCAACCCCGCCGCCTTCGATCCCCGCGCGGTCCCTGCCGGTGATGATCCTCTTGAAAGCATCGACTTTGAAGAACTGTCCGATGCAGACCTTGAGGCGCTCCAGCAGGAGCTTGAGATCGAGACCGACCATGAGCCCGGCCCCTCGGAAACCTTCGACGACATCGCCGACTGTTTCGACCCAGCCGACTTCAACGATGGTCTCGACGCGATGGTTGCCACTGGCGACGTCGACGACACCTTGAGGCGTCTTTCCGATGCCACCGGCATGGACCCGGCCACGGCCTCCGTACTGATCGAAACGACAGTGATGGAAACGGCTCCGGTTGCCTCCGAGCATATCGGTGGGGATCGCTGGGACGCTCTGGTCTACGCCGCTTCCCGTACCGATGACCCGTTCGCCCGGCGCATCGTGACCGACATGGTTGCGGGCAATCTGCATCCATCCAAGCTGGCAGGGGCCTATGACCTCTGGTTCCAGTCGCTTCCCGACGTTGACGGCTGACCGATGCTGAACATCACCGTTGCCCTTTACGTCGCATCGCTATGCGGCCTCTGCCTCTACTCATTCATCTAAGAAGGATCACCATCAACATGTCCAAGAAACCAATGACCCGCGAGGAACTCCTCGCCCAACTCGAAACCCTCGACAACTCCACCGAGGTCGCCAAGCTCACCGCAACCGTCTCTCGCCTGACCGGGGAGAACGCCTCGCTACTGTCTCAGCGCAGCGAACTTGAGAGGCAGCTAAAGAGTGAACGGGACGCCCTGCAAGCGATCCGTGACGCCCTCGGCAAGGTTGAGGTTAGCAACCGCACGTTTGGTGCTAATCGCCCAGGCTACGCGGAAACAAACGAAGCCGCTGCACGGTCCAGCCGTATGGCCATGGCATCGGTCCAGCACGGCATTAAGAACGGCACCCATGATCCCTCAACGGGCCTGCCCTTTACCGCCGACACCAAGCCGCAGCGCGTGTTGACCGCAGGGGCCCCCAAGGTAACCAATGCCGAACTCGCATCCTTCTTCCCGTCCCTCAGCGGCCCTGAGGTAGACGTGACGGTCACCGCCGACACCATGCTGGACAGCGAGCTTGGCGAGCTTAAGTCCGCCTTGGACATTGCGAGCGGCAGCTAAAGCCTATCGAAGTTTCCTGCGCTTCCTCCCATCCCGCTTTCGTATGTCACATTCGGTCTGATGGGATCAGGGAGGGGACGCGGGTTGCCTCGGGTGCCCATGCGTTTTCGTTACGGTCTACGCATGGGCACCGGGAGGCTCAGTGCCTCCGGCACGTTGGAGCTTTAGGCACCCAACGTCGCACCCGTCATCTGAATGAATGCGTCTTCCGTGAAGACCTGAAAGTCGTCGGTGCCCTTGAGCGCGTTGTCCCAGCCGAACTCGCAGGCATCCCAGTGGGACCATGCGGCGGTCTGGAGGTGCCCAAGGTGTTGCCCGGCATTGTCGGTGAACATGATCAGGTAGGTTGTCATCGGCTTTTGTCCTCATGGCGTCATTGCCGATGCCCATGTTTCACATGCTTCGGTGATAATGAAGTCAGGTAGTGCAGTCTCTGCAGCATCAGTGGTAATCTTTTATCCGTAGGCCACGGAAGTTCATTATTCCGGTATGTCCCGTAGCAGTTTGCCTTCTTCATTCGCAGCCAGCCGGAAGTGCCTCCGCACCTCTTGCGGGGTTGCCTGATCCGCCAACGCTGCTGAGCAGACCTTGACCGCGAGTTCCCACTTGGGACCCCGCTTGGTCCACTTGAGGAGTTCGGCAAATGCGCCCTCGACGTTGTTGCAGTCGTATCGCTGCCCCAGTCCCGAGCGCACGGCAACCGGAGGTGAAAACCAGCGTAGGCTCATTGGGTTTCTTGGGCCTTCCTGTCTGACCGGTCACAGGCGTTCAAGAGGTCAACCAGAACGTCCGCCTCCTCAACACCCATCCCCAACGCCGTAGCGCCATCAAACATTGCTGGAAGGCCGGTAACCTTGTCGAACACCGTCCACGTTCCGTCCGGTTCTGTTCTCACATCGTACGGTTGCTTCGCCAAGGGTCGCTCCTCTGAAAAATCTATAGCACACCGGACAAAATTTGTGAAAAATCTGTTTCGGTATTCATGTACATGGATGGGCCTCAATCCCCCCGTGGCCCCCTGCGGTGAAGCGTGACGCCGCACCTATACCCGGAGATTTTCGGTACATAAAACAGTCCACATCAGTACATGGCGCGACGTCGAAATCCTTACTGCACAAGGCCTCCAGAGACCCCAAGAGTCCCTCTACCCGCACCAATTATTCAATTTGTCCGTGCCTACGCATCGAACACTTGGCGGTTGAACCACCCGGCCAGTTTGGCCAACTCGGGCCCCAGCACGCGATCGTCGCCAACCGGCGGCATGATATCCCTGATTTCCGCGACAAACGACTGCAGCGCCGGCGGGGCCTCGCGCCCGGTGACATGCAGTGCCTGAGAGGCAATCATGGCCAGCATCGCCAATGCGGCATCGACGCAGCGGCCGGCGATCGCTTCCTTCGTCCAGGCGAAGAATGCTGTGGTGGCGACATCATCCTGGCCGGCGCCGGCCGACTCCGTGCCTGGAATGAAGGTTCGCTGCGCGGCAAGTTTTGCCTGCTCGAGATAGCCGGTTATCGCCATCGGCACGTAACCCACATTGCCGTGACCGTCGCTGTCGGCCCAGTGCCGCCCGGTCATCAGGAGATCGGGCAGCAGCGACACCTTGCCGTTCAGCAATTTCGAACCGTGGCGGTCGCAGAGCAGGCAGATGTCGGCCCAAATCGCGGCCAGATCATCCAAGGCAGGCGTCGCCATGGCATTGTGATAGCCGCCGGTCGAGATGCAGCGCCCGAACGGGTTTGCGGCATCGGGCGGAATATAGACCGGGTTGTCCGATATCGATGCCAGCGACACGGTTGCTGCCCGCTCCGCCGCAGCCAACGCGCGATGCATTTGGCCTAGCACGCGCGGCACGATGCGGTAGCTGACCGGCGCCTGATAGTTGCGCCGTCCGTCGCCGGCGCCAACCAGAAACTCTCGCAGGCCGCGCAGCGCCGCTGCTTCATGTTCGTCGCCCCACAGCGTGTCGAGCGCTGCATCATAATGCTCAAGCGGCGCGCGAAACGCCTCGATAGACAGGGCGAACACCTTTTGCACCAGCCGGACACGCCGGCGCGCGGCAAGCGCTGCGTCGGCCACGAGTGCCGCCGCGCAGGGCGAGCCGTTGATCAGCGATCCGCGTTCCTTGACCTCCAGGTCGAAGCGCGTCGTCAGGTCGGCAAACAGCGGATAGAGCGCGAGGATCTCGCCTGCCCCACCCTGGCCCGAAGCCGCCACAGCCGGCATGGGTCCGCCATCCAGCATCGCGGCGACGGCAAGCGCGATGCGCGGCGTGGTCGCGGCATTGCCTTCGATGAAGTTCGTCAACCGGGCAAGAACGATCGCCCTGACGACGCGGTCGGGCAAGGGATCACCGAACGAGGTGGCGGCGGCGAATGCCTTGATACGTGCATGGCGGTCGCGCTCGTCAAGTTCGAGCTTGCGGCTCGCAAGTTCTCCCATGGCGGTGGTGACGCCATAGATGACCGGTGGCGGATCGGATTCGATCAGCTGCAGGAATGAAGCTCGGCATTCGGCGATGCGCCGCAAGGCTTTCTCGCCAATCTCCACCGTATCCTTCTGCCAGGCGACGCGGAAAACGCTGTCGAGATTGATGTCGTCACGCGTCGTCAGGAGAATGGGCATGCTTCACACCACGGCAAGTACGAACATTAATAGAGCGGCTCTTGAAACAGCGTCTTGTCGCCGTCCACCAGCGCCTTGATTTGCGCCGTCCCATCGCCGGCGATGGCAAGGCGGATGCCGAATGGCCGTATCCGCATGTCGTTCTGGATCGCCATCCCTTCGCCTTCCGGCAGATAGAACCGCTCGATGCCATAGTCCGGTGCGATCGTGTTGCCTTCGCTGAGATCCCAGCCCGCGGCGACGTGCCCAACGATATCGGCTTCATCGGCGGCGGCCGCTCCCGGTGCCTTGCCGAACCAGGCGGCTGTCGAGGTCCAGTAGCCGTCAGCGCCCTTCTTCAGCCTGACGACAACAGATGTATCGTCTGTCGACAGTTTTCCGGCCGGGATGTTGGCGATGAGCTTCACCGGAATCCGCGAGATCTCGTAGCCAAGCACGATGTAGTCGCCGCGCAGCAGGTCGCGTGGATCGATCGGCTCGACTTTCAAAAGCACTTCCGTGCCATTGCGCAGGATTGCTGCCCGGCCAGCGATGATCCAGCTGAGGAAACCGATCTGAACGAGCGCCAGCAGCAGCGCCGAGATAACAAGTCTCTTCCCGGTCATCATGCTGCCGCTCCCTGGACACTTGGCCCCTTCATGCGCGTTTCAACGCGGATGATGATGAGTGCGAGGATGCCGAGCAACACCGCCGCCGCGAGAAAGAAGCCGGCCGTGTCGAGCATCGATTGCAAGGTCACCACATAGATAATGGCAAGTTCGAAGGCGAAGCCGGCATAGGCCAGCCAGCGCAGCCCTCGGCTTTCCCGCCCCGCCAGCACGATGGCTGCGACAACACCGGCCAACGCCACGACCGAGGCCAAGGTAAACCCGCTGTTGTAGATGCTTTGATCCGCCAGTTCGAACTGGATGATCGCCAGGCCGGTGAGGAAGCCGAGCAGTGCGTGCAAGGGCAAGCGGCCGCCAAGCTGCACGATCCTGTCCACGGGTTCAGGAGCAAAAACAGATATGGCAAACAGCAAGGCAGACACGGCAACCAGCGGAATGGCCACCTGCAATGCGGCGTGATCCGAGGCAAACAGCACAAGATAGAAGAGCAATGACAGGATGATCAGATGCCGCGCGGCCTGGCTTCGGGTCCAGAACGAGACGACAAACAGAACGATCGCCATGACAACGAAGAGATGCGGAAACTCACTGCGGCTCGAATAGTCGAACCCTTTGAAGAACAGCCAGGCATCCGCAATGCCGACCGAGGCGACTGTCAACGGGTTCGAGCGCAATGCCACCGCCGCCAATGCGGTGCCCGCTCCCCAGGTGACCAAGGCCGAGGCTTCATCACCCGACAAGTGATACATCTGGCCGATCAGCGCGATCGACCCGCCGAATGCTGCAGCGGCAACAATCCACAGCGCCTCGCCGATCGCCTCGTGGTCACGCATCTTCAGCACCGCGCCGCCGACATAGCCGCCCAGGATAAGCGCAAACAGCGCGACCACACGCGCCAGCCTTGGTATAGCGTCCCAGTTGGCGGCAACGAAAATCAGGATAGCCGCGCCAAACAGCAACGCAGCCAGCATCGCCAGGACAGAACCGAAGCTCAGCGATTTGCGCTTATTGGCCACGACATCCCGCGCCAGCGAATCGCCGGTCGCCGCATCGATCAGGCCTGCTTGCACCCATCGCGCAATGTCCGACCTCACGCGTGTCGAATAGCTCGCCATGCTTCTCCCCTCGCCGATCGGTAATTCAGCCGGCGCCGCCAAACCGTTGACGCAGCGGCATTTTCCGATTCGGGCTTCTTTGTGTCGGCCGCGTGAACGCTCGTTAATGCTGCATTGCACAATTTGCATTGCTGCCATGCAACCATAGCGCTTTTAAATCGATATGAGCCCGCCTATTTATAGTTCGTACACAAACGGAATGATCCGCAACAAAGACGAAATGAGAACTACCATGAACCTGATCCGCAACTACCGCAACTGGCGCCGCTACCGGGACACCGTTTCCGAGCTGAGCCGCCTGAGCAACCGTGAACTGACCGACCTCGGCATCAGCCGCAGCGACATTCCTTACGTCGCTCGCAAGGCGGTCTAATTCTTCGGACCGCGAATGGTCCGAACAAGTTTCTGAAAAGAGAACGACAATGAACCTGATCCGCAACTATCGTAACTGGCGCGTTTATCGCGAGACGGTTACTGAGCTGGGTCGCCTTTCGAACCGCCAGCTCCACGATCTCGGTATCGTCCGCGACGAGATCAAGATCATCGCCCGCAAGGCGATCTGAGCGTAAGGAATTTCGCCAAGGTCGACCTCCTCCCCGACCTTGACGAATATGGTCAACCTTCACCTCCTCCCGAGGGTTGACCCCAAAAACGGCGCCCGCTGCACCTCCTCCCGCGGCGGGCGCTGTTTCCCCCGAGCAAAATGAATTTTGCTCCAGAGGTTTCGCCCCTTTCAAAAATGGCGAACGAGTTTTCGTCAAAGCCGACCTCCTCCCCGGCGATGACGAATATGGTCGGCCTTCACCTCCTCCCGAGGGTCGACCCCCAAAACGACACCCGCCGGACCTCCTCCCCCGGCGGGTGTTGTTTCCCCCGAGCAAAATGAATTTTGCTCCAGAGGTTTCGCCCCTTTCAAAAATGGCGAACGAGTTTTCGTCAAAGCCGACCTCCTCCCCGGCAATGACGAATATGGTCGACCTTCACCTCCTCCCGAGGGTCGACCCCAAAAACGACACCCGCCGGACCTCCTCCCCCGGCGGGTGTTGTTGTTTTCAGGGTAGCCTAGTCACCGCAGCCGGTAGCCGCCGGCAATTGCAATCGCCGCGACAAGCGATTATTCCGGCGCTCATGAGCAAAAATCCAATCCACATCATCGGCGGCGGGCTCGCCGGATCCGAAGCCGCATGGCAGGCAGCGCAGGCTGGCGTTCCCGTCGTCCTGCATGAAATGCGTCCCGTGCGCGGCACCGACGCCCACAAGACCGATGGCCTGGCCGAGCTTGTCTGTTCCAATTCCTTTCGTTCCGACGATGCCCAGAACAATGCCGTCGGCCTGCTGCATGCCGAAATGCGGCTCGCCGGCTCACTGATCATGAGCGCCGGCGATGCGCACCAGGTGCCGGCTGGCGGTGCTCTTGCCGTCGACCGCGACGGCTTTTCCGAAGCGGTGACCAAAAGGCTTGAAGCGCACCCGCTGATCACCATCCAGCGCGAGGAAGTGCCGGGCCTGCCGCCGGCGGAATGGGATCAGGCGATCATCGCCACCGGCCCGCTGACAGCGCCGGGGCTTGCACAGTCCATCGCCGAAGCGACCGGTGCCGATGCGCTGGCCTTTTTCGACGCCATCGCGCCCATCATCCATTTCGACACGATCGACATGAACACGTGCTGGTTTCAGTCGCGCTACGACAAGGTTGGTCCCGGCGGCACCGGCAAGGATTACATCAACTGCCCGATGGACAAGGAGCAATACCTTGCCTTCGTGCAGGCATTGATCGACGGCCAGAAAACCGAATTCAAACAATGGGAAGGCACGCCTTACTTCGACGGCTGCCTGCCGATCGAGATCATGGCCGAACGCGGCGTCGAAACCCTGCGCTACGGGCCGATGAAACCGATGGGGCTGACCAATGCGCATAACCCGACGGTCAAGGCCTACGCCGTCGTCCAGCTACGCCAGGACAATGCGCTGGGCACGCTCTACAACATGGTCGGCTTCCAGACCAAGCTGAAGCATGCCGAGCAGGTGCGCGTGTTCCGCACCATTCCGGGCCTGGAAAATGCCGACTTCGCCCGCCTCGGCGGCTTGCATCGCAACACCTACATCAATTCGCCGACCTTGCTCGACGCCTCGCTGCAGCTGAAGTCGCGGCCAGGCTTGCGTTTCGCCGGCCAGATCACCGGCTGCGAAGGCTATGTCGAGAGCGCCGCCATCGGCCTGCTCGCCGGCCGCTTCGCCGCTGCCGAGAGGCTTGGCCATGCGGCGTCGCTGCCGCCACTCACCACCGCCTTCGGCGCGTTGCTCAACCACATCACCGGCGGACATATTGTTTCCGACGATGAGCCGGGCAAACGATCCTTCCAGCCCATGAACGTCAATTTCGGCCTGTTCCCACCGGTGGAAGCACCGAAAATCGAAGGCAAGCGCATGCGCGGCAAAGACAAGACCGTCGCCAAGCGCCACGCCGTGACATCGCGCGCGCTGGTCGATTGCCGTGAATGGCTGGGGCTTGAGGCGGCTGCAGCCGAGGCTGCGGAATAGGCCGTGCTACTCCGCCGGCTCGGCGCCCGCCATCGGTAGTCCCGGCTTGCCTGCCTCGCCCGGATTTCTCCGGACATAGGCAGCCTTCAGGCTCTCCGAGGTTTCGCGCGAGCCGTCATGGCTCCAGCCCGGCGGCTTGATCAGATAATTCAAGCGGTCACCAAAAGTCAGGCCCGGCGAAAACGCATCCCTGAACATGCCGATCCATTCGTGGAACGCCACCTTCAGCGGATTGAAGGTACCGAGATTTTTCACGATTCCGTAGCGCGGCTGGTCTTCCTCCAACTCCGCGACGAAAGTGCCGAACATGCGGTCCCAGATGATCAGCGTGCCGGCATAGTTGGCGTCGAGATAGCGCGGATTGGTGGCGTGGTGGACGCGGTGATGCGACGGCGTGTTGAAGATGAATTCAAACCAGCCCGACATCTTGCCGATAGCCTCGGTGTGGATCCAGAACTGCCAGACCAGGTTGAAGCCGAAGGTGAAGGCGATCACCGCCGGGTGAAAGCCGAGCAGCACCAGCGGTGCCTGCAACACGAACATGAAGGTGAACAGGCCCGTCCAGCTCTGCCGCAGCGCCGTCGACAGATTGTAATGTTGGCTGGAGTGATGGTTGACGTGCTCCGCCCACACCCAGCGCACCCGGTGCGCGATGCGGTGGTAGACATAGTAGCGCAGATCATCGAGCAGGAAGGCGACCAGGAACACCCAGACCGACAGGCCGAGATTGAAGACGCGGAACTGCCACAACCAAAGCAGCGCCCAGTAGGACACGACGCCAAGCAATAACCCCGCGACGACATTGCCGGTGCCCATCATCAAACTGGTCAAGGTATCGCGCGTCTCGAACGAGCCTTTGGCGCGGCCGGTTCGCACCAGCCAAAGCTCGATCAGGATCGCCGCGACAAAGAACGGAATGGCAAGCTGGGTAACCTGCGGGAAATCATAAGTTTCCATCACGCGGCCTCCTTGGCCGAGATCGAGTTGAGCGGCTCAAGCACCGTCGCCACAGCCTTGGCGTCCGATGCATCCGCGAAGATGAAGCGCCCGCCCTTCCAGGTGAAATCGGCAAGCCGAAATGAGATCGTGGCGCCATCAACGCTCAAGGCCGTGATGTCCGACGGTTCGACGATCCGTGTCAGGAAACAATCGCCGACCGCGCTCACGATACCGACGCGCACTTGCCCAAGATCCAGAAATGCCGTCCGGCCGTCGAGTGTCAGACGAACCGAGGTCACCGCTTCGTCGGGAAAATCCTCAGCGAAACGGCCTCGCGCCTGCTCGGCATTGGCGAGCTTCGCCGTGCGGCTGCCGCCGGTGAAGTGGACGGCGGCGACCGACAGCGCAATGCCGAAGACGACGATCGCGACCAGCACGGGCAAACTCATGAACAGATATCCTCCAGGCCGACCCGTTGTCTGCGGCAACGGTTCCGGTTCGAAGAATCTTTAACACGATTGACGTTTACGTCAAAGTGGAGGCCAGCCCTTTGTCGCGCGGCGCAACAGCAGCCAATGCCGGCGCAAGGCCGAAAGCCTCACAACACCGTTGAGCGGCGAAGAGCGCGGGCTTTCCATCCGGTCGAGATAGGCACGCGACAGGGCCAGCGGCAGAAATGCCGGACGCAGCGAAACCGGCAAGGACGAAGCACCCTTTTCAAAAGCGGAAACATGCTCCCGCGCCAGGGCGGTCATGGCGGCAACGGCGCGTTGCGCACCGGGCCCTCCGTCGCCAGACACGAATTCCTCCGGCGACGAACCGGCAGCAGCCAGGATATCCGCCGGCACGAAACATTGCCCACGCCTGCGGTGCAGCGGCAACAAAAGCAGCAGGCCGGTCGTCGCTTGCGCGCAACCTGCCCTGCCCGCAAGCTCGGCAAAGCCTGGCGCTTCGGTGGGCGCGAGCACCATTGAAGCAAGCTGGATCAGGGCCGCGGCCGTTTCGCCGCAATAGCCTTCGAGATCGGTGCGCGACGGCATCGGATCGTCGTAGAGGTCAAAGATGCGGGCATCCAGCATGTTGTCGAAGGCCCGCTTTGGCAGATCGTGAGCCGAGATGGTCGCCTTTAGCGCGACGGCCACCGGATGTCCGGCTGCGGCGCCATCATCATCCGCTGCGATCACATCGCGCCACCATTGCAACCGCACTTCGCCCGGCAGCGCTTCACGGATACGGTCGCGAATACCGGCTATCTCCGCATTGAAAGCGTAGAGCGAAAACAGTGCGTTGCGTTTGTCAGAAGGTGCGTAGAGCGCGCTGAGATAACGGTCGTGGTCGGCGGCGCGCACCGCGTCCATGACGATCTTGGCCGCGTCCGACATGTCAGTCGACAGCAATCAGCGCGGCAGCCACGGCGCGCTCTTCCGCCAGAAGAACATTGTATGTCCGCACCGCCGCACCCGTCGACATCGGATCCGACGCAATGCCGGCAGCCTTCAGCGCGGCACGCAATGCGGCCGGCAGCGGCCGCAAGTCCTTGCCGGTGCCGACCAGCAGGATCTCGATCTTGCCAGCCTCGGCGAACAGTTTTTCAAAGTCTGTTTCCGCCAGGATCAGCGGGTCGGCAGGTTCCCAGCCGTGAATGCCCGACGGCAGGCACAGCAGCGAGCCGCGATGCGACATGTCGGCAAAACGGAACCCACCATTGCCGTACGCCTCGATCGGCGCGCGGCCTGGGAAGTGCGCCTCACGGATGACGATGCCTTTGCTGGTCACCGCTCTGTCACCCCCTTTGGCAGTCGCGTCAGGTCGCGACGGCCTTGCTGGGAACCGGTGTCTGTTCGTCCGCCGTTCCGGACGAAGGACGCAGCTTGAACAGGATCAGCAGCGGTGCGGCGATGAAGATCGACGAATAGGTGCCGAAGACGACGCCGAACAGCATGGCCATGGTGAACGAGCGGATCACCTCGCCGCCGAACAGCACCAGCGCCAGCAGCGCCAAGGTGGTCGTTACCGAGGTCAGCGTCGTTCTCGACAGTGTCTCGTTGATCGCGTTGTTCAACAGTTGCGGCAGCGGCATCTTCTTGTATTTTCGCAGATCCTCGCGGACACGGTCATAAACCACGATCGTATCGTTCAGCGAATAGCCGATGATGGTCAGGATCGCCGCCAGTGATGACTGGTTGAACTCCAGCCCGGTGATGACGAAGAAGCCGATCGTCATGACCACATCGTGCACGGTCGCGACGATAGCACCGACAGCAAACTGCCATTCGAAGCGGAACCAGACATAGACCAGGATACCGAGCAATGCGACCAGCATGGCGATCGTGCCTTGCTTGGCAAGCTCACCTGATACCGTCGGTCCCACCACTTCGACGCGGCGGAAATCATAACCGTCCTGCAGTTCGCCGCGCACCTTGTCGATCACGCTCTGTTCAGCATTCTCGCCTCCACCCTGCGAGCCAACGCGGATCAGCACGTCGTTCGGATCGCCGAATTGCTGCACCTGCACTTCACCGATGTTGAGCTCAGTCAGCCTGGAACGGATGTCGGCAAGATCTGCGGTACCAGTCTTGGCCTTGACCTCGATCAGCGAGCCGCCCTTGAAGTCGATGCCATAGTTGATGTCGACAGTGAAGAACAAGACGACCGAAAGGATCGACAACGCGCTCGAAAGCGCGAAGGTCCAGCGGCGGATGCCCATGAACGGAATTTTCGTCCCAGGCTTGACGAAGGTCACCGGCGCGCGCGGCAATTCTTTCGGACGGGCGCGGCGCAGCCAGATCGAAACCAGCAACCGGGTGAAGGTGAAGGCGGTAAAGACCGTGGTCAAAATACCGATGGCGTAGGTGATGGCAAAGCCCTTCACCGGCCCGGTGCCGAGATAGAACAGCACCACGGTCGCGATCAGCGAGGTGACGTTGGAATCGACGATCGTCGCCAGCGCCTTCGAGAAGCCGGTATCGATCGCCTGGATCACCGAACGCCCGGCTCTTCGCTCCTCACGGATACGCTCGTAGATCAGCACGTTGGAATCGACCGCCATGCCGATGGTCAGCACGATACCGGCGATACCGGGCAAGGTCAGCGTCGCACCAAGCAGCGAGAGCAACCCGACGATCATCGCCACGTGCACCGCCAGTGCGATATTGGCAAGGAAGCCCAGCAGGCCGTAGGCAACGAACATGAACGCAACGACGAGGATCGAGCCGATGATGCCGGCCACCTTGCCGGCATGGATGGAATCCTGACCAAGGCCTGGGCCCACCGTGCGTTCTTCGATCACCGTCAGCGTTGCCGGCAAGGCGCCAGCGCGCAGCAGCACCGCGAGGTCATTGGCGCTCTGGGCGGTGAAGTTTCCGGAAATCTGACCGGTGCCGCCCAGGATCGGTTCGCGGATCTGCGGCGCCGAAATCACCTGATTGTCGAGGATGATGGCAAACAGCTTGCCGACATTCTGCGCCGTCGCCTGACCGAAGCGAGCCGCCCCTTTCGAGTCGAAACGGAACGAAACCACCGGCTCATTGTTCTGCGAATTGTAGGTCGCCTGGGCATCGACGAGGTTTTCACCCGAAACGATGACGCGGTTCTCGATCAGATAGGGAACCGGCGGATCGTCCTGCGAATAAAGCACCGTGGAGCCTGCCGGCGGACGGCCGTTCAGCGCATCCTGCACCGGCATCGACTGATCGACCATCTGGAAGGTCAGCTTCGCGGTCTGGCCCAGGATTTCCTTCAGCCTTTGCGGATCCTGCAACCCGGGCACCTGCACCAGGATACGGTCGTCGCCCTGGCGCTGCACGATCGGTTCCGTGGTGCCGAGTTCGTTGACGCGGCGCCCCACCACTTCAATCGACTGCGCCAAGGCCGTCGAGGTGCGGTATTTAATGCCTGCATCGGTCACGTTGAATTTGAGCAGCCCGGCCTCGGAATCATCCAGCGTCATTTCCTGGATGGAGCCGCCAGTGAACAGGCCGGCGGCCACGGGATCGGTCAGCGTCTTCAGCGCGGTCTTGGCAGCGTCCAGCTGCGCGGGGTCGGTGATGCGGACCTGTATGACCCGCCCGGTGCCAGCAAGACCGGTGTAGCCGATCTTGGCGTCACGCAAGAGCGTGCGGATTTCGTCACGCGTCGTCTCGAGCCGGTCCTTGATCAGATCGTTCTGATTCATCTCCAGCAGGATGTGCGAGCCGCCCTGCAGATCGAGACCGAGCGTCATCTGGCGCTTCGGCACCCAGCTCGGAAGTTGCGCCAGCGTGCTTGCGGGGAACAGATTGGGCGCAGCGAGGATCACGGTGATGGCCACGGCCACCCAGATCAGGATCATCTTGAAGCGCGAAAAATACAGCATATGGCGTCGTCCGTCAGGGCATGCTGGCGGATCGTTCCGCCGACAATTCGGTTATTTCTTGGCGTTCTGGTTCGCCACCGGCTCACCCTTGACGCGCACATCGGCGAGCGTCGAGCGCAAAGCGGTCACCTTGGTACCACCGCCGAGGTCGATCTCGAGCTCATTGTCGTCGATCACCTTGGTCACCTTGCCGATGAAGCCGCCGCCGGTGACAACCGTGTCGCCGCGACGAACCGCGGCCAGCATCTCGCCACGCTTCTTCAACTGCGTGCGCTGCGGCCGGATGATCAAAAAATACATGATCACGAAAATCAGCACAAACGGCAAAACGCTGATCAGCATGTCGGGAGAGGTGCCCATGGAGGTACTCCGAATTTTGAAAAAGAGCCGCAATGCGGCCCCGTGAAATTTGGCCGGAATATAGTCGGTAAAGTTCTCAATGCAACTGCGCGACCGGCCAAATCGGCTGCTTTTCCGGCCTGTTGAGCCGTGTTAGAGCATGAACGCGAAAAGCGCGAGCCGGTTTTCGGAAAAGATCACGCTCGAACAAAAGCTTGGAACCGGTTTCGAACCCGCCGGATTCGCAAGGGTGGGCAACCTCTAGACGCTCAAGAACGCAAAGCACAAAAGACCGACATGACCGACAGCAGCATTGAAGCCCTGAACCAGAAACTCGACCGGCTGATCGAAGCGGTAGCCCGCCTCGCCCCGCCGCCGGTGCCTAAAACCGACCTCGCCGAGGCCGATTGCTTCGTCTGGCAGGCCGATCCTGGCTTCCTCGAGCCGGTGCGCAAGGTCAATCGCGTCGACATCGGCCTGATCCGTGGCGTCGATCGTGTGCGCGACATCTTGGTCGAAAACACAGAACGCTTCGCTGCCGGCCATGCCGCCAACAACGTCTTGTTGTGGGGCGCGCGCGGCATGGGCAAATCGTCGCTGGTCAAGGCCGTGCATGCCGAGATCAATGCATCGGCCAAGCTCGATCGCCCGCTCAAGCTGATCGAAATCCACCGCGAAGACATCGACACATTGCCGAAACTGATGATGCTGCTGAAGGCCGCCCCCTATCGCTTCATCCTGTTTTGCGACGACCTGTCCTTCGACCATGACGACACATCCTACAAGTCGCTCAAGGCAGCGCTCGAAGGCGGCGTCGAGGGCCGGCCGGCCAATGTCATCTTCTACGCCACTTCGAACCGCCGTCATCTCTTGCCGCGCGACATGATCGACAATGAACGCTCGACCGCTATCAACCCGTCCGAGGCTGTCGAGGAAAAGGTTTCGCTGTCCGACCGTTTCGGCCTGTGGCTCGGCTTTCACAAATGTTCGCAGGACGAATATCTCGACATGATCGACGGCTATGTCCGCCATCATGGCCTGGCCATGGATCCCGAGACTTTGCGCGCCGAGGCGCTGGAATGGGCAACGACACGCGGCAGCCGTTCGGGCCGCGTCGCCTGGCAGTTCACACAGGATCTCGCCGGACGGCTGGGCAAGCCGCTGAAGGATTGATGGATCCACAGGCTGCGTGAACTGAAAAAGCCCGCCCCTTGCGGAGCGGGCTGAGCCGGCGGGCTGGACTGGAGGTCAGACGGCCCGCAAATCGCTTTTTTTCTTCTATTCGAGATAGCCCGACGGATCGACCGGGGCCGAGTTCTTGCGCACTTCGAAGTGCAGCTTCGGCGAGTCGGTGGTGCCGCTCATGCCTGACAGCGCGATCTCCTGGCCGCGCTTGACCTTCTGGCCGCGCTGCACCTCGATCGAGCTGGCGTGGCCGTAGACGGTGACCAATCCATTCTCGTGGCGCACCAGCACCGTGTTGCCGAATTCCTTGAGGCCGTCGCCGGCGTAGATGACGACACCGTTCTCGGCTGCCTTGACCGGCGTGCCTGACGGCACCGCGATGTCGACACCGTCCTTGCCGCCGCCAAAGCCGGAAATTACGCGGCCACGCACCGGCCAGCGCATCTTGCTGATACCGGTGGCATTCGGCGCCACGGCATCATCGTCCTCGGCCGCCGCGATGACCTTCGCGTCCTTCTTCGGCGGCGTGTAGGAGGCCAGCGTTTCCGTCGGCTTGGCCGCTGGCTGCGTGGTGGCCGTGGTCACCGGATCGACCTTTGCCGGCTTGGCGCTGGCAACAGTCGCGGTTCCGCCGGCCGGCACCTTGAGCGTCTGGCCGATCTTCAGAATTCCGTCCTTCATGCCGTTCGCCTGTTTGATGGCAACGGCGCCGACGCCGGTCTTCCTGGCAATGGAGGACAATGTGTCTCCCGACTGGACCGTGTACGTCCCGGCAGCCGCCCTGGGCGCAGCGGCGGCAACCTTCGCGTTCTTCGGCTGATTTGCAGCGGCAGACGTGTCCACCTGCGCGGCGGACTTGCCTTCCTTAAGTTTGGGCTGCTGCGGCAGCACGGCCACTTTTTCCGGCGCGGTAGCCGGCTGGTCATGCTTGCCGTTCGCGGGCTTGGCATCTGCGACCTTCGGAGCTGATGCGGCATCCTTGCTGGAATAGGCATAGGCCGGGATGACCAGCTTCTGGCCCGTCTTCAGCCCCTTGGTTGCACTCAGGCCGTTGACCTTCATGATCACGTCGGCCGGCACCTTGTAGTGCTGTGCCAGAGCGGAAATCGTCTCGCCGTCCCTGACGACGATCTCGGTGGCGCGCGGCGTACCAGCCGTCGCCATCTTCGGCGCGTCGGGCTGTGCATCCTTGAAGGGCTTCGCGGCGGGCGCAACGGTGCCGGTTGTCGTCCTGTCGACATGAGGCGCCGGACGAACCAGAGCCGGCGCCGACGCGGTGCGGACCGGATTGGCGGCAGGTGCGAGAGCCGGAGCCGGCTGCGACTGGGCAACAGGCGGCAGCTGCCGAACCGAAACCGGCTCGAGACTGGAGCGGCTCACCGACTGCGTATGGGCGCCATCGAGCGGGGCCGCCGAAACGTCGCCCGGATAGGGCTGCGCGGTGTCCTGCTTGTTGATGATGTTGCGCTGATTGTTGGTCGAGGAGGTGAAGACGTCGTCGACACCATTGAAACGTGAAGCTTGGGAACTGCATCCCGCAGCAGCACCCGCAACCATCAGTATGGCGCAGCCTCGCGCCAGATTGCGACCGTTGTTCTTCAAAACACTGAGTTGCATCGCACTAACCCGCACATACCCGGTACAAACTAGGCTCGATTAAAGCGCGTTAATGTTACTGGTCGGTTAACCCGTTAGAATCCGACGAAAATTTTCTTAAAACATTTGAGAGTTCTTGGAGAAGGCCGCTGGTTAATGCCAAACCGGGCCGAACACATTCGTTCCGGTTGCCGGCACAGGAGCTCAAGACCGCTCAAAGGCGGCATTGAGCAAGCGGAGCGATTAGATGACGGCGGCCACGCTGCGCAGGATCGGTTGCAGGCGCACAAGGCCGATATCCTCGCGCTCGAAGCGGCTGCCGACCTTGGTCAGCTTGGCCAGCACCTGTTCGCCCTCCTCGGGTCCGATCGGTGCGATGACGATACCGCCGCTCGACAATTGATCGAGCAGGAAGCGCGGCAGGCTGTCGAAGGCGGCCCAGGCAACGATGCGATCGAACGGTCCTTCGTTTGGCAAGCCGCCGGAGCCGTCGGCCTGGCGCGCGATGACATTGCCGATGCCGATTGCCTCGAAGCGCTGCCTGGCCTGCTCCACAAGCGTCTTGTAGCGATCGACGGTGACAACGCGTGTCGCCAGCCGCGACATCACCGCCGCCGTGTAGCCGGAGCCGGTGCCGATCTCGAGCACGCGGTTGGTCGGTTCGATGGCAAGTGCCGCGATGACGGCTGCTTGCAGGTCGGCACCTTCGATCGCCTCGCCGCATTCAATCGGCAGCATGCGGTCTGACCAGGCGATCGGATGCAGCGCACCAGCGAGAAAGCCACGCCGTGGCGTCGCCTCGAAGGCCGCGATCAGCGCCTTCGGCACCGAGCCCCTGCCGCGCAGGCGGAGCAGGAAGGCGGCAAAGCCTTCGCGGTCATCGATCGGCAGGTTCATGAGAGCGCCTTGGTCAATTGGTCCCGGATTTCATAGGCCGTGAGGTCGAGATGCAGCGGCGTCACCGACACCAGCCTGTTGCGCAGGGCGTGGAGGTCGGTGCCTTGCTTGCCTTCGACCGGCTCGCGGCCGAAACGCAGCCAGTAATAAGGCAGGCCACGGCCGTCGCGGCGCTCATCAACCCACAGGCTGTGGATCAGCTTGCCTTGCGAGGTGACCACCGTCCCGGCAACCTCATCAGGCAAGCAGTTGGGGAAATTGACATTGAGCAGCACGCCCTCGGGTAGCGGCATGGCGACCAGCTTCTTGAGCAATGCCGGCGCCAACGCCTCGGTCGTCTCGTAGGGAACAACGCGATCCTCGCCGACGTAACTGTAGGCCTGGCTGATCGCGATCGAGCGCACGCCGAGCAGCGTGCCCTCCATGGCGCCGGCGACCGTGCCTGAATAAGTGACATCATCGGCGATGTTGGCGCCCGAATTGATGCCGGAGAGGATCAGGTCCGGCATACCGGGCAGGATCTTCTTGACACCCATGATGACGCAATCGGTCGGCGTGCCGCGCACGGCGAAGTGTTTCTCGCCGATTTTCCGCAAGCGCAGCGGCTCGGAGATCGACAGTGAATGGGCGTAGCCGGACTGGTCCTGCTCCGGCGCCACCACCCAGACATCGTCGGACAGCGTGCGCGCCACCCTTTCGAGCGACGCAAGGCCCTCGGCATGAATGCCGTCGTCATTGGTCAGAAGAATGCGCATTATCTCGCTTCGATCTTTTCCAGACCACCCATGTAAGGCCGCAGCACTTCAGGAATGGTTACGCTACCATCTTCGTTCTGGTAGTTTTCGATGACAGCGATGAGCGCGCGGCCAACGGCGGTGCCCGAGCCGTTGAGCGTGTGGACGAAGCGGTTGCCCTTGCCATCCTTGTCCTTGTAGCGGGCGTCCATGCGGCGCGCCTGGAAATCGCCGCACACAGAGCAGGACGAGATTTCACGATAGGCGTTCTGGCCTGGCAGCCAGACCTCGATGTCGTAGGTCTTGCGCGCGCCAAAGCCCATGTCGCCGGTGCACAACACCATGGTGCGGAACGGCAGGCCGAGGCGTTTCAGCACCTCCTCGGCGCATTGCGTCATCCGCTCGTGTTCTGCCTGTGAAGACTCCTGGTCGGTGACCGACACCAACTCGACCTTGTAGAACTGGTGCTGGCGCAGCATGCCGCGCGTATCGCGCCCGGCCGAGCCTGCTTCCGAGCGGAAACAGGGCGTCAGCGCGGTGTAGCGCAGCGGCAGCTTTTCATGCGCGGTGATTTCCTCGCGCACCAGATTGGTCAGCGGCACCTCTGAGGTCGGGATGAGCCAGAGGCGTTGCACAGGTGCAGAAATGAACGACTCATCCGGCTGCTTCATCAGGGCGTCTAGAACTCGTTCACGCGGGGAACGGGTATCGACATCTGGAGGACCCGGATCATTTGCCAAAGCGAGAGCTCGAGCAACCTTTTCAATGGAAGTGAGACTCCTCGCTGTGGCAAACAAGTCGTCAGCAAATTTCGGCAACTGTCCGGTGCCAAACATCGCCTCATCGCGCACCATCAGCGGCGGAATGATTTCCTCGTAGCCGTGCTCGGTCGTGTGCAGGTCGAGCATGAACTGGCCAAGCGCGCGTTCCATCCGCGCCAGCCCGCTCTTCAGCACGGTGAAGCGCGAGCCGGACAGTTTCGCCGCCCGCTCGAAATCCATCATGCCGAGCGCTTCGCCGATCTCGAAATGCTCTTTCACCCAGTTGGGCCTCGTCGGCACCTGGCCAACGCTATGCTTGACGACATTGTCATGCTCGTCGTTGCCGACGGGCACATCATCAAACGGCACGTTGGGCAGCACCGCCAATGCGTCGTTCAGCGCCTTGTCGAGCTCGCGTTCGCGTGCCTCGCCATTCTGGATGAAGGCCTTGATGTCGCCGACCTCGGCCTTCAGCTTCTCGGCGAGTGCCGCGTCGCCCGAGCGCATGGCATTGCCGATCTCTTTCGAGGCGGCGTTGCGGCGCTCCTGCCGGGTCTGCAGTTCAGTTAGATGTTCGCGCCGGGCCTCGTCCCTGGCGACCAGATCATCGACCGTGGACTGCGCGTCAGCTCCCGACCACGAGCGCTTGACCAGCGCCTCGACAAGGGCTTTCGGGTTGTCGCGAATCCATTTGATGTCAAGCATGGTCTATTCCGTCCTCAGGAAGCATGTCGCCCAAAAGTGCGCAGCGGTTTTGGGACAGCGACATGCTCAAAACAAAAACTGAAACGCATCGCCGTGATGGCGATGCGTTTCAGCAGAGGGCGTAAACCGCATCCTTGATCGATGCAAGATGAGGGCTTTGCGACGGCGGCGTTTTTCCGCCGGCGCGAGCGCCAAGGCCTATGAAGGAACCTCGGTTGACGGCGCTTCCGCGGCTTTTTCCGCCACGCTCTCGGCGGCATCCTGCTTCTCGCGCGCCGCCCGCTGCTTTTCCTGATCGCGCTCGATCAGCCGTGCAGCCCAGATGGAAACTTCGTAGAGCAGGATCGTCGGAATGGCCAAGCCGATCTGGCTCATCGGATCGGGCGGCGTCAGCACGGCCGCCACGACAAAGGCAATGACGATCGCCCATTTGCGCTTCTCGGCCAGCGCCTTGGACGACAGCATGCCGACCCGCGTCATCAGGCTGGTCACTACCGGCAGTTGGAACACCAGGCCGAAGGAGAAGATCAGCGTCATGATCAGGCTGAGATATTCCGACACCTTCGGCAGCAGTGAAATCTGCACCTGGTCGTCGGTGCCGGCCTGCTGCATGGCGAGGAAGAACCACATCACCATCGGCGTGAAGAAGAAATAGACCAGCGACGCGCCCATCAGGAACAGGAGCGGCGAGGCGATCAGGAACGGCAGGAAGGCGTTGCGCTCGTTCTTGTAGAGGCCGGGGGCGATGAACTTGTAGATTTGGGTCGCGATCAGCGGAAAGGCGATGACCATGCCGCCGAACATGGCGAGCTTGACCTGCGTGAAGAAGAATTCCTGCGGCGCCGTATAGATCAGCTCGACCTTGTGCGGATCGAGCCCCGCCCATTTGGTCGCCCATTTGAATGGGATGACCAGAAGGTTGAACAGCTTCTTGGCGAAGAAGAAGCAGACCAGGAAGGCAACGAAAAAGCCGCCGATCGACCAGATCAGCCGGCGGCGCAATTCAATCAGATGCTCCATCAGCGGAGCGGACGACTTTTCGATTTCGTCCTTTTCCTTGTCTGAAGTACTCACTTGGCGGCTCCCGGCGTTTTTTTGCCGGACGGCTTCTTTGCCGGAACAGGCTTGGGTTCAGCAGGCTTGGGCTCAGCCTTTACCGACACTTTTGGCGCAGCGGCCTTCGAGGCAGCGGGCTTCTCAGCCCTTGACGCTGCGGGCTTTGCCGTCACGGTTGCGCCCTTCGCCGGCACCTTGGATGCCGGCATTGCTTTCGCGGGCACGGCTTTTATCGGCGCGGGCTCCCTCGCCGCAGAAGCTTTGGCTGGCGCCTTCGCGACCGGAGTCACCTTGGCCATCTTCTTTGCTGCTGTCTTCTTTGCAGCAGGTTCTGCCGGGACTGACGCCGTAACCACCGACTCATCGGTCATTGCCGGGAAAATCGGTGCTGCCGGCGCGCCTTCCGACCCATTGACGCCAGGCATCATCGTCGCGCCGTTTTTCAACGGCTCGGCCGCCTGCGGCGTTGAAGCTGCTGGTGTCTCGGGGTCGGCCGCCGGCTTCGGCTTCATCACCCCATCGACGCCGGAGCGGACATCTGCCGCTGCCTGCTCGAACGGATTGAGCTGTTTCCTGATCTCGGCCGCTGGGTTGAGGCTGCGCAATGAATCGACAGACTTCTTGACGTCGTCGAGTTCAGCTTCCTTGAGCGCCTCGTTGAACTGTTTTTGGAAGTCGGCCGCCATGGCGCGCAGCTTCGCCGTCGTGCGGCCGAAGGTGCGCAGCATATTGGGCAAATCCTTGGGCCCGACGACCACGATCATGACGATCGCGATCACCAGCATTTCGGTCCAGCCGACTTCAAACATGGCTATCAGTTCCGACTAAAGACTTTTGGGCTCAGCTCTTGCTGGCCTTTTCCTTCGCTGCCGAAACGGTCTCGTCGGCACGGTGCTCGACGGTGCGCTTGTCCTCGGCAACGTCGTCGTCCGCCATGCCCTTCTTGAAGCTCTTGATGCCCTTGGCCATGTCGCCCATCAGTTCCGGAATCTTGCCGCGGCCGAACACCAGCAGCACGATCACCAGCACGATCATCCAGTGCCAAATCGAAAATGAACCCATAGCAAATCTCTCTCGAATGTTTTCCCTGGCGATGATCTAGGCGTTTTCGCGTTGGGATTCAAACACAACTGCGACAGAGTTTATGAAAGGGTGGCGGATGTCACGCACTTTCCGCGTGATGCCCCGCTACGAATCGGCGCATCCTAGCGATATTGACTCTGGCTGGCGGTCAATCTTCCGTGACGCGTGGCGTCAAAAGCCCGAGTTCCTCGAGGTCGATGTCCGTCAACGGATCCTCGTCATCGGTCAGCGCATCGGGATCGGCTGGCGGCAGCGGGATGGAAAAATTCGACGGCATGCGGCCTGACAGCAGCCCGGCGCCCTTCAATTCGTCGATGCCGGGAAGATCGCGGATTTCCTCCAGCGCGAAATGGTCAAGGAACGTGTCGGTCGTGCCGTAGGTGACGGGCCGACCTGGTGTCCGGCGCCGGCCTCGCATGCGCACCCATTCGGTCTCCAGCAGCGTGTCGAGCGTGCCCTTGGACGTTTCGACACCCCGGATGTCCTCGATCTCGGCGCGTGTCACCGGCTGGTGGTAGGCGATGATCGCCAGCACTTCGAGCGCCGCGCGGGAGAGCTTGCGTTGTTGAACCGTGTCGCGGCTCATCAGGAAGGCAAGGTCGCCAGCGGTGCGAAACGCCCAGGCATCGCCGACACGCACCAGATTGACGCCGCGCCGCGCGTAGATCTGCTGCAGTTCAGCCATGGCGGTCGAAACGTTGATACCGTCCGGCAGACGCGCTGCAAGCTGCTTTTCGCTGACCGGCTGAGCGCTGGCAAAGACGATTGCCTCGGCCATGCGGATGGCTTCCGCCAGATGCAGCCGTTCAGCCGGATTCTGAGCCGAGGTCTGGTCAGTCACCTCATCCTCCGGCTTGTCATCGACCTTGAACGGAATGACCGAAGCGTTGGCGCGTTCGCTCATGATGCCACCTCGATTGCCTTGATGCCTTGCACCCGGCCACGCAGATAGATCGGCGCGAACACCTCGTCCTGCCGCATCTCCATCGTACCGTCGCGCACCAGTTCCAGCGTCGCCGCGAAAGAGCTGGCGATCGCGGTGCGGCGCTCCTCAGGACTGGTCATGTATTCGATCAGGAAACTCTCCAGCGCCGTCCAGTCGCCCACGGCTCCGACCAGCCGGGTCAGGATATCGCGCGCGTCCTTGAGCGACCACACACCGCGCCTGGCGATCGTCACATTGGTGATCGCCTGCTTCTGGCGCTGCTGCGCATAGGCGGTCAACAGGTCGTAGAGCGAGGCCGAATAGGCGTTGCGCTTCTCGATAATGACCATTTCCGGCATGCCGCGCGCGAACACGTCGCGGCCAAGACGGTTGCGGTTGACCAGCCGCGCCGAGGCATCCCGCATGGCTTCCAACCGCTTGAGCCGGAACTGCAGCACCGCCGCCAGTTCCTCGCCGCTTTCGCCCTCTTCGCCTGGCTGCTTGGGGATCAGAAGCTTGGATTTAAGAAAGGCCAGCCATGCCGCCATCACCAGGTAGTCGGCGGCGAGTTCCAGTCTCAGCACCCTCACCTTCTCGACGAAAGCCAGATACTGTTCGACCAGCGCCAGGATCGAAATGCGTGACAGGTCGACCTTCTGGTTACGGGCAAGATGCAGCAAAAGGTCGAGCGGGCCTTCGAAACCGGCAACGTCGACGACCAACGACGGATCGCCGGTCAACCGTGAATCGTCGTTCTCGGCCCAAAGACGGTCCATCGGTGCGGCCTTCCCGGCCTTGCTTTCCAATGTTTCCGCCACTTGCCCTTGCTTCCCTCTGGGTCAGGCCACCGCTTCAAAAAAGGTGGCGAATTCCGCGCGTGTCTCGGCTTCGTCAGCCGCGTCCGATTTCTTTATATAGGTCAGTGCCCGCCTGGCGCGCTCAAGCGACGTTCCTTCGAGCCCTTTGGTGCGCGATGCGATGCCCGCCATCTCGTCGAAAACACCATTGCAGTGAAGGACCAGATCGCATCCCGCCGCAAGGATAGACGCCGCCTTTGTCGGGAAATCCCCAGAAAGTGCTTTCATCGAGGTGTCGTCACTCATCAACAGCCCGTCAAAGCCGATTTCGCGGCGGATGATCTCGTCGATGACCTTGCCGGACGTCGTTGCCGGGTTGGTCGGGTCGATCGCGCTGTAGATGACATGCGCGGTCATCGCCATCGGCAGATGGTTGAGCTCCCGGAACGGGGCAAAATCATGCCGCTGCAAGTCGCTCATCGAGGCATTCACAACAGGCAGTTCGAAATGCGTATCGGCAAGTGCCCTACCATGTCCCGGAATATGCTTCATGACGGGAAGCACGCCACCCGATGTCAGGCCTTCGGCGGCGGCACGGCCAAGCTCGATCACGGCACGTGGCTCCTTGCCATAGGCGCGGGCGCCGATGACGTCACTGGCGCCTTCGATCGGTACGTCGAGCACCGGCAGGCAGTCCGCCGTGATCCCGTAGCGCAACAGGTCGAAGGCATGCAGCCGCGCCTGCAGCCAGGCCGCGCGGGCGCCGGCATCATGATCATCGCGCCACAGCGCGCCCAGCGCACCGCCGGCTGGATAGTTCGGCGCCAAGGGTGGCCGCAAGCGCTGCACCCGGCCACCTTCCTGATCGATGAACACGAGGGCGTCCGGACGGCCGATGCAGTCGCGCATCTCGTCGACCAGATCGCGGATCTGTTCAGGCTCGCTGATGTTGCGGGCAAACAGGATGAAGCCCCATGGGCATTCGTTGCGATAGAAATTGATCTCCTGGCGGGTAAGCGATTTCCCGGCGCAGCCAAGGATCATGGATTTTGATTCGGTCATGCCAGAAGTCTAGTGCCTTCCGCGGCCAAAAGGAATCATCGCGAAATTCAGGGTTTCCGTGCCAGAGAGCCGATCGGCGGCGGGGCGATGCCCGAGGCGCAAACTGCTACCTCCTCTGAAATGAAACCGGCGCAGCCATTGGCCGCGCCGGTTTCAATTGCTTCCTCTAAGGGCGGGCGCTTACCTCGATACGAAGCAGTTGCCGCCAGCGGCCTTGTAGCTGGTGCAAAGGTTGATGGCGTCGTTGCGCGACTGCGCCGGAACGCGAACGCGGTAGAACGTCCCCTTGCCGGCGATTTCGGCCTTGACGATGTTGGCGGTGCGGCCGGCCAGCACGCTGCCATAGCGGCGCTGCAGGTCCTGATAGGTCGACTGTGCGCTGTCGACGGTCGGCTGCGATGCGATCTGCATCGACCAGGAGCCACCGCCGGCCGCCGTTGCCGGATCGATGGAAGCAACCTGATCGGGCTTCACTTCGCCAACCACGTCAACCGGCTGATCGGATGGACGCTGCGGTGCAAGCGGAACCTTGGCCGGCGTGTTGGCCGACTGGGCTTTCGCTTCCGCCTTGACCGCCGGCTTGGCGGCAACCGGCTTGGCGGGCTGATCGGCATTTGCCTGGTCGCTGGCCTGCGGCACGGTGCCGGTCTGGTCTGCGTCAGCCTGAGCCGAGGGCGCAACGTGCTGAGGTGCGGGATCAACCGGCTCCGCCGCGGCAACCTGCGGCGCTACAGGCGCCGGATCCTCGCGCGGCACAAGCGAACCGTCGGACTTGACGACCATGGTCCTCACCTTGCGCGGCGCGACAGCGACCACATCGGGATTGGTAGCCTTCTCGGCATCCTGCAATACCTGCGCAATGCGATCCTCGGACTTCGGCGCAGGCGCAACGGCTTGCGTGCCGCCGACCGCTTGCGTGCCGCCGACTGCTTGCGTGCCGTCGGCTGCATCGGCACCATCGCTCGGCACGGGCGAAAGGTCGACAACGCGGCTTTGCTGATCCTTGGCGGCCACATCCACCGGCTGTTCTGTATTGGTCACCAGCTTTTCCTGGACCGGCGCGGCGGACTTCGCCCCCTTGACCACCGCGTCATAGACCTTGTTGTCCTGGTTCGGCACCACCGTGCCGCCTGGGTTTTCCGGCTTGATCTTGATCGGCGCATTGTCTGCCTTGACGATCACAGGGGCTTGCGTGCCGCCCTTGCCGCCGAGAGACAGCGCGAATGCGCCAAGACCGCCGGCAATCGCCACCGCGCCGACAATGGCCACGATAAAGAGGCCACGACCGCGTGACGGCCTTCCGGTCTCGCGGTCGGCGAGGCCTGGAACCGACATCGCCTCGTCGAGCTCGGGGTCATAATCGAGTTCATCGACAGTGAAGTCGTCGGCTTGCGAAACCGGCTGGCTGCCGGGCAAGTCATCAACGTCGAAGCCATCGGCGGCATCGGCATAGGCCGAGGGCGCAGCCGCCCGGGCCGGCACCTCAACTGGCCGCGCCGCGTAGGTCCGTGCCTCGGGGCGGTGCTGCTCATAGCCTGGCTTGAAGCCGGCATTGTAGGATTCGTCCTCATAGGCAACGGCACGCGCCGGAGCTGGGGCGACATCCGCCGTGTTCATCTCGGTGAGGAGACTGGCGAACTCTGCGTCGAGATCGTCATAGCCAGCTCCCGCCGGCCGGTCCTCTTCGAAATGCAATTCCGGGATATCGAGATCGTCGGCCAGCGCCACGACACGCTCAGGCACATCAACCGTCTCAACATCGGGCATTTCTTCGTAGCGCGGGGATTGCCGATATTGCGGCACGGATACCGGGGCTGCGTAGGCGACAGTCTCAACCGGTTCGGGCGCACGATAGGCTGGCACCACGGCCGGCGCGACGGGCGCAGCCGAAGCGATCGGCTGGGCGGCAAATGCCAGCTGCTGCGGAACGGGGGTAACGCGGCTCCACGAACGGGCCGGCTCTGTCTGCGGCGAGCGCTCCGTCAGCCAATCCATGGAATCGGCCTGCTCGTGGTGCGAAGCCGCCGTGTCGCGCGAATCAAGGCTTTTGGCCAAAGCCGCATCGAAGGCATCATCGTCGAAATCGACATCGCCATGCCCGGCGGCGCCGTCCGAACCCTGGACATGAAGTTCATCGAGCGCGGAGTCGTCAAGATTCCAATCGAGGTCGCCGACAAGATCGGTCGGCTCGTCGATGGACCTTGCAGGCGCGGCGACTGGCTGCTGAACCATGACAGGCTCCTTTGCCACCGGCACGGTGCGTGCGCTCATGGCGCCCAGCAGCGCGTTTAATTCGTCTTCCAGGCTTCGCCCGTCGGCGACGGGTGCTTGCACAGCCGGCTCGGCCATGGCCGCCACGGCGACCGGTGCAACAGCGGCAACAACCGGTGCAACTAGCTCTTCGGAGACCGCATCGTCAAAATTCAGGTCGAAAGCGTCATCCAAAGCGTCTTCGGAGGGAACACCGGAAAGCTCGTCGCTTGCGTTCGCGACAAACATGTCTTGCGCCACCGGCGCTTCGACAGCCACCAACTCGTCGGCATGACGGTCAAAATCCATATCGACATCAGCCATGGCCTCGTCGAAGTGGCCGACGAAGTCATGGTCGGATGCCGCGTGGGCTTCATTCGGGACGACATGGGGCGGGTCGGCATAGTTGACCTCGGCCTCGGCCGCATAGTGCTCGTGCACCGAATGGTCATCGAGCATCAGCTCATCTTCGAGCGAGCCCGCAACCATATCGTCGAATTCATGGTCGAAAGCTGGTTCAACAGCCATCGCAGGCGCTTCAGCGACGCCAATGGCGTACCGCGGCTCCTCGATTTCATCGGCAACCTGGAAGTCCTGATCGAGCGACGCCGCAAGCTCGTCCTGCATCGGCTGGTCGTCTTCGAACGGCGAAACGCCTTCGAGGGAACTGGCAACCGCATTGTCAAAATCAGCGTCAAAAGCCACTTCGGCGGATGGCGCGGCAGCGGCAATGTCGCTGGCGCCAGCGTCGTCATAGGCGACTTCCGCTGTGTCCAGATGGAAATCGTCGTCCAACGACATGGCAAAGTCATCGTCCATCGCCTCGGCGGCGGCCGATTCGAATGCCGGCTCATGAGCCGCGGCGACCGGAACCGTATCGCCCGCATCCGCGCCGAACTCGCCCATCAACTCCTTCTCGAGGTCGATGTCGAAATCGCCCTCCTCCGCCACAGGGTCGGTGACGACGGCTTTCGGCTGGGCAGGCACCTGCGGCTTGACCGGCTGTCGCGGGTCGAAACCCATGATCCTGGTCAGTTCCGCGAACGGATCATCGTCAGCGATGTCGTTGTGGTCGGCTACTCTCAGCTGGGTTCTGTCTGCCATTATTGTTCCCGAACTCGCACTCATTCGGACGCCATGGACGTCGCGTAGGGTTGGCCCTTACCAGCGCAATGTGGGCAAAAGGTGACAGGTGTTTTAGTCAAACCTAACGCATTTCGGTGGGCGCATCAGCCCCGATCAGCGTCAGACCGGACGTCAGAACGTCCGAAACAGCCTGCACCAGCCCTAGTCTGGCATGAGTCAATTGTCGGTCGTTAACCTTAACAAAACGTAAGTCCGGATTCTCGGTGCCACGGTTCCAGTGTCCATGGAAACTTGAAGCCAGATCATAGAGGTAAAATGCCAGCCTATGCGGCTCGAGCGCAAGTGCGGCCGACTCGATCAAACGCGGATATTCGGCAAGCTTGCGGATCAGCCCGATCTCGCCCTCGTCCGTCAGTGACGCCGAGGCCGCTGCCAGTATGTTGCGGTCGAAATTGGCCTCGCCCAATTGTTCGCTCGCCTGCCGGAACACCGAATGGCACCGCGCCGAGGCATATTGAACGTAGAACACCGGGTTGTCCTTCGACTGCTCGGTGACCTTGGCAAAGTCGAAATCAAGCGGCGCATCGTTCTTGCGATAGAGCATCATGAAGCGGATCGCGTCGCGGCCGACCTCCTCCACCACTTCGCGCAGCGTCACGAAATCGCCTGACCGTTTGGACATCCGCACCGGCTCGCCATCACGGAACAGCTTCACCAGTTGGCAGAGGAGCACCGTGAGCTTCACGCGATCGCCGGCAACGGCGCGCGCCAAGGCCTCCAGCCGCTTCACATAGCCGCCATGGTCCGCGCCGAGCACATAGATGAGATCAACGAAGCCGCGATCGACCTTGTCCTTGAGATAGGCAACGTCGGCCGCGAAATAGGTGAACGAGCCGTCGGACTTGGCCAGCGCCCGGTCCATGTCGTCGCCGACCGCTGTCGAGCGGAACAGCGTCTGCTCGCGGTCTTCCCAGTCGTCAGGCTTCTCGCCCTTGGGGGGCGGCAGCTTGCCCTTGTAGATATGGCCCTTGAGCGTCAGGTCATTGATGGCCGAACGGATCTTCTTGGCGTTGTCGGCATGCAGGGTGCGCTCCGAAAAGAACACGTCGTGACGCACGTTGAGCAGCGCCAGATCCTCGCGGATCATCGCCATCATCGCATCGATCGTGCGGTCCTTGACGATGGCGAGTGCCTCATCGTCGGGCATCTGAAGCAAGCCCCGGCCGAATTCCTTGACCAGCGCCTCGCCAACCGGAACGAGATAGTCGCCCGGATATAGCCCGGCAGGGATTTCGCCAATCTGGTCGCCGAGTGCCTCGCGATAGCGCAACAGCGCCGACCGCCCGAGAACATCGATCTGCGAGCCTGCGTCGTTGATGACATATTCCTTGGTCACGTCGTAACCGGCGAACGCCATCAGGTTGGCGAGCGCATCGCCCACCACGGCACCACGGCAATGGCCGACATGCATCGGGCCGGTCGGATTGGCCGAGACATATTCGACATTGGTTTTCTTGCCGCCACCAACTGTCGAGCGGCCATAGTCGCGGCCCGCGCCGAGCAACGCGACCAGATGTGCCTGCCAGAACCCGTCCTTGAGCCTCAGATTGACGAAACCGGGTCCCGCGACCTCGGCGGCCGCAACGTCCTTATCGGCGCGCAGCGCGTCCGCGAGCTTTTCCGCCAGCACGCGCGGATTCTGCCCAGTCGGCTTGGCCAGGACCATGGCCGCATTGGTGGCCAGGTCGCCATGGGTGGCGTCACGCGGCGGTTCGACGGCAATGCGCGACAGATCGGGCGAAACGCCTTCATTGTCTTTCAGATCAAGCGCTTCGACGGCTTTTATGATCCGCGCGTTAAAATCGGCGAAAATGTTCATGGGTCTGGCTCTGGCGACTTTACAGGGAATCCGGCTCGTTGGCCGGCAAAATCGAGCCCGGACTAGCTCAAATCCGGCGTATGGTCAAACAAACGGCGGTGTTCTTTCAACGCGTAAGTATCGGTCATACCGGCCAGGAAGTCGGCGACGCTGCGCGCCTTGATGCGGTCGTCGGCTCGATCGAGCCCTTCACGCCAGCCGTCCGGCATGGCGCGCGGGTCGGCGAAATAGACGTCGAACAGGTCCTTGACGATCTGCTCTGCGTCGGCACGCACCCGCATGACTTCCGCGTGCCGGTAGAGATGTTTGTACAGGAAGGCCTTCAGTTCCTTTTCGGCCTTGGCCATGTCAGCTGAAAAGGTCACCAGCGTCTCGCCCGCGGCCCGAACCGCATCGGCATTTCCAGGCTTGATGCGGGCAAGATTGCTTTTGGTGGAGACAACGACATCCTCGACCATGATCGTGATCTGCCGCCGCAGAAGCTCATGACCGGTGCGCACGTCATCCAGCACCGGATAGCGCTGGCGGACACCCTTGAGAATCGTGCCCGGCAGCGAAATCCCGTCCAGCATGTCCAAGGTCAGGAACCCTGCCCTCAGGCCATCATCGATATCATGCGTGTTGTAAGCAATGTCGTCGGCGATCGCCGCGCATTGCGCTTCGATCCCGGCAAAGCGGTCGAGCTCGAGGTCCTGCAGCTCGGAATAGTCTCGAATCGCTTGCGGCACCGGCCCCTTCAAGCCCTTGCCGTCGGCATCGGTCAACGGTCCGTTGTGCTTGACCAGGCCCTCGAGCGTTTCCCACGTCAGATTGAGCCCATCGAATTCGGCGTAGCGCCGCTCCAGCCTGGTCACGATGCGCAGCGATTGCGCATTGTGGTCGAAACCGCCCCAGGCGGCCATTTTCTCGTTCAGCGCGTCCTCACCGGTGTGGCCAAACGGCGTGTGGCCGAAATCGTGCACCAGCGCCACGGCTTCGGCGAGATCCTCATCGCCGCGCAGCGCTCGCGCCAGCGCTCGCGCGATCTGCGCCACTTCGATCGAATGGGTCAGCCGGGTGCGGTAGTGGTCGCCTTCATGGGCGATGAAGACCTGCGTCTTGTGCTTCAACCGCCGGAAAGCCGTTGAATGGATGATGCGGTCTCGATCGCGCTGGAAGGGCGTGCGTGTCGGGCTCTCGACCTCGTCGAACAGCCGCCCGCGTGACAGCCCCGGATCGCAGGCATAGTCCGCGCGCGGCCGATAACCGAAGCCGATGTCGCCCAACTCATTGCTCATGATCGATGCCGCAGTTGACTGGTCTAGTTGACTTGGCCCCTCGCGCTTCATACCTATCATGTGAAACCGAAAGCAAGGTGACGCCCATGGGCGCGGATGCCAAGACTGCCATGAAAGTCGACATGACCGAGGCCGCCGCCAGGCGGATCGCCAAAATTGTCTCGGGCGAAGCCGGCAAGACGGCGCTGCGCGTGTCCGTCGAAGGCGGCGGTTGTTCCGGCTTTTCCTACAAGTTCGACCTCGTTGACGCCCGCAATGATGACGACGTGGCCATCGAGAAGGACGGCGCCACCGTGCTGATCGACGACCTGTCGCTGGTCTATATGGGCGGCTCGGTGATCGACTTTGTTGACGATCTGATGGGCCAGTCGTTCCAGATCAGAAATCCGAATGCGGTCGCCTCCTGCGGCTGCGGCACCAGCTTCTCCATATAGAAATGCCTGCCATCGGCGCGGTCCGTCAGGTCGCGCTTTCGGCTGGCCGCGACCTGGATGTCACGCTGTCGTTCTGGCGCGATGTGCTGGGCCTCGGCGTGCACGCGCGATTCGATCCGCCAGGCATTGCCTTCATCATGGCCGGCGACGTGCGCCTGCTCTTCACGGACGGGGTTCCGGCTGGCACCGTCTATCTCGACATGACAAGTCTTGACGATTTCCACGCAGGGGCAAAATCCGCCGGCGTGCCGTTCACCGCACCGCCCAAGCTGGTCCATCGCGATACCGAAGGACAGTTCGGCCGAGCGGGGGAAAGCGAGTGGATGGCCTTCCTAAAAGATCCCGCAGGCAATACGATCGGCCTCGTCGAACGTCTTGCGCCGGAAGAGCATTGAGGTCCCCATGAAGATCGTCACCTGGAACATCAATGGCGTGCGCGCGCGCATCGGCAATCTGACGCATTGGCTGACCGAGAGCGCACCCGACATTGTCTGCCTGCAGGAGATCAAGACGGTCGACGAGCAGTTTCCGCGCGCCGAGATCGAGGCGCTTGGCTACAATGTCGAGACCCATGGCCAAAAAGGCTTCAATGGCGTCGCCATCCTGTCGAAGCTGCGTTTCGACGAAGTCATCAGAGGCCTGCCCGGTGACGACACGGACGAACAGGCGCGTTTCATCGAAGGTGTGTTCTCGACCGACAAGGGCGCATTGCGTGTCGCCTCGCTCTATCTGCCCAACGGCAATCCGATCGATGACGAGAGAAAATATCCCTACAAGCTGGCCTGGATGGCGCGCCTGGAGCGCTGGGCCGAGCAGCGGCTTCTCCTGGAAGAGGCGCTGGTGCTGGCCGGCGACTACAATGTCATCCCGGAGCCGATCGATGCAAGGTATCCCGAGAACTGGCTTGGTGATGCCCTGTTCCAGCCGGCAACGCGGCAGGCGTTTCGCCGGTTGAAGAACCTCGGCTTCACCGAAGCTGTCCGTTCGGTGACCGACGCGCCGGATACCTACACGTTCTGGGATTATCAGGCCGGCGCCTGGCAGAAGAACAACGGCATTCGCATCGACCATCTCTTGCTGTCGCCCGAGGCCGCCAACCGCTTTTCATCGGCCTCGATCGAAAAGCACGTGCGCGCCTGGGAAAAGCCATCCGACCACGTGCCGGTGGCGATCGATCTCGCCTTGCAACCAGCCTGACACACGGACGCCAGATCCCTGGCGAGGCCTGAACCCTCATATCGCCACAATCAGGCGCATGATAGGAGATCATCATGGCGGCCGGGGTTCCCATGACCATCAGAATTGCACTTTTTCCGATCGGCTTGGCATTGGCCACGACCATGCCAGCGTTCGCGGCCCCCGAATGCCTTGCCAACGGAAAGTCGTTCCAGATCGGCCAGATTACCTGCCTGACGGTCGCCGACCAGAGCCACCTCGCCCGTTGCGACATGGTGCTCAACAACACGTCGTGGACGAAAATTCAGGATAGCTGTCCGGAAAACACGCTGGCCCCGCACCTGCACGTCACGCCGATCTCGACGCCGGCGCCCAGCATGGTGCCGACGGAACCGACAGAGAACTGATCAGAATAGAAAATCGACGGCGAATCCAGCGCGACCAGTCTATTTCGCCGGAGCGACCAGTTTGTTGGTCGTCGCCGGCGCGACCTATTGATCGTCGCCGCCACCCTTGGTGAGAATGTCGTCGGCCAGTGAAATCGCCGTGCGGCGATCGGCTTCGCCGGCAGCGGCAAAGGCTTCTTCCTGCATGCCGCGAATCCATGGCTGATCGGCGGGGGATGCGCGTTCGAGCGCCGCGGTCATCATTGCCAGACCGCGAACGATCTTGCCGCTCTGGAACAAGAGATTGCCAAGTGTCGCCTGGGCGCCTGCATGGCCCTTTTCAGCGGCGAGCTGAAACCAGCGCCCGGCCTGCTTGACGCTGGCCTTGACGCCGCCCTCGCCCTTCAGGAACATCTGGCCCATCTCGAACTGGGCGTTCGGATTGCGGTAATTGGCGGCGGCGCGCATGTAATATTCCTGGGCCGCCACTTCATTCTCGGCGACCGGGCTGCCGGGAATGCCCTTGCGCAGATAGTCGCCCAGCGCCACCAGCGCGTCGGAGACATAACTCTCCTCGGGCGAACCGGGCTCGACATCCTGGTCGACGATCTCGGAGAAGAACTTGAACGCTTCATAGTCGTCGCGCGCCACGCCGTCGCCCTCGGCATACATGCGGGCGAGTTTCCAGGTGGCGCCAATCTGGCCGTTTTCGGCGGCGTATTTGTAGGCCTCGGCAGCCTGCTCCTTGTGCCCGTTCTTGTAGGCGGAAAAGCCGAACTGGAACACCGCCCACGGGCTGGACTGCGGCTTCACGCCGGTCTTGTCGTCAAACACCTTGTCGTCGAAGGCCATGGCCTGTCCAACGGCGCCCAAGGTCGCGCCAAAAGTGGCGACAACGACCAGTGCCGAAAAGACAGACGACCTCAACAACTCAAATGTCCGCATAGCAGTGTGTTTCTTTCGCACCGCCCGGATGGGTGACTGCGCCCTCGCGCGCCGGCCCTACCGTCTGTGCATATTTCCATATCGCGCCCGACTGATAGTCGGTCGTGCGCGCCTTCCATGTCTTTGCCCTCGCCGCCAGTTCGTCTTCCGACAGTGCCACCTCGATCGTGCCATTCACCGCATCGATCGAGATCACATCGCCATTTTTCAACAGTCCGATCGGGCCGCCGACGGCTGCTTCCGGCCCGACATGGCCGATGCAGAAGCCGCGTGTCGCGCCCGAGAAGCGGCCGTCGGTGATCAGCGCCACCTTGCCACCCATGCCCTGGCCGTAGAGCGCCGCCGTCGTCGACAGCATCTCCCGCATGCCTGGGCCACCGCGCGGTCCCTCGTAACGGATGACGAGAACCTCGCCTTCTTCGTAGCCACGATGCGTCACCGCTTCGAAGCACTCCTCTTCCGAATCGAAACAGCGCGCTGGGCCGGAGAATTTCAGCTCCGACATGCCGGCGACCTTCACGATCGCGCCATCGGGGGCAAGGTTTCCCTTCAAGCCCACAACGCCGCCGGTTTGAGTAATGGGTCTGTTGGCCGGGCGGACCACGTCTTGATGTTCATTCCAGACAACATGCTGCATGTTTTCGGCCAAAGTACGGCCAGTCACCGTCAGGCACTCGCCATGCAGATAGCCGTGGTCGAGCAGCGTCTTCATCAGCAGCGGAATGCCGCCGGCCTCGAACATGTCCTTCGCGACATATTTGCCGCCCGGCTTGAGGTCGGCGATGTAGGGCGTCTTCTCGAAAATCCTCGCGACATCGAAGAGATCGAACTTGATCCCGGCCTCATGCGCGATCGCCGGCAGATGCAGCGCCGCGTTGGTCGAGCCGCCGGTAGCCGAAACAACGGTCGCGGCATTCTCCAGCGCCTTCAGCGTGACGATGTCGCGCGGACGGATGTTTTTCGCGATCAATTCCATGATCTTTTCGCCCGAGGCGAAATTGAAGCGGTCGCGCATCTCGTAGGGTGCAGGCGCGCCGCAGGAATAGGGCAAGGCCAGGCCGATCGCCTCGGCGACAGTCGCCATGGTGTTGGCGGTAAACTGCGCGCCGCAGGAGCCGGCCGACGGGCAGGCTGCCTGCTCGATTTCCAGCAGTTCGGAATCATCGATAGTACCGACCGAATGCTGGCCGACAGCCTCGAACACATCCTGAACGGTGATCTGGCGGCCGCGATAGCTGCCGGGCAGGATCGATCCGCCATAGATGAAGATCGACGGCACATTGAGCCGCACCATGGCCATCATCATGCCGGGCAGCGACTTGTCGCACCCGGCGAGCCCAACCAGCGCGTCATAGCAATGGCCACGCATGGTGAGCTCGACTGAATCGGCGATGACATCGCGGGACACCAGCGACGACTTCATCCCCTGATGGCCCATGGCGATGCCATCGGTGACGGTGATGGTGCAGAATTCGCGTGGCGTGCCACTGGCGGCAGCGACGCCCTTCTTGACCACTTGCGCCTGGCGCATCAGCGAAATGTTGCAGGGTGCGGCTTCGTTCCAGCATGAGGCGACGCCGACCAGCGGCTGCGCGATCTCGGCAGCAGAAAGGCCCATGGCATAGAGATAAGAGCGGTGCGGCGCACGCGCCGGCCCGACAGTCACATGGCGGCTAGGGAGCTTAGCCTTGGAAATGACTTTGGCGTCCATACTCTTCCTTGCCGCGGGCGGTGCGGCCTGTCCCATCGCCGAGCCTTTTGGCGCGTGTCCCGAGACAAATTCGAGGTGCGCCGGGTTTATGGCGGGAAATGGGCAATTTCCTCGCCGAACTCTGTAGCGCAAGGGTTGTTCAGAAAGTGTTGCCAAAACGTCACAATTGCATGAACGGGAGTGAGTGCGGCTTATATGCAACGCAGCTTGGGTACCGGCATCAGCATTGATCGCCGCTCACACGAAAAGGCCGGGCATTGCCCGGCCTTTATTCTGAATTTTCAGCGGTTTAGAACTTGATTTTGACACCGCCGGAAATCGCGGTGATCAGGTCGTTTCCGAAATCATAGCTGGCGTCGGTGCCAGCTATGTAACCGTTTTCGCCTGCCAATGTACCGGAATGACCGCTGGTCAAGACACCGATAGCGCCAGCAACACGAAACTCGATGTTTGGCTTCGGTGTGTAGGCAACGCCGCCACCCAGGGTCCAGGTGTCGGTTTGTGCGCCATAGCCGTGCGAGGTACCGCGATCCCATGAAAGCTGGCCAGCCGCGCTCCATTGATCGTTGAATTTATGGCCGAGGCCGCCTGAAACGGTCCAGCCATCGCGATACATCAGATCAAGCGAAGTCACCTGACCCGGGCCATTGGTAAAGCATGCCGATGAGGGAGCAATCGTCGGGCAAATCGGAACGCTTTGCAGCACGCTCCAATTGACCCACTTGATCGAACCGAAAGCCAGCCAGCCCGGCGCGATGCCCGACTGAACTTTCAATTCCAGCGAATCTGGCATTGACTCGGTCGCGCCATAGATCGCTCGAGATCCAAGCGGAGTCGTAAGCGTGCCGGAGATGTTGTCGAGCTTGACCTGTGAATTGTAGACCAAGCTCGCGCGAAGCGCGATGTCGGGGATTTCGTAAGCAACGCCAGCGCGCCAGCCCCAGCCGTTAGCCTCCAGATCAACACGGCCAACAGCCCCAGGCCCCACCAAGCTCTCCTTGAAGCCCGAAATATCCTGGTAGAATAACCCTCCGATAAAGCGGATCTGGCCCTTGCCGGCATCCATCCTATAGGAGCAGGTCCCTGCGTAGTTGTTGCTCTTGATATCAGTTTCAATGTTGGAAACCGCTCCATTCCACGCACTACCCGGCGCGGTATGCGCACCCCAGGGCTGCGAATAGTCGACCATGCAGTCGACGCCTTGCACGACCTGAACCTTTACTCCCACGCGCGGGACCCAATACCCCTCCGCTCCATCGGCCGTGCTACCCAAGCCGATGTTGGCCCCTCCTGGGCCGAGCGCGTTCTTGTATTTACGATCCGGCATCACATAGGTCGCTTCCGCTTCCGTTGCGACCGGTGCCGGATCAAACAGCAAATCGATATCGTAGCCGCCGCGCTCCAAGCCGCCGGCATGAGCCGAACTCATCGCCGTGCCGATCAAGGCCAGTGAAAAGCACCCTGCCCCCAGCAGCGACTTCAAACGCAGAATGTCCATGAATCTCTCCCGAATTCCAGCACAACCCAAGCTAGAACCAATTCTGTTAGGCAGTGCAAGAACGATTTCAAGAGGCGTACACGTACATGTTTCGCAAATGCATTTGGCTGGGGGTACGTGCAGACAACATGAGCGCTCACGCCATGCCGAATGCCGGTAAGAACAGCGAAAAACTCTTAAAACAGCTTGAAATTGACCAGTTAGCGGCGCGCTCACGTGCTGTTGCACTATGGCAACAGCCGGGCAAAAAACTTCCGTTTACGTCAATTGCAACGTCCTGCACTGCCTGGGAGCCCCGACAAACAAAAAGGCCGGGCAATGCCCGGCCTTTTCTCGTCGATATTAGAGACTTACCACTTCACGCTCATTGACAGGGAACCTGCGTATCCAACATCGCCAGGAGAGTGCCAGATGCCAGGAGCCGCCACCTCTACATGCCCGGCCGCTTGGGTATAATTCTGAGTGCCTTCGGCGAGGAACAAAATGCCAAGGCCGCCGCGCAATTCCACGTTCTTCATCGGCTTGTACGAGCCACCAAAACCGAGCGTCCAGACATCAGACTGGATGTCATGACCGGTGCTGACACCCCTATCCCAGGTCAGACTGACCGTTCCTGCCAGACTATCCGTAAAGGCATGTGCTACGCCGCCCGTGACGGTCCAGCCGTCGCGCCAGAGGAAATTCAAGCTGTTGGGACCCAGAGGGGTGGAGTAATCGACATAATTCATCACACTCCAATCGGTCCACTTGACAGAGCCGTACGCCAACCAGCCGGGAGCGACGCCGCTCTGCACCTTGGCTTCGAAACTCTGGGGGAACTTACCGTGGCCCTCGGCGTGGGGATTTGGGAAACCCGGCCCACCACTTGTCAGAGTCAGGTCACCACTGGCATCAATGGCCGTCCCCGATCGATACATGACCTGAGCGCGAAGCGCGATCTCCGGAATTTCGTAAGCAGCGCCTACGCGCCAACCAACTTGTCCGTCTTCCAGATGGAAGATAAAAGGTCGAGCCGGGCCACCGACCCACTGATCGAAATCGAGGGTCTGATAGAAAACGCCGCCAAGCAGGCTGAACCGGCCTTTGCCCATATTGAAGCCGTAGGCGCAAGTGCCGCCAAATTCGTGCGTAATGAATTTCTGTTCCGAGGAACCAGTAGTTGAGGTCGGATCGAACCCGACGTGACCACCTCCTATTGTCAGGCCCGTAAAATCGGAGTGACCGCCGAACGGCGTGGTATAGGTAAGGGCGCAAGCTAACGCGTCGTTGACCTTATATTTTGCCGCCAGCGAGGGGATCACATAGGTGGGGTTTTCATAGCCGGAGACCGGAACGCCACCAGCGAAGGAGTTCCGACTGCGGTTCGGCACCACCACCGTAAAGCCCGCCCGTGCGGCGTTGCCGTCTTCGAAAAGAATGTCTGTGTCCGCCGTGCCGCGCGAGAAGCCGCCAGCGTGCGCGGTACCGATCAAAGCCAGTGAAAAGCACCCAGCCCCCAGCAGCGCCTTCAAACCAAAATTGTTCATGAAATCTCTCCCCGAAATCAAGTGGCTCAAGCTAGAACCAATTCGGGTTAACGACGCAACAACGAATTCCCGGGTCGTACATGTACGTATTCGTCTGACGCATTTTCGACAAAGTGCGCGAGTTCCCGGCAAGGCCCGAAAGACGCCTTTTGGGATCGGATCAATAGAAAAAATATGAAAAACGACCGAAAACTTCGCGAAATAGCGTGTTTTTCGAGGTCTGCGGCCCCATTGTTACATTAAGGCAACAATGGGGCGAAAACATTCCGTTTACGTCAACATTAACGCAACGGAATGCCTATTTTCGAGGCAAAAACGCCACTTCGAAGGCATCGCAAAGGCCTCACGAATCCACTGTTCAGCCAGCGTCGCGTACCCGCGTCAACGCGACGGAAAGCTTCTCTTGCGCCTCGCGATATTCGGTGAGTTTTTCACGCTCGGCGTCGACGATCTCGGCAGGCGCGCTCGCGACGAACCTCTCGTTCGAAAGCTTCTTGTGCAGGCGCGCGATTTCCTCGGTCACCTTGGCCAATTCCTTCTGCAGCCGTGCCGCCTCGGCGGTGAGGTCGATCAGGCTGCCGAGCGGCAGGCAAATGGTCGCTTCGTTGAGCACGATCTGCGCCGAGCCCTTGGGCGCGGCATCGACCAGCGAAATATCGCCGACGCGCGCCAGACGCTTGATGGCCGACGCATGGCGTTCCAGCCGCGCCTGCGTAACCGTGTTCGCGCCAATCACCATCAACGGCGCGATGGCCGCCGGCGGCACGTTCATCTCCGAACGCACCGAACGAATGCCCGAGACCAGATCGACCAGCCAGTTGATATCAGCGGCGGCCTCCGCGTCCTCGAAATCAGGCGACGGCCAGGCCGCATGACACAGCAGCGACGGCCGCTCCTGGCCCTCGCCCGCGGTCTGAGCCCACAATTCTTCCGTCATGAATGGCATCATCGGGTGCAGCAGCTTGTAGATCTCATCGAGCACGAAGGCGACGCAGGCGCGGCTCTCGGCCTTGGCCGCCTCGTCCGTGCCCATGAACACCGGCTTCAGCAGCTCGAGATACCAGTCGCAGAACATGTTCCAGACGAAGCGATAGGCTGCACCGGCCGCCTCGTTGAAGCGGTAGGAGGTAATGCCGTCGGTGATCTCGCGCGTGGCACGCGTCAGTTCGGTCAGAATCCATCGGTTGACCGCAAGCTTGGCGTCGTTCAGCCAGAATTCGTCGTTGCGCGCCACTTCGTTCATTTCTGCGAAGCGGGTCGCGTTCCACAGCTTGGTGCCGAAATTGCGATAGCCGGCGATGCGCGCTGGGTCGAGCTTCACGTCGCGGCCCTGCGCCGCCATCACGGTCAGCGTGAAGCGCAGCGCGTCGGCGCCATACTCGTCGATCAGATCGAGCGGATCGATGACGTTGCCTTTCGACTTCGACATCTTGGCGCCGTTCTTGTCGCGCACCAGCGCGTGGACATAAACCGTGTGGAACGGCTCCTCCTCCATGAAATGCAGACCCATCATCATCATCCGGGCGACCCAGAAGAAGATGATGTCGAAGCCGGTCACCAGCACATCCGTCTGGTAATAGGTCTTCAGCTCCGGTGTCTGGTCAGGCCATCCCAGTGTCGAGAACGGCCACAGCGCCGACGAGAACCAGGTGTCGAGCACGTCCTCGTCGCGGGTCAGGATTTCGCCCGGCTTGAAGTTCTCGAGCTTGTCCTCGACCCAGGCCTTCCAAGGACCCTCCAGCGCGAGATAATATTCGATTGCCGCGCCCAGCGCCTCTTCCTCGGTCTTCTCGACGAAGACACGCCCGTCCGGTCCGTACCATGCTGGAATCTGGTGGCCCCACCACAGCTGGCGCGAAATACACCAGGGCTGGATGTTCTCCATCCAGTCGAAATAGGTCTTCTCCCAGTTCTTGGGCACGAAGTTGGTACGGCCCTCGCGCACCGACGCGATCGCTGGCTTGGCGAGTTCGGCGGCGTTGGCATACCACTGTTCGGTCAGGAACGGTTCGATCGGCACACCGCCGCGATCGCCATGCGGCACGGCGTGGCGATGCGGCTCGATCTTTTCGAGGAAGCCGCCCGCCTCCATCAGCTCGACAATCTTCTTGCGCGCGACGAAGCGGTCGAGGCCGTTGAGTTCATCCCAGACGGACTGACGCTCTGGCGTCACGTCCAGGCCAGCCAGGAAGTCCTCATTGTCCTTGAGGTTGATTGCAGCCTCGATGGTGAGGATGTTGATGGCCGGCAGCTTGTGGCGCTTGCCAACCTCAAAATCGTTGAAATCATGCGCCGGCGTAATCTTGACCGCACCAGAACCCTTTTCCGGATCGGAATATTCGTCAGCCACCACCGGGATCTTGCGGCCGACGATCGGCAGGACGAGATTCTTGCCGACGAGATGCCGAAACCGCTCGTCCTCTGGATTTACCGCGACCGCCGTGTCGCCCAGCATCGTCTCGGGGCGGGTCGTCGCCACGATGATGAAGGTTGCCGGATTTTCCGGATCGAAGGCCACGCCCTCGATCGGATAACGGAAGTGCCAGAGGTTGCCGTTGACCTCCTGCTGCTCGACCTCAAGATCGGAGATCGCGGTCAACAGCTTAGGATCCCAGTTCACAAGGCGCTTGTCCTTGTAGATCAACCCCTGCTTGTAGAGCGTGACGAAGACTTCAAGCACGGCCTTCGACAGGCCCTCGTCCATGGTGAAGCGTTCGCGCGACCAGTCAGCCGAGGCGCCCAGGCGCTTCAGCTGGTTGAAGATCGCGCCGCCGGATTCAGCCTTCCATTCCCACACCTTGTCGATGAACTGTTCGCGCGTGAGGTCGCGGCGATGGATCTGCTTTTCCATCAGCTGGCGCTCGACCACCATTTGCGTGGCGATGCCAGCGTGGTCCATGCCGGGCTGCCACAACACGTTCTTGCCGCGCATGCGCTCGAAGCGCACCAATATGTCTTGCAGCGTGTTGTTGAGCGCGTGGCCCATGTGCAGTGATCCCGTGACGTTCGGCGGCGGGATGACGATGGTGAAGGCCTCGGCCCCTTCGTCCGCGCCGGCGCCGGCGCGAAAGGCATCGGCCTCTTCCCACACCTTGGCGATCTTCGGTTCGACGGTCTTTGCGTCGTAGGTCTTTTCAAGCATGGGAAAATGGTCCGCGCTGTCGGGATTTTTGCTGGTTCGGTGTAAATCGGAAGGCCTTGGCCAAGTCAACCGCAAGGGTTGCCTGGCACATCAACAGCAAATAGGCCGGCCGATGGTCATTTCAACGGGAGGTAGAGCGCAGGATGCACCATCCCCTTGACCGCAGGCAACATGCCGCCATAGCTTGAAGGGCTGCTGTAGGGCGCATCGGCTTCGGCCGGAGGGGCATTGCCCGCCTACGCCACATCAACTCGAAAAATGCGCTCAGCCATTTCGATATGTCCAATTTCGAAAACCTCAGGAAACAGGCCAAGCTCTATCTGCGCTGGCATCGCGAGCGGTATTATCCGGTTGCCAACATCATCGGATCGACGCTTCCGCGTTTCCATGGCCTCACCGACAGCCAGATCCTCGATCACCATTTCAAGCTCGCCGATGCGCAGGAACTGGTCGCCAGGAAATCGGGCTTCGAAAGCTGGCAGGCGCTCAGGAAAGGACATGATGCAATGACCAGCCGCACAACCGATGCCACGAAACCGTTGCTTGCCTTTGCCGAACCGCAACTCTTTGTTTCCGACATCGAGGCAGCCTGCGATTTCTACAGGCAAAAGCTCGGCTTCGAGACACGCTTCACCCACGGCGAGCCACCCTTCTACGCTCAGGTCGTGCGCGATGGGGCGCGGCTGAACTTTCGCCATGTCGACAAGCCTCCGTTCGCCGATGTGCAAGGTGCGGACCTCCTGGCGGCGACGATCGTTCTCGACAACATCAAGGTGCTGTTCCTTGAGTACCAGGCGGCCGGCGTCCCGTTCCATCAGGCGTTGCGAACCGAACCGTGGGGCGCCCGCACATTCATCGTCAGGGACCCTGATGGCAACCTGCTCTGCTTCGCCGCCAACGCCGGTTGACCTCGCAAACGAAAAACGCCGCCTCGAGGGCGGCGTTTTCTCTCCAAGCAAGCTTGAAAGCTACTGCGCCCCGCGCGCCACGCGCTCGATCTCCTCGCGCACCAGCCGTTCGACCAGTGTCGGCAGATTGTTGTCCAGCCAGTCCTGCAGCATCGGCCTCAGCATCTCTTCGGCCATGTCGTCGAAGGTCTTCTTGCTGCGGCTGGCGAATGCATCGGAAAGCTCGCCGAAAGCAGCGGCAACCTGACGGCCGGTATGTTCGGAAACGATTGTCGGACGGGCTGACTGTGCATCGCCGGTGATCGGTCGAGACGGGCTTGCGTCAGGCAGAGACCTCTCGAAAGCCGGCTCGGCCATCGGTTCGTCCCTGAAAATCTCGACCGTGGGCTCCGCGGGCGGCTTCCGCCCAACAGGAGCTTTCGCCTGTTCGCCAACAGCGGCAATCTCACGCCGCCAATCGGCAATGATGGCGTCGACCTTCCCATCCGTCTCGGCAACCGATCGCGCCTCAATCCGGGCGACAGGCGCAATCGGCTCGGCGGCTATGCGGGCGCTGACGTCGGCAAGCCTCACCGGCGCTCTTGCTGGCGCGGGCTCGGAGCGCGCCGGCATTTCCATGCGGGCAATCATCGGATCGGCGGCCGACAATTGCGCCTGTACATCCGCCAGCGTCGCCGGCCTCCTGACCTCGGGCTCGGCATGGAGCTCGGCACGAAACGCATCCACCTCAGGTGCAGGGCTTGCGATCGCGGCTGGCTCGAGATCCTGACGCAGCCCATCGGCCTCGTCAGGCTGCTTGCGGCCCGTGTCGCTGTCTTCGATGATCCGCCTGATGGAAGCCAGAATCTCTTCCATCGAAGGTTCGCGCTGTGCGCTGCTTGCCGTTGCCATCGTCACATCCGCCGCCTTTGTGACCTGTTGCAGATTTCCGGTCCGGCAAAAGCCGGATTCGAATCATGGCGACAGCGTAACCGACGGATCGTCGCACGAGAATCCCCAATCTGGGGAGTTGTGGGATTTCAACAGATTAGACCGCCAGCCTTGAACCCGTGTGTTCAACGGCCATCCGGGGTGCGCAGGCCAATCCACTTGTCCTTGACCGCGTTGTAATGCTCTTCAGGCTTGTACTTGGTCACCTGCAGGGCAAGGCGGTCGACAGACAGGCGGCCGATCGCGGAGAGGATGGCGTAGCTCGCCACCACCACGTCGCGCTCGGAGCTGGCCTGGTTGATCTTGGCGGTGATCAGCGTTGCCTGCGCGTTCAGCACGTCGAGCGTGGTGCGCTGACCGACATTGCGCTCCTCGATGACACCGTTCAACGCCAGTTGCGCGGCGTCGATCACTTGCTTGTTGGCAGCGACGCTCTCCTGCGCGGCCGTGTACTGCGTCCATGCCGAGGTCACGGCCTGCCGCACCTGATCGCGGCTGACGTCAACGTCGATACGAGCCTTGCTCAGGGATTCCTTGTTCTGGCGCACGATCGCGGAGGTGCGGCCGCCCGAATAGATCGGAATGGTCAGCGTCGCGCCAATGCTGGCCGAATTGGTCGTGCCGTCCTGCGATGACGCAAGGCCAGGCACCGTGTTGCGATAGGCGCTCGAAACGCCCGCGTTGGCGGAAAGCTGCGGCAACAATGCACCCTCAGCCGACTTCACCGAAAACGCAGCCGCATCAACCAGATGCTGGGTAGCAAGGATCGCCGGATGTTCGGCCGAAGCAATCGAGATCGCCGAACCGAGGTTCGATGGCAACAGCTTGCCCAGCGGCGACGCGCCCTTCAGCTTGCCCGGCTCATCACCAACGATCTGGTGGTAGGTCGCCGCGCTTGCCAGCGCCTGCGCACGGGCGGCACTCAACTGTGCCACGGCGGAGGCGCGCTGAGCGTCGGCCTGGGCGACGTCGGTGCGTGTGCCTTCACCGACTTCGAAGCGCGAGCGAGCCGCGCGTGCCTGCTCGGTGAGGAACTGCAGGTTCTGTTCGGTCAGGACTGCGACCTGACGGTCGCGAATCACGTCCATGTAGGCGCTTGCCGCGTTGAACAGGGTGTTCTCTTCGGTGTTCCGCAGGCTCTCGACAGAGGCGCTGACCTGCGATTCGGCCGCTGCGACATTGTTCCTGGTCTGGAACCCGTCAAACAGCGACTGATTGATCGAAACACCGAAATTGCCGGTGGTCAGATTGACGCTCTGATTCGTGCCGTTGAGGTGGCTGCTGGAATAGTCGATGCTCGCCGAACCCGTGATCGTAGGGCGCCAGCCCGACTTGGCGATAGCCACGCCCTCATCGGTGACACGGACGCCGGCGCGAGCCGAATTCAGTTGCGAATTGTTCATATAGGCCTTGGAAAGCGCACCAAGGATGGATTCCGCTGAAGCCGCGAATGGAGAAAGCGCGGTCGCGGAAACGAGGACGGCGGCGAAAAGACTATTGCGTACAGGCAGCACGGTATATCCCTCATTCGTTTTCCATGGGAACCGCGCCGCGCCTACCTCTCCTTCGAGCAGTTGGCGCCGCGTGTTTCATGTTCCCTGCTGCTCAGCCCCAAAGCGCCCCCAGTTTTGCGGATCAGCAACGATTGTTCAAATGCAAGCGACCATGACAAAGCCTCTCCTGCAAGGCAAAATCACTCAGAACTCGAAGGCCCGAATACGTTCAAATCCCGGTAGTGGCTTAATTGCCGCATTAAATGCGCGTCTTCCGGTTACAACCCCCCCAGCTTTAAGAAAAAGTCGGGCCACACCTGAATTCCCCTGCCCTTCGACAGCGACAAGGCGGCCGCCTTCGGCAAGCTGGTCAAGCAGCGCCGCCGGCACTTCCTCGACGCTGCCACCAATGAAAATGACATCATAGGGAGCCTTCGCCGCATGCCCTTTGGCAAGGGGGCCTGTGACCACGGCCACATTGCCGCAACCCAGTTCCGAAAGCGTCGATCCAGCGGTTCCAGCCAATGCTGGGTCACTCTCCAGCGCCACCACCGACTTGGCCAGGTGCGAGAGGATGGCAGCGGCATAGCCGGTGCCGGTGCCGACATCGAGTGCCGAATCGGTCTGGCTGATCTCGGCCAGTTGCATCAGCTTGGCCAGTGGCGATGCCTCCATCAGATAGCGCGGACCATCCGCTCCGGCGGCGATACGGATATCCTCGTCGATATAGGCGAGATCGCGCTGGCCGGCGCCGACAAAGGCCTCGCGCGGCACGATAAGCATTGCGTCGAGCAGCGGTGCGCTGGTCACATCGGTGGTGCGGACCTGACCATCGACCATCTTGACGCGAAGCTCGGAAAAATCAGCGCTCATGTTCCAACCAATCCGCTTGCCGCGCCAAACCGCGGTTCATTTCGACTGGAACCTCAGGCTCCGGCGCGAATGCGCGGGAGCCCGGGTATTGGAGGCCTCGCCCGGAATCGAACCGGGGTGCAAGGATTTGCAGTCCTCTGCGTAACCACTCCGCCACGAGGCCTCATTGCTCCCGGCGTTCCACCCGGTTCCAATAGGTTGCGGCGAAAATGCCGTCAAGCGGCCAAGCTGCATTCCGAACGGTTTCCTCCACGCCAATCGAAGCATTGGCGTGGAAACATCGGTCTTGGTGCTTGGTCAGTACATTAGTTGATTGTTAAACATGGCCAACGATCGCCGGAAACTCTCGCGCGCCGCTCACGTAGGGTAACTAGGAGGATCGCCGCCATGGCCCGGGCACCGGCACAAACCGAACGGAATGCCGCGCGCGGTTTATCGCTGTTAAGATGCGAGGAACTGGCTCGCTATGCGATTGATCGGCTCCACATCGAGGACGCGAGCTGTCTGTCGCCGCACGACCGGGCTCGACTGGCGTCAGCGGCCGCGATTCTCAAGGAGCTTTGCGAGATGCTGACAAAACGCCCGAACCATTGAGCCGTGTCCACCCGCCTTGCGGTAAGGGACCAATCCGGGTCGCCCGGTCCGATCAAGACTGCAAAACTCGCGCGTCTTCAGCTCGGCCGACGCCGCCTCTCCCACCAGACCACCAAGCGGCGCCTATGGCGGCGCACTAGGGCGAATTCATACGAAAGCACCAGAAACCCGAGCGGGATCATCCAGAAGCCAAGGATCGGCAGAAAGCCGAGGATGCCTCCGATGGCAAGCAGGATGCCGATGGTGATTCTCAAGCCACGCGAGCGCGGCATTTTGAATTCGCGCCCGAAAACTGAAATCTTCCGCGCCGGTATCTGATTGTCGTGAGCTGTCATTGTCCTGAAAGATTGACCCGTTTGATCGTTCAAAAATCACCGCTTGACGAATGCCGCAACCGCAGTTTCGGTTCCGTATTCCCGCGCAAGACGGCTAATATGAGGGCGCGTATCAGCGATTGCGAGAAACCGCCGCGCGAAAAAGGCTAGGAAAAATGCGAAAAGCTTCTTTGCAAAGCCGAAAAGGGCAGCTATAGGCTGCCCCACTCACATAAAGAGCCCCGTTCCCCGGTAGCTCAGTGGTAGAGCAACCGGCTGTTAACCGGTTGGTCGCTGGTTCGAATCCGGCCCGGGGAGCCAATATTTTCAAGGCCTTACGCGAGTTTTCCACTCTTTGCCAAACAGCCGTTCTCCCTCTGGGGCTATATTGGGGGCTACAAATGAAAGCCCGCCAGAAATGAAAAACCCGCCAGAAATGAGCCACGAGACGGTTGAGCAGACGCTTCTGCCCCGGCACCGGGACAGCATCCGATCGATTCCGGCATAGTTAGGAACGCATGTGGCGAACGCCGGCCGGCGATCTCTGCCGACCGCCTTTCGACCATAGGTGGCACCCATTGATCTGCGGGCCGCGCTCCACCACTTGCGGTCTACTTGTGGCGCACGGTACAATTCTTTCGGGAAAAATAGCGGCTGTGTTGGGGAACGAGGGTGCCGGTATTTGCAGTGGCGGAAATGCGCTTTAACCAAGTGATCAGGACTAAGGCAATCGAGGCGCCTGATCCTCCCACAGCCGCATCCGAAATGAATGGCGACAAAGTCACCGCGGTGGGAAGGTGGGCCCGGGACTGGATCCGCGTTACTGACGAAGGAACCGGAGAAATATTTGCATACTCTGGCGTTGTGAAAACCCGCTGACCCCGCGTTGAGAACGTTCATATCAGCCAGCAGAAGGGACTTTTCCACTACTAATGCAGACGCCTGCAAGGGTTTAGCTATCTGCCGATGCTCGACTCAGTTAGCGATAGCTAATGGAACAGCGGTACGCTATCCGAAGGGTCAAGGACGAGTTTTGGGAAGTCTACGAGATAGGCAGCGAGGAGGTTGTCTTCGTGGAGAAGGTTGCTCTGACAAATCTTACCGGTGAGGAAGCGCTTGACGCCTTGGAACTGCTAGCGGGAAAATTCCTTGTCCCGGGCAAGCGAAGAGTTTCGTCTCGTAAAAGCTGAACGGCAAGTCGGCGACGATGCCGCCGCGACTACCTAAAAAGGCCCGAAAGCCGAAGTGGTCGGGGCTGCTCAGCCATCTCGTTCGCGTCCCGCTCGCAGTCCGCAATCTCCCATTCAGTTGGCTGCATGGGAGCGTGATCTTGGTTGCAGGCCGTGGCCCAGCCGATCGATGCCTCGTCGTCGTCGTCTGGTTCGAAGTCGCTGAAATCGCTGTTATCCATGCCGCAAGCCTGTGGCCCTCGCTCTGTCCAGCCCAACCAAGGTTCCTCGTCTGCCGTCTCCTCCAGGCCGGGATCTGACGACCGAATTCGAGGCAGGTCTTTTCATCCTTGGCGCCATGGACAGATGGGAGCCTTGGACGCCCTCTAACACATGCGAAGAACACCAGCCGCCGGTCCCTGTCCGTTTGGTGACACCGCTCGCGCCGGAACACCTCCACCAAATCATTGTGCATTTCGCCGTGATCGAGCCGCTGGCCGCCACATGATCAGCGATGATCGCTTGCAAGCCCATATGGCGCGGAACCAAAGCGACTGCGCACAGTTGTCCAAGCACTTGCTAATTCACAAAATGGAGAATTCGCTGTGAAAAAGATACTGATCACGAGCGCTTTGGCGCTTCTGTTTGCTGTTCCTGCAGCTCAGTCGGCCGAGTTGGTCATTAAGACCCACCACCGCCATCATCACGGAAATGTCCAGACCATCAACGAGGACGGCCAGCGCCTGCATCACCGCCACCACGGCACGTTGGCCTTCTACGATCATGGTCGCCGGCATCACCGTCCAGATGCCGCGGTTGTGGTGACGAGTTCTATCCACCGTCATCACAACCACCCCGTCGTCATCGAGAACGACAGCCAGTACTAAGCGATATTGAGGAGCCGGGTCTGGCTGATAGCGTTCGACGTTGGAGCTCTGACGGTCAGCCCTGACTTCTCTTCCCAGCCTTGATTGGAGGGGAGCGCAACCACGGATGCTGAAAAAATGGTTGAACTTTTGAATATGGAACTGGCCAGGGCCAGGCAACGCGTGAACAAGGCGGAACTCGCCCTCGAACGCGCCGAAGAAATGTTGAACGAAGACTGTGGCGTCGGAATCAATCTCGCTCTCTGCAGCAGGATAAGATTCGAACAACGGCGTGTGGCCGAAGCCAAAGACCGCCTGCTTAGGCCGTGTGGACGAATTTGATCAAGCATAGGCCTGCGGCGAAGCTTACGATTGAGCGGAAGTTTCGTGCGGTCTTTTCGCATCGCAGGGCAACGCGTTTGAAGCGCTTGAGCCGCCCGAAGCCTTGTTCGATGCGGGCGCGCGCCTTGTAGAGCGTCTTGGCGAAGAAGGCTGGCCTGTTTTTCTCGTTGGCCTTGTGAGGGATCACCGGGGCGATGCCGCGTGTCCGCGCGGCGGCGCGATTGGCCTTGCTGGAATAGCCTTTGTCGCCCAGCGCGGCGCGTGGGGTGATGTCCGGCCCTATGTCGAGCAGGGTCTCGAAGCGGGTTGTGTCGGCAACCTGGCCACCGGTCAGATCGAACGCGATGATGTCGCCAGAATTGTCCGCCTTGGCGTGGATTTTCGTTGTGAACCCGCCGCGCGAGCGGCCGAGCGCCTGGCCTTGCTGCCCCCCTTTGCGCCCGCTGCCGAGACATGGGCGCGGACAATGGTGGAGTCGAACATTTGGATCAGATGGGCCGATGCGCTCATCTCGGCCAACGTGTCGAAGAAGGCTTCGAACACGCCGGCCTTGCTCAGCCGGTCAAAGCGCTTCCACACTGAGTTCCAGTGGCCGAAGCGTTCCGGCAGCGCACGCCAGCGCACATTCTCCACCGTGAAGAAGTGCATGGCTTCCAGAAACAGCCGGTCGTCCGCAGCCTTGCGGCCTCGCCGTGGCAGGCAGGCCCGGAAAACCTCCAGCGTGTTCGCCCAATCCGTTTCCGTCATCCTCGTGGACATCGCCGACCTCCAAATCAGTCGACAATCCATGAATCAGACTGGATTCGTCAGCGGAACCCCAAAACCTATACCTGAGTCAATTCGTCCACACGGCCTAAGATCGATGCCACCGAGATGAATTGAGGTTTCCCCGATGATGATTGTGACATCAGAGGTCCAAGCCAAGAGAACCCGTGATCACCGCGCCGCTCGGCTCTGGATGATGCGGCAACAGCTTCTGCAGCACATCAAGCGCACGGACGTATCGGCTCATCGAGTTGAGCAAGCTTTGGACAGATTGATCGAAGCAAACGCTCACAGTGCCGCGGCCGGAATGTGTTGGGATCTGCCCGCAACGTGAAACCTCGCGGCCCATTGCGCGTTACCTGTCGTTCAACGGGAGAAATGCATGGATCCGGCAACGGCGGCAGTCATGGTTTTGCTTTCATGCAACCAAGGCACGACGTTGTGCCGGCCCATTGATGCGCACCCGGCGGTCTATTCGTCGATTGATGATTGCCGGACGGACGGCACTCGCAACCAGGTTGGCGCCATGGCCGCACAGCGAAATGGTCGGCCGGTGCGAACAGGTCGACTCCAAGGCGACCAACTCTGTTCCAGAAGGATACACGGCGGTTCAAGTTACCCGTGGCCTGGGCACTGATGCACTTACCACCACCTACTTTGTCCTCAAGGCAGGTGAATAACGGGGCCACCACAGTGGCCTGTTACCCCTCGGCAATGCCTTTGTGCCGGTTCGCAAAATCAAGGCATGCACTCAATTTCGCAATTAAGCTTGGCCGCGCCGGGAATCAAAACGCCGCTGTTGCGAAGTTGGCACGACCGGCTCCTTGTTGGTGGTGTCCGTATCTGGTTCCGCCTGTTGATCGGCAGGCAGATTTGAGATGCGCCTGACCACCACCGCGAAATATCCGACCTGCAACACAATGGCGGCGATGATTGTCCAGACAAGGGCTTTCCAGATTGATCCAGTGGCCGTGTAGGCCCAGATCGCGACGATGCCAGATGTCGCGAACATTCCGATCAGAAATCGCGGGAAATACATACTCACCCTGTACTCAAGCTCTGATGCCATTCGCCTTGATTTTAATCAAATCCGACTTGTGACATTTACAATTCATTCAGGCTGCGAAACCATATGCGCGTGCACAAGCTGCTTTTGCGCGCGCTGCCAGGTTTCGCCTGCTCCATTGTGCTGTAGGCGGACCGGGGCGGCATTCGCCGCTCCGGTCGACGCGGGCCCAGAGCACATCCCAACAAATGCTGCCTCCAAGTCTGCGTCGATCACCACCAAGCAATCGCGGTGCCATGCGCTCTGACCCATTGCGGGACATCTGGAGCGCATGAGCCCTCCGCTGGGCACTTCGGTCCGACACTGTCCCAGCATGGGGGCGGTTACGTGAGCCGATATGCACTCAATCACTAATTTAGATGCTTGGAACGCCTCTTGGGATAGGACGTTCTCGGGCGCCGGGGTTCGATTCGATAGAGAGAACTGCCCACATGTCGTCGAGTGAACCGAAACCAACCGCGCCCACCGGCGGGGCAGCGAACGACAGTCAAACACTCGCGTCCGAGGAATTTTCGCTGGCCGGCCTCGTTGCTGACGACGTCGACATGGCCGAGCTTTCAAGGCGCGCGGAACGGTTGGGAAATATTGTCGTAGTTGGAATGGTCACCTGTTTGACCATTGGGCCCCTGGTGTACTTCGTACTTACCCACTGGATCTAAACGGACGCTGCAGCACCGAAATCATGATTTCTTGACCAGGATCACGGAAGTCACAGAGTTTGGCTGACTTCTCATGGTCAAAAGGGAGGCCGCCAATTCGCCTTTCTTGCGATACCAGATTACTTGCAAGGCACTCTCGAGGGCGCAACGGGATCAGCCCGTCACGCTTGCGCGGGACGATGCGCCGCGCGATGCTGGCGCAGGGGTGGAGAGAATCATGCGAAAAATTCTGGTGTCGGTGCTGCTGATCGCGGCTTCCTTGTCCGCGAATCCCGCTTCAGCGCTGGACAGCAGCGGAACCCCGGTTGTCGTGACGCCACTGGCGTCACGCACGCAGACGGCCTCTGGCCAGCCAATCACGCTGCCGCAAAAGAACGTTCAGGTGCTGGTTTCGACCTACGATATCGCACCGGGCGCGACTTTGCCGGTCCACAGGCATCCGTTTCCACGTTATGCTTATGTTCAGGCTGGCACGCTTCAGGTCACCAATGTCGAGACCGGCAAAAGCAACACCTACAAATCAGGCGACTTCATCATCGAAATGATCGGACAATGGCATCAGGCGACCAATGTCGGTGACGGCCCGGTCAAGCTGCTGGTGATCGACCAGGTTGAAGAAGGCGCCAAGAATACCGAACTGCGCCAGTAATTGCGGCCGGCCTCCGACGAACCGGCCACATCGCACAACCAGTCTCGCCCCGGCCAAGTCAGGCCCAGGCGCCAACCACCTGCCTTGTCGTGGCGTTGAGGCGGTTGAAAGCGTTGATCAGCGCAATCTGGATGACCAGGGCGGCAAGCGCCTTTTCATCATAGTGGCGTGCAGCCTCGTCCCAGACATCATCCGGCACCGCGTCCGGCCGGTCGGCGAGCCTTGTGGCGGCCTCGGTGAGGGCAAGGGCGGCGCGTTCGGCATCGGTGAAATATGGCGTTTCCCGCCATGCCGCGAGGGCAAAGATGCGCTCGTCCTTTTCGCCGGCCTTCTTCAGTTCGCGCGCATGCATGTCGACACAGACGCCGCAGCCATTGATCTGGCTGGCCCGCAGATGGACGAGTTTGCGCATCACATAGGATACGTCCGCAGCCTCCGTCGACTTGTCCAGGGCCAGCAGAGCCTGCAGGGCGCCGGGAATGAGCATCACCGGGTTCTTCAATCGTGATTGCATGGCGGGGTCCTTCATTCCTGGCAGGGTTGATAAAATACATAACTTTACAGCTATGTATTTCTCATAACCAGAAAGTTATGTATTCGTCAAGATGGGTGTTGCCCCTGGACCCAAGCCGCGTTCACGCTTTCGCGGCGGCCGGGCCGATGCTAGGGCTGTCCGCGAAACCATGAATGGATAGAATCTTGACTCAAAACCCTCGCCTGCCTCTGATTGAAATCTGTGTTGAAGGCATTGATGGCCTTCTGGCAGCGCAAGCCGCTGGCGCCGACCGGGTCGAACTCTGCGCCAGCCTGGTTGAAGGCGGTATCACGCCCAGCCTTGGCACAGTGCGCGCGGCACTCGATCAGGCGACGGTGCCTTTTCACGTGATGGTGCGGCCGCGCGGCGGCGACTTCCTTTACAGCGAGACCGAATATCGCTCGATGCTCGCCGATGTCGCGGCACTGCGCGACCTCGGCGTGGCCGGCGTTGTGTTCGGCTGCCTAAACAGCGACGGCACAATTGACGAACAGCGCATGAGTGAGTTGACCAAAGCCGCGGGCCCAATCAACGTCACATGCCATCGCGCCTTCGACATGACGCGCGACCCAGCCGAGGCGCTCGAAACGCTGATCCGCTGCAAGGTCGGCCGCGTGCTGACCAGCGGCCAACGCGACACAGCGGTTGAGGGCTCGGCACTGCTGGCGGATCTGGTCCGGCAAGCCGGCGACCGCATCATCATCCTCGGCTGCGGTGGTCTCGACCTGCACAACATCGCCGATATCCGCGCGAGAACCGGCCTGTCCGAAATGCATTTCGCGGCACTCCGGGAAGGACCCAGCGGCATGGTCTACCGCAATTCCAAGGTCGGCATGGGCGGCTCCGACCTCGACCGCGAGTATCGCAACACGCTGACCGACGAAGCAGCGGTGGCGGCGACGATCGCCGCGGCCAAGGCGTGACTTCGAGAACAGAAGGCAAGGCGCGATGACTGCCCCATCTCCGATCGATCGCATCTTGCCGAATGATGAAGCCGCGATCCTGGCGCTCAACAACGAGCATGCGGCCGAATTGTCCTGGCTTGAGCCAGAGCGATTGTCCTTTCTGCTTGGCGAGGCGTTTTACGCGCGCCGCATTGGCAATCTCGAAGCCTTCATCATGACCTTCGACCAGAATGCCCGCTACGACAGCCCGAATTTCCTCTGGTTCCGCGAACGTTACGAGCGCTTCGTTTATGTAGACCGCGTTGTGGTGGCGGCAGATGCGCGCGGGCGCGGCCATGCCCGCCGAATCTACCAGGACCTGTTCGACCACGCGCTGCGCGCCGAACACACGGTGGTTACCTGCGAGGTCAACAAGGATCCGCCCAATCCGGCCTCGGATGCCTTCCACGCCGCACTTGGTTTCGCCGAGGCCGGCGAGGCGGTGATCCATGGCGGCGAGAAGGCCGTGCGCTACTATGTCAGGCGGATTGCCGCCTGAGGCGGCGGCTCTGGTCAGGCAAAGAAGCCATGGCTACCATGGACGTTTCCGCCATGTGGAGGAAACGCGATGCCAAGCAACGTCTTCCGCTTCGACGAAAGCTGGCATATCCCGGAGGCAACACCTCAGGAAGTGTGGGAGGTCTTGTCCGATGCTGAACTGCTGCCGCTCTGGTGGGGTGATGTCTACAAGGAAGTCGAGCCACTCGACCGAAAGGGCAAGGCGACGGTTTGCTCCCGCGCAAGGGCGCGGGCTCGCGGCGCCCTGCCCTACGAACTGAACTTCATCGTCGAGGCAGCGGAACTCGAACCGGGCCGGCTGGTGGTTGTCAAAACCTTCGGCGATTTCGACGGGCTTTGGCGCGCGGAACTGTCGCCATCAGGTACTAGCACCCAGGTTCAATTGACCTGGCAGGTCACTGTGCTGAGGCCGATCCTGAAGTTCCTCGCTCCGCTGCTGCGGCCAGCTTTCGCCTGGAACCACCGCTGGACGACACCACGCGGCGAGGCTGGGCTTAAGCGGTATCTGGCCGAGAACAAGAAACGAACCGCCTGATCCACCCGCCTCAAAGCCTCACGAACTGCTTGCCTTCCAGCGTGTCGGCAAGGCGCCATAAGGACTGATCCTTCCAGTCCCCCAACGCTGCATGACGCCGTCATTCACCAGTTGCGATTCAGCCATTGCCGTGCCGGCCGCTCGACGACGTAGTAACTGAACAGCGCGCAGGCAAAGGCACCAGCCAGCATCGGTATCGGCGCGCTGCCCTGATCAAAGACGAATTTGTAAAAGGGCTGCTGCCAGAGGTAGAGCGAGTACGACCACAGGCCGAGTGTCGCCATCGGCCAGGATGACAGCATTCCGGATATATAACGGCCGCTGAAATCGAGCGCATTGACCGCCAATGCCAGCAGCGGCACCGCGAGCAGATAGTGGATTGGCGTTGACACCGCGTCGAGGAACAGGATGACCGCACCACAAGTTGCAGCGAGCGCGATATGGTTGCCCCGGAGGATTTGCGGCAGCCTGCCGTCGGCCTTGAGCAGGCAGATGGCGGCCGACAGCAGGATCGACGCGATATGCACGTCGGTGCGCCAATAGGTGGCCTCGTAGTCCATCTTGAACACCCAGTACGAGACCGCGCCATTCGCCATCGCCAGCAGGGCCAGCCCGACCAGCAGCGTGATGACACGGTCGCGGCGCGAAACCAGCACGCTGATCAGCGCCAGGATGACATAGGCGTGCTCTTCGACGCACAGCGACCAGATATGATCGAGCGCCCCTGCCCTTGTCACAAAGGCTCCGGCATAATTGTAGGTGAATGTCAGCGCGGTCAGCGCCGCCTTCCATTTGAACGCGATGAATGTCCCGGTCAGGGCAGTCATCGCCACTGCCACGAAGACCAGAAGCGCGGGGTAGATGCGTGAGAACCGGCGCTTGAAGAATTTTTTCAGCGGATAGCGTTCGACAAACAGGATCTCGGCCATCAGCCGCCCGCTGAGCACGAAGAAAAATTCGACGCCCATCACACCGAGATTGATTCCCGGGACAGGAAAGAAATGGCCGATCAAGACCAGCGCGATCGACAGGCCACGCCAGCCGTCGAGATAGGCGAGCCTTGCCCTGGGCGAACTGTCGGCGACAGACCGGGGCAAGGCACCATGCGTCGCGGAGATGTCGGCCATGCCAGTCCTTTCGCGTTGAACGATGCGAAAAGGGGCCACGGGTCGCGCCGCGATCCGAGCCCCGGTTCGCATTATCCCGCCCGAAAGAGATATTGCAGTGCAATATCATTTTGTGCAAGCGCGAGATGAGTGCAAAGCCCTCGCAAGAGAAAGGGGCCACGAAGGCCCCTTTCTCAAGATAGCGATACCGCCTGGCTCAGCCGTTGGCGGCAGCCACCGCGCGCTTGGCCATCACCACGATCAGATTGGCGCGGTAATCCGCCGAAGCGTGAATGTCCGTCATCAGGCTCTTGGCCGGCACCTTCATGCCTTCCAGCGCGGATGCCTCGAAGCTCTTGGCCAGTGCCGCCTCGATTTCCTTCGAGCGGAACACACCGTCGTCGCCGGCGCCGGTGACGGCTACGCTGACGCCATCCTTGCCCTTGGCCACGAACACACCGACGATCGCGTACCGTGACGCCGGGTTGCGGAACTTCTCGTAGGCGGCCTTCGCCGGTGCGGTGAAAGTGACAGTAGTGACGATCTCACCTTCCTTCAGTGACGTCTCGAACAGGCCCTTGAAGAACTTGTCGGCCGCGATCTGGCGCTTGTTGGTGGTGATTGTGGCACCCAGCGCCAAGAGTGCAGCCGGATAGTCGGCGGCCGGGTCGTTGTTGGCGATCGAACCGCCGATCGTGCCTCTGTAGCGCACCGCCGGATCGCCGATCAGCGACGCCAGATGGGCAAGCGCCGGACAGGCCTTCCGGAGTTTCTCGTCGCGGGCGACGTCGTAATGCGTGGTGCCGGCACCGATGGTGACCGTCTTGCCCGACACCTTGATGCCTTGCAGCTCCTTGAGACGCGACAGGTCGACTAGATCGGAAGGTGCCGCAAGCCGCGTCTTCATCGCCGGGATCAGCGTCATCCCGCCCGACAGCGGTTTTGCATCACCCGTCTTGAGCAACTTGGCTGCGTCAGTGACCGAGGCGGCGCGGTGGTAGTTGACCGAATACATGGGCTTCCTCCTCAGTGTTTCGCGGCGGCGCGGATCGCTGCCCAGACCGTGGACGGCGATGCCGGCATGGCAAGATCATTGCTGCCGATGGCGTCGGTGATGGCATTGATGACAGCCGGCGGCGAGCCGATGGCGCCGGCCTCGCCGCAGCCCTTGATGCCGAGCGGATTGCCCGGGCATGGCGTGTTCGAGGTCGAGACCTTGAACGACGGCAGGTCGCCGGCGCGCGGCATGGTGTAGTCCATGAAGCTGGCGGTCAGCAGCTGGCCGCTGCTGTCGTAGTGGGCGCCCTCGAGCAGCGCCTGGCCGATGCCTTGAGCCAATCCACCATGCACCTGTCCCTCGACGATCATCGGGTTGATGATGTTGCCGAAATCGTCGGCGGCGACGAACTGGATGATCTCGGTCATGCCGGTTTCGGGGTCGACCTCGACTTCGCAGATGTAGCAGCCGGCGGGGAAGGTGAAATTCGACGGATCGTAGAACGCAGTTTCCTTCAGGCCGGGCTCCATGCCGCCCGGCAGATTGTGGGCAGTGTAGGCGGCGAGCGCCATCTGGAACCAGGGCACGTTCTTGTCCGTGCCCGCGACCTTCAGCGCGCCATTCTCGATGACGATGTCGCTCTCATCGGCCTCGAGCAGATGCGCCGCGATCTTCTTGGCCTTGGCCTCGACCTTGTCGAGTGCCTTGACGATCGCGGACATGCCGACCGCGCCCGAGCGCGAGCCGTAGGTGCCCATGCCCATCTGCACCTTGTCGGTGTCGCCATGGATGATCGAGACCGAATCGATCGGCACGCCAAAGCGCTCGTTGACCAGTTGCGCGAAGGTTGTCTCATGGCCCTGACCGTGGCTGTGCGATCCGGTCAGCACTTCGATCGTGCCAACCGCGTTGACGCGCACCTCGGCCGATTCCCAAAGACCGACACCAGCGCCGAGCGATCCCACCGCCGCCGATGGTGCGATGCCGCAGGCCTCGATATAGCAGCTCATGCCGATGCCGCGCAGCAGGCCCTTCTTGGCCGCCGCCGCCTTGCGCTTGGCAAAGCCGGCATAGTCGGAAGCCTTCATCGCCGCGTCGAGCGAGGCTCCATAATCGCCAGCGTCGTAGCACATGATGACCGGCGTCTGATGCGGGAACGCCGTGACGAAATTCTTGCGGCGCAACTCGGCCGGCGACACGCCGAACTGCCGCGCGGCGGTCTCCATCATCCGCTCCATGACGAAGGTGGCTTCTGGCCGCCCTGCCCCGCGATAGGCATCGACGGGTGCGGTGTTGGTGTAGATCGCCTTCACATTGGCGTGGATCGCCGGGATATTGTACTGGCCCGACAAAAGCGTCGCGTAGAGGTAGGTTGGCGTCGCCGACGAGAACAGCGACATGTAGGCGCCGAGATTGGCTTTCGTCTCGACCTTCAGGCCGAGAATCTTGTGGTCCTTGTCGAAGGCCATTTCAGCATGGGTATGATGGTCGCGGCCATGCGCGTCGGTGAGGAAGCTCTCAGTGCGGTCGGCCACCCATTTGACCGGTACTCCGGTCTTCTTCGAAGCCCACAGGCAGACGAGCTCTTCCGGGTAAATGTAGATCTTCGAGCCGAAACCGCCGCCGACGTCGGGCGCTATGACGCGCAGCTTGTTTTCCGGCGCGACATTGTAGAAGGCGCTCATCACCAGCCGCGCGACATGCGGGTTCTGCGACGTTGTCCAGCAGGTGTAGTGGTCTTCGGCCTTGTCATAGTGGCCTAGCGCCGCGCGCGGCTCCATCGCATTGGGCACGAGACGATTGTTGATGATGTCCATCTTGACGACATGGGCGGCCTTCGTGAAGGCGGCCGCCGTCTCATCGGCGTTGCCGATATCCCAGTCGAAAATCAGATTGTTGTCGGCTTCGGGATGTATCTGCGGCGCACCCTTGTCCATCGCCTTGGATGCATCGACGACCGATTTCAATTCCTTGTAGGTGATGTCGACGGCTTCGGCCGCGTCGCGGGCCTGGCTCTTGGTCTCGGCTACGACGATGACGACGGCATCGCCGACATAGCGGACCCTGTCGAACGCCAAGGGCGACCATGCGCCCATCTTCATCGGCGAGCCATCCTTGGAATGGATCATCCAGCCGCAGATGAGGTTGCCGATGCCGTCGGCCTTGAGTTCCTTGCCGGTCAGAACGCCAATGACGCCCGGCATGGCCTGCGCCTGTTTCACGTCGATCTTCTTGATCTGTGCGTGTGCGTGCGGACTGCGCACGAACGCGGCATGCTTCATGCCAGGAACCACCATGTCGTCGACATAACGGCCGGCGCCGGTGATGAACCGCTTGTCTTCCTTGCGCGCAACGCGAGCGCCAACACCTTCAATGCCCATCGCAAAAATTCCTCCCGAATTAAGGCAGTAGGTGATTAGGGGAGTAAGGCAGTGGGGGAAAATCGATCCTGGATTTCCTGCTGCCTACTGCCCTACTCCCTTATTCCCCTGCTTAAGCTGCTTGTTTCGCCTTGCCCTTCGCACCCTTGGACATCGTCTTGGATGCGGCGAGGATCGCCTTCACGATGTTGTGGTATCCGGTGCAGCGGCAGATGTTGCCTTCCAGTTCGGCCCGTACCGTGGCCTCGTCGAGACCTTCCGGATGACGGTTGATCATGTCGGTCGCCGTCATGATCATGCCAGGCGTGCAGAAGCCGCATTGCAGCCCGTGATGTTCCTTGAACGCCGCCTGCACCGGGTGGAGATCGCCGCCGATGGCCAGCCCTTCGATCGTCACCACCGTCGACCCGGACGCCTGGGCGGCCAGCATCGAGCAGGATTTGACCGCCTTGCCGTCGACATGGACGACGCAGGCGCCGCATTGCGAGGTGTCACACCCGACATGCGTGCCGGTAAGGCCGAGATTTTCGCGCAAGAAATGGACCAGAAGCGTTCGGTCTTCGGCAACGCCGCTGACCCGCTTACCGTTCACCATCAACGATACGTCCGACATGAATCCTCCCTGGGTATCAACCTTGGTCATCACGTTGCCGACGCGGTGCTGGCGCTTCGGCCATGCGTTATTCGTACACCGCATAACGCACAAAAAACAGGGCGCCGGAACCTCGCAACATTGTACTTTCGGTCATGGCTGCATCCAAACGTGCCAGCCCCCCTTCCCCATTGCCAAACCGCAGATTGAAGACAACAATGTTGCTCGACGCCCGCGCGCCAGAAGCCTGCAAAAAACAGCCGCGCACCAAGGCAGCGTCGGAGGAATGCGGAGGACGTCGCTGGGCAATTCACGGACGCGCTATGCATGCGGCCTGTCGGCGCTCACCACGGATGAGCCCGACATGGATGCGTTCGCCAAGACGATCGCCTCGGAAGCCGCTGCAATCGGTGCCGGCTTTGCCTTGCTGTTCTTTTCCCAGAGCCTTGTCGAGGCCGGCGCCCTTTCTCAGGCACTCGCAACCCACGCCCCGACGCTCGACCATGCCGGCTGCTCGACCGCCGGCGAGATCACGCCGCAAGGTCTTGAGGACGGCCATGTGCTGGCCATGCTGCTTCCCTCGGCGACCTTTACCGCCGTCAGCACGATGGTCGACAACCTGTCCTCGTCGGGCATGGACAGGATCACCGGCGAAGTCGAGGCCTTGCGGCGGTCACTGCGCGGGCGCCTAGGTCACGGGCGGACCAGAAACACGTTCGCGCTCTGCTTTATCGACGGCCTGTCCTATGCCGAGGAGGCCGTGAGTTCGGCCATCCACTGGGGCCTCGACGATATCCCACTGATCGGCGGCTCGGCCGGCGACGACCTGAAATTCGAAACGACCAGTCTGATCTCGAACGGCAAGGTCACCACCGACAGCGCCATCATCGTGCTCATCGCCACCGAAATTCCCTTCCACGTCTTCAAGACCGACAATTTCATTCCGACCGATGAAAAGCTCGTGGTCACGGCATCCGATCCCGACCATCGCATCGTCAGCGAGTTCAATGCCACCAATGCGGCGGAGGAATACGCCGCCTCGGTCGGCATCCTGCCGCAGACCCTGACGCCGCTGAGCTTCGCTTCCCATCCGGTGGTGGTGAAGGTGGGCGGCGAATTCTATTGCCGTTCTATCCAGAAGATGCACCCGGACGGCTCGCTGTCCTTCTTCTGCGCCATCGACGACGGCGTCGTGCTGTCGATCGCCCAGCCCATGGATCTGGTGGAATCGACACGCGCAGCACTCAGGGATGTCGAGGAGAGACTGGGCGGCATCGACATGATCCTCGGTTTCGACTGCGTGCTGCGCCGCCTGGATGCGCGTAACCGCCAGGTCTTTCGCGACATTTCGGAGCTTTACCGGGTCAACAATGTCATCGGCTTCGGCACCTACGGCGAGCAGTACCGGTCGATGCATCTGAACCAGACTTTCACCGGCATCGCCTTTGGCGAGCGACAGGCGGCGGAATGACATGCCGCTCAGGGACATAAACGACCTCGAAAAACTGAAGAAGATCAACGCCGCACTCGTCAGCCGTGTCGAGCGGTCGATGGACCAGCAAGGCAATGCCTTTTCGCTGTTCCAGACCGCGATTTCGCTTGAGAACCGGGTGCGCACGCGAACCGAGGAACTGCACTCCACCTTGCGCCGGCTGGAGCAGTCGAACATCGACCTGAGTGCCGCCAAGGAGAACGCGGAACTCGCGAATCTGTCCAAGACCCGCTTCCTCGCCGCAGCCAGCCACGACGTGCTGCAGCCGCTGAACGCGGCGCATCTGTCCGTCTCGGCGCTCGCCGAAGTGCAGACCAGCGACGAAGGCAAGAAGCTGGTGCGGCAGGTCGAACGCTCGCTGGAGACGATGGAAGATCTACTACGCACGCTGCTCGACATCTCAAAGCTCGACGCCGGCGTGGTGCAACCGGATATCAGCGACGTCAGCCTGGAGACGCTGTTTTCGTCGCTGCGCTCGGACTTTCAGCCGGTCGCGGAAATGAAAGGCCTGTCGCTGAAATTCCGGCCGGTCAATGCCGTGGTCCGCTCCGACAGGACGCTGCTGCGCCGCATCCTGCAGAACATCCTCTCCAATGCACTGGGCTATACCCGCTCCGGCGGCGTTCTGGTCGGCACAAGGCATCGCGGTGACACGATCCGCATCGATGTCGCCGACACCGGTTGTGGCATTCCAGACGACCAGCGCGAGGCCGTGTTCGAGGAATTCCATCGAGGTACCTTGTCGGCCAATGCTGAACTTGAAGGCGGCGGACTCGGGCTTGGGCTGGCAATCGTGCGCCGCATGGCCGCCGCGCTTGGCCATCCCGTCACCTTTTCCTCCAAGGTCGGGCGCGGCACGATTTTCCACATCGACGTTCCCGTCGGCATCGGCGCCTCGGCCGATGTCATCGCCAGCGTCGCCGAGATGGAGCGGCCACGCGGCTACGGCCTGTTCGGCACCAAGGTGCTGCTCGTCGAGAATGACATCGAAGTGCTGCAGGCCATGACCTTCCTGCTCGAACGCTGGCAATGCATTGTTCGGGCCGCGACCTCCACCGACGATGCGCTTGACCTGCTCGGCGATACCGATTGGGTGCCGGACATCGTCATCGCTGACCAGCATCTCGACGGCGGCGATCTCGGCACCGCCACCATAGCCGAAGTGCGCGACTATCTTGGCCGCGCCGTGCCCGCGTTGATCGTTACCGCCGACAGTTCCGAGGCCGTCGCCAAGGCTACCCGCGCGGCGGGTATAGAATTGATGCGCAAGCCGCTGAAGCCGGCACAGTTGCGCGCACTGCTGGCGCATCTCCTGGCTTAACTGTCAAAATCCGGCCTGATCCCGAAACAGCTCCGCATTGTCGAGTTTTGAAACCTCGATGACGGCCTGCGTGCGGCTGTAGACGTTGAGCTTGCGCAGGATTTCGGAGACATGCGCCTTCACTGTGGTTTCGCCGACCTGCAATTCATAGGCGATCTGCTTGTTGAGCAGGCCCTGCCGCAGCATCTGCAGCACCCGCAACTGTTGCGGCGTCAGCTTGGAAAGCCGCTGCACCATGTCGGCGCGGTCGGTGCTGTCGGCGTCCGGCGGCGCGCCCTCATACGTGACGGGCACGTAGATCGCGCCCTCCATCACCGAGCGTATGGCGGCGGCCAGATCGCTCTTGCGCGCCGATTTCGGGATGAAACCGGCGGCACCATAAGAGAGAGCCTCGGAAATGATCTTGGGTTCTTCGTAGCCTGAAACGACGACCACCGGCAGCCTGGGATAGCGGATCCTGAGTTGCAGCAGCCCGTCGAAACCGTGCACGTCGGGCATGCTGAGGTCGAGAAGCGCAAGATCGAACGGCTTTGTGCCCGCCAGCAGTTCGAGCGCTTCGGTAATCGACCGTGCCTCCACCGTATCGACCTCCGGATAGGCCATTTGCACGGCGCTGTGCAGCGCCTCGCGAAACAGCGGATGGTCGTCGATGATCAGGAACCGGGCGCGGTCGTTGGTAGCGGTCATGGCAATCATTTCAGGTCAGCCATTTCAGTGCGGCCATATCGGCCTGGCGCAGACTAGTCCCGCGACAGTGGCTGCATCATTGGCAAATAGTACACTGCCATCTTTGGCCGCCAGATAGAACCGTTGCTTTTCGAAATGCGACGCCTTGCCGGGCTGTTCAAATCGGCCGAATGTGCCGCCACCCTCGGTCAAACGGTCGTGAAGCGCATGAATGATATCGTCCTCCACAATTACTTCCGCTCCTCGACATCCCACCGCGTGCGGATCGCGCTGGAAATGAAGGGGCTTACCTACAAATATGTGCCGCATCACCTGCGCCACGGCGAACACCTGGAACCCGCCTACCTCGCGGTCAATCCGCAAGGGCTGGTGCCGGCGATGATCTGGAGCGACGGCACGCTGTTGACCCAGTCGCTGGCCATCATGGAATTTCTCGACGAGACCCAGCCGGACCCGCCGCTGCTGCCGAACGACCCGCTTGGCCGGGCCCGCGTCAGGATGCTGGCGCAGATGATCGCCTGCGACATCCACCCGGTGAACAATCTGCGTGTGCTGACCTCGCTCCGCGCCTTGTTCGGCGCTGGCGACGAGGATGTCGCCAACTGGTTCCGGCACTGGGTGAACGAGGGTTTCCTGCCGCTTGAAAAGCTCCTGGCCTCTTCGCCCGAAACCGGCACGTTCTGTCACGGCGGCACACCGGGGCTGGCCGACATCTGCCTTGCCGCGCAAGTCACCAGCAACACCCGTTTTGATGTCGACCTGACGCCCTACCCGACGATCGCGCGCATCAACGCCGCCTGCATGTCGCTGCCCGCCTTCCAGAAAGCCGCGCCCAAAAACCAGATCGATGCCGAATAGAGAACTAGAGAAACCCGGCGGATCCGGAATCCATGGCGTTTCTGGCCATATCGATTTCCCATTGACCCCGTAGGGAATCGGCTATCGTCGACTTCCGGGGCGTAAGCCTTGGGGATTGGGTAGGAGTTGCCAATGAAAGCCGTGGTCTTCGAAAAGTTCGGCGAAGCGCCAACCATCCAGACCGTTCCAGATCCCAAGCCGGCTGCCGAAGGCGTCGTCATCAAGGTCGAGGCGACCGGCCTTTGCCGCAGCGACTGGCATGGCTGGATGGGCCATGACGATGATATCCGCTTGCCCCATGTTCCGGGCCACGAACTGGCCGGCACCGTGGTGGCGGTGGGCAAACGCGTCACCCGTTGGAAGGCCGGCGAGCGGGTCACCGTGCCCTTTGTCAGCGGCTGTGGCCGCTGCTTTGAATGCACTTCGGGCAATCATCAGGTCTGCGAGCACCAGTTCCAGCCGGGATTCACCGCCTGGGGCTCCTTCGCCGAATATGTCGCGATCGACTACGCCGACACCAACCTCGTCCGCTTGCCCGAAGAGATGGAATTCGCAACGGCGGCCAGCCTCGGCTGCCGCTTTGTCACCTCCTTCCGTGCCATCGTCGATCGGGGCCGCGTAACGCCGGGTGAATGGGTAGCGGTGCACGGCTGCGGCGGCGTCGGCCTGTCGGCAATCATGATTGCCAGTGCCATGGGCGCCAATGTCATCGCCATCGACCTCACCGACGAGAAGCTGGACTTCGCCCGGAAGATCGGTGCGGTCGCCACCATCAACGCCTCGACGACGCCCAATGTCGTGAAAGCCGTCAAGCAGATCACCAATGGCGGCGCCCATATGTCGATGGACGCGCTCGGCCATCCAACAACCTGCTTCAATTCAATCTCCAACCTGCGTCGGCGCGGCCGTCACGTGCAGGTCGGCTTGATGCTGGGCGACCACGCCAAGGCAGCAGTGCCGATGAGCAAGGTGATCGCCTTCGAACTAGAAATCCTCGGCAGCCACGGCATGCAGGCTTTCCGCTATCAGGCGATGATGGACATGATCAGCACTGGCAAGCTCAAGCCGGAACTGCTGGTCGGCAAGAAGATCAGCCTCGACGAAGCACCCGCCGCACTGATGGCGATGGGTGGCTTCGAGGGCATCGGCATTGGGGTGGTGACAAAATTTTAGCCGGCTAAAAGAAGTATCGAAACCGGTCTATTTCGCGAACCTTTTCGCGCCGAACACGCACGCCACGACGCCCAGCGTAACAACAATCATCATCGGGCTGACCTGCTCATGCAGCAGCGTCGCAGCCAGGGCGAGGCCGAAGAACGGCTGCAGTAACTGCAACTGTCCTACGGCGGCGATGCCGCCGAGCGCCAATCCGCGATACCAGAACACGAAGCCGATCAGCATGCTGAACAGTGAGACATAGGCAAGGCCAATCCAGGCCTTGGACCCGACCGCGGCAAAGGATGGCGGCTGCGTTGCAAACGTCAGCACCAGCATGACCGGCAAGGACAGCGCCAGCGCCCAGCAGATCACTTGCCAGCCGCCGAGCTTGCGCGACAACGCAGCGCCCTCGGCATAGCCGAGCCCGCAGGCGACGATCGCCGCCAGCATCAGGCCATCGCCGATCGGCGAGGCGGTCACGCCTTGCATCAGGGCAAAACCCGCGACCAGTGCACTGCCCACGCACGAAAACAGCCAGAACGCGGGCCGGGGACGCTCGCCACCGCGCAGCACGCCGAAGATCGCCGTTGCAAGCGGCAGCAGGCCGACGAAGATGATGGAGTGCGCCGAGGTCACGTGCTTGAGCGCCAGCGCGGTCAGCAAGGGAAAACCGACAACCACGCCGAGCGCCACGATCACCAGCGACAGCACATCTCCTCGCTCCGGCCGCTTCTGGCGAAACAGCAGCAGCATCGCCAGACCAAGCAGTCCGGCAATCACGGCGCGGGCCGCGGTCACGAAGGTCGGATCGAAATCCATCACCGCCACGCGCGTTGCCGGCAGCGATCCGCTGAAGATCACAACACCGATGAATCCGCTTAACCAGCCACTCGCTGCCTTGTCCATTTCATGCTCCGTTTGCTTGTTCTGTATCGGCGTCGGGGGCGTGGCATCGCCAGAGACAATGCGGTACAGTTCAACAAAACTGTCGTGGCTGATTGAGCAGTACAGATGGATGAGAAAGCTTTAGGAACGGAAAGAAACGGAACCCTTGTCGGGGGTGTCATGACGACGATACGGCACAGGATTGCCGCGCGGACGCTGACGCCGGGAACACGGCTGCCGTCGATCCGGGCCTTTGCCAAAACCATGCAGGTTTCCAAATCCACGGTGGTCGAAGCCTATGAACGGCTGGCGGCGGAAGGCGTTATCCGTTCCCGGCCGGGCTCGGGCTTCTATGCGGCCGGGCCATTGGCGCCATTGTCCCTCGCCGAGATTGGCCCCCGGCTCGACCGTGCCGTCGATCCGCTCTGGGTCTCCCGGCAGTCGCTTGAAGCCGGCGACGACACCCTCAAGCCAGGCTGCGGCTGGCTTCCGGCCTCATGGATGCCGGAGACCGGGCTGCGCCGTGCCTTGCGGACCGTGGCGCGTGCCGACGCCGTTGCGCTGGCGGACTACGGCACACCGCTTGGTTCGCCGCCATTGCGTCACCTCTTGGCTCGCCGCATGGCGGAACATGGCATCGATGCCTCCCCCGAGCAGATCATGCTGACGGAATCGGGCACCCAGGCCATCGATCTTCTGTGCCGGTTCCTGCTCGAGCCGGGCGACACGGTGCTGGTGGACGACCCCTGCTATTTCAATTTCCATGCCTTGTTGCGCGCCCACAGGGTCAAGGTGGTCGGCGTTCCCTATACACCGTCGGGTCCGGATATCGACCTGTTCGCGCAGGCGCTGACGGAACATCAGCCGCGCCTCTACATCACCAATTCCGCGCTTCACAATCCGACCGGCGCCATCCTGTCACCGGTAACGGCCCATCGCTTGCTGAAACTCGCCGACCAGGCTGGGCTGACCATCATCGAGGACGACATCTTTGCCGACTTCGAACACACCCCCGCCCCCAGGTTGGCGGCGTTTGATGGCCTCAACCGGGTCATCCACATCGGCAGCTTCTCGAAAACGCTATCGGCCTCGATACGCTGCGGCTATATCGCTGTGCCCCGCGACTGGATCGAAGGGCTGACCGGCCTGAAGATCGCCACGACCTTCGGCGGAGGGCGGCTCGCGGCCGAACTGGTGTTGACGCTCTTGAAGGACGGCAGCTATCGCAAGCATGTGGAATTGCTGCGCGCGCGGCTTTCACGCGCCATGGGCGACACGAGCAGCCGCCTGAAGGCGATCGGCATCATACCCTGGATAGAACAGCCGGCCGGGATGTTTCTGTGGTGCCGGCTGCCCGAAGGCGTCGATGCGGCCGAAATGGCGCGCCACGCCTTGTCGGCCGGCATTGTGCTGGCGCCCGGCAATGCGTTCAGCCTGTCGCAGACCGCCAACCGCTACCTCCGTTTCAACGTTGCCCAATGCGCGGACGAGCGCATTTTCGCAACGCTCGAGGCGGCCATGGCGCATTGATTTGACGCCGCCCGGCCCTGTTGCCGCTGTCCGTCAATCGCGCTCAGGTGGTTCCGTAAACGGCAAGCCGCCGAACAAGCGCAATTCGCGGAAGAGCCGGGCAGCGCCACGGATTTTCCGCTTCGCGTTTCGCGACGGAGACACAGCTGCTCGCAGGCCGGCTGAATCTAAAATACGTTAGGCGCCGGCCCGTTTGCGGCGCTCATAGAGCATGACCAGCGTTTCGGCCGTCAGCGCCGGCTTTTGCTCGCCTTCGATCTCAACCGTATTGGCGGCTTTCATCAGATACTGGCCGGGCCCCCTGTCCTCCATCGACAGCAGCGTGACGCGCAGCCTGATCCGCGCGCCAACTTTGACCGGCGCCAGGAAACGCACCTTGTCGAAGCCATAGTTGAAGGCGGCTTGGGTGTTTTCAGGCACTATGCCCATGCCAAGCGCCAGCGCGCCGATGATCGACAATGTCAGATAGCCATGCGCGATCGTGGTGCGGAACGGGCTTTGCCGCTTCGCCCGTTCAGGGTCGACGTGGATCCATTGATGGTCGCCCGTGCACTCGGCGAACTGGTTGATGCGATTCTGATCGACCGTCGTCCAGTCCGACACGCCAAGTTCTTGCCCGGCCATTGTCCTCAATTCTACGTAGGTCGGCGGCGTTTTAGGCCGTATTTCAGTCATTCCTGCTTTCCCGATCGCTTCACATGCCTCCGGACCACGAACCGACAGCCCCTGTCAATTCGCTCCGCACGATTCCGTTCCGCCATTTTTCAGCCGGGATGGCATCCACGCTTGCCGTAACGCGGCGGAAACCGCTGCCCGTACCAATGGGCGGCAGCCAGCGCCTAGGGCAAATGGACGCTGCGGCTCGATCAGCCGCGTCAGCCTCAGGGCTACTTCTTGTCGTATCCGGCGCGGATTTCCTCCATCGCCTCCTTGATACGGGCACGCAGGATATCAACGGAATCGCTGCCGGATTTCTTGACCAGTTCAGCCACTTCGCCGGCATTCTTCAACGCGGCTTCGAAGGATTTGCGGGCGAACTCGGTTTGCTTGGCCATTAGTTCCTGCGGGTTTCCCGGAGCCTTGTAGCTCTGCGCCATATCGGTCACCTCCCGCAGCGTGTCCTGCAGCATCTCGCGCTGCCGCGACAGCAGCGAGGTCGCACCGGCGGCGCCGGCCCGCGCCGACTTTTCCAGCGCCTCGAGATTCTTGCGGTGGTGACTGAGAATTGCCTCGACATCCACATTGGGCATCTTCAGGTCGCGGCCGAACCGGCTGAACATGTCCATGAAGGAATCGGTGTCAGGTTGCTTGGCCATGCTGCTCTTCTCCCCTGTTGCCGCGGATGCAGGCACCCAGGCTGAGAATAGCACCGTGGCGCCACCTGTCCATTCGAGCTTGATGGATTCAGCGCCGGGCTAAAAATGCGCGTCAGCCGACAAGGAACAGCCGCTCGGCGACATAGAGCACGACCCCGGCAAGGCCGCCGATGACCATGCCGTTGAAACGGATATATTGCAGATCCCTGCCGATGTTCATTTCGATCAGCCGCGTCAGTTGGGCGAGGTCCCAGCGCTTGACCTGATCGGCGATGAATTTCGACACGCCGCTCTTCTGGCTTTCGACGAAAGAGGCGAGCGCCACCACGAAACCCTGGTTCATGTCGGCACGGATCTGCGGGTCGCCGGCAAGATGCCGACCAACCTCGACGAACATATTGGCAAGATGCGCGCGGATCATCGAGTTCGGCGCCTTGGCGTCTTGTTCGATGAACAGGCTGAGGCTTTCCCACATGTCGCCAGCCAGCGCCTTCAACTCGGGCCTGGCCAGAAAATCCCGCTTCATCTTCTCGGCGCGCTTGGCGTATTGTTTGGAGGTCCTGAGCCGCTCGATGAAGCTCTGTGCGAAACGGTCGAATTCAGCCCGCATCGGGTGATCGGGATCGGCGCGCACCTCGTCCAGCAGCGAGCCGGCGGATGCGACGATCTTCTTCAAGAGATAGGCGTCAGCGCGAAACAGGTTGAACAGCGACGGCAGTTCCTCGCGGATCTTTTCGCGCATCGTCGCCAGTGCTTGCTCATCACTCAGAAACCGACCGATCACCTTGGTGAATTCGTCGAACAGTTTCTGATGGCGGCGGTCGTCCGTGAGTGCTGAGAGGAGCTCGGCCGCAAGCGGCGCCAGCGGCACCTTCTCGATCTGTTCCAGCATGCGGCTGGTGACGAAGCCGCGCAGCCCGGACTGCTCGACGGCGGCCAATGTCTGCGGCACCAGCCGCACGACAAAGCGCGACAGGCCGGCGGCACGCTCGGCATCAGCCAGCCAATCCGCGACAAGTGCAGAAAAATCGACCTCGGCCAGCTTTTCGCGCACCGGCTCCGGCGCCAGGAAATTGACCTCGATGAACCGGCCGAGATTGTCGGCGATCCGGGTCTGGTTTTCCGGGATGATCGCGGTGTGCGGGATCGGCAGGCCCAATGGCCGCTTGAACAAGGCAACCACAGCATACCAGTCGGCCAGCCCGCCGATCGTCGCGGCCTCGGCGAAGGCGGCGACGAAACCGAGCCACGGATGGGCACTTTCGAACACCTTGGCCGCGGCGAAGACGAGCACGCAGAGCGCCAGCGCCGCGGTGGCCGTGAACTTGGTGCGCCGCAATGCAGAAAGCTTGGCATCCGCGTCGCCATCGATTCGCATTGGGGCCGATTGCGCCATGGTTGAGCTGCTCCTCGTCGACATTGCGGGCTAATCTAATGTCTCGCCGGTCCGAATGCCCGCCCTATCCCGCGCAACTCACGTTTTCCTTGATCACGCACATAAAGTTGACGAGAATATTCATATATCCTGCCTTGCTAGTCTGGAATTATTCCAAGGTATAGGCCATATTCACGCCAGCCTATTGCTTCGCGAGGATAAAATGCGGCTTACGCGCCAGACCAACTATGCCATGCGCATCTTGATGTATTGCGCGGCGAATGACGACCGGTTGAGCCGCATCCCGGAGATCGCGGCCGCCTATTCGGTGTCGGAGCTTTTCCTGTTCAAGATCCTGCAGCCGCTGGTCGAGCATGGTCTCGTCCAGACGGTGCGTGGCCGGAATGGCGGCGTCAAGCTTGGCCGGGCAGCCGAATCGATCAGCCTGTTCGATGTCGTGCGCGTGACGGAAGAAAGCTTCGCCATGGCCGAATGCTTCGAAAACGATGCCGCCGAGTGCCCGCTGATCGACAGCTGTGCGCTGAATTCGGCTTTGCGCGAAGCGCTCAACGCCTTCTTCGCCGTTCTGGCCCGCTACACCATCGCCGACCTTGTGGCCGCGCGCCCCAACGTGCGTAACCTGCTCGGCATCGACATGCTGCAGCAGCGCGCGCCAGCCGCCTGACCCTTTTGCGGCAGCGCACCTCCGCAAAACCGCCTTGCAGACTTGCGGAGCGAGAATAGCAATCAAGCCGCTGATTGCGGCAGTACGAACGGCACATTGCCGGTCGGCAGAACACCGACCTTGAGCCGGCAATCGAACACCTTTTCGATCAGATCGTCGCTCAGCACGTCCTGCGGTGAGCCGGTGGCGGCAAGCCTGCCGCGATGCATGACAAAAATCCGGTCGGCGAACATCGCTGTCAGGTTGAGGTCGTGCAGGATGGCGACCACGCCGCCGCCCCTTCTGGCGAAATCACGGGCAATGTTCATGATGATCAGCTGGTGCTTTATGTCGAGGCTGGAGACAGGCTCGTCCAGGAACAGGTAGCGAGGCTTGCCATCGAGCACAGGCGCCCAGACTTGGCACAGCACACGAGCCAGTTGGACGCGCTGTTGTTCGCCGCCGGAGAGTTCCTGGTAGAACCGGCCGGCGAAACCTTCGAGATCGACGCGCGCCAACGCCCGCTCAGGCAACCGCGTATCCTCGCTAGACAGCACGCCGGAGCGCCCGCCGACAAGGCCAAGCTTGACGATCTCGCGCACCGTGAAGGGGAACGACAGTGTCATTGCTTGCGGCAGCACGGCGCGATGGATCGCGGTCTCGACAGGCTTCATCACCGAGAGGTCGCGGCCGTTGACCGTGATGCCGCCCGAATAGGCAAGCTCGCCCGAAAGCGCTTTGAGAAAGGTCGTCTTGCCCGAACCGTTGGGGCCGACGATGGCTGCCACTTCGCCGGGCCGCGCCTCGAAATCGACATTGGCGACAATACGCTTGCCGCCGATCGCCACGGAAACGTCGCGCGCTTCGATCATGAAAACCTCACAGGTCGATGACGCCGCGCTTGCGCAGCAGGATCCAGAGGAAGAACGGCGCGCCGGCGATCGCGGTGACGATGCCGATCGGCAGTTCGGCGGGCGCCACGATGGTGCGCGCGACCGCGTCGGCGAGAAGCAACAGCGATGCACCAAGCAGAGCCGACGCGGGCAACAGGTAACGATTGTCCGGGCCGATCAGCAGGCGCAGCAGGTGCGGCACGACGATGCCGACGAAACCGATGCCACCGCTGACCGCGACAGAGGCTCCGACCGCCGCCGAGACACCAATGATCGCTATGTATTTCAACCGCTGCACCGGAATGCCGAGATGGCTGGCGGTCGCCTCGCCGAGCGCCAGGGCATTGAGGCCACGCGCCAGGAAAGGCATGGCCGCCAGCGCCAGCACGATAACCGGGCCGACGGAGCCGATCTTCTGCCAGGTCGCGCCGGCCAGCGAACCAAGCTGCCAGAATGTCAGGTCGCGCAATTGCCGGTCGTCGGCCATGAAGATCAGGATGCCGGTCAGCGCCATTGCCAGGGCCGCCAGTGCGATACCGGCCAGCAGCATGGTGGCAACCGAGGTGCGGCCCTGCCGTGTCGCCACCTGGTACAGCACCAATGTCGTGGCGAGACCGCCGCAGAAAGCAGCAAGCGGCAGCGCTAGCGCGCCAAGCAAGGCAGTCACCGGCGCGAGCAGCGTGGCGCCCAGCACAATCACGGCAACGGCGCCGAGACTGGAACCAGCCGAAACACCGATAAGGCCGGGATCGGCCAGCGGGTTGCGGAACAGCCCCTGCATGACGGCCCCAGAGACGGCAAGGGCTGCCCCAACCAGCATGCCGAGAATGACACGCGGCAGCCTGATGTCATAGACGATCAAGCGGTCACGGGCGCTTAGCACCGCATCGGCCGGCGCCGCGCCAGTCAGCCAGTCGCCAATGACATTGACCGCCGACGCGTCCGAAGCGCCTGAGGTCAGGGACAACAGCACGGCAACGGCAAGTGCTGCGCAGAGCAGCAGGATGACCAGACGGGCACGCCCTGAACGATCGCCTTCAGGTGCCATGATCGTGCCCGTCGAACCGGCGATCGATTGCTCTGCCATGATGCGTCAGTTCATTCCGTGACCTGCCCGCCATACAGCGAGACGGCGAGATCATGGATGGCTCCGGCCGTGCGCGGCCCAAAGCCGAGCAGATAGCTGCCGTCAATGCGGATGAGCTTGCGCGCGATGCCGGCCGGCGTCGACGAAATGGCCGGATTGGCAAGCAGCACATCATCAGGCGTCGGGGGCCCGGCATTGCTCATCATCAGGATCATGTCCGGCTTGGCGGTAATGATCGCCTCGTCGGACAATTGCTTGTAGCCGGAAAAGCCTCCGACCGCGTTGATGCCGCCGGCGAGCTTGATGATGCCATCGGCGGCCGTTTCGCTGCCTGCCGCAAGCACCTTGCCGCCTTGCATCGACAAAACGAACAGCACGCGCTTGCGGTCCTTGATCGACGCCGTCTGCTTTTCGGCGGCCTTCAGCTTGGCATCGATCTCCTTGACCAGCACCTCGGCCTTCGCATCGGCGCCAAGCGCCTCGCCGACGACACGGATCTTTTCGAGGATGCCTTCATGATTGTAGTGATCCGGCACCTCGATGAACGGGATGCTGGTCTTCTTCAGCACATCGACGGCTTCCTTGGGGCCACTGCCATGCAGCGCCAATATGCCTGACGGATTGACCGACAGCACGCCCTCGGGTGACAGCTGACGCATATAGCCGACATCTGGCAGCTTGAGTGCGGCCTCCGGATAGCGGCTGGTGGAGTCGCGGGCGACCAGACGGCCCTCCTCGCCAAGCGCGTAGACGATCTCGGTAATCGAACCGCCAATGGCCGCGACTTTCAACGGATCGGCAAAGACCGTCGCACCCTCGGCGGCGCTGGCGGGCTGCGGAGCCGCAACCACCAGGGAAAGCCCGACGACCGGACCAAGCGCCAACCTGAAGAAAGGCGCCAGTTTGGAAAGAGAAGTCATTTCGTTGTCCTCAGGCAGCCGTCGGGCTTGGGATGCGAGGCAGGTTCTCAGCAAGGAAGCGCCAGTCGTCGCGCTCGCCCTCACCTTCATGACGCTTGCCGAAGAACTGGATGATCATGGCGCCGTTGGCGGCATAGACCTCAAGCGAGGTGACATGGCCGTCCTTGGTCGGCTTGCGCACGGCCCAGACCTCATGAATGTGATCGGTTCGCAGATGCAGGTGGAAGGTCTCATCCAGCACGTTGATCCACGGCCCCATCGGCTTGATCGACTTGATCGGACCTGAATGGATCTGGATGCAGCCACGATTACCGACGAAACACATGATCGGCATGGCGCTCTCGGCGGCGTGATGGAACATGGCGCCGACCGCATCATTGTCGAGCAGCCACGCGTAGTCCTGGCCAACCATGCGCACCGCCTGACGGCGGCTGAGCTTGAGCGCCTTCAGCATGCCGAAGAACTGATGGACGTCGGTCAACTGGCTCCAGCGGTTGCGCAGATCGTCGAGATTCGCGGACGTGCTGGCCACTTCGGCTTCGTCATCATAGCCGCCGCCTGAAATGGAGACCGTCGGCTCTTGATTCGACGATTCGAGCGCCGCCACCAGCTTCTGATAAGCGTAGAGGTTTGACGAAGGGCGCAAATGCACCTTGTGCACCGCCTCGCCGGCCGCATCGAAGAACTGCAGGCTGCGGCGGATGTCATCGCCATCGCGCTTTTCCACGGCAAAGCCATGCACCCAGATCTTCGGGAAGATGCGCAGATCTATGTTTTCGCCCAGCACCATGGCGTTGTGATTGCCGGTGACCACCTTGTCGTAAATGCCGATTTTCTCATGCACGGCACTTTCATTGCGGGTCAGCGCCATGACCTCGCCGACAGCCTCCAGGCCGGTCAGCAGGTCGTTGACGCGCGGCTCGACCCGCACGACCCCGTCGCCGCAATGCGCGGCGACCAGTTCGGCCTCCGAAATGCCGAGTTGAGCAGCCAGATCACGCTCGCGCGTTTTCGGATTGTCTATCCGCGCCCGCCGGATTTCATGAGGGGCGGGTTTTACGCGCTGGTCCATGTCCTACTTCCTGTTGCCTTGTCCTACTTGTTAAGGATGAGCTTGCCCTGGCGGGTGATCTTCAGCCGATAGAGCGCGCCGTGATGTTCGATGCCGATCTCGTGCTCGCCCTGGAACAGCGTGTTGCTGGAGAGCGTACGCACCGCCATTGGCACACGTTCGAAACGGGTCACCGAGACATCGTCGGAACGGCGGACGCGATAGCGGAAGTCGTTGGGATTGTGGGTATTCATCTGGATCGTTCCCTTTCCTGTGCCGGGCACACTGGCTAGGCGTTGCACGAATGCCGATTCATTTCTTGACTTGAATAATCATGTTTATTAGTCAGTGCAATACCGGATTAAATGAGTCAACATTTAAGACACCGGACACGATCAAAAATGCCAGCAAGCCCCGGGCCAGCCAGCACGAAACCTGGAATTTTGGAGTTGGGGCATGGGGTTGATGATTTTGGAACGGCGCGGCGAGAAAAGCCGCGCGGGTCGCTCAATAGCGGCTTTGCTGGCAAGCGCGGCGGCGATCGCATTGCTCATTCCCACAGCCAGTGCGCAGCAGGCCAAACCGGCCACCGACCAGCAGAAGCCTGAAGAAGCCAAGCCAGCTCCGGCAGGCGTGACGCTGCTCGACAAGATCCTTGTCCTCAGCCGCACCGGCGAAACCGCAATCGAGTCACTTGCTTCCGCCAGTCACGTCGGTCAGGAACAGCTCGACCGCCGCATGGCGACGACACCCAACGAAATGCTGCTCGGCGTGCCCGGCATCACGGCACAGGCCGATGCAAGGCGCGTCAGCACCAGCATCAACATCCGCGGCCTGCAGGATTTCGGCCGTGTCGCGGTCATCGTCGATGGCGCACGGCAGGATTTCCAGCGTTCCGACCACGGCACGCAATCGACGTTCTATATCGATCCCGAATTGGTCAAATCCGTCGACGTCATCCGTGGGCCTGTCGCCAATACTTATGGGTCGGGCGCTATCGGCGGCGTGGTCTTCTTCGACACCAAGGATGCCGGAGATTTCCTCAAGCCCGAAGAAACCTGGGCCGCATCGGCGACCGGGCGTTACGAGAGCAATGGCAAGGGCTGGACCACCAGCGCCACCGGCGCTTACCGGCTCAACGAGAACTGGGATGTTCTGGGCAACATCGTCTACCGCGACTATGACAACTACAAGGACGGTGGTGGCAGCACTGTCAAAGGCACAGGCTTCGACGTGCTGGGCGGCCTTCTCAAGACAACCATTCGCCCAACCGAAAACAGCGAGCTAAAACTCGGTTGGACCGGCTCAAGCGACAGCTGGAACGAAATCAGCGGCGGCATCCCGACGAACGATCTCGACTTGAAGCAAAACACCTTTACCGGTCGCTACAACATCACCGACGATGCCAAGAGCTGGCTCGATCTGCACATCAACGCTTCCTACAACAAGGCTAATCTCGAGCAGACCAGTCTTGTCGCGATACCGCGCCGCTTCGACCCGGTCACCGGTCTTCCCGTGGTCCTGCCCGCTGGCTCGAAATCGACTTTCGACATCGGCACATACTCCTTTGACATCTGGAACACGTCCAGATTCGAGACCGGCGGCATCGCGCATGAGCTGACCTATGGCGGTGACTGGGTTGGCGACAATGTCAAAACCGGCGGCACCGCCGGCGGCGACAGTTTCTATACGCCCTCCGGCAAGCGCAACGTCTCCGGCGCATATATCCAGGACAAGCTTAGCTGGAATTGGTTCGAGGTCATCACCGGCCTGCGGTATGACAGTTACAGCCTGAAGGGCAGCAACACCGAAACGTCCGGCGACCGGTTGTCGCCGCGGGTTACCGTCGGTGTCTCGCCATTCGAAAGCGCAGGCCTCGCAGGCTTGCAGTTCTACGGTACCTATGCCGAGGGCTACCGGTCGCCGTCCCTGACGGAAACACTCATCAGCGGACGCCACCCGGCCGGCGTCACCTTCCCGTTCCTCCCCAATCCCAATCTGCGGCCAGAGACCGGCAAGACCACCGAATTCGGTGTGAACTACAAGCAGAACGACATCTTGGAAGCCGGCGATGCGTTCCGCCTGAAGGCAGCCTACTTCAACAACAATGTGGACGACTACATTGGCGGGGTTACGTTGTCGCGATTCGATCCGACAGCGGGCTGCCCGAGCGGCCCGGGTGTCCCGATATGCTTCCAGTATCAGAATTTCGCCAAGGCCAAGATCAACGGCTTCGAGCTCGAAGGCGTCTATGACGCAGGATGGGGCTATGCTGGCCTTTCGGCATCGATCATCGATGGCCACACCATCTCCAACAAGGGCGTTCAGGCTGCTCTGCTGACCATCCCCTCGTCGCAGGTCACCGCGCAACTGGGGCTGCGCTTCCTGGAGGACAAGCTCACCATCGGTGGCGAGGTGCAGTACAATGGCAAGCCGAAGGACAATCCCATCGCCGAGGACTATACGCTGGTCAATGCCTTCGCGAGCTACCAAGCGACCGACAATTTGAAGATTGATTTCCGCGCCGACAACCTGTTCGATGTCAAATACGCCAACCCGCTCAACATCCTCCCGCCCAGTCCGCCTTCCACCACGTCGACTTTCGCGGCCTACGAGCCGGGCATAACGTTGAAGCTGGCGGCAACGATGCGGTTTGGAGGCTAAACGGCAATGAAGAGCTTGACGGCATCGCTTCGTCTGCTGACCTCGATGGTGGCGATGCCGCTTGCGACGGTTCCGGCGTGGGCGCAACAGTCCGCGCCGGTCCTGACCCTCGAACTCAACGACGCGCAAGCTTCCGACAAAGGGTGCCGCCTGACATTCGTGGTCAACAACAATCTTGGCGCCGACCTCTCCAAGGCGGCGTTCGAAATCGCGCTGTTCAACGAGGCCGGCGTTGTCGACCGGCTGACGGTGCTCGACTTCAAGGAACTGACGGCAGGCAAGACCAAGGTGACGCGTTTCGACCTCGCCGGCACCGACTGCACCAGGATCAGCCGCGTGCTGATCAACAGCGCGACCGAATGCGCCGGCACGGGCGTCGAGCCGAATGCCTGCATGAACAAACTCAAGACAGACACCAAGACCGGTATCGCTTTCGGCGTCTGAGAGAAGCGTTGGGATTTCACCCCACATTTGCTCGACCGGCAGCGGCGTGGCCCGGTCACCTCGGTTGGCCAATACCGGCAACCGATGTTGATTTGACAATGACGCACTGGTCGCGGCAGGTCTCGCCGCCAGACATGCAGGACATCACCCCTTTCCCCGACACCGGCGCCGAGCTGCCAATAACACCGGCCGAGCCGCTCGCCCCGGCGCAGCCTTCGGCTCGGAACTACAAATGGCAGGCTGCCATCGTCATATCCGGTGCGCTCCATGCCGCCGTGGCGGCTGCGTTCCTCATGTCACCTCCAGGCACATTCGATTTCAAGGACACAGCGCAGAGCGAAGGCACGGATCGGACCGGCGCGGACGTGGCCGGCACCACGCTCGACCGCGAATCGTCAGCACTCGATGTTACCCTGGTGCCCGCCCCGCAACCGTCGAAGCCACGGCAGGCCAAGCCAGAGACGCCAAAATCTGAAACGGCCAAATCCTTGCCGCCAATCGAGCCTGTTCAGGCCGCCAAGCAGCCAAAGGAACAGGCTCCCAAGCCGGAAGCCGTCAAACAGCCAGCGCCCACGCCTGACATCTTGGCGGAAAGCGCTCCACGTCCCGATAACCAGAGCGTCGTTCAAAAGAACGCGGCACCGGCTCAGCCTGCTGTTCAACCCGAAAGCGTAGAGGCGCCCGCTGCCGTTGCAGCCGAGCTGCCTGTCCCCAGCCAAAGGCCAAATCAGGCGATCGCCCCCGCGCCAGAACAAGCAAGCGACGCGGATGAGAAGCGCGGCGCGGCGGATGGCAAGGAACAATCGGCGGCAGCGGCCAGCAAGGGCAAGAAAGAAGACGAGGCAGGCGCCGCAGCCGAAGCCAGCTACCGCAACGATGTCATCAAAAAGCTCAGCCGCGTCAATCGCGGCGTGCCGCCGTCTGTTCAGGCAACCGCTCGCAACAACGCGGTCGTCACATTCGTCATCGGCGGCAAGGGCAACATAAACGAATTGCGTATCCTCGAAAGCTCGGGATCGGAAAACTTTGATCAGGCCGTCCTCGGCATCGTGCGCAAGGCGGCACCCTTCCCGCCAATCCCGAAAAAGGCAGGCGGCAGCTTGGTGTTCACTGGTGCAATCGGCCCATTCTGAGCGATCGCCAAACAATCATCATAGCCCCACGAAAGGAACCACGATGTATATCGCCATGAACCGCTTCAAGGTCGAAAAAGGCTCGGAGGAGGCTTTCGAAGCAGTGTGGAAGAACCGCGATTCCAGCCTCTCGGAAATGAAAGGGTTCGAGCAGTTTCACCTGCTTCGCGGCCCGGTCAACGAGGCCGAAGGCTATACGCTGTTTGCCTCGCACACGGTCTGGGCGAGCCACGACGATTTCGTCGCCTGGACAAAGTCGGAGAACTTTCGCGCCGCCCACAGAAATGTCGGCACCACCAAGGTTCACTATCTCGGCCATCCGCGGTTCGAAGGCTTTTCCATCGTCGAAGGCGCATAGTCGCGCCATGCCGCGGTAGGGAACTCGGACAAGCGAATGCCGCCGGCCGCAAGGCCGGCGGCATTCGTGCCTATCAGTTGTCCTGGAACTGGTTTTGCTCGGTGAACACCACCGTGCGGTCGGTCACGCCCTGGAACACCACCTGGAAAGCGTTCGACGAGGTGGCCGTGTCGATGACCTGGCCCTGCACGAACGAGCCGGCGATGATGTAGTAAGTCGGCTTCGGCGTGAACTGATAGAGCAGGTTTGGCAGCGCCTGCACGGCGATGGTCGGCTTGGCATTCATGGCGATACCGACATTGACGCTGACCGCCTGGCTCGCCTGAACGATCGAGGTCGGGATCAATGCATCCGATTGCACGCAGATCAGGCCCGCCTTGCCGTTCGTCGGGCCCGATGGGAAAGCCGGCGCACCATATGGGAACGGCCCGAGATAGGTAATGCCGATCGAGTTCTGGGTGTTGATCATCACATCGGCGTTGGATGCGGTGGTGAAGCGCCTGGGATTGGTGGTCGTGCCCTGATCCTGGATATAGCCAGTGTTGACCTGATAGTTGATCTCCCAGGAGAAGACCGACTGGCTTGGATTTGAAATGCTGCCGGGTGCCGCACCGCCGAGCATCCAGGCCAAGGATACCGGATTGACGGAAGGGCCGACAATATCGGGAATTGTCTGGAACAGAGCAAACTGCTGGAATTTGCTGTTCTGGTTCAGGACGGTCAGCGAGTAGGGCTGCCCCAAAGCGGCATCAGCCTTGGCATTGACCATATTGCCCATCAAGAATCTCATTCTGGTAGCTCCTCGTCGTTGGGTTGACCGCCGTGTCGCCGGCGGCCGCCAGGGCCGAGCCGGTCACATTGGGTGCAATCCGCTGCAATTGAAGATTGAGCAATTGGGCTTGCACGACCACAAGGTATTCGAAGTTATATTCTTTGACTGTCCCCTATGTAACATCGAATAATCTTTTACAATACTAACATCATCCTGTAGATATTACTGACATCTAAAGTTAACTCGTCTCACACAAGCCGGGCATACATGTCGTATAGCGCGAAAAATGAAGTTCGGATCTCATGGCTTCTTGCGACCAACATCTTTGGCGACTTGGGCCACAGCCGGCTAATAGACATCGCCCAAGCTGCCCACGAATATCGGTATGAACCCGGCCAAGTGATCTTCCAGCCGGGCGATCCGTGCAACCAGCTCTCGATCATCACCTCCGGCAGCGTCAACGTCTCCTTCAACTCGGAAGACGGCAAAGAGGTCATCGTCGCCGAACTTCGGGTCGGCGACACAATTGGCGAAACGGAACTGCTTTCGAACTCGCGACGATTGACCAATTGCGTGGCCAATCGCAAAACGCATCTTCTCGCGCTCGACAAGATGGCTTTCGAAGGCTTGCTGACAAACCCAGCCTTTACCAAGGGCCTCCTCGAAACCATCTGCCGGCGGCTGCAGCAATCGCTGTTGTTCGCCGAGGGCCTGTCAATCCACTCCCTGGAGACGAGGCTTGCCCGCCTGCTGGTTTCCATGAGCGAAACTCATGGCCGGCGTGTTGGCGATGGCGTGATCATTGACCGCGCTATATCGCAAAGTCTCATCGGTCAGATGATCAATGCCAGCCGGCCCAGGATCAATGTTCAGCTTCAATCCTGGAAACAGGAGAAATTGATCAGCCTCAGTGGCAACCGCATCACCATTCTCGACGAAGGGGCGATACGCACCATTTCGCGGCCGCCCCTGGCCGACCGCTAGACCTCCAGGGTCATGTCATCCGCAGGCAAGGCCTGGATGACGTCTTGCGACCCTGCCTCAGTTGCAGCCGCCCTTGACGAAGGCGATCATCGCCTCGGTGGTCGCCGTAAGGGCCGGCCCGGTCATTGCCAGGGTTTTGCCCTGCATGACTTGCGCGGACACAACGCTGACGATGCTGTTGTCGGGTGCGAACCATGCGCCGCCGCTGGCACCGGTGCCGAATTCGGTGGGCGCGGCCAGATATGTGCCGCCGACTTGCGCAAGCTTGGTTGAGACCTGCTTGTACATGTACCTCCCGCCGCCAAAATTGCCGGGATAGCCCATCATGCTGACCGCTGTGAAACCGCCGTCCTGGCTGAGCACGAACTTTCCGGCATCTGAGTTCGCGGTGGTGCGCAGCGCGGCATAGTCGAACGCGCTTTTCTCCGCGCTCGGCGGATTCGGGCTGATCGGAATCCAGTCGGTCAGCACCGCGGCTTGATCGACAACGAACCGCGTCCCGGCGCCATCATCATAGGCGCGGTAAAACACGACGTTCACAGCATGCTTGTCGCCACGCCACATGCTGTGCGCTGCCGCCAGCAGAACATTGTCTTCGGTCACGAACTGTGCGCTTGCGGTGTAGTCGACACCATCGCGCGTATAGAAGAGCTTGCCGCCATATTTGTAGGGCGTCAGCGTCACATCAACCCGTGCCGTGGCTGCAAGCCCCTCGGGTTTCGGCGCTGTCACGGCGCCACCGTCGTTTTCGGAAACAGCCCTGTCGCGACGCTCCTTGGTCCAGTAGCCCTCACCGGCTTCGTTCTCAGCCAGAAGTGTCTTGTTGGGCTGCCAGCAAGCAAAGTCCGCCGCCTCGGCGCCGCTGCAGAAAATCAGCCCACCCAGCACCGCCAGCGAGCCCGATACGATCGACCCTGGTACCATGTCCCATCTCCTCGTCTTCCTCGAAACCGGACCCACCGCCAGTTTGATCTGGCCGAAGAACACCCGGCTGGCGTCGGACCACCCGACACCGGGAAAGACTAGGAGATACTGAAGACGGCGGCAGTTCCGCAGGTTACAGCGCGAACGAATGAAAGCCTCAGGCGCACTTTCTTCAATCCTCGGCCCGAACCAACATACGCCGCAGTGCCAGGACGACGCGCTTGCGATGTCGCCGCCAGCGGTTTTTGCGGTCAAGAAGAGGCACGATGCGCGGATCATCGATCAAGCGATGGAACCGCCGGACATGATACGCGAGGATTCCTGCCACGAAGCCTCTGCCGTGTATTGCGCCAAGAGGTTCGGCATTGGCCACCACGTAGTCGAGAACATCGGCGCCCAAAGCGAATTGCTTGGCGTTGTTTGCCGGCGAAAATTGCACATGTCCACCAGCATAGGGGCTGTTGGTGGAGATATTGGCACCGTGCAGACGATAGAGGCCCAGGGATTCCGACAACAGCAGGCTGCCGGCCACCAAATGCGCGCAAGTCGCCGCCAGGTAGTCCGTCCCCGTCTTAACCTTGAATGGGAAAGCCAACACCGGTTCCAGTGCGCCACGCCGGAAAACCATTGACGATGTCGGCGCCCATATCCAGCCATAGGTTTCGGGTCCGAAGTAGGTGATCGGATATTCCGATGAATAGACGATCCCCGCCACCTCGCCGAGCCGATTGGCGGGCGGTATGGCGACGCCGGTTGGGCCCTTCCCCGAACGTGGCTTGCGCAACGCAACGTAGGTGCCGCTCAGGACGACACAGTCGCGATCGACCAGAAGAACATCGGAACTGGACAGAGACGCCGAGTGTGCCGAGTTCAGATGTGCCGAGAGATGCGCGGCGAGAAAATTCGGCAACCAGACATCGTCGGCATCGAGGAACGCCACGAATGGCTGATTGCCAGCGGCAAAACCATCACGGAATGCTTCAATCTGGCCACCATTTTGCGGTCGCACCAGCAGACTTAGGCGTGGATCGCCTATCGTTTCGAGAAGCTGGCGGACATGTTCGGCTGAACCATCCGCCGAGGCGTCATCAACGATGGCGCAGTCCCACTTCTGGTAAGTCTGCGCCAGCACCGAGCGGATCGCATCCTCGACATAGGCGCGATAATTGTGACAAGTGATGACAACGCCTACGCGAGGAAGCTCAAACGGCGCGGTCGTGCTTGGCATGGGTGGTTTGTCCGTTTTACACCCATGTTCTCGGGCTCACGCCCTTTGCACCGGCCCAAAGCCGATGACAAGCGAAAAGCCTCGTTCCTTATGCTCCAGCCAGCAGGCTCGCATTGCCTCCAGCTGCCGTGGTGTCGACGCAGACCGCGCGTTCATGCGCATAGGCCGCCGGGTTGAGCACCTCGCTGACCAGCGGCACGATCGGACCTATGCGGTCGGCGATGACCTTGCGCACGATACGCGCCGTCTCTGGCGTGCCTGAGAAAGCGACAACATCGACGCGCAGCGAGCGCGCCTCAACCGGATCGGGACGGCCGTCAATAGCCGCCAGCGGCAAGCCCTTGCCGGTCAGCGCCGACAGTGCCGCCGGTGCGCCGGGCGCCACGGCCAGGACAGCATTGCCCGCGGCCAGCGCCTGGATTGTCTGGGCGAGTAGCGTGTCGCCATCGGGGCCGAGGCACAGCACCCGCCCACGCGGCGACAGCGACAGCGTGTTGGCCTCGCCGGTCGGCCCGGGCAGATCGACCTGGCCGAAATCGATGCCGGCGGCGGCAGCGATCGCCGCCGCTCCCTTGCCGCGCAGATGCTTGCGCAGGATGGCGATGCGGTCAGGCCGCGTAGACCAGCCACCCAGGGCCGGATCGGGCAGATTGTCGGCAAGCTCGGTCGCCGTCACCTTGTGGCCTTCGGCAATATGCGTGCCGGCTTCCGGTCCCTTGCGGAAGCGGCGAAGGTAGTGCGGACCGCCGGCCTTCGGGCCGGTGCCAGAGAGCCCCTCGCCGCCGAACGGCTGCGAGCCCACGACGGCGCCGATCTGGTTGCGGTTGACATAGATGTTTCCGGCATGAATGCCGTCGACGAAATGCTGGACGCGGCCCTCGATACGGGTGTGCAGGCCGAATGTCAGGCCATAGCCCTTGCGGTTGATCTCGGCGATGACGGTGTCGATCTTGTCGGCGTCGAAACTGGCGACATGCAGCACCGGCCCGAAAACCTCACGCTCCATCTCCTCGATGCCCTTGACGCGGAAGACATGTGGTGCGACGAAGCGGCCATCCTTCGGCGCCTCGAGCTTGGCGATCAGCCGGCCCTGCAGCCCCATCCTGGTGCAATAGTCGCTGATGGAAGCCTGCGCTTCGTCGTCGATGACCGGACCGACATCGGTCGAGATCCGCCAGGGGTCGCCGATGCTGAGCGCCTCCATGGCGCCCTTGAGCATTTCCAGCATCTTCTTCTCGACGTCCTTCTGGACGTAGAGCACACGCAGCGCCGAGCAGCGCTGGCCGGCACTCTGGAAGGCCGATGCCAGGATATCACGCACCGCCTGTTCGGGCAGCGCGGTGGAATCGACGATCATGGCATTGAGGCCGCCGGTCTCGGCGATCAGCATGGCATCGGGCGCGGCGGTCTCGGCCAGTTGCTTCTCGATCAGCTTGGCAACCTCGGTCGAGCCGGTGAAGCAGACGCCGGCAATGCGCGGATCCGATGTCAGCGGCCCACCGACCGATGGACCATCACCCGGCAGAAGCTGAATGACATCTTCCGGCACGCCAGCTTCGCGTAGCATCTCGACGGCGCGGAACGCGATCAGCGGCGTCTGTTCGGCCGGCTTGGCGATCACCGAATTGCCAGTGACCAGGGCGGCCGCGATCTGGCCGGTGAAGATGGCGAGCGGGAAATTCCACGGCGAGATGCAGACGATGACGCCGCGCGCCTGCGTCCCCGCTTCGGCATTGACGGCCTCGGCGGCGTAATAGCGCAGGAAGTCGACGGCTTCGCGCACTTCGGCGACACCATCGGCCAGCGATTTTCCGGCTTCTCGCGTTGCCAGCGCGAAGAATTCAACCGCATTGGCCTCGTAGAGATCGGCGGCGCGGTCGAGGATCGCGGCGCGCTCGGCGGCGGGACGCTTGGCCCAGGCCGGTTGCGCCTCCACCGCGATGCGCACGGCGGTCGCCACCTGTTTGGCCGCGGCCTCATGCACAGTGCCGACGACTTCCGAAGGCTTGGCCGGGTTCACGATCGGGCGCTGCTTGCCATAGCCGGCGGCACGGGTGATCGGCTTGGCATGCCAGCGGTCCGGCCCGGAAAAAGCCGCCTTGGCCTTGTCGATCGCCGCCAGCGTCACCGTGTCGGTGATGTCAAAACCCTTCGAATTGCGGCGTCCGGCACCGAAGATGGCCGACGGCCGGGCAATCGCCGGATTGGCGGCAGGGCCCTGGCTTTCGACGGTTTCGAGCGGATCGCGGGCAATATCTTCCGGCTCGACTTCCTCATCGGTCAACTGATGAACAAAAGACGAGTTGGCGCCGTTTTCCAGCAATCGCCGGACCAGATAGGCCAACAAGTCGGAATGCGCGCCGACCGGTGCGTAGATACGGCAGCGCGTGCCTTCGGCCTGGCGCACCGTCTCGTGCAGCGCTTCTCCCATGCCGTGCAGGCGCTGGAACTCGAAGGAATCCCGATTGTCAGCCATGGACAGAATGGCAGCAACGGTATGGGCGTTGTGGGTGGCGAACTGCGGGTAGATGCGATCGGTCATGCCAAGCAGCTTTTTCGCGCAGGCCATGTAGGAAACGTCGGTGTTGGCCTTGCGGGTAAAGACGGGATAGCCGGTCAGCCCGAGCGTCTGCGCGCGCTTGATCTCGGTATCCCAGTAGGCGCCCTTGACCAGCCGCACCATGATGTTGCGGTCATACTTCTTCGCCAGCGCGTAGAGCCAGTCAATGGCGAAGGCGGCGCGCGGGCCATAGGCCTGCACGACGACGCCAAAACCGTTCCAGCCGGCCAGTTCCGGTTCGGACAGCACCCGTTCGATGACGTCGAGCGACAGGTCGAGGCGATCCGCTTCCTCGGCGTCGATGTTGAGGCCCATGCGTGAATGACGCGCGGCCAGCGCCAGCGACAAGAGCCGCTCGGCCATCACAGGCAGCATCTCTTCCTTCTGCGCCACCTCGTAGCGTGGATGCAGCGCGGAAAGCTTGACCGAGATGCCGTGGTTGTGACGGATGTCAGGGCCGTTGGAGCCGCCATCAAGCGAGGAAATGGCGTCGGCATAGGCCTTCAGGTAGCGCAAGGCGTCAGCCTCGGTGCGGGCCGCCTCGCCCAGCATGTCGAAGGAGTAGAGATAGCCCTTCTGCGTCATCGGCCGGCCGCGCTTGACGGCCTCGGTGATGGTACGGCCGAGCACGAACTGCTCACCCATTTCGCGCATGGCGGCGGCCACCGCCTTGCGGATGACTGGCTCGCCCAGCCGGCGCACCATGGAACGCAAAGTGCCTTCGATGCCGCCCTCGCCTTCATCGAGAACGCGGCCGGTCAGCATCAGCGCCCAGGTCGAGGCGTTGACGAAGATGGAGCTAGAACCACCGGAATGCGCCGACCAGTCGTGGGGCGCGATCTTGTCGGCGATCAGGTCATCCATGGTTTCGGTGTCGGGCACGCGCAGCAGCGCCTCGGCCAGGCACATCAGCGCCACGCCTTCCTTGGTGGAAAGGCCATAGGCGGAGAGGAAGACTTCCATCAGCCGAGGGTCGGACGAGCCGCGCACGGCGCGCACCAGATCAGCGGCACGAGCCGAAATCGCCTGGCGATCGCCAGCCGAAAGTGCGGTCGCCTCGGCCAGCCGCTTCACGGCCTCGTCTTCATCGGGAAGATAGTTGGCACGGATCTGCTGACGGATGGCATCAAGCGCTGGCATGGCGGTCCTGTGAGACGAGCGTTAGGGAGCGGACCGGCGGCCACCGGACCGAATGCGCCAAGCTAGCACAATTGCGGATTTTGGTCGGTCCAAAGAAATCGACAAGTCAGGCCGATCGATCTATCATTTTGTCAAAATTCACGTGGATGGACTGCCATTTCAATGACAGAAGACCAATTGGACCGCATTGACCGAAACATCCTTTCGGCCCTGGCGAGCGATGGCCGGCTTTCCATGTCCGAACTGGCGGCAAAGGTCGGCCTGTCGAAGACGCCGGTGCAGGCGCGGGTAAAGCGGCTGGAGAAGGACGGCTATATCAGGGGCTACCAGGCAATCATCGACCGTGAGCGCATGGGCGAAGGCCATGTCGCTTTCGTCCAGGTGAAACTGTCGGACACCCGCTCGGCCGCGCTTGATGCTTTCAACCGTGCCGTACAGTCCGTGCCGGAGATCGAGCAGTGCCACATGATGGCGTCGAGCTTCGACTATCTGCTGAAGGTCCGCACCCGCGACATCGCCGCCTACCGGCGCGTGCTGGGGGAACGCATCTCGGCCCTGCCTCACGTCGCCCAGACATCGACCTTCGTGGCGATGGAGACGGTGAAGGACCGATGACCATGAGTTCGAAAGATGGACGCCGGTTTTCGGACAAGATCATGGTCAAACAAGATAGCGATCACTCCGCCAGCGTCTTCAAAAACGCCACCAGGGCGGCGCGCTCGCGGTCCGACAGCTGCAGTGGATGAACCTCTGAGGTGCCTTCGACGCTCGGCGCCGCCGCTGCATAATGCGCCACCACATCGTCGAGCGAGGAAAACTGCCCGGCATGCATATAGGGCGGGCGCGTGGCGGCCCCGCGCAGCGATGGCGTCTTGTAGGCACGGATCAGTTCCGGGCCATCCTTGACCATGAAGCGCAGTTCGCCGCAGGCGCTGGCATCACCGTCGCGGTAGGCGCCGAAGCAGTTGAACGGATCGGCCTGAACTTGCGCTACCGCATCGATGCGGCCACGGTCCAGCGGCAAATCCTTCACCGGCGGCACGCCGGTGTTGTGAAAACCGTTGTCGGTGAAACGCGGTCCGTCATGGCAGGTCACGCAATTGGCCTTGCCGATGAACAGTTTCAGTCCAAGAATCTCTTCCGCTGAAAAAGCATCCTGCTCGGTGGGTTTGGCGCCGGTCGCTAGATCCAGCGCGAAGCGGTCGAAGCGCGTCCGTGAGGGTTCGATCGACCGTTCGAAAGCCGCGATCGCCTTGCCGATGTTAGAAAAGACGCGGTTGACCGCATCGCGCTGCGTGTCGTTCATCGTGTTCCATACCGCCTTGTCGGCATCGCTGCCAAGCGGACTGGCATTGGCCGGCACGGTCGAAAGATCGGGCAACGGGCCAAAAATGCGCTCGTAGCGTTCGCCGAAACGCGCCTTGATGTAATGCGCGTAGGCAGCGCGGTTTCCCGCCTGCTCCAATGGGTTTTCGAGTGGCGTCATCGCCTGTGACCACAGACTGTCGCGCCGGCCATCCCAGAAGAACCAGGGATCGCGCGCTATACCGGCAAGCGGCATGGTCCGCCGGTTGGTGCGGCCAACGCCAACCGCTTGCGGCAGGCCGTCCTGGAACTGGCGGTCGAGCTTGTGGCAGGTCGAGCATGAAACCGTGCCGTCGCGGCTCATGCTGCTGTCGAAGAACAGCGTCGAGCCAAGTGCAGCCGCGGCCGGCACATCGGCGAAGCGGTTGGTCGTGTCAGGTTTCAGCGCCGGCAGTGTCGACAGCGCCAAGGAGGCAATGGTCTTCTTCTCGGCATCGGAGAACTCCGGCTTGCCGCAACCGGCAAGAATGGCCATCGCCACCAGCCCGAAAAGGCGCGCAAGCCGCCTCATTGGCCGCTCACAGCACCACGTTGAAGATGACCGTGTCGGAACCGGCGGTGGCTGAAATGGCAAAATGCAATTGCCACCAGCCACTCATGGTGAACTTCAGCCCTTCGATGCGATAACGCCCGTCGCCGAGATAATCGGTCGCCTGCGGACTGGTCGGCAGGCCGTGATTGTGCTGTGGCATGCCGCCCGATACCGAGATGGCTGCCCCTTCCACGGGCGCGCCGGCCATCGTCTTCAGCGTCAGCAGCCAGGATTGCAGTTCGCCTTGCCGCACAACGCCACGCTCCGGCGCGAAGCTTGCCACGAAAAGCCCGTTGTCGGTCTTCTTCGTGCGCGAGACATCCGGGCCTACCGGCCCCGCCGAACGCGGCGCGGTAAGATAGACCACAGCCAGGATGCCGGCCAGCAAGGCAGCCAGACCAAGACCTGCCAGAAGATAACGCCATATCGATGCCAAACCGGTTCCTCTTGCGCAGATAACGTTGCTGCGGACACATAGCGTCCCGCCAGCCTGTGGGAAAACGCATCTGACGGAAAAAACCGCCTTTGCCAAGCATGGCGCTGCCGATGGCAAAAAGCTACAGCACCAGCGTCACAGGGAGACAGACAGGATGACTGGCAAAGGCGTCGCCTCGATTGGTGAATGCATGCTCGAGCTCTCGGGCCAGACGGGCCCGAACTGGCGCATGGGTTTTGCCGGCGACACATTCAACACGCTGTGGGCGTTGCATGCGCTGAGCAGTGGCCGGCCAGCCACCTTCGTGTCGGCCTTTGGTGACGATCCGTTCTCGCAAGGCCAGATCGGCTTTTTTGCCGAAAACGGCATCGGCGTCGGTGCCAGCCCGGTCATATCGGGCGCGCGGCCTGGCCTCTATGCCATCACGCTGACCGGCGCCGAGCGTTCCTTCACCTATTGGCGTCGCGACGCCGCCGCGCGCCAACTCGCATCCGATCCTATCGCATTGGCGAAAAGCCTTTCAGATCAGTCTCTTGTCTACTTTTCCGGAATCACTTTGGCAATTCTGGAAGAGCCTGCCCGGCACGTGCTGCTTGCGGCTGTCGCCAGGGCACGCCAGGCGGGTTCGCTGATCGCCTTCGACCCCAACTACCGTCCACGGCTCTGGCCTACCCGCGAAGACGCGCAGGCGGCAATCGTCGAGGCACTCGCCGTCACCGACATCGCCTTGCCGACTTTTCCCGACGAGCAGATGCTGTTTGGCGATACAACGCCGCGAGCGACAGCCGAGCGCCTGGGACAATTGGTTGGTGAAGTCGTCGTCAAGAATGGCGAGATGCCCGCTCTGATCGCCGAAAGGGGCACGACGCAGGATATCCCGGCGATCCACGTCGCCACACCTGTCGATACGACCGGCGCCGGCGATTCCTTCAACGGTGCTTATCTCGCGGCCCGCCTCGCCGGCCATCCCCCGGCAGAAGCCGCTATGCGGGCCCACCGCGTCGCAGCCGCCGTCGTGCAAGTGCGCGGTGCCTTGGCGCCGTTCGAGACGCTGCGGGCGGCATCCGAAAACTAGGCTTTCTGACCGGCTCTATGGCAGCCGGAACCGATATTCCGTGACGTGGTGGTAGATCGCGCCCGGCCACAGCGTCGCTTGCGGGAAATACGGCCGGTTGGGCGCATCGGGCCACACCTGCGGCTCCAGGCAGAAGCCGGAAAACGCCTTGTAGTTGCGTCCCTCCAAGCCTGGGCGTGGCGTCACATACTGTCCCGTATAGAGCTGTACGCCAGGTTCCGTGGTCCACACCTCCATCTCGACGCCGGAACTCGCCCCCTGCACCCAGGCTGCATGCTTGAGCGGACCGCGCGTCGGCGCCAGGCAGAAATTCTGGTCGTAGGGCAGTTGTTCGCCCTCAAGCTCCATGCGCAATGGCCGTGCCTGGCGGAAATCGAAAGGTGTGCCGTCGACCGGCTTCACCGTACCGGTCGGGATCATCTCGCTGTCGACGGGCAGATAGGCCGCCGCGTTCAGCATCATCCGGTGATCGAGAATATCGCCGGCGCCGCCGTCATCGAGGTTGAAATAGGAATGCTGGGTGAGATTGCAGGGCGTTGGCTCCTCGCAGGTGGCGGTGAGTTCGACGCTGAGCGTACCGGGAATCTTCAGCCGATAGGTGCAGGTGACATCGAGCGCGCCGGGAAAGCCCATCGTGCCATCCGGATCATGCAAGGTCAGCGTGACAAAGTCGCGGCCATGCAGCGAAACGGTCCAGAGCCGGTGTGAGTAACCTTCCGAGCCGCCATGCAGCGTGTGCTTGTCGAGAAAGTTGCGCTCGGTCTGATAGCGCTTGCCCGCGAGGGTGAAACGGCCATCGCGGAGCCGATTGGCATAACGGCCGACGACCGTGCCAAAGAAGGCGTTGTCCGTCTCATAAGGTTCGAAACTGTCGTAGCCGAGCACCAGCGGTGCGTCGTGCCCGGTCAGGCGCAAATCCTGGACGATCGCACCCAGCCCGATGATGTTGGCGGTGAGGCCGCCGCCCCTGATGGTAAAACGGCGGACGGCTTCGCCCGCCTGCGTTGTGCCGAAAACCTCGCCGTCCTTCATCGCCATGCCCGCAAACGCCAGTTCTTTGATCGACTTCGGCCAGCGATTTCGCCACCCCGAAGATGGCAGGCTATAACCTGCCATCTCAAGGATTGGCTATATCAGAGGCCGAGGCCGCCGATGCAGACATATTTGGTGTCGAGATAGTCCTCGATGCCCTGATGCCCGCCTTCCTTGCCGAGGCCGGATTCCTTGACGCCGCCAAACGGCGCTTCCGGTGTGGTGATCAGGCCTTCGTTGACACCGACCATGCCATATTTCAGACCTTCCATGACCCGGAAGGCGCGACCGAGATCGCCGGTGTAGAAATAGCAGGCCAGGCCGAATTCCGTGTCATTGGCGAGCGCGATGGCCTCTTCCTCGGTCTCGAACTTGAACACCGGGGCAATCGGGCCAAAGATCTCTTCCTTCATGAAGCGCATCTTGGGCGTCGCGTTGGCGATGACCGTCGGCTGGAAGAACGAACCGCCAAGCGCGTGACGCTTCCCGCCGGCGACGACCTTGCCGCCCTTGGAAGTCGCATCGGCGATCAGTTCCTCGACCTTCTCGACCGCCTTCTCGTCGATCAACGGCCCCTGCTGGACTCCGTCCTCGAGGCCGGAACCGACCTTGAGGCCGTTGCTGGCCACGGCAAGCTTCTCGACGAACTTGTCGTAGACACCGGCCTGAACCAGGAAACGATTGGTGCAGACGCAGGTCTGGCCGGAATTGCGGTATTTCGCGGTGACCGCGCCGGCCACCGCACGCTCGAGGTCGGCGTCGTCAAAGACGATGAACGGCGCATTGCCGCCAAGTTCCATCGACACTTTCTTGACGGTGACAGACGACTTCTGGATCAGGATCTTGCCGACTTCGGTCGAACCGGTGAAGGTGATCTTCTTGACCAGGGGATTGGAGCAGATCTCGTCACCGATCTCACCGGCGGCACCGGTCAGGATGTTGATCACGCCCTTCGGGAAGCCGACTTCCTCGGCAAGCGCGCCCCAGGCCAGGCCGGAATACGGCGTCTGCGAAGCCGGCTTGACCACGGCGGTGCAGCCGGCGGCCAGCGCCGGGCCGAGCTTGCGGGCCAGCATCGAAGACGGGAAATTCCACGGCGTGATGGCGGCGATGACGCCGACCGGCTCCTTGGTCACCAGGATGCGGCGGTCCGCCCACGGAGACGGCACGACATCGCCGTAGGTGCGACGGCCTTCCTCGGCGAACCACATGATATAGGCGGCGGCGGAGCCGATCTCGCCCTTCGATTCAAACAGCGACTTGCCTTGCTCGATGGTCAGCAGTTCGGCCAGCACATCCTGATTGTCCATGATCGCGTCATGCAGCTTGCGCAGCAGCTTCGAGCGCTCGAGCGCGGTGGTTTTGCGCCACGATTTGAAAGCGGCCTCGGCGGCTTCGATGGCGCGGCGCGTCTCGGCCTTGCCCGACTTCGGCACGGTGCCGATCTTGAGGCCGGTGGCTGGATTGTTGACGTCGACCGTCAGGCCGCTGTCGGCCTGCACCCATTCGCCATTGATGAGATTGGCCTGCCGCATGAAGTGGCTGGTTTTTTGAAGCATGGTCTCGCCTCCCTTCGGCGCACTGACGGGCCGGTCTGTGGATTTCTTCGATGAGCGTGGCCGATGGCATGACGCCGGCACGCTGGAGCCACTGCTCTTTACCTAGGGCAAGCCCGGCAAGCAATTGCAAGATGGCATATAGGCTTTGGGCCAGTGCAAGACCAGAAAATCGACACGCCCTAGCCGAAGACATGAGCCACAATCATCAGCCAGAAGGCCGTGGTGACGGCGGCACCGGCCGTGGCGATGGTCATCTGGTTCGAGGCCAGGGCCTGGCCGGTGTTGAACTGCACCGCGATAAGGTAGGAATTGACGCCGGACGGCAGCGCCGCAACCATCACCGCCACCTTGGCGGTCAGCGGCGGAAGGCCGAACAGCCAGACGAGGCCGAGAACCAGCGCCGGCATCAGGAGAAGCTTCAGGGCCGAAAGTGCGAGCGCCGGCCGGATGTTGCCGGAAATGCCGAAACGGCGCAGGCTGAGCCCCATTGCAAACAGCGCCACCGGCCCAGCAGTGTTGGCCAGCGCGTCGACCAGCCGCCCGGTGAGTTGCGGCAACGGTTGACCGGTGATGCGCCATGCCAGGCCGGCCAGGATGCCGATGATCAGCGGGTTGACGAAGAGCTTCCCGAGAAAACTCCGGACAACACGCAACGGATGCACCGGCTCGCCGCCACCACGGCCGAACATCTCGAACAGCACGATCGAAGCCATCATCATGGTCGGCAGGTGGACTGAGACGAGCAGCGACAGCACTTCGAACCCGCTTGGCCCGAATACGCCCAGGATGAAGGGCGCCCCAAGCAGCACGACGTTGGAAAAGGATGACGATACGCCGCCGACGATGCCTGCGCGGGCATCCCGCCCGAAGACCCTTGTCATGACCAGATGGCCGAGCGACCAGGTGATCGCCACCGCCGTGAAATAGATACTCCACAGCGACCACGGCGCGGCGCCATGGAAATCGGCCTTCACCATCGTCTGGAACAGGAGCAGCGGCATCGCCACGCGCACCGCGAAGTCGGATATCCCCTCGCCGCTCGCCGGTTTCAGATAGCCGGTCAACCCAGCGAGATAGCCGAGCGCGACCAGACTGAAGACGAAGAGCACGGTTTCGGTGAGCGGAGACATTGTTCAGGGATAGGCGACCCGGAATTGCCGCGCAATCCTGCCCGAATTTGATCATGGTCGGCAGGCAACGTAATAGTGGGTTTGCGATCATCAGGGCGGATACGAACGACAGAATGGCTTTTGTCGAAATCCCGAAACCGTATCTCTTGCGGCGCACATGGCTGGCGGTTTTTGTCGCCATGCTGTTTTGCCTTGCCGCGACGACGCTTCAGGCCGCCGAGACCAGGAGCCTCAAGGGCGTGGCGCTGATCGTCGGCCAGTCGAATTACCAACACATCGCCGCCCTTCCCAACCCGGCGAACGATGCCCGCGACATGGCCAAGATGCTGACCGATCTTGGATTCGACGCCCGCAGCGTTACCGATCGCGATGCCGCCAAGCTGAAGCGCGACCTTGAGAGATTCGCCGAGGATGCCGAGGGCGCCGACGTCGCCTTCATCTACTATTCCGGTCACGGCATCGAAGCCGATGGCGAGAATTATCTGGTTCCGGTCGATGCCGACGTCTCGTCGCTGAAGGATGCCGACGCGGCCCTGGTGCCGATTTCCGCCGTCATGGATGAATTGAAGAAGACGGTGCCTGTGACGATCATCCTGCTCGATGCTTGCCGCACCAACCCGTTTCCACCAGACGCGATGGTACGCAAGGCGCCAACCGCATCGGCTTCGCCGATCGGCGAAGGCGGTCTCGAACCCTTGCGCGGCGCCAAGACCCTTGCCAATGCGCCGGCGGCAACCGAGAGCCTCGGCACCGTGATCGGCTTCGCCGCTGAACCAGGGCGCCCGGCGATGGACGGCGCCGCCGGCGAAAACAGCCCCTACGCGGCGGCTTTGTTGCGCCATCTCGCTGCGATGAAGGGCACCGAGTTCGGCTCGGTCATGCGCATGGTGACCGAAGAAGTCTATCTCGACACCAAGGCCAAGCAGCGTCCCTGGGTCAACGAGAGCCTGCGCCGCCTGCTCTATTTCGGCGTCGCTCCGCCGGAACCGACGGGCGATGACGGGCTGATCACCGGCGAGCGGCGGCAGCTGCTGCTCACCATTTCCGACCTGCCTGATCCCAAGCGGGCGCAAGTGGAACTGGCCTCGCTGCAGGATGGCGTGCCCCTCGACGCGCTCTATGGCGTGCTGAGGGCACTTGGCACGGAAAAGATTCCGGAAGACCCGACCGAGCTGCAAAAGGTGCTCGACGCCCAGTCCGAGCGCTTGAAGAAGATGATGTCCGAGCAGGCCGCATTGCGCACCGACGATCCGGAGATCAAACGCCTTGTCGCGTCCGCCGACAAGGCGATCGGCCAGGGCGCGATCGCGACGGCACGCAAATTCCTCGATGAGGCTGTTGGCCGGGTCGAGGAAACAGGCAGCGCGGTCGATGATGCCGAGGCCTTGGTCAAGCAGAAGCGTATCGCCGACGCCGCTATCTATGCCAGGCGCGCCGATGCCTCGGCGCTGGTCTTCGATTATCTCGCGGCTGCCAATGACTATGGCAAGGCCTTCTCGCTGGTCGAGAAGTGGGACGACAAGCTGCGCTGGAACTACAAGAACCAGGAGGCCGAGGCGCTGAGCGCCCATGGCTATGCGACCGGCGACCTGGACGCGCTGCAGCGCTCTCTCAAGGCCTATGGCGTCATCCTCGATTTCATCCCCAATGGTGAGCAAAACCGTGACTGGGCGATCACCCGCAACAACATGGCGGTGGTGCTGCAGACGATCGGCGAGCGGGAAACCGCAACGGCGCATCTGGAAGAGGCAGCACAGATCTTTCGCGATTCGCTTGTCGTATTCGAACGCGAGAAGGATGATCTCAACTGGGCCGCGGCGCAGAACAACCTGGCCAATGTCTTGTTGAAGGTCGGCGAGCGCGAGAGCGATCCGAAGCGCCTGAACGAAGCGGTGGCAGCCATGCTCGCCACCATCGAGAAACGCCCGCGCGACAAGGTACCATTCGACTGGGCCTCATCGCAGAACAATCTTGGTCTGGCGCTCTATGCGCTGTCCGAACGCGAGCCGGCCGGCAAGCATCTCGCTGAAGCGGAAGCCGCCTATCGGCTGGCGCTTGAGGAATACACGCGGCAAAAGGCGCCCGTGCAGTGGGCGATGGTCGAGAACAATCTCGGCAACACCCTTGTTTCGCTTGGCACTCAGCTCAACGACAAGGCCAAGATCGACGAGGCGGCGGATGCTTTCCGGGCCTCACTTGAGGTTCGGACCCGCGAAACCTTCCCGATCTCCTGGGCAACCAGCCGCCTCAACCTCGGCAACGCATTGAGCGGTGCTGCCCGCTTCGATATGGGCACCGCCGCGCTGGAGGAGGCCGCGCTTGCCTATGGCGATGCATTGACCATCTTCACCCGCCAGCGTTTTCCAATGGACTGGGCCTCGGCGCAGAACAATCTCGGCTCGATCTACCAGACGCTCGGCCAGCGCAACCGCGATCCGGCCAAACTTGAGGAGTCGGTCGCTGCATTCCAGGCGGCGCGTCGGGTCTACACCAGAAGGGCGTTTCCACTCGACTGGGCGATGAGCCATTACAATCTCGGCAACACGCTGCAGCTGCTTGGCGGCCTCGCCGACAAGCCCGAACATTACACAGATGCGATCGCGGCATATCGCGACGCGCTGCGCGAATACAAACGCGAGACGAACCCGCGCCAATGGGCGTTGACCGAGGCGGGTCTCGGCTCGGCGCTGCATTGGCTGAGCATGAGCGATGCCAACCCGAAGACCCTGCAGGATTCGATCGCCGCGCGGCGTGCCGCCCTTGAGGTGCTGACCATCGAGGGCGCACCCGTCGACTGGGCCAACGCCCAGAATGGCATCGGCATGAGCCTGCTCAATCTCGGCAATCTCCAGCGTACCGACAAATACCTCAACGAAGCAGAGGCGGCCTTCACGGCGACCTTGAAAGTCTTCACCCGCGAAAGCCAGCCGCTGCAATGGGCGTTTGAGCAGAACAATCTCGGTGACATCCACTGGAACCGCGCCAGCTATGGCGGCGGCAAGGCCGAATATCTCAAAGCGATCGAGTTCTTCGAGAATGCCAAGCAGGGCTTTACCGAAGCCGGCTACACGATCCCCATCCCGCTCACCGACAAAAAGATCGACCTGGCCAAACAGCAGATGGCGAAGAAGTAGGAACTTTCCCTCACCCTAGCGTGCCTTGTCTTTCGGCTGGCTTTACCGTCCCTATATGTCCTCTCACCGGATCCCATGCCGGGAACCGGAGAAGGATAGCCTATGATTCGATTTGTGCTGGCGCTGCTTCTGTTTGCTATCCCTGCCACGGCCCAGGCGACGGATGCTGGCTGGGCGCTGCTGCGCGACGGCGGCCACGTGGTGCTGCTTCGCCATGCGATGGTCACCGGCACGACTGACCCGGCCAATTTCGACATCGCCAATTGTGCGACCCAGATCAACCTGTCGGCACGCGGCAAGCAGCAGGCGAGCAAGATCGGTGCACTGTTTGCCGCGCGCGCGGCCCCTATCGAGCGCATCTTGTCCAGCCGCTACTGCCGGTGCCTTGACACCGCCCGCATCGCCTTCGAGGCGGAGCCAGTTCTTTTCGAGCCGCTCGACCTCTTGAAAACCGATGAGGCCGAAAAAGCCGCGCAGATCGCAGCGATCATGAAGGAAGTCCGTGGTTATTCCGGCTCCGACAATCTGGTCATGGTCACCCATCTGGAAAACATCCTGGCGCTGACCGGAATTTCGCCGCGTGAAGGCGAAGCCGTGGTGGTTGAGCCGCAGGGCGACGGCCTGCGCGTGCTTGGCCGCGTCACATTCTAAGGCACGCTCCGGTTGCGCTGACTGTTGCCAAAACATCACACTCAAAGAAGCCGCGATTTGGCCACGACAATGCCGCTTGCGACAACCCGTCGCAGGGGCTATAGGCGCGCTCCCGGTCACGAAAACCGAAGCGAGCACAACGGTTGGAGCTTTCGTCTCCGCCCGTGCAGGCGGCTTTGCCGCCCTGTATACGGCGCCGCTTTGGGGATTGGGATCGCGGATGTAGCTCAACTGGGAGAGCGCCGGACATACTCCGGAGGTTGTGGGTTCGAGTCCCGTCGTCTGCACCACGGATAGCTCAGCTGGAAGAGCATCAGATTGTTAATCTGACTGTCGAAGGTTCGATCCCTTCTCCATTGGCCTGATAAGCCAGCACCTTGCCACGGTGTTATCTGAAAAACGGTCCGGGGACTGGAATGCTGAAGATCTGATGGACGGCCCAGACCTTCGGGTGCAGGCCGGACAAAGGATCCGGTGCCATCGGCTCGCGGCCAGGCCCGCGGTGACGATCAAGGCGCAACGATGCCGTCAAGAGAGGCTTTGGCTTCTCAAGCCCGCTTCGCTGCCTCGCGATCCGCTCCCTCGGGCCCGCCACAAGCGGATGCCGCCAGTCCCCGGATCATTCGTGCCGGAATTCGACGTAGGAAGCATGTGAAACGAGAAACGAAAGGAACGATCGACGCATGACGTGACGCCTCGCATGGGGCCATGCCCGACAGGAGTGAAGACAATGACAACCATTCTCGACAAGGTTCTTGGACGCGAACACGTCCTCGTAAAGGAAAACGAACGTGCCCTCACCCTCTACAAGGGAGAGATCAAGGCTGTCCTGCTGCCGGGCGAGCACTCGCTCGTCAACCGGCGCGGCAACCTTGAAGTGTCCCGGCACGATCTGAGGAACCCGGAATTCGTTTCGGCTTATGAGAAGGCGTTGTTCGACAAGCTCCCGGATGTGGCCGCGCGTCATTTCACCATCGTTCGCACCGGGCGCACGGACGTCGCCGTCATCGAGCGTGACGGCAACCTGCACGCCGTGCTGGCGCCGGACCGCAAGCTGGTGTTGTGGACGGATGCCGGGCCGTGGAAGGTGACGCTGGTCGACACGTCGGCCGATCTCGCCATCGACCCAGCGGTCATGCGCCGGCTCGGCCAAAGCAGGAAGGCGGAATTGATGTCCGTGCATCCGGTCGTTGACGGCCAGGCCGGATTGCTGTTCGTCGACGGTGTGCTGGTCCGCACGCTTGCCGCTGGAGTGCACGCGTTCTGGAATGTCGGGCGCATGGTGCAGGTCAAGGTCGTTGATCTGAAGCGCCAGTCGCTCGACGTTGCAGGGCAGGAAGTATTGACCAAGGATCGCGTGACGATCCGCGTCAACATATCAGCCGAGTACCGTGTCGTTGATCCGGTCAAGGCGGTAAGCATGGTGAAGGACTTCTCCGAAGCCCTCTACCGCGCCTTGCAATACGCCTTCCGCAAGACGCTTGCCGCGCTGACGCTCGACCAGATCCTTGAAAAGAAGGTGACGGTCGATGAAGAGGCCGCCGGCAAGGTCCGTGCCGACATGGCCGAGATCGGGGTTGAGGTCAGCGATATCGCTCTGAAGGATGTGATCCTGCCGGGCGAGATGCGCGAAATCCTCAACCAGGTGGTTTCGGCCGAGAAGCAGGCCGAGGCCAACGTGATCCGCCGCCGCGAGGAGACGAACGCCACGCGTTCGCTGCTCAACACGGCCAAGCTGATGGCGGAGAACCCGGTCATGCTGCGGCTGAAGGAGCTTGAAGCTCTGGAAACCATCGCCGGCAAGATCGAGCGCCTGACCGTCCACAACGGAACGGGCGGGCTCTTGAACGACCTGGTCAAGCTCCGCGACAGCTGAGACCGGCCAAAAAATGGGAAGGGCCATCGGTCAAACGGTGGCCCTTCTTGCGTTTCCGAAACAGCCATCCCATCTGCGCCCGGCGCATCAGGCCTTTTCCTGCAGGGAAAAACCGATTAGACAGCGCCCAAACACATGCGGACAGATTCCACCCGCAACCGAAGGAAAAGCCCTTGTCCACCACGTTCGACAAAGTCGCCAAGATCATCGCCGACACCAGCGAGATCGATATCGACACGATCACGCCTGAAAGCCACACCATCGACGATCTCGGCATCGACAGCCTGGACTTCCTCGACATCGTCTTTGCCATCGACAAGGAATTCGGCATCAAGGTGCCGCTGGAAAAGTGGACGCAGGAAGTCAACGACGGCAAGGCTTCGACCGACGATTACTTCGTCATGAAGAACCTGTGCGCCAAGATCGACGCACTTGTTGCCGCCAAGACGGCCTGACCTTGACGCGTCGCATTGCCTGACCGACAACACCCAGCCATGAGCGCTCGCGACGTCGTCATCACCGGCATTGGCCTTGTCTCCTCTCTGGGAGAGGGTCCGGATGCGCATTGGCAGAAGCTCGCACGGCCGGGCCTGGAACCGGTGCTTGAGGCCGCGCGCTTCTCGCCCTACACCGTGCATCCGCTGCCGGAAATCGACTGGAACCTGCAGATTGCCAAGCGTGGCGACCAGCGCCAGATGGAAACCTGGCAGAGGCTGGGCACCTATTCCGCCGGGCTGGCGCTGGACGATGCCGGCATCAAGGGCAATGACGAACTCTGCGCGACCATGGACATGGTGGTGGCTGCCGGCGGCGGCGAGCGTGACGAAGCCGTTGATGCCGCCATTCTTGCCGCTTCGGAAAGCCGCAACGACCGCGACGTGCTGCTCAATGAAAAGCTGACAACCGAACTGCGGCCGACGCTGTTCCTGGCCCAGCTTTCCAACCTTCTCGCCGGCAACATCTCCATCGTCCACAAGGTGACCGGCTCGTCGCGCACCTTCATGGGTGAGGAAGGTGCGGGGGTCGCCGCGGTCGAAACCGCCGCCGCGCGCATCCGCTCCGGCCAGTCGACGCATATCCTGGTCGGCGGCGCGTTTCAGACCGAACATTCCGACATGCTGCTCGGCTATGAACTGGCGGGTTACCTGCATCGTGGCCCGTGGAAGCCGGTCTGGCAACGCCAGGGCGCTGAAGGCGGTGGTGTGGTGACCGGCTCCGGTGGCGCCTTCCTGGTGCTGGAGCAGCGCGAACACGCCACAAGGCGCGGGCAAAGAATTTACGCCGAACTCGGTCCGGTCATGTCCAGCCGCGCCAGACGGCGGCAGGGCGAACTCGATGCCGAGATCGCCGCTTTGCTCAAGCAGGCGGCGCTGCCCAATGGTCAGTTGCTGGCCATGTCGGGCGCATCGGGCGCGCACGCGGCAACCATCGCCGAGAAGACGGCGCTCGAAGCCAATGCGGCAATCGCCGCGCGCGGCTTCTCGACCCTGACCGGCCACATGAAGGAGGCGCAGTTCCCCTTCGCCGTGGCGCTGGCCGCACTCGCTGTCGACCGCAAGGCCGCCTACCCTGTTTTTGATACCGCGGCCGAAAAGCCGTTCGAGGGTATTCCAAAAACCGTGCTTGCAACGGCAATCGGCTATCACCAATTCGAGGGCATGGCTTTGGTCAACGCCGCCTAAGGCGACGTTGAGGATCCATGCCAAAGAGACAAACGGTCGAGGGCACATGGCCAATCTGAACGATCACATGGGCAGGCCAATCGTCGCTGTCACCGGCATCGGCGTGGTAACCTCGCTTGGCGTCGGCAAGACCGACAACTGGGCGGCGCTGACCGCGGGCAAATCCGGCATCCACCCGATCACCCGTTTCCCGGTCGACCATCTGAACACCCGTATCTCCGGCACGGTCGACTTTCTGGCATCAAGCTCGAAGGGTGCAAGCCTCCTTACCTATGAACTGGCCGAGACCGCCGCGCATGAGGCCGTTGCCGAAGCCGGCTTTAACGCGAGCAATTTCGGCGGACCGCTCTTTCTTGCCTCGCCGCCGGTCGAACTCGACTGGAGCGAGCGGTTTTCACTCTACAATTCCGACAAGGAAGATACCGGCACCGAAAGGCTGCTGCGGGTTGCGCGGGGGCTGAAGGAACTCGACATCTTCGAAACCACCCAGTTCGGCTCGATTGCCGACCGGCTCGCCGACCGTTTCGGCACACGCGGCCTGCCGATCACGCTATCGACGGCTTGCGCGTCGGGCGCCACCGCCATCCAGCTTGGCGTCGAGGCGATCCGCCGCGGAGAATGCGATCGGGCGTTGTCGATCGGCGCCGACGGCTCGGCGACCGCCGAGGCGCTGATCCGGTTCTCGCTGCTGTCGGCGCTTTCGACGCACAACGACATTCCGGAAAAGGCCTCGAAGCCCTTCTCCAAGGACCGTGACGGCTTCGTTTTGGCCGAGGGCTCCGGCGCACTTGTGCTGGAATCGCTGGAGGCGGCGCTGGCGCGTGGCGCCACGGTTCTCGGCATCCTGCGCGGCTGCGGCGAAAAGGCCGATGATTTCCATCGCACCCGCTCCAAGCCGGATGGTTCGCCGGCAATCGCGGCGGTGCGTGCCGCTCTTGCCGATGCCGGCCTGAGCGAAGACGAGATAGACTATGTCAACGCGCACGGCACCTCGACACCCGAAAACGACAAGATGGAGCATCTGTCGCTATCGACAGTGTTCGGCGAGCGGATCGGCTCGATCCCGGTCTCGTCCAACAAGTCGATGATTGGTCACACCCTGTCGGCCGCCGGTGCGGTCGAGGCGGCATTTTCGCTGATGACCATGCGTGAAAGCGTCATCCCGCCGACCATCAACTACGACAATCCCGACCCGGCAATCCTGCTCGACGTGGTGCCCAACAAGAAGCGCAACGCCGAGGTCAGCAGCGTTTTGTCGAACTCGTTCGGCTTCGGCGGCCAGAACACTTGCCTTGTCATGGCGCGGGAACCGGTCTAAGCGAGCGCCTTCCGCTCAAACAGAACCGACAGGCTCAATGCGCGCATTGCAACTTATCGAGGACCGCCGTCTTGAAACGGTGGACCTGCCATCTCCCCCACCGCCCGCCCTGGGCGAAGTGACGCTGCGCATCAAGGCCGTAGCGCTGAACCACATCGACGTGTGGGGCTGGCGCGGCATGGCTTTCGCCAAGCGCAAGCTGCCGCTGGTCGTCGGCGCCGAAGCCTCCGGCGAGGTCGAGACGGTCGGCCCCGGCGTTTCCAATCTCCTGCCTGGCCAATTGGTATCCATCTATGGCGCCCGCACCTGCGGGCTTTGCCGCGCCTGCCGCGAAGGCCGCGACAATCTGTGCGAGCATGTCTCCGGCGTGCACGGTTTCCATCTCGACGGCTTTGCCCAGGAGAAGATCAACCTGCCGGCGCGCCTGCTGGTGCCCGCGCCGCCCGGCGTGAGCGATATCGGCGCGGCTGTCGCCCCCGTCACCTTCGGCACCGTCGAACACATGCTCTTCGACAACGCCAGGCTTCAGCCCGGCGAAACGATCCTCGTTCATGCCGGCGGTTCCGGTATCGGTTCGGCGGCCATCCAGCTGGCGAAGCGGATGGGTTGCACCGTCATCACCACCGTCGGTTCGAACGAGAAGATCGACAAGGCCAAGGCGCTCGGCGCCGATCATGTCATCAACTATCGCGACGACCGCTTTGAAGGCGTCGTGCGCAAATTGACCAAGAAGAAGGGCGTCGACGTTGTCTTCGAGCATGTCGGCACCGACACCTTTGCCGCGTCGATGCTGTGCATGAAGCGCGGTGGACGCCTGGTCACCTGCGGGTCGACCTCTGGTGTGTCGACGCAGATCAACCTGATGCAACTGTTCCAGCAACAGCTGAAACTGCTGGGCTCCTTTGGCTGCCGTATGGAAAACATGGCCAACGCCATGCAAAAGATGGCGGCGGGACAGGTCGCGCCGGTGATCGACACCGAAGTCGGCTTTGACGATATCGACGCGGCGTTGAAGCGCATGGAAGGCCGCGACGTCTTCGGCAAGATCATTTTACGCGTCTAGGATCCCGAAAAGTGGCTAGCGGTTTTCGGATCAGATCGTGGACAGTGCCCCACTCCCATTCCATCAGGGTGGAACAGGCTCCAGGAACGCTTCGCCTTGACCAGTGAGTTCAAGAAGGTTCGCCGGGACTTCAAGTTTCGGTATGGCCGGCTGCTCCGCCAGGCCAACTACTGGTTGGTCGCGCGTGTCGCCATGCTGATCATTTCCTTGCTGCGCCTGCTGCCGGTCGACAGTGCGCTGAACTTCGCCGACCGCGTTGCCCGCCGCGTCGGGCCCCGGGTCGGCCGCCATCAAGTGGCTGTCGACAATCTGCGCCTGGCCTACCCCGAAAAGAGCGAAGCCGAAATCCAGGCCATCGCCTCCGACATGTGGGGCAACATGGCCCGCCTCGCCGCCGAGTACATCTTTCTCGACGCCCTGTTCGACTATGATCCGAAGGCGACGACGCCTGGCCGCATCGAGGTCAAGGGCGCCGATCATTTCCTGGAGATCGCCGGCGAGCAGAAGCCGCACATTATTTTCACCGGGCATCTCGGCAATTTCGAGCTGCTGCCGGTGGCGGCGGCTACGTTCGGCATGAACATCACGGCGCTGTTTCGCCCGCCCAACAATCCATATCTCGCCGACTACATCCATTCGACGCGCCGCTCGACCATGGGGTCGCTGCTGCCGTCGTCGACCGGCGCTTCATTCGCGCTGGCGTCGGTTTTGGAGAATGGCGGCAATATCGGCATTCTTGTCGATCAGAAGTTCTCCAACGGGCTTGCGACGACATTCTTTGGCCGGCCCTGCCAGAGCAACCGCGTGCTTGGCACACTTGCCCGGCACTATGACTGCGATGTCTATCCGGCGCGCTGCGTGCGGCTGCCCGGCAACCGCTTCCGGCTGGAGATCGAGGACAAGCTGACATTGCCGCGTGCCGCCAACGGCAGCGTTGATGTTCCTGCCCTCACCCAGCTTCTCAACGACGTGGTCGAGCGCTGGGTGCGCGAGGATCCGGGTCAGTGGATGTGGTTCCACAAGCGTTGGGAAATCAGCATCTGGAAGCGTGGGCCGCGTCCGAAAGCGACGCAGGCAAATTAGGCTGCGCCAGCGAACTGTAAGCGTAAAAAAACCGCGAAGATCGTTCTTCGCGGCTTTTCAAATCGGGTCTTTGGCCCGATGCGCCGTCAACCACCCCCGAACGGCTGGATAATATTCGGCCGATAGGTATCCATCGTGGCGCCGTTACGGTCTTCGTCAAGCAACGTGTCGGAACCGAAGCTCGCCCGCAGGCCGATCACATATTTGTGGATGTTCTCACTCACACCGCTTGTCGACAGATGATCCAGTTGATAGCGGCCAAACACCGAAAGCGGCGTCCCGGAAAACCGATACATAGCCTGCAGTGCCCCGGTTACGGTATTGAGATGCTCGCCACCGAGCGAGATCGTCGAGTAGCCGAGTTCGGCATCGAAGCGAAGATTATCCCGGGCGAAATAGCGCACCACGCCACGGCCGCCCCAGGTGTCCAAATGATCCGACGAACCGCTGGCCCGTATCTGACCATAGTCAACCTGGCCATAGAGTGTCACATTGCCGAAATAGGCCTGAGCCTCGGGGCCGACCGTGAAGTTGTAGAGGTTCTGGCCGCCAAAATTAACGCCGCCATAGCCTTCAATTGTGGCGAATCCGCCAAGAGCGTATGAACTGGGGTCGCGCCAGTAGCCGTGAACCGCGCCGCCATACCCGTAGAGATTCTGTCCCTGGATCCAAAGCGAATCGACAAACGCGTCAGTTTGGACGTTCCAGCGGGAATCGATCGGGAAATTCACCCGACCGGTGCCACCTGCGGTCGTAGCGGACGCATGGTCGCCGGGGACGGTCAGATAGAGCCCCCCGAGATAAGCTTCGACATAGCCTGAGATATGTGGACCTGCGACTTCCGGAGTCATGACGATGGCATCAGCCGCGAACGCGGACGTTGCGGTTGCGGTTGCGGCAATTGCCGCTGCGCCAAGAAGAAGTCGATACATCAGAGCCCTCATAAGTTGCCTGTCAGAAAGCTAGCACAACCGGCGGCGGCTCAAAAACATTAGCGAGACGAAATATGACGTAACGGCACCCTTTTGGGTGCCGATGCGATATTCCTGCAACGTTTTGAGCCGGAATCGCCGAAAACGCGACACCTCGAAGCCTGCCCTCGGGCAATGCGCGGCTGGGGCAGAGAGACAGCGGCATCCGTCTAGTTGGTGACGACGATCCGTGTATTGCCGAAGCCGACTTCCTTCACCATCGAATAGAAGGTGGCGGCATTGGCGGTATGCAGCCTTACGCAACCATGCGAGGCCGGACGCCCAAGCTGCCGGACCGCGCCAGTGCCGTGGATGGCATAGCCACCATGGAAGAACACGGAATACGGCATCGGCGACATATGGTATTTTTTCGAATACCACATCCTCGCCGTCCGCTGCGGCCTATACGTGCCGCGCGGCGTGAAATAGCCGGGCCGCGCGGTGGACACGGTCCACCGGTAAACCTCCATGCCGTACCGGACCGTCATGGTCTGCGAGGACACGTCGATATTTGCTTCCAACATCGCCGCCTGGCTCGCAACCGGCGCGCCAAAGAGTGCGGTTGCCAGCATCGCGGCTACAAGAAAGAACTTTTTCATGCGATCAAACCCCTTTGATTGCCCCTTGCCTGCCTGCCATCACGTTGTTTTTCAGTTTTTTAATGGCAGGTGAACGGGATACCACACACTCCTTGATCAATTGGCCAATTCAATGCGTCCAATTTGAACGATTTTCCCGTGATAGTTGCCGCAACGACACGGCGCCACCGGCCTTCTCCCAACAGGCTTGCAAAACCATCGAGATCGCTGCTCAATCGTCCGAATGAATGAACGACTCCTCAAGGCGATCGATGACCGGGCCGACGACCTGGTCGCACTGACCACCGACCTGATCAGATTTCCAACCATCAACCCGCCAGGCGAGGCCTACCGGCCCTGCGCGGAATACATTGGCGCGCGGCTGAAACGGCGCGGCTTCGAAACCGAGTTCATCCGGGCGGAAGGCACGCCCGGCGACACTGATCGCTACCCACGAGTCAATGTCGTCGCCCGTTTCGACGGGAGATCATCCGGCCCCTGCGTTCATTTCAATTCGCACATAGACGTGGTCGAGGCTGGCGACGGGTGGACCGTCGATCCGTTCGCCGGCCTTGTCAGGGATGGCAAGGTTTATGGCCGTGGCGCCTGTGACATGAAGGGCGGGCTCGCGGCATCCATCATCGCCGCCGAGGCTTTCATGGAAGTTTTTCCCGACTTTCCCGGCGCCATCGAAATTTCAGGCACGGTCGACGAGGAATCCGGCGGCTTCGGTGGCGTCGCCCATCTGGCCGGGCTTGGCTATTTCTCGAAACCCAGGGTCGACCACGTCATCATTCCCGAACCGTTGAACAAGGACCGCATCTGCCTTGGCCATCGCGGCGTCTGGTGGGCGGAGATCGAGACCAAGGGCGAGATGGCTCATGGCTCGATGCCCTTCCTCGGCGACAATGCGGTGCGCCACATGGGCGCCGTGCTCCGGGCATTCGAGGACGAGTTGTTTCCCGCACTCGACCGCAAGATGACGCGCATGCCCGTGGTGCCGGAGGGCGCGAAACGCTCGACCATGAACATCAATTCGATCCATGGTGGCCAGACCGAGGATTTCCGCCCCGGCCTGCCCTCGCCCAACGTGCCCGATTCCTGCCGGCTGACAATCGATCGCCGCTTCCTGCTCGAGGAGGACCTCGGCACGGTCAAAAGCGAAGTGACCGATATTCTCGACCGGCTGAAGCGCGAGCGAAAGAAATTCGACTATAAAATCCGCGACATCATGGAAGTGCTGCCGCTGATGACCGAGCGTGACGCGCCGGTGGTGAAGGCCGTGGCGCAAGGCATCATGGAAATCTTCGACCGCGAGCCCGACTATGTCATTTCGCCCGGCACCTATGACCAGAAGCACATTGCCCGCATCGGCCATATCTATGACTGTATCGCCTATGGTCCGGGCATTCTCGACCTGGCCCACAGGCCTGACGAATGGGTCGGCATCGCCGACATGGTGCAATCGGCCAAGGTCATGGCGATCGGCCTCAATGTGCTGCTACGGAACGGCGCCGGATAGGCCGCCCGCGCCAGCAATCTTCGATCGATCGAGCCGCCTCGAGTAAAAACATTCCTTTTGTTGCTGCAATGCAGCAAGAAACGCAATTTACTCCGCCGCGAAATCACGCTTCTATCCGCCCGGTTCGAGCATTGGGGAGTTGCACGATGAAATTGTGGAAAACCATTCTGGCCGCCGCCACGCTGGCACTGGCAACGGGAACCTCGGCATTTGCCGCCCGCACCGATCTTGTCATCGGCATTCCGCTCGAACCGCCACATCTCGATCCGACCGCTGGTGCTGCCGCGGCGATCGACGAGGTGCTCTACGCCAATGTCTTCGAGGGCCTGACCCGCATTGGTCCCAATGGCGAGGTGCTGCCCGACCTGGCCGAAAGCTGGACGATTTCCGACGACGGCAAGGCCTACACATTCAAGCTGCATACCGGCGTGAAATTCCACGACGGCACCGACTTCGATGCCACCGACGTGAAATTCTCGCTGGACCGCGCCCGCGCCGACAATTCGGTCAATGCCCAGAAAGGCCTGTTCGCGGCCATCGACAAGGTTGATGTCGTCGATCCGGCGACGGTGAAGGTCACGCTGAAGAACCCCGAGGGTTCCTTCCTCTACAACATGGGCTGGGGCGACGCGGTGATCGTGGCGCCGGAATCAGCCGATACCAACAAGGAAAAGCCAATCGGCACCGGTCCCTTCAAATTCCAGAGCTGGGCCAAGGGTTCGTCGATCACCCTGGTCAAGGCGGACCATTACTGGGGCACGCCCCCGTCACTCGAAAAGGCCGAGTTCCGCATCGTGCCGGACGCCGCGGCCTATGTGCCGGCACTGCTTTCCGGCGACATTCAGGCCTTCCCCTTCTTCGATCCCGACAGCCTCGCGCAGATCAAGGACGATCCCCGCTTCAAGGTGGTGATCGGTTCGACCGAAGGCGAAACCATCCTGTCGATCAACAACAAGAAGCCGCCTTTCGACAAGCTGCAGGTCAGGCAGGCGATTTCCTACGCACTCGACCGCAAGGCGATCATCGACGGCGCCTCGGCTGGCCTCGGCCAGCCGATCGGTTCGCATATGTCTCCGGCCAACAAGGATTATGTCGACCTCACCGGCCGCTATCCGCACGATATCGCCAAGGCCAAGGAACTGTTGAAGGAGGCAGGTCTCGAAAACGGCTTCAAGGCAACGTTGAAACTGCCTCCGCCTAGCTATGCGCGGCTTGGCGGCGAGATCATCGCCTCGCAGCTTCGCGATGTCGGCATCAACCTGGAGATCATCCCGGTCGAGTGGGCGCAATGGCTGGACCAGGTGTTCACCAAGAAGGACTACGACCTGACCATCGTCTCCCACACCGAGCCCAACGACATCGATATCTATTCGCGCAAGGATTATTACTTCAACTACGACAATCCTGTCTTCAACAAGGTGATTGCCGACCTGAACCTCACCTCCGACGAGGCCAAACGCAAGGAGCTTTTGGGACAGGCGCAGAAGATCCTGGCCGATGATGCCGTCGTCGGCTTCCTCTACGAATTGCCCAAGGTGGGCGTCTGGGATGCCAAGCTGCAGGGCCTGTGGGAAAACGCACCGATCCAGGCCAATGACCTGACCAAGGTGAAGTGGTCGGATTGATTTTGCCTGTCCTGACAAACTCATGCCCCGGAGCCGAAACAGCTTCCGGGGCATGTGTTTTTCCGGCACGTTGAGCCAATGACCGCCTATCTCCTCAAGCGCCTCGCCATAGCCGCCGCCACGCTGGTGCTGGCCTCGATGGTGGTCTTTGCCGTGCTGGAGATCCTTCCTGGTGATCCGGCTCGCTTGATGCTGGGCCTGAACGCCAGTGCCGACCAGATCGAACTGCTGCGCGACCAGATGGGCCTGAACGCGCCTCTTGCCTGGCGTTATCTGCATTGGGCCGGTGGATTGCTCAGCCTCGATTTTGGCCGCTCCTATACCTATTCGGTCCCGGTCATCGATCTCGTGCGCGAGCGGCTTGCCGTGTCGCTGCCACTGGCGCTGATTGCGCTTGCCCTCTCGACGCTCATCGCCATCCCGGTCGGGCTGTTCTCCGCCAGCCGCCGGGGACGGGCCGGTGACACGATCTCCATGGGCGCTGCCCAGCTCGGTGTCGCCGTGCCGAATTTCTGGTTCGCGCTGATGCTGATCTACCTCTTTGCCGTCTGGCTGCGGCTGGTGCCGGCCGGCGGCTTTCCCGGCTGGAGCGCCGGCATATGGCTGGCGCTGAAATCACTGTTGTTGCCGGCGGTGGCGCTGGCGCTGCCGCAGGCCGCGATCCTGGCGCGTGTTACACGCTCGGCGTTGATCGAGGTGTTGAACGAGGACTATATCCGCACCGCCCGCGCCAAGGGCCTGCCCTATCGCGCCGTGCTGTGGCGGCACGCGTTGCGCAACGCCATGATCCCGGTGCTGACCATTCTCGGCCTGCAATTCGCCTTCCTGCTCGCCGGCACCATCATCATCGAGAACGTCTTCTACCTTCCCGGACTTGGCCGCCTGGTGTTCCAGGCGATCACCCAGCGCGATCTGATTGTCGTCGAGAGCGTCGTCATGCTGCTGGTCGCTGCCGTCATTGCCGTCAACCTCATTGTCGATATCTCCTATGCGGTCGTCGATCCCCGCCTGAGAGGCCGGCAATGACGCTGCATATAGACATCCCCGAGGAGACTTTCGGCGCCATTCTCGCCAAGGCATTCAGGAACCGCTCGTTCGTCATTGGCATGATCGTAACGGCATTTGTGCTTGCGGTCGCTCTCGCCTCCTACATCTGGACGCCTTATGACGTTGCCAAACTGATCATCGCCGACAAGACGCAAAGCCCCTCGCCGGCGCACTGGTTCGGCACCGACCATTTCGGCCGCGATATCCTGTCGATGGTCATGGTTGGCGCCCGCAACTCGATCGCCGTCGCCCTGGTCGCGGTCGGCATCGGCATGGGTGTAGGCGTACCGCTCGGCGCCTATGCGGCCGCACGCGGCGGTCTCGTCGACGAAGCGCTGATGCGGCTCAACGATCTCGTCTTCGCCTTCCCGGCCCTTCTGTCGGCGATCATGATCACCGCCATTTTCGGGCCGGGCGCGGTCAACGCCATCATTGCCATCGGCATCTTCAACATTCCGGTTTTTGCGCGCGTTGCCCGCGCCGGTGCTCTCGCGATCTGGCCGCGCGAGTTCATCCTCGCCGCGCGTGCCGCCGGCAAAAGCAAGGCACGGATCACCATCGAACATGTCCTGCCCAACGTCGCGACTCTGCTCCTCGTGCAAGGCACGATCCAGTTCGCGCTTGGCATTCTCGCCGAAGCCGGGCTTTCCTATCTCGGCCTCGGCGCACAACCGCCCATGCCGAGTTGGGGCCGCATGCTGTTCGATGCGCAAACCCGCATGGTGGTGGCGCCATGGATGGCGATCTTTCCTGGCATGGCCATCGTCATCACCGTGCTCGGGCTGAACCTTCTTGGCGACGGCATCGCCGACATCCTCGATCCGAAATCGCGGCGGCAACGATGAGCCTGCTCGAAATCGAGAACCTGTCGTTGAGCATCGGCGACACTCCGATCCTGAAGAAGGTCGAGCTTGCCGTGGCTCCCGGCGAGGTAATGGGGCTTGTCGGCGAATCCGGCTCGGGCAAGTCCATGACCGCGCTGACGCTGATGCAGTTGCTGCCCCACGCCGCGCGCGCCAGCGGCCGCGTTGTTTTCGACGGCATCGATATTCTCGCCGCGACCGAGGATCAGATGTGCGCGCTGCGTGGCGACGACATCGGCATGGTGTTCCAGGAGCCGATGACAGCGCTCAACCCGGTCAAGACCATCGGCGAGCAGGTTGCCGAAGGCATCCGCTGGCACACCAGGGCAAGCCGCGCCGAAGCCGAGGACCGGGCGAGGAAAATGCTCGACCGTGTCGGCTTGCCCGAAGCACAATTTCCGCTGTCGCGTTATCCGCACGAATTGTCCGGCGGCCAGCGCCAGCGCGTCGTCATCGCCATCGCTTGTGCGTTGAAACCGAAACTGCTGATCGCCGACGAACCGACCACCGCGCTCGACGTGGTGCTGCAGGCGCAGGTCCTCGACCTCCTTCGCGGCCTCGTTGCAGAGAACCGCATGGGCCTGCTGTTGATCTCGCACGATCTCGCGGTCGTGACCGAGATGGCAGACCGCATCACCATCCTGCGCCATGGCGAGGTGATGGAGGCCGGCGACACCGCGCGCACTCTTTCCGAGCAGCTACACCCTTACACGCGCCAACTGGCGCAGGCCTCGATGCATGTGCCGGCGCGCGCCAGGATACATGGCGCCGGGTCGGCCAAGCCGTTGCTCGAGGTCGAGAATGTGACCCGCGATTATCCGGGACGGCGGACCTCTCTGTTCAAGCGCGGGGCCGCGATCCGCGCTGTCGACGACGTCTCGCTGTCGATGACGCCGGGCCAATCCATTGCGCTGGTCGGCCGCTCCGGCTGCGGCAAGTCCACACTCGCCCGCATGATCCTGGCGCTCGACCGGCCGACATCGGGAGACATCCGTTTTCGCGGCGAGATCATCACCGGCAAGGACGAAGCCGAACTGAAGCCGGCGCGGCGCGACATGCAGGTGGTCTTCCAGGACCCCTACGGCTCCTTCGATCCGCGCCAGAAAGTTGAGAAGCTGGTGGCCGAACCACTGCATGTTCTGGAGAAGCAGCCATCCCGCGCCGAGCGGCGCGAAATGGTGGCGCATGCCTTTCACGAAGTTGGCCTCGACCAGCGCGACATGGACAAATATCCGCACGAGTTTTCAGGCGGCCAGCGTCAGCGCCTGTCGATCGCCCGCGCCATCATCACCCGCCCGAAACTGGTGGTGGCCGATGAGCCGGTCTCGGCGCTCGATGTCTCGATCCGCGCCCAGATCCTCGACCTGTTCGCTGACCTCAACCAGAAGCTCGGCATCGCCTATCTCTTCATCACCCATGACCTGACGGTTGCCCGCGCCATCACGGATGAAGTGCTGGTGATGCATGACGGCAGGATCGTCGAGCGCGGCAAGACGAGCGAGGTACTCGATCACCCGCGATCGGACGCAGCCAAGGCTCTGGTTTCAGCAGCGCCTGATCTGCACCGGGCGATCGCCCGGCGGATGCAGGAACAAGGGTGAGCGGCCCGAGGCGCCTATTCTTCAGGCGTCACCACATCGACCGGGCTGATGTCGAGCAAGTCGAGTGTGCGGCGCAGCAGCCGGACTTCGCTCTCGGCAAGCTGCGAATCGGCCTTGGCGATCTCGGCCATGTGGCGCGCCAGCTGCTTGCGCCGCTCGACATCGAGATCGCGGAACAGCGCGATGGCCTGCGAACCATTGGTCTCGTAGCCGAACTCGTTGAGATATTCGATGACGGCGTCGATGCTGGTTTCGGGAATGTCGAAGGCATCCTTGCAGATGCGCCGGAAGGCAACCATCTCGCTCTCGCTGACCGAGCCGTCGGCCAGGATCATGCGGAACAGCATCAGCAATTCCGCCGACAGAATCGGATCGTCCGCCACCTTGCGCACACCCGGGTCGCCGTCGAAGATCGAGCGTATCTGATCCAGCAGAGCAATCGCCATCAGCGTTCCTTTCGAAGCCATCTGGAATACGTAAAGCAATTCGGGGAAAAGTGTGAAGCGGTTTTCCATCCGGGATTGCACCAGACAAGACGTAATCGCGCTTGCGCAAACGGGGTGGCCGTGGTCGAACCCCCATATCCTCACCGCATGCCGCCATCCGCCAATGTTCGATCTCGCCACACAAACTGTCGTCATGCTTGCGCTGGCTGCCTTTGCCGCCGGCTTTGTCGATTCGATTGCGGGCGGCGGCGGGTTGATCACCGTGCCGGCGCTGCTGCTAGCCGGCTTCACACCAGTTCAGGCGCTCGCCACCAACAAGCTGCAAGGCATGTTCGGCTCGGGCTCGGCGACGATCCACTATGCCTCCAAGGGCCATGTCGACCTGCGCCGGCAATTGCCCTCGGCCCTGTTGGCGCTTGTCGGCAGCGCCATCGGCGCCTTGCTGGCGACGATCGTGCCGGGTGATCTGCTGCGGGCGTTGCTGCCGCTGGTGCTGATCGCCATCGCGCTCTACTTCGCGCTCAAGCCCAACATGAACGACGTCGATCGCGCCGAGCGCCTGTCGCCGTTCCTCTTCGGGTTGACGCTCGTGCCGGTCATCGGCTTCTATGACGGCCTGTTCGGGCCGGGAGCCGGTTCCTTCTATATGCTGGCTTTCGTCGCGCTCGCCGGCTACGGCGTGCTCAAGGCGACGGCACACACCAAGCTGCTCAACTTCGCCTCCAACATCGGCGGTTTCATCGTCTTCGCCGCTGTCGGCGTCGTCTACTGGAAGATCGGCCTGATGATGGGTGTTGCCCAGTTCCTCGGCGCCCGCGTCGGCGCCAGCCTCGCCATGCGCATCGGCGCCAGGCTGATCAAGCCATTGCTTGTGGTCGTCTGTCTGGCGCTGGCGGTGAAGCTCCTGGCCGACCCGGCCAACCCGTTGCGAACCCTGATTGGTGTGTAACATCGCGCCTGATAGACTGGCGTTGTTCGAATCATGTTGGAGGAACCAGACATGAATCTCAGCGCACCCACTCAAATTGTTTTCATCATCTCTCTTGTTGTCGCCATCGTCGGCGTTCTCGTCGCACTTGGCGTTCTTGCGTTTATTCCGATCGCATCAGTGTGGATTGTCCTAATCGCTTACATCATTCTTGCCGGCGCCTGCATGATGCGCGGCGCCTGAACAATCCAACTTCAAGCATTTCCAGGCGCTCGGCCAAAAGCCGGGCGCTTTTTTGATTTTAGACAATGCTCTGCTAGGTTCTCCAGCGTAGGGAGAGCATTGATGCCGGTCGAGACGCAGCGCCAGAACGAACAGGATCGGCACATCGCCGGCCGGTTCGAGATGTTGCGGCACATCCCCGGGCCACGGCTTGAAGGCATCGTTACCGACATTCTCGGCTACCGCGAAACGGCTCCCGGCCACTTCCGCAACGTCGAATACGCCTCATTGACCGTGCCGCTGGTGATCAGCTTTGCCGAGCCCTTCGCCATCGGCCTTGGCAAGGACCCCGGCCACAACGACCGCTTCGCCAGTTTCGCCGCCGGCCTCTATGCCGGCCCGGTGGTGATCGAATCCTTCGGCGGCTCCTGCTGTGTCCAGGTCAACTTCACGCCGCTCGGTGCGCGCCGCTTTTTCCGCCAACCGATGAGCGAACTGGCTGACCGCATGCTCGGTCTTGACGATGTGCTCGGCCTCGAAGGCATCACGTTGCGCGAGAGGCTGGGCAATGCGCCGGACTGGAGCGAGCGCTTCGCCATCGTCGAGATGTTCGTCGCCGGCCGGCTCGCCGATGCCCGCGAAACACAGACCGAGATTGCATGGGCCTACGACAGGATCATCATTTCTGGCGGCCGCACGCGCATTTCATCGCTTGCCGAAAAGCTGGGCTGGAGCCGCAAGCATCTCGCGGGAAAGTTCACCGATGCGACCGGCATGGGTCCGAAGACGCTGTCGCGCATCGTCCGCTTCAACCGCGCGCTCAACTTGTCGCGGCAACAGGCCAGCGACTGGGCCGACATCGCCGCCGATTGCGGCTACTCCGACCAGGCGCATCTGGTGCGTGAATTCCGCGACCTTGCCGGCGAAACGCCGACATCGCTTTCAGTACAAGCGTAAATCTGCCGCTCCTTTCCGCGAATGCAGGTAACATTTCTTCAAGACGCCTGAGCGGCCTTCGCCCAGAGTGGGTTATCGACCAACCCAACGAAGGAGAATGTCATGCCCGCATCAAGTGAACCGCCACGGCTCTACCCGACGCTGCGCTACAGGAATGCCTCTGAAATGATCGACTGGCTGGGCGAGGCTTTCGGCTTCACCGTCCGCGAGCGTCATGGCCAGGGCGATGTCGTGCACCATGCCGAACTGGTCTTCGGCTCCTCGGTGATCATGATGGGCACCGCGCGCGAAGACAGGTTCGGCAAGATGGTCGGGATGCCCGGCACCAGCGGCGGCAAGGCGATCTATGTCGCCGTCGATGACGCGGATGCAGCTTATGCCAAAGCGAAGAAGGCCGGCGCCGAAATCCTCGAAGAGCTGAACGACCGCGACTATGGCAGCCGCGAATTCATCTGCCGTGATCCGGAAGGCAATATCTGGTCCTTCGGCACCTATTGGCCGAAGGTTGGAGAAAAGGCCTAGAAACGGAGGCTACCGCGCCAGGCCAAAGATCGCGTCGCAGTCGAGATGGGTTTCCAGTTCGGCGGCGATCTCGTCCAGCGCCCGCTCGACTTCGGCGCGATAGTCGATGCCACCGCCCTGCACGCCCAGGCTTTCGAGAAACCTTGTCCTGAACGCGTCGGCGCCGAACAGCCCGTGCAGGTATGTACCCATCACCTTGCCGTCGGCGGACATGGCGCCGTCATCGACGTTGTTGATGACGGCGGATGGGCGCAGCGTGTCCGGACCGGTGGTGCGGCCAAGGTGGATTTCGTAGCCTTCGAGCGGCAGGTTGAAAGGCACCGAGCGCGCCTTGACATTGCGCACCGTCTTCTCCGGCTCCATCACCGTCTCGACGTCGAGCAGGCCAAGACCTTCTGTCTCGGTGACGCTGCCCTCGATGCCATCGGGGTCACGCACGATGCGGCCAAGCATCTGGAAGCCGCCGCAGATGCCGACGACATGACCACCACGCCTGGCATGCGCGAGGAGATCACGGTCCCAGCCATTCTCGCGGAATTTCAGGAGATCGCCGATGGTCGATTTCGAACCGGGAATGACCACCAGCCCGGCATCGTAAGGCAAGCGCTGGCCAGGTGGCACGAAGACGACTTCGACCTGCGGCTCGGCTTTGAGCGGATCAAGATCGTCGAAATTGGCGATACGGCCCAGCATCGGCACCGCCACTTTCAGCGCGCGCTTCTCGGCCAACGCCAACCGCTCCAGCACGACGGAGTCCTCTGAAGGCAATCGCGCCGCCGCTTTCAACCATGGCACGACGCCGAAGCAGCGCCATCCCGTGAATTCGTCGATCGACCTGATGCCGTCATCGAACAGCGTGACGTCGCCACGGAACTTGTTGATGAGATAGCCGACGATCATGCGCCGGTCTTCTTCCGGCAGGATCAGATGCGTGCCCGCGACCGAGGCGATGACGCCACCACGGTCGATATCGCCGACCAGCACCACCGGCACATTGGCGCGTGTCGCAAAGCCCATATTGGCAATGTCGCGGCTTCGCAGGTTGATCTCGGCGGGCGAGCCCGCGCCTTCGACGATGACAAGATCGGCACCCTCACCGACCTTGGCCCAGGAATCCAGCACCGCGTCCATCAACTGGCCCTTGAGCGCCTGATAGTCGCGTGCCCGGGCCTCGCCGAAAACCTTGCCTTGCACGATGACCTGCGCGCCGACATCGGTCTGCGGCTTCAGCAGCACCGGGTTCATGTGGACTGTAGGCGCGACACCGCAAGCAATCGCCTGCAGCCATTGCCCACGGCCGATTTCGCCGCCGCCCGCCTCGCCAGGAATATCCGCGACGGCGGCATTGTTCGACATGTTCTGCGGCTTGAACGGGCGCACCTTCAGCCCGCGCTTCCTCGCTGCCCGGCAGAGGCCGGCGACCAGCACCGTCTTGCCGACATCCGAGCCGGTGCCTTGCAGCATGATCGCCCTGACCATCAGTCCCTGCCCTGCGCCACGGTTCCGGTGATGTCGGATTTCTGCGCCAATGGTCCGCCGCGCCAGATGTAGAGCGCCAGCAAGGGCTCCCGGCCCGTGCGCATGGCATGGCTGACATTGGACTTGTGGTGGATCACCTCGCCCGCCGTGCGCGTCTGAAAAGTCCCTTCGCCCATGCGCCATTCGGTGCCGCCGGTCAGCGGAATGTAGATCTCCTCGGCAATGTGGTGATGGTCGGGGTAGACGATGCCGGGCCCGAGAATCAGCAAACCGGCCGCCACCGTGTCATTGGCGAAGGCACCGCGTGTGCCAAAAACCTCCAGCCAGCCATAATTGTCGATGAAATCCTTGCCGAAATCGGCTTCACTGTAAGTCTGGCCCCAGCGAAAGTCGGCGCCGTGCTCGGCAAGCAAGCGCACCAGCGGCTTGGCCTCCAACGGCGCCAGTTCAGCAGCGCGGTCGAGGTGACACAGGCAGGCTAGAGGGTGCGGTTCGAGCGCGCGGGCGGACATGTCCCAGTCAATTCGTGCGACGGCATCTCGCACCAGCGCATCCTCCACTGTGCCGAGATAGCCACGGAAATCTTCAAGCAGCTCATCGAATTTTGTTGTCATGTCTCCGTCCGAACATCGATCCACGCACAGCCGGTCCGCGGATGGTCGGGTTGCGCGGCGGCATCATTGGTCTAGATTGGTGCCCGCGCAAAGCCAAAAACGACAGGCCAACGGGCCGAAAACATCAGGGAGCACGCCATGGACGCCGCGGTCGATGCGAGCACCAGCCAGTTCGAACTCAACGAAGAGCAGCGCGCCATCCAGGAGATGGCGCAGGCCTTCGCCACCGATCGCGTCGCGCCCAACGCGCTTGACTGGGATCGCCGAAAACACTTCCCCGCCGATGTGATCCGCGAGACCGGCCCGCTCGGCCTCGGCGGCATCTATGTCCGCGACGATGTCGGCGGCTCGGCACTTGGCCGGCTCGATGCCGTTCTGATCTTCGAAGCGCTTTCACGCGCCGATCCGGCCTTTTCATCGTTCATTTCGATCCACAACATGGTGGCATCGATGATCGACCGCTTTGGCAATGACGAGCAGCGCCAGCGCTTTCTGCCGAAACTGACCTCGATGGAATGGCTGGCCAGCTACTGCCTGACCGAGCCCGGCTCCGGGTCCGACGCGGCAGCACTGAAGACACGGGCAGTGAAAAGCGGCGGCGACTACGTGCTGAACGGCACCAAGCAATTCATCTCCGGCGCCGGCGACAGCGATGTCTATGCCGTCATGGTCAGAACCGGCTCCGATGGACCAAAGGGTATTTCAACCATCGTCGTGCCCAAGGATGCGCCCGGCCTCTCCTTTGGCGCCAACGAGCACAAGATGGGCTGGCACATGCAGTCGACCCGCCAGGTCATTTTCGAGGATTGCAAGGTGCCGGCCGAAAATCTGCTGTCGGGCGAAGGCGCCGGCTTCGGCATCGCCATGGCAGGGCTCGACGGCGGCCGGCTGAACATTGCCGCCTGTTCGCTGGGCGGCGCGCAATCGGCCCTCGACAAGGCACTGTCCTACACTTCGGAGCGCAAGGCCTTCGGCTCGAAGATCAACCAATTCCAGGCGCTGCAGTTCAAGCTTGCCGACATGGAGACGGAGCTGCAGGCAGCGCGCATTTTCCTGTATGCCGCCGCCTCGAAGCTCGACCGCAAGGCGCCTGATGCCGGAAAATGGTCGGCGATGGCCAAGCGTTTCGTCACCGACACCGGCTTCACCATCGCCAACGACGCACTGCAACTGCTAGGCGGCTACGGCTACCTGCATGACTACGGCATCGAGAAGCTGGTGCGGGACCTGCGCGTCCACCAGATTCTCGAAGGCACCAACGAGATCATGCGCGTTATCATCGCACGCACGTTGATTGGCAGGTGAGGCAGTAGGCAGTAGGCAGTAGGCAGTAGGCAGTAGGCAGTAGGCAGTAGAATGAGCGGCAAGATCAATTCATACAAGGATCTTCTCGTATGGCAGCAGGCGATGGATCTGGCCGTCGCTACCTACTCCTTGACCAAGACGTTGCCAAAAGAAGAATTGTATGGGCTGACCAGCCAAATCCGCCGCTCGGCAAACTCTATCCCCGCGAACATCGCGGAAGGGTATGGCCGCGACAACAGAGGCTCTTATCAACAATTCCTCAGGATTGCCCAAGGCTCCCTGAAGGAGTTCGAAACACACCTCCAGATCGCGGAGCGCATTGGTTTTAGCACGCACGATCAAGCTCATCACATGCTACTGGCGGCCGAGGGCATCGGAAAAATGCTTCGCCAACTTATTATAAAACTTGCACCGGAATAGACTGCCTACTGCCTACTGCCTACTGCCTACTGCCTACTGCCTACTGCCTACTGCCTACTGCCTACTGCCTACTGCCTACTGCCTAACACCAATCACGGAGCTCTATAATGACCACGATCGCCTTCATCGGCCTCGGCAACATGGGCAATCCAATGGCCGCCAATCTGGTCAAGGCTGGGCACACCGTGCATGGCTTCGACCTGATGCCGGAGAACCTGGTGGTTGCCCGCGAGCATGGTGTCGTCATCATGGCCAATGCGCTGGCCGCGGTGAAGGACGCCGATGTGGTCATCACCATGCTGCCCGCCGGCAAGCATGTTCTGTCCGTCTATGAAGACATCGCGCCGAAAGCAAAAAGCGGCGCGCTGTTCATCGATTCCTCCACCATCGACGTTGAATCGGCGCGAAAGGCGCACGCCATCGCCAGCAAGAATGGGTTGCTGTCGATCGACGCGCCGGTATCGGGCGGCACCGGTGGCGCCAGCGCGGGAACGCTGACCTTCATGGCCGGCGGCTCAAAGGATGCCTTCGCCGCCGCCGAACCGGTGCTGAAGCCCATGGCCGGCCGCGTCGTCCATTGCGGCGACGGCGGCGCTGGCCAGGCTGCCAAGATCTGCAACAACATGATCCTCGGCATTTCGATGATCGGCGTTGCCGAGGCCTTTGTGCTGGCGGAAAAACTCGGACTGTCGCACCAAGCGCTGTTCGATGTCGCCTCGACCTCGTCCGGCCAGTGCTGGTCGCTGACCACCTATTGCCCCGTACCCGGCCCGGTGCCGACCTCGCCCGCCAACCGCGACTACAAGCCCGGCTTTGCCGCCGCCCTGATGCTGAAAGATCTGAAGCTGGCGCAGGAAGCAGCCCAGGGTTCCGGGGCGGTGACACCGCTTGGCGCCGAGGCAGCGCAGCTCTACGCACTGTTCAACGCGCAAGGGAACGGCGGCGCCGATTTTTCCGGCATCATTAATTTCTTGCGTGGCGAAAATCGATAAGCGGCTCATATGGCTGCGCTTTTTTCGCCGATTTCGCGACAAACAGGCCAAATTTAGGTTTGCTTAAGCTCTCGATAACTCCCCGGTAACGATGTCCCTATACAACGGACTTCGAGGCGGACATATCGCATCCGCCCGGCGCTCCGGATCAGGTCTCGCGTACCGGAGCCCGTAAGTTTCGCAGTGTTTCAGTAGCGAAGCGCCATGCGTATCTGGCAAAGCCGCGTTCCCGATGGAGCGCGGTTTTTGCGTTTATGCCAGCTCTGCTTCCGGCAGCCCTATATTCCGATCGCTGCATTCGGGATCGGAACATGATCTTCATTGAGCAGAACGATTGGCGCCTCGACACCATCAACCCTGACGACAAGCAGGCGCTGGCTCCATGTTCCGGCCGTGCGAATGGCGGTTGAATACACGGTGCCTTTTCCCTTGGCGCCGTGGACCGGAATGCTGAGCTGCGCCGCGCCAGTGCCATTTGCGTTGACATTGATGCTGCCGCCGATCCAGAAATTGGCGGCCAGATCGTCACCGATCGCCGCCTTGACACGGTCGTCGGCACGGACGGCATCCATCGTCATGTGATAGGCGTCGCTGCCCTTCAGGATGTAGGGGATGCTGCCGATCGTGACGGCAAGTCCGCCGAGCGCCACGACCCAGACGAGCAGTCCGGCGATTGCCCAGTTGCGCTGTGTCTTGCGGAACTGTTCCGCGTCGCGCCACGCGCGGTTCTTCCACGCCCAGCGGCTGCCCCGCGCGCCCAGCACGATGATCATGATGATGTTGACGCCCGGGATCAGTGCTAGCAGCGCAATGAAGGTGCTGTTGCCGATGCCCCAGATCCAGTTGAGGAAGAAAGCGCCCCAATTCCAGCGGTCAAGCTCGGCCGGAATTTCGGCGGGCTGGTTCAGCGGTTGTCCGGCCATGATTCCCCCAATAGGCAAACTGCCTCGGCGGGTTCTAGACCTCAAGGAGAGATATGCGCAAGGCCGCCGCTTGATCAGGCCTTGTTGGACAACCGGCGAAAATTGGCCTTCACGGTACGGCTCGCCGGCTTCAGCGCGGCGCTGATCGACTGCTCCGCCGCCACGCCGTTGAACAGAGACGGCGTGCGGCCGGAAAAGACCTCCGGCCAGAACCGCGATGCCGACTGCAGAAATGACATCTGTGCCGCGAACACACCTTCCGCCAAGGCCACGGTCTTCTCGTTTACAGCCCGCGCGGTCTCGGTGCCCCATGGCCGGCTGCTTTGCGCATCCATCGCCATCAAAGGCAGGCGCATCATCGCCACCATCGGTGCCAGCATCAGGTCGCCGCCGATCGCGGCAGCCTCTCGGGTGCGTCTGCCCTTGCCCGTTCTGCTCATGAAACAAACCCCTTGTCGCGGCCGTGCTGGCCGCTGCCTGACACACTACGCGCCAAGCGTAGCATTCGTTCCATGTCGCGGCGGTTTCTGCGAAGAGACCGGGCGCCCCGATCAAGGACGCCCGGTCTTAGTCTGCTTTTTAGCGCTTGTGCAGATCGGCCTGCGCCAGGTCCAGCGCCCTGGCGATGCGATCGCAAGCCATGTCGATGGTGTCGCGGGTCCAGATCAGCGGCGGCGACAGGATCATCGTGTCGCCGGTGGCGCGCAGCATCATGCCCTGCGCGATCGCATGGTCGCGAACCGTCACCGCTGCACTGCCCGCGGGCAGGAAGCGCTCTTTGGTTGCCTTGTCCTTGACGATCTCGATCGCCCCCATCAGGCCGATAGAGCGCACCTCGCCAACCAGATCATGTCCGGCGATGCGTTCCTGCAGCGCCTTGGCGAAGTAAGGGCCGGTGTCGTCCCTGACACGGTCGACCAGCCCTTCCCGTTCGATGATCTCAAGGTTCTTCAGCGCCACCGCGCAGGCCACCGGATGACCGGAATAGGTGTAGCCGTGATTGAACTCGCCACCCTTCTCGACCAGGGTCGATGCGATGCGGTCGCCAACCAGCAGCGCCGACAGCGGCTGATAGCCTGATGTCAGCGCCTTGGCGGTGGTGATCGTATCCGGCTCGATGCCGAGCGTCTGTGCGGCGAACCATTCGCCGGTGCGGCCATAGCCGGTGATGACCTCGTCCAGCATCAGCAGCACATCATATTTGCGGCAGATGCGCTGCACTTCCGGCCAATAGCTGACCGGCGGGATCTTGACGCCGCCTGCCCCCATCACCGGCTCACCGATGAACGCGGCAACCTTGTCGGCCCCGGCCTCGAGGATCGCATCCTCAACCGCCTTGGCTGCGCGCAGGCCGAAATCATCGTCGCTTTCGCCAGGCAAGGCCAATTCGTAGGCGTAAGGCATCATCACATGGACGATGTTGGGCACGGCGCCGCCGAGTTGCTTGTGCATGCCGTCCATGCCGCCCAGCGAGGTGCCGGCAACGGTCGACCCGTGATAGGCCATCTTGCGCGAGATGATGCGGTTCTTCTCGGGCTTGCCTTCCAGCACCCAGTAATGGCGGACAAGGCGCAGCGCCGTGTCATTGGCCTCCGAGCCGGACGAACCATAAAACACCTGGTTGACGTGCTTCGGCGCGATCTCGGCCAGCTTCTTGGACAGAAGCACCGGGGTCGGGGTCGAGCATTTGAAGAAGGAATTGTAGTAGGGCAATTCCTTCATCTGGGTATAGGCGGCCTCGGCCAGTTCATCACGGCCATAGCCGATGTTGACGCACCAGAGCCCGGCCATGCCGTCGAGGATTTCAGCCCCTTCGGAATCATAGATGAACGGCCCATTGGCATGGGTGATGATGCGCGAGCCGGCCTCGCGCAATTCCTTGTGGTCGGTGAACGGATGCAGGTGATGCGCGGCGTCGATCTGCTGAAGCTGCTTCAGCGAATAGTTTTGATAGGTCATGTCTTTGATCTTTCCTCTGGAATCAATCCGGCAGCGCCGGGGGCGGATTCGTCAGAGGGCGGCGGGCGGCGAATAGCCGATTCGGGCGCACAGCCGCAAAAGCTCGGCGCGCAGCGTGCGCGGCGACGGAGTCACCGCGATCCTGAACGCGCGGAGCCCAAATTCGCCAGCCAATGTCGCCACGGTAGCCATGGGCGGCACCTTAGAGCAAAGAATGGTCAACGTGAACCACCCTTTGCCCTGTCTTTTGCGCACGTCGACGGCTGCTCAGGCCTTGGCGCTCAACGCCCTCTGCAGGAAGACATACTTCATCGCCGTCTGTGCCGCCTGCGGCCGGCGATCGCCACGGCCGCCATGACCACCCTCGGTCTCCTCGAAGAACAAGGTCTTGCCGTGTCCGGCTTCCTGCAGCCGCGCCGCCATCTTGCGGGCATGACCAGGATGAACGCGGTCGTCAGCGGTCGAGGTGGTCAACAGCACCGGCGGATAGGCGGCACCGGCTTTGACATGCTGGTAGGGCGAATAGGCGGCAAGCCAGGCGGCATCCTCCGGCTTGGCCGGGTCGCCATACTCGGCCATCCAGGAGGCGCCGGGCGGCAGCTCGGTATAGCGCAGCATGTCCAGCAGCGGCACTTCGATGATGACCGCGCCAAAAAGCTCGGGATGCTGCGTCAGGGAAACGCCGGTCAGAAGGCCGCCGTTCGAGCCGCCCTGGATACCGATTGAGGCCGCCGTGGCGATGCCGCGTTTGACGACATCCTGCGCGACCGCGGCGAAATCGTCGAAGGCGTTCTGGCGATTGCCCTTCAGCGCCGCCTGATGCCAGTTCGGGCCGAACTCGCCGCCGCCACGGATACAGGCCTGCACATAGGCATTGCCCTTCTCCAGCCACAGCCTGCCGCGCACACCGGCATAGCCGGGGAGCAAAGGCACTTCGAAACCGCCATAGCCATAGAGCAGCGTCGGCACTGGCCCCTTCTGGTCGCGCCGCCGTACGACGAAATAAGGGATCATCGTGCCGTCCTTGGAGCGCGCCTCGAACTGTTCCGAGATGAGCGGCGATGCGTCGAAGCGGGCCGGCTGCGCCTTCACGGTCTCCAGCGTCTCGCCATTGTCGTCCGACCAGATGATCGAGCTGGGCGTCAGGAAATCGGTGAACGAGAAAGAGACACTGGACCCGAAATGCTCGGCATGGCTGATGCCGACATTGCCGTTCTCTGGCAGCGCCACGGGCTTAAGCGTCCAAGCGCCATCGTTGCGCTCGCAGACGACGACCTTGCCGCGCACATTGTCCATTAGGTTGATGAAAAGACGGTCCTGCGTCCGCGCCAACCCAGCGATCGAGACGCGATGCGCCGGCTCAAGCAAGATCTGGATCGGCCCAAGCGCCCCGGTATCGGCCCAATGCGCCAAATCAAGCGAATAGAGGCCATCGGACTTGCAGATCGTGCCGTCAGGCGCCGTCCATGGGTTGCGCACGCCGAACACCAGCTGATCCCTGAAGATCGCGGTGTCGGTCATGTCGTCGGGCATGGGCAGCCGCCTGTTTTCGCCGGATGCCAACCGCAGGAAGATGTGCGAGGCGAAAAAATTCAGCGTCCGCGCCAAGATCAGGTAGCGCCTGTCACCATCGAACTCGACGGCGGCACCCACGGCGAGGTCCTCCTTCTCAGCCTCGAAGATCGATGTCGCCTCTTCCAGTGCGGTGCCGCGTTTCCAAAGCTTGATGACACGCGGATAGCCGGATTCGGTCTGGTCAGCCGCGTCGAAGGCCGCCGACACGATCACCGTATCCTGGTCCAGCCAACCAAAACCTGACTTGGAAGCCGGCGCGCGAAAACCGCCATCGACAAAAGCCTTTGTCTCGATATCGAATTCGCGCATCTCGCTGGCATCGCCGCCATCCGGCGACATCGAGAGCAGGCAACGGCTGAAATCCGGATTAAGACGGCTGGCGCCGCTGAACACCCATTTCACGCCCTCTTTCGCCGCCAGTTGGTCGAAATCAAGGATCGTTTCCCACTGCGGCTTGTCGGTCTTATAGGAGGCGACGCTAGTACGGCGCCAGAGGCCGAGAACATTGGTCTTGTCCTGCCAGAAATTGTAGACATGGCCATGGATGGCGGAGCCGACAGCGATGTTGTCTTCGGCGGTCATCAGATCGAGCGCGGTCTCGAATGACGCCTGATAGGACGGATCGCCCTGCAGCTCCGCAACCGTGACTTCGTTCTGGCGATGCACCCAGTCAAGCGACTGCTTGCTGGTTCTCTCCTCGAGCCACAGGAACGGATCGTTGGTCGAGTTGACGGACTGAGGCTTCGGCTTGTTCATAGGCTCTCCGATGGACGCATGGCTTTTCGTGCCGCCAACATCGATATGTTGCGCCCGATATTCAATATGCTCAGGCGAGTTTCCATCGGCCAACGAGGCTGGCAGCGGCCAGCGCCAGGCAAAGCAGGCCGAGCGTCAGCGGCAAGCCGCCTGCGCCCAGAACGTCCATGGCGGCGCCGGCCAGCGGTGGCATGGTGATGCCGCCTACGCCCCACATCAACGAGAAAGCGGCATTGCCGGCAATTAGCGTCGAGCCGGTGAAGCGCTCGCCGAGTTCGATGATCGACATCGTGTAGATGCCGTAGGAGACCGCGCCCCAGACAAAGATCATCGGCCAGATCAGCGGCGTTTCGATCAGCAGCGGCAGCAGCAGGCAGCCGAGCACCGTGATTGCGACACAGGCAAGCCCGACCGCACGCGCCGAGATCCTTTCCGCCAGCAGCCCGAGCGGCACCTGCATGGCGATGTTGCCGGCAATCATCACCGACAGCAGCGCCGACATCCTGATATCCCCGATGCCATAATGCGTTCCGTACACCGGCAGCAGCGCCAGGGCCGCTTGTTCAAAGCCGGCGGCGACAACGACGGCAAACAGCAACAGCCAGGCCATCGGGATGAAGCCAAGAACGGAGACCTGATGCCCCGCCTCCTCGACCTTGGGCAGGCGCGGCAGCACCGACGCCAGGCAGATCCCGCACAGCACGAAAGCGCAAATGCCGACCAGGAATGGCGGCCAGCCTTCCGTGCCGACGGCGAGAAGGCAAAGCGGGCCGGCGGCGAAACCGGCTGAGATGATCGTGGAATAGACCCCCATGATGCGGCCTCGCTTTGCCGCAGGCGCAAGCGAAATCACCCAGATTTCGCTCAGCACGTAGAGGGGGTTGGTCACCGCGCCGATCAGGAAGCGCAGCGGAAACCACAGATAGACATTCTGCGTCCAGCCGATCAGCGCCAGCACGATCGCAGAAAGTGCCGCACAGGTGAGTGCGGTGCGCCCTGCCCCGAACCGCCGCGCCAGCGCCGGGATCAAGGGCGATGACACGATGAAGCCGATCGGCGTCATCGCCGCCGAAATGCCGATCATGGCAGGCGAAACGCCCTGGCGCTGCAGGATGAAGCTCAGCAAGGGATAGGAGAGCCCTTGCGCGATGGCGAATACGGAGACGGTCGCGATCACGCCAGTGATCGCCGCCCATTGAATCCTCGCCTCTTCGTCCCCGCTGACCGCGATCATGCCTTGCCGCTCCGGCGCACGGACGCACGATAGAGTGCGAATGCCACCAGCAACGCATCGAGACCCGCGATCACGACAGGCAAGCCGAGCGGGCCAATTCCTTGCATCAGCAGCCCTGCCCCTGGTGGACCGATAATGCCGCCGGCGCCCCACATCAGCGCGAAGGCAGCGTTGCCGGCGACCAGTGCCGAGCCCTTGAAGCGGCTGCCGAGCTCGACCAGCGCCATGGTGTAGACGCCGTAGCCGACAGCGCCCATCACCAGAAGCACGACCCAGACCAGCGGCGTCAGGATCAGCAACGGCAACAGAAACGCGCAGGCAGCGGTGGCCAGTGCACAGACGACGATCATGGCGCGGCCGCCAAAGCGTTCCGCCAGCAAGCCGAGCGGAATCTGCAGCAGGATGTTGCCCAGCGACAGCGCCATCACCAGTGCGGCGAGCACGGCTTCCGCCAGGCCGTAGCTGGCGCCGAACACCGGGATCAGCGCGTAAGTGCTCTGCTGGACCGCCGCCGAGACCAGGACGGCAAGCAGCAGCGCCGGCGCCATCCTGGCGAAACCGGCAAGGCCGCTGGCAGGTTGGCCATCGTCCTCGAAACCGGTGAGCTTCGAAGAGACCGCGCGCAGGATCACGGCGCAGAGCACGAAGCCGGCGACGCCAACCATGAAGGGCGCCAGGCCTGACGTACCGACCAGGGTCAGCGTGAACGGCCCGGCGGCATAGCCGGCGCCAAGGACTGTGTTGAAGACACCCATCACCCGGCCACGGCGCGATGGCGGCGCCAGCGACAGCGCCCAGACCTCGCCGAGGATATAGAGCGGGTTGATGACCACACCGATGATGAAGCGGATGAGGTACCAGGCCACCCAGTCCTGGAGATAGCCGATCGCCAGGAAGCAAAGCGCGCCGATCAGCGAGCAACCGACGGCCAGGGACCGTGCGCCGACCAACCGGACAGCCGCCGGCACGACGGATGCCGAAAGGATCAGCCCGAGCGGCATCATTGCCGCCGACAGGCCAATCAGGCCCGGTGACAGGCCCTGCTTCTGCATCAGCAGGGTGAACAGCGGCGAGCTCAAGCCTTGAGCCGCGCCGAACATCGCCAGCGCCGCGGTGACGCCGGCAAGCGCTGCCCATTGCACAGGCGGCTCGGTGGATTGAACGGAAGAGGTCATTGCGGCTCGCGGTCGGAGTTCAATCACCCCCTATCGATCGGCCGGCGCTTGCGAAAGCCACAGTGCAACGAAATCGGCGATCCAGCCGCCTTCCCCACCGGCATGTCGCTTCCCTCGCCCTAGTGGTCGCCGCCTCCGCAATCGCCGGACGGCCGCCGGTCCATTATGCCGCTCGTTATTGCATCCTGCGAGGACCATCATGACCGCCGCTCTTCATCCTGCCGAACCGGCCTTGGCTTCCGACCGGGCCCGCCGTGGCGGCCGCGCCGGAAAACGTGCCGGCGGCTCGGCAGCGTTCGAGCAGCCCGCTTTCCGCCAGCTGAAAAACCCGCTGCAGCCGACCAAGCTGGTCTCGGACGATGAGCTGGAATCGATCCACCTCGCCTCGCTGCGGGTACTGAAGGAGATCGGCGTCGACGTTCTGCACGACGAAGCCCGCCGCATCATGAAGGCGCATGGCGCGGACGTGCGCGACGGCTCGGAGCGTGTGCGCTTCGACAGCGACATGATCCTCGAACTGGTCTCGCACTGCCCGTCGGAATTCACCATCCATGCCCGCAACCCGGCGCATAATGTGCGTTTTGGCGGCAACAACCTGATCATTTCGATGATGGCGTCAGCGCCGAACTGCTCTGATATCGATCGCGGCCGCCGGCCGGGCAACCAGCAGGACTACCGCAACTTCCTCAAGCTCGCGCAGATGCACAACATTCTGAACTGCACGGGCGGCTATCCGGTCGAGCCTATCGACATCCATCCGTCGGTCCGGCATCTCGAATGCATCCGCGATCTCGCCACCCTGACCGACAAGGTGTTTCACATCTATTCGCTCGGCAAGGAGCGCAATGTCGATGGTATCGAGATCACCCGCATCGCACGTGGCATCAGCCATGAGCAGATGCTGGAAGAACCCTCCGTCTTCACCATCATCAACACCAATTCGCCGCTAAAGCTCGATGTGCCGATGATGGAAGGCATCATCCAGATGTCGAGCAAGGGTCAGGTCGTCATCGTCACGCCGTTCACGCTGTCGGGCGCCATGGCCCCGGTGACCATCGCCGGTGCGCTGGTGCAGCAGAACGCCGAGGCGCTTTCCGGCATCGCCTTCGCCCAGATGGTGCGCAAGGGCGCGCCAGTCGGTTATGGCGGCTTCACCTCCAATGTCGACATGAAATCAGGTGCGCCCGCCTTCGGCACGCCGGAATACATGAAGGCACAGCTGGTCGGCGGTCAGCTGGCGCGCCGCTACAACATCCCTTACCGCACCTCCAACACCTGCGCCGCCAACACGGTCGATGCGCAGGCCGCCTATGAGAGCGTCTTCTCACTGTGGGGCGCGGTGCAAGGCGGCGGCAATCTGATGATGCATGCGGCCGGCTGGCTCGAAGGCGGCCTGCGCTGTTCCTATGAAAAGACCATCCTCGACATCGACATGCTGCAGATGGTGGCGGAATTCCTGACCCCGCTGGACCTCTCGGAAGAAGCACTGGCCATCGACGCCATCCGCGACGTCGGCCCCGGCGGCCACTTCTTCGGCACCCAGCACACGCAGGACCGCTACAAGACCGCCTTCTATGCGCCGATCCTGTCCGATTGGCGCAATTTCGAGACCTGGGCGGAAGCCGGCTCACCGACAGCGATGGAAAAGGCCAATCGCGTCTGGAAGGAACGGCTCGCGTCCTACGACGAACCCTATATGGACCCGGCGATTCGCGAAGAGCTCAACGCCTTCGTCGAAAAGCGCCGTTCCGAAGGCGGCGCACCGACCGATTTCTGATCATCTGTGTATGGCTTGATGAATAATCGACCCCCACTCCGTCGAGCTTCGCTCGACACCTATCCCCCGATCGACGGGGGAGAGGAAGGGCGCGCGACGATTCCAGCTGGCACCTTTCCTCTCCCTCCGGAGGGGGGAGAGGTGGCGCTGCGAAGCAGCGACGGAGTGGGGGAAGCCATTCCTGAGACGCGCAGCCGCCGCAAGATAGGGTCAACCCGACGGGCACGGCAGCTCAGACAAGCCGGCAATCAGGCGGAAGCATTACTTTGGCTTGAACTGAAGGCGCGCAAACTTGGTGGCTATCGCTTCACACGCCAGCTATCCATCGGCCCCTTTTTTGCGGACTTCGCTTGCCGCGAAAAATGGCTTGTTGTTGAAGTCGACGGACACCAGCATGCAGACAGTACCTATGATCGGCGCCGCGACGATTTAATGCGCGCTGAAGGCTATTCGATCTTGCGGCTCTGGAGCCATGACGTTGTGAAACATCGCACTTCCGCTTGTGAAACCATCCTTGCCGCGCTTGACGGCAAGCTGACCGAAAACATCGTTGCATCCGACATGCGCTTTGTTTTCACGCCCCGCTCTCTCGATTAGAAATCTTCAAAAAACGGACCTATCCCTCATGAAATCTCACGTAAAAGCGGTTGTCATTGGCGGCGGCGTCGTCGGCTGCTCGGTTCTCTATCACCTGGCCAAGGCCGGCTGGACCGACATCATGCTGATCGAGCGTTCGGAGCTCACCTCGGGCTCGTCCTGGCATGCGGCGGGCGGCTTCCACACGCTGAACGGCGACCCCAACGTCGCCAAGCTGCAGGCCTATACCGTGCAGCTCTACAAGGAGATCGAGGAGATTTCAGGCCAGTCCTGCTCGCTGCACCTGACCGGCGGCGTGATGATGGCCGATACACCAGAGCGCATGGACTTCCTGCGCCTTGCCCACGCCAAGGGCCGCTATCTCGGCATGGACACCGAGCTGATCACGCCGTCCGAGGCCAAGGCGATGTTCCCGCTGATGGACGAGACCAATTTCGTCGGCGCCATGTGGGATCCGGTCGAAGGCCATCTCGATCCGTCCGGCACCACCATCGCCTATTCCAAGGCGGCGAAGAAGCTGGGCGCCGAAATCGTGCTGCGCAACCGTGTCGTTGAACTGACGCAGGAAGTCGACGGCACCTGGAACGTCGTCACCGAACAAGGCACGGTTCATGCCGAGCATGTCGTCAACTGCGGTGGCCTGTGGGCGCGTGAAATCGGCCGGATGGTCGGCGTCGAACTGCCAGTGCTCGCCATGGAGCACATGTATCTCTTGACCGAGCCGATGCCGGAGGTCGAGGAATTCAACAAATCGACAGGCCGCGAGATGATCGGTGTGCTCGACTTCAAGGGCGAGATCTACACGCGCCAGGAACGCAACGGCATCCTGCTCGGCACCTATGAAAAGGCTTGCAAGCCATGGTCGCCGGTCAACACGCCGTGGGATTTCGGCCATGAACTGCTGCCGCCGGACCTCGACCGCATCGCACCGTCGCTGGAGATCGGCTTCAAGCATTTCCCCGGCATCGAGAAGGCCGGGATCAAGCAGATCATCAACGGCCCCTTCACCTTCGCGCTCGACGGCAACCCGCTGGTCGGCCCGGTGCAGGGCCTGACCAATTTCTGGTGCGCCTGCGCCGTCATGGCCGGCTTCAGCCAGGGTGGTGGCGTCGGTCTCGCATTGTCGAACTGGATGGTCCATGGCGACCCAGGCTTCGACGTCTGGGGCATGGATGTCACTCGCTTCGGCGAATATGCCGGCTTGCGCTACACCAACGCCAAGGTGCGCGAGAACTATTCGCGCCGCTTCTCGATCCGCTTCCCCAACGAGGAACTGCCGGCGGCACGCCCGGCGCAGACGACGCCGCTCTACGACACCATGCTGGCCAACAACGCCGTGATGGGCGACTCATGGGGTCTCGAAACCCCGCTGTGGTTCGCGCCGAAGGGCAAGGAACCTAAGGATATCGTCTCCTTCCATCGCTCTAATGATTTCGGGCCGATCGGCGAGGAAGTGCGCGCCACTCGTGAGCGCGTCGGCGTCACCGAGATCGCCAACTTCGCCAAATACGAAGTGTCGGGACCGGCGGCGGAAGATTTCCTCAACCGCCTGATGACCAACCGCATGCCGAAGATAGGCCGCATCGTGCTGACGCCGATGCTCAACGAGTTCGGCAAGCTGATCGGCGACTTCACCATCGCCAAGGCCGGCGAAGACCGCTTCATGATCTGGGGTTCGTCGGCGGCGCAGAAGTACCACATGCGCTGGTTCGAGAAGCATCTGCCCAAGGACGGTTCGGTGCGCATTCACCGCTTCGACCAGACGCTGGTCGGCCTGTCGATCGCCGGGCCGAAATCGCGTGAGCTGCTGCAGAAACTGGTCGATGTCGACATCTCGACCAAGGCCTTCCGCTTCATGGATTTCCGCCAGATGGCGGTCGGCGGCGCACCGTGCCTGGTCAACCGCATCACTTACACCGGTGACCTCGGCTACGAGATCTGGATGGCGCCGGCCTACCAGCGTCTCGTCTACAAGGCGATCAAGGATGCCGGCGAGGAGTTCGGCCTTGTCGATTTCGGCATGCGCGCCCTGCTCTCGATGCGCCTGGAAAAGAACTTCCCAACCTGGTTCCGCGAGCTGCGTCCGATCTACGGGCCGTTCGAGGGCTCGATGGAGCGCTTCATCAAGCTCGACAAGAACGACTTCATCGGCCGCGAAGCCGCCGCCAAGGAACAGGCCGAGGGACCGAAACTGCGCCGCGTCTCCTTCATCGTCGACGCCACGGATGCCGATGTCATGGGCGACGAGCCGATCTGGGCCAAGGTCAGCAAGGACTATGGCACCGTCGAAAAGCCGCATGGTTACGGCGCGCCGCGCTTCGACATATCAGGCAAGGAAATCCGCGGTTCCAAGGCGGCTGAGGGTGCTTCCGCCGTGCGTGGCATCGTCGACGGCGAATGGCGCGTGGTCGGCTGGGTAACGTCAGGCGGCTATGCCCACTACGTGCAGAAGTCGATGGCGCAAGGCTATGTGCCGGCTGCCCTTGCCGAGGACGAAAGTGCCGGGCTGTTCGAGATCGAGATTCTCGGACATCGCCGTCCGGCCCGCATCAACGTCGAAGCCCCGTTCGACCCGAGCGGCGAGAAGATGCGGACCTGAGGATCGACCTTGGACAGCGCGGGGCCAAAAGGCGGCTTCGGCCGCCATCGCAAGATCATGCCGTTCGAGCCCGGCTCGATCGAGGCCCTGCGCGACGGCTCCCGCCAGAAGGCGGCGTCACTCAACCAGCATGTGCTGGGCTATGGCGTCCAAGCTGAAGCGGAATGGGCAGCGGCAGGCATAGACGCTCCCGATCTGCCGGCAATGCGAAAGTACCGGCTGGAGCGCATCCGGGCCGAGCTGAAGCGGCGTGGCTATGCCGGCGCCCTGCTCTATGACCCCGTCAACATCCGCTACGCGACCGACTCGACCAACATGCAGCTGTGGGTGGCGCACAACCCGACGCGGCATTGCTTCGTCGCCACCGAAGGCCCGGTGGTGCTGTTCGACTATTTCTCCTGCGAGCATCTGTCCGACCATTCGGGCGTCGTCGACGAGGTCCGCCCAGCGGTTTCGTGGATGTATCTCTATGGCGGCGAACTCACGGAGCAAAAAGTCCGCCGCTGGGCCGCAGGGATAGCCGATCTGGTCAAGGAACATGGCGGCAGCAACCGCCGCATCGCCGTCGACCACATCAACCCGGAAGGCGTCGAGGAACTCGCGCGGCTTGGCATCTCCATCGGCAATGGCGAAGCGGTGATGGAAAACGCGCGGCTGATCAAGTCGCCGGACGAAATCCTGGCCATGCGCCGCGCGATCGTCGCTTGCGAAGCGGCGATGGGCGAGATGGAACAGGCGCTGAAGCCTGGCATCTCCGAAAACGAACTTTGGGCGGAACTCCATCGCGGCAACATCGCACGCGGCGGCGAGTGGATCGAAACCCGGCTACTCGCTTCAGGACCACGCACCAACCCGTGGTTCCAGGAATGCTCGTCGCGCCAGATCGAAGCTGGCGATCTCGTCGCCTTCGACACCGATCTGATCGGCCCCTATGGCTTCTGCGCCGACCTGTCACGCACCTGGCTTTGCGGCGATGCCAAGCCGACCAACGAACAGCGTGACCTGTTCCGGATCGCTGCCGACCAGATCGCGCACAACACGGAATTGATGCAGCCCGGCATCTCGTTCCGCGACCTTGTCGAGCGTTCGGCGGTGCCGCCGGGAGACTGTTTCCCGACCCGTTACGGCGTGCTCTATCATGGCGTCGGATTGGCCGACGAGTACCCGACCTTGCCGCATGCCAGCGATTGGACATCGGACACGCCGGATGGCGTGCTGGAACCGGGCATGGTGCTGTGCGTGGAAAGCTATATCGGCCGGCTTGGTGGACGCGAAGGCGTCAAGATCGAGGAGCAGATCCTGATCACCGGGACCGGCAACGAGCAGCTTTCAACCTACCCGCTCGATGAGCGGATGCTTGCCGTAAGCTAGTCGCGCTCTTCAATATCTGCAATCGCGCTTCTTCTGTGCGGCAGCGACTTGGGCGTCGAAACGAGCGCGTTTGTTTTCGGGACTACCCTGGCTATCGTCGAGCCCCAGATGTTTCCAGATGTCGTCCGGTTGCAAGCCGAAGCCGACAAGGGCTTGAATTGTAATATCCCTGTAGGGGTGGCCTGTTTTTACCATCAGACCGCTGTCGAGGCGGTCCAACACCGGTTCGATTGCCGAAGCCCCCTGGATGCCGAGACCGCAAAGCCCGACCAGGCCGGCGGCGTAATCAGGTTGCCACAATTCACCACGCGGTTTTCCGTACAACCAGGATGCGTCGTCGATCACATGCAGCAAGGTCGGCACGGCGTCAGCGCCAAAAGCGTTCAGCCGGGCCAACGCTTGATAAGCTGAAACGCGCAGCATTTTCTGTCGTGCCAGCCACTCCAGATCGTCGCGGTGCAGCCGGACGACCTCATCGGGAAGTGCCGCAATGGCCATTGCCGCATGGGACGCATTGAGTTCGTCGGTAGAAGGTATACTCGTACTCACGACGATCTTGACCTCACGCAATCGCTCGAACAGAACCTGCCCGAAACGCTGCGAAACACCGTCAGATAGGCCGCGAGAATACTGCACCGGCGCCCAACTGTCCTGAGGTACGGGTAGCCGCCGATCCGCGAGGATTCTGAGCGCCAGTTCTGCATCCGGGGCGCTGATCTTCTTTCCCGCCTCTATGCCCCTGAAAAAACTGAGCGTCAGGTCAGCCAGAAGCGGATTGATTTTTCCTGGCTGGTCCAGGCCTGCGACAAGAGCCGCATTTGTTGCACCCGGGACTCCACCTGCTTGCAGGGCGAGGTCCATCCCGAGCGTTTTGGTGAACAAGTAAGACCAATCCGGGCCTTCACTGTACCAATGCTTGTTATCGATATTCTTGCGTTGGGCGAAGCGCTGAAAACCCGACCTGACGTCGAATTCATAGCCGCCGACATAGGTTGGCAGAAGCAGTGGATACATCATGTAGGTGACGACGCCGGTCCATCGATAAGTCTCCTGATAGGCACTGCCGGATCGCACGTAGACGCTGACGCGATCAGCCTGAACTGTGTCGGCCAATGGATTGAGACCGGCCGCGTAAGTGCTGTCCCCGCGCTTGATACGCCCGATCGATACGATCGTATCCGCCTCGCCCAGCTTGGCATCCTCTTCGATGAGACAATTCCCCGCGTCGATCTGCAGTCGCATGAGATCGACGGCAATCGTGCTTCCGTAGGTGGGTTTCTCGCCTTCGATCTTGATCGGATCGATGCCTGCACTGAGTTTCATTGCGGGGCAGACCCCGCGTCTTTCCATCCGAAACGCCGTGCCGACAGCCGCAGGATCGATGGGGTCGCCCAGATCCTTTGTCTCAACGACCAGCAGCCGTTTGACCGTGCCGTTCAGCAGCGCGCGCAGGCAGAAATCGTCACATCGCGTATCGTCTCGCATCCATCTCGTACCGGGCGGCACACGCATGGCAAGAGTGCTTGCCGAGAATGGAACCTTGAGCTGATGAATATCTTCCGCCACGTAGGTTCTTGCATGCAATTCCAGCATGACGTCGACCAGAATAGGGACAATCGAGAGCAAAACGAGAGCGTAAACGACACTCCCCAGCCATCCAAATGCTGCTCCCTCCCCGCGAAATTTGCCAACCAGGCGAACAAGCAACAGGAAAATGAACAGCGGAGGAAGGATCGGCATGACAAGCGCGAGCGGAGCCCCGATCACGCTGAACAGAGCGTAGATGGACAAAGTGGGAAAAAGAAAACAGACCAACGCCAAAGCACCGAGAACCACCATTCCGATGCTGAACACGGGCCTTGTCTCGATGCCGCTTGCCATTGACATACACCCCGGCAGACTTCAACTCTGGGTAGTTAAGGTCTATCGGATTGAAATTGTCGCTAAGCAACGCCCGCGCAGCCGAAGAAGTGTGGGATTCTCAACGCAAGGTTAGCGCTTACCTAAATGCGGCGACTGAATGAGGGTAATCCGGCTGCAACGCGTCGCGCAGTGCCGCGACGGTCGCGGCCGTCGTCGTTCTCGAGGTGATGAAAGGCAGGCCCTTGCGCCGCGCCGTCCAGCCCACGATCACCACCTTGCGCTCCGCTGGTTCGAAACGTTGCGCCAGTGCCCAGCTTTCGCAATCGATCGCGGCTACATCCGCCTTACCTTCGGCAACGGCGACAATCGAGCCGCGATGGCCACCGCTTTCACTGCGCGATGAAAAGATGTCCAGGCTTTCGCTCGATGCTTCGAGGTCTCGCGTCAGCGCGATGATGCCGGACATGGAATCGAGACTGTTAAAGGTGAACCGCTTGCCGCGCATCAGATCGATCGGGGGCAAGGCCTTGCCGTCCGCAGGCGAGCCAACCTCCGGCCCCTCGCCCGCCCGCATCACCAGCGCGCTGGAATAAAGCTCACCTTGCCCGCCCTCATAGGCGTCATAGCTTGGCTGGCCGACCACCTGCACATGATTGGATAGGCCGAGTTCCATCGGACCCCAGCAGGTCTGCGCGAACAGCAGCGCCGGGTGCAGCCACAATTTGTGGAAGTCCAGTTCGTCTGGTGGCAAGGTTCTGGGATCGGGTGCGATCAGATTACCGGTAGCGTCATGGATGCCGCCAGGCACCGCGGGCAGATCCCCATTGCGGCGCACGATGGTCTCAGGTGCGTCGATGCCCTTCTTCCGAAAAGCATCGCGCATCAGCGCCCATTGCGCGTCGACCGCGTCGCGCATTTCGGGCCAGTCATACATCGGCAACGCCGCAATCAATTCGCTCATGCCGACACTCAATCATCATGTCTGGAGAAGAGATCGCAAAAACGCGGCGTCCAATCAGAATTGGCCGACACGGGTTCCTGGTATCCCCGGTTTTATTCCTTCGGCGGCTCGGCCGGGACCGGCGCGCTGCCAAGCCCGTTGATGCTGCGAGCCCTGACACGCGGCTTGAATGCCCTGCCCGGTTCCGGCGCGCGGCGCAGCACCGGATGAATGATCGGCTCCTTGGGCTTGAAGGCATAGGCTTTGATCAGCGCGAAATAGTTCGGGTAGGCATAGCCATTGTTCATCCGCAGCCATTCGTCCCGGCGGTCACGGAACAGCTTCGGCAACTGATACCAGGCGACGGTGGGGCTCTTGTGATGAACGAAGTGCAGATTATTGTTGAGGAACAGGAACGACAGCGGCGTGCGCTCGATGATCACCGTGCGGCCTTCCGGATGCTCTGACCACTGATGCTCGGCATAGGTGCGGATCGATATCAGCGACTGACCAAGCCAGACCGGCACCAGCACGTAGAGCCAAACCGGAATGCCGAACCCGAACTGGACAATCGGCAGCACAATAGCGAGGCCAATCGCGTGCAACAGCCAAGCCTTGCAGATTGGCTTGTCGCCGGCAATCACGTGCTTGGCGTCGTCGATGAAGAAGCCGATGCAAGAGAGCCATGGGCCAAGCACCAGGCGACCGGCCATGGTGTTGTTGACCTTGAGCAGGAATTTCATCCATGACGGCATGTCTTCGTGCATCCAGAGTGCCTGGTAATAGCTCTCGGGATCATCCAGCGGATCGGTCAACCGCTCGTCGGCATGGTGGCGCAGGTGAATGGTCTTGAAGCGACGAAACGGCCAAGTGACGCCGATCGGCAGGAAAACGAAAGCTTCGTTGACCAGCGCATTGCGGGTCGGATGACCATGCAGCACCTCATGCATGATCGAGGACTGCAGCGCCAGCGTAACCGCCATGACGATGAGGGCGAGAATTGGATAGGATGGCCAGAGGAAGAGGCCGGCGGCGAACCATGTACCGTAGCAGAAGAAGGCGAGGACCACGGTCGGCCATTCGATGGCCGGCTTGCTGCTTCGACGGATGCTCTTGCCTGGTATGCTTGCCATGCTATCGACCACTGTCCCTCAGTCGCCGGAACCCCAACTGGTTCCTGACAGCATTGTGTCAGGAGACGCGATTCCACTCAACGCGACAAAGTGCACAAAATGTTGCGTCTGCGCATTTTTGGCTGCATATGTTGTACATTGTAAACAGCCTTAGGGATTCATTTACGCCTGAAGAGCCGTCCGAGCATCTTCGGCGCAAATTTTTCCTTCCGATGCGTGGAGCAAGAGGATGGATAAACGCGACCTGTCGGCACTCTTTCGGGACCGTTTGAAGCTGCTCCTGACACGGTCCGACCTTAACCAGTCGGCCTTCGCGTCAGCAGTCGGCATCGATCGGTCGGCGTTGTCACAGCTGCTTTCAGGTGTCTCGACACGTCTGCCGCGCGCCGAAACGCTGCTCAACATCGCCGCCGAATTCAAGGTGTCGCTGGACTGGCTGCTCGGTCTCAGCCAGGACGAAGGTCTCACCGGCGAAATCCGCGAAAGCCTGGAGATCGAGGAAGCGCCGGACGGTTTCGACCGCACGCTGCTCGCCAAATGGTTCGCCGAAGCAGCAGGTACCAAGATCCGCTACGTGCCGGCCGGCATCCCCGACCTCCTGCGCACCCGCGCGCTGGTCGATTACGAGGCCAACATCACCAACCGGAGCCGCCTGGCGCAGGCCAGCGAGACCCAATACCGCATCGAATACAACCGGCGCCCGGAAACCGACATGGAAGTCTGCATGCCGCGCCACACGCTGGAGATTTTTGCCCGCGGCCTCGGCGTCTGGGATCGTTTTCCGGAGGCGGACCGCCAGCAGCAGCTTGCCCACATGGCGACGCTGCTCGACGACCTCTACCCGACGTTCCGGCTGTTTCTTTATGACGGTCGCATGCGCTATTCGATCCCGCTCACCATCTTCGGCCCTTACCGGGCGGCGATCTATGTCGGTGACATGTATGTGGTGCTGAACGCCACGCAGCCGATCCAGGCACTGACGCAGCATTTTGACAACCTGATCCGCGCCGCCGACGTCAACCCGCATGAGGCGGCCGCCTTCGCACGTAATCTGGCAGGCATGTCATTCCCATCAGGCTCTGTCTGACCAGAATCTCGCTGTGGATCCAGCCCGGATCGTGAAGAACAGCCTCCGGTCTGGCTCTATCGTCGTAGCTATTTCATTGACTAGACATAAAGACTTCTTTATATCCTTATCTAACTTCGAAACATGAAAGCCGATCCGATGACGCCGACCAATCCGATTGATGCGCTGCTGGCTGAAAAAGGCGTGCTGCTGGCCGATGGCGCCACCGGCACCAATCTGTTCGCCATGGGATTGGAGGCCGGCGAAGCGCCTGAACTCCTCAATGAGACCGCGCCCGACACCATCACCAGCCTGCACCAGAATTTTGTCGACGCTGGTGCCGACATCATCCTGACCAATTCGTTCGGCGGCACCCGCCACCGGCTGAAGCTGCATCATGCGCAGGACCGTGCCCACGCGCTGAACAAGCGTGCCGCTGAACTCGCCCGCGCCGTTGCCGACAAGGCCGGCCGCAAGGTGATTGTCGCCGGCTCGGTCGGCCCGACCGGCGAACTTCTAGTGCCGCTCGGCGCCATGACCTATGACGAGGCGGTCGATGCCTTCGCCGAACAGATCGAAGGCTTGAAGGCCGGTGGCGCCGAAGTCGCCTGGATCGAGACAATGTCGGCCCCCGACGAAATCCGCGCCGCCGCCGAAGCAGCCATCCGTGTCGGCCTGCCCTACACCTATACCGGTTCTTTCGACACTGCCGGCCGCACCATGATGGGCTTGCTGCCGAAAGACATCCACGGCGTCACTGATGGCCTGTCACAGGCGCCGCTCGGCGTCGGCGCGAATTGCGGTGTCGGCGCTTCCGACATCCTGGCCTCGCTGCTCGACATGACCGAGGCGAAGCCGGAAGCAACGGTCATCGTCAAGGGCAATTGCGGCATTCCGGAATTTCGCGGCACCGAGATCCACTATTCCGGCACACCCGAACTGATGGCCGACTACGTCAGGCTGGCGATCGATGCCGGCGCGAAAATCATCGGCGGCTGCTGCGGCACGTCGTTCCAGCACCTTGCAGCGATGCGCAAGGCGCTCGACGCGCATCACAAGTCCGACCGTCCGACGGTTGCCGCGATCGTCGAGCGCATCGGCCCGATGCGCAACAAGGTGGCGACGGAAAACACCGCCGAGACCAGCGAAGCCCGCCGCGAGCGGCGTCGCGGCCGCGCCTGAGCAATTCCAGGAAAGTGTGAAACGGCTTTCCCGGGAAATGCGCATAGCGCTTTCCCTTGGGAATTTGCGTGAAATACAGGGCTGGTTATTCTCTGTTGTCGGCGTAGCTTGACTGCGCCGACTTGAAATCAGTGCCAGCGCCAGCCGCGGAATCGCCGCGCATCGTCATCAAGGCGCCGGATGCGGCTGGATCGCTGATTTGTTCCAGCATGGCGCGAAAGCGGTCATTGTTCAGCGCCGACATTGCCGTGTTTCGCGCTTGCGCGACATCATCCCTGATACGTCTGGATTCCGCTGATGGTGCCTGCGGCGCCGCTCCCTGGGTCGGCATGTCTAGTGTCGTCGGTGTCGAGTTGGCAATATTCGTGATCTGCAATTCTGGCCCCCTCAAGCCCGTACATTAGTCACTCATAACGAGGCAGGGGTTGCGATCCTGTGCGGGAATTCCAGCGCAATTTAACAATTCCAAAAAAAGGCCGGCAAGGGAATGAATCCCTCGCCGGCCTGCCTCACCCGCCCGTGGGTCGGTTTCCCGTATCAGAACGATCCCATCTGAAAGAAACCGGCCGTCATTGCCACTACCGGTTAACGCCCAGCGCCGAGGCAAGGCGCACAAGCGAGAGGAACTCGGACCTGTACCCAAACGGGTCGGCTCCTCGGGCGGCAGTAGCAATCTCCATGATCTTGTCGTAGCCGAACTTCGCGGTCGCATCCTCGTCGCGCAGCTTCTGGCCGAAGGCCGCGACGGCGATCGAGAAACGCTGGTCGGTGCTGGCCTGGTCGAAGGATGATATCTCGTTGGCCGAGGTCACCGGCGTGGTGATCAGCTTCGAGATGTCCTCGTTCGGCAGCTTGTAGCGGATCTTGACGAAGGCATATTCATCCGCATTGGCGACGCCGCCATTGTTCACCGTCGCCTGGCCATAGCGCAGCGGGTCCATCTGCTCGCCGCCACTGCCCTTCGGCGTGATCTCGTAGATGGCGGTGACCGCATGGCCGGAGCCAATGTCGCCGGCATCGACGCGGTCATTGTTGAAATCCTCACGGTTCAAGGCCCGCGTCTCATAACCGATCAGCCGGTATTCAGAGACCTTGTCGGGATTGAATTCGACCTGGATCTTCACGTCCTTGGCGATGGTGAACAGCGTCGAGGACGCGTCCTCGACCAGCACCTTCTCGGCCTCGGCCAACGTATCGATATAGGCAGCGGTACCATTGCCGTTCTGGGCGATGGTCTGCATCATCTGGTCGTTCAGATTGTCGCGGCCGAAGCCGAACACCGACAGGAACACGCCGGTCTTGCGCTCCTTCTCGATCAGCCGCTTCAGGTCGTCATCATCGGACTGGCCGACATTGAAATCGCCGTCAGTGGCCAGCATCACCCGGTTGACGCCATCCTTGACGAAGGATTGCTGGGCAAGCTTGTAGGCTTCCTTGATGCCGGCCTCGCCGGCTGTCGAGCCACCCGGCTGCAGATTGTCGATCGCCGCCAGGATCTTGTCCTTCTCGGACCCCTTGGTCGGCATCAGCACCGTACCGGCTTCACCCGCATAAGTGACGATCGAGACCGTGTCATCGGGCTTCAGCTTGTTGACCAGCAGACGGAACGCCGACTGCAGCAACGGCAACTTGTCAGGCTCGTCCATGGAGCCCGAAACGTCGATCAGGAAGACCAGGTTGGCCTTCGGCTGCTCCGTTGGCTTGATGTCGAAACCCTTGATGGCGACATGCATCAGCTTGGTATGCGTATTCCACGGCGTCGGCATGACGCTGACCGTCGAGTTGAATGGCGTCGAAGCCGTATCAGGGCCCTTCCAGTCATAGGGAAAGTAATTGATCATCTCTTCGACGCGGACCGTGTCGGCCTGCGGCACGAAGCCTTCCTTCAGCGAACGCCGCACGAAGGAATAGGAAGCCGTGTCGACGTCGATCGAGAAGGTCGAGACCGGATCCGCAAGTGCGGCATGCACCGGATTGGTCTTGAAATCCTCGATGCGGTCACGGTTTTCCTCCTGTGGCGCAATCTGATCCGCTGGCGCCATGGACGGCTGCGGCGCCATCAGCTTGGACTCCGCCATGGGCGCCACCCGCGCATTCCTGGGCGCGTTTGTCGCGCCATCCAGCGCGAATTCGCCGGTCGGTGCAGGCGCCGCCTCGGGCACCTGCTTGTAAGTCTGCAAGGTGCCGTACTCAGTTTCGTTGGCTGCCGGAACCCCGGTCGGCGACGCCTTTCCTCCCGATTCGGACTTCGGCGGCGCGGCCGGCGCTACGAGCGCATCGGTGGCGTCACGGCTTTCCACATCCGCGTCGGCCTTCTTGTCCTTGGCCAGTTCGGTCGGAGCCTGTTTGAGCTCCGCGGTGGTCGGCTTGATGGTCGCGGGCTTGTCGGCCAGCGTCTCGGTGACCTTGCCGTTGTCGCCGAAATGGCTCGGCGTCTCCTCAAGCATATAGAAGGTGGCGTATCCGGCGATCGGCAGGGCGACGAGCCCGGCGATGGCTGGCGTGGCGATGAGTTTCTTTTGCATGATCTCGCTCCAGAGCTTTTGTGCTCGCTCAGTGAGACGAAGCCCGGCGGTCGATCCTTGGGTGACGGTCGAAATATTTTCCTGATCGAAGGCGCGCATGGCGGCCTGGAAGGCGCGTGCCTTGGCGTCCTCGCCGGGTGCCGGCACCGCGATGTCGCGCAATCTGTTGAGTTCGTTGTCGTCGACCATGGTCACACTTCCCCGGCTGAGCGCATGAGCACTTTCAGCCGTTTCTTCGCTTCATGGATGTGCCAGGAAACCGTTGTCTCCGAGATCGCCATCGCCTCGGCGGTTGCCGCATGGCTCAAGCCTTCGCCATAGACAAAGAGCACCGCGTCACGCTGCTTGTCCGGCAATTGCCGCACTGCCGCCCACAGCGCCTCGGCCGGGTCTTCCGGTTCGGCTGGCGCCTCGCCAGAGATCAGCGCGTGAACGCCGAAAGCCTCGGTCTTTGCCATGTCACGGGCGGATTTGCGCATCATGTCGCGCGCCGCGTTCAAGGTCATGGTGTAGAGCCAGGTGGTGAAGGCGCCACGGCCATGATAGTCGCGCAGCGCCTTGCCAAGCCGGACACAGACTTCCTGGGCGATGTCTTCGGCATCGGCCTTCTTTCCGCACCACCGATAGGCAGCGCGATAGACAAAGCCATAGTGCCTTTCCAGCAATTTGCCGAAGGCACCCCTGTCTCCACCCTTCGCCCGCCCGATCAGATCGGCGTCGGAGGCTTCGCTTTCATCCAGCATCATCGCCATCATTTGACTGTTGGACGAAGGCTAATGGTGATTCCTTGGGCCGATGGAAAGATTTTTTTCAAAACAGTGCTTTTGAGTGCAGGCATGTTGAGATTCAGGTCAGGCCGAGCCGAGAATGGTTGGGACCGAGAACCGGAACGGAGCGTACGTTTGGGTACGTGAGTACCGGAAGCGCAGGTACTAGCCATTCGCAGGCCGGCATCACCTGAATATCAGCATGCCTGGCCTGCGACCCAGCCAGACGACCACGCCCACTGGAAATTATAGCCGCCGAGCCAGCCCGTGACGTCAACGGCCTCACCGATGAAAAACAGGCCAGGCACGGATTTCGCCTGCATGGTCTTCTGGTCGAGCCCGTTCGTATCCACCCCGCCAAGCGTCACTTCCGCTGTCCGGTAGCCCTCCGACCCGGCTGGCTTGATGCGCCAGTCGTTGACCGCGGCCTCGATGATCTTGATCTGGGCGTCGGATAGATCGGCAAGATTGCCATCGATGCCGGTTCGCTCAGCAATCGCCTGGGCAAGCCGTTTCGGCAGATGATTTGCCAGCACCGTCTGCACCGCCTGCCGGCCATTGCCGCGCTTGGCGGCACGGACGAGCTCGGCCACATCCACCCCCGGCAGCATGGCGATGCGGATTTCGTCACCCTCGCGCCAATAAGAGGAGATTTGCAGGATGGACGGCCCGCTGGCGCCGCGATGCGTGAACAGCATCGCCTCGGAAAACCGCACCTTGCCGCAGGCGACTTCGGCGTCGACCGCATTGCCGGCCAGCGGCGAAAGCCGCTCAAGCGTCATGGCGTCGAAGGTCAAAGGCACCAGAGCCGGCCGCGTCTCGACAACGGCAAGGCCAAACTGCGCCGCAAGCTCGTAGCCGAAGCCAGTCGCCCCCATCTTGGGAATAGACTTGCCGCCACAGGCAACGACCACGGACCGGCAGGAGATTGTGCCGGTGGAGAGCGTGAGTTCAAAACCATCCACGGCTTTGCTGACGTTTTGAACCTGCGTCGACAGCGCCAATTCCACGCCCCTGCCCTGCATTTCCGAGACCAGCATCTCGATGATCTGGCGCGCGGAGCCATCACAGAACAGCTGGCCCAAGGTCTTCTCGTGATAGGCGATGCGGTGGCGTTCAACCATCGCAATGAAATCGCGCTGCGTATATCGGCTGAGCGCCGAGATGCAGAAATGCGGATTCCTCGAGATAAAATTCTTCGGGCTGGCATGGATGTTGGTGAAGTTGCAGCGGCCACCGCCGGAGATGCGGATCTTTTCGCCGGGCATCGCCGCGTGATCGAGGATCAGCACCGAACGGCCGCGCTTGGCGGCCTCCACGGCGCACATCATTCCGGCAGCGCCGGCGCCGATGATCACGACATCATAGTATTGCATCAGGCCAATTCGTTCCCGCTCGGCCCGCGCCGCTTAGCCGGGCGAGCCACTCATTGCGCCTGATACCCTCAAATATGCCCTGCGGCCAACAGGATGGTGAACTCAGGCCAGCGTTTCGGCGAACAAGGCCGTCAATCGCTTCCAGTGGCGCTCGGCCCCGATGGCGTTGAAGACGCTGTGGTCGGGTACACACCAGCCATGCGCCATGCCGAGATAGTTCTCCAGAACATGGTCGACCTCGGCAACGCGCAGCGCCTCGGCCAGCCGCGCCGACTGCTCCGGCGGGAAACTTCTGTCGACGCCCGCCATGCCGACATAGACGCGCGCCTTGAGCGAAGCCGCCTTGCGATGCGGACTGTCGCCGGCATCGCTGGCCAGATTGCCGCCGTGAAAGCTGGCCGCTGCCTCTATCCTGTCGGGATAGGCTGCGGCGGCATTCAGCGCCCGGCCACCGCCCATGCAATAGCCGACGGTGCCGACCGGTCCGGTGACGCCCTCCGCTGCCAGCGCGTCGAGGAACGCGCCGGTGTCGCTGATGGTCATCTCCTGCGTGGTGCCGGTCACCAGGGCCATCAACGCGGCCTTGCTCTTTTCCTCGACGAAAGCTGTCTTGGCATCGAACGGGCCATAGGGCGCGTTGCGGTAAAAAAGATCGGGCACCAGCACCGCATAGCCCTCGCCCGCCAGCCGCTCGGCCATGCCGTCAAGCGCTGGACGCGGACCGAAGGCGTCCTGGTAGAGAATGACACCGGCCTTGGCCGGGGAAGCCGTCGCGGAGTGGAACAGCCCGGCCTTTGCGGTGCCATCCCTGGTCTTGATTTGCAGATCCTGCTTGGTCATCGCCCGCTCCGTTGGTGTATCGTGCGATACATATCCGCACGGCTTGGCAGGGCAAGACTTAGCCTGAACGCAGCAGTCAACATTTCGTGCGGCATTGCTGCGCTCGGCGGTTGACGCGAGAGACGTCAGCCTTCGGTGTGCACGGTTCGGGCGCCGACATGCAGCGCACGTCCGGCACCAAATCCCATGATGGCGACGCCGAGTCCGAGCCCGACAAACAGGAAGGCCGTCTCCGAGAAACTTCCGGTCCAACCCCGGATCAATCCGACCAGCAGCGGACCGAATGCGGCCAGCACATAGCCGACGCCTTGCGCCATGCCCGAAAGGTGAGCGGCGACATGCGAATCCGGCGAACGCAGCACGATCAAGGTCATGGCCGCAGCGATCAAACCACCCTGCCCGATGCCTTGCAGGATCGCCCAGAAAAGCACGGTTGAGGTCGGAGCGAACAGAATGCCGAGCAGTGCAATCACCGCTATGGCGACAAGCGCCACATTGATGACCCGTTGGTCCTTGAGCCGCATTGCCAGGGAAGGTACGCCCAGACAGGTGATGACCTGCGCCATGACGGATACCGAGACGAGGACGCCGGCGGTCGCCGCGTCGAAGCCGCGCTCACGCAGGATCGGCGCCAGCCAGCCGAAGATGCAATAGGCAAGCGCCGACTGTAGCCCCATGAACAGCGTCACCTGCCATGCCAAGCGATCACGCCAGAGGCCAACGACACGAAAGCCGCGATGGCTTGCTTGCCGCCGGCTGCCGAGCGCCTGCGGGATCCAGATCAGCAGCACCACCAATGTCGGCACGGCCCACGCCGCCAGCGCCCCTGACCAGGAGCCCGTGACAAGATGCTCGATTGGCAGCGTCAGGCCGGCGGCAGCGGCTGAGCCGGCGCAAAGGGCCATTGTGTACAGGCCGGTCATGACGGCGGCCTTGTCGGCAAAGTCGCGTTTCACCAGGCCCGGCAGCAGCACATTGCCAATGGCGATGGCACCACCCGCCAGGAAGGTCGCGGCAAACAGCAGCGGGACAGATCCGAACCAACGCAGCCCAGTTCCCAGTGTCAAAAGCGCGAGCGCGCCAAGCAAGGTGCGTTCAGCCCCGTAGCGCTGGGCAAGTCCAGGTGCAAAGGGCGCGAACAGGCCCAGGCACAACACCGGCAGCGTGGTCAGCAGGCTGGCGCCCGTCGTCGACAGCCCGGTTTCGTGCATCACCTCGGGCAACAGCACCGACAGGCTGGAAAACAGCGGCCGCAAGCTGAAGGCGATCAACACCAGGCTGGCCCCAAGCACGATGCGCGCGGCACGGCTTCGCGGTTCGGGTGGCTGCGGCTGGGGCAAGCTGTCGGCTTCAGCATCGACAAGCTGGGCATCCAGACCCTTGGCGGCTTCGGATTGCGCCTTGGGATCAGGCTGGCGAAATGTCTGGTTCATTGTGAGAGCAGTCTTTCGAGTTCGGCAAGCACCGGCGCCATGAAGGCGCGAACAGCGGCAACCGCGCGGTCGGGATCGCCCGAGGCGATGGCGTCGACGATAGCCGCATGCGCCTGCTGATCCGGTTCCGGCAGGTCTCCATCGAGGGTGGCGTGAATGGTTTCGGTGATGGCAGCGGTGAAGAAGTCGTAGAGTTCCATCATCGCCTTGTTGCCGGATGCAGCGACAACCGACTTGTGGAAAGCGATGTCACGACCGATGAAGGCTTCGCTGCCGCCGTCGGCGACGCTGCCGCGCACGGCAAGCAGTTGCCTGATACAGTCCAGGTCGGCGGGCGTGTGGCGCAAGGCGGCGAGCCGTGCGGCCTCGAGGTCCAGCGCCGCCCGCGCCTCCCACTGGTCGCGCAGGCTGGCGCGCTTTACCCGGTCGAGCGCGGCTGACGAATCGATGACAGATCGCACATAGGTGCCGGAGCCCTGGCGCGTATCCAGCAGGCCTTGCGAGACCAGCACCCGCACCGCTTCCCGCACCGTGCCGCGGCTGACCAACAACAGGTCGGTCAAGGCCGCCTCATTGGGAATACGCGCGCCCACGGCCCAGCGGCCGCGCAATATCTCGGCACGCAGGCTGTCGGTGGCACTGTCGGTAAGGTTGGTTCTAAAGGCGGGTTGCATCGGCCTATTCATCAAGTCATCAGATGACTTGATGAATAGGCTCGCTTGCAGCTGAGGTCAAGCCAGTCCGAGAGATTCTCGACTAGGCAGGCAGCGCCGCAAAGCTCGCCATGTGAAATGCCTGGATCCCCTTGGGATAGCGGTAGGCCGTGCCATAAGGACAAGCGTTGCGGTCAAGGCAGCCGCCGCTCCGGCACGGTTCGCCATGCGAACCTCGCACATGCGTCAGACACGTCTGATAGGCAAATCCCTCCGGAGAATAGGCGTCGACCGGACAGGATTTCATGCAGGGTTTTCCGACACATGCATCGCAAAGGTGAATCACCGTCTCAGCAATTTGAATAGGCAGCTCGCTCTCGGACAGCAGCGCGCCGCGATAGGCGTGCCAAAGCCCGTATCTGGGGTGCATGAGGATACCGAGCGGCGACGGCTTCAGCCCCTCTACCCGCATCGCCCATTGCTGGAACGGCAGATAGGGCTTGTCCGAGGGCGAGACGGCGCGCGCACCGAACTGCTTGGCCACAACGCCAATCAGCTCGCGCGACCAGGTGTCGAGGGGGTCTTTGATGTCCTGCGGCTGGCGCTCGCGCCATTTCAGAAAGTGGGGCCAAGGCGCCGCACCCGCCTGCCCGACCAACAATACGGACTTGGCCGGCGCGCCTGACGCGCCGGTTGTCGGCGCTTCGCCAGGTGCGAAGTTGAAACCACCGCGCAGGATGAGGCCGTTGGCAAGCAGCGCCGCGGCGATACCGTCAACGCTGCCCGCGGGCACGCTCATCCCTTCTTGACCGGATCGGAGAATGCACTCCGCCAGACTTCCTTGTGGATGATGTTGGCGACTTTAGCCCCGCCTGACTCGGGCTCCTTTCACGTGAAGGCGTCGGGCATCGACCCCTTCTTCTTGGCGATGAAGTCCTTCAGGGCCTCGTCGATGCTCGGATCGAGATACGGCGCCTCGTAGCTTTCAAGCCAGCGGCGGGCGAGATCATTGGCGCGCTGCGGTGCGGTCTTCTCGCCCTCGGCCAGCCACTGCTCGTAGGAATTGTTGTCGGCGATGTTGGAGCGGTAGAAGGCGGTCTGGAAATTGGCCTGGGTGTGGTCGCAGCCGAGATAGTGGCTGCCTGGGCCAACCTGGCGGATGGCATCCATCGCCTGGCCGTTCTCCGACAGGTCGACGCCTTCGGAGAATTTTTGCGTCATGCCGAGCTGGTCGATATCCATCATGAATTTTTCGTAGCAGGAGGCGAGCCCGCCCTCGAGCCAGCCAGCCGAGTGCAGCACGAAATTGGTGCCGGCCAGAATGGTCGAGTTCAGCGTGTTGGCGCTTTCATAGGCAGCCTGCGCATCAGGAACCTTTGACGCGCACAGTGAACCGCCGGTGCGGAACGGCAGGCCGAGACGGCGGGCAAGCTGTGCCGCGCCATAGGATACCAGCGACGGCTCCGGCGTACCGAAGGTCGGTGCGCCCGACTGCATGGAGATCGACGAGGCGAAGGTGCCGAACAGCACCGGCGCGCCCGGCCGGATCAGCTGCGTGAACGACGCGCCGGCCAGCACCTCGGCCAGAACCTGCGTCAGCGTGCCGGCCACCGTCACTGGGCTCATCGCGCCGGCGAGGATGAACGGCGTGACGATGCAGGCCTGGTTGTGACGCGAATAGACTTTCAGCGCACCCAGCATCGTCTCGTCGAACACCATCGGCGAGTTGGCGTTGATCAGGCTGGTCAGCACCGTGTTGTTTTCGACGAAATCGTCACCGAACAGGATCTTGGCCATGGCAACGGTGTCTTCAGCACGCTCCGGCGCGGTCACCGAGCCCATGAACGGCTTGTCCGAATATTTGATGTGCGAATAGATCATGTCGAGGTGGCGCTTGTTGACCGGCACATCGACCGGCTCACACACCGTGCCGCCCGAATGGTGGATTGATGGCGCCATGTAGGCGAGCTTCACGAAATTCCGGAAATCCTCGATCGTGGCGTAGCGGCGGTTGCCGTCGAGATCGCGAACGAAGGGAGGTCCGTAGACCGGCGCGAAGACGGTGGCATTGCCGCCGATCTGCACCGAGCGCTCGGGGTTGCGGGCATGCTGGGTGTAGATTGAAGGCGCGGTCTTCAGCAGCGAGCGGCAGAGGCCTTTGGGAAAGTGCACGCGCTCGCCCTTGACGTCGGCGCCGGCTTCTTTCCAGAGCTGCAGCGCCTCGGCGTCGTCGCGGAAGATGATGCCGATCTCTTCGAGCACCGTGTCGGTGTTCTTCTCGATCAGCGCCAGGCCTTCCTCGTTCAGCACCTCGTATACGTTGATCTGGCGCTTGATGTAGGTGAGCTGGGTGCCGGGGCCGCCGCCCGAACGCGCCGCGCGGCGCGCCGCCGCTCCGCCGCTGGCGCCGCGCCCGCGCCGCGCGTTTGACGCTTCCTGATCAACTGCCGCGTGTTCGCTCATGGTGGTTCTTCCCTGAATTTGTTCTTGCCTGGAATCCATCGCGGCCTCGGATCGCCGCTTCTTCCCGGATCGTAGCCATGCACCCTATTCGAAACGGCCCGCCAGCGCCAACGCCTGTCGCAAAATCGACAAGAATTCCAAGAGAGTTACGGTCGCTTTCCTTTTGCGGGAAGTCGCAAATCAGCTATGGATACCTGCCCCTCGCGGGTTAGGTATGAACGCGAATATTTTGTGCCTTGCGACACAGTCGCGATGCCGGCAGGAGCTCGATACATATGGCCGACGACGAGATCATCCTTTCCGAACTTTCCGACGATGAGTTGGTGCAGCAGATGCACGACGATCTCTATGACGGGTTGAAGGAAGAGATCGAGGAAGGCACCAACATCCTGCTCGGGCGCGGCTGGATACCTTACAAAGTGCTGACCGAGGCGCTGGTCGAAGGCATGCGCATCGTCGGCGAGGATTTTCGTGACGGCATCCTGTTTGTTCCGGAAGTGCTGCTTTCGGCCAATGCGATGAAGGCCGGCATGTTCATCCTGCGCCCGCTGCTTGCCGCCACCGGCGCGCCGAAGCAGGGCAAGATGGTGATCGGCACGGTCAAGGGCGACATTCACGACATCGGCAAGAACCTTGTCGGCATGATGATGGAAGGCGCCGGCTTCGACGTCATCGATCTCGGCATCAACAACGCGGTCGAAAAGTATCTCGATGCGATCGAGCAGCATCAGCCTGACATCATCGGCATGTCGGCGCTGCTGACCACGACCATGCCCTACATGAAGGTCGTCATCGACACGATGAAGGAAAAGGGCATCCGCGACGACTACGTCGTGCTGGTTGGCGGTGCGCCGCTCAACGAGGAATTCGGCAAGGCCGTTGGCGCCGACGCCTATTGCCGCGATGCGGCGGTAGCGGTCGAGACCGCCAAGGACTACATGAAGCGCAAGCACAACGTGCGCGCTTCCGCCTGAAGAAAAGGCCGCCTGTCATGGCGGCCGTTTCGCTCGATAATATATGCCTCCGAGGAGGATAACGTCTTATTGAGTAGCGTTGGCGACCTTCTTGCCGGCGCTCTTGGTAGCGTCAATCGTATTCGCGGCATCCTTGCCGACGCCACGGATGGTATTCGCGCAAGCTGAAACCAGCAGCACGCTGGCTAGCACCGCGACGACTGCATATGTGGATGTTTTCATGGACGGTTTATCTCTCTCTCGGTAGATTCGCCTCAAAGCAACGAAAGCCGGCTTAGCTGGTTCCATGGCCAAGACCCGAACAACGAAACCAGACCAGGCCGACAGGCTGCTAGTCATCGCCTGCGGGATGATTGCGCGCGAGGTTTTGGCCATCAAGGAACAGCTCGGCCTCGATCACCTTGAATTGACCTGTCTGCCGGCGGAATTTCATTTCTATCCGGACCGCATCGCGCCTGCCATGGACAAGGCGATCGAGAAGGCCAAGGCGGAAGGGTACAGCAACATCTTCGTCGGCTATGCCGACTGCGGCACCGGCGGCTTGCTCGACCGCGTGCTGGAGAAACATGGCGTCGAGCGCATGGCCGGCCCGCATTGCTTCGCTTTCTATCAGGGCATGGAAGCCTATGCGAAGGTTGCCGACGACGACATGATGTCGTTCTACATGACCGATTTCCTGTGTCGCCAGTTCGACGCCTTCTTCATGAAGCCGCTCGGCCTCGACAGGCATCCGGAACTGATCAAGGACTATTTCGGCAACTACGAGAAGCTGATCTACCTCGCCCAGACCAACGATCCGGAACTCGACAAAGTCGCCGAAAAGGCGGCGAAAATGCTCGGCCTCGTCTACGAACGCCGTGCCACCGGCTATGGCGACCTGACCGCCGGGATGGCGCAGGCCGCGGCTGTTGCCTGACTAGGTGCCTACAGTTCCGCAAGCACATCGGCGAAGCTCGTCTTGCACACGAACCCCAGCCGGTCCCGTACGCGCGAGGCATCGTAAACGCGGTCAATCGAGGAAAACATCGTCCAGCCTTTGCGCGCATAAAGCCCTGGAAACTCTGGGAAATACCGCGCAACCACGGATGGTGCATCCATAATCAGCGCCGCGCAATCGTCGGGCTGAAACGGCGTCGGCGCCGAAACGATAAAAGTGTCGAAGCCGAGCTGCCGCACCTTGTCCAGCGCGACAACATGAGCTTCGGCGGCATCCTCCACCGTCAGCCTGCGGAACAGCAACTCGTTGACCTTGGTGTTGGCGTCCGTTTGCTCGATCGCATGCGCCATGTCGTCGGCCTCCGGAAAGAACCGTGCCGTGCGCAGGATGATCACCGGCAGGCCGTGCCGCAGGTGATAGAGGCGGCAAAGATGTTCCGCCGACAGCTTGGTGACACCATAGATATTGCGCGGCTCGGGCAACATGGTTTCCGTCAGCCAGGCAGCCTTGCGCGCGCCGCCAATGAAGCCGTCGCGTATCGCTTGCGAAATCATCAGCGAGGTCGTCGATGTCATAACAAAGCGCTGCACACCAGCCGTCACGGCCGCATCGAGCAGGTTGAGCGTGCCTTGGACATTCGTGGCGACGAATTCGCTGTTGCCATGATTTTCGATGTTCGGCTTGTGCAAAGCGCCGCTGTGAATGATGGCCTCGATGCGATTCTCCGCGACCACGCGCATGACAAGCTCACGATCGGCGATTGAACCGACAATGCGCGTTTCAGCTGAAGGGGCCGGGTCGAGCCCGGTGACCTCGTGACCAAGGGCGCGCAGGCGCGGCGCCAGGGAGCTGCCCAACCAACCCGATGATCCCGTCAGCAAGATTCGCATTTCGCCGCGCCATGATTTTTGACCTGTGACGCTGTTAAGCACGGATGACAGGCCGCCGCGAATGGGTAAATTGAGCGCCAGCCGGACAAAGACGCTGCTCCAGTCATCAACTGACACTCACCAACAGGAAATCCTCGATGACCCTTCGCCCCTTGCTCGCCGTGGTCGGCCTACTCTGCTGCACCCTCCCTGCCCTTGCTGATGGCGAAGTTCAGAAATTGATCACGGCAGCCGACAAGGCGCGGCTCGAAAAATATGGCGAGACGCGCAAGGCTGCCTTGGCCGAGGCAAAGGCTGGCGAGCCAGCCGAGGTCAAGCAGCTCGACGCCCTGTTGGCAAAACCCATCGTTTCCTTCTCCGACAAGGACCTGACCGGCAACTGGCAGTGCCGCACCATCAAGGCCGGCGGCATCAGCCCGCTGGTTATCTATGGCTGGTTCAAGTGCAAGGTAACCGATGACGGTTCGGGCTGGCGTCTGGAAAAGATCAGCGGCTCGCAGCGCACCACGGGCCGCTTTTTCGATGATGGTGAAAAACGCTCGATCTATCTCGGCTCCGGCTACGTCAATGATAACAAGGCAAAGCCCTATGGCAGCGGCCCGCAAACCGACCAGGTCGGCTACGCGTTCCGAACCGGCGCCAAGGAATGGCGCATTGAATTCCCGGCGCCCTATTACGAATCGAAGCTCGACATCGTTGAGTTCAAGCGCTGATCGGGGTAATTCCAATCATCAAGGATTAACCTGGACGCCCTAGCATCCGGCCCACCAAGGCCGGTATCGGCCGCATCTCGTCTGGCGGTGCGACACGACGCATGGAACCCCTGAAGTCGAACATTGTCATCGTCACTGAAGGTGGCCCGCATATCTGGGCAATCGTCAATGCCATCGTCGATCGATTGGGGCCGGTCAATGTCATCCTCGAAACACCTGAATCCAAAAAGCAATTGCTGCTCAGGCGGGCTCGCCGGCAGGGCTGGATTTCGGCCGTCGGACAGCTCGGCACCATGGTGCTGACGCGGTTGGGAAAACGCTTCTTCGCCGGCCAAGCGGCGCGCATGATCGCCGAACAAAAGCTGCAGACAGAACCGAAGCCGAGCCAGTCGATCATCGACGTTTCGTCAGCCAACGCCTCCGAGTGCCTGGATGCGATCGCCAAGCTGCAACCAAGCGTCGTCTTTCTTGCCGGATGCCGGATGCTGACGCGCGAGACGCTATCCAAAATCCCCTGCCCGGTCATCAACTACCACGCTGGCATCACGCCCAAATACCGGGGCATGAACGGCGGCTATTGGGCGTTGGTGAGCGACGACGCTGACAATTTTGGCGCCACCGTGCTGCTCGTCGACGCCGGCGTCGACACCGGCGGCGCGCTGCGGCAGGTGCGAGGCAAGCCTGAGCGTCGCGACAGCATTTCAAGCTATGCTCTGCGGCAGGCTGCATTCTCGCGCGATATCTGCGTCGAGGCGATCAGCGATGTTCTGGCCGGCAAGCTCGCCACCATCGACCCCAGCCTGCCTTCGAAGCAATGGTATCACCCGACTGTCTGGTTTTACCTTTGGACAGGCATCCGAACCGGCATCTGGTAGCACATGCGCCCCTCCAGGCCGCGGGTCGTGCGCTGGACTTTTGTCGCCGCGAACCCGCCTCCAGGTCATGCCGCCAACGAATAAACACACCTTTCATTTTACGACATTCAAATGCGTCGCTTTTGAATGCGCGCGCGTCGTCCCATAACAAGCAGCCCAACAGCGCTTCCGGCAAAGCTCGATACCACGAGGAGTGAGAATTCATGGCCGATCTTATTGTCGTCTACTGGCGCGACATCCCAGCCCAGGTCATCGTCAAGAAGGGCCGGCAGAACGCCAAGCGCGAACTGCCGCTGCGCTTCACGGAGGCGATCGACATGTGTGCGATGCGCACTGGCGCCGGCGGCACAGACGACTATCTGGCCGAATGGCGCAAGGCCGATCCGGTTCCAGTCGGCGACGACCTCGAAGCTGAAGTCGAAAAAGCCTTCAACGACCTCGACACCAAATATGACCGTGAGCGGCTGGTCGCTCTGGTGAAAGCGGGCGGGAAAGAAAATGTCTGAAGCCACCCCTGCCAAGGATGGGCCGGCGGTTACCCAGGCCACACTGGTCAAGAAGGCAGCGCCGAAGTCCGACTACAAGCCTGCCGACGTGTCGCCGCAGCGGCGCGTGCAGCGCTCCTTCGCGGTCCGGCTATGGTCGATCAGGCATTCGCGCCTGCTTGAGTGGTTCTACGCCCGTTTCGCCGACACGTTCCTGCTCCTGCATCCCTTGTGGAAAGGCATCGGCTACGGCCGTGTCGAAGCTCCGATCAAATTTGTCGAAAAGCGCGTCAAGGGTTTCATGTTCGATTGCCGCATGTGCGGCCAGTGCATCTTGTCATCGACCGGCATGTCGTGCCCGATGAACTGCCCGAAGCAGTTGCGCAACGGACCTTGCGGCGGCGTGCGCGCCAACGGCAATTGCGAGGTCGAGCCTGATATGCCCTGTGTCTGGGTCAAGGCCTGGGAGGGGTCGCAGAACATGGTCAATAATGAAAAGATCCTGACCGTACAGAAGCCGGTCGACCAGTCGCTGCGCGAAACCTCGGCCTTCCTGCGGGTGACCGCTCAGGCGGCGGTTGCCCGCGAAGCAGCAGATGCGGCCAAGACCGGGGCATCCGCATGATCGGCCGCCAGCGCGACGAGAACCCGGAAGGCATCCACCTGCCGCTCGAACCCTTGCCCGGCCACACCTCGCGTGGCCGGTTGGAGCGCGTGTTGCGGCGCGGCGAATTCGCGGTGACGACCGAGCTCAATCCGCCCGACAGCGCCGATCCGGAAGACGTCTACAACAGAGCGAAAATCTTCGACGGCTGGGTCGACGCCATCAACGCCGTCGACGCGTCGGGCGCCAACTGCCACATGTCGTCGGTCGGCATCTGCGCCTTGCTGACCCGCATGGGCTATGCGCCGATCATGCAGATCGCCTGCCGCGACAAGAACCGCATTGCCATCCAGGGCGACGTGCTGGGCGGAGCGGCGATGGGCGTCGCCAACATGCTGTGCCTTACTGGCGACGGCGTGCAGGCCGGCGACCAGCCCGGCGCCAAGCCGGTGTTCGATCTCGATTCCATGTCGCTGCTCGAAACCTGCCGCATCATGCGCGACAACGGCAAATTCCTGTCCGGGCGCAAGCTGACGACGCCGCCGCAGCTGTTCCTGGGCGCCGCCGTCAACCCCTTCGCGCCGCCGTTTGATTTCCGTCCTATCCACCTCGGCAAGAAGATTGCCGCCGGTGCGCAGTTCGTTCAGACGCAATATTGCTTCGACGTGCCGATGTTCAAAACCTTCATGCAGAAGGCGCGTGATCTCGGTCACACGGAAAAGGTGTTCATCCTGGTCGGCGTCGGCCCGCTGGCCTCGGCCAAGACCGCCAAGTGGATCCGCTCCAACGTGCCGGGCATTCACATTCCGGATGCCATCATCAAGCGGCTGGAAGGCGCACAGGACCAGAAGAAGGAAGGCAAGCAGCTCTGCACCGACATCATCAACGAGGTGAAGGAAATTCCCGGCGTCTCCGGTATCCATGTGATGGCCTATCGGCAGGAAGAGTATGTCGCGGAGATCGTCGATGAATCGGGCGTGCTCAAAGGGCGCCAGCCGTGGAAACGCGAGATTCGCCGTGACGACCAGATGGTCGCCGACCGGCTTGACCACATATTGCATGACGACATTACCGAAACGCAGGTGGACATGGTGAAGACCGCGCACTGACGGCGCGGACAACCACCCGTTCGCTTGAACGAAACCAGACAACGATATAAAGAAATCTTTATATCATGGCGGAGAGAATTCATGACGCGTACCATTGTCGCCTCGGCGACACGAGAAATCATCATCGGCTTCGACCAGCCGTTCTGCGTGATCGGCGAACGCATCAACCCGACTGGCCGCAAGAAGCTGGCCGCCGAGATGATCGCTGGCAATTTCGACACCGTCATCAGGGACGCGCTTGAGCAGGCCGCCTGCGGCGCCACCATGCTCGACGTCAATGCCGGCGTCACCTCGGTCAACCCCAACGAAACCGAGCCCGGCCTTCTGGTGCAGACGCTGGAGATCGTGCAGGGTCTGGTCGACTTGCCGCTGTCGATCGACTCCTCGGTAACGGCTGCGATCGAGGCAGCACTGAAAGTTGCCAAGGGCCGCCCGCTGGTCAACTCCGTGACCGGTGAGGAAGAGAAACTCGAGGCCATCCTGCCGCTGGTCAAAAAGTACAACGTGCCAGTCGTTGCCATCTCCAACGACGAGACCGGCATTTCGATGGATCCGGATGTGCGCTTCGCCGTCGCCAAGAAGATCGTCCAGCGCTGCGCCGATTTCGGCATTCCGGCGCATGACGTTGTTGTCGACCCGCTGGTCATGCCGATCGGCGCGCTGGGCGACGCTGGCCGCCAGGTGTTCGCCCTGCTGCGCCGCCTGCGCGAAGAGCTGAAGGTCAACACCACCTGCGGTCTGTCCAACATCTCGTTCGGCCTGCCGCATCGCCATGGCATCAACGCCGCTTTCATCCCGATGGTGATCGGCGCCGGCATGACCTCGGCGATCATGAACCCGGTGCGTCCGCAGGAAATGGAAGCCGTGCGCGGCGCCAATGTGCTCAACGGCACCGACGAGAACTGCACCAACTGGATCAGGACCTACAAGGACTACAAGCCGGCCGAAGGCGGTCAGGCGGTCGCGGCGCCCGTGGCCGTCAACGCCCCGGGCGACGCCAACAACAATGGTGGCCGCCGCCGTGGCGGCCGTGAAGCCCGCATGGGCCGGGGATAAGCGCGCAATCGTGAATCTGGCCGCAAACCTCACCAAGCCGATCGTGCTGTTGATGCCGTCGGACAGGTGCGCTTTGCGGTCAGGCGATGCTCAGCAAGGTGTCGAAAAGCACCATGCCCGCCCACGATCCGAAAACACCCGTCAGGCCGCCGATGACAAAATCATCGTCGGCGCCAGGCCAGAATCCTTGCAGCAGCAGGGCGGCGACGACCGCTCCGACAATACCCGACGCCAGGTATTGCGGATTGCGCAGCCATGGGCCCCGCAACAAGCGCACCATTGTGAAGGCGGTGAATACGGCGGACAGGAGGAGATCGGACATGATTGGCCTCTGGACCACCAGACACTCCGCCCAATAGTAAAACGATCCGTTAAACGGCATCGACAATCGATCTTGAGACCAGTGCAAGCATGAACTCACCTGCAAACATCACCGATCCACTCGTGCTGTTCATGCCGTCCGGCAAGCGCGGGCGGTTTCCTGTCGGCACGCCGGTGCTGGATGCCGCGCGCCAGCTCGGCGTCTATGTCGAAAGCGTCTGCGGCGGACGCGCCACATGCGGGCGCTGCCAGATCGAAGTGCAGGAAGGCAATTTCGCCAAGCACAAGATCGTCTCGTCCAACGACCACATCACGCCCAAGGGCGCCAAGGAAGAGCGCTATGAGCGCGTGCGCGGCCTGCCTGAACGACGCCGCCTTTCCTGCTCGGCTCAGATTCTCGGCGACCTCGTCATCGACGTGCCGCAGGATACGGTCATCAACGCGCAGACCATCCGCAAGGATGCCGACACAAGGGTTATCGCCCGCGATTCAGCGATCCGCATGTGCTATGTCGAGATCGAAGAGCCCGACATGCACAAGCCGCTCGGCGATCTCGATCGCCTGAAGATCGCGCTGATGCATGACTGGAATCTGAAAAGCCTCGATTTTGATTTTCATCTGTTGCCGCAGGTGCAAGGCATCCTGCGCAAGGGCAACTGGACCGCGACCGCCGCCATCTACAAGGATGCCGAAACGGAGACAGCGCGCGTCGTCGCGCTGTGGCCAGGCCTCAAGAACGAGGCCTATGGCCTGGCCTGCGACATCGGCTCGACCACCATCGCCATGCACCTTGTGTCGCTGCTGTCCGGCCGTGTCGCCGCTTCTTCGGGCACGTCGAACCCGCAGATCCGCTTCGGCGAGGATCTGATGAGCCGCGTTTCCTATGTGATGATGAACCCCGACGGCCGCGAAGGCATGACGGTGGCCGTGCGTGAAGCGATCTCGGGGCTGGTCGACAAGGTCTGCGCCGAAGGCAATGTCCAGCGCAACGACATCCTGGATTCGGTGTTCGTCGGCAATCCGATCATGCACCATCTGTTCCTCGGCATCGACCCGACCGAACTCGGCGGCGCCCCCTTCGCGCTCGCTGTCTCCGGCGCGGTGCACGTCAAGGCTTCGGATATCGGCCTGAAGCTCAACCAGGGCGCCCGTCTCTACATGCTGCCTTGCATCGCCGGCCATGTCGGCGCCGATGCGGCAGCGGTCACGCTGTCGGAAGGACCGCACCGCCAGGACGAAATGATGCTGATCGTCGACGTCGGCACCAATGCCGAGATCGTGCTCGGCAACAGGACACGGGTCGTCGCTGCTTCCTCTCCCACCGGCCCGGCCTTCGAAGGGGCCGAAATCTCCGGCGGCCAGCGCGCCGCACCCGGCGCGATCGAGCGCGTCCGCATCGACCCCGATACGCTGGAGCCAAAATACCGCGTCATCGGTTCGGAACTTTGGTCCGATGAGCCCGCGTTCCTGGAAAGCGTACAGGCGACCGGCGTTACCGGTATCTGCGGCTCCGGCATCATCGAGATCGTCGCCGAGATGTATCTCGCCGGCATCATCTCCGAGGACGGTGTCTTGGACGGTTCGCTTGCCGCGCGCTCGCCGCGTATCGTCGCCAATGGCCGCACCTTCTCCTATGTGCTGAAGGAAGGCGAGCCGAAGATCACCATCACCCAGACCGACGTGCGCGCCATCCAGCTCGCCAAGGCAGCTCTCTATGCCGGCACCAAGCTGTTGATGGAGAAGCAGAACACCGAGCATGTCGACCGCATCCACTTCGCCGGCGCTTTCGGCTCCTTCATCGATCCGAAATACGCCATGGTGCTCGGCCTGATCCCGGACTGCGATCTCGACAAGGTCTCGGCTGTCGGCAACGCCGCCGGTGCAGGCGCGCGCATGGCGCTGCTCAATCGCGGCTATCGCCGCGAGATCGAGGAGACCGTCAGCAGGATCGAGAAAATCGAAACGGCGCTGGAACCCAAATTCCAGGAGCATTTCGTCTACGCCATGGCGCTGCCGAACAAGGTCGACCCGTTCCCGAAGCTGTCGGCCGCGGTGAAACTGCCGCCGCGCAAGACGGTCAGCGAAGATGGCGTTGCCGGCGACGCCGCCCCGCGCCGGCGCTCTCGCGAAGGCCACGCCGCCCGGCGCGGTCGGGAATAAGCCACCGCCACCTCGCGGAACTTGTTTGTATGCAAATGTTTCCAGATCAGGCCGATCTGGAAACCAAAACCCGTTTTCGTGAAATCCGCCAGATACAGGAGCGGCGCATTTAATCGGCATCGAACGGTCGGCGGAAAACATCTTTCAGCCGGCGCAACGCTCCAAGGGAGACAATGATGTCGATGCTCGAAAGCCTGGGCCGCTATGGCGCGGCCATCAAGAATGCCCATGACCGCGGCAAGGCTCGCCGCCTGCTGAACAGCCTGCCGCCGGAAATCCAGAAGGATATCGGCTGGCCGGTGGTGCCGTGTTCAAGCGAAAAGGCGGCAATCACCAGCACCATCCGGGGCGCCGCGCGCTGATGACCTTCGCTGACAAATGCAAGCTGCTCGGCACGCGCCGGGACGGCCGCTCGGCGCCTGCTACCGACACCCGGCTTCGCGCGGCACTGCTGCCGCGCCGCTGAACGCCGCCCGCGCACGCCAGAGTGGCGATGCCGGATCACACCACCGTGTAGACTGCAGCGTAAACTTGACATTTCGGCCCGGCGAACGATCTTCGAGAACAGTGGGGGTTCTCTTAGTCGGCTTTGGCCGAAGTTCGTGTATGCGCATGCCAAGTTTTAAAAGCCACGTCGTTTCCTTCGTCCTCAGGCACAGCCGCAAGCAGGCATTTTCCAGTCCGGAAAACATGCAGCGCTGGATCGCCGCCGCGCGCAAGACCGAAACACACCAGCCGCCTGCCGCGCTGCGCGCGCGTCTCGACATCCAGACACACACGGTCGATGGGTTTCCGGTCTATGAGATCGCCGCCAAAGGCGGCGAACAGAAGCGGATTCTCTATCTGCACGGCGGCGCCTATGTCTTTGAAATCACAGCCTATCACTGGCATCTGATTGGCGAGATGGCCGATCGCCTCGGTTACGGCATCACCGTGCCAATTTACCCGATCGCACCCGAGCACAATTTTCACGCCATGTTCGGCATGGTCGGTGGCGTCTATCGCCAGATGCTCGAAGAGACCGATGCCGAAAACATCATCTTCATGGGCGATTCCGCCGGCGGCAACATGGCCGTGGTGCTGACCATGATGGCCGCGGAAGAGGCCCTGCCCTTGCCGTCGCGCCATGTGCTGATCTCGCCTGGCCTGGATATGTCGCTCGCCAATCCGGAAGTCTTCGAGGCCGAGCGCAACGATCCCTGGCTAGGTATATCAGGCGGACTGGAAGCGATCCGGATGTACAGCGCCGGCATCGACCGCAGCGACTGGCACATCAGCCCGGTCTACGGCGACCTCTCGGTGCTGCCGAAGACGCTGATGCTGATCGGCTCACGCGATCTCTTGACCCCTGACAATCTGATCTTTGCCGAAAAGGCCCGCGCTGCCGGTGTCGATGTCGAAATCGTCTACGAGGAAGGCATGGTCCACGTCTGGCCGCTGATCGACATGCCGGAAGCCCGGCGTGCGCGACAGAGCATCGTGGCGTTTCTCAGCCAGGAAACGCGAAGCTCGGCCGCTCGCGAGGACGCGCGGCCCTCAACCGGAACGGATTGGACAACCGCCGAGGCGGCCGAGTAGCCGATCAGAACTTGTAGCCGATCAGAACTTGCCGGTTTCCCGGAACAGTTCGAACGTGTCGCGGATGTGGTCGGCCACCGCTTTCACCGGCGCGCTGGCATCCGGCGCCACCACCATCGCCAGATTGTAGGTGCCAATGTCGGGCATGCCATCCTTTGGGCAAAGCTCGACCATGTCATTGCCAAGGAAGGATCTCGGCAATGGCGCGACTGCCAGATCGGACATGATCGCGGCGCGCTGGCCGGCCGTGTGCGCGCTCATATAGGCAATGCGGTAGCTGCGGCCCTCGCGGCTCAACGCATCGAGCGCGCCGGCCCGCCAGGCACAGCCCTCTTCCCACAGCGACACAGGCAAAGGCTCGCGCAGATGCGCGCAGCCACCCTTGGCGCCGGCCCAGACCAGCGGTTCGGTCAAGAGCACCTCGGCGCCGAGCGCGCTGGTCTTGTAGGAATTGGTGAGCAGCGTGATATCGAGCGCCCTGTCGTCCATGCGGCGGCGCAGATTGATGCTCTGGTCGATAGTGACATCGACGGCGATCGACGGGTGTGACTGCGCGAAGCGCTTCAGCACATGCGGCAGCACCCGTTCGCCGTAATCGTCCGGCGAACCGAGCCGCACCACGCCCACGATGTCGGGAATGATGAACTTCGACACCACCTCGCGGTTGATCGACAGCAGCCGGCGGGCATAGCCGAGCAGCATCTCGCCGTCGGTGGTCAAGGTGACCGAGCGCGCGTCGCGCGCGAACACCGAGCGGCCGAGAATGTCCTCCAGCTTCTTGATCTGCATGGAGACCGCCGACGGCGTGCGGAACACGGCATTGGCGGCAGCGGTGAAGCTTCCCGTCTCCGCAATTGCCACGAAAGTGCGCAAAACATCGAGATCGAGCAGAGGCAAGGGATGATTGAGCGGGGCGTTCATGCGATCGGCCTTCAATTTTTCTGATGTAAACCATCATTTCATTTCGTTTGATTGAACATCAGAACTAGAGGATAGTCAACACTATCGGGGCAGACGTATCGAATGCGGTCATGAAACGACCACGACGCAGACCCGCAATCGACATGAAATGAAGCTGAAACAAACCGGGTGTAACGCCTCGTGCATCCAAGGCCTGGAAATCCGGGCTGAACACTCAAGGAGACTGAAATGTCTATTATCTCGTCCATCGGTCGGATCGCGACCGAGTTCAGCGCGGCCCGCGCCCGCTACCAGACCGAACGCGCCATCCGCGCACTGCCGGTCGAACTGCAGAAGGATATCGGTTGGCCTGAAGCCGCCGACACCAAAGCCCGTGCTCACAACGGCGTCGGATCCTGGGCTGGAGCAAAGTAAACCGTGTGTATCAAGTGCTGAAGGCCTGCCGCGCGCACCAGCCCGGCAGGCCTTTTCGGTTTTTATTTGTATTCAAATGAATTTTGGAGCCATGCCGCCAGCGCATGGCGCATATGAGCAAGCCGCATAGCAACGCAAAAATCTCATTAATGCCTTGTAAATAATCAAGAATCCTGGACCCTCCGCCCAAATTTGTCGCATTAGGTGTCGCATTTCATATCAAGCGCTTCGCATTTGCGATTTAGTTTTCCCTCACACAAGCCTATATCAACGCCAGCAAACGAGCTGCCCCACTCCATCAAGCGAAGGCGACCCGTCTAAGCAACCAAATGGAGATTGTGATGAAGCTTTTTGCCCGCCTCTTCGCCCGCCGCGAGATGAACCTGACCACCGCGCTCGAGCGCCAGCGCCTTGCCAACACCATGCCTGGCCAGACCGGCGCCATGGCAGCGGCTCGCCTCGGCTTCGTCGCCTGATTTACAAAAAAGATACCTCCAGAGCCGCGCCTCCCTGCAGCGGCTTGGATTGACTGACGCCGCTTCGGTTCGCCGAGGCGGCGTTTTTGTATCACGGACCGCTCTTCGACGATCTGTTGCAACCAGGCGGTGGTGGGTTTTTGAGCAACACCGCCCGACGATTGCCCATTTGCGACCCATGTCGCAAATTTAATCTTGCCCAACCAGCCTAGCCCATTGACACGAATGATTTTTCCTGATGTCGCTATGCTATTCGCGACATCCTGTTCGCGTCATCGTGGCCGCATGAGGTTCCCGTGAACGCCGTAAAGCATCCGATCAAGCGATCGTTTGTATTTTTCCTTGTGCCTGATTTCACCATGATCGCCTTTGCGACGGCGCTAGACCCGCTGCGCTCGGCAAACCGCATGCTCGGCTACGAGGCCTATCGCTGGCGCCTTGCCAGCATCGACGGCAAGCCGGTTCGCGCCTCGAACGGCGTCGAATGCGCGGTCAACACCTCGCTTGAAGAAGAACGCAAGAAGATGGCCGGGCCGGACCGCCCCAACATGGCCATCGTCTGCAGCGGCATCAATGTAGAGCGCTACCAGAACAAGTCGGCCTTTGCCTGGCTGCGCGAGGAATACAATCGCGGCGTCGCCGTTGGCGGCCTCTGCACCGGCGCGCATATTCTTGCTGCCGCCGGCCTGCTGTCGAACAAGCGCTGCGCCATCCATTGGGAAAACCTCCCCGGCTTTTCCGAGGCCTTCCCGAAGGCCAATGTCTTTGCCGACCTCTTCGAGATCGACCAGAACATCTACACATGCGCCGGCGGCACCGCCGCGCTTGACATGATGCTGAAGCTGATCGGCGATGATTTCGACGAGAACCTCGTCAACCGGGTGTGCGAACAGGTGCTGACCGACCGCGTGCGCAGCCCGACCGATCGCCAGCGCCTGCCGCTGCGCGCGCGCCTCGGCGTACAGAACTCCAAGGTGCTGACGATCATCGAGCTGATGGAAGGTAACCTCTCCGAGCCGCTGTCGCTGATCGAGATCGCCGACCATGTCGACCTGTCGCGGCGCCAGATCGAGCGTCTGTTCCGCACCGAAATGGGGCGGTCCCCTGCCCGCTACTATCTCGAAATCCGGCTCGACCGTGCCAGGCATCTGCTGATCCAGTCGTCGATGCCGGTGGTCGAGGTCGCGGTTGCCTGCGGTTTCGTCTCGGCCTCGCATTTCTCCAAATGCTACCGCGAGCTCTATGCCCGCTCGCCGCAGCAGGAGCGTGTCGACCGCAAGCAGTTGCTGGCGGCCTGAAGCTCAGCGTACCTCAGCCGTGCGCATCGCTTCGACGCGGATATCCTCGGTCAGCCGCGCCTTCAGCGCGGAGAATTCCGGGCTGGTCTTCAGCGTGTAGTGGCGCGGGTGCGGCAGGTCGATGGCGACGTCCGACTTGACGCGGCCGGGACGCGCCGTCATCACCACCACACGCGAGGCCATGAAGATCGCCTCTTCTATGTCGTGGGTGACGAACAGCACCGTCTTCTTGCGCCGCTCCCAGATGCCCAGCAGCAATTCCTGCATCAGCCCGCGCGTCTGGTTGTCGAGCGCGCCGAACGGCTCGTCGAGCAGCAGGATCGCCGGGTCATTGGCCAGCGCCCGAGCGATCGCCGTGCGCTGCTGCATGCCGCCGGAAAGCTGTTTGGGCCAATGGTTCTCGAACCCTTTCAACCCGACGAGATCGACATAGGAAGCGACAATCCCGTCCCGTTCCTTCTCTGCCATGCCGCGTTCGCGCAGGCCGAAAGCGATGTTCTGTCCGACCGTCAGCCAGGGAAACAGTGTGTAGGACTGGAACACCATACCGCGATCCGGCCCGGGCCGCGTCACCGCCTTGCCGTCGAGCAGCACCCGGCCCTCGCTCGGCGCCTCCAGGCCGGCAACGATGCGCAGAAGCGTCGACTTCCCACAGCCTGAGGGCCCGAGAATGGTGATGAAGTCATTGGCCTCGACTGTCAGGTTGACCGGCATCAGCGCCTTGACCGGCGCCCCGCCGCGCACGCCGGCAAATGTGCGCGAAACGCCCTCGATGAGAAGCTTGCTCATGCCAGGCTCCATGGAAAGAGCCAGCGATTGAGCGCCTTGAAGGCGAAATCGGACAAGAGCCCGATCAGCCCAATGACGATGATGCCGAAGATGATCTGGCCCGTCGCCAGCCGCGACTGGCTGTTGATGATCATGTAACCGATGCCCGAGGATGAACCGATCAGTTCGGCGACGATGACATAGGTCCAGGCCCAGCCAAGCACCAGCCGCAGCGTCTCGGCGATCTCGGGCGCATTGGCCGGCATGATCACCCGCCGCACGATGCCGTTGTCGGTGGAGCCCAACGTATAGGCGGCTTCGACAAGGTCCCGCCTGGTGCCGCCTACTTTGACGGCGATGATCAGGATGATCTGGAACACCGAGCCAACGAAGATGACCAGCAGCTTCTCCAACTCGCCAATGCCGGCCCACAGGATCAGCAGCGGAATGAAGGCCGAGGCCGGCAGGTAGCGGGCGAAGGAGACGAACGGCTCCAGGAATGCTTCCACCGGCTTCCAGGCCCCCATCATGATGCCGATCGGCACCGCGACGATGGATGCCAGCACAAAGCCGCCGAAGACCCGCCAGATGGTGATCAGGATGTCGAGCCAGAAACGGTCTTCGACCAGAAGCCGCCAGCCATCCTTCAGCATCGACAGCGGATCGGCGAGAAAGATGCGGTTGACGTGACCGCCAAGCGTGATCCACGCCCAGAAGGCGACGAACAGCACGAAAAAGGAAATGCCGAGCACGGTTCGGGTGCCCGGCGAGACCGGATGCAGGGGGCGCGGCATCGACAACGATCCTTGATGAAAAGGGAAACGGCGGCACTTGAGCCGCCGTCTGAAATGAAACTCTATCGCTCAGTTCGCGACAGCGCTGGTGTCAGCCAGCGTGGCGACGTCGGGCGCTTCCTTGATCAGGCCCATCTGCAGCAGCAATTCGCCGGCTGTCTTGGAAAAGTCCTGGAATTCCTTGGTGAAGAACTGCTTGTTCTCGGCCCTGTCCGCCCATTTCAGATATTTGGCCGAGTCCTCGAATTCCTTGGCCGACTGCTTCACGTCGGCGCCCATGATCTCGTAGGATTTCTTCGGATCGCTCTTGATCAGGTCAAGCGCATCGAAGTAGCTGTCGGCGAGCGCCTTGGCGGCATCGGGATTGGCCTTGAGGAATTCGGGCGTGCAGCCGACCGTGTCGAGCACCATCGGATAGTCGAGCGTCGTCGCCAGGATGTGGCCCTGGTCGGACTTGTCACGCACGGCTGAGATGAACGGCTCATAGGTGACAGCCGCATCGTTCTGCCCGGCGAGGAAGGCCTGCGCTGCCGCATCCGGCTCGAGGTTGACGACGGTCACATCCTTGGTCGACATGCCAGCCTTGTTGAGCACCCAGGCGAGCATGAAATAGGGTGACGTGCCCGGCGCCGATGACGCGACGGTCTTGCCCTTGAGATCGGCGACGGTCTTGATGTCCTTGCGGGCGACGATGCCGTCGGCGCCATAGGATTTGTCGAGCTGGAATATCTGCTTGGTGGTGACGCCGCTGGCGTTCCAGACCAGCCAGGTCTCCACCGTGGTCGCGGCGCATTGCAGGTCGCCACTGGCAATGGCAAGAGGCCGGCTCGCCTGCGGCACCTTCTTCAGGGTCACGTCGAGGCCATGCTTCTCGAAGATTCCGGCCTGCTTGGCGAGCGTCAGCGGAGCAAAACCCGTCCATCCGCTGATGCCGATGGTCAGCGATGTGGCGGCCATGGCCGGCGCGGCCAATCCGGCGGCAAGGGCAAATGCCGTGGCAAATATACTGGTTCTTTTCATGTCAGCTCCCCTTTTTGTCTTGAATGCGGAATTGTGGCACAGACAGGACCCGGCTTGTCAATGTATCCATTCTCACACTGTGGTGTAGAGCAGCGGCGTTGTATTCGCCTGCGCTTAGCGGCTTTCGAAATTCCGGCTACGGTCGCGCCACATACGCTCGCCGGCCAGGCAATCGGTCGCCGGCCTGTCCTGCGCCAACATGACAGGCGGATGTGCTGCCTCTTCCATTGCCCATTGCCGCGATGCAGGCCCCGCAAGCTCCAGCACCAGCTTGCGCCGGATGGCTTCCGGAAACTGCGTCCAGTCGTTGACCGGGATCATGAAGGCGCCGGGGCCGCCAATGACGCAGTCACTGTAATAGTGATCCAGATTGTTGGCATCGTAGGCGCCGGAGAAGCCGCCACGGGTCATCAAGGGCAGACCGTTGATGATGATGCCTTGTTTGACGACATCGTCACGGGAGAGATTGACCGGCGCACCCTGGTTGTTGGGGCCATCGCCCGAGATATCGATGACCCGCTTGACGCCCTGATAGCCGCTTTCGGCGAAGAGATCGCTGCCGAACTCCAGCGCCCCTGAGATCGATGTGCGCCGCGCGCTGTTGGGCGGCTGGGCGGAGAGTTTTTCGACCACTCGCTCTGCGTCGGCACGGTTGGCAATCACCGTCCACGGCACGATGACCCGTTGCCAGTTGGTGCCGGCCCATTCGACATAAGTGACCGCGATCTTGCCATAGGCGCCGTCGGCGATGGCTTGCAGCACATGGTCATGCGTCAGCGCAGCCGCGTAGCCGTGACGCTGGATCTCCAACTCGTCGGGCGACATCGACAGCGAAACGTCGACCGCGAGCACCAGTTCGACGTCGACCGGCTCGTCCGCGCGAGACTGTGGGGCGACAAAGAGCGCCAACGCCAATGCAGTAGCGCCGGAAAGCAGATGTCTTGCACGAGCAAAAGCAGACATGCCGCAAGGGTAAGCCAGAATCACCTTGCGAAAAAGCCCGACCAAAGCCGGGCTTTTCAAATCGGTATGAAACACGCTTCTCCGCTCAGCTGCGCGGCTTCAGGTTCTCCGGATCGTAGAGCGGCTTGTAGCCGACGGACGTCACCTCGACCGGGTAGGTCTCGTTGAAATACTCGACAGCAAGCTTGCGGCCTTCCTGGGCATAAGCCCACGGCAGATAGGCAAGCGCGATGTTCTTGCCGATGGTCGGGCCATAGGCCACCGAGGTGGTGAACGACCGGCGACCGAGTTCGTCGACCAGCGTCTCGCCGGTCTTCGGGTCCATCACCGGCATGATGCCGACCGGATAGCGCGCGACGCCCTTGGCATCCTTGTTGTCGGTCATCACCAGCGTGCAAAGCATGGCTGGCTGATGCTCGCGAGCGCGGTACTCGACGTGCTTGGCCTTGCCACAGAAATCGTTCTCCTTGACCTTCGGGCGCGCAAGATCGGCCTCGAGCAGATTGTACTCAGTCAGAAGATCGGCATTCTGCAGGCGCAGGCTCTTTTCCATGCGCCGGGTGTTGGCGTAGGTCTCGACGCCGAAGGGCATGACACCAGTCGAGCGCAACGCATCCCAGACGGCGAGGCCGTCTTCATAGCGCATATGCAGTTCCCAGCCCTGCTCGCCGACATAGGAGATGCGGAACGCGGTGACATCCTTGCCGCCGATCCTGACTGGCTTGATGGCCGCGAATGGGAAGTTCTCGAGCGAAAGCCCATCCGGATTCTCGACCACCTTCTGCAAGGTTGTCCGGGCATTCGGACCCCAGATACCGATGGTGACGACTTTCTCGGTCACGTCGGTGATCGTGACGTCGAAACCTTTGTCCTGTGCCGTGCGGCGCATGTACTGGAAGTCGCGCGGGCCGGCATCCGCCCCGTCGATCACGCGGCAGCGATCGGCCATGCGGATGACGGTAAAGTCCGCGCGCACCATGCCTTCCTCGTCGAGGAAGTGGGTGTAGATGCCCTTGCCGATGTTGTTGTCGCCGCCGATCTTGGCCGCGCATAGCCATTCCAGCAGTGCGACATGGTCGGGCCCTTCGACGTCATACATCGAGAAATGCGAGAGATTGACGATGCCGCAATCCTCGCTCATCGCGAGGTGCTCGGCGTTGGAGACGCGCCAGAAATGGCGGTTGTCCCACTCGTTCTCGCGCACCGGCACGCGGTTACCGTATTTCTCCAGAAGGTGCTCGTTGGCGGCATAGCCATGCGCACGCTCCCAGCCGCCGAGCTCCATGAAATGGCCGCCGAGTTCCTTCTCGCGCTCCCAGAACGGCGAGCGCCTGATGTTGCGGGCCTTGGAGAACGGCTCGCGCGGATGCACCGCCGGATTGTAGACCTTCATCGCCGTCTCGGTGCAGCGGTCCCAGATGAACTGCTCCTTCATCTGGTGCGGGTAGAAACGCGCATAGTCTATGGCGTGATGGTCGATCCCGGTGCGGCCGTCCGTCATCCAGTCGGCGATGAGCTTGCCCATGCCGGGGCCATCCTTGACCCAGATGGCAACCGCATACCAGAGGCCCCTGACCTTCTGGCTCTCGCCCATCGACGGGCCGCCGTCAGCCGTTACCTGCAGAAGTCCGTTGAAGGAATGGCTCTCGTTGTAGCCGAGTTCGCCCAGGATCGGCGTCAGTTCCATGGCGCGCTCCAGCGGCGCCAGGATCTGCTCCATGTCGAGGTCACGCTGCGATGGTGAAAGCCGCGCCTGGTCTTTTTCCAAGAGATCGCGCGGATGACAAAGGCGCGGATTGTTCTCTTCGTAATAGCCCCATTCGATCTGGCCGCCTTCGGCGGTCTTGGGATCGCCGGTGTCGCGCATATAGGCCGAGTTGCCCTGGTCGCGCAGCAGCGGCCAGCCGATCTCTTTGCCTGTGCCGGCGAACTCATTATACGGGCCAAAGAAGGTCAGCGGATGGTCGATCGGCATGACCGGCAGGTCTTCGCCGACCATTTCGGCGATCAGCCGGCCCCAGATGCCGGCGCAGACGATGACATAATCAGCTTCGATCGTGCCACGGTCTGTCACCACGCCTGTGATGCGGCCATCCTTGACGATGAGCGACCTGGCCGAGGTGTTGGCGAAGGATTTGAGCTTGCCGGAGGCTTCCGCCTGGTCGACCAGCTTGCCGGCAACGGTCTGCGAACGCGGAATGACCAGGCCGGCATCCGGGTCCCACAGGCCACCCTGCACCATCCCTTCCTCGATCAGCGGGAATTTTTCCTTGATTTCGGCGGGTTCGATCAGGCGGGCACGCGTGCCAAAAGCCTTGGCCGAGGCGATCTTGCGCTTGATCTCGTCCATGCGGCTATCATCGCCGACGCGAGCGACCTCAAGGCCGCCGATACGCGCGTAATGGCCCATCTTCTCATAGAAATCGATGGAATAGAGCGTCGTCCAGCACGACAGGAAGTCATGGCTGGTCGTGTAGCAGAAGTCGGAGGCATGCGCTGTCGAGCCGATGTCGGTCGGAATGCCCGACTTGTCGATGCCGACAATATCGTCCCAGCCGCGCTCGATCAGATGGTGGGCGATCGATGCGCCAACAATACCACCCAGGCCGATGATGACGACCTTCGCCTTTTCCGGAAACCCTGCCATTGCCCGCGACTCCAAAGCGTTTTGCGGGCGGACTATAGGGCGTAGCCGTGCGGCTGATGAAGCCTGTTTGCGACATTGGCAAAAAGCCGAGCGACGGGACCGCTGCCAAGGCTCAGTCCAGGCCGGTTTTGCCCGAACTCAGGATTGATCGCCGACATGCGCGGCGATGGGGCGCCGCGCATTGAGGCTGGCCGATGCCCACAGCCCCATCAACGGCGCGGCGAGCAACAGGAACGGCGGGATCAGGTTGGGGAAGTAGATACGGGTGTCGTGGATCGGGAAGACGGTGAACTTCGCCAGCACACCAAGCACGAGAGCGGCAAGCAGGATACCGGCGCGGCGATCAAGGCGGAAACCGGCACGGCCCGCCGCGTACCAGGCGGCCAGCGCCAGCACCGACACACCAACCCAGGTGTTCATGGTGACCGCGCGCAGCAGCGACGCGGCAAACGCCCTGAGATAGGCAGCAACCGAAAACGCCGGATCGAACCCGTCCATATTGTAGTGCTGTTCGATACTGGAGAACCACAGATGCGGCCACCAGCCGGGATGGTGAGCCCAGTGTGAAATGGCGAAATAGGCAGCCAGGGAAGCGGCAAAACCTGCCAGTGCCCCCCACGCCTTCTGCCGGAACGCCACCAGCAAGACAGCAAAAACGGCAAGGAAGACAATGTTGTCCGGTCGAGCCATGAAGGCGAGGAACAAAAGGATCGCCGTTGCCGCCTCCCGGCCTCGGACATAGGCATAAAGCCCGCCGAGAAACAGCGCGGAGGTCAGCACATCCGGGGTCGCGGCCCGTGCCGCATCGCCGAATTCGGCCACGATGAGAACCGCGCCAACGACAGGCGCCAATGCCAGTGCACCTTCGGAGCGCAGCCAGAGCAGCGTGATCGCACCAAACAGCAGGACGGAAAACACCGAGACCAGCCGCATCGCCTCCACCGGCGACATCACCGAACTCATCGTCGACAGGATCTCGGCGTAGAGGAATTTGATGCGGTACATGCCGAGCAGCGAATGGAAATCGGCGGCATTGACGGTCATATGGCTGCGGAAACCACCGCCATCATCGGTCAATACCCTGTATTCCTCAGCCGACACTCCCGATTTGACGGTGCTATAGGCATAATCGTGCAGCACCTGCGGGTCGGGATAGGTGCCTTCCTCGGCGATGGCGAGATAGGGCAGCATGTCCCAGTTGGCATCCGGCAACACCCATGCCGTCATGGCCGTGAGCAGGATATAAAGCGCGAAAGCCGCCGCCCCGATCGGAGCGGCAAACCGTGCATAGGTCCCCTCACCCCATGCCAGACCGGCCTCGGTGAGCCGGTCAAGCGGGTTCTTGGGGATGGGCGAATTGGTCAGCATGACTTTTGCTCGGCGAGCCCGGCCTTTTCAGCGAACCTGGCTTTTGACGAAATCCTTCACGATCGAGACGATGCCGCGCGACAGCAGGCTGTCGAAAGCATCGACGAAGCGGTCGACATGTTCGCGCTGGCAGATCAGCGGCGGCTCGAGCCTGATGACGTTGCGGTTATATTCGGTGAAGGCAACCAACACATCGTAATCGCGCAACAGCAGCGCGCCGACAAACCCGGACAGCGAGCCCTTGAGCTTGTCATCGAGCACGCTGACGATTGGGCGCAGCACCATCGGTAAGGTCTGCGAGAAGTCATGGAACTCCAGGCCGATCATGAAGCCTTTGCCGCGCACGTCCTTGATGATCTTTGGGAATTTTTCCTTAAGTGCCTGCAGGCGCTGCAGCAGATAGTCGCCGGTGACGGCGGCATTGTCGATCAACCCCTCGTCATAGAGCACGTTCAGCCCTTCGATCGAAGTCACGCAGGCCTCGCCCATGCCGCCGAACGTCGCCATGGCATGGATCATCGCCGTCTTCGGCGTGCCATAGGCCTTCATGTAGACCTCGCGGCGCGCGATCATCGCACCAACCGCCGCCTTTCCGGCGCCGAGCGACTTGGCCAGCGCTGTTACGTCGGGGATGACGCCATAATGCTCAAAGGCATAGAAGCGGCCAGATCGGCCGTAGCCACATTGCACTTCGTCGGCCACCCACAGCACGCCATACTGGTCGCACAAAGCCCGCAGCTTCTGCCAGTATTCCGCCGGCGCCTGGATGATGCCGCCGCCGCCCTGGATGGTTTCGAGCACGATGACGCCGATCTCGGGATCGGTGCGGAAAACCCGCTCGACCGCCTCGATGTCGGCAAAGGGAATGCGGACCGTATTGTCGGCCATCTTGAAATCGGCGCGGTAGAGCTGGCCGTCGGTGATGCCCAGCACGCCCTTGGTCTTGCCGTGGAAGGAATTCTCGGCATAGACGACCTTCGGCCGCTTCGGGCCGGCGGCGCGCTCCGCCAGTTTCACCGCGGCTTCCATCGCTTCCGAGCCGGAAGAGCCCAGAAACACCATGTCGAGATCGCCCGGCGAGCATTTGGCGATGTTATGCGCCAGCGCCGCCGCGTATTGCGACATGAAGGCGATGGCGATCTCCTGCCGCTTCTCCTCCTGGAACGCCTTGCGGGCCTCAAGGATGCGCGGGTGGTTGTGGCCGAAGGCCAGCGAGCCGAAGCCGCCGAAGAAGTCGAGTATCTTGCGGCCGTTCTGGTCGATGTAGAACATGCCTTCGGCACGCTCGATCTTGATCTTATGGAAGCCGAGTAGCTTCATGAAATGCAGCTGGCCGGGGTTGAGATGCGCCTTGAACAGGTCGGTCATCCGCGCGACATCCATCGCCTTCGCCTGCTCGACGCTGATCAGGTCGGGCTTGGCGATGGTCGCGGGCGACAGCGCCGGCGCGCTGACCAGAGTGCGCGCATTGGTCTGTTCGGGCTTGGCCATGACGGTCATCTCAGAAATCTCCAGAAATGCGCATCGGCAAGTCCGCGCGCGAACGAAACTATTCGACTGAGCCGCTACTCGGCGGGCACGTGTTTGGTGGCGACGGCGGGACCGGCTTTCTTGGCGCGGTATTCGCTGTAGGCGGCGATCAGCATGTCCTCGTCGCGATATTGCGGCACCCAGCCGAGCTGACGTCCGGCCTTCGAGACATCGAGCACGCATTCCTCGTCGGCGATCAGATATTGTTCCGGATCCATGATCGGCATGTTCATGAGATCGAGCAGGTCGAGCGTGCGCTTGACCGCCCAGCCCGGCGTCGGGATCAGGACCGATTTCGAACCGGCATGCTTGATCAGGTCGCCGAGCAGCTTCTTTACCGGCGGCGGATTGATCGACCCGAGATTATAGGCCTCATCAGGCACACCGGCTTTCCAGGCGGCGCGGGCGGCCTCGGCGCAGTCGAACACCGAGATGAACTGATAGGGGTTCCTGCCTGATCCGATCATCGGCACGGGAAGATTCCAGTCGATCAGCTTGAACAGCTTCTCCAAAATGCCGAGCCGGCCGGGGCCGATGATCAGGCGCGGGCGAAACAGCGAGATCGACATGCCGCGCTTGCGCCACTCGACGGCCAGTTCCTCGGTCTTCTGCTTCGACCAGCCGTATTCGCCGAGCGGCGCGACCGGATGCTCTTCCGTCATCGGCTGGGTCACCGTATGGCCGTAGATCATATCGGTCGTGTAGTGGACGAGTTTCGACGCGCCGGCCTTGTCCATGGCCTGCATGATGTGCTCGGTGCCGTGGAAATTGACCGGGAAAAAGAAGTCGTGACGCTTGGCCCGCACCTGGATCGGCGACAGCATTTTTGCCGACAGGTTGTAGACCATGTCGTCGGCCTTCAGCCCGACGCCGGCAACCGACCCCGGATCGGTGACATCGCAGTTGCTGAAGCGGACATTGCGGTAATGCGGCAGGTCGCTCTTGACGATGTCGGCAACAACGACCTCCTCGCCGTCAGCCACGAGTTTTGGCGCAAGGTGGCGGCCGACGAAACCGTCGCCACCGAAAATCACATGTCTCATCGAACGATCTCGCTGTGAATCTTGTCGGACGAAAGGGAAGCCGTTTCCGCGTCATGCCCGCGACCGCCCAAATCCCGGCTGCCCAAATCCTGGCCGCCCAAATCCCGGCCGCCCAAATCCCGGCCGCTCTGCGCGATCAGCACTGTGCCAACGCAGATGCAGGCAATGCCGGCGATGCGCCATGCATTGAGGTCTTCGCGGAAAACGAAATAGGCAAAGATCGCGACAGCCACATAGGCAAGGCTGAGGAACGGATAGGCGAAGGACAGCTCGACTTTGGACAGCACGTAAAGGTGCGAAGCCATCGAGATGACGAATGTGCACAAGCCGAGGAAAACCCACGGGCTGAACACGATCTGCAACAGCTTGACTAGAGGATTGGTGCCCTCGAACGAAATCGGCCCAAGCGACATCATGCCTTGCTTGAGCATCAACTGCGCTGCGGCGTTGGTCATGACTGTAAAGAGAATGAAGACGATGTATTTCATAGCTTCTCACTCACCCCCTCATTCGTCCTATTGCAAATCCACGAATATTTCGTGAAGCCACAAGCATGTTTTGATTGAACCGCCGATCTACGGTTATCACAATCAATAATTATTCAAATTTTACCTATTCGGCAGCTTCGGCTGCATTGTGCCGCCCATCAAGTTTCTTCGCCGTCCGCACCCAGAACGTCGACATGAAGGCAGGATCGCGAAGCGCCTCCAGGCGTTGCCATTCGGGAAAGGACGCGGCGAAGATATCCGCGCCCATGCGAGCGTCCTTGTAGGGATTGACCGCCCCGCCTGCCCCGGCGGTGATGCGGTCGAGTTCGCGCAGCAAATTCAGCGTCGCGGTCCCCTTGTTGGGGAAATCCAGCGTCAGCGTGTAACCAGGCCGCGGGAACGACAGCAAAGCCGGTGAGCGGACCGCGCCGAAGCGCTTCAGCACGGTGAGGAACGACCCCTGCCCGGCTCGCTCCGCGGCGCCAAGCAGCATCGGCACGACCTCACGAGCGGTGTCTTCCGGTATCACGCTCTGGTGCTGGAACAACCCCTTCGGCCCATAAAGGCGATTCCAGTCGCGGACACCGTCAAGCGGAAAGAAGAAGCCTTGATAGCCGACCGGGTGTGGTGCCACCGACCGGCCTTTCCTCCACCGGTAGGCAGTGTTGAAAGCTTTCAGGAACGGCCGGTTAAGCGCATTGAACGGCAGTTGGAACGGCACCGAAAGATTGCCGCCGGCGCGCGAGGCCGCATGCGAGCCGTGTTCGGCGTGATTGCCGGTAAGCAGCAAGCCGCGCCCGCGGTTGCGGCCGCCGGCGAGCTGGTCGATCCAGGCCACGGCATATTCATTGGCCTGGTCCGCGGCCTCGGTCAGCCCAAAGAACTCGGCGAGATCGCGAAACGGCGTTGTCTTCTCGACGATATCGAGCGAAGGCACCCGCATCAGCCGGATCGAGGCCGAGAGGATGAGCCCGGTCAGCCCCATGCCACCAATCGTTGCCCGAAACAGCCGTGCATTGTCGGTTGCCGAACAGCGATAGGTCCGTCCGTCGGAACGCAACAGCGTGAAGGATTCGACATGGCAGCCGAACGTGCCGCGCCGATGGTGGTTCTTGCCATGGATGTCATTGGCGATAGCGCCGCCGAGCGTGACGAACTGCGTGCCGGGAACGACGGCCGGAAAGAAGCCGTAAGGGGCCGCATAAGCGATGATTTCGGACAGCAAAACACCGGAGTCCGCCTCAAGCAGGCCGGTCTCGGCATTGAAGGCGCGTATACGGTCAAGTGACCGCATGTCGACAACCATGCCGGCCTCGTTCTGGCAGGAATCGCCGTAGGAGCGGCCATTTCCATAGGCAAGCAAGGATGCATTTTTCGCCTGTCTGTTCTTCAGCAGCGCGATGCCCTCCTCGGCCGGGATCGCGCCCGCCGCAGCCGGCGTGGCAAGGCCAAAACTCTGGAAGCGGTCTCCGGCCATGCCTACCAGCCCCCGACGACCAGCAGCGCCGCTCCGATCAGCACGACGATCTGGCTGCGCCAGTCGCGGATGATGAACACGACCGGATCGTCATGCATCTCGTTGCGGCGGGCGAGGATCCAGACGCGCATGGTGAGATAGAGGACGATTGGCGCCAGCGGCCAGATCAGCCATGGGTGCGGATAGAGTTCGCGCACCGAAACGCTATCCATATAGAGCGCCAGCACCAGTGCGGAGGAAAAAGCAGAGGCCATGCCGGCCTGGGCGACGATCTCCTGGTCCTCGCTGCGATAACCGCGGCCGGCAATGCGTTCACCTGGCGAAATGCATGTGGTGCGCAATTCGACAAAGCGCTTCACCAGAGCCAGCGACAGAAAGAAGAAGATCGAAAAGGCAAGCAGCCAGAACGAGACATCGACTCCGGTCGCAGCCGCGCCCGCCAGTACTCGAACCGTGTAGAGGCCGGCAAGCGTCAGCACATCGACCAGAAGCATGCGCTTGAACGACAGCGAATAGGCCGTCGTTATGATCATGTAGCCGCCAAGAACGGCCAGAAACTCGATTGGCAGCAGCAACCCGGTGCCGACACCAATGGCCAGCAGCACGGCAATCGCGCCGAGACCGAATGGGATCGACAGCACGCCGCTGGCAAATGGCCGGTTGCGTTTGGTCAGGTGCGTGCGATCGAGTGACAGGTCGAAGAAATCGTTGAGGATGTAGATTGCCGACGCCACCGCGCTGAACGAGATGAATGCCAGCAGGCACTGCCAGATCATGCCGGTGTTGAAATATTCGTGCGACAGGACCATCGGCACGGCGATCAGCGTGTTCTTCAACCACTGATGCACGCGCAGCATCTTGACGATGGTCCTGAATGTCGGCTTCGGCGTCGGCACCGTTTCGGCGCCATGTGTTGCCTGCCAACGCGCGGCATGACGGTCGGGTGCCACTATGATGGCGTTGCGCGCGGCGTCGAAGACCTTGAGATCGTGACGGCTGTTGCCGGCATAATCGAAGCCGCCGTCGCCATAGGCCGCGACCAGCGAAGCGCGCTTCTTGCCGGAAGTCAGATTGTCGAGGCCGTCGGTTGCAAGAACACGGTCGAAAATGCCGAGATACCCAGCGATGGCGTCGGCGAATTTGCGCGGCGTACCGGTCGCCAGCACGATCTTGCGGCCTTCCGCGTGTTCGGTGCGCAGGCGGCACAGCAACGCCTCGCGATAAGGCAGCGATGCCGGGTCGATGTCGATGCGCTGGGCGATCGCCTGCTTCAGCCGCGCCGGTCCGCCGGGAGCCCAGAATGGCACAAGGAAAATGTAGAGCGGGTTCTTCTTGAGAAGGATGAACAGCCCTTCCCACAACAGGTCGGTTGCGATCAACGTGCCGTCGAGATCGACCGCGAGCGGTATTGCGTTCCTGTCCGACCGCGCGTCCATATCCGTCCCTGTCTGCGTATGATCCGGAAAACCGGACTCTCGGTGCGCGCCATTGTTCGGCGTCTTTGGCCAGCTATAGCGGGGAACGGCATATTGAACGTTAAAAACGCCCGGCGCGGGCATATGCGAAGGGCGCTATTTCCCACTCATCGTTAAGCAACGGTAACCACAAACGAGAAAAGGCCGGGCAATTGCCCGGCCTTTTCAGAACATTTGGTCAAGATTACTTGATGCGGGCGACGCCGCCGGAAATTTCGACCGTTTCCGAACCCGTAAGGGCTTCGAGGTCACCATTCGGCAAGGTGACGAAACAGCCGCTCGGACAGAATTCCACGGTTTCACCGGCGGCCAGCGCCAGATCGCTTTTGGTGCTGCCTTCGGTCACGATGAGCGTGCGGGTCTCGGCGTCCTTGTTGACCGCGCTTGCGGCAAAGGCCGAGCCGCTTGCGGCGAGCAAGGCGACGGCAGCGACGAGAGACTTCCACATGTGCAATATCGGTGTTCCCACCGCCTCTGTTGCATTTCGCAAGGCATTCTCGCCCTTTGCATGGGAGCTTATATGAGATGGAAGCTGAACCGCAACTGAATGCCGCATTCATGCCGCAATCGGTCTTCGGCGACGCAAAGCGCGCTAAGATTCAGACAAGGCCACGCCATTCGTAGCCCAGCGTGACCTGAATCTCAGCACATCAGTCGGGATCGGGCTTGCGCACCTTCCGCCCGGTTTTGGCCAGACGCTTCTTCTCGGCCTCGGCCTCCGCCTTGGCTTGCTCCTGCTCGACGAAATCGGCCTCGATCTTGTCGTCGTCGGTCGGCCAGGCTTTCGCATGCTTGACGTCGATGACCGCACGCGGCGTCGAAGGGATCTCGATATGCTTGTCGTTGAAGGTTTCGAGAACCGTGAAGCGGATGTCGTTCTGCACGATGTTGCCGTTCATCACATCGGCAAGAAACACCCGAATCTCGAACTCGAGCGCCGCGGGTCCAAAATTGGAAAACAGCACGAAGGGTTCGGGGTTCTTCAGCACCAGCGCATGGCCGCGTGCGATCTCGAGCAGGATGGCGTGGACCTGCTTGACGTCTGTGCCGTAGGCAACACCGACCTTGATGTCGATGCGGCCAAGCTTGTTGCGATGTGTCCAGTTGCCGACGGCATTGTTGATCAGGTTGGAATTGGGCAGGATCACCGACTGCCGTTGGAATGTCTCGATCTCGGTCGCGCGCACACTGATCTTCTTGACCGTGCCGCTGACGTCGCCGGCAACGATCCAGTCGCCAACCTTGAATGGCCGCTCGGCAAGCAGGATCAGGCCGGAGACGAAATTGGACACGACATTCTGCAGGCCAAAACCGATACCGAGGGAAAGGGCACCGGCAACGAGCGCCAGGCTGGAGAGATCGATGCCCGCCGCCGAGATGCCGACGAGCGCCGCCAATGCCACGCCGGCATAGCCAACCGCCAGCCGGATCGAATTGCGCACACCGGTGTCGACCCGGCCACGCGCCATGACCGAACCATCGAGCCAGCCCTGGAACCAGCGGGTCAGGAAATAGCCGATGATGAAGACGACGATGCCGGAGAGGATGCCGGTGACCGAAATCGTCACCGACCCAATCGTGATGCCTGTCGCCAGTTTGTAAGCCCAGGCCTGGATGTCGCCTGGCTGGAACCCCCACATCAGCAGGATCAGCGGCAGGAACACCAGCACGATCATCACGTTGATGGCGACACTCACGACAAGACCAAGTTGGTCGAGTGCGGTGTCTTCGTAGCTGGAGTTGGCGGACAGCCAGCGCCCCACGGACGTGTTGGCGAAAGCGCCCTCCTCGCCAATCGCCCGCGCCGACAGGAAGCCGATATAGGCGGTGATCAGCACGGTGCCGGTGACGACGACCTGCTGCGAGACAAACAGGGCAAGGCCGATATAGCCGAGCAGCGCCGCAACGATGGTGAACAGGCCGAGCGCAAACGACAGGTAACGCAGCCATGCCGGCCACGGCCGCCAGCTACCGTCGCGCGCCCTGAACGGCCGCAGCATCGCCATCAGGATCAGGATGATGCCGACGATGACGGTGGCGACAAAACTGCGGGCAATGGTCAGCGACAGCGGCGACCCCATCTTGTCGTTGACGATAGAGAGGAAATAGTTGAGGCCGATGACCACGGCCATGGCGGTCGTCAGGCGTACCAGCCAACGTGCCGGCCCAGTTTCAACCGGAATGAGGCGCCAGTTCGGCAGCCGCGGCGACAGCGCCGCGTTGGTCAGGCGATTGACGCAGAACACCACCGCGATCACGGAGGCCAGCGCATTGAGGAATAGGCCAATGTCGCCGCGCAACACGTTGTAATAGTTGAAAAAGAAAATGGTTGAGCCGAGAAAGGCGCCGACCGCCAGCGTCGGCAGCAATGTCGACCAGAAGGCCACAGACAAGCGGCTGAGGTAGGACGGATCCTCTACTGCGGGATCGGCTTCGAAAATCCGGCCGAACATGCGCCTGCCACCGACCAGCAGCACCAGCGCAAGGCCGAGCGCCACGAAGGTTGCGGCGAGGATAGCCTGGAATTTGAACTTGAAAGCGAAGGCCAGCCAAGACGACACCGCCTTGTAGAAATTGCCGACCTCGTCGCCGGCGTCGGAAAACACCTGCGGGCTCAGCGCATCGGACAACACATAGCGCTTGGTCAAAAGGTTGCGGAAAAGCTCACTGCGCATGTTGCCGATCTTGTCGATCAACCCGCTGATGCGGATCGACAGCGTCTGCGCCAAGGCGATGACCGAGTTGATCTCCGCCTTTTCGGACACCAGCCCCTGGCGCTCGCCGCTGACAATGTCGGGCTCCGGCGGCTGGCCGGAGGTCGGTGCGGCGCCCAATTGCTCGAGCCGGGCGTTGATCTCGCCAAGGCGGGCACGGAAGGCCAGCGCACTGTTCAGGGACTGGCGCGACAGCTCCTCGAGCTGCAGGCGGATATCGACGAGGCTGCCATCGTCCTCGGCGTCCTGCTGAATCTTCTTTTCGAGATTGTCGGTCTTGGTCGTCAGGTCCTGCAGGATTTTCTGCTGGTCGGCGACCAGTCCTGCAGGCGCCTGGCCGAGCCCTTGTGCCACCGCGCCAGGCGACAGCGGCGCTGCAACGACAAGCGCGACGAGCAAAAACAGACGGAGCAATCGGAAAAGCATGATTTCTTGGCGACTCAGCAACTGAAAAGGCATTTGAAAAGCCTGTCCTTGATAAAGACGGCCATATCATGGGGCAAGCCGTCGTGTCCGGCCGATCCCTGGCCTTATCGATCATCGGCCCAGGCGTCGGCCAGTCGAAAGGCGATGGCGCAATATTGGCTTTGCGGCGGCGGCCTGCTCTATAGTCTGCCGCATCGCCCGAACCGGATGACAACAAGAATGGCAGAGTACTCGGCCTTTTCGCTGCTTGCGAACGCGCTCAAGGGAAACAAGGACTGGAAGCCGGCCTGGCGCAAGCCGGATCCGAAGGCGTCCTATGATGTCATCATCATCGGCGGTGGCGGCCACGGGCTGGCAACCGCCTATTACCTGGCCAAGGAACACGGCATCACCAATGTCGCGGTGCTGGAAAAGGGCTGGCTCGGCTCCGGCAATGTCGGCCGCAACACGACAGCTGTGCGCTCCAACTACCTCTTGCCAGCCAACACCCGCTTCTACGAGCACTCGATGAAGCTGTGGGAGGACCTCTCGCACGACCTCAACTACAACGTCATGTTCTCGCAGCGCGGCTGCCTGAACCTTGCCCATACGCCGGCCCAGTTCGACGACTATGCCCGGCGCGGCAACGCCATGCGCCATCTCGGCGTCGATGCCGAATTGATGACGCCGGCGCAGATCAAGCGCCTGATCCCGGCGCTGGATATCTCCGACAGTGCCCGCTTCCCGGTGGTCGGCGGCCTGATGCAGCGGCGGGCCGGCACCGCTCGCCACGATGCGGTGGCCTGGGGTTATGCACGCGGCGCTGACCGTCGTGGCGTCGACATTGTCGAGAATTGCGAAGTCACCGGCTTCCTGCGTGACGGCGACCGCATCACGGGCGTTTCGACCTCGCGCGGCGAAATCCGCGCCAAGAAGGTGGCGGTCGCGGTGGCCGGCAGCACTGGCCGCGTCATGCAGCTTGCCGGCATCGAGACTATGCCGATCGAAAGCCATGTGCTGCAGGCCTTTGTGACAGAATCGCTGAAGCCGTTCATCGACACCGTGGTGACCTTCGGCATGGGGCATTTCTACATGTCGCAGTCCGACAAGGGCGGCCTCGTCTACGGCGGCGACATCGACGGCTACAACAGCTATGCCCAACGCGGCAATCTGCCTGTCGTCGACGAGGTGATGAGCGAGATGCTGGCGCTGTTCCCAGGCCTCGCCCGGGTCCGCATGCTGCGCTCCTGGGGCGGCGTCTGCGACATGTCGATGGACGGCTCGCCGATCATCACCACCGGGCCCCTGCACGGAATGTATCTCAATTGCGGCTGGTGCTACGGCGGCTTCAAGGCGACGCCGGCCTCCGGCTGGTGCTTTGCCTGGACCATCGCCAAGGATCAGCCGCACGAGTTCAATGCGCCTTTCACGCTCGACCGCTTCCATCGCGGCCTGGTCATCGACGACAAGGGCCAAGGTGCGAACCCCCGCCTTCACTAGGCCAGATTTCGATAGACAAGACTTCACCAGGCAAGGCTTCGTTAGGAACAAACCGTGCTGATCACCTGCCCCTATTGCGGCCCGCGCGATGTCATCGAATTCACCTACCAGGGTGACGGCAATCGCGAACGCCCCAACCCCGCCTCGCAGAACCTCGACGCGTGGAACGCCTATGTCTATGACCGGCTCAACCCGGCCGGCGATCACAACGAGATCTGGCAGCATTCCGGCGGTTGCCGCGCCCATCTGCGGGTCGTGCGCAACACGGTGACGCACGAGATTTCCAGCGTCGCTTTCGTGCACGGCGACCACACATCCGCCGCACGGCGCAAGGCGGAGAGCAAGTCATGAGCCCGCGCCGTACCGAGGCCGGCGGCCGCATCGACCGGCTGAAAACCATCCGCTTCACCTTCGATGGCGCGGCTTACACCGGCCATGCCGGCGACACACTGGCGTCGGCACTTCTGGCCAATGGCGTTACGCTCTTTGGCCGTTCGTTCAAGTATCATCGCCCGCGCGGCCTGCTGACCGCCGGCGTCGAGGAACCGAATGCCCTGGTGACTGTGTTGAAGGGCGAGGTTCGCGAGCCCAACATCGCCGCGACCATGGTCGAGATCCATGATGGACTGGTAGCCGTCAGCCAGAACCGCTTTCCTTCGCTCGCGTGGGACGTCAACGCGATCAACCAGCTCGGCGGCAAGATCCTCTCCGCTGGCTTCTACTACAAGACCTTCATGGGACCGGTGATCGGCCCGCTCAAGGGCACCCGCTTCTGGATGTTCTGCGAGCATTTCATCCGCCGCGCCGCCGGCCTCGGCAGCGCCGGATCGGCGAAGGACCCGGCCCGCTACGAACGCATGAACGCCTTTTGCGACGTGCTGGTGGTCGGCTCCGGCCCCGCCGGCCTGATGGCAGCCAAGGCCGCCGCCGACCAGGGCGCCCGTGTCATCCTCAGCGAACTCGAACCGCATTTCGGCGGTTCGGCCAAATGGTCGAACGAAACGATCGACGGCATGCCGGCGGCGGATTGGGCAAGGCGTGCGGTCGCCCAGCTCGAAGGCCATGACAATGTCCGCCTGCTGCCGCGCACGACCGTCTGGGGCTATTACGACGGCAACACGATTGCCGCCCTGGAGCGGGTTAGCGACCACAAGGAAAATCCGGCCAAGGGCGAGCCACGCCACCGCTACTGGGCAATCCGCGCCAAGTCAGTGGTGCTCGCCACCGGCTCGTTCGAGCGGCCGCTGGTGTTTCCGGGCAATGACAGGCCAGGCGTGATGCTGGCGCATGCCGGCGAGCGCTATGCCAATGAGTATGGCGTATTGCCTGGCAGCAGGGTCGCGCTGTTCACCAACAATGACAGCGCCTACCGCTCCGCTCTTGCGCTGAAGAAGGCAGGCGCTGCCGTCGTCGCCGTCATCGATGTGCGCCCCGAGATCTCCAGTAACATGCTCAAGATGGCCGGTGAAGCCGAAGCCGAGATTTTCGCCGGCCATGCAGTGATCGCCACCGAGGGCGGCAAGGCGCTGTCGGGCATCAAGGTGCAGCGCTTCGACATGGTGACCGGCGCGCTCAGCGGCGATGCGCGCAGCATCCATGCCGATTGCCTGCTGATGTCGGGCGGCTGGTCGCCAACCATCCATCTCGCCAGCCAGGCCGGCGCCAAGGCGGAATGGAACGCCGACCGGCAAGCCTTCCTGCCGCCGAAGCCGACGCAGAAATGGATCGGCGCCGGCGCTTTCACCGGCAGTTTCTCCACATTGGAAGCCATCGCCGAAGGCCGCGCCGCCGGCCTCTCAGCCGCGGGCGGCCAAGGCACACCGTCGGTATTGCCGACGGTCGAAGCCGCCCCGGGCTATCCCGATCCGGCGCCCGTCTTCGAGATCAGAGCCAAGGGCAAGAGTTTCGTCGATTTCCAGCATGACGTGACAGCAGAAGATGTGCGGCTGGCGCATCGCGAGGGGTTTGTCTCGGTTGAGCACCTGAAGCGCTACACCACGCTTGGCATGGCCACCGACCAGGGCAAGAGCTCCAACGTCCCTGGCCTGGCCATCATGGCCGAGGCATTGGGCAAGCCGATCCCCGAGGTTGGCACGACGCGGTTCCGCCCGCCCTTCTCGGCGGTGTCGATCGGCTCGCTGGCCGCCGAGCGTTTTGGCGATCTCAGGCCCGAGCGGCTGACGCCGATGCATGACTGGCACATCGCCAATGGCGCGACGGTGTATTCGGCTGGCCTCTGGTATCGCCCGATGATCTATGGGCTTTCAGGTGAAACGGTCGAGCAGGCCTATGTCCGCGAAGCCAGGGCAACGCGCGAAAGCGCCGGCATCGTTGATGTCTCGACCCTTGGCAAGATCGCCGTGAAGGGTCCGGACGCGGCCGAATTCCTCGACCGGGTCTATACCAACATGTTCTCGACACTTGCGGTCGGCAAGGCGCGCTACGGGCTGATGCTGCGCGAGGACGGGCTGGCCTTCGACGACGGCACGACATGGCGGCTCGGCGAACAGGACTTCCTGATGACCACCACCACGGCCAATGCCGGCAAGGTGATGCAGCATCTCGAATATTTCCTCGACGTTATCTGGCCGGAGTTGAAAGTTCACGTCACTTCGGTGACCGATGAATGGGCCGGCGCTGCCATCGGCGGGCCGAAAGCAAGGCAGATCCTTGCCGCCTGTGTCACTGGCACGCCAGTCGACAATGCGGCTCTGCCGTTCATGGGCATCGTGCATGGCCAGATAGCAGGTGTACCAGTGATGATTTGCCGGCTCTCCTTCTCCGGTGAAATGGCATTCGAGGTCTATTCCGGCGCCGGCCATGGCACCCATGTCTGGGAGGCGCTGATCGGGGCCGGCAAGCCATTCGGGCTGGTCACATACGGGCTCGAGGCGCTGGGCACAATGCGCATCGAGAAGGGCCACGTCACCGGCGCCGAGATCGATGGCCGCACCACGGCGCGCGATCTGCATCTCGATTGGATGCTGTCGAAGAAGAAGCCTTTCATCGGTTCGGCGATGATGGACCGCGAAGGCCTGATCGCGCCCGACCGGCTCGAACTGGTTGGCGTGGTCGCGCTCGACAATCGGCCGCTCAGCGGCGGCGCGCATATTGTCGAGGAACTCGACGAGGCCAATCCGCACGGCTCGATCGGCCACATCACCGCTTGCTGCTACTCGCCGGCGCTCGGCAAGCATATCGCGCTGGCGCTGATCAAGGGCGGCAAGACGCGGCATGGCACACGCGCCCATGTCTCCGATCCCTTGCGCAACCGGTTCGGACCGGTCGAGATCGTCTCCAACCACTTCTTCGATCCGGACGGGAGCCGCATGCATGGTTGATCGCCAATCACCACTTGAACCGGAGTTTCATCCGGGTTCGCATGGCAATTTCGAGCACGGCGTCGATATCATCCTGACCGAGACCAAGCCGGGGTCGATCGTCCAGCTCGCGGCCTGGCCGGGCGAGGAAAAGACGCTGATGGCTGCTATCCGCACGGTTACCGGGCTGGCTTTGCCTGACGGCGCCGGTGGCGGCACCAGTGACGGGGTGAAATCGGTGTTCGGCTTCGCGCCGGGAAAGTTCACGGTCGCCGACGAAGCCGGAGGGCTTGCCGCCGCCTTTGCCAAGGTCGTCACGCCAGCCATCGGCACGGTGACCGACCTGTCGCACGGAAGAACCGCGATCCGCATTGCCGGTCCGAAGGCCGAATGGGTGATGGCGAAATTCTTCGCCATCGACTTCGCGCTGCCGGCCTTTCCGATCGGCGCCGGCCGATCGACCACCCACCATGATGTTTTCGCCCAGATCCAGCGCACCGGCTCGGATCAGTTCGACATCTACGTCTTCCGCTCGTTCGCGCGCTCGTTCTGGAAGGCGCTCTGTCACGCCAGCGAAGAAGTCGGCTACGAGGTGCAATAGGGCCAAAGCCCTGCACAGCCCCATTCGATGCTCGTAGCTGGCTCAAAGGAATTTCACGGCTGGCGCCCATGATGGACAAAAATGGCCATCAAACAGGGCTAAGGGGTATAAATACCCCGCCTGAGAGTCGGCGCAGTCTTTTGGTTCGAACATTCCCATGACCGCAGAAGTTTCCGCCGGCGCCACCGATCGCGCCGATGTTTCGGCAAGGGCACTGCTCTTGCTGCCGCTGACGGTCGCCTGCGGTGTCTTCATGACCAGCCTCGACCAGAATGTCGTGGTGACGGCGCTTCCCGGCATCAGCGAAAGCCTTGGCCGGCCGCCGAGCCAGCTTGGCCTACTGATCACCGTCTACGTCGCAAGCCTGATCATCTCGATGCCGCTCGGCGGCTGGGCCGCCGACCGTTTCGGCCTGCGCAATGTCTACTGCTTCGCCTTGCTGGTCTTCGCCACCGCATCGGCCTTGTGCGGCCTGTCGAGCGATATCTGGACGCTGGTCGGCGCCCGCGCGCTACAAGGCTTCGGCGGCGCTTTGATGGGCACGCTCGGCCAAGTCGTCATCCTGCAGACCTTTCCGCGCAGCCGCACGCTCAAGATCAACATGTATATCTCGCTCGCCGGCCAGTCCGGACCACTGGTCGGTCCGCTCGTCGGCGGCGCGCTCACCACCTACATTTCCTGGCGTTGGATCTTCTTCATCAATGTGCCTTTTGCGCTGGCGGCGGCATTGCTGGCGGCCTCGCTGTTTCCCACGGTGACCAAGCCGGTGCGCACGCCTTTCGACTTTCCGGGCTTCGTCCTGGTCGGTGCCGGCATGGTACTGCTGGTTTTCGGCATGGATTCGCTGGCCGCGAAAGACGCCGGCGGCGGCATGATCGCCGGTGAACTGGCGCTGGCTATCATCATCCTGGCGGTGGCCTCGTTCTATTGCCTGCGCGCCCGCAACCCGCTGCTTGACCTCAACCTGCTGCGCATCCGCACCTTCCGTGTCAGCTTCCTCACCGGTGGCGGACTGGACACGATCGGCCTCAGTTCCGTTGTGTTCCTGCTGCCGTTGATGTTCCAGCTCGGCTTCGGCATGAGCGCGGTACAGGCGGGATCGTTGACTTTCGTTGCCGCCGTCGGATCGGTCGCCATGCGTTTCTTCATGCCACGGCTTCTCAACCGCTTCGGCTTCCGCCGCGTGCTGGTCTTCAACACCCCTATTGTGGCTTGCATGGTCGCGGGTTTTGCCTTGATACAAGCGACGACGCCGGCCTGGATCGTGCTCACCTACATCTTTGTCTTCGGCGTCTTCCGCTCGGTGCAGTGGGCCTCGACCGGCAACCTCGCCTACTCCGACATCGCGCCCGAACAGCTCGCCCGCTTCAGCGCACTCTACTACATCCTGTGGCAGCTGGCGGTCGCGATCGGCGTGGGCCTTGCCGCGGCCACGCTCTCATTCCTCGCCGGAGGCGGCCCGGCGGTCGCCAACGACTTCCGGATCATGTTCGTCATCGAAGGCATCATCACGCTCTGTGCGCTGCTTGCCTATCTCAGGCTGACGCCGCAGGACGGCGCCCATGTCAGCGGCCATGGCGCGCAGATGAACACCGAGTAGTGCTCGCCCAAAAAGCACCGACGGTGCCGAGGCTGCTATCCACTTTATTCGCTGAAACTCACCCACTCTTCCAAAGGCACGCGGTCGGTGCGGAAGGTGTTTTCGGGCTTGGACGTGTCTTCATGGCCGAGCGCCATGCCGCAGACGACGATTTCTTCGTCCGGAATGTTGAGCACCGGCCTGATCTGCCGGTGATAGGGCGCAAAGGCCGCCTGTGGGCAGGTATGCAGACCCCGGCCCCGCGCCGCGACCATGATGTTCTGCAGGAACATGCCGTAGTCGATCCACGAACCCTGATTGAGCCGCCGGTCGATGGTGAAGATCATGCCGACCGGCGCGTCGAAGAAGACAAAGTTGCGGTCGTGCTGGGCGCGCATCTTGTCGACCTCACGGCGGCCAATGCCAAGCGCGCCATAGAGACCGAAGCCATTGGCGCGGCGGCGTGTGAGATAGGGTTCGAAGAACTGCGTGGGATAATAGCGGTATTCATCCCAGTCGGCTTTTTCGGCGCGGATGCCGGAGTTGAGGATGGCGTCCGTGATCTTCTGCTTGCTTTCGCCCTTCGTAACGTAGACCCGCCACGGCTGCATATTGGTGCCGGACGGCGCTCGCGCGGCAACCGTCAGAATGGCGCGAATGGTGTCGTCATCGACCATGTCGGGCAAAAATGCGCGAACCGACCGGCGCGACAGGATCGCCTCGTCGACAATCTCGGCATCGCCCGCAAATCGGGTGTTGTTTTTCAGCATGGGCCGTCCCTTAACCCTCGTCTCGACCGGACGTCCCCAATCGCCGCTCGTGCCCGAGCCTTTGCATGAACCGTCAAAACGGCGCAAGCAAATCTTGTGGTTGTGTGAAAATACACTTGATTTTTTCACGGGCCTGGCATCTCATGAAATTCAGGTAACATTTTTCATGAGCGCACCATTGCCCTCGCCTAGCCCAAGACCATTGCAGGAACATTGCGAACGGCTGCTGGCCAGCGACATCAGGGCGCTGCGCAAGGCACGCGGACTGACGCTGGCTGAGATCGGCCTTAAACTGGGCCGCTCGGTCGGCTGGGTCAGCCAGGTCGAACGGGGACTGTCGATGCCCTCGATCAGCGACCTCAGAGCCTTTGCCGAACTGTTCGGCGTGCCGGTCAGCCTGTTCTTCAGCCACGACGTGCCTTCAGAAAGCGAACGCGGCGTGGTCGTGCGCGCCGGCAGCAGGCGCACGCTTGGCACAAGTGAATCCGGCCTGGTGGAAGAGCTTCTGTCGCCGGATCTCGGCGGTAGCTTCGAGATGCTGCGTTCGGTCTTCGCGCCGGGCGCGGAACTGAAGACGGAGGCGCGCCGGCCAACGGAGGAAGCCGGCTATGTCGCCTCCGGCATTTTCGAGATCGAAATATCCGGCGTCTGGCATCGGCTCGGCGAAGGCGATTCGTTCCGCTTCGAGGGCAAGCCTTTCCGCTGGCGCAATCCGGGTAACGAGCCGGCAATTGTCATCTGGGTGGTTTCACCGCCTGTCTATTGAATGCATGTCGCCCAAAAGCGGTTTTGGGATCACGACCAGCATCACGAAAAATGAAAGCGCAACGCGCTTGAGGTTGGGAGAAGAACATGGCCGGTTTGCCGACCACGGCGCGCGTGGTGATCATCGGAGGCGGCGCCGTCGGCGCCTCCTCGCTCTATCATCTGGCGAAGGCTGGCTGGACCGATTGCGTGCTCCTGGAAAAGAACGAGCTGACCTCAGGCTCGACCTGGCACGCGGCCGGCAACGTGCCGACCTTCTCCTCGTCCTGGTCGCTGATGAACATGCAGCGCTACTCGACCGAACTCTATCGCGGCCTCGCCGACGCCGTCGACTATCCCATGAACTACCACGTCACCGGATCGCTGCGGCTCGCTCACTCGGTGGAGCGCATGCAGGAGTTCCAGCGCGCCAAGGGCATGGGCCGCTACCAGGGCATGGACATCGACGTGGTCGGTGTCGACGAGATCAAGCGCCGTTACCCCTTCATCGAGACGCATGACCTGAAAGGCGCGCTCTATGACCCGAGCGACGGCGATATCGATCCGGCACAGCTGACCCAGGCGCTGGCCAAGGGCGCGCGCGACATGGGCGCGAAGATAATCCGCTTCTGCCCGGTGTCAGGCGTGCGCCGCGAGAACGATGAATGGGTGGTGGAGACCCCGCAAGGCGAAATCCGCTGCGAGATCGTCGTCAACGCCGCCGGCTACCGCGCCGCCGAAGTCGGCAAGATGTTCGGCCGTGACGTGCCGATGATGGTGATGAGCCACCAATACATCCTGTTCGAGGAAATCCCTGAACTCGCGGCATGGTCGAAGGAACAAGGCCAGAAACTGCCGCTGCTGCGCGACGTCGACACGTCCTACTATCTGCGCCAGGAGAAGAACGGCATGAACCTCGGCCCTTATGAGCGCAATTGCCGCGCGCATTGGGCAAGCCATAACGATCCGATGCCGGACGACTTCTCCTTCCAGCTGTTCCCCGACGATCTCGACCGGCTCGAGCATTATCTGGCCGACGCCGTGGCCCGCGTGCCGATCCTTGGCACCGCCGGCCTGTCCAAGGTCATCAACGGCCCGATACCCTACACGCCCGATGGCAACCCGTTGATCGGCCCGATGCCTGGCGTGCCCAACGCTTTCGAGGCCTGCGTCTTCACCTTTGGCATCGCCCAGGGTGGCGGCGCCGGCAAGGTGCTGGCCGAATGGATCACGCAAGGCCAGACCGAGTGGGACATGTGGTCGTGCGATCCGCGTCGCTTCACATCCTTTGCCTCGGCACCGGACTACTGCGTCGCCAAGGGCAAGGAGATCTACGGCAACGAATACGCCATCCAGTTCCCCCGCCATGCCTGGCCGGAAGGCCGTGACAGAAAATTGTCGCCGATCCACGACCGTATCAAGGCGCTCGGCGGCCGGTTCGACGCCTACAATGGCTGGGAGCGCGCCACCTGGTACGCGCAAGATGGCGATGACATCTCGGAAGAAGCCACGTTGACCTTCCGCCGTGACGGCCCCTGGCAGCATCGCGTGCGGGAAGAATGCCTGGCGGTGCGCGACGCCGCCGGCATTCTCGACCTGCCAGGTTTCTCGCGCTTCAATCTCGACGGCCCGGGTGCCGCCGAATGGCTGAGCCGGCAAGTGACCGGTCTGGTGCCGAAGCCCGGCCGTATCGGCCTCGTTTATTTTTCCGACGACAAGGGCCGCATCGTCACGGAAATGTCGGTCGTGCGTCACGATGAGGACCTGATGACGCTGATCACGGCATCGGTGGCGCAATGGCATGATTTCGAATGGCTGAAATCGCACATGCCCAAGGACGCGGCCTTCAAGCTGATCGACCGGACCGAGGAATTCTCCACCCAGATCCTGGCCGGCCCCAACGCGCGAAAAATCCTCGCCGATGTCTGCGAAGCCGACCTTTCAATGTCTTGGCTGACGCACCAGGAAACAAGGATCGCCGGCCGCTGGGCCAAGCTGGTGCGCGTGTCCTTCGCCGGCGAGCTCGGCTGGGAAATCCACACCAGGGTCGACGACACATCAGCCGTTTTCGACGCGGTCTGGGCGGCAGGACAGAAGCACGGCCTGAAGCCGTTCGGCATGTACGCGCTGGATTCGCTTCGGTTGGAAAAAGGCTATCGCACCTGGAAGGGCGACCTGTCGACCGATTACTCAATCTTGCAAGGCGGGCTCGAGCGTTTCGTCAGATGGGACAAGCCGGACTTCCGTGGCAAGGCCGCCCTTCAGAACGAGAAGCAGCAAGGCGTGAAGAAGCGCTTCGTCACGCTGGTGATCGAAAACCCAGGCGATTGCGACGCACCTTCCGTGTCGACGCTGTGGCATGACGGCCAGATCGTCGGCGAGACGACATCAGGCGGCTGGGGCCATCGCATCGACAAGTCGATCGCGCTCGGCATGCTGCGCGCCGACCTGGCAGAGCCAGGCACCGCCATCGAGGTCGAAATCTTCGGCGACCGCTTCAAGGCGATCGTGCAGACAGACGAGCCCCTGTGGGATCCGAAAAACGAGAGGCTGAGAAGCTAATGCCAAGACCATCATCGCGCATTTCCGGCATCGTGCCTTCGGGCAAGGATGGCTGGGAAGTCCACACCGCCGCCTGGGCTCGCAGGGAGGCCGGTGAGGACATCATCATGCTGTCGGTCGGCGATCATGACTTCGACACGCCTTCGCAAACGATCGAAGCCTGCGTGGCGGCGGTTCGCGGCAGCAACCATCACTACACGCCGCTGCAGGGTTTGCCGCGCCTGCGCAACGCCATGGCGGTGGCCTCAAGCGCCTGCACAGGCGTCGAAACGACACCGGACCAGGTGATCGCCACGCCTGGCGGGCAGGCAGCACTCTATGCCGCCGTGCAAGCCGTGCTCGATCAGGGCGACCACGCCGTTGTGGTCGCGCCCTATTACGCCACCTACCCCAACACGTTCAGCGCCGCCGGTGCGACATTCACGGTTGTCGAGACGCCGGCGGAAGGTGGTTTCCAACCTCGGGCGGATATGATCCGCGCGGCACTTCGGCCCAACACACGTGCCATTCTCATCAACACGCCCAACAATCCGACAGGCGCGGTCTATTCAAAGGAGCATCTGGAAGAACTGGCCAAGCTTTGCCGGGAGCATGATCTGTGGCTTTTGTCCGACGAGGTTTACTGGACGCTTGGCGGCGGCGAGCACATCTCGCCGCGTTCCCTGCCCGGCATGGCTGAGCGCACGCTGGTCATCAACTCGATGTCCAAAAGCCACGGCATGACCGGCTGGCGCATGGGCTGGCTGACCGGCCCGGCCGAGATGATTTCACTGCTGATCAACCTCAATCTGGTAACGACCTACGGCTTGCCCGCCTTCATCTCGATCGCTTGCGCCGAGGCGCTGGAAAACCGCTATGGCGTGCGGGAGATCGCCGAACGCTATGCCGCGCGACGGACCATCTTCATCGAGGCCGTGCGCAGCATGAACGATGTCGTCATACGCGGTTCGGAAGGCGGCATGTATGTCATGCTCGACGTCAGCGCCATCGAGCCGGACGATGAAAAATTCGCTTGGGCCTTCCTCGACAACGAGAAGGTCGGCGTCATGCCCGGCTCCAGCTTCGGCGAAGCCGCCGCCGGCCATATCCGCATCAGCCTTTGCCAGCCGGAACCCGTACTGCAGGAAGCGGCACTTCGGTTGCGCCGTTTCGTTTCCGCCTATCGCCGCGAGGCGGCATGACCGCCAAAGCCATCCCTGCCAAAGCGAGGGCCGTCATCATCGGCGGCGGCGTCTCCGGCTGCTCGGTCGCCTATCATCTGGCCAAGCTCGGCTGGACCGACATCGTGCTGCTTGAGCGCAAGCAGCTGACCTCTGGTACGACCTGGCACGCCGCCGGCCTGATCGGCCAGTTGCGCGGTTCGCAGAACATGACCCGGCTGGCGAAATATTCCGCCGACCTCTACGTCAAGCTGGAGGCCGAGACCGAGGTCGGCACCGGCATGCGCCAGGTTGGCTCCATCACCGTCGCGCTGACCGAGGAGCGCAAGCACGAGATCTACCGGCAGGCGTCGCTGGCCCGCGCCTTCGACGTCGATGTGCGCGAGATTTCGCCAAGTGAAGTCAAGCAGATGTACCCGCATCTCAATGTCTCCGATGTCGTCGGCGCCGTGCATCTGCCGCTCGATGGCCAGTGCGACCCGGCCAACATCGCCATGGCGCTGGCCAAGGGCGCACGCCAGCGCGGCGCCACCATCATTGAGAATGTGAAAGTCACCAAGGTTCACACCAAGGATGGCCGCGTGGCCGGCGTGTCCTGGGCGCAAGGCGAGGAGCAAGGCACGATCGAGGCCGACATCGTCGTCAACTGCGCCGGCATGTGGGCGCGCGAACTCGGCGCCCAGAACGGCGTCACCATCCCGCTGCATGCCTGCGAACATTTCTATCTCGTCACCGAGCCAATCCCCGGCCTCACCCGCCTGCCGGTGCTGCGCGTTCCCGACGAGTGCGCCTACTACAAGGAAGATGCCGGCAAGATGATGCTCGGCGCCTTCGAGCCGGTGGCGAAACCATGGGGCATGGACGGCATCCGCGAGGATTTCTGCTTCGACCAGTTGCCCGAGGATTTCGAGCATTTCGAACCGATCCTCGAAATGGGCGTCAACCGCATGCCGATGCTGGGCAGTGCCGGCATCCACACATTCTTCAACGGGCCAGAGAGTTTTACTCCGGACGATCGCTACTATCTCGGCGAGGCGCCGGAACTCCGGGGCTACTGGATGGCGACGGGCTACAACTCCATCGGCATCGTCTCTTCCGGCGGGGCCGGCATGGCACTGGCGCAGTGGATGAACGACGGCGAAGCACCCTTCGACCTCTGGGAAGTCGATATCCGCCGCGCCCAGCCGTTCCAGAAGAATCGCCGCTATCTCAAGGAGCGCGTCTCCGAAACGCTCGGCCTGCTCTATGCCGATCATTTCCCCTACCGCCAGATGGCAACATCACGCAACGTGCGCCGTTCGCCGCTGCACGAACATCTGAAGGCACGCGGCGCCGTGTTCGGCGAAGTCGCCGGCTGGGAGCGCGCCAACTGGTTTGCCCGTGAAGGCCAGGAGCGTGAATACCGCTATTCCTGGAAGCGGCAGAACTGGTTTGACAACCAGCGCGAGGAACATCTGGCCGTGCGCAACAATGTCGGCCTGTTCGACATGACCTCGTTCGGCAAGATCCGCGTCGAGGGCCGAGACGCCTGTGCCTTCCTGCAAAAGCTCTGCGCCAACGACATGGACGTGGCGCCGGGCAAGATCGTCTACACCCAGATGCTCAACGCCCGAGGCGGTATCGAGAGCGACCTCACCGTGTCGCGCCTGTCGGAGACCGCGTTCTTCCTTGTCGTGCCGGGTGCGACGCTGCAGCGTGACCTGGCGTGGCTCAGAAAACATCTCGCCGACGAGTTCGTCGTCATCACCGACGTGACGGCGGCGGAAAGCGTGCTGTGCCTGATGGGGCCGGATGCGCGAAAGCTGATCCAGAAGGTGAGCCCCAACGACTTCTCCAATGAAGCCAATCCATTCGGAACGTTTCAGGAAATCGAGATCGGCATGGGCCTAGCCCGCGCCCACCGCGTCACCTATGTCGGCGAACTCGGCTGGGAACTCTATGTCTCGACCGACCAGGCGGCGCATGTGTTCGAAGCGATCGAAGAGGCCGGTGCCGATGTCGGCCTGAAGCTCTGCGGCCTGCACACGCTGGATTCTTGCCGCATCGAAAAGGCCTTCCGCCATTTCGGCCACGACATCACCGACGAGGACCATGTGCTTGAAGCTGGCCTTGGCTTCGCGGTAAAGACCGCCAAGGGCGATTTCCTTGGCCGCGACGCGGTGTTGAAGAAGAAGGAGGCCGGCCTGGACCGGCGGCTGGTCCAGTTCCGGCTCAAGGACCCGCAGCCTCTGCTCTTCCACAACGAGGCGATCCTGCGCGACGGCAAGATAGTCGGACCGATCACTTCGGGCAATTACGGCCATTTTCTTGGTGGTGCCGTCGGCTTGGGCTACTTGCCGTGCAAGGGCGAGAGCGAGGCGGATGTACTGGCTTCTGCCTATGAGATCGAGATTGCCGGCGAACGCTTCGCCGCCGAGGCCTCGCTGAAGCCGATGTATGATCCGAAGTCCGAACGGGTGAAGATGTAGCGCTACTCAAAACCGCTCGAGCTTCGCCTTCACCTTCGCCAGAAATGCCGCCCGTGTTTGCGGCGTCGAGGCATCCATCAGATAGTGCGCCAGGAAGAATGTCTTGCAGCGCGTGGCGCATAGCGCCCGCATGCCGCGCAGGATGGTCTTGCGTCCGGGCTGGCCGACAACGACGCTCCACCATGTCGGCGCGCCACAGGTGGTGATCACACCGATCCTGGTCACATGCGTCATCAGCGAGGTGATCCGCCCCTTGCCCGCTGGCAGCTTGAAGGCGACGTCGGTCGCCCACACCCGGTCGAGCCAGCCTTTCAGCATCGCCGGCAACCCGTACCACCAGGTTGGATAGACAAACAGGATCGCTTCGGCCCAGTTCAGAAGCTCGAAATGCGGCTTCAGCGCCGGGTCCTGCGGTGCGCTGTCATTGTAGGTGCGCCGCTCCTCGCAACCCATGACGGGATCGAAGTTTTCGGCATAGAGGTCAAGCAACCGCACCTCCCAGCCTCGCCGCTTCAGCACCTCGACGGCGCTATCGCGGATGGAAGCGCAGAAGCTCTCTGGCACCGGATGGCAATAAACGACGAGCGCGCGCATCAGAAGGCGTCCATTCTGGCCGCGACCTTGGCCATGAAGGCCTTGCGCGTCTCGTCCGTCGACAGGTTCATCGAATAATGCGCGAGGTAGGACACCGGCGCGCCTGGTTTTACGGTTGCACGCAGCAGCCGGTTGACCAGCTTGCGCGGCGGGTCGCCCATCAGCATGGCCCGAAACCGGCTGCCGCCATAAGTGGTGACCGCCGCGACCTTGCGGATGTTGTGCAGCGACGGCTGCACCTTGCCGTCGACCAGCTTGAACGACACGCCGGGCAGGAACACGCGGTCGAAAAAGCCTTTCAGGATTGCCGGATAGCCGAAATTCCAGACGGGATAGGACAGCACCAGCGCCTCGGCCCGCTGCAGCCTCTCGACATAGGGTGCGGCCGCATCATCGGCGCCACGGATGTTGTGGTAGCCCAGCCGTTCGGCGCGCGTCAGCCGTGGGTCGAAATCCTCGGCATAGAGATCACAATCATCGATCGCATGGCCCGCCACCGTCAGCCGCTCGACGATCATCCGGTGCAGACCGGCATTGAAGCTGGTCTCGACCGGATGCGCGTGGAGAACCAGGATGTTCATCAGCCCGCCTTCTGCAGCCCTTTGAACAGGAATGTCCGGCCCGAACGATAGTCATAGTTGGGGTTCTCCCAGGCAATCATCTTGCCGGGGTTGAGCAGGCCCTGCGGATCGGTCTCGCGCTTGAAGGCGAGTTGTATCGCATCGGTCTGCTTCATGCCGCCCTCCTCCAGCGTGTAGCGGTGCGGGTTGAAGATCGGACAGCCGTTTTCCTCATGCAGGCGCACGATCTCGTCGAGCCGTGCCTCGGTGGTGAACTTCACCAGCGGCAGGCCAAAGCAGGTGATGTTGCCATCCAGCCGCACGAATTCGAGATGCGAGAAAACCTCGCCGGGAAACATCGCATCCATCTTCTCGACCAGAGCAAGCTGGTTGGGAAAAGGATAGAGCGATTGCAGATAGGTAATCGACGGATCGACCCGCAGCGCCCGCAACGTGGTGTGGTTCCACGCCAGCTCATAGGCTGGCGGCAGTCCCTTCTTCTCCTCCGCCGATGCCGTCGCGGCATTGTAGATCACTTCGCCGCCGGCGCGGCGAGTGAAGGCAAGGAAGGCATCGAGCCCATGCCGCGCCACCATGACGACGCAGATGCTCTGCCCTTCCCTGAGAAATTTCTGGTGCCGCTTGAAATAGAGCTGCGGCACGGGTGCTGCGATCGGCGTGATCAGCTTGGTCAGGATGCCATCCTGGCAGGCCAGCGCATTGCCGTAGCGCGCCGCATCCATGAAGGCGTCGAAGCCGACAATGACATCGACCCAGTCGTAAGCCGCCGTCAGCGGCATCTCGACCTCTGATATGATGCCGTTCGTACCATAGGCATGCGTAACCTTGTGCAGGTCCTCTCCGGTCAATTCGAGCACCTTCGGCTCGGCCTCCATGGTGACGACCCGCAAGCGCAGCACGTTGCCAAAATCGCGCAGGCCACCGAAATTGATCGAGCCGACGCCGCCTGAACCGCCGGCGATGAAACCGCCGATCGATGCGGTGTTGTAGGTAGAGGGCGACAGCCGAAGCTCCTGTCCGGAATGTGCCCGCGTCGCCTTGTCGATCTCGGCCAGAACCGCTCCCGGTCCGGTCACCACGCAGCCAGGCCCGATCGACCTGATCTCGTTCATCTCGGCAAGATTGAGCACGACGCCGCCGGAAAGCGGCATTGCCTGCCCGTAATTGCCGGTGCCGCTGCCGCGCGGTGTCACCGGCACGCCATGCCGATGACAGGCCGCAAGCACACGGATCACCTCGGCTTCATTCCTGGGCGTCACGATCAGGTCGCCGGTGACATGGTCCAGCTGCCGCTTCAACACCGGGCTGTACCAGTAGAAGTCACGGCTCTTCTGCTGGACGATCGCCGGGTTGTCGTCGAGCTTCAGCCCGTCGAGATCGCGTTTGAGCGTAGCGATATCCATCATTCCACCATCAGGTCGTCGAGTTCGGCATAGTCGGGCAATTGCCGGTCGATCGCCCGCCCGCCGCGCACGACGATGCGATCCGATTCGGGCCGCGACAGCAATTCCGTCCAGCTTCGACCTTTGAACAGGATGAAATCAGCCGCGCCGCCAACGGTAAGCGTGCCGACGCCGTCAAGCCGCATCACCTTTGCCGGAGTCGCGGTCACCGTTTGCGGCCAATCGCTCACCGGATGATCAAAATGCAGGATGCGCGTCGCCATGCGGTAGACCTCGAGCATGTCGAGATCGCCATAGGCATAGAACGGATCACGCGTGTTGTCGGAAGCGACCGCCACCGGAATGCCCCGCGCCTTCATCTCGTGCAGCAGCGTCACGCCGCGCCAGCGTGGCGTGGTCTGGTCGGCACGCCGGTCCTGCAGATAGAGATTGCACATCGGCAGCGATACGACCGCCAGCCCAGCCTTCGCCACCTTGTCCAGCGTGTCGAGCACGTCGAGATCGGGTTGGCGTGCCAGCGAACAGCAATGGCCGACCAGGATGTTGCCCTCGAAACCATTCCACAAGGCGGCTTCGGCGATCTTCTTCAGCGAGACCGCCGCGACATCGTCGGTCTCGTCGGCGTGAAAATCGAGATCGAGCCCGTGCTTGATCGCTTGCGCGAAGACACGGTCAAGCAATTCCTCAAGGTCCGGCACCATGTAGGTGACGACGCCAAGCACCCCCTTGGCGGCCGCGACCCGCTTGGCCAGCCGCTCGAACCATTTCTTGTCGCGCACGCCCTCAATGCCGAGCAGGCAGGCGGCCTGCAGGTCGATGCGGCCGCGCCATGTCTCGCGCATCGCCTCGAACACCGGCCAGGAAATCTCCTCCTGTGGTGCAACGCTGTCGAGATGCGTGCGCAGTGCGCTGGTGCCATGCGCGTAGGCCGAGCGCAGCGAGAAATCCATGCGGCGGGCGACATCCTCGGCGCTCCAGCGCGCCGTGCGGTCGGCACCGGTGGCATTCAACGCCCCCATGAAGGAACCGTCCGGGTTGGGTTTTCGTGCCCAGATATGGCCCTTGTCGATATGCGTGTGGCAGTCGACGAAACAGGGCAGCACGATGCGGCCGGCGAGATCTATGGCATCAGCCGGCATATGCGATAGGCGATGCGCGCTGATGCCTGCGATTTTGCCGCCAGCGACAGAAATATCAGCGAGCGCAAAACCATCTGCGTCGAAGGTTGCAGCGAGCCCCGGCGTGACCGACCCGTGGACGCGAACAGCTGTCAGTACGAATTGCCCAGCTTGAGGAATCATCTCCAAAGTCATCGCTGCCCCTCATCCGCCTGCCGGCACCTTCTCCCCGTATAGAGACGGGGAGAAGGGTAAAGCTCCAACGCTGACGCCCCCCTCTCCCCGTCTCTATACGGGGAGAGGGTGAGGGTGAGGGGCAGCGCTGACTTCAGGATAAGTGAGAGGCACCGACCGCCTGCGAAATGCAACACCATCATCGCTCCTGCTTCAGCGCGCTTTCATGCCAGCGCCGGAGGATGAGGTGGGAAATCAGCGACAGCACCAGAAAGATCAGGATGCCGGTGAGCGAGATCAGGAATAGCGCCGCGAACAGCCGTGGTGCGTTGAGCCGGTAGCCCGCCTCGATGATGCGCGAGGCAAGGCCTGATGACTGGCCGGTGGCGCCGGCAACGAACTCGGCGACAACCGCGCCGATCAGCGACAAGCCGCCGGCGATCTTCAGCCCGCCAAGGAAATAGGGCATCGCTGCCGGCAGCCTGAGATAGCGCAATTGCTGCCAGCGCGTCGCACCATTGAGCTTGAACATGTCGCGCAGGTTGCGGTCGACGGAATTGAGGCCAAGGGTGGTGTTGGACAGGATCGGAAAGAAGGCGACGATCCATGCACAGAGCAGAAGCTTGGCCGTCTGGTTGTCGACATAGATGTTGATCAGCGGAAAGATCGCCACGATCGGCGTCACCTGCAGCACGATGGCGAAGGGGAAGAACGACATCTCCACCCACTTCGACTGCGCGAACAGCACCGCCAGCCCGACGCCGCCGACCACCGCCAGAAGCAGACTGAGAAAGGTGATCCGCAACGTGACCAGCAGTGAGGAAAACAGCAGCCCGGCATCGTCATGCAGCGTCTGCAAGACCACGCCCGGACGCGGCAGGATGTATTTCGGAATCTCGTTCCAGACGCAGATGCGGTCCCAGAACCAGATCGCCAGGATCATGATCGCCAGTGGCAGCACCCAGCGGCCGATGCGCTCAAGCCGCTCCTGGCGCACGCGGCGCGCCTCCTCGGGGTCGAGTTTCAACGCGCCCTCAATGGCCGTCATGATGCGAGCCCGCTGTTGAATTGATGGCGTTGACCAGCACGTCCGACGTTTGCCGGCAAAGCGCGGCATAGTCAGGCGAGGTGCGGAAGGCCTCGTCGCGCGGATAGGCCGCGTCTACGGCAAGCTCGTCGAACACCCGGCCCGGACGGGCCGCCATGACAACGATGCGGTTGGAGAGAAAGACGCTTTCAAACACACTGTGGGTGACGAAGACGACGGTAAAGCGCTCGTCCTGCCACAGCTCCAGCAGGTCGTTGTTGAGCTTGAAGCGGGTGATTTCGTCGAGTGCGGCGAACGGCTCGTCCATCAGCAGCACGCGCGGCTTTGTCACCATGGCGCGCGCGATCGAGACGCGCATTTTCATGCCGCCCGAGAGTTCGCGCGGCACGGCATCGGCGAAACGGTCGAGGTGCACACGCTCCAGCATCTGCATCACCGCCGGCGCTGCCTTGGCGCGTGAAACGCCCTTCAGCCGCAGCGGCAGCCAGACATTGTCAAAGACACTGGCCCAGGGCAGCAGCGTCGGCTCCTGGAAGACGAAGCCGATATTCGAACGGTCGAAGGACCCGCCACCACGCCAGTCCAGCGCACCGGAAGTCGGCATCGACAGGCCGGCGATCAGCCGCAAGGCTGTCGACTTGCCGCAGCCGGACGGCCCGAGCAGGCTGACAAAATCACCCTCCCCGATCGTCAGGTCAACGTCGCTCAGCGCCGTCACACCGTTGGAAAAGACCTTGCCGACCCCGCGCAGCGCCAGCAGCTCGGGGGCCTTGCCCAACGCTGCCGGCGCCTGCGCCACGTTCTCCTGCATCATGCAGACCGGCCTATTTCTTCAGTTCGATCCCGACGCCTTTGTTGACGAAGGCAAGCGTGTAGGCCTTCTTGATGTCGATCCCGGCCGGCGTGACCTTGGCCTTGACCATCTTGTCGTAGAAGCTCTGGATGCGCGCATCGGTCATGGCGCCGATGCCGAGCTTTTCCGTGTCGCCGGAATCGGCAAGACCGAACTTCTTCATCTGTTCGATCGAGAAGGCGATTTGCTCATCCGTCATATCGGGATTGTCTTTCTTGATCAGCTCGTTGGCGGCCTTGTTGTCGCCGTACAGATAATTGTACCAACCCTTGGCCGAGCCATCGACGAAGCACTGCACCACCTCCGGCTTCTTGTCGATCGTGTCCTGCATGACCTCGACTGTCGTCGAGTAGGTGTCCCAGCCATAGTCGGCGAGCAGGAACTGGTTCGGCACGAAGCCGCCTTCTTTCTTGACGGCGAATGGCTCTGATGTGACGTAGCCCTGCTGGATCGACTTCTTGTTGGCGATGAAGGGCGCCGAGTTGAACGTGTAGGGCACCCGCTTGGCCGCATCGAAGCCAAGCTCGGTCACCATCCATAGGAAGAAAGTCTGCGCGCCTTCGTCGCCCAGGATATACTGGTCAGCGTTCTTCAGATCCTCCCATTTGTCCAGGCCGTTGCCAGGCTGGGACATGATCACTTGCGGATCCTTCTGGAAATCCGCGGCCACCACCCGCATCGGAATACCTTGCTGCACGGCATCGAAGGCCGAGAGCAGATTGCCGCCCATGTAAAAATCGATCTTGCCGGCAAGCAGCAGCGGCCTTCCGCTGACCTGCGGGCCGCCCTGCATGATGGTCACGTCAAGGCCGCAGGCGGCATATGTGCCGTCCGTCATCGCCTGGTAATATCCGCCATGTTCCGGCTCGGCCAGCCAGTTGGTGCCAAAGGTGACCTTTTCATTGGCCGCCGCTCCCAGCGTGCTGGCCGCGAGCAGTGCAATCACGCCCACCGAAATCTTCTGTTTTCCGTACATCGACACCACCCTCTGTTTGCTCCGGCACGTCACGCGCCGGGCTCGACACCATTGGCCTAGGAAGCAAGACACATGCCACCGGCGTCTTGCGCCAGGTCCGTCCCGCTTGCGCACCATTCGTGCGCGCGGCCCGGAAGGTCATGCTGCAAAAAAAGCATCGTGCCTACTTTTTGAACCTCTGTCCATAATCGCCCCGATGACATGCACCGTATCTTGAAGGCCCCCACATACGGTCTTAGGCTGCTGGCAAACAGGAGATTGCCGTGTTCAAATTTCTCAAGCCAAAGTCGATCAAGCCTCCTTTCGCCCGTTACAGCCACGGCGTCGAAGTGCCGCCCGGAAAACGGCTGGTTTTGTGTTCCGGCCAGCTTGGCATCCGGCCCGACGATTTTGTTCCGGAAGATGCCGGCGCACAGACGGAGCTTTGCTTTGCCAACGTCGCCGCCATTCTCGGTGAAGCCGGATTGGGGTTGACGGATATCGTGCGCATCAATGCCTTCGTCTCCGACCGTGCCTATCTGCAAGCCTATATGGACGTCCGCAACCGGCTGTTCTCCGACCCCGCACCGGCCTCGACGCTTGTGATTGTCTCCGGATTCGCCCGGCCGGAATTCAAGGTCGAGGTGGAAGTGCTGGCGGCGGGGTGAGGATTGGTCGGTTTGACGGGCGCAAAGCCGCGAAATTGGCTTTCCAGGCGACGAACGCCTGAAGCCATGGCCAGGGGCCGGATCGACAGGCAGGCTTTGCCGCGCTAGGTCTGACCCGTCCAGCAAAGAGGCATGACATGACTGTTGCGAAGAAGCGCGTCTGGTGGGGCGACTACCGGACCACCGAATACGCCTCGATCGATCCGGAGGCGACGATCGCCGTACTGCCGGTGGCGGCGATCGAACAGCATGGTCCGCATCTGCCCGTCTCGACCGACACTTCGATCATGAATGGCATGCTCGACACCATGATCGCGCGCCTGCCTGATGATCTCGACATCCGCATCCTGCCTGTCCAGGCCGTCGGCAAATCGAACGAACACCTCCATGCGCCGGGAACCCTCACCCTGCCGGCGCCAACCCTGATCGAGGCCTGGACAGAACTTGGCCTGTCGATCGCGCGGGCCGGCATACGCAAGTTGATCGTCATCAACTCGCATGGCGGCAACGAAGAGATCATGGGCATCGTCACGCGCGAGTTGCGCGTGCGCGAAAAAATGCTGGCGGTAAAGACGAGCTGGCAACGCTTTGGCCGGCCGGCCGGCATGTACACCGAACTCGAAGACCGCCACGGCATCCATGGCGGCGATGTCGAGACATCGCTGATGCTGCATTTCCGGCCCGATCTCGTCGATATGAGCAAGGCCGACAATTTTGTGTCCAAGGTCGCCCGCGCCGAACAGGAATTCGCGCTGCTGCGCCACACCGGCACCCATGCCTTTGCCTGGATCGCCAGTGACCTCAATCCCAACGGAGTGGTTGGCGACGCCAGCATCGCCACCGCTGAAAAAGGCCGCCAGACGGCAGAGCATCAGGCCGACGGGTTCATCACCTTGCTCAGGGACGTGCGCAAGGCGAAGCTGGCGGAGTGGCTGGCGTAAACAGCTAGATTTTCAACACGAAGGGTTTGCCCTCGAAGGCATCCGCGCCGCGCCCGATCGCTTCGATCGCCTCGACCATGCGGCCCTTGCGGTCGAGCAGCATGTCGGCCACCGCGATCAGTCGCGGATTGGGGGTTGCCGACGGCGACAGCGCCCGCAATGTCTGCGCCAGTTCGGCCTCGTCGCGCTTCGGCGCCAGCGCCGCCGCGATAATATAGGCCGACGCCGTCGAGCGGCTGATGCCGGCGTAGCAATGCACCACCAGCGGTTTCGCGCGATCCCATCGCCGGGCAAAATCGAGCAGATTGCGGACATGCGCCTCACCCGGCATGGTCATGCCGTCCTGCGCTATCGCAATGTCGTGCATGACGAGGTGGAGATGATTTTCCCTGGTGATGGAAGCCGGGCGGACAACCTCGGTGCCGGCTGCGAGCAGCGACAACAGCCGCTCGGCCCCGGTCTTCGCCACGGTTTCCGGCATCTTCGCCAGTGAGCAGACATGGATCATCACATAGCTTCCTTTGCCTGATCGTCGCGCCGTACAGCCCATTCGGCAAGAGCCGATTGCAGCCGCTGCCATTCCTCCTCGATACCCGGCAGTCCGGCGCGCAGCACATGCGGCCGGTCAGCGAAATGGCGAAGCAGGATGCCGCGCTCACCCAGCGCGGCAAACAGGCCGCCGGCATCGGGCAGATGGAGATAGCGATAGAGTGTGGTGCCGCCCGCGACGGCAACGTCGGACCGGGCAAGCAGCGCATCGAGCCGTGCCGCTGCCGCCGACAACGATGCCCGCATCTCATCTTGCCAAGCGATGTCGGCAAGCGCGCGGATACCGTATTCCAGCGCCGGGCCCGCGACCGCCCAGGGCCCGAATTGTGTTTCCAGCCGTTCGACCGTCCGAGCATCGGACAAGGCAAAACCGAGCCGCAGGCCGGCCAGGCCGAAAAACTTGCCAAAGGAGCGCAGCACGACGATACCGCCTTGCCCGACATCGCCGGTCAGGCTTTCCCGGCGCGGCCCGACATCCATGAAAGCCTCGTCAACGACCAGCAAGCCGCCTTTGGCGCGCAACCTTTCGGCCATATAAAGCAATTTTTCGCGCGCCACGACGCGGCCGTCCGGATTGTTGGGATTGACGACGATGGCAAGGTCGGCGTCCGCCAGGGCCTCGAAATCATCAACCTCTGACACAGCGTGGCCGGCGATCGCCGCCGCGCGTGCGTGTTCGGCATAGGTTGGCCCCAGCACCAGCGCCTTGCCGGGGGCGATCAGCGAAGCGACGCGCGGCAAAAGGATCTGCGTGCCGGGCGCCGACACCACATTGGCCGGTGAAGGCGCGCCATAGGCATGCGCCGCCACTTCCGCCAGTTCGTGGGCACGCGCAGCCTCGGGCAACCGCGACAGCGCGGTGGCGGGCAACTCGAAAAGCGGGTAGGAGTGCGGGTTGATCCCGGTCGAGAGATCGACGAAAGGCTGCGGCGCCCGAGGGAAAAGCGCCCTCGCCCGACCAAGACTCCCGCCATGGTCCACCGCCGCCGTCGCTCCAGCAAGAAGCTTCATGTCAGTCCTGATCGCCTTTCTTTCATTGGTCGTCGAATTCGCTCTGGGCTACCCGGACGGGCTCTTCCGTGCCATCGGCCATCCCGTGACGTGGTTCGGCAGGCTGATATCCTTTCTCGACCGCACGCTCAACCGCGCCACTGATTCCGACGCGCTGCGTCGTCAACGTGGCGTCCTGGCGCTTCTGGTCATCGTTCTGCTTCCGGCGGCAATCGCCTTCGCGCTGCAAGCCCTGCTGTGGTTCATCCCTTCCGGCTTGATCATCACGGCCATCCTGGCAAGTTCGCTGCTGTCGCAGAAAAGCCTGTACGAACATGTCGAAGCCGTCGCCGACGCACTCGACACCGGTGGCCTCACCATGGGCCGTCTCGCCGTCTCGCGCATCGTTGGCCGCGATCCTGAAAAGCTTGACACCGCGGGCGTTAGCCGCGCGGCCATCGAAAGCCTGGCCGAGAACTTTTCCGACGGCATTGTCGCCCCCGCTTTCTGGACCGGCATTGGCGGCCTTGCCGGCGGCGTCGCCTACAAGGCCGCCAACACCGCCGATTCGATGATCGGCCACCGCACCCCGCGCCACGAAGCGTTCGGCTGGGCAGCAGCGCGTTTCGACGACCTCATCAACCTGCCGGCATCGCGGCTGACGGCATTGCTGATCGTGGCGGCTGCATTCCTCGTCAAAGGCGCCGACCCGAAATCCGCCTGGCAAGCGATCTGGCGCGATGCCAGGAAACATCGGTCCCCAAATGCCGGCTGGCCGGAAGCGGCTATGGCCGGCGCGCTCGGCCTGGCGCTCGCCGGCCCGCGCAGCTATGGCGGCGTCATGGTCGACGACGTGTTCATGGGCGAAGGCGGCCGCCGCGAGGTCGACAGCATCGACATCCGGCAAGCCCTGAAACTCTACCGGGCCGCCGACTTCCTCCTGATTGGCCTGTTCGGCGTGATTTCAGTTATTGTTATCGTGGCATAAGCCTTCGGCGTCAGAACTCGATGCCTTGCTGCGCCTTAACACCCGCCGAGAAATGATGCTTGGTGACACCCATCTCGGTGACCAGATCGGCGGCCTCGATCAAGGCTGGCTTGGCGTTGCGGCCGGTGACGACGACATGCAGGCCCTCGCGCCGGGCTTTCAGGGCGGCGACCACCTTGTCGAGATCGAGATAGTCATAACGCAGCGCGATGTTCAGCTCGTCGAGCACCAGCAGGCTGATCGACGGATCGGCCATGAGCTCCAGCACCTTTGCCCAGGCCGCTTCGGCGGCGGCAATGTCGCGCTTCAGATCCTGTGTTTCCCAGGTGAAGCCCTCACCCATCGCATGCCAGATCACGCGGTCGCCAAAGGCGGCGAAGGCATCCTTCTCGCCGGTATGCCACTTGCCCTTGATGAACTGGACGACGCCGACACGCTTGCCGTAGCCGAGCATGCGGAGCGCCAGCCCAAAGGCGGCGGTGGTCTTGCCCTTGCCTGGGCCAGTGTTGACGATCAGCAGCCCTTTCTCGACGGTCTTCCCGGCAACCTCGGCATCCTGCACGGCCTTGCGCTTGGCCATCTTGGCGCGGTGGCGCTCCTCGTCCTTCTCGTCGATGATCTTGTTTTCGATATCGGTCATCTCATTTCACCTTGAGCGGCAGCCCTGCCACCATCAGCAGCACCGTGCTGGCAACCGCCGCGACCTGCTGGTTGAGCCGGCCCGCGGCATCGCGGAAGCGCCTTGCCAATGCATTGTCCGGCACGATGCCTTGCCCGACCTCATTGGAAACCACGAACCACGGCCCGCGTGGCCGCGACAGCACATCGGTCAGTCGCCGGCATTCCCCTTCGAGATCATGTTCGGCCAGCATGTGGTTGGTAAGCCACAGGGTCAGGCAGTCGAGCAGCAGCGGCTGATTGTCCGGCAAGGCATCGAGAGCGCCGGCAAGATCGAGCGGCGCGTCGGTGGTCGCCCAGCCCTCGCCTCGGCGCGAGCGGTGCAGCGCGATGCGCTCGCGCATCTCATCATCATAGGCTTCGGCCGTCGCGATATAGGTCCATGGCGCCGGCTGAGCCGTCACCAGGGTTTCGGCATGCGCGCTCTTGCCGGAGCGCGCCCCGCCAATGATGAAGGTCAGCTTGTTTTCAGGCAAAGCTGTCGCGCAGGCTGGTCGCAGCGCCGGTGAAGCGTCCGCGTACGACGCCGACAACAGCGCCAAGCACCAGCCAGAACACCAGATTGGTCAGCGTCACCGCCACCACGAACTGGTGGTGCAGGCCTTCCGGGATCGGCGTCTCGAAGCTGTCGGGCTGCGGCGCACCAACGATGTGCGGTGCGACGATCAGCAAGACGGCAAGGATGGCCAGAGGCAGCGACTTGCGGAACGCAATCAGGCCAAGCCCGATCGCCGTCGCCACTGCTGTTGCAGTCCACCATATCTGGCGCGGGAGCAACTCGGCCGCCGGCATCGCCGGCAGTTCGGGTTGCAGGCCGAGGCCCGGCGCCAACGTGAACACGGCAAAGCCGGCAAGACCCGAGAACACGCCTTGGCGCCAGTTGCCGATGCCGCCGGCGAATTCGGAAACCGCGACCAGGATCAGGGCGAAACCAATACCGGTGGCGACATTGAAAAGCGCACTAAAGGCATGGCGCTCAAAACCGTCAGCCGGCTCCCATCCTTCATCTTCGTGCTCGGCGGCAGATGCCGCGGCCGGCGCCATGCTCATGGTGCTGGCGGCGGGTTCGGTGGTGCTGGCGGCGGCATTGGTGCCTGCGGCGTTTTCTGCGGGAGCCACGGCATGGACGTGCTCGTGGCCGCCGGCCTTTTCAAAAACTTCCGCCTGCAGGATCAGCGGATCAGTAGCAAAAGCCTGCATGCAGGCGAGAACGACGCCAGCCACAAGCCCGGCGATCGCCGCGATGAACACGACGTTACGAAACAGGTTCATGATGTCAAATCCTCGTCAGTGGCAGGGAAACGCCATTGAATGGCGATTGTCATGACCGGCATTGTGAACGGCATCGATGTGCGAGAAACCGACAAAGCCGATGACGAAAATGCCGAGCAGCGCGGAAAGCGCCAGCTGCATGAAACGCGACTGCGAAGAGACGGAGGTGCCGAGGGAAACGGAAGCGGTATTCATCTTTGTCCTTTCGCCCTCCACCCGAGGGCCTGTAAGTCAACTTCACCGTCGCCGGCAGGTCTCCTGGCTCACGGATTAGCGCCCTTCTCCACCTTCCCGAAGAAAAATCCTCAGTGGCATATGGAGAGGACTACCGCACACAGTTGCGGGGGCAGCCACGGCATTGAGCAAAAACTTTGCCCGCACCGCATTCCCTCTTGGCTCCAAACGGAACCGACGACAGCGCGACTATAGGGAAATTCGCCGCGCCCGGCAAACCAAATTCCGCCGGGTAACAGCGCGAATGCGCCATGGCGAAAACCGCCGCCCACAGCGCAATTGACAAACTTCATGGCCGGGTGTCGGGTCAAGGTCCAACAGGAAGCCAGCCATGCAGCCCCCAGTCCTGCAGCCCCCAGTCCTGCAGCCTATAGCCAGCGAGCGCGCCCCCTATAACGGACTGACCAAGGCCGAACAGACGCTGCCGTCGTCGGCCTATTGGGATGCGGACAATTATCAGCGCGATCTCGACGCGATCTGGTACAAGGATTGGCTGCTCGTCTGCCGCGAGGCCGACCTTGCCCAGCCGCTGGCTTTCCGCACTTTCCGCATCGGAACGCAGGAAGTCGTCGTGCTGCGCGACGATACCGGGGTGCTGCGCGCCTTCCACAACACCTGCCGTCATCGCGGCTCGCAGCTTTGCCAGGAAAGCGAAGGGCGGCTGAAGGCACGGTTGATCACCTGTCCTTACCACGCCTGGTCCTATTCGCTGCGCGGGGACCTCGTGCGCGTGCCGTCGAAATCGCTTCCCGACGGTTTCGACAAGGCCGATCATCCGCTGTATCGGGTGGCGCTGTCGGTGTGGCGCGGCTTTGTCTTCGTCAATCTCGCTGAAGACGCAGCCGGTTCGGCGCAAGCCGCTTTTGACCCCGCCTCCGGCGATCTCTGCAACTGGCCGCTCGAAACGCTGGTCAGCGGCCACGTGCTGCGCAAGGTGATGAACTGCAACTGGAAGATCTTCTGGGAAAACTTCAACGAGTGCCTGCATTGCCCGGGCGTCCACAAGGACCTGTCGCGGCTGGTGCCGATCTATGGCCGTGGCTTGATGGGCCGTCACGATGATCCCGAATGGGCGCGCCACGCCGACAACGACGCGCCGGAGTTTTCCGGCGGCCTGCGCGACGGGGCGCAAACCTGGTCGAGCGATGGCCAGGCGCATGGCCCGGTCTTTGCCGGGCTGACGCCCGCCGAGCACGCCGCCGGCCAGACCTACGCTACCAGCCTGCCGTCAATGTTCATCGTTGGCCATGTCGACTATGTCAGGTCAGTGCGGCTGGTGCCGCTCGGCCCCGAACAGACCGAGCTGACCGCCGAGTGGCTGTTCGCGCCGGACGCGCTTGCCGCGACCGACATCGACAACATCATCACCTTCGGCACGCAGGTGCTGGAGGAGGATGCCGCTATCTGCGAGGTCAACCAGAAAGGCCTGCGCTCGATGCGCCATCAGGCAGGCGTACTGATGCCCGAGGAATACGACCTGCATCGCTTCCACAACTGGGTGCGCGATCGCCATCAGGCAGCACTGTAAGGCCTTAAAGCGACTTGGGCAGATAGCGCCAGGTCACAAAACCGCAGATCGCCGCCAGGATGCCAAGCGTGGCGAAGACCGAGCCCAACCCGAAGAACGCCAGCACCACCGAATAGACCAGCGGCGGTGTCAGTTCGGAAAAGTCGAGATAGGTGCGATAGACCGCCGCCATCTGCGCGCGCTCGTAGGAGCGTACCGAGCGCATGAAGGCGGTTGAGCCGAGCGCGTCAAGCGCGATGGTGAAAAAGGCGCCGCACAGCAGGAAGGCGCCGGTGAGCAGCGGCACGCTCTCGCCGACGAAGCCGGCGGCCAGCAGCGCGATCGACATGGCGAAATAGGCAAATGTCATGGTGCGGCGGCCACCAAAACGCTGTCCGGCCTTGCCCCAGAAGATCGCCATGAACAGCAGCGCATTGCCGGCGGAAACCAGCAGGCCACCGGCGAGCTTGCCCTCACCGGTAATGACCATGAACAGCGGTCCGTAGACGAAGAACGTCGTCCAGAAACAGGACCGGCCGAAGGCAATCAGCCAGGCCAGCCGTAGCCTTGGTTGGCTGATGAAGCGGCCAATATTGGCGAGCGGATTGGCGGGCCGTGTCTTGCCTGGCCGGATCGACTGGTTGTCGCTGAGCCGGTAGAACCAGAACAGCGCCAGCAGGATCATGGCGAAGACCGCGACCGCGCCATGCGCGGCATAGATGCCGAAGCGTGTGTAGAGAAAGATGCCGAGCGTCGGCCCGCCCGTCCAGGCGAACATCGACCAGGCCATGCGCAGCGATTCGGCTTGCATGAAGTCGGTCTTGCGGATGTGGTCCATGATGTAGAGGTTGAGCGTGATCGACAAGGCGCTGGCGCCCATGACGCGGCAGAGCATGCCGGCCAGTTGCCCGGCAAGCGTATGGGTAACGAAGAACAGCGAACCGATGGCGAGCAGGCATGCGCCTGCGGTATAGACCCAGCGCCGGGCAAATCGCCGGATCAGCATCGGCATGAACAGCGTGACCGACAGGCCGAGCATCGCCACGATGGTGTAGAGGATCGAGACGATCTGCTCGTTGTGGAGGATTTCATAGGCCTGGATCGGAATGACGCTCGACACCGTGGCGCGGGCAAAGGATTCGACCGCATAGAGCGAGGCAAAGGTGCGGGCATCCGCCGGCCGCAGGGCCGGGAGCCAGATCGGATGGCGCACATGGGTGGACATCGCTCTCCCCAAAGCAGAATCGTCGGTTGAAATCTGCCGTGGCGGTATTGGCGCCGGTAACAGGAAACCGACGCCTTCCCGGCAAAAAGCGAAGCCGGCCAAAGGCTTTCCCGCACTGGCCTAAAGCGGCCGTGCAGCAATCGTCGGAGGCGGAGAGGAAGCCAGGCGGCGACCCTCATCACGGCATCGGCACCACAGCCTTGCCCGGCCTGCTTCTTTTGTGCGGGGCAACCGTGATAGCAATCCTGCAAAGCCTGAATCAGATTGCGAGACCATGAGCATCCAGACCGCCCCTGACACTGTGCAGCCCAAACGCATCGTCGCCATCGACGTGCTGCGCGGCATCGCCCTGCTTGCCATGGCGAGCTACCACTTCACCTGGGATCTCGAGTTCTTCGGCTATACCGATCCGGGCCTGACGGCCTTCGGCTTGTGGAAGATTTATGCGCGTTGCATCGCCTCGACCTTCCTGTTCCTGGTCGGCGTCAGCCTGTTCCTCGCCCACAACAGGCAAATCCGCTGGAACGGCTTCTTGAAACGTTTCGCCATGGTCGCCGGAGCAGCGATCGCGATATCGATCGCCACCCGCATCGCCACGCCGGACGGTTTCATCTTCTTCGGCATCCTGCATGAGATTGCGCTGGCCAGCCTGCTCGGCCTGGCATTCCTGCGGTTGCCGGCGCTGCTGACGCTGTTGGCGGCGGCATTGGTCATCGCCGCTCCCGTCTATCTGCGGTTTGATTCCTTCGACCACCCGGCGCTCTGGTGGGTCGGACTGTCGGCAATCAATCCGCGCTCCAACGATTACGTTCCGCTGTTTCCGTGGTTTGGCGCCGTGCTTCTCGGCATCGCCACGGCGAAACTTGCCTCCGGTGCCGGTGTGCTGGCGCGATTGGCGAATTTGGCGCCGGGCCGATGGGCAAACCCGCTCGTCTTCATCGGCCGACACAGCCTGGCCTTCTACCTGATCCACCAGCCCTTGATGATCGGCTGCGTGTGGCTGTTCTCGCAAGTCATGCCGGCCCGGGTCGAAACCCCGCAGGTGCAATTCCTCAAAACCTGCCAGATGTCGTGCGAACAGTCGCGCGACACGGAATTCTGTTCGAGCTACTGTGTCTGCATGCTCGACACGCTTGAGGGCGAAGCCACGCTTGATAAGCTCTACAAGGGTGACCAGAGTCCGGCATGGAAGGCGCATCTGTCCGACCTCGCCGGCGCCTGCACCGCCAAGACCGAGAGCAAGATGACGGAGGGAGGGCAGCAATGACCGACAGCCAGCCGAAGCTTGGGATCATACCGTGGCCGCCGGTGATCTATGCCGCCGCCATCCTCATCAGCATCCTGCTTGGCCTCTACGTCCCGCTGCCATGGATCGGCGACCTTCTGGGCGACATCCTGTTCGCCGCCGGCTGGGTGGCGCTGTTTGGCGCGGCAGCGCTCTGGTTCACCGCGATCCGCGCCATGATGCGCGCAAAAACCACGCTGAGCCCAACCGCCGTGCCCGACCATCTGGTTACATCGGGCCCGTTCGGCATCACCCGCAACCCGATCTATCTGGCCCTGACGCTGATGCTGATCGGCGTTGCCTTCGTCTCCGGCATTGCCTGGTTCCTGCTGATGGCGTTCATCGCCGCCTTCGCCACGCAAAAAGTCACGATCGAGGGCGAGGAAAAAATCCTGACGGCGAAATTCGGCAAGAAATACCGCGACTATGCCAAACGGGTGCGGCGCTGGATTTAGGCAGCTCTGCCCTGTAACGCTAGGTGTTGACGCCGAGCTCCACCAGCCGCTCGACGCAGGACTCTTCGGCCTGATCGAGCTCGGCCAAGGTCTCCTCAAGGTCCCGGCGCTTCTGCCTGAGATCCTCGCGCTTTTCCTCGATCCGCTTGATCATCAGGTTGAGTTGGCCGACCTCGCCGGGCGGCGCCTTGTACATCTGGATGATTTCGCGGATCTCGTTGATCGAGAAGCCGAGCCTTTTTCCGCGCATGATCTGGCGAATGAGGTGCCGATCCGATGGGCGAAACAGCCGCGTGCGGCCGCGCCGCACCGGCTGCACCAGCCCCTCATCCTCATAGAAGCGCAGCGTCCGCGTCGACACGTCGAATTCGCGGGTCAGCTCTGTGATCGAATAGTATTCCCGCATAGCCACTCCCAATGCCTGAGCGTCGGCGTGCCACATTCTGCGGCATCGCCCTTCCGTCCGGCCAAAACCCATCCAATGCCGGAATCGGCATTGAACCCCAGCCGAGCGTCGCACGGCATTTACGTAAAAGTCAATTGAGGTGTCTTGCCACTGCGATCAACGAACCGGAGCCGGTCAAGGCACGGCGAACCACCATGTCGCGAGGCCGAGAAAGGCAAAGAAGCCGACGACATCGGTGACCGTGGTGACGAACACCGCTGAAGCCACGGCCGGATCGATCTTGAACCGGTCGAGCAACAGCGGGATCAGGATGCCGGCCAGGGCCGCCACGAACATGTTGATGATCATCGCCGCGGCAATGATGCCGCCCAGATTGGGGTCGCGGAACCAGGCCGCCGCGACGATGCCGATCAGGACGGCGAAGATGATGCCGTTGATGAAGCCCACCCCCATTTCGCGGCGAATGATGCGGCTGGCATTGTAGATGTCGATATCCTTGGTCGCCAACGCCCGCACCGTGACGGTCATGGTCTGCGAGCCCGCGTTGCCGCCCATGCCGGCCACGATCGGCATCAGCACCGCCAGCGCCACGATATGCTCGATCGTGCGGTCGAACAGGCTGATCACCGATGCGGCCAGGAAGGCCGTCAGAAGATTGATCAGCAGCCATGGCACGCGCGAGCGCGAGGTGGAAAGGATGCTGTCGGAGAGCTCTTCGTCACCGACACCGCCCATGCGCATCAGATCTTCCTCGGCTTCCTGCTGGATGACGTCGACCACGTCGTCGATGGTCAGCACGCCGACCAGCCGCTCGTTCTCGTCGACGACGGCGGCCGAGAGCAGATCGTATTGCTCGAAATCGCGCGCCGCCTCTTCCTGGTCCATGGTGGCCGGAATGGCATGCCGCGTCTCGTGCATGACCTCCTCGACCTTGACCGCGCGCTTGGCGCGCAGGATCTGATCAAGATCGATGGCGCCAAGCAGCTTGAAGGTCGGATCGATGACGAAGATCTGGCTGAAGCGCTCAGGAAGGTTCTTGTCCTCGCGCATGTAGTCGATGGTCTGGCCGATGGTCCAGAACGGCGGCACCGCCACGAACTCCGTCTGCATGCGGCGCCCGGCCGTCTCTTCCGGATAATCCAGGGACCGGCGCAGCCGGATCCGCTCGGTGAACGGCAGTTGCGACAGGATCTCGTCCTGATCCTCCTCGTCGAGATCCTCGAGGATGTAGACGGCGTCGTCGGAATCAAGTTCCTGCACCGCCTGCGCAATCTGCGCATTGGGCAGGTTGTCGACGATCTCCATGCGGATCGCTTCGTCGACCTCGGTCAGCGAAGAGAAATCGAAGTCGGCGCCCAGGAGTTCGACCAGCGCACGGCGCTGTTCGGGGTGAAGCGCTTCGAGCAGATCGCCCAGTTCCGACTGGTGCAGATCGTCGACTTCGCGCTTCAGCGTCAGCGTATCGCGATCGGCGATCGCCGCACCGATCTGGGCCAGAAACGACGCAAGGACAGCGCCATCCTCGCCATAGATATCGGCGTGGATATCGTCAGCGGCCTTGGCGCCGGCCGTCCGTTCGTCCTGACCTTCCACCAGCGCCTCCCACCATTCCCGAAAAGGTGCGCCTCAGGTCTAGAACATCACAGCTGAAAGTGGAAACCGGTTTTGGCGGAATCCGATGGCCAAACAAAACGATAGGACCACGGCACGATCAGGCTTGGCTGGCCGGAATGCCTTTTGTGTCAGCGGGAAAATGGGACTGTGCGGATGCGGCACCCAAAGCCTCGGTCCATCAAGAAAGAGCGCCGAATTTGATCAGCATTTCCCTCTTGGGAGCGCCAAGATGAAAACAAGATTGCGCAACAAAACTTAACCTCACTTAACGCATGCGGCCACTTTCAGCTGAAATAGTAAGGGCATCAGGGGCTAACCGCCTCGCTGCTCTGGAGCCCGCATGTTCAAGACAAATTCCGAAATGATTGCCGGTCGGACATCTCTCGCCGCGATGGCACTCGTGTTTCTGACGCATCCGGAGATCGCGCGGGCAGCCGACGCGATTGCCGTGAACGCCGACGACTTCAGCGCGCCGCCCGATCCGTCCCGTTTCGGCCGCATCGAACGGAAACTGTCCGACTGGCATGTCGTGCTCGGCGGCGGCGCCATCATCGCCCCCAAATATGAGGGCAGTGACGAATTCAAGATCATTCCCGTGCCTTTCATCTCGGCCACGTTTCTCGACACGGTGACGATCGATCCGACAGGCGCCACCATCCCTGTCTATCAGCAAGGCGCGTTCGAATTCAGCGCGCGGCTTGGCTATGAAATGGGCCGCAAGGAAGACGATTCCGATCGGCTGCGCGGCCTGGGGGATGTCGGCATGGGCGGGACCGCCGGCGCCAAGGCCTTGGTGAAGTTCGGCGCGGCCGAAATCTACGCGCAAATGGACAAGACCATAGGCGGCAGCGAGGGCCTGCTTGGCACGGTCGGCATCGAGCTGACGCAGCCCTTGTCCGAATCGCTGACAATCGGCGCCGGCGCATCCGCCGTGTTCGCCGACGAAAAGCACATGCAGGCCTATTTTGGCGTCAGTTCGGAACAATCGGCCCGTTCGGGGTTGGCGCGCTATGATGCCGGCGCCGGGTTTAAGCGCGCGGATTTCTCTATTTCCGCCACATATATGCTCAACGGGAACTGGATGGTGCGTGGCCAGGCGGGGGTCGGTGTTCTCACGGGTGACGCGGCTGACAGCCCGATCGTCGTCGACAAGATCCAGCCCTCGGGGATGCTTCTCGTCGGATATCGGTTCTGACGCCCGCACAGGGTAAAATGCAAGTTATGGCAAGCTCCGGTACCGCGCGGCAAAGGCACACGAGAGACTTGAGCGCCGAGCCCAGATCGGCAAGGCAAGGTTGGCATATCCTCATTGTCGAGGACGATCTCGAGATCGCGCGCATGCTGGGCGAGACGCTCACCGAAAACGGCATGACCGTGGAGATAGCAGAGAGCGGCGTCCGCATGAATGCCGCGCTTCGCTGCCAGAAATTCGATCTCATCGTACTCGACGTCATGTTGCCCGGTGAGAACGGGTTCAACATCTGCCGCCGCCTCCGTGCCCAGACCAACATCCCGATCCTGATGCTGACCGCGCTTGGCGAAGAAATCGACAGGATTTTCGGGCTGGAGATCGGCGCCGATGACTACGTCACGAAACCGTTCAGCGCCCGCGAACTGACGGCCAGGATACGGGCATTGCTGCGCCGGACCTCCTATGCCCCTGACGAACGGGACCGCTCCAAGGTGCTTTGCTTCAATGGCTGGCGCCTCGACCCGATACGCCGGCAACTGCATGACCCGACCCATGCGCGTGTTTCGACCACGACCCATGAATTCGACCTGTTGCTGGCGTTCTGCCGCAATGCGGGCCGGGTGCTTTCGCGTGAGGAACTTCTTGGCGTAACGCATGCCGGGCTTGCCGGCCCGATCGAACGAAGCGTCGATGTCCATGTCAGCCGGATCCGCCAGAAGATTGAAAAGGATGCGCGTGATCCGGTGCTTCTGAGGACGGTTCGGCTGGGCGGCTATATCTTTACCGCGACGGTGGAGGAGGCATGAGAGCCCTCATCCGCGACAGCTTGCTCCAGTCGGTGCGTGGGCAACTCGCGGCAATCATTCTCATCGCGGTGATTGTGATCATGTCGGCTGGATCGGCTATCGAGAGCTTTACAAAGAGCATCGACCTGCCGGTGATGGACGACAGCGGCAAACGAGCCGGCGTGATTGCCGCCTTGCTGCGCGAAACACCGGCGGAGGCTCGTGACATTATCCTGGCCGCTGCCGCTCGTTCGGGCCTGGATTTCAAGTTACTGCCGAAAAGCCAGATCGACAGCATTCCGACCTCCTACGCACCGTGGCGTAATATTGAATGGTTCTTCCGGCTGGGGAATGAACCGGTCGCCGGACGATGGCTTACGATCGGCGGTCAATACGCGTTTGTGCTTGACCTCGACCGGCAGTCCGTCCTGGCGCATTTCGGAATTCCCGAAACTTTGCTGACAACAGATTTCGTCCGTGCCCTGTTCTATAGATTCACGGCCTTCATCGCGTTGCCCGCCCTGATCTGGCTTTTCGCCGTCTGGGCCGTGACGGAGCCGCTGAAACGCATCTCGGCGGCTGTCGGCTCGGCGGAGATCGAGAATGGCGACGAGTTCTTCATCGAACGCGGCTCTGTCGAGATGGTTGGCCTGGCGCGCGCCTTGAACCGGATGAGAACGCGCATCAGGACGATGATCGAGAACCGCACGCGCATGCTGCGCAGTGTCAGCCACGATCTGCGCACGCCTTTGACCCGGCTGCGGCTCCGCGCCGAGCGCATGGACGACAGCCCGACCCGAACAGCGATATTGTCCGACGTGCAGCATATCGAAGACTTGATCGACGAGACCTTGACCTATCTGCGCAACGATGTGTCGACGGAGAAGCTGCAGCGTGCCGATATTGCCAGCGTGTTGCAGACCGTGTGCGCCGAATTCTCGGATGTCGGATTTTCGGTTTCATACTCGGGGCCGGACCGCCTTCCAGGCTGGTGCAAACCCAATGCGCTGGCGCGCGCGGTCACCAATCTCTGTGACAACGGGGTCAAATTCGCCGGCAATGTCACCGTCGCGTTGACGCCGACCGATACCGTGGCACGCATCGCGGTCAGCGATGACGGGCCGGGCATTCCGACAACGGTGCGCGCCCGTGTCTTCGAACCGTTCTTCAAGCAAGACATGGCTCGCGGCGTGACATCGAAGCATGGCTTCGGCCTTGGTCTCTCGATCGTTGCCGACATCATCCAGGGCCATGGCGGCAAGATCGAATTGGGCGACAACCACCCGACCGGGCTCGTCGTTACCGTCGACCTGCCAAATGGCCCGATTTCCCAACCGTCATAGGACGGCCGGACCGCGCCTGGCCTGACGATCACCGATCGCCTTGGCGGCGATTTCAGGATCTGGGAGGTTTCCTCGAAAAACTTGGTGCGGTCGAGAAGACTCGAACTTCCACGGGTTGCCCCACAGCGACCTCAACGCTGCGCGTCTACCAATTCCGCCACGACCGCACGTGGTAGGAGCCGGAACGAACCGGCTCGCGGCGTGTAGCAAATCGTTTCCGGCGAAACAAGTGCGCTACGAGCAATAATCGCCGCCGATTGGCATAACATTCCACAGGACCGGAATGAGCGGCCGGAACTGGACGTTTCGGCCAGATATCGCCATATGGAGGACAACACGAGACACGCCATGACAGAACGCAGCCAGATTGCCACGTCGTTCCTGCCCCTGCCCGGCTCAGCGCCGGTTGAGTGGCGGGTAGAGCCTGGTCTCACTGCCTATCCCGACGCCCTTGCGGTGATGGAGGCGCGTGCCGAAGCGATCCGAAGTGGTGCTGCTGGCGAGATGGTCTGGCTGGTTGAGCACCCGCCCCTCTACACGGCCGGCACCAGCGCCCGCATCGAGGACCTGATCGACCCGGAGCGGTTTCCGGTTTTCGCGGCCGGACGTGGCGGCGAATATACCTATCATGGGCCGGGTCAGCGGGTCGCCTATGTCATGCTCGACCTGAAGCGTCGGCGGGAGGACGTGCGGGCCTTCGTCGCCGCGCTCGAACAGTGGATCATCGGCACGCTCGCCGCCTTCAACGTGCGCGGCGAACGGCGTGAGGATCGCGTCGGTGTCTGGGTGGTGCGGCCGGATCGCCCACCACTACCAGACGGCTCGGCCGCCGAAGACAAGATAGCCGCGATTGGCATCAGGCTGCGGCGCTGGGTGAGCTTTCACGGAATCGCCATCAATGTCGAGCCGGACCTCGGCCATTTCAGCGGCATCGTGCCCTGTGGCGTGCAGGATCACGGCGTCACCAGCCTCGTCGATCTCGGCCTGCCGGTGACGATGGCCGATCTCGACGGAGCGCTGAAATCGGCCTTCGAGGATGTGTTCGGCGCTGTCGCCGCTTCCCAAGTCGAGGCAGTCCGCAAGGCGGGTTGATTTCTTTTCCGCGATAATTTCGCGCGGTGGCTCAGATCAATTGCGCGGATGCCCACAGGACGCCATAGCCATGAATGGCGAATACGGCCAGCAGCGCTCCGGCGATGACAAAACGGTCGACAGTGCGGATCGGCTTCAACTCATGGCGCGGTTTCACGCCGCTCCTCATTGTCAACAAACTGAGAATTGAAAAGACCGCCCCGGCTGCTAGCAGAAAGCCGGAGGAAAAGCCGGCCTGCCAGCCGAGCCCTAGGAATACGGACAACAGGAAGAATGACGCCAGGGCCAGCACGATAGGGCCCGGGCAAATCTGGCGCAGCACCTGGCCGCCGTCGAATTTCCACACCGGCACCAGGTTGCCGATGTTGAACAGAGCGAGAAAGCCAGCCAGCGTCGCCAGCAGAGCTGCGGCGGCCTTATGGCCCTCCCCGCCGGCAAACGTACTGGCGGCGATCGCCATCGGCACCAGGAAGGCGGAAAAGCCGGCGCCCATCAGCGCCACGAAAGCCACTTCGAATCGGCTGTCATAAGGCCGCCCGCCAATCGCGATGCCACCGAGCAGCGGAATGAAGATCATCCGCGCCTTGCGGTGTCCCATCAGGCGAAATGCCGCCATGTGGCCGAGCTCATGCAAGGCCACTACCGAGGTCAGGATCGCGGCCAGCGCCAGCCCGCCTAGATGCAGGCCGAAGAAGGGCCACAGAATCAGCGCCGAAAGTGCGGCGAAACCAACCTGGCTGAGCGGATGCTCAAACCAGCCGCCCTTGCGATACTGCCCGGTTCTCGCCCAGTGCTGCAGCTTGCCGAGTTCACGGCGCATGGCGAAATAGCGGAACACCAGGAAGGCAATCCCGCGATAACGATCCGTCTGGCTCAGCGTCACCCGCGTGCCACGGCCCTCGGACACGAGTTCAGTGGTTTCGCGATAGTCCTTCCAGAACGAGGCATCGAGCGCTGTATCCTCAATGACGCGCATCGAGAACCGACTGCCCTCGACAACCCCTTCAAAGCGAGAGATGCGCTCGATCGGCTGACCGTCGCGGCCTTCCCAGGACAGCACGACGCGGGCCATGCCGTCCCCATCCAGCGCTTCGGCGGACAGAATCTCACCGGACCAGCCGGCGTCGCTTCCAAGCGGCCACAGCGCCTGCCACAGGCGTTGACGGTCCATCACAACCACGCGGCTGAGCCTGACCATGCGCAACCCGAGCGGCGCGGTCATCAGCAGGAAAATCAGCCCGAGATTGGAGGCCACGAGGATGACCGTGACGATGGGCGACACGCGACGCTACTCCCTGTCTTCAGGGCACCCTAACGTCACGGCGGCAAGAAAGACTTAACGGCGCCATCCTGTGCTGGCCACAAAATCGCAGCAGCATGGCGCCGCTGCCTCACATCGCTCCGATCCAGATAGCCATGGAAATCAGAAACGTACTCATGCACACCAACGAGACGACATCCTGAACAAGATCGGTCATAACGCTCTCCTGTTGTTAGTATGTTCGCAATTTGTTCTAATTTTGTTCGATTGTCAACGACCGGAATCCGGCCCGGCCCGGAATCTTCGGGGGGTCAATCCGGCAGGGTTAAGGAAAGGTTGACGAGCCCGTCGGCCGGCATTGGGTGCTGGCCGCCGCTGGCGCGACGGCTGCCGTCCCTCCGCACGGAAGGCCGGCAATAAGCAGGCGCTAAAGAGGTACGACCTTGCCGTCGGCGAGCGTAACGCGACGATCCATGCGCGACGCCAGTTCGTGATTGTGAGTGGCGATCAGCGCCGCAAGCCCCGACTGCTTGACCAGCGCGCCCAGCGCTTCGAACACATAGGAAGCGGTGACCGGATCGAGGTTTCCGGTCGGCTCGTCGGCCAGCAGCACCAGCGGTGCGTTGGCGACGGCGCGCGCGATCGCGACACGTTGCTGCTCACCGCCGGAGAGTTCCGACGGACGGTGCGACGCCCGCTTGCCGATCTGCATGTAGTCGAGCAGTTGCGCTGCCCGCTCGGCGGCATCCTTGCGCGACAGCCCCTTGATGAGCTGCGGCATCATGATGTTTTCGAGCGCCGAGAATTCCGGCAGCAGATGATGGAACTGGTAGACGAAGCCGACATCGTTGCGGCGGATCGCCGTGCGCTCATCATCGGAAAGCCGGCCGCAGGCACGACCTGCCAGGATTACATCACCAGCGTCCGGGCGCTCCAGCAGTCCGGCGGTGTGCAGCAGCGTCGACTTGCCGGTGCCCGACGGCGCCACAAGCGCCACCATCTCGCCGCGCTTCAGCGAGAAATCGGCGCCGTTGAGAATGGTGAGCTTGCGCGGGCCCTGGACATAGTGCCGCTCAACGCTCTTCAGCTCGATAATGGCCTCGGCCATCATTCGTACCTCAGCGCTTCAACAGGATCGAGACGTGCGGCCCGCCACGCTGGAAACAGCGTCGCCAGGAACGACAGCACCAGCGCCATCATGACCACGGAAATCGTCTCGCTGACATCCATGCGGGCCGGCAACTGGCTGAGGAAATAGAGCTCGGGATTGAACAGCACCGTACCTGAAACCCACGAGAAGAACTCGCGGATGCGCTCGATGTTGAGGCAGATCACAACGCCGAGCAGCACGCCGGCCAATGTGCCGACAACACCGATGGCGGCACCTGTCATCAGGAAGATGCGCAGGATCGCCCCTCGCGACGCACCCATGGTGCGCAGGATGGCGATGTCATGCCCCTTGTCCTTCACCAGCATGATGAGGCCCGAGATGATGTTGAGCGCCGCCACCAGCACGATCAGCGTCAGGATCATGAACATCACATTGCGCTCGACCTGCAGTGCCGAGAAGAAGGTCTGGTTGCGCTGGCGCCAATCGACCATATCGATTGGCCGCTGCGCCGCCGTTTCGACCTGCGTTTTCAGCGCGTCGACATCATCAGGATTGTCGACATAGATTTCGATCGTCTGCGCCCGCCCATCCATGTTGAAATAGAGTTGGGCTTCGGAAAACGGCATGTAGACGATGGAACTGTCATATTCGGACATGCCGACTTCGAAGATCGCCGCGACCTTGTAGCCCTTCAGGCGGGGCGTGGTGCCCAGCGGCGTCACATCGCCATCCGGCGAGATGAGGCTGATGGTGTCGCCGAGTGTCAGGCCAAGGTTCTCGGCCATGCGCTTGCCGATAGCGACGCTCTCGCCGGTGTCAAAGCCGTCGAGCGTGCCTTGCTTGATGTTGTCGGCAACGATGGCGATCTTGCTAAGATCCTCGCCGCGTATGCCCCGCACCAGCGCCCCGGTGCCGCCACCGACATTGCCTTGTGCCAGCACCTGGCCGTCGATCAGCGGAATGGCGTATTTGACGCCGGGCACACCGTTGATGCGGGCGGCAACCTGCGCGTAATCCTCAAGCGGCGAATCCAGCGGCTGCACGATCAGATGGCCGTTGACGCCGAGGATGCGGGTCAAGAGTTCGGCGCGAAATCCGTTCATCACCGCCATGACGACGATCAGCGTTGCGACACCCAGCATGATGCCGAGGAACGAGATCGAGGCAATGACCGAGATCACCGTTTCCTTGCGCCGTGAGCGCAGGTAGCGCCAGGCCACCATGCGCTCGAAGACGGAAAATGGACCGGCGCCCGAGGGTCTTGCAGTCGCCGCTGATGGTGCCGCCGCCTGGCTCATGCAGCGGCACCGAAGCGCTTCTTCGCCTCCGCGATCGGCAGCGTCTCACGCTCACCGGTCTTGCGGTTCTTGATCTCGATCTCGCCGGCGGCAACGCCGCGCGGCCCCACGATCACTTGCCACGGCAGGCCGATCAGGTCGGCGGTGGCGAACTTGCCGCCCGGCCGCTGGTCTGTGTCGTCGTAAAGCACATCCTTGCCGGCGGCGACAAACGCCGCATTCAGCTCTTCGCAGACGCGGTCGCAATCGGCGTCGCCCACCTTCATGTTGATCAGGCCAATGTCGAAGGGCGCAACCGATTCCGGCCAGATGATACCGTTGTCGTCGTGGCTGGCCTCGATGATCGCCGCGATCAGCCGCGTCGGTCCAATCCCGTAGGAGCCGCCCGAGACGAAATGATCCTTGCCGTCCGGCCCGGTCACCTTGGCGCCCATCGGCTTGGAATACTTGTCACCGAAGTGGAAGATGTGGCCGACCTCGATGCCGCGCGCCGAAACCCGATCAGCGTCGCCGATCTTGTCCCAGGCCGCTTCGTCATGCATCTCGTCGGTCGCGGCGTAGGGCGTCGTCCACTGCTTGACGATGCCGCCGATCTCGGTGTCGTTGGCGAAATCGGTCTTCTCTCCCGGCACATCCAGCGAAAGATAGTCGCGATGGCAATAGACCTGGCTCTCGCCGGTTTCCGCCAGGATGATGAACTCGTGGCTGAGGTCGCCGCCGATGGGGCCGGTATCGGCCCGCATCGGGATCGCCTTCAGCCCCATGCGCGTAAACGTCCTGAGATAAGAGACGAACATGCGGTTGTACGCCGCCCTGGCGCCTTCAAAATTGAGGTCGAAGGAATAGGCGTCCTTCATCAGGAATTCTCGGCTGCGCATGACACCGAAACGCGGCCGCACCTCGTCGCGGAACTTCCACTGGATGTGGTAAAGGTTGAGCGGCAGATCCTTGTAGGATTTCACATAGGCACGGATGATCTCGGTGACCACTTCCTCATTGGTCGGCCCGTAGAGCATGTCGCGATCCTGCCGGTCCTTGATGCGCAGCATCTCCTTGCCGTAGTCGTCATAGCGCCCGCTTTCGCGCCACAGCTCGGCGGACTGTATGGTCGGCATCAGGATTTCAAGCGCGCCGGCGCGGTCCTGCTCCTCGCGAATGATCTGGCAAACCTTGTCCAGAACCCGCTTGCCCAATGGCAGCCAGGAAAAGCTGCCCTGCCCCTGCTGGCGGATCATGCCGGCACGCAGCATCAACCGGTGCGAGACGATTTCGGCTTCGCGGGGATTTTCTTTGAGGATGGGCAGGAAGTAGCGCGACAAACGCATGGACTGTTCCGTGAGAGAGGATGGCCGCAGCGGAATCAGCGCGGCGCAGGCTTGCTTGCCCCGGCTTCATAGCCATTTCATGGCGGAATGGAAACCCGGACGGGGCGCCGCGGGCCTTGGGGCCATTCCGGCCCGAATTGACAGTTCTCGCGCCTCGGCAATGAAACGGCCCCCGAAATGCAAGCGATCGACAGCAATGGCTATGAATGCCCGACCTCCGGCTCCAATTCTCATCGATAGAACGATTTATTCCTGACCTGGAAGGCTCTCCCCAACCTTATTGTTCGTTTCGAAAGCAAAGCCTGCCATTCTATTGTGCACTGCAGCACGAGAATGCCCGTTTAAGGGCAAAATTCTTCGTGACATTTTAATCCGCCTTAGGCTAGTGTGCCCCGATAACCGAGAGGGTAGAGAAAAATCTGCTCTCCTACGCGGTCAAAGTCTTGGGAGGATGCGATCTAGGCGCGGTTACTCGCTGCCGCCGGAAACCGGAAACAGATCGGACGCGTTTAAATTGCAAGGCCTTGTGCCTTGCATTTTTTTTGCCCAAACATCTGGTTAGCGCGACAAATTCACGAATTGCATGACCAACGGCCAATCCAGGTGAAGCGTGAATCCTCACGGTTCCTCGGGTGGTGCCACGATGACATCCAAGGCGCTGAAACGCGGCCTTTGAAAGCGGCTATTTCGTCGGCGGCTGACCGAATTCCGGCACGATATGCGGGATGTCATTCAGGCTGAGACCAAGCTGGTGCGTCAAGCCGTAGAAAATGCCCATGAGTACGGCCGTGACGATCGTTGTGCGCAGCACCGCACGCAGCATATGCGGGCCGCGCGGCGCGCTCGGAACGGTGCCAAGCGTCACGTCATGATCGTCGTCCTGCGTCTTGACGCTGAACGGCAACACCGCAAACAGCACCACCCACCAGGTGGCGAAGAAAAGCGCGGTGAACGATACCCAGCTCATGACTGCTCCAGTTCAATCAGCGTGCCGAAGAAATCCTTGGGATGCAGAAACAGCACCAGCTTGCCATGCGCCCCGATCTTCGGATTGCCGTCGCCCAGCACGCGCGCGCCGCTGGCCTTCAAACTGTCCCGCGCCGCCAGGATATCGTCGACCTCGTAGCAAAGATGATGCATGCCGCCGGAGGGATTCTTCTCAAGGAAGGCGGCGATCGGCGAGCCCTCGCCCAGCGGCTCCAGCAACTCGATCTTGGTGTTGCCGACGTTGATGAAGACAACAGTCACACCTTGTTCGGGCAGCGGCTGCGGCGCGGTCACCTCGGCGCCAAGCGTATTGCTGTAGGCAGCAATGGCCGCAGCCAGGTCCGGCACGGCAAGCGCAACATGGTTCAGGCGTCCGAGCATATCCGAGCTTTCCCCTCCCAGTTCAGTCAACGGCGTCATACGTCAAATCATGGGACATCAACAGCCTTTGAGGAGGAGCGCACTGTCGCACCTTGATGAACCGCCTTCGGAATCCTTCGAACGGGCAAGAAAATCAAAATTGCGAGCAGGCTATTCCAATCGGCGACGGCAAAGTACAAGCAGCAATGTTTGACGCTCAGCCTGCTCGCGCCCGTGTTTTCACCTTCGGCCTTGGGTCATTCAAGATCGCTGCTTTGCTTGATGCGGTTGATGTTCGCGACAACCTCGTGTCGGCGCTGGCGCCTGGACAATCGCCAATCGCAATGCAGGAACTCGCGGCCTCGAACTTTATCGACCGTGACCGATACGAGCACTGTTTCATCCCAACGCTGGTCGATACGGGTTCAGAAAAAGTCCTGTTCGACACAGGGTTCGGAGACACGGGCAGTTCGCTGCTGGGGTGTTTGCAGGACCTTGGGCTCGGGCCGAACGACATTGATGTTGTGATTATCACCCACGGGCACCCAGATCATATCGGGGGACTTGTGAAGAATGGCGAACCTGTTTTCGGGCGGGCGCGATATGTGTTCGGCGCGGCGGAATTCACCTTCTGGACCGAGGCAAGCACGGTTCGCGAGGCCAGACTGGAAAACCGCGATCTATTCAGGCGAATTTGCACCGGCTTGGCCAGCCAGGCAACATTCATAGCGCCGGGATGCGAGGTTCTGCCGGGTATTACCGCCATCGACGCAGCAGGCCATTCTCCCGGACTCCTGGCATTCCTCGTCGAAAGCGACGGGCACAACTGCTCGTCTGGTCGGACGCCTTCCTGCACTATGCCGTGTCCGTCCAGCATCCAGAGTGGCACGCCGATCTTGATGATGACAAAGAGCAAGCCGTCGAGACCCGCCTGCGCCTCCTGAAGATGGCGGCGGAGCGTCGCCTGCTGGTCGCTGGCCATCACATGCCGTTTCCGGGTCTGGGCCACATCGAATCGGTGAACGGCACTTATCGCTGGGTTCCCGTCAGCTATCAGTTGAACCTCTAGCGATCAGCTTCGCTCCGCTCCCTATCGCGTGACGAACACCGTCACCAGCGGCTTCTTGCCCCAGGCTTCGTTGGCGGCGCCACGCACCGCGCGGCGCACCGCTTCCTGCACCAGGTCGAGATCTTTCCGGCGTTGGCGGGGAATCGAGTCCACCGCACCGACCGCCGCATCGATCATCAGGTCTTCCAGCGTCTCGCCGCTGCCGTCGGCCTCGGCGACGCCGATGGCGACCAGATCAGGGTCGCCGGCAAGTTCGTACTTGTCGTCCAGCACGACGTTGACCGCGACATGCCCGGCAAAGGACAGCTTGCGCCTGTCTCGAATGCCCATTGCCTGGTCGGTGCCGATCAGCCTGCCATCCTTGTAGACGCGGCCGAACGGCACCTGGTCGATGATCGTCGCCGCACCCGGCCACAACCGCAGCATGTCGCCATCACGCACCTGCGCCACCTGGCCAATGCCCGAGGTCGACATCAACGAGCCCTGTGCCACCAGGTGCGCCGCTTCGCCATGCACCGGCACGCCGATCTGCGGCCGCACCCACTCATACATCTTGCGCAATTCGTTGCGGCGCGGATGGCCGGAGACATGCACCAGCGCATCGCCATCCTCGATGATCTTGATGCCGAGATCGATCAGCCGGTTCTTGATCTCGAGGATCGCCCTTTCGTTGCCGGGAATGGTGCGTGACGAAAACACCACCGTATCGCCTGCCGTGAACGACACCGATTTCATCTCGTCGCGCGACAGCTTGGCCAGTGCGGCCAAGGGCTCGCCCTGGCTGCCGGTGCAGATGATGACTAGGTTTTCGCGCGGAATGAAGCCGAAATCCTCTTCGGCGATGAATTCCGGCAAGCCGTCCATATAGCCGAGTTCACCAGCGACATCGATGACGCGCTTCAGCGAACGGCCAAGCACCAGGCACTGGCGGCCGGCGTCGCGCGCCGCCTTGGCGATCGAAACAATGCGCCCGACATTGGAGGAAAATGTCGTGACCGCAACGCGGCCCTTGGCGTTCTGGATGACGCCCTTGAGGCCTTCGCCGACGGCGACTTCCGAGGGGGACTCCCCTTCGCGCATCGCATTGGTGGAATCGCAGACCAGCGCCAGCACGCCCTTGTCGCCATAGGCACGGAAGCGCGCCTCATCGGTTTTGGGCCCGATCGTCGGCTGCGGATCGATCTTCCAGTCACCGGTGTGGATGACGGTGCCGGCCGGCGTGGTGATGGCCAGCGACATCGGCTCGGGAATCGAGTGCGCCACCGGAATGGCCTCGATCTCGAACGGACCGACGGTGAATTTCTCACCGGCGCGGTAGATCGTCACCGGAATCTTCGGCGCGCCCTGCTCGCCTTGCCGCTTGGCGTCCAGCAGGCCGGCGCTGAACGGCGTCATCCAGACCGGCGCCTTCAGCTTCGGCCAGGTGTCGAGCAGCGCGCCATAGTGGTCTTCATGCGCATGGGTGATGATGATCCCGCGCAGATTGGCGAGGTTCTCCTCGATGAAGCGCGTGTCGGGCAGAACCAGGTCGACGCCAGGCAGGCTGGCATCGGGAAACGTTACGCCGACATCGATGACGATCCATTCGCGCGCGCTGGGCGGCCCGTAACCATAGAGGGCGAAGTTCATACCGATCTCGCCGACGCCGCCGAGCGGCACGAACACGAGTTCGGCGTTTTCCGCTTTCGCCATGATATTCCCTTTCCTGGCCGGTCAGACCCTGGCGGATGCGACCGCGCCGAAATGCACATCGCCCGCGGCGATCGTCAGAACCGAACCTTCATCGTCGCGGATCACGAAACGGCAGTCCTCGTCAATGGTTTCAAACACTCCACGCACCACATTACCGTCAATTCTGACAGCAACCTCGCCGCCAAGCCCCGCGGCGCGTGCTAGCCAGCGTTTCCGGATGGCGCCAAGTCCCCGGCCATCATCCCACAGCCGCGCATTTTCGCTCCAGGCATCCGACAATGCCAGGAACAGTGTTTCGGCATCACATGTCGCTCCCAGCGCATGCAAGGATGTCGCCGGATAAGGCAAATCCTCGGGATAAGCCACAACATTGACGCCGATGCCAACGGCCACGCCAAAGCGGCCGCCATCAAGCATCGCCGATTCCAGCAGGATGCCGGCGAGCTTGGCGCCGGAGGCAAGCACGTCATTTGGCCATTTCAGTTCGAAACGGTTGCGCCCTTCGCTGCCGCCATCGAGGCCGATCGCAATCTTGCCCTTCGGCACCACGGCGTCGAGCGCATCGGCCAGTGCCAGGCCGGCGACGAAGCCGAGCGTCGCCGCCAGCCGCAGCTCGGCGCCGGTGATGACGAGCAATGTCGCGGCAAGGTTGCCTTCGGGCGACACCCAGACACGGCCGCGACGGCCGCGCCCGCTTTCTTGCTTTTTAGAGACGACCCACAACTTGCCGGAATCACCGGCCCGCGCATGGTCCAGTGCGACAGCGTTGGTGGAGCCGACCGTGTCATGTGCCTCGAGCCGGAACCCTTCCGCCTCAGAGGTTGGAGCCAGCCGAAATGCCATGCCGTTTAGAAGAATGTCTTCGCGGCGGCTTCGGCATAGGTGCCGATCGGACCACCGATCAGCACATAGAACAGCACGAAGGCGCCGGAGACGCCGAGCACGAGGCGCAATTCGCTGGCCATCGGCACGAAACCGCCGACCGGCTCATCGAACCACATGATCTTGATAATGCGCAGATAATAGAAGGCACCCACCACGGAGGCCAGCACGCCGATGATCGCCAGCGCGTAGAGCCCGGCGTTGATGGCGGCGAGGAACACGTACCACTTCCCCCAGAACCCGGCGAGCGGCGGGATGCCGGCCAGCGAGAACATCAGGATGGTCAGGATCGTCGCCATGATCGGATTGGTCGACGACAGGCCGGCCAGGTCGCTGATCTGCTCGACATTGCCTTCCTTGCGCCGCATGGCGAGGATGAAGGCGAATGTGCCAAGCGTCATCACCAGATAGATCAGCATATAGATGGCAACGCCCCGCACGCCAGCCTGGCTGTTGGCGGCAAGGCCAACCAGCGCATAGCCCATATGGCCAATGGACGAATAGGCCATCAGGCGCTTGATGTTGGTCTGGCCGATGGCGGCGAAAGCGCCAAGCGCCATCGAGGCGATCGAGATGAAGACGATGATCTGCTGCCAGTCGGCGGCGATCGGCTTGAAGGCGCCCATGGTGACGCGCACGATCAGTGCCATCGCCGCCATCTTGGGCGCGGCCGCCAGGAATGCCGTCACCGGTGTCGGCGCACCTTCATAGACGTCTGGCGTCCACATGTGGAACGGCACCGCCGAGATCTTGAACGCCAGGCCGGCAAGCACGAAGACGAGACCGAAGACGAGGCCGAGCTGACGCTCGCCGCTGCCGAGCGCAGATGCGATCTCCTGGAAGCCGGTGTTGCCGGTATAGCCGTAGACCAGGCTGATGCCATAGAGCAGCATGCCGGAGGACAGCGCGCCGAGGACGAAATATTTCAGGCCGGCCTCGGTCGAACGCAGGTTATCGCGGTTGATCGCCGCCAGCACGTAGATCGCCAGCGATTGCAGTTCGAGGCCGAGATAGAGCCCGATCATGCTGTTGGCGGAGATCATCAGCATCATGCCGAGCGTGCACAGAAGGATCAGCACCGGATATTCGAACTTGTCGAAATGCTCTGCCTTGGCGAAACGTCCCGACATGACCAGCGTCACCGCCGAACCAACCAGCGCCAGCACCTTCATGAAGCGGGCGAAAGAATCCTGGACGAAGGCGTGGCCATAGGCGCTGCCCTGCCCGGTGTAGAAGATCATCCAGGCGCCGGCGGCCACCAGCACGGCGACGGCAAGGCCGGTCACCAGGGTGCTGGTGTTTGCGCGCGAATAGGCGCCGACCATCAGCAGCGCCAGGGCGCCGATGGCAAGGATCAGCTCTGGCGTCGAGAGCGACAGGCTGGAGAGAAGGTCCGGCGTCATGATTCGCAAAACCCTTGGTTAATTCGCCGCCGCGGTCTGCGCGGCGCCGATGGATGCAGTGACATTGGTGACGAGCGACTTGACCGATTCGGCCGTCGCATCGAAGACCGGGGCGGGATAGACGCCGAAGAAGATGACCAGAACCACCAGCGGGTAGATGATGACCTTCTCGCGCGGCGACAGATCCAGCAGGCCCTTCAGGCTTTCCTTGGTCAGCGCCCCGAAGATCACCCGGCGGTAGAGCCAGAGCGCGTAGGCGGCCGACAGGATGACGCCGGTGGCGGCGAAGAACGCCACCCAGGTATTGACCCTGAATACGCCGAGCATGGTCAGGAACTCGCCGACGAACCCGCTGGTGCCGGGCAAGCCGACATTGGCCATGGTGAAGATCAGGAACACGGTGGCGTATTTCGGCATGTTGTTGACGAGGCCGCCATAGGCCGCGATCTCACGTGTGTGCATGCGGTCGTAGATGACACCGACGCACAGGAACAGCGCGCCGGAGACGAGGCCGTGGCTGAGCATCTGGAAGATGGCGCCCTGCACGCCTTCCTGGTTCATCGCGAAAATGCCCATGGTGACGAAGCCCATGTGAGCGACCGACGAATAGGCGATCAGCTTCTTCATGTCCTCCTGCATCAGCGCCACCAGCGAGGTGTAGATGATGGCGACGACGGAGAGCGCGAAGACCAGCGGCGCGAACATTTCCGACGCCAGCGGGAACATCGGCAGCGAGAAGCGCAGGAAGCCGTATCCGCCCATTTTCAACAGGATGCCGGCCAGGATGACCGAGCCTGCCGTCGGCGCCTCGACGTGCGCATCGGGCAGCCAGGTGTGCACCGGCCACATCGGCATCTTCACCGCGAAGGAAGCGAAGAATGCCAGCCATAACCAGGTCTGCATGTTGGCAGGGAAATTATGCGTCAGAAGCGTCGGGATGTCCGTGGTGCCGGACTGGTAGAACATCGCCATGATGGCGAGCAGCATCAGCACCGAGCCGGCGAGCGTATAGAGGAAGAACTTGAACGAGGCATAGACGCGCCGCTTGCCGCCCCAGACGCCGATGATGATGAACATCGGGATCAGGCCGGCTTCGAAGAAGACGTAGAACAGCACGATATCCAGCGCGCAGAACACGCCGATCATCAGCGTTTCCAGCAGCAGGAAGGCGATCATGTAGGCTTTGACGCGCTTCTCGATCGATTCCCACGACGCCAGGATGCAGAGCGGCATCAGGAATGTCGTCAGGATCACGAACAGCATCGAAATGCCGTCGACGCCCATATGGTAGGAAATGCCGGAGTCGAGCCAGGCGAATTTCTCGACGAACTGGAAGCCGGCCTGCGAATTGTCGAAGCCGGTCCAGATGAACAGCGAGATGATGAAGGTGACCGTCGTCGTCAACAGCGCGATGGCGCGGATGTTGCGGCGGGCGTTATCGCTGTCATCGTTGATGAACAGGATGAGCAGCACACCAACCAGCGGCAGGAAGGTGACCAGCGACAGAATGGGCCAGGCGGTCATCAGAGCATCATCCAGGTGACGAGTGCGGCAACGCCGATCAGCATCGCGAAGGCATAATGGTAGAGGTAGCCAGTCTGCAGCTTGACGACGCGGTTGGTGACATCGACGACGCGCGCCGAAATGCCGTCAGGGCCAAGGCCGTCAATGATGGTGCCGTCGCCTGTCTTCCACAGGAAGCTGCCAAGGCGCTTGGCCGGCCCCACGAACAGGAAGTCGTAAAGCTCGTCGAAATACCACTTGTTGAGCAGGAAGGCATAGAGCCCGCGATGCCGCGCGGCGAGATTGACGGGCATTTCCGGCGAGCGGATGTAGAACTTCCAGGCCAGCGCGAAGCCGAGCACCATGGCGATGAAGGGTGACAGCTCGACCCACAGCGGCAGTTCGTGGATCTCGTGCAGGATGTGATTGTCCGGCAGCGTGAACAGCGATGCCTTCCAGAATTCCGCATAGCCTTCGCCTATGAACGAGCCGTGGAACATCACGCCGGCAAACAGCGCGCCCGCTGCCAGGATGAACAGCGGCACCAGCATGACCGGCGGCGATTCATGGACGTGATGCATGACATCATGGCTCGCCCTTGGCTTGCCGTGGAAAGTCATGAAGATCAGCCGCCATGAATAGAAGGAGGTGAAGCAGGCGGCAATGACCAGCATCACGAAGGCGAAACCCGCCATCGAATTGTGGCCGGCAAAAGCGCTCTCGATGATCGCATCCTTGGAGAAGAAGCCGGCGGTGCCGATGATGGTTGCCGGAATGCCGAGACCGGTCAGCGCCACCGTGCCGATCACCATCATCCAGTAGGTGGTGGGGATCAGCTTGCGCAGGCCGCCCATCTTGCGCATGTCCTGCTCGTCGGACACGGCATGGATGACCGAGCCCGAGCCGAGGAACAGCAGCGCCTTGAAGAAGGCATGCGTGAACAGGTGGAAGATCGCCGCGCCATAGGCGCCGACGCCGAGCGCCACGAACATGTAGCCGAGCTGCGAACAGGTCGAATAGGCGATGACGCGCTTGATGTCGTTCTGGACCAGGCCGACCGTTGCCGCGAAGAAGGCGGTGAAGGCGCCGATAAAAGTGACCACGGTCAGTGCCGAATGCGACAGCTCGAACAGCGGCGACAGACGCGCCAGCATGAACACGCCAGCCGTCACCATGGTAGCGGCATGGATGAGCGCGGAAACCGGTGTCGGGCCTTCCATGGCATCCGGCAGCCAGGTGTGCAGCGGCACCTGCGCCGACTTGCCCATGGCGCCCATGAACAGCAGCAGGCAGACGATGGTCATTGCCGCCTGCTTGTCGAGCGCATGGCCGAGGAAGGTCAGCACGGCGGCGCCCTGCGGCGCGCCTTCAGCTGGAATGTAGGTCGCCGCGTTGGCGAAGATGGTGCCGAGGTTGACCGAACCGAACAGCACGAAGACGCCGAAGATGCCGAGCGCGAAGCCGAAATCGCCGACGCGGTTGACGACGAAGGCCTTGATGGCCGCGGCATTGGCCGACGGCTTCTTGTACCAGAAACCGATCAGCAGGTAGGACGCGAGGCCCACCCCTTCCCAGCCGAAGAACATCTGCACTAGGTTGTCCGCCGTCACCAGCATCAGCATGGCGAAGGTGAACAGCGACAGATAGGCAAAGAAGCGCGGCCGGTTCGGATCGTGGTGCATGTAGCCGATCGAATAGATGTGAACCAAAGCCGACACGGTGTTGACCACCACCAGCATCACCACCGTCAGCGTGTCGATCCTGAGCGCCCAGGATGCCTCCAGCCCGCCGGACTGAATCCAGCGCAGCACCGGCACGGTGAACACTTCACCATGGCCGAAGCCGATAGTGAAGAAAGCGACCCACGACAGCACGGCCGAAATCACCAGGAAACCCGAGGTGATGTATTCGGACGCCTTGGCGCCGAGCGACGTGCCGAACAGGCCGACGATCAGGAAGCCGAGCAGTGGAAGGAAGACGATGGCCTGATACATGGTGGTTCCCGTCAACCCTTCATCATGTTCACGTCTTCGACCGCGATCGAGCCGCGGTTGCGGAAGAAGACGACGAGGATGGCAAGTCCGATGGCGGCTTCAGCCGCCGCGACCGTCAGCACGAACAGTGCGAACACCTGGCCGACCAGATCGCCGAGCGCCGCCGAGAAGGCGACGAAATTGATGTTGACCGCAAGCAGGATCAGCTCGACCGACATCAGGATGACGATGACGTTCTTGCGGTTCAGGAAGATGCCGAACACGCCGAGCGTGAACAGGATTGCCGATACGGTCAGGTAGTGCGCGATGCCGACGACCATTTCAGAGACCCTCGCCCGATTTGACCTTGCGGATTTCCATGCCTGTCGCCGGCGTGCGGCCGACCTGGGCTGCGATCGACTGCCGCTTGACCCCTTCCTTGTGGCGCAGCGTCAGCACGATGGCGCCGATCATGGCGACCAGCAGGATGAGGCCCGAAATCTGGAAGTAGTAGAGGTAGTCGGTATAGAGGATGTCGCCGAGTGCAGCCGTATTTGTCCGCGTGGCGAGATCCGGAATTGGCTTGGAGACCGTGGAGGCCAGCCGCGGCGCGAATGTATAGCCGCCGAGCACGACGATCAGCTCCGCCGCAAGGATCAGCCCGACCAGCGCGCCGATCGGCGCGTATTGCAGAGCGCCGCTCTTCAGTTCGGCGAAATCGACGTCGAGCATCATGACGACGAACAGGAACAGCACCATGACCGCGCCGACATAGACGACGAGCAGGATCATCGCCAGGAACTCGGCCCCGGTCAGCATGAACAGGCCGGCGGCGTTGAAGAAGGTCAGAATCAGGAACAGCACCGAATGCACGGGGTTGCGCGACGAAATGACCATGAACGCCGATGCCACGGCGACAAAGGCGAAGAGGTAGAAAAAGGCCGCCTCTAGTCCACTCAACATGGGGTTCCCCCGGGTTCCTGTCGGACCGACATTCGTCTGTCCGTTCTCTGGCTTCGTTCCGCCTCCGGTGCCGAAGCCGCGTTGTCCTTAGACGAGGCCCCTCGCCCCGTCCATGCGTCAAATATCAGCGATAGGGCGAGTCCAGCGAGATGTTGCGCGCCAGTTCGCGCTCCCACCGGTCGCCATTCGCCAACAGCCTGTCCTTGTCGTAGTAAAGTTCCTCGCGCGTCTCCGTCGCGAACTCGAAATTCGGCCCCTCGACGATGGCGTCGACCGGGCAGGCTTCCTGGCAGAAGCCGCAATAGATGCACTTCACCATATCGATGTCGTAGCGCACGGTGCGGCGCGTGCCGTCATTGCGGCGCGGTCCAGCCTCGATGGTGATCGCCTGTGCCGGGCAGATCGCTTCGCACAGCTTGCAGGCGATGCAGCGCTCTTCGCCATTGGGATAGCGGCGCAGCGCGTGCTCGCCACGGAAACGCGGGCTGGTCGGCCCTTTCTCGTGCGGATAGTTGATCGTCTCCTTCGGCGCGAAGAACTGGCGCATCGACAGGAAGAAGGCGCTGACGAAATCCTGCAGCAGTAGCGACTTGGCGGCTTGAGAAAGAGCGGACATCACGCAAACCCCGTGATTTTGAGGACGGCGGCGGTGGCCACCACCATGAACAGCGAGATCGGCAGGAACACTTTCCAGCCAAGACGCATCAACTGGTCGTAGCGGTAGCGCGGCACGAATGCCTTCACTATGGAAATGCCGAAGAACATGACACAGACCTTGAGCACGAACCAGATCACGCCGGGCACCCAGGTGAACGGCGCGAAGTCGAACGGAGGCAGCCAGCCGCCAAGGAACAGGATGGTCGCCAGCGCGCACATCAGGACGATGGCGACATATTCACCGAGGAAGAACAGCAGGAATGCCGTCGACGAATATTCGACCATGTGGCCGGCGACGAGTTCCGATTCGGCCTCGACCAGATCGAACGGCGGACGGTTGGTTTCAGCCAGCGCCGAGATGAAGAAGATGACGAACATCGGGAACAGGCATAGCCAATTCCAGTCGAGGAAAGTATTTGGCAGGCCAAGCCGGGTTCCGATCCCGCCCTGCTGCGACAGCACGATATCGGTCAGATTGAGCGAGCCGGCGGTGAGCAGCACGGTGACGATGACGAAGCCGATCGAGACTTCATAGGACACCATCTGCGCCGCCGAACGCAGCGCGCCGAGGAACGGATATTTCGAATTGGACGCCCAGCCGCCCATGATCACGCCGTAAACCTCGAGCGAGGAAATGGCGAAGACATAGAGGATGCCGACATTGACGTTGGCGACGGCCCAGCCATTGTCGACGGGGATCACCGCCCAGGCCGAGATCGCCAGCACCGCCGACACCAGCGGCGCAAGGAGGAACACGGCTTTGTTGGCGCCGGACGGAATGACCGGCTCCTTGAAGACGAATTTCAGCAGATCGGCGAAGGACTGCAGCAAGCCGAACGGGCCGACCACGTTCGGGCCGCGCCGCAACTGCACCGCCGCCCAGATCTTGCGGTCGGCATAGAGAATATAGGCGACGAAGAGCAGCAGCACGACGATCAGCACGACCGACTTCAAAAGAATGATCAGCGCCGGCAGCACGTAGAAGGAGAAGAAGGTTTCCATGCTTATTCCGCCGCCTGCTTGAAGCCGCTCTTGGCCAGCGCCGAGCATTCCGCCATCACGGCCGATGCCCGCGCGATCGGGTTGGTCAGGTAGAAGTCCTTGACCGGCGACGTGAACGTACCCTTGTTCAGCCTGCCACCGAGCTTCGCCACCTTGGCGACATCATCGGCATTGCCGGCCGCAACCTGGTCGATGCGGGCGAGATGCGGATATTCCCCGTAGAGCTTGGCGCGCAGCTGCGGCAGCGAATCGAACGGCAGCTTCTTGCCCAGCACATCCGACAGCGCCCGCAGGATCGCCCAGTCCTCGCGCGCATCGCCCGGCGCGAAGCCGGCGCGGTTGGTCTGCTGCACGCGCCCTTCGGTGTTGACATAGGTGCCCGACTTCTCGGTGTAGGCGGCCGCCGGCAGGATGACGTTGGCGCGGTGTGCGCCATGGTCGCCATGCGTGCCGATATAAACGACGAAAGCGCCGCCGGTCTTGCCCATGTCGATCTCGTCGGCACCGAGCAGGAACAGCACGTCCGTCTCGCCCAGCATGCCGGCAACGTTCTTGCCGCCATCGCCCGGCACGAAGCCGACATCGAGGCCGCCGACGCGTCCAGCTGCATTGTGCAGCACCGCAAAGCCGTTCCAGTCGGCACGGGCGGCGTTGACGGCAGCGGCGAGCTTCGCCGCCTGGCCGAGGATCGCCGCGCCATCCGAGCGCGCCAGCGCGCCCTGGCCAACGATGATCAGCGGATGCGTCGCCTTCTTCAGCGCCTGGAAGAACTTGCCATTGCCATCCGCCAGATCCTTCAGAGATTCCGGACCGGCACCCAGCTGCTCGTAGTCGTAGCGCGTGTCGCCGATATCGCCGATTACACCGACCGGCAGATTGCCGAGCCGCCAGCGCTTGCGGATGCGGGTGTTGAGCACCGAGGCTTCGAAGCGCGGATTGGCGCCGATGATCAGCACCGCGTCTGCCTGCTCGATACCCTCGATGGTCGGGTTGAAGATATAGCTGGCCCGGCCAAGCGACGGATCAAGCGCCGCGCCATCCTGGCGGCAGTCGACGTTCTTGGAACCGAGCGAAGCCATCAAAAGCTTCAGCGCGTAGATTTCCTCGACGGCGGCGAGATCGCCGGCAACAGCACCGATCTTCTCGGGTGCTGCCTTCGACACCGCGTCCTTGATCGCGGCAAAGGCTTCGGCCCAGGTCGCGGGCGCCAGCTTGCCGTCCTTGCGTACGTAGGGGCGATCGAGGCGCTGCGTGCGCAATCCGTCCCAGATGAAGCGGGTCTTGTCGGAAATCCACTCCTCGTTCACCGCTTCGTTGACGCGCGGCAGGATGCGCATGACTTCGCGGCCTCTGCTATCGACGCGGATCGCTGAGCCGACGGCGTCCATCACGTCGATGGATTCGGTCTTGGTCAATTCCCAAGGCCGCGCCTGGAAGGCGAATGGCTTCGAGGTCAGCGCGCCAACCGGGCACAGGTCAATGACATTGCCCTGCAGCTCCGAGGTCATCGCGCTTTCGAGATAGGTGGTGATCTCGGCGTCTTCGCCACGGCCGATCAGGCCAAGCTCGGAAATGCCGGCTACCTCGGTGGTGAAGCGGACGCAGCGCGTGCAGTGAATGCAGCGATTCATCACCGTCTTGACCAGCGGGCCGATATACTTGTCTTCAACCGCGCGCTTGTTCTCATGGTAGCGCGAGGAATCGACGCCGAACGCCATCGCCTGGTCCTGCAGGTCGCATTCGCCGCCCTGGTCGCAGATCGGGCAATCCAGCGGATGGTTGATCAGCAGGAATTCCATCACGCCTTCGCGGGCCTTCTTGACCATCGGCGTGTTGGTGAAGATTTCCGGCGGCTCGCCATTCGGGCCGGGACGCAGGTCGCGCACGCCCATGGCGCAGGATGCCTGCGGCTTCGGCGGTCCGCCTTTGACCTCGATCAGGCACATGCGGCAGTTGCCGGCGATCGACAACCGCTCGTGGAAGCAGAAACGCGGCACTTCCGCACCCGCATCTTCCGCCGCCTGCAGCAGCGTATAGTGGTCGGGTACAGTAATTTCTTTCCCGTCGACCTTGAGCTTTGCCATCAATTGCCCCCGGCGGTCTTCGCCGTCTCATATGCCTTCAAAAGATCATCGAGCCTGATACCATTGATCATCATGCCCGCGACCTCAGCGTTTTCTATCTTCACATTGCTCATGTTCACGTCTGTGAAGTGCGCGTTCGAAAGGTTCGCGTCTTCCACCTTGGCGTTGCTCAGATTGGCGTTCAGGATGGTCGCCCCCGACAGCTTCACGTTGTGAAACCGCGTCTTCGACAGGTCCACATCGTCAAAATTCGAGTTGGCGACCACGGCGCGGCGCACGTCAAGAACATCGCGTTTGTCGTGAACCTCCATCCCGGCCCCCTACTTCCTTGCCTTGGCGGCCAGCGCAAGCACTGCTGCCTGGCGCGCCCAGTCGTCACGCCCGATGCGGCCATTGAACGACAGGTAGTCGTCAACCCAGGCGATCTCTTCCACCGTCCAAGCCGCGATCTGGCCGAAGGTCCAGATGCCGAGACCGTTCAGCACCGTCTCCAGCTTGGGGCCAACGCCCGAAATAGCCTTGAGGTCGGACGGCGCCTCGGGCCGGTCGACGGCCTTGGGCTGCCTGAAATCCTCCGGCATCAAGCCTGTCACGGTCTGGGTCTTTGGCTTGCGCTTTGCCGTCACCGGCTGCACCGCATCCCCGGTGGCAATGTCCGTCACATCCCGGGCAAAAGACTGCGCTTCGGCGATCAGGGTTTTGGTCGCGGCGCGCGCCTTGGTCGAGGAACTTGCCGTGTCTTCAAGGCGCTCGATGCGCGCCTCGAACTCATCTGATATCGGCTGGAAAAGCCGCTCCGAGGCCTCGGCCGCGCCGGAAAGCGCGCCCATCCACACGCCAAAGGCGTGGTTGGCCAGCCCGATGCCGAGTGCCGACATCGCGGCGGCACCCGCCACAGGGTGCGCCAAGAGGTTGACGGCGCTCGCCATCTCCTTCGGCATCATCCTGGTCAGGTCCTGGTTCATCTTCTCGAGCTGGTCCATGTCCGGCATCAGTGGGTAGGGTATCGAATACAGCGCCATTGGTATCTCCTGGTCGTTTCTTCGTATGCCCCGCGCCCGTTATCCCCGTTTGGGCTTTCGCCCGTATGTCTGTTCTATTCCGCCGCCACCATCACTGGCTCGGCTCGATGCGCATTGCGCGAAAACTCGTCGATGCGCCGTTCCACCTCGCCGCGGAAATGCCGCATCAGGCCCTGGATCGGCCATGCCGCGGCGTCGCCCAGCGCGCAGATCGTGTGGCCTTCGATCTGCTTGGTGACGTCGAGCAGCATGTCGATCTCGCGCTTCTGCGCTTCGCCGCGCACCAGACGCTCCATCACCCGCCACATCCAGCCGGTGCCTTCGCGGCACGGCGTGCACTGGCCGCAGCTCTCGTGCTTGTAGAAGTAGGAAAGCCGCGCGATCGCCTTCACGATATCGGTCGACTTGTCCATGACGATGACAGCCGCCGTACCGAGGCCCGACTTCAGGTCGCGCAGCGCGTCAAAATCCATCGGCGCGTCGATGATCTGTTCGGCCGGCACCAGAGGCACCGAAGCGCCGCCCGGAATAACCGCCAGCAGATTGTCCCAGCCGCCACGAATGCCGCCGCAATGCGTCTCGATCAGTTCGCGGAACGGGATCGACATCGCCTCTTCGACGGTGCACGGGTTGTTGACGTGGCCCGAGATGCAAAACAGCTTGGTGCCAACATTGTTTGGCCGGCCAAAGGACGAGAACCAAGCCGCACCCCGGCGCAGGATCGTCGGCGCAACCGCGATCGACTCGACATTGTTGACCGTGGTCGGGCAGCCATAAAGACCGACATTGGCCGGGAATGGCGGCTTCAGGCGCGGCTGGCCCTTCTTGCCTTCCAGGCTTTCGAGCAGCGCCGTCTCCTCGCCGCAGATATAGGCGCCGGCGCCGTGATGCATGTAGATTTCGAAATCATAGCCGGACGTGTTGTTCTTGCCGATCAGCTTGGCTTCGTAGCATTCGTCGATGGCGCGCTGCAGCGCCTCGCGCTCGCGGATGAACTCGCCGCGCACATAGATGTAGGCCGCGATCGCGCCCATGGCGAAACCGGCGATCAGCGCGCCCTCGACCAGCGTGTGCGGGTCGTGGCGCAGGATGTCGCGGTCCTTGCACGTGCCTGGCTCGGATTCGTCGGCGTTGATGACGAGGTAGCTCGGCCGGCCGTCGCTCTGCTTGGGCATGAACGACCATTTCAGGCCGGTCGGGAAGCCGGCGCCGCCGCGCCCGCGCAGACCGCTGGCCTTCATCTCGTTGACGATCCACTCACGGCCCTTGGCGATGATGCCGGGCGTGTTGTCCCAGGCGCCGCGCGACATGGCGCCAGCCAGCGACTTGTCGAAGCGGCCGTAGATGTTGTTGAAGATACGGTCTTTGTCCTGAAGCATTTTTCTGATCCTCAGACCGGCTTCTTGCCGAAGACGCGGATATATTCGGCGACACCGCCCTTGGCGAGCGCCTTGGCCTGCTTGACCCAATCGTCGCGGTCGATGCGGCCGTGGAAGGACAGATAGCCGTCCACCCACTCGCGCTCGGCCTTCTTCCACGATGCGACCTGCGCGAAGGTGAAGATGCCAAGCGAATGCAGCGTGCCCTCGATCTTCGGGCCGACGCCCGAAATCAGCTTGAGATCGTCGACCAGTGCCGGCTTGTCGATGCCGGCCGGGCGGTTCTTGTCTTCAAGCGACGGTTTGGCTGGCTTGGCTTCGGACTTGGCAACAGCTTTCGCTGGTGCCGCCTCTGCAACCGGTGCCGGGGAGGCCTTCGCTGCTGGCGCGGCCATGACAGGTGCCGGCGCGGCCGGCGCAGCTGCAGGCGGAGCAGATGGCACGGAAGCGACTGCAGGGGCCGCCGCCTGAGCGGCTTTGGTCGCCGCCTTGGCTTCCTTGTCGCGGGTCGTCTTCAGGATTGCCTTTTCGCTCTTAAGCGTCGTCAGGCCGCCGACCGGCTCGGATGTGGTGCGGCCGTTCTGCGGGCCGGGCGTCACCGAAGCGCCCTTGCCGTCGCCATAGAGGTCGATGATCTCGGCCAGCCGTTCGGGTGTCAGGTCTTCAAACGTATCCTTGAAGATCATGACCATCGGCGCGTTGACGCAGGCGCCAAGGCACTCGACCTCTTCCCACGACAGCGTACCCTTGTCGTTGGTGTGGAACTGGTCGTGATGGATCTTCGATCGGCACACATCCATCAGCGCTTCCGAGCCGCGCAACATGCAAGGGGTGGTGCCGCAAACCTGGATATGCGCGCGGGTACCGACCGGATTGAGCTGGTACTGGGTGTAGAAGGTCGCGACTTCCAGGCCTCTGATATAGGGCATGTCGAGCATGTCGGAGATCGTCTCGATCGCCGCCTTGGTGACCCAGCCCTCCTGGTCCTGCGCCAGCATCAGCAGCGGAATGATCGCCGACTGTTCGCGGCCCTTGGGGTATTTCTTGATCCATTGCTTCGCCGCAGCCGCATTCGCCCTGTTGAAGGCGAAGGATGCTGGCTGGACGCTTGCTTCTGCGAGACGGCGGACTGACATTTAGCGATCGACCTCACCAAACACGATGTCGAGGGAGCCGAGGACGGCGGTGACGTCGGCCAGCATGTGGCCACGGCAGAGGAAATCCATGGCTTGCAGATGCGCGAAGCCAGGTGCACGCAGCTTGCAGCGGTAGGGTTTGTTGGAACCATCAGAGACCAGATAGACGCCGAACTCGCCCTTCGGCGCTTCGACGGCCGCATAGACCTCGCCTGCCGGCACGCGATAGCCCTCGGTGTAGAGCTTGAAGTGATGGATCAGCGCTTCCATCGAGCGCTTCATCGCCTGGCGTTTCGGTGGCACCACCTTGCCATCAAGGTTCGACACCGGACCGGTGCTTTCCTTGCCGAGCAGAAGGTCGATGCACTGGCGCATGATCCTGGCCGACTGGCGCATTTCTTCCATACGCACGAGGTAGCGGTCGTAGCAGTCGCCGTTCTTGCCGATCGGAATGTCGAAATCCATTTCCGAATAGCATTCATAGGGTTGCGACTTGCGCAGGTCCCAGGGCGCACCCGAGCCGCGCACCATGACCCCGGAAAAACCCCAGGCCCAGGCGTCTTCCAGCGAGACGATGCCGATGTCGACGTTGCGCTGCTTGAAGATGCGGTTGCCGGTGAGCAGCTTGTCAAGGTCGTCGATGGACTTCAGGAATGGGTCGATCCATTTGCCGATGTCCTCGACGAGCTGCCGTGGCAGGTCTTGGTGGACGCCGCCCGGCCGGAAATAGGCAGCGTGCATGCGCGAACCCGAGGCGCGCTCATAGAACACCATGAGCTTTTCGCGTTCGACGAAGCCCCACAGCGGCGGCGTCAGCGCGCCCACGTCCATCGCCTGTGTCGTCACATTGAGAATGTGCGACATGATGCGGCCGATTTCGCAGTAGAGCACACGGATCAGCTGGCCGCGCTTCGGCACCTCGATGCCGAGCAGACGTTCGACGGCGATCGCGAAGGCATGTTCCTGGTTCATCGGCGCGCAATAGTCGAGCCGATCGAGATAAGGCACTGCCTGCAAATAGGTTTTCGCCTCGATCAGCTTTTCCGTGCCGCGATGCAGCAGCCCGATATGCGGATCGACCCGATCAACGACTTCGCCATCCAGTTCCAGCACAAGGCGCAAAACGCCGTGGGCCGCAGGATGCTGCGGTCCGAAATTGATGTTGAAATTGCGGACGGAGGTTTCAGCCATGGTGGCGCCTCAATTCGTCTTGGCTTTTTCGTCGCCCGGCAGCACGTAATCCGTGCCCTCCCACGGGGACAAAAAGTCGAAATTGCGGAATTCCTGCTTCAATTCCACGGGCTCGTAGACGACGCGCTTGGCCTCGTCGTCGTAGCGCACCTCGACGAAACCGGTCAGCGGGAAATCCTTGCGCAGCGGATGGCCGTCAAAACCGTAATCGGTCAAAAGGCGGCGCAGATCGGGGTGCCCGGAGAACAGCACGCCGTAGAGATCGTAGGTTTCGCGCTCGAACCAGTCGGCGCCGGGGAACACGCCGGTAACCGACGGCACCATCGTCTCCTCGTCGGCCTTCACCTTGACGCGGATGCGGACATTCTGCTTCGGCGACAGCAGGTGATAGACAACATCGAAACGCTTGGCCCGAGACGGATAATCGGCGCCGCAGACATCGATGATCGAGATGAACTGGCACTGCGCATCGTCGCGCAGAAAGGTCATCACCTCGACCAGGTCGCCCGGTTCGACATGGACGGTAAGCTCGCCATAGGCGATCGCCGCGTCGCTGACGCGACCGGTCAGCTTTTCACTTAGGTAGGCCGATAGTTCGCTCAGGGATTGAGGCATGCCGCTCACCGCTCGATCGTGCCGGTACGGCGGATTTTCTTCTGCAGCAGAAGAATGCCATAGAGCAGCGCTTCAGCGCTCGGCGGACAGCCGGGCACATAGATATCGACCGGCACGATGCGATCGCAGCCGCGCACCACCGAATAGGAATAGTGATAGTAGCCGCCGCCATTGGCGCAGGAGCCCATCGAGATGACGTAGCGTGGCTCGGGCATCTGGTCGTAGACCTTGCGCAGTGCCGGCGCCATCTTGTTGGTCAGCGTGCCGGCGACAATCATGATGTCGGACTGGCGTGGTGACGCGCGCGGCGCGACACCAAACCGCTCCGAGTCATAGCGCGGCATCGAGGTGTGGATCATCTCGACGGCGCAGCATGCCAGGCCAAAGGTCATGAACATCAGCGAGCCGCTGCGCGCCCAGGTGACCAGCGCCTCGGTCGATGTGACGAGAAAGCCCTTGTCAGCCAGCTCATTGTTGATTTCGAGGAAGAACGGATCGTCGGACCCCACCGGCCTGCCGGTGTTGGGGTCAATGATACCCTTGGGCTTCGGCGCGACGAGTGTGCCGGAACTGTCGTTCAATCCCATTCCAGCGCTCCTTTTTTCCATTCATAGGCAAAGCCGATGGTCAGCACCGCCAAAAACACCATCATCGACCAGAAGCCGAGCATGCCGATTTTCGAGAACGACACTGCCCACGGAAACAGGAAGGCTACTTCCAGATCGAAGATGATGAACAGGATCGATACCAGGTAGAAGCGGATGTCGAATTTCATGCGGGCGTCGTCGAACGAGTTGAAACCGCACTCGTAAGCGGAAAGCTTTTCAGGATCGGGATTGCGGTAGGCCACCAGGAAGGGTGCGGCCAGCAGCGCCAGGCCGACTACCAGCGCCACGCCGATGAACAGGACGATGGGCAGGTACGAACTTAGAAGTGCGTTCATGCTGCGGCTTTCCGTTGGCGCCAATCCACTTTGATTACAGCACCGGACCCTAATGCGGAAGCGTGACAGTTTAACCGCTGAACCGTTTTAGGGGGCCTATGCTGCAACGCGGCGAGGGTTAGCGCAGCGCTTTCGGCGAAGCAAGTCAAACCTTGTTCAAAATGCGGTGCTGGACGGCATTCCGGGGGAAACTGGTCTGATCCGCTCCTGTTTGATTTCTTTCACTTTTTACTCCACTTTTCTCTCCTGACATGGTTGCCGCCAAAACCCTGCTAGCATGGCCTGGAATCAGCCACCCAGACCCCGGTCAACTGCCCCAGAGTGATGCTTGCATGAAGGAAAAGATCTCACTGCCGATGGCCCGGCGCATCGCGCTTGCCGCTCAGGGCTTTCTCGATCCCCGGCCGAGCGCCACTCCTGATCGCCGCCACTTTGCCCGCGTGCTCTCCCGCACAGGGCTGCTGCAGATCGATTCCGTCAGCGCCGTGGTACGCGCTCATTATATGCCGCTCTATTCACGCCTTGGCCCCTACCCGCTCACCCTGCTCGACAATGCTGCCGTCACACGCAAGCGCACGGTCTTCGAGTACTGGGCTCATGAGGCGTCCTTCCTGCCGGTCGAAACCTATCCGCTGATGCGCTGGCGCATGGAGCGGGCCGAGCGTGGCGAAGAAATGTATCTGGGCCTCGCCAAATGGGGACGTGAACACGCGGCCTATGTCGAAGAGATCTATCGCGCCGTCGTCGACCGCGGCCCGATCGCAGCTTCAGCGCTCGAAGGCCAGAAAGGCTCCGGCGGCTGGTGGGGCTGGAGCCACGCCAAGCACGCCTTCGAATGGCTGTTCTGGGCGGGCCGGATCACCACGGCATCGCGTCGCGGCTTCGAACGCTTCTACGATCTGCCCGAGCGCGTGCTGCCACAAGCGATCATCGACCTGCCGGTGCCCTCCGCCAAGGACGCGCACCGCGAGCTGCTCAATATATCGGCCCGCGCCCACGGCGTGGCGACAGCCAGCGACCTGCGCGATTATTTCCGCCTGTCGCCGGCCGATATGAAGGGCCGTATCGAGGAACTGGTCGAGACCGGCGAACTGCTGCCGGTGCGCGTCGAGGGCTGGGATAAGCCGGCTTACCTTCACAAGGACGCCCGCCTGCCTCGAAAAATCGAGGCGCGCGCCTTGCTGGCGCCGTTCGATCCGGTGGTGTTCGAGCGGACACGCGCGGAAAAGCTGTTCGACTTCCGCTATCGCATCGAAATCTACACACCCGCCGAAAAACGCCAGTACGGCTATTATGTTCTGCCGTTCCTGCTTGGCGACCGGATTGTCGCCCGCGTCGATCTCAAGGCCGACCGGCCAAACAGCGTTCTGCGCGTCCATGCCGCCTACGCCGAGCCCTGCGCGCCCGCCGAGACTGCCGCCGAGCTCTTCGAGGAGTTGAAGCAGATGCAGGGATGGCTTGGCCTTGAGCGCATGGAAGTGACGCCTGCCGGCGATTTGGGCCCGGCGCTGGCCGACATCGCCATGTCGTAGCCGTGCGTTGACACAACTCCCCGCAAAAGCCTAAATCCAGTCCAGACGGTCCCCTGCCCGCAACGGCAAGGGCTAAGAGGGAATGCGGTGCGAGATCAAAAATCTCAAATCCGTGGCTGTCCCCGCAACTGTAAGCGAAGAGCCAAGGCCGAAAACCACTGGGACGGTCCCGGGAAGGCGGCACGAAGGCGATGACCCGCGAGCCAGGAGACCTGCCGTCTGCGACATGAAGTATCCGATCGCCCGGCGGGTTTTCCGGGCAAGGAGCATGATTTGGAACGCGACAGCGGTTTTCCGGCTGAAACAACGGATATTTTGCCTGGCCAGGATGATGCCTTGGCCGGCGTCACGATCATCGTCTGCGCTTCCTGCCGCAACGAGACCGGCTCCGACGCCCATCCCCGCGCCGGCGAATTGCTGGCCGACGACACGCGCCGCGCGGCAGCATCTGAAAGCATCAGCGTCCGCAGCGTCGAATGCCTCGGCAATTGCAAGCGCCGCCTCAGCGCCGCCATCCTGCGCGACGGCTGCTGGAGCTATGTCTTCGGTGACCTGACCGAGACAAGCGGCGCCGATCTCGTCAGCGGCGCAAAACTCTTTGCCACCTCTTCCGACGGCCTCATCCCATGGCGCGGCCGGCCTGATTCTCTCAAGCGCGGCCTTGTCGCCCGCATCCCTCCCCTCGACATGCTGAAGGACTGATCATGACCGCCTCCGTTTCCCGTGTTCCCTGTACCGTTGTCACCGGCTTCCTCGGCGCCGGCAAGACGACGCTTGTGCGCCATCTCCTGGAAAACGCTGGCGGCAAGCGTATTGCGATCATTGTGAACGAGTTCGGCGACATCGGCATCGATGGCGAAATCCTCAAGGGTTGCGGCATCGACACCTGCCCTGAGGAAAATATCGTCGAACTGGCCAATGGCTGCATCTGCTGCACCGTCGCCGATGATTTCGTGCCGGCGCTCGACCAGATCCTGGCGCTGACGCCGAAAGTCGACCATATCCTGATCGAGACGTCCGGCCTGGCACTGCCCAAGCCGCTGGTCCAGGCTTTCCAATGGCCGACGGTGAAGAGCCGCGTTACGGTCGACGGCGTGATCGCCGTGGTCGATGGGCCGGCACTTGCCGAGGGCCGCGTCGCCAACGACATGGATGCCTTGCAGGCGCAGCGCGCGCAGGACGAGACGCTCGACCATGACGACCCGGTCGAGGAAGTGTTCGAGGACCAGATCGCCTGCGCCGACCTGATCATCCTTTCGAAGAGCGACCTGATGGACGCGGCCGGTTCGGCGCGCGCCAATGCCATCATCAACGAGCATTCCGCCCGTGCCGTGAAGATCGTGCCGACCTCGCATGGCAAGGTCGATCCTTCCGTGCTGCTGGGGCTCGGTCTCGCGGTCGAGGACGACATCGAGAACCGCAAGTCGCATCATGACGGTGCATTCGACCACGAGCACGACGACTTCGATACGTTCATCGTCGACATTCCCTCGATCGCCAATCCGGACGATCTGGCAAAGCGCGTCGCCACCGCCGCCGAACAGGAAAACGTACTGCGGGTGAAGGGCTTCGTCGAAGTCGGCGGCAAGCCGATGCGGCTTCTGCTGCAGGCGGTCGGACCGCGCGTCAATCATTACTACGACCGCGCCTGGACGGCCCAGGACGACCGCCGCTCGCGCCTTGTCGTCATTGGCCTGAAGGGGCTGAACCGGCCGGCCATCGAGCGTATACTCGCCGGCTGACGCAAACCACGGACCCCGATGCATATCCTCACCACCACCTCCGCCTCGCTCGACGATCTCGCCGAGCCGGTCGATCTGCGGCAGACGCCGGCGGATGTGGTGGCGCTGTCCTTTACCGACAGTGATCTCGCCGGACTGGCGGCAGCGTGGAAGGCCGACGCCAGCCGATTGCCCACCATGCGGCTGGCGGCGCTGCGCGACCTGCGCCATCCCATGTCCGTCGACCTCTGGATCGACAGCGTCGCCCGTCACGCCAAGGTCATCCTAGTCCGCATCCTCGGCGGCTACGATTGGTGGCGCTACGGCTGCGACCAGCTTGCCTCGACCGCCAGGGAACGCGGCATAAAGCTGGCGCTGCTGCCCGGTGAATGCCGCGACGAGGATTTCAGGCTGATCGAAGCCTCGACGCTGCCGCGCGCGGAACTCGACGGCCTGCTCGACTATTTCCGCGAAGGCGGCCCGGCGAACATGACGGCGCTGGTGCATCGGCTGGCAGGGCTTGCCGGGTCGGATGTGGCAATTACCGAGCCCGTCGCGGTGCCGAAAGCAGGCTACTACGAACCCGGTCGTGGCGTCGTCCCCCTCCCCCTCGAGGGGAGGGTCCGGCCGCAGGCCGGGGGTGGGGTCGCTCGTGAAGTGCGCCGACTTCAAGAAGCGCCGCATCCAGCCGCACCGACGCCACCCGGCCCTGCGGGCCACCCTCCCCTCAAGGGGGAGGGATACGCCGCGCCCATCATCCCAATTCTCTTCTATCGCTCGATGCTGCTTGCCGCCGATGTCGCCCCGATTGATGCGCTTTATGAGGCATTGCGGCAGCGCGGCATGACCCCGCTCCCCATCTTCGTCTCCAGCCTCAAGGACCCGACATCCCTCGCCTTTGTCGAAACCGCACTTGCCAAGCTGAAACCCGCCGCCATCATCACAGCGACCGCGTTTGCTTCCGGCGCGGAACCCGGCATTGAAACGCTGTTTGACCGCGCCGGCGTGCCGGTCTTCCAGGTCATCGTGGCGACGACCCGCCGCGACATCTGGCAAAACAATCAGCGCGGCCTGGCGCCCGCTGACCTTGCCATGCATGTCGTGCTTCCCGAATTGGATGGCCGCATCCTCGCAGGCGCCATTTCCTTCAAGGGCGAAACCGATATCGATCCAGCGCTTGGCCATCGCGCACTGGCCAACCGGCCCGAGCCTGATCGCGTCGCGCAAGTGGCAAACCGCGTTGAAGCCTTCATCCGGCTGCAACAGACGGCACATGCCGAGCGCAAGCTCGCCATCCTGATCCCCGATTATCCGAGCGCGCCCGGCCGCACCGGCTACGCCGTCGGCCTCGACGTGCCTTCCAGCGTGCTGGCCATGCTGCATGACTTGAGGGAGCAGGGCTACGCCATTGAGGGGATTCCGCAATCGCCGCGCGAGCTGCTGGATTTGCTTGAGCTTGGCGAACAGGGCTTGGGGCTGGATGATTATCTCGACCTTTCAGCCGCCCTGCCAGCGGACGCACTTGCTGCGGTAGAGGCGGCTTGGGGAAAGGCGGAAGATGAAACGGGTTTGCGCGAGGCGCCCCCCTCGGCAAGATTCCCCTTTCGCGCCGCCACCTTCGGCAACGTCACCGTCGCCCTCGCCCCGGATCGTGGCCGCTCCGCCGACCGCCGCGCCGATTACCACGACCCCACACTCCCGCCGCGCCATGCCTTGCTCGCCTTTGGCCTCTGGCTCCAGAAATCGCTCGGCGTCCACGCCCTCATCCATGTCGGCGCGCATGGCACGCTGGAGTGGCTTCCGGGCAAGACGGTCGCGCTGTCGCAGAACTGCTTCCCCGAGATCGTCACCGGCCCCTTGCCCGTCATCTATCCCTTCATCGTCTCCAATCCCGGTGAGGCGGCACAGGCCAAGCGGCGCATCGCCGCCGTCACGCTCGGCCACTTGCCGCCACCGCTGGCCGGCGCCGGACTCGATGAAGAACAGCACAGGCTGGAGCGCCTGGTCGATGAATATGCCCAGGCCGACGGCCTCGACCGCCGCCGCCGCGACCGGCTGGCAAAGCTGATCGTCGAGAGCGCGCAAAAGACCGGCCTCGCAGCCGAAGCCGGTGTCGCCAAGACAGATGCACCGGACGAAGCCCTGCGCCGCATTGACGCCTGGCTCTGCGATCTCAAGGATTTCGCCATCAAGGACGGGCTGCATATCTATGGCCGCTCGCCTGGGGACGAACCTGACACGATACGCCGCCAAAGCGCCGAGGCCGAGAAGACAGCGTTGCTCGCGGCACTTGACGGCCGTCATATCAAGGCCGGTCCGGCGGGCGCGCCCGCGCGCGGCCGTTCCGATGTGCTGCCCACCGGCCGCAACCTGTTCACGTCAGACCCACGCACCATGCCGACACCAACGGCCTATGATCTGGGCCGAGCCGCGGCAGAGGAAGTCGTGCGCGCCTACATGCAGTCGCATGGCGACTGGCCGCGTTCACTGGTCATCGATCTCTGGGGCTCGGCGTCGCTGCGCACTGGCGGCGAGGAAATCGCGCAAGGCCTGGCGCTGATGGGCTGCCGTCCGCAATGGGATGCCGCGACCGGGCGCATCACCGGCATCGAGGTGCTGCCGCCTGCCGCCCTTGGCCGCCCGCGCGTCGATGTCACCTGGCGCATATCAGGCCTGTTCCGCGACATGTTCCCAACCCAGATCGCGCTGATCGACGCTGCCGCCAACGCCGTTGCCGCGCGCGACGAGGACGCTTCGGAAAATCCGCTCGCCGCCCGCACAAGAACGGACGGCAAGATCAGCCCACGCATTTTCGGCACATCGCCCGGCACCTACGGCGCGGGCGTCGAGGATCTGCTGTCCAGCGGCGACTGGGCCGCGCGCGAAGAGATTGGCCGCGCCTACCTTGACGCCACCTCACACGCCTATGGCGGCGCCGAAGGCGAAGGCATTTCCGCGCCGGGCGCTTTCGAAACCCGTATCGCCGAGGCCGACCTGCTCGTTCACACCGGCGACGACCCCGGCCGCGACATTCTGGAAGGTTCCGCCGATGTCGCCTTCATCGGCGGCTTTTCAGCCGCATTGGCGGCGCTCGGCAGGAATGCCGACGTCATTGTGCTGGACACCACGGATCCGCAGCAGCCCAAGCCGCGTTCGGTTGGCGAGGCGGTGTCGCGCGTCGTCCGCGCCCGCGCTGTCAATGCCCGCTTCATATCCGGCCAGATGCGTCATGGTCCGCGCGGCGCATCGGAATTCGCCGAGACGGTGGACCGCCTCGTCGGCTTCGCCGAGACCACCCATGCGATTTCAGGCGCGCTGATCGAGGCCGTGCACGACGCCTATCTCGGTGATCCCCTGGTGCGCGCCTTCATCCTGCGCGAGAACCCGGCTGCGGCAAAGGTTATCGCCGAGCGTTTCCTGTCGGCGCGCCGGCGGGGCCTCTGGCACCCCTTGCGCAATTCCATCGATGACGACCTTACCGCACTGATCGCCGAAGCCCAGGCCCTTGGGGTCGCGGCATGAACGCCTTCTCGCGCCGTGGCGCTTGCCCGGCTTTGTCGGCGCCGATGCAGACCGGCGACGGGCTTCTTGTCCGGCTCAATCCGGTTGCTGGAGGCCCATCTTCTGGAGGCCGATCTTCTGGAGGATTGCCGCCAAAGCTGTTGATCGGACTCGGTGAATCCGCGCTGCGGCATGGGAACGGCATCATGGAAGTCACCGCGCGCGGCAGCCTGCAGATACGCGGCCTGACCTCGGAGAGCGCACGGCTGCTTGCAACGGAAGTCGACACACTCGGCATCGCGGTGCGCATTGGCGTACCAGTCGAGACCGGACCGCTGGCCGGCATCGACCCACAAGAGATCGCCGACCCGCACCCGCTGGCCGAGCGAATCCAGGCAGCGGTTGACGAAGCCGGTTTGACGCAGCGGCTGGGGCCGAAGGTGTCGGTGGTCGTCGATGGCGGCGGGCAGCTGACGATGGATGCGATAACGGCTGATGTCAGGCTGAAGGCTGTGCGGACGGAGGGTGGGATTCAGTGGCAGCTGTCTGTCGCTGGCGATGGACAGATTGCGAGGCCACTCGTTGTGATCGAGGAAGATATCGCCCGCGATATCGCGGTCGCTGCTTTGAGAATGGTCGCCGAAAAAGGCCGCGAAGCCCACGCAAGGGATTTGTCGGAGAGGCAGCTAGCGTCCCTCGCAGGCTGGCATTCCTTCGCGCCCCCCTCTGTCCTGCCGGACATCTCCCCCGCTAGGGGGGAGATCGGCAGCTCCATTGACGGCGCATACGTAGCAGTGTTGGCGGTTAGCGAAGGCCGCGATGGAAAGCCAATATCCCCACCTGTGGGGGAGATGTCCGGCAGGACAGAGGGGGGCGCGAAGGATCGCCGGCCTATTGGCATTTTCGACCTGACCGCAGCCGGCTTCGCCCTGGGCATCGGCCTTCCCTACGGCAGCATCCCGGCGGAAAAACTCATCGACCTCACCCAAACCGCCCTCACCCTCGGCACAACCGAAATTCGCCTCGCGCCTGGGCGCGCCCTGCTTTTCCTCGGTCAGGCGGCAGCCGCCAACCAGTCCCTTCAGCACGCTGCCGCCACCCTCGGCTTCGTCACCGACCCCGCCGACCCGCGCACACGCATCGCCGCCTGCCCTGGTACACCGGCCTGCGCCTCGGGCCAGATCGCCACGCGCGACATCGCCGACGCAATCGCCTCGGGAAACGCCGACGTGCTCGATCCCTCCGTCACCTTGCACATTTCTGGCTGTGCCAAGGGCTGCGCCCACCCCGGCAAAGCAGCACTGACGTTGGTCGGGGGCGAAAATGGAGCCGGACTTGTCGTGAACGCGACGGCAAAGGCTCTTCCTGACAGCTACAGGCCGGGCTATGACGCCGCGCGCGGCATTGCCCGCGTCGCGGCCAGACTCCGCCGCGAACGATTTTCAGGTGAAACCACCGCCGCCTGCCTGGCAAGACTTGGCGCGGCCGGCATCACCGAGACATACCGACAGGAATGAGCATGGCCGCCTACGACTACATCCATGACGGCAACGCGATCTACGAGCGCTCCTTCGCCATCATCCGCGCCGAAGCCGACCTGTCCCGGTTTTCCGAGGCCGAGGCCGATGTCGCCATCCGCATGATTCATGCTTGCGGCCAGGTCGAGGCTACCAGGCACTTTGTCTTCTCGCCGGATTTTGTCGCCACCGCACGCGCGGCACTTTCAGCCGGCGCACCGATTTTCTGCGATGCGGAAATGGTTTCGCACGGCGTTACCCGTGCCCGGCTGCCCGCCGGCAACGAGGTGATCTGCACGTTGCGCGACCCGCGAACCCATGAGATCGCCAAGGAAATCGGCAACACCCGCTCGGCTGCCGCGATCGACCTGTGGGGCGAGCGCATGGCCGGTTCGGTGGTCGCCATCGGCAACGCGCCAACGGCACTTTTCTACCTGCTGGAAAAATTGCGCGACGGCGCGCCGAAGCCGGCGGCCATCATCGGCATGCCGGTCGGCTTTGTCGGCGCCGCCGAATCGAAGGATGCGCTGGCCGAGAATTCCTACGGCGTGCCCTACGCCATCGTGCGCGGACGGCTCGGCGGCAGTGCCATGACCGCCGCAGCGCTCAACGCCCTGGCAAGGCCGGGCCTGTGACCATGTTGGCAAAAGGACGGCTTGTCGGCGTCGGCACCGGTCCCGGCGATCCCGAACTGTTGACGCTGAAGGCGGCCCGGGCGCTGGCGGAAGCCGATGTCGTGGCCTATTTCGCCAAGCGCGGCAACAACAGCAACGCGCGCGCCATCGTCGAAGCGCGCTTTCGCCCTGACATGATGGAACTGCCGCTGCTCTATCCCGTCACCACCGAAATCGACAAGGATCACGACGACTACCGGTCGCAGATCACCGGCTTCTACGAAGAGTCCGCCGAAAGGGTCGCCGAACATCTCGATGCCGGGCGCATGGTTGCCGTCCTGTCGGAAGGCGACCCGCTGTTTTACGGTTCCTACATGCACCTGCATGTGCGCCTGGCGCACCGTTTTCCGACCGAGGTTATCCCAGGCGTCACCGCCATGTCGGGCTGCTGGTCGCAGACCGGACTGCCGATCGTCCAGGGCGACGATGTGCTGACGGTGCTGCCCGGCACGATGAGCGAATTCGAACTGACGCGCCGGCTTGCCGACACCGATGCCGCCGTCATCATGAAGGTTGGCCGGAACCTGCCCAAGATCAGGCGGGCGCTTGAGGCCACCGGCAAACTGACGCGCGCCGTCTATGTCGAACGCGGCACCATGGCTGGAAGCGTCTCGATGAAGCTAACCGACAAGCAGGACGACAAGGCGCCCTATTTCGCCATCGTGCTGGTCGCCGGCTGGTCCGGCCGGCCTGGCGCATCGGGAGCACAAGCATGAGCGGCCGTCTCACCGTCATCGGCCTTGGGCCAGGCAACGCCGATCAGGTGACGCCGGAGGCCAGCCACGCCGTGGAGCAGGCGAAATTCTTCTACGGCTACAAGCCCTATCTCGACCGGCTCGAATTGCGCGCCGACCAGACCCGCGTTGCCTCGGACAATCGCGAAGAACTTGCCCGCTCCAAGGATGCGCTGGTGAAGGCCGCCGAAGGCCATGATGTCGCCGTCGTCTCCGGCGGCGACCCAGGCGTCTTCGCGATGGCTGCGGCTGTCTGCGAGGCGATCGAGGCCGGCCCGGCCAAATGGCGCGCGGTCGACGTCGCTGTGGTGCCCGGCATCACCGCGATGCTGGCCGTTGCCGCCCGCATCGGCGCGCCGCTCGGCCATGATTTCTGCGCCATCTCGCTGTCCGACAATCTGAAGCCGTGGGAGTTGATCGAGCTGCGCCTGCTGGCGGCGGCTGGCGCCGGTTTCGTCATCGCGCTCTACAACCCGATCAGCAAGGCTCGGCCGTGGCAGTTGGGCCGCGCCTTCGAGTGCCTGACCGCCATCCTGCCGGGCACCACGCCGGTGATTTTCGGCCGCGCCGCAGGCCGGCCGGATGAGCGTATCGAGGTCTATCTGCTGGCCGATGTCGACGCGCAAAAGGCCGATATGGCCACCTGCATCATCATCGGCTCGCCGGAAACCCGGATCATCCGGCGCGGCGACATGCCGTCACTGGTCTACACGCCGCGTTCGATCTCAGGCTCCAGAACATGATCGACCATGGCGGCGAGCGCTTCGATGGTTTCAGCCGAGGGAACGTCCGGCAGGGTCGGCCTGCGGACCATGACCACCTCGATGCCGAGCGCCCGCGCCACCGCGATCTTCCCGTAAGTAGCCTCGCCGCCACTGTTCTTGGACACGACGACGTCGATGCCCCGGTGTTCGAGCAAAACGCGTTCATCAGCTTCCCGGAACGGGCCGCGCGCCAACAGATATTCGGCGTCAGCAACCCTAAGCTTCGGCTCGACCGGATCGACACTGCGGATGAGATAGTGGTGCTGGGGCGCGGCTTCGAAAGCCGCGACCTCTTGCCGGCCCAGCGCCAGGAAGGCGTGGCGCGCCGTTGCTCCGAGAGCCCGAACCGCATCGGCCACGCTATCGACCACTGTCCAGCGATCGCCTTCGACAGGCTCCCAGCCCGGACGGCGCAACGCAAGCATCGCAACGCCTGCCTGATGCGCCGCTTGCGACGCGTTGGCGGAAATCCGCGCCGCGTAGGGATGGGTGGCGTCTATCAGCAGATCGGTGCCGTTTTCCTTGAGATAGACGGCGAGCCCGTCCGCGCCGCCAAAACCGCCCGAGCGGATCGGCACGCCTTGCGCAACCGGATTTTCAGTGCGGCCGGCCAGCGAGAGCGTGACCGACAGATCGGCGCGAGCATCAAGCTTACCCGCCAGTTGCCGGGCTTCGGTGGTTCCGCCAAGGATCAGAATTCGGTGGGTCATCATGCCTGCTGAGGGTCCGCGCAGCGCCAGACACACGTCGAAATGGCTGACGGTTATCGGCATCGGCGAAGACGGTTTAGCCGGTCTCGGCGACGAGGCCAAGCAGCTGATCACCAGCGCTGAATTCATCTTCGGCGGCAAGCGTCACCTCGCCCTTGTAGCGGCCTTCGCCAAGGGTGAGGCCCGTGCCTGGCCGGTTCCCTTCGATGCCGAGATGAATGACGTGCTGGCGCTGGCTGGCCGGCGCGTCTGCGTGCTCGCCTCTGGCGATCCCTTCTTCCATGGTGTCGGCGCCACCCTCGCCCGCAAGGTTTCGGTCGACGACATGCATGTCATCCCATCGCCCTCGGCCTTCTCGTTGGCGGCATCGCGCCTCGGCTGGCCGCTGCAGGATGTCGAGGCGATCTCCTTGCATGGTCGTCCGCTCGACCTGATCCGGCCGCTGCTGCATCCCTCGACCCGCATCCTCGCGCTGACGTCCGATGCGCAAGCACCCGCGGCAATCGCGCGCCTGCTGAGCGAAACCGGCTTCGGCGCTTCGCGGCTGACCGTTCTGGAAGCACTGGGCGGTCCGAGTGAAGACCTTCGCTCGACTGAAGCCAATGCCTTCGACCTCGAAAACATCAATCCACTCAATGTGGTGGCGATCGAAGTTGATTCCGTGCCCGATGCCCGCGTCCTGCCCTTGGCATCAGGTATCGCCGACCATCTGTTCGAGCATGACGGCCAGATCACCAAGCGCGAAATCCGCGCCGTCACCTTGTCGGCGCTGGCGCCAAAGCGCGGCGAACTGTTGTGGGATATCGGCGCCGGCTCTGGTTCCATCGGCATCGAATGGATGCTGGCCCACCCGTCGATGCGTGCGATCGCCATTGAGCCGGATGCAACGCGCGCTGCCCGCATCCATCGCAACGCAACCGCCGGCGGCGTTCCGGGCCTGATTATTGTCGAAGGATCCGCCCCTGAGGCCCTTGCCGGGCTGGACCCGCCCAACGCGATCTTCATCGGTGGCGGCGGCAGTGACGACGGCGTGCTCGACGCTGCCATCAATGCTTTGCCAGCCGGTGGCAGGCTGGTCGCCAATGCGGTGACGCTTGAGATGGAAGTGCTGCTTCTCGCCCGCCACGCATCGCTCGGCGGCGACCTCACCCGCATCGCCATATCCCGCGCCTCCCCGGTCGGTTCGATGCAGGCGTGGCGCCCGGCGATGCCGGTTACGCAATGGTCGTGGGTAAAGCCATGATGGTCGCGGGCATCGGCAGCCGCAAAGGCGTCAGCGTCGAGGACGTACTTGCCGCGATCGAGACCACGCTCGAAGCGCATGGCCTCGCGATGACAGCGCTTTCTGCCCTCGCCACGGTGACACTGAAGCAGGACGAAGAGGCGATCCTGGCGGCTGGGCGCGCCCTGAACCTTCCGGTCATTGTCGCCGACGAAGCCGCGCTCAAGTCGGTCTCGGACGAGACATTCAGCCAGTCCGATCTGTCGCAGGCACTGGCCGGGACGCCGTCGGCTTCCGAAGCGGCCGCTCTCGCCGTTGCCGGCAAAGGGGCGACACTGCTCGGCCCTCGCACCGTGCTCGGCGCGGTCACCTGCGCCATCGCCATCAGCGGAGATGCCGAATGACCGTCCATTTCATCGGCGCCGGTCCGGGCGCCGCCGATCTCATCACGCTGCGCGGCAGCCGGCTGCTGGCAAGCTGCCCGGTGTGCCTCCACGCCGGCTCGATCGTCGCGCCTGAGCTTTTGCAGCACTGCGCACCGGGAACGAAACTCATCGACACCGCACCGATGTCGCTCGACGAGATCGAGGCCGAATATGTCGCCGCTCACAAGGCCGGCCAAGACGTCGCCCGCCTGCATTCCGGCGACTTGTCGGTATGGAGCGCCGTTGCCGAGCAGATCCGCCGGCTGGACAAGCATGGCATCCCCTACACGCTGACGCCGGGCGTGCCCTCTTTCGCCGCCGCGGCGGCAGCACTTCGCCGCGAGTTGACCATTCCTGAGGTGGCCCAGAGCCTGGTGCTGACCCGCATCTCAGGCCGCGCCTCGAAGATGCCGCCCGGTGAAACGCTGGGCGGCTTCGGCCGCACCGGTGCGACACTCGCCATCCATCTTGCCATCCACGCCATCGACCGTGTCGTCGCGGAACTGACGCCCTGCTACGGCGGCGATTGTCCGGTCGCGGTCGTCTTCCGCGCCTCATGGCCGGATGAGCGCGTGCTGACCGGCACGCTGGCGACGATCGAGGCGCTGCTCGCCGCCGATCCGATGGAGCGCACCGCGATCATCTTTGTCGGCCGTTCGCTGGCGGCGGAGGATTTCGGCGAGAGTTCACTTTACGACGCCCACTATCAGCGGCGTTTTCGCGGACGGGATGGATTGTGAGCGGCAACGCCAAAAACAACAGCGGCAACACCGCGCTCGAACAGGCGCTGGCGCGGCTGAATTTCAAGCCCCAGACGCTTGAGCCCGGCCATGTCTGGCTGGCCGGCGCCGGCCCAGGCGATCCCGGCTGCCTGACGCTGGAAGTGCTGGCGGCGCTGACCGAGGCCGATGCTTTGGTCTACGATGCGCTGGTTTCGCCTGATGTCGTCGCGGTGGCTGCCGATGCCGAGCTGTTCTACGCCGGCAAGCGCGGCGGAAAGCCGTCGATGAAGCAGGACGATATCACCGCGTTGCTGGTTCGGCTGGCGCGTGAAGGCCGCCGTGTGGTCAGGCTGAAGGGCGGCGATCCCTATATGTTTGGCCGTGGAGGCGAAGAAGCGCTGGCGCTGGCGCGCGAAACCATCCCGTTCCGCGTCCTGCCGGGCCTGACGTCCGGCCTCAGTGCGCTGGCCGCCACCGGCATTCCCGCCACCATGCGCGGCATCAACAAGGCGGTGATCCTGGCCACCGGTCATGCCGCCGGCACCGATGATGATTTGGATTGGGCGGCGATCGCCCGCACCGGGCAACCGGTCGTCATCTACATGGGCATGGCCAATCTGCCCTTGATCGCCGGCTCGCTGCTTGAAGGCGGGCTCGCGCCATCAACGCCAGCAGCGGTGATTGTTGCCGCGACAACGCCGCAGGAGCGCATCGTTGTCGCGACACTCGCCACCATTGCCGAAGAAGCAGCGGCGGCAGGGCTGGCGTCGCCGGCGCTGATCGTCGTCGGCGGCATCGTCGCCATGCGCGCGGCGTTGGCAGGCAATTCATGACCGCCCGCGCCATCATCATCGGCGCGCCGCGCTCCGGCTCCGGCAAGACCAGCGTCACCATCGGCATCCTGCGCGCGCTGACCCGGCGCGGCCTGAAGGTGCGCGGCGCCAAGTCCGGCCCCGACTATATCGATCCCGGCTTTCACACGGCAGCCACCGGCCTCTCCGGCGTCAATCTCGACAGCTGGGCGATGCCGCCGTCGCTGCTCAACGCGTTGGCCGCGCAAGCCGCCGACGATACCGACTTCGTCATCCTCGAAAGCGCCATGGGCCTGTTCGACGGGATACCGGCAGCACCCGGCCGAACAGGCTCAGCCGCCGATCTCGCCCGGCTCTACGGCCTCCCGGTCCTGCTGGTGCTCGACGTCTCCGGCCAATCGACCACGGCAGCCGCTGTTGCCAAGGGCTTTGCCACCTATGATCCTGACGTGCGCATGGCCGGCGTGGTGCTCAACCGGCTCGGTAGCGAACGCCATCGCCGCCTGTCGGGCGACGCCATCGAGGCGATCGGCCTGCCAGTGGTCGGCGCGATCCTGCGCGATCCCAGTTTGAACCTGCCTGAACGCCATCTCGGCCTGGTCCAGGCCGGCGAATATGATGACCTGATGGCGCATCTCGACCGGCTGGCCGACATGGCCGAAAAATCGCTCGATCTCGACGCGATCATCCGGCTGGCAACGCCTCTCACCCCTGCAGCGGGCGATTTCACTGACGCCTTGCCGCCACCCGGCCAGCGCATCGCGCTGGCCGAGGATGCGGCGTTCACCTTCCTCTATCCGCATGTCGCCGCCTATTGGCGCAAGGCTGGCGCGGACATCGTTGCCTTCTCGCCGCTTGCCGATGAAGCACCTAATGAGAGTTGCGACGTCTGCTGGCTGCCGGGCGGCTATCCCGAGCTTCATGCCGGCCGCCTTGCCGCGGCCAGGAATTTCCAAGCAGGCATGGCGCGTTTCGCCGCCAAAAAACCCATCCATGGTGAGTGCGGGGGCTTCATGGTGCTTGGCGAAGCGCTGGAAGATGCAGCCGGCGAGACGCACAGGATGCTCGGCCTGCTTGGTCACTCAACCAGCTTTGCCCGGCGCAAGATGAACCTCGGCTATCGCGAGGCGCGACTACGCGCCGATTGCCCATTGGGTTCGCAAGGCGCGCTGATCCGTGGCCACGAATTCCACTATGCGCAAATGACAGCAAGCGGCAATGACGAGCCATTGGCCGATCTCGCCGATGGCCAGGGCACGCCCATCGGCGCTTCCGGCTACCGGCGCGGCCACGTCAGCGGCACCTTCTTCCACGCCATCGCGAGGGGCGAATGAACACCCTCCCTTCCCCGCGCCAGCTGCTCGACGACATCGCGCTGTGCCTTGTCTTCTTCACCCGGTTGCCGCTGCCGATCTTTGATTTTCGCGGCAGAACCCTTGCCGAGGCGATCTGGGCCGCTCCGGTCGTTGGCCTTGCGGTCGGTTTGATCGGCGCGATCGTCTTTGCCACGGCGGAACGATTTGGCGTCGCCATGGCGCCGGCGGCGGCACTTGCGCTGGCCGCAACCATGCTCGTCACCGGTTGCCTGCATGAGGATGGGCTTTCCGACGTCGCCGACGGCTTTGGCGGCGGCAAGAACAGGGGCCGCAAACTCGAAATCATGCGCGACAGCCGCATCGGCGCCTATGGCGCCGCCGCACTCGGCCTGTCGCTGCTGTTGCGCTGGAGTGTCATTTCGCAATTCACCGAGCCGACGCAGGCGCTGTTCGGCCTTGTCGCCGCGCATGCCGCCTCGCGCGGCCTGCTCGGCGCTTTCATGCATCTGCTGCCATCAGCTCGCATTGACGGCCTCTCGGCCGATGCCGGCACAGTCTCAAAACGGACCGCGATTGCCGGCGCGGCAATTGGCGCTGTGTCGCTGCTCCTGCTGGGACCGGGCGGCGCTGTCTGCGCCGCCATCCTGATCGGCCTTGTCTTCGTCGGCTTCCGTGCGCTTTGCCTCAATCAGATCGACGGCCAGACCGGGGATACGATCGGCGCCTTGCAGCAACTGGCCGAAATCACAGTGCTTCTCGTCGCTTCCGTTGCCCTTTCCTGACTCTGTCTCGGAGAAACCCTTCCCATGCCATTCAAATCGCTCGATGAATTGCGCGCCGCCTGCCTCGATTTGCCCACAGGCAGCGACACCGCCGCCAATGCGGTCGCCCGCCGTCAGGACACGCTGACCAAGCCGCAAGGCAGCCTCGGCCGGCTGGAAACCATCGCCGCATGGCTGGCGCGCTGGCAGGGCCGCGACATGCCAAAACTCGACCGCGTGAAAGTCTTCGTCTTTGCCGGCAACCACGGCGTTACCGCGCAAGGCGTGTCGGCCTTCCCGTCGGAAGTCACGGTGCAGATGGTGGCGAATTTCGCCGGCGGTGGCGCCGCCATCAACCAGCTTGCCCGCATTGCCGGCGCCGAACTCGACGTCATCCCGCTCGACCTCGATCATCCCACAGGCGACTTCACGCAAGTGCCGGCGATGGACGACGAGGCGTTCCTGACAGCCGTCTCAGCCGGCTACGACGCGGTGACGAAAGACCTCGATCTCATCTGCTTCGGCGAAATGGGCATTGGCAACACGACGCCGGCGGCGGCCATATCGGCCGCCTTGTTTGGCGGCGGAGCGGAAAAATGGACTGGACGCGGCACAGGCGTCGACGACGCCGGCCTGAAGCGCAAGGTGGTCGCAATCGAGGCAGGCCTAAAGCGCCACGCGCAGGCTCTCGCCGATCCGCTTGCTATCGCCGCCGCGCTTGGCGGACGCGAACTCGCCGCCATCTTCGGCGCGACGCTGGCCGCGCGCCACCATGGCATACCGGTGCTGCTCGACGGCTTCGTCTGCACAGCGGCTGCCGCCCCACTGGCCAAGCTGCACCCGACCGGCCTCGCCCACACGATCGCGGCGCACGTCTCCGCCGAATCGGGGCATCGTGGCCTGCTCGAAGCCCTCGGCATGCCACCGCTGCTCGACCTCGGCATGCGTCTCGGCGAAGGCTCCGGCGCCTGCCTCGCCGTCAATGTCGTGCGCTCCGCGCTGGAGTGCCACGCCCACATGGCGAGCTTTGCCGAGGCCGGCGTTTCGGAGAAGTAGGGCTGTGATGCCGATCAGGGCACACCGATTTTTTTCAATTTGAGGATGTAACGAAATCTCTCCGCCGACGAAGTTAGTTGTGTGGCCCTCAAGAGCCCTACAGCTGGCAAAAACCACCGCCGCTGCGGCTCCGTGGTGTGACATATCCCCTCCCAATTGTCGGCAAAGGACGTTGCATGCTTAGAGAGTTCAATATCGCTGAGAAAGGCGTCGGCTCCTATTGGTCGCTAGCCATTCTCAGGTGGGTAATGGTGCTGATTTTCGTGTCGTTCGGGATCCAGAAATTCACACCGCAGTCAGCGCAAGGAATCGCTCTGTTCATCTCCAACAGTCCGTTCGTTTCCTGGCTCCAGATTTTTGGAATTAGGGGCGAGGCCTATCTTCTGGGCTGCGTCGAGTTGGTGACGGCCGCTCTTTTGGCTTTCGGTTCTTTTGTGCCCATCCTGTCTGCCTTGGGCGCATTGATCGGGGTCGGTACGTTTCTGATCACCTGGTCGTTTTTCTTTACGACCCCTGGGGTCGTAGTATGGAGCATTTCCACCGATCCCATTGCGTGGACTCTGGCTGGAGAGTTTCTATACAAGGACATAGTGCTTCTCTGTGTTTGCCTGGTTTTGTTTCTCAACTCTCTTCCAACGGCCTTGATTCGCCTTCGAGAGAAATAGCAGCGCGAGGCGCGCCTTGCTGGGCCGGCCGCAATCCGGTCACGGCTTTCTTCCAGAGCCTTCAGCTTGCGCGCATCGCCATCCAGGCCTGACTTCGGCTGCGCCGTTGCGGAGACACAGAAAAGTCCATGGAACCGGACGGCGCATGCCGCAGACGCGTCAACGCGTCCCGGGCTCGAAGGGTCTTCCACCAATTTTTTGAAAATTTGGTGGGTGCGCACAGGATTGAACTGTGGACCCGCTGATTAAGAGTCAGCTGCTCTACCAACTGAGCTACGCACCCACTCGGCCGGCAAAAACCGGCGTTGGCGGCGATATAGCCGCCACCATCGGTCCTGTCCAGCCCTGCTGGAGTCATTTCCCGACAAATCGCTTTCAGCCCATCGCGATCAAACGAAAAGCTTGCCTTCGGCCACCTTCACGGCGTTGCCGCCGATGCGCGCGGAGGCCAGTTTTCCGGCTTCAGCGGTCAATTCGAGGCGGATTCGCGACGGCCGGCCCATCTCCAACCCCTGCTCGATCCAAAGCTGCGACACACCGTCCATGGGGCGATCGAAATGCATGATCGCGCCGGCAAAGGCCGCCGCCGCCGAACCGGTGGCCGGATCTTCATAGGAAGGGGTGCCCGGCACGATCATGCGCACGTGGAAGGCGCTCTCGTGATTCACCGTCTGGCGGCAATAGACATAGGGGCTGGCGAAGGCCCATTCGCTCTTGCGCGGCGCAAGTTCCGACCACGCCTGGTTGTCCAGCTTGATGCGCGCGGCAACCTCGAGGTCGGCAACGGGTATGGTCACATAGGGTACGCCGGCCGACCAGAACGATACCTGATGATTCTCGAAACCGATCTCGTGCGGCGCGAGCCCGAGCGCAGCGCCGATTCGCACCGGGTCGGCGGCCAGTTCCAGTTGCTCCGGCAGTTTCGCCAGGTCGAATTCGGCAAAGGTCGCGCCATCGTGCTTGCTGACAGCGCAACGCACCGGCCCGATGTTCTCCTCTAGCACGAATATCCCTGCATCGCCCTCCTGCGCCAGTTCGGCGAGTGCGACCGCCGAGCCGACAGTCGGATGGCCGGCGAACGGCATCTCGTAATCGGGCGTGAAGATCCGGATTCTTGCGCGGTGCTTGGGATTGTCCGGCGGCAGCACGAACACCGATTCGGACAGGTTGAACTCGCGTGCGATTGCCTGCATCGCGGCCGTGTCCAGGCCCTTGCTGTCCAGCACGACAGCCAGCGGATTGCCGGCCAGCCGGTCGCGGGTAAACACGTCGTAGAGCAAATAATTGCGTGGCTGCATTTCAAAAAGTCCTCTGCCTCAATCCCAACATGAGCGAAATTTAATTTGATATTCGAACCATTAAGCCTGATCTGTGCACTCATAGGGACATCATTTTCGCTGCTTAAGGGGTCCAGCGTGGACCAGATTGTCAATCTGCCAAATGCGGAATCCACTTCCGCCATCGAGACCGCACTTGGGCTCGACAAGACAGGGCTGCGCAAGAAGCGCCGTCGCGGCTGGTCCTATGTGCTGCTGGCGCTGATCGTCGTTGTCGCGGGCCTGGCCGCCTACCAGTGGTATGTCGGCTCGCCCGCCAAGATCGACTACACGACGACACCCGCCGCGATTGCCGATCTCACCATCCAGGTGTCGGCGACCGGCACGCTGCAGCCCCTCACCCAGGTCGACATTTCCAGCCAGCTGTCCGGCATCATCCGCTCGGTCTCGGCGGAAGAAAACCAGCAGGTCAAGAAGGGCGACGTGCTGGCCGCGCTCGACACGACGAAGCTCCAGGTGCAGATCGAACGCGCCGAGGCTTCGGCCAAGGCGGCCGCCGCCAATGTCGAGGATGCCAAGGTCACCCTGGACGAAAACGAAAAGGCGCTGGTGCGCGCGGCGGCCCTCACCAAGCGCGGCATGGCAACGGACCAGTCGCTTGAAGCCGCTACCGCGACCCGCGACCGCTCCAAGGCAGCGATCGACAGCGCCGAGGCCAATCTCGCCATCGCCAATGCCGATCTCAAGTCGCAGCAGACCGACCTCGCCAACAGCACCATCTATGCGCCGATCGACGGCATCATCCTGACGCGCTCGGTCGATCCCGGCCAGACGGTTGCCTCCTCGCTGCAGGCGCCGGTGCTGTTCATCATCGCCGCCGATCTCAGGAACATGGAATTGAAGGCGGCGGTCGACGAGGCCGATATCGGCGCGGTCAAGACCGGCCAGCATGCCCGCTTCACGGTCGATGCCTTCCCTGAACGGCCGTTCGATGCCGAGATCCGCGACATCTCGTTTGCCTCGGTCACCACCGATGGCGTCGTCACCTACAATGCGCGGCTCGAGGTCGACAACAAAGAGCTTCTGCTGCGCCCCGGCATGACCGCCACCGTTTCTGTCGTCACCAGACAGGCCAAGGGTGTGCTGACTGTGCCAGCCGCCGCCTTCCGCTATCGCCCCGTGCAACAGGCAGCGCGTGGATGGAGCCTCAGCGACCTGTTCACCGGTCGCATGGGCCGTCCCAACCGCCAGCGCCCGGCAACACCGCCGCCGACCGATGGCTCGCGCACACTCTACGTGCTGCAGAACGGCCGGCCGCACGCGGTCAACGTCAAGATCGGCTCCACCGACGGCGAACTCACCGAGATTACGTCGGGTCTGGATGAAGGCGCTGAGGTCATCACGGCGTCGCAGTTGCGGAGCTGACGTCATGTCGGGCTCCGCGCTTATCACCTTCGACAAGGTCTGGAAAAGCTATGGCCAGGGCGAAGCCCAGGTGCATGCGCTGGCCGGCGTCAGCCTTGCCATCCGGCGCGGCGAGTTCGTTGCCATCATGGGTCCGTCCGGGTCCGGCAAATCGACGGCGATGAACATCATCGGCTGTCTCGACACGCCAACCGCGGGCACATACGCCTTCATGGGCATCGATGCGGGCCGGCTCGACCGCAACCGCCGCGCGGTGCTGCGCAATCTCTATGTCGGCTTCGTCTTCCAGGGCTACAACCTCCTGCCCCGCACCACGGCGGCGGAGAATGTCGAACTGCCGCTGATCTATCGCGGTGTTGCCGCCCGCGAACGCCGCAATCTCGCCATGCAGGCGCTGGCGCAGGTCGGCCTCGTTGGCCGCGAGCATCACACGCCGGCCGAACTGTCCGGCGGCCAGCAACAGCGCGTGGCCATTGCGCGTGCCATCGTCACCCGGCCGACGCTGCTCGTTGCCGATGAACCGACCGGCAACCTCGACACCGCGCGCACGCACGAGATCATGGAACTGCTGACGCAGCTCAACACCGAACTTGGCTTGACCATCGCCATGGTCACCCACGAGGCCGATGTCGCTGAATATGCCGAGCGTACGATCCGCTTCCTCGATGGCCACGTGGCTTCCGACACCATGAAACTCGAGGTGGCGTGATGCTTTGGGAAACCGTCCGCCTCTCCTTGCTGTCGGTGCGCCGCAACGTGCTGCGTTCATTCCTCACGCTGCTTGGCATCGTCATTGGGGTTGCCGCCGTCATCGCCATGCTGACCATCGGCTCGGGCACCACGGAGAAGGTCAAGGCCGACATTTCCAAGCTCGGCAGCAATCTGCTCGTCATCCGCTCCGGCCGGCCAGCCGGTCCCGGCGGACCGGGCGGGCTCGATCAGGTCGTCCGGCCGCTTGGCGACAAGGATGTAGCGGCCCTGGTCGCGCATCTCACCGGCGCGCGGGCCATTTCACCGGCCTCGCAGAAGCAGGTTCGCGTCATTTTCGGCACGGAAAGCCTGACCTCCGGCATCACCGGCACCGACAGCGCCTATCTCGAAGCGCGCGACTGGAAGCTGGTTTCAGGCCGCCCGTTCAGCGATTCCGAGACCCGCAGCGGCACCGGCGTCTGCCTGATTGGCGAGACCGTGCGCCAGCAATTCTTCGGCGCCGGCGACCCGGAAGGCGAGATCATCCGCGTCAACCGCACCTCCTGCAAGATCATCGGTCTGCTAGAGCCGAAGGGCTATACCGGCTTCGGCCAGGACCAGGACAATGTCGTGCTGATGCCGCTCGCCGCCTACCAGCGCCGCGTCGCCGGCAACCGCGACATCGACAACATCTATGTCGCCGCCGACGACAGGACGCCAACGACCGAACTCTCACCGCGCGTCGAGGATATCTTGCGCGACGCCCGCCGTTTGACGCCCGACCGTGAGAGCGATTTCTCGATCCGCGACATGACCCAGATCGCCGACGCCATGGCCAGCGCCACCACGACAATGACCGGCATGCTGGGCGCGGTCGCCGGTGTCAGCCTTCTGGTCGGCGGCATCGGCATCATGAACATCATGCTGGTCTCGGTCACCGAACGCACCCGCGAGATCGGCATCCGGCTGGCCATCGGCGCGCATGAAAAGCACATCCTCATCCAGTTCCTGGTCGAGGCAACGGTGCTGTCGCTGCTTGGCGGCATCATCGGCATCCTGATCGGCCTCGGGCTGGCCGGCCTCGCCTCGGCGACGCTGTCGATCCCCTTCGCGCCGAGCCCGGCGGTCATCCTGCTCGCCGTCGGCTTCTCGGCGCTGATCGGCATGGTGTTCGGCTTCTTCCCGGCCCTGCGCGGCGCCCGCCTCGACCCGATCGACGCGCTGCGGCACGAGTGAACAGCTAGGCTCAGATGGCTTCAGGGTCGGTTGTCTTGCCGATCACCCACTTCATCGTCAGCCCCTGCACAATGATCGAGAAGATCACCACCGCATAGGTCGCGGTCAAGAGCACGGGCTTGGCCACGCTGTCGGGCAGTGACAGTGCCAGCGCCACAGAAACGCCGCCGCGCAGGCCGCCCCAGGTCAGCACCGGGATAGAGCCGGGGGAGAAGGTCTGACGCACGGCCAGCAGCGAAATCGGGATCCACACCGAGGCGAAGCGGCCGGCAAGCACGATCGGGATGGCGATCAGCACGATCCAGCCATGCGACGGGTTGAAGGACAGCACCAGAACCTCCAGTCCGAGCAACAGGAACAGGATCGAGTTCAGCATCTCGTCGACCACCTCCCAGAACGCGAAGAGATAGTCCTCCACCGTCTCGCTCATCGCGTGTTCGGCGCCGTGGTTGCCGATCAGAAGGCCGGTCACAACCACGGCGATCGGTCCCGAAAGATGTAGCCGGTGGCAGAGCGTGTAGGTGCCGACACACACGGCCAGCGAAATCAGAATCTCGACGATATGATCGTCGACCGCCAGCATGGCGCGGTAGGCAATCCAGCCCGTGATGAAGCCGAACAGCGCGCCGCCGAGACCCTCATAGACCAGCAACTCCCCGATATCCCAAAGGTCAGGCCGGTGCTGGCCGGCGGTCGCCAGCGCCACCGTCACCAGCACGCCGAAGGCGACAACGGCGACGCCATCGTTGAACAGCGATTCGCCCGCGATCTTGGCCTTGATCGATGCCGGCACGTTGATGGATTTGAGCAGGCCAAGCACGGCCACCGGATCCGTCGGCGATATCAGCGCCCCGAACACCAGCGCCCAGGGCAAGGGAACATTGAAGCCGAGAGCGCCGGCGGCGAACCACAAGGCGACGCCTACGACGGCCGTGGAGATGACGACGCCAATGCTGGCCATCAATGTGATGGCCCATTTTTGTCCTTTGAGCAGGTTGAAATCGACATGCAGCGCGCCGGCGAACAACAGCAGTGACAGCATGCCGTTCATGATCGCCGAGGTGAAATCGATCTCTTCCATGACGGCCTGCAGCGTCGCGGTGATGCCAAGGCCTGGCGCGATTTTCTGCAGCGCCAAAAGCAGCAACGACGCCGCCAGCGCCATGATCAGCAGGCCGATCGTGTGCGGCAGTTTGAGGAAACGCAGGTTCAGCCAGCCGAACAGGGCCGACAGGGTCAAAAGCAGTGCGGCGATTTCGAAGACTGACAGCATGCGGCCCCCGCCGATTCGTCAAACCCGGTGTGAGTGTAAAGGCCGATGCGTCCGGACGGCAACCTACGCCTCTGGGCCGAGATCAGAGGTGCCATCCGCCGCTGCGAAATGCCACTCGATCAGCGGTTTCATATGCGGCATCAGCCCGTCAGGCAGGTCACCGGCATGGCGAATGATGACCGGTCCTTCAATCTCCGGCTCGGCCTCGGTCGCAACGAAGGCACGGATGCGCCGCGCGAGCTCGTCGGCGGATGCGGTCTCGCGGTAGCGGCGGAAGATCACCGTGCCCCTTGGCGTCGACAAGGCGTGATAATGGGTGTCGCGTGTGATACCTGAAAAGTCGAGGCCGGTTTCCTCCCGCACTTCACGGATCATGTTGAAATCGACATCGACCAGGCCGTCGCGGAAATCCATCGGCTCGAAGGAGCCGGCGGCGAAGTAGACGCGGCCGGCATTGACGGTGTGGGCGCCCATGCGGATCGCCACCAGCGCGTTGTCGCCGGCGACCAGCATGGCATGGCCATAGGCGTGCTCGGCGCCTGAACCAGCCCGGCGCTGGCGCCACAGCGTGAAGGTCGAATAGTTGACCGCATGGCAACGACCGACCAAGCGGCGGTCATGCAAGGCAAGCTCCGACAGCAACACCACCGTGCCATCGAACAACGCCGGATTGGCCGCGATCTCGCGTTGCCAATTCTCGGAGATGGCCTGGCCATTGTCGCGTTCGAACGGATGCGGACCCGGGTCGAGCCTGACATCGATTGCATCGACAGGCAAAATGACATTGCGCGGCAGGTCGAAACTCACGCGTGCCTCAAGCCATGTCCAGGGAAATCGCGACCGGGCAATGATCCGAGGCTTTCGGCCGGTCCCAGCCGGCCCGAGGAAAGCGATCGACCTCCTGGCCGGGCGGGAAGATGGTGCGCCAGGGCTGGCCATTTCGGATGATGTCGGGAACCGCCGTCGCATTCCTGGCAGCGAGGCCTTTCGACAACAGGATATAGTCGAGCTGGCAAAGATGCCGCTCGCCGGGGCCGCGTGTATGGTAGAAGCTCCAGCGGTTCATTTCCGGCCGCCGCTCGACCACGTTTTCGCAGAAACCTCCAGCGGTCAGCACATCGATGCAGGACTGGCTCTCGTTGATCACCTCGAAGCGGTAGCCATCGATATTGTCGCCGGCAATCTTCACGCGCTGCCGGTAGTCGTTCATGTCGCCGCAGATCGCCCAGCGCTTGTCGGCGGCCCCATTTTTGTCAGGAGTGTCCTTGCCGAAACGCTCCTCGATGATGCGGCGCACCGCCTGCGCCTCCGCGATGCGCACCGGTATCGTCGCCTCACGGCCATCAAGCCCGTTTCGCGGCGAGCCCATCGACTTGAAATGCACGAGGTAGAGTGTCAGCGGCGCACCGCCGACGGTGACATCGACCTCAAGGCAATCGCGCCTGAAAATGCGCTCGTTGGCCTCGTGCCCGAGTGCCGCCAGTTCCGGCGTATGCAGGCCGAACTGATCGAAGGTGACATAGGCATGGCTGGTCATGCGCACGAATTCAATCGGCTGGCCCTGCGCGGTCTCGGTGCGCATCATCACGGCGACATCGATACCGCGTGAATCATTGCCTGATGTGGTGTATTTCTGCCGGTAGCCCTGCCCCACCATCTTGAACAGATAGCCATATTCGAAGGCCTTCAGCGCCTCGATATTGTCCACCTCCTGCATGCAGATGATGTCGGCCCGGGTCGCCGCGATCGCCAATGCGGTCAGCTGCCGCGTGTCGTCGGATTGCGCGATTGCCCGTGCCTGCTCCAGCATCCTGTATTCGGCCTCGCTCTGGATATCGAACAGTGCCAGCGTGCGGTCTTCGTTCAGCTGGTTGCGATATCCGGAGAAATCGAACCTGTTCATCAGGTTTTCGACATTGAACGTGGCGAGGCGCAGCGACATGCCATGACCTTTGCCCGCAAGCGCATCCGAAGACAAGGCCGCCGCATCGCCGTCATGGTTGATGGAACCTTTCCATTCATCCGCCGTTCAGACGAAAAGCTCCATGAATGCGCTTCTCCCTTTGGGGTATGGCGTGGGGCCTGTTTCTTTGGAGAGTGTTATGAACTCGCTCTTTTCTACCTCGGTAAAATCCGGTCTGATCGCCCTCGGCCTCATATCAGGCCTGACTGCACCTTCTGCCGCGGGTCCGATGTTCCAGCCGGATCTGTCCATTCCCGCAAGCACCGCGGCGCCGACCATCACGCCGGTTCGCGATAGCTGGGCCGGCGGCAACGACCGGCAACTGAACAACGACTGGAGATGGCGCCGGTCGGGCAACTGGAACCGTGGCAACTGGAACGGCGGCAACTGGGACCGTGGCGACAACTGGCGCTGGCGTCACTCCGGCCGCCACTATCGCGGTCGCTACGATGACGGTGCTGGTGCTGCTGCAATTCTGGGCTTGGGTCTCGGACTTGGCCTGGGCAGCGTATACGGAAACAACTATAATTATTACGAGCCGGCGCCTCGCCGCTACTACCGGACTTACAGGACGCAACGCGTTTCCAGCGCGCATGTCCAGTGGTGCTACAACCGCTACCGCTCGTACCGCGCCTTTGACAACACGTTCCAGCCTTACAATGGCCCGCGCCAGCAGTGCTGGTCGCCTTATAGCTGAGCGGGTTGATCCTGAAGATTTTAACGGCGCCGCATTGCGGCGCCGTTTTCATTTTGGCGGTATTTCAGGGCGGCACCATACGTAAGAAAGCCGGCGGATTGCTCCGCCGGCTTGTCTTTAGACAAACTGATTTTGCGAGATCAGTTTTTGGCCTTGTCGACCAGCTTGTTCTTCGAGATCCACGGCATCATCGCACGCAGCTTGGCGCCGACTTCCTCGATCTGGTGGCTGTCGTTATTGCGGCGGATGCCCTTGAAGCGCGACATGCCGGCGCGGTATTCCTGCATCCATTCCGAGGTGAACTTGCCGGTCTGGATGTCCTTCAGCACGCGCTTCATCTCGGCCTTGGTCTCGGCGGTGATGATGCGCGGACCCGAAACATACTCGCCCCACTCGGCGGTGTTCGAGATCGAGTAGTTCATGTTGGCGATGCCGCCTTCATAGATCAGGTCGACGATCAGCTTCACTTCGTGCAGGCACTCGAAATAGGCCATCTCAGGCGCATAGCCGGCTTCCACCAGCGTCTCGAAACCAGCGCGGATCAGCTCGACCAGGCCGCCGCAAAGCACGACCTGCTCACCGAACAGATCGGTTTCGCATTCCTCGCGGAAATTGGTCTCGATGATGCCCGAACGGCCGCCGCCGACGCCGCAAGCGTAGGAGAGTGCGAGATCGAGCGCGTTGCCCGAAGCGTCCTGGTTGACGGCAACCAGGCACGGCACGCCACCGCCCTTCTGGTATTCGCCGCGCACCGTGTGGCCAGGGCCCTTCGGCGCGATCATGACGACGTCGACGGTCGACTTCGGCTCGATCAGGCCGAAATGGACATTGAGGCCGTGCGCGAAAGCGATCGCCGCGCCATCGCGGATGTTCGGGGCGATCTCATTCTTGTAGATGTCGGCCTGCAATTCATCAGGCGTCGCCATCATCATCAGGTCGGCCCATTTGGCGGCTTCGGCCACGGTCATCACCTTGAGGCCGTCGGCCTCGACCTTCTTGGCGGTCGCCGAGCCGGCCTTGAGACCAACGGCAATCTCCTTGGCGCCGGAGTCCTTGAGGTTGAGCGCATGTGCCCGGCCCTGGCTGCCATAGCCGATGATGGCGACTTTCTTGCCCTTGATCAGATTGAGATCGGCATCACGATCGTAATAGACACGCATTTTGTCTTCCTTCCCGTTTTATGAATCAGAGGCCTTGCGGCCCGGTTTTTGCTCCCCCGGCTTTCGAACCGTGCAGAGCGAGAAACTGTTGCGTCGCCCGGGCGGCATCGCCGCCGATAGCCGCTTCAGTCAATTCCAGCCGGTCGCCGAGCAGCAGACGGATCTGCACGTCGCGGGCGACCAGCCCGAAAAAGGTGCGGAACGCCGTCTCGGCATCCGAAAAATCAAGAAGCTCGGCTTCGCGGCCGGCTTCCAGCACCGGCTTCAATCGCCGCGCCAAGGCAAAGCGGCCATTTTCCAGCACAACGGCGCCGAGGTCGTCCTTGCCTGAACCAGCGTGGCCGACCGCCACCCGGTTGAGCGCGATCGATGTGTCGCTCGAGATCACCTTCAGCCAGTCGGAGGCGAAGCGCTCGAGGCTTGCCGTCAGCGAGGCGAGGTCGAGCCCCTTGCGGTCGACGGATGTCACGCGCACTTTCGAGGCCTGCCACTGGACAGTCGCCGTCAGCAGCCCGTCGCGGTCGCCGAACCATTTGTACAGCGTTTCCTTGGAACAGCTCGCCCGCCGCGCCACGGCGGTCATCGTCAGCTGATCGCCCTCCTCGACCAGCAGGCGAAGCGCCGCATCCAGAACGGCCTTCTGCCGCTCCGTCAGCGCTTCTGCATTGTCGATGTCGGGCACGATGTGCAACACGCTCTTCTCTCGGTAGGCAAAGCCCGCCGATCATTGCGGCGAGCCGTACCGTACGTTACGGTTCGGCTTCTCTATGGCGTATTGTCCGCACCGGTGCAAGCCCCTATTTCTACCTTGCTGGCTTCGCCGCTGGCCGCCGACCGAGGGAAACAAGATGATCTTCGGATTGCTTGCCTTAAGCGTGGCCGCCGCCTTCTCGGGCGCCGCGATCTATGTCAGCGTCGCGGAGCAGCCGGCCAGGCTGCGTCTGGAAGACAAGGCCCTGCTGCAGGAGTGGCAGCCTTCCTACAAGCGCGGCGCCGCCATGCAGGCATCGATCGCCATTGTCGCCTGCGTGCTTGGTTTGATTGCCTGGTGGCAGACAGGCGGTCCGGGTTTCCTGGTCGGCGCGGTGATGATCATCCTGCCCTGGCCGTGGACGCTGATAGTGATGATGCCGGCCAACCGGGTGCTGGAGGCAATGAATGCCGGCGCCACCAATCCGCAAGCCCGGGCATTGATCGTCAGATGGGGCAATCTGCATCTGGTGCGGGCGGCACTCGGGGTGCTGGCCACCTTGGCCTTTCTCTGGGGCAGCCACAGCGCCTGAGCTTCACGCGATCTTGCCAATCCGGCGCGATTGATAAAGATCATTCCACCGGCGGATGGCGCAGCCTCCCCAGCAGCGCCGACAGCATGGCCAACTCATCCGGGGCGAGTTTTGCGCCGACCAGTTGCGCGATCGATGATCCATAAACAGCCCACATCTGGCGACGTATCTCACGCCCCCTGGTTGTGATGCGGATGGTTTGCCCACGGCCATCATCGGCAACCGGCAGCTTCTCGACCAGCCCGTCCGTTTCGAGCCGCGCCAGCAGCCGCGAGATATTGTACTGCGCAAACAAGGTGCGCTCGATCAGCTGGAATGGCCGCAACCCGCCCTCGCCTGCTTCGGCAAGCTCATGCAGCACGTCGTACCACGCGAGCGGCGGCAAGCCGCCGGTCTTCAACGCCTCTTCGGCCTTTTCGAACAGCTGGCGCGAAACGCGCATCAGGCGGGCCCAGGCCTTGATGGCTGCCGGCGACGGAACGGTCTTGTCATTCATGCCGGCATCATAGGGGATAGATGCATCTGCATCAAGATTGACAATCAATGCATCCGCATCTAGATAGATGCAACTGCATCAAAACTGGAAAGCAATCCCGATGAAACACGAAATCTGCAAACTCGCCGACATTCCTGAGGCTGGCAGCCTGGTCGCTCCCTTCTTCGGCCGCGAGGTCCATGTCTACCGCAGCGGCGACCGCATCCGTGCCGCCGCCAATGTCTGCCTGCATTTCGGTGGCCCGCTTGACTGCAAGGATGGCAAACTGGTCTGCCAATGGCATGGGGCCTCCTTCGACATGACGAGCGGCGACCGTCTCGACGGTCCGGCCGCGAAGGGTTCGCGCCTGATGTTCCTGTCGACGCGTGTGGAAGATGGCGCGCTGAACTATGTCTGGGGAGAATGAGATGACCGACAAGCTCACCCTCGTCAGCCATCACCTCTGTCCCTATGTGCAGCGCGCCGCGATTTCACTCGCGGAGAAAAACGTGCCGTTCGAGCGCATCGACATCGACCTCGCCAACAAGCCAGACTGGTTCAAGGCCATTTCGCCACTCGGCAAGGTGCCGCTGCTGCGCGTGCAGCATGGCGGCAAGGAAACGATCATCTTCGAATCCGCCGTCATCCTTGAATTTCTTGAGGAAACACAGGCCAACCCACTGCATCCCGCCGATCCCTACGACCGCGCCCGGCACCGCGCCTGGATCGAATTCGGCTCGGCCATTCTCAACACGATCGGCCGCTTCTATTCAGCCTCGACGGAGGCTGCCTTCCTCGCCGAATCCGGTGCGCTGTCGGCAATGTTCAATCGCATCGAGGTGGAGTTGGCGGACACCGCACCAACCGGACCATGGTTCGCCGGCGAGCGCTTTTCACTCGTCGACGCCATCTTCGGCCCGATCTTCCGCTATATCGACGCTTTCGAACGCATCGATGACATCGGCATGCTGGATGGCAAGCCACATGTGCATGCATGGCGCAAGGCACTGAGCAAGCGCCCATCAGTCAAGGGGGCGGCGGCCGCCGACTACCCGGAACGGCTCCATGCTTTCCTGCGGGCCAGGCCTTCGTACCTCTCGTTCCTCATTCTCCAGAACGACGCCGCCAGCCGGCCTCTGTCAGCCAAGGCAGGATAAGGAGGATGGCTCAATTCTCGAACATGACAAAGGCAGCCCACACCCGTGGGTCCTTCGCGCCGGATATCTTGCCGTCACGGGCGTCGCGGCGGGTCTGGCGCAGCGCTTGCGAATAGGTCTGGCCGACGGCGAGATAGTCGTAGAAGCCGATCATGAATGCGGCTGTTCCCGCATCATCCACCGGCCACAGCGTCAGCAGCGAGCGCTTCGCCCCCGCGATATTGATCGCGGTCGGCAGGCCACGCAGGCCGCCGACGAAAGTCTCCTGACCACGCGCGGTCTCGCAGGCGGACAGTACCAACAGGTCGAGATCAGACAGGTCCCAGGTCATGATCTCCATGCCATAGAGCCGGCCATCGTCATCGTCGCGCTTCATCGTTTGCCGATCGCCGGACCGCGATAGCACGACCTCGCTCTGCCACAGGGCATTTACACCGCCCGTTCCACTCTCCTTTTCATCCATGTAGGCGCCGTGCGTGGCAAGATGCGCGATTGTGGCTTGCTCCATGTCCTTGCGCAGCGTCCGCTCGCTCGCCGCATCGCCCGTGAGCACCGTGGCCGAGTATCGGTCGCCGCGCAGGATAGAGGCGATCGCATCGACCTCCTTGCGCGTGCCCGGCAACGGTTCGGCGCCCTTTTCCGCGCCCCGCGCGTAATCCAGCCCCCCGGCCAGCACGGCCTTCCCTTCCTTTGGCAATGTTTGATTGGCGCCCGTGTTCAAGAGCGCCTCTGGCCGCGTTAATATGCGTATCTCGAAGCGATCATCGAGCATTGCTCCCTTGCTGTCCTGCAGCAGCGGAAACGGCACCGAAAACAGCTTGCCATCAGGCACCACGAAAACGGTGTCGGCACCAAGAAGCGCCGGCTCAAGCGGTGCAATCAGGCTGGCATAGAGTCCAACGAACGTTTCATTCAGATCGACGAGCGGCACCGCACCACGCTCCTGCGCGGACCGGCTTGACCTGAGGCTCACCATACGGGTCTCCTTCGCGACAGGGATAATCCGACGCGGGTCACCAAGGTCGAACTGGCGCGGCAGTTGGTCCTTGCGAGTGACGATCGCGTAGAGACGCTCATCCTCCAGCGGATCGGCGCTCTCGCGGTCCGCCCGCCACTTGCGGGTGATAAAATAGTCGACCAGCACCTCGTTCTGCTTAAGCAGCATTTCGGCTGTTGGCAGCGGCTTGTCGACGACGCTCTGATAGAAGCTATACTTGGCGGCAACCCTCGCGAGGACCTTCCGGTATATCGCCTCGACCTGGTCGGGCTGCAACGCGCCTGAATCCTCGGAAATGTCGCTGCTGGAAGCCTCCTCCTGATAGGCCAGCGACAGCCGCATGGCGGATTGGATCAAATGCCGCGTCTCCGTGTCGTTCGGATCGATCAGGCGCGACAATCTGCGAAATAGGTCTCGCTTGCCGTTTTCAAGCGTTGGCCAGCGGCGCACGGCGTCCGCGAATGCTGGCACCACCGACGCATTGTTCTGCGCCAGGCGCGCATAGTCGTAGAGCATGTCGTCGGCCAGGGCTCGGCTGGCTTCAGCGAAGACAGGGCTGCCGGCTGTGCTCACCTGGAACCAGTTCCAGCGCAGCATGTCATTGTCGAGGGCCGCGAAATCCGCTGCCGCCGCATTGGGGTCTGTCTTGGCTTTGAGATTGGCTATCCCCTGCCGCGCGGCGAACGTCAGCGGATGCACCACGCCGTAAGTCGACTTGGCGATATCAAAGGCCCGGTCGAATTGCCGCATGGCGCTTGTTGTGTCTCCAACAGCGGCGAAATGTGCAGCAAGCAGATTGGCGATCTTGATTGCCAGTATCTCTGGATAGTTCGGTTCGGTGGTCAGGGATAGCAGATGCGCCAGCACCGGCCCGTCGAGCACCTGCGAGCCGGACAGCACTCTGGTGTAGAGCAGCCATGCATCGGCCTGCTCTATCAGATTGCCTTCCTGCTTGAGCACAACAGCGATGTCTCGATCCTGCTGGAAATAATGAGAAGCCTCGTCATACTTGCCGAGGTCGAGATAATCCTGCGCGGTGTTGTTCGCGCTGACCAGAACGTTGAAATGGTTGGCGCCGTAGTAGCCGATGCGCTTCTCGAGCACGCCAAGGTCGTATTGCAGGGCGCGGGTTGGCGCACCCATCTGGCGCAACATGTCGGCCAAATTGTTCTGCAGCTTCCAGGTGAAACGATCGTCCGGTCCAAGCACCCGCCCGGCAATCTCCAGGTTACGCCGTTCAATATTGATCGCCGAAGCGATCTGACCGAACGCGGCTACCCCTGTCGCCAGCAAGTCGTTGGCATACAAGAGTTCCGGAGATTCCGTCCCGTTGTAGTGAACATAAAGATTGGTTGCAGTGGCGCAGTTGGAAACGAAGCCCTGATAGTCTTTCTCGGCCTGCTTCAGCATCGCGTAATTGAGATAGAAGTCGGCGCGCTTCGCGACATCCTGCTGCATGGCCCTGGTTTTCAGGCCTTCCGCAAAAATCTCTTCGGCATTGTCGAGAATCTGGTTGTTGAGAAACGTCGCGCCGGCGTTCGAGTAACTCTCGACGGTGAAGTCGTAGAGATCACTCCTGGCTGCGGCGAGCAGCGCTGCCCGCAATTGCGCATAGCCCTCGTCGAAGCGTCCTTCTTCCATCATCAGCTTGTATGCTGCGTCGATGCGGGCTTTCAGAGCCGCTGCGGTGTCTGCCGGCGCATGCTGACTGGCCTCGTCTCGAGTTTGGGCGCGCACCAGAGACAAGGGCAGCGCGACGACCGCCATTGTCAGGATTGACGCCACAATGCGCAACAGACCCTGCGATTTTCGCGCTCTGGATACGACATGCATGAAGATCAACCCGGGCGAGAACTATGCTGCGTTCGTATCATCGTCAGGATTTTGTCCGAAATCCCATCGCGCTTCCCTGAGCCCGATCCGCCTGAACGGGTCGATCACTGTGCCAGCCACCATCGAGGCGAGGAATTGTGGTGCCGGCGGGATTTTCGCGACCGTCGCCACCAGCCTGTCGCGGATGAAGGGCAGCGCGACGGAATCCGACTGGTAGAACGGTGTGAATGCCAGCGATAGCGCCTGGAAAACGCGCACGTGCCAGCGCCGCGCCTGGACGTATGCCTCCAGCGCGGCCTCGATGCTGTTCGTCCGGGACAGTGCATGGCTGAGCGCCGCCGCGTCGAGCAGCGCCATGTTCGCCCCTTGTCCGAGCTGCGGGCTGGTCGAATGGGCGGCATCGCCAATAACGGCCAACCGCCGGCCCGCCGGCCGCTTCATCGTGTGATGGCCGTAGCGCGCCAGCGACAACTGGTCGAAACTGTCGATCTGGCTGGTGAAGGCCTCGGCTTCCGGCCACAGCCGCACCACCCTTTGCTTCCACGCATCGAGCCCCGCCGTTCGGACCTGATCGGCGTCCTCCGGCTTCAGGCTCCAGAAGAAGGCCGCCATTTTTTCGGCACCTGGTTCTGGCCGCCCGATCGGCAGCACACCAATCATCACACTCGCCTTGTCATAGCGCTGCGTCAGTGCGTGCTCGTCGAAGCGGTCATCCCGCCAGCCGAGCGACGCCCAGAACGCACCATAGGCGAGTGGTCTTGGCGCGCCCGCGTTGCCGAGGCTCTGCCGCAGTTTCGAGCGCGAGCCGCTGGCGTCAACCACCAGGTCAAACGGGCCGACCCTTCGCCCGTTGCCGCAAATCAGTGTCGCCTTCTCGCCCGCCTCCAGCGTCTCGATTTCGACACCGGTCTCAATGCTGATCGCCTCGCGCTGTGCCGCGTGAAAAAGCACGCCAAACAAGGCGTTCCGATGCACCGCCAGGCCAAACCGGTGGCTGCTTTGCGCATCATAACGGACGTCGAGCACGGTGCGGCCCGTACTGGCATCGGCGCCATGCAACCGGTCGATACGGCTGCCCAGCGCCAGGATATCGTCAAGCAGGCCAAGATCGGCGAGCACCGTCAGGCCGGTCGGCTGCAGGATCAGCCCGGAGCCGACCGGCTTCGGTTCCTCGAAGCGCTCGAACATGGTGACCCTATGTCCGGCGCGCTTCAGGTAAAGCGCCGTGGCAAGCCCCGCCGGACCGGCGCCCGCTATCGCGATGTCAAGAGAAATGCCCATGCCCCGCCCAGTTCGACTGGCCGGGACAATCCTTCAGCGGCACCCTCAAATCAAGACGTCGTTTGCGCGCGGCGCCTTACACCTGCGCGGCGTCGAAACCGGCGCGTGCGCTGCGCACCGCGTCATGATTGAGTTCGGCCCATTGGATCAGATGATGCAAGGCACTGAACATCGAGCGCCCAAGGTCGGTCAGGCTGTATTCGACACTTGGCGGCTTGGTCGGGAACACTTCGCGATGGACATAGCCGTCGCGCTGCAACTCGTAGAGCGTCTGGGTCAGCATGCGCTGCGATATGTCGGGCACCAGCCGCCGCAATTCGCCGAAGCGATAGGGATGCTCGGCCAGCGCCGACATCAGCAACGAACTCCATTTGCCATTGAGACCCTGGATCACGTCGCGGACTGGGCAATCGGAAAGGTTGCCGCCATTGCTCATGGCCTTGAAGATTTCAAGCTTGGATCTCAAAGTGATGATTGCGCTGTCCACGGCTGTTCCCTGGTGGTTCCCTGCGAGTGCCTACCTCCCGAAAAACTGCCTTCTTTACGGCAATGGGTCAATTCCTATTTTAGTGCTGGTCTCTTTTCAAGACTAGCCATCCCTCCGACCCATGCCAGGATCAGCAATGAGCAAAACCTTTCTCGTCACCGGCGCGTCCGGCCAACTCGGCCGTAGCGTCATCAACCACCTGCTGGACACACTGAAGGTGCCGGCGGCGCAGGTCATCGCCACGACCCGCACGCCCGCGAACCTTGCCGACCTTGCGGCGCGCGGCGTTACCGTCCGCGAGGCCGACTTCGACGACCAGGCCTCGCTTGCCAAGGCATTCGCCGGCGCCGACCGGGCGCTCGTCATCTCGACCAACGAACTGGCGGTTCAGGGCAAGCGGCGCGAGCAGCAGCTTGCGGCCGTCGCGGCCGCCAGGCAGGCGGGTGTAGGCCATCTGCTCTACACCTCGATGCCCAACACCGAGCCAGGTTCACCCGTTTTGTTCGCCCCCGACCATTACGACACAGAACAGGCCATCAAGGCGAGCGGCATCGCCTATACGATCTTCCGCAACGGCTGGTATGACGAGAACCTGTTCATGTCGATGCCGCAGACACTGGCATCCGGCCACTGGTACACGTCGGCCGGCGAAGGCCGCATCTCCTATGGCGCACGTGACGATCTGGCGGCGGCGATCGCCGCCGGGCTCGCCTCGGACAGCAGCGAAAGCACCACCTACACACTGACCGGCCCTCAGGCTTATACAACGGCGGAAGTCGCGGCGCTGGTCACCGAAGTCACCGGCAAGCCTATCCAGGTTATCCAGCTTTCCGATGAAGCATTGACCGAGGGCATGAAATCCGCCGGTCTTCCCGAGCCGATCGCCCGGCTTCTTGTCTCCTTCGATGCCGCCGCCCGCGTCGGCGGCCTCGGCATGGTGACGGATACCGTCGAGAAACTCTCGGGCCGCAAGTCGGTGCCGCTGAAGCAGTTCCTGGAGGCCAACAAGGCCGCTTTGATCGGTTGATGCCAAGCGCGCCGGGGCCGGACCCGTTGGTTCGGCTCCGGTGCGGATGCTATTTCTTCAGCAACCTATTTCTTGAGCAACCCAAGCCGGATCAGGCTTTCGCCAGTCGCGATCAATGCATCCTCGCGCGATCGCGGCGCCCAGCCGAGCAGGCGCACCGCCTTGGCGTTGGTGGCGTTCTTGACCTTGCCCAGTTCCGGCACGAGTTGTGCTGCTTCCGGGTTGAACAGGCCGACGACCCGCACCAGCCAATCGGGAAGCGCCCGCGTCGAGACCCGCGCAGCTGCAGTGCCAAGCCGCGCCTTCAAGGTCCCTGCCATCTCCCGCACGATCATAAAATCACCGGCAACCGCCAGGAACCGTTCGCCCTTGGCGGCGGGATTGGTCATGGCCAGCATATGCAGGTTCGCCACGTCCCGCGCATCGACCACGCCGAAGGACAGGCGCGGCAGGCCCGGCATCGCGCCATTCAACATGCGCTGGATGAATTCGGTCGACGTCGAATGGTCAGCGCCGAATACCGGCCCAAATACGCCCACCGGATTGACCACCGCGAGCTCCAGCGCCCCACCTTGCCTGGCGATGAAATCCCAGGCCGCACGCTCGGCGAGCGTCTTGGATTTGACATAGGCGCTGACCTTCGCAGTGGGGTCGGTCCAGTCCTCCTCGGTGAAGGGCCGGCCGCCGGGCGGCATCTTGCCATAGCCGATTGCAGCGAAGGACGAGGTCAGCACCACACGCTTCACGCCGGCGTCACGTGCGGCCTTGAGCACCCGCAGCGCGCCTTCGCGGGCCGGAACGATCAGATCGTCTTCATGTTTTGGCACACCAGGCGGAAACGGCGAAGCGACATGCAGGACATAGTCACACCCGGCCACGGCCACCGGCCAGCCCGTATCGGCCATGAGATCGGCAATGGCGAAGGTAAGCCTGTCACCCGGCTCGACCCCACCAGCCCTGAGCATGGCGACAACATCGGCCTCGCGCTTGCTGGACCGCACGGTCGTACGCACGCGGTAGCCCGCGTTCAGCAGTTCAAGGATACAGTGGGCGCCGAGGAAGCCGGAGCCACCGGTAACAAGCACCAATTCGCCGCTCATAGCTGCCTCCTCGGCACTTTATGCGCGCTAAACCCTCAGATAGCCACCTGCGTACCGATCTCGACCACACGCCCGGTCGGGATCTGGAAATACTCCGTTGCATCGGCGGCCGTGCGCGCCAGTCCGATGAACAGCCGGTCCTGCCACACTGGCATGCCGGAATTGGGCGAAGCCTTGAGCGAGCGCCGCGACAGGAAGAAGGACGTCGTCATGATATCGAACTTCCAGCCCTGCTTGCGGCAGATCGCCAGCGCGCGCGGGATGTTGGGCTGCTCCATGTAGCCGAAGGTCAGCGTCACCCGCATGAACAGCTCGTTGACCGTCTCCATCTTGACGCGATCGCTGTCAGGCACCACGGGCTGTGGTGCCGTTACCACCGAGAGGATGACGTTCTGCTCATGCAGCACCTTGTAGTGTTTCAGGCTGTGCATCAGCGCGGTCGGCGCGCTCAAGGGATCGCTGGTCAGGAACACGGCGGTGCCGGATACCAGTTGCGGCTTCTTCTTCAACAGATTGCCGGCCAGGAAATCGAGCGGGATTTCGTTGCGGCGGGTCTTGTCGAAGAGATATCGGCTGCCGCGCACCCAAGTCCACATCCCCAGCACGATGGTGAAGGCAACGGCCAGCGAGGCCCAGCCGCCTTCGAACACCTTGACGATGTTGGAGGCGAAAAAGCCGACATCGATGAAGGCGAACAAGGCTGTCAGGCTAACCGCCACCCACAGCCGCCATTTCCAGATACGGGTCATGACGACATAAAGCAGCACGGTGGTCACCAGCATATTGCCGGTCACCGAGATACCATAGGCCGAAGCCAGCTTGCTGGATTCACCGAACCCGACCACCAGCATCATCACCACCAGCGCCAGCAGCAGATTGACGCGCGGCATGTAGATCTGGCCGGACTGTTTTTCGGAGGTGTGCTGGATTACCAGGCGCGGCAGCATGTTGAGCTGCACCGCCTGCCTGGTCAGCGAGAAGGCACCCGAAATCACCGCCTGGCTGGCGATGACGGTTGCGGCGGTTGCCAGCACCACCATCGGAATCAGCGTCCAGCCCTCGTTCATCTCGAAGAACGGATGTCCGACGACACCGTTCTTCGACAGCACGAAGGCACCCTGCCCGGCATAATTGAGCAGAAGGCACGGGAATACGATAGACAACCAGGCAAGCACGATCGGCTTGCGGCCGAAATGGCCGAGATCGGCATAGAGCGCCTCGGCGCCGGTGACGGCAAGAAAGATCGCGCCGATGGTGACGAAGGCGACATCGGGCGAATGGATCAGGAAGGCGACGATGTAATGAGGGCTGATCGCCAACAGGATTTCCGGGTCTGCGACAATGTGGTTGAGGCCGGAAAGACCGATGGCGAGGAACCAGACCGCTGTCACCGGGCCGAATACCAGTCCCACGCCGCCGGTGCCAAAACGCTGCACCGCGAACACCATGGCGAGAATGACGAGTGTCAGCGGCACGACATAGGGCTGGAACGCGGGGGTAACGACATTCATGCCCTCGACAGCCGAAAGCACCGAAATCGCGGGCGTGATGACGGCGTCGCCGAAAAACAGTGAAGCGCCGACGATACCGACGCCGAGCATCAGCGCCGAGCGCTTCGGAAAACTGCCACGCGCCAGCGCCATCAGCGACAGCACACCGCCCTCGCCCCGGTTGTCGGCGCGCAGCACGAACATGATGTATTTGATGGTGACGATGATCGTCAGCGACCAGATGATCAGCGACAGCACGCCCAGGATATCGCCACGGTCGGCGACTTGGCCGCCCGACGACGCCACCAGCGCCTCGCGAAACGCATAGATCGGGCTGGTACCGATATCGCCATAGACCACGCCGAGCGCGCCCAGCATCAACACCTTGGTGCTGTGCTGCTCGGTTTCAGGATGGCTCGATTGGTCGACGGGTTCTGCCTCACTACCAGCATTGGCAAGGGCCATGTAAGACACTCCGATGAACGCGCGGTGCTCTACGCTTGCTGCGGTGCAATATCAAGTGCGCTGACACTATGGCTGCCATGCCCGCAACGCTTTGCTCGGCGAATCGCGATCCATCCGGCGTTCTGGCGCGGAATAGGGTCGCGGGTCAGATCGCGACTTGCGTACCGATCTCGACAACGCGTCCGGTCGGGATCTGAAAATATTCCGTGGCGTCCGCCGCGGTGCGCGCCAGGCCGATGAACAGCCTGTCCTGCCACACCGGCATGCCGGAATTGGGCGAGGCTTTCAGCGAACGCCGCGACAGGAAGAAGGACGTCGTCATGATGTCGAACTTCCAGCCCTGCTTGCGGCAGATCGCCAGCGCGCGCGGAATGTTGGGCTGTTCCATATAGCCGAACGTCAGGGTCACCCGCATGAACAGCTCGTTGATCGTCTCCATCTTGACGCGGTCGCTGTCTGAAACCACCGGCTGCGGCGCGGTCACCACCGAGAGGATGACGTTCTGCTCGTGCAGCACCTTGTAGTGCTTCAGGCTGTGCATCAGCGCGGTCGGCGCGCTTAGTGGGTCGCTGGTCAGGAACACGGCGGTTCCGGCGACCAGATGCGGCTTCTTCTTCAAGAGATTGCCGGCCAGGAAGTCGAGCGGGATTTCGTTGCGGCGGGTCTTGTCGAACAGATAGCGGGTGCCGCGTATCCATGTCCACATGATCAGTCCCATCAGACAGGCGACGGTGATGGATACCCATCCGCCTTCGACGATCTTCACGACATTCGCCAGGAAGAACCCGCTGTCGATGATGCCGAACAGCAGCGCCAGTCCTAGCGCCAGCGAAAGCCGCCACTTCCACATCTTGCGCATCACCACGAAGAGCAGGATGGTTGTCATCAGCATTTCGCCAGTCACCGAGATACCGTAGGCGGAAGCCAGCGAACTCGAACTGCCGAAACCGACGACCAGAAGCATCACTCCCAGCGCAATGAGCAGGTTGACGCGCGGCATATAGATCTGGCCGAGTTGCATTTCGGACGTATGTTGAACCTCGATACGCGGCAGGAGGTTGAGCTGCACGGCCTGCCGGGTGAGTGAAAAAGCCCCTGAAATGACCGCCTGGCTGGCAATAACGGTCGCGGCCGTTGCCAGGCCAACCATCGGCATCAGGGCCCAATCCGGCAGCATCTGAAAGAAGGGATTGGTCGGCCTGCCGCCATTTGCCAGAACGAAGGCGCCCTGTCCGAAATAGTTCAGCAACAGGCACGGGAAGACCACGGAGAACCACGCCAGAACGATTGGCTTGCGCCCGAAATGGCCAAGATCGACATAAAGCGCCTCTGCCCCGGTAACCGCCAGGAACACGGCGCCGACCGTCACGAACGCGGCGGAGGGCGTGCCGGCAAGGTAAGCGAACGCATAGTAAGGATTGATTGCCAGCAGCACCGAGGGATCGTCCATCAGGTGATAAATGCCGGCTATCCCGATGGCCAGGAACCACAACGCGGTCACCGGTCCGAACACAGCCGCCACCTTTCCCGTGCCGAAGCGCTGCACGGAAAACAGGATCGCCAGGATCAGCAGCGTGATGGGAACGACATAGGCGTCCAGCGTGGGTGTGACTACCTCGAGGCCTTCGACAGCTGAAAGCACGGAGATCGCCGGCGTTATGATGGCATCGCCGAAAAACAGCGCCGCTCCGCATAGCCCGATCGCCAGAATGAGTCGGGCCCTTTTCGGGTAGGCGCTGCGCGCGAGCGACATGAGAGATAGTGTTCCGCCCTCGCCCTTGTTGTCGGCTCGAAGCACGAAAGCCACATACTTGATCGTCACGATAATGGTCAGCGCCCAAACGATCAGCGATAGGACGCCGAGCACGTCGCTGCGTGTATCGTTGCCGGGCGAGGCATGAAGCGCTTCGCGGAAGGCGTATATAGGGCTGGTGCCGATGTCGCCATAGACCACGCCGAGGGCACCCAGTACCAAAACCTTGGTACTCTGCTTTTCTGAATGCGAATGGTTCGGCTGTTCGGCGGTTTCCGCCTCGCTACCGCTGTTGGCAAGTGCCATCAACCACACTCCGACAAGCGCGGCGCTCTACGCTGGCTGTTGCGAGATGATAATTGCGCGACGGCTGCCATACCTGCAACGGCTTAAACCCTACCACCCACCAGCCTTCAGGAATCGTCTCACCGTGCCGGCCATGCCATACTCCAACGCATCGGCTGTCAACCCATGTCCGATCGACACTTCCGCCAGTGCCGGAATGCGCTTTGCCAGTGCCGGCAAATTGCTGACCACGAGATCATGCCCGGCATTGACCTGGAGCCCGGCCGCGAAGGCGGCGTCAGCCGTTTTTCCGAGCCTTTCCAGCTCTTTAGCTGCCCTTGCTGAATCTGAATGATAGCCGCCATAGGGGCCAGTATAAAGCTCGATACGGTCCGCGCCGGTGTCGCGCGCGGCGCTCACCCCGGCAGGATCAGGATCGGAAAACAACGACACGCGAAAGCCACCCTTCTTCAAACGCTTGACGATCGGTGCCAGGAACGCGACCTCGGCGGCAAAGTTCCAGCCGTGGTCCGACGTCGCCTGGGCCGGATCATCCGGCACCAGCGTCACCTGTTCGGGCTGATGTTTTTCCACAAGCGCCAGGAAATCCTCGGTCGGATACCCCTCGATGTTGAATTCAGCCTGTGGAAACTCGTCGTCGATCAGCGCTCTGATCTCTGGCAGATCGGAATTTCGTGTATGGCGCTCGTCAGGACGCGGATGCACAGTCAGCCCATGCGCTCCCGCCGCAAGCGCGATACGTCCGATCCCCGTCACGCTTGGCCATGGCAGGTCGCGGCGGTTGCGCAGCATGGCGATGGCGTTGAGATTGACGGATAGTTTTGCGGGCATGGCTTGGGCGTCCGGCTGAATTTTCCGGCATCTATAGCGCCTTTGGCGGGAACAGATAGGAGTTTCCGGTGTTCCAGAAGGGCAACCCTGTCCCGGGAACGGAGGCTCGCCTATGAATTTTCTCGAATCCATACCGGCGATCCGCCGCCTCGACACGGATCGCGATGATCTTTTCGCCATCGATGTCGTTGGTCATGTCTCATCCGCCGACGGAGAGAACCTGTTCGGCCTGCTGGAGGCAGCCTATGCGCTACACCCACGCATAGACGTGCTGGTGCGGGTGATCGACCATGATGGCGTCGACTGGATCGAAATGGCCGACGAGACGCTCAAACAGGGCACGGTCCATGCGTTGCAGCACATCGGCCGCTGCGCGGCGGTCGGCGAGCCGAACTGGATAGCCGATGCCAAGGGCTTTCTGCCTGCCGCATCGCCGATCGAGTTCAGGCATTTCACGACCGAGGATGAGGCTTGGCAATGGCTGGGCGCCAAGCCGCGTGGTTCAGTCTGATTACCGGACGATCGTCAGCCGTTCGGCAGCGCGGGTGATCGCGGTGTAGAGCCAGCGCTGGCGGGTTTCCTTGAACGCCCAGCTTTCATCGAACAGCACGATGTCGTTCCACTGCGAACCCTGCGCCTTGTGCACGGTCAGCGCATAGCCATAGTCGAAATCGTCGAAACGCTTCTTCTGCTGCCACGGAATGTCGGCGTCGGGATCCTCGAACGCCGCCTTGAGCAGCTTGATCTTGGCGACGCCACGATCCGGATCGTCCTCTTCCGGCGATACCAGCAGGTTGATACCGGGCTTCACCGTTTCGCGCGAGGAGGTCATTACCTTCCACAGCGAGCCGTTGAGCAGGCCTTTGGCCGGATCGTTGCGCAGGCAGACGAGCTTGTCGCCGGCTTGCGGGTAATCGGCATTGAAACCCTTGAGCTCGCGCAGGCGCTGATTGTAGCGGCGCCGCGTGCGGTTGGTGCCGACCAGCACCTGGTCGGCTTTCAACACCAGCTCCTGGGTGACGTCTTCCTTGCCGATCACCTGCGCCGTGCCGTAATCGCCGCGCATGAATTCGCGCCCCTCGCGCACGTCGAGCGCCAGCCGCAGGATCGGATTGTCGCGCGCCTGCCGGTGAATTTCGGTCAGTAGGAAATCGGGCTCATGGTCGGTGAAGAAACCGCCGCCCGAGATCGGCGGCAACTGGCCGGGATCGCCGAGCACCAGGATGGGGGTGCCGAAACTCATCAGGTCGCGTCCAAGCTGCTCGTCCACCATCGAACATTCGTCGATGACAACCAGCTTCGCCCGCGTGATCGGGCTCTGCCGGTTGAGCGAAAAGGTCGGCGACATCGAGGTCTTGCCGGTCACCTCATCCGAGACCGATTCCTCGCCCTTGGGCCTGTAGATCAGCGAATGGATGGTGCGGGCATTGACCGCGCCCTTGGAACGCAGCACCTGCGCCGCCTTGCCGGTGAAGGCGGCGAATTGCACCTGGCCATCCACATGTTCGGCGAAATAGCGCGCGAGCGTCGTCTTGCCCGTGCCTGCATAACCGAACAGCCGGAACAGCTGCGGCCGGCCCTCTTTGAGCCAGCGAGCGACCGCCTGCAACGCCTCATCCTGTTGGGGAGAGAATTCCATCAGCGCGACAGACCGGATTCGCAAGGGAAAGACAAGATAGTTGCCACCATATCCACCCCGCCGGCGACGAAACGAGCGCCTCCGACGGATCAGGCTATCAGCCACAAGGCGATTACATATTTGAAAAACCCGGCATGGACACGAAGCCTTAAGCCCTGCTAGGCAGGCTTGCACAGGCAGGATGCGGCACATGAAGCGGTACGAGAAGCCAAGGCTAGACAAGCGCGCTGTCCTTACGGCGGTGACCGCTCAACCCGTTTCGTCAGACGTAGGTACCCCGCCCAATCAGCCACCCAACGGCGGCGACGGCGACCCTATCAATCTCTAAGAACAGCCACCAAACCTGCCCGATAACCAGAGCCATACCTAAAGCGCCTGCAAGGCAGCAAAGGCCATGGCGCAACGGACTTTTCATCATGGTCGATATGGTCGCAGTTTGACCAGATGTCCGCAATGGTGCAGCCGCCACAGCCTACCGGCTCGAATTGCCACGACCTGCGGCCAGGCCGCTACGATCCGCGGTCAAGCTCGCGGGCATTCTCCAGCAAGATCGGCTTGCCGTGTGGCGTGGCATGGGCGGCGCGCTCCCAAGCCTCGGCCAAGGCGTCAACCTCGGCCGTCGGAGCGACGCCTTTCGAGGCCAGAAGCGTTTCCAGCGCCGCCAGCCAATGTTCGTAATAGTCGTGGCCGTCGGCCGCGGCTTCCGGCTTCTTCACTTGCGCCGACAGCGCATCAGCCCACTCGCCCCACGAAAACAGGCCCTTGTCATGCAGCGCCACCGTCATGGCGAAAGCTTCCGCTTGCCAGGGTTCGGCGAACACCGGCGTGTCGACATTAGCGGGTAGTATCGGCGCCGGTGCTTTCATCTCATGCCGGCTCAAGGTAGCTCTCCCAGGCGTCGATCGAAACAGTCAGTGTCGGATCGGCGCCCTCGCCCCAAATCTCGCGGCCATCAAAAACCACCGTGTAAACCCATTTCGGGTCCTCGCCATTTCCAGGTGCGTTGCTGTCGGGAAAGACAAAGCCGTCGCGCACGGCCTCGATTGTTCCCTGCTTGCCACGGGCATAACGCGGCAGGCGGGTATGGCCGGTTGGGTTGAAATTTTTTGTCCGCACCGGGTCGCCCGCCTTGAACCGAGCGGCCTGCGCCATCGGCCGGTCGCAAGGACCGCCCTTGGCCAGCACCGCCGCGACGTTCTCGGCCTTCAGCACCCGTTTGGGTGTCGCCGCCGCGTCGACAGCAGCGCCTGCCTTCAGGTCGCGCTCCGTGATAAACCCGTGCCGCTTGAGCAGGGTTTCCAGCGCCTTGATCCAGATCTCATAGTAGCTTGAAGCGTAATAGTCCGCAGGATGCAGCGACTCCCTGGCATGCCGGCTCTCGTCGATGTTCCAGGCGCCCATGCCACCGGCCGTGAGCGTCACGCCCAGCGCCCGCTTTTCCCACTCGGCGTGGAAATATGGTTCGTCCACTTCCGGGGCCACCGGCCCGAAACCCATCTGGCCACCGAGGTCCTGGGGGCCGTTCATGCCGGTTGCCTCGCCAGGCCGGTGCCGATCATGGCATCGCGGCTCACCAGATCGGCCAGCCGCTCCTCGCTCCAGCCTACGGTGCCATCGGGCCGCATCGGCACGACGAGATAACGCAGCTCCGCTGTCGAATCCCAAACGCGGATTTTCCTGTCCGCTGGCAGCATCAGCCCGAACTCTTCCAGCACACCGCGCGGATCGATCACCGCGCGCGAACGATAGGGAGGCGCCTTGTACCAGACCGGCGGGAGCCCGAGCACCGACCATGGATAGCAGGAGCACAAGGTGCAGACGACGAGGTTATGCGTGTCCGGCGTGTTGAACACCGCCTGCATGTGCTCGCCTTGCCGGCCGGTATAGCCAAGCGAACCGATCGCCGCCGTCGCGTCGCGTCTCAGCCAGTCGGCGAAATCAGCATCGGCCCAGGCTTTGGCCACCACCCTGGCGCCATTGCGCGGACCGATCCTGGTCTCATAGGTATCGACGATGACGTCGATGGCCGCCGGATCGATCAGCCCTTTCTGGGTGAGGATGGTTTCGAGCGCACGGACGCGCGCGGCGAACGGGTCGAGTTCATTGTCGTGGTTATGATCGTGATCGTGTGACATGGCGGCAAACTACGATTGCCGTCCGTTGGCCGCAAGCGCAACGCCTTGGGCCAGCGACACGGCGCTGGCCCCGCGCCTACTCGGCGGCGGCGCGCTGCGGTTCCGGCGACACCTCTTCGCGAGGCTTGAAGAGCGACAGTTGGCCGACGCTATCGTCCGGGGCAGGCGTGCCCTTGCGCTTCGACCACAGGCCGACCAGCCAGCCGGAGAAATTCTCCATGTAGACATAGATCACCGGCGTCACGAACAGCGTCAGCGCCTGCGATGCGATGAGACCGCCGACCACCGCCACGCCAAGCGGCTGGCGCAGTTCAGCGCTTGCGCCGGTGCCGAGCGCGATCGGGATCGTGCCCATCAGCGCGGCGAGCGTCGTCATCATGATCGGGCGGAACCGCATGATGCAGGCTTTGTGGATGGACTCGATCGGCGACATGCCTTCCCGTCGCAATTCCAGCGCGACGTCGATCATCATGATGCCGTTCTTCTTGACGATGCCGATCAGCATCAGGATGCCGATCACGGCAATGACCGACAGGTCCATTCCGGCCAGGCGCAACGCCACCAGCGCACCCAGCACCGCCGACGGCAGGCCGGTCAGGATGGTCAGCGGATGGATGAAGCTCTCATAGAGGATGCCGAGCACGATATAGATGGTCAGGATGGCGCCGCCGATCAGCATGCCCTGGTTGGCCAGCGAATCCTGGAATGTCTTGGCCGTGCCGGCGAAGGTGGTCGAGATCGCTTGCGGCAGGCCGATCTTCTCCTTCAGCGCATTGATCTTCGTCACGCTGTCGCCAAGCGCCACGCCTTGCGGCAGATTGTAGGAAATGGTGACCGCCGGAAGCTGGCCAAGCTGGTTGATGGTGAGCGCGCCGGCAGTCCTGTCGACACGAGCGAAGGCGCCGAGCGGCACAAGGCTGCCGCTGGAAGTCCGCACCTGGATGGCCAGCATCCGCTCGGGCGACCATTCGATCTTCGGATCGAGTTCCATGACGACTTCATAGCTGTCGGCGGAACCGAAAATGGTCGACACCTGCTGGGTGCCAAAACCGCCGTACAGGCTGGAGCGCAGCGTATTGGTGTCAATGCCGAGCGTCGCCGCCTTGTCGCGGTCGATCACCAGCGACGCCTGCAACGCGTTGTTCTGCAGATCGTTGGTGACATCGGCGAAAGTGCTGTGATCGGCCGCCATCGCATCCGAAAGTTTCTGAGCCCAGACGTCGGTGGCACCTGTATCGAGGCCCTGTACAACCAGCTGGTAGGCACTGGCGGACTGACGCGAACCCAGGCGCAGGTTCTGCACCGGCTGCATGTAGGCCTCGATGCCCGGCACATTGGCCAGCTGTTTGCGCAAATCCGATTGCACCTTGTCGATGTCAGGGCGCTGGTCCTTGCTTTTCAGCTGCACGAAGAGCTGGCCCTGGTTCAGCGCATTGCCGCCGCTGCCCGCCGACCAGGCTACATGGTCGACATAGGGCGAGTGGGAGAAGACATTCGCCACTTGCCCCTGCAGCTTCGCCATGGCGTCGAACGAGATGTCCTGGCGCGCTATGGTTGTCACGGAAATCTGGCCGATATCCTCCTGCGGGAAGAAGCCTTTCGGCGATATCTGGATCAGCCAGACCGAGGCGGCGGCTGTTCCGACAAAAACCAGGAAAACCAGGAATGTGTGGCGCAGGCAGAAAGTCAGCAGCCAGTCATAACCGCGCATGAAGAAATTATGCTTCTGCTCCTGATTGTGGGCTGCCTCGCGCTCGGCCTTCGACACCGACAAAAGCCGCGAACACAACATCGGCGTCAGTGTCAGCGACACGAACATCGACGCCAGGATGGCGACCGTCACCACCACGGCGAACTCGTTGAAGATGCGCCCGATGACGCCGCCCATCAGCAGCACGGGAATGAACACGGCGACCAGCGAAATCGAGATCGAGATGATGGTGAAGCCGATTTCGCGCGCACCCTTGAGCGAGGCTTCGAGAGCCGAAAGCCCATCCTCTTCCATATGACGGAAGATGTTTTCGAGCATCACGATGGCATCGTCGACGACGAGGCCGACAGCCAGCGTCAGACCCATCAGCGAGATGTTGTCGATGGAAAAGCCGAACAGGAACATGACGCCGAGCGTGGCGATAAGCGAGATCGGCACCGCCACCGCCGGAATGATGGTGGCCGTGACGCGGCGCAGGAACAGGAAGATCACCATCACCACCAGGGGGATGGTAAGCAGCAGCGTGAACTGCACGTCGTCGACAGCGGAGCGGATCGAGGTCGAACGGTCGTTGAGCAGCTTGATGTTCGCCGCCGCCGGCAACTGGTCCTGGAAGGACGGCAGCATCGCCTTGACGTGATCGACGACATCCACGGTATTGGCGTCGGGCTGGCGCTGCACGGCCATGATGATGGCCCGCGTCCCGTCATACCAGCTTGCTGTCGTCGTGGTCTGCACCGAATCGATGACGCGGGTCACCTCGCCCAGCCGCACCGGGTGGCCGTTCTTGGTGGCGATGATCAGGTTGGAAAAACCCGCTGCGTTGGTCAGCTGGGTGTTGGCGGTGATGGTCAGCTGCTGCTGGTTGTTCTGCAGCACGCCAAGCGGCGTGTTGCTGTTGGCCGAGGCGATCGCCGTCTGCAACTGGTCGATTGAAATGCCGCGCGCAGCGAGCGCTGTCGGATCGATCTGGACGCGCACGGCGTATTTCTGCTGGCCGAAGATCGAGACCTGGGCCACGCCGTCGATCGTCGACAGCGATGGCGAGATGACGTTTTCGGCGAAGGCATCGAGGTCCGTCAGCGGAACGGAATCGCTGACCAGCGACATCAGCAGGATCGGCGCGTCGGCCGGATTGACCTTTCGGTAGCTTGGCGGGCTGGTCATCTCCGGAGGCAGCGACTTCTGCGTGCGCGCGATCGCCGCCTGCACATCGGCCGCGGCGGCATCGATATTGCGGTTGAGCACGAACTGGATGGCGATCGAAGTCGAACCAAGCGAGTTGGTGGTCGAGATCGAATCGATGCCGGCAATGGTGGCGAATTGCTTGATCAGTGGCGTTGCCACGGAAGTCGCCATGGTTTCCGGTGAAGCGCCCGGCAGCGACGCCGAGACATTGACCACCGGAAACTCGGCACTTGGCAGTGCGGCCACCGGCAGGAACTTGTAGGCAAACAGTCCGCCCAGCACGAGGGCGAACGACATGAGCAGCGTGGCGACGGGCCTGCGGATGCAAAATTCGGAAATCATGGCTGCGCCTCGACGGCCCCGGCTTTGGCCGCGGGCTTGTCGGCCTCAGCCACCTTGGGCGCTGCCTGATCACCGCCGCCGGCCTTGCCCTCATGCACGGCCGAGCCATTCTTCAGCTTTGTCTGTCCCTCGACGACGACCTTCTCGCCGCTTTTCAGGCCCTGGCTGATGGCGCTGTTCGCGCCTTCGGTCAGCGCGACCTGCACCGGCCGCATCTCAACCGTGTTGTCGCTCTTGACGACGTAGACGAACGGGCCCTTCTGGCTGGGCTGCACCGCGACAGTGGGTACCGACGTCATCTGCGGCATTGTGCCGGCGTCGAGCACGACATTCACATACTGGCCTGGCCAAAGCGAAAGATCGGAATTGGGCACGCTTGCCCGCGTCGCGATCGTGCCCGAAGCGGTGTCGACGCTGGAATCGACGAAATCGAGCGTGCCCTTGCCGACGGGTGTCGGGCTGCCGTCGGTGGTCAGCGTGACAGCACCTTGTTGCGGGCTCGCCAATGCCTTGTGCAGCAAGGCAAGGTTGCTTTCGGGAAGGTTGAAGTTGACCTGCAGCGGGTCCATCTGGGTGATCGTCACCAGGGGCGTCGCCGTGCTGCTGTTGCCATTGCTGAGCGTGACGAGGTCGCCGACGGCAACGCTGACGGCGCCCAGCCGGCCGGCAATCGGCGCCTTGATCGTGGCAAAGCCGAGCTGGACAGCGTCGGCATCCAGTGTTGCCTTGTCCGCCTCCACGGTGGCGGCCGCGGCCTTCTGAGCAGCGACGGCCTGATCATAGGTCTGCTGCGTACCGGCCTGTTTGGCAACCAGGTCCTTGGCGCGCTGTAGATCCGACGCCGAACTGGCAAGCAGCGCCTGGTCCTTGGCCAGCGTCGCCTGGTCCTTGGCGAGTTGCGCCTTCAATGCCCGGTCGTCCAGCGAGAACAGGACATCGCCGGCCTTCACCATCTGACCGTCCTTCACATCGATCGAGACGATCTGGCTGGACACGCGTGCATTGATGTTGACCACGGCGGGAGACGACACAAAGCCGATGGCGTAGCGGCGGACCGGAAAATCGGCGGTCGATGCGGTGGCCGACACGATCGAGGCCGAGCGCGCGGCGCTTCCGCCGCCGCCGGACTTGTCCGTGGCAGCAGCCGGCTTGTCCGACGCCGCCGCCTGCTTTGCGCCCATGAGTTGCTGCACTTTGCTCATCGCGGTCGGCGAAAGATACAGCCCGCCAGCGGCAAGGCAGGCGACTGCCAGCAGCGAAATTGTGACTTTTCCACGCATCGTCAAAAGACCTCTCCGTCCGACACGCCGTAGCCTGGTGGTCGTATTCTAGCGCAACTCACGGCTTCTTGCCGCGATTTCGCCGAATAGATAGGACGCGCGTGGGGCGGAAAAGGGCCAAAACACGGCATTACGAAGATTTAATGTGCACTGCACAATAGTTGTGCAGCCGGCTTTCGTTCAACCGCCAGAGGGCCGATGGGACCTGGAAGCGGCCTCTCACAGGAAAAGATCGAGCCGTTCGATCGCTAGCGGAGCATCGGCCAAAGCGTTGCCGCCAGCAGCAAACCCATGGCGATATTGAACCATTTCAGCCGCACCGGATCCGACAGGAAGCCGCGCAGCGCCGTGCCAAATGCTGACCACACCGACACACTCGGCAGGTTGACCAGGGTGAATGCGACGCCGATCAGAACCACGGATAGGAACGGCTGCTCCGGATTGGTGTAGACGGCCATGGCGGTGATCGCCATCACCCACGCCTTGGGGTTGACCCATTGAAACGCCGCCGCATCGATGAAGCGCATCGGCCGCGCATTCGCCTCACCCTTGCCACCGAGCGAGCGTGACATGGCGATCTTCCAGGCGAGATAGAGCAGATAGGCAGCACCCGCGATCTTCAAGCCTGTATGCAGCGCTGGAAACGCCGTCAGCACCGCGCCGAGGCCGAAGCCGACAGCCAGCAGCAGCACGAGAAAGCCCACGCTGATGCCAAGCATGTGCGGAATGGACCTGGCGAAGCCAAAATTCACACCCGACGCCAGAAGCATGAAGTTGTTCGGCCCCGGCGTGACCGACGTCACGAAGGCGTAAATCAGCAAGGCAATGAACGCATCGAGGGACATCGACCTCTCCCAAGGTAGGTCAGCAATATTGTCCTTCTCTGCTGGATGCGCAAAGGCCACACCATGACAGCAACCGGACCAGAAAGTTGGACACGTAGGACAGGCTCCGGCCTCGGCAAATCCAGGGGCGCCGACTGACTACATACCTTGCGGGCCGCGGTTCATCGCCGCCACGCCGGTGCGGCAGATTTCGACCAGGCCAAGCGGCTTCATGATGGCGATGAACTGGTCGATCTTGGTGCCCTTGCCGGTGATTTCAAAAATGAAATGTTCGGTGTTGGCATCGATGACGCTGGCGCGGAACGCGTCGGCGAGCCTCAGGGCCTCGACACGGGCCTCGCCGGTGCCAGCAACCTTGACCAGCGCCAGTTCCCGCTCAAGCGGCCGCTCCTGGCCAAACTCCTGCGAGCGCACGGTCAGATCGACCACCCGGTGCACCGGCACGATGCGCTCAAGCTGATGCTTGATCTGCTCCAGCACATGCGGCGTGCCGCGCGTTACGATGGTGATGCGCGACAGGTGCTTTTCGTGCTCGGTCTCGGAGACCGTCAGGCTTTCGATGTTGTAGCCGCGTCCGGAAAACAGGCCGATGACCCGGGCAAGCACGCCCGGCTCGTTGTCGACCAGCACGGACAGCGTGTGGTTTTCCGGCTTCTCGGTTTCCTTGGCGATAAAATAGGCCGAACCGGTCGGTTGTAGCTGTGCGTTCATGACATGAATCTCGATTCAAACTCTTGGAGCTAACTATCTGTTTGCGCACGGCGTCTTGCGACAAGCCCTGCCTCGGCTTGTGACTAGACCAGTTCCCTGCCCTTGGCGTCGATGGCGTTGGCCACCGCTTCATCGGTCGCCTCGTCGGGCAACAGCATCTCGTTATGCGCCTTGCCTGACGGGATCATCGGGAAGCAGTTGGCGAGCGTCGCCACCCGGCAGTCGAACAGCACCGGCTTCTTCACCGAGATCATCTCCTTGATGGCATCGTCGAGCTCGCCCGGCTTTTCGCAGCGAATGCCGTGGCCGCCATAGGCTTCGGCCAGCTTGACGAAGTCAGGCATCGCCTCGGTGTAGGAATGCGACAGCCGATTGCCATGCAACAGCTGCTGCCATTGCCGCACCATGCCCATGTACTGGTTGTTGAGGATGAAGATCTTGATCGGCGCATTGTGCTGCACAGCCGCGCTCATCTCCTGCATCGTCATCTGCACCGAGGCGTCGCCAGCAATGTCGATGACCAGTGCGTCAGGGTGCGCGATCTGCACGCCCAGTGCCGCTGGCAGGCCATAGCCCATCGTGCCCAATCCGCCAGAGGTCATCCAGCGGTTCGGCTTCTCGAAATGATAATGCTGTGCCGCCCACATCTGGTGCTGGCCCACCTCGGTGGTGATGTAGGTGTCCATGTCCTTGGTCAGTTCGTAGAGCCGCTCGATGGCGTATTGCGGCATGATCACGTCGTTGTTCATCTTGTAGGCGAGCGAGTCCCGCGCGCGCCATTTGGCGATCTGCTCCCACCAGGGATAGAGCGCCTTCTTGTCGGCCTTGGCGCTCGCACGCCACAGCCGCACCATGTCTTCCAGCACGCGGCCGACATCGCCGATGATCGGCACTTCGGTGTGAACATTCTTGTTCAGCGACGACGGATCGATGTCGATGTGGATCTTTCGCGAGTTCGGCGAGAACGCGGTCAGCCGCCCGGTAATGCGGTCGTCGAAGCGCGCGCCGATGCAGATCATCACGTCGCAATCATGCATGGCCATGTTGGCTTCATAGGTGCCGTGCATGCCCAGCATGCCCATCCAGTTCTTGCCCGATGCCGGATAGGCGCCGAGCCCCATCAGCGTCGAGGTGATCGGGAAGCCGGTGAGGTCAACCAGTTCGCGCAACAGATGGCTCGCTTCCGGACCGGAATTGATGACGCCGCCGCCCGAATAGATGATCGGCTTCTTGGCGCTGGCCATCAGTTCGACCGCCGCCTTGATCTTCTCCAGGTCACCCTGGACCTTGGGCTGATAGCTGGTCCTCGGCGCGATCTGCGGCGGCACGTAAAACCCCTTGGCGAACTGCACGTCCTTCGGAATGTCGACCACGACCGGGCCAGGACGGCCGGTCGTCGCGACATGGAAGGCTTCGTGGATGGTCGCGGCCAGTTCGTTGACGTCCTTCACCAGCCAGTTGTGCTTGGTGCAGGGACGCGTGATGCCGACAGTGTCGCATTCCTGGAAAGCGTCCGAGCCGATGAGCGAGGTTGGCACCTGTCCGGTCAGGCAGACGAGCGGGATCGAATCCATCAACGCGTCCTGCAGCGGCGTCACCGCGTTGGTTGCGCCGGGGCCTGACGTCACCAGCATGACGCCGGCCTTGCCTGTCGAGCGTGCATAGCCTTCGGCGGCATGGCCGGCGCCCTGCTCGTGGCGGACCAGGATGTGCTCGACCTCGTCCTGCTGAAAGATTTCGTCATAAATCGGGAGAACCGCGCCACCCGGATAGCCGAAAACATGCTTGACGCCGTTATCCTTCAGCGCCTGCACCACCATTTCAGCGCCTGTCATTTCGCGCCGCTCGTTCTGTCCGTTGCTCATCGGTCTGGTCCCGTACTGTCGCCACTTGGGCGTTGCTGGTCGTTTAGTCGTGTTTTGGGCAATAAAAAAGGCCCCCGAGGGAGCCTGTGTCTTGCGCATGGGGGGATTTCGCCCGGCGGTTACACCGCCTTGCCCACGCGCTTTCCTACGAGAATGAGTGCCTTTTTCATGGTCGCGGACACTAAGGGCGGGAAAGGCAGCCTGTCAACGGGAAAAATCACGTCGGCAGCGAACGCGTTCCAGCTTACTAGTCCGCGTCGAGCAAGCGGCTGGCGCCGCCTGCTCCCAATTTGCTTTGCCGGCTCAAACAGACGCGTTCAACCCGGTGCCTTGCAGCGCGAAACGCGCGGATCGCATTTGGCCTCTTTCTTCACTTGCATTGCGGGTGGGCGATGCGGGGCTGCCTTGGCCGGCCCACGATGCTGTTGCGAATGCATCGCCAGCATCTGCTGATGCGGCTTTTGCGGCCCTGCCGCACGGGCAAGATGCTGCGTCGGCGACACCACTTTCGGTGACGCCTGCACGAGGACGCGTCCATTGCCTTTTGCCTTGCCGCCATGAATCTTCAGCACATCGGCTTGGGCCGCATTGCCAGCGGTTATCCGCTTGCGCTCGCCCGGTTTGACCAAGCCGGCTGCCGTGCTGCCTTGCGAAACCATTTTGTCGCCGGGCAGTTTTTTCGGACCTTGGCCGACAACCGGTGGCGGTCCATTCACTTTGGCTACGGCCGCAGCCGGCATGACATGGCCGGCCAGTTTCTTGATCGCCTCCCCCTTGGAGGGATCGAGCTCCGCCTTGGCAAACACGCCCTTGCGCGGCGGAGCGACCTTTGCCGCCTTGATCGATTCTACAACGGCCTTCGGAAACTGCTGCAGCCTTGGCCCGGCATTGATCGCGACAACCTGATTGCCAAGCCGCACATGCGGCGCATTGTTGACCACGACCGTCTGGTTGATGATCGTCGTGTTGCGCACGATTACGATGTTTTCCTGCACCGGCCGCACAACCCTGACAAGATCGACCGCGCCAATTGCCGCCACGGGCACGAAACACCACCGGGCATCGTCGAAGGCAACATCGACATCCGGCGGTGCCGGAGCCCAGCCGACATCGTCGCCACCCTGGCGCCAGACCACCCAAGCCGGTGCCCACTCGTCGCCTGATATCCAGACCCAGCCGAAATCGGGATCATAGGCCCAGCGGCCATAGTGATAGACGACATCGCCGAACGGTTCGGCGGATTCCCAATACCAGCCGTCATCGGTCCACACCCACCTGCCTTCGGTATAGGGGCGCCACTCGGCGCGCACGGTTGGAACCCAGACGTCGCCGAAGCGGCTGGAGGTGCGCCAGCCGCCGTAGCTTGAAAGCCGCTCGCGAATGGTGACGGAAATCTCCGCCGCGTGCGCCGCCTGATATTCGGGCAATACCAGCGGACCGCTCAAGGTCGTGCCGAGCGCCAGGGCCAGAGCCACGGCTGTGGCGCTTGCGCGCCTGATTATCGAATGAATTGAAGGGGCCTGCATGATGTGCTCCAGAATTTCCGCATCCAGAAAATCCCCGAAAAGCACCCCGTCGCCCGCTCACGGCTTCCGGCTTTTCACCAAATGGTTGTCTTCAGCCTCCATGGCGGCAATGCGGCACATGGCCATCACGATTGCGCGACGGGCGCGGCATCACGCCGTTGTTTCAGAATGGGGACACCCAGTCCTCGCAGCGGCTGCCGGGGTATTGCCAAACCTGCGTCATGGCCGCGTTTTGTGGATAAGCCCTTGAAACCACGCGAAACTATGGTGGGGCGTGACGAAGCCTGCCATCTCTGCCGATACTTGATGGCCTGAGTGGCACGTTCGGAGGAGCGGCCATGACGATCTGGATTTCACGGGAGGAACGCTGATGCTCGACAAGGCCCCAAACAAGAAACTGTCCGACCTGCTCGATACATTCGGCGCCGCCCTGGCCGCGAACGACATTGAGAAAGCCGTGGGCTGTTTCCAGGAAGATTGCTACTGGCGCGACCTCGTCACCTTCACCTGGAACATCAAAACCATGGAAGGCCGCGACCAAGTTCGCGACATGCTGAAGAGCCAGTTGTCGAAGACCAAGCCATCACACTTTGCCATCGCCGCGGGCGAGGATGCGACTGAGGCGGACGGCTTGATCGACGGCTGGATCAGCTTCGAGACGGAGGTGGCGCGCGGCTTCGGGCATATCAGATTGAAGGACGGCAAGATCTGGACGCTGCTGACCAGCATGGTCGAGCTGAAAGGCCACGAGGAGCCGGCAGGCTTTGCCAGGCCGATGGGCGCTAAACACGGCTCAGGCAAGAACCGCCCGACCTGGAGGGAAGAGCGCGAGAAGGAAGCCGCCGAGCTCGGCTTCAAGACGCAGCCCTACACGGTCATCATCGGCGGCGGCCAGGGCGGCATCGCGCTTGGGGCGCGGCTGCGGCAGCTCGGCGTTCCCACAATCATCATCGAGAAGAACGAACGCGCCGGCGACAGCTGGCGCAAGCGCTACAAGTCGCTCTGCCTGCACGATCCGGTCTGGTACGACCACCTGCCTTATATCGATTTCCCCAGGAACTGGCCGGTCTTCTCGCCCAAGGACAAGATCGGCGACTGGCTGGAAATGTACACCAAGGTGATGGAGCTGAATTACTGGTCGTCGACCGAGGCCAAGAGCGCTTCCTATGACGACAAGACGAAGGAATGGACTGTCGTCGTCCACCGCGACGGTAAGGATATTGTGCTCAAACCCAAGCAACTGGTGCTGGCCACCGGACAATCCGGCAAGGCGAACCTGCCGAAATTCAAAGGCATGGAGACCTTCAAGGGCGACCAGCACCATTCTTCCAAACACCCCGGCCCCGACGCCTATGTCGGCAAGCGGGCGGTCGTCATCGGCTCGAACAATTCCGCCCATGACATCGCCGCCGCGCTCTGGGAGGCCGGCGTGGATGTCACCATGGTGCAGCGCTCGACCACGCATATCGTCAAGTCCGACACGCTGATGGAACTGGGGCTTGGTTCGCTCTATTCGGAACAGGCCGTGCAAAGCGGCATGACCACCGCCAAGGCCGATCTCGTCTTCGCCTCGCTGCCCTACAAGATCCTGCACGAATTCCAGATCCCGGCCTATGCCGAGATGAGGAAGCGCGACGCGGCTTTCTACAAGGGGCTGGAGAAAGCCGGCTTCATGCTTGACTGGGGCGACGACGAATCCGGCCTGTTCATGAAGTATCTCAGGCGTGGTTCCGGCTACTACATCGATATCGGCGCTTCGCAGCTGATCATCGATGGCGCCATCAAGCTGAAAAGCGGCGTCGACGTGAAGGAGATCAAGGCGCATTCGGTGCTGCTCAGCGACGGCTCGGAACTGCCCGCCGATGTTATCATCTACGCCACCGGTTATGGCTCGATGAACGGATGGGCCGCCGACCTGATATCCCGCGACGTTGCCGACAAGGTGGGCAAATGCTGGGGCCTCGGCTCGAACACCACCAAGGACCCCGGCCCGTGGGAAGGTGAATTGCGCAACATGTGGAAGCCGACCCAACAGGATGCGCTGTGGTTCCATGGCGGCAACCTGCACCAGTCACGCCACTATTCGCAGTTCCTGTCGCTGCAGATAAAGGCCAGGCAGGAAGGCATCGCAACGCCGGTCTACGGGCTGCAGCAGGTCCATCACAAGGGATAGATCCTGTTCCGCGCGGCGTTGCCGCCGCGCGGGGTCGTCTTTCAGACCTCGCGCGGTGCGCCCCTTGCCTTGGCCGCGCGCTCGACGATCCAGCCCTCATTTTGCCGTCGCGAGCCGGTTGCCGAAACCGTACCAAATACGCCACCGGAGCCGGCCGGCAGGGAGGCGAGAGCGCCGGCATCCGGCAGGCGCTCTCGGCATTCATCTGGCCGATATGCAGCAACAGCGCTTTCGCCATCGAAGCAGAAACACATGGCTGTCTCCTCAGATCGGTTGGCTAAGCTGGCTTGTCGGCCGCGAACCGGGTCACCACGCGCTGCAGCAGCGGCACGTAGTCGCGAAACGCTCGCGTCTTCATGTTGGCGATCTTGCCGCCTTCGTCCCAGATGCGCACCCGCACCGCTTCTTCATGGAACGGGTTCTTGCGGAACTCGGCCACCTCATCGGCATTCATCGGGCCGCCTTGCAGCGACAGCGTGTGCACCGAGGCCTGCGACAGCTTGCCGAAATAGCTCGGGTCGGTGGCGCAGAGATAGCGCTTGGCCGAAACATGCAGCCTGACGCATTCGACGATGACAGGCGGAAAGAACGGCGCCAGCACTTCACCGCCGGCCTCGTCATGATGCTTGTCCTCGACATCATCAGGCGAATAGGTGCCGAACTCGCTGGTGTAGTGGCCAATGTCATGCAGCAAAGCCGCCGCCACCAGCTCTTCCGGCGCGCCGTCCTGCTCGGCCAGCCATGCGCCCTGCAGCATATGCTCCGACATGGTGACCGGTTCGCCGAGATAGGATTCGGCGCCCCGGCGTTCGAAAATATCGGCGATGAACTCGACGATATTGCCCGCGTTCAACGATTGCGCGCTCATTCCGCGGCCTCCTTGAACCCATGCTCGATCGCCGCAAGCGTCGACAACAGGCCGTCCTTGTCGGCGTAGCAGCCCTGCAGCCAGCGCTTGCCGGTGCCGGAAAACGCCTTGCGCGCATGCATGACGCGGGTGTTGTCGACGATGAAGGACTGGCCTGCTTCCAGCTTGAACGTCACTTCGAAGGATGGATCCTCGATCAGTTCGGCGAACCGGCGGTAAGCCTTGTAGTAAGCCTCCATGTCGGCGAACGGCACATCGACCGTTGGCGCCAGCGAGCGGTTGTTGAAGCGGATGCAGATCAGCTCACCATCCGGCCCAAGCTCGATCATCGGTCGCTTCGCCTGCAGCCGCACGCCGGAAGAGCCGGCATATTCGAAGCGTGCCGGACATGAACTCAACAGGCGAAAACCTTCCGGATTCTCGGCTTGCAAGGCAGCCGCGACCGCAAAGCCATCGACAACGCTGGACTCACCGCCCTCCACCGTGTTCTCGATGCAGGACAAGATCTGCAGCGTTGGCACAGGATCGCGATAGGGATTGTCGGTGTGCGCCTGGAGGCCGAGATTGGTATAGGCAAGATTGCTTGGATTGACCTCGGCGCGCACCTCGAACCAGCGCCCATAATTGGTCTCCCTGATATAGCCGAACAGATCGGATACCTTGCACAGCGAGCCCGATTCCGCCGGCAGGTCGTCCATGACAGCAAAACCATAAGTCCGCACCGCCGACAGCCATTCCCGCAAGACGCTACGGCTGTTGCTCGCCACCCGATAGCTGGCGCGCGGCACCGAGTTCTGCATGGTCGCCTTGGTCCAAAGCTGTATGGCATCGCCCGTCCAGCCCGGCTGACGCCCCTCGTCTCGGTCATAGGCATTGGCGCTCAGCCATCCCTGGGGAAAGCTCGCTGTCTTCTGTTCGGGAATGAACACGACCTCCAGGGCCCCGTTCCTGATCGAAGCGGCGCCGATCCGCGTATCGGCCGGAATGTCGAGAATGGTGATCAGCCGCTGGCCGTTGCCGGCGCTGCGGGTCTTGTCATCAAGCGCATTGTCGCGCAGCCACATGGCATGGAAGCGGGTGCGCGTGCCGTTCTCCCAACTCAGTTCGATCGTTCTACCTTCGTCGCTGATGAGCGCGTGGGTTAACATGGAGATAAGGTCCTGTCCGTTGCCCCCCGCAGCCAGGTCCGCAGGGTTTCAGTTGCAGCGTGACGCTCCAAGAGGCATAACTCAAATTATCATTTTTTGGCCAATGAGTTGAAAATTCTAATGGCTCGCAAATCCCTCAACGCCATGCCTCCGCTCGACTGGCTGCGCAGTTTCGAAGCCGCCGCGCGGCTGTCGAATTTCACGGCCGCGGCGGCCGAGCTTGGCCTGACCCAGGCCGCCGTCAGCCAGCACATCCGCCATCTCGAGGACCGGCTGAAGACCCCTCTGTTCGGACGGCTGGCGCGCGGCGTGACGCTTTCGCCAGAGGGCGCGGCCTACCTTCCGCACATCCAGTCCGCATTCGCCACCATTGGCAGCAGCACCGCCGAATTGTTCGAACCCCGCGCCATCCAGACCGTCACCATCCGGGTGCCGATCTCCTTTGCCTTGCTGGCGCTGGTTCCCTTGCTGCCCGATCTGTCGGAAACGCTTCCGCAGGTCCAGCTTGATCTGGTGACGATCCACCGGCCCACAGACTATGACCAGCCGGGCTCGGCGCTCGACATCCGTTTCGGCAATGGCGCCTTTCCCGGCCGTGAAGCCGACAGGTTGTCCGTGGAGCGGCTGGTGCCAGTTGCCGCCCAGGCTTTGGCCGATGACACCGACTGGACCACGCAGCCTTTGCTGCTGGTCGCCGGCGCCCGCGAAATGTGGGCGGAATGGTTCGCGGCGGCAGGGCTGGCAGGACATTCCAAGCGCTCGCACCGCTTCGACAGTTTCGTCGCCGCCATGGAAGCCGCCAAGGCCGGCGCCGGCGTCCTGCTCGGTTCGCGGCCGCTGATCGATGCGGCGCTCACCAGCAAGGCGCTGACGCGGCTCTCCGACTTCGAACTCACCAGCACATCAGGGCATTTCCTGACCCGCGCGCCGAGCGCACGCCTGACCAGCGCCGAGCAGGATTTTCGTCGGTGGCTGCTGTCGCGATTCACGGCCTCGGAGCAGGCATAAAGGCCTCAGCCGATCCGCTTCCAGTAGATGAGCGTGCCGGTGAGCCCGCCATGCGGCTTCAGCGCATAGTCGGGAATTTCTCCCGTCAGCGTGAAGCCCAGCTTTTCATAGAGGCGCGAGGCGCCCTCCTCCGCCGCCGTATCCAGAACCAGCAACGTGCGGCCTTTCTCGACCGCGAGGCTTTCAGCGGCCCCCATCAGATGCGTTCCCACGCCTTTGCCCCTCTGGTCGACGCGCGTCATCAGCTTGGCGATTTCGGCCCGATGCGGCTGGTTGGGTGGACAGTCAAGCAGCAAAGTGACGGTACCAGCCAGGATCTCGCCATCCCAGGCGCCCAGCACCACTCTTTCGCCTCGCGCGGCCATCCCGAGCGACTTCTCCCAGAAATCCCTGGCGGCCTCGTGTGCAAGCGGGTGCATGAAGCTGACCGATCCGCCTGCCGCAACCGTTTCGACCAGCAATTCCGCCAGCATCTCAAGCGTTTGCCTGGTTGAAGTGAGCGTTCTGATTGCGAAGGAGCTCATCAATGGGTCCTGTTGAAGGTGATGAAATGGGGCGATGCGCGCGCAACGCCGTCAATCGAGAGCACGCACACGGCGGCGCCTTCGTGCCGCCTTGATGGCGCTGATGCGCTCGGTGTCTTCTTCTTGCAGATGCCGTCCACGCTCCAGAATTTCGAGCGTGTACTCCTCATAGGTAAGGCCCAGGCGCTCGGCCTTGCCCATGCGCGCCAGCGTGATCTCGCGGCTCGGCGGCTTCCACGCCTTGGCGTGTGCGGCCTGCCAGGCAAGGAAGATGTATGGGTCGCCCTTGCCCCATGGCGGCCCCTTGTATTCATCAAGCGGCGGCCCACCATTGTGGGAGCGTTTTGGCCGTCTCGCCATGGTTCTCAGCCCCTGACCAGCGCGACGAGATACTCGGCGCCGGGTTCAAGAGCATGGAAGGTGCAGTCCGACGGCGCGCCGAGCGCCAGGCAATCGCCGACCTCAAGCGTGTGCACCGTATCGCCTTCGATGAATTCGAGCCGACCGGAGATCAGCCATACCTGCTGCCGGATGAAGGCATAGGAGGCAGCCGGGAAACTGACCCTGGCGCCTGCCGGCAATTGCACCTTGATCAACTCGAGCGGCATGTCGGACACCGGCGACAGGTGCCGCCTGACATAACCGGTGGCCGGATCGCGCCAGATCGGCTGATCGCCTTCGCGCAGCAACCCGCCGCCTTGCAGCTCAGCCCGCGCGATAAGGGCCGAAAGCGTCATGCCGAAGGCCGCCGCGATACGCACCAGAAGTGCCGCCGTCGGACTGGTCTTGCCGCGCTCGATCGTGCTGAGCATGGCTTTCGAGACCTCGGACCGCTGCGCGAGTTCGGCCAGAGACCAGTCCCGCATGAGCCTTTCGGCGTGTATTCTTTTGCCGATGGTCGAGGAAATATTGTTCGCTATATCAGCCATAATTTCGATATAGCGAAACTCTCTCTCGGGGAAAAGAGGGCGTTGCCTCGATTCTTCGCCAACGGCTTAACGCTCCCTACACCATCAGGCATCACCCCACCTTAACCCCGTTCCTGTAGTGTCTCCCTCCAAGGGAAACGGGGAATAGCCTGTCCATGTATGTCGAACGCGAAGCCTCCGTGGGAGAACCGACATCGCAGGAGCGCCGTCAAGCCGAGCAGAATGACAAGCGCATTCTGGGCAATGTCGTGCAATGCGACGGCGCCCGAGCCACCATCAGCGCCTATGCCGACGACATCGATGGCTCGATTACCGGCCTGTGGACGGTCGGCAAGATGATTTCCATCAATCTCGGCGGCACGCGAACCGTCGGCCTGGTCTATGAGATCGGCAAGTCGGATCGCGCCTGGAGCAACGAAGGCCAGAACCCGATCGAGGTCAGTGTCGAACTCATCGGCGAGGTCCGCGACGGTGCTGAACCCGGCGCCAAACCGGTCTTCGACCGAGGCATCACGATCTATCCGCATATCGGCGCCGTGGCTCACCGCATCCGCACCCGGGACCTGCAAGCGGTGTATGATCTGGCCGGCCGCCATTCGATCACTATCGGCACCCTGTCGCAGGACGAGTCAATTGCCGCCAACATCGCCATAGACGATACGCTCGCGCGGCACTTCGCCGTGGTCGGCACCACCGGCGTCGGCAAATCCACCGCCGTGTCCCTGCTGCTGCGCAAGTCGATCGCCGCGCGGCCGGATCTGCGCATCCTGATCCTCGATCCGCACAATGAATTCGCGGCATCGCTGCCCGAGTATTGCGTCAGGGTCGATTCCAAGACGCTCGATCTTCCATTCTGGATGTTCAAGCTGGAGGAATTCGCCGAAGTGCTGTTTCGCGGCCGCGAGACCGTGCCCGAGGAAGTCGACGCCTTGCGCGACCTGATCCCTGCGGCCAAGAACCTCTACCGCAATCCCAATTCCGGCGCCTATCTCAGGCGCGGCAGTGATGCCTTGACCGCCGATACGCCCGTGCCCTACCGCGTCGCCGATCTTCTCAAGCAGATCGATGAGCGCATGGGCATGCTGGAGAGCAAGAACGACCGGCCGACCCTGAAGTCGCTGAAGACGCGCATTGAATCGGCGGCTTCCGATCCGCGCTACCGCTTCATGTTCAATTCGCGCCTGATCGAGGACACGATCCACGAGACGATCGGCAATATTTTCCGCGTGCCGCATCACGGCCGCCCGGTGACCTGCTTCGAGATGGCCGGCATGCCGTCCGAAGTGGTCAATTCCGTCTGTTCCGTGCTGGCGCGGTTGGCCTTCGACCTTGCTCTGTGGAGCGAAGGCAAGCTGCAGCTTCTGCTGTTGTGCGAGGAGGCCCACCGCTATATGCCCGCGGACCCACGGCTTGGCTTTGCGCCGACGCGGCACGCACTGTCGCGCATCGCCAAGGAAGGCCGCAAATATGGCTGCTATCTCGGCGTTGTCACCCAGCGCCCAGGTGAGCTCGATCCGACCATCCTGTCGCAATGCTCGACCTTCTTTGCCATGCGGCTCGCCAATGAGCAGGATCAGGCGATCATCCGTTCGGCAATCGCCGACTCCTCGGCCTCGACACTGGCCTTTCTGTCTTCCATGGGTCAGCGCGAGGCCATCGCCTTCGGTGAAGGCGTGGCGACAACGATGCGAATGAAGTTCGAGCGGTTGCCACAGCACCTGCTCCCCGGCACCGCCAAGCGCGAGCCCGATTTGTCATCGCAAAACGGCGACGATGTCGATCTCGTGGCGATCGTCGAGCGGCTGCGCAACGTGCCGAAGCCGCAACAGGCGATGGCCTTTGTCGAAACCGTCGATGCGGGCAGGCAGGCAGGCGACCCGGACTACCGCAAGCCGCCTGCGGTGCGTGCATCGTCGGACGACGATTTCGACGCGCGCTACGGCCTCAAGCCCGCCACCTTCGGCCTGCGCCCGCAGAACGATTGAGGCGGCGGAGCCCTGCGAACAGAGCTCGAATCCGTCCAACACCAATTCGGTCTCGCCGACAAGCTTGGGTAAATCCCATCAGGGAATTCGTCAGGCTGAGTCGCCTGGTGCTGGCTTCGAGAACCGGAGCGGAGCGGACATTCAGTCCGTGAGCACCGGAAGCGCAGAAGCCGACATCAGTCGGCCAGCGTCACGAATTCAATGGTGGGATTTTAGGCGCAGACGCGGTTGCGGCCTTGCCTCTTCGCCTCATAGAGCTGACGGTCGGCGCGACGATAGAATTCCTCGGCCGTTTCCTTGCGGTCCCATACGGCGAGACCGACGCTGGTGGTGATCTTGAGGCGGACATTGCCTGAGAGAACCGACATGTTGGCAACCGCCTTGCGGATGCGCTCGGCGAATTTGGACAGGAGTTCCGCGTCCATGTTGGGGGTAACCACGGCGAACTCTTCACCGCCCAGCCGCGCCACCACGTCGTGATAGCGCGTCATGTCCTTGAGACAGCTGGCAACGGCCTTCAGCACCTCGTCACCGACATCGTGGCCATGGCCGTCATTGACCTGCTTGAAATGGTCGAGATCGAGGATCATCAGCCCCACGGGCTTTTCGATCCGCCGGAATTCCTCGAGATATTCTTTCAGCGCATCGTCGAAATAGCGCCGGTTCTGCATGCCGGTCAGGCCGTCGGTCAGCGCCGCGTGCTCCAGCGTTTCCGAGCGTGCGCTGAGCGAGACCGTCATGGCGCGCAGCTTGCCTTCCTCGGTCGCCTGCTTGCGGATCAGCGGGTAGATGAAAAAGATGCCGAAAAACAGCGCGGTCGCCAGAAGCACCCCGGTCGCGAACAACAGCTTGTTGAGATAGATGATCTTCTCCAGGCCGGATTCCGTATGCAGCTCGGTCGCGAAGGATTGCAGGAGCCCATAGGCATGCAGCGTCACCAGGCCCGCGGCCAGGATCACGAAGATAAAGACGAAAAACGCTGATTCCGCCTTGTGGAAACGCATCTGCTCCCCGTTGGAAAAGTACCCACCGACCTTATGGCACGGGCGGCCTTACGGAGCGTTAATTTGAACAACCACAACGGGAACCTTTCCTTGCGGGTCAACTTTTCAGGTTGCATCCGAGGCAAGCCCTCGGATCGTGGTTTCGACATCGTCACCAGCGTGCAATCTGTGCCATTCCGGCCCCAGCTGATTGCGAAACCAGGTTCCTTGCCGCTTGGAATATTGCCTGGTCGCGATCTTGGCGCGCTCGATCGCCTCGGCAAACCCCATCTCTCCAGCCATGGCGGCTTGCAGTTCGCGAACGCCGATCGCCTTCATCACCGGCAAGGCTGGATCAAGGTCAAGAGCCATGAGCTTCCCGACCTCGTCCAGAGCGCCCCTGTCGAGCATCTGGTCGAACCGTGCATCGATGCGGCGCACCAATGTCGGCCGGTCGGGCTCGATGACCAGGAAACTCGCGGTCTTCCTGTCGATCAGCGGCTGACCGCGCACGGCCTGCCATTCGAGGATCGAGCGCCCCGATGCATCGAGCACCTCAAGCGCCCGCACGATGCGCTGGCTGTCGGTCGGCTTGAGCATCATGCCGACACGCGAATCCTCGCGCATCAGGATGCGGTGCAGCTTCTCCGCACCCTGTTCCTTGAGTTCGTAGCGCCAGCGGTCGCGGATCCGCTGCGGAACGTCGGGCATTTCCGAAATACCTTCCGCCAGCGCCCGAAAATAGAGCCCGGTGCCGCCGACAAAAATTGCCGGCCGCTGCGCAAGCACACCGTCATCAACAAGCTTCATGACGTCACGCAGCCAGGCGCCGGTCGAATAGGCCATGGACGGAGAAACGTGGCCGTAGAGAAAATGCGGCACGCGGGCAAGCTCGGCCGCATCTGGACGCGCCGTCAGCACATCGAGGACGGAATAACCTTGCATGGAATCGGTGTTGACGATGACACCGCCTTTGCGCTCAGCGACATCGAGCGCCAGCGCCGACTTGCCGCTGGCGGTCGGCCCGGCTATCAGGATCGCGTTCTTCACGCGGCCCTCGCCCGCCTTATCGCCGGAATTTTCGATGCCGCTGATTGCCACGCTCGTTTCCCGTCCTGCCGGCAACATACTGTCGCCGTCGCTTGCGAATAAGGCGTCGCAGGCAGTCGGCGCAAGCACTGTTCACTGGCTGGGCGCAGGGATCGCGTGCGATCTGGCACTGCCAGAGACGGCGCAAGCGGATGAAATGACCGCCGGTCTACGCGCTGCCCTGGCCTCCGAGCCGGTCGACGTGATCGTCCAGCCGGCCGAAGCAAGGCGCAAGAAGATCCTCATCGCCGACATGGATTCGACCATGATCGACCAGGAATGCATCGATGAACTGGCCGACGAGATCGGCGTCAAGGATCGTGTCGCCACCATCACCGCGCGATCGATGAACGGAGAGATCGCTTTCGAACCTGCCCTGCGTGAGCGGGTGGCCCTGCTGAAAGGCCTGGATGCCGCAGTGGTCGACCGCATTGTCGCGAACCGGCTGACGCTCGCTTCCGGCGGTCGCACGCTGGTCCAGACCATGCGTGCCAACGGTGCCTGGACAGCGCTGGTGTCGGGCGGCTTCGAAGTCTTCACCACGCGCATCGCCGCCATGCTCGGCTTCCAGGAAAACCGCGCCAACCAACTGCTCGAGCAGGACGGCCATTTTACCGGGCTGGTCGGCGAGCCGATCCTTGGCCGTGCCGCCAAGGCCGATGCGCTGAACGAGATTTCGGCGCGCCTCGGCCTGACGCCCGCCGACGCCATTGCCGTCGGCGACGGCGCCAATGACCTCGACATGATCCGGCTGGCCGGCACCGGCGTGGCGCTGCATGCCAAGCCAACCGTGGCCGCGCAAGCGACGGTCCGCATAGACCATGGCGACCTCACCGCGCTGCTCTATCTGCAGGGCTACAGGCAGGAAGAGTTTGTCCTTTGACGCCGATACGCACCGAACGCCTGATCCTGCGCAACTGGGAGGACCGTGACCGCGAGTTGTTCCACCGGATCAATTCCGATGAGCGCGTCATGGAATTCTTTCCATTCCGCCGTGATCGCGCGCAGGCAGACGCCAAGATGGGCGAGTTGCGTGCCGCGATTGACCGGGCCGGCTTCGGCTTCGCCGCTGCCGAGATCGCCGCGACAGGCCAGTGCATCGGTTTCGTCGGCTTGACCGGTGTCGATCACATGCCGTTTCTGCCCGCCGGAACCATCGAGATCGGCTGGCGGCTGGCGCCGGAATTCTGGGGCAAGGGCTATGTCACCGAAGCCTCGGAAGCCTGGCTCGCCTTCGGCTTCGAAACGCTCGATGTCGCCGAGATCGTCTCCTTCGCGGTCAAGGACAACCTGCGCTCCACCGCGGTGATGGAACGCCTCGGCATGACCGCCGACCCCACTTCCGATTTCGACCATCCCGGCATTCCCGACAGCCACGCATCGCTCAAGCGCCACGTCTTCTACCGGCTGACGCGCACCGACTGGCAAGCAAGAAAAAGGGCGGCTCGCTAGCCGCCCTTTTCTCATTTCAATCAGAGCTTTGTCCGCTTTTGCGGACTCTAATCCATGCGGATCGTCACAAACCGCAATTCGCCGGTCTTCGAAGCCAGCATAAGCAGCGCATTCTTGCGCCCCTGCTCCTTCAGCGCGCCGATCCGGTCCATCACATCCTTGGGCGTGGCAACCGATTCCTGCGCGATTTCGGTAATCACTTCACCTGGCTGGATACCGCGCTCGGCGGCGGCCGAATCCTTGTTGACGTCGGTGATGACAACGCCGGAGACGTCAGCGGCGATGTTGAACTTCTTGCGTGTCTCGTCATTGAGTTCGCCAACCGTCATGCCAAGCACCGAAGCGGTCGAAACTGCCGGCGCCTTGTCACCCTTGTTTTTGTCGGTGTTGCCGTCTTCGCCATTGGCGAGCTTTTCGCCGTCCTCGAGCCGGCCAAGCGTCACCTTCACCGTCTGCTCGACACCCTTGCGCACGATCAGCACATCGACAGCCTTGCCGACCGGGCTTTCCGCGACGACGCGCGGCAGATCACGCATTTCGTGGATGTCCTTGCCGTCGAACTTGAGGATCACGTCGCCGGCCAGGATGGTTCCATTGTCGACCGGTCCGCCCTTGATCACGCCGGCAACCAGCGCGCCCTTGGCTGTCTTCATGCCAAGGCTCTCGGCGATGTCGTCTGTCACCGGCTGGATGCGGACGCCGAGCCAGCCGCGCCGTGTCTCGCCAAACTGGCGCAACTGATCGACGACGCCCGAGGCGAGCTGCGAGGGGATGGAGAAGCCGATGCCGATCGAACCGCCGGATGGCGAAATTATCGCGGTGTTGATGCCGATGACCTCGCCGGCACTGTTGAACAGCGGGCCGCCGGAATTGCCCCGATTGATGGCGGCATCGGTCTGAATGAAGTCGTCATAGGGGCCGGAGTTGATGTCGCGGTTGCGAGCCGAGACGATACCGACCGTCACCGTGCCGCCAAGGCCGAACGGATTGCCGATCGCCATGACCCAGTCGCCAACGCGCATCTTGGTGGACTCGCCGAACTTCACCGCTGTCAGCTTGTGGCCTTTCGGATCGACCTTCAGCACCGCGACGTCGGTCTTGGTGTCGGTGCCAACCAGCGTCGCCTTCAAGGTGATGCCGTCGGAGAAATTCACCTCGATGTCGTCGGCATCGGCGATGACGTGGTTGTTGGTGACCACGATGCCTTGCTCGGCATCGATGACGAAGCCGGAGCCCAGCGACTGCACCTTCTGCCCGCTATTGTCCTTGTCGCCGCCACGGTTCTTGAAGAAATCGTCGAAGAAATCCTGGAAGGGCGACCCCTCCGGAAGCTGCGGCATCGGTACCGCGCCCGGGCCTTCGGTGCCCTTGACCGTCTGCGAGGTCGAGATGTTGACCACCGCGCCGAGCAGGCCTTCCGCTAGGTCAGCGACCGAAGCAGGCCCATCGGCGGCAACCGTCGGCGTCACGAACGCCGGGACGGCAACGGCACCGACAAGAAGAGCGGCCGCGCCGGCGATGAACGTCCGTCGTGCCGCGCGCAAAAGGGTGTTGGATGTCATCGAGAAGCCTCCCGGCATTTCTGAAAGAGAAAAGCGCTGCGGCGAAAACGCCGCGTTGCGCCATGTTGGCAAGAAATACGGCACGTTTGCGGCTATGGCTATCGGCAGAGTGTAAATCCTCCGTTATTCCGAAGCCTCTACAGCGCCGCGCGTGCTTTAGAGCGCGTGAATTACGCCACCGCACTTGGAATTGGCGCACGATCCTTTCCGAGAACTTTCGGAGTCACGCGCGGGCCAATCGGTTCATCCGCCTCGCACCAGCCAGACGATGCCAACGCCAAGCGCGATCGCCACGAGCCCGGCGATCCGCAATGCGTTCTCCGGCAGCGACAGAACCTCGCCGGCGAGCTTCTTGGCAAAGATGGGAAAGCCGCCATAGACCAAGCCCTCGATAACGAGGACCAGGCCCATGGCCGCGAAGAAATCCTCCACCGGCCGTTACTGGCCGGTGGCTGGTTGTGCCGCCGGCGCGGCGGGAGCCGGTTGCGGCGTCGTTGGCGTTTCCTTGCCCTCGGGGTTCCGGAAGAAGCGGAAGAACTCCGAATTCGGCGACAGCACCATGGTCGTCCCGGTGTTGTCCAACGCCGTGCCATAGGCATTCATCGAACGATAGAAGTCGAAGAAGGCCGGGTCGCGCTTGTAGGCCTCCGCGAACGTCGCGCTGCGCTGGGCTTCGCCCTCGCCGCGCAGGATCTCGGATTCCTTTCGCGCTTCGGCAACGATCTCGACCACTTCACGGTCGGCACGTGCCGTGATGCGCTGTGCCGCTTCGTTACCGCGTGCCCGCAGCCGCGCCGCCTCAGCCAGGCGTTCCGCCTTCATGCGATCGTAGGTCTGCTGTGAAACCTCGACCGTGAGATCGGTCCTGCGGATACGGACATCCTCGATCTGCAGGCCGAGCGACGTCGCGTCGGGCCTGAGCTGGTCGCGGACTTCGCGCATCATCACGGCACGCTCTTCCGAAAGCGCCGCCTCGAAGTCGCGCAAACCGTAAACACGGCGCAAGGCAGCGTCGAGACGCGTCCTCAGCCGCGCTTCGGCCAGTTCGATCTGACCCGATACCGCCGCACGGAAGACGCGCGGATCGGAGATGCGATAAGCGATGAACGCATCGACCTCGTAGAACTTGCCGCCCGACACCTGGACACGGATGTTGTCGAGGTCGAAGCGCAGCACCCGGTTCTCGATCAGTTGCACCGTATCGGCGTCGAAGAATGAGAACGGCGCCTTGAAGTAGATGCCGGGTTCGCTCTTGACGTCGACGATCTCGCCGAACCGGAGCACAAGCGCCTGCTGGCGCGCGTTGACCACGAAGACCGAGGAGTAGAGCAGGAACAGGATGACCGCCGCCACGACAGCGATGATTGGGAGACGATTGGCCATCACTGGTTACCTCCCGTAACGCCACCAGCAGGGGCTGGTGCAGGCGCTTTCGGCTGCAATGCCGGCAGCGGCAGGTAAGGCACGACGCCTTGCCCGTTGCCTTGCTCGACGATGACCTTGTTCGAGTCCTTCAGAACCCTCTCCATGGTTTCGAGATAGAGGCGCTTGCGGGTGACATCCGGCGCCTTGGCATATTCGTCGTAGACCGAGATGAAGCGCTGCGCCTCACCTTCGGCTTCCTGCACGACCCGGTTCTTGTAGGCGGCCGCGTCTTCGCGGACCTGTGCGGCCTCGCCGCGTGCCTGGCCGAGCTTCTGGTTGGAATACTGGTTGGCCTGCTCGACGAACTTGTCCTCGTCCTGCTCGGCACGCTGCACCTCGTCGAACGCATCGGCCACCTCACGTGGCGGTGCTGCATCCTCGATCGACACGGCATTGACGTTGAGGCCGGCCTTGTAGCCGTCCAGCGTCGTCTGGATGATTTCACGCACGGATGCCGCGATGCCCTGGCGGTCGTCGCGGAAAATATCCTGCGCCGGCCGGCGGCCGACCGCTTCGCGCATGGCGCTTTCGGCGACCTGCCGCAGCATGCCGTCGGGGTCCGACACATCAAACAGATAGGCGCGCGGGTCGGAGACCTGATAGGCGACCGAAAACTGGACGTTGACGATGTTCTGGTCACCGGAAAGCATCAGGCCGTTGCCGCTGGTGTTGCCGCCGCCGATATCGACGAGCTGCTCGGAAATCTTGGCCGTTTCGACCGTTTCGAGCGGCCACCAATGGAAATGCAGGCCCGGCTGCGAGAGCTCGGCTTTCGGCTTGCCGAAGCGCAGCTCAACCGCGACCTCGTCGGGCTGCACCGTGTAAACCGCCTTGAACGCCCACAGCACTACGAGTGCGGCGGCGATCAGCGCGAAAATGGCCGGGCTTGCACCACCGCCACCCGGCAGGGCGCGCCGCAGCCTGTCCTGGCCGCGCCGGATAATGTCCTCGAGGTCGGGAGGCGAGCCCTGCGGGCCGCTCGGCCCCTTCGGGCCCTGCCCCCAGGGTCCCTGATTGTTGCCGCCGCCGCCACCCCATGGGCCGCCGCCACCGCCGCTCTTGTCGTTCCAGGGCATGAATGTCCTTTCGCTTGGAATTCCCTCAAGCGCCGGTGTTACGGCGCAAAGTCCAGTGTTGTTTCTTCTATAGGGACGCGACAGCGCGCTTTCAACGCGATGCGCTTTTTCTCGGGCAACTTAGAACAGTGATAACTGCTCCTCCTCGACGGAATGCATCTCCGAACGAGCTATCATTGACGAGTATCTGTCCAAGAATGAAGAGACTTCGGGGTCAGCTCGCAACAAATTGTCGGTGGTCTCGTATCTATGCTCCGGCTTTAGCCTAAGCAATGTGGTGATTCTAAAGGGGTAGTCGTCAATCTCAGATCGAGGATATTCTTTTTCCTTAAAATATCGCCAATTTTTTTGATCAAATTCCCAATCGAATTTGGCATCGCCATTTATTCGAGCAAAAACCTCGGTCAAATATACCTTATTTATATATTTCCGAAATTCCCCATATATACGCTCGCCACCAATTACAAAAAATTGCTTTTTGAAATTACAAATCGAGTAGACATCCGCCAAGAGAAGAGCGGTCTCTATGTCTTTAGCCCATTTTATTCCGCGAGCATCCGGCAATGGGGTACGAGAGAGAACTATATTCTCGCGCTTTGGCAATGGCCGACCAATCGACTCGAATGTCCGCCTGCCCATAATTATGGCATGCCCCTCGGTCCTCTTCCTAAAGTACCGAAGATCGGTGCCTAGGTGCCAAGGCAATTTATTTTCGATTCCAATTACGTGGTCTGGATAACTTCTCGCAACGATCGACGTTGCGGAAGGCATCTGAACTCTTTTCGCTACCAATCGCCCATCCCCATACTCAATAGTCGTAGGCTAGGGAAAACGCCGTCAACTTCGATGAGATTGGACCTCTATGTCCTATCAATTTCGATTGCGCCAGTGACGAAGCGCCGCAATTGGACGCATCCCGTCCGATCACGCCGTTCTCGGCGATGGCGACATAGATTGCGACGTGCATCAGTTGCTGTCCGACGGATTGAGAATGAGGATGTCGATATCATGCTCGGGATAGAAATCCTTGGCCGTCATCTCGAAACTCGTTGGCCCGACCTTCTTGACGTTGTCGCCGCAGAACGAGACCATGCTCTTCGGGTTGCCCTTGTCGACCGTCAGCTTGAACTTGCCGATGGTGCCAGCCGCCCAGTTGCCGCCGGTGGTCAGGATATAGGCAATGCGGCTCTCGTAGAATTTGGGATAGCCGTCCGGGTCATCCTTGGCCGCCTTGCGCACCGCGTTTTCGAATGTGTCGTCCATGCAGTAGCGGGTCTTGTAGGCGGCGTACTGCCCCTGGAACTTTCCGTCATAGAAGAAGCTGACCGACGACGTGCCGCCGACGCTCGGCTTGTAGCGGTGCGAGACATGAACCTCCTTGTTGGCAGGAAAGGTCGAGCGCCACCAATAGGTCGAGCGCAATTGCCAGAACGGCGTGTAGACCTTGTTCGCTTCCGAACCGTCGCCCCCGGTATCCTCGATGATGATGCCGCGATTGACCCAGTCATCGCTGACCGCTTTCGGCAACTTGGCAAGGGCGGCCTTGGCCGCATCGCCGAAGGGATAGAACGGCACATTCTGCGCCTTGAGCTCGGCACTGATGTCGATGCCGAGCGCGAACACCTTCTGTTCGAGCCGCGGCTTGGCCGCCACGCCATCGATCGTCACCTCGAAGCCGAGGAAATTGTCGCTCTGATCGTTGGGCAGCGCCGGCCTCTCCTCCGGATCGCCTTCGATGTCAGGCATCGGGAAGGCAACGATCGAGTCCACATCCTTGTCGGTGTTGTTGCGGAAGACATAGTCGACCGTGACTTTGTCCGGCGAGATGTAGAGGTCCTCGCTTTGCATGGCTACGGCATCGTTGCGCGACAGGATCAAACCGCCGGTGCCGAGTTCCGCGGTCGAGTCATTGGCGAACGCGGGTGCGGCGCAGAGCAGCAACCCGGCGGTCAGAACAGTTCGCAACATCGAAGCCCCCTCCGGCAATGTCATTGCTGGACCCTACCGGTTTCGGCGCGACGTTCAAAGCCCCCGCCGGTTCTCGGCAGCGGGTTGACGAGGCGGTCTGGGCACGCGTGGCGGTCTGGACACATGCGGGCCGATCGGGCAGGAGTCCGCGCATGCGCAAAGTTCTCGTCATCGGCATCGGCGCCGGCAATCCGGATCACATGACCGTGCAGGCCATATCAGGCCTCAACCGGGCCAACGTCCTGTTCATTCCCGACAAGGGTGCGAAGAAGAACGACCTCGCCGAACTGCGCCGCCAGATCTGCGACCGCTTCGTCACCAACCCAAAATCGCGACGGGTCGAGTTCGACGTGCCTGTGCGCGCCGAACCAACCTCATCATACCGCTCGACCGTCGACGACTGGCACGAGGCGATCGCCGCCATCTATGAAGGGCTGATCAGCGATGAGCTTTCCGACGGCGGCTGTGGCGCCTTCCTGATCTGGGGTGATCCTTCGCTCTATGACAGCGCGCTGCGCATCCTCGAGCGTGTGCACCTGAGAGGCAATGTCGCGTTCGAGCTGGAGGTCATCCCCGGCATCACCGCTGTGCAGTCACTGGCCGCCAGCCACAAGATGGCCCTGAACCGCATCGGCGATCCTATCCTCATCACAACGGGCCGGCGCCTGACCGAGGAAGGCATGCCGGACAACGCCGGCACTGCCATTGTCATGCTGGATGGCAAATGTGCGTTCAACACGCTGGACGACAAGGATCTCGTCATCCACTGGGGCGCCTATCTCGGCACTCCCGACGAAATCATCATCGCCGGCCGCCTGGGCGACGTCGGCGCCGAGATCGAGAGAACCCGTGAAGAAGCGCGCCACGGCAAGGGCTGGATCATGGACACCTACCTGCTGCGCAAACCTGGCGAGCCGAGGAATAGCTGACCGCGTTACTGTTCCAACTCGCGCGGTCCAGTTATCAAGTCTGCGCCAATCCCATGGACTGCCGTTTCGATGACAGAAAAAGAGCTGTCACGGCGGATGTCGCGAGGCCGGCGACACCAAATCCCAAAATAATATCAACCAGGTAGTGGTTTGCGATGGCGATTGCCGAGACCGCCATTACGGCATTGAGCGCCAATATTGGATAGCGCAGCCATTTCAAATCCCATGCGGCCCAGGCGCACATATATGCCACGCCGGCATGCACTGACGGAAAACATATGAGTCCAGCAGTACTGGCGAGCGAAACGGTGTAAGCCGCATGCTCACGCACGGCGATGAACTCCGGCACCGGAGAGAGAGCAAAATAAGGATAGATGTTGACGACGCTGTCGTAGCCGTATCCGTAGAAGGCATATGTGCCGAGTGCTGGAAAAAACAGTGCGATTGCCGAAGCCAACACGCAGACAATTCCATAGCCGGTGACCATGGCGTAGGCCCGTGGTTGCCTACCGGAAACGACGAGAGCAACCGGGATAAGAGCCAATTGGAATGAGATCGAGCGATAAGCAAGATCCAAGGTCTTGGCCAGGAGAGGCCGAGCATCCACGAAACTGATTAAAGCAAACCAGTCAAAACCCAGAGCGCGGTCCATCGCGTCAAGTTTGGCGTCGGCCAGGGGTAGGTCGAGCGAAATGACCAGATAGGTCAAGAGCAACACGGGAAAGGTAACTAAAAGGCCAAACCCGACTGTCTCCAGCGCCGCGGCCAAGACCGGCATTTCGCGAAAATAGCAATAGAAGGACACGGCGATAAAGATGCCGGCCGGCCAAAAAAGCGGAGTGAAAGACAGCAGATCGACACTGACCTTCGACATCGGCAACGCCGCGACGCTGACCAGGGATATGACAAATATGGAAAATAGGAACAGCCTTCTGGCTTTGTAATTCTCAAATTTGTCCAATGTCATTTCGAACACTCGCGCCGAAATTGGCACAGATTTATTCAGCGAATAGTCTTAAAATGACATTTATCTTTTCGAAAATTTCACTGTGGGCATGCGCCGTGCCTCAGAGGAAACGTGCGCGACTCGCGGGACAAGCAGCAGATGGCGTTGGTCACCCGCTGGGGCAGAGTTGTCAGCCGACCTCAACCCGCGTCGATTTCCGCCTGCAGAGCTTCCATATGCGTCGCCGCCGCCGAAGCAGCCGCCCGTTCGATGGCGCGGAAGCGGCTGACCACGGCCAGGCCCACCGACGTCAGCTGTGCACCGCCGCCTTTCCTGCCGCCGGTTTGTGCCGCGACCAGCGGCTTGCCGAACACACGGTTCATGTCCTCGACCAGGTCCCAGGCGTGTTTGTAGGACATCGCCATGCCGCGCGCGGCAGCCGAGATCGAGCCGAAGGCAGCGATCTGCTCCAAGAGTTCGATCTTTCCGGGACCGATGCGTCCATCGGGATCGAGGTTTATCCGCAAGCTCAGCGAGGGCATTTCCTGTTCTCCGCACTCACGTCCATACTATAACGTCTTCAGCGGAACCGCTATTCCAAAAAGACATAGCGACAGTCCATCCGCGGATCACCCGTCGGCTTCGATCGGCAGGCCGGCTCCGGTATTCGCCCGGTCAAAACTCACTGTCTTGACCACCGCGAAAACTTTCCCCCCAAGCCGCAGGCCTAACGCATGCCGCGACTGCTCGGTGATCCGCGCAAGCACTGTTGCGCCACCGCAATCAATTCCGACCTCGACCGCTGGCCCCTCGCCCGGGCTGATCGCGACAATCGTGCCCGGCAAGATGTTGAGCGCGCTCAAGCCTGTCGGCTGCTGGGTAGCAATCATCACGTCACGGGCGCGGATACGGATGCGCACTGGCGCGCCGGGCGTCACCGCCAGCCGAGGCACCCTGATGTCGCCTGCCGCCGAACCAAGCACGGTCATGCCGAACGCCTCGTCATGATGCAGCACTTTGGTGTCCAGCACGGAACCGCCCTCACCGCGCTCCTCCGCCGGCAACAGATCGAGCCTCTGCATGACCACGCCGGTGGGACCGGACGCGGTAACCTTGCCCTGGCTTAGCATGACCACGTCGCTGGCCAGCCGTGCCACTTCGGCGACCGAGTGGCTGACGTAGACGATCGGAATTTTCGTCTCGTCGCGCAGCCGCTCGATATAGGGCAGGATCTCGGCCTTGCGCGCCTCGTCGAGCGAGGCCAGCGGCTCGTCCATCAGCAGCAGTTTCGGACTGGCCAGCAGCGCGCGGCCGATCGCAACACGCTGTTTCTCGCCCCCGGAGAGCTTTGCCGGCCGCCGCGCCAGCAACGGACCGATGCCGAGCAACTCGACCACCGCATCCATTTCGGCGTAGCGTTCCGCCGCCGGCGTGAACCAGCGTCCGTAGCGCAGATTGCCCGCCACGCTCATATGCGGGAAGAGCCGCGCGTCCTGGAACACCATGCCGATGCGGCGCTTGTGTTTCGGCACGAAAAACCGCGCCTCGGCGTCGGCCAGCACACGGCCGTCAACCGCGATGCGGCCTCTGTCTGGCCGGATGAGGCCGGCAATCATGTTGATCAGCGTTGTCTTGCCGGAGCCCGAGGGACCAAACAGCGCCGTCAGCCGCCCGGCGCTCTCGAAGCGGGTATCGAGGCTGAAATCGCCGAGGCGATGGCTGATATCGACGAGAACGGTCATTCGATGTCCATTCGCCGGCCGACGCGCCGCGCCAGAACTTCGGATGCCACAAGTGCGGCCATCGAGATGATGATCGAGATCAGCGTCAGCCGCAGCGCGCCTTCATCACCGCCCGGCACTTGCGTGAACGTATAGATCGCCGACGGCAACGTCTGCGTCTCGTTCGGGATGTTGGAGACAAAGGTGATCGTCGCACCGAACTCGCCCATCGCCTTGGCGAAGGAGAGGATCGCACCGGCGATCAGGCCGGGCAGGATCAGCGGCAGCGTGATGGTGGCAAACACCCACAGCGGGTTGGCGCCAAGCGTGCCAGCCGCTGCCTCCATCTTGCGGTCGACCGCCTCGATCGACAGCCGGATCGCCCGCACCATCAAGGGAAAGCCCATGACGCCGCAGGCCAGCGCGGCGCCCGTCCAGCGAAATGAAAACACGATGCCGAAATGCTCGGCCAGGAAGGCACCGGCCGGCCCGCGTTTGCCGAAAGCGAGCAGGAGCAGATAGCCGGTGACGACTGGCGGCAGGATCAGCGGCAGATGCACCAGCCCGTTGAGCAGCGTCTTGCCCCAGAACCTGCCCCGCGCCAACAGCAGCGCGATGGCTATGCCTGGCGGCAAGCTGAAAAGCATCGCCACCGTGGCGACCTTTATGGACAGCCGGACCGCATTCCATTCGTCGGGAGTGAGGTCCAGCAGCCAGTTCATGCGTCAGAACGCGACCTTTAGTTGCTAGGCGTCAGGACCGTAAAGCCTTGCGCCTTGAAGAGTTCGGCTGCCTTGGCGGATTCCAGACACTTGAGGAATGCCAGCGTATCCTTGTCCTTCGAATCCGCGGTCTGGGCAACCGGGTAGATGATCGGCGGATGCGAATCCTCCGGGAAGGTGCCAACCACCTTGACGCCCTTGTCGGCATGCGCGTCAGTGGCATAGACGATGCCGAGCGCGGCTTCGCCGGTGGAGACCAGCTTCAGCGCGGCGCGCACGTTTTCGGCTTGCGCCACCTTGCCCTCCACCGACGACCAGACGCCGAGCGATTCAAGCGCGGCCTTGCCATATTTGCCGGCCGGCACCGCCTTGAAGTCACCCATGGCGAGCTTGCCGTCGCCGATGAGCTTGGCAAGGTCAAAACCCTTTTCGATCTTGGTTTCGGCCTTCGAATCCTTCGGCGCCACCAGCACGATCTGGTTGCCAAGCAGCTTCACTTCGGTCTCCGGCTTGGTCAGCTTCTTGTCCGAGAGATATTTCATCCAGTCGAGGTCGGCCGAGATGAAGACGTCGGCTGGCGCGCCGCCTTCGATCTGCTTGGCCAGCGCCGAGCTTGCGGCATAGGACACGGTCGCGGCTTCACCGACATCGGCGGTACAGGCCTTGTTCACCGCATCAAGCGCGTCCTTGAGGCTGGCAGCGGCAAATACGGTGACCTTGTCTTCCGCATGCGCCATCGGCACCGCCGCTATCAGCACCGCCGCAAAACCGCCAACGGCGATCGCCTTCAGTCCGAAACCTCTGCGCGTCATGGAAACTCTCCCTGGGGTTTTGAATTCGACCGGCTCGAAGCCTCCGACCGATATATCCGCATGAACATAACAAGGGAAGGCCCGACGCCCGTTGAAACATTCTATCTGGCGCCCGCGATAGTCTTGGCGGTGGCACCGCGCCATTGTTCTGGTAAGAGGTGCGCAGAACAACTTTGAAAGGAACCTTCGATGAAAATCAGCGCCCGCAACATCCTCAAGGGAACGATTGTCGAGATCGTCAAGGGTGCCACCACCTCGCATGTCAGGATCGACATTGGCGGCGGTGCTGTCGTGACCGCCTCGATCACCAACGAGGCCGTCGCCGATCTCAAGCTCGAAAAAGGCAAGCAGGCCTACGCCGTGGTCAAGGCGTCCGACGTGATGGTCGGCATCGACTGACGAGCGTGCACGAACCCGTGGTTCGCGAAAACGAGATCAGGCCGAGCGAGGTCGCGGTCGATGCGCCGCCCGCGACCGATGCCGGGCTGGTGTTCATCGGCGTTATCCACACGCCCTGGACTTCGCGCATGGCAACGCCCCGCCAGGGCCGTGATGACGGCCCCGTCTGCCGAATTGAAATCTTCGACCCCTGGCGGGAAGCCTTGGACGGCGTCGACAAATTCGAGCGGCTGGAACTGCTCTATTGGCTGCATCTGTCGAGGCGCGACCTCGTAAAGCAAAGCCCGGCCAGTGACGGCACATCGCGCGGTACATTTTCGCTGCGCTCGCCGGTGCGGCCCAATCCGATCGGCACCTCGATCGTCAGGCTCGTCGGCGTCGAAGGTCCGACACTGCTGGTGCGCGGCATGGATTGCGTCGACGGCACGCCCCTGCTCGACCTCAAGCCGGACCGGACACTGTTCAAGCCGATCGCTCCGCCGCAGGCGGGTGATTTCGAGGTTGGATAATACGTGCGTAAGATATGCCGAGATTCAGGTCAGGCTGAGCCGAGAATGATGGCTTTCGAGAACCGGAGCGGAGCGGACATTCGGTCCGTGAGCACCGGAAGCGCGGAAAGCCGTCATTCGCAGGCCGGCATCACCTGAATATCGGCATATCTTAGACTGCGATGGGCGCTTTGATCGATGCGTCGGCGACATAGTTTTCCAGCCGGAAATCCTCGAAGCGGAAGGCAAACAGGTCCTTCACCTCCGGATTGATCCACATCGTCGGCAGCACTCTCGGCGTGCGCTGCAATTGTTCGCGCGCCTGTTCGAAATGGTTCGAGTAGAGATGCGCGTCGCCGAGCGTATGGACGAAATCGCCGGGCCGCAGTCCGGTCACCTGCGCCACCATCAGCGTCAGCAGCGCATAGGAGGCGATGTTGAAGGGAACGCCCAGGAAAATATCGGCGGAGCGCTGGTAGAGCTGGCAGGAAAGCCGGCCCTCGGAAACATAGAACTGGAACAGGCAGTGGCAGGGCGGCAACGCCATGGCTTCCACCTCGGCGGGATTCCAAGCCGAAACGATCAGCCGCCGCGATTGAGGATTCCGGCGTATCTCCTTCAGAAGATTCGCGATCTGGTCGATCGACCCGCCATGACCATCCGGCCACGAGCGCCATTGCTTGCCGTAGACCGGCCCAAGATCGCCATTCTCGTCGGCCCATTCATCCCAGATCGAGACGCCGTTGTCGTTGAGATAGGCGATGTTGGTGTCGCCGGCCAGGAACCACAGGAGTTCATGGATGATCGACTTCAGGTGCAGCTTCTTGGTGGTGGTGACGGGAAAACCGCGCGAAAGGTCAAATCGCATCTGGTAGCCGAACACCGAACGCGTACCGGTGCCGGTGCGGTCCGGACGGTCGTCGCCGTTATCAAGCACATGCTGCAGAAGGTCGAGATACTGGCGCATCGGTTCGGGCTCGATTCGATTGTCTGGCAATCATAGCCGACGGGCGGCTAGACGAACATAACAAACCAGCGTCGCACCTGCCCAGCGCGCGACTGTTCCCCAACAAGATCAAAACTGGCGCGCGGAGGCGCCAGTTTGCAGATGATCCGGCGTTATCGTCAGAGAGAGCCGAGCTTGCCAAGGTCCTTGGCGACCAGATAATAGAAGGTCACCCGGTTCTTGCTGTGGTCGGCGGCCATCGCCTTGCAGACCTTCTCGATCGAAGCATCGGCCTTCTTGTCGTCAGCTATGCCGAGCTTCTTCGACACCCAGCCCGCCTTGACGCGATCGAGTTCCTTCGGATCCGTGCAGGACACCAGCGAGGAATCGCGGTTCCTCAGCGCGATGCCCAGATGCTTCACGATCTTGTCGACCACGTCGGCGCTTGCCCCGGCGTCGTATTTCTTCACGTCTGCAAGATAGTCGGCCATCAAAAACTCCCCTCGTCGGCGCCACGGTCCGATCGATGAGGCTTGTGGCGCGCTGACGCAACTTTTGCGTTAGGTCGATAACGCCTCACCGTTGCAAAGCTTCGGTTGAGAGCGTTGCCAAGTCAACCCATTGCGATGCGGTTTTGAAACGGGGACAAAGTGCCATTGCGGCCTTTCATTTCACGCGATGGGCCCCTATATTCGTTTTGTCGGCTTGACCGACTATGGCGATAAATGGGCGATGAAATAAGCCGTTCGGACCCGGGGGCGGTACCCGGCGCCTCCACCAAAAACCGCTCTTGATGAGAGAGCGGATTTTGATGGGGGCGAAATAGGATCGACGAAGGTGTAAAGATCGTACTTTTGCCCGGCATGGTACCACCGTCATCGGGCTAAACCTGTAGTTGCAAATGACAACTATGCGGAAGCACGTCTCGCCGCGTAAGCGGTGCGATAGCTTCAATTCAAGCCCTAGAGGTTCGCACTTCTAGGCGGGGTTCGGAGGTACCTGGCAACAGAAACCTCCACTTCTCCCTTTCAGATATATGCGGTTCGAAAGCAGGCCTTTGCCTGCGGCGCGTTCAAGCGCCGGCCAATGGCGAAGCCGCTCGCCACACCTTTCCAATCACGGACCAAGAACATGCAAAACGATTCCGATCGATTCTTTGTGCTGACCGGTGGTCCGGGCTCAGGCAAGACTACGTTGATTGAAGCGCTACGCTTGGCAAGCTTCGCCACCTCGGTTGAAGCCGGGCGCGGCGTCATCCGTGACCAGACGGCCATAGGTGGCTCCGCCCTGCCCTGGCAGGACCGGACCTTGTTCGCCGAACTGATGCTGTCATGGGAACTGCGCTCCTGGCACGCGGCCCGCGAGCAGACGGGACCGGTCTTCTTCGATCGTGGCGTGCCGGACACGCTCGGCTACCTACAGGCTGTGCGGCCTGCCACTGCCCGAGCATGTCGAGGTGGCCGCCAAAAGCTTCCGTTATGCGGCGCGCGTTTTCATCGCGCCGCCCTGGCCGGAAATCTTTGCGCAGGACGAGGAGCGGAAGCAGACGCTCGACGAGGCCGAGCGCACCTACCATGCGCTGGTCAGCACCTACACCGAACTCGGCTATGAACTCGTGCCGCTGCCCCTGGGCCCGGTCTAGACGCGGCTGCGTTTCGTGCTGGCCGAGACAGGATTGGCTCAGATGTAGAAAAGGCCGGGCAAGCCCGGCCTTTTCTACTGTTGGTTTGGTGATACGGCCTATTCCGCGGGCGCCTCGACCGCTTCCCGCGAACGGCCAAGCGTCATCTTCGCCAGCGTGAAGGAAATCACCGCGCAGAGCGTGATGCCTGCGACCATCGGCAATGGCGTGCCGTCGAAGAACAGGCCCGCGACACCCATGGCGAGCGCGCCGATGGCGAAATGCAGCGTGCCCATCAGCGCCGAGGCCGTGCCGGCGATCTCGCCATGCTCTTCCATGGCCAGCACCGAGGTGGTCGGAATGACCAAGCCGAGGAAGCCGTAGCCAATGAACAGCAGCGCCGCCAAAACGTCGAGCCGGTCGACACCGGTCGCCATGATCGCGAACAGCGCCACCATCGTCGTCGCATAGCCAGTCACCGCCACCCAGACCACGCGCTTCAACCCGAAGCGCCCGGCGAGCAGGCCGGTCAGTTGCGACATGCCGATGAAGGCCACCGCGTTGATCGAGAAGAACACGCTGTAGACCGAAGGCGACAGCCCATAGTGGTCGATCAGGATGAAGGACGAGCTCGAGAGATAGACGAAGAAGCTGGCAATACCGAAGCCGGCGATTGCTACAAGGCCAAGGAAGTTGCGGTCACCCATCAGGAAGCGGTAGCCGGCAAGCGCTGTGCCAAAGGAGGAACCAACGCGCTCTTCCGCCGGCCGCGTCTCCTTGAGCGAGGTCGCGAGCAGGATGGTCGCCAATGCGGCGGCACCCGTCACCGTCCAGAATACGGCGCGCCAGCCGAAATTCTCGATGATCTGGCTGCCGGTCAGCGGCGCCAGGATCGGCGACACCGAAAACACCAGCATCAGCAGGGACATCAGCTTGGCGGCTTCATTGCCGGTGTGCAGGTCGCGCACGATGGCGCGCGGCACCGCCATGCCAGCGCTGGCGCCAAGGCCCTGCAGGAAGCGGAAAGCGATCAGCCACTCGATGCTGGGCGCGAGCGCCGAGCCGATGCCGCCGGCCATGAACAGCGCAAGGCCGCCGTAGAGCGGCAGCTTGCGGCCAACCATGTCGGAGATTGGCCCGACGACAATCTGCCCGAAGCCCATGGAAAGAAAGAAAATCAACAGGCTCATCTGCACGGCGGAGGTGCCGGCGTGCAGATCCGCGCCGATCGACGGCAATGCGGGAAGATACATGTCGATGGCGAACGGGCCGATGGCGGACAACAAGCCGAGCACGACCGCGATGCGGAGGAATTTGGGGCTCATGATAAAGGCTTCTTTCGAATCTGGTTGCCGCCGGTGACCGGCGGGTAACCCAAGGACGTTCCATCCCCTGAAATTCCGACGCCGGCAGCGAATTCCTTTTCGCTTACCAGGGAAATCCCTTTGCTCTATGTCCACAAATTTAGACAGTCTTGTCTAATTCGTCAATCACCTCTATATAGATTTTCATGAAGCTCGGCGTTTCTCCTGACACTTTCCCGCCACGCGGCCACGAGGCCAAGCGTATCTCCATTGTCGACGCCGCCGCCTCGGTGTTCTGCCGCGAAGGCTTCGCCGGCGCCAACATCGATCTCATCGCCGCGGAGGCGGGTGTTTCGCGCCAGACCGTCTACAATCATCATGGCGACAAGGAAAAACTCTTCGTTGCCGTTGTCCGCGACCTGACAGAACGCTGCAACACCGGCATCTTCGCCACCATTTCCACCTTCCCCGATCAGCCCAGGGATCTCGAAGCCGATCTGATCGGCTTTGCGGTGCGCATGAACCGCAACTGCATCTGCAACCGCGATGGAAAGTTCCTGCGCAAACTGATCCAGACGGAAGGCGAGCGGTATCCGGAATTGTTCGCCGAATGGCTTGAACGGGGACCGGGCCAGACCTGGCCGGCACTGGCGGCCCGTTTCGCCCGCCTCGCCTATGGCGGCTACCTCGCGATCGATGATCCTGACGTGGCGGCGCGCCAGTTCCTTGGCCTCGTCAACGCCGAACTGCAGACCACTTTCATGCTTGGCGGCACGCCACAGGACGAAGACGTGCTGCAATCCGCGACCAACGGCGTGCGCACATTCCTGCGCGCCTTCGGCAAGCGGAAGGCGGCCGCCACCATGGAAAAGCAGAGCGTGCTGGCCAACGCCTGACGCGTTTGCGGAGCGCCTGGCAGATCAAATCGACGGCAAGTGCCCTCGCCTCGGCATGGTACCCCGCTATATCAGGTTTACGCGGCCCTCAAGCTTGACTACAGCTATGCGGACGATTCAACGGAACCCGACCACCACATGGCCGACGACCACATCCGCTACGACATTCTGGCCCAGGAGGCGTTGCGCGGCGTCATGCGCAAGGTCCTGGCCGAGGTCGCGCGCACCGGCCTCCCCGGCAACCATCATTTCTTCATCACCTTCCTGACCGGCGCACCGGGCGTGCGCGTGTCTTCCAGGCTGCGTGAACGCTATCCCGAACAGATGACAATCGTCATACAGTTCCAGTACTGGGACCTGAAAGTGACGGACACCGGCTTCGAGGTTGGCCTGTCCTTCTCCGACGTGCCGGAAAAACTTGAAATCCCGTTCTCCGCCGTGCGCGGCTTCTACGATCCGTCGGTCAATTTCGAGCTTGAATTCGATGTGAAGACGGATGGCGTGGCGGTCGAGGAGCCCGCCGACAAACCTGCTGTCGAGCCGCTGGCCATCGTCTCCGAGAAGAAGCCGAAGGCCGAGAAGAAAGCCGCCGCCGAAGCGGAGAAGAAACCTGCTGCCGCCGCCGACGCCACCACCAAGGGCGCCGAAGTCGTCTCGCTCGACGCCTTCCGCAAGAAGTAGCCGGACGGGCCTGAGCCATGGCCGAGATCATCAATCTTCGTCAGGCCCGCAAGTTGAAGGCTCGCAGCGAGAAAGAGCGCATCGCCGGCCAAAACCGCACCCTGCATGGCCGTTCGAAGGCCGAAAAGGAACGCGACCGCCTGCTCGCCGACAAGGCCGAGGCTTTCATCGCCGGTCATCGCCGCGAGCCCTCGGGCGATAAGTGAACATCTCGACGTGAGCGCGGTCGAAAAACGCTCGGTCACCATTCGCGGCCATCGCACCAGCTATTCGCTCGAAAAGCCGTTCTACGACGATCTCGGCGCCATTGCCGCCGAACGCAAGTTGACGCTCGCCGCCCTTGTCGCCGAAATCGACGGGACAAGGCCGCGCGACACCAACCTGTCCTCCGCGCTCAGGCTTCATGTGCTGGATTGGGCAAAGCGTGGCGCGGCGCTCTAGTGCAATTCCAGGAAAAGTGCGCAGCGGTTTTCCGTCCGGAATTGCGTAAAAACAGGGACTTAGAGCGGGCCAGCGATTCTATCAAACGCTGAACCGCTCTAGGACGAAACGGTACCTTCGCGTTTCTTTCTGCGGGTGCCGAAGCCCAGCAACGCCGAGCGGTCATGCTCCTCCGCCTGTTTCCTGGCCCGCACGCGCATCATGTCCTTCCAGCCGATATAGCCGACCAGCCGGTCATCTTCACGCGCAACGACCGGAAGATGCGAGACATTGGCCATCAGCAGCTTGTCGGACAGGCCTTCGAGATATTCGTCGGGATAGGCCAGCGTCACCTTGCTTCCGGCCAGCAATTCGCCAAGCGTCGTGGTGCGGTGCTTGCCGGCTCGCCGCCAGCTCAGGATCGCCGGCGGATCGATCAACCCGAGCACTTGCCCTTCCGCATTGACCACGGGGAAACTCGGATGCCGTGTCTGCGGCGCCGTCAGGAATGCCGCTGCGCCATGCAGCGTCATCGTCGCCGGCACGCTTTCGACAGCTGATGTCATGACCTCTCGCACCCGGGTCAGGGCGAAAGGATCGACGCGATATTCGCGCACCAGATGATGCCCTCGCCGCGCGACCTTCTCGGTCAGGATAGAGCGCTTCATCAAAAGCACGGTCACCGCATGCGCGGTGGCGCAGGCCGCGATCAGCGGCACCAGCACATGCGTGTCGCCGGTCAATTCGACGGCGAAGAAGGTGGCGGTGAGCGGCGCGCGCATCGTGCCGCCCATTGTCGCGGCCATGGCCAGCAGCGCCCAGAAGCCGGGATCGGCGGCGGGTAAAATGCCGGCAAGCGCCGCGCCCATCGCGCCACCCATGATCAGCAGCGGCGCCAGCACGCCTCCCGACGTTCCTGATCCCAATGCGACCGACCAGATGATCGCCTTTACCACCAGCAGCGTCAGCGCGGCGGCGGCAAGCGTTCGGCCGTCCAGCATGTTGGCGATGTTGTCATAGCCGACACCCAGCGCCTGCGGCTCTATCAGCCCGCCGATGCCAACCACCAGGCCACCGAGCATCGGCCACCACATCCAATGGATCGGCAGTTTCTGGAAGCCATCCTCGCAGGCGTAGACCATCTGCGTCAGCAGTCCCGACAGGAGACCCGCAGCAATGCCGATCAGCACCCAGCCGCCGAGACCGACAAAGGAAACCTCCATGCCGCCATGAAACGGAAAGATCGGCCCGGGAAGGTGCAGCATGGTGCGTTCCACCTCGGCGATGATGGCGGCGACCGCGACTGGAATGAAGCTGCGCGGCGTCCATTCGAAGAGCAGCAGTTCCACCGCCAGCATGATGGCGGCGATCGGCGTTCCAAACACAGTGGTCATGCCGGCAGCCGCGCCCGCGACCAGCAGCGTCTTGCGCTCATTGTCGCTGACCGGCAGCATCTGCGCGATCAGCGAGCCAATGGCGCCGCCGGTCATGATGATCGGCCCCTCGGCGCCGAAGGGTCCACCCGAGCCGATCGAGATCGCTGACGACAGCGGCTTCAGGATTGCCACCTTGGCATCGAGGCGCGACCGCCCGAGCAGGATCGCCTCGATGGCCTCGGGAATGCCGTGGCCGCGAATCTTCTCGCTGCCGAAGCGCGCCATCACGCCAATGATCAGCGCGCCGATCACCGGAACGACCACCGCGGCATAGCCGAGCGGCGTGTCCTGGAGTTTAAGATCGGCGAGCGTGAACTGGCCGAAATAGGCGATGTTGGTGGCGAGCCGGATCAGCTTCAACAGCGCGATGCCGGCGAACAGCCCGGCCGTGGCGACGACGACGGCGATGGCTGCGATCAGCAAAACCCTCGCGTCGGTGGTGAAATCCCTGAGATGACCGGGATTGGGGTGATGGGGCTTCATGGCGGACTTTGCTTCCTGGCGTTGGGCCGTATCGGTTTGGTCGGCACGGTCGAAGCGGCCAGCCGGCATATCGCGCGGCTATGTATCGTAATACGATATAAATATTCAAGCCAGTTCTGCTTGAAAACCGTTTGAGCTTTTTCACGAATGGAACAAATGTCTGGCATGACGCAGCCGCAGAAACCCCGCACCACCATCAGCCAGGCCGACTATCAGCGGCTTTCCGAGTTCCGCTATCTGATCCGCCGGTTCCTCGAATTCAGCCAGCTGCAGGCGGAAGACGCCGGCCTGACCGCGCGCCAGCACCAGGCGCTGCTGGCGATCAAGGGATTTCCGGGAGGCGGACCGGTGACGATCGGTGACCTGGCCGAGCGCCTGCGCATCCGCCATCACAGCGCGGTGGAACTGGTCAACCGCCTAGGCGAAGCCGGGCTCGTCGCCAGGGATCAGGACAAGGACGACCACCGCCGCGTCCTGCTGCAGTTGACCGAGCGCGCCGACGATTGTCTGGCCGAACTGTCGGCGGCCCATCTCGATGAGCTGTCCCGCATCGAGCCGATGCTGAGACGATTGCTCGATCGAAAGAACCCATGATCACACGATTGCGGAGAGCGAACGGTTCGAACCGCTCAGCGCGATAAGCCTTAGCCGCCGCTCAGCGACTTCAACAGATTGTCGATCGTAAAAGGGTTGGCTTTTGGTTTGGCAGGCGCCGGATTTTCATTCGCCGGCGGCAGCGGCGTCCGCTCCACCTTGGGCGCCTGTTCCGCGGCCTTGCGTTCGGCCGCCAGCTTCGCCTTTTCCTCGGAGGCTATCCGCATCGCCTCCTCCACCTTCAGGCGCTGTTGTTCCTCCGCTTGCGCCTTGGCCGCCTCGTCCGCCGCCTTCTGCTCAGCCTTCGCTTCGGCATCCGCCTTGGCCTTCGCGTCGGCATCCGCCTTGGCTTTCGCATCGGCATCCGCTTGGGCCTTCGCATCAGCGGCAGCCTTGGCTTGAGCTTCCGCCTCGGCTTGTGCCTTGGCGTCGGCTTCGGCTTTTGCCTTTGCATCGGCCTCGGCTTTCAGCCTTGCTGCTTCTTCCTGCTTGCGCAGTTCTTCGGCCGCCTTGTCGCGCGCATCCTGCAGGGCCGCGTAGTAGCGCACCTCGCGCCGCAGCCGCTGCTTTTCCAGCAACGCCGCCTGCATCGCTTCGACGCGCTGCTGTTCCTTTTCCAGCGCGCGCTGGGTCAGGAACTGCGCCAGAGGCTCGCTGTCGAACGTTCGTTTGAGGGCGCCGAATGGTCCATCGACGCTGAAATTCACCGCTGGTTCCGAGCCGACCAGAGCCTCGTCGCCAGGCTTGTAAGTAATCGCTCCCTTGGTCGCGACCGTGCCGGCGTTGAAGTCGGCGGTGATGTCGGCGGAAAGCGCCGCTGCTGGATTTTCCAGGCTGACCGGCGGCGCCCGCAGCGTGCCGCCGGCAATCGTGAAGGCGATGTCACTGTCGCCGGCGGGAAAACTGCCGTCAGCCGCGATCTGTGGCGCGAAGCCAGCGGTCTTGGCCACATCGATATCGCGCCCGATGGCATCGGCCTTGCCGATGAAAGCGCCGAAGGCATCCGGATTGACGCCGGCGATCGTCAGGCCCTTCAGCGCGGCCGTGCCCGACCCCGACAATGCGGCCACCATCGCATCGACCGATTTGCCACTGGTCGACAGCGTGGTCGAGAAATCGCCCTTGCCGGTGACGCCTGTATCCGGCAGCACGGCGGCCAGGTCGGCGCCTGCAAGCTTCACCTGGCCGGTGAACAGCCCGCTGCCGTCATTGTTCTTCAACTCGAACAGGCCGGTCAGCGCGCCGCCGAGGAATTTCGCCTTGAGATCCGAGATACGGATGCCTTCCTTGTCGAGCTTCAACGAAAAGGCGGCGTCATAGGCCGTGGCGAAGGGCCCGGCGGCAAGCGCTGCCGTGTTCAGGTCGAGATCGGCGGTGAACGGCAGGCTGGACTTCTGGCTGAAGGGTGCGGCTGGCCATGCGCCGCTCTTGTCCGCGAGGAAGGCAGAATCACCAAACAGCGTCACCGCCATCGGGTCGAGGTCCAGTTCATCCAGTGTCAGGGCGCCGGCCAGATGCGGCACGCCCTCCTTCACGTCGAGATTGACGTCGCCGGAAACCGCCGCTTCGTTGATGGCGCCGCTGACACCGTCCAGCACCAGCAGGCCATTGCCATAGTCGGCCTGCGCCGCGAGCGATGTCGACATGCCGGCGCCCATGCCAGGCAGCCCGATGCCGGTCGTCATCAGCCACGGCTCGATGTCAGTGGCGTCAAGGCTGAGCTTGCCTCTGGCGGATGGACCTTGCGGCGTGTCAGTGAGCGTTCCTTCGAAGCCAGCCTTGAAGTCATTGCCGGCAAGGCTGAAGGTGGTCGCGAGACCACCGCCCAGCGTGCCCTTGGCGGAAATATCCGTGGTGGCCTCTCCGAGCATGCCAAGCGGCAGAGCCGGCAGGCCGTAGAGCGCCAGGAGCGCGGTGGCATCGGGGTTCTTGGCATTGAAGGTCAGCGTCACCGGTGCGTCGAGAAGCTTGTCGGCCGATCCCTTCCCCGATAGCGACGCGGAGAAACCTGAACCACCGGCCTTGCCTTGTCCGCTGACCGCGAGCCCCGTGGTGCCGTCGCCATTGTCGGCCGCGCTGGCGATCAGGTCGACCCGCGCGTCCTGGAACAGGTCGGGATAGGCCGCCGCGCGGCTGGCCAGCCCCTTCAGCACCGCATTGTCGGGATAGTGCTGCGCCGCAACGTCGATCAGCGGCTTGAGGTCGACGGCAACCACCGAAGCATCGAGCTTGCCGGTGGGGCTCGCCGGGAAATCCTTGATCCGGCCGGTGGCGCTGATCGAGGCGCCGGCCAGCCCGCCCACCGAGAGCCGATCGATTTCGAGCAGTCCGTCGCGCAGCCGCAGCGCCGTGTCGACCGTGTCGGCGGTCAGCCCGCCGGCACTGACCGGCCCAGCCTTGATCTGGAAATCGAGATCGCGGTCGGAGAAGCGGTTGGCGCCCTTGTCGTTGACAAAGATCGAGACAAAAGCCGCGAGCCCGTCGACATCAAGATCGCCGCCTTCGAGACGCATCAGCACCGACGGCTTGGCGTCGTCCGGTTGGCTGGAATCGATGCGGCCGGAAAATTTCGCCTTGCCGAGGATCAGTTCGAGATCGCTGAACGCCTGGCGCTTCTCGCTCAGGTCGACCTTGGCCTTGAAGCCGGCGGCGGGCAGTCGCCGAATTGCCTCATCGACATCCTTGGACAGCCACGCAGCAAAACCCGAGGGTTGCGCCACGGCCAGCAACAGCGAGCCGGTGAAGCCAAATTGGCCCTGCACGTTCAGCATGAGCATGCCATCGGCTTCCAGCGTGGTCCGGCCAGGCAATGTCGCGGCAAGCGACTTCACCTTCCAGCCACCTTCGGTCGGCTCGGCCGAGAGATGCACGTCGCGGACCGTGGTGTCGCCGGCCACCACCGCTGGCAGCTTGACCTCGATGGTTCCGGGTATGGCAGGTTTCGGCAGGTCGAGCAGGGCCTGCTCGAGGCCCGCGATACGCTGATCCAATGTCAGGCCCGCCCCTGCCGCAGCACCCACGGCCTCGTCGAACTTCACCTGCGCGCCATTGGCCTCGATGGCGAAGCTCGGCTTCAGGCCAAGATCAACCGAGGCCTTGCCATCGGCGGTGTAGGGATTGTCGAGCGGCCCGGTCTCGAAGCGGAATTCGTCGACGCCGAGTTTTTGATGATCGAGCGCGAACTTGCCGTTGAGCCGGAAGCCGGGATCTGGCTTGCCGGCGCTGACTTTCACCGTCTCGCCATCGCTGCCGCGCAGCTGCGCGGAATTCTTGTCGGCGCCGGAAATCTTGAATTGCCCGGAATAGACCGCCGCACCCTTGACGATACCGGCATTGCCATCGGTCTCGATGACCAGCGGATAGGCATCGGGATCGGCCTTGAGCCTGAGCCGCGTCTGCCCGCTGCCGTCAGCCTTGCCCGTGGACGCAGCAATGGTGGTGCGCAGCCCATCCAGCCGCAACGACCCGTCCATCCGCCACGGCCCAGCCAGCGACTTGGCCGAAATGGTCGAGTTGATTTCGGAAATCAGGTGGCTGCGCCCGCCGGCGGCGTGGCTGAGCGCGATCTCGCCTTCCGTCACCGTCAGCTTCTCGATTGAAATCTGGTTGAGGTCGAAGGGCGAGGACGGCCGCATCGCCCAGTCTACAGTGCCATCGGCCGCGATGTTGATGATTGCCTTGGGCCGCACCAGGCGCATGTCGAAGATCAGCACTTCCCCGCGCAGGAACGGCGCCAACTCGGCATCCATCGAAAACGTCTCGATGGTCATGGCTGGCTGGCCGTTGGGACCGCCGGCAACGGCGACATTGGAGAAGGTCACCGAGGGGAACGGCAGCAGCCGCGCCGTCGCATCGCCCTGCACGGTCACCTTGCGGCCAAGAATGGCGCTCGCCTCGCGCTCGAACTCGGCACGGTAGCCTGTCCAGTCGATAAAATACGGCACCACCAGCGCCGCACACAGCACCAGCACAAAAAGGCCACCGAAGATCACGAACAGGCGAGCGAGCATCAGCTCCGAAACGGTTGATTGAAATTCTGCCGCACTCTACCCGCATCCGCGTGTCGATAAAGAGGCAATTCGGCTGGCACAGCCGCAAGATGTCTGGCGTGGACGCCATCTTCACCAAAACCCCGTCGCGAAGGCGCGGTTGCATGGCCGCTGGCGATGGATATCCTGTTCTTGAGTGTCCTCGCTCTGTCCCAAAAATTCTGGAAAATGGAGACTTTCGGATGTCAGGAAAGAACTGGGACAGAGTGCCGATCGATGCGCAGAGCGTCGACGCACCGCTGTCGCTGGCAGCGGTCTTCCTTGTGGTCACCGTCGCAGGCGACAAGGCCGCGCTCGCCAAAACCGCCTCGGTGCTCGGCGGACTTGACGATCTCGTCAAGACTGTTGGGTTTCGCGACCTTTCAGGCCGGCTGTCCTGCATCGCCGGGATAGGCCGCGACCTTTGGGATCGGTTGTCGACGAATCGCCGGCCGCGGGAACTGAAGCCGTTCGCACCGATCAAGGGCGCGGCTCATTCGGCCCCCTCGACCCCTGGCGATCTTCTCTTCCACATCCGCTCCGAACGCCCCGACATGTGCTTCGAGTTCGAGCGTATTTTGCTCGACAGCCTGGGTGACAGCGTGACTGTCGTCGATGAAGTCTCCGGCTTTCGCTATTTCGACGCGCGTGACCTGCTCGGCTTTGTCGACGGCACAGCCAACCCGACCGGCCTCGACTTGCCCGCGTCGGCGCTCGTCGGCGATGAGGATGCCGGTTTCGCCGGCGGCAGCTATGTCGTGGTTCAGAGATATCTGCACGATCTCGGCGCCTGGGCGCGAACACCGACGCATCTCCAGGAGGAGATCATCGGCCGCACCAAGATCGATAACATCGAAATCGACGACGACAAGGCGCCGCGCAAATCGCATAAGTCGCTCGCCACCATCGAGGATGCCGACGGCAACGAGTACGACATCCTGCGCGACAACATGCCTTTTGGCCGTCCGGGACAAAAGGAATTCAGCACCTATTTTATAGGCTATTCCCGCTATCTCTGGGTGATCGAGAAGATGCTGCAACGCATGTACATCGGTGAGCCGCCGGGCGCCTACGACCGGCTGCTGGATTTCTCGACACCGCACACCGGCACGACGTTTTTCGCCCCGACTCGGCCGATGCTGCAGACGCTGGTTCAGGCCGGGTAGAAACTCACCGCGCGTCGCGCTTTGCCTGCGCCACCTTTGCCGCCTTGCGCTGGCGGCCGAGTTCCATCGGCCGCACAAGGTCTTGCGCCCTCTGGTTTGCCACGGCGCGCATGCCCTGGTGCGCGGTGCGCGAATTGAATGCGGGACCGTCGGCTGTCGCCCTTTGCTTCAGCGTCAGCGCCTTGCGCGCATTGTCGACCAGCGAAAGACGCGCCGCCAATTGCCGGCGCCGTTCGGCCTCGCCATTCAGCCGCCGCATGGCCATCGCCAGCACCGCCAGCTTCAACTGAGAGCCGCCATCGGCCCTGGAGGCGGCGGCACCCTTTGACGCGCCCTTGCCACGTATTTCGCGGCGGCGCTGATGCGCCTGCGTCTGTGCCTTGTCGCGCCGCTCCCGCAACAGCTTGACCAGGCTGGCGAGGTCCGCATCGGAGAGGTTTTGCACCACCGGATGGTGCGACTTCTCCACCAACTCGTGTTCGTCGGCGCTCAGCGCCCGAGCCTCTTCCTTGCGTGAGATTGCCATGACACTGTTTCCTCCGCTTGGCACGCCTGTGACTTCAGGCCTCGGTCAGGAGCCTCGGACCAAACAGCGCTGAGGTCAAGGCGAACCGTTTTCAGCAACGATGGTGCCGCTCTTCAAGGCCCGCATTCGAACAGATCAACCGCCGGAATGTTTGTCGATGCTGTACGGATACACGGGATAATCAGGGCCGAGTGCGTCCCGTACACGGCCAAGCCAAGCCATGAATGCCGGATAGTCCGGGAGAACGAAGCCGCAATCCTCGGCTCGGTGGCTGTACGCATAGACCGCGATATCCGCGATCGATAGCTGCTTGCCGACTAGGCCGTGTGGACGAATTTGATCAAGCATAGGCCTGCGGCGAAGCTTACGATTGAGCGGAAGTTTCGTGCGGTCTTTTCGCATCGCAGGGCAACGCGTTTGAAGCGCTTGAGCCGCCCGAAGCCTTGTTCGATGCGGGCGCGCGCCTTGTAGAGCGTCTTGGCGAAGAAGGCTGGCCTGTTTTTCTCGTTGGCCTTGTGAGGGATCACCGGGGCGATGCCGCGTGTCCGCGCGGCGGCGCGATTGGCCTTGCTGGAATAGCCTTTGTCGCCCAGCGCGGCGCGTGGGGTGATGTCCGGCCCTATGTCGAGCAGGGTCTCGAAGCGGGTTGTGTCGGCAACCTGGCCACCGGTCAGATCGAACGCGATGATGTCGCCAGAATTGTCCGCCTTGGCGTGGATTTTCGTTGTGAACCCGCCGCGCGAGCGGCCGAGCGCCTGGCCTTGCTGCCCCCCTTTGCGCCCGCTGCCGAGACATGGGCGCGGACAATGGTGGAGTCGAACATTTGGATCAGATGGGCCGATGCGCTCATCTCGGCCAACGTGTCGAAGAAGGCTTCGAACACGCCGGCCTTGCTCAGCCGGTCAAAGCGCTTCCACACTGAGTTCCAGTGGCCGAAGCGTTCCGGCAGCGCACGCCAGCGCACATTCTCCACCGTGAAGAAGTGCATGGCTTCCAGAAACAGCCGGTCGTCCGCAGCCTTGCGGCCTCGCCGTGGCAGGCAGGCCCGGAAAACCTCCAGCGTGTTCGCCCAATCCGTTTCCGTCATCCTCGTGGACATCGCCGACCTCCAAATCAGTCGACAATCCATGAATCAGACTGGATTCGTCAGCGGAACCCCAAAACCTATACCTGAGTCAATTCGTCCACACGGCCTAGGAAGGATCCTTCGGCGAGGCTGCGGTTCAGTGCCTGGAGTGTGCGGGCTCCGGCTTCCCGCTTCGCCGCGACAATGGCTTTGTTGCGCTCAAGCCGCCCGGTCAATGTCCAGTATCGCAATGAACCGATGACCGGCTCGACATGATACTGTTCGAAGAACAGCCATTGCATGACCTTCGCACGCTGATAGCGGTCCGCTGGCAGAAACGGCGTGCCTTCGGCGAGGTAAGTCAGGATCGCATTCGACTCGGCGATCGCGCGTCCGTCTTCAAGCTGAAGAACGGGAACCGCGCCCGCCGGATTGAGGTCGAGAAAGGCGTCGGCATGGCTCTCACCCTCGAAAATCGAGACGCTACGGGTCTCATAAGGAATCTTGAGCAGTCCCAGCAAAACGCGGACCTTCCAGGCGTTTTGGGAGGGCAGATAGTCGTGAAGCGTCAGCATGGTGATCCTCTACTTTTGATAGGATCGAGTTCTGCACCCCATCAGCGCCGCGCGCATTCCGATTCTTGCAAAGCCGGATCTAAGCTCAGCGCCCGGACCGATGGCGCAAATAGGCACAGACCATTTCGTTGAGCTCGGTGCGCAAGGCCGGCGAATCGAGTTCGCCGTGCCGTGCCGCGGCATGGATGACCCCTTCGACGGCGGCCGACAGCACACGCCCCGTAATCTCATCGCGTATCGGATCGGGCTTGCCAGGCAACGGTGGAATCACCGCCTGATAGCGCCTGAGGTAGTCCAGCTCGAACGCGTCCTGTTTCGAGCGCGCCGCCAGCGGCACCTCATCGAGCAGGACGCGATGCAGTTCCTGGTCGACCGAGTGGGCAGCGACGACGCCGTCGATCAATTTTGCCACGCGCCGCTCAAGCGTGGCTGCCCCCTCGCCGCTGTCTGAAATGGAAATGGCCGCCAGCACAGCATCGAGATGACGGGCGCGGATTTCCTCCGCCAGCGCCAGCTTGTTGGGAAAATACTGATAGAGCGAACCGATGCTGACGCCGGCCGCCAGGGCCGTCTCATTGGTGGTGAAATCGGCCCAGCCACGCTTTGCCAGAACGCGAGCGGCGGCCTCGAGGATGGCATCCACGGTGGCACGGGAACGCTGCTGCCTCGGCGCCTTGCGCGGGCTTTCGCGTTGCGGGGGAATGCGAGTAGCCATATCGGCGCTTTTTCCGCAAAATGTGAATAGAAGCTCACATTTTACCCAACCGGGTCAGGAGCGCAACACAATCGGAGGCCGCCATGAGCAGCAAGACGCTCCTTTTATCCCTGTTCAAATACAAATCCTGGGCCGATGAGGAACTCATTGTCTCGCTGAAGGACATTGAGAAGGACCTTGGCAAGGAGGGCTTGGGACAGATCCTTGAAACCATCAACCACGCGCATGTCGTCGACAGGATATTCGCCGCCAATGCCCGGAAGCAGAAGCACGACTACAGGGATACGGGTACGGCGGAAACACCGAAGCTCGCCGAACTCTCTGAAGCGATCAGGGATACGGACCGGTGGTATCTCGGATATGTCGAACAGCTGGGTCCCCACGAGCTGGTAGAAACGATCCGCTTTACCTTCACTGACGGCACGCCTGGGGAGATGTCACGCGAGGAAATGCTTGCCCATGTCATCACCCATGCCGGCTATCATCGCGGCGAAGTCGGGCGCATCGTGACCCAGCTGTCCAAGCCAAGCTCCCCCGATACGTTCACTGGCTATCTCCACCGCGCCGAACCCGCGCGCCGTCTTTCGGAACTGTGAGCTTCCGCGCTAGAGACCGTCGCGAGCTCCGGCCGCCTATCCTGCCGCCGGCAGGATTTTCCCGGGGTTGAGGATGTTCTGAGGATCGAGCGCCTGCTTGATCGAGCGCATGATGTCGACGCCGTGGCCGAGTTCATGGCGCAGGAAGCCGACCTTGCCCTGGCCGATGCCGTGCTCACCGGTGCAGGTGCCGTCCATGGCAATCGCCCGCATGTTCAGTCTGGCGACGAATTTCTCCGACAGCGCGATCTCCTTGGGGTCATCGACATCCATCAGCACCAGAACATGGAAATTGCCGTCGCCGGCATGACCGACGATCGGCGCGATCAGCCCCATCTCGGCAATGTCAGCCTCGGTCTCCATAACGCATTCGGCAAAGCGCGAGATCGGCACGCAGACATCGGTCGACAGGCCCTTGGCGCCCGGCCGCAGCGTCAGCGATGACCAGTAAGCGTCGTGCCTGGCCTTCCAAAGCTTGGTCCGCTCCTCGGCAACGCTGGTCCAAAGGAATGGCCCCCCGCCGTTTTCTTCCGCGATCATGCCAAAGGTTTCGGCCTGTTCGGCCACGCCGGCATCGCTGCCATGGAACTCGACGAACAGGCATGGGCTTTCGGGATAGTCGAGCTTCGAATAGTTCTTCATCGCCCGCATCTGCAGCCCGTTGACCAGTTCGATGCGCGCCACCGGGATGCCCATCTGGATCGTCGCGATCACCGCGTTGCAGGCGGCCTCGACGCTAGGGAACGGGCAGACGCCGCCGGATATCGCTTGTGGAATGCCTTGCAGCTTCAAGGTCAGCGACGTGATGATGCCGAGCGTGCCTTCAGAGCCGACCAGCAGCCGCGTCAGATCATACCCGGCCGAGCTCTTCTTCGCCCGCTTGCCCGTGGTCACGACCTCGCCGTCGGCCATAACAGCTGTCAGCGACAGCACGTTTTCGCGCATCGTGCCGTAGCGCACGGCATTCGTGCCCGAGGCCCGCGTTGCCGCCATGCCGCCAAGCGACGCATTGGCGCCGGGGTCTATCGGAAAGAACAGGCCGGTGTCGCGCAGATGCCGGTTCAAATCCTCGCGTGTCACTCCGGGCTCGACCGTGCAATCGAGATCCTGCGGGTTGACCGCCAGAATGCGGTTCATCCGCGAAGTGTCGAGCGAGATGCCGCCGCCGGGCGCATTGGTGTGACCTTCCAGCGACGATCCGACACCGAAAGCGATGACCGGCACGCGGTATTGGGCGCAAGCGCGAACGATCTCCTGCACTTCGGCCGTCGTCTCGGGAAAAGCGACACCGTCGGGCGCCTGCGTCGGGATGTAGGTTGTCGTGTGCGCGTGCTGTGACCGGATTGCCTGGCCGGTCTGGAAACGCTCGCCAAAACGCTGCTTGAGGATGCCGAGCACGGCGGCGATGCCGTCTTCATTGCGCTCTACGGGGTTGAGGTCGCTCAGAGCCATGAATTTCTCCGCGAATGGACCAGCGTCGGCGCTTCCCTGCGTCTATGCTCGTCATGCTTATCGATGCCTAGTCTCACCACCCTGTCCCTGTCCAGCACCATAACAAGGAAGTTCCATGTCCCTGCCTGCCCCCTTCGTCTCCAAACCAATGGATATCGAGAAGGACTGGATCGACTATAACGGCCATCTCAACATGGCCTATTACAACGTCATCTTCGACCGTGGCTCGGACGGCGCTTTCGAAGAGATGGGGATGGGGCCGAACTACGTCAGGGACCGCCGCCTCACCATCTACACCGCGGAAGTCCATGTCTGTTACCTGCAGGAGCTCCACCTCGAGCACAAGGTAACGGTCTCTCTTCAGCTTATTGACCACGACGAGAAGCGGCTGAGAACCTACCAGGAAATCCGCCATGTCGACGGCTGGCTGGCGGCCACCTCCGAAACGCTGTCGCTGCATGTCGACATGGCCGGGCCCAAGGTGGCGCCCTTCCCCGCCGATGTGCTCGCCAAGGTGGAAGCGATGCGTGCCGCCCATGCCACGCTGCCAATGCCGGAACGCGCCGGCCGCGCGATCGGTATCCGCCGCAAGTAGGACAAAGCCGAAATTCGCGCCTTTCCCGGACATAGCCACGCGCTGATTTGGGCTCAAAAGCCACACTGGAAAATCAAAAGAACGGGACCACCGAATTCGGCATGCGGGCGCTTGAAGCGGCTATACGCCAGCGTTAACCTTACCAAGGTTTTAACGTGAACAAGCCAATTGAGCCGTTGAACGACTCAGTCGAGCGGTCGAGAACGATCCGCATCGGGTTGAGATACGGGCGGCGGGGCAAGCCGGTTCGAGGGACGTGCATGAAAACCGACATCAAGGTCGAAGTGGACAGGCTAGCTGCTGATCCGCGCATTACCGACTATGATTTCTGGCGCTCGCTCAAGAACGTCGACAACGAGATTTTCCACATCGCCAACAGCAATGAGCCGATCCCGTTCGACATGATCCGCTGGCGCAGCATCCTGAAGCGCGCGCGGCTGAAGCGCGGCCACGCCTGACAGACGACCTGCTGTCGTTGAACACAACAAGCCTGGGCCGCCTCTCAACGCGCGGATTCAAGGCTGTCGCTTGATGGCGGCCAGAGGCGACCGCGCCACAACCGGCGACGACTGGATGATCCCGGCTTCAGATACTGCCTGGGCATCGCCCTTGTGGTCGCCGGTGTGGCTTTTAACGGCCGGAAGCGCTTTTGATCAGCGGCAACATACCCTTTATTTCCAGTAGCTTACTTTGTTTTCAATGTGGTTCCGTGATTCGTCCGGATGCGACAATACGGCCCAAGATTGAACCATGCCCGGCCTGAGCCGTTGTCTCCCCACGAACGGCTTGGAGAACAAGAATGGACTGGAAACACACCAGGGAGCCGGCTGACGCGTGGCATATGACGGATGACCTTCATGTCGAACATGGCAAAGGTGATCCGTTCGCGGCCGCCATAAGGGCTACCCGCATGTCTATGATCATCACGGACCCAAGGCGGGCCGACAATCCCATTGTTTTCGTTAACGACGCTTTCTTGCGATTGACGGGCTATGCGCGCGAAGATGTGCTTGGCAAGAATTGCCGCTTTCTCCAGGGGCCAAAAACCGACAAGGCGGCGATAGATAAGGTGCGCGAAGCCGTTGCCGCCACAACGGATGTCAGCGTCGATGTTTTGAACTATCGCAAGGATGGTTCCACCTTCTGGAACGCGCTCTATATCAGCCCGGTTTCGAACGGCAGCGGCGAGCTGCAGTTCTTCTTCGCCTCGCAACTCGACGTAACCGATCGCAAGCGGTCGGAGCATCGCATCACCGCTGACAAGGATCGCTTCGAAAAGGCGGTCAAGGAGCGCACGCGAGAACTCGAGGCCGCACTCGAAGCGCAAACCACCTTGCTGCATGAGGTCGATCACCGGGTGAAGAACAACTTGCAGATGATCTCATCGCTGATCGTCATGCAGAGCCGGACCATAAAGGACGAGGCGACCAAACAGTCGCTGACCACCATGCTGGAGCGTATCGAAGCGCTGAGCACCGTGCATCGCCGGCTCTATCAGTCGAAGGATGTCAGCAAGTTCGACGTTTCGGATTTCGCCAGGGATCTCGTCACCGATCTGCTGATGGCCTCCGGACGCTCGGAAATCAAGTCGACGCTGGAGCTGGAGCCGATCGTCATTTCGGCGGAAAAGGCGACGCCGGTGGCCCTTATGGTCAACGAGCTTGTCACCAACGCTCTAAAACATGCTTTCAAGGAAAAGCCCGACGGAACCACCGCTGGCCGCATCGGCGTCAAGATGAGCCAGCCTGACGGCCACTTCAACATCGAGGTGTCAGACGATGGTGTCGGCATGGCCGATGCCAGTGGCGACGCATCCTTCGGAATGCGGCTGATCAAGTCGCTCGCCCGTCAGCTGCGCGCCGACATCGAATGGCGCGATGCCGGCCCGGGCACCAGGGTTGTCATATCGATGCCCAATGAACCGCAGCAGAAGGGGAACATGTCATGATTGAACCGCTGAAGGTCCTGATTGTCGAGGATGAAGCGCTGTTGGCGATGGAGCTGGAAAGCCTTGTCGAGGACGCTGGCCACAGCGTCGTCGGTTGGGCAACCTCCCTGACCGAGGCAAGGAGCATGGTTGATACGACGGATGCCGATATCGCCTTTGTCGACATTCAACTGACCGACGGCCCGACCGGCGTCGAAGTGGCTGAATACATTGGTGAACAGAAGAACTCGATGGTGGTGTTCATGACCGCCAATCCGAAGCGCATTCCTGATCACTTCGCGGGCGCGGTCGGCGTCATCGCCAAGCCTTATACCATGAACGGGCTGATGTCGGCCCTGCGGTATCTGCAGGAAGGTGTGCGCCGCCCGCCGCCTGTTTCGGTTTTGCCGGCCGGCTTCACGCTGTCGCCGGCCTTTGAAACGGTGTGGGCCGCGCCGTCCAGCTAGGCCAGTTTCTGCTTGAGGAATGCGATCGTGCGGCCCCAGGCGAGATCCGCCGCGGCCTTGTCGTAGCGGGCCGCCGACGTATCGTTGTTGAAGGCATGGTTGGCGCCGTCATAGACATAGACCGTGTATTCGACATGCGCCGCGTCGAGTTCTTTCTTGTAGGCATCGATCCCGGCATTGGTGCGTGTGTCCAGCCCGGCATAATGCAGCATCAGCGCGGCCTTGATCTTCGCCGCATCGGCGGCCTTCGGCTGCATGCCGTAATAGGCGACGCCTGCCGCGAGGTCGGGTGCGTCGACGGCCAGCATGTTGACCGTGCCGCCGCCCCAGCAGAAGCCGACCGCGCCGACCTTGCCATTGCCGTCCTTGTCGGCTTTCAGATACGCCACAGTCGCCACCGCATTGGCCGCGAGTTGCGCCGGATCAAGCTTGGGAAACAGGTCGCGCGCCTTGTCTTCATCATCCGGTGTGCCGCCGAGCGGCGACAGGAAGTCCGGCGCCAGTGCCACGAACCCTTCCAGCGCCACGCGCCGGGCAACGTCGCGGATATGCGGGTTGAGGCCCCTGTTCTCATGGATGACGATGACCGTGCCGAGCTTCCCGGCATGGCCGGTCGGCTTCACGAGATAGCCCTTCATCTCGCCGCTGCCGCCGGGATAAGTGACGTCCTCGCCCTTCACGCGGGCATCGTCCTCGGCGACGATCGCCGCCTGCGCGGAATTTGCCGCCAGCAACGGCGCGATCGCTGCCGCCGCCGCACCCGATCCTGCCAGCCTGGTCAGTTGTTCCATGAAGCGGCGGCGGTCGAGCGTCAGATGCGTGTATTCGTCATAGGCATCGACCATTGCCTGCGTGATGGCAGGTGTGGTGTCGGCGTCGGATTTCGTCATGGCGCGCTCCTCGATCTCGGATCTCCCACGCCAAGATAGGCGCGAGGCCCACCTCGTCCAGTCGCGAACGGAAGAGACATGCCTTTCACTTGGCGCGCATGAGCGCGGTGGCTGCATCGATGAAAGCACGCAGCTTCGGCTGTGCCTGGCTGCGGGTCGGAAAATACAGGAACAGGCCGGGCTTGGTTGGCAGGTAGCGCCGCAGCACGGGCTCCAGTGCGCCTGATGCCAGTTCGGATGCCGCAACCTTGTCGGCGGAGTAGCAGAGGCCGACACCGTTCCGCGCCAGTTCGATCATGCTGATATGGTCGTTGACCAAGATGCCACCTGGAGCATCGAGCGAGAACTCGCGGCCATCGCGGGCGAACTGCCATCGATAGATCGTCCTGGCTGTTGGAAAGCGGTAGCGGATGCATTCGTGCCGCATCAGGTCTTCCGGCGTTTGCGGCCGTCCACGCACCGTGAAATAGGACGGCGCGCCAAGCACCGACCAGGTGAAATCAGGCGTGATCCTGACAGCGATCATGTCCCGCTCGATAAAGTCGCCGATGCGAATGCCGGCATCATAGCCGCCCGCCATCAGATCGACGGAGGCATCATCGACATCAATCTCCAGGGTGACATCGGGAAAGGCCTGGCGAAACGCGGGCAGCAGCGGATAGATCACCAGATCAAGCGCTATGCGCGGCACCGACAGCCTGAGATTTCCCATCGGGCGCTGGCTCAGGACCGACAAGGCGTCAAAGGCATCACCGATCTCGTTGGAAGCCGGCTTCAGCCGCGCCAGGAAGTCCACACCGGCTTCGGTCAGCGCGACCCGGCGCGTCGTGCGTTGAAAGAGCGGCATGCCGGCGCGTGCCTCAAGCGACCGGATCGCCTGGCTGACGGCGGCCGGCGTTACACCCAGTTCCGCCGCCGCGGCGCGAAAGCTTGCATGCGCGGCAACGGCGAGAAACTCGGACAGGCCTGTGAAAACGTCGGTTCGCGCCATGAGGTGCTCATTTCATTATATAGATGATCTACATTACCTGTACCGATTTCAGCAGTTTTTCCAACCAATAAATGGATCTAGGGTTACCTCCATCTGCAGCGCATCGCGCTCGAAAACGGAGACAATCCTATGCCCCAAACGATGATCACCACTGAAGAATTGGCGACCCGCTATGTCGCGATGTGGCACGAAACGGACGCCGCCGTGCGCCGCGAGACGATCGAGGATCTCTGGGCGCCGGATGGCGCCAACTACCTGAAATCAGCCGCCTATCAAGGCCATGCCGCCATCGAGGCGCGGGTTGCCGCCTCGCACGACAAGAATGTCATTCAGGGCAAGAACCGGTTTCGCGCCAGGCCGGGTCTCCAGGTCGTACAGAACGGCATGCTTCTGACCTGGGAAATGCTGCCGCAAGGCTCCGACACGGTACTAGCCGTTGGCCTCGAGTTCTTCGTCCTCAACGACGAGGGCCGCATTCTCTCCGACCATCAATTCATCATCTCGTAGTCCGGCTATCGCCAACCCATGCGCTTGCGTTGTCTCAGGAGAACACCATGAAAAGCTACCGTGCCAATCTTGGCGGCGGCATAGACGGCATCGTCATGCGCGATGAGGCGATCCCCTCGCCCGGACCGCACCAAATCCTGGTTGCCGTGCGCGCTGTCTCGCTCAACGCCAGAGAACTGATGATCCTGCAGGGCTACTACCCGCTGCCGGTCAAGCCCGATCTCATCCCCGTTTCAGACGGTGCCGGTGAAGTGGTCGCGATCGGCGACGGCGTCACCCGCGTCAAGATCGGCGACCGTATCGCGGCTTCGATCTTCCCGCGCTGGATCGACGGGCCATTCGGCTGGGATTATTCAGCACAACTCGGCGGCTCACTCGACGGGATGCTGAGCGAATACGCGCTGTTGCCGGAGGATGCCGCTGTGCAAATACCGCCGCATCTGTCCTACGAGGAAGCGGCCACCTTGCCCTGCGCCGCCGTCACCGCCTGGAACGCGCTTTCAGGCGGCGTCCCTCTACTGCCCGGGCAGACCGTGCTGACGCAAGGATCGGGCGGCGTTTCGCTGTTTGCCTTGCAGCTCGCCAGGCTTTTCGGCGCCCGTGTCATCGCCACGACCTCCAGCGACGACAAGGCGCAACGGTTGACGGCACTCGGCGCCGATGCGGTGATCAATTATCGCACGACGCCGGACTGGCATGCCTGCGTCCGCGAAATGACCGGCGGCCGCGGCGTCGACGTGATCGTCGAGGTTGGCGGCGCCGGCACCATGGAACAATCGCTGAAGGCCGTCGCGCTCAGCGGTCAGATCAGCCAGGTCGGTTCGCTGGACAAAAGCGCGGCCTCGATCGGCATTGCCGCCCTCTCCGCCACCGTCACCAGCATCAGGCGTATCGCGGTCGGCAACCGGGCCCAGTTCCTGGCCATGAACAGCGCGATCGCCATGCACGGCCTGCGGCCCGTCATCGACAGCGTCTTCGCGTTCGAGGATGCCGTGGAGGCGTTCCGCTACTATGCGCGTGGCGAGGCCTTCGGGAAAATCGTCATCCGTCACGATTGACCGGCAATCGGCGCCGTCATCACAATCTTGTCATCAGCGAAAAATCTTGATGGTGCTGCCACAATAGTGAGGGAAACTGCCTGAAATCGGCCGCGCGATGGTTTGGCGCGGCTGCGGTCCTGACCTGGAAAGGAATGACGCCGATGACCTTGCCTTCCCCGATCCTCGCTACAGGGTTCCTGGTTGCAGCGGCGGCTTTTCTGGCGCTGGGCTCGATGGTGGTGACCGCAAGCAAACAGTCCATGATCAAGGTTCGCAGCCGCCGGCCGCGTCCAACAGACACGAAACGCAAGGGTTGAGGTGAAGTCATGGACGTCCAGGATATCGTAACCACCGTCTCCCAGAAGGCTGGGATCGATCAGGCCACCACCGAAAAGGTCGTCGGCACGATCTTCTCCGTGCTTGAGCATGAGGCCCAGGGCACAAGCGCCTCCGCCTTCTTCGCCAAGATTCCCGGCGCCGACGCGCTGGCGCAGAAATACGACGTCATGGCCGCCGCTCCGGCCGCCGGTGGCGGCGGCTTCCTGTCGTCACTGCAGGGCGCGCTTGGCGGCGTGCTCGGCGAGAAGGCCGGTGCACTCGTCAACGGCCTGGCGGCGCTCAAGGCGTCCGGCCTCGACATGGCGCAGCTCCAGAAGGCCGGCGCGACGCTGGTGCAACAAGCGGAGGCCGCGGCAGGCCCCGATCTGACCAATCAGGTGATGGGATCGGTGCCCGGCCTGAAGAGCCATCTCGGGATCAGCTAGTCGGATCAGAACGGGCGCCCGGTAACCGTTCGCTACTTCGGCAGCGCGTAGGCGATCACATAGTCGCCCGGCTTGGTGCCGACCGAACCGTGCCCGCCGGCAACGATGACGACGAACTGGCGGCCGTCGGCCACCGTATAGGTCATCGGCGTCGACTGCCCGCCGGCCGGCAATCGCGCCTGCCAGAGCTGCTTGCCCGATGTCAGGTCGTAGGCGCGGAAATAGTCGTCGACGGCAGCGCCCAGGAAAGCGACCCCGCCAGCGGTGATCATCGGCCCGCCAATGCCCGGCACACCCACTTTCAGCGGCAAGGGCAAGGGCGTCATGTCGTAGATGGTGCCGTTGCGGTGCTTGTAGGCGATCTTGCCGGTGCGCAGGTCGGCACCCGCGACATAACCCCAGGGCGGCGCCTGGCAAGGCACGCCAAGCGGCGACAGGAACGGTCCCATCACCACCGCGTAGGGCGCGCCGTCATTGCGGTTCAGCCCCTGCTCGCTGCCCTTGGTGTCGCCGGGCGGCGGCACATCCGCGCGCGGAATGAGCGTCGATGTGAAAGCGAGATAGGTCGGCATGCCGAACATCACTTGCCGGACCGGATCGACCGCCACACCGCCCCAGTTGAAGGTGCCGAAATTGCCGGGATAGATCAACGACCCCTGCAGGGACGGCGGCGTGTAGCGGCCCTCGTAGCGCAGCTTGTGGAAGGCGATGCGGCACGCCAGCTGGTCGAACATGGTGATGCCCCACATATCGGCATCGGTCAGCGGCTTCGGGTTGAAGGACAGGTCCGACACCGGTTGTGTCGGCGCCGTATGATCGCCCTCGATGGCGCCGCCGGGCGCCGGCACTTCCTTGACCGCGATGACAGGTTCGCCCGTGCGCCTGTCGAGGACATAGAGGTCGCCCTGCTTTGTTGGGCCGACCAGCGCCGGCACGACGGTGCCATCGGCTTTGGTGATATCGACAAGGCTCGGCTGCGCCGGCACGTCCATGTCCCACAGGTCATGATGCACCGTCTGCCGCACCCATTTCAGCTGCCCGGTGTTGAGATCGAGCGCGGTGATCGAGGACGAAAACTTCTCGACATTGGCGCTGCGGCCGGCACCGAGCTGGTCCGGCGTCTGGTTGCCGAGCGGCACATAGAGCAGCCCGAGCTTCTCATCGGCGCTTGGCGTCGACCACATGTTGGGCGAGTTGGCCGTATAGGTCTGTCCTGCCGCCAGTGGCGTTGTCTGGTCCGGATTGCCGGCATCCCAGTTCCACACCAGTTTGCCGGTGCTGACATCGAAGGCGCGGATGACGCCGGACGGTTCCTGCGTCGAATAGTTGTCGTTGACCGCGCCGCCGACGATGATCTTGCCGCCTGAGATCAGCGGCGCGGAGGTCGAGTAGTAGTAGCCCGACTTCGGATACGGCATCCCGGTTAGCAGGTTCAGCGTGCCGGCCTCGGCGAAGGCCGGGCAGACTTGCCCATTCGCCGCGTCGAGCGCGATCAGCCGCGCGTCGGATGTCGGCAGATAGACGCGCGAGGCGCAGGGCTGGCCGGCGCCGATGGCGGCGTCGGCATAATAGGACACACCACGGCAGGTCTGGTGCTGGCGGTCCTTGTCCAGCTTGATCTTGGGGTCGTAGCGCCATTTCTCCTTGCCGCTGGCTGCATCGATGGCGATGGCGAAATTGTGCGGCGTGCAGATGTAAAGCGTGTCGCCGATCTTCAGCGGCGTCACCTGATAGGTGGTCTCTCCGACATCGTCGGGGCCCTTCACATCGCCGGTGCGGTAGGTCCAGGCCGGTTGCAGGTTGGCGACATTCTCCGGCGTGATCTGGTCGAGCGGCGAATAGCGCTGGCCGTATGGCGTGCGCCCGTAATAGTGCCACTCGCCCGCCGGCACGGTGCCGCCGAGATCGGCGGCCGGTATCACCTTGTCGGTGTCGAGCTCGCCGGCAATGTCCTTCGGGTCCACCGTCATCGAATAACCGGCGACCGCCAGCGATGCCAGCACCGCGAGAATAAGCGGTGCCCGCGCATCTGGTCCGACAAGCCCTCGCCTCGCCCACGGCGTCAAAAGCCACAGCGCCATCAGCACGATAATGCCGCCGCGCGGACCAAGCTCCCACCAGTCGAAGCCGGTTTCCCAGACGGCCCAGGCCAGCGTGCCAAGCACGATCGCGGCATAGAGCCAAAGCCCGGTGGAGCGGCGGCGGTAGAGCAGCCACGCGGAAATCACGAAGGCGATGCCGACGATGATGTAGTACCAACTACCTCCCAGCGAAGCCAACACGACACCGCCGCTGCCAAGCACCAGACCGATGAGAAAAAGGATGAGGGAGGTGATGGTGACAGCCAAGATGATACTCCTTCGACTGTTGCGTTTTGCGACGCTCGTGGACAGGCCTATGCGCCCCGCCTGTCCACAACACAGCTTTCTCCCGCCCGCCGCGCCTGTCAAGCAGGCCGAAGGCGATCAAAACTGGAACAAAACGTAGACACTTCTGGCCTTTCGCTGCCGAATCACTACATTCGGGGGGAGATGTCCGGCTTTTCCGAAGACATGCCCTTTTTCGATGAACCCAATGCGCGGCCCACGGCCCCGTCGGGCATTGCCGCGCGCGCCATGGCTGCCCGCGGCGGCCACAACAGCGCGACCGACTATCTCAAGGGTTTGAACCCGGAGCAGCGGCTGGCGGTGGAAACCACCGAAGGCCCGGTTCTGGTACTGGCCGGCGCCGGCACCGGCAAGACGCGGGTGCTCACCACCCGCATCGCCCATATCCTCGCCACCGGTCGCGCCTTCCCCTCGCAGATTCTCGCCGTCACCTTCACCAACAAGGCCGCGCGGGAAATGAAGACGCGTATCGGCCATCTCGTTGGCGAAGCGGTCGAGGGCATGCCGTGGCTCGGCACCTTCCACTCGATCGGCGTGAAGCTGCTGCGCCGCCACGCCGAGCTTGCCGGCTTGCGCTCCGACTTCACCATTCTCGACACCGACGATGTCGTGCGACTGATCAAGCAGCTGATCCAGGCCGAAGGGCTGGACGACAAGCGCTGGCCGGCCAAGCAGTTCGCGCAGATGATCGACGGCTGGAAGAACAAGGGGCAAGGCCCGGCCGAGATCGCCGAGGGCGACGCCCGCGCCTTCGCCAATGGCAAGGGTCGCGAACTCTACAAGGCCTACCAGGAACGGCTGAAGACGCTGAACGCCTGCGATTTCGGCGACCTCCTGTGCCACCCGATCCGCATCTTCCGCGCCAATCCGGACGTGCTGAAGGAATATCACAAGCGCTTCAAATACATTCTCGTCGACGAGTATCAGGACACCAACACCGCGCAATACATGTGGCTGCGGCTGCTCGCGCAACGGCCGGATGCAGGGCGAAGCAGCTCAACGTCGACAGACCTGCGTACGGCCGAAAGCCGCAAGCCCGACCGGGCGTCCGAGCCGTTGCGAGGCTCGCGCGGAGGGCCCGCGCCGGCAGGCGCGGAACAGCCCGCGAGCGACAACAAAGTCAATATTTGCTGCGTCGGTGACGACGATCAATCGATCTATGGCTGGCGCGGCGCCGAGGTCGACAACATCCTGCGCTTCGACAAGGATTTTCCTGGCGCCACCATCATAAGGCTGGAGCGCAACTACCGCTCCACCGCACATATCCTGGGTGCGGCCTCCCACCTCATCGCCCACAATGAGGGACGCTTCGGCAAGACGCTGTTCACCGACCGCGACGAACCCGAGGACGGCAAGGTGCACGTCCACGCCGCCTGGGATTCCGAGGAGGAAGCCCGCGCAGTCGGCGAGACCATCGAGACCTACCAGCGGCAGAAGCACAAGCTCAACGACATGGCCATCCTTGTGCGCGCCTCCTTCCAGATGCGTGAGTTCGAGGACCGCTTTGTCACGCTCGGCCTCAACTACCGCGTCATCGGCGGCCCACGCTTTTACGAACGTCTGGAAATCCGCGACGCCATGGCCTTCTTCCGCGTCGTCGCCCAGGGCGCCGACGATCTCGCCTTCGAGCGCATCGTCAATGTGCCCAAGCGCGGCCTGGGCGAAGCCACCATCCGCCAGATCCACGACACAGCCCGCGCGCTGCGCATCCCGATGCTGGAGGCCGCAGCCAAGCTTGCCGAAAGCGACGAGATGAAGCCGAAACCGCGCGCCGCCTTGCGCGAGGTCTCCGCCAATTTCGAACGCTGGCAGAAGGCGCTGGAAACCACGCCGCACACCGAACTGGCCGAGACCATTCTCGAGGAGAGCGGCTATACCGACATGTGGAAGAACGACCGTTCGGTCGAAGCGCCGGGCCGGCTGGAAAACCTGAAAGAGCTGATCCGCTCCATGGAGGAGTATGAATCGCTGCGCTCCTTCCTCGAACACGTCGCGCTGGTCATGGACGCCGAGCAGAACGCCGAGCTCGACGCCGTCAACATCATGACGCTGCATTCGGCCAAGGGCCTCGAATTCGAGACCGTGTTTCTCCCCGGCTGGGAGGAAGGCCTGTTCCCGCATCAGCGCGCGCTCGATGAAGGCGGTCGTTCCGGACTGGAGGAAGAGCGCCGTCTTGCCTATGTCGGCCTCACGCGCGCCAAGAGGAACCTGCACCTCTGGTTCGTCTCCAACCGGCGCATCCATGGCCTGTGGCAATCGACCATCCCGTCGCGCTTTCTCGAGGAACTGCCGGAAGCCCATGTCGAAATCGCCGAAAGCGGCAACAGCTACGGCGGCTATGGCAACAACTATGGAGGCGGCTCGTTCGCCTCTGGCCGTGGCGGCCAGGGCGCTGGACGGCAAAATCCCTATGGCGCCTCGCGCTTCGACAATGTCGGCGCGGAAAAATCCGGCACCTTCTCAAACACTTACGCCACACCCGGCTGGCAGCGCGCGCAAGCGAACCGCACCGAGGCGACCGACCGCAACTGGGGCAGCCGCTCAGGCCATCATGTCGAGCGCATCGGCTATGGCGAAACCGACTCCGGCTACGGCGCCGGCCGCACCTCCGTCAAAGGCCGCACCATCGACGGCGAGCTGGTCGCAAAATCCGTCGCCGACACGCCATCCGCGTTCAAGGTCGGCGACCGTGTCTTCCACCAGAAATTCGGCAACGGCAACATTTCCAACATCGAAGGCAACAAGCTGACCATCGACTTCGACAAGGCCGGCCAGAAACGCGTGCTCGACGGGTTTGTCGCGGCGGTGTGATCGATCAATCCACCTTCTTCTCGCCCCTCTCTCCGGCCTTCACAATATCCCCCGTTGTAAACAGGATCTCCTTCAGTTCTGCCCGCCAGTCTTTCTTCTGGCGCAGCAGGAATTCGAGGTCCATGCCGAAATGCTTGAACTCCTCGCTCTGCGCGTTCTTCATGATCGCCTTGGCCTGCGAGTCCTTTTCCACCGACATGCGCTGTTCGTACCAGCTGATCGCTTCCGCCTCCTCGATCAGCGACGTGATCATGCGGGCGAACGTCCGCACCTTCTGCGACAGTTCCTCGGGCGGTTCGTGATACTGGTCGAAACCCATGTCGTCGTCCTCCTTGGTGATGATTTGTGGATAGGCTGGAGATGCGCGAGAGCGTATTCCCTTGAATGCGCTGGCAAGCCGCTGGTTCCAGGGCATTGCCGCATTGCCGAGCCAAGGAGCCAGACGGTGCACCGTCATCAGCTGGGCCCGCTACGCCGGGTACTCCGCCTATGACGAGGAGAGCGATCTCTTCACGCTCGACAACCCGACATAATCCGGACGACGGTGAATATGGGCCGTCGTCGGAAGTGCCTGTTGCGCACGGCCCGACAAGAGGCGCTCTTGGGCTCGGAGCCTACACCGTCATGAGTTTGAGCGCCTTGAGCAGGCGAACATGAGTATGGGAGTGGTGGTGGCGGACATGCACGGCCGAATAGATCGGATGTGAGATCTTTGGCGCGTCGGCAACGACCTGTGCCACGCCCTCCTGCCGCAATTTCTTCGCCACCGTTTCGGTGACGAAGGCGGTGCCGCCCCGGCTTCGCAGGAGGTAGGCGACGGCACCGCCATTTCCGGTCGAAACCGAGCTGTTTTCGAGCTCCGGAAGCATCTGCTTGTGAGCCCTGTTGAAGAAGGCGGAGTAGTTGGCGCGGATATAGTCCGCTGGCGTAATCCCGTCGAACGCGACCCCGCGCGTGGAGACCATCACAAAACTCTCTTCGGCGATCTGCTCGTAATGCATGTCGGGAAGATGCTGCGGCGAATAGAGAACCGCCAGATCGAGGCTGCCCGTGGTCAGATCCAGGATCATCTGGTTGGAATAGTCGATTTCGACATAGATCGCCATTTTGGGCAGCGTCGCCCGCACCCATTCCAGCCATTCTCCCAGGACGCGCTCGTAGAGTTCGAACTGTATGCCGATGCGGATGAGACGGTCGAACTTGCCGACCGACTGGATTTCGCGACGCGCATCCAGCCATCTGAGCTTGACCGCCCGCGCATGATCCTCGAACCGGATACCGGCGGTGGTGGGCTCGGTTCCGCTCTTGTTGCGGATGAACAGTTGCTTTTCCAGCAGCGCTTCAAGCGTGCGGATGCGGCTTGAAACGGTAGATTGCGTGATGCCCAACCGTTCCGCGGTCCTGTTGAAGTTGCGGGTCTCGATCAGATCCAGGAATGTATCGAGCAATTCAATTTGCATTTGAGCCACCGGACGGATGATCCAGTCACACGGCTATCGCTTTTTCGTCCTGTCCGACAATGGGTAATCGGTTTCTTCGATTAAAGTCCCGCCCGCGAATGCGTTGCCGGGCTTCTCATGGAAGCGCACCTTCGGAGCATCTTTCACGATACCCCCTTTTGGCAGGTGATGCTTCAATGTTTATCGTCGACACGGACGTGCACAACTATTGGTCCAGTGCCGAAGTCCTGCTCCCCTATCTCGATCCCATCTGGCGCGACTTCCTGATCCGGGGCGAAAAGCCCGGGCCGACCGGAAGCTTCCCGCATGGGCATCGCCCATGGCTGCATCCCGAAGGTTTCTCGCGGCATGATATCAAGCCGCAGACCGAGGAGGACAACTACCTGATCATGAAGGAGAAGCACCTCGATCTCTACGGCATCGATGTGGCGATCCTCACCGCCGACGAGCCGTTGGAAGCCTCGACGCTGGCCAACTACCATTACGCCAACGCGCTGGTGAAAGCCTACAACGACTACATGGTCGACTGGTGGTTGCCCAAGGACAAACGGTTCAAGGGTTCGATCGTCATATCCGCGACCGATCCGCACGGTGCCGCGGCCGAAATCAGGCGTCTCGGTGGCCACAAGGACATCGTCCAGGTCCTCGCGAGCCACGGCTCGCAACGCCCTTATGGCGATCCGTTCTACCACCCGATCTTCGAAGCCTGCGCGGAGGTCGGCTTGCCCTTCGCCATCCACTTCGGCGGCCAGGGCGGCGTCAACCACAACGCCGTCGCGAGCGGCCCGACGACCTATTATTGGGAAACGCATGCGCTGCTCAGCCAGCCGGCCATGACCCATGTGGCGAGCATGATTTCCAACGGGGTGTTCGAGAAATACCCCGATCTGTACTTCGTCGTCATCGAATGCGGTGTGTCATGGGTGCCATCGCTGATGTGGCGGCTCGACGCCAATTTCAAGGCACTGCGCAAGGAGACGCCCTGGCTGAAAATGCTTCCTTCTGAATATTGCCGCCGCAATATCCGCTTCAGTACCCAGCCACTCGAGCAGCCGCAAAACGTCAAGCATCTTTGGGAGACGCTCGAGCATATGGACGGCCAGAACACGCTGCTTTTCGCATCCGACTATCCACACTGGGATTTCGACGCGCCGACCAATCTCCATATCCCTTCCGCCTGGCGCGAGAGGGTCATGGGGCTGAATGCGCTTGAGGTCTACAAGCGCATCGAAGCACCGGCCGCCGTCGCGAGGGTCGCATGACGATGCCAGTTGCAACTGCCCCGGCACGGACCTTTGCCTGCAAGGTCTCCGAAGTGGCGATCGGGCACCCCAGGATCGTCACGTTCGGCCGGATGAGTGTCGGCATATTCCTGCTCAACGACGGCTATGCCGCCCTGCTCAACATCTGCCCGCACCGTGCAGGCCAGCTTTGCCAGGGACCGATATGCGGCACCACGAAGCGGACCGACAGGGCCGAGTTCATCTACGAGCGTGCCGGCGAACTCATTCGCTGTGCCTGGCACGGCTGGGAATTCGAGATCAGGACGGGGAAATGCCTCGTCGATGAGAGGCTGAAGGCGCGGACGTTCGCCGTGCATGTCGATGGCGATGACATCTATGTCGAACTGGGTCGATAACGCTTCGACAAGGGCTGGAGACAATGACCATGGACATCGTGAAATTCACCCAAATGAAGGATGGCGACCGCGAGGACTACGCTTTCCTGACCACACATGAGATCGAGTACGCCGCAGGCACGGCCGATCGCTTGCTGACGGCCATGGTCGACCTAGACAAATCGCTATCCGGCTACAAGGTAACGCGCCTTGGCCATTCCCTGCAGGCCGCAACGCGAGCCTGGAACGCGGGTGCTGACATCGACTGGGTGGTCTCGGCTCTTCTGCATGATATCGGCGACATCTACGCACCGTACAACCATGATGAATATGCCGCCGCGATCATCCGGCCTTTCGTGCGGGAGCAATGCGCCTGGGTCGTCGAGAAGCATGGCGATTTCCAGCTGCTCTACTACGGCGAACATGTCGGAGCCAATCCGCACAAGCGGGATGCTTTCCGCGGCAGTGCCTATTTCGACGATTGCGCGGATTTCTGCGAGAAATGGGATCAGTCCAGCTTTGATCCGAACTATCCGACACGGCCGCTGGAATTCTTCGCACCGCTGGTGAGAGAGGTCTTTGCGCGCAAGAGCTATGACCCGGCGATCACCAGAGCCGGAGCGCGTGTTGCGATGTCGGATGACAGTATCGCAGCGAAGCGCTCATGATTCTCGGTCCGCCACCTGATCCAAAATCGCCGAACTCTCACGACACCGGCGCCGCTCCACCCTGTTCGGTGCGGCGCGCGATGAATTCGTCGAGGGTACCAGCAGTGGCGACAGCCGAAGCTGGCGGTTCGAAATCGGCAAGCGCCCGTCTCCACACGCCGGTGGCGCGTTCGGTCGCTGTCTTCGAGCCGCTTTGCGTCCAATTGCCGAAATTCGACCAGTCGGCGACCAGCGGCTCGTAGAACGCCGTGCGGTATCGCGCCATCGTGTGGCCGGCCGAGAAGAAATGGCCGCCCGGCTGCACCTCCGCGATCGCCTCGAAGCCGATGGCATCGCTGTCGCCAGGCGTCGCCGCGCAGAGTTCGCCAACGGTCTGCAACGCCTCGATATCGGTGACCAGCTTCTCAAAAGAGACGCTCAAGCCGCCTTCCAGCCAGCCGGCGGCATGGATGCACACGGTCGCACCCGCCAGCACCGAACCCCACAGCGCGAACTGTGTTTCATGCGCTGCCTGCGCATCCGAAATGTTGGCCGCGCTGCCGCCACCTGAACGCCACGGCAAGCCGGTGAAGCGCGCCAGCTGGCCGGCGCCGAGCGTCGCCTTGACGTGCTCGGGCGTGCCGAAGGCCGGCGCCCCGGACTTCATGTCGACATTGGAGGAGAAGGAACCATAGACGACGGGCGCACCCGGCCGAACGATCTGCGCCAGCGTCAAGCCGGCCAGCGCCTCGGCATGCTGCAAGGTCAGCGCGCCGGCCACGGTGATCGGCGCCATGGCGCCAGCCAGGCAGAAGGGCGTGATGATCGAAACCTGCCCGGCCTTGGCGAAATCGATGATGCCTTGCGCCATCGGAATGTCGAGCTGACGCGGCGAGTTGGTGTTGATGACCGTGTAGCAATAGGCATTGGCGCGGAACGCGTCTTCAGAAAGACCCCGCGCCAACCGCAGCATCTCGAACCCGTCCTCGACCTGCGGCGTGCCGCGCGCGAAGACGAAGGGGAACTTGTCGGACAGCGTCAACTGGGCACGGTTGACGGCATAGTGGCGAAAGCGGTTGTCGACATCCTGCGGCTCGATGCAGGGGCCGAGCATGTGCAGCACGTCATAGTGCTGTACGAGGCGGATCAGGTCCTCGAAATCGGCGAGCGTGCCCGGCCGCCGGCCGCGCTCGAGATCGGTGACGTTGGGCGCTCCGCACCCCGCCAAAAACGTCATCGAGCCGAGCTCGAGCGTCAGGTCGCGGGCGCGCGCTCCGGCATGGGCGTGGATCGACTTCGGCGCCGAGGCGAGCGCCGCCCCCACAACGTCGCGGCCGATGCGCACCATGTCCGTGTCAGCATCGACCAGGGCGCCCGCGCGGGCGAAATGCTCACGCGCCTCAGGCAGCAACACCTTGATGCCGAGCTCCTCCAGCACGCGCAGCGCCGTGTCGTGGATCGCGGCAACCTGGTCGTCCGAAAAGATCGGCTGCGGCAGGAACGGATTTCTCAGCGTGCGATAATCCGGCTTGCGGCTGGTTTCCGACCCGGCTTCGCCGGTTCGCCCGCGCCGGCGCTCGCGCCTGCTGTCACGTGCCGCGTCATCGACCATCAGAAACTCCTCCTCATTGCCGCATCGCCTTGCTCTCGGGGTCGTAGGGCGAGGCCGCGATGACACGCGCCGGCCGCTCCGTGCCGACAATATGCACCGACAGTGCGGTACCCTCGCCCGCGAAATCGCGATCGACAAGCGCCAGCGCCAGGCTTTTGCCGACCGTGTAGCCATAGCCGCCTGATGTCACGAAGCCGACGCGGCGGCCCTGGTGCCACACCGGCTCGAAGCCGCTGGCATCGGCGTCTACGGCCTCGACCTCCAGCGTCACCAGGTGTTGAGCCGTGCCGCCGCGTTCCTTCAGCGCCGCTTCGCGGCCAATGAAGTCGCCCTTGTCGAAGGCAACAAACCGGTCCAGGCCGCTCTGGGCGGGCGTATAGCCTTGCGTGAATTCGCGCGACCAGATGCCAAAGCTCTTCTCCAGCCGCAGCGCGTTCAGCGCGTAGTAGCCGATCTCGGCCAAGCCCAGATCCTCTCCGGCGGCCAGCAGCGTCTCGCGCAACGTGGCATGCATGGTCACCGGGCAGTTGATCTCGAAGCCGAGTTCGCCAGCAATCGACAGACGGGCAACCCGCGCCTGCACCATGCCGATGTCGAAGGCGCCGCAGGCCATGAACGGCAGCGCCTTGCCGGACAGATCCTGATGCGTCGTCCGCTCCAGGATCTTGCGCGCATTCGGTCCGGTCAGCAGGAATCCGCTCATCGTGTCGGAGAGATCGGTGACACTGACGTCCGCCGCCGCATGGCTCTCGAACCACCGCATATGGAACTCCCTGAGATAGTAGGAGCCCATCAGCCAATAGTCGCCGCCGCCCCAGTTGATGACAGTGAGATCGCCCTTCAGCCGGCCATCTGGCCCCAGCATCGGCGCTAGCCTCGCCCGGCCCGCGTTTGGCAGCTTGCAGGCCAGCAGCCGGTCGAGCCATGTCTCCGCGCCCGGCCCTGATATGGCATACCGCGCGTAGGCCGAGATATCGACCAGACCCGCCGCGCTGCGAACCTGCCGTGCTTCGTCGCCGACAATGTCGAAGGCGTTGGAGCGTTTCAGCGCGGTCTCCTCGCGAAAGCCCAGCGGCGCGAAATAGGCCGGGATTTCCAGCCCCCATGACGCCGTCCATTCGCAGCCCGCCGCGCTCATGCCGTCATAGGCGCCGGGACGTTTCAGCGGCCTTCCAGCCGGAAGGCGCTCGTTGGGGAAGGTCATGACGAAACGGCGCGAATAGAACTGGCGTGTCGTCTGCTTGAGATATTCGCGGTTGGCGGCAAAAGCGCCGTAGCGGGCAATATCCATGCCGAAGATATCGGCTTGCGGCTCGCCATGGATCATCCATTCGGCCAATGACTTGCCGACGCCGCCACCCTGGCTGAAGCCGGCCATGACGCCACAGGCGACCCAATAATTCCTAAGGCCGCGCACCGGCCCAACAATCGGATTGCCGTCGGGCGTGAAGGTGAAGGCGCCGTTGACCCATTTGCGGATGCCGGCGGTGGCCAGGCACGGAAAGCGCTCATAGGCCTTGGACAGTTCCGGGCTGATCCGGTCGATGTCCTCAGGGATCAGCTCGATGCCATAGTCCCATGGCGCTCCATCCATGTTCCAGTGCTTCGGGTTCTGCTCATAGACGCCAAGCAGCACGCCCTTGCGCTCCTGCCTGAGATAGGAAAAGCCGTCGAGATCGACCGCGAGCCCCAGTTCCTTGTCGAGCGCGGCGACCTCCGGGATGTCCTCGGTGATGAGATAGTGATGCTCCATCGGCGTCACCGGCAGGTCCACACCGGCCATGCGGCCAAGCTGCTTGGCCCAGAGACCACCGGCGTTGACGACATGCTCGGCAATGATCGTGCCCTGCTCAGTCACGACATCCCAGCGGCCATCGGCACGAGCCTTCAACGCGACGACGCGGTTGCGCAAGATGACATCGGCGCCGCGTTTCTTCGCGGCGCCGGCATAGGCATGCGTGGTGCCGTAAGGATCGAGATAGCCTTCGTTGGAATCGTGGAGGCCGCCAAGGACGCCCGTCACGTCGATGATCGGGCAGATCGCCTTGATCTCGTCGGGCGTCACCAGCCGCGCCGTCTCGATGCCGACGGACTGGAACACCGCCCAGGCCGATTTCAGCCATTCCCAACGCGCCGGATCGCTGGCGATGTTGACGCCGCCGGTCATATGCAGACCGGCATTCTGGCCGGATTCAGCCTCGATCTCGCGGTAGAGCCTTATGGTGTAATCCTGTAGCGCCGCGACATTGGGATCGGCGTTGAGCGCATGGAAACCGGCCGCCGCGTGCCAGGTCGACCCGGCCGTCAGTTCCGAGCGCTCGATGAGCGCGACATCGCTCCAGCCGAATCTCGCCAGATGGTAGAGCACCGAGGCGCCGACCACGCCTCCCCCGATGACGACTGCGCGGTAGTGCGACTTCAAGGCTTCCCCTCCCCGGCTGGTCAGATGCCGGCAACATATACGTACTAGACATAAGTGTCCAGTACGTTGCGAAAGCACCTGACAAGGCTGTTTTCGATCTATGGCCAGAGGCTCGAAAGGGCAGCTTCGTCTGCTGTCACGCGGCTATCATGTTCGCACCCTAGACCGCTTTTGAACGGCCTTCGAAGCGGCGGCCCGCCCGCTCCCAAGGCAACATCCTCAATCTCGTCGATCCGTTCCGGCACGCGCCTGTCCATCAAAGGGAAATCGTCATGAAATATCTTCGTCCATTCTCGCTAAGGCTCGTCGCAGCGGCACTTGCGGCCTCCGCCATGTCGCTGCCCGCGCTCGCTGACAGCGCGGTCACCGTTGGCGGCACCAGCTTCGTCAACAAGGGCCTGGTCGGCGTCGGCCGCATCCCTGCTGCCCAGCGCGACAAATTCGGCGAAACCTTTGGCTCGGGCTCCGGCATGGCGATCGACACCGCCGGCTGGAAGCATGACGCCGGAACGTACAAAGGCTCGCTATGGCTGCTGCCGGACCGCGGCTACAACGTCGCCGGCACCACCGACTACCGCCCGCGCCTCAACACGATCGGCATCGAATTCGCACCGGTGGCACCGGGTGCCGCCCCCGCCGCCGGCCAGGAACAGGCTGGCGTCAAGGCCACGCTGACTGAGACCATGCTTTTGACCGACGACAAGGGCGCGGACGCCACAGGGCTTGACCCGCTGAACGGCGTGCGCGCCGCAAGCGGCGACATGCCTGTTCTTCCGCAGGCCGACAATGGCAAGCTTTCGCTCGACAACGAAGCGATCGTGCGGCTGCCCGACGGCTCGATGTTCATCTCGGATGAATACGGCCCCAACATCTATCGCTTTTCGGCTGACGGCCACTTGCTGTCGGCGACCCAGCCGCCGGCCGCCCTTGTGCCGATGCGCCACGGCGCGGCGAATTTCGCCTCCGACAATCCGGGCCCGGGCGCTGCCGAGCCGGATCCGAAGGATCCCGAGACCGGCCGCCAGAACAACCAGGGCCTAGAAGGCATGGCGATGACGCCGGACGGCAAGTTCCTGATCGCGGTGCTGCAGTCGGCAGCGCGGCAGGATGGCGGTGACTCGCCTTCGACACGCCAGAACACCAGGGCGCTGGTCTATGACGCGTCCGACCTCGGCCATCTCAAGCTGGCCCACGAATATGTCGTGCCGCTGCCGGTGTTCAAGGACGCCAAGGGCAAGACCAAGGTCGCCGCGCAGAGCGAGATCGTGGCGCTGTCGGACAAGGCTTTCATGATGATCGCCCGCGACAGCGGCAACGGCCAGGGCGTGAAGGGTGACGCCTCTCTCTACCGCCAGATCAACATCGTCGATGTATCGGCAGCGACCGATATCGCCGGCGGACCTTTCGATGCCGCCGACAAGCCGGTCGCGCCCAAGGGCGTCATCGACCCATCGGTGACGCCGGCCAAGCTGACGCCGTTCATCGACATCAACGACAATGCCGAGCTCGGCCGTTTCGGCCTGCACAATGGCGCGCCGAACGACCACAACAACCTGTCGGAAAAGTGGGAAGCCATGTCGGCCGTCAGCGTGCTCGATCCGAAGTTGCCCGACGACTACTTCCTGTTCGTCGCCAACGACAACGACTTCCTCGCCCAGGATGGTTTCCAGGTCGGCGCGCCCTACAAGGCCGACGACGGCGCCAATGTCGACACCATGTTCCTGGTCTACCAGGTCACGCTGCCGGGCCTGACAAAGAAGTAACAACCACCGCAAAGGCGGGCGCTTGGCGCGTCCGCCTGTTAGGAGCGTGAAGGCTACTTCAGCATCTCCGCGTCCTTTGGCACGCCGGCATCGATCGGCTCGGCCATCCTGTTCGACACAGCTGTGATCTTGGCGGCGGGCGACAGGTTGGCGCGCACAAAGACCTGCGCCGGGCCGTTGACGCGGCTGTAGAGGTCGATGATGTCCTGGTTCATGAAACGCACGCAGCCGGACGATGCGTTCTTGCCGATGGAATCCCACTCCGGCGTGCCATGCAACCGGTACATCGTGTCCTTGCCGTCGCGGAACAGATAGAGCGCGCGGGCGCCGAGCGGGCTCTGCGGACCGGGCGGCATACCGTCCTTGAATTTCGCCAGTTCAGGCCGGCGCTGGATCATTTCTGGCGGCGGCGTCCAGACCGGCCACTTCTTCCGCGCCTGAACCACGGCGGTGCCGGTCCATCCGAAGCCGGCCTTGCCGAGGCTGACGCCATAGCGAATGGCCTTGCCGCCATCGCGCACCAGATAGAGGAAGTGCTCCGAGACATCGACGACGATCGTGCCGGGTTTTTCGCCGGTCGGATCGGCCACGATCTGGCGCACGAATTTCGGATCGAGCTTGGCGACCGGGATGGCCGGCAGTTGAAAGCCCTCATCGGTGCGTGCGGTATACATTGTCGCGGTATCGCCAAGCGCAGGCCCAGGCGGCGCCGCGGCCACTGGCGGCGGCGTAACCACCTCTGTCGTGGTGCAAGCCGAAAGGGCCACGGAGGCCGCGCCCAAAGCGGACGCACCGAGAAACGCACGCCGGCTCAGGCGCTCAAAAAAGATCGGACTGTCGGACATGAACCCCCCGGTTTATCCATAAGATCTAGTAGGAATACGACCCCACAAGGATCAGTATCCCATTCTGGAAGCTTTGAGAACACGGTGAACAAAGGCATGCGGACTGCCGTGCTCAGCGCATCTGTCGGCGCTCAAGGCCTGGCACGATCGAATGCCGCGACTTCGGCCACTGCTCAACAGCGCGGGGTGCATCCCGGTCCGGCCTGCGATATCGTCGCCGCGTCAGATTCACATTTGCCAGGTTGCTTGTCATGGACGAAAAAATGCCCACGCGCCGGCGGACCGGCGACCTGACCAGCGGCCCGATCCCGCGCACGCTTCTGCTGTTTGCCCTGCCGGTGCTCGGATCCAACGTGCTGCAGTCGCTCAACGGCTCGATCAACGCCGTCTGGGTTGGCCGCTTTCTCGGCGAATCGGCACTCACCGCCACGTCCAACGCCAACCTGGTGCTGTTTCTGATCCTTGGCACGGTGTTCGGCATCGGCATGGCGGCAACCATCCTGGTGGCGCAGTCGGTCGGCGCCCGCGACCTGCCCGAGGCACGGCGCATCGTTGGCACCAGCGCCACCTTCTTCTTCCTCGTCTCGGTGGTATTCGCGGTCTGCGGCTGGATCTGGGTCGACGCCATCCTCAACACACTCGGCACGCCGGCTGACGCCTTGCCGCTGGCCCGCTCCTACCTGCGGATCATCTTCGTCGCCGTCCCGATGATGAACCTGTTGTCCTTTGTCATGACGGTGCTGCGCGGCGCCGGCGATTCACGCACGCCGTTCGTCTTCATGGCGCTCGCCGTCGTGCTCGATATCATCCTCAACCCGTTGCTCATCCGAGGCATCGGGCCGTTTCCGGAACTCGGCATCGCAGGCTCCGCCACCTCAACGCTGATCGGTCAGACGGTCAGCGTCATCGCCATCCTCATCGTGCTCTATGTGCGCAAGCATCCATTGCGGCTGGCCGGCGCCAACCTCGCCTTGCTGCGGCCGGACCCGGCTCTGCTGCGCATCGTCGTCTTCAAGGGCGTGCCGATGGGCCTGCAGATGATCGTCATCTCGGTCTCGGCACTGACCGTGATGGGCATCGTCAATTCCTATGGCTCGCAGGTCGCCGCCGCCTATGGCATCGCCGCGCAGCTGTGGACGTATATCCAGATGCCGGCGCTCGCCATCGGTGCGGCTGTCTCCTCCATGGCGGCGCAGAATGTCGGCGCCGGCCGCTGGGACCGGATCGGCCGCATCGCCGCCTCCGGTGTCGGCTTCAACCTGCTTCTCACCGGCGCCTTGGTTGCCCTGTTATACGTCTTCGACCGTTCGATCCTCAGCCTGTTCCTGAGCAGCGACAGCGCCGCGATCGACATTGCCGCCCACATCAACAATGTCGCGTCCTGGTCGTTCATCCTGTTTGGCATCACCATCGTGCTGTTCGCGACGGTGCGTGCCACCGGCGCTGTCATGCCGCCGCTGATCATCCTGGTGATCTCGGTGCTTTTCGTACGCACCAGCTTCGCCTATTTCATGCGCGGCGTGTTCGGCGTGGAGGCCCTCTGGTGGAGCTTCGCGGCCGGTTCGATCACCTCCCTGGTGCTCGCTGCGGCCTATTATCGCTTCGGCGGCTGGCGCACCATGCACATGATCGAGAACAGGCCCGCAGCCGGCGAACCGCCGGACACCGGCCTCGGCGTCCCGCGCCAGCGCGCGCATCTGTCGCCTGAAACGCCGAACGGCTGAACGCTGTTGAAAGCCCGCCAGGCTTTCGGACCGGCACCTGGCCGGCCACCTAGCCAGAGCGGTAGTTCGCTGCATGAGAGATGGCGTCCTTGAATTTCCTCCCCTAAACCTGTGCCAGCAACCAGGGAGGTTTTATGGGCAAAGGCAGGGTCGAGGCATTCACTGACGGCGTCGTCGCCATCATCATCACGATCATGGTGCTTGAGCTGAAAGTGCCGCATGGCGAAGATTTTTCCGCCCTGGTGCCGCTGTGGCCGATCTTCTTCTGCTACATTCTGTCGTTCATCAATGTCGGCATCTACTGGAACAATCTGCACAACATGTTCCACACCGTGCAGCGTGTTGATGGCCGCGTGTTGTGGGCGAACCTCCACCTGTTGTTCTGGCTGTCGCTGATGCCGGTGACCACGGCCTTCATGGGCGAGAACCATTTCGCCGAGGTGCCGGTCGCCGTTTATGGCGTGGACTTGGCGATGTGCGCGATCGCCTACACCATCCTCGTCGTCATGCTGCACCGGCTTCATGGCCAGGACACGACCTTCGCCAAGGCGATCGGCAGTGACCGCAAGGGAAAGATCTCCATGGCCGCCTATATCGCGGCCATTCCCCTGACCTTCGTCAGCCAGTGGATCGGCATTGCGCTTTATGTAGCGATTGCCGCAATCTGGTTTATACCGGACAGGCGGTTCGCACGGCTTCTGGACAAGTAACCGCCCCTATTTTCGCATCGCTTTGAGCTTTTCCGCCACGGAAGCGGCAAGGTCGGCATAGCGCTCCTCCAGCCGCTCGGCCGCCTTGATGATCGAGAAATCATGGCCGAATTTTTCAAGCGCCATGCGCAACTTCTCGACGAACTCGGCCTGTTTTTCCAATGCCGAGAACAAGGTTTTCACCTGTGTTTCGCTGATGTCGGGATTGGCCAGCATCTGCGGCACCTCACGGCCCATCTGGTCGCCGGTGGCGGTCTGCTGCTTCAGGATTTCGACCCAGTCCGTCAATCAGGAAGTCTCCGGTTTGTCGCGGCACAATGCGCAGCCAGGATCAGCCCGGTCAACCCGCGGGCACGCGAGCAAGACTTGCGTGAACGCCTTGCCGCGCTAAGTTCGGCATCATCAGGACAAGGAAATCATCCCAATGACCACCGACGCCGAAATCCAGACAGCCCTGCCCGCGCTTGGCCCGGGCAATGTCGCCGTCATCACCGGCGCTGCCAGCGGCATCGGCCTTGCCGCGGCAAAGCGGCTGGCGGCCATGGGCATGAAGATCGTACTGGCCGATATTGGCGGTGCGCGCCTCGATGAAGCAGCCGGCGCGGTCGGCAAGATCGCCGGCAGCAGCGCTGTGCTCGCGGTCGCCACCGATGTCTCGCGCGCCGACGAAGTCGACCGGCTGGCGGATCACGCATTCGAAACCTTCGGCGGTGTGTCGCTGCTGATGAACAATGCCGGCGTCGGCAAAAACCCGGGAAAGCCCTGGGGAAACCGCGACGCCTGGAAGCAGTTGCTGGGCATCAATTTCTGGGGCGTCGTGCATGGCGTCGAGGCTTTCGCTCCGCGCATGCTGGCGTCATCCAAGCCCGGGCTGATCATCAACACCGGCTCCAAGCAAGGCATCACCACGCCGCCCGGCAACCTTGCCTATAATGTTTCCAAGGCCGGCGTGAAAACCTTCACCGAAGGTCTGGCGCACGCGCTGCGCAACGAACCCGGCGCCCATATGTCGGCGCATCTGCTCATTCCGGGTTTCACCTATACTGGCCTCACGGAAGGCGCCACCGAGAAACCCGCCGGCGCCTGGACTGGGGAACAGGTGATTGATTTCATGCTGGAATCGCTTGTCCGAGGCGACTTCTACATCCTTTGCCCTGACAATGAGGCCCAGCGCCCGATGGATGAGAAGCGCATGGCCTGGGCGATCGGCGACATCATCGAAAACCGCCCTGCTCTGTCGCGCTGGCATGCCGACCACAAGGATGCCTTTGCCAGCTTCATGAAGTCCTGACGGATCACGCAGCGCGTTTTTTCGGTGCGCGCTTCTGCGTCACGGCCTTCTTCGCGGCCATGTCGGCGATCTTCTCGTCGTGGCGCTTCGCTGCCCGCTCGCATCTGTCGCGGATCTCCTCGACCTCGGATTCGGTCAGGTGCTCGATGCCGATGAAGTGGTTGTGCCCCTCGCTGACGCGGATCAATTCGTCCAGTTTGGCCTGAATCGCCGCACCATCGCGGTTCTGGGTGTTCTGGATGAGAAACACCATAAGGAAGGTGATGATCGTGGTGCCGGTGTTGATGACGAGTTGCCATGTGTCGGAGAAGCCGAAGAATGGCCCGCTCACCGCCCAGACAACAACGATCAGACAGCAGATCGCAAATGTCAGCGGCAATCCTGTGAGGTGCGCAACCCAGTTGCAAACCTTGGTAAAAGTCTTCTCGATCATCGAAGCCCTCAATAGCTGATGTAAAACGTGGGTTGCCGAAATTCCGGCTGACCCGCGCCCGGTTTCCGTTCCGGATAAACATCCGTCAGCCGCTTCCGGTTCCCGACGACATCAAATACAACCAGCACAATTGAATACACGCAATAAGAGCAAGGGACCGAAAACACACTTTATGGGTTTGTCGCGATAGTAACCCTGCAGGCATGAGAGCCTGTTCCTTCCGCTTCACAGCGGTTTAACTCCAGCCCCTTCCGCCGCGCCACCCCCGCATGGCGGAAGGGGTTTCAGTCCGGAGCGCGCGGAGAATGGTTCCCTAAACGCGCCCGGCCTGCTCCACGACAGACAATCAAAGCCCTTACCGCACATTGCCTGGCGCCGCCGGCCTCGGCCTGGAGATGGCTCGTGCCGGCACCGTCGCCAGGGCCGATCCGGTGCCCAATGACACTAGTGAAATAGCCTGGCCCCACAAAACCCGCGATCAGGCGTCATTTTCCCAGCGGTCGAGGAAGGCCTCGATCGGCATGGCCTGCATGTCGGGGATTGACCTGGCGAGTTTCTCGACCGGCCAATCCCACCAGGCGAGCCGCTCGATCCGCGCGGCCACGTCGGCGTCGAAACGCTGCCTGACAGGCTTCGCCGGCACGCCGGCGACAATGGCATAGGCTGGAACGTCGCGCGTCACCACCGCGTTGGCGCCAACGATCGCGCCATTGCCGATACGAACGCCGGGCATGATCACCGCGCCGTGGCCGATCCAGACATCATGGCCAATGGTGACGGCTTTCGCCTGCCGTCGCGCGCGAAAATCCGTATCGACACCCAGCCAGCGGAAATACTCGTTTGGCCGATAGCTGACCTTGTGCTGGGTCAGCCGTTCGATCGGATGCTCCAGCGCATTGATGCGGCTGTTGGCGGCGATCGAACAGAATTTGCCGATCACCGTGTAGATCGCTTCCGCATGCCGCTCGAAATAGGAGAAGTCGCCGACCGTCACCTCGCGCAGCACGACCCGTTCGCCGATCGAGGCGTAGGGGCCGAGCTTGCATGCCTTCAGTTCCGCGGTTGGATGGATGCGCGGCTCGGGATCTTTCAGGACGAGGTTTTCAGCACGGTCCATGCGGCGCATTTACGCCGGCATGGGTTGTCCCGCAAGGCCGGCTTACTTTGGCTTGCCGTTGGTCCATACCACGTTCTGGCCGTAGAGCGGCACTGTGGTGACCGACATTTTCGCCGAACCGTTCTGCACCTGGCGCGAATGCGAGAGATAGATCAGCGTCTCGTTGGCTTTGTCGTAGATACGGTTCACCACCTGCTTCTTCCAGATCAGGCTGATGCCTTGCTTGAACACTTCCTCGCCGCCCTCGCCCATGTCGATATCGCCGATGGTGATCGGACCGGTCTGGCGGCAGGAGATGGAGGAATCGGACGGGTCTTCGAACCAGTTGCCCTTGTGCAGACGGTCGATGATGCCGCGATCGAAATAGGAAACGTGGCAGGTCACGCCCTCGACCTTCGGATCCTTGATCGCCTCGACGATGATGTCATTGCCGAGCCAGTCGACACCAACCTTGCCCACTTCCTCGGCGGCAGCGGCACCAGCGCCAAGAACAACACACGCGGCCAGCGCGCCACCAAGCAGTTTTCGCAAAGGAGCCTCCTGCGGTTCGAGTTTTGCCGATCTCAGGTGGGATAAGCCCGGCCCTATTACAAGCAGTCGCTCTTCTCAACCCCGGAAAGTCCCGCCGGTTGCGGCAACGCGACATCTTTGCCTGAGTGCCGCCGAACCGCTAAGACTGTTCCTCCTGGCGCGGCGGCGTCACCCAATGAAATCGACGAACGGACTTTCCCTGATGATGCGTTCCATCCTGATCGGCATTCTCGTCCTGATGGCGGCCGGCATCGGTTGGCTGACCTTCGACTGGTATCGCGGCCATTACGGCGGCGAACCGTTCGGAGCGTCCTTCACCCTGGTCGATCAGAAGGGCGCGCCGATCACCGAAGCCGCCCTGCGCGGCCAGCCCAGCATCGTGTTCTTCGGCTTTACCCATTGCCCCGAGGTCTGCCCGACCACGCTGTTCGAACTGGCCGGCTGGCTGAAGACGCTGGGCGATGACGGCAAGAACCTGCGCGCCTATTTCGTCTCCGTCGACCCGGAGCGCGACACGCCCGAGATCATGAACGCCTATGTCAGCAATTTCTCCGACCGCATCACCGGCATCACCGGCGACCCTGACAAGGTCCATGCCATGGCCAAATCCTTCGGCATCTACTGGAAGAAGGTCGACACCAGCGATGGCGACTATACGATGGATCACACAGCCTCGGTGCTGCTGCTCAACGCCAAGGGTGACTTTGCCGGCACCATCGCCTATGGCGAGAGTGCGGATACCGCCATTGCCAAACTGAAGCGGCTGGCGGCGAAAGGCTGACACTCCTGATATGACGCAGACGCGGTTCCATTTCACCACCGGCAAGATCGAGGCCGAGCGCATTTTCGCGGCCCTTGAGATGGCCTTCGAGGAAGAAGGCCTTCCCATCGCGGTGCTGGAGGTCGATGAAGACGCCGACATCCACGAAGTCTCGCTCTACACCGAAGATGATGTCGACGCGGTCGAGACGCGGATGAAGGGCGTCCTTGCCGACCTCTCCATCCAAAAATCGATCGAGCGCGAGGCCTTGCCCGACATCGACTGGGTGGCGCGCTCGCTGGATGGGCTGAAGCCGGTCCGCGCCGGCCGTTTCTTCGTCCACGGCGCGCATGACCGCCGCAAGCGCCACAGCGGTGAGCTTGCGATCGAAATCGAGGCCGGCCTTGCCTTCGGCACCGGCCATCATGGCACCACCGCAGGCTGCCTCGAGATGCTGGATCGTGTCGTGCGGCGCGAGCGCCCGCGCAATGCGCTCGACCTCGGCACCGGCAGCGCGGTGCTGGCCATCGCGGTCGCCAAGATGGCGCATATTCCGGTGCTGGCCACTGACATCGATCCGGTGGCGGTCAGGGTTGCCGCGGCCAACGCCCGCCTCAACCACGTCAAGGCGCTGATCGAAACAGTGACGGCGCCCGGCTTTCACCATCCGATCTTCGGCGCACGCGCGCCTTTCGACCTGATCGTCGCCAACATACTGGCGCGGCCGCTGATGCGGCTTGCACCCGAAATGGCGCGGCACATCACGCTTGGCGGCTCGATCGTGCTGTCAGGCATTCTCGACCGGCAGCGCGACGCCGTTGTCGCCGCCTATGTCGGCCAGAATTTCCGCCACGTGCGAACGTTGCACCGCGAAGGCTGGGTGACGATCTATCTCAAGCGCTGAGACACCGCCGCTGGACCAGATCCCGGCTGCGTCTTGTGCAAGGTCCTTTTCCGATTCCGATTCACCTGCCCATGCGCTAGGGTTCGAAACCCGCATCATGTGAGTGACATCGATATGTTCCAGACCTTTGATTCCGCCGGAGATCCCAGTGTCGGCAAACCGCGCGTGGCACTGCTGCGCCAATGGCTTGCGGCCAACGGGCTGGATGGTTTTCTGGTTCCCCGCGCGGACGAGCATCAGGGCGAGTATGTCGCTGATCGCTCGGCGCGGCTGAAATGGCTGACCGGCTTCAGCGGCTCGGCGGGCGTCGCCATCGTCTTGCGCGACCGTGCCTTCGTCTTTGTCGACGGGCGCTATACGTTGCAGGTTCGCCATGAGGTCGATCTCAATGTTTTCTCTATCGAAAGCCTGGTCGACAATCCGCCGCCGCTGTGGCTCCGGGAAAACGTCGGCAAGGGCGCACGGCTTGGCTTCGACCCGTGGCTGCACACGATCAGCGAGGTCAAGGCGCTGCAGACCTCGGCCGACAAGACCGGCGCGATGCTGGTGCCGCTGGACAAGAACCCGATCGACATCATCTGGAAGGATCAGCCAGAGCCGCCGGTGACGCCAGTAGAGCTCCATCCGATCGCCTTTGCCGGCGAACTGGCCAAGGACAAGCTGGCACGGTTGGCGGCCGCCATCGCCAAGGACGGCGCCACCCATGCCGTGCTGACCGACCCATCCTCGATCGCGTGGGCCTTCAACATCCGTGGTGGCGACGTGCCGCACACGCCGCTGGCGCTTGGCTTCGCCATACTCGCAGCCGACGGCTCGCATCAGCTGTTCATGGACAGCCGCAAGTTCTCGCGCATGGTCGCGGCTTACCTCACCCAGCTTGCCGAACTGCACGAGCCCGGTGAATTCGAAGCCGCGATCGCGACCCTGGCCAGGAGCGGTGCCAGGATCGCGCTTGACCCGGTGCTGGCGGCGGACAAGCTTCGCATGCTGGTCGAGGGCAATGGCGGCACCGTGGTTGCGGCCGTCGATCCAGCCCGCATCCCGCGCGCCACCAAGAACCAGGCCGAAATCGCCGGCAGCCGTGCCGCGCATCGCCGCGATGGTGCGGCCGTGGCCAAGCTTCTGTGCTGGCTGGAGCGGCAGAAGCCGGGCTCGCTGGACGAGATCGATGTCGTCACAAGGCTGGAAGAGATGCGCCGGCGGACCGGCGAGGAGACGCAGATGCCGCTGCGCGACCTCTCCTTCGACACCATCTCCGGCGCCGGGCCGAATGCCGCGATCATGCATTACCGCGTGTCGCGCGCCACCAGCCGCAAGCTGCAGGCTGGCGAATTGTTCCTGCTCGATTCCGGTGGCCAGTATCAGGACGGTACCACCGACATCACCCGCACAGTGCCGATCGGCCAGCCGACCGAGGAAATGCGCGAACGCTTCACGCTGGTGCTGAAAGGCATGATCGGCATTTCAACGCTGCGCTTCCCCCCGGGCACGCGCGGTTCCGAGATCGATGCCGTGGCGCGCATGGCCTTGTGGAAGCATGGCTGCGACTTCGCCCATGGCACCGGCCATGGCGTCGGCTCATATCTGGCCGTGCATGAGGGGCCGCAACGCATCGCCCGTACCGGCACCGAAAAGCTGCTCGAAGGCATGATGCTGTCCAACGAGCCGGGCTATTACAAGGAAGGCTCCTACGGCATCCGCATCGAGAACCTGATCCTCGTAACGCCGGCCGAGGCGGTGAAAGGCGGCGACATCGCCATGCACGGTTTCGAGACGCTGACACTGGCGCCGATCGACGTCCGGCTGGTGCGCGCTGATTTGCTGAAGCGCGACGAATTGCAGTGGCTCGACGCATACCACGCATGGGTTCTGGCCGAGATCGGCCCGATGCTCGACGGCGAGACGCTGGCCTGGCTGGAAAAGGCAACCGCACCGCTGCCGCACGACGCCAAGATTTGAGGTAGAACGAAAGCGCGGGTGAAAGCGTCTTTCTCCCCGTCACTATACGGGGAGAAATGCAGGACAATGAGGGGCAGCGCCAGCGATGCGGAACGCGCACGATGTGACCACCGACGGTCGCGGCTGTCCTCAAACTATCCGACAAACTGCCGCGCCAGGATAAGCACCGCCGCTCCCGCCAGGAACATGGCCATCAGCCCACCGCGCAGCGACACGACGGCTGTAACGACCAGCGCCGCCCATTCCGCCGGTCCAGCACTTAGTGCCGCCGGCGCGACCAGCGTTGTCAGCACCGCTGCCGGCACGGCGTTCAGCCCAGCCTCGACGCGCGGATGGATGTTGTCGAAGCGCGAGATGACCAGATGCCCGCCGATACGGGTCAGATAGGTCGCGATCGCGCCGGCAAGGATGATCCAGAATGTCGTGCTCATGGCTTGGCTTTCACGCCGCTGTGGTGCGGCGGCAAGATGACGGCAAGCAGCACGCCGGCAACCGCGCCAATCGAGACGTGCCAGGGCGAGCCTACAGTCTTGTAGGCGATGATCGAGGCGGCGGCACTGGCCATGACCACCGGCAGCCACAGCGGCCGCTTGCGGAAGCCAAGAACCAGGCCGAGGAAATAGATCGGCAGCAGGAAGTCGATGCCCAGCGCATGGGTATCGGGAATAAGCTTGCCGAACACCGCGCCAAGCGCGCTTTCAATGATCCAGAACACATAGACCGGCAGGCCGAGCCCAAGATACCAGCCAAAGCTCACCGTCTGGCCGGACTGCGCCCTCGCCTCGGCGACCGCGAATTGCGGGTCGGTGAGGATGAAATAGCCAAGCGCCTGCTGGACCACCGGCCAATGCGCGATGCGGCGGCCGATGCCGGCCGAATAGAGCACGTGGCGGAAATTGACGGCGAAGATCGACAGCACGATCAGCCACGGCGCGACATGCTGGCCGAACAGTTCGATACCGACCATCTGGCTGGCGCCGCCGAAGATCAGCGCGCTCATCAGGAAGGCTTCGAGCACGGAAAACCCGTTGTCGACCGCGATCGCGCCAAACAGCAGCGCGAACGGCGCAGACGCCACGACGACAGGCATCGAAAGCCGAACGCCTTGCCAGAAATCGCTCTTCACGCTGCTTTCGGAAATTACATCCGACACCATCGACCGCTCCTTTGGGAAGGGCGGTATGTAGGCAGCGCTGTCCGCCTTGTCACACGAATTCGCTTGAGCCAAACGATCAGCGGAAATGATCGCGTTTGCGAGAACGCAAGGATGCCATGTCTGGACAGCCGGCAATCGTTTGTGAATTGATGCCTGCATGACCAGCAATCCAACCCTCAGAGTGGCTCGTCCTACGGACAATCTCGAAGCGGTCATCCATTTCTATGAACAGGGCCTGGGCCTGAAAGTGCTTTATCGCTTTGAAGACCACGACAGCTTCGACGGTGTCATGCTCGGCCGCGAAGGCGCGCCTTATCATCTGGAATTTACCAGGGCGCAGGGCCACGCTGCCGGACGCGCACCAACACAGGATAACCTGCTTGTCTTCTATCTCCCCGATACCGGGGATTGGAATACAGCGGTGCAGTCGATGCGTGATGCGGGCTATCAGCCTGTCCCGGCATTCAACCCATACTGGGATCGCGACGGGCTGACCTTCGAGGATCCCGACGGCTACCGTATCGTTCTCCAGCACGCGGCCTGGACGCGCTGACCCGGACTAGGTTTCCTGCTCATCAGGAATCCTGCCTTCAATCGCCCTGCCCCAGTCGAGCAGCGGCTTTGAACGCATGGCGAAATCGACGAGTTCGTCGACCAGAGCAGCACCGTGAATTCCAACCGGATCGATCTTGTGCCGAACAACGAAATGCCGGTTGCGGATGGCCGCCAGGAGATCGGCATCCGTGACATCCTCGAAGCCACGCGGGGTGCGCTTCATGCTGCCTTCGGCATCCAGTTCGAGGCCGTTTTTCTTCAGTGCCGCCACCATGGACCGGAATTCCGCCGGCCGCGCCCAGATGGCCCGCCGCATCGCCAGCAGCAGGGCCGCTTCCGGCTGCCACCAGGCGATGCCGGAAAAGCAGCCCTCAAGTCCGATATGGAGGTAGAACACGCCCTGCACCGCCTTGCTGCCGTCGGGCGACAGGATCGCCGACAGGTGCCGGTTGTAAGGCCGCTTGTCCTTGGCGAAGCGTACATCGCGGTTGATGCGGAACAGCGACTTCTTGCGGTCGCCACGCAAGCCTAGCCCGGCCTTTGCGAAACGCTCGGTGAGCGTCTCGACCAGATCGCCCATGGGATCGCGCAATTCCTTTTCGAACAGGTCGCGGTTTTCCAGGAACCATTCCCGGCTCTGGTGGAAATCCAGCGCCTTGAGGAAAGGCAGGGCCTTCTGGCCAAAGCCGCTGAACGAGCCAATCATGCCTTGCCGATCCGCGCCAGCCACGCGTCCTCATCGATCACTTCGATGCCGAGTTCGCTCGCGAGCTTCAGCTTCGATCCGGCGCCGGGGCCTGCCACGACCAGGTCGGTCTTTGCTGAAACCGAGCCCGCAACCTTGGCGCCGAGACGCTCGGCCATCGCCTTGGCTTCGGAGCGTGTCATCTTCTCCAACGAACCGGTGAACACGACCGTCTTGCCGGCGACCACGCTGTCGGTAGAGATGTTGACAACATAGGGTTTCGGCCGGACCTGCGCCAGCAGCGCATCAAGCACGTCGTCATTGCGTTCATTGCCGAAGAAATCGCGCAGCGCGTCGATCACCGTGTCGCCGATGCCGTTGACCGACGGGAAAACAGTGTGCGGATCTTCGGCCGCCGCGGTCTCCTTGCCGACGCGGATCAACTCCTCGATGGTCGAGAAGGTGCGGGCCAGAACGGCGGCTGTCGTTTCGCCGATATGACGGATGCCGAGCGCGAAGATGAAGCGGTCGAGTTCCGGTTCTCGGCGCGAATCGATGGCGACGAAGAGCTTGTCGAGGCCTTCGTAGTTACGGTCCTCGACGCTGCGCACATTCTTGCGCGTCTTGCCCGATGCCGCCTCGCGCTGCCTAGCCTGCTCCTCGCGCCGCTCGGCCAGCGCCTTGGTAACGGCAGGCCGACGGTCCCTCAGCGTGAAAATGTCGGCTGCTGTCTTGATCAATCCCGCGTTGAAGAATGTATCGATGTTCTCGGCGCCGAGACCTTCGATATCCATGGCGCCGCGTGACACGAAGTGGCGCAATTTTTCCACCGCTTGCGCGGCACAGATCAGCTCGCCGGTGCAGCGCCGGCGGGAATCTTCCTTGCCGGTCTTCTCGTTGACTTCTCGCGTCGCGGGCGAACCACAGATCGGGCACGTGTGCGGAAACTCATAGGGCACGGCATCCGCCGGCCGCTTCTCGGTCACCACGCTGACGATCTGCGGAATGACATCCCCTGCCCGCTGAATCACCACCGTGTCGCCGATGCGGACATCGATTCCATCACGGATCGGCTCGCCGGTGCTGTCCAGCCCCTTGATGTAATCCTCATTGTGCAGCGTGACATTCTCGACCACGACGCCGCCAACGGTGACCGGCGCAAGCCGCGCCACCGGCGCCAGTGTGCCGGTGCGGCCGACCTGAATGTCGATCTTGAGCACGGTCGTCGTCGCCTGTTCGGCTGGGAACTTATGGGCAATTGCCCAGCGTGGCTCGCCGGTGACAAAACCCCACCTGCGCTGCAGTTCCAACTGGTCGACCTTGTAGACGACACCGTCGATGTCATAGCCAAGTGATGAGCGCTGGGCCTCGATCAGGCGATACTGCGCAACAAGGTCCTCGACCGATTTCGCCCGCACCATCAGCGGGCTGATCTTGAACCCCCAATCCGCGAATTTCTGTACCGATTCGAACTGGGTCGGAGCTGGATCCTCAGTCGTAAAACCCCAGGCATAGGCAAAGAATTTCAGGTTTCGGCTGGCGGTAACGGACGGATCCTTCTGGCGTAGCGACCCCGCCGCCGTGTTGCGCGGATTGACATAATCCTGGCCGCCGACCGCGGCGGAACGCTGCTTCAGCGCCTCGAACTCGGCATAGGTCATATAGACCTCGCCGCGTATCTCGACGGTCTCGGGCCAGCCCGACCCCTTAAGCTTCGCGGGGATGTCGGCGATTGTCCTCAGGTTGGCGGTGATGTCCTCGCCGACGGTGCCGTCGCCGCGCGTCGCGCCCTGCACGAACACGCCGTTTTCGTAGCGCAGCGAGGCCGAAAGCCCGTCGATCTTGGGTTCAGCCGTGAAGGCTATGTCGAGATCCTTGTCGCGGTCGAAGAAGCGGCGGCCGCGCTCGAGGAAATCGGTGACGTCCTGATCGGTATAGGCCTTGGCCAGGCTGAGCATCGGCACCGCGTGGCGCACCTTGGAAAAGCCCTCAGCCGCCGGCGCGCCTACCCTGCGCGATGGCGAATCCTCGCGCACCAAGCCTGGAAAGCGCTGCTCGATGGCAAGGTTGCGTCGCCGGAGCGCGTCATACTCGGCATCCGAGATCGTCGGCGCATCCTCGGCGTGGTAGCGCAGATCGTGGCCGGCAATCTCCTCGGCCAGCCGCGCCAGTTCATCAGCGGCTTCGCTTTCACTCAGCGAATCGACGGGTATTTCGGACATGGCACGGCTTCCTTGACACCAATGCATGTCGCCCAAAAGTGGCCCCGGTTTTGGGACAACGACATGCATAAAAACAAAGGTCTAAAGCGCGGCGCGTGAATCCGTTTCGACGCGACGCGCTTTAGCGCGCGACAATAGATCAGGTTTAGGATCGACGGGAGCTGAATTCTCACAAAACCACGCCGAAACAGCGGGATGGAGCCATATGCTGACTCTCTCCGGAAGCCGCGTTTGTCGAGTAGCCGATAGAAGGATCAGGCGGTGGTATTCTCACGAAGCAGCCGTTCGGCGGCGGCGCGCGCCTCGTCGGTGATGGTGGCGCCGGCCAGCATGCGCGCGATCTCTTCCTGCCGGGCCGGCCGGTCCATTTCGGCGATGCCTGTCGCGACACGGTCGGTGCCGCCGGATTTCGAAATCAGGAAATGGGTTGCCGCCCGTGCCGCCACTTGCGGCGCATGGGTAACCGACAGAACCTGCACGCGCTTCGACAGACGCGCCAGCCGCTGACCGATGGCGTCGGCGACCGCACCGCCAACCCCGGTGTCGATTTCATCGAAGACCAGCGTCGGCGCCGAGCCACGGTCGGCCAGCGCCACCTTCAGCGCCAGAAGAAACCGCGAGAGTTCACCGCCAGAAGCGACCTTCATCATCGGGCCGGGCCGTGTGCCTGGGTTGGTGCGCACCCAGAACTCGATCTGGTCGATGCCCTCTTCCATACGGCTCTCGGCCTCGCTCTTCATTTCGACAATGAAGGCCGCGCGCTCAAGCTTCAGCGCCGGCAGTTCGGCCATGACGGCCTTGGTCAGGCCGGCGGCGGCGGCGTGGCGAAGCGAAGAGAGCTGCGCGGCGGCGATGTCATAGGCCTCGCGCGCCGCCGCGGCCTGCTTTTGAAGCCCGAGCAAGCGCCCCTCGCCGGCATCGAGATCGGTAAGGTCGGCGGACATCGTGTCACGCAATTGCGCCAGGTCATCGACCGCGACGGTGTGCTTGCGCGCGGCGGCACGCAGCGAGAACAGCCGCTCCTCCGCCTTCTCCAGCCGCTGCGGATCATATTCGGTGGCGCGAAGTGCTGCCTCGACGCCCGATTGCGCCGCGTCCAGCGAAAGCATCGCCTCATCCAGCGACTTGACGACATCGTCGAGCAGCCCCGGCACTTCCGTCACCTTGCGCTGCAGCCGCCGCAACAGGCTCGCGAGTTGCGGCAACGGTGACGACGGACCTGAAAGTACGTCCTGCGCATCGTGGATTTCGGAAGCGATCTTTTCCGCCCGCATCATCGTCGCGCGCAATTCGGCAAGGTCGGTCTCTTCGCCCGGCTGCGGATCGAGCTTGGTCAGTTCCGCGACAGCGGCGCGCAGATAATCGGCCTCGCGTGCGGCGGCCGCCACCTTGGCGCTGTGACGCGAGAACTCCTGCTCGCAGGTACGCCAGTGCCGCCATGCCTCGCCGGTTGAACGCACCGCGCCCAGATGGCCGCCGAAAGCGTCCAGCACCTCGCGATGCGCGCCCGGATCGACGAGCGCGCGTTCGTCATGCTGGCCATGGATTTCGACCAGCGCGCGGCCAAGGTCGCGCATCAGGGTCACACTGGAAGGCTGGTCGTTGACGAAGACACGCGTGCGGCCATCCGCCGTCTGCACACGGCGCAGGATGACATCACCGTCATCCTCGATGTCGTTGTCGGCCAGCAACGCACGCGCCGGATGATTGCGCGGCACGTCGAACACGGCGATGACCTGGCCCTGCGCCGCGCCATGACGCACCAGCGTTGCATCGCCGCGCGAGCCGAGCGCCAGCGACAATGCGTCAAGCAGGATGGATTTGCCGGCACCGGTTTCGCCCGTCAGCACGGACAGGCCGGGCGAGAAGTCGATATCCAGCTTCTCGATCAGGACGATATCGCGGATCGACAGTCTGGAAAGCATCAGAACCCGGACCTCAAGCAATTCCGGGAAAAGTGCGCAGCGGTTTTCCGTCCGGAATTGCGAAAAAACAAAAAGCGAGAGCGGCAAGCGACCAAGGGGAGTCGCCGCGCCGCACTATGTTTTTGTTTGCGCATCGGATCAATCCGAAAAGCGCTATGCACGCTTCGGTCCGATACTTCAGACGCCTCAAGCGCCGGTGATCAGCTTCCCGGCCTTGGAAATCCACGAACCGGCATTCTCGCGCGGTGCAAGCCCGTTGCTTTGCAGGAGCTTGTAGGAGTCCTTGTACCAGGGGCTGTCGGGATAGTTGGTGCCGAGCACCGCGGCAGCGGTCTGCGCTTCCGAGGTCAGGCCCATCGCGTAGTAACTCTCGGTCAGACGCGCGAGGGCTTCCTCGACATGGCGGGTGTTGGAATAAGTCTCCACCACGTTGCGGAACCGCTTCACGGCGGCGATGTATTCGCGGCGCTCGAGATAATAGCGGCCGACCTGCATCTCCTTGCCTGCCAGCTGATCGTTGGCGAAGCGCATCTTTTCCTTGGCGTCGCTGACATATTCCGATGTCGGCCAGCGCGTCACCAGATCCTGCATCGTCTGGATGGTCTGACGCGCTTCCTTCTGGTCCTGCGTCACGTCCTTGATCTGGCGATAATAGCTCAAACCAATGATGTACTGGGCATAAGCCGCGTCATCTGTCGACGGATAGAGCGTCAGGTAGCGCTTGGCCGATCCGATCGCCTCGTCGTAGTTGCCCTGGCGATAATCGGCGAAGGCGCCCATCACCATCGATTTGCGGGCGAATTCCGAATAGGGGTGCTGCCGGTCGACGGCGTCGAACTTGCGGCTCGCCTCCTGCAGGCGACCAGCGTTCAGGTTGGCGAGGCCTTGATTGTAGAGCACATCGGCCGGTTCCGTCTGGTCGACATAGGTCGACAAGTCGATATCTTTCTCCGACGACATGCAAGCCGACAGGAAGAGCGATGGAACAACCACCGAAAGCGCCAGGAAAACTGCCCGATGCGGCGCTTTCAATTGACCAACTCGCTTGAAGAACATGATTGGATTCCGCCCTTTCGGCGCTATTTTAACGCGCGTTGCATGTCGTTGTCCCAAACCGGCACCCACTTTGAGCGACATGCACCAGTCAACGGCAGCAGCCATAAACCATAACCGCCTTGCCCGGCAACGCTATCTCCGGCCAATCGCACATTTTTGTGGCGGGCCGGCGGCACCTGCATGCTAACACAATTTCTCTGGCCGGCGATGCATTCCTGCAACACCAGACATCTGCAATGAAGCCCTAAAAACGTTAAGAATCAAATCATCCAAGGCGCATAGAGCGGCGCGTTGACGGCATTCATCTCGGCCGTACGGCCGCGATCACGGCGCGTCGTCTCGACGATCTCGAACGCCGAGCGATCGGACAAAAGCCGCCGCAATGCCGCCGCATTCAGCCTGTGGCCGCCGCGATAGGAACGGAAGCAGCCGATAAACCGCGCGCCGGCCAAGGCAAGGTCGCCCATCGCGTCGAGCGTCTTGTGGCGCACGAACTCGTTGGGATAGCGCAGGCCACCCATGTTGATGACCCGGTTGTCATCGCCGATGACCACGGAATTCTCCAGCGACGAGCCAAGCGCATAACCGGCGGCCCAAAGCCGCTCGACATCCTTCATGAAGCCGAAGGTGCGCGCACGCGCGATGTCATGGCGGAAAACATCGGGATTGAGATCGGAAGCGAAAAGCTGGCGGCCGATGGCCGGGCTCTCGAAATCGATCTCGACTTCGAAACGGGTGCCGTCATAGGGCCTGAACTCGGCCCAGGAGGCGCCGTTCTCGATACGGACCGGCTTGACCACCCTGATATAGCGGCGCTTGACGGACAGCGTCTCGATGCCTGCCTGGTCGATGGCTTCGACGAAGGCAATGGCGCTGCCGTCCAGAATGGGAACTTCGTAGCCGTCGATCTCGATGACCACATTGTCGATGCCGAGGCCGAACAGCGCGGCCATGATGTGCTCGACCGTGGCGATGTGCTCGCCCGCGGGATCACCAAGCATGGTGCAAAGATCGGTGGCGCCCACTTCGGCGACCAGCGCACGAAATTCACGCCCCGGCTCGCTATCGTTTGAAATCTGGAACACGATGCCGGTATCGGCATCCGCCGGCAGGAAGCTGACGGAAACTTCCTTACCGCTGTGAACGCCGGTGCCAATGAGCGACGCGCGCGTCTTCAGTGTCGTCTGATAGTCCTGCAAGACAAACCCCATAAGCCCGAACTGCCCAGGTCCGCTATTACAGCCCGAAGGCGCGGCTCTTTTTATCGGCAGGCTGGGTCAACTCCCCAAATCCCGGCAAACCGACGATGGTAGGCATCGAAGATAATAGCCCGTCAGGGAGACTCCAAATCACGGTTTCTTACTCTTTGTAACCGCGACCTGGAACATGTACGGCTTCGTAAAGCCTTGTTTTCTAAACACTTAAAACGTTAACAGGCAAGCAATCGCTTGCCTGCCTGTTAACAATTATTACAGACCGTTAACGGATCAGTTGGCCTGGCGGCGAAGGAACGCCGGAATCTCCAGCTGATCATCGTCCTGAGTCGCCCGGGTCTGCGGCGTCAGGCGGCCCTGGTCGTCGAGTTGGCCACGGCGCGGAGCGTAAAGCTGCGCATCCTGGCTGGCGAGACGGCGCACTTCGGGAGCGGCCTGGCGCAGCTTGGGTTCGCGCGGCTGAGCCGGCTGCAACCGTGCTGGCTCTTCTTCGCGGCGGGTCAAACCGTTTGTCAGGCGCTTCAGCAGGCCCATCGGGCCGCTGCTCTCATGGTCGGCCGGACGGCCCTTGGCATCCACCTCGGCCTTCACCAGCGGCGGAAAATCCTCGACGCGCGGCATGCGCTGCGGTGCCATGGCAACCGGTTGCTGCACCTCGCGCTGCATCATTTCACGCGGCTGCGGCGCAGGCTGCACCATCTGCTGGACAACGGGCTGCAGCATCGGCTGCGGCTGGGCCGGCGGCGCCTGGAAGATCTTGCTCTGCGGGCGGAAGTCGTCCGCATGAGCAACCGGAGCCGGACGCGCCTGCGCCATGGCCGCGGCGTTCGCCTCGGCCTGCTGGATCGCCTCGGCCACCGGGTCGATGGCGCGGGGTTCGTAGATTGCCTGCTGGACCGGTATCGTGCGGGTCTCTGTCGCCGCTGCGATAGCCGGACGGCTGACCGGCTTCTGCGGAGCCGTGCGGATCGAGATCGGCGCGGCGGCGATTTCAGCCGCCGACTTGTCGATGCCGGTGGCAACCACGGAGACGCGAATCACGCCTTCGAGTTCCTCGTCGAAGGTGGCGCCGAGGATGATGTTGGCGTCCTGGTCGACTTCTTCGCGGATGCGGGTCGCGGCTTCGTCGACTTCGAACAGCGTCAGGTCGCGGCCGCCGGTGATCGAGATCAGCAGGCCCTTGGCACCCTTCATCGAGGTCTCGTCGAGCAGCGGGTTGGCAATCGCCGCTTCGGCGGCGGCCATCGCGCGGCCCTCGCCGGAAGCCTCGCCGGTGCCCATCATCGCCTTGCCCATCTCGCGCATGACAGAGCGAACGTCGGCGAAGTCGAGATTGATCAGGCCTTCCTTGACCATCAGGTCGGTGATGCAGGCAACACCGGAGTAGAGCACCTGGTCTGCCATGGCGAAGGCATCGGCGAAGGTCGTCTTGTCATTGGCCAGCCGGAACAGGTTCTGGTTCGGGATGACAATCAGCGTGTCGACGCATTTCTGCAGTTCCTCGATGCCCAGGTCCGCCGTCTTCATGCGGCGCTGGCCCTCGAAATGGAACGGCTTGGTGACGACGCCGACGGTCAGGATGCCCTTTTCACGGGCAGCGCGCGCCACGACAGGAGCAGCACCCGTTCCGGTGCCGCCGCCCATGCCAGCGGTGACGAAGCACATGTGAGTGTGGGTGAGATGATCCATGATCTCATCGATGCACTCTTCCGCCGCGGCGCGTCCGACTTCCGGCTGCGACCCGGCACCGAGCCCCTCGGTGACATGCGCGCCAAGCTGGATCAGCCGGTCGGCCTTCGACATGGTCAGCGCCTGCGCGTCGGTGTTGGCCACAACGAACTCAACGCCGCGCAAACCGGCGGTGATCATGTTGTTGACGGCATTGCCGCCGCCGCCGCCGACACCGAACACGGTGATCCGCGGCTTAAGCTCGGTGATGTCCGGCTTCTGCAGATTGATGGTCATTGTCTCCGTCCTTTGCCTTTCACGCCGCTTCGCCGCCGCGGCCGCCTATGGGGGGCTACCCCCGTCAATTAGAAACTGTCTCTCAACCACTGACTCATGCGATGCAGTTTTCCGCCCGTACCGGTCATCTTGAGACCGGAAATGCCTTTCGCCGGATGGCTCTCGAAACTCGCCATCTGCGGATAGATCAGAAGCCCGACCGGGGCCGAGAAGGCCGGCCCCTTCGCCGCTTCCGGCAGGCCCGCCACGCCGAGCGGACGGCCGATGCGCACATTGCGCCCAAGAATGCGGCGCGCCGCTTCCGGCAGGCCGGCCAGCTGGCTGGCGCCACCGGTCAGCACCACGCGCTTGCCCACCGCATTGCCGTATCCGGACTTGTTGAGCCGGTCGCGCAGCAGTTCGAGCGTCTCGTCGATGCGGGCGCGGATGATGCGCGTCATCATCGAGCGCGGGATTTGCAACGGCACGTCGCTGTCGTCGCCGATCGGCTGGATCGAAACCAGATCGCGGTCATCGGCACTGCCGGGCAGCGCCGAGCCATGCATCACCTTCAAACGCTCGGCGGCATCGAGCGAGGTTGAAAGCCCCTTGGCCATATCCAGCGTCACGTGGTTGCCGCCGATGGCGATGGCGTCGCCATGAACGAACTTGCCTTCGGCAAACACCGAGATCGTCGTCGTGCCACCGCCCATGTCGATGCAGGCCGCGCCCATTTCCAGCTCATCGTCGACCAAAGCCGCGAGCCCGCTGGCGTAAGGCGTGGCCACCATGCGCTCGACCGACAGATGCGAGCGGTTGATGCAGAGCTCGAGATTACGCATCGGCGCGGCATCGCCGGTCAGGACATGCATGTCGACGCCAAGCTGGTCACCGACCATGCCGCGCGGGTCGCGCACGCCACGCTCCGCGTCCAGCGAGAAGCCGACCGGCAGCGAATGGATCACCTCGCGCTCGGCCTTGAGCGCCTGCTTGGCGCCGGCGCCCAGCACGCGCTTGATATCGGTCTCGTCGGCTTCATGGCCGCCAAGGTTGATGGTCGCCGAAAAGGCTTCGCTCTTGAGCCGGCCGGCCGCCATGTTGACGATGAGCGAATCCACGGTCAGCCCCGCCATGCGCTCGGCGGCATCGACGGCGAGACGGATGGCATGCTCGGCGCGGTCGAGATCGACGACAACGCCCGACTTCACGCCTTGCGACTTCTGATGACCGATACCGATGACCTGGATCCGGTGCGAGCGGCCGCGCAACAGCTTGCCGTCATCGTTCGGCTTCAGCTTGGCCACCATGCAGCAGACCTTGCTCGAACCGACATCCAGCACCGTCAGGATGCCGGACCGGCGCGACGAGGCATCGCCATGACCGCCAAGCCAGCTCATATTTTCGTCTCCGGCTTGCGTTTCAGGCCTTTCGGCTTTTCGTTGAGGGCTGCCTGGCGCTGCGTCGCGGCTTCGGGCGACAACTGAACGACCACGCGATCGGACAGGCGCATGTCGACGGCTGCGATGTCGCGCGACAAAAGCCCGTCGTCCTTGTCCATCTTGACGAGTGCGGCGATCGCCTGATCCTCACCATCCTCGGGAAGCTTCACCGTGACGCCGTTGTCCAGCCTCATGTCCCAGCGCCGGTCGCCGATGCGGATATAGCCTTTGACCCGCGCCGCGAGCTCTGGATATTTCTCAACCTTGACCAGGAAATCCGGCGCCTTGGCTGGAGCTCCGCTACCGACGAGCAGCGGCAACTGTGTCTGGCTGCCACCGGAGAACGGCGCGATGACGGCGCCATCCTTCTCGATGACCGACAGCTCATCGCCCTGCTGCCAGAGCGCGAAGGCCTCGCGCTCTTCAACGCGAACCTCCAGCGTGTGCGGATAGACCTTGCGCACAGCGGCGACCTCGATCCACGGCAGACCGGAAATCCGCTCGCGCGCAGCCTCGGCATTGAACCCGATCAGCGAGGTCCAGCCGTCAAGCTCGAGTCGGTCGAGAATGTCGATCTCGGAAGTCTGGCGATTGCCAACCACCTTGACCTGATCGACGGCGAAGCCGGTGCGGGCGGTGATGCCCTGGACGACGCCATCGATCTCCCCGCCGAGGTAAGCGCCATAGGCGCTGCTCGAAGCGACCAGCACGGCCGAAAGGATCGCAGCGGAGAAACGTGGCGCCTGGAACTCGCCCTCACCCAGCCGCGCCAGGATGCGAACAGGGCGGCGAAGCAGGCGCGGCAGCACGAAATGGTCGAACGACAACGGCAAGCCGAACAGCGCCGGCCCAGCCGCGCCCTTCCCTTTGCCTTGTCCCCATTTCAACGCAGACACGAAGCGTCCTCCACCATCCAACTCAACAAATCGCCAAACGAGTGCCCGGCATGGGCGGCGATTTCAGGCACCAAAGACGTCGGTGTCATACCCGGCTGGGTATTGACCTCGAGCCAAACGACCTCGCCGTTTTCGGAATGACGATCGTCATAACGGAAGTCCGACCGGGAAACCCCCCGACAGCCGATCGCTTGGTGAGCCTTGAGCGCCAGTGTTTGTATTTTTTGGTAAATATTCGGTGAAACTTTTGCGGGGCATTCGTGCTTTGAGCCGCCAGCCACATATTTTGAATCATAGTCGTAGAAGGAATGGCCGGTCGGAATGATCTCGCAGACCCCCAGCGCCACGTCGCCCATCACCGCGCAGGTCAGCTCGCGGCCATGGATGTAGCGCTCGACCATGACGGTCTCGCCATATTTCCACTCCGACGAGCCGATGACCTGCGGCGGATGCGACTGGCCCTCGTGCACTATGACGACGCCGAAGCTCGATCCTTCGTTGACCGGCTTGACCACATAGGGCGGCTTCATCGGATGCTTGTTCTGGATGGCGAAGCGGCTGGTCACCCTCGATTCGGCGACCAGGATACCGACCGATTTGGCGACCCGCTTGGCTTGCTCCTTATTCATGGCAAGCGCCGAGGCGAGCACGCCGGAATGCGTATAGGGAATGCCGAGATATTCGAGAATGCCCTGGATGGTGCCATCCTCGCCAAACGGGCCATGCAGCGCATTGAAGGCAACATCGGGCTTGAGCTCAGCCAGCACCGAGCCGACATCGCGCCCGACATCGACGCGCGTAACCTGGTAACCTTCCTTCTCGAGTTCATCGGCGCAAGCCTTTCCCGAAGAAAGAGACACGGGCCGCTCGGACGAAAACCCACCCAGCAGGACGGCCACATGCTTACTTTTCATTCCCCGTCATCCCCTCTCATGGCGGACTCAAAACCAGATTTTCCGCAACATTGAGTCAGAGTCTCCCGGCAGGTTGCCCCCCCGACGGAAAACGCTGAAAACGCGTCGAACGACTCAAATCAGGAAACGCTTTCGAGCAGAGAATCAGAGAGTTGATTCACTGGCAAGTGCTTACGATTCCGAGAGATTCACTTTCCGAGAAAATGGATGAGAAAACCGTGTCATTGAGTCTTTGGAGCAACGGTCGCGCGCAATTCGGGACCGATTGAAGTTCATGCATTACATGAACTTCAGAGAGAGCTAAAGAAGTTGCCCGAGAAACTCCTGCACCGCGTGGTCCGGCCGGAAATTGCCGATGCGCTTGATCTCCCATTGCAGACGAATGCCTGAGTTTTCGAGAACCCGCGTGCGCACCGTCTCGCCGAGATATTCCAGGTCGTAGCCGGTCGCGGTGCCGGTGTTGATCATGAAGTTGCAATGCATCGGCGACATCTGCGCGCCGCCGATCATCAGGCCACGGCAACCCGCCTTGTCGATCTCCTTCCAGGCTGACGTGCCCTCCGGATTCTTGAAGGTCGAGCCACCGGTCTTCTCGCGGATCGGCTGCACGGTCTCGCGGTGATTTTGAACCGCATCCATGGCAGCCTTGATCGCCGCCTTGTCCTCGGCAAAGCCCTCGAACACAGCCGAGGTAAAGATCAGCCCAACCGGCGCGGCGGAATGGCGATAGGCGTAGCCCATCTCGGCATTGCTCAGCGCTAAGATATTGCCCTTGCGGTCGAGCGCGCGAACCTCGACGACACGCTCGCGTGTCTCCACGCCATTGGCGCCGGCATTCATCCGCAGCGCGCCACCAATGGCGCCCGGAATGCCGTGATAGAAATGGAAGCCCCCAATGCCCGCCTCATAGGCGGCAGCCGCGACACGCTTGTCTGGGGTCGCTGCCCCCGCCCTGATCGTGGTCGCTGACAGAACCTCAGCCTCGCCAAATCCCTTGGCAGAAAGTCGGATGACAAAACCCGGAATGCCGCCATCCCTGACAAGCAGGTTCGAGCCGACGCCAACGATGGTGAGCGGGATTTCTTCGGGAACCGCTTTCAGGAAAGCTGCCAGGTCTTCCTCGTCGGCCGGCTGGAACAGCGCCTCGGCCAGTCCGCCGGCACGGAACCAGGTGATCTTGTCCATCTCGGCATTCGGCGTGATGCGGCCGCGCAGGCCGGCAAGCCGGTCGCCAAGTCTGTCGATCAGTTCCTGGCCGCGCATCATGAGACGGCGAGCTCCTTGGGCAGCGCATAGGCCCATTGGGTGATGTTGCCAGCGCCGAGGAAGACGACGAAGTCGCCTGGCTTGGCGATGTCGCGGATGATTGGCGCGATATCAGCCGGCCCTTCGATGTAGCGGGCGTCGCGATGGCCGCCGGCGCGGATGCGCGACACCAGCTCGTCGGAGGTCACGCCCTCGATCGCCTCCTCGCCAGCGGTGTAGACCGGCGCCACCATCACCGTATCGGCATCGTTGAAACAGGCGGAGAACTCGCTGAAGAGATCGTGCAGCCGGGTGAAGCGGTGCGGCTGGGCAATGGCGATGACGCGGCCTTGAGTGGCGCTGCGCGCCGCCTTGAGCACCGCCGTGATTTCGACCGGATGGTGACCATAGTCGTCGAAAACCTCGACGCCGTTCCAGGAGCCGGTATGAGTGAAGCGGCGCTTGACGCCGGCGAAGGACGACAGGCCCTTCTTGATCGCCTCGGCCGACAGTCCAAGCTCATGCGCGACCGCGATCGCGGCGGTGGCGTTCGAGACATTGTGGCGGCCGGGCATCGGCAGACGCAGGTCGGTAATCGTCGTCTGGCCACGCGTCTTGCGGTCGCGGATGACGACGTCGAATTCCGAGGTCGCGCCCGCCATGCGGTGATTGGTGAAGCGCACATCGGCCTGCGCGTTTTCGCCGTAGGTGATGACGCGGCGGTCCTCGATGCGGCTGACCAGCGCCTGCACTTCGGGATGATCGGTGCACATCACGCCGAAGCCGTAAAAGGGCACATTCTCGACGAACTGGCGGAACGCCTCGCGCACCTTGTCGAAACTGCCATAGTGGTCGAGATGCTCGGGATCGATGTTGGTCACCACGGCAATTTCAGCTGGCAGCTTGAGGAAAGTGCCGTCGCTTTCGTCGGCCTCGACCACCATCCATTCGCCGTCGCCCATGCGGGCATTGGTGCCATAGGCATTGATGATGCCGCCATTGATGACAGTCGGATCGAGCCCGCCGGCGTCAAGCAAGGTCGCCACCATCGAGGTCGTTGTCGTCTTGCCATGCGTGCCGCCGATCGCCACCGCCTGGCGGAAACGCATCAGTTCGGCCAGCATCTCGGCGCGGCGCACGATCGGCAGCAGCTTTTCGCGCGCGGCCTTCAGCTCCGGATTGGATTTCTTGATCGCCGTCGAGACGACAATCACCTCGGCATCGCCGAGATTCTCGGCCTTGTGACCGACAAAGCATTCGATGCCCTTGTCACGCAGCCGCTGCACATTGGCGCTGTCGGCCTGGTCGGACCCCTGCACCTTGTAGCCGAGATTGTGCAGCACCTCGGCAATGCCGCTCATGCCGATACCGCCAATGCCGATGAAATGCACAAGGCCGATCGTTTGCGGCATCTTCATGCGTGCGTTTCCTTCCTGAATTCCGAAACGGTCTTTTTCGCCGCAATAGCCTCTGTCAGGTCGGCAAGCAACCGCGCGGCGTTGGGCTTGCCGGCGGACTTCGCTCCCGCTGCCATCGCCACCAGCCGCTCCGGATCGTCCATGAGCCCGCCGATCAAGGCTGCTATACGTTCGGGCGAAAGCGAGGACTGCTCATGCACCTCGCCACCGCCGGCCGCCGCGAGCGCGGCCGCATTGGCCGCCTGGTCGTGGTCCAACGCATGCGGATAAGGCACCAGCAGCGCCGGGCGTCCGATGACGGCAATCTCGGAAACGGTGGAGGCGCCGGAGCGCGACATCACCAGATGCGCCGCCGCCAAGCGTGCCGCCATGTCGGTAAAGAACGGCGAAACCTGTACGGCGACGCCAAGTTCGGCATAGGCAGCCTTCACCCGCGCGACATCGTCGGCACGGGCCTGCTGCGTGATATCAAGCCGCTTGCGCTGCGCGTCCGACAGCAGCGCGATCGCCGCCGGCACGGCATCGGAGAAGAATTGCGCGCCCTGGCTGCCGCCGAAAACCAGCAGGCGAAACGTCTGTTCACCGCTTGAAGGGGTATAGGGCGTCTTGGCCGCCTCCAGCACCTGCGGTCTGACCGGATTGCCCGTCGTCACCGTCTTGGCGCCGGCCGCACTCGTGTCTTCCGGCAGAAAGCCGCCGGCGATTGCATCAACGCGCCCGGCCAGCGCCCGGTTGGCGCGTCCCATCACCGCGTTCTGCTCGTGGACCAGCGTCGGCACCTTGCGCCGCGTCGCCGCGTAAAGCGGCGGCAAGGTCGGGTAGCCGCCGAAGCCGACAACGGCATCGGGTTTGATCCTTCTGATGATGACGGATGCCTGGCGCACCCCGCTCCAGATTTTCCAGAAGGCGGCGAGCACGGCAATCGGGTTTTTCGAACCCAGTGTCGCCGACTGGATCGGATGGACGGCAGCAGCCGGGAAATGGCCGGCAAATCGCTCGGCCCGGTCGTCGGTGGCGAGATGCACCTTCCAGCCGCGCTCGATCAGTTCATGCGCCAGAGCCTCGGCTGGGAACAGATGCCCGCCGGTTCCGCCAGCCGCGAGAAGGATGACCCCCTTGGACATCCAGCCTCATTCCGCCGGCATGGCGCGTTGCGACAGGGCAAAGCCCATCTGCTTGCGCTTTTCCGGCCGCTTGCGCGTCAGCGCCAGCACCATGCCCATCGAGATGGCAATGGCGATCTGCGAAGAGCCGCCATAGGAGATAAAGGGCAGCGTCATGCCCTTGGCCGGCACCAGCTGCAGGTTGACGCACATGTTGATGACGGACTGCAGGCCGAACACGGTGACAAGGCCGCCGACCGCATAACGGGTGAAATCGTCCTGTTCCTTCAGCGCCGAGTTGAGGCCGCGCAGCACGATGAAGGCGAAGATCGACATGATGAAGAAGCACATGATCAGCCCGAACTCTTCGCCGGCGACCGAGAAGACGAAGTCGGCGTGGCTGTCCGGGATGACCCGCTTGACCGTGCCTTCGCCGGGCCCGACGCCGAACCAGCCGCCATTGATCAGCGCCTCGCGGCCCATGTCGACCTGGAACGTGTCACCCTCGCCGGTGAGGAACTTGTCGATGCGCAGGGCAACGTGCGGAAACACGGAATAAGCGGCGAACACGCCGCCGACGCCGGCGCCGCCAAGCGCCATGATCCACAGCCATGGCAGGCCCGCCATGAAGAACATCACACCCCAGGTGCCGGTGATCAGCATGGTCTGGCCGAGATCCGGCTGCGCCACCAGCAGCGAGACGACCAGCGCAAGCAGCATCATGGCAAACAGGTTGCCGGGAATGTCTGGCTGGCGCTTGTGCTCGGCGAACAGCCAGGCGCACATGATGACGAAGGCGGGCTTGAGGAACTCGGACGGCTGGATCGAAAGGCCGGCAAGCGACACCCAGCGCCGCGCGCCCTTCACCTCGACGCCGATGTAGAGCACCGCCACCATCAGCACCAGCATGATGCACAGCATGACCAGCGCCATGCGCCGGATCTGCCGGGATTCAAGGAAGGAAACGGCCAGCATCACGCCAAGTGCTGGCACGGTGAAAATGATCTGCCTTGTGGCGAAGTGGAAACTGTCGAGGCCGATGCGCTCGGCCACAGCAGGGCTCGCCGCGAAGGACAGGATGATGCCAAGTCCCATCAGCGACAGGAACGCCGCCAGGAACCAGCGATCGATCGTCCACCACCAGGTTGCTACCGGGCTTGTGTCGAGACGGCTCTGCATTATCGTGCCCCTCCGATGGGTTTCACACCCTCGATAGCATTCGCAGCTTGCCTGAAGGCTTCGCCGCGAACTTCGAAATTCTTGAACTGGTCAAAGCTGGCGCAGGCCGGCGACAGCAGCACCACCACCTCGCCGCTGTCATCCTTGGCGGCATCGCGCGCCGCATGCTCGACCGCGGCAGCCAGCGTGCCCGATATCTCGTAAGGCACCGCCTCGCCCAGCGTCGCCGAGAAGGCCGGTGCTGCCTCGCCGATCAGGTAGGCCCTGGCGATGCGCGGGAAGAAGCCGCGCAGCGGCTCGATGCCGCCTTCCTTGGGCAGGCCGCCGGCGATCCAGTAAATACGCGGAAAGCTCGACAATGCGGGTGCCGCCGCATCGGCATTGGTTGCCTTGGAATCGTTGACGAACAGCACATGGTCCTTGCGGCCAACCTGTTCCATGCGATGCGCCAGGCCAGGGAAGCTTTCCAGCCCGGACTGAATCTCGCCGAGGTCGAGCCCGACCTTAAGACAGGCGGCGACAGCCGCTAGCGCGTTCTGCGCATTGTGCTGACCGCGCAGCGAACCGATGCCTTCGAGAAAGGCAACGCGGCTGTAGCGGCCGTGCACGGCTTCCATCAGATCGCTGCCGTCGGCGAAATAGCCATCGGTCAGCGGCAAGCGCTTGGAAATGCGGATGACGTGCCGCCCTGCCCGCTCCAGGCGGTCGGCGATCTGCGCGCACCAGGAATCGTCGATGCCGACGATCGCCGTCTCGCTGCCGGCCACCAGCCGTTCCTTGATCGCGGCGTAGTGCTGCATGGTGCCGTGACGGTCGAGATGGTCTGGTGTCAGGTTGAGCAGGATGCCGGCGGTTGGATTGATCGAAGGCGCCAGATCGATCTGGTAGGACGAGCATTCCAAGACATAGTGCCGGTCGGGCGTCGGTGGATCGAGGGTCATCACCGCGCGGCCGATATTGCCGCCCATCTGCGTGTCGCGCCCGGCTGCCTTCAGGATATGCGCGGTCAGCGCGGTTGTCGTCGACTTGCCGTTGGTGCCGGTGATGGCGATGAACGGGGCTGTCGGCGCGCGCAGGATGCGTTCGCGGCAGAACAGCTCGATGTCGCCGATCACCTCGACACCGGCGCCGCGCGCCAGTTCCACTGTCCAGTGGGGCTTTGGATGCGTCAGCGGCACGCCGGGCGACAGCACGAAACCGGAGAATTTCGACCACTCAGCGCCGCGCAGGTCGCCAGTCTCGATGCCGACGGCGGCTGCCTTGGCGACGCTGTCGGGATTGTCATCCCAGGCCAGAACCTCCGCGCCACCCTCGATCAGCGCGCGCGCCGTCGCGATCCCCGAGCCACCAAGCCCGAAGAGCGAAACGCGCTTGCCTGAAAAGGATGAAGCGGGGATCAAGGGATTTCCTATCTCAGTTTCAGGGTGGAGAGGCCGACCAGCGCCAGGATCACGGCGATGATCCAGAAGCGGATCACAACCTGGCTTTCGGTCCAGCCGAGCTTTTCGAAATGATGGTGGATCGGCGCCATCAGGAACACGCGCTTGCCGGTCATCTTGAAATAGCCGACCTGGATGATCACCGACAGGATTTCGACCACGAACAGGCCGCCGACAATGACCAGCACGATCTCGTGCTTGGTGGCGACCGCGACTGTACCGATCAGGCCGCCCATCGCCAGCGAGCCGGTGTCGCCCATGAAGATCGCCGCCGGCGGTGCGTTGAACCAGAGGAAACCGAGGCCGGCGCCAATCACAGAGCCGAGCACGACCGCCAGTTCACCGGTGCCGGGCACGAAATGGATCTGCAGGTATTCGGCGAAGACCGCGTTGCCGGAGAGATAGGCGATAACGCCGAAGGAGGCCGCCGCGATCATGATCGGCACGATCGCCAGCCCATCGAGCCCGTCGGTCAGGTTCACCGCATTGCCCGCGCCAACGATGACGAAGCACGAGAAAGGAATGAAGAACCAGCCAAGATTGACGATGAATTCCTTGGCGAAGGGAAATGTCAGCGATGACGAGAACGGCGCCTGGCCGTTATGCATGATCACCCAGGCGGCGATACCGGCGATGACGAATTCGAGCGCCAGCCGCGCCTTTCCGGAAAACCCGAGATGCGACTGCTTCGTCACCTTGAGATAGTCGTCATAGAAGCCGATCGAGCCGAAACCGAGCGTCACCAGGAGAACCACCCAGACATAGATGCTGGAAAGGTTCGCCCACAGCAGCGACGAACCGATGATGCCGGACAGGATCATCAGCCCGCCCATGGTTGGCGTGCCGGCTTTCTTGAAATGCGTCTGCGGCCCGTCGGCGCGGATCGGCTGGCCCTTGCCCTGCCGCAGCCTGAGCGAATTGATGATCGCCGGCCCGAAGATGAAGACGATCAGCGCCGAAGTGATCAGCGCGCCGCCGGTGCGGAAGGTGATGTAGCGAAAGACGTTGAAGACAGAGACCTTGTCCGCAAAATCGACGAGCAATGTGAACATGCGCTTCCGTCCCCCGGACTATGCCTGTTTGTTGGTTGCCGATTCCGCCGGAAACTTGCCCAGCAGCGCGTCGACCAATTTAGAAAACCCAATGCCTTTCGACGATTTGACCATCACCACATCGCCCGGCCTCAGCGCGGCGAACAACACCGGCTTCAAATCCTCGGCGCCGCCGCGGTACTCCGTCGTGATCTCATCTGGCAATATCTCAGCCAGCGCTCGCATTTCCGGACCACCGAGAAAGACCGTGCGCGTCTCGGTGCCGACGATCAGTTCGGCAAGTGCCGCATGCAATTTGGCTGAATGCTCGCCGAGTTCCAGCATGTCGCCAAGCACGGCGATGCGTCGGCCCTCGCCCGATACCGGCGTCGCATTGAGCAGCGCCATGGCAGCCTCCATCGAGGCCGGATTGGCGTTGTAGCTTTCATCGATCAGCGTGATCGGCCCTTTAGGATGGCGCAGCACATGGCGCTTGCCGCGTCCGCGCTCCGCCGAGAGATCGGCCAGCGCCAGCGCCACCTTGTCGAGATCTGCACCAACGAGATGCGCCGCGCCCAGCACAGCCAGTATATTCTGCACCATATGGCGGCCCGGCGCGCCAACCCTGGCCGAGATGTCGTGCCCGCCGATCTTGACCGTGATGTCGGAATGGTCGGCGTGGAGTTCACATTTGGTCAGCTTGAAGGTCGAACGCGCGTTCTCGCCGAAACCGAAGACATGCTCGACACCGGCGGCATGCGCCATCTTGTCGAGAAGCTTCCAGCGCGTGTCGTCGCGGTTGAGGATGGCGGCGCCATCCGGTTCGATGCCTTCGAAAATCTCGGCCTTGGCCTTGGCGATTTCATCGAGGTTCTTGAAAAAACCGAGATGGGCGGCAGCGATCATGGTGATGATGGCAACCTGGGGCCGCACCATCTTGACCAGCGGCCGGATTTCATCGGGATGGTTCATGCCGATCTCGAACACGGCATAGTCGCAATCGACGGGCATCCGCGCCAGGGTCAGCGGCACGCCCCAGTGGTTGTTGAACGACTGCGCCGACGCATGCACCTTGCCGACCGCCGACAGCACATGGCGCAGTGCTTCCTTGGTGGTGGTCTTGCCGGCGGATCCGGTCACCGCGATGATCTTGGCCTCGGAACGGGCGCGCGATGCGACGCCGAGCTTTTCCAGCGCGACCAGCACGTCCTCGACAACAATCATAGGCGCCGTCAGCCGTCCCAGCGACGGCAGCTTGCCCTCGGCCACCACCAGCACGCCAGCGCCGGCCTTGATGGCTGACGTCGCGAAATCATGGCCATCCATCGCCTCGCCCTTGATGGCGAAGAACGCATCACCCGGCTGCAGGCTGCGGCTGTCGATCGAAATGCCCGATATACCGTCCGGCAGCGTGCCGATCGGCCGACCATCCATGGCCGCGACCAGCGCCTCGGAGGTCCAGAGATGGGTCATGCGGCACGCTCCCTGAGCGCCGCGCGAACTTCCTCATGATCGGAGAAATGCAAGGTCTCGGCGCCGATCGTCTGGCCTTCCTCATGCCCCTTGCCGGCCACGATCAGCGTGTCTCCGGCATGCAGCATGGCAACTGCCTCATGGATCGCCTGGCGCCGGTCGCCGATCTCGATGGCGCCGGGCGCGGCGGCCAGGATGGCGGCGCGGATCGTCTCCGGCACTTCCGAGCGCGGATTGTCATCGGTGACGATGACGACATCGGCAAGCCGCGTCGCGATCTCGCCCATGATCGGCCGTTTGCCGCGGTCGCGGTCGCCGCCACAGCCGAACACGACAACGACGCGGCCCGTGGTGAAGGGGCGCACCGAAGCCAGCACGTTTTCCAGTGCATCCGGCTTGTGGGCATAGTCGACATAGACCGGCGCGCCATTGGCAGTGGTGCCGACGAGATCGAGCCGGCCCGGCGCACCCTTCAGTTTTTCAAGTGCCATCAAGGCTTTGGCGACAGGCGTTCCGGTGGAGATGGCAAGCCCGGCCGACACAAGCGCATTCGATATCTGGAAATCGCCGGCCAGCGGCAGGTCGATCTCGTAGAGCACGCCATCGGCCTCGACCTCGGCGCGCTGGCGATGGCGCGCGTGCTCGACACGCTTCAGCTTGAGGAAATGGCCTTGGCGGCCAACCGTGAGCACGGCGAGCCCCGCCGCTTGCGCTGCCCGAACCGTCGGCGCCGACCAAGGATCATCGGCGAAGATGACAGCCGGTGCGCCCTTCGGCAGCAGCGTATCGAACAGGCGCAGCTTGGCGCGGTGATAATCCTCGATCGTCGGATGGTAGTCCATGTGGTCGCGGCCGAGATTGGTAAAGCCGCCGGCCGCGAGTTTCACACCATCGAGACGGCGCTGGTCGAGCCCGTGGCTGGAAGCTTCCATCGAGGCATGCGTGACGCCGGCATCCGCCAATTCCTTCAGCAACTGGTGCAAGGCGACCGGATCGGGCGTGGTCAACGAGCCGTAGTCATTGCGGCCAGGCGCCACCACGCCGGTGGTGCCGATCGAAGCAGCGGCATAGCCAGCCTGCTCCCAGATCTGCCTTGTAAACGCCGCGACCGATGTCTTGCCGCTGGTTCCGGTCACCGCCACCATGGTTTGCGGCTGCTTGCCGAAGTAGCTTGCGGCACTGAGCGCTAGCGCAAGCCGCGGGTCATCGACAGCCAGCACCGGAACAGGCAGCCCGGAAAGCGCACTGCCCTTGCCCGCCACGATTGCCGCCGCCCCACGCCTTGCGGCATCCGCCGCGTAGGTCGCGCCATCCGCCTTGGTGCCGGCGAGCGCGAAAAAGACGACGCCGGGTTCTACCTGGCGGGAATCCGACGAAATCCCGGTAACCTCCGTATCGACGGAAGTTGTTCCTTCGACAGGTAGGATACCGGCTAAATCTCTGAGCTTCATCGAGTTCCGTTCACCTGCAATAAAATGGCGCGCTGTCGCCGGCGCGCCCCAAGAATCACTGAGAGGAAACCAGCGTTGCACCATTTTCATGGCTGAAATCTGGCTTCACGCCAAGCATGGCCGCCGAACGACGAATGATATTGCCAGCCATAACCCCGGCATTGTTGGCCGCGACGTCGGTCATCCCTGGCTTTTCCGGGTGCGGCGCATCGGCGATCGTAAACACCAGGTATTGCGGATCGTCCATCGGAAAGGCGGCGACGAAGGTGTTGAAATTCAAGTCCTTGGAGTAGCGGCCGTTGATGACCTTCTCGGCGGTTCCGGTCTTGCCGCCAACGCGGTAGCCGGGGACCCTGGCGTTTCTGGCCGAGCCCTTCTCGGCATTGAGCGTATAGAGGTATCGCATGCCCTCGACCGTCTTGTCGGCGACAACTTTCTTGGCCGCCGCCATCGCATCCTCCTGGCTGCGCACCAGGAATGTCGGCGCCATCAGGAAGCCCCCATTGACCAGCGCCGCGCAGCCGACAGCCGCCTGCAGCGGTGTCGTCGACACGCCGTGGCCGAAGGCGATCGTGAACGAATTGACCTGTTTCCAGACCCTCGGCTCGGTCGGGCGGGCGACTTCCGGCAGTTCGGTCTGCATCTTGTCCAGAATGCCCAGGCGATGCAGGAATTCGCGGTGTCCCTCGATGCCGACCAGTTCGGCCTCCCTGGCCGATCCGATGTTTGACGAATAGAGGAACACTTCCGGCAGGGACAGCACACGGTTCTTGCCGTGGAAATCATGGATGGCCTGATGGCCGACCTTGATTGGATGCGAAGCATCGAAGCGGCTGTTCATCGTTGCCTTGCCGGAATCGAGCGCCATGGCCGAGGTGAAGCTCTTGAAGGTCGAGCCCATCTCATAAAGGCCAGCCGACATCCGGTTCAGCCGGTCCTTTTCCTGCGCATTGTAAGGGTTGTTCGGATCGAAATCCGGCACCGATGCCATGGCGACGACTTCGCCGGTCTTGACGTTCAGCACGACGGCGCCAGTGCCCGTGGCGCGATAGCGCTCCAGGCCGGCGGCGATCTCGTCGCGCACAATATGCTGGACGCGCAGATCGATCGACAGCTTCACCGGCTTCAGATCCTTGGCAATCGCCAGGCCGGATGCCTGCAGGTCGCTCAAGCCCTGCTCATCGACATATTTCTCCATGCCGGAGATGCCCTGGTTGTCGATATTGGTAAGCCCGACAATGTAGGACGAAGTCTCGCCGCTCGGGTAGAAGCGGCGCTTTTCTGTGCGGAAGCCAAAGCCCGGAATGCCGAGCTGCATGATGTCGGACTGCTGCTTGGGCGTCAGCTGGCGCTGCAGCCAGACGAAACCGGCGCCGCTCTTGAGCTTGTGATAGGTCTGCTCGTAGTCGATCTCGGGCAGCACACTCGACAGTTTTTCGATCGCCTCATCCGCATCGACGATGCGGCGCGGCTCCGCAAACAGTGATGCCGTCTTGATGTCGGTCGCCAGCACTTCACCGTTGCGGTCGACGATGTCGGGCCGCGATGCCGTCACCCGGCTCTGCGGTCCGCCCGACATGTCGGGGCTCTGGAAGCCGAGATAGACCAGCCGCCCGGAAATGGTCGAGAAGATGCCGAAAAACACCGCCATCGTCATCACGATGCGTGTCTTGCCCCTGCCACCGGTCGCCTTGCGGGCGCCATCGAGCACGATCGAGCCGTCTTCCCCGGTCCTGACGCGGCGCTTCAGCAGCCCTGTCATTTTTGGAAATTTGCCGATCATTGGGCGATGCCTCCGGTCACCACGGGATCCTTGCCGTCCGAGGGCGCATTGTCGGAATTGTCGGCGGTCATGCCGCCGCGACGTCCAGACAGGATATCCTGGATGTCCAGGGCCTTGGCCGGCAGGTCGCCGAGCCCGACGATCTGGCGTGCGCTGACCGGCTCGAGTTCGAGTTGCGACTTGTAGAGTTCAGCCAGCTTCTGCAGGCGCGACGGCTGGGTGAGCAGGCTCCAGTCGGCCTTGAGGAGGTCGATCGTGTCTTCCTCGTAACGGATCTGTGCATGGATTTTCTGCACCGACGCCAATTGCTCCTCGGCTTCGCGCTTGGTCTTGTAGGTCAAGGCCGCTGCCGCAACCATGACGGCGATCAGAACGATGTCGCTGGTACGAAACACGTGCTTACCTCTCCCCCGGCCGGTCGACACCGGGAAGCTTTGGAAGGCCGAAAATCGAAAAATCGCTGTTGCGCGCCGGCGCCTCGGTGCGGATCGCAGCACGCAGCCGCGCTGAACGGGCGCGTGGATTGGCTGCAGTTTCCGCATCGCCGGGCGTCACGCCGCCACCGGCCTTGCGGAAGGTCGCCGTGCGCGACTGGGCTTCGGGCAAATGGCGCGAGCCGGTCACGGCATCGGCACGGTCCGAGATGAAGCGCTTGACGATGCGGTCTTCCAGCGAATGAAACGTCACCACGACAAGCCGGCCACCCGGCTTCAGCACGCGTTCGGCCGCGAGCAGCGCCTTAGCCAGCTCGCCAAGCTCGTCATTGACGAAGATGCGCAGTGCCTGGAAGACGCGGGTTGCCGGATGGATCTTGTCTTTCGGCGCCCGGCCGACATGCGTTTCGATGGCGTCGGCGAGTTCCAGCGTGCGCTCGAACGGCCGTTTTTCACGGCGGCTCTCGATCATGCGGGCGATGCGGCCGGCATGGCGCTCCTCGCCGAGAAAGCCGAAAATGCGGGCGAGGTCGCCCGGCTTGAAGCTGTTGACGACATCGGCGGCGCTCATGCCGGCCTGCGCCATGCGCATGTCGAGAGGCCCGTCGGCGCGGAACGAAAAGCCGCGTTGCGCCTGGTCGATCTGCATGGAGGACACACCAATGTCGAGCACGACGCCATCGACGCTTTCGGCATGTTCATCCAGCGTCGAGAACGGCGCCTGCACCAGCCTCAGCTTGCCGTCAGATTGCTGTTCGAGCGCCCGCCCGGCAGCGATCGCATCCGGATCGCGATCGATCGCCACAACCGAAGCCCCTGCCGCCAGAATAGCCCTGGTATAGCCGCCGGCGCCGAACGTGCCGTCGATGATGACGTCGCCCTCCGCCGGCCCCAGCGCTTCCAGCACTTCGCCAAGGAGGACCGGAATGTGGCGGGCCAAGTTACCAACGGGGCCGCCAACGGCGTGAAGGTCATCGCCGTCGCCCACCGTCATTCCGGTCGCTCCCCAGCGTTGGTCCCCTGAGCCTTCGTCCCTTGCCGAAGTTGCAAAAGCCGGGCCCGCGCCTGCGCCCCATAGGCAGCAAGCCGTCCCGGCTCCCAGATCTGAAAGAAGTTGCCGCGCCCGACAAAGGCCACTTCCGCCGAAATGCCCGTGTGTTCGCGAATGAAATCGCTCATCGTGATGCGGCCGTCCTGGTCGAGTTTTAGAAACGTGCCGTCGCCGTGGCAGAAGAACGACATGTCGTCCGCCGTCTGCAGGAACGGATCTTCCTGTGCGATGCGCTGCTCGTACCGGTCGAGCAGGTCCAGCCCGCCGACATCCATCGCCGGCAGGTCCAGACAGCGCAGTGCGTAGAGTTCCGAATAGCCGCGCTTCTGCACAACGGCACGGAAATGCGCAGGCACGGAAACCCGTCCCTTCGCATCGATCCTGCTCACCGTATTTGAGAGAAACCGGTCCATCAAACATCACAGCCGCTTGCGCCGCCGCACCCCTCTTCATCTCACCGCCCGCGCTGCCACGATGCGTGCCCTGCCCCGTATCAGCCCCATCCGCAAAGGTAAAAACCGGCAAACGCACAGCCGCCGCGGCTGCCCGATTGGCGTACGCTTTACCCTGACGCGGGACGAAGGCTTGAATATTGAAACGGGATATCATGGGGCACTATGGGCGTCAACGGGAATAGGCTTCACAAACACGCGCACCAAGGCCAATGAGAAGAGCTTTGACGGCACGTCTCGTTTTTATGATCCATTAAGCCTAACGAACCGTTTAGAGCCGTCTGGCCCAACCGGACGCGCCTTGCCGCCGGCCGTTGTCGGGCATAGCGTCTCGCCGCATCCCGACGGCCACCAACAGGATTGGAAATCGATGTCTGAAACAGCAAAGTCTCGCGCTGCGGCACTGCCTCACCTGCGTCGCAGCACGCTTGCCAAAGGCGATTCCATTCCGCTGCCCCTGACCATGGCCGCCATTTTTCATGCCCCCGGCGACGCCGCCGGATTCAACCAGTATGGCCGCTTCAGCAATCCGACATGGGACGCGGTTGAGCACATGCTGGCCCACCTGGAAGATGCGCCTTGCGTTGCATTTCCGTCGGGAATGGCAGCGATCTCGGCGGCGTTCTTTGCCGTGCTCAAGGCCGGCGACCACATCCTTTTGCCTTCGGACGGCTATCACACCACCAGGGCGCTGGTTGAACGCTTCCTCAAGCCGCTTGGCGTTACCTACGATGTGAGGCCGACATCGACCTTCCTCGATGGGGGCTTCGAAGGCTATCGCCTCGCCTTCGTCGAAACCCCCGCCAATCCTGGATTGGACATCTGCGACATCGCCGCTGTCGCCGCGGCCGTTCACAAGGCCGGCGCGATCCTTGTCGTTGACAACACGACAATGACACCCTTCGGCCAGCGACCACTCGATCATGGCGCCGACATCGTCGTCGCGGCCGACACCAAGGCGCCCAACGGCCACTCCGATGTGCTGTTTGGCCATGTCGCCAGCCGCAATGCGGAAATCATCGCCGCCGTAACCGGCTGGCGCGAGGTCTCCGGCAGCATTCCCGGTCCGTTCGAGGCCTGGCTGGTGCATCGCGGCCTGGAAACCCTGGACGTCCGCTTCGACCGCATGTGCTCTTCCGCGGAAGTGATCGCGCGGCGCCTGCAAGGTCACCGGGCGATCAGCAACCTGCGTTTCCCCGGCCTGGAAGGCGACCCGTCGCACAATCTCGCCCGCGCCCAGATGGAGCGCTTCGGCTTTCTCATCTCATTCGAGCTGGCCTCGGAGGACAAGGCCGAGGATTTCATCAACAATTGCGAATTGATGCAGGCCGCCACGTCCTTCGGTGGCGTACACACATCCGCCGAGCGAAGGCTAAAGCGCGGCGACGCGGTTCCGGCGGGCTTTGTGCGCCTTTCGGTCGGCTGCGAACCGGTTGAAGAACTTTGGAAGGCCATCGAGACGTCGCTGACAAAGCTCAGTGGATAATCAGGGGCTCAGGTCATCGGCCTCGATGTTGCGCTTGCCATGCAGCACCCGGATGATTTCGATCGCATCGTCGCCGACACGATACAAGGTGAGATATTCACCCATGATCAGGTGACGGATTCCGGGCGCGATGTCGTTGCGCGGCGCGCCGGAGGATGGATGCAGGGTGAGCAAATTCCATCGCTGTTCCAAGGCATCCACGAGACGAACCGCTGCATTGGGGTTCTGGCCGGCAATGTAGTCGCCGATGTCTTCGAGATCGATCAGGGCCTGAGGAAGCAGGCGGTATTTCACTCCTGGACGCCTTTGGCTTCAGCCATTTTCAGATATTTCGCGCGCAACCGATCCATGATTGGCTGCCCTTCCAACGCATGCCCGCTATCGATCCCCTCCTGCACCAGTTTCCGCAACTCCTCCACCGTATACCCATGCAGGTCGCGTCGGTCTTTCCATTGCCTGAGCGCGTCGCGGATCACCTCGCTGGCCGAGGCATATTCGCCGGCGGCAACCACACCGTCGACCGCCGCCGCCAATTCCGGCGACAGCGTGATGCTGCGTTTATCGACCTGTCCCATGGTGCCTCCTGATAGGATCGTCGAGGCATGGTACGATTTAATCGCACCAATTTCAACAAAGGCGACCTGGACGTAGCAGCGGCAAACGGCGAAATCCTTGAATCAACAAGTGCGCCCGAAAGCGCTACCTGCTGATCACAAGGGATATCTTCTCGATATCGCGAAGAAACTGCCAGCTGGCCTGTAAGCCGGGTTCTGTATGGCCCTCGCCCCTTGCGGCGCGAGAACGTGGCGGCCATTCATCTTGGGCGCATGTTGCCATGCGCCTCACGCAACCTACCCGGACGGTGAGCCGGAAACAGCCCTCGAGGGTTTCCCCTCGCACCGCCCCTATTCGGTTTTGCTCCCGGTGGGGTTTACCGTGCCGCTCCTGTTGCCAGTCGCGCGGTGGGCTCTTACCCCACCCTTTCACCCTTACCACGAAGATCGTGGCGGTTTGCTTTCTGTGGCACTTTCCCTGGGGTCGCCCCCGCCGGCCATTAACCGGCACCGTATTTCCATGGAGCCCGGACTTTCCTCACCCGCGGCCTTTCGGCGATTGCTGGTGCGGCCGCCCGGCCAGCTGGCAGGGCGTATAAAGGGGTTCACGCCACAAAACGCAAACGAAAAAGCCGGCCACAATAGCCGGCTCCCCAAAAGCAGCGGCTAGAGTGCCGCCATCGTCACCTTGACCTTGCTGCAATAGGCGGCGGAAATCGGGTTCATCCGCGTTGCCGCATGGCCGGCATTGTATTTCAGGATCGTGCCGCAGGTCGTGCCGCCGCCGAGGTCCTGCGCCATGCCGAGGTACTTCATGCCGTATTTGATGTTGGTGTCGGGATCAAACAGTCCCCTTGCCGAGCCGCTGTAGCCCATCATCCGCGCCGTCGCCGGCTTGATCTGCATCAGGCCGACTTCGCCGGCGCTGCCGACCATGTTCGGCCGGTAGTTGCTTTCGATCTTGATCACCGCATGCGCCAGCGACACCGGAACGCCGTAGCTGGCGGCATAACGCGCGACGATCGCCGAATACTGGCCGCCGCCGGCAACCGCCGCTGTTGACACCGCTGTGCTCGCACCGCTGATGGACGCCGTTGTCGTCAGGTCGACGGTCTTTCTGCCGCGCTTGCCCTGTCGCTTCGAGACCGGTTTCTTCGCCTTTGCCCAGCTTGCCTTCTCAACCTTGGCGGAAGCGCGAGCGGCTGCTTTCGGACCGTGGCCAGCCTTGGCTGGCGTCGCCTTGCCGCCTTTGGCGGTGGCGGTCACAAAGCCCTGATCAGCCCGTGGGCTGAGTGGTGCGGCATCGGCTGCGGTGAAGGCAAAAGTCATTACGCCGGCAGCAAGAGCTGCCGTTAAAACGGTCAATTTCTGCATGTGATCCTGTTCTGTCTGAACCGCGTGAAGATCTTCACGCGGCAACGCTTAATTACAATCGGAACATCCGGGGGGCTTGGGGTCCGACAACTTGCACGATCGCCGTTTGACGTCCGATTTGGCGCCAAACAAGGCGAGGCAAGTCACTTTGAGTGACAAGTTGTAACTTAAGGACTGGGAAAGGATTACTTGGACACGCCTCTACCCGGGGTCAGGGCCGGATGGAATCGAGCAGCCGCCGCAGCGTCCGCATTGTCGAACCATCGGCAGCGCCATCCACCTTGCGCGGCCGGAAGTGCCGTTGAAAAGCCTCAACGACGATCTCGGTCTGCTTGTCGAAACTGCCTGTTATTTCAACGCCATAACCATAGAGCGCGAGCATCGACTGCAGCGCCTCGACGTCGGGCCCGGCGTCACCGGGGTTCAATGCTGCGCCCCGGCGAACAGGGGCCGCCGCGACAAGATGGCCAACACCGGCCGCGAAAAGGGCCCTCCATGGAAACTTCTCGCCTGGGTCGATCTTGCGCCCCGGCGCCACGTCGGAATGGGCAAGCACCCGTTCAGCGGCGATGGAATGGCGTTTGGCGATACCGGCGCATAAGGCGATCACGGCGTCGATCTGCCGTTTGGGAAAGGCGGGATAGCCCAGCGAATGCCCCGGATTGACGATTTCAATGCCCACGGAGCGGGAGTTGATATCGGTAGCGCCAAACCATGAGCTCTTGCCGGCATGCCAGGCGCGATCGCTTTCCCGGACCATCTGAACGATTTGCCCGTCCTCATGCACGAGATAATGCGATGAAACCTCGCTGGCCGGATCGCACAGCCAGGCCTCGGCGCCCGCCCCCGTACCCATGCCGGTATAATGAAGCACGATCATGTCGGGCTTGAGCGTGTCTCGTCGCGGGCCGAAATTCGGCGAGACCCGGACTTCGGCGCGTGGTTCGTCGGGCGAGAACCCGCTCATGCGTGCCGCAGGCCCCGCTCGATCATCTCGTAGGCAGCGTTGATCGCAGCGACCCTCGTCGTTGCGATCTTGATGAATTCCTGCGGCAGGCCGCGTGCGATCAGCCGATCGGGATGATTGTCCGAGACCAGCTTGCGATAGCGCTTCTTGACCTCTTCGAAAGGCTTGCCGCGCTCGATGCCGAGGACGATGTAGGGATCGCCAGCGCCCAGATTGACGTGCCGCGCCAGGATGCTTTCGTAATGCGCTTCGTCGATGTGGAAGATCTCGGCGATGCGATGCAGGAACGCACCTTCACGCTCATGCACCAGCCCGTCCGCCTTGGCGATGTGAAACAGGCCGTCAAGTATGTCTTCCAGCATCACGCAATTGGAATGCCCGGAACCGCACATCTGCGCCATCCGTTCGGCATAGGTTTCGAAGCCGGCGACATCGCGCTGGGCGAGATCGAACAGCCGCGCCACGTTGCGTGTCTCTTTCGGCGGCACCTCGAATATTTCCTGGAAGGCACGCACCTCATCCTGGGTGACGATACCATCGGCCTTTGCCATCTTGGCCGAAAGCGCGATCATCGCCACGGAGAAGGCGACGCGACGGCGCAGATCGGCGTCGCCGGAAAAAACCGTGCGCACGGCCTCGACCACATCGGCGACACCCGACGAGGCTGAGGACGAAACGCGCGTGATGAAGTCGCCGAGGCGATCCCAAATCGACATGGCCTGCTTCTTAGAGCGACGGCCTCGCGCTATCAAGCCGGGATAACCAACAGGCCTTTGGCGCAGGTTGATCCGACGCAGGCCGCATAACAAAATGAAAAGGCCGGCACGAGGCCGGCCTTCTCTGATCGCAACTCGAAAATACTCGGGACTTACTGCGCTGGCGCAGGTGTTGCCGGAGCCGGTTCAGCGGGCTTTTCGGGCGCGATGCTCTGCGTCGTTGAATTGTCCGTTGCCGGAGGCTTCGCGGCCGGCGGCGTGGCTTCCGGCGTGGCCGGCTTCATCGGCTGTTCGGCGGCAGGCGGATTGGTGCTCTGGGTGGTGGTGTTGTCTGTGCCGCTGTCGCTGCATGCCGCAACGCCAAGCAAGGCAAGAGCCGAAACTGAAGCAAGAATAAGTTTCTTCATAACATCTCTCCTTCTAACAACGCCCCCGCTCGCGGTGACGCTCGGAAAGAAAATGCATGGGAAGCCGATGGGTTTCGTAACGTTGCGTTTCGGCATGTAACATCATTCACGGTTTCGTGAGCATCGGAGCCGGCTCGTGACGAGCCTATGAGCCGCAACGCACGAAGCCGGCTCTTGTCATGCACCTGTCATCACCGGGCGCTACCCGCTTGCGCCAAAGCAAACGGGGAATCAGATTGCCATGACGGACGTTTCCGGAGACTTGGTTTTTCGTCGCGGCAAGGAAGTTGGAAAGGCCGTCTATCAGAACCGCCCGTTGTCGAAGGCCGGCATTTCCGAGCGGCTTTTCGCCTTCCTGTTCTCGGGCCTCGTCTACCCGCAGATCTGGGAAGATCCCGATGTCGATATGGAAGCGATGCAGCTTGGCCAGGGCCATCGCATCGTCACCATCGCATCCGGCGGCTGCAATATCCTCGCCTATTTGACCCGCTCGCCGGCAAGGATCGACGCTGTCGATCTCAACGCCGCCCATATCGCATTGAACCGCATGAAGCTCGAGGCGGTACGCCATCTGCCTTCGCAGGGCGACCTGTTCCGTTTCTTCGGCGCCGCCGACACCAGCCATAACTCCGAGGCCTATGACCGCTTCATCGCCCCGCATCTCGACCCGGTCAGCCGGCATTACTGGGAGCGCCGCAACTGGCGTGGCCGGCGCCGCATCGGCGTCTTCGACCGCAATTTCTACCAGACCGGCCTGCTTGGGCTGTTCATCGCCATGGGCCACCGCACGGCAAAATTCTTCGGCGTCGACCCAGCCGGCATCATGGCCTCGAAGAGCGTTGCCGATCAGCGCCGCTTCTTCAACGAGCAACTGGCGCCGGTGTTCGAAAGGCCGCTGCTGAAATGGGCAACGTCGCGCAAGGCGTCCCTGTTTGGCCTCGGCATCCCGCCGGCTCAATACGATTCGCTGATCACATCAGGTGACGGCACCATGGCCAGCGTGCTGAAAGCCCGCCTGGAAAAACTGGCTTGCGATTTCCCATTGCAGAACAACTACTTCGCTTGGCAAGCTTTTGCCCGCCGCTATCCCGAACCCGGCGAGGCCGCCCTGCCCGCCTATCTGGAAAAGCAGAACTACGAAACGATCCGCGGCAACGTCGATCGTGTTGCCATCCATCACGCCAACCTGATCGAATTCCTGGCCGGCAAGGATGCCGGCTCTGTCGATCGCTTCATTCTACTTGATGCGCAGGACTGGATGACGGATGACCAGCTCAACGCGCTGTGGGCGGAAATCACCCGCACCGCCTCGGCGGGCGCTCGCGTCATCTTCCGCACCGCCGCCGAACCGAGCCTTTTGCCCGGCCGCGTCTCCGCTTCGCTGCTCGATCAGTGGAACTATGAGAGCGAAGCCTCCTGTGAATTCTCGGCCCGCGACCGCTCGGCCATCTATGGCGGCTTCCACCTCTATGTGAAGCGCGCGGCATGAGCACCACCGAGCTGCCGGCCAGCCATGCCGAACTGATGGACGGCGTTTACCGCTGGCAGCGCCACATCTACGACCTGACCCGCAAATACTATCTTCTCGGCCGCGACCGGCTGATCGCGGGGCTGGAAGTACCGGCTGGCGGTACCGTGCTGGAACTCGGCTGCGGCACCGGCCGCAACATCATTCTTGCCGCCCGTCGCTATCCCGACGCCCGCTTCTTCGGCCTGGATATCTCGGCTGAAATGCTGGAGACGGCCGGCAACGCGATCGACCGCGAAGGCCTGTCCGGCCGCGTCACGCTGGCATGCGGCGATGCTACGGATTTCAACGCCACGGCGCTCTTTGGCCGAGCCAATTTCGATCGCGTCTTTGTGTCTTATTCCCTGTCGATGATCCCCGGCTGGGAAAGGACTGTTTCGGCCGCGCTGAAAGCACTTTCACCGAATGGCTCGCTGCACATCGTCGATTTCGGCCAGCAGGAAGGCTTGCCGGCCTGGTTCCGCTGCCTATTGCGAGGCTGGCTCAGAAAATTCCACGTCTCGCCGCACTCGACCCTGCGCGAGGTGCTTGAATCGGAATCCCGGCAAACAGGCGCAACCTTCCGTTTCCGCACGCTTTATCGCGGCTATGCCTGGCTCGCTGTTATTGGCGGGCAGAAGTAAACGGTCATTAAGTCCCGGTCTTGCTGTCCGCCGCGTGCACGACATCCCACGGCGCCAACCAGTCTCCCGCGACCCGCAATTCGACATTGGCGTCATCCTCGATCACCTTGCAGACGGTCATTTCGCCAGCGCCGACACCGTAGCGTTCGCCGGCCAGCTTGAACCGGTCATGGGTCGCACGGGTCAGTTCATTGCGCGTGCCGGTCTCGGCCATCAGTTCCTCGATCAGGCCGAGATCCTTGAGACAAAGCGCGATCGGAAAAGACGGATCGTAGTGGCCGGCAAAGATCGACGGCACGTCATGCTGAAGCACGAAGCTGTCGGCGGCACCACCTTTCATCACCCGCCACCAGACATCAGGTTCCAGTCCTGCGAGCTTTGCGGTGACCATGGCCTCGCCGATCGCCGCGGCATGGATTTTCCAAAGCTGGTTGTTGACGAGTTTGGCCACGTAGCCGTTGCCATACGGGCCGACGCGCCGCAGCTCGCCCATCGCCTCGATGACAGGCCGCACCGCCTCGACATCGGCATCGGTGCCGCCAACAAACATCGGCATATCACCTCGGATCGCTGCGTCCACCGATCCGGTAACCGGCGCATCGACCGGCCCGCCGCCTTTCGCCTGGAATTCGGCGGCCAGCGCACGCATCAGTTTCGGGCCGCTGGTGGTCATGTCGACCCAATACTTGCCGGCACAGGACGCGGTCAGGAAGCCGTTCTCACCCCGCACCACCTGTTCGATCTCTTTCGGGCCAAACACCATCGTCACCACGATATCACTGCGTGCCAGCACATCGGCAGGACTGGTGGCGGGCTTTGCGCCGGCAACCGTCAACGCATCCATGGACTCCGGACGAATATCGTAGACGACCATCTCGAACCCGGCGCGCCTGACATTGAGCGCCGCGTTGCGCCCCATCGTCCCAAGCCCGATAAACCCCACGACCATGATGCATTCTCCCTGTTCCCGGCACGGAGACTGCATCTTCGAATGGGTACGAGATAGCCTGTATGCGAATTGAAAGAGCCTATTTCAGCGCCTTCACAAGCGCGCCCACCATCGTCTGCGGCCGATAGCCGAGCTTGGCATTCGTCACCCAGCCGCACCACCACATCGGTTGATCAGCACCGAAACGTCACGGGGAGGCCTTGGCGGCTGTCCAGGACAATCGACGCAAAGCATGAAAAGCTGTATGTTAGCGATCTCTATTTTACCTCAAGAAGGCGAACATGAGTGCGAGGGGAATCTTTTCTTTAGCTGCCTGCACGATTTTTTTGAGCTCGTCTGCAATGAGACCGGTCTACAATGACGCGTGTCTTATCTCCCCATGCGACGTGTTCGAGGGCGCGCCGCATTCGCTGGCGGCCGATCCTTTGGACAAGGCGACGTTCAAACTGGCCAATGGCAAGGGAACGCAGTGCATGGCCAGTGATCCTGAAAACTGCCAGACCCTTCGCAAATACACGAAGCTGAAATGGGACGACGCGGCGCGCGCCAGCGGTCATACCGAGCTCTGGGAGAAGCTTTTTGCGGCCTCTGCCAACTGAACTACGCAAGTTGATCGGGTATCTTTGTGCAATCGCGATTGCCGCCTACGCGATACATGGCGTCGTCACTGACGATCTGGTCATGCCCTACCGTCTGGGACCTTGGCGCCAAAAACATTTTGAGAATCTCCATGTGCGCGGCATGTGGGCACTTGGAGGCTCGGCCTGCCTACTGCTTGGCGCCGCCGGTTTTGCCGTTCTGGCTTACGGCGTCATTGGAACGAAACCGGGCGCAGATCCCAGAGCGAGATTCTACAGAAATCTGGCTACCCCATTGATCTGTATCGGCGCCGTGTTCTTCCTCGGAATATCATGGTTCGCCGAGTGGTTTGTCCGATGAGGATCGCGGCGGCTGCGCCGTCATATTCGGTGCTCGGCGCTTAACAAGGGAGAATTTGCGGCGATGAGGGGTAAAACGAATTCCGTACAGACACAGATTAACGCGCGTCGCGTTGAAACGGATTCATGCGGCGCGCTCTCAAAACCGGGGACGTGCATTAGTGTAGCGCCTTGGCCAACGCTCCCACCATCGCCTGCGGCCGATAGCCGAGCTTGGCCGGTGTCAGCCCCAGCCGTACGATCACCAATTGCTCCGACGGAATGATGGTGACCGTCTGCCCGTCATGGCCTTCCATCCAGTAGGTGTCCTTGGGCAAGCCCGCTGAAACGCCCGCACCCGGACTGTCCTCATCGCCAGGGCCTTCGATCCACAACTGGCCTTTGCCGTAGACCTTCGAGGCCGGTGCCGGCTCCCGCATCCAGGCAACGAAGCCGGCGGGCAGAACCTGGTTGCCGTTCCAGACACCGTCCTGCAGCAGGAACTGGCCGAACCGTGCCCAATCATGCCCCGTGGCATAGAGGTAGGAGCCGCCGACAAAGGTGCCTTGTTCGTCGGTTTCAAGCACGGCGCTGTGCATGCCGAGCGGCTCAAACAGTGACGCGCGCGGCCACGCCAATGCCTTGGCCTTGTCGCCGATCGCATCCTGCCACAGACGAGAAAGCATCACGGCGGTGCCGCTCGAATAAGAGAACACCTTGCCGACCTCGGCGGCCAAAGGCTTCGCTTCGGCAAAGCCGGCCATATCAGGCTCAAGGTAGAGCATGCGTGTCACATCGGCGACGTCGCCGTAATCCTCGTTGAACTCCAGGCCGCTCGACATCGCCATCATGTCGGCAATGCTGATGCTGGCTCGGCCGTCAGCTTTCCACGGCCCGAAAAGCCCCTGGTTGGTCACCGCCATCTTGCCGTCCTTGACCAGCGTGCCAAGGATCGCGGCATTGACCGTCTTTGTCATCGACCACCCGAGCAGCGGCGTCCTTTCCGAAAAGCCAGCGCCATAGCGCTCGGCAACGATATGGCCGTTCTTGACCACCACCACCGCGCGCATGCCGGCTCCGGTCAGGGCAGTATCGTCCAGCAGCTTCGCAATCACTGGATCTTGCGAGGCATCGACCCGCTCGCCTTCCGGCCACAGCACGTCCTGGCGTGTGGCCGATGGCTCGACATGGATCGCCGTCTGCCGCGCCTTGCCGACATTTCCGTCCGGAGCCGAGGCGCAGCCAAGCCCGTCGCGGGAGACCGCGGTGCTTTTGCCGAGGAAGCCAAACAGGCCCGCCGAAACCGTCCCCCGGTTCTTGTCGACCGACACCTGCATTAGCTTCAGTAACGGATGCCCCGGCGCCTGCACGTCGACGGCAAGCACTTCCTTGGCGTCGCGGCCCGCGATAAAGACGTTCGAGCAGACGATCTTGGCGGAATAGCCCGAACCGACTCGGATCAGTTCCGGCGGCGCGATATAGAGCCAGGCGAACAGCGCGGCGACCGCCAGCACGACCAGGCCGAGCAGCCATTTGACGATCTTGACGACGAACCGCATTTGTTTCCTCCAGGCTCCCGCCTGACATCTATGTCATCGATTTGCCGCCATTGGTTCCGCAAATCATGATGCTTGTCGAGCGCCGTCAACCTAATATCAACCATGATCGGCGATCACATGGGTGGATGTCGCCCAAAACCGCGTCGCGGTTTTGGGACAACGACATGCACGATAGAGATCAGGTGATGCTGTGGGGCGATCGCCTGGAGGGGGCCTGACCGGCCATCATTGCACAGACCCATCAGCGACCGGCTGGTTCCGGCTTGGAAGTTGCGATGCGCCGTCTTGCGGCTCTTTTCATGCTGACGCTGCTTGGCGCCTGCTCGACCGTGGATGATCTCTCGCCGCTGTCGCCGTCAAGTTCGCCGACGGTTGCCGTGCGCGCGCCCCGCTTCGCCGATTCCAAGCCGCACGAATGGGACAGCGGCGCGCCGTGGAACTATGCCGTCCACGGCACCGACGTCTCCAAGTATCAGACTTCGGTCGACTGGCCGGCGGCCAAGGCCAGCGGCATCTCGTTCGCCTTCATCAAGGCAACCGAAGGCGGCGACCGTTTCGACGAATATTTCAGCGAACACTGGGCCCGCACGAAATCGAACGGGATTCCGCGCGCGGCCTATCATTTCTTCTATTTCTGCACCCCGGCAGCGGTGCAGGCGCGCTGGTTCATCCGCAACGTACCCGTCGACCGCTCGGCGATGCCGCCGGTCCTCGACATGGAATGGAACCCGCAATCGCCGACCTGCAAGCTGCGTCCCGACGCCGCCACCGTGCGTGCGGAGATGACCACCTTCCTCGAAATCGTCGAACGGCATTACGGCAAGAAGCCGATCATCTATACGTCGGTTGACTTCTTCGACGATAACGAACTGTCGACCTTCCGAGGCTATCCCTACTGGCTGCGTTCCGTCGCCGGCCACCCGCACGAGAAATACGGCGGCCACCCCTTCACCTTCTGGCAATACACCGGAACAGGTATCGTCCCAGGCATGACCGGCAAATCCGACATCAACGTTTTCAACGGCTCGGAAGCCGCCTGGAACAAATGGTTGCGGCAGAACACCCGTTGACACCGGGGCTTTCGCCTGCTTTTCGACACAGCCAGCGGTAAAGAGTGCAACCGCTGGTAATCCAGAGCGTTGGGCGTCCAGGGGATGCGCAATCTCTGGCTGGTCTCGAAAGGAATCTGATGCGACTGCGTTCCAAAGTCCTCGCGGTGGCGCTCACCCTGTGCGCTACAGCCTTGCCGGCAATGGCGCAGGAATGCGGCGGCGATTTTGAAACCTGGAAACAAGGCGTGGCAGCCGAAGCCAAGGCCGCAGGTGTCGGCGCCGTCGGCCTCGATGCTCTCGAAGACGCTGATATCGACGAGAAGGTTCTGGCGCGTGACCGCGCCCAGGGTGTCTTCACCCAGACGTTCATCCAGTTTTCCGGCCGCATGATCTCGGCCTATCGGCTGAAGCAAGGTGCTGCCAACCTTAAGAAATATGCCGATGTCTTTGCCCGAGCCGATCAGCAGTTCGGTGTCCAGGCACCGATCATCACCGCCTTCTGGGCGCTCGAAACCGACTTTGGCGCCGTGCAGGGTGATTTCCACACGCTGAGCGCGCTGGTGACGCTCTCGCACGACTGCCGGCGCCCGCAGCTGTTCCGGCAGCAACTGGTGCCGCTTCTGGAGCTGATCGATCGCGGTGTGCTGCCGGCCAACGTGACCGGCGCCTGGGCCGGCGAGATCGGCCAGACGCAGATCCTGCCTTCCGACTATCTGGCACGCGGTGTCGATGGCGATGGCGACGGCAAGATCGACCTGCGCAACTCGGTGCCGGACGTGATCATGACCACGGCCAACAAGGTTCTGTCGCGCGGCTGGAAGCGCGACCAGCCCTGGATCGAGGAAGTGCGTGTGCCCGAGAACATGCCGTGGGACCAGACGGGCCGCACCAACAAGCTGCCGCTGACGCAATGGGCGCAATGGGGCGTCACCTACCCGAGCGGCGCGCCACTCGTCGACAACGGCCTCAAGGCCGGCCTTGCGCTGCCGATGGGACGCAAGGGCCCGGCCTTCCTCACCTATGAGAATTTCGACGTCTATCTCGAATGGAACCAGTCCTTCACCTACGCACTGACCGCGGCCAACCTCGCCGCACGGCTGGCGGGCGCGCCGCAGTTCGACCCGCGCAATCCCGAGACCGGTCTCAACAACGACCAGATGAAGGAACTGCAGACCAAGCTCGAAGCCAGGGGCTATGACGTCGGCACCGTCGACGGCATTCTGGGCACCAACACCCGCGAGGCCATCCGCAAGGAACAGATGCGGCTTGGGCTGCCGGTGGACGGATGGCCGACGCCGGAGCTTTTGGGGAAGCTGTAGCGCCTTGCCTTCTCCCCCTGTGGGAGAAGGTGGATCGGCGCGAAGCGTCGAGACGGATGAGGGGTGCTGGAAGGAATGAGGCGTTGGTGTTTCCTGGAACACCCCTTGCATGTTGGGCTGGCGGCTATTTGTGCAAGATAGCTGCACTCCCCGACAGATGGCCGTCCGCCGGGGAGTGGACGGATGGGACCGTACGCCCCTTGGTGTGAACCGCGGATGAGCAAGGTCCATTCGTTCTCGCACTGGTCCTGAACAGATGATGGGGAGCGAGTCCCGCATGCAAGGCAAGGTATTGTCCGAACCGAATGCGACGCCGTCAGTCTATGCCGGCATCGACGTGTGTAAAGAGTGGCTGGATGTGTACGTCCATCCAACCGGCCAGAGTTTTCGTGTGGCCAATGATGGTGGTGGCCTGCGGCGGCTGAAGCGCCGGCTTGGTGATCTCGCAGTGAGGCGGGCGATCATGGAGGCGACGTCCAAATACCATCGTGCGGCACAGCGCTCGCTGCATGAAGCGGGATTGGTAGTGGCCGTCGTCAACCCGCTGCGTGCTCGGCTGTTCGCGGAAGCCTGCGGCCAGCTTGCCAAGACCGACAAGATCGATGCCAGGCTGCTGGCAGAAATGGGGGTCGCGCTCAATCCGGCCGAGACGGTGCCGCCTTCCCTTGCGATGGAGGCGCTGCAGGAGATGATCGGCGCGCGCAATGCCGCCTGTGCCGAACGCATCGCGCTCATCAACCGCTTGGCGACGCTCAAAAGCCCCTTCCTGCGTGCTGAACTCAACCGCAGGCTCAAAGCGCTTCACAGCCATATCGTGCGTCTTGAAGCCGAGACCGGTCGCCGGATCTCAGCTGATCCCGCTCTTGCCCGCCGCTACACAATCTTGATCTCGATCCCCGGCATTGGCCCGATCACTGCCGCCACGCTCCTGGCGGGCCTCGCTGAGATGGGTACGCTCAACGCCAAGCAGGCGGCAATGCTGACCGGCCTTGCTCCCGTCGCCCATGACAGCGGCCCGCGCCAGGGACGCCGAGCTATCAGGGGCGGCCGAAAGGGTGTCAGAAACGCCCTCTACATGGCCGCACTGTCTGCAAGTCGTTACAACAAGGACCTTGCAGTGTTCGCCGCCCGTCTGCGCAAGGCAGCTAAACCCGAAAAGGTCATCCTCGTCGCCGTCATGCGAAAGCTCGTCGTTACGGCCAACGCGCTCGTAACTCAGGACCGCATCTGGAGCCAAATCGCTCCTTGACAACAAACACAGATGCTCATCCGTCTTGCCGCTTCGTGGCAATCCACCTTCTCCCACAGGGGGAGAAGGAAGAAGTTTACCCCGCCATCGTCTCCAGACTCGCGAACCCTTGCGGCGCGTCGCCTTCGTCGAAGGGCGTCGTGACCTCGACGAACGTGTCGGGATAGAAGCCGTTGAAGCGGGTTCTCAGCGACAGCGAATAGGCGCCGATATGGCCGATCTCGATCCAGTCGCCCGTGTCGACGGTTTCCGGCAGCCAGAATGGCCGCGACAGGATATCGACGGAATCGCAGGTCGCGCCGCAGACCTTGAACGGCACGATGTTCTTTTCCTCGCCATTGCGCGAGCGGATCGCTGGATCGGGAATAAAACGCGCCGGCAGCGTGATCTTGCCGGTCCATGAATCCGACAGCGATGCCCAGATACCGTCATTGATATAGAGCCGCTTGCCCTTGCGCAGCAGCACGCGCACGATGAGCGACAGGCAGCGCGCCACGATCACCCGGCCCGGCTCCGCCACCAGCGGCATCTGGTCGAACTGATATTCCTTCAGGTCGCCCGACAGCCGCGACATGATCTGGCCGAGCGATGGCATCTCGACCTGCTTGCGGTTGGGATCGTGGCCGTATTCGGCGGGAAAGCCGCCGCCGACGTCGAGCCCGGCGATATCGAAGGTAACCCGGTTGCGCACCCAGTCGGCGGAAGCCAGCGCCCGCTCATAGGTGTCGGGATCCTCGATCTGGCTGCCGACATGGAAGCACAGGCCGACCTTGTAGCCGGTGCGGTTCAGCCGCTCCGCCAGTTCCACCGAGTAGGCTGGCCCCGCGCCGAACTTCTTCGACAGTTCGTAGGCGGCATGGCCCTTGGTCTGGACCCGCACGAACACGCTGATTGAGCCTGGATCGATGTCGAGCGCCCGCACCACCCGTGTCAGCTTGGTGATCTCATCCTCATGGTCGAGCGAGATGACGCGGATGCCGTATTTCTCCAGCGCCAGCTTGATGTCGGACTGCGCCTTGACCGGATGCATGTAGAGCATCTCGGCATCGGGTGAGACCGCGCGCACGGCGGCGAATTCGCCGGGTGAAGCCACATCGAAGGCGGTGACGCCGGCCTCGACCAGGGTCTTGAGCACCAGCGGTTCCCCATTGGTCTTGACCGCGTAGGCGGTCTTGCCTGGAAACATGCCCATGAACTGCTTGGCATCGGCCATCAGCACCTGTGGGCGGAAGCAATAGATTGGATCATCTGGACGAAGCGCCAGTGCTGCCTCGCGGGCATTCTCGAATCGTTGCATGGACGAATCCTCACCTCGGCTGCGCACAATTAATCCAAGCTAGCGGCTAATGAAAACAATTCTGTGTCTCCTGGCCCGGACCGCATGACGCTAGGTTTGGACAGCTGTGTTTGCCATCGGTCAGGTTTCGGGTGGCCCTTGTCACGGGGTCCGATATGGCTTCTGCCTGAAGCGCAGCGTCAAGCCGTCTGGGAGGACGAACCACATGACCATGACCGCGACTTCAGCACCACGTGGACCGATGGTGCTGAAGGACTGGAGTCAGCTCCTGCTGCTCGGCGCGATATGGGGCGGCTCGTTCTTCTTCGCCCGTATCGCGGTGGCGGAACTCCACCCGCTGGTGTTGGTGCTGTTTCGCGTCGCCATCGCCGCGATCGCGCTGCAGATCTACCTCGGCCTGCGCGGCCCGTCCTTCAAGCTTGCACTGCCGCATGCCGGCCTGTTCTTCCTGCTGGCCTTCACCAACAACGTCGTCCCCTTCTCGCTGATCTTCGCTGGTCAGACCCAGCTTGGTGCCGGCGTCGCCTCGGTGCTGAACGCGACGACCCCGTTCTGGACGCTGGTCCTCGCCAATGCACTGACATCGGACGAGAAACTGTCCTGGAACAAACTGGCCGGTATTGCGCTCGGCATCGCCGGCACGGCCGTCATGATCGGTCCCGGCCTGCTGGCCGGCCTTGGCGGCCCGGTCTGGGCTAAATTCGCATTGATCGGCGCCTCGTTGTCCTATGGCGTTGCGCTTATGGTTGCACGGCGCTTCAAAGGCATCCCCTCGCCGGTCATTGCCACCGGGCAGCTGACCGCCTCGACCATCATCATGATCCCGATCGTGCTGTTCACCTATGGTCCGGCTGGCTTGTTTTCGGCCTCGCCTCCGGTCTGGGCGGCGGTGCTGGCGCTCGCGCTACTGTCCACGGCCTTTGCCTACATCCTCTATTTCAACCTCGTTGCCTCGGCCGGCGCAACCAATGCTTCGCTGGTCACGCTGGTCGTACCGGCCAGTGCCGTGTTGCTCGGCTTCCTGTTCCTCGGCGAAAGGCTGGAGCTGTTCGAGATCGGCGGCATGGTGCTGATCGGGCTTGGCCTCGTCACCATAGACGGCCGGCTGCTCCCCCGGCGGTAGGACCACGGTAGCGCTGCCATGTCACGACAAGGACACCAGTTCGCCATAATTTATTCACAGGCGCGAAGCCACTTTTTGCTTAGGAGTTTCAACGCCTAACCGCAAAACCAGGGTCGTAAATCTGGCATTTACGTCGCAATGCAGCACATTTTCCGCTTGCCTGTGGCACAAATGGACCTAGACTCTGGGCATAGCTCTTTAAGAGGAGGCTATGTCATGGGACTTACGAGGCCAATCAACGCATTGATGATTTGTGCTGCGTTCGCTTTTATCGGGGCCCTTATTATGGGCTTTCTTCCGTAAGACCGCGAAAGCGGGGGAAGACCAGCACCGCATAGTCCAAACTATTGAAAAGGCCGGGTTTTTACCCGGCCTTTTTGCATTTCGGAAGCTTGCGCGAACTTACGCGGCGGCGGAACCCGCCACTTCCGCCTCATGCGAGCGGATGCCGATCATGTGGCAGACGGCGAAGACCAGGTCGGCCCGGTTCATCGTGTAGAAGTGGAAATCGCCGACGCCGCGCTCGACCAGATCCAGCACCTGCTCGGCCGCCACCGCGGATGCGACCAGCGCATGTGTCTGCGGGTCGTTCTGCAGCCCGTCGAACCGCTCGGCCAGCCAAGCCGGAACCAGAGCGCCGCAGCGCGCCGAGAAATTGGCGACCTGTGTGAAATTATGCACCGGCAGGATGCCAGGCACGATCGGAATATAAATCCCCGCACGGCGCGCCCGCTCGACATAACGCTCGTAGAGATCATTGTCGAAGAAGAACTGGGTGATCGCCCGTGTCGCGCCATTGTCGACCTTGCGCTTCAGCATGTCGATGTCGGTCGCGAAATCAGGGCTTTCCGGATGCTTTTCCGGATAGGCGGAGACCGAGATGTCGAAATCACCCGCGCCCTTCAGCGCTCCCACGAGTTCGGCGCCATTGGCATAGCCATCCGGATGTGGCCGGTAGGCAGCGCCGACACCTTCCGCCGGATCGCCACGCAACGCGACGAAGCGCTTGACGCCCATGTCAGCGAATTCCTGGATAACCGCGTCGACCTCGTGACGCGCCGCGTCCACGCAGGTCATGTGTGCCGCCGGCGTCAGGCTGGTCTCCTTCAGGATGCGGCTGATGGTGCGGGCGGTACGCTCGCGCGTCGAACCGCCGGCGCCGTAAGTCACCGAGACGAATTTCGGCTTCAGCGGCTCAAGACGGGTGACCGTATCCCACAGCCTTGCTTCCATTTCGTCGGACTTCGGCGGGAAGAATTCAAAGGAAACCCGCACCTTGTCGCCAATGTCCGGGCGGCGGGAAAAGCGGAACTGGTTCATCAGGCAATTTCCCTTAGCGGCTGGCTATCGTTGGAAGGATCGGCGATCAACAGGCGCCTGTCGCGGCCGAGCCAAAGTTTAACGGTGAGCCTCGGCTCGTTGCCGCCACGCGGTTCAAACTCCTGGGCCTCCTCGAGATCGAGGCCGGCTTCCGCGAACCAGTCGGCAATCTGCCGGTCGGCAAAGCCAAGCCGCATATGCGCGTGTTCGTCGCGCAGGAATTCCAGCGCGTGCGGTGCGAAATCGACGATCACCAACCGCCCTGCCGGACGCAGCAGCCGCGCCGCCTCGTGGATGGCGCGGGCAGGATCGTCGAGATAGTGCAGCACCTGGTGAATGGTAACGAGGTCGAAGGCATCGCGCTCGACCGGCGGCGCGAAAATGTCGCCCTGCCGTACCTGTGCATTCGAAACGCCGGCCTTGTCGAGATTGGCGCGCGCCACGGTCAGCATCTCGCGCGACATGTCGATGCCGACACCGCGCCGGTAGAGCGGCGAGAAGATTTCGAGCAGCCGGCCAGTGCCTGTGCCGAGATCGAGCATCGACTGGAACGGACGCTTGCCGACCAGTTTCAGCATCGCAGCCTCGACTGCGCGATCCGGCACGTGCAGCGAGCGGATATGGTCCCAGCTTGCGGCATTGACCGAGAAATACTCGGCCGCCCTGTCCTGCCGCTTGCGCTTGACAGACCCCAGGCGTTCAAGGTCGCGCTCAACCTGTGGGTCGGCACCTCGGATGCCTGATACGAGCCTGAGCACGAAATCACGTGCGGCATCCGAATCCGACAGCCGGAAAAACGCCCAAGACCCTTCCTGGTAGCGGCCAATCAACCCGGCCTCAAGCAGCAGCTTCAGATGCCGCGACACGCGCGGCTGCGACTGGCCGAGGATTTCAGTGAGATCGGAAACGGTGAGGTCACCGCGCGAAAGCAGTGCCAGGATGCGCAGCCGGCTGGATTCGGCCGCCGCCTTCAATGTATCCACCATGGTGTCTAGCGCGACATGCATCAGCGTATTCTCTTTGAAAAAGATATAAACATATGTTTATGTCGATTTTCATCTCATGGCAAGGCCCATGTCGCTGTTTGACAAGAAAATGGCGCATGCGTGACCCTTGCTCCCACACGGGCAGAAATAGGCGCGGTTCTCTGACAGGATCAGGCGAAATCGCAAAGTGAGTCGAAGCCATGTTCGAAATGCGCGAGGGCGAGCAGAGGCTGGAACAGGATCCGGCGTCGATGCCGGCGGATGGCCAGATCGTCTTCATCGGCTACATCACCTCGCCGTGGACGACACGGGAAACCTGTCCGAAGAACATGCGCGCCGCACGCGAGACGGGGCAGCCGGCGGTGCTGACCATAGACGCACCCTACCGGGCTGGCCTCCAGGGTTTGGAGCGGGCCAGCCATGTGGTCATCCTGTCCTGGCTACACCACGCGCCGCGGAATCTGATTGTGCAAAAACCGCGCCATGCGGCTGAAGCGAAAGGCGTATTCGGCCTGCGCTCCCCTGCCCGACCGAACCCGATCGGCCTGCATGTGGCGAGGCTCGTCGCGCTCGACCAGAGCACCGGGCGCGTCGAGCTTGATGCAATCGATGTGCTGGACGGCACGCCGGTCATCGACATCAAACCCTATTTCGCTTCGACCGACGCCATTGCCGAGGCAACCATTGCCGGCCGGGATGAGCCCGAACGGGAAAAGCCCAAGCGGGATCAACAATGACCGCGCCAACCGGCCGCCGCCGCGCCATCGCCAAGGCGCTGACAGCACTTCTGCCGCTTGCACCCTATGCCGACATGGAAAAGATCCGTGCCGATGCCGGCGCCGTTCACATGAAGACCTTGCCGCCAACCATCGCCGTGTGGCTGGCGACGATTGCCCACATCCGCCACGTCCACACTGACTACGAAAAGCTCCTGAATGAGGGCTACGACCGCGACTCAGCGCGCTTCTTCGTCATCGAGAAAACCAACATCGTGCTCACCCGCTGGCGCGCAACGCGGCTGCTCGATGCCGATGACGACGAGGAATAGCTTCAGCTACTTGCGCGTCAGAACCGCGACGGCGTTGTAGGGCTGGCCATCGGCCTGGCCGACCCAGGTCCAGGACAGATTTCCCTTGAAAAACCTGACGGTGACGGCGCCGCCGTCGATGCATTTGTCCTGACCGTATGTGATGCTCTCATGATATTCCGCCGAGGTGTCGTCCCTGGATGTCTGCGACAGCGAACCGCCGCAGCCGAGCGACGGGTAGTCGATAGACCCGCCGTTCTCGTTGATCGTCATGGTGATTTCCCAATCGGCGCCGCCGGCACCGGCCGGGCTCTGATGGCCCTTGCCAATCCATGTGCCCGTCAGCGACGGCGCATTCACCCCACAAGGGACATTCTGGAAGATCGGCGTCAACTCGCTGCCGGTTTTCTCGCAGCGGTAGGTCTGGCCGCCCTGGCACAATTCCTCGCCTTCGCGCGTACAATCGGCGGCGAAGGCGTCTCCAGCAGCGGCAAGAATGAACAGCGCGACGACGGCGCCAGGCCGAATGCCCATGTTTCCCCTCCGCCCAGACATTACCCGGCAGCCTAGGGCAATTCCAGGCCTCGATCCAGGATGAATGGCGTCATCTGGCTTGGCTCTATGACTTCACTTCCCAGCCGGTAGGTTCTGATCCCAGCGCGTTGAACGAGGGATGTTCGGATGAGCCTGAAGATCGCAACACCGGGCTTGAAACCGCTGCCTACCGTTTCCGAACGGCATATCGATCCGCATGCCTATCCCGAGGGAATCGCCTTTCTCGACGGGCAGTATCTGCCGATGTCGCAGGCCAGGGTTTCGGTTTTGGACTGGGGCTTTCTGCATTCGGATGCCACCTACGACACGGTGCATGTGTGGAATGGGCGTTTCTTCCGCCTCGACCAGCATCTTGACCGCTTCTTCGGCGGCCTCGAAACGCTGCGCATGACGATCCCGTTCGACCGCGACGGCGTGACTGAAGTCCTGCACAACTGTGTCGCGCTCTCAGGCCATCGCGCCGCCTATGTCGAGATGCTGTGCACACGTGGCGCCTCGCCGACTTTCAGCCGCGACCCGCGCCAGGCGATCAACCGCTTCATGGCTTTCGCCGTGCCGTTCGGCTCGGTCGCCAATGCCGAACAGCTGCAGCGCGGCCTGCGCGTCGCCATCAGCGACAAGGTGCGCATTCCGCCGGCTTCGATCGACCCGGCGATCAAGAACTACCATTGGCTCGATCTGGTGCGCGGCCTCTACGATGCCTATGACCGTGGCGCGGAGACGGCGCTTATCCTCGACTTCAACGGCAATGTCGCCGAGGGGCCGGGCTTCAATGTGTTTTGCGTCAAGGACGGCAAATTGACGACGCCCGCCATGGGCGTGCTCCCCGGCATCACCCGGCGCACCGTGTTTGATCTGTGCGTGGAAGAAGGTCTTGCCGCTTTCGCGATGGATGTCAGCGTTACCGCGCTGCGCGGGGCCGACGAGGTCTTCATCACCTCTACCGCTGGCGGCATCATGCCGGTCACGACCATTGACGGCGCGCCGGTGGCCGACGGCAAGGTCGGCGCGATCACCAGCCGGTTGATGGCGCGCTACTGGCAAAAGCACGAAGACCCGGCCTGGTCGAGCCCGGTGGATTATCGCTGATCAGGCCTGATCAGCGGGGCTCCTGTTCAAAAAGATTTCCCCTCGCCTCTGGAAAATCTAGGGATAGGCCGTATATGCCGTAAGCGGAGAAGCCTCCGCTTACATCAAAATCACGCCTGTATGGGCAAGGACTCCACATCATGACATCAAAGGTTTGGTTCATCACCGGATCGTCCAAAGGCTTTGGCCGCGTCTGGGCAGAGGCAGCGCTGGCCCGTGGCGACAGCGTTGCCGCGACCGCACGCGATGTCGGCACACTCGCCGATCTGGTCAAGACCTACGGCGACAAGATTGCAGCGATCAAGCTCGACGTCACCGACAAGGCGGCCGTCGACGCAGCTGTTGCCGAGGCCCACAAGCGCTTCGGCCGGCTTGACGTTGTCATCAACAATGCCGGCTACGGCCATTTCGGCGCCATTGAAGAGGTCAGCGAGCAGGAAGCCCGCGACCAGATCGAAACCAATGTGTTCGGGGCGCTATGGGTCACCCAGGCGGCGCTGCCGATCATGCGCGCGCAGCGTTCCGGCCATATCATCCAGATCTCCTCGATCGGCGGCGTCAATGCCTTCGCCTCGCTCGGTCTCTACCACGCCTCGAAATGGGCGCTGGAGGCCTTCAGCCAGTCGCTGAGCATCGAAGTCGCGGAGTTCGGCATTCACGTGACATTGGTCGAACCGGGCGGCTTCTCCACCGACTGGTCCGGCGCGTCGGCAAAGATCTCCAAGCCGATCGAGGCCTACGCACCTGCCCGCGCCAAGATGGCCGAGCGCCGCGCCAACTCGGTCGCCGGTGATCCAGAAGCGACGGGACCGGCGATGCTGGCGATTGTCGATGCCGCCGAGCCGCCGCTTCGGGTGTTCTTCGGCGATGGCGGCCTGCCGATGATCAAGCAGGAATACGCTAACCGCCTCGCCACCTGGGAGAAGTGGGATCACGTTTCGATCATGGCGCAAGGCGCGAACAAGAACCGCAAAGGCTAGAGGCCAGCGCTTTGCTACGCCGCCTTCGGGCGGCGTAGCGCTAAGCCTTATAAATCCACTGCTCCGGCACCCGCGCCGAAATCTCCTCGCCGGCCCTGATAACGCCCGGCTTTTCGACCCAGGCGACGACCCCGCGCAGCCGCTTCGCCGCTTTCGGGAACAGCAGCGCGCCAGCCTCGATATCGGCCATTCCAGCGTGTTCGGCGATCGACCGGCCGGCGATACGGCATGGTCCGTTCCGCGCGTCGACCTTGATCGTCACGCCGCCCTTGAAAAACAGCAGCGTGCCGGAGGGCAGCATGGAGAGATTGGGCAGGCCTTCGATCAAGAGATTGGCGCCGATCCACTCCGGCTTGATCTCTGCCAGCCCCATGCGTTCGGCGACGATGGCCAGTTCATCCGCCGCCACGATCGACAATTGCCGTTCGTTGCGCATTTCGGTGCCACGCGGATACCAGGGCTCGCGCCCGCCGGAACGCCGCGTGGGGCCGGCATGAAAATCGCCTGATATGCCGTCGAAGCCCAACCGCAACTCGTCCACCGGACGGGTCTCGAAATGATCCAATAGCGCGACGTAGAGCGACGCGGCCTTGGCGGCAAGCTTACGCCCCGGGATGATTTCGATCGGTTTTTCAGCTTCCGGGAAGAGATCCAGCATGGCTTTATTCCTTGGGCGGGGCTTTGTTTTGCCCTTCGGCCGGCAGCGCCGCAAGAGCGATTTGGGCCAAATTGCGCAACGCTTCGACCGATGCGCCATCGCGTGCCTGGATCGACATACCGTTCATGACCCCGGTCAGGTATTTGGCAAATCCGTCAACGGCCAGCCCTTCAGGCAGGTCCCCTATTGCCTTGCCCTTCGCCAGCCGTTCCGCGATCGCCGCTTCACTCGCCTTGCGGTAGGTCTTGAGTTCGTCCGCGATGGCTTGCGCCTGCGGCGAGGTTGCCAGCCCGCCACTGATGAACAGACATCCGCCCGGCTTGCCAGGTCTCGAATAGGCCTCCGCTGCCCCCAGCAACAGCCGCCGAATCGCCTCGCGCGTCGGCACCGGCGCGCCAAGCGCATCCAGCGCGAAACCGATCTCGGTCTGGTGGTAACGTTCGAGCGCCTTGCGAAAAAGCGTCTCCTTGTCGGTGAACGCATTGTAGATCTGAGGCGGCGTCAGCCCCATCGCCTCGCGCAGCATGGCGAGCGAGGTCGCCTCATAGCCATGTTCCCAAAACAGATGCATCGCCGCATCCAGCGCCCTGTCCGGGTCGAATGCGCGCGGCCGGCCGCCTCGGGACTTTTCCAAATTATCCATAATGATCGATACGAAACCTATTGACTCACCTTCTCTCCATAACGTAACAATTGATACGAAACATGGCAAGCCCGACCGCATACCGCGATGGAAGCCTGACAAAGGAGAACGAAATGCCTATCACCGTGACCGCGCCCGAGGGCGTTTTGACCTTGACAGGCAAGCGCGAAATCCTGCCGCGCCTGAGCGCAGCCCTTATCGAAGCCTCCGGCGCTGCCGGGAATGCATTCTTCACTACCATCGTCGGCGGCACGGTGCACATTTTGCCGGCCCATCACATCTATGCCGGCGGCGCCAATCGGCCTGTCGTCATGGTCGAGCTGAAATTGCCGAACATTGGCCTGGCGTCGATCGAGGCCCGTAACGCCTTCATCACCGCTGCCGCCTCAATTGTCGCCGAACTCTGCGCGCCCGGCCACAAACCCGAGAACACCTGGATCAACATCGTCAATGCGCCTGACGGCGGCTGGGGGATCGGCGACAGGCAATATACCGGCGATGCCCTTATCGCCGCCGCAACCGCCGCCGCGTCCTGACCAATGGACGGAAACGCACCCATGCGGCTCTCCCCTTCACTGTTCTACACCACGAATTGCGAGCCCGCCCTGGCCTTCTACGAACAGTGCGGCCTTGGCCGGGCGACGATCCTGCTGCGCTGGGGCGACAACAACATGCCGGTGCGCACCGAAACCATGCGCGCGAAAATCATGCATGCCCGCTTCGAGGGGCCGGGCGTGCTGTTTCACGCCTCCGACAATGATGATGCGGAGCCGATGAAAGGCTCCGCCATGATGCTGGAATTCGATGATCTCGGTCGGATGCGGCGGCCTTTCACCCGCATGTCCGAGGGCGGCCGGGTCACCGTACCCCTGGCGCGGCAAGTCTGGGGAACCAGCTTCGGCATGCTGGTCGACGCCTTCGGGGTACAATGGATGTTCAGCTGTTCTAACGAATGAGCAAATGGTGCGTGACCGCGGACGCCGGCCATTTGCGAGGGATCGGCTCATCACACTTGCTTGAATTCGCCATCCGTTCCGTGGTCATGCCGTCATAAACCCGGCCATTGAAGACGCTGGTCATTGTTTCGCCGACTTGTTCGCCTTACGAGCGGTAATGACGTCCATTTCGCGCATTGCCGCCCTTGTATTGCTCGCCGTGATTGTCTTCGCGACGCTGTCGCCGATTCAATTGCGGCCCCACTTGGGCGATCCGAATTTCGAACGCGCCCTCGCCTATGTCCTGTTCGGCATTGCGTTGGGCCTTGGTTTTCCCAACCGCCTTGCCGGCACTCTTGGCTTTGTCGTCGTCGTGGCCGCGGCCCTGGAGTTCATGCAGGTCTTCGATCCAGGTCGGCATGCGCGCATTTCAGACGGCTCGCTGAAGGCTCTGGCAGGCATCCTTGGAGTGGTCGTCGTTCACGTCGGCCTTCAGCTGGCCAGCCGCTATTGGCCGCGCCGCGCGGCATTGCCGGCGGAATGAGATCCTGACGTCTTAGGCCACCAGGCTAATTGCCCTCAAGCAGGGCATCCCTGATCGCATGCGCCATGAACATGGCGTGCCCGTGCCCCAGGCCAAAATCCTGCTTGAGCCATGCGATCCGCACGCCCGGCTTGATCGTGGGGTCGCCAAGGCCCTTTGCGACAGCCAGGGCCACGAAATCCTTGGTCGTCTTTCCCGTCTTCTTCTCGATTCCAGGCAGGTAGTTCAGGTCGAGTGGCATGGAAGCTCTCTCCGTTTGTGATGCAGCAGCGGGACGTCTGAACGATCAATACCCGGGCTTGGGGCTCGTGATCGACCAGATGACACCGAACGGATCGACCAGCCGTCCAAAGCCGCCGTGAGACATCTGCTGCCAGGGCGTCACGACACGGCAACCCGCGGATTTGCCTCTCGCCATCCAATCACTGCCGTCAGGCACCTCGAGATGCAGTGCGATGCTGGGAGTTGGCTGGAAGGCCGCCATCGGCTCCATGCTGAAATCCGTCAGGAAGACCGGACCGCCATTGATCCGTACTTCCGCGTGGCGCAAGTGGCCATTTTCTTCATATGCCGCGATCTGTTCGGCGCCAAAGGCGCGGCCCCAGATCTCGATCGCTTCACGCGCGCGGCCAGCAAGAGACAGATAAGGCACAACGCCGGTCGGTTCCTGAGTGTCGGTCATCATCCTGGTTCCTTCAATCGCAGTTCGAGATAGTGTCTCAGGTGGCCGAGGCTGCTCCGGGCGCCCTGGGTGCCGGCTTCGGCCTTGGCAATCAGCAGCGACCCCTGAATGGTCGCCTCGATATGTATCGCAAGGTCATGGGCCTCGTCGGCGCCGAGCGCCGCCGCCAGATCCTCTTCCAGCATCGCCGCCTGCGCCAGCAGCGATGCCGCGCTGTCGGCCGCAAGCTCCGGATGCGTGTCGTGCACCTCTTGCAGCACGGTACCGACGTAGCAGGCATAGGTTGCCACCGGGCCGGCGAGCAGCGAGATGCGGAAGTCGACATAGGCCAGCACCCTCGCCGCGGGGCTGTCCGGATTTCGATGACCCGACCCCGCGAAGACCGTTTCCGACTGGGCGGCCCAGTAGATGGCGGCGGCGCGCGCGCATGCTTCCTTGGTCGCGAAATGGTGAAAGAAGCTGCCTTTCGTCACCCCAGCGGCTGCCGCAATGTCATCGACGCGGGTGGCCGCGTAACCCTTGACCCGGATTACGTCGATCGCCGCCGAAAGAAGCCGATCCCTGCTGTTCTCTTCCATGTCACCATACTCGTCGGTATGGCAGGCACCATACCGACGAGTATGGCCCTGTCAACCGGCGCTTCGAAATAGCCCTGCCGAAGTCGCGACGATCCGATCACGATTTTCTGAACACGCCGCCGCATTGCCGCCGCGCCGCGCCGGTCTCATGGTGCCACAGGAGGGCCACCATCATGCGTCCCGGCACAGTGATTGTTCTGCTTTGGCTGATCTGGGTTGTGACCTGGGCCGCCGCCGCCTTCTGGGCCGACCGGGCCGCAAAGCGCGCCGGGGCTCGGGCAGAGGCGCCTTACCGGGCGGTGCTGGTGCTTGGCACTATCCTGTTCTTCATTCCAGCCCACAACTATGTCGGATGGCTTCGCCTGTGGACGCCGAACTTGGCCGAAGCCTGGATCTGCGTCGCGCTCATCGCTGTCGGTTTCGCCTTCTGCTGGTGGGCGCGCGTGCATCTTGGCCGGCTGTGGTCGGGCACGGTAACGGCCAAGGCCGAACATCATGTCGTCGACACCGGTCCCTATGCGCTGGTCAGGCACCCGATCTACACCGGGTTGCTCTTGGCCATCCTTGCCACCATGGCGGCGAAAGGCACGGTCTGGGGCGTTGCCGGCGCTATCCTGCTGACCATTGGTATCTTCATGAAGGCCAAGCTGGAGGAGCGCTTCCTGCGCAGCGAGCTCGGAACCCCTTATGACGACTACGCCAGGCGCGTCCCAATGCTGGTGCCCTTCGCGCCAGCCTGACGCGCAGCAACTTGCGCTCAGAGCATTCTCAGCAAGGCGCCGCCTATGGAATACCCCGCGCCAAAGGCACATAGCAGGCCGAAATCGCCCGGCTTCATATCGGCATGGTTCTCCGACAGGGCAATGATGGCGCCCGCGCCCGCGGTATTGCCCAGCCGCTCCAGCACCATCGGTGCGCGATCGTGGTCAACCTCGTGGCCGAACGATAGTTTCAGGATCATCGCATTCATGCGCGCATTGGCCTGATGCAGCCAGAAACGCCGGACCGCCTGCGGCGTCAGCCCGTGCTCGGCGAGGAATTCGACAATGAATTTGTGACCCGCGACAGTGACTTCCTTGAACACCTTGTTGCCGACCTGCTTGATCAGGTTGCCTTCCAGCTTGATCATGTAGGGATCGTCCTGGGCGGTGCGGGTGTGGTAGCCGAGATTGGTACGGATGTTGTTCGACATCTGCGTCCAGATGCGTGTGTCCAGCACCTCGAAGCGTCCAGGCCGCCTTTCGCCTTGGGAGAGCCCCTCGACGACCATCGACACCGATGCATCGCCGAAGATGAAATGCGTCTGCCGGTCGCGGAAATTGAGGTGGCCGGTGATGATCTCCGGCGTCGTCACCAGCACCCGTTTGTGCGCGCCCGAGCGCACCAGGTTGACCGCCATGTGCAGTGCCGCCGCCGCCGAAGAGCAGCCGAGCCCCATGTCGAAGCCTGCCCCCCTGGTGCCCAATGCCTCCTGCATTTCAATGGCGATGGCTGGATAGGGTCTCTGCTGGTGCGAGGACGAGCAGATAATCAGATCGATATCGGACGGCTTGAGACCTGCGTGGTCGAGCGCCTTCCTCGCCGAGGCGATGCCGAACTCGGCCTGCAGCGAAAGAGCGTCATCCGGCCGCGCCGGAATGCGCGGCGCCATCCGCGTCGGATCGAGAATGCCTTCGCGCTCGATCACATGGCGTGTCTGCACGCCTGAGGCGTGGAGGATGAAAGCGCTGTCCGATTTCTGCAGCAGCGGTTCGACCGTCTCCGCGCGCCGCGCGTTCTCCATGTCGACCCAGGTGTTGAAGCTGGCGACCAATTCTTCGTTGGTGATTTTGGGCTCAGGGATTTCAACGCCGATGCCACTGATGATGACGCGATGCATTTTCAGTCTGTCCCATGCGCAGGCGTTGCGATTTCATGTGGGCGCCGAAACGCTCCGGCGCAACCGTTTTCTCACCAGGTCGGTTTACGCCGCCTTAAGCCAAAAGTTTACGCCCCGCGTGAACCCGGCCTCACCAGGCGCAAAGCTTGGTGTTGGTCTGCGGATTGTTCCAGCAGGCGCCATCATCGCGGCTGCGCACGAACTGCCCCGGCAGCGGTACGTTGCGGCTGCCGAGATTGACGAAGCCATAGGCGAAACCCGGCCCGTCGATCTCCAGGACATAGGACGGGTAGCCCGGCGCTGAAATGCGGAAGCTGCCGGCATCATCGATGCTGCGGTAATTGCATGGGTAATAGCCGTCATCCGTGCTGAAGCATCGCGCCCGCTTGGCCTCGGCCGTCATCGAGAAGGCCAGCAAGGCCGCCGTGCTTACGCCGACGCCGAAAATCAGCTTCTTCAGTACCATCATCCACCCCCAGCCATCAGCAATTGATCGTGATCCAAAGCCATGAAATGCGCATGGTGGTGAAACCGGGTCAAGCATCGGTGATCGGCGCCGCCCAACGTGGCTAATCAGGCCCGCTTGGCGACGATGAAAATGCGGGGGAAGCGCAGAAGCACTTTGCCGTTGGCTGTCTTTGGGTAGGCCTTGGCGATCCTGGCCGTGTAGCTGTCCAGGAACAGCTTTCGCTCGTCCGGGTCGAGCGGATCAAGGAAGGGCTTCAGCCCTGTCGCCTTAACCCATTCGACGATCGCTTCGGCATCGGCCAGCGGGTGATTGTAGGCGGTGTGCCAGATATCGAGCCGGTCGCAGAGCGGCGACAAAAGATCATAGTAGAACGACACCGGCGGCAGTGGTCCGCGCGCCGCACCTTTCAGTTTTGCCGCGAACGGCATCTCCGATGCGGTCTCGCGCATCGTCTGATGCGAGGCCTCGCCAAGATTGTCGGGCATCTGGATGGCAAGCGCGCCGCCCGGCGCCAGACACCCCATCAGCCGCTGGAACACCTGCGGATGGTCAGGCAGCCATTGGAAGACCGCGTTGGCGAAGATCACGTCGACGGGTTCCGCCGGCTCCCATCTGGAGGCGTCGGCAAGGTCAAAGGTGACATCCGGCAGGCGCGCCCTCGCCTTCTCGATCATGTCGGGCGACGTGTCGAAGCCGCTCACCCGTGCATTCGGCCAGCGCTCGACCAGAAGCTCGGTCGAATTGCCCGGCCCGCAGCCGATGTCGACGACGCGGCGCGGAAAATCCACCGGCACTTGCGCGACGAGATCGCGCGCGGGCCGCGTGCGCTCATCCTCGAATTTCAGATATTGGGCGGCGGACCAATCAGCCATTTCAGCTCCTCATATCAGTTGAGAATTCGCCGCCCTGGAAACCCCCTACCGCGTCAGCCTCTTGTAGGTCATGCGGTGCGGGTTGACGGCATCGGGGCCGAGACGGCGGATCTTGTCCTGCTCGTAATCCTCGAAGTTGCCCTCGAACCATTCGACGTGGCTGTCGCCCTCGAAGGCGAGAATGTGCGTCGCCAGACGATCGAGGAACATACGATCGTGGGAGATGATGACAGCGCAGCCGCCGAAGTTTTCCAGCGCGTCTTCAAGTGCGGCCAGCGTTTCCGTATCCAGATCGTTGGTCGGTTCGTCAAGCAGCAGCACATTGCCGCCGGTCTTGAGCATCTTGGCCAGGTGGACGCGGTTGCGCTGACCGCCGGACAGGTTGCCGACCTTCTGCTGCTGGTCGCCGCCACGGAAGTTGAACGAGGCGCAGTAGGCGCGGGTGTTAGCTTCGAACTTGCCAAGCTTGACCACTTCGGCGCCGCCGGAAATCTCCTCCCAGACAGTCTTTGACGGATCGAGCGCATCGCGGCTCTGGTCGACATAACCGAGCTTCACCGTCTCGCCGACGCGGACGGAACCCGCATCCGGCTTTTCCTGGCCGGTGATCATGCGGAAAAGCGTCGTCTTGCCGGCGCCGTTCGGGCCGATGACGCCGACAATGCCGCCGGGCGGCAGTTTGAATTCCAGGCCATCGATCAGCAACGTATCGCCAAAGCCCTTCGACAGGCCTTCAGCCTCGATCACCACATTGCCGAGCCGTTCGCCATGCGGGATGACGATCTGCGTATCGCTCGGGCGCCGCTTGTCGGCGGCATCCAAGAGATCCTGGAACGCCTGGATACGCGCCTTGGACTTGGTCTGGCGGGCCTTCGGGCTGGACTGGATCCACTCGCGCTCGCGGCCGATGGCGCGCTGGCGGGCGTCGTCCTCGCGGCCTTCCTGCTTGAGGCGCTTGGCCTTGGCTTCGAGATACTTGGTGTAATTGCCCTCGTAGGGAATGCCGCGGCCACGGTCGAGTTCAAGAATCCAGCCGGTGACATTGTCGAGGAAGTAGCGATCGTGGGTGATAATCATCACGGCGCCCGGATAGGCGCGCAGATGCTTTTCCAGCCACGCCGTCGTTTCGGCGTCAAGATGGTTGGTCGGTTCGTCGAGCAGCAGAAGATCCGGCTGGCGCAGCAGGAGCTGGCAGAGAGCAACGCGGCGGCGCTCGCCGCCCGACAGCTTGGTGACTTCGGAATCCTTGGGCGGACAGCCCAGCGCTTCCATCGCCATCTCGACCTGCTGTTCGAGATCCCACAGGTTCAGCCGGTCCATCTCGTCCTGGAGCTTGGCCGACTCATCGGCCGTCTCGTCGGAATAATTCATCATCAATTCGTTGTAGCGTTCGATGACGGCGGTCTTGGCGGCGACGCCTTCCATGATGTTTTCGAACACGGTCTTGGCCGGATCGAGCGCCGGCTCCTGTGCCAGGTAGCCAACGGTGGCGCCTTCAGCCAGCCACGCTTCGCCGTTCCACTCCTTGTCGAGCCCGGCCATGATCTTGAGGATCGTCGACTTGCCCGAGCCGTTGGGGCCGAGGATGCCGATCTTGGCGTCGGGGTAGAAGGAGAGATGGACGTTCTCAAGCACCTTCTTGGTGCCATAGGCCTTGTTGAGGCCGGCCATGTGATAGATGAACTGGCGTGCCACGCGCGCTTTCCTTGATCAGAATGAATGGAAGTTGCGCGCTATGTAGGCGATGCGGCGCCGAACGGCAATCGCTTTTGGCGCCTTGAAGCTTTCGCCGGGCTGGAAGCACCCTCTGAGCCGTCGAAGTTTTCCACAAAGGGTGAAACGGAAGAAAGCAGCGGTTAACCCTTCCGCGTCAGAACGGTATCAGGGGTGGGGATTCGCGGGCGACCGCGGCTTCGAACAAAGATCGGATCGACGGCATTGCTGAACGCTTTCCTGCTGCTTGCCGAAGCTGTTCTCTATTTCGGCGTCATGGTCACGCTTTTCCGCTTCAGGAGCCGCATAGGGCTCGGCGTCTTCGTCTGCGCGCTCGGCGTTATGCATTTCCTCGAAACCTATCTCGCCAGCGTGTTTTACGTCGCCTTGCCGTTCGGCATGGTTTCGCCGGGTTCGGCCGTGCTGTTTTCCGGCAAGCTGGTGATGCTTCTGCTGCTCTACATCAAGGAAGACGCCGCAACCGTGCGCCAGCCGCTCTATGGCCTGCTGCTGGGCAACGCGCTGATGATCGGGCTGGTGCTTCTGTTGCGCCTGCACGCCATCGCGCCACTGCCCGACGGCAGGCTGCCCGATATCGGCTTCATCGATGAGATGGGCTGGCTGATGGTCTGGGGCACGACGCTGCTGTTCGTCGACACCATCCTGATCATCCTGCTTTACGAGAAGCTCGGAAAATATCTCCGCAAAGCGCAGTTCACGCGCGTCCTCATCTGCGTCGCCTGCGTGCTCACCTTCGACCAGGCCGGCTTCTTCACCGCGCTGCATTTCGTCGCCGGCGCGCCGATTGGTGTGTTCTTCGGCGGCTGGTTCGCCAAGATGGGCGCCGCACTGGCCTTCAGCACCATGCTTGTCGCCTATCTCCGCTGGTTCGAGGTACGGCAGGTCCAGGCGCCGCGCGGCCTCTCCGACATTTTCGACACGCTGACCTATCGCGAACGCTACGAAGCCCTGGTCGAGCATGTCGGCCGCGACGGCTTGACCGGCCTGCTGCACCGGGGGCGTTTTGACAGCGATGGCGAAGCCGCTGTTCAAGCGAGCCTGCGCACAGCCAAGCCGCTCAGCCTGCTGATCATCGATGTCGATCATTTCAAGTCGATCAACGACCGCTTCGGCCATGCCGAAGGCGACAAGGTGCTTAAGGCTGTCGCGGGCCTGCTTGGCGATCTGGCAAGCGTCGAAGACCAGGTGTTCCGCATCGGCGGCGAGGAATTCGCCATCCTCAGCTCCCGCCCGCACACGGTCGCCAGGCTGTTTGGCGAAAGCATCCGCTACGCGGTCAAGGCTTCCACCAACACCAGCCGCTTCGACCTGACGGTCAGCGCCGGTGTCTCCTCGGTCAGCGAGAGCACAACCAGCCTTGGCGATCTCTTCGCGCTTGCCGACCAGCGGCTTTACAAGGCGAAGTCGACCGGACGCGACCGCGTTGTTGGCGAACCCGGCAGCAACGACGCCGACACGTCAGTCGCCTGGACCAAATCCGCGCAGATCTAGGGCATGATCCCATTCCGATACCCTCGGGACAGGCTCTAGGCGCAAGTGGCTGCTACGACTTCCCCTGCCGCCGAATGCCGGTGATGGTGGAAACGGCCATCAGCGCGATCGCCAGCCATTTCAGCGTGGTGATGATCGGCCCCGCCTGGATGTCATAGGCGATGAACAACAATATGCCTGGCACCAGCAAGCCGCACATGATCAGCATGATGCGGTTGATCTGCCAGGAGACTTTCGCCGCCAGAGGCCCGTCCTCGGGCGCGCTTGCAAGGGCCGCACGAAGTGTCTTGCCGCCTACCATCATGGCTGACAGGCGCATCGAGATCGGCAGCCCAAGCCCGATGATCAGGAAGGCGCAGGCCGCCAGAAGCAGCGAGAATTTCAGCGCACTCGTCTCAGCCGGTATTGGAAACAGCGCCGTCGCCAGGGGCAGGAAAACACCGAAAATGCCGGCGGCGGCAATGGCGATGAAGATCGCCGCGTTGACGAAGGTGAATATCTGATAGGTGCCGGCGCCGATTGGCGCGGACAGCGTGCGCATGCGCGCCCACTCCGCCTCCGTATAGGAAAAGCCTGGCCACTCCATGCGGGCGTCGTTGATCGACACCATGCCCTTGGCCCAGAAAGCCAGCCGCGCCAGTGCGCCACCTGTCACGTCCGCCATCGCCATTCCCCCGCCAGATGATGTGGAGCCCACCATAACACCGCGCCGCGCTGAAACGACAGCCCGGCTGTTTACTGGAAACCTATGGCGTCGACGGTGCCGGTCGGACAGCCGGCCTTGTTGGTCGGTACCGAGGCCAGCAACAGGTCCTTGAGCGTGCTGTTGGGACCGATCGGACCGGAGAGGCCGAGCGTCAACTCGCCGATCAGCCGCCTGCCGTTCGAAGGATCGATGACGCAGGAAACGCGAACCCGGTCCCCTGCTCCGGCGCCAAAAGCCTGATCGAAGGCACCGCGAATCTGGTCCGCCGTCAGCTTGCCGCCGATGTTCTTGGCAAAGAGATCGCGCACGGGCGAAGCATTGACCGCTCGCATCAGGTTGAGCGCGTCGGAAAAATACTCCTGCTGGCTCTTGCCGTAGCAGGTGCCGTGCTTGATCCACTCATGCCGCTCGAGTTTCGACGCAGTGCCCGGCATCACCTGGTCGAGTTCCGAACGCGTCGCCGCTTCCAGGTTGACCGGCGGCAGGTCTTGCCAGTGGGCGGGGTTGTCGTTGGCCTTGTCGCCGGACGCGACCTGGCAATAGAAATTGCCGTTCGGCTGCGGCCACAGCCCGTGCAAGGTGAAATGCGTCGCGTCGAACTCGTTCGGGCTCTGCGCCTTGCATTCCGTCTTGCTCGACTTGGTCTCGCAGAAGGCCGGTTGCCAGCTTAGCGCGAAGACATATTCGGGTTTTCCCGAAGCCGACGCTGGCGGCTTGCCTTGACCGCTAGGCGCTGCCGGCACTGTCGCGGCGCTGCCACCGGCGACATGGCCACAGCTGACCTTGACCCAGCGGCGCTCCGGATCGGCACCCGGCACCAGGACGAGATAGTGCGTCGGCGCGTCCTTGTTGCCTGCCAGCAGCTCGTAGCTCTTGCCGGCATCGGTCGAGACGTTGCCAGGGTTCTTGCCGTTCTTGATCGCCTGCGTCGCCGGACAGGCGGCATCGGCGACGAAAGAACCGCTCATCTTGACGTCCGCATGCGCGGCCCCCGTCATCAACGTCGCCAAAAGAGCCAACCCGAAAGCAAGGCCTGTACGCATCTGATATCCCCGGCTGAAAAATTGCACTGACAGACTGCCCCTGTCTCCGTGTCAGAATTGCGATATTTCACCGGTGGAATGCAAGAAACATCGTCGCGGAAAAGCAGGCGAGGCGGATTGACCCAAAACCGGCGCCGGCGCAAACAAACAGGCGCCGCGAAGGCGAGCCAGGGGTGGAGACCGAGCGGCCATGTCATTCAGCCAACAGCGCATGGTCCGGTCGCCGACCGGCGCGGACCTCAATCTGTTCATCAAACAGGCCGGAGGCGCCGCCCGCGCGGTCGTCCAGATCAATCATGGGTTGGCCGAGCACGCGGCGCGTTACGGCCGTTTTGCTGATTTCCTGGCTGAGCGCGGCTGTCACGTCTATGTCCACGACCATCGCGGCCATGGCGCCACCAAGGCGCCTGATGCGCCGCTTGGCAAGTTCGCCGACAAGGACGGCCCTGCCAAGGTGATCGCCGATGTCGCAACCATCCATGATCTCATCGCCAAGGAGCAGCCGGGCCTGCCGGTGATCCTGTTCGGCCATTCGATGGGTGCGTCCGTGGCGCTCAACTTCCTCCTGGCGCATTCGCCGCGCGTCCACGCCGCGGCCATCTGGAACGGCGATTTCTCCCAGGGCCTGCTCGGCCAACTGGCATTGGCCATCCTGGCCTGGGAGCGGATGCGCCTGGGCTCGGACGTACCATCTCGACTGCTGCCGAAACTCACCTTCCAGGCCTGGGGCAAGGCGGTGCCCAACCACCGCACCCTGTTCGACTGGCTGTCGCGCGACGAAGCGGAGGTGGCGAAATACATCGCCGATCCGCTATGCGGCTGGGACGCCTCGATCTCGATGTGGCGCGATGTTGTCGGGATGGCGCTGAATGGCGGCAGGAACGCCGGCTTTGCCGCCGTGCGGCGCGACATCGCCGTCAGCGTGGTCGGCGGCGAGAAAGACCCCGCCTCCAATTACGGCAAGGGCATCGCCCACCTCGCTGGCCGCATGCGCGCGATGGGCTTTTCGAATCTGGTTTCAAAGGTCTACGCCGGCACCCGCCATGAAAGCTTGAACGAGGTCAACCGCGACATCATCATGGATGAATTCGCGGCTTGGGCCGACACAGTGCTGAAACGCTAGGATTGGCCCATCGCAAGAGCCGTGACAGCGGCCCAAGGTGTTGATAGAGGCTGCGGTTCCGACCAATTCTGGTGATCTCATGTCTGAATCGGCAATGTCTGGATCGGCGATGGCCCTACCTCCGCTGAAAGGCGTCCGCGTCATCGAACTTGCCCGCATCCTGGCCGGGCCCTGGGCCGGCCAATTGCTTGCCGATCTTGGCGCCGATGTCATCAAGGTCGAAAGCCCCGATGGTGGCGATGACACCCGCAAATGGGGTCCACCCTTCGTCATGAGCCATGACGGCGAGAACCTGTCGGCCGCCTATTACCATTCCTGCAATCGCGGCAAGCGCTCGATCGCCGTCGATTTCTCGACGCCTGAGGGCGCGGAAACGGTGCGCCGTCTGGTGGCGACGTCGGATGTGCTGATCGAGAACTTCAAGCTCGGTGGCCTGAAAAAATACGGGCTCGACTATGACAGCCTGCGCAAGACCAACCCCCGCCTTGTCTATTGCTCGATCACCGGTTTCGGCCAGGACGGCCCCTACGCGCCGCGCGCCGGCTATGATTTCATCATCCAGGCCATGGCCGGCATGATGTCGATTACCGGCGAGGTTGGCCGAGAGCCACAAAAGGCCGGCGTCGCCATCTCCGACATTTTTACCGGCCTCTATTCGGTCATCGCCATCCAGGCAGCGCTGCGCCACGCCGAACAGACCGGCCAGGGCCAGCATGTCGACATGGCGCTTTTCGACAGCCAGATCTCGGCGCTCGGCAACCAGAACCTCAACTATCTCGTCTCCGGCAAGTCGCCGGTGCAGATGGGCAATGCGCATATGAACATCGCGCCCTACGAGGTCGTGCCGGTCAGGGACGGCCACATCATCCTGGCGGTCGGCAATGACGGCCAGTTCACCAAATTCTGTGCCGCTGTCGGATTGGACGCGTTGTCGTCGAACCCCGACTTCGCCACCAACCCGGCTCGGGTCGCCAACCGGGTCAGGTTGCGCGAACACATGATCGAGGCGCTGAAAACGCTGGACCGCGACCCGCTGCTGGCCAAACTGGAAGCGGCCAGCGTGCCGGCGGGCCCGATCAACACGATCGGCCAGATGTTCGCTGATCCTCAGACCATCGCGCGTGGCATGCGCCTCGATCTTGACGACGGCCACGGCAATCTCTTGCCGTCGGTGCGCGCGCCGATGGTCATGTCCGGCACGCCGCTCGTCTATGAGCGCCCCTCGCCGCGCCTGGGCGAGCACACGCAGGAAATTCTTGCCGAACTGGAGAAGTCAGGACAATGAAGACCGGCGGACAACTGATCGTCGACGCGCTCGAAACCAATGGCACCGACCGCATCTATTGCGTGCCCGGTGAATCCTATCTCGCGGTGCTCGACGCGCTGCACGATTCGCCGATCCGCACCATCGTCTGCCGCCAGGAGGGTGGTGCCGCGATGATGGCCGACTGCCATGGCCGGCTGACCGGCAAGCCCGGCATATGCTTTGTCACCCGAGGCCCCGGCGCCACCAACGCCTCGGCCGGCATCCACATAGCCATGCAGGACTCCATTCCCGTCATCCTGTTCATCGGCCAGGTCGCCAGCCACGCCAAGGAACGCGAGGCATTCCAGGAAGTGGATTACAAGAGGTTCTTCGGCGACATCGCCAAATGGGTGGTCGAGATCGACGATGCCTCGCGCATCCCAGAATTCGTCACTCGCGCGTTCACGGTCGCCACGTCAGGCCGCCCCGGTCCGGTGGTCATCTCGTTGCCGGAAGACATGCTGACCAGTGTCGTCGAGGCGCCAGCCGCCTTGCCTTATACACCGGTCGAAACCAGTCCCGGTGAAGCCGATCTGGATGCCCTGGAGGCGCTGCTGGCCAAGGCCAAGCGGCCCTTCGTCATTCTCGGCGGTACGCGTTGGGATGCCGGGGCGGTGGCACAGGTGCGGACGATCGCGGAAGCTTGGTCGCTGCCGGTCGGCTGTTCCTTCCGCCGCCAGATGCTGTTCGATCATCTGCATCCGAACTATGCTGGCGATGTCGGCATCGGTATCAACCCGAAGCTGGCGACAGCGATCAAACAGGCCGACCTTGTCCTGCTGATCGGCGGCCGCATGGGCGAAATGCCGTCCTCCGACTATTCGCTGCTCAAGAGCCCCTACCCCGACCAGACGCTGGTGCATGTCCATGCCGATGCCGGCGAGCTCGGCCGCGTCTACCGGCCGACACTGGCGGTCAACGCTTCGCCTGCCGCCTTCGTGCGAGCCTTCGCCAACAGGAAAGGACCGGCATCACCGGTCTGGGCCGGCGAGACGGAACGCCTGCACGCCGCCTATCTCGACTGGTCGACGCCGCCGGAAGCCGGGCCTGGCTCCGTGCAGATGGGGCCGATCATGAACTATCTCGAAAAGGTGTTGCCCGATGACGCCATCCTGACCAATGGCGCCGGCAACTACGCCACCTGGGTGCATCGCTTTCACCGCTTCCGCCGTTTCGCCACACAAGGCGCGCCAACGTCAGGCTCGATGGGTTACGGCACCCCTGCGGCGGTTGCCGCGAAAGGCCTGTTTCCGGAGCGTACCGTAGTTGCCTTCGCCGGCGACGGATGCTTCCTGATGAACGGCCAGGAATTCGCCACCGCCGTGCAATATGGCCTGCCGATCATCGTGATCGTCGTCAACAACGGCATCTACGGCACCATCCGCATGCATCAGGAGCGGGAATATCCCGGCCGCGTCGTCGGCACGGATCTGCAAAACCCCGACTTCGCCGCTCTGGCCCGCGCCTATGGCGGCCATGGCGAAACGGTCGAGAAGACGGCCGATTTCGCCCCCGCCTTCGAGCGGGCGCGTGCAAGCGGCAAGCCGTCGATCGTGGAGATCAGGCTCGACCCCGAGGCCATAACGCCGACCCGGACGATGACCCAAATCCGCGATAAGGCCTGAACGGGAATCCGACAGGACAGACAAGGTGCTGTCCAGCCGGCCGCCAACGCTGCCTACATCGCCTTTTCGATTTGGCCGCGTATTTCGCCGTCCTTGTTGGCCGCTGTATGGATGTTGACGTAATATTTGCCGGCCATCAGGTCGGCTGCCTGCGCGTCGGTCAGCACCGCTGAGCCCTTGATCGGGCTGTCGAGCCCGCCCTTGAACGGGATCACCACCCCGGCGTTTGCACCTTTTGCAGCCGGTCCGTGGATATGCCCAGCCGCCGCAGGTCCGCTGAGGCCGGAATACTCGACCGTCCAGCTCAGCTTCTTGGTGTCAGTGTCGAAACCGAGATCGGCGGTGCCTTTCGCTGTCGACGTCACCGGCGGGTTCTGCTGGCCGCCGTCGAGCGTTGCCGTCATCTTCACCATGTCGGCAAAGGCAGGCGAAGCAAACAGGATGGCAGCCGATACGGCCAGCGCCGAGAGCGCCGGTGAAAGAGATTGGATGCGCATTGAAACCTCCGTTGTGGTGATGACACCCACGCAAGCCTTGTCCAGCGCCACGGGATGTACCGGTACAACGAATGCGCAGGCCGATGTTTCCCGCCCACCGCCGCTTAATTTGCGCTCGAGAAAAGGGGCGGTCACCCGCCCCCTTTCAGATTTGCCGCAAGGGGCAAGCGTTAGGCGCCCGCCAGCGCTTGCGTCAGGTCGGCGATCAGATCGTCAGCATGCTCGACGCCAATCGACAGCCTCACCGTTGTCTCCAGCACGCCGATGCGCTGGCGCACCTCGATGGGAATGCCTGAATGGGTCATGGCCGCCGGGTGGCTGGCCAGAGATTCCGTGCCGCCAAGGCTCACCGCCAACTTGAAGATCTGCAGCCCGTTGAGGAAGGCGAAAGCCGCCTTCTCTCCACCCCTTATATCGAACGAGAATGTCGAGCCGGCGCCGCTGCATTGCGCCCTGTAGACGCGGGCCGCTTGCGTATCCTCGCCAAGGAACGGCAGGTAGTGCACCTTCTCGACCTTGGCATGGTCACGCAGGAATTCGGCGACAAGACGCGCGTTGTCATTGGCCCGCTCCATGCGGATCGCCAGCGTTTCCAGCGAGCGGCCGAGCATCCAGCAGGAATGCGGGTCGAGCTGTGTGCCGATCGCGCCGCGCAACGCCTTGATCGGCTTGGTGAACGCTTTGCTGCCCATCACCGCACCGGCGATCAGATCGGAATGGCCGCCGACATATTTGGTCAGCGAATACAGCGAAACATCGGCGCCATGTTCGATGGGCCGCTGAAACACCGGACCGAGCAGCGTGTTGTCGCAGACAATGATCGGCGTCATGCCTTGCCGGACGCCGATTTCATCGGCGATCTTTCGCATCAGCGCGATGTCGACAAGGCTGTTGGTCGGATTTGCGGGTGTTTCGACCAGGATGACCGACAGGCGCCCTTTCGCCATTGCCGCTTCGGCAGCCGCGCGCACCGCCGCCTCATCGACGCCGTCCACGAAACCGACCGCGCCAATGCCAAGGCCGGCCAGCGTGCGGGTCAGAAGCATCTCGGTGCCGCCGTAGAGCGGCTGCGAATGCAGGACAACGTCACCCGGGCGTGCATAGGCAAGCAGCGTCGTCGCGATCGCCGACATGCCGGACGAGAACAGGATGCAGGCATCCGTGCCCTCGTAGATCGCCAGCCGGTCCTCCACGATCTCGCTGTTGGGGTGGTTGAAGCGCGAATAGACCAGGCCGGATGCCGTTCCGCTCGGCGGCTCCTTGCGGCCGGAAGCGTAGTCGAAGAAATCGCGCCCCTCTTCCGCTGACTTGAACACGAAGGTCGAGGTGAGGAACACCGGCGGCTTGACCGCCCCTTCCGAAAGCTGCGGGTCGAAACCATAGCTCAGCATCAGCGTCTCCGGATGGAGCTTGTGGTTGCCGATATGGGTTTTCGAAGGGCGTGGTGCGGTCATGGCTTTTCCTGCTTCATGAGAGTATCGCGCGGCAATTTATGCGATCCCCATCACGCAGTCCTTGCTATTTCCGGACTTCCATGGCTGCACTCTCGCTATAAATTGCCGGAAGAGACCAAAAGTGCAGCAGAAGATAGCCGACGACTTCGACCGCAAGATCCTGCGTGAACTGCAGGCCGATGCGCGCATCACCAACAACGAACTGGCCGAACGCATCGGCCTCTCGCCATCACCTTGCTTGCGGCGGGTGCGGCGGCTGGAAGAAGCCGGTGTTATCAGGGGCTACACCACGCTGGTCGACCCCGCGGCCTTCGGCTGGAGCATGGTCGCGATCGCCACCATCCGCCTCGGCCGTCAGAACGAGGACGAGATCGTCATGTTCGAGGACGCGATCCGTGGCTGGGAGGAAGTGCTGGAGTGCCACCTCGTCACCGGTTCGCGCGACTATGTGCTGAAGGTGGTGACCGGCAGCCTCGAACAATACGAGCGCTTCATCAAGGAAAAGATCGCGCGGCTGAAATGCGTCGCGTCGATCGAGACCAGCTTCGTCATGAACACCATAAAGGAACGGCGCCTCTGACACTTGGTCGGAGGCGCCGTTTTCAACATCGAACTGTAGCCTGAGAGGCCTACTTGATCGCCTTGTCGGTGATGGCGGTCGTGTAGGCGCCGGTCGGCTCCTTGGTGATGATCTTCTGGTCGAGCAGCGCCTTGGCGGTACGCTCGTAGGTCGCCGGATCGAGCTTGCCGTCGGCATTGTCGACCAGCTTGGCAACTTCGCTCATCATGCGCTTCTGGTGGTTCTCGTCCTGGCCACCGCCGTCCATGACGATGCCTGCCGCCTCGTCATTGTGATCGACGGCATATTTCCAGCCCTTCATCGAGGCGCGCACGAAACGCACCATCTTGTCCTCGAAAGCTGGGTCCTTGAGCTTGTCTTCCGAAGCATAGAGCCCGTCCTCGAGCAGATCGTTGCCCATCGCCGAGTAGTTGAACACGGTCAGCTGTTCCGGCTTGTAGCCGGCGTCGATCAGCTGCCAATACTCGTTGTAGGTCATGACCGAGATGCAATCCGCCTGCTTCTGGATCAGCGGCTGCACGTCAAAGCTCTGCTTCAGCACGGTGACGCCGTCGGCGCCGCCTTCGGTCTTCAGGCCAAGCTTGTTCATCCAGGCATAGAACGGATATTCGTTGCCGAAGAACCAGACGCCCAACGTGTGACCCTTGAAGTCGGCTTCGGTCTTGATCGGGCCGTCCTTCGGGCAAACCAGCTCCATGCCGGCCTTCTTGAACGGCTGGGCGATGTTGACCAGCGGCACGCCTTTTTCGCGGGCGGCGAGCGCACCGCCCATCCAGTCGACGATGACATCGGCGCCACCGCCGGCAATCACCTGCTCCGGCGCGATATCGGGACCGCCCGGCTTGATGTCGACGTCGAGGCCTTCGGCCTCATAGAAGCCCTTGGCCTTGGCAACATAATAGCCGGCAAACTGGGCCTGCGTGACCCATTTCAGCTGCAACGTCACCTTGTCGGCCGCCATTGCCTGGAACGCGGCCAGCGACATCGCGCCGGCCAGAACGGGAATAATCAGTTTTTTCATCTTTTTTACCCTCTGAAGTTAGCACCCTAAAACCCACCGCCCCTATCCACCACGGACAGAGGGATGCCAAAACGTGGCTGCTCTTTCGAAGAGCGCGACCACGCCATAAAAGACCGAACCCGCAAGTGCTGCAACTGCGATTTCGGCCCAGACCATGTCGATGTTCATCCGCCCGACTTCCGTCGAAATGCGGAATCCCATGCCGACAACAGGCGTGCCGAAGAACTCGGCAACGATGGCGCCGATCAGGGCCAGCGTCGAATTGATCTTCAGCGCGTTGAAAATGAAGGGGGCCGCCGCCGGCAGCCGGAGCTTGAACAGCGTCTGCCAGTAGCTCGATGCATAGGTGCGCATCAGGTCGCGCTCCATGTGCCCGGAGGCGGCAAGACCGGCCACCGTGTTCACCAGCATCGGGAAGAAGGTCATGATGATGACCACCGCCGCCTTGGACTGCCAGTCGAAGCCGAACCACATGACCATGATCGGCGCGACACCGATGATCGGCAGCGCCGAGACCATGTTGCCGATCGGCAAAAGCCCGCGCCGCAGGAACGGCACACGGTCAGCGAGAACAGCCGTGACGAAGCCGGCGCCGCTGCCCACGACATAGCCGAAGATGACCGCCTTGAAGATCGTCTGCCGCACGTCGGCGGCGAGCACCGGCAGCGAATTGGCGATGCGCACGCCAATGGCACTTGGCGGGGGCAGCAGGATAAAGGGAACGCCCGCCCCTCGCGTCACCGCTTCCCAGATGATCAGGATCCAGGCGCCGAAGATGGCGGGGATGATCAGGCGCAAGCCTGTCCGCGCCCATTTCGCCATCGGCCGCAACGACGACAGCACCGCCACGCAGCGCCAGCCGAGCAGCCAGGCAGCCGTCAGCAGCAGGAAATACGGCGCCAGCGCGGTCCCTTCGAAACCTGCAATCCCCGATATCAGCATCCAGGCAACGATGTGGGCGCCGGCAAACAGCACCAGGGCTTCGGCGGCTGCCGGTATCCTGACCATCGAGATCAACGCCGCCACCACGGCGAGGCCGAGCATCAGCCCCTTGGTTCCGAGATACGGATAGTTGAAACTGGCTGTCGGGTCGGCAAGCGCGGCGGCTTCCGGTTTCGACATGGCGCCAAGCGCGACCGCGACCAGGCACAGCGCGATGGCCAGTACCGCTTGCCAGGATGGTTTCAGCCAGGTCATGCCGGCCTCCCGCCCATGGCGCGGTCGACGAGGCGGCCGGCAATGCCGACCACCATGACCAGCAGGGCCGCCACCACCGAGCCGGCGACCAGCGCTGACCAGATATCGATGGACTGGCTGTAATAAGCACCCGCCAGAAGCTTGGCGCCGATGCCGGCGACCGCGCCGGTCGGCAATTCGCCGACAATGGCGCCGACAAGGCTCGCCGCCACAGCAACCTTCATCGAGGTGAACAGGAACGGCACCGAAGCCGGCACGCGCAATTTCCAGAAAGTCTGCATGCGGCTGGCATTGTAGGTGTGCATCAGGTCGAGATGCATGATCTCTGGCGAACGCAGGCCCTTCACCATGCCGACAGTCACCGGGAAGAATGACAGATAGGTCGATATCATCGCCTTCGGGATCAGGCCGGTGACGCCGATAGCAGCCAGCACGACAATGATCATCGGCGCCACCGCCAGGATCGGAATGGTCTGCGAAGCAATGATCCAAGGCATCAGGCTGCGGTCAAGCGTCGCTACGTGCACGATGCCGACAGCAATGACGATGCCGAGCGCCGTGCCGAAAGCGAAGCCAAGCAGCGTCGACGACAGCGTTATCCAGGCATTGTAGACGAGGCTGCGGTTCGAGGTGATCGGCCGCAGGAATGTATTCTCGAAGAAATTCACCGCCACCTGGTGCGGCGCCGGCAGTGTCGGCTTCGGCTGCGACAGCGTCTTTCCGACGAGTTCGCTGAACGTGGACGTCTCGTTGGCACGACGGTCGAGATCGCGCTGGAACGGCGCGTTGAGAATGACGGCGAAAACATACCAGAGCACCACCACGCCCGCGAGGATCGAGGTGACGGGGACGAGCTTGTCGCGGAAGCTATCCATGGAGTTGCCCTCGCGGGCCACGCGCCTTCGTCATCCTAGGGCGAAGCAAGGAGCGAAGCGACGCGGCGCAGGCCCTAGGATCCATGCCGTCACCTGCACGCTCCGCGACGGTGCCCGACAAGGCTCTCTCCGCCTCGCTCCGCCCAATGGGCATCCTAAAACGCTTGTACCCTTCGACCGACGTCACGGCATGGATCCTAGGGTCTGCGTACGCCGCTCCGCGGCTACTTCGCCCTAGGATGACGAAGGCAAGGGTGGCCCCTTCATCGCCGATGGAGCACCCCTCAATCATCATAACTATGCCCTGCCCTTAAGCCGTCGCGCACGCGTGCGGCGATCGCCAGGAACTCCGGTGTCTCGCGGATATCGAGCGGCCGCTCCTTCGGCAAAGTCGATTCGATGATGTCGCTGACACGGCCCGGCCGCGGCGACATCACGACGATGCGCGTCGACAGGTACACCGCCTCGGGAATGGAGTGCGTGACAAAGCAGATGGTTTTGTTGGTGCGTGACCAGAGCTCCAGAAGCTGTTCGTTGAGATGGTCGCGCACGATTTCGTCCAGCGCGCCGAACGGCTCGTCCATCAGGAGAAGGTCGGCATCGAAGGCCAGGGCACGAGCGATCGAAGCGCGTTGCTGCATGCCGCCCGACAGCTGCCAGGGATACTTCTTCTCGAAACCCGAGAGGTTGACGAGATCGAGCGTGCGCTTGATCCGCTCCGCCTGTTCCGACTTGGAAAGGCCCATGATTTCCAATGGCAGCGCCACGTTGCGCTCGATGGTGCGCCATGGAAACAGCGCCGCCGCCTGGAAGACATAACCATAAGCGCGTTTCTCGCGCGCCTGTTCAGCCGTCATGCCATTGACCGAAATCGTTCCCGAAGTCGGCTTCTCCAGGTCGGCAATGACGCGCAGCAAGGTGGTCTTGCCGCAACCGGAAGGGCCGATGAAGGAGACGAACTCGCCCTTGCCGATGGTCAGGTCGACGTTCGACAGCGCCTGCACTGGCCCGTCATTGGTCTGGAAGGTGAGGCCAAGTTTGCTTGCCGCTACCACGGCTGGCGAAGTTCCCGTCATCGGCCGCGGCCTGCCAGTCCCCGCCACTGTGACGTCGGCCGGATTCCGATTGCTTTTATCGCGATGTTGTTTTCCACTCGCCCCGTCCCATTGGCCTCAGTCCCACTAACCTTGTTCCGTCAGATCGACGCCCGGAGTTTCCCCGATGTCGCCCAAGCCGACTTGCCATCTTATCCGCCCTGGAAGCACTTATGAAGGCAAACAGGGACTGACCTATTTCGCCGGCATTGCCACGGAGTCGGTCGGCGCCTCCGGCATCTGCATGCATATCCTCACGATGCCGCCCGGCGCACGCGCCAAGGCGCATATGCACGAAAGCCATGAGACGGCGATCTACGTGCTCTCCGGCGAAGTTCACACCTGGTACGGCGACCGGCTCGAACAGCATATCGTCGTCAAGGCTGGCGACCTCTTCTACATTCCGGCTGGCGTGCCGCATCTGCCGGCCAATCTGAGCGGCGCGCCGTCCTCGGCCGTCATTGCCCGCACCGATCCCAACGAACAGGAAAGCGTCGTCCTGCTGCCGGAACTGGACGCCCTGGTCGCCTGAGATCGATGGGGCGAGGCTTATCGGCACAAGGAGACTTCCCCCATCTTGTTGCCGTCTTCGTCGGTCACCACCAGCTTCCTAGGGTTTTTCTTGGCTCGTTTGATGGTGAACTGGGCTGGCGATTGCCCGTCTTCACCTTCCGCCTCGCATTGTGCCTTTATCACCAGCGAACCGTCGGCTTGCGCCTTCGTTTCCGTGAACGTGCAGGCGCTGGCCGCCGTGATCAATTCCTTGTCGGTCAAAAGCAGCATCTGATCGGCGGCGACTTCCTGGCCGTTCCTGTTGATGCAGCCATATTTGTCGCCATAGGGCTTCGACAGATCGATACCAGCCGCTGAAGCGTGGCCAGCGGCCAGAACGGCAACCATCGCAACGGAAAGACCAAAACCACGCATGCTCAACCCCCAATGACCAACGTTACGAACATGATTGCAGCGGCCCCATTTCTTCAAGGCCGGGAATGGTCACGAAGAAACCGTCCGCCCCTCTGTTGGTGACCACAACGGTTTCGGCCGTCGTCCCAGCCTCGCCTTCGGCCGAACAGGTAGCATCAAGCGATTGCGCGCCGGGCACCGATGTCAGCCGCTGCGCAAACCGGCAGCCGCTGCCATAGGTCTCGATACCCTCGGCGGTCAGCAGGATATAGGCGTCACTGTCCTGCGAACCGGCCTTGATGCCGGCGCAACCGGCTTCATTGCCCCAGGCGCCAGCCAGCACGCTGGCCGCCGACGCCGGACCGGCGGCAGCCATTGTCATGGCCAATAGGAAGAACGCGGTGGAACGCGCCAAGCCTAGACCCCGCTCACTGGGATACCGGTGCGCTCCACCTTGCGCGGCGCGGTGATGTCCTTCCACGTCGACAGCGCCCGGTTGACCGCTGCGTTCGGCTCGCGGCCGACGAATTCGCCATGCCCGGGCTTGGCCTTGACCTCGTTTTCCTGGATCGAGAGTTCGCCGCGCGAGAACACGAAGCGCGGCAGGCCGGTCACCTCAAACCCCTCGAACACGTTGTAGTCGATCGCCGACTGCTGCTTCTTGGCCGAAATCGTCTTTTTGCGCTTGGGGTCCCAGACCACGATATCGGCATCGGCGCCTTCGACGATGGCGCCCTTTTTCGGATACATGTTGAGTATCTTGGCGATGTTGGTCGAGGTCACCGCGACGAACTCGTTCATGGTCAACCGGCCAGTGGCGACCCCCTTCGTCCACAACACGGACAAGCGGTCCTCGAGCCCGCCGGTTCCGTTCGGGATCTTGGTGAAATCGCCGACGCCGTTGCGCTTCTGTTTGGTGGTGAAGGCGCAATGGTCGGTCGCAACGACCTGCAGCGATCCGGCCTGCAGGCCTGCCCACAGTGAATCCTGATGCAGCTTGTTGCGGAAAGGCGGGCTCATCACGCGGCGCGCCGCATGGTCCCAGTCCTTGTCGAAATACTCGCTCTCATCCAGCGTCAGGTGCTGGACCAGCGGCTCGCCGAACACCCGCATCCCCTTCTGCCGCGCCCGGCGGATGGCTTCATGCGCCTGTTCGCAAGAGACATGCACGACATAGAGCGGCACGCCGGCCATGTCAGCGATCATGATGGCGCGGTTGGTCGCCTCGCCCTCCACTTCCGGCGGGCGCGAATAGGCGTGGCCTTCCGGGCCATTGTTGCCGGCGGCAAGCAGCTTCTGCGACAGCGCGGCGACGACGTCGCCATTCTCGGCATGCACCAGCGGCAGCGCGCCCAACTCGGCGCAGCGCTGGAACGAGGCGTACATCTCGTCGTCGTCGACCATCAGCGCGCCCTTGTAGGCCATGAAGTGCTTGAACGAGGTGATGCCCTTGTCGACCACCGTCGCCATCTCGTCGAACACCTGCTTGCCCCACCAGGTGATCGCCATATGGAAGGAATAATCACACGACGCCTTCGAGGTCTTGTTGTCCCACATCTGCAAGGCTTCAAGCAGCGACTGCTGCGGCGCAGGCAGGCAGAAGTCGACCACCATCGTGGTGCCGCCGGCCAAGGCCGCACGGGTCCCGGATTCGAAATCATCGGCCGAATAGGTGCCCATGAACGGCATTTCGAGATGGGTGTGCGGATCGATGCCGCCCGGCATGATGTAGCAGCCGGTGGCGTCGAACTCATGGTCGCCATGCAGATTGGAACCGATGGCAACAATCTTGCCATGCTGCATCAGCACATCGGCCTTCCACGTGCGGTCGGCCGTGACGATGGTGCCGTTTCGGATGACTTTGGTCATTTCTGTGTTCCCTTGTTCTCTTCGCGCTTCTTGATGAGCGGCGTTTGGAATTCTGGTTGCTAACTCACTCCACGATAACAGCCGTCTCCACCACCGCGTGGAACAACACATCGCAGCCGGCGGAAGCCCATTCCTTGGAGATTTCCTCGGCCTCGTTGTGGCTGAGACCGTCGACGCAGGGGCACATCACCATCGCGGTGGGTGCCACGCGGTTGATCCAGCAGGCGTCGTGACCGGCGCCGGAGACAATGTTGCGATGCGTGTAGCCAAGCCGTTCGGCGGCGTCGCGGATCGCCTTGACGCAGCCAGCGTCGAAGGTGACCGGGTCAAAAGCGCCGACCTGCTCGATCTTGTACTGGATGTCGAGCGCATCGCAGATCGTGTCGATGCCTTCGCGGATGCGGCCATCCATGGCATCCAGCACTTCCTTCTCGGGCGAACGGATATCGACGGTGAAGACAGTGCGGCCGGCGATGATGTTGCGCGAGTTCGGAAACACTTCCATGTGGCCGACAGCGCCGACAGCATCGGGCTGGTAATCCATGGCGATCTCATGCACCAACTCGATCACGCGCGCCATGCCGAGCCCGGCATTGCGGCGCTTGGGCATCGGCGTCGAGCCGGTATGGGCTTCCTTGCCGGTCAGCGTCACCTGCAGCCATTTCAGGCCTTGGCCGTGGGTGACGACGCCGATGTCGATGTCTTCATCCTCCAGGATTGGTCCCTGCTCGATATGCAGTTCGAAGAAGGCATGGATCTTGCGCTCGCCAACCTTCTCGGCGCCCTTCCAGCCAATGCGTTCAAGCTCCTCGCCGAACTTTTTACCTTGCTTGTCGGTGTGCTGGTAAACGTCGGCCTGGTCGAGCACGCCGGCGAAAACGCCAGATGCCATCATCGCCGGGGCGAAGCGGGAGCCTTCCTCATTCGTCCAGTTGGTGACGACGATGGGGTGCCTGGTCTTGATGCCGAGGTCGTTGAGCGAGCGCACCACTTCCAGCCCGCCCAGCACACCCAGCACGCCATCATACTTGCCGCCGGTCGGCTGCGTGTCGAGATGGCTGCCGACATAGACCGGCGGCAGGCTGGGGTCGGTGCCTTCGCGGCGGGCAAACATGGTGCCCATCTCATCGAGGCCCATTTCGAGCCCGGCGGCCTCGCACCAGCGCTTGAACAGATGCCGGCCCTCGCCGTCTTCGTCGGTCACGGTCTGGCGATTGTTGCCGCCGGCAATGCCGGGGCCAATCTTCGCCATATCCATCAGCGAATCCCACAAGCGGTCTGAATTGATTCGCAGATTCTCGCCGGGTGCGGCCATTCAAAACCTCATCGATTGCGGGGCGTCCCCCTCCCCCTCGAGGGGAGGGTGGCCGCGAAGCGGTCGGGTGGGGTCGCCGCTCATGCGCTCGACCTTTTCCTTGACCACCTGCGCGACATGCCAAGCGCTGTTTATGACATCAGGTTCGTCGACACGGAAGACGTCGAACCCGAGTGATCTTAGATAGGCGTCACGAATGGCATCGTGCCGCTTGCCCTTTTCGTGCTCGTGCAAATCGCCATCGACTTCAACGATCAGCTTCGCGGCGAGGCAGGCGAAATCGACAATATAGGGGCCAATCGGGCATTGGCGACGGAACTTGATACCGCTCGGTTTTAGCTCACGCAGTTCATACCAAAGAAGAGATTCCCCCTTGGTCGCGTGAACTCGAAGCGCGCGCGCCTTCTGGCGCATTTCGAAGCTCACGCGGGTACGGGGCATCAGCAGCAACCTTGCGGCAAAAGATCAGGTCGGCGCACTGCCGCACCGACCCCACCCGACCGCTTCGCGGCCACCCTCCCCTCGAGGGGGAGGGATATCCGCGCCCAGTTCTTCAATCGATCATCCTCAGCACTTCACGCACGTGATCGACCAACTCGTTGATCTGGCCCTTGGTGATGATCAGCGGCGGCGACAGCGCGATGATGTCGCCGGTGGTGCGGATCAGCGCGCCGCGCTCGAACGCCTTCAAAAAGGCCGAGAAGGCACGCTTGGTCGGCTGGCCGGGAATAGGCGCCAGCTCGATCGCGCCGATCAGGCCGATGTTTCTGATGTCGATGACGTTCGGCTCGCCCTTCAGCGAATGCAGAGCATCTTCCCAATAGGGCGCCAGCTCCTCGCCACGGGTCAGGAGCCCCTCTTCCTTGTAGGTGTCGAGCGTGCCGAGTGCCGCCGCGCACGCAATCGGGTTGCCCGAATAGGTGTAGCCGTGGAAGAACTCGATCATGTGCTCGGGGCCGGTCATGAAGGCGTCGTGGATTTCCTTCTTCACGAACACCGCGCCCATCGGGATGACGCCGTTGGAGACGCCCTTTGCGGTGGTCATGATGTCGGGCGTGACGCCGAAATAGTCGGCGGCGAACGGCGTGCCGAGGCGGCCAAAACCGGTGATGACCTCGTCGAAGATCAGCAGGATGCCGTGCTTGGTGCAGATTTCGCGCAGCTTCTCGAGATAGCCCTTGGGCGGCAGGATGACGCCCGTGGAGCCGGCGACCGGCTCGACAATGACGGCGGCGATGGTGGAGGCGTCATGCAGGGCGACGATGCGCTCCAGCTCATTGGCCAGCTCCGCGCCATATTCCGGAACGCCCTTGGTGAAGGCGTTCTTCTCCGGCAGATGGGTATGCGGCATATGGTCGACGCCGCCAAGCAGCGTACCGAACATCTTGCGGTTGGTGACGATGCCGCCGACCGAGATGCCGCCGAAATTGACGCCATGGTAGCCGCGCTCGCGGCCGATCAGACGGGTGCGCGCGCCCTCGCCCCTGACGCGGTGATAGGCGATCGCCATCTTCAGCGCGGTGTCGACCGATTCCGAACCGGAGTTGGTAAAGAAGACGTGATCCATGCCCTTCGGTGCGATGTCGACCAGCCGGTTGGCCAGTTCGAACACGATCGGGTGGCCCATCTGGAAGGCGGGTGCATAGTCGAGCTCGGCGGCCTGATGCTGGATCGCTTCGGTGATCTTGGGCCGGCAGTGGCCGGCATTGACGCACCACAGGCCGGCGGTGCCGTCGAGCACCTTGCGGCCATCGCTTGTCGTGTAATGCATGTCCTTGGCGGACACCATCATGCGCGGTGCCTGCTTGAACTGCCGGTTTGCCGTGAACGGCATCCAGAATGCACTGAGATCGTTCGGCGTGACTTTCAGCCGGTTGGACATGACCAAGACTTCCCCTTGTAAACTGTTTCGGTGCGGCCAACGCTTGGTCTTGCTTGCGTTTTCGTGCTACGCAAATTTTTGACCGATTGGACAAACGTTAGCACCGCCCTGTCGGCGGTCAAGGGATTACTAGCGGAAATGCAGCACCTGAAGTGCGTTCCACAGGCCAGAGAAAAACTGGTCCAGAGAATTGGTCCAGATGACAGTCAAAGCGAGGGCTTGCAACGGTGACGACCAGCATGGAGGCCCCTCGCCGCACCCGCATCCAGCAGGAAAAGCGCGAACTGATCCTGGAGGCGGCGCTCGAGGTTTTCTCCACCAACGGCTTCCGTGGCTCGACCATCGACCAGATCGCCGAAGCCGCCGGCATGTCGAAGCCGAACCTGCTCTATTATTTCCGCCGCAAGGAAGACATTCACGAGACGCTGATGCAGCGCCTGCTCGACACCTGGCTGGCGCCGCTGCGCGAACTGGACGATATCGGCGATCCCCTGACCGAACTCAGGAGCTACATCAGGCGCAAGCTTGAGATGGCGCGGGATTTTCCGCGCGAGAGCCGGCTCTTCGCCAACGAGATCCTGCAGGGTGCGCCGCGCATCATGCCGCTGCTGGCGGGCGAACTGAAGACACTGGTCGACGAGAAGGCGACAGTCATCAAGGGCTGGATGCGCGCCGGCAAGATCGCCAAGACCGACCCCTGGCACCTGATCTTCTCGATCTGGGCGACAACCCAGCACTATGCCGATTTCGACGTTCAGGTCCGCGCGGTGCTTGGTGCGGACCGTGGCGGCGATGGCCGTTTCGAGGACGCCGCAAGGTTCCTGGAGCAGTTGTTCATCGACGGGTTGAAGCCGAAGGCCTGACGCTTCCCCGCATCGCGTCCTAGGCGCTACGCCGCTCAGGCGGCATGGCATCCAGCAACGCCCGCAGCTTGGCGATCGAGTTCTGTTCGGCCAGCGGCGTATAGACGATCAGCCTGATATCCGAGCCGTCATCGATCGAAAGGCTCATATGCTCGAAGGCCATCATGCCGGCAATTGGGTGCCGGACATGCTTCACGCCAGTCAGCCTCCGCGCCACGTCGCGCCGGGGCCACCAATCCCTGAACTCCGGACTTGAGCGCATCATCAGCGCGATCAACCGGTCGAAATCCGGATCGCCGACATATTTCGCACTCTCGGCACAGAACGAAGCGAGCACCACGTGGGCGAGTTCTTCCCAGTCGACCAGCAAGTGGCGATGCTGGGGATTGGTGAAAACCATATGGACGATGTTTCTGTTATCACCCTCAAGCAGACCGTAGTCGCCGAAGACAGCTGCCGCCGCCGGGTTCCATGCCAGCACGTCCCAGCGCCGGCCAACCACATAGGCGGGCTGCAGGACCAGGCTCTCCAGCATATGCAGCAATGGGCCGTCGGCCTTTTCAGGCGCCGCTATGCGACGCTCCGGCTGCTGGCGGCCGGCGAGGATGAACAAATGCCGCTTCTCGACGGCATCAAGGCGCAGCGCTTCGCAGAGCGCGGTCAGCACTTCCACCGAAGGCCGGACGTCCCTGCCCTGTTCCAGCCATGTGTACCAGGTGGTGCCGACGCCGGCGATCATCGCCACTTCCTCCCGCCGCAAGCCCGGGGTGCGGCGGCGCAAGCCCGTTGCGATGCCGGTGACCGCAGGCGTCAGCCTTTCGCGACGCGATCGCAGGAAGGCACCGAGCTCGCGCCGGCGGCTCTCATCGGCCGATTGGGTGGAGGCGGAGGAAATGGGACCGTTCATGCGTCTATTATAGCAGTATTGATACCAGGATAAAGTTTGAACTGTTTGGGATGCCCCAGGCGGACCATCTTCCGTTCAGAGCAGCAACAGGAGGCTCTGAACATGGACTTGAAGAACAAGACAATTCTGATCACCGGCTCGACCGACGGCGTCGGCCGCGTCGTCGCGCGAAAGCTTGGCGCCGCCGGCGCCCGTGTGCTGGTGCATGGCCGCGATACGGCGCGCGGCAAGGCGGCCATCGCTGAAATCGAAGCCCTGGGCGGCAAAGCCGAGTTTCTCACCGCCGACCTCTCCTCACTGGCCGAGATCCGCGGGCTCGCCGAGGCCGTGCGCGCCAAAACCAGTCGGCTCGACATCCTCATCAACAATGCCGGCGTCGGCACATCGGGCCAGGATGCGAAACGGCAGCTCAGCGCGGATGGCTATGAACTGCGCTTTGCCGTCAACTACCTCGCCGGCTTCCTGTTGACGGCAGAGCTCCTGGCGTTGCTGAAGGCGAGCGCACCGGCGCGCATCGTCAATGTCGCCTCCGCCGGCCAGCGGGCAATCGACTTCAGCGATGTCATGCTCACCCGCTCCTATGATGGCGTGCGTGCCTACTGCCAGAGCAAGCTGGCGCAGATCCTGTTTACCGTCGACCTGGCGGAGCAGTTGAAAGGCAGCGGCGTCACCGTCAATGCCCTTCATCCGGCCAGTTACATGGACACAACGATGGTTCGCCAAGCCGGCGTCACGCCGTGGAGCTCGGTCGAAACCGGGGCCGACGCCATTCTCAACCTCGCGGCGTCGTCCTCCCTCGAAGGGCGAAGTGGTCTCTATTTCGACGGCTTGCAGGAATCCCGCGCCGACGCGCAGGCCTATGACCCCAAGGCGAGACAGCAATTGCGGGCCTTGAGCCTCGACCTCGTCGGGCCAATCTCCCAGACATCGAAGGAACAGCACGCATGACGCAGACAATCCAGCACACTGTCATTATCGGCGGCTCATCCGGCATCGGCCTTGCCACGGCCCGCAAACTGGTTGGCCCGGGCATGAAGGTAACCATCACCGGCCGCAGTCCGGAACGGCTGAAGAGTGCGTGGGAAAGCCTTGACGGCATGGCGGAGAAAGCAGCTTTCGATGCCTCCAAGCCGGACGAGGTCAAGCGCTTCTTCAGTGAACTCGGGCCTTTCGACCATCTGGTGCTTGCAGCCAGCGGCGGCAAGGGTCTTGGGCCGTTCGAAACGCTTGACCTCGCCGACATCGGCGCAGGTGTCGAGGAGAAGGTTCGGCCGCAGCTTTCCTGCCTGCAGGCGGCCCTGCCGACCTTGAACAAAAGCGGCTCGGTTACCTTCATCTCGGCGGTGTCGGCCCAGGTCTCGATGCCTGGCGTCGCCGGCATAGGCGCTATCAACGGCATGCTCTTGACCGTCGCGCCGATCCTGGCCGTCGAACTGAAGCCGCTGCGTGTCAATGTCGTGGCGCCCGGTGTCATCGACACGCCATGGTGGGATTTTCTGCCCGACGAACAACGGCAGGCGATCTTTGCCGAATACGCCGGGAAGACACCCGTTGGCCGCGTCGGCCAGGCGCAGGACGTCGCCGACGCCATCGCCTTCCTCGTCTCCAACGGCTTCATGACTGGTCAGGTACTGACCTGCGATGGCGGCCTGCGGTTCGCGGCGTAGAAATGCGTGCGGGGCAGCGGCTCGAAAGCCGCTGCCCCGACAAGTCCTTCCAGCCAGCGTATCAAACCGACTGCGCTATCAGCGTCAGAACGCCTCCCGTCAGCGCGACATTGCCGACAAAACCATTGATGCGGGCGGCGCGGTCAGGGCCCTGATGGTCCCAGAAATTGTGAAACATCGGCGTGGCGACGATCAGGAACAGCACCAGCACCGCAGCGGCAATGGCGGTCCAGGTGCCAATGACGACAAGCACGCCGGCGATGACCTGCAGCACGATGCCGGCCCACAAGGCCAACCGCGCCTGCGGCACGCCACGCGCTGTCATCAGACCGGTCAGGAAAGCCGCGTTCTGGATGTTGCGCAGGCCGGCGAAGACAAAGGCGCCGCCGAGCAGCAGGCGGCCAACAAACAGCAGGATCGAAGGAAAATCGGCAGGCATGAAACTCTCCCTTTTGAAAAAGCTGGAGCGCCGCACGTCCGGCGGCGCTCCAAAACATATTTGACCAATCAGGCGGCCTTGGCCGCCGGCATTGGGTGAATGGCGTGGAACGGGATGCACAGCCGGTTCCAGATGTTGATCATGCCGAGCGCCACCGACAGCTTGACCAGTTCCTCGTCAGAGAAATGCTCGAGCGTGCGTGCATAAAGCTCATCCGAAACGCCATTGTTGGCAATCAAGGTGACAGCCTCGGTCCAGGCGAGAGCAGCGCGCTCGCGCTCTGAAAACAGCGGCGATTCCTTCCAGGCCGAGACCAGATAGAGCCGTTGTTCGGTTTCACCGTCATGCCTGGCTTCACGGCTGTGCATCTCGACACAGTAGGAGCAGCCATTGATCTGCGAGGCCCTGAGCTTGATCAGGTGCAGCAGGCTTACCTCAAGCCCGCACTCATCGACCGCCTTGTTGAGTGCCGACACCGCTTTCATGATCTCGGGCGCCTTGGCGAAGAATTGCATTCTTGGTTTCATCGTCTTTCCTTTCACATATGACGGGTTTTAGATCTGCTTGGGTGAACCGGGTTTCCGCGGCCGCTGGTGGCGCTCGACGAAGGCGCAGCTTGCGGCAAGCGAACGGGGATCGCCTTCCCGGTTGAATGTCGCCACGATGTCCGACAGTCTGGTTTCCGCGAGCGCGGCGCGATAGGCGCGCTCCGCCTTCAGCATCGCGGCATTGATGCCGCAGGGTTTTACATAGGCCGAGCCATCCAGCTTGACCGGGCCGTTGCGGCGGATTTCGCCGCAACGAAAAGCCGGCTGGCGCCCTTCTATGGCTAGCACGACATCCAGCAGCGTTATGCTGTCCGCCGCCTTGGCCAGCCGGTAGCCGCCGGATGGCCCCGGCACGGATTCCAGGATGCCCGCCGCACTCAGCATATTGAGGTGTTTCAGGAGATAGCTCGGCGACAGGCCAAAGGCCTCGGCAAGTGCCGCGCCCGGCATTGTGCTGTTGGCCTCAACGCTGGACAGCGTCGCCACGCAGTGAATGGCCGCCTCAACGCCCTCGCCCAGCTTCATGATATCCATCTCCAATTCATGGATATCTTTTATCGTGGATATTTTTTATCTGCAATAGGAAAGTTGAAAAAGCGGCATCGATGATGCCGCTTTTTCTCGAACTCTCTGGTGCTACTCGGCAGCCACCTTGGCCATCGGATTGTTCGGATGCGTCGTCCAGTTTGCATAGATCGGCGACACCGGCTTGCCGGTGCGTTGGTCCATCACGCCAACCGCCAGCGGCTCCATCGTGATGCAGTTCTCGACCGGGCAGACATTGACGCAGAGGTTACAGCCGACGCACTCGGCCTCGATCACCTCGAAATGCCTGGCGCCATCGACCATGCTGGTGATCGCCTGATGCGAGGTGTCCTCGCAGGCGATATGGCAGCGGCCGCATTTGATACAGGCTTCCTGGTCGATACGCGCCTTGGCGATGTAGTTGAGGTTGAGATACTGCCAATCCGTGACGTTTGGCGTCGCGCGGCCGACGATGTCGTCAAGCGAGGCATGGCCCTTCTCGTCCATCCAGTTTTCGAGGCCCGCGATCATCTCCTCCACGATCTTGAAACCGTAGGTCATCGCCGCCGTGCAGACCTGCACATTGCCGGCGCCCAGCGCCATGAATTCGGCCGCGTCGCGCCAGGTGGTGATGCCGCCGATGCCGGAAATCGGCAGACCCCGCGTTTCAGGGTCGCGGGCAATCTCGGCCACCATGTTCATGGCGATCGGCTTCACCGCGGGGCCGCAATAGCCGCCATGCGAGCCCTTGCCGTCAATGGTCGGCTCCGGTGCGAAACTGTCGAGATTGACGCCGGTGATCGAATTGATGGTGTTGATCAGCGACACCGCGTCGGTGCCACCGGCATGCGCGGCACGGGCCGGCTTGCGCACGTCGGTAATGTTGGGCGTCAGCTTGGTGATAACAGGCATGCGGGTGTTGGCCTTGCACCAGCGCACCACCATTTCGATATATTCCGGCACCTGGCCGACAGCGGCACCCATGCCGCGTTCCGACATGCCGTGCGGGCAGCCGAAATTGAGCTCGATGCCGTCGGCCTCGGTCTCCTCGACCACCGGCAGGATCGCCTTCCAGCTTTCCTCGACGCAAGGCACCATCAGCGAGACGACGATGGCGCGGTCTGGCCAGTCCTTCTTGACCTGCTTGATCTCGCGCAGATTGACCTGCAGGTCGCGGTCGGTGATCAGCTCGATGTTGTTGAGACCGAGCAAGCGGCGATCGGCGCCCCAGATCGCACCGTAGCGCGGTCCGTTGACGTTGACGACCGGCGGCCCTTCCTCGCCCAGCGTCTTCCAGACAACGCCGCCCCACCCCGCCTTGAAGGCACGGATGACGTTGTAGGCCTTGTCGGTCGGTGGCGCCGAGGCCAGCCAGAACGGATTGGGCGACTTGATGCCGACGAAATTGTTACGGATGTCTGCCATGCTCATGCCCTCCCATTCGAGGCCAGTGCCCGGTTAATCGATTCCGCCGCGTCGCGGCCTTGCGCCACGGCCGAGACCGTCAGGTCGTCACCGCCGAAGATGCAATCGCCGCCGGCCCAGACGTTGGCAAGCGAGGTGCGCCCTTCCGCGTCGACCTTGATGCGTCCGGCTTCGAGGTCGATCGATGCACCGCTGCCGTTGAGCGCGGCCGGCACGAAACTCTGGCCGATCGCCTTGAACACCTGGTCGGCGACCAGCGTCAGTGCCTCGCCGGTGCCGGCAAGCTTGTCACCCTTCATGGCCGTGTATTCGAGTTCGATGGCCGACACCTTGCCGCCTTCGGCGATAACGCGCTTCGGCTGCAGCCAGTGGCGGATGGTGACGCCGTTGGCGGCGGCCAGGTCCTGTTCGAATTCGGACGCGTTCATGTGCTCCTGGCCACGCCGGTAGCAGATCGTCACCTCCTCGGCGCCGAGCAGCTTCGATTGAACCGCGGCATCGATCGCCGTCATGCCGCCGCCGATGACGACGACACGGCGTCCAACCGGCAGGCTTGCGAGATCGCTGGCCTGGCGCAGTTCCGAGATGAATTCCACAGCGTTTGTCACGCCATCCGCGTCCTCGCCGTCGGCACGCAGCGCATTGACGCCGCCAAGGCCCATGCCGAGGAACACGGCGTCATAATTGCGCATCAGGTCCGACAATTGGTAGTCGCGGCCAAGCGCCTTGCCATTCTGGATGTCGATGCCGCCGATCGAGGTGACATAATCGACCTCGGCCTGCGCAAAATTGTCGACGCTCTTGTAGGCGGCGATGCCATATTCATTGAGGCCGCCGGCCTTCGGTCGGGCTTCCAGCACCGTGACTTCATGGCCATGGCGGGCGAGCCGGTGCGCGGCGGCAAGGCCGGCCGGTCCGGCGCCGACGACGGCGACCGACTTGCCGGTCGAGTCGGCGCGCTTGTAGAACTGCTTCTGTTCGGCCATCGCCACATCGGTGGCGTAGCGCTGCAGGCGGCCGATCTGCACCGGCTTGCCTTCCGCCACCTCGCGTACGCAAACTTCTTCGCACAGCGTCTCGGTCGGGCAGACGCGGGCGCACATGCCGCCCAGGATATTCTGGTCGAAAATCGTCTTGGCCGAACCGATCGGATTGCCGGTCGATATCTGGCGAATGAACAGCGGAATGTCGATCGAGGTCGGGCATGCATTCATGCACGGCGCATCATAGCAGAAATAACAGCGGTCGGATTCGACCAGCGCCTCGTGATGGTCGAGAGGCGGGTGCAGGTCGGCGAAATTGTCGGAATATTGTTCAGCCGAGAGCCGTCCGCCGGCAATGCCTTCCCTATACTGGCCTTCTGGCATCGTCAGTTCCCCATGTTTTCGTTTTGAGGAAGGCTAGCACGTTTTATTTTTTTATCAATTGGTCAATTTTTGGCATAAGTCATTGAAAAGCATCGATAAAAATATGATTATTTTACTCATGTTATGGGCAGCCCTGCCCCTGGGGCAGAACCGCGTTGGCCACCATGGATCGACCTGATCTCTTCGGCGACCAGTTGCTGCAGCCGCCACAGATTGCGGTCGCGAATGCCGAACTCTTCCAGGTGGAGCACGGTGTTATAGAGATATTCGGCACCGGAGCCAACATGGCCGCAGGCCCGGGCCAGCACCCTTGCCACCATTTCCAGGGCCAGGTTGAGCGAAGTGCCCTCGCCCGAGACCCCGACCCAGAAGCACAGGGCTCGAAGCTTGCCTTGCGCCGTGTGCACGGGAACCCATCGAACCGAACCGACGCTTTCACGGTCGCTGATCTCGCGCCGCAGCAGCGTTTCGATCTGCATCGCTCTGTCGTCGTCGGGCAAGCGGTAGATGACGCCATCGCAGCGGCCACCGCGTTCCAGCGCCATCATCAACCCTGGCTGCTCCGCGCTGCCGCGCCAGCGCACCATGTCAAGGCAGAACGACCGGTGCCAGCCGAAAACGGTGGCGCGTTGCTGCTCGACGGCTTCGAAGGCCGGCTTCCAGATCAGCGAGCCATAGGCGAAAACCCAAAGCGGCCCTTCGTCCGCCTCTCCCGCCAGCCGCTCAGCAATGATCCTGTAGTCTTCGTCGGAAAGCTCGGTCCATTTTGGATCTGGCCCGGGGTCGGGCTCGTCACGATGACAGAGCGCGACAAGCTCCGAAGTAAGCGACATCTGGCGCATGCGAATGGCGACCCCTCTCCCGGCTTCAGGAGAACCGAAAGCCGCAAGGCACGCAAGTGCTGGAACGCCAGGCCTTTGCCATCGTTATTTTCTGGTCCAGCTGTCGGATTCCTGTCCCTATGATCGTCCTGGGATGGATCGCACGGCGATCGATACCTGAACCGGTGAGGAGACCGACAATGCCAAAATCCCCAATGCCCTTCTTCTGGTATGAATTGATGACCACCGACCTCGACGCCGCTGAGGCGTTTTACACCGCCGTGGTTGGCTGGAAGGCGGAACCCTTCGACAAGGCGCCCGGCATGCCGCGCTACATCGTGGTGAATTCCAGCGAGCGTGGCGTGGGCGGGTTGATGACGATGCCCGAGGACGCCGCGAAGATGGGCATGCCGCCCGCCTGGATCGGCTATATCCATACCAAGGATGCCGACGCCTCGACAAAGGCCCTCAAGGATGCCGGCGGCGCCGTCCATCGCGAACCCGACGATATCCCCGGCGTCGGCCGCTTCTCGGTCGTCGCGGACCCGCAAGGCGCGACATTCATGTTTCTGCAGCCGAACAGGCCTGACCAGCCCACCCTTCCAGCCACCACACTGGGCCATGTCGGCTGGCATGAACTCTTCGCGTCGGAACGGCAGGCGGCCTTCGACTTCTATGCCAGCCAGTTCAGCTGGACCAGCGCAGGCGATTTCGACATCGGCGAAATGGGCATCTACCAGACCTTCAAGGCCGGTCCGGAATCGGGCGGCGGCATCATGAACAAACCGCCACAGCTTCCCGTCCCCGTGTGGCAATTCTACTTCAATGTCGACGCCATTGATGCGGCGGCCAAGCGCGTTGCCGACAATGGCGGCAAGGTCATCATGGGTCCGATGGCGGTTCCGACCGGCCAGTGGATTGTCCAGTGCCAGGACCCGCAAGGCGCGCATTTCGCGCTGCTCGCCCTGACACGTTAGCCATCCGGCAAAATTTTGCCGCTGGTTGGCGCCGGATTATTCTGGCGCCAACACCGCGACCTTGAGATCCTCAGTGTTCGCGCCACTGAGTTGGATCGTTGCCTGACCGGCCGACAGCTTGAACCGCAGGCTTTTGCGAATGCCCGGACAGGTTTTTATCCTGCTGAAACCCACGGACTTGATCGCGTGGCCATCCTGGATCACGTCGACCCATGCCTCATCGGAAAGGCTCAACTGCAGTTGCCCTTCCGACGGCACGGTCACGCTTGCCAACGCACCGAATGTGCCTGCAACCGGGGCGTGTTCTGGCGGTACAGCGAAGCTGATCGTATCGACCGGCGCGAGCGCGAAATTCACCGCTTGTCCAACCGCAAGGGAAGCGCCGGGCTGCGCCACGGGCGCGGCCAGGAAGAGCGTCTGCTCGCGTGTCACCGGCCATTTGAAGGCGGAACAGCCGGCGTCTTCAGCCATGGCGCAGCTGATGCCGGCAAGCGTTGCGAAGAGGCTCAGAACAAGTTTTTTCATGGCGAAGGGCGTCCATATGATTTGGTGTGACTACACTTTGATGCAACTATAACGAGAAAAATAGAAAACGCCAGAGGCGAATGAGTGGGCAATCACCGATTGTTGATGGCAGGCCGCGGGAAGTGAATGGTCCACCACAGGACGATCATCTATGGCCGAACCGGGAGGGTAAAATGGAGTTTCGGATGAAGCTTTTCGACGGCCTTTCCCAATACCAGCCGCTGGCGCTCGGCGTGCTGCGCATCGTGACCGCTTTGCAGTTCATCGAACACGGCTCGCAGAAACTGTTCAATTTTCCCGTCAGCGCCCGTCCTGGCGCCCTTAACGGGCTGACGACGACAGCCGGCATTCTTGAATTCGCGGGCGGCATCCTGCTGGCGCTCGGCCTGTTCACCCGTCCGGTCGCCTTCCTGCTGGCCGGCGAAATGGCGATCGCCTATTTCATGGCCCACTTGCCGCGCGACTTCTTTCCCGTCAACAACAGCGGCGATGCGGCGATCTCCTTCTGCTTCATCTTCCTCTATCTGGTGTTTGCCGGCGCCGGCGCCTTCGCGCTGGACAATCGCCGCAACGCATAACCCCAACGGCGCGCCTGACCTTGAGGCGCGCCCAGGGTCCTCAGCCGCGCATCCGCTCGAAATTGGCATCGAACAGCGGTGCCGGCTGCATGCGCGCGGCATGACGCTTGCCGAGAAGCTCGATCTCGAAACCGTCGCTCTCGTCGGCGATCTCCTTTGGCACATAGCCGATGGCGACGGACTTCTTGGAATGATGCGCGTAGCCGCCTGATGTGACCCAGCCGCGCACCGAACCGCCGAACCAGATCGGCTCGTCGCCAATCATGTCGGCGTCGTCGGCATCAACGACAAAGACGCGCAGGCGCAACTTGCCACCTTGGCTGCGCTCGGCCAAAGCCGCTTCCTTGCCGATGAAGCCGGCCTCCTTGCCATAGGCGACAAAACGATCGAGCCCGGCTTCGAGCGGCCCGTAGATCGGCCGGTATTCCCGCCCCCACGAGCCGTAATTCTTCTCCAGCCGCAGCGCATTCAACGCCCGCGAGCCGAACAGCCCTATGCCGAACTCCTCGCCCGCCGCCATCAGCGCCTGGAACGCGGCACGCTGGTATTCCGGCGCCACCCATATCTCATAGCCGAGATCGCCTGTGTAGCTGACGCGGCCGACCAGGCATGGCGCCATGCCGATGTCCATCCGGCCTATGGCCATGAAGGGAAACGCCGCGTTCGCGACATCCGAACGCGTTACCTTTGCCAGTACGTCGCGCGCCCTTGGCCCGGCAATCGACAGGCCTGTGAGCTTTGCTCCGAGGGCTTCGAGGCGAACAGAGCCATCTCCAGGCAGATGCTTTTCGAACCACCGCATATGATATTGCTCGGCAATGCCCGAACCAGCTAGGAACCAGCCCTCGTCGCCCAGATTGGCCAGGGTGAAATCACCGATCAGCCTGCCATCTTCCTTCAGCATCGGCGCCAGCGTCATGCGGCCTGGTTTCGGCAGTTTGCAGGCAAGCATCCGGTCAAGCCACGCGGCGGCGCCCTCACCCGTCACCTTGTACTTGGCAAAGCTCGAAATCTCCGAAAGGCCAACGCCGTCCCGCACGGTGCCGACTTCCTTCGCGACATGGGCAAAATCGCTCGAACGCCGCCAGGAGAACTCGTCCCTCACGCCCTCCGGCGCATACCACAGCGGCACTTCCAGCCCATAGGCCACGCCCCATTGCGCGCCGCTGGCCGACAAAAGGTCGTAGACCGGCGTTGTCTTGAGCGGCCGCCCGGCGGGCAGTTCCTCATTGGGGAAGCGGATGGAAAACCGCCTCGAATAGTTCTCGCGCACCTTGGCGTTGGTATAGGCCATCGTCGCCCAGTCACCATAGCGCGCGACATCCATGGCCCATATGTCGGCGCCGGGATCGCCCTCGATCATCCAGTTCGACAGCGCCAGCCCGACACCGCCGCCTTGGCTGAAACCGGCCATGACGCCGCATGCCACCCAGAAGCCCGGCAGGCCGCGCACAGGGCCAACCAGCGGGTTGCCGTCAGGCGCGAAGGTGAAGGGGCCGTTGATGATCTGCTTGATGCCGGTGTTCTGGAAAGCCGGGAAATGGCGGAAGCCGACCTCCAGCGACGGCGCGATACGGTCAATGTCGGGCTCCAGCAATTCATGGCCGAAATTCCACGGCGTCTGGTACTCGGACCACGGCTTGTTGGCCTTCTCATACGTGCCCATCAGCATGCCGCCGCGTTCCTGGCGCAAATAGAGCTCGCCGTCGAAATCAACCGCGTGGATGATCTCGGTGCCGGTTTTCTGGTTCCAGGCGGCAACCTCGGGCATGTCCTCGGTGATCAGGTACATGTGCTCCATGGCAAGGATTGGCAGCTCCAGTCCGACCATGCGGCCAACCTCGCGCGCCCACAGGCCGCCGGCATTGACGACATGCTCGCAAACCACCTCGCCCTTGTTGGTGATGACCCGCCACATCCCATCGGGACGCCGCACGATGTCCTCGACCTTGGTGAAGCGCTCGACTTCAGCGCCGAGCTTGCGCGCCGCCTTGGCATAGGCGTGCGTGACGCCGGAAGGGTCGAGGTGACCATCCTCCTTGTTGCGCACCGCGCCGACGAATTGCTTGGGGTCAATCAACGGCATCAGTTCGGCCGCTTCGTTGGCCGAGATTTCTTCAAGATCAATGCCGAGGTAGCGGCCCTTGGCGACGACGCCGCGCAGCCAGTCGAGCCGTGCCTCGGTCGCGGCCAAAAGCACACCGCCGGTCAGGTGCACGCCAGTCGCCTGGCCGGAGAGTTCCTCTATCTCCTTGTAGAGCGAGATCGTGTATTTCTGCAGCTTGGCGACGTTGGGGTCGCCATTGATCGTGTGCATGCCGCCGGCCGCGTGCCAGGTGGATCCGGACGTCAGTTCGTCGCGCTCCAAGAGCACGACGTCGGTCCAGCCGTGACGGGCGAGGTGGAACAGCACGGAGCAACCGACGACACCGCCGCCAATGACCACGACCTTTGCATGCGATTTCATGGGGTTTCTTCTCTGATATCAGGGAGTTGGATGGATTATTGGATTCTGAGCGAAAGCGGGCCGGATTAGTGTTGCGCTCCGTCCAGCAACCCTCATCCGACCGAGCTTTGCTCGGCCACCTTCTCCCACAAGGGGAGAAGGAAGAGCGGGCCTGACCTTCTCCCCTTGTGGGAGAAGGTGGATTGGCGCGAAGCCCCAAGACGGATGAGGGGTGCTGGACGGAGTGCTAACTGTCACGGCTCGCCCTGCCCGATCGCCTCGCGCCGCCTGGCCATATAGGCCTCAAGCTCCTCGCGTATGGCGATGTCCATGACGGGTTCGACATAATCCTCCAGAGCCTTCTTCCACAGCCGCGTCGCGCGGGCGGTTGCGTCGAGCCCGCCGGCCTCCTGCCAGGCCTCGTAATTCTGCCAGTTCGAGAGCATCGGCTGATAGAAGGCGGTGGCGTAGCGCTCCAGCGTGTGCGGCTCGCCGAAGAAATGGCCACCGGTCGGCACCGCGCCCAGCGCTTCGACGGCAAGCTCGGCCTCGTTGACCTCGATCGGCCGCAGGAACTCCATCATGTGCTGGATCATCTCGACATCGATGATGAATTTCTCGAACGACGCCGTCAGCCCGCCCTCCTGCCAGCCGGCGGCGTGGTAGACGAGATTGCCGTGCCCGAGCACCGCGCCCCACAGCGCCATCAGCGTCTCATAGGCGCCTTGCGCATCGGCGGCATTGGAGGCCGAGCCCGGCGTCGTGCGATAGGGCAACGCATAGCGCCGCGCCAATTGCCCCGAGGCGATATTGGCCTTGGTGTTCTCCGGCGTGCCGAAGGCGGGCGCGCCCGTCTTCATGTCGACATTGGAGGTGAAGGCGCCATACATCACCGGCGCGCCGGGCCGCACAAGCTGCGTCAGCACCACGCCGAACAGTGCCTCCGCGTTCTGCTGCGCCAGGGCACCGGCCAGCGTCACCGGGCTCATCGCCCCCATCAGCGTGAACGGCGTTACCGCCACCGACTGGCCGAACTCGGCCATGGTCATCAGCCCTTCCGCCATCATCTCGTCGAAGCGGCGCGGCGAGTTGACCGAGATGATGGTGGTGATGCCTGGATCGTCAGCCATTTGGTCGAGCGTCAGCCCGCGCGAAATCGCCATCATCTCGATCCCGTCCAGCGCCCTGCCCCGGCCGATCGCCGAGACATGAAAACTCTTGTCGGTCAGCGTCAGGTTGGCGAAATAGGTGTCGAGGTGGCGGGAATTGGCCGGCAGCTCGACCGGCGCACACACCTGGTTGCCGAGCATGTGAATGCAGTTGAAATGCTGCGCCAGCCGGACCAGATCGGAATAGTCGCGCAGATTGCCGGCGCGGCGGCCGCGCTCCATGTCGTGCACATTGGGCGGACCGGCCACGAGGGTAAAATTGATGGTGTTGCCGCCGAGGTGAACGGCATTGGCCGGGTTGCGCGGCGTCAGCGTGTAGTTGGACCGCGTGGTCTTCAGCACCTCTTCGATCAGTCCCCGGTCGAGGCGGACATTCGCGGTTGCATGATCGACCTTGGCGCCAGCTTTCTCGAACAGCGACAGCGCCCTTGGGCTCATCACCTCGATGCCGAAATTCTCCAATATATGCATCGACGCCTGATGAATGGCCTCGACCTGATCGGCTGAGAGCATCGCCATCGGCGGATACGGGTTTGTCACCCGCCGCCGTGGCAATTGCGGAATGGCGGCGGGACCCCTGTTGCTGGTCCGGTCAGCGCCGCGTTTGCGTCTTGGTTCGTTCATGCCGGCATCAAAGCCCCGGCAAACCATTCAGGCTGTCAGGAATACGCCATCTGCGGACGTGATTTTAGCCAAGGCGGCATTTCTGGACAATCTGTTTATAAAATCCGACACAAAGCGTCGGAATATCCATACTCTATCGTTCAACCACAAACGCACCGGTGCGGTGTTAACAAACGGCGCAAGATTCCTTTTATGTTTTCGGCCTATTGCTCTTCGCATGCGTAGTTCGAGTTTGAGTAAAATTGTAGCGGTTGGCGTGCTGCTGGCGTTGTCGGCATGCGCAACGGCGCCCAGCCACATCAACAATGTCTGCGCCGTCTTCGACCAGAATGACGGCTGGTTCGACAACTGGCAGTCGGCCGCCGAACGCACGCAGCAGAAATACGGCATTCCGGTTCCCGTGCTGATGGCGACAGTGCGCAAGGAATCCGGCTTCAAGAGCAACGCCCGGCCACCGCGCACCAAGCTGCTCGGCTTCATTCCGTGGAAGCACGTCTCCAGCGCCACCGGTTTCTCGCAGGCGCTCGACGGCACATGGTCGCAATATCAAAGCGAAACCGGCAACTGGGCGGCGCGGCGCACGAAATTCGCAGATGCCGTCGATTTCGTCGGCTGGTATCATTCCAAGACAGCCGACACATTCGGCATCGCCCGCAACGACACCTTCAATCTCTATCTCGCCTACTATCTCGGCTGGACCGCCTACCAGCGCGGCAATCGTGGCGATGCCGGTGTCCAGGGTTATGCCCGAGCCACCGACAAGATGGCGCAGGATTACGCAGCGCAGCTACGGCAATGCGGCTCCTGACGCCTGTCTGGGTCAGTGCCGCCTTGTCGTATCCTTTGGCTTTGACACACCGGTTTCCGAAACCTCGTCACGCACTTCATGGCGACGGGCTCGCATGCCGGCTTCACCCTGCTCCACGGCGTCCCCGATCTGGTCGGCTCCCGCGCTGCCCGTTTTGCCATGCGGCCGGTTGGGCGCTGTCCCGGCCAAACCCGGCCCGGTGCCGTGCGCATCCGGCGGCACGCCCTCAGGGGCCGCGTGCTCCTTGCCGAGCTTGATCACCGGCTCCATCGTTGCCAGCACGTCGTCGGCCAGCCAGCACAGGCTCATATGGCCGTCGCCCAGATGTTTGACCGGCGGCACCTTGGTTTCGCACAGATTGTCCGGCACCAGCTTCTTGTAGCCGCAGCGGGTCTGGAACGGACAGCCGGATGGCGGGTTCATCGCCGACGGAATGTCGCCTTCCAGCACGATATGCCGCTTGACCACGCTGGTGTCGGCGATCGGGATCGCCGACAGCAACGCCTCGGTATAGGGGTGATAAGGCGGTGCGAATATCTGGTCGGTCGTGCCTTGCTCGACGATATAGCCGAGATACATGACGACGACGCGGTCGGCGATGTAGCGCACCACGGACAGATCGTGGCTGATGAACAGCATCGTTGTCTTGTTCTTGCGCTGGATGTCCATCAACAACTCGGTCACCGCCGCCTGCACGGACACGTCCAGTGCCGAGACCGGCTCGTCGGCCACCACCACCTTGGCATCGCCGGCGAAGGCGCGCGCCACGCCGATGCGCTGTTTCTGGCCGCCCGAAAGCTGGCGCGGCTTGCGAGTCTCGAAGGCTCGCGGCAGCTTCACCAGATCAAGCAGTTCGAGCATGCGCTTGCGCCGATCGGCAACTGTCTTGCCAACGTTGAACTTTTCCAGCGTGCGGATGATCTGCGAGCCGACCGAATGGCTGGGATTGAGCGTATCGAACGGGTTCTGGAACACCATCTGGATCGACGACACGGTATCGACGCTGCGCTTCTCGATGCCGGTCGACTGGATTTCCTTGTTGCCAAGCGTCACGCTGCCGGAGCTTGCCGTTTCCAGCCCGAGCAGTACCTTGGCCAGCGTCGACTTTCCGCAGCCGGATTCACCAACGATGGCGACCGTCTCGGATTCGCGCGCCATGAACGAGATCGTCTCGTTGGCCTTGACGACACGGCCTTCGCTCGAGCCAAACACCTCGTTGCCGCCGACCTTGTAGTATTTCCGGAGGTCCTCGATCTTGAGCACCGGCGCGCCGGGCACCACACGCTCGTTCACCTTCTTGGCGCCGGGCGGCAGCGCCTCCCAGTCGATCTCGTTGAAGCGCACGCAGCGCGAGAAATGGCCTTCGTGGCCCTCGACTTCGATCATCGGGATCTCGGCGGCGTTGCAGACACCCTCGACGAAATGGTGACAGCGCGGACCGAAATTGCAGCCCTTGGGCCGCTCATGCGGCAATGGCAGCTGCCCTGGTATGGCAATCAGCGGCCGCGAATTCTTGTCGGCGCCGGGCAGCGGGATCGAGCGGAACAGCCCCTGCGTATAGGGGTGCCGCATCCGGTCGAACACATCCTTGATCTTGCCGGTCTCGACGGCTTCTCCCGAATACATCACCGTGATGCGATCGCAGGTTTCGAGGATCAGGCCAAGATTGTGCGAGACGAAGATCATCGAGGTGCCGAACTTTTCGCCCAGTCCCTTGACCAGTTCGACGATGCCGGCCTCCACCGTCACGTCGAGTGCCGTGGTCGGCTCGTCGAGCAGCAGCAGCGCCGGCTTCGACAGCAGCGCCATGGCAATGACAATGCGCTGCTGCTGGCCGCCTGAGAGCTGGTGCGGATAGGAGCGCATCATGCGCTCGGGATCTGGCAGCTTGACCGAGCGCACCATCTCGAGCGCCCGTTTGTAGGCCTCTTCCTTCGACACCTTGTCGTGGATCAGCGGCACTTCCATCAACTGCTGGCCGACCTTCATGGCCGGGTTGAGACTGGCCATCGGCTCCTGGTAGATCATCGCGATCTTGTTGCCGCGGATGGAGCGCAGCTCCTCATCGGAGAGCTCGCCCATGTCCTTGCCCTGGAACTTGATCTTGCCGCCGACGATCTTCCCGATGTTGGAGAGGTCGCGCATAATGCCCAGCGACACGGTCGACTTGCCGCAGCCGGATTCACCGACGATGCCCATCGCCTCGCCCGGCATGACCGTGCAGGAAAAATCCATGACGGCCGGTATCTCGCCCTTGCGGGTGAAGAACGAGATCGACAGGTTCTCGATCTCGATGATCGGCCCAGAGTTCGGCTTGCCGGGATTTCGAACTGCCTCGTTCATGGGTCGCTCCAATCCTAGGTTTTCGTCGGGTCGTTCAAGGCACGCCGGATCAAGACCCGGCGATCAGTCTTTCATCGATTGTTCGCGCAGCGAGTCGGCGAGCAGGTTCAAGCCCAGCACGAACGACATCAACGCGATTGTCGGCGGCAGCGCCGGGTGGATGAAGGAGCGCAGCAGGCGGCTGGCATCCTTGATGGCGGTGCCCCAGTCCGGGCTTTCCGGTGCAAGGCCAAGGCCGAAATAGCCGAGCGTGCCGAGCAGGATGGTGGTGTAGCCGATGCGCAGGCAGGCATCGACGATCAGCGGCCCGCGCGCATTGGGCAGGATCTCCCACAGCATGATGTACCAGGGGGATTCACCGCGCGTCTGCGCCGCCGCCACATAGTCGCGTGTCTTGATGTCCATCACCAGGCCGCGCACGATACGGAACACGCCGGGGCTGGAGGCGAACACAACCGCCACGAAGATGTTGAGCTGGTTGGGATCGATATGGACGATCTTCAGCGGATCCTTGTCGAAGACCAAGCCGGTATAGATCCAGCCGCCCAGGATCAGGGTGATGCCGAGCAGGATGTAGATCCGGTCGGGCCGATTCTTGTAGCGCGTCCAGAACAGCACGCTGAAGAAGATGATCGGGAACAGGAAGAACACGCCCGCCATGGCGTAGGGGATCGGCGTGTCCATGATGCCGGGCGTTACCAGCAGGTAGAACAACAGGATGACCGGGAAGGCCAGGACGAGGTTGGCCAGGAACGACAACACGGTGTCGATCTTGCCGCCATAATAGCCGGCAGGCAGGCCAAGCGTGATGCCGACCATCAGCGCGAAGCCGGTGGCCGCCGGCGCGATGATCAGCACGATCTGGCTGCCATAGACCATGCGGGAAAACACGTCGCGCGCCAGCTTGTCGCCGCCGAACAGATAGACCAGCCCCGATTGCGGCTCGATTGCTCCGGGCAACGCGTCCTTCATCACCGGGATCTGGGCCAGCGGATCGAAGGGGGAGATGGTCGCGGCGAAAATCGCCGTGAACAGCCAGAACAGGCAGATGCCGACACCGACGATGCCAACGCCGCTGTCGAACAACTGGCCGTAAAGCGCCAGCTTCTTCTTGTAGGCGAAGCTCGCCCCCATGACGATGACGAGCGCGATCCAGACCGGCCAGAAGCGCGACAGCACTTCGAGCACGATGGTGAAGGCGCTGATATATTGGACCTGCATCCTCTTCGCCCCCTACTGGACTCTGATACGCGGATTGAGAAACGCGTAGCCGACATCGGAAATAAGCTGCGTGATCAGGACGATGAACACCGAGACCAGCGAGCAGCCGAGAAGCAGATCGATATCATTGTTCCCAGCAGCTTCGACCAGCGTGTAGCCGAAGCCCTGGTAGCGGAACATGACCTCGACAATGACGACACCGGTGAGCAGCCAGGGAAACTGCAGCATGATGACGGTGAAAGGCGCGATCAGCGCGTTGCGCAGCGCGTGTTTCACCACGACGTTGCCGAAGGAGAGGCCTTTCAGCCGGGCGGTGCGGATATATTGCTGCGTCATCACTTCGACCATCGACGCACGCGTCATGCGGGCAATGTAGCCGATGCCGTAGATTGCCAGCGTCATGACCGGCAGCGTGAAATTGTAGAACGTGATGCCCTGGCTGGCCGAGGCCGCCGAGCCGTTCAGCCAGCCAAGCCACGAGGCGAAGATGACGGTGAAAATGACGCCCGACACATATTCGGGCGTCGCCGTCGAGGCGATCGAAGCGACCGACAGCACGCGGTCGGTGCGCGACCCTTCGCGCATACCGGCCAGGATGCCGATCAACAGCGAGATCGGCACCATCACCACCAGCACCCAGAACATCAGCAGGCCGGTGGCGCCAAGCGCCGGGAACAGTTTTGAGGCTACCGTTGCCTTGAACTTGGTCGAGCAGCCGAAATCGCCCTCGAAAACTCCGGAGAATGTCGGCACGAGCGGATCATTGCAGAAAGAGAAACGTTGCGCCGGCTTGCCGGTCGCCGGGTCGGTCACCGGCTGCTTGGGCATGACACCCAGCCACTGGCCGTAGCGGACGAAGAAGTTCTGCCGATAGCCGTGATTGACCAGCCAGCCCTCGAGCTGCTCGGCGGACGTATGCATCTCGGTCTGGCTGATCGCCAGTTTCTTCAGGTTCGGCTCAAGATTGATCAGGAAGAAGACGACCATCGTCAGACACAGCATCGTCAATGCCATGGTGCCAAGACGCCTGATAACGAAAGAAAGCATGGCGGCCCCCTGCCGGTGGGTTGGGGTTTGAGCCGGCTATGAAAACCAACCCTGCCGTGACTGGCGGGGCTGGCTGTCAAACAGGCCTTCGGATGCGATCAACCCTGTATTTGCTGCATGGCCCTGCCGGACGGAACCGCATTTCAAGACACGCGGATCCGAGACGGCAAGATTGCGCAACAAGCGAGGGAAAGGGGCCAGGGCCCCTTCCCCCTCCGGTCCCATCAAGCCTGGTCGAGCCAGACCTTGCCGTAGTCGCGCTCGAAGGTCGGATGCATCTTGTAGTTCTGCACCGCCTTGACCGAGTGGCTGTAGAGCTTGCGCCAGTACGGCTGGATCATGATGCCGGAATCCTGCAGGATCTGCTCGATGTCCTTCATCATTTCCTTGCGCTTGGCGGCGTCGGCGACGGCAAGCGCCGCATTGAGCTTGGCATCCCAGTCCGGGTTCGAATAGGCAGCCTCGTTCCAGGCCTCACCGGTGCGGTAGGCGATGGCCAGAACCTGCACGCCGAGCGGGCGCATGTTCCAGTTGGTCATCGACAGCGGATACTTGGTCCAGTCGTTCCAGAACGTCGAGCCCGGCAGAACCGTACGCTTCACCTTGATGCCGGCGTCGCGCATCTGCGCGGCGATGGCATCGCCGGTGTTCTTGTGCCAATCCTCGTCAACGGTGATCAGCTCATGCTCGAAGTCGGCCTGGCCGGCTTCCGCCATCAGCGCTTTCGCCTTTGCCGGGTCACGGGCAATCTTGGGCAGCTCGTAATATTCCGGATGGATCGAGCAGACATGGTGGTTTTCAGCCACAGAGCCGGCATTGCCGTAGCCGAGCTGGAGGACGACGTTGTTGTCGACCGCGAGCTGCAGCGCGTTGCGCACCTTCTTGTCGCCATAAGGCTTGTTGTTGATGTTGGTGCGGCAGACGATGGTCGACGCGGTGACGATTTCCGACTTGACCAGGCTCATGCCGTCGAGGATCGACACGTAGTCGGCCGAGGTCTCGAAGTTGGTGTGGACTTCGCCAGCTTCGAACGCGCTGACCATGGCGGCCGGGTCGGTGCCGTAGTCGATGAATTCGATACCGTCGAGGAAGACTTCGCCGTCCCACCACTTGTCGTCGGTGCGGCGCTTGTAGACCACCTTCTGGCCGACATCGTAGGAGACGAGCTCGAACGGACCGGTGCCGATCGGGCAGGCTTTGAAGTCGCCGCCCTTCTCATCGAAGCTCTTGTGCACGATGAGGCCGGGATAGTCGCACATGTTGGGGATCAGCGCGATGTCGGGCTTGCTGAGCTTCAGCACGACCGTGTGGTCGTCCGGCTTGGTCACGGCGCTCTCGTCGAGCTTGTCGTCCTTGACCAGCGAGCCGAGACGGCCAGGCATCGAATTGCCCTCGGCCTTCTTGTCGGCCCAGCGCTTGAGATTGAAGATGACGTCATCGGCGGTGAAGGCATCGCCGTTCGACCAGGTCACGCCCTTGCGCACATGCAGCGTGTACTGCGTGGCGTCGTCGTTGACGTCCCAGCTCTCAAGCAGGTACGGGCGGAACGTGTATTCGGAGGTGTACTTGACCAGCGGCTCGAGTGCCTGGCGCTCGGCATTGGCGATTTCAGACCAGTCGGCCTTGCGCGGGTCCTTGGGATCCTTGATCCACTGCGCGACCTTCAGCGTGCCGCCCTTCTTGCCTTTTACCTCTTCGGCCTTGGCCGGGGTCGGGTCGGCGAGGCCGAGCAAACCATAAGCCATCGCCGTCGACGCACCAAAGACGCTGGCCATGGCCAGGAATTCGCGGCGGTCCACCTTGCCTGCCTTGGCGTCTTCGGCCATGGCCAGGATGTGATCCGGAACGCTGTCGCCATTACTCTTGTAGATTGTCATGACTAACTCCCATTGTTGGCTTTCTGCCTTTTAACATTCCGCATCCGGGCCGTGATGTCAAAGACGGCATGGATTGAGAACATGTTAGAGAATGTGCAACTTTGGAAGGGGGGCGGTTCGCGTGATAACGACAGTCTTGACGCAAAAGTGCTACTGCCCGGCAGATTCCGCAGGAATCTCTATAGTCGATTAAATTGAGACATTTGCCCAAGATTGGGCAGCGCCAGTTCCGAGGCACCGTGAGGCCAAAGCCCCAGCTGAAACCTCAATATTCCTTCTCGTAGAATATGCCGCCCTTGGCTTCACCGGCGTCGTTGGCCTCGCCGCGCAGCTTGACGCCGCGCCCGACATTGAGGTCGATCGTCGCCTTGCCCGAGCCTGGCTTGTCGCCTTTCTGGATCGTCACATAGGTGCGGTCGTTGAGGTATTTGCCCGCCGAAACGGCCGTGCCGCCCTTGTCGTCGGTGGTCACGTCGAGGTCGTCGACGCCGATGGCGCTGCGCAGGTTCTCGAGCAGAGAGGTCGAGCCGCCAATGCCGGCCAGTTGCCCGGCGGCTTCGGCAAGCTGGGCGATCTGCAGCGGCGACAGGTTCGACATCGAGCGGCCGAAGATCAGCTGCGCCAGGACCTCGTCCTCCGGCAGCGCCGGAACCGAGGAGAAGCTGAATTTCGGGTTGGTCGCCTCGCCTGAAACCACGATGGTGACCGTGGTGCTCGTCGTCGTCGTTTCGGCGGTCAGGTTGAGATAGGGCACCAGCGAGCCCGAGAAGCCGACCGTGCCTTCTGTGAAAGTCAGCCGCTTGCCGAGGATCGACAGCCGCCCGCGCTGCAAGGTGAAGGTGCCGACCGCCTGTGGCGACGAGGCCGGGCCGGTCAGCCGGAGTGAGCCGCCAAGTTCGGCGTCGACGCCCCTGCCCTGGATGAAGATCTGATTCGGCGCGTTGACCGTGACATCGAGGTTGAGCCCGCTGCCGCCGCCCCCGCTGGCGGTGGCCGGGCGCAGCGCCTTGTCTTGGCGCTGCACATCGGCAGGCGCGTTCTTGTGTTTGACGTCGAGCGCCGACAGCGACCCCGGGAGTTTCTCGGGGACGGTGATCACGGTTTTCGCCAGATTGATGGTGCCGGCAACCACAGGCGCCGAGGTGAGCGGCCCCTTGATCGTCAGGTCGCCCCCGAGATTGGCCGTGACCACGCGGCCGTCGGTGTAGCGGCCATCGGTCAGCTTGATCGAGAGGTCGGCCGGAAAGCCTTGCGCCGGATTGATGCCGACCGTGCCGCTGGCCGACAGGCTGCCGCGGGTCGATAGCGTTCCGGTCAGCCGGTTGATTCGGGCGACCCCTCCGCCGATCGAGATGTCGGCGGCGATATTGTTGACGGCAAGGCCGGAGCGCGCATCGACAAGGCGCGCGCCGGAGGTGCTAATTGTGCCGCCGATAACAGGCGATGTGGCGGGGCCACGCACCTGCACGTTGACATTGGCCGTGCCCGTCAGCGACAGGCCTTGGGCGGCCAGCTTCTGGCTAAGGAAGCCGAACGGCACGCCGCCGTTGAAATCGAGTACAAGTGCCGGCGTGCCAGCGGTGGTTACCGTGCCGCCGCCCTTGAGACCAAGGCCGGCGCCGTCGGCCAGGTTGGCGTTGAAGGTCAGCTTGTTGCCGGCGAAGGTGCCGGAAGATGAAACGCTCACCGCGCCAAGGCCCGCGCCGCGCGTCTGTGACGTCTGCACGCCTCCGGCGTCGATGTTGAAGGCAACCGCCGGGTTGGCTGGAGCTCCTGTCACCTTCACCGTGCCGGAGATCGAACCGGCAGCATCGAGGCCTGGTGAAAAACTGTTGGCGAGCGAAACCGGCACCTTGGCCAGCAAAGCATTGATGTCGAGCGCCTGCCCGACCTTGCCGGTTACTGTCGCCGTGCCGCCGCCGAGATTGAGCACCAGCCGGTCCAGTGTCGTCGTGCCATTGGCGATGCTGATGGTCGAGGCCTGGGCAATGGCTGCCTTGATGCCCTGGACGGTTGCCTGGCCGGAGGCGATCTCGATGGTTGTCGTGCCGTTGGCGACCTTCACGCGGCCAGCCGCCTTGGCCGGAATGCCCTTGACGGTGGCGCCGCCGGAAAAGCCGGTCCAGTCGCCATCCTGGCTCAGGTCGACGTTGATGCCGCTGATGACCGTGCCGCCGGAAGTGATGGTATCGGCGCGGACCGTCCCTGATATCACCGGCGCGGCAAGATAGTTGGCGATCAGCGCATCGATTGACACTGTCTTGGCCGACAGATCGCCACGCGAGATCGAAGCCGTGGCCGCCTTGACCGTCACCTCAGGTGTCGTGCCCTTCTTCGTGAAGGCGATCGTGCCGCGCACATCGCCTTCGGCTTTCTCCAGCGCTAGCGCTGCCAGCGGGCCGATGTCTGGCAGGTCGAGCGACACGGTTCCGACTGGGACGAAGGCCTCGTCCAGCGCCAGGTCGCCGGATATTCTGTTCTTGCCCAGCGACAGCAGCAGCCCGTTGATGGCGCTCTTGCCGTTGGCCGTCGCCAGCACCGCGCTGCCTTGCAAGGCCTGGCCCGCGACATTGCCGGTCAGTTGCACATTCGCCGCCGGATTGGCGGCGTCCGCCTTGCCCGTGGCGGTCAGCTTCAAGCCGGTGATTTCGCGCGCTGCCACCAGAAGCCGGTCGCTGTTGACGGTTAGAGACAGGTCGGGCGCCGTGGCCGATCCTTGTGCATTCAAGGCAAAGGCAATCGCACCCTTGGCGTCCTTGGAAAGCAAGGAAATGTCCGACAGCGCGCCCCTGATGTCGGCCGCGACCTTGCTGTCGGCAAGGCTTGCCTGCCCATCCGCGGTCAGTGCACCCGATGCCAGCTTCAGTCCATCGACGGTGACATTGCCCGCGGCGTCGCGCTTCAGCATGGCGCTGACCTCGGTGCGCTCGGCAAGCACACCGCGCACGGCAGCCGGCAGCGCCGCTGATGCAGCGTCGGCCTTCAGGTTGAGGTCGATCGCGCCGTCGGCCAGCGAGACGCGGCCCTTGAAGCCGCTGTTCAGCGCATCGCTCTTGATCGAGCCGCTATCGATGGTGATGGCATCGGCGGCAAGGCTGCCGGCGACTTCGGCTGTAACCTTTCCAGCGATCAGCGGAGCGATCGTCGGATTGTCGAGCCCGATCTTGTCCACCGACACGGTGCCAGAGATCGGTCCGGTCCGGCCTTTGAGATCAAAAGCGTCCGAATGCAGGGCGACCGCGATACCTTCGACCTTGGCCAGCTTGGTGGCGATAGAGGGCAGCGTTGCCGAGATATCGAGTTTCGGCTGGGTGCTCTGGCCCGCAACCTTCACCGCCAGAGCCTGAAGCTCGATCTTGATCGGGCTTTCAGCACTGCCGAACGACAGTGGCAGACTGGCGCCTGTCGATGCGAGATCGAGCGCGAAGTCGCTGGCGCCGTTCGGATTGATGGTGCCCGCCGCCTTGCCGGAAATCTTGTCGCCGGACAGCGCTGCGTGATCGATGACCACGCCGGCTGCCGTGGTGAAGCCGCCGGCGGCGTCGACAGCCAGCGCTCCCAAGCCGGCCTGCCGGGTCTGGCTGGTTTCGACGCCGTTGAGCTGCGCATTGAAACGAACATCGGGCGCCTCGGGCGATCCGGTCACACGCGCCGTGCCGCCCAAGGTGCCGACAGCATCCAGCCCCGGCGAAAAATCATTGGCAAGCGCTGCCGGCAAGGCAGCGAATTCCGCCGCGAGGTCGAGCGTCTGGCCGGCGGTGCCTGAGACCGTCACCGAGCCGCCACCGATATCAAGCGCCAGCTTGTCGATGCTCGTCGTGCCATTGGCGATGGAAACCGTCGATGGCGCGGAGATCGCCGCCTTGATGCCGCGAACCGTGGCCTCACCCGAGGCAATCTCGACACTGGTCGTGCCGTCGGCGATCTTGACCCGGCCGGCGGCCGTCGCCGGAATGCCCGCGATGGTGGCGCCACCGGTAAATCCGGTCCAATCACCATCGCGCTTCAGATCGACCCCAATGGCGCTGATTTCAGTTGTTCCTGAAGTGACAGTGTCGGCCTTGATGGCGCCCGAGATCGCCGGAGCCTTGAGATAGTTGGCGATCAGCGCATCAACCGTGATGGCCTTGGCCGCTGCGTCGCCGCGCGAAATCGATCCGCTCGTGGCGTTGACGGCGACGGTCGGCGCCTCGCCGTCCTTGGCAAACGCGATCGTGCCGTTGATATCGCCCGTCACATTTTGACCGGCAAGCGCCGCCAAAGGCGCGATGTCCGGCGCGGCAAGCGTCAGTGTGCCGAGCGGCATGAACTTGTCATCCAGTGCGAGATCGCCCGAAACCTTGTTGTCGCCGAGCGAAATCAGCAGACCGTTGACCGAACGCTTGCCTTCGCTCGTCACCAGCGCCGCCTTGATATCGAGCGGCTGGTCGTTGGCGGAGCCGGTCAGCGACACATTGGCGGCCGGATTGGTGATGTCGGCCTTGCCGCTCGCCGTCAGCTTGATGTCCTTCACCGTGCGGCCGGATGCCGTCAGGCTGCCGCTGGTGGCCGAGACCGAGAAATCTGGCGCCGTGCGCGCGCCGCTCGCCGTCAGCGAGAAATCGATGGCGCCGGCAACCGGCACGCCGACTGTCGGCGACAACACCGAGACGTCGCCCAGCGTGCCCTTGATGTCGGCCTGGATATCGGTGCCTTGCGCGCTTGCTGTGCCGCTGGCGCTGAGCTTGCCGGAGGTGAATTCGAGTGCGTTGGCGGCAAACGATCCCTTCGGATCGCGGGTCGCCGTGGCCGAGAATTTCACACGGGCGCCGAGAACCGAACTGATCTGCGGCGGCAATGCCGTCGACATGGCATCGGCGTTCATCTTCAGCGTCATCGACAGATCGGCCAGCGCCACGGCCGCGGTCAGCGAGGCGTTCAGCGCGTCGCTGCGCAGCGTGCCGGTGTCGATCGTGATGGCATCCTTGCTGATCGAGCCAGCCAGATCGACCACCACCTTGCCGGTGACCAGCGGCGCCAGTGTCGCAAGGTCGGTGTTGAGACCGCCGGCCTCCAGTTTGACGGAAACCGGCCCGCTGCGGTTCTGGATGTCGAACCCGTCGGAATGGATCTGTGCAGCCAGATCATCGAGCCGCGTGCCGCCGGCGACGATCGATACAAACGATGCGCCGATATCGACCATTGGCGCCTTGCCGTCGCCGAAGGCGCGCGCCGTGGCGTTCTTGATGGCTACGGTGACCGGCTGCGCCTCGCTGCCAAGGCTCACCACCACTGGCGGTCCCTTGGCTGCGAGCTCGACGGAAAGATCACTGGCGCCGTTGGGATCGACGAGGCCCGCCGCTGAGCCATGCACGGCTTCGCTGTCGACGGTGGCATGCTCGATATCGACGCCACCCGCGGTGGTCGCGGTCCCCGCGACATCAAAGCTGGTCTTGCCGGAGAACAGCTGCTTCAGGTTCTCAGGCACGAGGCGCGCGAAGTCGCCGTCGCCCTTGGCCTCGATGTGATTGCCCTTGTCGGTCAGTTGATGGCGACCGGTGAGCTGGGTGACGATCTGGCCGTCGACGACAAAAGTACCGACACCACTCCAGTTGGCCAGTGGCCCCGAGCCCGACACGACAATGTCGACCGGTGGTGCATCCGGCAATTTAAGCAGGTTGGCAATGATGCCGCCCGCCGGCTCCGACGCCTTCAGATCAAGATCGAGCTTGTTGTCGGCTGGTGCGAAATGGATCTTCGCATCGACATTGCCTTGCTTGCCGTCATGGCGGGTGATGTTGAGCGCGGTTTCGACCGCCAGCGGCGAGGCATCGGCCTTGAGCATCCCCTTGGCGGCGAGTTCGGCGATGCCGCTGCCGGCCAGCTCCTGTCCGAGTGCGATTTCCGGCAGGTCGATCTGCCTGATGTCGAGCGAGACTGGCAGCGTCGTCGTGCCGCTTTGCGCGGGCTGTGTGCTGGCCACCGGCAACCTCGCCAGTTCGATGCGCTCGGCAGCGATGCGATCGGCGCTGAAGTTTTTCGACAGCAGCGCCAGCGGCGACCAGTCGACAGCGACCTTGCGCGCCACCAGCCAGGCGCCCTCGCGGTCCTCAAGCACGACATGGTCGACGCTCAGCGCCCCCGACCAGATGCCGTCGATGCCGCTGACCGTGACTTTGCGATCGTCGCTCGATGCCATGCGCGAAATGATGCCGGCGAGATTGTCGCGGCCACGCTCGGTCTTGGTCAGCACGACAAGCGCGCCGATCGCACCGGCGACGACGATCAGCAGCGCGTAAAAAGCAATACGGAGGATGCGTTTGAACAATTTCATGGCTCAGAAGGCCTGGCCGATGCCGGCATAGATGCCGAAACGTGGATCGCCGGGATCACGGTTGAGCGGCAACGCCGCGTCGATGCGCAGCGGGCCGAACGGCGTGACATAGCGCAGGCCGACGCCCGCGCCGACCTTGACGTCGGAGAAGTTGGGGACCGACTTTGTCGACACCGTGCCGGCATCGATGAAAGGCACGATGCCGATCGTGTCGGTGATGGCAATGCGCATCTCGACCGAGGTTTCGAAGAACGAAAGTCCGCCGATCGGCTGGCCGGTGGGGTCCTTGGGGCCGATGCCCTGATAGGCGTAGCCGCGCACCGAGCCGCCGCCGCCGGAATAGAAGCGCCGGTCAGCCGGCACATGTTCGAGCCCGGTGCCGACAATCGAGCCGACGGCAACACGCTCGGCCAGCACGAATTTCGAAGCCGAATCCAGCGACTGGTAGGCCGACCCCTCGCCTTTCAGCTTCAGGAAGGCAGCGCCGCTCATGATATCGTAGCTCGGCTCCGCATAGGCCAGCACCCGGAAGCCCGTGGTCGGGTTAAGCCTGTTGTCCCTGTTGTCATAGACATATTGCAGCGGAATGCTGGCGATCAGGTATTTGTGCTTGCCGAAAGCATCGGTGATCCTGGAATAGTCGAGCGCCACCTCTGCCGAAACCGTCTGCTTCTTGGTCAGTTCGTAGGACAGGCCGGTGCTCCCCTTGACCGAGAAATGGTCATAGGCATCAGGGTGTTCGAGCACAGTCTTGACGCTGGCGAAGAATTTCGACGCCGGCCCGATGACGCCGGGCTTCTCGAACATAACGCCGGCGTTGTAGTTGAGCTTGCTCAGATCGTTGCTGCCGATGCCGGAGATGGCGCCGTCGATGCGCAGCTTCTCGGCCCGGCCGAACAGGTTGCGGTGGCCCCAATAGCCTTCGAGGCCGAGGCCGTCGGTGTTTGAGAACGTGCCGCCGACGCCGAAATAACGCGGCTTGCGCTCACTGACCTGGACGCCGATTGGAATATTGCCGTCGGCGTCGAGCTTGTCGGCTTCCTTCAGCGTCACGCTGTTGAACACCTCCAGCGCCAGCAGCCGGTCGCGTGCGTCACTGATCTCCTGCGGCGAATATTGCCGGCCGCGCTTCAGGCCGGTCATATATTCGGTGAAGTCACGATCGACCTTTTCCGTGCCTTCGACCGTGGTGTCGCCATAGCCGGCGACCGGCCCGGCGGCGACCGTCAGCGTCACGTCAAGCGTCGAGGTGGCGTGGTCGGCGACGATATGGCGATCGGCCACCTTGGCCAGCGGCCTGCCTTCCTGCTTCAGCGCCCGCACGATCAGCGCTTCGGCCTTGAGCACGGCGCCCGAACCGGCATCGCCGCCTGATATCAGGCCGTAATCGGCGCCCATCAGCCCGGCCGCATCGCCTTCCAGCCGGATATTGCCAAGGGTGAATTTCGGCCCGCTGGCAATGTCGATGACGACGGGGATCGGCTGCGGTCCCTTGAATTCGGCATCCGGCGGCAGATCGTCCAGCGGTGTGCCGTCGATGGTGATGTTGACGACGCCTTCATAGCGCGCGTCGGCATAAAGTGCTGCAACCAGCTGCTCGCGGTCGCTGCGCGCCTTGGCCATCAGACCGAGCGAACCGGATACCGGACGCTCTTCGTCCCCTTTCAGGGCCGAAGCGTTTTCGAGCTTCTTGATCAGATCCTTGTCGGCGTCGGGAACCGAAATTGTCACGCCATAACGCAGCGGATCGACGATATCGGCGTCCTCGCTCGATGCCCCCCACAACTTTATGCCGAAAATCTCGAAGGCAGCCGCCGGCCTTGATTCTGCGACGAGCGCGGTCGCGCACATCATGGCCAACAGCAGGGCGCGCGGAAGCACGCGCCCTGGCGCGGTACCTCCTGACATCTGCTCTTCATGCGCCGGCATTAAGACAACCTAGGTCATAAAACTAAAATTGGAATGAAGTTCTGAAGTGCTCGTAAAGGGGCCACAATCCAATTGTCTCAAATAGGACGGGCTTGGAATTCACACCTTTTGCGTCGCCGCAAGAAAGCGTGATCCCTGTCCTATGGAGGTACTACCGGCCATCGGCCGGAAAGGAAACCGTTGGCAGGCGGAACCCTGCCTCGTCCTCGTGTTGACAAGCCTGACTGAAGCTTGAACATGCCTGGACGTCAGCTGTGTCTGGAGGGTGTTATGGCAATGCGCGCGGCTCGTGGTCTTTCGATCCTTATCCTTCTCTTTTTCGCCTGGGGCAGCGTCGCGCAGGCGGCCGAGGCCCGGCGAATCGCAACGACCAACAATTCCGATTATTTCGGTTTCGATCTGCGATCCGACCAGAATGTCAGCCTCGACCAGTGCAAGACGACATGCCTCGGCGACCCGGCCTGCCGCGCCTTCACCTACAACACCAAGGCCAAATGGTGCTTCCTCAAGTCCGACTATAACCAGATCAAGACGTTCAACGGCGCTGTTGCCGGCAAGGTCGTCAATGTCGATGGCGACCCCGACATCGGTGCGCCGCCGGAACTGGCCTTCTTCCCCAACTGGATGGCCGATCAGGCGCAGCAATATATCAACAAGCTGTTGGGCCCGGGCTACACCAAGCCGACCGATGGGCTGACCGCGCTGCGCACCGCCGCCGAACAGGCCGTGCTGACCGGCGACCATCGTTCCGCCATGCTGAAATACGAAGCCGCGGTCTCCGTGCTGCCGGAAGACGGCCCACTCTGGCTTGCCCTGGCGCGCGAAACGCTGGCCGTGCAGCCTGCCGCCAACACCTCCGAAGCCTCCACTTTGCCGGCAAACGGCACCTCCGCCGCCTTCAACGCCTACAAGCTGTCGCGCACCACCAAGGCCCGCGCCGAGGTGCTGGCCCTGCTCGGCAATGGCCTCGACAAGCGCGACCTCTACCGGCCGGCCCTGCAGGCCTATGAGGCCAGCCTCGCACTGGTCACCTCGCCATCGGTCCAGGCCGACTATGCCGATCTCAAGGCGCGCAAGGGTTTCCGCGTCATCGACCATTCCGTCGATGCCGACACCAGTGCACCGCGCATCTGCGCGCAGTTTTCAGAGGATCTGGTCAAGACCGGTGTCGACTACGCGCAGTTCGTCACTGTCGACAACGCGCCGCCGAAGGGCGTCGAAGCCAAGGACAAGCAGATCTGCGTCGAGGGGCTCGAACACGGCCAGCATTATGACGTGACCTTCCGCGCCGGCCTGCCGGCCGCGATCGGCGAAGTCACCGCCGCTCCCGTGGTGCTGTCGATCTACGTGCAGGACCGGGCGCCGTCGGCCCGCTTCACCGGCGACAGCTTCGTGCTGCCGGCCGGCGCGCGCCGCGGCATCCCGGTCGTTACCGTCAACATGAACGCCGCCCGGATGAAGCTCTACCGCATTGGCGACCGTTCGCTGGCGCAGCTTCTGTCCGGCTACCAGTTCCTGAAGCAGCTCGACGGCTACGACCTTTCCAACATTTCCGACCAGATGGGCTCGCCGGTCTGGCAAGGCCAGCTCGATATCGCCAGCGATCTCAACAAGGAGGTCACCACTTCCTTCCCGATCGATGAGGCCATCCCCCAGCGCAAGCCCGGCGTCTATGTGCTGACCGCCCAGGCGGTCACCGACAAGAGCGACGACTACAACTCGATCGCCACGCAGTGGTTCGTCGTCTCCGACATTGGGCTCTCGACCTATACCGGTCAGGACGGCCTCAACGTCTTCACCCGCTCGCTGGGGTCAGCCAAGCCGATTGCCGGCGCTGAGCTGACGCTTCTGGCCCGCAACAATGAAATCCTCGGCACCGCGACGTCGGATGCGGAGGGTCATGCTGTCTTCAATCCGGGCCTGACCCGTGGCGACGGCGGCATGGTGCCGGCCGTGCTGATGGCCAAGCAGGGCGACAACGACTTTGTCTTCCTCGACATGGGCAAAGCGGGCTTCGACCTGTCCGACCGTGGCGTCACAGGGCGCGCCGCGCCTGGCGCACTGGATGTCTATGCCTGGACCGAGCGCGGCATCTACCGCGCCGGCGAGGACGTGCATGTCGCGGCCCTTGCCCGCGACGGTGCGGCCAAGGCGGTCGAGAACCTGCCGCTGACCTTCATCTTCTCGCGCCCCGATGGTGTCGAGGACCGCCGCATCATCAGCGACGGCGCGTCCGCCGGCGGCCACGCGGTCGACCTCGGGCTCGAACCCAACGCCATGCGCGGCACCTGGTCGGTGTCGATCTACACCGATCCCAAGCAGGCAGCCGTTGCCACCCAGATGTTCCTGGTCGAGGACTTCGTGCCGGATCGCATCGAATTCGACATGACCGCCGACAAGCAGGAGATCGCACAGGGCGAAACCGCAAACATCAACATCGACGGCCGCTTTCTCTATGGCGCACCGGCGGCGGGCCTGGCGCTCGAAGGCGAGATGACGCTGTCGACGTCCCGCGACTGGGACCGCTTCCCGGCGTTCTCGTTCGGCCTCGCCGACGAGCAGTCGGCCCAGCCGACGGTTACCCCTTTCACCGATCTGCCGGTGGTTGGCGATGACGGCAAGGTGACCTTCCCGGTCTCGGTCGAGCAACTGCCCTCGACCACCAAGCTGGTCGACGCCAAGGTCACGGTGCGCATGCGCGAAACCGGTGGCCGCGCCATCGAGCGTTCGCTCAACATCGGCATCCGCCCGCAAGGCCACATGATCGGCATCCGGCCGGATTTCGCCGACAATGAAGTGCCGCAAGGCGGCACGGCGAAGTTCAGCCTGATCGCCGTCGACCCAGACGGCAAGCGCGAGGCGCTGAAAGGCGCGCAGTGGACGCTGGTCAAGGTTGAACGCAATTACCAGTGGTACCGCTCCAACAACTCCTGGAACTACGAGCCGGTGACCTTCACCAAGTCGATTGCCAACGGCCAGGTTGATCTCAGCGCCGATGGCGATGCGACGGTCTCCGTGCCGGTCGACTGGGGCCAGTACCGGCTTGAGGTCGAAACATCAGATCCCGAAGGGCCGGCGACCAGCTATGAATTCGATGCCGGTTGGTATGTCTCCTCGACCACGACCGAAACCCCTGACGGCCTCGAGATCGCCCTCGACAAGGATACCTATGCCGCTGGCGAAGTGGCCAAGCTCAAGGTCTCGCCGCACTTTGCCGGCGAACTTCTCATCAACATCGGCGCCGACAAGCTGCTGAAGACCATCACGGCCACCGTGCCGGCCGGCGGCAGCACGGTCGATATTCCTGTTGGTGACGACTGGGGCGCCGGCGCCTATGTCACGGCCACCCTGTTCCGGCCGGGCGATGCGCAGGAGACGCGCATGCCGGCCCGCGCCATCGGCGTGAAATGGCTGAAGGTCGATCCGGGCTCGAAGAAGCTCGCCGTAACCTTGACGCCGCCGGGCAAGACCATGCCGCGCCAGCAGCTGTCGATCCCGGTCGCCGTGGCCGGCGTGCAGCCCGGCGCCAACGCCTATGTCATGGTCGCGGCTGTCGATGTCGGCATCCTCAACCTGACCAACTACAAGGCCCCGGATCCGGAAAACTGGTTCTTTGGCCAGCGCATGCTGGGCATGGAAATCCGCGACATCTACGGCCGCCTGATCGATGGCTCGCTCGGCACCACGGGCAAGCTGCGTACCGGCGGTGACGGCTCCAACATGCAGACGCAAGGCAGCCCGCCGACCGAAAAGCTGGTCGCCTTCTTCTCCGGCCCCGTTCAGCTCGACGCCGACGGCAAGGCACGGATCGACTTCGACATCCCGCAGTTCAACGGCACCGTGCGCGTCATGGCTGTCGCCTGGACCAAGGAGTCCGTCGGCCATGCCCAGACCGATGTGATCGTGCGCGATCCGGTGGTGATCACCGCCGGCCTGCCACGCTTCCTGGCGCCGGGCGATGCCGCTGTCATGCGCCTCGACGTGGCCGACACCGATGGTCCGGCCGGCGACTACAAACTGTCGATCGAGACAACCGGCGACCTGTCGACCGGCGACAAGCCGCTGCCTGAAAAACTGACGCTGGCCAAGGGCAAGCGGCAGACATTGACCGTACCGCTGATCGCACAGACGGCCGGCAATGCCTCGCTCACCATCAAGCTGGCGCATGCCGATGGCACCGCTGTCGAACAGACGCTCTATGTGCCGGTGCGTCCGGCGCAATTGCCGGTCACCACCCGCCTGGTGGTCGACCTCAAGGGCAATGGCGGCGCGCTTCGCGTCGACAAGGAGCTTCTCGCGGCAAGCCTGCTCGACGGCGCGTCCGTCAGTGTCGGCGTGTCGCAGGCGGCTGCCTTCGATGTGCCGTCGCTTCTGATGACGCTCGACCGCTACCCCTATGGCTGCGCCGAGCAGACGACCAGCCGCGCCATGCCGTTGCTCTACGTCAACGAGATGGCGTCCGGCATCGGAATGACCAGCGATCCTGAGCTGCACACCCGCATCCAGGATGCCATCTACAAGGTCCTGAGCTACCAGGCCTCGGCCGGCAGCTTCGGCCTGTGGGGTCCAGGCTCCGGCGACCTGTGGCTCGATGCCTATGTCACAGACTTCCTGACCAGGGCGCGCGAGCAGAAATACGACGTGCCGAGCCTGGCCATGAACCAGGCGCTGAGCAACCTGCAGAACTCGCTCGGCTACGACCAGAGCGTACAGGACCGTGGCAGCGAGATTGCCTACGCCCTCTATGTCCTGGCCCGCAACAAGAAGGCCTCGGTCGGTGATCTGCGCTACTACGCCGATACGCAGCTCGAAGCCTTCTCGAGCCCGATGGCCGTCGCCCAGTTGGCGGCGAGCCTGGCGCTCTACGGCGATACGCCACGCGCCGAAGCGACCTTCCAGACCGCCTTGCAACTGGCCAAGTCGAGCACCGACTATGATTACTACCGCTCCGACTATGGCTCAGCGCTGCGGGATGGCGCCGCGATGCTGGCGCTGGCGGCGGAATCCAAGCCGGTGCCGACCATTGTGCCGGAACTGATCAAGCTGGTGGCCAGGGAACGCGCCCAGGCCCGCTGGACCAGCACCCAGGACGATTCCTGGATGCTGCTGGCGGCCCGCGCGCTGAAGGAAGGCAATGATTCGATCACGCTTTCCGTCAACGGCGCTCCGCACTCCGGCGGCTATTCCAACCAGGTCAAGGGCAGTGACCTGGTCGATAGCCCGCTGACCATCGCCAACACCGGCAAGACCCCGCTGCAGGCCGTCGTCACCACCGTGGCGTCGCCGAGCCAGCCTCTGCCGGCAGGCGGCGACGGCTTCACCATCAGCCGCACCTACTACAAGCTCGATGGCACCGAAGCCAATGTGACGGAGGCAACCCAGAACGAGCGCTATGTCGTCGTGCTCAAGGTCAATGAACAGAACACCTGGCCTTCGCGCCTGCTGATCACCGACCTGCTGCCAGCCGGCTTCGAGATCGACAACCCGGGCCTGGTCTCCAGCGCCCAGTTGACGAACTTCTCCTGGCTGGCACAGACCGACGCCGCTCATCTCGAATTCCGCGACGACCGTTTCATTGCGGCCTTCAACCCGAGCGACGGCGACCATGACCACAATCTAACGCTCGCCTATGTCGTGCGCGCGGTGACGCCGGGCACCTATGCCCATCCGGCGGCAACGGTGGAGGACATGTACCGGCCGCAATACTCGGCCCGCACAGCCACCGGCATGATGGAGATCAAGGCGCCGTAAGGCACCGATGGTGGCGATGATGAACATGGCGATGGCGCTGCCCCTCATTGCCCTGCCGGGCATTTCTCCCCGTATAGCGACGGGGAGAAAGGGGCTTTTGTCGACGATTTCGCCAATAGTCGGTGTTGCAGAACAGGCAACGACGTTGCGGCCAGTTCCCTTCTCCCCGCCACTATGCGGGGAGAAGGTGCCGGCAGGCGGATGAGGGGCAGCACCATGCTCTCCAGAAAACTCTTGCACCGTTTGGCGATTACCACCGCCTCCCTCGCCGGCATCCTCGCCCTTTCCGTCGCCACCCTTTGGGAACTCGACCGCGCCTTTCCGCCACCACTGCCGGCGGAACTCACGGTCTCCACCGAAGTGCAGGACCGCGACGGCGCCCTGCTGCGCGCCTTCGCCACGCCGGACGGCTACTGGCGGCTCGAAACCAGGCTGGACCAGGTCGACAAGCAGTTCGTCGACATGCTGGTCACCTATGAAGACAAGCGCTTCTGGGACCATGAGGGCGTCGATCTTCTGGCGCTGGCGCGTGCTGCCGGTCAATTCGCCAGCAGTGGCCATATCGTTTCCGGCGGCTCGACCCTGTCGATGCAACTCGCCCGGCTGATCGAACCGCGCGAAAGCCGCAGCCTCGGCTCCAAGATCAAGCAGATGCTGCGCGCCATCCAGATCGAGCGCCGGCTGTCCAAGCGCGAGATCCTCGAACGCTACCTGACGCTGGCGCCCTATGGCGGCAACCTGGAAGGCGTGCGTGCCGCTTCGCTGGCCTATTTCGGCAAGGAGCCGAAGCGGCTCACCGTTTCGGAATCAGCCCTGCTCGTCGCCCTCCCGCAATTGCCCGAGAGGCGCCGGCCCGACCGCAACCTCCAGATCGCCCACGCAGCCCGCGACCGCGTGCTGACCCGCATGGTCTCCTCCGGCCTGCTGGGCGAGCGCGAGGCCGCGCGCGCCGCGCTCGATGACGTGTCTGGCCTGCGCCGCACATTGCCGGCACTCGCCGCCCATGCCGCCTACGCGATGTTGCCGAGGGCTGTTCCCGGTCAGCCGCTGAAGCTGACGATCCGCAAGAGCGTCCAGGAAGGGTTGGAACAGGTTGCCAGGGACGCCGCGACAAAACTTGGCCCTCGCCTGTCCGTCGCCATGGTTATGGCCGACGCACGCACCGGGGACATTCTCGGCGAAGTCGGCTCGGCCAATTTCTTTGACGCCAGCCGCTCCGGTTGGATCGACATGACCAAGATCGTGCGCTCGCCAGGCTCGACCTTGAAGCCTTTCATCTACGGGCTCGCTTTCGAGCAGGGGCTGGTGGCGCAGGAAACGCTGATCGAGGACAGCCCGGTCGACTTCTCCGGCTACCGGCCGAAGAATTTCGACATGGGCTATCAGGGTGATGTCAGCATCCGGCAGGCGCTGCAACTGTCGCTCAATGTTCCAGCGATCCGCGTGCTCGATGCTGTTGGCCCGGCGCGGCTGACGGCGCGCTTCCGCCAGGCCGGCGTCAGCCCGATCCTGCCGATCAACGAGGCGCCGGGCCTTGCCATCGGCCTCGGCGGCGTTGGCGTGACGCTGCGCGATCTCGTTCAGCTCTACACTGGCCTCGCCAATGGCGGCAAAACGCACACGCTGCATGACGGCACCGAGCCGGCGAATGCCGAACGCACCAGCGCCACCATCCTCGATGGCCAGGCGAACTGGCAGATCACCGACATCCTGTCCGGCGTCAAGCCGCCGGAGGGTGCCTCCCAGCGCGGCATCGCCTACAAGACCGGTACATCCTATGGCTACCGCGACGCCTGGTCGGTGGGCTTCGACGGCCGCTATGTGCTCGGCGTCTGGGTCGGCCGGCCCGATGCGGGTGCCGTGCCCGGCCTGTCCGGCTACGTCTCGGCCGCGCCGATCCTTTTCGAGGGCTTTGTCCGCTCGGGCATTGCCACCGTTCCATTGCCGGGCAAGCCGCCCGGCGTCTTCAGCCCAAAGCGCAACGACTTGCCTGTCACGCTTGCCCGCTTCGGCGCCGGCTCGGACGGACTGGTGCAGGCAACGCAGACCGAACCGGCGCCAACCATCATCTTTCCGCCAGACGGCGCCCGCGTCGATCTCGGCACCAATTCGGCCGACGCCTCGCCGCTGGTGCTGAAGCTGCAAGGAGGCCGAGCACCATTCCGCTGGCTGGCCAACGGCAAGCCACTGCTCGGCATCGATCGACGCCGCACGGCGACCTGGCTGCCTGACGGCGCCGGCTATTCGACGCTGACCGTCATCGACGCCGTCGGCCGCGCGGCCAGTGTGAAGATCTTCGTCGAGTGAATGCTTCCGTTGAATAGAATGCGCCAGGCGATTCAGCGCGTTGGGTTTTATGCCTTGATGGTCACGGCTGCCATTCCGGCGGCATATGCCGACACCCTACCCGCCGGCTTTGTCCGTCTCGCGGACGTCGATGCATCGATCCGCCAGGATATCCGCTACGCCGGCTCGGACAATTTCCTGCACCGCAAGGCCAATGGCTATGAGGCGCCGGTGTGTATCCTGACCCGGCAGGCGGCAGAGGCTCTGGCCGGTGTCCAGAGGTGGGTCACCGCCAAGGGGCTGACGCTGGTCGTGTTCGACTGCTACCGCCCTGCCCGCGCCGTCACCGACATGGGCGCATGGACCCGCGCCGGCGGCCCCGCTGACCCGCGATGGTATCCGAAGGTCAAGCGCGACGACCTGATCGCCAAGGGCTATATCGGCGAATTGTCGACCCATTCGCGCGGATCAACCGTCGACGTCGCCCTCGCGCGAACCGGCGATGCATCCAACCCCGGCCCGGCCTGTGGTGCTCCAGATGCCGACACGCTCGATTTCGGCACCGGCTTCGACTGTTTCGATCCGCTGAGCGAAACCACGCACCACCCGCTTGGCAAGGAAGCGGCGGCAAATCGCCTGTTGCTGGTCGAAGCCATGCGCGCCGCCGGCTTCAAGAACTATGCGCGCGAGTGGTGGCATTTCACTCTGGAACACGAACCGTTCGCAAAACAGCGCTTCGACTTTCCCGTTACCGCTGAGTGAACCTGCCCGGCCACGGTCGTGCCGCGCCATCGCATTCACAAACGTTTTTCGAACCCGTGACCTCTAGCTGGAGCACGCATCCGCTTCGCGTGGATTCCGGTCGCCAGCATTTCGAGGAAAAAATTTCTGTATAGCCCGGAATATCGGCGGGAATTTCCTTCTGGGGACCGAAAAAGGCAACATTGAATGCATCTAAATTCTATCAATTCGGTAGAGTTCGCTCCAGTTCAACGGAGGCGGAAATGACCAACCCTCATCATTTCAGGAAACTGCTCGGCGCACTGGTCGCCACATCTGTACAGTTCGGGACGCTCGGTTTCGCGTTTGCCGATACAACCATTCTCAACGTCTCCTACGATCCGACGCGCGAGCTTTACAAAGCCTATGACGAAGCCTTCGTGGCGCACTGGAAGGCCGAGACCGGCGAAACGGTCACCATCCAGCAGTCGCATGGCGGATCGGGCGCACAGGCCCGCGCCGTGATCGATGGCCTCGACGCCGACGTGGTAACGCTGGCGCTGGAGGGCGACATCAACGCCATCGTCTCCAAGTCGAAGAAGATCAACCCGGATTGGCGCACCAAGTTCGAGAACAATTCCGCCCCTTACACCTCGACCATCATCTTCCTCGTCCGCAAGGGCAATCCCAAGGGCATCCATGACTGGAACGACCTGGTCAAGGATGGCGTCCAGGTGATCACGCCAAACCCGAAGACCTCGGGTGGCGCGCGCTGGAACTACCTGGCCGCCTGGGCCTATGCCAACGCCAATGACGGCGGCGACGAAGCCAAGACCAAGGAATTCGTCGGCAAGCTCTATGCCAATGCCCCGGTGCTCGACACCGGAGCGCGCGGCTCCACCGTGACCTTCGCGCAAAAGGGCCTCGGCGACGTGCTGATCGCCTGGGAAAACGACGCCTATCTGGCGCTTGACGAGTTTGGCTCCGACAATTTCGACATCGTCTACCCCCCGACCTCGATCCTGGCCGAGCCGCCTGTTGCCGTGGTCGATGCCAATGTCGATGCCAAGGGCACGCGCAAGGTCGCCGAAGCCTATCTGGGCTACCTCTATTCCAAGGAAGGCCAAACGATCATTGCCAAGAACCACTATCGCCCGTCGAAGCCAGATCTGGTGCCGCCGGAGGATCTCGCCAAGCTGCCCGCCATCAAGCTGATTACCATCGACGATCCGCTCTTCGGCGGCTGGAAGAAGGCACAGCCTTATCATTTCGGCGACGGTGGTATATTCGACCAGATTTACAAGCCGGCCCAATAGGAAGATCCAGGACCACATGAGCATAGCACCCGCCCAGGCGGGGTGGCGGTTCAGACAGCCGAGCGTCATTCCGGGTTTCGGATTGACGCTCGGCTTCTCGCTTGCCTACCTCACGCTTATCATCCTCATCCCTCTTTCCGGGCTTGTATGGCGTTCGGCTGCCCTCGGCTGGGCTGAATTCTGGGCAATTGCCATCGACCGACGCACCATCAACGCGCTTCAGATCAGCTTCGGAACCGCGTTCATCGCGGCGGCCGTCAATGTCGTCTTCGGCACGCTCGTCGCCTGGGTGCTGGTGCGCTACCGCTTTCCCGGCCGCCGCGTCGTCGATGCCATGGTCGACCTGCCTTTCGCCCTGCCGACCGCCGTGGCCGGCATCGCGTTGACCACGCTTTATGCGCCGAACGGCTGGATCGGCCACCTCCTGGCGCCGCTCGGCATCAAGGTTGCCTACACGCCGCTCGGCATCGTCGTCGCGCTGATCTTCATCGGCCTGCCCTTCGTCGTGCGCACCGTGCAGCCGATCATGGAAGAGATAGACAAGGAGGTCGAGGAAGCCGCCGCCACGCTCGGCGCCAGCCGCTTCCAGATCATCACCCGCATCCTGTTTCCGGGCCTGGCGCCGGCCATCATCACCGGCTTTTCTCTGGCCTTCGCGCGCGGCGTCGGCGAATACGGCTCGGTCATCTTCATCGCCGGCAACCTGCCCTACAAATCCGAGATCGCGCCGCTTTTGATCGTCATCCGGCTTGAGGAATACAACTACCCCGCCGCCACCGCGATCGCGGCGATCATGCTGATCTTGTCGTTCGTCATGCTTCTGGTCGTCAACCTGGCGCAGACATGGAGCCGCAAGCGCTATGGCTGATCCCGAAATCAAATCCTACGAGCCCTACCACGAAAGCCGCTCGGCAGCGGTCACCGAGAGCCGTCCGGCACAAGCCGTGCTGATGCTGATTGCCTTTGCCTTCCTTGGCATCTTCCTGCTCTTGCCGCTGATCATCGTGTTCCACGAAGCGCTCGCCAAAGGCATCGGTGCCTATACGCAGTCGCTGAGCGACGCCGACACGCGTTCGGCGATCCGGCTGACATTGCTGGTGGCGGCGATCTCGGTGCCGCTCAACATCGTCTTCGGCATTTCCGCTGCCTGGGCGATCGCCAAGTTCGAGTTCAAGGGCAAGGCCTTCCTGACCACATTGATCGACCTGCCCTTCTCGGTCTCGCCGGTCATTTCAGGCCTCGTCTATGTGCTTCTGTTTGGCGCGCAAGGCTTGCTCGGCGGCTGGCTGAAGGCGCATGGCATCGTCATCCTGTTTGCCGTGCCCGGCATTGTGCTCGCCACCGTCTTCGTCACCTTTCCCTTCGTCGCCCGCGAGCTGATCCCGCTGATGCAGGAACAGGGCAATGGCGACGAAGAGGCAGCCCTGTCGCTCGGTGCCAATGGCTGGCAGACCTTCTGGTACGTCACCTTGCCCAACATCAAATGGGGCCTGCTCTACGGCGTGCTCCTGTGCAACGCCCGCGCCATGGGCGAATTCGGCGCCGTCTCGGTGGTGTCGGGCCACATACGCGGCCTGACCAACACGATGCCGCTGCATGTCGAAATCCTCTATAACGAATACAACGCCGTCGGCGCCTTTGCCGTCGCCTCATTGCTTGCGGGCCTGGCGCTCGTCACGCTGGTCTTGAAAACACTTCTCGAGATGCGCTACGGCGCCGAGATCGCCGCAGCGCGCGGACATTAGAAGGTTCAATCGATGGAAGTTCGCGTTGCCAATGTGCGCAAGGAGTTTGACCGGTTTCCGGCGCTGCACGACGTGTCGCTCGACATCAAGTCGGGTGAGCTGATCGCGCTGCTGGGGCCGTCCGGTTCCGGCAAGACGACGCTGCTTCGGCTGATCGCCGGGCTGGAGCGGCCGACACGGGGAAAAATCTTCTTCGGCGATGATGATGCCTCGCAGAAGTCGATCCAGGAGCGCAATGTCGGCTTCGTCTTCCAGCATTATGCGCTGTTCCGGCACATGACAGTGGCTGACAATATCGGCTTCGGCCTCAAGGTCCGGCACGGGTCGACGCGCCCGCCGGCACAGGAGATCCGCCGCCGCGCCTCCGAGTTGCTCGATCTCGTCCAGCTTTCAGGTCTGGAAAAGCGCTATCCAGCGCAACTCTCCGGCGGCCAGCGCCAGCGTGTGGCGCTCGCCCGCGCCATGGCGATCGAGCCAAAGGTTCTGCTGCTCGACGAACCGTTTGGCGCGCTGGACGCGCAGGTGCGGCGCGAACTGCGCCGCTGGCTGCGCGAAATCCATGATACCACCGGCCACACCACCGTCTTCGTCACCCACGACCAGGAAGAGGCGCTGGAGCTTGCCGACCGCGTCGTGGTGATGAGCCAGGGCCGCATCGAACAGGTCGGCACCGCCGACGATATCTACGACACGCCGAACTCACCCTTTGTGTATGGCTTCATTGGGGAATCGAGCTCGATCCCGGTCAAGGTCGAGAATGGCGAGGTCTGGATCGCTGATCGCCCGATCGGGCTGTCGGCGCCAAATGCCCCTCCCGGCGAAGCGACCCTGTTCTTCCGCCCGCATGATGTCGAACTTTTGGACGGCTGCAGCGGCTGCATTGCTGGCACGGTCGCCGCCAGCCGCCGCGTCGCCGGCACAAGACGCGTCGAGCTCGAGATCGGCGGCGCGCGCCAGCGCGTTGAGATCGAATTGCCCGTCGACCATCCGGCGGCGCAGAAGAGCCGGGTGGCCTTCCGCCCGGGACGCTGGAAGCTGTTCCCGGCTGCTTGATCCATAGAGGCCACGACGGTCTCCATGGCATCAAGCCAGCCAGTTCTCGACCTTCAGGCCTCTGATCCGGGTGAACTCTCCCCAATTCGCGGTCACCAATGTAATTCCTAGGACATAGGCGTGGGCGGCAATAAACAAGTTGTGGCCGATGGCCTGGCCCGCACCTTCCAGCTCGGCACGAATAGCGCCGTACTCGGCATCGACCGGCACATCGAGCGGCAAGACAGGAATCTCAGCCAGCAATTGCTCAACTTTGCTGAGCAGCTTGGCGGATCCCTTTTTGGCGCAGCCATATCTCAGTTCCGAGGCGACCACGATGCTGGTGCAGACGGCATCGTCGCCCTCGCGGGCCATGGCGCTCGCGGCATTTCCCGCCGGGTTTCGGATCATGTCGCTGATGATGCTGGTGTCCAGCATGAACCGCATCAAAAAATGTCTTCTGGGTGAATTGGCGCATCGCCGATCTCGGGAAAATCATCCTCAGGACCGAGCGGCGCCTCTTTCGCCCACTGTGAGAGCAATGCGGTGAGGCCAGGTTTGCGAACTGCCTCGATGACGAGGCGGTCCCCTTCCCGACTGATCAAAACCTTGTCGCCAGGAAGCTCGAACTCAACCGGAATGCGCACCGCCTGGCTGCGATTGTTGCGGAATAGTTTTGCCTCCTTGGGCAGCGTTGTCGAATGACGGTGCTGAGGCATCGCGGCTCCCTTGTATATGCCATATGTATATGCCTTGCGACACCATCATGCAACCTGTCAGGCCGCGATGAAGACTCAACTTGGAAGGAAATCCTAACAACGGGCTGTTTCGGCGATATCTTTTCTCACAGCGCTTCCGCGGAGCCGCAAGGCGTACCTCGTCGCGCGCCACTGCGCCGCTATGTTCGTGCTATAAACGCATTGCATCCGGAGCCTTGTTTTCATGAAGCGATTTCTCGTTGCCACCGCCGCTTTGGCCGGCCTGTTCCTCGCATCCTCCCAAGCCTGGTCAGCCGACAAATTGTTGAACGCATCCTATGACGTCGGCCGCGAATTGTTCGTGCAGGTCAACAAGGCCTTCATTTCCGGACATCCCGGCGTCACCATCGACCAGTCGCATGCCGGAACTTCGGCCCAGGCACGCGCTATCGCCGAAGGGCTTGGCGCCGACGTCGTCACCTTCAACCAGGTCACCGACATCGACTTCCTGGTCAAGAAGGGTCTGGTCTCCGCCGACTGGCAGAAAGATTTTCCCGACAACGCTTCGCCCTTCTACTCGCTGCCGTCCTTCCTGGTGCGCGCCGGCAATCCCAAGCATATCAAGGACTGGAACGATCTCGTCCGCGACGACGTGCAGGTGATCTTCCCCAACCCGAAGACCTCTGGCAATGCGCGCTATACCTACCTGGCGGCCACCGCCTACGCCAAGGAAGCCTTCAAGGGCGACGATGCCAAGGTGAAGGAGTTCATCACCAAGCTGTTCAACAACGTGCCGATCTTCGACACCGGCGGGCGCGCCGCGACCACCACCTTCGTGCAGCGTGAGATCGGCGATGTGCTGATCACCTTCGAATCCGAGACACGCGGCATCCGCAAGGAGTATGGCAACGACAAGTTCGAGCAGGTCACGCCTTCGGTCAGCCTGCTGGCGGAATTCCCGGTGGCGATCGTCGACAAGGTCGCCGACGAGCACGGCTCGCGCGATCTCGCAAAAACCTATCTCGACTTCCTCTACACGCCCGAAGGCCAGGACATCCTGGCGCAGAACGGCAACCGCGTTCGCGACGCCGCCGTCGCCGCCAAATACAAGGCCGACTTTCCAGATGTCCGCCTGCTGACGGTTGAAGACGTCTTCGGCGGCTGGGACAAGGTCCAGCAGGAGCATTTCGCCGCCGGCGGCCTGCTCGACCAGACCTACGGCAGCCGCTAGGAATCAGGATCCTTCGAAAGGATTGAAAGCCGGCGTTTTGCCGGCTTTCTTCGTTTCCAGGCCTCGAGCGGTGATTTCCCGTGCATTGCTCGCGCCAATGATCAAAACGTTACAAAGAATCAACGCGTTTGTGCCTAACGTGTCGTCCTGCGGCTAGTTTTGTGCGAAACGGCTCCGCGCGGCCAAATTGTCATCATTTGCACACAAACAGTCGCCAGATGCGGGTTGTTGGGGCTTTTTGGGTTGAACAGGGCATGCTGACAAAAAAAGGCAAATACGGCCTCAAGGCCCTCGTGCATCTGTCCGGCCTGCCGGTTGGCCAATTGGCCTTCGTCAACGACATCGCAGTCGCCAACAACATCCCGAAGAAATTCCTCGACGCCATCCTGGGCGAATTGCGCAATGCCGGCTTTGTCCAGAGCCGCAAGGGCAAGGAGGGCGGCTACCGCCTCGCCCGGCCAGCCTCCGAGATCAAGATCGGCCATGTCGTGCGCGTGCTCGACGGGCCGCTGGCGCCTATCCCTTGCGCCAGCCGCACCCAGTATCAGCGCTGCGAGGATTGTGACGAGGCGACCTGCCAGGTCCGCCACATGATGCTGGAAGTGCGCCAGGCCATCGCCGAGGTACTCGACAACCGCAGCCTCGCCGCCATGCGTGACGCTGACAATGACGACTTTCCGGTCGAGCTGACCTCGCAGATCTAGTTTGTATCGCCTAAAAGTGCGTCGCAACTTTAGAAAGACGACATGCACAGAATGAAGGCACCGGCTGGATGAGGCTATTCTGGTTCACAAAACCCGAAAAAGCCTTTCGTGGATTACCACCAGGCGACATCTATCACACTGAAATCATCGCCGATGTTGCCGTGCCCGAGAGCGCGGAAACGGTTCGCTTTTTCAGCCGCAAGCCGGTGCGAACCTCTGGGGATCGCGTTCTCTCCAGCAAGGATCTTCGCGAGACGGTGCTCTTGGCTTTCTATCTCGGAGTAGCAGCCTTGCTGCCGGTGCGCTGGTGGGCGCCGGTTTGCAACTGGGTGTCCGGCCTTCGTCTGAAGCGCCATATGCGCAAGGATTTCCCGCGCTACGCCGCCGCCATGCGCGCGACCCTCGGCCAAGATGTCGACGCGGAAGGGCTGTTCAGGCGCCTCCTTGCCGCGGGGCACCGCCGGCGCCTGCAACCCATCGCGCATCTGGTCAGCGCGCGATGGTCGCCGTCAATCCGGTTGGAGGGCCTGGAAGGCTTGCAGGAAGCCCTGCTGCGTGGCCGCGGCGCCATCATCTGGTGCGATCAATTCACCGCCCAGACCATCATGGGCAAGCGCGCACTCCATGAGGCGGGCATCGAGGCGCATCAGGTCAGCGTGCGCAATCACGGGGTATCGAGCACAAGATTTGGCGCGCTCCTGCTCAACTTGCCGATGGTCAATGTAGAGAACCGTTTCCTGAAAAGCCGGCTCGTCTTCGAGCGGAACGATGCCTACCAGGTCACCGCCCGGATGCAGAAGATCCTGAAGTCCAATGGCGTTGTCCTGATGACCAACAACATCCACGCCGGATCGACGTTCACGGAGGTTGCCATTGGAGAGAGCGCCTGGGCCCAGCTTGCCTCCGCGCCCGCGAATTTCGCCGCGAGGAACGGGACAGCGCTGTTTGCCATGTCGACTTTCGAGACCGCTCCGTTCCGCGAGTATCTCGCGATGATCAGCCCGGAGCTGGCCCCGACCCCGGCGGGCGAAGCCGTGATTCCGGTCAAGGACGGCGCGAAGAACATGGCCCTCCAGGCGCGCTACATTCTGCTCAAGCGCGACCGTCTGCTCGAGGCCGCGAAACGCCACCCGGAGCAACTGATGACGTGGTTCGCCGGGCACCGGATGAGCGAGCAGGCCGATAATATCGTCGCCGATGATGAAACAGCTTCATGAGCGCAGCGCACGGGCAACGGTTCGCACCAGATCACCGATAGGGCGCGTGGCATCGAGCGTCAGCGCACGCTCGTCCGATCCTGGCGCTTCGAGAATGGCGAACTGGCTGTCGACCAGGCTTGCCGGCATGAAATGGCCCTTGCGGTTGCCAACGCGGCGCCTGGCTGTGGCTCGGTCGACCTCCAGATAGACGAAGACGATGTCCCCGCAGAAACCACGCAGCCGGTCACGATAGCTACGCTTCAGCGCCGAGCAGGCAGCGACTACGCCTTGCCCCTCGCCAACCAGCGTTGCGATACGCTGGCCGATCGCATCGAGCCAGCCTTCGCGCAGGGCGTCGGTAAGCGCCTCGCCGCTGGCCATGCGCTTGACGTTCTCAGGCGGATGCAGCTTGTCGCCCTCGACGAAGGCAACGCCAAGCGCGGAAGCCAGAGCGATGCCGACAGCCGACTTGCCGCAACCGGCGACACCCATCACCACGATGGCCGGCGCCGGCCGGATAGCGCCCGTCGGCGAGTGGACGATATCCACACCCACGATGCGGATCAGCGGCTTGCCGGCGCGCGGCCGTAGAGCAGCAGCATGGCAACGATGACGACGCCATAGATGATCTGCCGCCCGGCCTCCGGCATCTGCATGACCGAAAGAATGGATTGCAGCAGCGTGATGAGGATGACGCCGGCGACAGTGCCGAGATAGGAGCCGCGCCCGCCACGGATGGAGGTGCCGCCGAGCACCACGGCGGCGATCGACGGCAAGAGATAGGCGTCGCCCATCGATTGCGCCGCCTTGGAGGCATAGCCGGCCAGGAGCACGCCGCCGAAGGCTGACAGACCACCGGAGACGGCAAAGGCGATCATCACCACGCGCCGCGTGTCGATGCCGGAGAGATAGGCGGCGCGCTCGCGGTTGCCGATGCCGTAGACGGTGCGGCCAAAGCTGGTCCGGGTCAGCACGAAAACCATGGCCGCGCCGATCAGTGCCCAGATGATCACAGCGTTAGGCACACCCGGAATGATGAAGCCGGTGGCCAGGTAACGCATCGCGCCAGTGGCCGAATCCTGCGGTGAGTAGCCTCCGGTGTAGACGACCATCAACCCTTGGGCGACGGCGTTGGTGGCCAGCGTGATGATCATCGAGGGAATGCGCAGATAGGCGACACCGATGCCGTTGACGATGCCGATCCCGACGCCGCAGAGAATGCCGAAGGGAATGGCCAGCGCCACGCCGACCGGTCCATACGCCGCCGCCGCGCAGGCCATCATGGCGCCCGCCGCCACCGCCCACGGCACCGACAGGTCGATCTGGCCGAGCAGGACGACCAGCATCATGCCGGTGGCGATGACGCCGAGAAACGATGCCACCTTGAGCTGCTGCAGAAGATATTCGGGCGACAGGAAGCTGCGCGAATAGAGACTGCCGACGAAAAGCAGCAGCACGATGCAGGCAAAGGCTGTCAGCACCGCCGGATCGGCGCGGCGGATGAATTTCGGCATGTGCCCGGCGATGCCGTTCAAGGTCGTTTCGCTCACAAGAACCACTCCAGCCGGTTGCGGACCCGAAACAGGGCGAAAGCGCCGAGACTGACCGCGACCAGCAGGATAACGCCCTGGAACAGGGGCTGCCAGAGCGGATCGAAATCGAACACGAACAAAAGGTCGCCGATGGTGCGGAAGGCCAGTGCGCCGAAGATGGCACCGATGGCGCTGCCCTTGCCGCCGAACAGCGAGACGCCGCCAAGCACGACCGAGGCGATCGAAAACAGAGTATAGGCGTTGCCGCTCGCATACGCCGCATCGCCCGTGTAGGTGAAGAAGGTGAGGAACAGCCCGCCGATAGCGGCCAGCAAACCGGCCAGGGTGTAGGCGGCGAACTTGCCCCGGCGGATCGGCACACCGGACATATAGGCTGCCGTCTCGGACGATCCGGCGGCGTAGGCGGCACGGCCAAGCACCGAGCGGCTGAACGGCACCCAGACCACCAGCACGACGGCAAGCAGCACCACCAGGCTGGCCGGCACGACACCGAACACACGGCCCGTCAGCGCGTCGGCCAGATCCTCATTGACCGAACCGCCCGGGAACGGCCGCAGCAACAGGCCGACGCCGTAGTAGACCGCACCCGTGGCAATGGTGGCGACGATCGGCTGCAGCCGGCCATAAATGACAATGGCGCCATTGATCGCCCCGCACAGCAGCCCAACAGCCAGCACAGCCACGACGCCAAGCGCCGTCTGTGTTGGCGTGCCCACCACCAGCCACGAGGCAAGGCAGTTGGTCAAAAGGAAGATCATGCCGACGGACAGATCGATACCGGCGGTGATCACCACCAGCGTCTGCGCCATGGCGACGAAGGCAAGCAGGACGCCCTTGTTCGATGCCGTCTGCACGACATTGGCGGTGAAGCCCGCCGGGTGGTTCGCGGTGTAGATGATGAACATGACGATGAAGATGCCGAGCGCCAGCAGCGTTCCGCGCTGCTCGGCCAGCCAGTAGCGCCAATCTTTCACGCATCCGCTCCTTGGCTCACAGTGCTCTCATGGATGTTGAGCGCGCTGGATATCAGCGCGCGCTCGGTGATCTCGGCCCCAACCAGTTCACGCTTGACCGCCCCGTCATAGAGCACCAGCACCCGGTCGCAGCAGCCGATCAGTTCGTCATAGTCGGTCGAATAAAACAGGATCGCGGCGCCGGCATCGGCGAGCTTGCGCATCAGTTGGTAAAGCTCCTGCTTGGTGCCGACATCAATGCCGCGCGTCGGATCGTTGAGCAGGATGATGCGCGGCTGGCGCATCAGCCATTTGGCGATGACCACCTTCTGCTGATTGCCGCCGGACAGCGCGCCAACCGGGATGTCGAGACCCGCCGTCTTGATCGCCAGTAGCCCGACCATGTCGTCGATCAGCCGTTGCTCGGTGGTACGGTCGATGATACCGGCCTTCGACAGCCGGTCGAGCGCGGCAAAGGACAGGTTTTCGCGCACAGTCATTGGCAGCATCAGCCCCTCGGTCTTGCGGTCCTCGGGAATGAGCGCCATGCCGATGCCGTCCTCCCGCGCTTTCGAGGGGCTGGCGATCGTCACCGGCTTGCCGTCGATCAGGACCTCGCCGGACAAGCCGCGCAACACGCCGAAGAACGCAAGCAGCAATTCGCGCTGGCCCTGGCCGTCAAGCCCGCCAAGGCCGACAACCTCGCCTGCCCTGACGGTCAGCGAGATATTGTCCAGCCGGTCCGTCCAGGAGAGCTTGCGCGCTTCGAGCACGGGCGCGGTCGTGGCTGCCACGGCCGGCGGCTTGGCCGGGAAGATGTGGCTGTATTCGCGGCCGATCATCAGTTCGACCACCTCGTTGTCGCTCTTCGAACCGGCAGGATAACTGGCGACATTGCGGCCGTTGCGGAACACCGTGCACTGGTCCGCCAGTTCGGCGATCTCGTTCATGCGGTGCGAGATATAGAGCAGCGCCAGTCCCTCGGAGCGCAGGCGTTTCAGCACGCCGAAGATCTTCGAGACATCCGTCGCCGTCAGTGCCGAGGTCGCCTCGTCGAGGATCAGGATGCGTGGCTTTCTAGCCAGCGCCTTGGCGATCTCGACCATCTGGCGCCGCGACAGCGGCAGGTCCTTGACCAGCGCCAGCGGATGAATGTCGGCGGCTCCCGCGCGCGCCAGGGCTTCCTCGGCAATGCGGCGCTGCGCCTTGCGGTCGATCATGCCGAAACGCGTCGGCGGATCTGAAATGACAATGTTGTCGGCGACGCTGAGTTCAGGCACCAGCGACAGTTCCTGGAAGATACAGACGATGCCTGCCTTGTTGGCGGCACCCGGTGAGGCAAAGGTCACTTCGCGTCCGTCCAGCATCATGCGGCCTTCGTCGGCAGCGACAACGCCAGCCATGACCTTGATCAGCGTCGACTTGCCGGCGCCATTTTCACCAAGAACGGCATGGATGCTGCCGGCCTCAACCGTAAGCTCAGCCTGTTCCAGCGCGCGCACGCCGCCATAGCGCTTCGATATGCCTTCCATGCGAAAGAGCGGCACCGCACCGTTCATGGCCCCTCCCAAGGCGCTTGGACAAAATCAGGGGTAGGTTCGGCGCCGCGGCAAAGCCGCGGCGCCGAGTGACAGGCCTATTGATTTTCCTTGGTCTGACCCATGATTTCCTGCGCCGTGAAATTGATGCCGCAGGTCGGGAAGGAATTGCCGACGAAGAAGTTGTCGGACTGGTCGGGGAAGAAATCCTGACCTGCCTTGAAGTTCGGATCCTCGACGATCGCCAATGGCAGCTTCACCGACTGCGGAACGACATTGCCTTCAAGCGCGGCGATCGCCGTCTTGATGGCAACGGCAACCTGCGCAGGGCCGGTGCCGGCCGATGAGCACTTCAAACCATCGGCAGCATGCGCCGCGCAGAACTTGCGGAAGCCGTTTTCGGTTTCACCGCCAAACGGCACGAAAGGCTGCTTGGCATCGATCATCGCCTGGACAATGCCAGTGTCGCCACCTTGTCCGGTGACGCCGTCGAAGGGCCCGTTGGTCGCGATCGCGTCGGCAGATGCCTTTTGCGCCACGCCGTCATCCCACTTGCCGACGACCTCGGTGACGGCCCATTTCTTGCCGGAGGCGTCGAGCACCTCATGGATGCCATTGTGGCGGTCGGTGTCGACCGAAGTACCGGCAACGCCGCGCACTTCAAGCACCTTGCCGCCGTTCGGCACATGCTTGACCAGCCAGTTGCCCCAAAGCGCGCCAAGGCCTTTCTGGTCGACATTGACGTTGATGGCGTCCTTGGTGTCGAGAATGTTGTCGAAGGCGACCAGCACCACGCCAGCTTCCTTGGCGCGCTTGATGACCGGCCCGAATGCGGTCGGGTTCTGGGCATTGACGACGATCGCGTCATAACCGGAATCGATGAAGTTGTTGATCGCCGATATCTGTGCCGGCACATCCTCGCCGGTCGAGACGACCTTGAATTCCTTCAACTTCGCCGCGACGTCCTTCTGCGCCGCATAGGCTTTCGCCGTCTGCACCATCTGGATACGCCAGGTGTTGGCGATATAGCCATTGGCGAGCGCGATCCGGTATGGGCCGGCTTTCTTGGGGAACTTGAAGAACTGGGTGTCGGCGGCCCACGGCGTGAAGCAAGCCGGTTCGGCGGCGGGGCCTGATACGATCTCGGGGCCGGCGGCCATGGCGGCTGAATTGAGCGTGACGAATGCAGTGGCGGCAATGATGCCACCAACAAGTGACTTGATCATCGATAGTCCTCCCATTTGCAGTTCTGATTGTCGTTTGCTGTATGAATTCTCGCGCATGGGCCGGCACCTCCTGCCTTGTCCATACGCGCATTCCGGCGGCTGAATGCCGACCCGCACCCTCCCCTTCGCGGCCTCCATCAGGTGCAGGAAATTATCATATTATCCATAATAAACAAGTATCAGTTGTCGCTTATGTATAATAAACAGGCTTGGCACCTTTGCTCCCGCACCTGCTCGCCCAAAATGGTAGCGCTACCATGACGTTGTGTAAAGCACCATTTGCAGAGCGTCTAAAGTAAGTTCAGCGGGCTGTGCTCTCGCGGCGCATGAGCTCGAAACCGAGATCAACGACACGCTCTTGCGGCCTGTTGCCGGCGATCGCCGCCAGCGCCATGGCGACCGACCGCCGGCCGATTTCATAGCGATAGGTGCGGATACTGGTGATCGAAGGGAACGCCACCTGCATCATGTCGAAATCGTTGAAGCCGACGATGCCGATCGTCTTCGGCACGGCGATGGCGGCGCGATGGCATTCAAACAGCACGCCGACCGCGATATCGTCATTGTTGCAGAACACCCCGTCGAGCGTCGGCATCTTGGCCAGCGCGTCACGGAACAGTTCGCGCCCGAGGGTGACGCTGGACGGCACCGGCGTGGTGGTGATCAGGCGCGGATCGAACAGGCCGGCCTGCTCCATCGCCGCGCGATAGCCGGCAAGGCGCCGCTGCGAACGCGGGTCCATGCGTGCGCCGATGAAGCCGATACGGCGGTAGCCCGCCTCGATCAGATGTTCGGTCGCCCGCCTGCCCCCGTCGAGATGCGAGAAACCGACCATCATGTCGACCGGATCGGGCCCGGTCTCCATCACCTGCACAACCGGGCAGCCCGCAGTTTCCAGCAGCTTTCGCGATGTCGGCGTCTGGTCGATGCCGGCGACGATCAGCGCCGCAGGGCGTTGCGGGCCGAACACTTGCAGGAGGCGCTCTTCCTCGAGCCCGGAATAGTGGGTGTTGCCAAGCTGGATGCGGAATGGGCTGTCCGACAGGCTGTCATAGATGCCGCGCACCACCTCGGCGAACACGTTGTTGGTCAGCGACGGCACCAGCACGCCGAACACCTCGGCCCGCGCCGAGGCCAGCGCCCGCGCATTGGGATCAGGCACGTAGCCAAGCTCGTCAACGGCGGCCTGGATCTGGCGGCGCAGGTCTTCCGAGACACGTCCCGGTTCGCGAAGCGCGCGGGACACCGTGATGGCGCCAACGCCGGCCTTGCGCGCCACGTCGGCGATGGTCGGCCGGCCGCCGCCACGGCGTGAGCGCGGCTTGATCAAGAGGCGGCCCTTCGGTCAAATCCACCAAAGCGCGGCCGAGAAACAATCGTCGCTGTTGTCGCCATGTCACCGGCCCGTTGCCGCACCCCGTCGGCCACTGGCGTCGCTCAGCCCTCGCACAATGTCAAGCGGAGCCGATCTCCAGGTACCCCAGGCTGGCGCCGGCGCTCAGGCCATCGCCATGGCGCTGCGCCTTGCCCTCCAGAACACCATCAGCATGACCACCAGGTTCAGCACGTTCCAGGCGATGCCGTTCAGGAAAGCCGCTGCGTAGGAGCCGGTCAGATCGTAGATCCAGCCTGACATCCAGCCGCCGATCGCCATGCCGAAGATGGTCGCCATGATGACGATGCCGACCCGCTGGCCGGCTTCCTTGGCAGGCATGTATTCCCGCACGATGATCGCATAGCAAGGCACGATGCCGCCTTGCGACAGGCCGAACACCAGCGACACGATGTAGAGCGAGGCGAGCCCATCGAAAGGAATATAGAAGAACAGCGACAGGCACTGCAGCACCGAACCGATCAGCAAGGTTTTGACGCCGCCGATGCGGTCCGCGACAAAGCCGGAAACCAGGCGGCTGACCACGCCTGCTGCCATCATGATCGACAACATGTCGGCGCCATGCGCCACGCCATAGCCGAGGTCCATGCAATAGGCGACGATGTGCACCTGCGGCATCGACATTGCCACGCAGCAGCCGAGACCGGCAATGACGAGCAGCACCTGAAGGGCGGTCGGTGACAACGAGATCGGCTGCACCACGCGGCTGCCAGCGGAACCGGCCGCTACGACAGGGGCGCCGCGGCGCAGCATCAGCACCAGCGGCACCATGGTCACCAGGCAGGCGAGGCCGATGGCGACATAGGTGAAGCGCCAGCCTTCGGCTTTCATCAACGGCGGCATGATGGTTGGCCAGATCGTTCCCGCGAGATAGCTCCCGGCGGCGGCAGCAGCCACGGCAACACCGCGCCGGCGGTTGAACCAGTGCGAGATGTCGGCGATCAACGGCCCGAAGATCGCCGAAGTGCCGACACCGATCAGCAACCCTTGAACGAGGGTAAATTGCAGGATGGAGGTCGAAAGCGCCGCCAGCAGGAAGCCGGCAACCAGCGCCATCGAGGACACAAGCGCCGGGATCCAGTAGCCGACACGATCAATGGCGCGCCCGACGAGCACATTGCCGGCGGCGAAACCGACCATGGTTGCCGTATAGGGCATCGATGCCGCGGCGCGATCGACCCCGAACTCGGCCTGCACGGACGGCAGGACGATGACCACCGCCCACATGCCGACGCCGCCGATCGTCCCCAGCAGCATGGAAATGCCGAGCCGCATCCAGGCGTAAGGACTGTCGATCGCTGGGCTGTCTCCAGCCTGGGCAGAAAAGATGGAGGGCAAGGCGTATCCTGTCGGCGGTTCGGATCGACCGCGCTGGCACCACTATGGCGCATTCGCGATGGAGAGCAGCGCCACGTCAGGCAATTCGTCGCGCCAGCGCTGGCTATGACCTGCGCCCCCGCCGGTGGCAGGCTCGACCGCCTCCTAAAGCGGTTCTGTCAAACTCATCCCAACTGGACCTAGTGACAGAACCTCTTTGCCGCCAGTTTGCAACCTCTGCATTGCTCTAGCGAGTCCGGCCGCATGACAGTCAAGATCGGCATCAATCCCATCACTTGGAGCAATGACGATGTGCCCGCGCTCGGTGGCGACACGCCGCTGGAGACGTGTCTCTCCGAAACCGCCCAGGCCGGCTATCGCGGCACGGAACTTGGCGGAAAATTCCCCCGCAAAAGCGCCGAGCTTGCACCGATCCTGTCTTCCCATGGGCTCGAGCTTGTCTCCGGCTGGTATGACGGTCGCATTTTCGACAGCACGGTCGATGAAGAATTCGCCGCGATCACGCCGCACCTGACATTGTTGCGTGATCTCGGCGCCAAGCTTGTCGTCTATGCCGACACCTCACGCGGCCGCCATGACGCGATCTTCGCACCGATCTCGCAGCGCCCGCGCATCTTCAACGGCCAGTGGCGCGATTATGGCGAGAAGGTCACCCGCCTTGCGGAACGCATGGCGGCGTTCGGCGTCGGCATGGCCTTCCATCACCATATGGGCACAATCGTCGAAACCGACGAAGAGGTCGACCAGTTGATGGCAACGACGGGAAAAAGTGTCGGCCTGCTCTTCGACACCGGCCACTGCCTGTTTTCAGGCGGCGATCCGCAGGCACTGCTGCAGCGCCACCTCGACCGCATCGTGCATTTCCACTGCAAGGATGTGCGTCGGCCAGTGCTGGACAGGGCGCGGCGCGAGGACATGAGCTTCATGGCGGCTGTCATGGAAGGCATATTCACAGTGCCTGGAGACGGCTCGGTCGATTTCCTGTCGCTGCTGACGCCGCTGGCCGCACGCGGCTACGAGGGCTGGATCGTCGTCGAGGCCGAGCAGGACCCGGCCAAGGCGCATCCGCTGACCTATGCCACGAAAGGGTATGCATCGCTGCTCGCAACCGCCTGCAAGGCCGGTTTCGACGTGGCGATACGAGACAGGGCCTGACGATCGCCGGGCGGCGGTTGACAGGCTGATTGGGCGCGCCTCGGCTGGGGTAGCGATGCGACGCGCCCGGCGACCCGTGCCGCCTTGCTCCCGATGCGGCGCGGGTCGCGGAATTGTCCCTGCTGGATTTCCGCGCCCAAACTTTCCAGGCTTGCGGACTTTCCAGGCTTGTGGACTTTTCGAGCTTGAGGCCGGCGGAAAGCCGTGCCTTGATGGCGGGCGGAGGAGTGACATGGCTTTCGAAGCAGCGCTTGGCATGGAACGGCTGTGCACGATCCGCGAGATCGCCGACAAAGCAGAGCTCGGCACGGCGACCGTGCACCGCGCCTTGAAGAACAGCCGCGAAATCCATCCCCGGACCAGGCGGCTGGTGATCGACACGGTGTGCCGGCTGAACGAGGAAAAGATCGCGCGCGCCGCGCGCCTTGTCTTGGACTAGCGCTGGCATGGCCGACCACATGCGCCTTTCCCTCGATATCATGTCTGTCGACCGCGCGTCGGAAGAACCGATGCACCGGCAGATTTACGGGGCGCTGCGGCGTTTCATCCTTGATGGCCAGATCCCGCAGAACACGCTGCTGCCGTCGACGCGGTCGCTGGCGGAGGATTTGAAGGTCGGGCGCAACACCGTCATCGCCGCCTACGACCAGCTGCTTGCCGAAGGCTTCATCGAGGCGCGCGCCGGTTCGGGCACCTGGGTGGCGCCGATCCAGCAGAACCGGCCGCTGGCCTCGCTGCGAACTGGTCTGGCCGCGCCACGGAAATTGTCGCGGCGCGGCCAGACCATCGTCAACGGCCCGCAGCCGCCACGCAATGCCGGCGTCATCAACTTCCATCCCGGCGTACCGGAAACCGCGTCCTTTCCCTTCACCATCTGGTCGAGCCTTCTGGTACGCAACGCACGCAGCCGTGATGAAAATCTGCTCGGCTACATCTCCTTCGCCGGTCACCCAGGCCTGCGCCAGGCCATCGCCTCGACCATCAGCCTGTCGCGCGGCATCAATTGCACCGCCGACCAGGTGATCATCGTCACCGGTGCGCAGGCAGCGCTGGACCTTGTCTCACGCGTGCTGATGGACGAAGGCGATCATGTCTGGATGGAGGAGCCCGGCTACCTCGGCGCCAAGAGCGCATTCCTCGCCAGCGGTGCCCAGCTCGCACCCCTGAAGGTCGATCGGCGCGGCTGGCATCTCGCCGATCCCGACCTGCCGCCGCCTCGGCTGATCTACGTCACGCCGTCCTGCCAATGGCCGTTCGGCACCATCATGCGCATCGAGGAGCGGCTGCAGCTGCTCGACATCGCCGAACGGCACGGCGCCTGGATTGTCGAGGACGACTACGACGGCGAGTACCGGTATCGCGGCCGGCCGGTGCCGGCGCTGCGCGGGCTCGATCACGCCGACCGCGTCGTCTATATCGGCAGCTTCGGCAAGACACTGATACCGGCGCTGCGTATCGGCTATCTCATCGTGCCGCGTGAACTGTCGGTTCCCTTCGACAGGGCGGTGTCGATCACCGGCCAATTCGCACCGCTGATCCTGCAGGCAACAGTCAACGACTTCATCACCCAGGGCTATTTCGCCACGCATCTGAAACGCATGCGCCGGCTCTACGCCCGCCGCCAGGCCAACTTCGTCAAGCTCTGCGAGGAGCACCTTGCCGAGTGGATCACAGTCTCGGAAAACGATTCCGGCATGCAGCTGCTGGCGAGCTTCACCAGGCCCTACAGGGACAGCGACGTGGTCGCTGCCGCCGTCAGGGAAGGCCTCGACGTCCAAGGCATTTCCATCAACTACCATTCCAGCGAGCCCGAACATGGCCTGCTGCTCGGCTACGCCGCGATGGATGAACGCCAGATCTTGCGCGCGGTTCTAGCCTTGCGCGCGGCGTTCATGCGGCTGGACAGAAGCCAGAGCCTTACTGGTTGATCTCGGGCTCGACGAGCTTCGCCAGATTTCGCAACGATTCCTGCCAGCCGAGATAGCAGGCCTCAACCGGAATGGCATCGGGAATGCCGGCCTGCGTGATATCCACTTCGGTGCCGACCGAAACTTTCTTCAATGTCACGGTCACCTGGATCTCGCCGGGCAGGTTGGGATCGTCGAACCTGTCGGTGTAGCGCAACCGCTCACCGGGAACGAGCTCGACATATTCGCCGCCAAACGAGTGGCCCTGGCCGGTGGTGAAGTTGCGGAACGACATCTTGAACGTGCCGCCGAGTTTCGCGTCGAGGTGATGGACCGTGCAGGTGAACCCGTTCGGCGGAAGCCATTTGGCAAGCGCGTCCGCTTCGAGGAAGGCGCGGTAGACTTTCTCCGGGCTGGTTGTCAGAACACGGTGCAAACGTACGGTGCCGGGCATTTCTACAATCCTCTATGGTTGCGTATCGATGTCCAAAGGACGAATGGCGTTCGGCCAATCCGACACAGGCTCTTCGTTTTTTCAATGCCCTGCGGCCACAGGGCTGCATTGGGAGCCTATCTTGGGCCACCCAGCGCCGCCAGACCACGCCGGTCGCCTTGGTGCTGGACAAGGAGGCCTGCCTCCCTCACCCTGCCCCAGTGAGCGGAGGCAGGCATATGAGTGGTTCGGTCAGGCTCGGCATTGTTGGCGGTGCGGGCTGGCTGGGCGGCGCCATCGCCGGCGCGGCTCTCGAGGCTGGCGCCGTGCGCGTGGAAAATCTCACCCTTTCCTACCGCAGCGCGAAGCCCGAGCGCTTTCCTGGCGTCTTCTGGACCGACGACAACCAGGCACTCGCCGACCGCTCCGATGTCATCCTGCTTTCTGTGCGGCCCCAGGATTGGCCTTCTCTCAATATCGACGCCACGGGCAAGCTGGTGATTTCGGTTATGGCCGGCATCCGTCTGGCCGATCTGGCTGAAAAGCATAACACCAGCCGCGTCGTCCGCTCGCTGCCCAACGCGGCGGCCGAGGTGGCAAAATCCTACACACCGTGGATCGCCGCTGGCGACATCACCGAAGCAGACCGCGCGACCATACGGGCTGTGTTCAACGCATGCGGCGTACAGGATGAAGTCGGCAGCGAGCGAGACATCGACTACCTGACCGGGCTCACCGGATCCGGGCCAGCCTTCCCTGCCCTGCTGGCGGACGCAATGATGCGCGACGCGGTCCGCTTCGGCCTTTCGCCTGGGGTTGCACGCCGCGCCGTCAACACTGTGCTGGCAGGCACTGGCCGGCTGCTCGAACTGCGGGATGCCTCTCCGGCCGACACGGTCGAAGCCTTTCTCGACTATCGCGGCACCACCGCCGCCGCGATCGAAACCATGCGCGAAGCCGGTTTCGCCGAAGCGGTGGCGAGGGGACTGGCGTCGGCTTTCAGGAAGTCGGTCGAGATGGGCGAGGCCTAGTTCACGCTGTCGAATTTCTGCAGGTCGACAGGTGCTGCCTTGCGCAGCTCGATGCCGTCCAGCGAGGCGTTCTCCAGCGACACCCGAGCCGCCGCGTCGATGTTGTGGATCATGTCGTCGATGTCAGCATCGCCATGTGCCGGGTTCATGGCAATCATCACCGTGCGGTTGAGGATGTCGAGCGAGTTCTTGCCAAGGTCGTCGGCGTAGGTCAGCCGCAGGCCCTTGTTTTCCGGCAGCGTGTAAGGGTTGAGCGCCGGGTGATGCGCGCCCTCATGCATCAGCACCTGGTCCCATTGGGTGAAATTGTGGCGGCCGGTCTTGCCGGCAATGACGCTCGGAATGGTCTTGGAGAAGGTCTGTGCCGCCTGTTCGCTCGGCAGGAGATACATGATCTGCGCCGCGCAATCATCGTCCGGACTGTTCATCGGCGATGGCGTCAGGCCGAGATTGCCGAGATGGCGGGTTCCGGCCAGCACCTTCTTCTTCTCGGCCCGCATCGCGTCGATGATGCCGTCGAGCCGGTCGAGTTGGACGTTGAGCATCGCCCCCATCAGTTCCGAAGCCCGTGCGCCGATGCCGGCGAAGGGCTTGATGCTGTCACTGCGGCCTTGCCAGTAGAAATGGCAGGGATCGATGGCGCAGCGCGCCCTTTCCGCCACTTTCGGATCGCTGGTGGCGATGCCGCCGCCTTCGCCCGAGGTCATGTTCTTGAAGTAGTTGAATGAGTAGGCGCCGGCATGGCCGATCGAGCCGAGCTTGCGCCCTTCATAGCCGCCGCCGATGCCCTGGCAGACATCCTCCAGCACCAGCAGGCCGCGCTTCCCCGCAATGTCCATGATCGCGTTCATGTTGCAGGCAGCGCCCCACATATGCACGGGGATGACCGCCTTGGTGCGCGGCCCGATGGCATCGCGCAGGGCGGCGGGATCGATGGTGAGGCTCTCGTCGATGTCGACGATGACCGGGATCGCCCCCACCGACAGCACCGCTGTTGCCGTTGCCATATAGGTGTGCGCGGGAACCAGGACCTCGTCGCCAGGGCCAATGCCGAGGCCGATCAGGCCAGCGGCGAGCCCATAGGTGCCGCTGGCTGCGAGCGCGAAATGCTCGACACCGAGATGCTGGGCGTAGCGCGCTTCGAAGCGGTCGCATTCGCTGTCCTTGCCATAGCGGAACAAGGCGCCCGACCGGATCACCCTGGCAATGGCTTCGATCTCTTCTTCACCGGCACTGTACATGGCGGCCTCCGTTCGTTTGATGGTGTGGACAGCTGTACGCCTGCAAGCCCCGTTTGAAAGAACCACTCCGCCGCGATCGGACCGGACCATGTTGCCGCCAGCACCCCGTTTCTGGCCGGCATACAAATCGTACCCATCCGAATTCAGCAAAGTGGCTCTGTTGGACAGACGGGTTTCGGCGTTCCATTCCGGCCAGTTGGGCAAACGGCGGGTTCCATGCAGCACGGAACACACTTTGGAAGACCCTCGGAACCGGAATGCCGGCGTGACGGTGGCCGTCCGTGACCGCCGCCGGTTCCAGACGCAGGATCGTGCTGCATGAAGACGATGTCGGCATGTGCCACGGCGCCAACAGCGCCTTCCTCGAACTGAGCCGGCTTGGTGTCTGCAGTTCGGGCGCGGTCATGGTGCCTTGCCCCTGGTTTCTCGAAATGGCGGAAAGCGCTGCCGCGGACCCGCGGCTCGATCTCGGCGTCCATCTGACGCTGAACAGCGAAAAACCCCACTACAAATGGCGGCCGCTGACCGCACCGTCGCGTGCCGCCGGGCTGACCGACGAATACGGCTTCTTCTGGCCGGATGTGGCAACGACACGCCGCAAGGCGGTGCCGCAAGCGGTCGAGACCGAGCTGCGCGCCCAGATCGACACCGCCTATCGCGCCGGCATCGACGTCACCCATCTCGACGCGCATATGGGCGCGGCGCTGTCGCCGGAATTCTGCGACATCTACATCCGGCTTGGCCTGGAATACCGCCTGCCTGTGTTGTTGACCCGCACGCTTGCCGCCTACTCGCCCAACGACAATCTGGTCGGCGTCACGGAAGAGGGATTTCAGCGCGGCGTGGTCCAGGCGCGCGACAAGGGCTTTGTCATTTTCGACGCCGCCATCCAGACGACATGGGGTCGGCCGCGCTCCAGGCCGATCGAGCCTGCCTACCGAGCGCTGATCGAAGGCGTGCGCGAAGGGCTGACCTTCTTCTGCCTGCATTTCAACGCGCCGGGCGAACTCGAACTGATCGAGCCCCGGGCGGCCTATATCCGCACCGAGGAATATGAACTGTTCCGCGACCAGGGTTTTCGTGACTGGCTGGCAGGACAAGACCTCGATATTATCGGCATGAAGCCGCTGCGCGAGGAGCTTCGCGCGACACTTTCAGCCCGGGCGTCAAAACCCCAGGGCGCACAGCAAATGGCATCGGCAAGAGCCCGCAAAGCGGCCATCCGATCCACGACGTGAGCCGGTCCAGCGACCATCTCACGGCATGAGGAGAACGAAAGCCTGCCCATGGCAGGCTCCGCGACTGCAACGGCAAATGGGAGAGTGAAATGAAGACAGTGTTGAAAATGGCATTGGGCGCGCTCGTCTCGGCGAGCGTTCTGGCGGGCATCGCGCATGCCGCCGGATTGAAGGACCCGAAGGATGTCCGCGTCACCTTCGTCGTACATGGCTCAGCCTCAGACCCCTATTGGTCAGTCGTCAAGCGCGGCGTCGATGATGCTGCCAAGCTAACGGGCGCCAAGGTCGAATATTACGCACCGCAGGTGTTCGACGTGGTCGAACAGGCAAGGCTTCTCGACGCGGCCATCGCCACCAACCCGGACGGCATCGCGGTTTCGATCGCCGACGCCAACGCCCTTGGCAAGTCGGTCAAGGCCGGGCTTGCGGCCAACATTCCAATGGTGGTGCTCGATTCCGGCGAGAAGGAAGGCGCCGAGCTTGGCACGACCATGTATGTCGGTACCGTCTCGGAATACGATTCCGGCAAGAAGGCCGGCGAGCGGCTGGCCAAGGAAGGCACGCTCAAGGTCGTCTGCATCAACCACGAAGTCGGCAATGTCAGCCTCGATCAACGCTGCCAGGGCCTCAATGACGGGCTGAAGCCGTCCGGCGGCGGCACGCAGGTCTTGACCGTTTCGCCCGATCCCGCCGACATCCAGCGCCGCACGGAAGCCTACCTCTCGGCGCATCCGGACACGCAAGCCGTGTTCGCGCTCGGCGCCACGGCGGCCAACCCGCTGATCCCGTTCTTCAAGGATCACGAACTGTTCGGCAAGATCAAGCTCTACACGTTCGACATCAGCCCCGAAGTGCTTGATTCGGTGGTCGCCGGCCAAATGGGCTTCGGCATGGACGCCCAGCAATATCTGATGGGCTATCTGCCGGTCATCTATCTGGTCGAGCACGCCACGCACGGCTTCTGGCCGCAGAACAACGCCTACACCGGCCCGCTGTTCATCGATACGCCGGACAAGGCGAAAGCCATCCTGGCGCTGGCCAAGGACGGCATCCGCTAGTTGGCGAAAAGCCCATGGGCTCGGGAAACGCGCCAACGTTTCCCGGCCATCTCGGATATTGCGAAGCAAGTGATTGGGGAGCCTAATGGCTGTTGTGGAAGACAAGGCGATACCTCCCGACGCAGCGGCCGAGAACCGTTTCGGCATGACGTCGAAACGGGCGGGCGGCGCCGACGAACGGCTGGCCAGCACCGGCCGGATCACCCAGTGGCTGCGCCGGCCGGAAGCCGGTGCCGCCGGCGGGCTCGTCGCCACCATCATCATCTTCGCGCTGCTGCCAGGGGCGGCGAACCTCTATTCGCTGCAGGGGTCGATGACCTTCCTGACGCTGGCGGCGGAACTCGGCATCATCGCCACCGCCGCCGCCCTTCTCATCATCGCCGGCGAATTCGACCTCTCCGTCGGCTCCATGGTCGGCTTCGCCGGCGTCGTCATCGGGCTGACGGTGAAATACTGGGGCCTGCCGCTATGGGGCGGCATTGCCTGCGCTTTCGCGGTCGCCATCCTCACCGGATATCTCAACGGCCTGATCGTGGTGAAGACCCGCCTGCCCTCCTTCATTGTCACGCTGGCCTCGCTCTACATCCTGCGCGGCCTGTCGATCGGCATCACCCGTGCCGTGACCGGCCGCACGCAGATCCCCTATATTCTCGACGGCGCGCCGGATCCGGCGACCGCCGGCCTGTTCAACGGCCACATCCTGGTCGGCCTGTTCCACTGGATGGGCGCGCAAGGCTGGATCGCAACCCGTAGCGACGGCATTCCCTTTGTCGCCGGCATTCCGATGTCGATCGTCTGGTGGCTGGGCCTGACGGCATTGGCCGGCTACGTCCTGACCCAGACCAAATACGGCAACTGGATCTTCGCCACCGGCGGCGACCTCAACGCCGCCCGCAATGTCGGCGTGCCGGTCGACCGGGTGAAGATCAGCCTATTCATCTACACCGCCTGCGCCGCCACCTTGCTTGCCACCATCCAGGTGATGGAGGCCGGTTCCGCCGACACCACGCGCGGCTTGCTCAAGGAATTCGAGGCCATCATCGCCGCTGTCATCGGCGGCGTGCTGCTCACCGGCGGCTACGGCACGGTCTATGGCGTGCTGTTCGGCGCTTTGATCTTCGGCCTGGTGCAGATGGGCATCTTCTACACCGGCATCGACACCGACTGGTTCAAGGTCTTCCTCGGCATCGTCATCCTGATGGCCGTGCTGGTCAACAACTACATCCGCCTGAAGGCGCTTGGACGCGGAGGCGGCAAATGACCGAACCGGCCCAGAACATCCCGCCAGCCCAAAACATCCAACCGGCCATGGAACTGCGTGGCGTCTCGGTCAATTTCGGCTCGGTGCGCGCGCTGCAGGACATCGACATCAAGGTCTATCCGGGCGAAGTGCATTGCCTGCTCGGCGACAACGGCGCCGGCAAGTCGACGCTGATCAAGGTTCTGTCGGGCGTGCACCGGCCAACCAAGGGCGAAATCCTGGTCGACGGCAAGCCGGTCACCTTCCGTAGCCCGCGCGATGCGCAGGATCTCGGCGTCGCCACGGTGTTCCAGGATCTCGGCATGATCTCGATGATGTCGATCACCCGCAACTTCTTCCTCGGCCGCGAACCGACGAAAAGCAGCCTGCCCTTCTCGCGTATCGACAAGGAGCGCGCCAACACCATTGCCCGCCAGGCCATGGCCGACATCGGCATCGACCTGCGCGACCCGACGCAGGCAGTCGGCACGCTGTCCGGCGGCGAACGCCAATCCGTGGCGATCGCGCGGGCCGTGCATTTCGGCGCCCGCGTGCTGATCCTCGACGAGCCGACATCGGCGCTCGGCGTGCATCAGGCGGCTATGGTGCTGAAATTCATCATCGAGGCACGCATGCGGGGGTTGGCGGTCATTTTCATCAGCCACAACATCCACCACGCCTATCCCGTCGGCGACACGTTCACGCTGCTCAACAGGGGTCGCAATCGCGGCACCTACGCCAAATCGGACATCTCGCGCGACGAGGTCATCTCGATCATGTCGGGCGGCGAGGACCTGAAGGCGGTCGAGGCCGAGATTGCCGGCCTGCTCGCCCAGATCGGCAAGCGGCCATCCGCCACCCCGTCGTGATTGAGAGAGTGATTGCATGAAAAGGCTACGCGTTGGCGTCATCGGCGCCGGCATGATTTCGCAGGTCGAGCATATTCCCAATCTTCTGCGCCTCGGCGATCTGTTCGAAGTCGTGGGCGTCACCGATCCCTCAAGGATTTCAAGGCAGTTCGTCACCGAGACCCATGGCGTTACAGGGTTCGAAACACTGGATGAACTGTTCGGCCAACGCCTCGACGCCGTCGTCATCGGCTCGCCCGACCCGCTGCATCACGAGCAGGTGCTGGCTGCGCTGTCGCACGGCCTGCACGTCTTCTGTGAGAAGCCACTCTGCTATTCGCCAGCCGAAATCGCCGACATCATCGCCGCCCGCGACAAGGCCGGCAAAGTGATGCAGGTCGGCTATATGAAGCGCTTCGACCCGAGCTATCAGCTGGCGCTTACCTCACTGCCGGGCAGTGCCGGAACGCTTCGCTCGGTCTCGGTCGAAGTCAACGATCCCGATGCCTGGCCATTCATCGCCCACCAGCGCTACAAGCGCGGGACCGACATCTCCAAAGAGCTGATAGAAGCAGTTGTCGCCAAGCAGAAAAGCCAGGTCGCGCGCGCCATCGGCCAGCCCATGACGGGCCTCGCTTTCCGTGGCTTTACCGGCGCTTACAGCTCTGCCTTGATTCACGATGTCAATGCCGTGCACGGCCTGCTCGACGCCCTGGAAGTCCCTGACGGCGAGATCGTCGGCGCGCAGGTATTCGCCAATGGCGACGGCGGCCAAGGTGCCGTGAAACTGCTCAGTGGCCAGGCGCTGTGGACGATGACGCATCTGACGGTGCCGAAACTCGCCGACTACAAGGAACGCATCACGCTGTTCTTCGACGATGCCAGCCTCGAGCTCGAATTCCCCTCGCCCTGGCTCAACCACCATCCGACACGGCTGACGGTGAAGACGTCGGACGGCCACACGCTTTCGACCAGGGATTTGCGCGCCGGTTATGGCGAAGCTTTCGTCGAGGAAATGCGCGGTTTCTGGGGAGCGATCGTCAACGATGACGAAGTGGTCAACCGGCCCGAACACGCCGCCCGCGATCAGGCCTTGCTGATCGGCCTGACCAGGCAACATCTGGCGACTTCTACACAGACCGGCTGAATATCAGCCTACCGCGAGCGGATGACGCCATCGGTGTTGGCGAGCAGTTTGCGCACCGCGTTGCGCGCCGCGTCCGGCCGCTGCAGCCGTATGTTCTTCTCGATCGCCTCATGCAGCTTCTGCGCATGGTTGAGATCGTCCACGGCCCGCGTGGTAAAGGCGAACAGGTGATCGAAGGCGGATTCGATCAGCACGCCAAGCGGCACCAGCAAATCGTTGCCGGAGGCACGCAGGATGGCGAGGTGAAAGCGCGTATCGGCGCGGGTCCGCTCCTGCAGGCTGGTCGCCTCGCCCATCTCCCGGCAAGCCTGGCTGATCTCGGCCATCTGCGCATCGGTGCGCCGCATGGCGGCAAAGGCTGTGGCTTCCGGCTCGATGATGTGGCGGAATTCCTGCACGGTCTTCAGGAACACTTCGCGGTCCGGCGAAGTCGCGTACCAGGCCAGCACATCGCGGTCGAGCAGGTTCCAGCGTTCCCTCGGCTCGACCCAACTGCCGATCTTGGGGCGCGAGGCCAGCAGGCTCTTGGCCATCAGCATTTTGATCGCTTCGCGCACAGCCGAGCGGCTGACGTTGAAGGTCTCCGACCATTTGGCCTCGTTGGGCAGGATGGTACCAGGCGGATAGTCGCCGCGCACGATCCTCAAGCCGATTTCGCTGGCCAGCGAGGCGTGAACGCTTGACCCAGGCATCCGTGCCGAGTCGGCGCGGCGAACCGGGGCTGGACGGTCGGCGATAAGGCCGCCAGGTGCCGCCTTGACTGGTGCTTTGCTCTTTTTGGAATTCCCGTCCCGCATCCGCTTCACAAAGTCTGGATTTCGGAATGTGTCAAGCGTGTGAAACGGGCTCTCCCGCAAAGCTTGCAGTCGCCGCGCGGGCCAACTTCAGATGAGACCGCGCGCCCGTCTAGGCTTTGAGACACCCGAGGAGGCCACAAGACGTCGTTCCATCAGGCCGTCTTGACGTATTTCCGCCAGCTGTGTTCAGGCCGAAAGCCGAGCAAATCCCGTGCCTTGCGGTTGGACAGCAAGGTCTCGAATTCGCCGAGTTCGCCCTTGACCGGCACGCCGGGGTAAAAACGTTTCCGCAGTTCAGCGGTCGGTAGGTCGGATGACGTATCGTCATTGGCGGCGTTGAACACCTGATAGCCGAGCCCATCCTTTTCGATGGCGCGCAGCGTGATCTGGCCAAGGTCGCGCGCGTCGACATAGCTCCAGGCGATGCGCTTGCGGAAGCCGGGATCGGCGAACCACTTTGGAAACAGCGAATATTCGTGCGGCTCGATGACATTGCCGATGCGCAAGGCATAGATGTCGATGCCGCTGCGCAGCGCGAAGGCGCGTGCCGTCTTTTCGTTGACGATCTTGGACAGGGCATAGCTGTCCATCGGGTCGACATCATAATCCTCGTCGAGCGGGAAATGTGTCGGGTTGCGCGGCTCATTGGCGAAGACCAGGCCGTAGGTCGTCTCGCTGGAGGCGATGACCACCTTGCGGATGCCGAGCTTCACCGCCGCCTCGATGACATTGTAGGTGCCCATGGCGTTGATGCGGAACACTTCGTTGTCGGGCGTGATCATGATGCGCGGGATAGCCGCGAAATGCACCACTGCGTCGACCGGCTGGGCGCGCAGCGACGGGTCGAACTCATGCAGGCCCATGTAGCTCGACAGCGCGTTGAACACCTGCCCGCTGTCGGTGATGTCGGTGATCAGCGTGCGCACCTTGGGATTGTCGAGCGGCTTGGTGTCGATGTTGAGCACCTGACAGCCCTGCTCGACCAGATACTGCACCACATGACGCCCGGCCTTGCCGCTGCCGCCGGTGAACATGATCCGCTTCGCCATTTTGCTCTCCAATGCCTAGGATTTATGTGTATTGTCAGACAATATGCCATTCCGCAACCACCCTCGCCTGCAAAATGGCAGCGCTGAATATCAATCATTGCAAACGGGACGAAACGACATGAACACGACTGCCGCGAGCGAGACGATCGGCTTCATCGGCCTTGGCCTGATGGGGCATGGCATCGCCAAGAACATCGTCGACAAGGGCTATGGCCTTACCTTTCTCGGTCGCAAGAACCGCAAGCCGGCGGAAGACCTGCTTGGCCGTGGCGCAAGGGAGGCAGCGACCTCGCGCGATGTGGCGGCGGCATCGAGCATCGTCTTCATTTGCGTTACCGGCTCACGCGAAGTGGAGGCCATCATCCGGGGGCCTGGCGGTCTCAAGGAAGGCTTGAAAAAGGGGGCCGTCGTCGTCGATTGCTCGACTTCCGATCCGGTCTCGACGGTGGCGCTTGCCGCCGAAGTCAAGGCACTCGGCGTCGACTATGTCGATGCCCCACTCAGCCGCACGCCAAAGGAAGCCTGGGAAGGCACGCTCGACGCCATGGTGGGCGCGCCAGACGCCGTCTTTGCCCGGCTGAAGCCGGTGCTCGAAACCTGGGCCGGACGCATCGTCCATATCGGCGACACCGGTGACGGCCATCGCATGAAGCTGCTCAACAACTTCATCTCGCTTGGCTACGCCGCGATCTACTCCGAGGCGCTGGCGCTGGCCGAAAAGGTCGGCATTTCGCCGCCGCGTTTCGACAGCGTCATCCGCAACGGGCGCATGGATTGCGGCTTCTACCAGACCTTCATGCGCTGGACGCTGGAAGGTGACCGAGACGCCCACAAATTCTCCATCGCCAATGCCTTCAAGGATCTGACCTATCTGGAATCGATGGCTGGTGCCGCCGGCATCGCCAACCCGCTCGGCAATGCCACGAAAAACTCGTTTGCCGGTGCCTTCGCCACCGGTCCGGCCGAGCAGTTCGTGCCGATGCTGGCAACGCATATCGCCAAGGTCAACGGCGTCGATCTGATGCCAATGAGGGATGGCAAGAAACAGACGATCTGACGTCAATGCGATATCAGCGCCGCCAGCGCCCGATCCCCTCGTCAGTGTTGGCAAGCAGCTTGTGCACCGCATTGCGGGCAGCGGTCGGCCGCTGCAAGCGGATGTTCTTCTCGATCGCCTCATGCAGCTTCTGTGCGTGCCGCTGATCGCTGACCTTTCGCGTCGTGAAGGCGAAGAGATGGTCGAGCGCGGATTCGATCAGCACGCCAAGCGGCACCAGCAAATCGTTGCCGGAGGCACGCAGGATGGCGAGGTGAAAGCGCGTATCGGCGCCGATACGCTCCGGCAGGTTGGCCGCCTCGCCCATCTCGCGGCAGGCCTGGCTGATCTCGGCCATCTGCTCGTCGCTGCGCCGCATGGCGGCAAAGGCTGAGGCTTCCGGCTCGATAATATGGCGGAATTCCTGCACGGTCCGCAGAAAGGCTTCGCGGTCCGGCGCGGTTGCATACCAGGCCAGCACATCGCGATCGAGCAGGTTCCAGCGCTCCCTGGGCTCGACCCAGCTGCCGATCTTGGGGCGCGATGCCAACAGGCTCTTGGCCATCAGCATCTTCATGGCTTCGCGCACCGCCGAGCGGCTGACATTGAAAGTCTGTGCCCACTTGGCCTCGTTGGGCAGGATGGTTCCCGGCGGATAGTCGCCGCGCACGATCCGCAGGCCGATCTCGTTGGCCAGCGAGGCATGCACACTCGCCCCCGGAAAATGCGCAGCATCGGCGCGGCGGACGACAGCAGGGCGTTCGGCAGGAACTGCCTTCGCCCCTGCTGATCGTACCTTTGATCTTTTGTCCGGCATCCACGTTCCAATGCGTCGGCCGTCTGCGGTCCGGTGAATGTCCAAACCCGGCGGCGCGCCGATCTCGTTGCCGAAAATCCAAAACATGGGCGCGACAAAGCCGGAGCCGGTAGCCCCATTCACCGCGTCCGGTTCAAGAATGGTGTGACGGGGCGCCCGCCAGGGAGCGCCCCGAAACCGCGTCCTACTTCTGGATGCAGGTATCGACGGTTTCCTTGGTGCACTCATCAAGACCAGTGAACACCGGATCGGCAACCTTGGTGCCCTTGACGAGATCGATCATCACCGACGGCGCCTTGTAGCCCATTTCGAACGGCCGCTGGCCGACCAGGGCGGTCACCAGTCCGTCGCGCGCGATCGCCACTTCGTCGCCGATCGTGTCGGCGGCGCCGATGACGAAGTCATTGCTGGCCAGACGGTCCTTGAGTGGTCCGATCAGGTCGCGGTAGGGCTGCGGGGCGCCAAACAGCGGCCAGCCACCCATGATGCCGAAGGCGTCTAGCTTGGGGTTGGCGGCGAGGATGTCGGTCATCGCCTGCACGCCCTTGGCTCCGTCGTCATTGGTGAACACCGGGCAACCGGCGACTTCGGTCCAGCCACCTTCGCCGGCGAGCTTGGCAAGGCCCTTCTTGCCCGAAAGCGCATCGCGCAAGCCTTGCGCGCGCTGCAGGATATTGTCGGCCGCCGGGTTGCCTTCGATCGTGCAGATCGTGCCGCCCTTCGGCTTGGCCTTGGCGATATAGCCGCCGATCTTGGAGCCCATCAGATAGTTGTCGGTACCGAGATAGGTCTTGCGCAGCGCGGCATCCGCCTTGGTCAGGTCGGCGTCCAGGGTCATGATCGGGATCGTAGGATTGGCTGATTTGATCGTCTGTGCGATCAGCGGTGCGTTGGATGGCGAAATCGCCATGGCCACCGTGTCGGGCTTGCTCAGCATATCCTGGACGATCTGCGCCTCGCCGGCTTCATCGGAAGTCGATGCCGGGCCGGTGTAGAAGCATTCGTATTCCGAGCTGGCATTCTCCTTGTTCCATTTCTCACAGCCCTGGTGGATGGCTTCGAAGAACGGATTATCGAGACCCTTCACGACGATGACGAGCTGTTTCTTGGCCAAAGCCGGCTCGGCGCCCATCACCATCATGGCGGCGGCGGCGAGCAGTAATGATTTCTTCATATCAGTCCTCCCTTTGAAACAGACGGACACGACGTGCCCGCCATACAGATCAACCAGGATGCGAGATGACAGAGGATCGTTCCACGAGCGCTCGTGTCGCCAAGCCAAGTCGATAAGCATTTTCAGATACGGCCGGGCCGGCTCAACAATGCCGATGCGACCGACGATCATCCGCTGGTCCCGCCTTTAAAACGGCATTGGGGACCGGCATGTCTTCCTCCGATGCTTAGCTAATATCGGCGCGGCGCCAACGTCAATGACATTTGTCCTACAAAACGGATTTTTCCGAGCGGCTTGACCTTATTCGTCCGACAAATGCCGATCCGACAATTGACGCCCGCGCGGGCATTTGCGTAAATGCATGCAAGCGCTGTTTCCGGGAGGAGCTGGGAGCGCGCCGCGAAAAGCTGCACCCGGTCCGTCGGTGGAAGCAGCGAAGCACGGGGAGGCAAAAGCTGGTGGCGGTTCTCGAACTCACCAACATCTCGAAGCATTTTGGCGCCATCCAGGCGGTCAACGACGTGTCGCTGTCGATCGAGGCCGGACAGGTGGTCGGCCTGATGGGCGACAACGGCGCCGGCAAGTCGACGCTGGTCAAGATGATCGCCGGCAATTTCCGCCCCAGCCACGGCGCCATGCGGATGGACGGCAAGGAGCTCATCCTCCACAAGCCGGTCGAGGCCCGCCAGCACGGCATCGAGATCGTCCACCAGGACTTGGCGCTCTGCAACAATCTGACCGCGGCCGCCAATGTCTATCTCGGCCGAGAGCTGCGCCGTGGCGTCGGCCCGTTCCGCATCCTCGACTACGCCTCGATGTACAAGCGCGCGGGCCAGATTTTCGCCGAGCTGAAATCCGAGACGCGCCCGCGCGACCTGGTCAAGCAGATGTCCGGCGGCCAGCGCCAGGCCGTGGCGATCGCCCGTACCATGCTGTCGCAAGCCAAGATCGTGCTGATGGATGAGCCGACGGCGGCGATCTCGGTGCGCCAGGTTGCTGAAGTGCTGAACCTGATCCGTCACCTGCGCGACCAGGGCATCGCGGTCGTGCTGATCAGCCACCGCATGCCCGACGTCTTCACCGTCGCCGACCGCGTCATCGTCATGCGGCGCGGCCGCAAGGTTGCCGACAAGACGATCGCGTCAAGTTCGCCCGAGGAAGTCACCGGCCTGATCACCGGCGCGATCGAACAGGTTTGAGTCCAGCGCGTTCACCACGCACAGCAGATGAAGGTCGACGATGGCACTGACAATTGACCAGCCGATCGTGCAGAAGCAACAATCCCTGCCGGCAAGGATGTTTGCCAGCCAGACCTTCTGGGTGGTGATCGCGGTTATCCTCGCCTGCCTGTTCCTGTCCTTCGCCACGGATGCCTTCGCCACCTCGAAGAACCTCTACAACATCACCCGCAACATCACCTTCGTCGCCATCATCGCGCTGGGCATGACCTTCGTCATCATCACCGGCGGCATCGACCTGTCGGTCGGCTCGGTTCTGTGCCTGTCGTCGATGGTGCTCGCCGTCACCATGCATGCCGGCTATTCGATCGAGGTCGGCATCCTCGCTTCCATCGCGACAGCACTCGCCATCGGCGCCTTCAACGGCATCCTGATCGCCTATCTCGGCTTTCCACCTTTCGTGGTGACGCTTGGCATGCTGTCGATCGCCCGCAGCCTGGCCATGGTCGCCTCCAACAACACGGTGGTCTTCCAGTTCGGCCCGGACCACGACAAGTTGCTGGCGCTCGGCGGCGGCGCGTGGGTGTTCGGCATTGCCAATCCGGTGCTCTACACCATCCTTCTGGCGCTGATCACCGGCTTCGTCCTGCGCTGGACCAAGTTCGGCCGGCACATATTCGCCATCGGCGGCAACGAGCATGCGGCGACGCTGACCGGCGTCCCGGTGAAGCAGATCAAGGTCGCGGTCTACATGATCTCTGCACTGTCGGCGGGCATTGCCGGTATCATCGAGACCGGCTGGCTTGGCGCCGTCACCACCAACATCGGCACCGGCATGGAATTGCAGGTCATTGCCGCCACCGTCATCGGCGGCGCCAACCTTGCCGGTGGCGTTGGCACCGCCTTTGGCGCGATTGTCGGCGCGGCCCTGATCGAAGTGATCCGCAACAGCCTTGGCCTGCTCGGCATCAACGCCTTCTGGCAAGGCGTCTTCATCGGCGGCGCCATCCTGCTCGCGGTGCTGTTCGACCGGATCCGCAATTTCCGGCGGAATGATTAGGCCGGGACGCCACGTGACAAAACCCCTGTTCAGCCTTGAAGGCCGGCTGGCGCTTGTGACTGGCTCCGGCCAAGGCATCGGCTTTGCCTTGGCGCGCGGTCTCGCGGAACATGGGGCAAGCGTGGTGCTCAACGGCCGCGATGCCGGCAAGGTCGGAGCCTCGGTCTCCAGCCTGCGCGATGCCGGCCTCACGGCGCATGCCTCGATCTTCGACGTCACCGATTTTCAGGCGGTCAATGCCGATGTTACCCGCATCGAGGCCGAGATCGGTGCCATCGATATTCTCGTCAACAATGCCGGTATCCAGTTCCGCGCCCCGCTCGAGGACTTTCCCGAGGAACAGTGGGAGCGGCTGTTCAAGACCAATGTCTCGGGCGCCTTCCATGCCGGCAAGGCCGTCGCCCGCCACATGATTGCGCGGAAGAGAGGCAAGATCATCAACATCGGCTCGGTACAGAGCGAGCTCGCCAGGCCCAACATCGCGCCCTACACGGCAACCAAGGGCGCGATCCGCAACCTGACACGCGGCATGTGCGCCGACTGGGCGAAACATGGCCTGCAGATCAACGCCATCGCGCCCGGCTATTTCCGCACCGAGATGAACCAGGCGCTTGTCGACAACCCGGAGTTCTCCGGCTGGCTGGAAAAGCGCACGCCGGCCGGGCGCTGGGGCAATGTCGACGAACTGATCGGCGCCGCTGTGTTCCTGGCTTCGGACGCATCGTCCTTCGTCAACGGGCATACCCTTTATGTCGACGGCGGCATGACGGCTTCGGTGTGAAGGTGCCGCTTCACCGCCGAAGCGTTATTCGCTTCAGTGCCTATCGCTCAGTCTGAAAATAAGCCCCCCGGCCTCGCGAAAGGTGCACGCCATGGCCTCGCGCCTTGACGCAAGCCCGAACTCAGCCGCACAATCCCGGCGTGGATGACAGGGAGGCCAGTCGTCCACGGGAGGATATACCCATGACGGAAGCGATCAGGCTCTACTGGGGCCGGTTCGGGCATGTTTCTATCCTGAATGTCGCCAGCGACTTCGTCACCCATGCCCATGTCGAGGCGCATCTGATCATCTGGCTCGAAGGCACCGCCGGTGAAATGACCATTGGCCGCGAGACCGTGCCGCTCGGCCCAAGCATTGCCGCCGGCATCAACTCCTTCCAGCCGCACAGCCATATTCTGTCGCGGGATGGCACGCCGGGCCTGTTCCTTGCTTTCTACATCGATCCGGATTGGGCGCGACGCCGCCGCGACCTGCCATCGTCCGCGCCTCTGTTCTCGCAGGCCACGATCACGCTTGAGCCCTGGCTGCACCAGGCCGCCGCCAACCTGCTCGACCATCTCAGCGACAACGAAGGCGTCGATGACATCGCCAATTACGAGATTGAGCGCTTCATCGACAGCGTGCTCGATGCCGCCGACGCGTCGGCGCCGCAGGAAGCGCGTGTGCGCATCAACACCATGCAGGATTTCCGTGTCCGCAAGGCGATCCAGCTGATGAAGGCCAATGTCTGCGAGCGCATCTGCTTCGACGATGTGGCGCGCAGCGTCGGCCTGTCGCGGCCGCATTTTTTCGCCCTGTTCAAGGAACAGACCAACCTGACGCCCAATGTCTACTGGAACACGCTGCGCATGGAGGAAGCCGTGCGGCAGCTGCAGTGGTCGCAGGAACCGCTGACCTCGGTTGCCTGCAATCTCGGCTTCACCACGCAAGGCAATTTCTCGCGCTTCTTCCGCGACCATGTCGGGGTGCCGCCGACGCTTTATCGCGAAGCGGCGCGGGCGATCGCCTGAGCAGGCTGTGGTTTTTCAGACTGCTTGATACGCGGCCAAGACGCATTGATAAGCGTCACTCCGCCATCGCCCTACCTTTGCGCCAAGAGAAAATTCGCAAGGGAACGCAACATGGCTGATGTCACTATCTCCAGCGTCATCGACGCGCCCGTCGAAAAAGTCTGGGCGCGCATTCGCGACTTCAACGGGCTTCCCGGCTGGCACCCGCGCATGGTCGAAAGCCATATCGAGGATGGCAAGGACGCCGCCACGATCGGCTGCGTTCGCAACTTCCAGCTCGTCAGCGGTGCGCGCCTGCGTGAAAAACTGACTGACTTCTCTGATCAGAACTTCCTCGTCAGCTACTCTATCCTTGAGACACCGCAGCCCCTGACCAACCACAAGGCGACGCTGCAATTGCGGCGGGTGACCGACGGCGACCGCACCTATGCCGAATGGACCGCCAGTTTTGACGCCGCCCCGGAGGATGCCGACAAGCTGGCCGAGGGCATGGGCGCCAACGTGTTTCAGGGCGGCTTCAACGCCTTGAAGAGCCACTTTGCCGGTCAAAGCTGACGGGAGCCGGCCATGGCGCTAGCGCTGCAGACATTCTCAACCGTGAGGGACGCCAACACGGCGCTGAAGGCCGCTGGCACTCGCTACCTCGGCGGCGGCACGCTGGTGGTTCGCGCCGCCAATGAGGGCGATGTCTCGGTTTCCGGTCTCGTCCGCTCGACCGAACCGTCACTGTCGGCCATCTCTGTCGCCGGCGGCACGGTCCGCATCGGCGCTTCGGTGACCATGGCGGCCATTGCTCGCCACCCCGACCTCACCGCCCTCGCCCGTGCGGCGCGAGCGGTCGGCGGCCCGGCCATTCGCAACATGGCAACCGTCGGCGGTAATCTGTTCGCGCCGACGCCTTATGGCGATTTCACCGTTGCCTTGCTGGCATTGGACGCGTCGGTCAGCACGGATGACGGCCACATGACGGTTGAAAAATTCCTCGCGGCACGTGACGGCAACCGCGCCATTGTCACCTCAGTCAGCTTCGCGCTGCCGCAAGAAGGCAGCTTCCGCTTCCTGAAAGTGTCGCGGGTCAAACCGAAGGGGGTGTCGGTGCTGAGCATTGCCGCGACGCTGGAGCAGGCTGCCGACGGCACCGTCTCTTCGGCGCGGATCGCGCTTGGCTGCATGGCCGACCGGCCAATGCGCGCCATGGCAGCGGAAAAGGCTCTGATCGGCCGCGCATTGACCAAGGATGGCATCTCGGCGGCATTGGCGGTAGCCAACGACGGCACTTCGCCAGCCACGGATCCGATCGCCAGTGCCTGGTATCGAAGTGAGGTTCTGCCGGTTCATCTCGGCCGGCTGTTGCTCGGCCAGATCGTGGACACGAGGGGTTAAGCCCGTTGGGGGCGCGCGCCTGCCCCTCGGGGCAGGCGCGCAAGGAGGAAGAATGGCAAAGGTTCCTGTCCAGTTCACGCTCAACGGTTCGGAAAAGGCCGAATTCGTCGACAGCGGCACGACGCTGCTCCACGCATTGCGCGACAAGATCGGGGATACCTCGCCAAAAGGCGGCTGCCATCAAGGCACCTGCGGCGCCTGCTCGGTGATCATCGATGGCGAACTCCGGCTCTCTTGCCTGACACTGGCCGAGACCTGCAACGGCGCCTCTATCACCACGACATCAGGCCTTTCGGAAGCCGGCGTGCTGCATCCACTGCAGCGCGCTTTCCTCGATGCCTTCGCCACGCAATGCGGTTTCTGCACGCCGGGCATGATCATGGCGGCCAAGGTTCTGCTTGACCACACGCCAGACCCCAGCCGCGAAGAGGTGGTCGAGGCCCTGTCAGGCAATATCTGCCGCTGTACAGGCTACGAGCCGATCATTCAGGCGGTGCTGACCGCCGCGCGTGCCAACTCACAGCACGCGGCCTGAGGGAGGCAAAAATGGAGCTGCGCAAAAACTACTTCGCCGATGTGCGCAAGGACGACCTGCATGAGATTGGCCAACCCAGGCCACGCCTGGATTCGCCGGGCCATGTCACCGGCAAGACAGCCTTTTTCGCCGACCGCAATTTCCCCGGCATGTTGCACCTGAAGATGGTGCGCAGCCCGCACCATCATGCCCGCATCCGCTCCATCGACACATCGGAGGCGGAAAAACACCCGGGTGTCGTCAAGGTTCTGACCGCCAGGGATGTACCCCACAATGTCTACACCATCCTGATCCTGATCCAGGTCGGCCCGGAGGACGAAACCGTTCTGGCCGACGGCAAGGTGCGCTGGAAGGGCGAAGCCGTGGTGGCGGTGCTGGCCGAGACCGAGCGCGCGGCACAAGAGGCCGCAGCCAAGGTGAAGGTCGACTACGAGGTGCTGCCGGCGGTGTTCGACATGGAGGAAGCGCTGAAGCCTGGCGCGCCGCTGGTCAACGAATATCACGGCCAGAACTACTATCTCTATGACAGCGGCGAATGCCGCAAGGTGCGCTTCGGCGATGTGGAGGCGGGGTTTGCCGGCGCCGACCATGTGCTCGAGCAAAGCTACCAGTCCTCGCCGATCGAGCATGCGCCGACAGAGACCACCGGTTGCGTGGTCATGCCCGAGGGCAACGACCGCTTCACCTGCTACACCAACACGCAGGCGATGTTCTTCACGCTCGACAACACATCGATCATCCTGCAGATGCCGGGCAGCAAGCTGCATTTCGTCGGCGGCACGGTCGGCGGCGGCTTTGGCGGCAAGGTCGATGTCATCGTCGAACCGATCGCCATCCTCGGCGCCAAGCTCACGGGCCGCCCGGTCTCCTTCATCTACAGCCGCGAAGAGGAGATGCAGATCTCCTCGCCGCGCGCAGCCGAAAAGGTCGTCATCAAGGACGGCGTCATGAAGGATGGCCGCATCGTCGCACGCAAGGTCACCGGCTACACCGATGCCGGCGCCTATTCGCGCCATTCGCCCTATGGAGCGCAAAAGGGTGCCGGGCATTATCCCGGCCCCTACACCATCCCCAATGTCTGGATCGACACCTACTGCGTCTACACCAACCGAACGCCATCCTCGGCCATGCGCGGCTTCGGCGTCACCATTGGCGATTTCGCGCTGGAGGTGCAGATGGACAAGCTGGCGCGGCTGATCGGCATGGACCCGCTCGAATTCCGCTTCATCAACGCCTACCGCGACGGCGACATGAAGGCGCATCGCCAGCCGACCGAGGGTGCGGCGCTCATCGAATGCATGCAGGAAGCTTCGCGCGCCGCCAATTGGCCGGTGGCGGAAAAATACCTGGCGATGTCCTCCTACAAGAACGGGACTTGAAATGGCGATCAGGCGCGGACGCGGCGTCGCCGCGATCAACTATCCCACCGGGATGAATCTTGGCGGCGACCCGACCCAGGCGCTGGTCCATTCGACACCGACCGGAAATTTCATGGTGACGCTTTCCAGCGTCGATCTCGGTCAGGGCATGAAGCAGATCATGGCGCAGATCTGCGCCGAGACCATCGGCGTGCCGACAGACCGCGTCGTCGTCGACACCGCCGACACCGACACCGGCCCGCACTGCATGGGCACCTTCGCCTCGCGCGGCACGCACCGCGCCGGCAACGCCGTCATCCAGGCCGCCAAGGAGGCACGCCAGGTCATGCTGGAAGTGGCGGCCGAGGAACTGGAAGTGAACGCCTCGGACCTGGAGACCGATGGTCAGGGCAACATCCTGGTCAAGGGCGCTCCGCAAAAATCCATCTCGATCTTCGATGTCGCGCTGTCGGCGCATTTCAAACGTGGCCGCTCGATCTCCGGGCGCGGCATGTTCCTCATCCCGCGCTCCTATCCGGAAAAGGAAACCGGCGCGATGAAGCCGTCGACCTGCTACGCCCATGCCTGCACCGTGGCCGAAGTGGAGGTTGACGACGAGACCGGCGAAGTCACCGTGCTGACCGTGAAGAACATCTTTGAGATCGGCCGCGCGCTGAACCCGAAAATGGTCGAGCAGCAATTGGTCGGCGGCTCCTGGATGGGCATCAGCCACGCGCTCTACGAAACGACAGAGCCCTATTATCCCAACCGCGATCATGGCGGCACCGACTTCAACCAGTATCTGATGCCCGGCCCCGGTGACCTCGCCGAGACCGAGATCATCGTGCTGGAGCGGCCCTCGGCCGACGGACCCTACGGCGCCAAGGGACCGGGCGAGATGTGCGCCAACCCGCAGATCCCTGCGGTCGCCAATGCCGTGTTCGACGCCGTCGGCGTGCGCATCGATACGCTGCCAATCACGCCCGAGCGCATCTTGCGGGCGCTGAAGGCGCAAGCGCTGAACTGAGTGGCCGACATGCCGGAAACGAGCGCCGAAACTGTCGCCACATCGCCAGAGGCGATAGCGGAGCGCCTGGCCGCTTCGCGTTACCTGGCCGACGAAAGCCTGGCGACGGCAATCTTCCTCGCGATCCGTCTGGGCAAACCCCTGCTGCTGGAAGGCGCGCCCGGTGTCGGCAAGACCGAAGCGGCGAAGGCGATCGCGCAATTGCTGGGCCGCGATCTGGTGCGGCTGCAATGCTATGAAGGCATCGATGCCGCGCACGCGCTCTACGAATGGAACTACCAGCGCCAGTTGCTCGCCATCCGCCATGCCGGCGAGCACGAGATCGATATCTATGACGACCGTTTCCTGATCGCCCGACCGCTGCTGCAGGTGCTCCGGGCGCCTCGGCAACGCGTACTCCTGGTCGACGAGATCGACCGCTCGGATCATGAATTCGAGGCGTTGCTGCTGGAATTCCTGTCCGACTTCCAGATAAGCATTCCAGAGCGCGGCACCATCCGTGCGGAGGCTCAACCGATTGTCATCCTGACATCGAACCGCACCCGCGAACTCGCCGAAGCCCTGCGCCGCCTCTGCGTCTACCACTGGATCGGCTATCCCGACGCCGAGCGCGAGGCCGCCATCATCATGCTGCGCGCCTGCGATGTGGCAGAGGCCACGGCACGCGCCGTGGCGGCGGCGGTACAGACCATCCGCGCCCGTCCGCTCGCCAAGCCGCCCGGCATCGCCGAAGCGGTCGAGTGGGCCAATGCCGCCACCATTCTCGAAAAGGGCGGCAGCCCGTGGCCGGAAGCCTTCCGCCGCGCCATCGGCGTGCTGATCAAGGACGAGGAAGACCTCTCCTACATCGCGCCCGAACTTGGCCGCATCGTCGAGGAGGCGCTGGCGTGAGCCGCGACCTCAACACCCACTTCACGGCGGGGCGGCCAATTCCGTTACGCCGGCGGGACAGCGCCCCCCTCTGTCCTGCCGGACATCTCCCCCTCAAGGGGGGAGATCAGCTGTCATCGCGGCTTTCGCTAATCCCCAGCGCTGCAGAACCAAGCCAAGCATCGAAGCTGCCAATCTCCCCCCTTGAGGGGGAGATGTCCGGCAGGACAGAGGGGGGCGCGAAGGAATGATGCGGGGAGAAAGCCTGCCTCGCGCCGCCGCACCGTTCCTCGGCTTCGCCCGGCTGCTGCGCCGCCATGCCTTCGCCATCGCGCCGGAACAGGCGACCAGCTTCATGCAGGCGGTGACCTTGCTCGGGCCCCGCTCGATGAGCGACATCCGCGAGGCCGCGCTCGCGACGCTGGCGCCCTCGCCCGATCGCCATATCGAATTCGAGGCACATTTCCGCAGCCACTTCTATGGCGATGCCAAACCGTCGGTCGAAGGCGAAGCCGACGAGGAAACTCGCATCAAGGACGATGGCGGCATGGACGAGCGAGAGAGTGAGACCGAGCGGCGCGAGGAAAGCGGCGAGCTATCCTCCGCGCTGGAGCAACTCAGTGCCCGCGACTTTCAGCGTGCCGACAATGGGCTGGCCGCCTTCCGCCGCAAGCTCACTGCCGCCTTGCCCGTCCGCCGCTCTTTCCGCACCGTGCGCGCGCATCTGCGCGGCAAGCTCGATCTGCGCCGATCGCTCAGGGAAATCGTCAGTGCCGATGGCGATGTCCCCTCGCCGCTGTTGCGCCGCCGCCAGACAGTGCCGCGCAAGCTGCTGATCCTCATCGACGTTTCGGGGTCGATGAAACTGCACACCACCGACTACCTGAAGCTGGCACATGCAACCGTCCAAGGCGCCGATCGCGCCGAGATCTTTACATTCGGCACGCGGCTGACCCGCATCACGTCAGCATTGCGCATTCGCGACCGCGACCAGGCGCTGGCCCGCGCGGCAAGCCAGGTAGACGATTGGGACGGCGGCACACGCATGGGACCGACGCTGCTCGCGTTCCTCTCGGTACCGCGTTTCTCATCCTTCGCGCGTGGCGCCGCCGTCGTTATCCTCTCGGACGCGCTGGAGCGCGGCGACCATGCGGAGTTGGAGATGGCCATGCGCCGGCTGAGCGCCCGCGCTTTCCGGCTGTCGCTGGCGACACCATTGGCGGGCGACCCGCGCTTCCAGCCTGCGACGGCTGCGCTGCGCGCCATCCTGCCGCTGCTCGACGATCTGGTCGACGGGTCGTCCATTGCGAGCCTCACCACTTTCATCCTGTCGCTCGCCCGCCCGGCTCCCGCGGCCGAGGCAATCTGGAAAAGGGTTTCGTGATGCAGAAGGCTATCGACGCGCATTTCCACATCTGGCGCCAGCAGGATCAGCCCTGGCTGGTCGGACCGATGGTGCCGCGCATTTTCGGCCCCTACGAGCCGATCCGCCGCGACTATCCCATCACGGAATTTCTAGGCGATCAGCAGGGTTCCGGCGTTGAGAAGGCCGTCTATGTCCAGACCAATTGGGCCAAGGAGGATTTTGAAAAGGAAGTCGCCCTCCTGCAGAAAACCGCTGATGAAACTGGCTGGCCTCACGCCATTGTCGGCTATACCGACATGACGGTCGACGACATCAGGCCGCAGATAGACCGGCTGAAAAAATATCCGCTGCTGCGCGGCGTGCGCATGCAATTGCATTGGCACGAAACACCGGCCTTCCGCTTCGCCGCCTCGGCCGACCAGGTCATCGATCCAAAAGTCCGAGCCAATGTAGCGCGGCTGAAAGACTACGGCCTGTCCTTCGACCTGCAGCTTTTCCCGGCCCAGATGAAGGATGGGCTGACGCTGGTCGGGGAGAACCCTGAAACGAACTTCATACTGACCCATGCCGGCATGCTGACCGGCATGGAGCCGGAAACATCAGACGCCTGGAAGGCCAGCCTTCGCACGCTGTATGAAGCGCCCAATTTCTACGCCAAGCTGTCCGGCCTTGGCACCTTCGCCCACCGCAACGACTCGGCGCTGATCGCCTACATCGTCGACAACGCCATCGAAATCCTGGGCAGCGATCGGCTGATGTTCGGTTCGAACTTCCCGATCGAGAAACTGTGGACCAGCCACGCCGAACTGATCACGGCGCACCGGGCGGCGGTGGCGAAACATGGTACGGCTGCGGAGGCGGACATCTTCTGGAACACGGCGGAGAGGGTCTATCGGCCGGTGTAGGGAGCGTAGCGCCGACCTTCTCTTCTCCCCCTGTGGGAGAAGGTGGCCGAGCGAAGCTCGGTCGGATGAGGGGTGTTGGACAGATCTCCGCCGTTGGGAAGCAAGTACTTAAAATTACTCGATATTATCGCTCCGCGTTCCTTCCAACACCCCTCATCCGTCTCGGCGCTGCGCGCCGATCCACCTTCTCCCACAAGGGGAGAAGGAAAATCCCGCACCTCACTTCACCTCGAACTGCGGATCGACGGGGATTTGCATTGCCGTGACCAAATGGTTGGTCTGCCCGGCAAGCCCGATGATCGAAACCAGCTCGCCATGCTGCGCGTCGGTCATGCCCTTGGCGCGGGCGGCTGCGGTGTGCGAGTGGACGCAGTAGGAACAGCCATTGGCGGTCGATACCGCGATGTAGATCATCTCCTTGGTCAGCGGATCGATGGCGCTGTCGGCGACCATCACCACCTTGAGCTGTTCCCAGATCCGCTTCAGCGCCGCCGGATCATTGGCCAGACCCCGCCAGAAATTGTTGACGAAATCCGATTTGCGCGTCGCCCGGATGTCGTCGAACACGGCTTTCGCCGCCGGGATTTTCTCCACCTCGGCATCGGTCAGAAGTTTCGTCGTGGCCATGGTGATTTCCTTTCGTTTGAACCGTTGGTGAATTGAATCAGATGTTGAGCAAATGCGGCCAATCAGTTCGACTGATTCAGTTTCTGGCGCGGGGTGGGGCAGAACCTTGCAGGTTGGCCGAAGCACCTCATCGTCGTCATCCTAGGGCGGAGCAGCCGCGAAGCGGCGTCGCGGAGACCCTGGGATCCATGCCGCGACATCAGCCGAGGCGTGCAGCGATGCAGAATTCGGCAACGTAGCGGCGCTTCCGAGTCCCGGCATGGATCCTGGGGTCTGCGCCGCGTCGCTTCGCTCCTTGCTACGCCCCAGGATGACGAAGAGACAGGCGTTTTCGCCAATTGTCGACATACGCACCGGCCAGAAATCTAATGCACCGCCGCGTACATGATTTTCTCCTCCGTCGCCTCCGCAGGCGAAAACTCCTCGACAATACGGCCTTGCCGGCAGACCAGAATGCGGTCGGACAGGTTCATGATCTCCGGCAGGTAGGACGAGATGACGACGACGGCCAGGCCCTCATCGGCCAGCCGATTGATGATCTGGTGGATTTCGGCAATGGCGCCGACATCGACACCGCGCGTCGGCTCGTCGAAGATGACGATGCGCGGCTGCTGCACCAGCCCCTTGCCGATCACCACCTTCTGCTGGTTGCCGCCGGACAATTCAACGACGCGCGCATTGTCGTTGATCGCCTTGATGTTCAGCGTCTTGGTCCACTCGGCCGACAGCGCACGCATCTCCTGCGCATTGATCACCCAGGCCTTTTCACGGCCGGCCGCCAGCAGGCCGCCGAACAGGTTCTCGGCAATGCACATCGTCTCGAAAATGCCTTCGCTCTTGCGGTCCTCGGTAACATAGACAATGCCGTCCGCCACGGCCTCGCTCGGCACGAGATAGCGCACCGGCTTGTCGTCCAGCTCGATCGTTCCGCCACGCAAAAAATCGCGCTTGTAGATGCCCGACACAATCTTGAACGTCTCCGTGCGGCCCGACCCGATCAGCCCGAACACGCCGGTGATCTGGCCCTCGAAGATCGAGAAGGAATTGTTGCGCACGACATTGCTCATCGAAATGTCCTGCACCGAAAGCACCTTCTTGCCGGCCTTGCGCAGCCTCGCCTCGTCGCGCTGCCGGTAGAGCTGGCCCGACAACGTGCGCCCCACCATGGCGGCGACAATCTTGTCGCGGTCGAAGGCTGACGTGTCGTCGGTGATCACCAGTTCGCCGTCGCGCAGGATGGTGATGCGGTCGGCAATATCCAGCGCCTCTTCCAGCGCATGGCTGATGAAAACGATCGACACGCCACCCGCCTTGAGCCGGCGGATCAGCGCGAAGAAGTGCCGCTTCTCTTCCGGCGTCAGCGTTGCCGTTGGCTCGTCGAAGATGATGATCTCGGCGTTGTGGTGGACGGCGCGCGCAATCTCGACCATCTGCCGTTTGGCCGCGCCCAGCGTTGCCACCATGGCGTTCGGGTCGACCGGAAAATTCAACGACTGCAGGAATTGTTGCGCCGAAATGTAAGTGCCGCGCAGTCGGTTGAGGAACTTTTCCGTGCCGAGATAAAGGTTCTGGGCAACCGTCATCGACGGCACCAGACTGGTTTCCTGGAACACCATGGCGATGCCAGCCTCGAGCGCCGCGTGCGGCGACGCATAGGCGATCTCGGCACCTTTGTGGAACATCTTGCCGGAGGTGGCGTCGACCACGCCGGCGATGATCTTGGTCAATGTCGACTTGCCAGCGCCGTTCTCGCCGAGCAGCGCGTGGATCTCGCCCTTCCTGAGATCGAAGCTGACATTCTTCACCGCCGGCACGCCGCGATAGTTCTTGGTGACATTCTCCAGGCGAACGATCGGTTCCATCAAAAACCTCCCGACGCGAGGTCGACCGACAGCACGCAGCCACCGCCTTTGGACGCGACGAACAGAAGCCCATCTCTCTCCGCCACACTGCAGATGCCGTGGCGCGTGCCGTTGGCGCGGCTGTGCAGGCTGAATTGCGGCTGCATGTCCCGGTCGAGCCGGACCACCAGCCCGTAAGAGCGGCTGGGCGACCACGGCTTGTGGATGCCCATGGTGCGGATACCGCCGCATTGCAGCGGCTCGAGGAAACTGCGGTTCGAGGCGAGCGCGGGCGCGATCCAGTAGGCCGGCGGCACTTGGTCGATCATGTCTCGCCGGTAGTGGGTTTCCTGCAGCACGAATTCGATGAGCCGGTTGCGCGGCGCGAACAGGCTCAGCCACGCTCCCCCGTCACTGGCTGGCGTCAGCCGTGCCGGATAGCCGGGCAGATGCGTCAACACGGTCGACCGGCTCCCGGTCGCGCCATCGAAGCGGACGAGTTGGTGACGCCAGCTTTCCGCGACCAGCACATCCCGCCCCATCGGGCGAAGACCGTAAGGAAACGCGATGTCGCCAGCCATTTTCTGAAAGCCGATGGCGCCCGGCCCGCATTTCCACAGCGAGCCCGACACACCCTTTTTCATAAGGTCGGCGGCCCATTGCGACGGCGCGTGTTCGGCCGAGCCATTGGCCAGCCACAGTGTTCCATCATCGGCGTAGGCAAGTGCGGTGATGCAGCGGATATCGCCTGGCAAGGAAACCTCCCTGCTCGCGATCAACAGCTTGCCGCTTTCCAGCCCCACCGCCAGTTCGCCCGATGGCGACAGTGCCATCGCCGTGATCGTGGATGGGAAAGTCTCGAACACGGCAAGCTCGCCGCCGGTGGAAATCGCGTGGATAGCATTGCCGCCAGAGGCCAGCAGCCGGCCATCGGCAACCAGCAAATTGTCGGGTTCCACCAACTCGGCGAAGGCCGAGACATCATCGAGCCGCGTGTTCGGCCGAAAGGCGCCATCCAATGGCGGTATGGTGACGGCCTTGCCGCGAAAGATATCCAGGATCGGATCGAGGATCATGATTTCGCCCCCCAATAGGAAGCGGAACTCGTCCAGTTCGGGTCGGCGCCTGATATCTTGTAGCGGCCGACGCGGTTGTTGAGGATGCCGCCGACGAAGAGATAACCCTTGTGCTCGCGCATCGAGGTGACCATCGGATGCGCGCCGCCGGTGAGGTCGCCCATCGCCTCGACAATGCCGCCCTTCTCATTGAATTTCACCACACCGCCGGTGTTGATGTTGGGGAACAGCCATTCGTCCTGCGGCAACCGCCGCGTCATGCGCTTGCGCATATCAGGGTGGCGCAGCGAGAGATCAAAGCTCGGTGTGCGCATGCCGAGCCACGCCATCCAGTAATTGCCGTCCGAGGCACGGTTGATGTTGTCAGGGTAGCCCGGCATGTCGCGGATGACGCATTCTGCGGTGCCGGCCTTCGGCCCTTCCAGCCAGTAGCGGTGCACGCGGCAGGCCCAGCTTTCGGCGAAGAACAGTGACTTGCCGTCATGGGCCATGCACACACCATTTGTGTAGCGGTAGCCATCGAGCAGCGTCTTCGTCGACCCGTCCTTCGGGTCATAGACCAGCAGCCGTCCGGTGGCGCGGTTCTCGATCGAGTCCAGCGCCCAGTCATGGGCATCATAACGCTTGGTCGAGTCGGTGAAATAGATACGGCCGTCTGGCGCGATGTCGCAGTCGTTGGGATCGCGCAGCCGCGCGTCGTCGACGATCGAGGTCCATGAGCGCGACGTCTCCGCCGACAGCCGCTTGACCTCGCGGTCCGGCGACACCGAATACAGGCCCATGGCGCCGACGCAGCTGATCAGGTTGCCTGATTTGTCGAAGGCTAGGCCCAGCGGAAAGCCGCCGATATGAGCGAACACTTCCGACCTGACGTAGTCCGGCGCGAAGAAGCGGACGATCTCGCCATGCCGCGTGCCGCAATAGAGATGATCGTCGCGGTCGAGGATGACGTCTTCCGGCCCTTCCAACTCGCCAAGCCCGATATGGTCGGCCGCCGACAGCCGGTTGTCGAGTTCATAGGGCGTGCCCGAACCGGGCGCCGCCGACTGCGTTTCGCCCATCTTGAGATAGACCGGCGCGACATAGACCTCGTTCAGCACCTTGTGGCGGTTCTTCAGCCAGCGGATGTCGATGGTCACGGCCACCGCCAGCATGATGCCCAGCACCATCTGGTTGGTGCCGGTGCCGTAGCCCAGCCGGATCAGCCCGTTGGTCATGGTCAAGACGATGATGGCGCCCATCAGCCCCTTGATCACCGAGCCACGGCCGCCGCCAAGGCTGACGCCGCCGACCACCGCCGCCGTCAGCGCCATGATTTCGAGGTTGAGGCCGGTACCCGGCCCTGCCCCGCTCAGCCGGCAAGCAATGAGGAAGCCGCCGATCGAAGCGCAGAAGCCGGAGAAAACATATGTCATGAACACGGTGCGGCGCACGCGGATGCCGGCATTGTGCGCCGAACGCCTGGAGCCGCCGACCGCCAGCACATGCCAGCCGGGCCGCGAGCGCGTCAGCGCGATATGGGTGACAATGGCCAGGATGATCGCCAGCCAGACCGAGACCGACAAGCCCCAGAATGTGCTGTCGCCAATGAAGTCGAGCACATCGGATGTCGCGGTGGAGAACTGCACGTCGGCGGCGTAGGTGGTGACCAGGATATCGAACAGGGCGCGGCCGAAGATGAAGGTGACGAGCGTGGTCAGAAAGGCGCGCAGCCTGAGGTAGCCGACGAGGTAGCCGTTGATCGCGCCGAAGAGGAGGCCAGCGGCGAGAGACGCGGCCAGTGCCAGCCAGATCGACTGTTCAAGGATGAAGAAGACGTAGACGGCTGAAAAGCAGGACAGCGCGAAGATCGAACCGACCGACAGATCGATGCCGCCGCCCAGCATCACCACCGTCATGCCGGTAACGACCATGGAGAATTCGCCAAGCTGCCGCGTCGATTCCTGCAGCGAGGTCAGCTTGAAGAAGCCGGGGATGATCGAGCCGAAAGTGGCCAGCGTCACCACCAGCGCCAGGAATGGAATGGCGTTGTCGGTCCAGCGCTTGGTCAGGATCTCGCCGACGACATGGTCGGGCACGAGATTGTAGCGCCAGGACTGGAGGCGTTCACGAAAGGACATCAGGTCACTATTGCAAGAGAAAGAGGGCTGGCTTGTCCCCGGGGAAATTGCTTCGAAGTAACTCTCGATCTCGGCGCCGCCCCTCATCCGCCTGCCGGCACCTTCTCCCCGTATAATGACGGGGAGAAGGGAGAAGCTCCAGCGCTGACGCCCCCCTCTCCCCGTCTCTATACGGGGAGAGGGTAAGGGTGAGGGGCAGCGCAAACCTCAAGCAGTTAGGACAACCCGAGCACCTCATCAGGAGCAAACCGGCGGCTTATTTCGCCGCCGCTTCGGCCTGCAGCGCCTTCAAATCCCAGCAGCTGTCGGGCTTGAGGTCGGCCTTGGTCGTCGCCTTTTCCAGCGTGTAGATATAGGTATGCGACGTGCCTGCCGGCTGGCCGCTCTGCAGCAGGAACTTGATGATGGCGTTCATGTCGCCCGACTGACGGGCAAGGTCGGTCATCACGACAGCGCCGTAGGTGCCGTCCTGCAGCTTGTCGCAATCGGCCGCCTTCTCGCCACCGCCGGTGGTTACCAGGAACACCTTGCCGTCGAGCTTGGCATCGCGGATCGCGGCGGAAGCGCCGGTCGCGTCGCCGTCCCAGAAATCGATGATCGAGCAGATGTCAGGGTTCTGCTGCAACATCGTGGTCGTCACGTTGCGCGAGGTCGTCGCATCCCAGTTGGAGTCGGGCTTGGCCACGACCTTGAAGTCTGGGTTCTTGTCCAGCACCTTCATGATGCCGGCATATTGGTAGAGGCTCGACGAATTGGCCTGATCGCCCTGCACCAGTCCGATCTTCTTCGACGAATTCGGTCCGCAGCCCTTGATTGCGGCTTCTGCCTCGAGCTGGCCCAGACGATCCCAGTCGCTGCCGACAAAGGCGTCAGCAGGGAAGTTCGCCGGATTGTCGACCAGGATGACATAGGTCCCGGCGGCCTGCGCCTTCTTCATCAACTTGGAATAGGAGTTCAGGTCGGGTGCATGGATGATTAGAACGTCAGGCCTGGTGTCCGATGAGATCGCATCGGTAATGGCCTGCGCTCCGGCGTCGACGACCCAGTTCGGATCGCGTGTTTCAAACACACCGCCCCAGGCCTCGACTTCCTTCTTCAGGTAGTGCGCCCAGCCCTGCGCCAGGTCGAAGCCCATCGCCAGCGGCACCAGCATGACGCGTTTGCCTTTGAGCGCCTGCGCGTAGGCGGCCGGGCCTGGATCGTCGGCGGCGAAAGTGGGCACCACGAAGGCTGTGACCGCAAGCGCGGTGGCGGCGGCCATTAATGTCCGAATGAATTTCATGTCAGATCCTCTCGTTTCATTTTTCATTGCCGGCTGACCGTTCGCGATCGCACCGGGTACCCCTAGATGTCGCCTTGCTGTGCTGTCTGTTCGTCGCGTGGATTGATGATGCCGTCGACGATGATGGCGCCGAGCAGGATCGCCGCCTTGATCAGGTTCTGATAGAGCAGCGGAATGTCGATAATGGTCATGGCGTTGAGCAGGATGCCGATCAGCGCCGCGCCCACCAGCACGTTGCGCACCCCGCCTCGCCCGCCGGACAGGCCGATGCCGCCGATCACCGCCACCAGAACGATGTCGTAGAGCAGCGTCGAGTTGACCACGCGCGTGTTGATCGAATGCAGGCTGGCGGCCGTGAGCAGGCCGGCAATCAGCGCCACGAAAGCCGAGAGCACATAGCGCAGCACCAGCATTGGCCGCACCGGAATGCCGATGTTGCGCGCCGCCACCGGATTGTCGCCGGCGAAATAGATGTAGCGGCCCCATTTTGTGTAGCGCAGGAACAGGAAGAACAGGAAAGCCAGGCCGGCGAAGACGAACACTTCGATCGGAACGTCGAGGAAACGCAGGCCGCCCAGCAACTCGACCCAGTGGCCTTGCGGCACCGGCACGGCGTCCTGAGTGATCAGTTGCGAGCGCACATAGCCGAAGGTGAAGGAACCGGTGGCGAGCGTCACGAAGATCGCCGGCACATCGGCATAAGCGACGAGAAAGCCGTTGAGCAGCCCGATGGCGAGCACGCCTGATAGTACATAGGCGAAAGCCAGCCCGTCGGGCGTTCCGGAATTCAGGAGTTGCAGATACCAGGCGACCGACATCGCCATGATCGCCACCGCCGACAGGTCGATGCCCCTGCCGATGATGACGACAGCCATGCCGAGCGCCAGGATGCCCAGAACCGATACCGAGCGCACGATGGCGACGAGATTGTTCGGATCGATGAAACCAGGCAGACCGATCGCAGCGGCAACGAACAGAACCACGGCGATGGCAAAGACAATGCCTTCCTGATTCAGGCTCCTGATGTTCAGCCAGCCGGCCATGTTCATTGCTTGCTTTCACCCCGATGGCAGCGCTGCCATCCCGAAAAACGAAAGCTAATCGGCTCCGCGCCGCTTCGTCAAATGAATCCGCGTTCAGAACCTGGGCTTGAGACGATATTCTTGGAGTGGACGCATCGATTTCCAAAACTGGCGCAATGCCCGGAATCTACAGCACTTTTGGCAATGGCTCGCGCCATTCAAGGCGCACGCGAAATCTCCGCTTCACGGCGAAAGGAGGAGACGGAATTTATCTCCACGATTGCCAGAAAAAGCGACGTCAATTCCTTGAGGCATGGCCGGAAACCTCGGCCCCTGCTGTCGCGGGCAGGATCAGGAAACGGAACGATGCCACCAGCCCGATGGCGCCGATCACCAGGAAGGCGATTCGAAAATCGACGAGGTCGAGCGCGGGCCGGTTCCTCGCGATCTGTGACAGATTGAGGATCGCCGTCGCGCCCGCGACGCCGAACAGCATCGCCAATTGCTGCAGCATACTGGACAAGGTAGCGGCGGAGCTCCGTTGCTCGGCAGCGATATCGGCGAAGGCCAGAGCGTTGAGCGCCGTGAACTGCATCGAGCGCGTCAGGCCGGCAAGCAACATCAGCGCCATTACCAGAACCTGCGGCGTCTGCGGCGAGATCGCTGCGCAGGCCATGATCGATGCGGAAGCGATGACCCCGTTCACGACCATCACCGCGCGGAAGCCGAAACGGCGCAGCGTCGGCGTCGTCACCGTCTTCATGCCGAGATTACCAAGGAAATAGGCCAGGATCATCACACCGGCATCGACCGGCGAGAGACCAAAACCGACCTGGAACAGAAGCGGCAACAGGAACGGCGTGGCATTGATCGCCACCCGGAAGATGGTGCCGGCCGCCAGCGTCGAGATGGCGAAAGTCAGCACCTTGAACGACGACAGGTCGAGCAACGGATGTGCGGCACGATAGAGGTGGCGCACCGCCAGCCAGCCGATGAGAATGCCGGCACCAAGCAGCAGAACTGTTGGCAAGATGCCATCTTCAGGATGGGCGATGCGCTCCAGACCATAGAGCAGGCAAGCAAGCCCCAGTGACGTCAGGAAGAACCCCGGCCAGTCGAGCGGCTTGGGGTCAGCCGCGCGGTCACCGGGGACGAAGCGGGCAACCAGCGCCAACCCGACAAGACCGAGTGGAATGTTGATGAAGAAATTCCAGTGCCAGGACAGGTACGTGGTGATGAAGCCGCCCAGCACCGGCCCGACTACCGGGGCGAACAGTGCCGGCCAGGTGATCAGCGCCGTGGCATTGAGCAGTTCCGATCTGGGAGCGTTGCGCAAAACCAGGATGCGGCCGACCGGCGTCATCAGCGCGCTGCCCACGCTCTGCACGGCGCGAGCGGCGACGAACTGGATCAGGTTCTGCGAAAAGCCGCAGGCGATTGAAGCCAGCGTAAACAGCGCGATGGCGATGAGAAAGATGTTGCGCGCGCCGAAGCGGTCGGCGAGCCAGCCCGACAGCGGCACGAAGACAGCCATGGTCAGCATGTAGACGGTGATGCCGATGCTCATCGCCACCGCCGGTACCCCGAAGGACGCCCCCATCTGCGGCAATGAGGTCGAGATGATCGTCGAATCCAGCAGTTGCATGAAGAAGGCGATCGCAACGATCAGCGCCACACGCCGCGCATTGGTTGCTGTCATTGCCGTTGAAGGCTGTTGCGAGGTTTCGTCTGGCGAAATGGCTTTCATGCGCGGAACCGTCCGGGGAAACTCTCCCATGTCACCAGGAATCATGGGGAATTGTCCGACAAGTCGATAACGGGTTGGGTTGAACAGCATTTGAATGGCACCGTCCAGACAATGCGCCAACAAACTTTCGTGTCGCCTCGCGGCCTGTTATGGAATGAATGGGGCTCAGGACGTGGATCAGCAGGAACCGTGTACGCATGAAGCCGATCTATATCGACTATCTCAACGCCCTCGACATCGAAGCCCTTCAAATGACCGATGGCGAAATCATCGCCGCGGTCGAGGCTGGTCTCGTCGCGCAAGGCAATGGCGAGACGGTGATTGAACCGCGCGTCCACCTCGAACCGGACCCGGCCTTCCATGGCCACTTCAACGTCCTGCGCGGCTACGTCGCGCCGCTCGACACCGCCGGCGTCAAGATCGTCGGCGACTATGTCGACAATTACCTGCACGGCCTGCCGTCGGAATTCGGCATCCTCAACCTGTTCGATCCGCGCACCGGCACACCGCGCGCCATCCTCGACGCCACTGTCATCACCGACATGCGCACCGGCGCCGTCACCGCCATCGGCGCGAAGTACCTGGCACGCAAGAATTCGAAGGTGCTTGCCCATATCGGCGCACGCGGCACAGCCTACTGGAATGTGCGGCTGCTCGACCATCTCTTCGACTTCAACGAGATCCGCGTCCATTCGCGCCGGCCGGAAAGCCGCGATGGCTTCGCCGCGAAACTGGCCGCCGATCTTGGCAAGCCGGTCAAGGCGGTGGCCGATTGGCAAAGCTGCGTCGAAGGCGCCGACATCGTCATCGAGGCCTCGCGCTTGCCGGAGCCGGAACCGCTGCTGAAGACCGCCTGGATCAAGCCTGGTGCGCTGGTCGTGCCCTACGGCACGATGAGCGCGGTGGAGCTTTCCCTGACCGACATCATGCAGAAAATGGTCGTCGACGACTGGGGCCAGTGCAAGGGCGGCAAATTCGGTTCGCTGCGCGCCCATGTCGAGACCGGGCGGCTCAGCGAAAAGACGCTGCATGCCGAACTCGGCCAGATCGCCGCCGGTCTCAAAGCCGGGCGTGAAAGCGACGACGAGACGATCCTATTCTGGCATCGCGGCCTGTCGCTGTCCGATATCGCGCTCGGCAAGGCGATGCTGGCCAAGGCGCAGGCGCAAGGCATCGGCCAGAGGCTTCGCTTCGCATGAGCGCGCTCATCCTCACCGGAGCCGGTATCAGCGTCGCCGACGTCGCCTCTGTCGCCCGCGAAGCGCGCAAGATGGAAGTGGCACCCGAGGTCATCGAGCGGCTCGACAAGGCACGAAAAGTGCTTGATGGCGCTGCCGCTTCCGGCCAGCAGATCTATGGTCTCAACACCGGCCTCGGCGCCAATCTCGGCACGGCGGTCGAAGGCGATGCCAGCACCTTCCAGCGCCAGCTCCTCGATGGCAGGGGTGCTGCGGTGGGCGAAACCTTGCCCGTCGAGGCTGTACGGGCCACGATGTTTGCCCGGGTGGCGATGCTGGCCGCCGGTGGCTCCGGTCTTTCACCACATGTGTTTACCGCCCTGGTTGAGGCGCTCAACGCCGGCGTACATCCGGTCATGCCGTCACTGGGCTCGATCGGCGCTGGAGATCTGGTGCTGATGACCGCCCTCGCCCGCATGCTGATCGGCGAAGGCGAGGCCGACTACCAGGGCAGGCGCATGCCGGCGGCCAAGGCGTTGATGATGGCGCGCCTCGCCCCGATCAGCCTGGCGCCCAAGGATGGGCTTTCGCTGATCAACGCTTCCGCGGTCTCCGCCGGTGGCGGCGCCCTTGCGGTGACGGACGCGCTGGCGGTCTTTGCCCAGCAGCAGCAGGCCGGTGCGCTGACCATGGAAGGCATCGGCGCCAACCGCACAATCCTCGACGCGCGCCTGCATATGGCGCGGCCAGCCTTCTGCCAGCAACAGGCGGCGAAAGGCTTGCGCGAATTGCTCGACCGCGACGAGGTAACCGCGCCGTCCACCCTTCAGGATCCGCTTTCGATCCGCTGCATGCCGTCGATCCATGGTGCGCTGATCCACGCGATCGATCAGGCGCGGCTGGCGATAGAGATCGAGGTCAACGCCGCTGCCGACAATCCGCTGGTTCTGGGTGACGATGACCTGGTTCTTTCCACCGGCAATTTCCACACCGCCTCGCTGTCGCTGGCGTTTGAGACGCTGGGTTTGGCGATCGCCCAGACAGCCGCCGCCAGTGCTGCCCGCTTCATCCAGCTCACCGGTTCGGGCCGCAACGGCTTGCCCAAATACCTGTCTCCGGTCGGCGGTGCATCGGCCGGTTTTGTGCCGCTGCAGAAGACGGCGACATCAATCGTGGCCGCGATCCGCCACAAGGCCAATCCGGTGATGCTTGACTTCCTGCCCGTGTCCGAAGGCGTGGAGGACCATGCCACGCAGACCCCTCTTGCCGTTTCGAAATGCGCCGGGATGATTTTGCTGTGGCGGCGGCTTGTTGCCCTCGAGCTGATGGCTGCGGCCCAGGCGATCGACCTGCGCGACGGGTTCGTCCCGGCGCCGCGCACCGCCGCGATCCATGCCGCGATACGCGCGCTGGTGCCAACGCTCAACGAAGACCGCCCGCTCGGCACCGACGCCGAAGCGCTGTACACCGCGCTCGGCAGTGGCACGTGGCCGGAATAGCGTTCGCCTCGAGGCTGCCTATTCTGCTGCTGCCGGAATGGTCAGTGCGTGAAACTCGTCCCGGTATGGCCGCGCCGTCGGCGGCAGTTCGCGCTCGAGAAAAGCGTCTTCGTAGCGGAGTTGCCTGATGAGCACCGGCCACACCTCGCGATAGGCATGCCACATCGACGGGTTCGGCTCCGGCAGATCGTGCTTGATCAATGCGTGAAGCCTCGGCAGCGCGTGATAGGGCACCATCGGAAACATGTGATGTTCGACATGGTAGTTCATGTTCCAGTAGATGAAGCGGCTGATCGGGTTCATATGGACGGTGCGAGTGTTCAGCCGGTGGTCGACGACGTTGTCGGCGAGGCCGATATGCTGCAGCAGGCCGGTCAGAACCATGTGCCAGCTGCCATAGAGGCGCGGCAGGCCGATCAGCACCAACGGCAGGAATGACCAAAGGTAGAGCGCGAGCGCCACTGCCGTAACGTAGATCACGAGATGCCAGCGCGCGGCTGTCACCGCCTTTGCCCACTCCATTTCGGGGACATAGCTTTTCTCGTCGTCCGACAATTTGCCGAACGCCTGGCGGACCAGGGTCGGCAGCGCATAGCGAAAATCGAGGACGCCGGTGAAGGCGAGCCCTGCCCGCAGAAGATCGGGCGGCCGCATCACCGCGATCTCGGCATCGCGGCCAACAATGATCGTGTCGGTGTGGTGGCGGGCATGGCTCCAGCGCCACTGCACGGGATTGCGCACCAGCATGAAGCTGGCGATCTGATAGACGATATCGTTCATCCAGCGGGTGCGGAAGGCCGTGCCATGGCCGCACTCGTGCCAGCGCGAGTCGCTGGAGGAGCCGTAGAGCACGCCATAGACGAACAGGAACGGCACCACCCACCACGTGCCCCAGAACCCGATGATGCCGGCGGCAGAGCCCAGGATGGCAGCAACCCAGACGATCGTGTCGCGGATCGCCGGTCCGTCGGAGCGCTGCATCAGCTCCTTCATTGCCTTGCGCGGCACGTCGGTGTGATACCATTCTGCTGAGGCCAGCCCGGTCTCGATCGCGATCCGGGTGCTTTCGCCAATCAGGCTGTAGTCACGCTTTGTCTTGGCTGCCATCGCCATCGTCTTCTCCCGCTCGGCCTCAAAGGCCGTTGGCGCGGAATTTTCCATCCAGAAATGTCTTGGCGCGCGGCACGTCGTCCTCGGTCAGATGCTCGATGATGACGGGAATGTTGGGATGCTTTTCGCTTAGCCGCTTCAGATAGAGGTCGTAGTTCAGCGAGCCGAGCCCCGGCGCCGGCAGTTCGATCTCGCCGACACCACGAAATGTCAGCCCCTCATGCGCATTGTCGTCACCGATATCGGCATGCTTCTCTGACTTGTCGCCGCCCGAGCGCTTGACGTCCTTGGCATGCGCGATCCTGATCTTGTCCGTCAGCGTGTCGAACACCTGGTTCAGCACCTGGTCCATCCGGTCGATATTATGCGCCTCGAAATAGTTGGTGGGATCCATCAGCAGCCCAAGCCCGGGATGGTCGACCTGCGCGAACATCTTCACCGTCTCCTCGACCGAGCCGACGACATTGTTGACATAGGTCTCGAGCAGGAAGACCGCGCCGTGGTCATAGGCGGTCTGGGCGAGATCAGAGATCACCTTGCGGCACTCTTCGAACCCCTCTTCCGTCTTGTTCCTGGGGTGATGCACCCAGTCGGATTCTGTGTTGTAGGTGCCGGTTTCCGAAATCACATAGGGGCTGCCGAAATCGCGCGCGTTGCGGATGATCTCCTTGAGATAGCCAACGCGCTTGTCGCGCTCGGCCTTTTCAGGGTGGATGATGTTGGTGTAGCCGGAAATGCAGCAGACCGGCAGGTTGTGGCGGCGAAACGTATCGCGGACCTTTTTCGCCTTGTCTTTGGTGATCTGCCCGGCCGAGAGATCGATATCCCTGAAATGCAGGTCTAGCTGCACGGTGTTGAAATCGAGCGCACGGATGCGTTGGGCGACCTCCTCGAGGCCGTAAGGGAAATAGCCGGTAAAGATACCTGCCTGCATCATGATGTGAATTCCTCCCCGTAAGCGATTCAACCGCAAAGCGATTCAGCCGCCAATGTTTAGTCCGTCGATATTTCCGACAGCCGCACCGTGCGGCCCTCGGCGATCGAGCGATAGCCGGCTTCGACCAGCGCCATCGTCTTGACGTTGTCGGCGACTGAAAGTGCTGGCGGCGTGCCTGTCTTCACCGCATGCTGAAGCTGCTCCATCACACCGATGAAGGCATGTGGAAACCACATCGTCTCCCAGCTTGGGCTGATCCATTCACCGCCAGTCGTGTCGGTCGAAGCATAGGTCAGCGTCGAGGCGACGCCTGTTGGCCAGCCGATGGTGCCCTTGGCGACGCCCTTGGTGCCGTCGACACGCCAGTTGATATGCTGGTCGTCGTGATAGCCCTCCTGGCGCGGGCCGGACCAAACGTCTTCAAGCGACACGGCCAGCACGCCCGACGGAAACCGGATCGTCGAGACGGTAATACCGTCGGCATGGTCAAACGTCGTGCGCGGGTCCTTGCGCGTCAGCGTCGTGATTTCGTCGGGGTCGCCGAACAGGAAACGCAGCACGTCGAGATGATGCACGCTCATATTGGCGAGCGTCAGCCGGTCGTAGTTTTCCAGAAATCCCTGCCAGTGCGGGATCGCATGCATGTCGATCTGCGCGAACACGATGTCGCCCAGCGCGCCGCTGTCGATGATCTGCTTCAGCACGCGCATCGACTGGTCGTAGCGCATATTCTGGTTGACCGAGAGGATCTTGCTGGCCCTCGCCGCCTCGTCGCGCAGTTGGACAGCCTCTTCCAACGAAAGCGCCAGCGGCTTCTGCGCCAGGATCGCCTTGATGTGCTGCTGCGTCAGCGCATGGCGGATCAGCGCCGGCTGCTGATCTGGAGGAAAGGCCAGGTCGACGATCTCGACATCCTTGTCCTCGATCAGCTGTTCGGGCGTGTCGTGGACGGTCGGAATGCTCCAGCGCCTGGCGACCTTCTCGGCGCTGGCCTTTGTCCGCGAGGCAATCGCCACCACCGGGAAGCCGGCTTGGTCATAGGCGGCAAGATGGCATTCGGCCATGATCATGCCGGCGCCGACGCAGCCGATCCGGTATTCCCGCGTGCGGACCTTCACATCCGGCTCGAAATCCGTGCCCGCCATCCAATCCTCCGCTTTGCCGGAGGTATAGCGCGACGGCTTGGGCATCGGCCAAGGCCGGCACCATCATTTCCCATCAGATGGCTGGCATGGCACCTATCCCTGGGGATAAAGCGCCTTTGCCAGATCGCGGATAGCGTCGGCTGTGCGTGGCCCGAAGCCGATCATGTAGGCGCCGTCGAGCACGACCAGCGCCTTGGTCGCCGCTGCCGGCGTGGCGGCCAGCGCCCGGTTGCCGAACACTTGCTCCAGGGTCGGCCCGCCCTTGCCGTCGCTCATCATCAGGATGACATCTGGCGCCATCTCGATCAGCTTTTCTTCCGATGCCGCCTTGTAGCCCTGCACCACATCCATCGGGTTGAGGCCACCGGCATAGCGGATGATGGCGCCGGCCGACGTGCCGGCACCGGCAGCGCTCAACCGCACGAGCCCATGGAAGAACACCACCTTCTTGCGCCGCTCGGGTGGGATCCTCGATGCCAGATCAGTCGCCGCCTGGAATGCGTTCAGCACCTGGCTCGAAACCACCTTGCCCTTGTCCTCGAGGCGAAGCGCGGCGGCGATCAGCGTGATCTTGCGCTCTATGCCCTCCCTGCTGTTGTCCTGCGGAATGAAGACGATCGGGATCGCCAGCGACTTCAGCACTTCGACCGCCTCTGGCGGCCCGCTGTCCTGCGCCGCCAGGATCAGATCAGGGCGCAGCCCGGCAATACCTTCGACAGAGAGTTGGCGCCGGTAGCCGACATTGGGTTTCTGCGTGACGGTGTCAGGGTATTTGCTGCCCCGGTCGACAGCAACAATCCGCTGGCCGGCGCCCAGCGCGTAGACGATCTCGGTAACGTCGGAGCCGAGTGTCAGGATCCGGCTTGCCTGTCCCGGCGCGACAGTTCGTCCCAGCGCATCCACAATCGTGTCCGCGGCGAGCGCCTTGAAGCCGCAGGACGGTGCCAGCACCGACAGCGCCAGCAGCAGCATCGCCGCGATCCGGCCCGGTTGAAACCATGGCATGCCGTGCCGCCCGCGCTCGCTCTCAGTGCCAACCATGCTGTTCCGCTCCTGTGCCAGATGCTCGTTGATGACGCTGGTTGGCCTATAAATTTAAAGTTGACTTATGTCATCATGTTTTAATATGTGACCCCTGCCCTGACCCGCTGGTCGAGGGATTCTCGATCATGCCAGCCAAGGCCATTCAGCCACCGCCAGCAGTTTTTGCTTTGCTTGGGGGCTTGCATCACCATGAGAACGACAACCAACACGACCTTGATGGCGAGCACCGCGCTCGCCTTCGTGCTCGGTCTTTGCGCCGCGCCAATGGCCAATGCGCAGGAGCAGGAAAAGAAGGGCGCCGCCGCCAAGGCAGGCCGCCTCGTTCCGGCCAAGGCCGCACGGAACCAGCCGGCGACAATGCTGGACCTCATCACCATCTCGGCGACGATGATCAAGACCGCCGTCATCGATTCGATGGCCGCCATCAGCGCCGTCGACCAGGACGAACTGGCGCACATCCAGCCCAACACCGCAGCCGACATCTTCCGCACCACACCCGGTGTCGCCGCCTCGATGAACGGTGACGATCCGGCGACCGCCATCAACATTCGCGGCCTTGAGCAATATGGTCGTGTCGTCGTGACACTCGACGGCGCCCGCCAGGACTATTGGCGCGTTGGCCATGGTTCAGGCTCGTTCTATGTCGAGCCCGATCTGATCAAGGAAGCCACCGTCATTCGCGGCCCGGTGTCCAATGCCTATGGCTCGGGCGGCATCGGCGGCGTTGTTTCCTTTGAGACCAAGGATGCCGGCGATTTCCTCAAGAAGGACGAGCGTTGGGCGCTGAGCGAGAAGCTCGGCTATGAGGACAATGGAGGCGGCTTCACCACCAGCACCACCAGCGCCTATCGCTTCAGCGACAACGCCGACATTATCGGCAACCTGATCTACCGCGATCGCGACAGCTACACCGATGGCAACGGCGCCACTGTGCCTTGGACCGGCGAGAGGGTGACCAGCGGCTACCTGAAGACCGCATTGCGGCCGGCCGACGGCCACGAACTGAAGCTCGGTGTCATCCTGCAGCGCTACAACGACCAGATCACCAGTTCGAGCGGTTCGACCTCGCCAACGCTGAGCCGCTACGACGCCAACACCACCAACCAGACCTACACCGCAGCATACACCTGGAAGCCCGACGACAACGACCTGATCGACCTCAGCGCCAACGCCTATCACAACCGCACCCGCGCCGAGCAGACGCAGGTCTGGCCGACCAACATGATCGGCAATTTCCGTTTTTATGACGTTGCCACCTCGGGCTTCAACATCAAGAACTCGTCACGTTTCGACGCCTGGGATATCGCTCACACGCTGACCTACGGGCTCGATTATTACTATCTCGAAGCCTCGTCGGAAGCAGCGCATTTCGGCGCCGGCGAGCAGCAGGGCTATGGCGGCTTCCTGCAGTGGCAGGGCGACTACAAGGAGTGGCTGCAGGTCATCGGCGCGATGCGTTATGACGGCTATCAGTTGGATGGCGAGACACGGACCACACCAGCGCAACAGGCCTCGATCTCGGGGGATCGGTGGTCGCCGCGCCTGACGGTCGGCGTTACGCCGTTCGAAGGCTTCCAGCTTTACGGCACCTATTCCGAAGGTTACCGGGCGCCCGGCCTGCAGGATGTCTTCCGTGGCGGTGGCGCGCATGGCGGCACCGACGCTTACCGCCCCAATCTTCTTTTGCAGCCCGAGACGGCCAAGAACTGGGAAGCCGGCATCAACGTGAAGTATGATGATGTGCTGATGGCGGGCGACCGGTTGCGCGCCAAGGTCAACGTCTTCCACACCCATGTCGAGGACTATATCGAGGCCGACCTGCGCGCGGGTGTGACGCGTACCGCGATCAACATCGGTGACGCTCGGCTGAAAGGTATCGAAGCGGAGGCCGTCTATGATTACGGCTGGGGCTTCGTGAACCTTGCCGGTGCGCTGATCGACGCCAAGGTCGTCAGCGGCCTCTATGCCGGCCAGGCGCTGAACAACACGCCGCTCGACCGCATCTCGGCAACCTTCGGCTTCCGCATGCTCGAAGACCAGCTCACTATCGGCGCGCAATATCTTAGCGTCGGCAAGATCACGCGCACCAGCCGCACCAATCCAACCCTGGCTCCGGTGGTCGATGACGGTTTCAATCTGGTCAATGTCTTCGCCAACTGGACCATCAACGACAATCTGAAGCTCGATTTCGGCGTCGATAACGTTTTCAACACCGCCTACACCGACCCGCAAAGCGCATGGTCGACAACGGCGGCTACCGAACAAGGCAAGGGCCGCACCTTCAAGGTGGCCCTCTCAGGCCGGATTGGAGGCTAATCACAATGGAATCATCGGTGCGCGAACTCGCCTGCGAGGCACGGCTCAACCTGCAGCGCCTGCCCGACTACATGGACAGCATCACGGACAGGTTGCAGAGCTTCGAGGCCGATGCTTCCCATGACGGCCAGCGCATCGACTTCCGCTTCGCTTTCGGCGGCGCCTCCTTCGACATGGAGCGACTGGTGATGCGAGCCAACGCCGCCGACCGCGACGGCCTTGCCCGTATCAAGGACCTGCTCGCGACCGCTGTCCAGGTCTATGCAAGGGATGAGAACCCGGAGATCGTCTGGACCGGCGATCTCTCCAGCGAGACCAGCCTTGCCCAGTTCCGCGAAATGACCGTGACTGACGTTCGCGACCTCACTGCGCATATGCGCCGCATCCGTTTTGCTGGTGAAGATCTCTCCCGCTTCGCCAAGTTCGGCGGCATGCACATCCGCATGCTGTTCCCGACAAAGGATGTGCCCGATCCACTCTGGCCGGTGCTCGGCGCCAGTGGATTGCCAGTCTGGCCTGCCGATGACCGCCGGCCAGTGGCGCGCGTCTACACCATCCGTTCGCTCGATGTGACCAAGGGCATCATCGATGTCGATTTCCTTGTCCATCCGGGCGAGAGCGTCGGCTCGACCTGGGTCATGCAGGCGACGCCTGGCATGAGGCTTGGCATCATGGGGCCGGTCGGCCGCCCGGTGCGGCAAGCGGGCTGGTATGTCATGGGTGCCGATGAAACCGGGTTGCCGGCGCTGGCCCGCATGCTCGAGACCTTGCCTGCCGCGACCAAGGGCGTGGCCTTTGTCGAGATCGCCGATGAGGGGGAAAAGCAGGCTATCGATAATGCCACTGGCATCGAGTTGCATTGGTTGACCAGGGATGGCGTGCCAGCCGGCGAGGACAACCGCCTCGCCAACGCCGTCCGCTCTGTGACGTGGCCGCAGGGTGGTTCGGGCTTTGGCTGGTTCGCGGCGGAGGCAGCCGCTGCCAAGGTCGTGCGCGAATACTGGCGCGGCACGCTTTCGCTCGGCCGTGACGAGACATTGGCGGCAGCCTATTGGCGGCGCGGTGCTGCGGGACTGATGGCGGGCTAGAGTGTGACGCGGGCCTTGCCATCCTCGCCAACATCAATCGCAATCCGCTCGCCGGAGACGACGCCCGAAATGTCACAGACAACCAGCGGCATGCTGATCCCGTAAAGAAACTCCGCAACGATAGCGCCGACGGCCAGGATCGGGTCCGGCCGCTCCATGAGAATGCCGGCCGGCGCCGTGCCCTTGCGGATGGCCTCTGCCAGCACTGAGGATGCAGACGACGATCCGCGCCCGCTCGGCATGACCAGGATCTTGCCGGCGACATTCTGGCCGAGGCCAGGGTGCGAGTGATCGATGATGTCGCCGGTCGCGGCATCGATGCCACCCCAGAAGCTGAGCGGTTGGGAAAACACCAAGGACTGGCCTTCGGCGGCACCGGCCAGCTGGAACGTGCCGGCTCGCTCGGCGGCTCTCATGATGCACCTCGCACGACGTGCCCGACCGCCGCCGAGCGGATACAGTCCCGCATGTCGGCAAAGGCCACGGACACCCCGATATTGCCAGGCGCGTAATGCGCCCATTTGCCGGAATTGGTCATCACCACGCCGTCGAGCCGCTCCAAGATCGAAGTGACATAGGTGCAGGTATCGGCAACCGGGATCAAGCCGAACGCTTCCATTCCGTCCAAGGCGCCCTCGTCCCGCAAACGTGTCAAGGTCGCACGCCCGGTGTTGACGTAGATCGGGATGCCTTTGCCCGGTGCGACGTCACGCAGCAGCGGCAACAGGCGCATCCACTCCTGATGCGAAAAATGCGGCGTGCCCAGGGACACTGCCGCCAAGGGCGCTCCATCGGGCACCGTGGAAAGCCTGGCCAGCGCATGATCGATGTCGGTCTTGGTGACGCGGATTGTCTCCTCCTGGGCGTGACCGTGGAACGCCTCCTCGATCGTCCCCGCCTCCGGCGTGATGCCGACCGCATGAAACAGCGCCACGGCACCTGTCGTTGCCGCCGCCGCGCCCAGCGCCTTCAACTGGTCCTCGTCGCGCGGCTGAGGCAGGCCTGCAATTACCGGGATGCGATCGTTGCTCGCCTGCCCGATGATCAGCCCAACACCAACGAACAGGCCGTCGCTTGGCTCCGGATCAGCGACGTCCAGCTCGAACAGGATGCGGCCGCGCCGGTTCTCGCTCAGATGCAGGCCCCAGGCCGGCGCGCGCCCAGTCATGGCGCAGCACAGGTCGATGAAATCGCCGTAACGGTTGGTGCGCGCGCCGATCACCGAATTGGCGAACACGATGGCATTGGATTCGCCCCAGGCGATCTGCTGGCCGAATTCAGGCCGGAAGCGTGTCTGATAGGGCGCGCAGGTGAAGGTCGCCTGGCAGCCAAGCTCCCTATGCGCCTTCATCAACCGCCGCGCCGGGACTTCTTCGGCCGCCGGCATCTTCACCATGCCGGGATGGATGAGGTCGAACGAACCGACATTGAGCGTCGTCGGCACCTGGACGCGGCCACCGCCCTCTACCAGCCTCTCGACGAAATCGAGCCCGGCCTTGCCATGATAGAGGCAGCCGTCGATATGGGCGCTGGTGATATCAAGCAGGCTGCCTGCCCCGACCGCATTCGAAAAGGCGACCAGGATATTCATGGCGGCGCCAGCGGAAGGGCCTTGCTCGCCCCGCAACATCGACTGGTCGTCGGCAGTCAATTCCAGCGTCATCGGCATGCTCCGGACTCTTGCCTGTTATGCTGTCCCCGATTGCGTACAGCATGGCAAGGCCCGGTATGAAGATCAGTTCGCCGCGATCAACACGGTGCTCTCCGGCGACCAGCGCAGCACCACCTCCTGCCCCTCGTCCAGCCGATCCATGCCTGTGTTCTGCACGATGACCTTCAGCGTCTGGCCACCGCGCTCGACGAAATAGGTGCTGTTGTTGCCGGCGAAGATGCGCTTCGACACTTGCCCCTTGAGCATGTTGGCGTTGACGGCGTCGATCGCGCCGGCATCCGTTGCAATGCGAATACGTTCTGGCCGCACCGCACAGCTTGCCTTGGCGCCGGCGGCCAGCGTAGCGCCCGCCCCTGCGGCAATCGCTGTGCCGTCCGGCAGGCGGATACCATTGCCGGTCGTATCGCCGCGAAAGATGTTGGCGTCGCCGAGGAAGGTGGCGGCGAATTCGCTCTTCGGCCGGTCGTAGATTTCCTCCGGCGGCCCTTCCTGAACCAGCTTGCCGTCGCGCAATATTCCGATGCGGTCGCTCATCGTCAGCGCCTCTTCCTGGTCGTGCGTGACGAAGATGGTGGTGATGCCTATCTCGCGCTGGATGCGCTTGAGCTCGATCTGCATGTCGACGCGCAACGCCTTGTCGAGCGCGCCGAGCGGCTCATCGAGCAAAAGCACGCGCGGCTTGGTGACGATCGCGCGCGCCAGCGCCACGCGTTGACGCTGGCCGCCGGACAGCTGGTGCGGGCGCCGACCGCCGAGCTTGCCGAGTTGCACCAGGTCTAGCGCGCGCTGAACCTCAGCATTGATCGTCGCTTTGGCCTCGCCGCGCACCGACAGGCCGAAGGCGACATTGTCGGCAACACTCATGTTGGGAAACAGCGCGTAGTTCTGGAACACCATGCCGATGCGCCGCTTCTCGACCGGCACCCGCTCGACGCTCTCGCCCCCGATGGAGATGCGGCCACTGTCGGGAAAATCGAAGCCCGCGATCTGCCGCAGCAGCGTGGTCTTGCCGCTACCGGATGGGCCTAGCAGTGCATAGAAGCCGCCATCGGCGAAATCGATGGAGACGTCGTCCAGCGCCTTGTGGGCGCCGAAGCTGCGCGAGACATTCGATACCTGGACGCCGGCCATTATTTCTCTCCGCCGAATTTGAAGAAGCGCGCCGTGAGCAGCATCAGCGCCATCGACACGACAATGATGATTGTCGAGACCGCATTGATCTCGGGCGTGAAGCCCTTGCGGATCGCGGCGTAGATTTCGACCGGCAACGTCGTCTGCCCGGGCGTCGCCAGGAAATAGGACACCACGAACTGGTCGAAGGAGACGGCGAAGGCAAACAACCCGCCGGCAATGACGCCGGGCATGATCCAGGGCAGCGTCACACGCGCTGTCACCTGCCACTGGTTGGCACCGAGAGAACGCGCCGCCTCTTCCAGCTCCGGCGCGAAGGTCTGCAGCCGGGCGGAAACCACGACGATGACATAGGGCAGCGCCAGCGCCACATGGCCAAGCAGGATCGCAAACAGGCCGCGCCCGATGCCGACGCCGAAGAAAAAGATCAACATCGCGGTGCCGGTGATCAGCCACGGAATGGCGATCGGCGGAAACAGCAGCGCCTGCAGGAATTTCTTGCCGCGAAACTCGTAACGAAAGAGCGCCAGCGATGCCGCCGAGCCGAGCACCACGCAGATAACAGTCGTGATGACCGCGATCTCGATGCTGTTCCAGGTGGCAGCGATCAACTGGTTGTTCTGCCACAGCGAGGCGTACCATTCCGTCGTCCATTCGAACGGCAGTTGGTAGAATTGCGAGACGTTGAACGACATCAGCGCCATGATGATGATGGGCAGGTAGAGGAAGGCGAGCAGCAGCCCGATGTAAGCCCGGCCGAGCCATTCGAGAATGCGCGTCGTCGCCATCACGCGGCCCTCCGCAGCACCGGCGACGCCACCGCCAGGATGACGAGGACAACAGCCAGCAGGATGAAGGACAGTGCCGCTCCCAGCGGCCAGTTGAAGACGGCGACGAACTGGTCTTCGATGACAGTGCCATAGAAAGTGCCGGTACGGCCGCCGAGAATGCGTGGTTCCATGAAGGAACCGACGACCGGTACGAAGATGAGCGCCGCGCCCGCGACAAGTCCCGGCATAGACAGCGGAATGATCACCCGCTTCAGCACCTGCAACCGCGAGGCGCCGAGCGAGCGTCCGGCTTCGATGAGGGAGTCGTCGATAGCCTGCAAGGTGAGATAGCAGGTCAGCACCATGTAGGGCACGTAGGAATGCACCAGCCCGATGATGACGGCTGGATAGGAGTACATCAGGTCGATGTTGATCTTGAACGGCAGCACCGCGTTCAGCCCCGTATCGAGAATGCCGCCCTCACGCAGCACCATCGCCCAGGAGAAAATGCGCACCAGCCCGTTCGACCAGAACGGCAGGATGACGAGCAGGAAGATCGCCTCGCGGCTACGGCCCTTCAACACTTTGGCCAGCACATAGGCAGCGGGATAGCCGATGACGACGCACCATAGCGTCACCTCGAGGCCAAGCCGCAGGGAGGCCAGCAGCAATGTCAGGTAAAGGCTTTGCGAGAAGAAGGCGGCGTAGTTGCCGAGCGTGAACGCCCAGGGCTTTCCGGAAAGCGGCAGGTCGGTCATGAAGGAGAAAAAGACCATCGCCGAAAGCGGCAGGAAGATCGCCACCGTCAGCCAGAGATAGGCAGGCGCCAACAGTGGCAATGCCGATCTCAGCCCGCCGCGCGACGCGACCGCGCCTTGTACTGCCATGATACCCTCCTCCCCAGGATTGAAGGCCAGCTGGCGCGAACCGCCGGCTGGCCCGGACGCGAATTTTACTTCACATCGACCTTCAGCTGCTGCCACAGCGCCAGATAGGCTTCGCGCTGCGCGTCGGTGATCGGCGCCTGGAACTGGATCCGCTTGGCGACATCAGGGTCGCCCATCACCTTGCGGTTGAAGGCATCTTCAGGGAGAGCTTCCACGGCCTTGGTGTTGGCCGAGACGGGCGCACCAACCTTGGTGACCCATTCGACGTAGAATTTCGGATCGATCATGTAGTTGATGAAGGCCTCGGCGCCGGCGACGTTCTTGGAGCCAGCCGGAATGGAGAATGCGTCGAGCCAGGCGACAGCACCTTCCCGAGGGATGACCAGCGAGACCGGCAGTTTGAAATGCGTCTTGGCACGGTCGGCCGAGCCGCTCCAGTAGGTGCCGATGTCGATCTGGTTGGAGGCGACCATCTGGTTCCAGTCGTTCTCGGCGCTCCAAAAGGTCTTGATCTGCGGCATCAGCGAGGTCAGTTTCGCCTTGACCGCATCCATATCCTTGATGTCGTTGATGTTCTGGCCGGTGGCGATGGCGCCGAACTGAACGGCCTCGACCGCGTCGTCGCGAATGATCACGCGGCCTTTATGCGCCGGATCCCACATCTCGGCGATGCTGGTTGGTGCCTTGTCAAAGGATTTGTCGTTGATGGCGAGCGCCGTCAGGCCCCACACCCACGGCACGCCATAGACCTTGCCGTCATGGTCGAGCATCGGCGATCCCGCCTTGTCCTTGCTGATGTCGGCATAATTCGGCAGCTTGGAGGTATCTATCGGCTGGATCAGTTTTTCCGCCATCGCCTGGTCGTTGAAGGCGGCGTTGATCATGACCACGTCGTAGAGGCCCGGATTGGTCCTGATCTTGGTCAGCATTTCCTGTTCGGAATTGAAGAAGTCATTGATGACCTTGTTGCCGGTCGCTTTCTCGAAGGCTTCGATCGCCCAGGGCTCGTCGGCGCCGTAACCCTTCCAGTTGAGCACATGAACGTCATCCGCCTTGGCGGCGAACGCGAGTGCGGAGGTGAAGACGGCGGTCGCCGTCAGCAAAGCGGTCAGTTCAGGCATGCGCATTGTTTGTTCCTCTCTGTGTTGCCCGCTTCCGGGGCTTGGTCAGGCTGTCTGATGGGCCTTGTGGGTCTGGCCTGGCTCAGTGATCGATGGACCGCCTGCCTGGCTCAGGAATGTCTGAATCTCCGCGTCGGTCGGCGCCGACGAACCGCCGTGCCGGGTGACCGATATCGCGGCTGCCGCATTTGCGTAGCGCGCCGCCTCGAAAGGCTGCACGCCTCGTGCCAGCGCGCTGATAAAGGCACCGATATGGGTATCGCCGGCGCCGTTTGTGTCGATCGCCGCAACCCGGAAGCCAGGAATGGCCTGGGCCGTGCCGTCGGCCAGCCGCACATGGCAGCCGCCAGCCCCGGAACGGATGACGACGCCATCCGCGTGCGGGCAATGGATTTTCAACAGCTGCGCCGCGACCGTCTCGACATCGCCCGGACCAGCAATCTCGGCTGCTTCGGTGGTGTTGCAGCTCAACCATGTCGTGCGGGCAAGCACCCGCGCCAGGATGGGATGCGGAATGTCCGAAATGATCGGTGTTGGATCAAAGGCGAAGGGAATGTCCGCCGGCAGCAGCTCAAGCCAGTCGGTCAGCGCATCGCGGCTTTCAGGATAGCTCAGCGTGTAGCCCGAGGTAAACACCCAATCTCCAGGCACGACCGACACAGGTGCCATCATGTCCAGGCTGAGCACGCTCTCCGCACCCGGCCATGAGATAAAGGTGCGTTCGGCATCCCTCGAGATCATGGCGACGCAATTCCCGCTGTCCATGACAGGCGATGGCGGTGTCAGCGTCTCGATGCCTGCCATGGCGAAGGCAGCGCGCAGGAAGTCGCCGTTCGGCCCGCTGCCGAGCTGGCCGCCGAAGACCACCTTCATGCCGGTACGGGCCGCCGCCACCATCATGTTGAAGCCGCCGCCGGCGACCTGGGCAAAACTCGAAGCGGTCTTTTCCGTGCCTGGCATCGGCAAGGCGTCGATACGGTAGACATAGTCGACCACCGCACTGCCGATATGGACGAGACGCCCACTCATGCCGCCGCGTCCTTGCCCGAACGGGCCTTTGTTGCCCTGGCGGCGAGGAGATCGATCGCCAATGCCTTCACCTCAGCAAGGTCGATGCCTCGCAGCTTGGCGATGCGATCCTGCGGTAGGTGCGCGAAACCGGTGCAGGCGCCGGCCATGCCGGCGGCTATGGCGCCGATCGTGTCGGTGTCGCCACCAAGATTGGCGCTGATGACGGCCGCCTGCCATGGATCTCCACCTGCGACTTCCAGCACGGCGAACGCTGCCGGAACCGATTCCTGGCTGGCAACGCCGGTGCCAACCAGATCAGTGATCAGCCGGATCGCGTCCTTTACCCGGTTGCCGCGAACAAGGTCCTGCGCCCACACGATCCGCGCGGCGATGTCGCCGCCGGTCACCCAGTTGCCGAGCATCGCCCCTCGCCTCGCCGCCGCGACGGCGCTGTCGGAAGCGGCGCGCCAGTCGCCACCGCCAATGCCACGGCTGACAGCGGCGGCAACGGCAGCCGCAGAGGCGATGGCAATCGAGGTATTGTGGGTGGCCCGGCAAGTCTCCGCCACCTTGGCGACAAACACATCCAATGGCTCGAGCGGCATCATGATGCCGACTGGCCCGATGCGCATGGCCGCACCATTGGTATCGCCGCTGCGCCCGGCCTCCTCAGCCGACACGCCATTGTTGATCGCATCGATGGCACGTTTGGTCGATGGCCCAAGAAGGTCATAGCTGCCGCGCGCCTTGACCTCGCGCTCCCAGTCGAGCAGCGCGTTGACCCAGCGCGCATGGTCGAAGCCATCGCCTGAAGCAGCCAGGATGCGCCCCAGCAGCAGCGCCTGCTCCGTGTCGTCGGTGATCGTGCCCGCAAGCAGCCCCTTCGACACCGGATGGTCGGCGAAAGGCGCGATGAAATCCTCGACATGGCCGTAGAGTTCGGCGATGCGGGCTGGAGACAGGAGCTGCGTCGGCATACCCAGCGCGTCGCCCAACGCGCCACCAATGAGAGCGCCCATGGCGCGATCGAGATGTTCCGTGGCGGTGTCCGACATTGCTCAGAACCTCATATGCAGCGCGAAATGCGCGGGGTTGAGCAGGCTGGTGACATATTCGATCGGCCGTTCGTCCGCGGCGCGGGTCAATCGGCGCCCGCGCAGGAACGGCGCTCCCAACGGACAACCGAGAATGGCAGCGTCCTCGGCGTTCAGCATTTCGATCCCGACCCATTCCTCGCCATGGTCGGGGACCAGACCGGCGGCACGCAACGTCTGGTGCAACGAACCTTCGCGCAGACCGCGCAAAGGCACATCCTCAAGTTCCGGCGACAGGGGCAGCCGGCTGCGTTCGATCGAGATTGCATGGCCATCGCTGGCATTGGTGCGCACGCGGTCAACAGCAATGAAAAACGGGCTTTCGATGCCAAGCAGCGCGGCAAGATCCGCATCCTCGATCACCTCGAGCCGCAGTGTTCGGGTCTCGGCATTCGCGCCGGCATTGGCCAGTGCCCGCGACCAGCCAATGGCATCGTCGACAGGCTTGCCATCGAAGGTGACGAAAGAGCCGATGCCGACCTTAGTGGTGATCAATCCGCGGCTGGACAGTTCTTCGAGGCCCTTGCGGACCGTATTGCGGCTGACGGAAAAGCGCTGGACGAGCTCGTTCTCGCTCTGCAGGCGGTCGCCAAAGCCAAGCACGCCGGAACGGATTTCATGTTCGAGAACGGTGGCGATCTGCTCGGGCTTGCCCGTGCCGGGAGACAGTTGAACCGCGCGCCGTTTCATATGGGTACCTGTTCACTATACCTGTATAATCCTGTTCAATATCGAGGTGTGACAGACTTGTCAACGGCATGTGCATGGAGATGAAAATGGCGGCAGGAGGCGCTGGCAGGCCTTGTGAAACCCGATCGCTACCGGCTTGGAACCTTGCTTGGCTCGACAAGAATGTCCGCCTCGATGGCAGCATTGATGAACGCCGCCCGCGCCACCCACGCTTCACGGCTGCCTTCGAGCACGGCCAGGCAAGCCTTTCTGGCAGCCATATGTTTCTGCCCGGTCGCGACAGGCCAGCGGTTGATCAGGATATCGGCGGCTTGGGCAACCCGCTCGACATTGAAAATCGTGTTCCCCGATCGGCCGAGCACAACCCGGACCGGCTCGTCGAAACGCTGATCTTTCACGATGCCACCTCCCCGAAGTTGGTATTCATCGATTCGCGGCCTTCAACCTCTCGCAATGTGATAGGTTCCGCGCCAAAGGTGCAATATGTCCGATACCATTGACCAGAAAAGACCCAAGCTGATCGTCGTCGTCGCCTTTGATCGCGGTGAGGATGGCGAACTGTTTCCCGCCTTTGGTCCCGCCGACCAGCAGAGCGAGGACCGTGCCATCCGCACCGCCAGGGCGTTGGCGGCAAAACATGCCGGCGTCATCGCCTGGAGCCGCGATGCGGACCCGATGCTTGGCGACTACGGACCACCAAACACGCTCTTCAGCAGCGGCGATCTCCCTGACATGGAGTGAATTCACTACATCGCCCGGCAGCGCGGAGCTAAGTTTGCCCTGCCGCACCTGAACGGGCCGAGCAAAAGGCTGCAGGCCTCGACATGACCGTTCAGAAATCCTGGCACCGATCTCCAAACTGAAATGAGATGCTGATCAGGAATAATCGGAAGGAACTGTTTGCCGAGCCGCACATTATTCTATCGGTCGTTTATTCCAATGACCTCCACAGAGAGGAATACTCAGATGAACATCAAGATGCTCAGCATGGGCGCGATGGCGCTTGCAATGATGACTGGCGCTGCATTAGCGGGCGGCAGCACCGGAACTTCGGCGCTCGACGATCCGGCAAAGATGACTCCGTTCTTTACCGACGCCGGCATGAAGACCATGAAGTCGGACGATGAATTCAAGGCTGCATGGATGGCGCTGACCGAGGAAGATCGGGCCTCGATGACCAAGGATTGCGGAGATAATGTCATCGGCAAATCGCACGACAATTTCTGCGCCAAGACAAAGCAGCTCGGCGGCGCGAACTGACAGGCGAAAACTTGGGCGCACATGCGCCAATCGAATATCGGAGAAAGGCGGGCAATGTGCTCGCCTTTTTTCGTTCAGCGACGATTACGCGTCATCTCCTCAAGCGGTCGCGGTCGTCCAGAATGCATAAACCTACCGCCTCAAGAAGAGTGGATTCTTCGAGCGATTTATGAGGACGTCCGAGGAACCGGCCATCGAGAGCGGACAACCGTTCTCCCTCCTTGCTAGGTCATTAGGGTCATTCGTATGTGATAAGTGAAAAGCAAAAGCCCGCCACGGCTAAGCCGAAGCGGGCCTGTTTGAAAGAACGGGGTGGGACCTCGTTCTTTTTGGTCCACAGGGGGTTTGTGGACCAATGGCACATTATCAAATTTCGAAAACGCGTCTGATCACATAGAAAGGTGCCTACATCACGATCCGGTTACGGTCTTCCGCGCACTCGTATCGCTAAATTCGCCCTAGCACGACCAGAACGACAATGATGATCAGCACCAGTCCGAGGCCACCGCCGCCATAATAGCCGGTGCCGTAGAACGGTCCGCCGCCAAGGCCGCTGAAGCCGCCCAGCAGAGCTATTACAAGAATGATGATGAGTATGGTTCCAAGACCCATGGTCTTCCCGCTCCCTTAGTGCGCTCTCGCGCTGGTTTGAACATCGCCACGCGGTGTCCGTGATGAGGTGAACGCTCAAATGGCATTAGCGTTCCGCACGCGGTGACTGGTTTGCGAGCCGACCGGCCGACGAAATGCAGAAAGCCCGCCAAATGGCGGGCTTTCCGACTGGCCGGAGGCCAGGAGAGTGCGGCCAAAGCCTCACGGCTGGTCTGACACTTCCATTCCTGCGGCGTCCTGACCAGCGTCAGCGACGGGCAATCAACAGACACAGCTGACGCAGGTCGCGATCGTAGACCCCGGAACTGCCGAGTACATCGACGCAACGCTTCTTCATCCGTGCCACCTGACTATCCGACATGTCAGCGACAACGCTTGGAAGGTTGGGGTTCCGCGGATTGCTCGGGTTGGACGGATTGCTCGGGTTGATCCCACCGCCAACGCCAACGCCGACACCAACCCCAATGCCGCCAGTACCGCCGACATTGGCGCCCAGGCCGGCCGTAATGCCGCCACCGCCACCAACATTGGCACCAAGACCAGCTGTGACACCATTGCTGCCGCCGACATTGGCGCCGACACCCGCGTTCACGCCCCGGGCCCCGCCGATGGAGGCACCAGCACCGGCATTGACACCACCACTGCCGCCAACCGACGCGCCAACACCAGCGCTGACGCCACCGCTACCACCGACCGAAGCTCCGACGCCGGCATTGACGCCGCCACTGCCACCGACCGAAGCACCGACGCCAAGACCAAGGCCGGCGGCGCCAGCGGGCATCGAAAGAGTCAAAATTATTGCGCTACCTGCCAACATACTGGCGACTGTTTTGATGGTAAAAGCCATAACACTCTCCTGTTGTCGTTGCACTAAGACAGCCGGCACATCGCCGATTGCACATAAACTAACGTCAGAAAGAGTTTCTCAGTTTCAAATTCCAAATACAGAATGATTCTAATGGTGTTTGATCGTGAAATGAGCGAAGTAAAATAATATTAAAACTTGAATTTATCTTTGCATATATCAAATATTTCAAGTAAAATATCGATATACATACGAAGAGTACAAAAAAATCGTTTTTATGAGAATTGAGCGAGACGGGCTCGTCTACCGGCCTCTACAAATGCTTCGATTCCTTTGGCGGCAGGCCAACCCGCCCTATGCGAACGGCACCAAACCCGGATTGGCGGCTCCAAGCCCGCCACAGTCATCTCCATGAGGGCGAATGCGCCGGATCTTGCGAATCCACCGGTTTCAAAAACCCGCCATCGAGTTCACCAGATTGCAATTCCTGCTTGCATTTTGGAACAAATAAGGAACAATAACCTGAACGCCATCGAAGTGGCCGGGGTTTTCGGGGGAGGACCAGTAAATGGCGAGTTGGAATGGTGCGGGGCTGGCCGCCGCCGCGACAGGGTTGTTCGTTTTGGCGAAATGTTGGCCTTGCCGGCGGTGGCTGGCTGGCTTTGCTGTCATTTTGGCCCTGAGCACTCCAGCGCTTGCTGATGATTTCACGCGCGGCAATTACGATAGCGCCGCCGCCGCCGACTGCAGGCAAGCAATCAAGCTCGACCCGAAAGGGGCCATCGCCTGCAACCAACAGGTCGCAGGCGATGTTGCCCAGCCAAACGCACCGGCCCTTGTGGAAAGGCGCCCCGACGCCGCCAAGGTGCTGTTCGAACGGGGCATGGTGCGGCTGTCAAAATATGGTGTCGAGGGTGCGATTCTCGATTTCGACAGGTCGATCAGCCTGGACCCGAACAACGCCGCCGCGTTCTTCAGCCGCAGCCGGGCAAAGACGCTCAAAGGCGATTATGCTGGCGCCGCCGCCGACTGCCGGCGCGCGATCGATCTTGATGCGAACCGGGCCGGCAGTTGTAGCGAGCAGGCCTCGGCCGTCGAGAGCTCCCCGTCGGCGCCAAGCGGAAACCAACCACCCAACGCATCCGGCCAGACGATGGCTGAGATTGCGAATGACACGCCAGTACCGTCACCGCCAATCCCGCTAACCAGGACCGCCGACCCACGCGCCCTGGCCGCTGTCGCCGCGGGCAAGCTCCAATATGGCAAGGGCAAATACAAAAGAGCCATTTCCAAATTCGACAGCGCCATAGCCTTGGACCCTGACATTGCCGAGGCTTATGGCTATCGCGGCCTTGCTTGGGCTCAGCAAGGTAAATACGGCCGCGCCATCGTCGACTATGACCGCGCCATTGCGTTGGAACCGACGAACGCCAACTACCATTTCGCCCGCGCCCTGGCTTGGAGCGAGAAGAATGACGACGACCGTGCCATCGCTGACTATGACAAGGCGATAGAGATCGATCCGAACTTTGCCATCACCCACTACTTGCGCGGCATCGCTCGGCTGAAGAGGGCTGACTACGACGGCGCTATCGCGGACTTCGACCAGGCAATTCAGCTCGATCCCAACCTTGCCGGAGTAGCCGCGCGTCGTAAGTCGGCGATCGCGGCCAAGGCCAAAGTCGGCAATACCGACCCGCCAGATCCCAATGCCACCGACCCGGTCGCCCTGGCTGCCGTGGCAAGAGGCAATTCCTCGTATGACGGAGGCAACTACGACCGTGCCATAACCGAGTACGACAAGGCCATTGCGATCGCTCCGGACAGCCCATTCGCGTATCTCAGGCGAGGTGACGCCTGGTCAGCCAAGCGCGTTTACGACCGCGCCATTGCCGATTACGATCAGGTCATCCGGCTCAATCCAGACCAGATACGGGCGCATATAAGCCGGGGCATCGCCAAGGCCACACAAGGCGATGCCGACGGAGCTCTCGTTGATTGCGGCCGCGCAGCCAGCCTCGATCCCACCGCCCGTGACGCCTATTTCTGCAAAGGCATGGTATGGCATACGAAGGGCGACTACGCGCGCGCAATCGCCGCTTACACGACAGCGCTTACCATCGATCCGAAAGACGCTGCCAGTTACTACGGGCGCGGTTTGGCCTGGGCAGACAAGAAAGGCTATGACAGCGCTATTGCCGACTTTGACAAGGCAATCAGGCTCAACCCCGAAAATGGCGAGTTCCGCGCAGGACGCAAGGCGGTCATCGCGGCGAAGGCCAAGGGTAGCAAAGCCGCCGATGCCGTTGGCTCGGATCCCAAGAACGTCAACTCATTCATAGATCGGGGCAAAGCCCTCTACCAAAAGGGCAAATATGACAGCGCCATTGTCGAATACGGCCGCGCCATCGCGCTCGAGCCGGAGGGGGCCTCGGCATATGTCTGGCGAGGCATGTCGCGGGTCGAGATTGGTGATTACGATAGTGCCATCGCCGACTACAGCAAGGTGATCGCGCTTTATCCCGCCTATTTCGACGCCTTCCTGGGCCGCGCGGTTGCCTGGGGCAAAAAGAATGAACTGGGTCGCGCAATCGCGGATTACGATCGCGCGGTCGAGATCGACCCTAAATATGCGCCCGCTTATTTCGGCCGTGGAAGCGATTGGTTCGCCAAGGGCGACTACGATCGCGCCATCGCCGATTTCGACAAGGCGATCAGGCTCGATCCAAACCTGGCGATCGTCCAGAAGAGCCGGGAACTCGCAGTGGCCGCGAGGGCGAAATCATCGGCCGCGAAAAATGGCGCCCGGATCCTGAGTTCCGTCGCCAGGCAAGCAATAGAACAAGGCACGATCTGGCGTTCTCAAAACGACTTCGACCGGGCCATCGCACAGTACGATCTGGCAATCATGGCGGACCCCACCTACGGCCCGGCCTACACTCTGCGTGGCTTTTCCCGGGCTCTGAAAGGAGACCACGACAAAGCCATGGAAGACTATGACAAGGCGATCGAACTCAGCCCCGAATTCATCGATACTTATTTCTATCGCTCCGCCATCTGGTGGCAGAAAGGCGACATCGACCGGGGCATTGCGGATCTGACCACGATCATCGCCTTGCAGCCCGACAATGCGGATGCCTATGTGCTACGCAGCCGTGGCTGGGCCGCCAAACACGATTGCGACCGCATCCTCGCGGACTCCAACAAAGCGGTCAGCCTGCGTCCCACCGATGCAGAGGCCTATTACAACCGTGGTTTCTGCTGGCACAAAAAGAAGAAATACAAAACCGCCATTGCCGATTTCGACAAAGCGATCAGCCTCAATCCGAAATATACCGATGCTTATAGCGCCCGAAGCCTGGCTTGGGAGGCAAAGGGCAACCGCAAGCGAGCACAGGCCGACCGCGACAAGGCGCTTGGCCTCGGCGCGAAATAGGTAGTTTGCAAGGAGACCCCTTATGGTGAATTGGAAAGGTGCGGGTGTGGCCGCCGTTGCCATTGTGTCGTTCGTTTTGGTGAAGGCGCTACCTTGGACGCTCGGCCTCGCGGGCGGCAAATATCTCTATGAAACGGCCATGGGTACGCCGGCCGCAACGCCGCGCACACTGACGACGGCTCAGGTCAGCGACCAATTGCTGAGCCAGGAATTCAAGATCTTCCTGGCAATCAAGCAGGAATTTCCTGAAGACTATGACGAAATTGTCCAGAAGATCACGGCCGTGGCCAGAGCGGAAGGAAGCGTGAATCAGGTGCGCGAGGTGAGCAGGACAGCGGTGGCCGATCTTAGGCACAAATATGCCTCGGTGCTGCCCTCGACCCCAGACAGCGATGCCTCGGAAGCGCTCCGCGCCCAACTCGACATGCTCAACCACGTCATGGCACGGGAATCTCCCACGACCTGCAACGGCTATCTCAAAAACGGGCCGGGCGCCCTGAGCGCGCCTGCTCATGAGCAGATGATGGATATGGATGCTATCGGCGCGACCTTGATCCGCGCCTATGGAGCAGCAAGGCGTAGCGGCCTGGCGGCGGCTCCCGCCAGCGACGAGGATTGGTCGATGGCCGCCAGCGCTTTTGTCGCTGCCGGGGGGACACAGGCCGACATGGAAGCAATCGGCACCGCCAACCAGGCGTATGAGGGCCTATGCCCGGCGCTTTCGAAATTCTATGCCGCAGCGTTGTCAATGCGGGGAGAACCGGGTCGGCATGTCAAAACCGCCCTGCTCTATGAGATCGCCCGAAACTAGAACTGGCTTTTGTTTTGTTGGCCAGATCCGATTTCATAGGAAAAGCGACAAGCTTTGGCCCATATGGCTATCGCTAGAATGGATTTTGAAATCAGGTCGCTGGGCACTACCGGGCGTCCGGCATCGCACAAGATGCCGGAGGCAGCGCGGCGTCGCGCAGCAAGAACCATGTCCGCGTGGGACCACCGCTGGATTCGAAGGCATGATGCCATGAACCGTATTTCGATATGCCTGAGCCTGCTTGTGGCCTGCGGGGCAACCATGGCTGCCGTGCTTCCCGACAAGGGCGTCGTCGAGCGGCGCCAGGCCTCGATGAAAGAGATGGCCGCTTCCGTCAAGACGATCGCCGGGATGTTTGGTGGAAAGGTGGCTTACGACGTACAGGCGTTCAAGCAGGCGGCCGGGAAGGTTCCTCTTTACACCAGTGCCCTGGCTGCGGAATTCCCGAACGAGACACTGGGGCAGCCTTCGGCGGCAAAGCTCGAAATTGGCCAGTCGCGCGAGGAATTCAACGCGCTGGCCGACCACATCGCATCGCTCGCGAGCGCTTTGTCGCGGCAAGCAGACGGAGCACCGGCGGATGGCATCCCAAAGGCCATGAGGATGGGACCGGGGATGGCGATGGGCGGCGGCAGCTTGCTGGGCAAGCGGTCTGGCGCTGCTGAGCATGCCGATCCGTCCGCCCTGGCTGCCGAGCATCTCGTTCACCTGATCCTCCAGGACTGCACCAGCTGCCACGCGAAATTCCGCGAGAAGGCACCGTGACGGATGGGCCGTACCCGGCCCATCCGTTCAGCCCTCTACCTTGCCGAACAGCTGTATCGCGGGGCGCGGTCTTGGGATGGGGGTCCGCGCGAACAGGCGGCGAAAATTCACGAGTCGTTTGAGCAGACGGCTGTAGGTAAAGTACAGCACTCGACCGTCGGCAAGATCCAATGCCACGGTTCCCCAACGTTTGGCGGCCGCCTTTCCGGTTGGCGGTCCCAGTCTTCGGATCTGGAATGCAAGCCGGACATTTTGACCGGCGACATCCACGTAAATCCCTGGATGCAGGCCGAGCACCTGCCACATGCGGTCGGCATGCTCCCTCGTCAGCGCCTGCGAAATCATCAGATGTCTGGGCTCGAGCCGCGCCCAGCCAAAGTCACCAGCAGGCTGTGGCAATCCAGTTAACGCGCCCCTGCAATAGGCCGGCACCGCCTCGCTTGCCAGCATCCGCATTGACGTTGCCGCCGCATTGGTCAGGCTTCCCAGCGAGTGCCAGTCCCCCGCGCAAAACGGCACCTGTGCGAGAATGTCGCCTTCATCAAATCCAGCCGTCATCCTGTGCAACGTCACCCCGCCGTGCACAGCTTGCTGGCCATCAGCCACGAGGCGATGAAACGGATGCGGGCCACGATAATAGGGCAATAGCGCGGGATGAAGATTGAGGCCGCCCCTTGGAAAGGCGTCAAGCAAGCTTTGCGGGATCCGGTTGGGAAAGGCGTAACAGATCAGCACGTCGGCTTTGGCACCCGACAACTGCTTGCCGAGCATGTCCCAATCGTAAGGCCGGCCAAATTCTATCAGCCTTACCTGCGTGTTGCCGACATAGTGCGCGAGCAAACGCTGGCGCTTACGTCTCCTGCGGAAATTGCTGATGCTGAAGTGTGTGTGCTTCCGCAACCCTGGCACCACGATCGCGGCGATATGGTTTCCCGCTTCCACCTATCCCGCGAGCATCGGCCCGTTATATCTGGAGATGCCCAGCACAAAGATTGCGGAGACCGGGCCTTGCCCAGGCAACGGGTTCAATCGCATCCAGACTTCCAGTGTCCGGCGAAAGCAGGCCTTCCCCGAGACCGTTCACGAACACCATCCAGGTAGTTTCAAAGGCCCAGCCGGGCAGCAACAGTTTGAGCGGTACCGATCAGACCGCCGGCTTTGAAGAAAGCGGCGCTGTTGCGGTAATGGCCAAAAGCCGCTGACGCCTCACCAGAGCGGGCTTTTCATAAACTTTCTTCATGCACACCTCCTAGGATCAAATCAGCATCGGCAGTTGGCCAGCGATGGGACAAGCTGTCAACCATCAGCCGGATTGGCCCGGCGACGGCGTATGGCGGAGGTTGCGGCAGGATTGGATCGGGGCCGAGGCCCCGATCCGGCTCGTCAATCTCAGGAAACGGCCTTCTCGCGAACCGGCAGTTTCCAGCCCGGCCTGACGAAATGGCAGGTGTAGCCGTTGGGGTATTTCTCAAGATAATCCTGGTGCTCGGGCTCGGCCTCCCAGAAAGGGCCGACCGGAGCGACTTCGGTCGCGACCTTGCCTGGCCAAAGGCCGGAGGCATCCACATCGGCGATGGTGTCTTCCGCGACGCGCTTCTGTTCATCGCTGGTGTAGTAGATCGCCGAGCGATAGCTCATGCCGACATCATTGCCCTGGCGGTTGCGGGTCGTCGGATCGTGGATCTGGAAAAAGCGTTCCAGCAGTGTGCGATAACCGATCACTGCTGGATCGAAATTGATCTCGATGGCTTCGGCATGGTTGCCATGGTTGCGGTAGGTTGCATTGGGCACATCGCCGCCGCTGTAGCCAACGCGCGTCGACGTCACGCCGGGATAGCGTCGTATCAGATCCTGCATGCCCCAGAAGCAGCCTCCCGCAAGGACTGCGCGTTCGGTCGAAGTCGCCATGGTCACGTCTCCTCTTTTTTGGATTTCTCCATAAGTGGGCATTGTCACGGCTTTCGTCCAGTCAATCACACGCGAGGTGAAGGCGCGGCGCCCAAGGCCGACGGTCAGTTGCGCCAGTCCTACTCCTCGGGCTCGGCAGGCGGACCACTTGGCAGGTCGCTTGTTCCCGGTGGTATGACGACGAAATTGATCGCCAGCGGCGGCGCCTGGCGTGACCAGTCGAGCAGAACGGTCTTGACCGGAAACGTCTTGATCCAGGGTACGAGGCGCCGTGGCGGCTCTTCGCTGCCTTGCCAGACCAGGAGCATGCCTTGCTCCTGGAGCCGCTTCGGCGTGATCCAGGGAGCAAAGCGCATGTCGAGACCAGTAAAGATCGACGGCTTGTCATAAGCATTCAGGCCGGCAAGCATGGCCAGGCCACTATCGCCGCCGACGATGCCCAGTGGGCCCTTGACGTTCTCATGCCAAACGGTTTCCGCTTGCTCGGACATCAATTGCGCCGGCCAGCAGACCGACACCATATGCCCGAACACATTGCAGCTTGCCGACCGGATTGCCGCGTATGCACTGGACATGCCGACAATGCAAACCGCCGCGCAGATCGCCAGCCTGCGCATCTCGGAAACGCCCAGCCTCTTCCCAAGACCGGCAACGGCCACAAGGCCTATGAGATTGTACATCGGCGCCCCCCACGCCTCGCCCGCACCGGTGAACAGCGAGGCCACCATCACAAGGCCCGCCGGCCCCAACCCCATCCATAGGAGATAGGTGAACGCCCGCGGCTCGACGGGCGCCTCCTGCGATACGGGCTCGTCTGGTGACGGGCGCCGCAGCAGCCCCGATATGGCGAGAACGGCAAGGAAGCCCGCGAGCCCGGCCAGTTGCACACCGATATAATAAAGGCGGGCGCGATGAGCGAGCACCCAGCCGTCGCGACCGGCGACGTAGGTCAGCGGCAGGAAATCGATGCGGAAGAGTTCCATCACGAGCGGCGCCGCGACGCCGAGGAAAACCGCGAACCCAAGCCAGGGCCACGGCGTTGCGAGCCGGCTGCGCGCGCGGGCATCGCACAACAGCCAAAGCGCGCCGAACACAAGCAGCAGCCCGGTGGAGAACTTGGCGTAGAGTCCGACGCCGGACACAAGTCCCAATGCAACCCACCAGAGCGCTCCATTACCACGCGTTGCGCGCCACAAAAGCCATGAAATGGCGGCCCAGAACGGCATCTGCGCGAAGTCGTGGTTGAATTGCGGGGTTGGCCAACCGAAGAAATAGATCGAGGGCATCAAGAGCACGGCAGCCAGCGCGCGTGTCCGCCCCACCATGTCGCGGCCCAGCAGGTAGACGAACACGAACGTCGACGAGACGACAAGCTGCGCGAGCAGGTATTGCGGCCAACGGAAAGAGCCGGTGAGTAGATGGCTGGTTTCAAGCAGCCATGCCGGAAGCTGCGGGTGCTTGTAGGTCAGCAGCACCCATTCGCGCCCCCACATGAAGCCTTCGACGACGTCACCCGGCGGCGCCGAGGTGACGAGCGCCGGCATGATGGTCCAGCACAGGATCTGCGTCAGGCACAAAAGCGTGAGAGCCAATTCCGGATGGCGGACCAGAGCCGACCAGACCGACGATTGATGCCCGCCGCCTTGAATTGGCGCGCCGGCTGGCCGCCAGCTGTCCATGGATTCGTCGATTTGCGTCATGCGGCGGATAAATCACACCGGACGGTTTTCCGGATAGCCCAGAACACAAAGCTTACGAAAATGTATACTTACGCGACCACAGCAAGACCAAGATTGAGGCGGTATTTTGCGCCCTTATGCTACCCCTCCCCTCATAGCAAGCAGAACAGGAATGGAAGACGCCACCCAGGAGCATCTCGAGAACGCCGAGCATCTCGAGAACGCCGAGCATGCCGAGCGCGCCGCGCATGAAGGCAGTTCATTTCTGACCACTGTATCGGTGACCATAGCCGTGCTTGCCGTTCTAGCGGCAACGGTGGGCAGCTTCGAATCGCTGGAAACCGCCGAGACGATCAATGACAAGAGCGAAGCTGCCTATTTGCAGAATAAGGCAAGCGACCAGTGGAGCTTCTTCGAGGCAAAAAGCATCAAGAAAAACAGCTATGAGATCGCAGCAGCGATGGGCGGGGCTGCGGCGGACCGATTTCAAGCCGAGGCGAACCGCAACGATGCCGACAGCACCGCGATACAGGCCAAGGCAATCAATCTTGAAAAGCAGGTCAACGACAAGCTCGATGACAGCACGGTGCGCGAGCATCGCCACCACGTCCTGACATTCGCTGTCACACTGCTGCACATCTCGATCGCTGTCGCCACTCTGTCCATCATAACGCACGGCAGGCGCTGGCCATGGATCGGCTCGCTGGTACTTGGCGCATTGGGCGTCGTAGCCGCTGGTGTTGCCTACGTCTGACGGAATCCGCCACCCGCGCTCCAAACCATTTCACCAACAAGCCCCAGGACTTACAATGCGCCATAAGCATGCCGTCATCCACTACCGTGCCCTGGATTTCTGGCTAGCGCGCGCGTCGGTACTGGTCATCATCTGCCTGCAGCTGCTGGTCATCAACGATCTCTCTTTTGGTCCGCGCTGGCTGGCGCCGGCACTGGAAGCCGCCTTGCTGCTGCCGCTGTCAGTGGCAACGGCCTGGACACAGGCCGCCACCCGAAAGGCGGTCGAGGATCACGAGTGGCACGCGATCGGCCAGTTTCGCGTCATGATCCGCAGGACAGCCCTGACCATGACCGCCGTCATCAGCGTCATGAATTGCGGTTCGCTGGTTCTGCTGGTTCGTGCGTTGCTGGAAGGTCATGCCGGCAACAACGGCACGACGCTGCTCATTGACGCCCTCAACATCTGGATCACCAACGTCATTGTCTTCGCTTTGTGGTTCTGGAGCACGGACCGAGGCGGGCCGCCAACCTGCGGTCTGGTCAAGCTCGCACAGGCGGATTTCCTCTTTCCTCAAATGACGCTGAACGACCGCGAGCTACGCGACTGGCTGCCCGGTTTTGTTGACTATGTCTTCCTCGCCTTCACCAATGCGACAGCCTTTTCCCCGACCGATACGCTGCCGCTCAGCCAGCGCGCCAAGCTGCTGATGATGGCCGAGTCGATGATTTCGCTGCTGACTGTCGCCCTTGTCGCGGCGCGCGCGGTCAACATTCTGGCGTAGGAGAGGTCGTCGAGAAGCGCAGCGGCCTAGGGCGCGACATGCACTACACACCGGCCTGACGCGCCCAGCACTCGGAAACGAAAAATAACCCGCCCGTCGAACCGGAGCGGGCTGTTTGATCATTGTGGAAGTTTCCGTTGTCTCAGCGGCGCTTGCCAAGCTTGCAACCGCCGAGCAGATTGACACGGATGCCGGTCGTTGGCCGTCAATCCAACGTGAGATCGCGTTCGAAGAAGACCTGGTCGCGCAGCGGTATGCCGTCCACGAGCGCCTCCTCGGGATAGCCGGTCGACGGCACGAATGCATCCTGGACAATGCGGTACATCCGAAAACCCTGCCTCTGGTAGAAACGCAGATTGCCTATATCGGCGGTGGCAGTGGACACGATCAGGCGCCTCCCGTTGCCCTCGCGACAGCGGCTGACCGCGGCCGCCACGAGAGCACGGCCCAGCCCCTCACCTTGCCGTTCCTCGCGAACCGCCATGCTCTTGAGTTCGAACACGCCAGCGTCACCCGTCTCGAATATCTGCACATGGCCAAGGATCAGGCCGCCCTCACAAGCCACCAACACCTCACCCAGGCGAAAGTAGCTCGAAATCTGCGCGCTGGAGTCGTCGGCAAGCGCAAACAGCGGTAATAACACGTCGCGGTCTGCATCGTATTTCTCAATATGCATAGACAAGTCCGGGAATCCTGTGGCGATCGACGGTTACGATCTTGAGCGCCAGGATATCGCAAGGAACGGCCACAAGCCAAACACACACGACCCAGAGGACCGAGCATGGCATGAGACCTCAGCCAAAAATCGGCGACCAGAGCCAATATGGCGAAGCCCGCCACCTTTGAGGGAAAGGCAGCGGGCTCTTTGGTGTTCGAAACACGGCTAGGGGTTGCGACCACCACTAGCAATACGCACAAGGCATGGTTTAGTTCCACAAATGGAAAAAGCCCCGCCGAGCGGAGCAAGTGCGCGAGGACAGAGATGGTCCCAACTGTCGACTTCGAAACCAAATGTTACGACAACGATTGGGAGATCGTTCTCGGCAAGGGATATCTGCGAACCGTCGTGGATCGCTGCGCCCATGATTTCTCCAGGCGCCGGCTGATTGTTAACAATGTAAAGGCACGCGGGCCCGTCGAAGCGGCCGCAAAGGCGGCAATCGCCCGCGGCGACCTTGACGAGTACCTGTTCGCGGAGGATCGCGCGGCGGCGGCCCTAGAGTTTTTCCAGATTGAAAAATCATCCTTCGGCCGCGGCTATCTCTACTCGATCAGCGAACTGGTTGGCCTCCATGCCAGCACTGCTGATTACCTACTTCATTTCGCCAGCGACTCATATCCGAGGCGTCGTCACCAGTGGGTGGCATCCGCGATCGAACTTATGGAAAGCAGAAGCGATTTCGTAGTCGCCAACCTGTGTTGGAACAAACGAGCTAGAGCAGCAAGAGCCGAGAGTTTCGATCGGCAGGGTGAATTCTTCATCGGTTACGGCTTCTCCGATCAGTGTTATCTGGCAAAGACATCTGTCTTTCGCGCGCCGATCTACAATGAGCACAACGCAGCTTCAGAACGCTATCCGGATTATGCCGACGAGCTTTTCGAAAAACGCGTCGACGCGTATATGCGCAACCATGATCTGAAGCGCCTGACTTATGGCAGCCAGAGCTATAGACACCGCAACATTCCCAAAAGCGGCATCAAGAGAGCCTGGCGTCGGTTGTGGCCGCTGGCTTAGCTATCCTCCCCGTCAGACAAACGCGTCGCCAGTTTTGCCGGCACACAGTCATTCCTCCGGCGCCGACCTGAAGCGCCGCACCAGCACCTCGAACACGATGTCGGAGAGGCGGCGATAATCTCGGCGCGCTCCTGCGGCGAGTAATGCTCCGCGTCGTCGATGGTCATGAAGGTGACGTGACGGGTCATGGAGTGCCTTGGTGGGTCGAGATGCCGACGTAGCGCATTGTTTTCAAGACGATTTTCGCTGCGGCCACGCGCGCCTTTCCTTCTCCCCTTGTGGGAGAAGGTGGATTGCCACGAAGCGGCAAGACGGATGAGCATCTGTGTTTGTTGTCAAGGAGCGATTTGGCTCCAGATGCGGTCCTGAGTTACGAGCGCGTTGGCCGTAACGACGAGCTTTCGCATGACGGCGACGAGGATGACCTTTTCGGGTTTAGCTGCCTTGCGCAGACGGGCGGCGAACACTGCAAGGTCCTTGTTGTAACGACTTGCAGACAGTGCGGCCATGTAGAGGGCGTTTCTGACACCCTTTCGGCCGCCCCTGATAGCTCGGCGTCCCTGGCGCGGGCCGCTGTCATGGGCGACGGGAGCAAGGCCGGTCAGCATTGCCGCCTGCTTGGCGTTGAGCGTACCCATCTCAGCGAGGCCCGCCAGGAGCGTGGCGGCAGTGATCGGGCCAATGCCGGGGATCGAGATCAAGATTGTGTAGCGGCGGGCAAGAGCGGGATCAGCTGAGATCCGGCGACCGGTCTCGGCTTCAAGACGCACGATATGGCTGTGAAGCGCTTTGAGCCTGCGGTTGAGTTCAGCACGCAGGAAGGGGCTTTTGAGCGTCGCCAAGCGGTTGATGAGCGCGATGCGTTCGGCACAGGCGGCATTGCGCGCGCCGATCATCTCCTGCAGCGCCTCCATCGCAAGGGAAGGCGGCACCGTCTCGGCCGGATTGAGCGCGACCCCCATTTCTGCCAGCAGCCTGGCATCGATCTTGTCGGTCTTGGCAAGCTGGCCGCAGGCTTCCGCGAACAGCCGAGCACGCAGCGGGTTGACGACGGCCACTACCAATCCCGCTTCATGCAGCGAGCGCTGTGCCGCACGATGGTATTTGGACGTCGCCTCCATGATCGCCCGCCTCACTGCGAGATCACCAAGCCGGCGCTTCAGCCGCCGCAGGCCACCACCATCATTGGCCACACGAAAACTCTGGCCGGTTGGATGGACGTACACATCCAGCCACTCTTTACACACGTCGATGCCGGCATAGACTGACGGCGTCGCATTCGGTTCGGACAATACCTTGCCTTGCATGCGGGACTCGCTCCCCATCATCTGTTCAGGACCAGTGCGAGAACGAATGGACCTTGCTCATCCGCGGTTCACACCAAGGGGCGTACGGTCCCATCCGTCCACTCCCCGGCGGACGGCCATCTGTCGGGGAGTGCAGCTATCTTGCACAAATAGCCGCCAGCCCAACATGCAAGGGGTGCTGGAAGGAATGAGGCGTTGGTATTTTCTGGAACACCCCTCATCCGACCTCGCTGCGCGAGGCCCCCTTCTCCCACAGGGGGAGAAGGGAGAGCCTTCCGGTCGCCGTCTCACCCCTTCGCCATCCCCTCCACCTGGTCCGCGGACAAGAACAGCAGCACAACATCGGACATTCCTAGCAGCGGCGTAAACGTGACGATGGTGATGCCGCCGGTGGCGTTGGTGCGGGTCAGGCCTTCGGAATAGATGTCGAGCGGCGGTTCCTCGTCGTACCAGACGCCGTGCAGCGTCTCGCCTTGCCACTTCTCGCGGCCCTTTTCGAAACTCTTGAACGACAGCACGGATTCATCGGCCTGCACATCGCCGCCGCCGCCATGGCGCACGACAACGCTGTCGAGCCCGCCCGGCGCGCCGCGCCCCATGATGGTGTTGACGATGGTATCGCCCGGTATCATGCCGGTGCCCCAGGCCGCCTGCTGCTGCGGCGGGCCGACCAGCACGCGTTGCGGGTTGTCGCGCGTGCCTTCGCCGGTGACGCCGGCGGCCCACAGCCGCACGGCCCCGTCAAACACCTTGCCTTGCCACCACGAGGGATAGCGGCCCGTCAGGTGCATCGCCCATTCGGCGCCCCCTGCCCTGGTCTTGCCCAGCTGGTTGCCGGCCATGAACAGCCGTTCCCGATTTTGGGCGCCGGCGGCGTGAAATTCCGCCTGGCGCTGATATGGCTTGTAGCAGGCCAGCTGATTAGTGCGCTTTCTGCGGTCCAGTTCCGCCAGCAGCGCCAGATACTCCATCCTCGCCGAGGAGGAAGGGGCGGACGGCGGCTTCGAGCGCGCGGATGCGCTGTCTGATTTCGTCATCGCTCAACGCGTCCAGATGGTTGATGGTGACATTGACATCCTTGGGCAGCACCGACAGCACGATCTTCAGATACTGGTCCGGCTTGTCGGCCCGAACCTCGGCGATGACGCCGGCGCCATGCGCGCGGAAATCGGCGCGCACGGCGGCGAGAAAATCATCGCCCAGCGTCTTCTTGGCCCGCTTGGGCCTGGCGGCCGGCCTGCGCGCCGGCGAAGGGGCGGAAGCCATGCCTATGCCTTGCCGCGCCGCGCGGATTTCGCCCGCGCCGGTTTCCGGCCGGGCTTCGCCCTGGTCCGCTTTGCCGGCAAGGCGTCCAGCCTTGCAGCAACATCCCGCAAGGCCTTCAGGTTGGCCCGCGCGGTGATGACAGCGCGGCCATTGACGCCCAGCGCCCCTTGGGGGAAACCAAAGCCGCCAACCGCCTCGACCGGGCCACCCCGCACCATGCCGATCCGCACGCCGGGCGCGACGATCTCGACACGGCCCGCACGCGGATCGGGGCGGCCGGTGCCCTCGAATTCGCCAACGGCGCTGACAAGCTCGCGGCCGTCATTGTCTGTAATGATGGTGGCGTAACGGGACATGGATTTCACCCCAGATGATCATGCGTTGCGAACGGAGCGCTTAGGTGGGAAGCTGCCCGCCGAGAAGGAGGCGCCTTGAGCAACGTCACCGAGCACTATGGCAGCAACGGCATCGTCGAGCGCATCCTGGCGGCAATTCCTGAAGCAGCGCCAGGCGCCCTGGCCGCGCGCCACCTCTATCCGTTCGACCAGCTTCATGGCCGCGAACTGATCGCCACGCAGGAGCATGCCGCACGGCTTGCCCCCACACCAGACAATCGGATTCTCGATATCGGCAGCGGCATCGGCGGCCCAGCCCGCTTCCTGGCCGCGACCTATGGCTGCCAGGTCGAAGGCATCGACCTGACGCCGGCTTTTGTCGAGGCATCCAGCCAGCTGACGGCATTGTGCGGCCTGCACGGCAAGGTTCATTTCCGGCATGCGAATGCCGCCGACATTCCTTTCGCCGACAACAGCTTCGACGCGGCGATCTGCTTCTATGTCGGGATGAACATCGAGGCGAAGGCTCCGGTCATCAAGCAAGCGCTGCGCGTGTTGAAACCGATGGGCAAACTGATCTGGACCGAAGCCGTGCTTGCATCTGGTGAACCCTACTATCCCTTGCCATGGGCGGTTTCGCCGGCGACCAGCCATCTTGTCGAGCGGCAGACTTTGAAAGAGTTGTTTGAAACCACGGGGTTTGTCGTCGACGAAATCATCGACGAGACGAGCGAACATGTCGAACTGGCGGTCAAACGGGCCAATGCCGGCATCGTGCCAAGCCCTGCCCAGCTTCAGGCCAACGAGATCGTGCTCGGCGCGGAATTCGTGCAGCGCCGCAAGAACTACATCAGGAGCCTGAGCGAGGGGCGTCTGGCCTCAGTGGCGGTGATCGCCTCGAAGGCGGGTTGATTTCCATTAGGCCTGGCGAAATCCCGTCTCTTCCGAGGAGGAGATCGCTGGTCGCGACTGCTTTCCGTCGGCTCGTAGGTCACCGGCGAGCCCGCCGCCCCGAAAACAAAAACCCGCCGATGTGGCGGGTCGGTGGCGCAAATCAGCACCATGGGCGAATATGTAGCATGGCTGCCCTCACCCGGTCAACGAACTTCTAAGAAAATATTCCTACGTAATTTATGAGGCTAAACCCTCACCACAAGCCATGCCTGCGGGGCCGGCTGGTCATGAGCCGGCTCCTGTGAAATCATCATGGACAGCTCATGGAATGATTCCCGTCGTACGGCCTTGTGGGAGAGGACGATGGACAGACCAGCCATGGCATCCGTGTTCAGGATGCGGCATGAGACAGCCACGGTTTCCGGTGTGCGTAGCACCGGTCAGGGTCAGGCTGACCCGGTCATCAGCCCACGGCCGCTGGGTGAAGCGATCCGGTTCGTCGCCAACGCCCACCTCCACTACGACATCAGCGCGGTGGCCATCATCTATGGCGATGCTTCGACGCCCCGCCTCGGCGGCCTCGACGTGAAGTCGCTCTGGCGCGAATATGGCGAGAGCTGGACTGAAGGCTAGGTCATTCCAGGCGCCAGCCAGCCGCTATCGCCGCAATGACATACGGCACTCGGCTCGTTCGTGGTCATCGGCACTGGCGTGCAGCCGTCGGATCGGAACAGGCGGTCCTGCGTTGGAATAGACCCAATGGGAGCAAAAGCAAATGAACGTTGCCAATCTACAACTCGAAGGCCTGTTGATGGCTATCGCATCGATCAACCACGTCCTTGTCCGCAAGGGCGTGCTCTCGATTGAAGAAATCGACATCGCCTTGCGGAAAGCCGAAGCGAGCGAAACCAGCGAACCGCGATCCGACAGCATGTCGGCATCAAGCCGCGATGCGGTCAACTTTCCGATCAGGCTGCTGGAACTGGCCAATCAATGTCAGCCGGAGACGGATTTGCCGTCGTTCTCAAAATTGGCTCGAATGGTTGGCCAGATGAAGGAACCTTATAACGACCAGATGTGAAATCGCGTTCGACGATACGCGATTGCTCCTGATTTTGCAGCGCGGCAGCGACAGGATCAAGGCCATCGCCTGACTTCAAAGCCACTCCCGCCACATCCCGGCTGGCTTGAGCCTCTCAGCTACGCCCTGCCCGGCCATCCCAGGTTGAGCGACAGCACCTTGCCCGGCCCATGCACGGCGGCGAACAGCAGGCCGGCCAGGAAGGTAAAGTGGTCGACGAAGAAGCCGAACTCGTTCTGGTTGGCGGCCCAGCGGCCAGGGCCATGGAAAGCGAAGCCGAGGAACAGCACATAGACTGCCGCGACCAGCGCGGCCTGCGAGAAGAAGGCGCCGGTCAGGAAGGCGACCACCAGCAGCACTTCCAGGATCGCCGCGCACCAGGCCAGGAACAGCGGAAACGGAAAGCCGGCCGCCGCGATATAGCCTGCGGTATCGGCCATGCCCATGAACTTGAAGGACACCGCCATCAGGAAGACGGCGGCGAAGATCAGGCGGGCGACAAGCAGGCCAGCGGTCCGCAGGGGGGATTGGGCGATTTCCGGCGACATGGTGCTCTCCAGCTTTGCAAGACGTTCGCTCCTAGGACGCACGAGCGGGCGTCAACCCGACAGCCCTCGCAGAATTTTCCCGGAAAGCCCTCTGGCGCACCGGCGCGCCGGAACATCCGGCAATGCACGCCGCCTATGAAAAGGAATGCCGGAGGTGCTTGCTCCCCACCTTGATGCCTTGCTCGAAAAGGCCGAGGCCGCCGGTTGGGAGCGCGTGCAAGCGGCCTCGGCCCTCATGTGTCTCGCCGCGATGCGTTGAAACCCTCCGGATCCGGTCTGTCCGGCCTGGCCTCGCGAAATCGTGAAACTTGTCAGTAACGAACATCGTGCTACAATTGAGACGGGGCTAATGTATCGGGACGATGGACCGGTGCAGGAAAATTTTGGGCGGGTTTGACGTTGGGCACAAACGTGAGGTTTGGGGCAAGATCCCTTTCTGTCCGTTCGGCGGTCGTGGAATGCAGCAGCTGCGGCGGCGCCGGGCAGGTTTTCCAATGCCCACGCTGGACAAGCTCCAACGGTCATTGCTGTCCTGCAGGCACCCATCAGCGCGGCTGCCCCGGTGAAACCACGGCATGCGCCCAGTGTGACGCGGGCAATCCGCAAGGCGCCAAGCTCGTCTCCTCCGCCAAGTTGAAGCCAGCCGGCTAAAAAACCGTTCCAGCGCAATCGCGATCGCATTGGCCAGGGCCGCACCAGCGACAGACGTCGCGCGCCGCTGCATTGTCGTGTCCGCGGCCTCACGATACCTATATGTGCTATATCCAGTTGCACCGCAGGGATCGGGCATTGACCCAGTTGCTCAGCTGCATCTGTCTTTCCTGCTTGCCGATAACAGAAAGCGAGGCCCAAGATGGCTGACGACAAATCGAAGACAAAACAAGACCGCAAGCTGGTTTCAGGCGAGGAACCTTACGAGATCGCCGCCTTTGCCAGGAAATACGGCATTCCGCCCAGCGAGGCGCAGACCATCATCAAACGCTACGGCCCATCGAGGAAGAAACTCGATTCCTATATGGCTGCCCGCAGCTAGCCGCCTGTGGCGGACGAACATCCGGTTCGCCCGCCCGCCGCGCTATACCCAGATGGAGGGTCGCGAGATTGTCTGACACCGCACGCAGGACAGGAAGCTGCCTGTGCGGCGGCGTTCAGTTCTCTGTCAGCGGTGCACCGCTCAGGGTCGGGCTGTGCCACTGCAAGGACTGCCGCAAGGCTGGTGGCTCGGCCTATTCGGCTTACGCCATCTGGCCGCTCGACGCCTTCGAGACGACAGGCATCGTCAACACCTACGCGCGCCGCAGTTTCTGCCCAACATGCGGCAGCCGCGTCACCTGGGTCGAGGATGACGAGGCCGAGGTGATGCTCGGCAGCCTGGATGTGGCGCCGACAGACCTCAAACCCGAATACGAACTATGGACAGGCCGCCGTGAAAGGTGGCTGCATGCATTGCCCGGTGCCGAGCAGTTCGAGCATGACCGTGTGGTCGGCCAAAACGACGATCCGGTCAGACAGTCTGGCGTCCTTCCGGACGCCGACGCCCACGACTAAAAATCAATACAGCTGTTGGAACCCTCCCCTGCCGCTGGCGTTAACCGGCGCCTCGCAGCAATGGAGACGCGGTCTTGAACGACAAGATTTTCCCCCGCCCGATCCGCTTGAAATTCGCTCCCGAACGCGAACGCGTGGTGCGCAGCGCCTGGGAGGGCCTTGAATGCCTGGAAGACTGGCCAGTTGGTCACGGCCGGCGGTATCGTGCGGCGTTGCGAAGCTGCCGCGATGCGCTGGATGGCTGGACGCTGCCGGAAAAGGCAATGCGGGCCATGATCGAGGCCGCCCGCGAGGCGGAAGTCCTCGCCAATGCGGAGAAACAATGATGCTGGCCCTTCGCTTGTCCGCGCCGCTACGCATCAAATCGGCCGGCACCGAGACCATTCGAGACGTCTCTACCTTGCAGGATGCTAGCGAAATTCTCGTCGATTGGCCGCACGCCAAACGCGGCCCCTTCTATCAAACGGCGCGCGAACAGATCGAGGCGGCTTTGGAAGGCCGGGCAACGGCGGCGCAGGCACAGGAAGCGTTCTCGGCCTTCTGCGCCCACGCCGGCGTTCTGGTTCGCTAGATCGCGGAAACCAACGAAAAGGCAGGCAAGGCATTGTGCCAAGCCTGCCTTTTTGTCGTAGCCTACTATTCTCCAGAAATCTCGCCCTGCACGATCTTGTGGGATGTCCCGAGATCGAAACTCTTTGGTGCCATCAGCATCAGGGTAATGACGATGGCGATCGACGCAAGAAACGTGGCGGTGCTGGCTATATCTCTCAAGACCTGTCCTCCTCCATTTCGAAATCAAGACAGAAACGTTTCTCCCGCACCGTGGTTCCGCTCCCGGGACATCTTGTCTGCAATCGTTTCGCCTACTGCTTGGGCGGCTGCGCGGGCACTTCGCCGGGTTTGATCACCGGGGTCTTCCCCTGATCCGGTGGCGGCGCGGTCATGCCCTGGTCGCCGGTGGCCGGCGGCTTCAGCACCCCGCCGCAGTCAGTCAGTGTCTCCGTCAGATCGGTGCCGCTCGGCTGCTGCTTTGCGCCGGGATCGTTCTGGATCCGGCATTTGTCGACCTGCGGCGCCGCCTGGCCAGTGCCGTTCTGATCGGTCTGGGCCACGGCTGGCGCGGCAAGTGCGAGCATTATGGCGATTGGTGCGATGGCGAGAATTTTCATCCCGGCTTCCTTTCATCCTGCTAGGGTCGCCGGCGGCGGCCTTCCCAGGAGAAACAACGCCTGTCAGCCAAAAAGGTTGGCCCAAAAAAGGTTGGCTATGCCGGCGCAAGCGCGTGCCGCCCCGGCCGATTTCTCATCCATCTCACCGGGATGGGGGCAAGCCACCCACTTCCTTACCGGCGCTTGGGTGGCACTGAAGTCGAAGCCTTGCTCGATTGCTTGTCATCGGCACCAGGCTTCAGTTCGAGCCGATGCAGAAGCCCTGCGACAACCAGCACGATCAGCGTGCCGAGCCCGGCCACCTGCCACAACCCAAGTCCACAGGCGACGCCGATCGCGCCAGCCAGCCACATGCCGGCTCCGGTTGTCAGGCCCTGCACTTCTCCGCGCGAAAGCATGATGGAGCCAGCTGCCAGGAAGGCACGCCAGCGGTGACCGCTTCGACAACACGGATCGGATCGACTTTCAACGAGTCCATGGCGAACATCGGCGCATGGATAATCTCGATGGTGAGGATGCCGAATGTCGCCGCCGCCACACAGATCAGAATATGGGTGCGCAGTCCCGCCGGGCGATTGCGCCATTCGCGTTCGAAACCGATTACGGCCCCGTAAAGGGCCGCCAGCATCAGCCGCGCCGCGATGACCGGGAACGATATGTAGGTAGGGTGTCCGAATTCCTCAGCGAGCTGCTCCATGCGTCCTCTTTCAAAGGCTTGACGCGCAAAAATGTTGCCAAGCTCCCCCGGTTCCCCAGCGCCTGAGAAATCTCTCAAAAACGGCCGGATGCATGTGCACAAACGTGAAAGTTTACACCAGATGGAAACACAACCAAAAGATGTACCCAATAAAGGTGCTTGACTGTTATGACTGCCAGAAACGTTGGCTTTGTGGGTGAAAGACAGAAAATAATTGGCCGGCTACAAGTCAAATTTCGAATCCAAATCAATGACATATTAAACGAACCTAATATTTAGACCCACCCTGCGGTATCTGGTCCAACCAGATTCTTGCTGCCACCCCAGATTGCCACTTGCCCTCACGGAAATTTGATTCAATAACGTTTTTCGAGTCTTGGGGGCTTTGGTTTGGGGTTGGTCCATCCCCGGCAGAGCTTTTGCGCTAGCCGCAAAAGCTCACGGCTGGGTAGGACACCGCTCTCTTCAAAGTACGGCTTAACGATCTGGAACGGCCCGTCTTCGGACAGGGCCCATTCGTCGGCTTCGAACATGACGTTCGACCGGCAAGAGCGCGGGGATATGTGATGATCTTGAAAATTGACAGCCGGCCTAGCGGGCGATTTGCGCCTTTGTTCAAGCTGGTCGACAACGCGCCGGTGAAAAGGGCCAGTTTCATGGCCCTGGCCAGCGCATCCGTTGTCGCACTGGCGACGTCGCTGTCGGCAACCCCAACCCATGCGGCCGACCTGGTTCTGGGCACCGGGACATATGCCGGGCCGATCACGGGCCCGGATGGCGTCCACAAGGACGGTACCGCCACCGCCACCTTGACTGGAACCAACACCTACACTGGCGCCACCACAATCGATCCCGGCGGCACGCTGGCACTGTCGGGTAGCGGCAGCATCGCCTCGTCGAGCGGCGTCCTTGCCGGCGGTACGTTCGATATCTCGGCCACCACCAGCGGCGCGTCGATCAAGGCGCTGACCGGCGGCGGCAAGGTTGTGCTGGGTGCCCAGACACTCACCATCACCGCCGCGTCCGGCAATTTCGTCAACATCATCGAAGGCACGGGCGGCCTGACCATCGCTGGCGGCACGCAGAAGCTCGACTTCATGAACACCTATACCGGCACGACCACCATCGACAGCGGTGCCACGCTGGCACTGACCGGTCAGGGCCGGGTCAACAAGTCAAGCGGCGTCGAGGTCAACGGCACCTTCGACATCTCGGCCTCTGTCGGCACGCAGATCAAGGCGCTGACCGGCAGCGGTACGGTCGAGCTCGGCGCACAGTTCCTGCGCATCACCAACGCATCGGGCACATTCTCGGGCGCCATCCATGGCACCAATGGCATTAGCCTCGACAGCGGCACGCAGATACTGACCGGCGCCAACGATTTCAGCGGCAGCACGGGTATTTCGCAAGGAGCGACTTTACAGCTTGGCAATGGCGGCACGACCGGCTCCATCGTCGGCGATGTAAACAATGGCGGCACCCTGATCTTCAACCGCTCAAGTGAACTGAGCTATGGCGGCGCCATCACGGGGCTAGGTACGGTCTCCATCACCGGTGGCGGCAAGATCATCCTCAGCAACGACAACAGCGTGCGGAATGCCATCATCGCCGCCGGCAACACGCTCCAGCTCGGCACTGGCGGCACCACCGGCACCATCGGTGGCAGCAGCGCCGCGAGCATTACCAACAATGGCGCTCTGATCTACAAGCGCTCCAGCGGCTTGACCTACAGGGGCGTGTATTCCGGCTCCGGCACCATGGAACAGGCTGGCACCGGAACGCTGACCCTGACCGGCAACAGCTCGGGTTTCACCGGCAGCACGACCGTATCGTCCGGCTCGCTCATGGTCGGGTTCGCCGGCACAGGCAAGCTCGGCGGCGATGTCGAGGTGAAGTCCGGCGCCCGCCTCGGCGGCACCGGCACGATTGGCGGCGATGTCACCATCCAGGCCGGCGCGACCCACGCGGTCGGTGACCTAACCGGCGCGCAGATAATCGGCACCCAGACCGTCAGCGGCGATTACATCAACCACGGCAGTTTCGAAATCCAGGGCACGCCCACTGGCACCGACAAGCTCGTCGTTGGCGGCACGGTCGACATTACGGGCGCAAAGCTCAAGCTGTCGCTGTCTCCCACAACGGCGGCGAGCTGGAGCTTGCTCAACGGCCCATATACGATCATCGACAACCAGGGCAGCGGTGCCGTCGTCGGTCAGTTCGATGCCAGCGTCCTCAACAACCTGGTCTTCCTCGATCACCTTATCGACTATCATGCGGGCCTCGGCAGCAATGACGTCACGCTCAGCCTGAGCCGCAACGACGTCGCGGTCGCCGATATCGCTGAGACCGCCAACCAGGATGCGACGGCGCAGGCCATCGATCAGCTTGGCACCGGCAATCCGCTGGCAATGGCCATCCTGCTGCTTACCGACGAGGACGCCGCGCGCCTCGCCCTGGATGCCGTGTCTGGCGAGGCCCTTGCTTCTACCAAGGGCATGATGCTGCAGGACAGCCATTTCGTCGTCGATGTCGCGACGTCCCGCATCCGCTCGGCACTGGACGGCGTCGCCACCGCCTCGATCCCGGTCATGGCCTATGGCGAAGGCGGCCCCGAAATGGTGGCGGCCGACAGCAACCGCTTCGTCGTCTGGGGACAGGCTTTCGGCTCCTGGGCCAGCGGCAAGGATGACGGCAACGCCGCCGCCTTCAAGCGCTCCACCGGCGGCTTCCTCGCTGGCGGCGACGGCGCGGTCGGCGACACCTGGCGGGTTGGCGTGCTGACCGGCTACAGCCAAAGTTCCTTCGATGTCGCGGACCGTTCTTCCACCGGTTCCAGCGACAACTACCATCTTGGCGTCTATGGCGGTGGGGAATGGGGAGCTTTCGGCCTGCGCGGCGGCGCTGCCTACACCTGGCATCACATCGAGACCGGCCGAACGGTTGGCCTGCCGGGCTTCACTGATGCCCTGACGGCGGCCTACAATGCCGGCAGCGCGCAGGTTTACGGCGAGGCTGGTTACCGCGTCGACACAAGCCGGGCCTCGTTCGAGCCCTTCGCCAACCTTGCCTACGTCAACCTGCATACCCAGGGCTTCACCGAAAAGGGAGGCGCCGCGGCGCTGACAGCGGCGGCATCGACCACCGACACCACCTTCACCACGCTTGGTGTCAGGGCATCGACCGACGTCTCGCTCGGCAGCATCCCGGTGACTGCGCGCGGCATGCTCGGCTGGCGTCATGCCTTCGGCACGGTCGCGCCGACGTCGCAAGTTGCCTTTGCCGGCAGCGATCCATTCTCGATCGCGGGTGCCTCGATCGCGCGCGACACAGCCATCCTCGAGGCCGGCATCGACCTCGACATGGGCAGCGCCACCAAGCTCGGCCTCAGCTACACCGGCCAGTTCGGCGGCGGGTTGAGCGAGAACGGCTTCAAGACCAGGCTTGGCATGGAGTTCTAGGCAGACATCCGCCCGTCCTGATTCAACGGTGAGCGTGTCCAACGCTCACCGTTGATTGCAGGCGGTTGCAAAAAATCGCCCGCGCACGCGCCCCTCGCTGGAACGTGACCCAAGCCTTGCCGTTTGCACTGTCCCCAACAGAGGTGATGGATGCAGCGCTATGAAGTGGTCGAGGAGCCGGTCGGGACCTGGGTCGTCCTGGATAGTCTTGACGGGGTGCCGGCCGAACGGGACGACCGGGTGCTGATTGGCTTGACCTGGCATGAAGCGACCTATGCGGCCGCATCGCTGGAAACCGCGCTGTGGAATGACAGTCCAGGCAGACCATCGGCCGCATGACTGCATCAGAAACTCGAACAACGCGCCTGATGCGGCAAAGGCATTTCCAAGCCGAGCGAGCATTGGCAAGCAAGTTCCGGCAGCGCGCCAAGGGCGCGCCACCGGGATTGTCAGCGCCTAAAGTCCGAAGGTCACCAGACCTTGGGCGTCGATCCGCCAGCCCGGGTTCCAGGCGATTTCCCAGGCGTGATCGTCGGGATCGGCGACATAGCCGCGAAACCCGCCGTGCGGCGGTGCGTCCGCTGGCCTCAGCACGCGGCCGCCAGCGCGGACAAGACCGGCCATGACGACAGCCACCTCGTCTTGGCTGGACACATTATGCGCCAACGAGAAAGCGCCGGGCGACAGCATGCCGCGTCGGTTCATATCGGCTTCCAGGGCTGGCTTGGAGAAGGTGCCGAGCATCAGCCCATTCATTTGATAGAAAATGATCTCCTCATTCTCGAACACGGGCGACCATCCGAACCCGTCGGCATAAAACCGCCGCGAGCGGGCAAGATCGAGAATTCCAAGCGTGATGACGGAAATTTGCTGTTGCATCTCAAGTCCTTTCGTTCAGCCAGGCACCATGCATGGCTGTTGAAGGTCTTGGGACTCAGCGCCAGGGCGAAGGCCAGGACCCGCTTGCGCGGGGGTTGGGCTAACCGCACCAACCTCTCCTTTTTCGACAGGCGTGATTTTGAATCCGGCCCGCCTCGAATGCAAGCGCCAGGGAAAAGTCTCCTGACAATCGGGGCGCCGCCCGGTTCCGCGAGCAATTATTTTCGAACTCGAACGACCGGTCATTTTGGAACCTTGCCGTGCGGTTGGAGTTGGCTCCTTGACCCTCATTCAAGGAGTAAGGACATGAACAGCGACAAAAGCGATCTCGACCGTACCTGGAAGCTGATGGAGAAGATCGGCTTCTGCATGCTGGCCACGCGCGAGGGCAAGGATATCCGCTCCCGGCCGATGTCGGCGCATGTGGTGCGGGAGGAGAACGCCGTCTATTTCCTCACCGATGTCGACAGCCACAAGGATGATGAGATCGATGCCGAGCCCAATGTCGGGCTGGCCTTCGCCGATTCAGGCGGGCAGAAATATGTTTCGGTCAGCGGTCAGGCGGTAGTGTCCAACGACCGCGCTAAAATCAAGGAATTGTGGTCCACACCAGCCAAGGCCTGGTGGGACAGCGCCGACGATCCGGCGATCCGTGTGCTGAAGATCACGCCAAAGGATGCGCAATATTGGGACAGCCCCGGCACCGTCGTCAGCTACGTCAAGATGCTGGCAGCGGCCGTTACCGACAGCCGCCCCGAGATTGGCGACAGCGGCAAGGTCAGGATGTAGCGGCGCATCAGGCAACCCCAGCGAACCTGCCGACGCAGGCCGGCTCGGCAAGGAGGAGACGATGACAGTCAAGAACGCCTTGGCCGGTATCGCGGTCAACGATCTGGAAGCAGCTATACGCTGGTATGAAAACCTGCTCGACAGGGAACCCGATGCCCGCCCCATGGACAGTCTGGCCGAATGGCGCTTCGCAAGCGGCGGCTGGATTCAGGTGTTTCAGGATGTCGAACGCGCCGGCCACTCCTCGGTGACATTCGCCGAGAACGACATGGACGCCCGGCTGGCGGATCTCGCCGCCAAAAGCATAGAGATCGGTTCAACCGCCGATGGCGATCTGGTCAGGACCGCCATCATCACCGACCCCGATGGTAACCAGATCGTTTTCGCCCAAGGCAAGGATTTCGAGCACCGATCGACATCGTGAGCGCCAGGCTGGCGACACCAATCATCAGACGGGCCTAGCTCCGGGACCGCGTTGATCGTCATAGGGTAGTCCGACCGTGGCATCCCTTTGTGGGCACTGTTCGTAGCTATGGTCGCGGCCGCCGCAAAACGAACAGCACATGGCTTCGCGATCCTCACCGCCGGGGCGCCATGTCTGCGCGCCAGGCCACCATTTAGGCGTCTCGTAGGGTTTTCTGTTGTCCATGCCCAGCAATGCGCGAGTTCACTTTTGGTTGCGCTGCAAAATGGTGGCGTGCGCACCGTTGCGGAACCACCATCGGGAATGCGAGTTTAGGAGACAGAATTTCTCCGAGGCCACTGCCATGCTCATTCGTCGACTTGTCCCGCTGACCGCCGCGCTCATTTTGGCTGCTACCAGCCTCGCCGATGCTCGCCCTGACACACGCGCCATGAACTGCGAGCAGATCCAGAAAATGGTCCAGAGCCGCCGTGCTGTCGTGCTGACCACCGGCCCCAATACCTATGACCGCTATGTCAGGCAGTTCGGCAATGAATGCGACTGGCCGGAAGTGCCTATGAGCGCCTATGTGCAGGCCCGGGATGGGCGATGCCCGCTCTACAGGTGCGACGAGCCGGTCTTCGACTTTCCGGATTGATCAACGCCACCGGGCCCTATTCACATACGTTGCACGGATCGCGTTGATCCCGCCGCCCGAACCAGCTAGGGGTGTATGGCTGATTGCATTATCCCGCTTCGTCTAATGGTAGGACAGCGCCCTTTGAAGGCGTGAATCGTGGTTCGAGCCCATGAGCGGGAACCAGCATCTCCAGCGAGCGATCCCCGGTTTCCTGAAACCATTTCGCCGAACCTGCGTTGACCAACACCCGTCAGACACAGGAGATACCCATGACCGTCAACTGCCGCATATCCGTCGACAACAGGCCGGATGCCACCGACGCCGTTTTCCAGGCGGTGCCCCGGATCGGCGAAAGCGTATCGCTATCGCTTGAAGGAAATGCCCAGGACTTTCGCGTATCGCGCGTCGTTCACGTGCCGAATGGCTCGCTCGAAGGTGCCGCGATCATTGTCGAAGTGACGACCAATCTCATGTAGGAGCCGGCGACCGCCGCCGCGTCGGCGGCCGGTTGAGTTGTAGCGCTGATTATCCGTGCGAATGAGCCCCTCATTCCCACAAAGAGCCATCACCAGAAAAATTGGCTAGGAGTTCTCGTTGCCGGCGGCGCCGTTAACGGCATCCGCCGGCAGAATTCCGTAGTCCTGCGACTTGATGCCCTGCTCTGCCGTCAGGAACCCATCGGCGGCCAATCCGCGCCGCAGCAATTCCCTGACAGCGGCGGATCGGCTTGGCATGCGCTTGTCATAGCGCCAGTTTTCCAACGCCGACAATTCGTCGGCGGTCAGCATGATCTGCAACCGTTCCGGACGTTCCAGTTCAGCCATGGCGCTTCCTCGCTCAGGACCAACAATGCGTTGAGTTAGTATCTACCTCACTCACCTAACAATTAGGGCAGCTCTCATAATGCGTCAAGAGCCGCCAGTGGGTGACTCGCATATCGCGCACATGATGAGCATCAAACACCTGCTGCGCATTTCCAGCACTATGCTAACTAATTGATTTATTTGTATATTTTTACGATTTTAGTTGCCAAGAGCTAACAATCGCTGCATGGTCGAATGAACAGAAACCGGGCCTCTGATGGTCTTCTGCGGGAGGTTTCAATGCGGTATGATTACTCGGCGCGCCTGCGCGATGACGTTATTTCGGCGGTCCAGACAGCCATCAAGATGGCTGGCATCGTCAACATCTCAACGGTGGCCGAACAGGTCAGGGTCAGGAATCTGGCCGAGAATGTAGCACTGGAAGACATCGAACACCTCGTCATGCAGGCAGCCCAACTCTTTGGCGCGGCGATAGAATTCGATGGTCTGACCGCCATGGGGGGAATGGCCAACGGAAAGACCGAAGACGGCATTGAGCGCTTGATCGTCCCTGTCGAGCTGCTTCGCTCCGGTCCGCTTCAATAGATCAGGCCGCTTCAATAGATCAGGAAAGGCCGCCGCGCAGGCAGCGATCATGGCGATGGAACAAGTCTGACAGTCGGAAATTGGTGCATGACCTGACATGGGAGGATCATGTGAAGGATTTGCGCAGTCTTCTTGCCGAACTGTCTTCCAGCTGGCTCTTGCGCCACAAGACGCGGATGCGAAACAGCCCGCCCAAGACCGTCCCCCGCACGGCTGCCCCGCAAACGGCCCGGCAACGGCCCGCGCACAGGCCCAAGCCTCCGTCCACCCGCGACATCGCATCAACATGTGAGTCGCCGCTAACCGCCGAGCAACAATCACTGTTGGTCAGAGCAATTGGCGCGCTCAATTCTCGAAGCCTGCCGGATCGGTGCGGCGTGACTAACGCCCCGCCACGGCCACCTTCTTGCGAACGGTTGGGCGGCGCCGGCGTTTGACGGCTTTGACGGCCACCGGCGGATCGTTGGACAGCGCGCCGACCACGGCGCCGATCATGCCATGCGCCACGAAGTCCGCATTGATGCTGCTGGCAAGTTCATCGGTTGCCTTCTCGTCGCCAGCTTCCGACCAGAACACGATCCCGACCCTGAGCGTGGCTTTGGCGCGCTTCAGCCGGCGGACCAGAAAACGGGCATGGTTGAGTGAATCCCTGTTGAGGAAGCCGACCACGACGGTGCCGACCTGGCCGAGTTCCAGCCGGCGAATAGCCGCCGGCTCCATGTCGGCGAAGCTCGCCTTTGAGACCGTCGCACCTTGCACTTCCAGCACCTGCGCCAGCATTGCCGCGGCGGCATCATCCAGTTCGCCACGCCCCCCAGCGCAGAGCACGGAAAGGCCAGCGCCTTCAGGCAACTCAGGCTCGTCTACGGCATCCCCAGCCTCGCGGGGTCCGGCGTCGGAGGCGGCATCCGGCTCCTCGTCCTCGTCGGCCTCCTCCCTTGCATCATCCTCCAGATTTGCCACCAGGGCTTGGGCACTGGCCGCCACTTGCCGGCGTTGCTGGTCGCCCATGACGCCACGTACGCGGTCCTGTTCGCCCAGCATGAGGGCGGGAATCGCCACCTTGCCGTAGAAGTCGACAAGGTATTTTTCCTCCAGGATCTCTTCGGCATGGTCAGTGGCCTCGTCCGGGTCACCGGCCAACAGCCGCTGGTAGAGCCTGGCGTGCGGTTCAAGCACAGGTTCGTTGCCGAATAGAACGTCCAGGAACTCGAACTGCGGCACGTGCCGGCCGAGCACCACGAGGCAGACAGTCAGTGGCGTTGACAGGACCAGGCCCAGTGGCCCCCACAGCCACGTCCAGAAGATCGCCGCGACAATGATGGCCAGCGGCGACAGGCCCGTGCGCGAACCGTAAAGCCAGGGCTCGATGACATTGCCGGTGACCAGTTCCATCACCACGAACAGGGCCGCTGTCCACAAAAGCAGCGACCAGCCTGGTGCGACGGCCAGCGCCAGGAACAGCGGCAAAAGCGCGCCTATGACGGGGCCGATGTACGGAACGAAGCGCAGCGCCAGCGCCAGCAACCCCCATAACAGCGCGTTGGGGATGCCAAGAACCCAGAGCCCGATGGCGATCGGAATGGCGTAGACGGTGTTGACCACCAGCTGCATGATGAGATAGCGGCCAACCCGCTTGCCGGCGTCCTGCAGCGCCTGCGTCGTCCGGTGAAGATCGCCATAACCGACAAGGCGGATGAAACGGTCGCGCAGGTCCTCCCGCTCCATAAGCATGAAGATGACCACGATGATGATCAGTCCTGCCGAGGCCAACGGACTGATCAGCGGGCTGACAATGTTTTGCAGGACCTCGAGCGGCTTCTCACGCGAGACGATCTCGACCGGCACCGGATCGCGCTTTGTTTTGTCGGCACCAGGTTGTGAAGGATCCTGCGTGTCGATCTCCTGGCCGACGCGCTCGATCACCCCGCTCAATCTGGCGATGATCCCTCCCTCCACCCCGCTTTGCTTGAGCGAATGGATCTTGGTCAGGATGTTGGTCTGGTAGACCGGGATGTTCTGCGCCAGTTCGCTGACTTGCGAGGCAATGATGAAACTGAACAGGCCAAGGGCCGCGAAGGCGGCCAGTACGCTCAAGATGACAGCCGGAAGGCGCGGCATGCCGGCCCGCTTCAGAGCGGAAACCACCGGAGCAAGCGCGAAGGTCAAAAGCAGCGCGATAGCGATCGGCAGGAAGACCTCTCGGCCGAAATACAGCGCTGCAACGGCTGTGACGATGCTCGCCACGGTGGGCAATGACGTGCGCTGATGCGGCCCGATGGCCGCCACAATGCTTCCCAGTCCAGAATCCGGCGGCTGCATGCCGTTTCGACGATTGGCCGCCACTTGAAATCTCCACCCTGCCAACCGCGATGATCAGCTTATTTTAGCTGGCTTGCAACTTGCTTCCTCCATGCCTTGCCAGCGCGTGCTCGATCAGCACATCGATGATCTGGCTGTAGCTGATGCCACTCACCGCCAGCGCCTTGGCGAACATCGAGATGTCGGTGAAGCCGGGAATGGTGTTGACCTCGTTGACCAGCAGGCTGCCATCGGCGCGCAGGAAGAAATCGACCCGCGCCATGGCCTCGCAGCCGAGCGCCTGGAAGGCCTGCCGCGCCATCTCCCCAGCCTTGCCGGCGATGGCCGCCGGGACATCGGCGGGCGCCTTCACCAACGCTCCGTCGGCATCGAGATACTTGGCCTCGTAGGTGTAGAACCCGTGCCGATCGGCCGGAATGATCTCGCCGGGCAGCGATACCGTCAGTGTGCCGTCGGCCCGTTGCAGCACCGCGCACTCGATCTCGCGGCCTTCGACAAACTCCTCGATCAGCGCCTTGCCGTCATAGCGGAAGGCGGTGTCGACAGCGTTCTGGAAGCCGTCGCGGTCCTCCACCTTGCTGACGCCGAAGGACGACCCCTGGCGCGCCGGCTTGGCGAAGAAAGGCAGGCCAAGCGCGCCAGCAACCTCCTGGAACGAGCCGACATCGCCCCGATGCACGGTGACGGAGCGGGCAACGGCAAGCCCGGCCTCGCGCAGCAGCCGCTTGGCGACATCCTTGTCCATGGCGGCGGCCGAGGCCAGGATGCCGCAGCCGACATAGGCGACATCGGCGACCTCGGCATAACCTTGCACCGAACCGTCTTCACCGAACGGGCCGTGCAGCACTGGGAAGACGACGTCGACGGGTGCCATGTCAGGCTGCTTTCCATCGCTCGAGACGGCGACCAGCCTGCCCTTGCCGCCCGGCAACAACGCCACCTCAATCCCCTCGCCGGACGCAGGAACCACCGCGCCGTCATCGCTCTGCCCCAGCAGCCATTGGCCGTTTCTGGAAATGGCGATCGGCACGACCTCGTAGCGTGTCCGGTCAATCGCCTTCATCACATTGGCCGCGGAAAGACACGACACGTCATGCTCGGCCGAACGCCCGCCAAACAAGATGGCAACCCTAATCCTTGCAGTCATCGAAATCCCTCAGGTCCTGAAAATCAAATGGCGACGGCAATGCCGCGATTGGCGAAAAAGCGGTCGAAATCCGCTGGGGTCAATTCTGCGTTTTCCCGTGTGGCGCTGGTATGGCCGGACGGATTGTGAAAGCGAAAAAAGCCGTCCGAAGCCGAGGTTACGAGAACAAGGTGTCCGCCCTTCCTCGGCGGCTCGCGCTCGGGCCACCGTATCCCGGCGCTGACCGACGCGATAAAGAAGCGCTGCTCCGCCAGGATATCAGGTATGTCCGACGTGGCGACATTGGTCAGCACTTCCGCCTGAAGACCAAAGACCTCTTCGACGAAAGTGACGAGCGGCGCATAGATCAGGCCCTTGATCGACTGCTCCGCCTCGTTGACGACATAGCCGCCATATCGAGTGCATTGCCTTGCCAGTTCCAGCGTCGGGATGATCTCGCCGCGTGCCGCCAGGATCATCTTCAGGCAGGCCATGCCGCAGACGTGACTGGCCCAGACGACATATTCATCCTGCGTTGCCGCGCCTGACCCCTTCCACAGCGGATCGCGCCGAAGGGCGACGGCGGCACCCTCGGCCAGCACGTCCAGGGTCATACCTGGCGTCTCCCACTGGCTGAAAAACGGCACGGATACAGGTGGTGGGCGCATGCGATCCCCTAGGGCAAATCAGTCTGAACTCTCAAGCGAGTTGAGACCGAACCGCCCATGCAGGGCAATCCCCTGATGAACCCACTCTTGCTTCCCGGTCAGCCAAAACCCCGTCAAAACGTGATCTTCACCGAGGCAGCGCTGCGCGTCGCCTGCCCATGATGGACGGCCTCGATATTGTTGCCGTCCGGATCGAGCAGGAAGGCAGCGTAATAGCCGGGATGATAGGGCCGCTCGCCCGGCGCGCCATTGTCCTTGCCGCCGGCTTCAAGCCCGGCCTTGTAGACCGCATCGACCATGGCTCGGTCCTTTGCCTGGAAGGCGAAATGGTGCCGCCCGGTAAGTTTTCCTTGCGCCGCCCGGCTGTCGGCACTGGAGATGAACAATTCGTCGGTCCAGAAAAAATCCGGGCCAACGCCACCGATCGGCACATCCAGAGCCTTGAGCACCGCTTCGTAGAAGCGCCGGCTGGCGGCAAGATCCCGCACCACCAGCTGGATATGGTCGATAAGACGGCCGCGATGCAATTCCTGGATTTCCATACAAGCTCCTCCCTTGAAGCCGCTCAATCTAGGTGCCGGCCTGAGCCCGTCAATGCAGGCATCGATGTCGGCTGACAGTCCCGCTCTGTGCTGGCCCAGTCGAACGCCGGCGCTTCGAATTGTCCAATCAACGGCGATCCGCCGCAAACCCGTTCCGCTTGCAGCTTCTGTTTTGAAATCTTCTCGCTCATTTAATTCTACAAATTCCGTAGGCTTAATAGGAATGTTGTTCTCGCAAGGAGCCTGCGATGTCGAAACTTGTTGTGGTTGGTGTGTCGGGCAACCTGACCCGTCCATCGAAGACCAAGGCGTTCGTCAGCCACATCGCGTCTGGGGTGGCGCAGAACATCGGCGCCGCGTCGGCGGTTTTCGACATCGAGGATCTCGGCCCCTCTTTCGCCCAGGCACGCTGGCTGCGCGACCTGGATCAGACCGCCCGTGGCCTCATCGAACAACTGACGGCCGCCGATGTGCTGGTGGTCGGCTCGCCGACCTTCAAGGGCAGCTACACCGGACTGTTCAAGCATTTCTTCGACCTGCTCGATCCCGCATCGCTGCGCGGCAAGCCGATCATCCTGGCGGCAACCGGCGGCGGTGAGCGCCATTCGCTCATTGTCGAACACCAGTTGCGGCCGCTGTTCGGCTTCTTCGAGGCACAGACCCTGCCGACCGCGATCTATGCCTCCGACAAGGATTTCGTCGATGGCGCGCTGGTGTCGGAATCCATCCAGGCCCGTGTCCGGCAAGCGGTCGCAGAGGCCACCCGGGCGGTGGGCGCACCCCGCCGCGTCGGCCTCGCCGCCTGAGGCAAGCCCTGTAGCGCTCTGAGTTCAAGCAAGAATTTCCTTTCACCCAATCCAGAAGGAGCCAGCGATGACCAAGACAGCAAAGTCCAGGCAGATCAAACTCGGTGCCTTCCTGCCCGGTGGCGGCCAGCATATCGCCGCATGGCGTCACCCCGACGCCGCTGCCGACGGTGCGACCAATTTCGAGTTCCACAAGCAGTTGGCGCTGACCGCCGAACGTGGCCTGTTCGACGCCTATTTCCTTGCCGACAACCTGACGGTCGGCCTCGGCGCCCGCGAGGGCGGCAATGCCAAGATCGCAGGTTTCGAGCCGGTGACCCTGTTTGCGGCGCTGGCGCCGCTGACCACCCATATCGGCTTCATCGCCACGGCGTCCACCACCTATGAAGAACCCTACACGCTGGCGCGCAAATTCGCCTCGCTCGACCTGTTGTCGAATGGCAGGGCCGGCTGGAATGTCGTGACCTCGGCCGGAGACGAGACGGCGCGGAACTTCAACCGCGACATCCAGCCCAACCACGCGGAGCGCTATGCCCGCGCGCACGAGCATGTCGATACGGTCAAGGCGCTGTGGGACAGCTGGGAGGACGACGCCTTCATCCGCGACAAGCAGTCCGGCCGCTTCTACGACAAGGACAAGCTGCACGACATCAATCACAAGGGCGAGCATTTCAGCGTCAAGGGCCCGCTCAATGTGCCGCGTCCCGTTCAGGGCCACCCGGTGGTGGTGCAGGCAGGGCAGTCCGAGGACGGGCGCGGGCTCGCCGCGCATTCGGCCGAGGTGATCTTCACCGCCCACCAGAAGCTCGGGACGGCGCAGGAATTCTACCGCGATATCAAGGCCCGCGTGGCCGAGGCTGGCCGCGATCCCGGCCAGGTGCTGATCATGCCTGGCGTAGCACCATTCGTCGGCGCTACCCGTGAAGAAGCGCAGGCCAAGTACCAGCTACTGAACGACCTGATCTTGCCCGAGGATGGCGTCGCCCTGCTCAATGGGCTCGCCGGGCAAACGCTCGACATCACCGGCTATCCGCTCGACGGCCCGCTGCCGCCGAGCAAGGAGACCGAGGGGATGAAGAGCCGCCAGGCGCTGATCCACCAGATCGCCGACGAGCACAACTTCACCATCCGCCAGCTCTACCAATGGGTGGCGACGGCGCGCGGCCACTACACCATCGTCGGCAGCGCCACTGATGTGGCCGACCAGTTGGAAGAATGGTTCACCAGCGAGGCCGCCGACGGCTTCAACATCCTGCCGCCATGGCTGCCCGGCGCGCTCGACGACTTCGTCGACCTGGTCATCCCCGAACTGCAGCGGCGAGGCCTGTTCCGCACCGCCTACGAAGGCAGGACGCTGCGCGAAAACCTCGGCCTCAGGCGGCCGGAAAATCCGTGGACCGTGGCCCGCGCACGCTCGACCGTGCTGGCCGCCGAATAGTCTCCCAACACGAAAGGCAAGACGATGAGTTTGCAGCACATCGAGCGGCCGATGGTCATCGGCCGGCCTGGCACGAACGGCAGCGGCATCAGCGCCGACGCCTTGCGCCTCGGCTTCCGGGCAATCAGGCATTTCTTGGCGCGCTATGGCGTGCTGGTCGCCTTCCTCCTGCTCTGGCAAGTGTCGAGCAGCGCCGGATGGGTCAATGCGGCGGTCTTGCCGCCGATCGACATGATCGCCGCCGCCCTGTGGAAGGGGCTCGCCGGCGGCACCTTGCTCGGCGACATCGCCATCAGCCTGCAGCGCGCCGGCATCGCCTTTGCCGCCGCCGTGCTGATTGCCATTCCGCTTGGCCTGTTCATGGGCCAGGTCCGCGCGGTCGAAACGGCGCTCGATCCGATCCTGCAGGTGTTCCGGCAGACCTCGGCGCTGGCGCTCTATCCCGTGTTCATCCTGCTTCTGGGGCTCGGCGAAACCTCCAAGATCTTCGTCATCTTCTGGGCGACGCTGTTTCCGCTGCTGCTCAACACCACCAGCGGCGTCAAGGAAGTCGACCCGAAGCTGCTCGAAATGGCGCGCGTCTATGGCGCGACGCGGCTGACCGTGTTCCGCCGCGTCGTGCTGCCGGGCGCCGTGCCTTCGATCTTCGTCGGCTTGAGGCTCAGCGCCACCACCGCCCTGCTGCTGCTGATCGCCTCCGAGATGATCGGCGCCAACAAGGGCATCGGCTTCCAGGTGATGAACGCGCAGTACAATTTCCAGATCCCGCTGATGTTCGCCGCCATCGTCGTGCTCGCCGGCCTCGGACTAATCGCCAACCAGGCGCTGGTGCTGATGCAGCGGCGGTTGTGCCGGTGGAGCCAGCCGATCGGGTGACCTTTTTGCGAGGAGGACCCCCACCTTCGTCAAACGCTACAAATCCCCTCAACAAGGAAAGACCGGACTATGAAAATCACGCGCCGTTCCCTGCTTGCCCGCGCGCCGCTTGCCGCCGGCATCATCGCCGCCGGCCTGCCGCGCTTCGCTTTCGCTGAAGCGGCACCCGTCAAAATCCGTTACCTCGCCAGCCGGGGCGGCATCGCCCCGCATGAACTGGCCGGCGAACTCGGCTACTACAGGGGGCTCGGTGTCGAACTGGAAAATGTCGGCTATGCCGCCGGCGGTCCGGAATCGCTGTTCGCGCTTGCCTCCGGCAGCGTCGATCTCGGCTCGGCCGCCACCGCTGCGGTGATCAACTCGATCTCGGGCGGCAACGACTTCGTCGCCGCCTATCCGAGCAACGGCATCAACAAGGACGTCAAGAGCGTCTTCTACGTGCTCGAGGACAGCCCCATCAAATCGATCGCCGACATTGCCGGCAAGACCATCTCGGTCAACACGCTCGGCGCTCACCTCGACTATACGGTGCGCGAGGCGCTGCACAGCGTCGGCCTGCCGCCGGACGCCGCCAACCTCGTCGTTGTGCCGGGGCCGCAGCTCGAACAGACCTTGCGATCACGCCAGGTCGATATCGCCGGCCTCGGCTACTGGCAGGCGACTTTTGCCGGGGCGCTTGTCGCCAATGGCGGCGTGCGCGGCGTCTTCAACGACACCGATGTGCTGGGTGAACTGGCCGGCGGCTTCGTCGTGTTGCGGCGCGACTTCATCGCCGCCAACCCGGACGCCGCCCGCAACTTCGTCGAACAGGCGGCGCGCGCCTCCGACTGGTCGCGCCAGAACCCGGACGAGGCGCGCAAGGTTCTGGCCACCATCCTCGACAAGCGTGGCGAGAACGGCGATCTCGCCCGCTACTGGACCGGCTTCGGCCTGCGTGAAGGCGCGAAGGCCAGCGACCGCGACATCGACTTCTGGGTCAGCGTGCTTGAGCGCGACGGCCGCCTGGGCAAAGGCAAGCTGAAGGCCGCCGATATCCTGTACCGGCCAGGCGAAACCAAGACCAATTGAGGCTGAGATGACCAGCACCAATCGCGGCGGCGAGGTCTCGATCCGCGACCTCTCCAAATCCTTCAGCCTCGGCGGGCGCTCGCTTGCCGTCTTGAGGACGCTCAACCTGGACATCCGCTCCGGCGAATGTCTGGTCATCGTCGGCGCCAGCGGCTCGGGCAAGACCACGCTGTTGCGGATTCTTGCCGGGCTGGAGGCCGCCGACAGCGGTGCGGTGGCAATCGATGGCCACCCGGTTCACGGCGTCGGCGCCGAGCGCGCGGTGATCTTCCAGGAGCCGCGCCTGCTGCCCTGGCTGACCGTGCTGGGCAATGTCGCCTTTGGGCTGGAGGTGCGCGGCGTGCCCAGGCATGAGGCCGAGGAACGCGCCCGCTTCTACATCGCACTGGTCGGTCTCACCGAGTTCAGCGACGCCTGGCCGCGCCAGCTGTCCGGCGGCATGGCGCAGCGCGTCGGCATCGCCCGGGCGCTCACCGTGCAGCCCGAAATCCTGCTGCTCGACGAGCCGCTCGGCGCACTCGACGCCATGACGAAGATCGGCATGCAAGAGGAGCTGGCGCGCATCTGGAGCGAGGAGAATGTCACCATGGTGATGGTCACCCATGATCTCGAAGAGGCGATCTATCTCGCCGACCGGGTGCTGATCCTGCCCAAGGAGAAAGGCGGAGCGGCGCGGCTGATCGACATCGACCTGCCCCGCCCGCGCGAGCGCAGCGAAACCCGCTTCGTGCGCCATCGCGAAGAGCTGCTGCGCGAGTTTGGCTTGCACTGACACCACGGCTCGTATCGCTGATGTCAGTCATCGGCGAAGGCCGGCAAAGGCCCGCCATCCGCCCGTCACGATCAGTGGACCGGATCAGTTTATGTTTATCATCGAATTGGCCCGGTAGGTATCCATGGTCGCCCCGTTGCGATCCTCATCGAACAAGGACTTGCTGCCAAAGCTGGCGCGCAGGCCGATCACGCATTTGTCCGCGCCGAACGACCCACCCTTTATCCGTTCGAATTGATAGCGTCCAAACAACGACCACGGCGTTGCGTCGAACCGGTACATGGCCTGAACGGCGCCGCCAAATACGTCCAGGTTGAAGCCTTCGTCCAGCCTGTTGAACATGAACTCGCCATCCAGGCGAAGGTTCTTCCGCACGAAGTAACGCGCGACAGCGCGAACACCCCATTGGTCGCCATGAAAATCCCCGAAGGTCAGCCGGCCAAAATAGGCCTGACCGTAAAGGGTCAAATTGCCGGCATAGATCTGGGCTTCCGGGCCGATCGAATAGCTGCTCGGATTAAAGTCATCGCCGAAATCAAAGGAGGTGTAGCTGGCGAAGACGCCGGCCGCGAACCTGTCGGGATCGCGGTAGTAGCCATGGATGGCCCCACCGATGCCACTCTGGCTGCCGAAGCCGTCCCAGTTGCGATCGTAGGTCAGGTCGCCCTGGAGGTTCCAGCGCCCTGCGAACGGAATGTTGACGCGGGCGGCGCCACCGCCGGTCCTCATCGTGTCGTCGTAGTCGGGGTAGCGAAGCCCGCCGAGATTCAGCTCGCCGTAGCCGGAGATATGCGGCGTCACTACGGTCTCCCCGGCCAGTGGCGGCAGGGCATCCCCGGCGAAAGCGGATGTCGCGGCGGCCAGCGACGCGACGACGGCAAGAAAGCGATGCATTGAAAGTCCCCGAAGATGAAGTGCGGACATCACGTCCGGTACGTTCAGAATTTGTAGGCGATGCCGAGCCGGATATCGCGCGTCTTCAGCTCGATCGCGTCGGCATTCAAAGCGGCTCCATCGAAGGTCGAGTGGCGTATGGAGGCATGGCGGCCGAAATCGGCAAAGCGGTATTCGCCGCGTACCACCCAATTGTCGGTGACGGCGTATTCGGCGCCGGCGCCCAGCGTGTAGCCCGTGACGGTGTCCTCGGCGTCGGCATAGGCCGCTCCGCTCGGCAGGTCGACCGTGGTGTGCTTGTAGCGTGCCACCGCCAGGCCGCCGGTGACGAATGGAAGCCACCGGTCCATCGCATAGCCCGCCCTCAGGCGAACGGACCCGATCGCATCCAGTTCGAGCACGCCGCCGAAGGCGGGATCATCGACGCCAAGCGCCTGGTAGCCTGTCGTGTCCTTGAGATTCGCGAAGCTGTAGTCACCCTCGATGCCAAGGACCAGACCGCTGTCGAACTGCTTCATATAGCCGGCGAAAAGCCCACCGAAGCCGCCCGACAGGCTGCCATAGCCCCAGCCGTAACCGTCGAAACTGCCAGGCGCGAAAGTCTGGCCAACCCGAGCGTCGCCCCAGCCATATCCGGCTTGCGCGCCGATATAGCCGCCGGACCAGTTGTAGGTCGCCGAGACCGGCAGGCCGGTGTCGGCGGCGGCCGCAATGCCGGCAGGCGCCAGAAGAAGGACGGTGGCGAGAAGAGTGGTTTTCATGGCTTGGCTGTGACCCCCGAGATGCTGCACCGCTGCGGAAATGCTCCGCGACCGGTCGAGGCTCCGGTGTTGCACCGTTCGCCGTCCCGCGTCTTGGGCTGGACCGCACCTGAATTGTCCTGGCGTGTGCAGTAGCGTTTTCCCGGCCGGTGTGACTGTTCCGCACACCAGACACGGCTGGACAGCCCGATTATCTGGCGCCGCTCGGGGTCGAGCCGAAGCGGCGGCGGAAACAGCGGTTGAAATAGGAAACGTCGGAGAAGCCGCTCAGCAGCGCGATCTCGCTGATACGCATGCGGTCGTTGCGCCTGTCGCACAGCATGCGACGGGCCCTCTGCAAGCGCAGCTCGAGAATGCGCTCGGCAAAGCTCGCCCCGGTTTCCTGCAAGAGGTCGTGGACATAGCGCACGGAGAGCCGCAATTGCTGCGCGACCTGTTGGGCCGAGATGGCGGGATCGGCGAAGTTGTCGCGGATTTTGTCCAGTATGGCCTGCAGCCTTGCCGCGCGCAGGCCGCGCATGCCGGCAAGCTCGGCCGGCTCGCCCTTGGCCCCGGTCTCCAGGCCGATGAGATCGACGATCGTTTCCGTGGCATGGGTGACAAGGTCCGGCGAGACGAGCGCGGGGCCTGTCTCCAGGAAGCTGCAATAGCGCCTGAGCATGCCGAGCGCCTCATTGTCGGCCGCCACGGTCAGCGCCAGCCGGTCCTCGACCCGGGCGAAGGCATTCTCCAGGATCTCGCGCGGGACGACGATGTTGGCCCACACATTGCTGTCGCCGCCGCTCATTTCCAGTGCTTCCGAGGCCGAGACCAGCGCTGCCTCGCCCTTGCCGACGCTGTAATCGCGGCCGGCCTGGGCGCCGCTCAGCCTGGTGTCGCCGTTGTTGATCAAGAGGAGATAGCCATCGCGCCCATCATCGGCGATGTTGCGGGCCTTGCGGCTGGCATGCTGGATCGTTCCAGCCATTTGCCCGAGCACCAGCGGCCCGATGGCGGTTGCCTCGATCGCCGCCGCGAAGGGCCGGTTGCCGGAAATGGCATATTCGACCGACCATATCTCGGCGACGTGGATGTCCTGCCAGAGCGCGAACCGGGCGCGGTCGTCGAGTTGTGACGGCAGGTCGGCCGATGAGAAGACGTTCTTTTTCAAGCAGGGCCTTTTCTGTCCGCGCCAGCAAAATGGAGCCATACCGTAGGGGACCAATTCAGGCCTTGTCCAGCGTTCGAAATACTTGTGCGCGGCGCGACAATTCCATTGCCGTTCAGGGCAAGAATTCAACCGGACTTTGCCCCCTTTAGCGCCGGCAGCCGCCGTACCACCCGGAGATATCAAGGCATGGGAATCAGCATCTAAATCGATGCGCCGTGCAAGGTCCCGCTGGCTCGATTGGTCGGCGGTCGACCGCGCCTTCGCGGCAAGGAACCAAGCACCGCTGTTGACGAGCGGGTTTCATCTCTTTATAGAACTAATCAGTTCCAGAACTAATTGGTTCCAAAGAAATGCCTCAGCTCTCGCTTGATCACACATTCGCGGCCCTTGCCGATCCGACGCGCCGCGCCATTCTTGCCCGGCTGCTCGACGGCGAGGCCTCTGTCGCCGAACTCGCCCAGCCCTTCGCGCTCACCGTGCGCGCCATCTCCAAACATGTCGGCGTGCTTGAACAGGCCGGCCTGGTGACGCGCAGCCGCGATGCGCAAAAGCGGCTCAGCCGCATCGAGATCAGCCCGTTGCGCGACATCGACCAATGGCTGGCCGACTACAGGAAGCTGTGGGAAGAGCGGTTCGACCGCATGGAGGATCTGCTGCGGCGCGGGCAGGATCAGGTGAAATGAGCGCGCGCCCAACCATTGAACCAGCCGAAAGGCGCGGCTTTGCCATCGAGCGGGTCTTCGCCGCCTCGGTCGACAGGGTGTTCCGGCTGTGGACCGATCCGCTGCTGGTGGCGCAATGGTGGGGTATCAAGGACTGCACCATCCCGCATTGCGTGCTCGACGTGCGGGCCGGCGGCCGCTGGCGCATCGATATGCGGACCGCAAGCGGCGCGCTCTATCGCAACCAAGGCAGCTATGTCGACGTCATCGCCAACCAGCTTTTGAGCTATACCGACGAGCCGGATCCGGAATTGCTGGAGTGGGCCGGCAAGCCGCCTGGACAAGGCCTGCACACAATCACCTTCACCGCCGAAGGCGACAGAACCCATGTCCGCTTCGAGGCGACGCTGGCCAGCATCGCCGACCGCGAGCGCCTGCTGGCGTTGGGCATGCAACGCGGCTGGACGCAGACCTTCGACCGGCTGGAACATCTGATCGACAGCGCCGCCGCCGGCCAGCCGCCGACCGCGTAATCGGCCTGCTACAAAGGAGAGCGCCTTGGAACAGGCAGCACGAACATCCGTCAACCGAGGCGTGCCGGCTCAGAGCCGCGCCCTGCCCAAGACCACCGCGACCGGCGGAAAAGCCATATCGCGGGACGGCACGCCAATCGCCTATGAGCGAACCGGAAGCGGCCATCCGCTCATCCTCGTCGATGGCGCCCTTTGCTGGCGGGGCATGGGCCCAAGCCGCCCGCTGGCGAAGGCATTGGGCGGCCACTTCACCGTATACAGCTATGACCGCCGAGGCCGTGGCGAAAGTGGCGACACCAGACCCTACGACACCGAGCGCGAGGTCGAGGACATCGAGGCCGTGCTCATGGCAGCCGGCGGCGAGGCCTTTGTCTGGGGCATGTCGTCGGGCGCCATGCTGGCGCTGATGGCCACCACGCGCCTGCCCGGCATCACGAAGCTGGCGCTTTACGAAGCTCCGCTCATCGTCGACGGCAGCCGCGCGACGACCGAGGCCGACTGGGCCGCCATCAGGGCAGCCGTCGCGGCGGGACAGCTTGGCGAAGCCGTTCGCGCCTTCCTCAAATCCGTCGGCATGCCTGGCCTGTTGATCGCGCTGATGCGGCTGACACCGATCTGGCGCAAGCTCAAGGCGGTGGCTCGCACCTTGCCCTATGACGGCGCGATCGTCGCCGGAGATCAGTTGGGCAAGCCGCTGATATCAGGCCGCTGGGCTTCGGTGACGCCACCGGTTTTGGTGAGCGATGGCGGGAAAAGCCCCGCCTGGATGCGGCACGGCAACCGCGCCCTGGCCGAGGCCTTGCCCAATGCCAGCTATGTGACGCTCGCCGGCCAGAACCACATGCTGAAGGCCAAGGCGCACGCACCTGTGCTGGTCGACTTCTTCAACCGGCAGCCATAGCCGCCACGGTTGCCCCGCGAACCTGACAAAGGAAAAACCATGCAGCTCCGCCACATCCTCATCAAGGTCGACGACCAGGACAAGGCGCTTGCCTTCTACACATCGGTGCTGGGCTTCAAGAAAGGGCATGATCATCTCAACGGCGAGATCCGCTGGCTGACGGTCGTCTCACCCGACGACGATGGCGGCGCCGAACTGGTGCTCGAACCCAACACGTTTCCGCCGGCGCGCGCCGCGCAAAAGGCGCTCCACGACGCCCATTTTCCGGCGGCGCTCGTCACCACCATAGATATCCTTGCAGAACACAAGCGGCTCGAAGCACTGGGCGTCGCGTTTCTCGGCCCGCCACAAGAGATGGGACCCGTGACAGCCGCCTTCTTCGACGACAGTTGCGGCAACATCATCGTGCTGGCGCAGCAGGCTGGTGCGTAAAGGCCTGAAAACGTGATCACAGCCCGGAAGCGCTCTGACGGCTTACGCATCTGGCTCCAGGCCGCAGCGACGCGATGTCCAGAAACTAGTCTTTCAGCAGCGCCGCGAGCCTTGGAATGCCTTCCATCACCGCGCGCCGGTCGGCGAGCGTGAAGGAGAGCCGCAGCGTGTTGCGGCCGCCGCCATCCGCGTAGAATGCGCTGCCGGGCACGAAGGCGACGCGCGCCTCCTTCACCGCCCGCGCCAGAAGCGCCGTGGCATCCGAGCCCTCGGGCAAAGTTACCCAGACGAACATGCCGCCGTCGGGCCGTGTCCATGTCACGCCCTTCGGCATGTTGGCTTCGAGGGCTGCCAGCAGACCGTCGCGGCGCTCGCGATAGGCGCCGATGAGTTTCTCCACCTGGGTGTCGAAGACCGCTTCGGCGACACGGTGCATCACCACCTGGTTGATCGACGGGCTGTGGAGGTCGGAGGCCTGCTTCATCAGCACCAGTTTCTCGATCACATGGCGCGGCGCGCAGACCCAGCCGACGCGCATGCCTGGCGACAGGATTTTCGAGAACGAGCCGCAAAAGATGGTGCGTGCCTTGTCGATGCCGCCGGAGCGGGCGCAGTCGAGCGCCAGGATCGACGGCTCGCCCTCGCCATCATAGCGCAGCGCGCGGTAGGCGGCGTCCTCGATGACAGCGATGTCGAGCTCGCCGGCGAGATCGAGCACCGCTTCGCGCTGCTGGCGGTTCAGCGTGTTGCCGGTCGGGTTGGCGAAGTCAGGCACCAGATAGGCGAATTTAGGCCGCCCGCCCGCCGGAGAAGAAGCCGTCGGCGCCGCTGCCGCCGCGCGATAGGCGTCCGGCGTCATGTTGCCGCCTTCCGGCCTCAGCCGATCGTAGCGTGGCTCATAGGCGTTGAAGGCCTGCAGCGCGCCAAGATAGGTCGGCCAGGTAACGAGTGCGGTGTCGCCCGGCGACAGGAACAGCTTGCCAAGATAGTCCAGCGCCTGCTGCGAGCCTGACGTGATGAGGATATTGCTCTCGTCGCACGGGACACCAAGGCGGCCCATCGTGCCGACAAGCCAGCGCCGCAGCGGCAGATAGCCTTCCGAGACCTGATACTGCAGCGCCGCCCCCGCCTCCGGGCCGCCCAGCACGTCGGCGTAGGCATCGCGGATCGCCTCGGCCGGAAACAGCGCCGGGTCGGGAATGCCGCCGGCGAAGGAAATGATGTCAGGCTGGTCGAGCAGCTTGAGCAGCTCACGGATTTCGGACGCTTTCATGCGCGACGAGCGCGAAGCCAACAGGTTCAAAAGGGTCAAGAACGCCTCCCCGACGTTTTCGATATAGGTCAACCTAACTGACCTATATCAGCTGTCTCCAGCCATTTGAATAGGGCCTGGCCGGTTTTCAGGACTGCGCCAGCCGTCACCGGCCCGCGGCAGACAATGATACAATTGGCTACAAGGTCTTCTTGTAACCAATGTGGCTGGCGGCGAAGCCAAGGCCTTCATAGAAGCGATGCGCGTCGGCTCGCCCCTTGTCGGTGGTGAGTTGCACGACCCCGCAGCCGCGTGAGCGGCATTGCTCGACCGCCCATTCGAACATCTTTTTGCCGATGCCGTCGGAGCGCCTGCCGCTAGCGACGCGGACCGCTTCGATCTGCCCGCGCCAGCCGCCCTTGCGAGAAATTCCGGCGAGGAAGCTGATCTGCAACGTGCCGATCACATCGGCGCCGTCGACCGCCACGGCGAGCAACTGGTTGGCATCGGCATCGATGGCGTTGAAGGCATCGGTATAGCCGCGCGCCAGAGGCATCGAGCTATCCTCGCGCGCCGCGCCCAGCGGGTCGTCGGCAAGCAGCGCCACAATGGCCGGCAGGTCTGATGCCTGCGCGCGGCGGAACTCGATCTCATTCATGCGACGGTGAACACCATGGCTCAGGGCTTCAGTTTCCTCAGTCCGCGCACCAGCCCCTGGCCTGCCTGGAGCAGCCGCGGGTTCGCCCGCACCATGGCTTCGGTCCGGTCACGCAGGGCGGAGATGGCGAACACGCCCTTGCCGAGCGGCGTCAGCGTTTCCTCGATCTTGGCCAGAAGCGAACTCCCGGCGCCGATATTTTCCTTGTAGTGCTGGCTGCCCACAGACAGGTCGAAATAGCCAAAGCCTTGCCGGCAGCCCCACTCCATCAGCTTGCCGATGATCACAAGGCCGGTCGCGGCGTTGGAGACCACGTCCTGATCAATCGCGATCAAGATCGTATGCACGGTGTTCTTCCGCGCCAGCATGTATTGCACGGCGACCCAGGCGTCTCCGACACGCAACCCGAAGAGCCGCACCGATCCATCCGACAGGCCCTGAATGGCCGCGTTCCGATAGAAATCGGCGACCGCTGACTGGGCCAGCAGATCAAAACGCCCGAGTTCGCGGAAACGCTTCAGCCTAAGCTCAACCAGGGTGCCGAAGATAAGCTCCGTCAGGGTCGGTGTGTTGGCCTCGACCAGATCCACGGTGCCGTGCCGCTCGAGCCGGCGGGAATCCTTGTTGAAATTCTTGAGGAAGGACGGTTTGCATATCCGCTTGAGGAGTGTCTCGGGGTCGCCGTCAAGGACGACGCCGGACGTGACCTGTGTCGAATCGCGTGCTGCCGCCAGCAGCGCCAGCGGATTGTCCATGCCCGATATCTGTCGCGGAATTCCTGTAATCTGGATCCGGTCGGCGCGCGGCAGGACGGATCGGATCGCGGCCCAGGCCGCTTCGGCGGCCTGGCTTGTCCAGGGAGTTGCATCCGCAAGCAGCGGCGCTGAGTAATCACAGACGCCGCAGCTCAGCCATTCGATGACGCGATGGCCAAAGCGAGAGCGCCGCATCAGCGGCACCAGCATCCGGAGTTCGCCTGTCGCGGCGTCGATCACTTCCACGACGAGCAGTTCGGCTCCCTTGGGCATCAACCGTTGGGCAATTCCCTCCACCCACGCGTAGCATTGATAGGCGGTGCAGACGCCATTTGCCTGGCATCGAAGCCAGAGCGGCTGGACCGCTTCGAGGCTGGTATGCAGCCGCGCTGTATACGCGCCTCCCCCCGCGACGGCAGCGCGGTCGGTGGCACCCAAGGGCTGCCCGGCGGCTGTCGGTGCTTCGGACATTGGCGCTACTTTCATTGTTTGGCCCGACACATTTTCCTACCTCTTTTTGGTGGCAAGGGAGGTTTGTTCCCGTGGCCACGACAATGACGGCGCGTGATGCAGCTGATCCGGACGCTCGCGCGCCCGCATCTGGCGGCGCGCGAAATACCAGGTGGCTACCAGCACGACCATCTCGGACGTCGCCGCCCCGGCAAGCGACCATGGCGGTGAAGCGATCCCCAGCAGGATTGCGATCAGGATCAGCCCAACGATCGCGGCGGCCGTGGTGATGATCGCGATGAGGCGGAAATCGCCGAGTATTTCGAGGATCACGCGGGGCATGATGTAGAGCATGACCGGCACGTAATTCGCGATGGCGAACAGCCCAATGAAGGTTACGGAAGCATCCTGCAGAGCCTGGGGCCTTATCATCGGCAAGATAAACAGCACGCCGAATCCGTAAACCAGGCTGCAGAGCCCCATGACCACGGCCCAGATCTTGGCCTGCTTCCAAACTTTAGCGACTTCATTATTCGCCATCAGTTTCGCGAGATCGGGTTGCGTCATGTTGACGAAGGCGATGCTGACGATGCGCAGCGGCGCGAACAGCACCAGGACGGCTGCTATGGGTGCGTAAGCAGCAGGTCCGGCAATGCTTGCCACGAGCAGCGCCATGCTCTGCCCCTGGATGGTGGTCGTGGTCGCGCTGAACCCGGACCAGCGAAGCTGGCGCCATAGCCTGGCGTAGCGTCGGCGGGTCGGCGCTCGAAAGCTGACGCGAACCGTGTGCTTGGCGAGGTAAACCAGGACTGCGATACCAAGCACATTGGCCACGGCAAGCGCATCGAACACCGTTTCCAGGACGTTGGGGGCTTTCCAGATTGCCAGCGCCGTCAGCGCCGCGCCACTCAGCGTGAACGCCAAATCGCTGATGCTGACGGTTTTCTGCAGACGGCGAGCGAAGAATGCCGTCCGCATATGGCTGCGCAGGGACCATGCCCCGACGAAGCAGCCGGCGGCTATACCGCCAGGGTCACCCCACAGCCGCATCAGCAGCGCCGTTGCGGCGGCCATGACGAAAGCCACCACCAGTGCGGCTGTTCCAAACGTCACGTCGTGAGCGTCGACGCCGGCTCGGTTCGTACTCTTGCCCATCCATATGATGGCCGGAACGGCGGTGAGAGATCTGATATAGGCCAGCCCCACGCCTCCCATCACCATCGCGATCGCGAAGATTCCGTATTCCTGTGCCGACAGCACGCGCAGCAGCGCGATGTTCAGCGCGAAATGAAAGCCGCTCTGCATGGCTTCGCCGCCGATCATCAACACCAGGCGCCGCAGCAGATGGCCGCTTAAGGTCACGGGCGGGTCTCCGCCTGGCGCACGGCATGCGTCCGGCCAGGCTTGGCCATCACGGCCTTGAGCTTGTCCGTAGCGATCGCCGCGATCGCCGCCGCCGCGACCGGCTCACTGAAAATCTCTTCGTATCGCGACCGGCCGGCGGCAACGAAACCGCGCCAGGCGTCGGGCCGCAGGATGATCTCTTCCAGTTTCTTCGCCAGGGCTTCGGCGTCACCAGGCGGAACGTGCCAGCCGGTCTCGCCGTCGCTGACGACTTCCACAAGCCCGCCAATGGCCGACACCAGCGGCGGCCGGCCATAAGCCATCGCCTCAATGGCGACGCGTCCCAGCGATTCCGGACGTCGCGACGGAACCGTGACGATATCGGCCCAGCGATAATGCTCGGACGGGTCCGGCACGAAGGGTAGCACACTGACCCGCCCGGCCAGTCCCATTGTCCGCACCAGATCGGCCAAGGCGCGCTCACGCTCGGTGCTTTCGAATGCACCGCCCACCAGCCGTACTTCGACCCTGGCCTGCAGTGCCGGCGGCATCGAAGCAACCGCCTGCAGCAGGACTTCCTGGCCCTTGATCCGGTTGATGCGGCCCAAAAGCAGCACCCGCAACGGGCGCTTGCCATCATAGGTCATGGCTTCGGCCGCCGGCGGGCCGGCGACGCCATTGTAAATCACGTATGTATTTGGGCCCCTTGAGCCGCCGGAATTGGGGCCAACGGAACCGCGGTCGCCGAACGCGGCGCGCGTGGCACGGGAGTTGAAAATGAGATCCGCATGGCTCCAACGCATCAGTCCGACGAGCACCCTGCGCATGGCGCCTTCGGGAATCTCGTGGATATGCAGCAGTGCCTTGTGCGGCAGGAAGCGCGCGGCCAAGGCATAGTCGGCGACGATGGAGGTGTTGACGTAGACCAGGTCACACGCCCTGAGGCGCCGCCATGCCCGCCACACCGCGACCGGCAATCGCGCCATCTCGACCGTCGCAAGGCGCAGGATGGCCTGGCGCCGCAGCACCCAGAGCGGCTCGAACACGATGCGGCTGGCACTGCCTTCCAGGATCTGGACGATTGGCCCGCTGCGCGGCAACACCACTTCGATATCGGCGGACGGGAACGTGGCGCGCAGCGCGGCGACGCTCTCCGCGAAGCTGCGGTCGGAACCGTAGAGTTCATAGCCCTGATGAACGCAGGCAATCCGCATCGTCATATCCCGCTAGCGTGGTGGATTTGAAAATCCTCCTGTTTTGCCGGCATCACTATTCAGGAGCTTTCAATCCAGGACCACACAGGATTTCACGCTGTAGTGGCTCATGGCTTGGACATTTGCTCACAGCGCTGCTCCTCGAATGCCGATTTATTCCCTACACCAGTGTACACCCGCGTGCATCAAGCTGTGGGAGCCAAGAGGAAGAAGCTTGCATGTTCGTTGAGAGTATGGCCCGTTTCGAGACAGATACGCCCCGAAAGTTGACCGACAGTGAAACAACCAACGGTTTTAACACTGTTTTTTCACAACCTGAAGCGAAGATCATGCCCACCAGGCCTCAATACGATGAAGCTGGCACGGAAGTTGCGAAGTGGCGTGGATGATGCTGCAAGCACTGATTGGACACTGAACACCTGAAAGCTCGCCGGCCATGATGCCCAAAACGCCTTCTATCCTGATCCTGGGAACACGCGGCATCCCTGCGTCCCATGGCGGCTTCGAGACCTTCGCCGAAAAACTGGCGTTGTTCCTTGCCGGACGTGGCTGGAAGGTTGGCGTCTATTGCCAGGAAGAGGTCGAGCGGGTCGACCAGAGGGTGCGCAGCGAAACCTGGCGTGGCATCGAGCTCATCCATATCCAGGTTGCCTCGAAGGGCCCGCGCGCAACGCTGGAATTCGATTGGCAATGTGTCCGCGACGCGGCCAGGCGGTCGGCCGTTTGCCTTGTGCTTGGCTACAATGGCGCGCTCTTCCTGATCTGGCTCAGGCTGATGCAACGCAAGATCATCACCAATATGGACGGCATCGAGTGGCGGCGCCCCAAATGGGGGATAGCCGCGCGCACCTGGTTCTGGCTCAACGAATGGATCGCGGCCTGGACCTCGCATCGCCTCGTCGCCGATCACCCCCGCATTGCCGACCATTTGTCGACGCGCCGGCCGCGCAAGGCAATCGCCACCATCCCCTATGGCGGCGATCCGGTCACCTCGGCACCGGAGGCGCCGGTCCGGGCGCTTGGGCTGGAGCCTGGAAAGTACTTGGTCTCGATCGCGCGCATCGAACCGGACAACAACATCCTGCCGATCGTCGAGGCTTTTTGCCGTGCCAAGCGCGACGTGAAACTGGTCGTCCTTGGCACGCTGCTCGACGAAAACCCCTATCACGTCGCCATTCGCAAGGCGGCCAACGAAACGGTCGTTCTTCCCGGCGCCATTTACGACCAGCCGACGGTAAAGGCGCTGAGGTATCATGCCCGCGCCTATCTGCATGGCCACACGGTCGGCGGAACCAACCCGTCCCTGGTCGAGGCGCTGGCCGCCGGGAACATGGTGATCGCGCACGACAATCCCTACAATCGATGGGTTGCCGGTGCGGCCGCGATCTATTTCACGGATACCGACAGTTGCAGCGACCGGATGCAGCAGGCCATTGATGACGACGAACTGGTCAGGACATGCGGCCAAGCGGCAAGGGCCCGCGCCCAGGAAGCCTTCCGCTGGGATGATGTGCTGCTTGCATACGAGAAAGAAGCATATCGGCTGCTCGGTGTGACAAACACAGAAGCCATGGCGATCGACGACACGTCGCCCGGCACAGCATGACAGGCTGGTCGCGGCGGCGGATTCTGAAGACCGCGCTTTCCACCGCGGCCATACTCGGTTCCGGTTCAGCCGCGTCATTGGCCGCTCTGGGCGAACGACGCTTTCAACGTGGTGTCAACGCCTGGCCCTGGTTCTCGCTGACGCGAGAATTCCCCGCCCCACGCACCGACTATGACTGGCCGCCGTTCCAGCCGGAACGGCCGGTTCCAACACCGGCGGACTTGCGCCGATTGCGCGAAACCGGCCTGGATTTCATCCGCCTGCCTGTCGATCCCGGCCCTTTCCTTGCGGCCGACGCCAACAGGCGCGGCTTGTTGCTGGACAGCGTGGTCGCGGCTGTCACCGCCGCCATCGACGCCGGCCTCGGCGTCATCGTCAACGTGCAAGGCAACGGCGCCACCCACTACTGGAACCCCGACCGCATGTATTCCAGTGTCGATGCGCCCGTCTTCGGCCAGTATCGGGCGCTGATCGGCGAGTTCGCCGGCCGGCTGGAGCCATTCCGGGCCAACCTTGTGGCGCTTGAGCCGATCAACGAGCCGCCGCAGGACTGCGCCTCCGACGTCTGGTCGAACATCCAGCTTGAACTTCTGACGGCGGCGCGGGTGGCGGCGCCAACCTTGCCGCTGCTCGTCACCGGCGGCTGCGGCAGCATGGTGCAGGGGATGATCGAGCTTGACCCGGCGCCGCTGACGCCGTTCGAGCCGATCCTGTTCACCTTCCACTTCTACGAACCTTACCTGTTCAGCCATCAGGGCGCGCCATGGATGCGCGAGCCTGTCTACCGCTCGCTCAACAACGTGCCATGGCCGGCCTCCGCCGGTTCGCTCGAACAGACGCTTGCGTCGGTCAGGACGCGCATGGCTGAGGACACCGAAACCTCAAAGGAAGCCAAGCAAGCCGCCTATGCCGAAACCGAGCGCGTGCTGAAGGTCTATTTCGACGCCCAGCCGGACCGCTGGTTTGTCGACAAATACCTGCGCCAGGTCCGCGCATGGGGTGATGCGCATGGCATCGCGCCGGAGCGGATCGTGATGGGCGAATTCGGCGCGCTGCGCACCGACACCAACTATGTGGCCGCACCAAACCCGGACCGTGCCCGCTATATCAGGGATGTCCGTCAGGCCGCCGAGGACCTCGGTTTCCCCTGGGCATTCTGGAACCTTTTCGACGGCATGGGCATGATGGAAAGTGCAACGCGTGCCTTCGATCCGCCGATCATCGAGGCGCTTGGCCTGACGATGCCGGCCGACTGACGGGCGTGAACAAGGTTCGCGCCGGACGATAGAGAACCAGGCACAACACCACGAATTTGCTCAGGATCGTGCTCTTGGAGGCAAGGCTTTCCGAGGTGTTGAGCAGCATGAGCCAGCCCATCATCGGCAGCCAGACGCCGGGGTGGCAACGGCGGGCCACCTCATACATAAACAGGCCGAAGCCGAACAGCATCAGAAGGGTAAAAGCGGCGCCGTGGTAGACGGTCATGCTGATGATCGGGTTCTCGATACCTTGTTCAAGACCGTTGATCCGCCGCAAGCTGCTGACGAAATCGACGCTTGGGCCGACAATCACGTCGCGCAGTTCCAGATACTTGAAGATCTCGAACATCTCGACGCGAGCATTGGCGCTGCCGCCATCCGAAACAAAGCGCTCGGCAAGCGCGTCGAAGAAGCCCAGCGACGCCGCAACCACAAGGGCGACAGGCAGCAGCGCGGCAAGCATGAATGCCAGCGCCGCGCCAAGCAGGCTGATGCGTCCCTTGCGCAAGGTGCGCAAGCCATGAAAAAGCAGATAGCAGCCGCCCAGCACGATCGTCACCACCATGGCGGAGCGGCCACCAAAGGCGACAAGAGCCGCGCATTGCAAGCCGATCAATCCAAGACGCATGGGCGCCGAAAGCGACCTTGAGCCGCTCAGCAGGGCAAGGACGTAGACCGACGTCAAAGTGGCATTGGAAAGCGGATGCCCCTGCAGCGCGCTGGAGCGCAGATCCGTGACAAACGCCACACCGTCGAGACGATAGGGGAAAAGCAGCGTCTTGGTGGCGAACTCGAAAAGGCCAAGCAGCGCATTCGCCGTCATGACCGCGTGGATCGCGGTCTGCAGCCGCGTAAAAGTCTTTTCGTCTCCTTCGCTGAGCATCAGCACGAACAGCGCCGCCGCCACGAACGTATCGATCATGCCGGCCATGCCGGGGCGCTGCCTGAGGATAACGACAAACAACAGCACGATGGAAATGACCGCCATCAGCGCCGTTGCCGGCCGTTTGTCGGCGACGCTGACGCAATAGCCGACCGGATTGCCGAAGGTGCAGGAGCGCCACGCAAAAAGCAGAACGATGAGATAGGTGGAGGGGTGTATCTTTGTCGCCGGACTGCCGAACAGGCCGTCGTAATTGTAGCCGACGAGCCAGAGCATGCCGCCCGATATGCTGAACAACACCACCACCGTGACGACCAGCCCCAGCCGCGTCACCAGATCAATGGAATTGCGCGAACGCGGCGCGGCGGCACCGTAACCCGAAGCAGCTCCGCTCCAGCTCGACATCACATCGTCTCGTCGACCAGCAAGGCGCCTGTCGGCACCCGCCCCATGACGGAAATGGCTTGCGATGCCGCCACGACGTCACCCATCTGGGTTGCGTTCAGCCTGGCAACGAGCACGATCTCGTCCACCACTGCGACAAGCGGCGAGGCATTCAGGTTTTCGACCAGCGCACCGCCATCGACGACGACGAGCTCAAAGCTCCTTGCCGCTTGCGCCAGCATATGCTGCGCGAAATGCACGCCATGCGCCTCCTGGAAAACCGCCTTTGGCCGCCCGCTGCCCAGCACCGCGACATTGCTGCCTGCCGTATAGTGGCTGACGGCTTCGAATGCGTACTCGCCGCGCAGCACGTCGAGTATCCCCGGCCGCGGTTCCTTCTGGCCATTGCCGGCATTTGTATCGATAAACAGGACACGGCTGCCTCGGGCGGCGGCGGCGTTGGCGAACAGACGCGCGATCCGGTTGCGCTGCGCGCCGTCTTCCGGCGCTGATGTCACCAGGATGCTCGGCACCAGCGGCCAATCCGCCGGGCGCCTGCCGGAACTGAACATGCGCCGCAGCGCCAGCCCTATGACAGCGTCGGTTTTCTGATTGATCGGGGCCGACTTCCTGGAAAAAGGCCACCAGCCCCGCCTTGCTTTCGCCCCTGCCGGCAGGATGCCGAGCACCGGCGCCTCGATCGCGGCCTGCATCTGGCCGCCCGAGAGGACCGTCGGTGACAGATATTCTGCGATCAGCGCCAGGCCCGTGCCCAGTCCCAATCCGCCGAACATGGCGCCGAACAACAGCAGCCCAAGCGGCGGCCAGCTCTTCTTCAGGGCCGGCATCGCCTCCGAGATGATCCGCGCGTTGGTGCTGTCGACCGTGATCTGTTCGCGCGTTTCCTGGGCGCGCTGCAGATAATTCGCATAGACGGAACGGATCGCTTCGAGATCGCGCTGCAATTCGCGCAGCCGCACGGAAGCCTGGTCGGTGTCGAGCGATTTGCTCTTGAGGCCGGCGACTTTCGCGGCCACCGCCTGCTCGTTGGCCAGCGCCCGCTCATAGTCGGTCTCGGCGGCGGTCACGATGCGGCCGAGTTCACGCGCGATGAGCTGGCGTGTGTCGCGCAGCTGCTGCTGGGCAGCGATCATCGAGGGATGGCGCGGTCCGAGTTCGGTGCCGAGCTGCGAGACCTGGTCGACCAGCGTTGCTTCCTGCGTCCGCAAGTTTGAAATCACCGACGAGCGCATTGCTTCCGAGGTCGCATCCGGCGCGCCGCCTTGCCTGCGCAACTGGTCGACCTGTGCTTTCAGCGTCGCGGTGCGGCTCTGCGCCGCCGAAAGCTCGGTATTGAGTTGGGTCAGTTCCTGGTCGCTGACCAGATTGCCGGCCGCCATCACCATCTTGTTGGCTGACTTATAGGCCTCGACGGCGTTCTCCGCCTGCTGAACGCGCTTTCGCTGTTCCTCGAGACGGGCGGTGATCGACTTCGAGGCATCCGTCGCGCTTTGCGCGCGCGCGCTCGCCTGATCGACCAGATAGGCTTGCGCGATCGCGTTGGCGATCTTCGCGGCCTTGTCGGCGTTCTTGGCCGTGATGATCACATCGATGACCAGAACCTTGTCGGCTCGCTTCACCGCCAGACGGCTGCGCAGCGCGTCGAGCGTTTTCACGGTGTTGTCGCTTTCGGCCGAACCCGAGCCGAACAAACGTGACAGCAGGCCCTGCCCGTTGAATTCCGGATCCTCGGTCAGCTTGGTCGCCGCCATTGCGCGCAGCAGCACGCCGGACGACTGGATGACACTGACCTGGCTTTCCACCTGCGTGATCCCGCCATCGGGCGAAATCCGGCTCGGATTGACGTCGTTGGAGACCACCTGCAGGTCTTGCGGATCGATGATGATTTCCGCCACCGAGCTGTACAGCGGGGGCGTGAGAAGGCCGTAGAGCAAGGCCCCCATCATGAACAGCACCGCCGTGCCGATGATCCACAGGCGGCGGCGCACCAGGATGCGTTTCAGGTCGCCCAATTCGACAGTCGAAGGTGCATATGATCCCGCCGATCCCGTTTCCGGAGAGTATTGCTGAGGAACCATGGGCAGAGATGATAGCATAGCTGCCTCCGACAATACTCCATATGCCGGCAAGATCAAATTGCGGCGCTAACCTAGCTATTCCTCCAACTGTTAAAACATTGTTAATTATGTTAACAACTCATCTGATTTTTGGCACGAAGTTTGCTTAGTTAGGGATACAGGATCGCCGCGCGACACAGTTGAGCAGGAGACGGACAAAAATGGGGCAACACGGCGATCGCGCTGACTCCGTCAGCCACATCCGCGGTCCAGATCCTGGACGCCGCGGTGCTGCGTTTCGCGACGTCAGGGGTTCGACATGCGCGTAAGCCTGCGCCTGGACAGCGCATGCGTCCGTGCCTTCCACCTGATGCTGCTGCAACGGCTGACCGCACTCGATAACGTAACGGTCTCCGTCGACGCCAAGCCGGCCGACGGCGGTATTCCAGGCAACGCCGAGGCGCTGTTTCAGCTTGAGACGGCCATACATGGCCTGTCCCGGACCGGGCTGGCGAAGCGCATGCCGCTTTCAGCGCTCGCTGCCTACAAGACAACGCCGCCGGCTCCAGCCGACCTTGTCCTCGATCTCTGCGGCGACGTCGCGCTTGAAGGAACCCGCGTCTGGCGCGTCACTTATGGCGGCGCCAGCGGCGAAGCGGCCTTGCTGGCCCTGATCCTCGATGGCCAGACACCGGTTGCCCGTATCGAAGAAGGCGACATCGCGATTGCCGCCGGGCGGCTGGGAACGGAATATGGCGGCATTGCCCTGGCGTCCTTCCAGGACATGCTGGCGCGCACCGCGACCCTGATCGTCGCGGCGATGACAGGCGCCGCCAAGGGTTCCGCCCTGCCGGTACTGCCCGAGCCGTTGCAAGGCAACGCCCTCCCTGCGATGCCATCGGCGGCAAAACTTGGCGTCAGGGGTGCCAAGGCTCTGGCGCGGCGGATCGTCCAGAAGATCTATCACCTCTGCTACAATGCTCCGCACTGGAAGGTCGGCTGGCGCGAAACCGGGGGACGTGACCTTTTCGACCTGCGCGCCCATCCGGCCTCGGGATGGCAGGTGCTGCCGGACGACGGCAGCCGCTTTTACGCCGATCCGTTTCCGATCCTTTACAAGGGGCAAGTAACCCTCTTCGTCGAGGACTATATTCACCGGCTCGGCAAGGCCATCATCTCCGCCGTCCCCTTCGGCCCTTCCGGGCCGCTCGGGCAGCCGGTGCCGGTGCTCGACCTGCCCTACCACCTTTCCTATCCTTTCGTTTTCGAGCGCGACGGCGAGGTCTGGATGGTTCCGGAAAGCTGCGCCAACGGCACGGTCGATCTCTACCGGGCCACCGCCTTTCCCGGCGGGTGGGTCAAGGAAGCCACGCTTCTGTCCGGTGTCATCGCCAGCGATGCCACCCTTGTCGAGCACGGCGGACGCTGGTGGATATTCGCGACCGTCCGCGATGGCGGCGGCGCGTTCTCCGATGCGCTTCACATCTGGTCGGCGCCGGACTTCCGCGGACCCTGGACACCGCTTCCAAACAATCCCGTGCTGGTCGACATCGCCTCCGCCCGGCCCGCGGGCCGCATGGTCGAGCGCGGCGGCCAATTGCTGCGTCCGGTGCAGGACTGCCGCAAGAGCTATGGCGCGGCCCTTGGCATCGCACGTGTCACTCACCTTGATTTGAACGGCATGGAGCAAGTCGTCGAGACGATTTTAACCCCAGGTGCGCTATGGAATGGGCGCAAGCTGCACACGCTCAACGAGGCGGGCGGGCTTGAGTTCATTGACGGTTCGGCAATCTCGCCGCGCTGGAAACAACGAGGCCGGGCATTAACCTAAACATCGGTTACTACCGGTTGCGCGCCTTGGTTGCTTGAGGTTGAATTAGCTCTGGATGATATCTCTACCATGGATAGCGGTGACAAGTTAACCAGCGGAAAGGGTAGCGGAATGACCATCGCTGAGGCTGGCCAAGCCGAAGTTGACGTGGCGATTGTCGGTGCGGGACTGGCCGGCACCATCATGGCAACCGTGCTGGGCAAGGCGGGGCACAAGGTCGCCCTTATCGATCCGCACCGCGTCCATCACGACGAGTTCCGGGCCGAGAAAACCCGCCTGGAGTCGATGCAACTGTTCGAGAAGATGGGCCTCGGTCCCGTCATCAAGTCCCTTGTAACGTCGACGACCGAGATCCAGATATTCCGCCTCGGGCAGTTCTTCCAGCGCAAGCAGGTCTCTGAATTCTCATTCTCCTACGGCCCGCTGATAAACGGCCTGCGCGAGGCCCTGCCGCCGGAAGTGCCACTGACGGTGGGTAAGGTCTCGGAAGTCTCGACCGGGCCGGACCGGCAGCGACTTGTGCTCAACAATGGCACCGTCATCGATGCCCGCTTGCTGGTGGTGGCCACGGGCTACAGCGAGGCAGTGCGGCGCGCTATCGGCGTGGAGCGCGTCGAGCATTCGAAGGCGCATTCGCTTGCGATCGGATTCGACCTTGGGATCTCGCCACAGGAATTCGGCTCTCGGTCGCTCACCTTCTATCCCGGGCGCTTCGGGCAGCGCATTGCCTACCTTAGTGTTTTCCGGATCGGCAATCGCATGCGGGCAAACATGTTTGTCTACCGGACCGTTGCCGATCCCTGGGCGCAGGCGTTCCGCGCTGATCCGCAACGAATGCTGCTGCAATTGATGCCCGAGATCGCCCCGCAATGCGGCAACTTCGCCGTGGCTAGCCCGGTCGAGGTCAGGCAAGTCAGCCTGACGACCACCACCGGTCACCGCCGTGACGGCGTGGTCTTCATCGGCGACGCTTTCTCCACGACATGCCCGGCGCAAGGTGACGGGATCCTCCGGGCGGCTACGGATGTTGACCGCCTGTGCTCGACCTACATCCCCGCCTGGCTGGCCACGCCCGGCATGGGCGCCGACAAGATCGGCACCTTCTACGATGACCCGGTCAAGGTGGCCGCCGACGCCAGCGCCATGCACTTCAGCATCTACGCCAAATCGATCGCGACCGGGACCGGGCTGGAATGGCGCATACGCCGCCTGCGCAACAATTCCGCGCGCCAGCTGATGATCATCGGCCGCAAGATGCGGCATTTGGGACAGCGGCGCGCGCCGGGCATGGCCTGAACGGCCTGCCGGGTTGACCAATGCCCGGCGACGGTGAGGCGCTTGAAACCACTTGCAGCCTCAACGCGATGACGCCCTTGGCTCGCGCCTTCACCTGTGGCGACGGCTACTGCCCGCCCTCATACGCCAGTTGCGCCTGCGTCAGCGCCTGATCGAGCCTTGCTCCCTCGGCATAACCAGCCAGATTCTCCGGCTGGACAATACCAGGCAAAAGCCTCGGACATGGTTCGGCCGCGCCGACCACCATGCGCACCGGGATGACACCGGCCCATACTGGATGCCCATAGTCTTCCTCGTCGTCGGCGACGCCCTTCGCGCGCACTTTCGCCGACGCCTCTTCGATCCGCATGCCGATCACCGTCGTCGCCTTGGCTTCCTGTGCCGAGATCGCCCGCAACGTCTGGGTGCGGCCGGGATAGAAGCGGTCGACGACGCCGGCCAGCGCCTTCAGCTTCTCTTCCGGTTCGTCGATGATCCGCGCCATGCCGAAACACATGGCCGAGCGGTAATTGGCGGAATGGTTGAAGCCCGAGCGCGCCAGCACCAGCCCGTCGAGATGCGACACCGTCAGGCAGGCCGGCGTGCCGCCACGCAGTTGGCGCAGCATGCGGCTGGCCGACGAGCCGTGCCAGTACAGCATCCCGTCCTCGCGCCAATGGATGGTCGGCGTGCAATAGGGCTGACCGTCGAAAGTGTAGGCGACGTGGCACAACAACCCGGCATCGAGCACCGCGAACACCGCCTCATGGTCATAGCTGCCACGGTCGTGACGGCGCTTCAGCCGGTTGCGCTTGCTGGTTGGAAAGCTGGCGGTGGTGTCGTTCACGGCTTGCATCCTTGTCTCGTGTCTGCCAACCATGCGCCATGACATTGGTCGACAAAAGAACCAATCCAATTAAGAAAATTCAGACCAATCAGCCGGATTGGTCGGCGCTGATCCCGGTGCTGCCGGGCGAAGGCCCGCGCAGCCGCGAGCTCTACGCGGCCCTGCGGCGGCTGATCGAGACCGGCGCGCTGGCTGCCGGCGCCAAATTGCCAACCACGCGCGATCTCGCCCGGCGTTTTGGCCTGTCACGCTCGGCGGCGGTCGCCTGTTTCGAAATGCTGATCTCGGAAGGGTTTGCCACTGCGAAAGTCGGCGCCGGAACCTTCGTCGCGGCTGACGTGCCGCGTCTGCCCGCGGCGCGGCTGAGCGAACATCCGCCGGAAATCGGTGTCGTTCCGTCGCTGCCTTGCGGCATTGGCGTCGCGGTGTCCGATCCGCGCACGCTGAACATCTTCCGCATCCTGTTGTCGCGCCATCTCGCCCGCCCCGGGCCGGAGCATTTCCGCTACGGCGATCCGCGTGGGGGCATCGCTTTGCGCACGGCGATCGCCACCTATCTCAGGACCGCGCGCGGCGTGCGCTGCGATGCCGGCCAGATCGTGCTGACCTCCGGCACGCAGCAAGGGCTGGACGTTCTGATGCGTGCCGCCATTCGCCCTGGCGACGCCGTTTGGCTCGAAAATCCCTGCTATCCCATGGCGCATGCCGCGCTCGCCGGCAGTGGCGCCAGGGTTTTCGGCGTGCCCGTCGACGGCGAAGGGCTCGATCCCGAAATCGGCGAAGCTCTATGCCCGGGAGCCCGCGCGGCCTATGTCACGCCCTCGCATCAATATCCGCTTGGCGTGACGATGACGATGCGCCGCCGCCTCGCGCTGCTCGACTGGGCCCGGCGCAACAATGCCTGGATCATCGAGGACGATTACGACAGCGAGTTCCGCTATGCCGGGCCGCCGCTGACCTCGCTGCAAGGCATGGATGGTTCAGGCCGCGTCGCCTATCTCGGCACGTTTTCCAAAGTGCTGTTCCCCGGCTTGCGTATCGGCTACGCCGTGGTACCGGAAGCCTTGCTCGATGCCGTCCTAGCGGTCAGGATGCGCTCCGATCGCTATCCCTCGACATTGGCCGAGGGCGCATTGACCGATCTCTTGAACGAAGGGCATTTCGCCGCGCATCTGCGGCGCGTGCGCCGCCGCGTGCAGGCCTCGCGCGACGTGCTCGTCGCCGGCCTGAAGGCGCATTGCGAGAGCCTTGACGTGACGGTGCCAGAACAGGGCCTGCACCTGGTGGCGGCGCTGAAAGGTGCTGGACCGGACACGGAGATCGTCGAGGCAGCCAAGGCCGCCGGCGTCGGCGCCCGCGCTTTGTCCGCCATGTTCATCAGCGGCTCGCCGCGCCAAGGCCTAGTGCTGGGTTTCTCGGGTTTTTCGGACGAGGAACTGCTGGCGGCGACCGTAAGGCTGGGTGGGGTGATGCGGTAGCGGGCCGGCTCTGTGCCGCTGGTCGAGGACATCTTTCGCGCTGCCCCTCATCCGGCTGCCGCCACCTTCTCCCCGTATAGTGACGGGGAGAAGAGACTTGCCACAGGCCTTGGCCCTCTTCTCCCAAACATTGATGATTGGCGAAACCGCTGATGATGGCGACCTTTCTCCCCGTCCCTATACGGGGAGAAATGCCCGGCAGGGCAATGAGGGGCGGCGCCAGCGTGGATATCCGCGTGGCGCAGCACCTCAATCGCCGTCGTCGCCGGCCTTCGCGTTGCCGCACTGCGCCAGCACCTTGCCTATTGCCGCGCTCGAGCCGGTCAGCGCAAAGCTGTTCGCACCATATTTGTCCGCGCTGACGGTCACCTCGCCCTTCGACCGGAACAGGTCGAGCAGCGGATCGGCGCGGGTCAGCGTCAGCGTGAAATAATTGTACATGGCTTCGAGCTGGAGCGTCTTCTTCACGCTTTTGCCGCCGGCCTTGAATTCAAACGACGCGCTGATGCCGGGTTCCGGCTCCTGGCCGTTGGCGCCGAGGTCGTAGCTCAGCACCGGCGTGTCGAAACAGACCAGCATCAGGTGCGCATCGGCTTTCGGCCCGCCGCAGACCGAGGCCGTCAGCACGCTGCCGCCCTCGTCTTCCTCCATCTTCGCGCTCCAGCCGCCGCAGGGCGCCGCCAACACCGGTTGCACCGCCTGCAGTGCCAGGACGGCACCGGCAACGCCTGACTTAACCCAGTTGATTCCCATGACTTCCCCCCTAGGACATCGAGATATTTGCGGTCGTATCTGTCTGGAGCATATAGAACAAACAGCCTGGTGGCATTACCTGTCGCGGCAGTGGTGTTTGGGCTTTGATGGCCGGTCGCGGAGAGTAGCGTTGCGTGCATATGTCCGATTGTTTTCGCTGATGGCCGCCCTCGTGGCCGCGCCGGTCGTTGCCCACGCCGCGTGGAAGCCGGTCGAGAAGGTCGAAACCTATGCGATTTCAGGCCAGTCCGGGCCGCAGCTCTACCAATCGATTGGCGAGAATGGGCCGCTGATCCGCGGCGCCAAAACGCGCACCATCGCATATACCAATTTCAAACTGACCTGGGTCAGGGATTACAAGCCCAAGGGCAAGGACTGCGTGCTCGCATCGGCGCGGCCGAAGCTCACCATCACCTACACCTTGCCCAGTCCTTCCACGCCGCTGCCGCCGGCGGTTCAGAAGAACTGGGAGATTTTCATCGCCGGCGTCAGCGCCCACGAGAAGGTGCATGGCGCCAGCATGATCCAGATGGCCCATGACATCGAGGTGGCGACGATCGGCCTGACCGTCCCCGACGATCCCAAATGCAGCAAGATAAGGGACGAGGTGGTCAAGCGCCTGGACGCTATTTCCAAGGCACGCGTGCAGGCGAGCCGCGATTTCGATCGCGTCGAATTCGGCCCGGGCGGCAATCTGCAGAAATTGGTTTTCGCGCTAGCGACCGGCCCCTGATCCCTGCCGCCGGGAAGCAGGCCATCAGCGTTCCGACCGAAGGTGCGCAACGGCTTCTGGGACATACAGGACGATTGCCGCCGCGCCATGGCGACACGGCGGCAAAATAATCTATCCCCTACCGGCCGAGATCGAGCGCGGCTGAGAGATCGCCCATCGGCGGCTGGCTGTTGTCGCGCAGGGCCTTGTCGCGGGCGACGATGCCGGAGAGAACCGGCAGGTCGTAGCGCGCCGTGATGAAGCGCAGGATCGACGCCGTGTCATATTGCGTGTGATCGACTGTCCCCATCTTCGCATAAGGCGAGATGATGAAGGCCGGGATGCGGTTGCCCGGGCCCCAGCGATCCGCCTTGGGCGGCGCGGCATGATCCCAGAAGCCGCCGTTTTCGTCATAGGTGACGACGACCAGCATGTGGCCCCATTGCGGGCTTTTCTCCAGATGCGAAACGATGTCGGCGAGGTGCTGGTCGCCGCTCGCGACATCGGCATAGCCGCCATGTTCGTTGAGATTGCCTTGCGGCTTGTAGAAGCTCACCGCCGGCAGCTTGCCGCTGTCGATATCGCCGATGAAGGCAGCGCCGTCGAGGCCGCCGTCCCGCAGGTGCTCGGCGCGGGCAGCCGTGCCCGGCGCATAGGCGGCGAAGTAATTGTAGGGCTGGTGGTGGAACTGGAAGTTCGGCACCGGTGTCGCGTTCTTGCCGTCGAGTGCCGCCTGCCAGGCGCCTGCGTACCAGGCCCAGCCGATGCTCTTCAACGACAACAGGTCGCCGATGGTCACGTCATGCTGCGGTGGCAGCGTGCTCGCCACCGACGGATCGGCAAACGCCTTGTCGCCACCTTCGGCCGGCTTGTTGTTGCTCGGCTGATAGGGCGGTTGCATGGTGTTCACGGCGTGGAAGTCGGGGGTGATGGCGCCGTCATTGACGAATTTCGGCGCCCCGACAAGCGCGGAAGCCGGTGAGGTGTCGGCCACTTTCAGCGTCGTGCCATCGGCTTCCACGACAGCGATCTGGCCCTTTACCGGGCTGTTGTCGGCGTTTGGATAGACTGGCACGCAGGCGCAGGCGAGCTGGAAATGGTTGAGGAAGGAGCCGCCGAAGGCACCCTGGAAGAAATTGTCGGCCAGCACATATTTTTGCGCCACCGCCCACATCGGCAGGCCGGAACCATCATAGTGGCCCATGACAAGGCCGCCGGAATCGGCCCAGGCGACGAACTTGTCGTTCTTGCCGCCGTCGATCTGCATCTGCTCCTGGTAAAAGCGATGCCAGAGATCGCGCGTGATGACGTTGGTCTTCTCGTTGAAACCTTTGGGATCGTCGATGGCAAAGCTCGCATTGGCGAGATGCGCCGACTGCGCCTCGGTCACCGGCGGCGTCACGCCCTTGGCGGTCAGGCCGCCCCAGGCGGGCGGCAATTCGGCAAGCGGCTGGCCGTCGCGGTCCAGCTGGCGCGTCTGGTCTGCCGTCAGGTTCGACACGCCGTTGGCGCCGGGGAAGCCGCCATAGAGATTATCGAAGCTGCGGTTCTCGGCGTAGATGACGACGACCGTCTCGATCTTGTCATAGCCGGGGGGTGCCGCGACCGCCGTGGAGAAAGGGGCCAGGGCCGAACCGGCCAGGCAGAAGGATGTGAGGAGCTTGAGCCTCGTCATGGGAAGACCTCGTGGCTTGACTGTGGCTGGAGGGCGATGATGGCGCGGGGGCGACGAGCCATCAATGCAGCTAACGTCCATGCCTTGTCACCTTTGTGACAATTGCCTTGCAGGCGAACACGGTTGCGTGAGCGGGCGGGCCGGTCATCAATCCGTTGCAGTGCGTTCTTACTGCCGAAGCGAAAACCGGGCGAACCGCATGACAGCGAGACGATGGAAAAGCCGGGCGATCGCGATCGCCGTGGCATCGGCATCTGGCCTCGCGGCGGCCGTGCCCGCGAAAACGGCGGGCTTGGACAGCGTCCATCCTGGCCCGATGTCGCGTGCCGACGCTTACACCAGGGCCGCCGCTCTCACCGCGCTCGGCCGCGAGCTGTTCTTCGACCCGTCGCTGTCGGCCTCCGGCCAGCAATCCTGCTCATCGTGCCATGATCCGCGTCACGCCTTTGGTCCGGCATCGGCGGCACCCGTCGAGCTTGGCGGACCGCATGGCGACCAGCCCGGCCTGCGCGCAGTGCCTTCGCTTCGCTACCTCCAGGCGGTGCCGGCCTTCACCGAGCATTTCCACGATTCCGATGATGAGGGCGACGAAAGCGTCGACAACGGGCCGACCGGCGGCCTGACCTGGGACGGGCGCGCCGACCGTGGGCAGGATCAGGCGAGGATTCCGCTGCTGTCGCCGTTCGAAATGGCCAACAAGGATGCTGGCGAGGTTGCTGCCGCCTTGCGCAAGGCGCCCTACTCCGGCGATTTCAGGGCGGTGTTCGGCTACGCCGTGTTCGACCGGCCGGACGACGCCTTCGCCGCCGCCGTGGAGGCGCTCGGCACGTTCGAGCAGAGCGCCGCCGACTTCTACCCCTACTCCAGCCGCTATGACGCTTTCCTCGCCGGCAAGGCGACGCTCTCCGCCCAGGAATTGCATGGCCGCGCGCTGTTCGAGGATGAAAACAAGGGCAATTGCGCCAGCTGCCATCTGAGCGAGCCGGCCAATGACGGCGAGCCGCCGCAATTCACCGATTTCGGCTTTCTCGGCGTCAGCGTGCCGCGCAACCCGGCTGTCCCCGCCAATGCCGATCCCGCCTATTTCGATCTCGGCCTATGCGGCCCGCTGCGCACCGACCTCAAGCGCCGGGCCGAATATTGCGGCCTGTTCCGCACCCCGACGCTGCGCAATGTCGCGCTCAGGAAGACCTTCTTCCACAACGGCTATTTTCATACCTTGCGCGACGCGGTCGCCTTCTACGCGACGCGCGACACCGATCCCGGCCGTTGGTACTCCAGGGGCGCCAACGGCGCGATCCGGCAAAATGATGACCTGCCAATGGCTTATTGGGCCAACATTAACCAGAACCCGCCGTTCGGCAAGAAACCCGGCGGCAAGCCGGCGCTGACCGACCCCGAGATCGACGACATCGTGGCCTTTCTCCAGACCCTCACAGATGCCGATCAATTGGCCGCGAAGCCGGCGCGCTGAGGCCCAGCCCTAGCCTTCTCCCCGTGTGGGAGAAGGCAGGAACCGATCCCTCACATCGCCGAACGGATCAAACCGCCGTCAACACGGATGTTCTGGCCGGTGATATAGCCGGCGCCTTCCGAAGCGAGGAAGGCGATGGTGGCGGCGACTTCCTCCGAGGTGCCGTAGCGCTGCATCGGCACGCTGTCGCGGCGCTCCTCGGTGGCGGGCAGGCTGTCGATCCAGCCGGGCAGGACATTGTTCATGCGAACATTGTCGGCGGCATAGGTGTCGGAGAAAATCTTGGTGTAGGCGGCAAGCCCTGCCCGCGCCACCGCCGAGGTCGGGAACATCGGGGTGGGATGGAGGGCCCATGCGGTCGAGATGTTGATGATGGCGCCGGCCTTCTGCTTGATCATCTGCGGCGCGATGATGCGGGTCGGGCGGATGACGTTCATCAGATAGACGTCGATGCCGGTGTGCCACTGCTCGTCGGTGATCTCCAGGATCGGCGCGCGCGGCCCGTGACCGGCGCTGTTGACCAGCACGTCGATGCGGCCCCACTGCTTGAGCGTCAGGTCGGCCAGCCGCTGCAGATCCTCATTCGACTGGTTGGAGCCGGTGACGCCAATGCCGCCAAGCTCCTTGGCCAGCGCCTCGCCCTTGCCCGAAGAAGACAGGATGGCGACCTTGAAGCCGTCGCTGGCCAGACGCTTGGCCGCGGCCGCACCCATGCCGCTGCCGCCGGCGGTGACAACAGCCACTTTTTCTACACTCATCTGGTTTTCCTTCTTGGGTTGGCGCAACCGCGCAAGCAGTGTCTTCAAGCTTCGGGCAATGATATAGCTGGTTTTCTCGGGCGGTTCGAACCAGAAAGCCTGAAATCAACCTGTAGAAAAACTACTGCATGCCCGAAGCCTTCCTCAGCCTGCCGCCGTTGAACGCCTTGCGCGCCTTCGAAGCCGCCGCGCGCCATCTCAACTTCCGCGTCGCCGCCGAGGAACTGAACGTCACCCAGGGCGCGGTGGCCCAGCATATCCGTGGACTGGAGGCCGATCTCGGCACCAAGCTGTTCGAGCGGCTGCCGCGCGGCCTGGCGCTGACCGATCAGGGCCGCGCCTATATGCCCAACATCCGCCGCGCCTTCGACCTGATCTCCGAGGCGACCTTGCTGCTGCGCCCGGAGCCAGCGCGGCTGACGATCAGCGTCACCCCAAGCTTCGCCACCAAATGGCTGATCCCGCGGCTGCAGGATTTCATGGCGCACAACCCGCTGGTCGACCTCAGGGTGCTGGCCAGCGAAAGCCTGTCGAGCTTTCAGGCCGACGGCGTCGATATCGCCGTGCGGCAAGGCCGCCCGCCCTTCGGCGCCGGCCTGATCGTCGACCTGCTGTTTCCGCAGCAGATCATCGCCGTCTGCGGCCCGGCCCTGCTGCCTCCGGGCGTCAACGAAATCCCGGCAAGCGAAATCCAGCATCACGTCCTCCTGCACGACGCGCACAATCTGTGGCCGGAATTCATGGAGAAGGCGGTCGGCCTGAGGATGACGGCCGAGCTGAAGCGCATGCGCTTCAATCAGACCAGCCTGGCCATCGACGCGGCACTCGCCGGCCAGGGCATAGCGCTGGCCAGCCGCTTTCTCGTCGCCGCCGATCTCGCCGCCGGCCGGCTGGTCCAGCCAGTCCGCGCCGAAATGCGCGGCACCCAGGACTTTTACGTCGTGGTGCCCCGCAAGCAGCGGCACCCCGAGCCGACACAGGCCGTGCGGCAATGGCTGCTGGATGCGGGAGCGATGGCGTAGCGCCCGCCAGCAATTGCTAGATCGCGGCAATGCTAACAATTTTCTTATCCGCTAAATATTGACTGTATACGAAAACATTTTTACGACTGGCCGATGCAGTCGAATTCTCCCACCAAGATCGTCGTCATCGGCGGTGGCATTGCCGGCCTCTCGCTGGCTGCCGCTGTTCAATCCTGGGCTTCGGTCACCGTGCTTGAGCGCGAGCCGCATCTTGGCTATCACGCCAGCGGCCGCTCGGCGGCGCTGTTTTCCGAGACCTATGGCAATGCGCTGGTCCGGGCGCTGTCGCAGGCAAGCCGGCAGGCGATCGTCGACGGCGGCTTCGTTGCGCACCGGCGCGGCGCCCTGCATCTCGGCGGCGCCGATGACGATGCCGCCATAGACCGCATGGCCTCAGAACTGCAGGCATTGGTGCCGAGCGTGCGCCGGCTGTCGGCGGCGGAAGTCATCGCGCTGGTGCCGGTCATTCCTGCCGAAGGCACTTGCGGCGCCGTCCATGAGCCCGGCGCTCTCGATGTCGACGCGGCCAAGATGCTGGAGGCTTCGGCCTCCGCTCTGAAGGCCGGCGGCGGCACCGTCCGCACCAGCGAAGAAGTGCGTGAGATTTTCCGAACGGAAAACGGCTTTCGCGTCACCACCAGTGCCGGCGTGCATCATGCCGACATCGTCGTCAACGCGGCCGGCGCCTGGGTTGATGTCATAGCGGGGCTCGCGGGTCTCTCCGGCCTCGGCTTCAGGCCCAAGCGGCGCACCGCCTTCCTGTTCGATCCGCCCGCCGGCGCCGACATCGGCACGTGGCCGCTGGTGGTCGACCTGCACGAGCAATTCTACTTCAAGCCGGATGCCGGCCGGCTGATCGGCTCGCTGGCCGACGAGGCCGATTCCGAACCTTGCGACGCCTATCCCGAGGATATCGACGTCGCCATCGGCGTCGACCGCATCGAGCGGGCGACGTCGATGCGCATCGGCCGCCCGTCGACACCCTGGGCCGGCCTGCGCACCTTCTCGCCCGACCGCACCCCGGTCGTTGGTTTCGACCCCCGCCTGCCCGGCTTTTTCTGGCTCGGCGGCCAGGGCGGCTATGGTTTCCAGGTGTCGCTGACGCTGGCGCGGCTGGGTTCGGCGCTGATGCGCGGCGAGACGCTGCCGCACGATCTCGCGGCTCTCGGCGTCACCACGGCGGCACTCGCTCCCGACCGCTTCCTCACCGAGGCAGCGTCATGAATTCAGCCTGCCCTTCTCCTCAACCCGTCACGTGTCAACAGGAGCGTTTGCGATGAAACCCACCGTTCTGCGCGCAGTGCTTGCCTCGTCCCTTCTGGCGTCCTCGATCCTTGTCAGTGGACAAGCCTGGGCGAAAACCCTGGTCTACTGCTCGGAAGCCAATCCCGAGACCTTCAACCCTGCGATCGGCATTGCCGACTCCACCATGGACGCCGCCGCCAAGACGATCTTCAACCGGCTGGTCGAGTTCAAGCCGGGAACGACCGAGGTCGGCCCGGCGCTGGCCGAAAGCTGGGATGTCTCGCCCGACGGCAAGACCTACACATTCCACCTGCGCCATGGCGTGAAATTCCAGTCGAACGAGCATTTCACGCCATCGCGCGATTTCAATGCCGATGACGTGCTCTACACATTCAACCGCCAGCGCGACGCCAACAATCCCTACCACAAGCTCGGCGGCGGCTCTTACGAGTACTTCAACGCACTGGGCATGGGCACGCTCATCGACAAGATAGACAAGGTCGATGACTACACCGTGCGCTTCACGCTGACGGCGCCCAATGTCACCTTCCTGCCGGGCATCGCGCTCGACTATCTCTCCATCCTGTCCCTGGAGCAGACCGAGAAGATGGTCGCCGCCGGCACGCCGGAGCTGATCGACAGCCAGCCGGTCGGCACCGGCCCGTTCGTGCTCGAGGCCTATGTGCCCGACAGCCAGGTCCGCTACGCCGCCAACAAGGATTACTGGCGCGGCGCGCCGAAGATCGACACGCTGGTGTTTGCCGTCACCCCCGAGCCGACCACCCGCGTCGAGCGCCTCAAGGCCAATGAATGCCAGGTCGCCGCGCCGCCGCCGCCAAGTGCCGTGGCCGACTTGAAGGCCGACCCTGATATCACCGTGCTGGACCTCAAGGGCCAGAACATCGGCATCCTCGGCTTCAATGTCGAACACCAGCCGCTCGGGGACGTGCGCGTGCGCATGGCGCTGGCCAAGGCCATCGACCGCAAGGCGATCGTCGACGCGGTCTATGCCGGCGCCGGCACGGTAGCCGGCAGCGTGGTGCCGCCGGCGCAGCTTGGCGCGGTCACAGACGCCGGCATCGACTATGATCCCGATGGCGCGAAGAAATTGTTGAAGGAGGCAGGCCATGAAAGCGGCCTGTCGATCAGCCTGTGGGCAATGCCGGTGTCGCGCCCCTACAACCCCAATGCCAAGCGCATGGCCGAGATGATCCAGGCCGACTGGGCCGCCGTCGGCGTCAAGGCCGAGATCGTCAGCTTCGAATGGGGCGAATATCTCAAGCGCACGGCAGCGGGCGAACAGGATGCCTTCCTGCTTGGCGGCAGCAGCGACAATGGCGATCCCGACAACATGCTGAGCTATCTGCTCTCCTGTGACGGCGTGAAAGGCGGCTCCAACCGCTCGCGCTGGTGCGACAAGGATTTCGAAAAGCTGCTCGGCGACGGCCGTGTTGCAGCCGATCCCAAAGAGCGCGCCGCGATCTACGCTAAGGCGCAGGAAATCCTGAAGGTCGAGGTGCCGGTGGCGCCGATCGCCCATTCTATGGTGGCGATCCCGATGCGCAAGAGCGTGCTGAACTACGTGCTCGACCCGTTCGGCCGGCAGAATTTCGCCGCCGTCGATATCGCTGAGTAGAAGTCGGCGCCATCTTTCTTGTGAAGCCGGATTGCGAAGAACTCCCCTTCTCCCCCTGTGGGAGAAGGTGGCCTCGCGCAGCGAGGTCGGATGAGGGGTGTTCCAGCTTGACACCATCGGCACCCCGTCCAGCACCCCTCAACCGTCTCGGCGCTACGCGCCGATCCACCTTCTCCCACAAGGGGAGAAGGAAGAAAGCCAGACCACAATGCGTCAAGAATTAACCGCCCTCCTCGACACCTACCTCGCCGATGGTGCGGTGGGCGCTTCGCTGGCCTATGCCTTGAATGGCGCCGCGCCAATGGCGGTCACCGCCGGGCTGGCCGACCGCACGGACGGCATCGCGGTTCTGCCCGACCGGCTGTTCAAGATCGGCAGTTGCACCAAGACCTTCGTCGCCGCCGCTCTGGCTAAACTCGCCGAGAGCGGCAAGGTTGATCTCGGCGCGCCGATCGCCGTCTGGTTTCCCGACCTGCCAGGCGCCGCCGGCATCTCGGTGCGCCAGCTGGTCAACCACCGCAGCGGCCTGCCGGAATTCGAATATTCAATCCCGATGGACCCGACCCGGCGCTGGACGCCACAGCAGCTGGTCGACCTGGCCTTCACCGCCGAAAGTCCGAAAGCGCCAGGCGGTGCCGCCGTCTACAACAACACCGGCTACGTGCTGGCCGGCATGCTGATCGAGGCCGTCTCCGGCCAATCGCTGGGCGGCTATGTCAGGAGCGCCGTGCTCCAGCCGCTCGGCCTCAGGAACACCTGGTCGCCGGCCACCGAAGCCTTCCCGGAAAAATCCATGGTGCGTGGCTATTACCACCGGCCGCCGCCACCGGCGAACGCGTCGGCCGACATCGCTTCGGGCGGCGAGATGTGGCGCATGGATGGCGTGCTGCCCTATTCGAACGAGTTGCAGGATTCGTCGGACTCGTTTCCGTTCAGTGGCGCCTATGGCTGCGGCGACATGGTGTCGACCCCGTCCGACATGGTGCTGTTCATGCGCGGGCTGTTTTCCGGCAAGCTTCTGTCGCCGCCCTTCTTCGCCGAGATGTTCGAGGGCCGCGTGCCGGCGAGCTTCCCCGGCACCCGCATGCGCGAAACGGGCGCGGGCATGTTCCAGAGCGCCTACGCCGACCGCGCCTTCTACGGCCATCAGGGCAGCATTCCCGGCTATGTCGCGGTCATGCTGCACGACCCGCTCTCGGGCCTGACCATCGCCATGACCAGCAATGTCGGCTCCGGCAACCGGCTGTCCTTCCAGGCAAGCGGCCTGCATCCGGTCGTCGATCAGGCGATCCGGATCATTCTGGCGGGGTAAAGCGCGGATCAGCCGCGAAAAACAGCCACGGCAGCAGCGACGATCGCCGCGTTGTCCTTCGCCGTCGTCCCATCGGCAAGCGTCTTGCCGTCCTCCAGGCCTACCCGCGTCGACCATCGCCTTTGATGCGCAAGCTCAACGAACGGCCACACGGTTGCGTCGACGCCGTGCAGGAGGATGGGCCGGCGCAGCCCGGCCCGCGCGAGCACGGCGGCAATGCCATGCGCTTCCTCCAGCGCTAAGGACAGGTCCTGGATGTCGATCTCGATCAGGATGCGCAGCACGCTCTCGTGCCCGGCGAGGCTGACATAACGCTCGGCATCGGCGACTGTGGCAAGTCCGGCCTCGATGCCGACGCCGCGCTGCCGCAGCAGGTTCATCACGTCAGGTGCGTCGGCTTCCGACAGATTGACCGAGGCGTAGTCGGGCAGCTCCCGCCAGCCGGCAATCGCCTTCCGGGTCCGCTCGGCATCGTTCTCGATCCAGGCGCCTGTCGAGACGCCGACGAGCGTGCCGGGGCAGGCTTGCCGCACCGCCAGCACCGTTGCGTCGACGGCGCCCAGGCTTTCGCGCCCGTCGGCGCCGCGCGGATGGATGTGCAGTTCGGCGGCGCCGGCGGCAACGCAGGCTGCCGCATCATCGGCCATTGCCTCGGCATCAAGCGGCAGCCGGGGATGGAATTCGCGCGGGCGCGCGCCGTTGATGCAAACCTGGACAATCATGGAGCTCACCCGGACAAGGGAGGTTGTACTCTAGCCGCGCGGCAAGGCACGGCAAAGGGCCGGCAGCGTCACTCCTGACAGGATGGAGTGACGCCCCGGCGCAATTCCAAACGGTTTTCCATCGAGAATTGCGGAAAACAATGAGATGGAGCGGGTCAGCGTTTCCGCCTTAAGCACTGCGCCGATCCGGCATTGTCGCGCGTGCGACGATCGCCTCCAGCGGCTCTGGCTTGTGCAGCAAATAGCCTTGACCGAAGGCGACGCCCATCTCGCTGAGCATGATCAGAGTCTCCTGCCGTTCGATCTTCTCGCCCACCACATGGCAGCCGAGGCTGCGGGCAATGCTGGTGATGGCCAACACGATCTCGCGGTCGAAGCGGCTTTCGGAAATATTCTGGATGAACGAGCCGTCGATCTTGATCGTGTCGACGGGGAAGCGCCTGAGATATTCGAACGAGCTCATGCCGGCGCCGAAATCATCGAGGCTGACCCGGCACTTCCGCTCACGCGCCTTGCGCACGAACTGTTCGGCGGCGTCGAAATTAGTGACGGCGGCGGTTTCGGTGATCTCGAAGCCGATGCCGGAATGTGGCGCCCCGGTCTCGTCGATGACGCTGTCGACAAAATCCCACAGTTGCGGATCGCTCAGCGTCTGCGCCGACAGGTTGAAGCCAAGCGTCAGCGCGCCCGAGCGCATCGCCGCGCCATGCCGCGCCAGCGCCGTGCGGATGATCCAGCGGTCGAGCCTGGAAGCAATGCCGAAGCGCTCGGCCACGGGAATGAACTCGCCAGGCGGCACCAGACGGCCGTTGCGCGCCACCAGCCGTGCCAGCACCTCGACATGGCGGCTATCGTGCCAGGGCTTGCCCAGGAGATGGATTTCCTGGCCGAACAGGATCAGCCGGCCCTCCTCCATGGCGTCCACCGTATCGGCGGCGACGCGAGCCGCGTTGAGGCCGCCGGAACCCGATTTCGCGTTGGCCGAGAACACCGAGAAACGGTTGCGCCCGGCCGCCTTGGCGGCGTAGCAGGCGTCGTCGGCGCAGGCCAGCGCGTCGGCCACGGTGGTTTTGCCGTCGTCGACGAAGGCAATGCCGATCGAGGCCGCGAGCCTGCGCGACGATGTCGCCGGGCCGAGATCGGCCTCGCGCACCGCGCCAAGCACGGCGACGGCGATCCGCTCGGCCTGCGAGGTGTCGCAATGCGGCACCAGCAGCGCGAATTCGTCGCCGCCCAGCCGCGCCGCATGCGCCAGCGGCGGCAGGCAGCCGCGAATGCCGGCAGCCACGCTTCTCAGCGCCAGGTCGCCGGCGGCGTGGCCGGCAAAGTCGTTGAGTGCCTTGAAGTAGTCGAGATCGACATAGAACACCGCCAGAGGAACGCCCATCGCAATGTGGTCGCCGAGCAGCCGGTCGAAGGCGGCGCGGTTCCACAGGCCGGTCAGCGCATCGTGACGGGCCGCATAGGCGAGCTCCAGGGCGCGCAGCTTTTCCTCGGTGATGTCGCGTACCGTGCCAAGGATCTGGCCGGCCGAGCCGGCGGAAGCAATGAAGCGCACGAGTGACTCGACATGGCGAATCTCGCCATCACGCTTGATGATGCGGTATTGGCTGGCGGTCACGCCATCGGTTCCCACCGGCGCCTGGTGGGCATCTTCGGCTGCGTCCTTGTCATCGGGATGCAGATAGCTGTGCCAGAGATCGGCGGCCACCTCGTCGCTGTCGGCGACCAATCCAAAGATGTCGCGCGTGCGCTGGTCCCAGTAACTCTTGTTGACGCCGATGTCGTGATGCCAGATGCCGGTGCCGCTGGCGGCGAGCGCAAGGCGGAAGCGCACATTGACCTGCGCGAGCTCGGCCTCGGCTGCCTTCTGCCTGGAGATGTCGGTCTGCACGCCCATCAGCCTGACCGGCTTTCCAGACGCGTCGCGCTCGACGATGCCGCCGCGGTCGAGCACCCAGACCCAATGTCCGTCCTTGTGCCTGAGCCGAAGCTCGGTCTCGATGGTTTCGGTCTGGCCGGCAATATGGCGGTCGCCGCTGGCCTGCGCCCGCTCGCGGTCGTCGGGATGGGTCAGTTGCAGCCACAGATCGCTGGTGTTGGCAAGTTCGCTTTCATCATAGCCCAGCATCCGCGCCCACGTGGCGGAATAAAAACAATCACCGGTCCGAATATCCCAGTCCCAGACGCCAAGATGGGCGCGTTCCAGAGCCTCTGCCCAGAACGTTCCATTGCGACTTTTCTTGATCTGACCAGCCATCTGACGTTTCGCCTGCCCCCGCCGACGCCAATCTGCGGCAAAACCAGAGAAGAAAGCGTTACTTGGCCCTGAAGCAGCGACGGACCCGCCATTTCATCTGTCATTGACTGTCGCACGGGCTTTCGATTGGCGGGCAAGAACCGGAGTTCCGCTCCTGCCGGATCATCATAGTTCTTGTCCCGGATCACCGGCAGCCGGCGATCTCAAAGACATGCCACGGCCACGGCTCCGAACGTGCCTGGCGGTTTTTGCAATACGGCATGCATGACAGCAAACAAGAGGACTTTCCATGACTATCCAGGAAGACAACAAGGCCATCGTCGTTCGCTGGTTCACTGACTTTTGGGGTGAAACCTGTGATCTCTCGGTGGTCGATGACATCGCGGCACCGGACATGCTGCTGAAATATTCGCTGCATGAGCCGCGCCGTGGCCGTGAAGACATCAAAGCCTTCATGACCGACTTCCGCGCCGCGTTCCCGGACCTCAATTTCTGGGCCACCGCCGACCTGATCGCCGAAGGCGACTATGTCGTCGGCCAATGGGAAGGCGGCGGCACCCATACCGGCCCGGCCTTCAGCGATTTCCTCCTCGGCGCGCTGCCTGCCGGCACGGGCCGGACCATGCGCTTTACCGGCACCACGGTGCTGAAGGTGATGAACGGCAGGATCGTCGAGGAAATCGGCCTTGACGACGGCGTTGCGGCACTCACCCAGCTCGGCCTCATCAGGACCGCGTGATCAAGCGGGCCGTCGCCCTCCTGGCGATGGCCCGACGATCGAAAGGGAAGGCAGGTGGCCTGAACCAGCCTCGGCGCGAGATGGCGCCGGCGCGCGGCGTTGCAACCGCCGCTATCAACATCAGGTTGAAATCGGAAACACTATTGTAACTATATTATATTGGGCATTAAATACAATGGCTTCCGTAACCAGTTAATAACCGATTCCTTGCCAAATACCGGCATAAATCTCTCGGGCAGCTGGCGGGATGTCCTCAATGAGTACGATTAGCGAACAGCGGAGCGGCTATGGTCCCTCTGTTGTCCTTCATGATCTTGATATCGCGTCAACCCGGAGTGGTTGGCTGCTGACCGCCCTTTGCCTTACCTATGCGGTGCTTGTATTCTGCTTGTGGCCGGATCGCTATGTGGAGCTGGCCCGATCCTATGCCGCGCCGTTCATCTTCTTCCTGCCTATGCTTTTGGCGGGCGGCCTCGGCGTGGCGGCGTTGATGTTTGCCTGGCGCAACCCAGCAAACTTCATGCTTGGCACACTCAGGGCACGCTGGATAGGCGCCGCGCCGATCATCCTCTTGTTCTATCTCTGCATCACTGCCTTCACCACCGTCAGGATCGCCATCCCGGACATGGTGCCATTTCACGCCGACCGTTTCCTGGCGGACTTTGATGTCAGACTGCTTGGTGCCGATTCCTGGATATGGGAGCACAGGTTCGTCTCCGGACCTGTTTCGGCGTTGATTTTCTGGAGTTATGAATATTGTTGGGTCTTGCAATGGTTCGGCACCGTGCTCTTCGTCGCCTTTTGGAACAACGCGGCTGGACGCTTGCGCTATCTGTGGGCACTCGCACTGACCAGCATCCTGTGCGGCGCCGTTCTTGCGACTTTGCTGTCGTCCGTCGGGCCAATATTCTATGATCAGCTTTACGGCGGCAACCGGTTTGCCGGGCTGCATGCCGCCCTCGCGGCGACTGGGTACGGGGGGTCTGTCGAGACCTACGCCGCCTATCTCATGGGAATACACGCAAGCGGCCGGCCAGAACTGGGCGGCGGCATCACCGCCATGCCAAGCATGCATGTCGCGTTCGTCACGCTCAACGCCTTCTTCCTGACCGGCTTCGGCCGCCGTTGGGCCATCGGCGGCTGGTCCTTCGCGGCGCTCATTCTGTTCGGTTCTGTCTATACCGGCTGGCACTATGCCGCCGATGGCTATGTTTCGATCCTAGTCGTCTCCCTGATCTGGTACCTGACCGGGCGTTTCGTTTCACCCAACGCGAGCCAGCTTTCAAGGGCTGCGAGTGAGGCCGCTTCCGACATCGGATTGCCGATCCCCGACCCAGCACGGACGTAGCGGTCCGGCACGAGGGGTAACCGGTCCAGACATCGCCAGACATTGGCAGGAAACGGGTGGCGGAACCGGCCCGCGGCCGCTTCTATATCAGCCATGCTCACTAGCCCTCGAAGAAATCTGAACTCCGCACCGCTTCCGGTCACCGCTGATCCGCGCTGGGCTCGCGTCGTTGCCCGCGACAGGCTGGCCGACGGACATTTCTGGTATTCGGTCGTGACGACCGGCGTCTACTGCCGGCCATCCTGCCCTTCGCGGCAGGCGAACCCCAGGAATGTAGCACTTCACGACACGCTGCAGGCGGCCCGCGACACCGGCTTCCGGCCATGCCGGCGCTGCAATCCGGACGGGATCTCGACCGAGACCGGCAATGCCGCGATCATCGCCGGTGCCTGCCGCATGATCGAGCGGAGCGAAGAGGAGCCATCGCTTGGCGAACTGGCGGCGGCCGCGGGTTTCAGCCCCGGCTATTTCCACCGCCTGTTCAGGGCAGTCGTCGGCCTGACGCCGAAGGACTATGCCACGGCCAACCGCGCCGCCAGGGTGCGCCAGGGCCTTGAGGACAGCGCCAGCGTGACGGCGGCGATCTACGATGCCGGCTTCAACTCGAGCGGGCGCTTTTATGAAAAGTCCACCGGCATGCTTGGCATGACCCCGACGCAATACCGTGCCGGTGGCGCCAATGAGGAGATCCGCTTCGCCGTCGGCGAGACTTCGCTTGGCGCCATCCTGGTCGCATCGAGCCGCAAGGGCGTTGCCTCGATCCTGCTTGGCGACGACCCCGACGCGCTGGTGCGTGATCTGCAGGACCGTTTTCCCAAGGCGCGGCTGATTGGCGGCGACCACGACTACGAGGCGCTCGTCGCCCGCGTCGTCGGTTTCGTCGAGGCCCCGAGCATCGGTCTCGACTTGCCGCTCGATGTGCGCGGCACCGCGTTCCAGCAGCGCGTCTGGCAAGCCTTGCAAGACATCCCTGTCGGCCATACCGCCTCCTATGCCGAGATCGCCCGGCGCATCGGTGCGCCCAAGGCGACCCGCGCCGTCGCAGCCGCTTGCGCGGCCAATGCCCTGGCCGTTGCCATCCCTTGCCACCGCGTCATCCGAAAGGACGGCGCGCTGTCGGGCTATGCCTGGGGAGCGGAACGCAAGCGCGCGTTGCTCGGCCGCGAAGCCCCAACTGGCGGGCTGGCGAAAGCAGTTGCCGGCACATCCCGCCCGCAACGGACCTGAGGAGAACCGGCCCGCGATGCGCGCCATGGCAAAGCTGTCCGAGAGCGTCGCCGACGAGAACCGCCGGAGCCGCAAAAGTCTTGGCCATCGTCGGCCAGCCGATGCCGCCAAGGCGCTGGTGATGACCGCCATCGGCCAGATGGTGGACGACGGCGCGGCGGAGTGGAGCCTTGCCGCCACCGGCGAGATCGAATTGCGGCTGGTCACCGGCGAAGTGTTCCTGCTCGGCGATCAGGAGATAACCCGCCTCGCCTGAGCCCGCTCGCGCCTGCCGGCTCTCGACGTCAGACAAATGCGAATTTGAAAGCAAGCATCGGAGTGAGCGTCCGTCGCGGTGTGGCTAAGGTCGGGAAAGACAAAGGAGTGAAGACCATGAACCTCATGCAAACCGAAATCGCCTTACCGGCACGGGCGACAGTCCGCGGCGCCGCCAACACCATTACTTATGCCATCACTGGCTCGCCGATCGGCAAGGTCCTGACGGCGCGCAGCAGCGTTGGCGTATGCGCCATCCTGATTGGCTCCAGTGCGGACGAGTTGGAGCAGGACCTCCGCAACCGCTTCCCCGACAGCCGGTTGGCCGAAGACGAGCGTGGACTGCGCGGCGATCTTGCCGCCATCGTCCGCTTCATCGAGATGCCCGGCGCCGGTCTCGATTTGCGGCTCGACACGCGGCGTGGCACACCGTTCCAGCAGCGTGTGTGGGAGATGCTGCGCGTCATCCCGTGCGGCGCCACCATCACCTACACCGGCCTTGCCCGGCGCCTTGGCCAGCCGAACGGCGCGCGTGCCGTGGCAACCGCCTGCGCGGCCAATGCGATCGCGCTTGGCATTCCCTGCCACCGCGTGTTGCGCGCCGACGGCACATTGGCGGGTTACCGCTGGGGCGTCGAACGCAAGCGCGCCCTGCTCACCAGGGAGGCAGCGATATGAACGCCCACGCCAAGGTTGCAACATCAGTGGCCGAAGCCGCCGAGATGCGTGTCGCCGGCTACGACTGGCCGGCGCTCAGCGCCGAACTCGACGGCTTCGGCTGTGCGGTGATCGAGAAACTGCTGTCGCCGCAGGAGTGCCTAGAGATCGCCGGTCTCTATCCCGACGAGCAGCATTTCCGCAGCCACATCCACATGGCCAGGCACGGTTTCGGCAAGGGTGAATACCGCTACTTCAAGTATCCCTTGCCCGACGTCCTTGGCGGGCTGCGCACCGCGCTCTATCCAAGGCTGGCGGATGTCGCCAACGGCTGGAACCAGCGCATGGGGCTGGCCGAGCGCTATCCGGCAAAACATGCGGATTTCCTCGAACAGTGCCATGCCGCCGGTCAGACGCGGCCGACGCCGCTGTTGCTGCAATATGTGCCGGGCGACTTCAACTGCCTGCACCAGGACCTCTATGGCGATCTCGCCTTCCCGCTGCAGGTGGCGATCCTGCTTTCGGAACCGGGCGAGGATTTCACCGGCGGCGAGTTCGCGCTGACCGAACAGCGGCCGCGCATGCAGAGCCGGGTCGAGGTGGTGCATTTGCGCCAGGGCGACGCCGTGGCCTTCGCCGTTCACAACCGGCCTGTGCAAGGCACCAAGGGCAACTACCGCGTCAACCTGCGCCACGGCGTCAGCCGCCTGCGCTCAGGCATGCGGCACACCGTCGGCATCATCTTCCACGACGCCAGGTGAGCTGGCACCCCCTTCTCTCCTGTGGGAGAAGGGGGTGCCTATCCCGCCGGCGCGTAGCGGCTGACCACCATGCCGCAGGCATAGGCCTTCGAGCCGAGCAGCCGCAGCTTGGCAAAACCGCTCTGGTCGAAAATCCTGCGGCCGCCGCCCAGCACGGCCGGATTGATGAACAGCTGGAACTCATCGATCAACCCCGCCGCGATCAGCGCCGAGGCGAAGCCTGCGCCGCCGAACACCGCCATGTCGCCGCCCTCGCCCGATTTCAGCGCGTTGACCTCGCGCGGCAGGTCGCCGCTGGCAACGGTGGTGCGCTCCCACTGCGAGCCCTTCAGCTTGTCGCTCAGCACAACCTTGCAGGCGTCGACGACGCGTTGCGCGAAGGCATGGAAACCGTCGCGCGGATAATTCCTGGCCGCGTTGCCCCAATGCGTGAGATATCCCTCCTGCACCATTTTGCGGCTGAGAAGGATCGTGTCGATCTTCTCGAATATGGCATTGAAGTCGCGCTTCAACTCGTCGTCCCACTCGCTTTTGTCGCCCCATTCCCAGAGTTGCCAGGGATGGTCCGCGTCGGCGCCGACAAACCCGTCGACCGACATCTGCATCTGAAGGATGAGCTTCTTCATTCGACCTGCCTCCGGTTGGATCGCCGTCAATGCTTTACATTTGGAACCATTGATCAAATGTGAAAATGATGTCAATAGTAAAGCGATTGAAAAATGGAACCATGGATATGTCGATCATGGGAAGATCCGGCTGCCCCATCAGCCTGTCGCTTGAACTGCTTGGCGACCGCTGGACGTTGCTGATCATTCGCGACCTGGTTTTCGCCGGAAAGAGGCATTTTCGCGAGTTCCTGCAATCCGACGAGGGCATTTCTTCGCGCACGCTGGCCGAGCGGCTGCAGACCTTGCAGGATGAAGGCATCCTTACCAGAGGCGATGACCCGACACACAAGCTGAAAGCTGTCTACCGGTTGACCGAGGCCGGCATCGACCTTCTGCCGATACTCGCCACGCTGGGTGCGTGGGGCAGCAAGCATCGCAAGGCCGACGACGTGCTGGCCAGGATCGCCGACGAACTGGCGGCCGGCGGCGAGCCGGCGCTGGAAACAATAAAACGGACGCTGCGGGTCGAGCATATCGTGTAAGGCGCCGCCTTCCTTCGCCCACAGGTGGATAAGGGAGCCTCGTCTTCCCCGCTTGACAGCCGACCCCATTTGTTCTCTATTTGTTCATATCCATCAACAACCCCTGATATGCCGCCGGATGGAAACAACAGCCACCATCCTGCATGCCGACCTCGACGCTTTCTATGCGTCGGTCGAACAGCTGCTCGATCCGTCATTGCGCGGCAAGCCGATCGCCGTCGGTGGCGGTGTGGTGCTGGCCGCCTCCTACGAGGCCAAGGCTTTTGGCGTTCGCGGCGGCATGCCGGGACGCAAGGCGCGTGAACTGTGCCCGCGACTGATCTTCGTCGGCGGCCATTTCGGCGACTATCAGCGGCTGGGCGACGCCGCCATCAAGGTGCTCGACGATTTCACGCCGCTGGTCGAGCGCATTTCCATCGACGAGGCCTTCGCCGATGTCGCCGGCTGCACGCATCTGTTTGGATCGCCTGAAGAGATCGCCAAGACCGTGCGCAGCCGGGTGCGGGCCGAACTCGGCCTGCCGATCTCGGTCGGCGTGGCGCGCACCAAGCATCTGGCCAAGATCGCCTCCCAGGTCGCCAAGCCCGACGGGCTGGTGGTGGTCGAACCCGGCACCGAAATCGCCTTCCTGCACGACCTGCCGGTCGGGCTGATGTGGGGCGTCGGCCCGGCGACAAAGGCACGCCTTGCCGAAATCGGCGTCGAGACCATCGGCCAGCTGGCCCGGACGCATAGTGGCGCGCTGACCCGGCTGCTCGGCCCCGCCGCCGGCGAGAAGCTTGCCGCCCTCGCCTGGAACCGCGATCCGCGCAAACTGGTCACCTATCGCCGTGCGCGCTCGGCCGGCGCCCAGTCCGCGCTCGGACAGAAGCCGGCGGTGGCGCGGATCATCGTGCCCACACTCCTGCACCTGGCCGACCGCGTCGCCAGCCGGCTGCGCGCCAAGGCGCGGCCCGGCCGCACGGTGACGGTGCGCGTGCGCTTTGCCGATCTCCGCGCCGTCACCCGCTCCATAACCCTCGACCAGCCGATCTCGGCAACCACGATGCTGGCCGAGATCGCGCAGGACCTCGTGCGCGGCGTGCTGGCCGACCACCACCAAGAGAAAACCATCTCGCTGCTGGCGATCTCGGTGTCGCATCTGGAAGAAAGCGCCGAGCTGCAACTGGAACTGCCGCTCGGCCTCGCCGACGAGAAACATCGGCCCGGCACGAAAAAGGGCCTCGCGCGCTTTGGCGCCGACCGCGCCATCGACAAGATCCGCGAGCGCTTCGGCAAACAGGCGGTCGGCTACGGCACCGTGGCGCTGGAAGCCGCGCGCTCGGTCCCCGACGCGTTCAGGGAACTGGCGGAGAAGGAGCTATGAGCAATTCCAGGAAAAGTGTGTAACGGTTTTCCGTCCGGAATTGCGTAAAAACAAGAGTTAGAGCGGTCCGACGATTCAATCAAACGTTGAACCGCTCTGGGCAGCGAAATGCCGCCCTGTTACGCCTCGCCGTCCCAATATCGACGCACCGCCGCCATGTCGAAAATACCGTCGCGCCGGCGCAACGCGTCGACCGCCATCTTGTTGGAATCGGGATAGACGCAGACCTCATTGGAATTGTGCTCGCCGATCATGAGATAGCGGCAAGGCCCACTGCCTGAGTTGAGGAAGGAATGCCCAACCGGCAGGCCGGCGGGAAAGCAGACATAGTCGCCGGCTTTCATCTCATGGCGTTCCTCGCCGAGCAGCAGCGTCACCTGCCCTTCCAGGATCAGCGCATGCTCTTCTTCCAGCATATGGTAGTGCCGGGGCGCCAGCCGCTTGCCGGGGTCCGGCGCTTCGATCAGCAGGCCGACATGATAATCTGGCCGTCCAAGCGCGGCATAGGTCAAATGCCTGGAATGACCGCCAAAGTTCTGGCCTTCGCCTTCCACACGCCACTCGACGGCATCGCCGGAGACAGGCGGGACGGGTTTGGCCGCTTCCCTGGTGACACCAGCCAGCGAATCTCCAGGCAGCGGCTGGCCGGCGGGAAGGCCCGTATCCTCGCCATCCCAGTAGCCCCGCACCGCCGCCAGATCGAAGATCGCGCGCGGGCCAAGCGCTCGCACCAGAACCTTGTTGGAAGCGGTGTAGACCACGACGTCGTCAGGGTTGCGCTCGCCGACTATGACATAGCGGCACGGCGCATCGCTGGTGTTGACGAGACAATGCCCGGCCGCGGCGCCCGCCGGAAAGCAGATGTAATCGCCTGTTTTCATGGCGTAGACGGCATCGCCGACATGCGCGGTCAGCTCGCCCTCAAGGATGAACACATGCTCTTCCTCAAGCATGTGGTAATGCGCCGGCGCGGTCCGCATAGCAGGCGGCAGTTCCTCGATCGCCACGCCGACATGGTAGTTTTCGCCCATGGCTGCGCGTGACAGATGCCGGTAGCGCAAGCCGAAGCGCGGCACATCGGACCATTCGGTCCACGGCACGCTCTCCGATGCGAAAGGCATTGGCGGCTTGGCTTTCTCGTCGGCCATCTGGCTGAACCTCTCATCCATATCGCCCGACCGCCACCGGACGAGCCTATCAAGCGGCGGGGTGTATCGCAATTTCAGCGGCCGGCGCCGCTGGCCGCTGAAGGGGTTTTGAGCGGAAGCCTGGCCGACAATCAATCCGTCGCGGACATCACGACGAAGTCCTGGCCGGAGCGGCTGTCGGGATGCAGCGGGGCATCGGTCAGCACCATCACCATGCCTGGATGCATCCGGGCCTGCATGGCGTCAAGGAAGCTCTTTTGCGTGCTGAGCCGCTTGAGCATGTCTTGCTCGCTGTTGAAGAACGAGCCGGAGCTGGCGCTGCGGCTGATGTCGACCCACTGCCAATCGTTGGCGGCGCCAGCCACCTGCAGGGTCAGCACATGGCTGCCAAGCCCGCCGGAGCCGGTGATGGTCAATGGTGCCTGCGTGACGACCACGCCGTTCTCGATCAGCATGATCTGCTTGTCGCCCGATGAAGCGATGATCGAGGTGACCGGAAAATCCTCCGGCTCGACCCAGTCGGCGGACCGCTTGTGGCCGTCCTTGCTGGCGACCACGTTCTGGAACTGCCCGGCCGCATAGCCGCCCAGCACCATACCGGGGTTGGTCAGTTCGGCCGAGTCGCCACGCGCGCCCGAAATGATGACCGGCGTACCGATATGGGTGATGCCATAGAGGTCGCTGGAGAAGGCGAGCGGCAGCCGCACGCAACCGTGCGAGGCAGGATAGCCTGGCAGGTTGCCGGCATGCAGCGCGATACCCGACCATGTCAGCCGGTTCATGTTCGGCATCGGCGCGTCATTGTAGGTGCTCGACTTGTGGTCCTTGTCCTTTTCGAGAATGACAAAGATGCCGGTCGGCGTCTCATGCCCGGGCTTGCCCGACGAACAGGTCGAGACGGCAATGCGCACGCCGTTGCGATAGACATGCACGCGTTGCTGCGGCAAGGAGACGATAATGGCGACCGGCCCCTTCTTCTGGCGTTCTGGATGCCAGGTGAACTCGCCGGGCTTGAGATCCTTGATGTCCTGAAGCGTCTCCACGGCGAAGCTTCGCGTGGCCGGCAACAATGCCAGCAAGCTGCCGCCAATGACCACATGCCGCCGATCTAACCTCATTGCGCCCCTCTTGTGGTAGCCCCGCTAGTTACAGGCAGGGTATTTGTACCGGTCGGCTTGTGACACGTCGGCAGGACACGTTCACTTTGCGGCGGACTTGCCGCCCTGGCCGCAGCTGGAAGCCGCCACCTTGGCGATGCTGGCATATTTGCCTTGCGAGACCTTCACTTTCACGCAGATTTTGGAGCCGTCGTTCCACCAGTTGTTGTTCTTCACATTCGTATATCCGCGCGACTGCATTGCGGTCTCGGCACCGGGAGCGCGCGCGCCGACCAGATCGGCAACATCGGCGGGCGCTTTGGCTTGCGCGGTGGAAACCGAGAGCGTCGCGAAAGCGAGAGCGGCAAGAAATTGCAAACGGCGTGTCATGCGTCACCCTCTCAAAGAGCCAGCCATGACACAGTAAGCGCAGTTCGAGCATCGTTCGACCGAAATTTTCAACAAACCGCTTTCAACCCCCGATCGCCTTGCCGGCCTGCTGCAGCAATTCGAACGCGGCGAAGCGCTTGGCATGCCAGCCGGCCAGCGCCGCGCCGGGGGCGATAGACCTCGCCAAGCTCCGACATCGCTGCCATCGCCGTCACCAGATCCTTGCGTGCTCCGGCGGCGACGGCACCCAGCATCGGGGTGAAAGTGCGTGTGGAACGGGTAGCCATGCGACCAGGCCTTGAAGGCCTCACCGCGTCGTATCTGGACAACTTCCGGGTCCGGTTCCTGATGCGCTCGGCATTTTCGCCAGATTTGCAAAAGTCCCCTGCCTCTCGGGAAGCCCACGCATTCCGTCAGGGCTTCAGGACCGGGACAGGTTCCCGTTGGCCCGGTTGACGTAACGTTCATCGCGGACATCACATCACGGACGTCAAGAATAACTTCAGAAAGCCGCCGCCAAGCGCAACGAGAACGGGGCGAGGACAACAGCGTGGCATTCCGACCTAGAGCACTTCACCGTTTCACGGAAGCGGCGATCCGCTCTAACTCATTGTTTTTACTAAATTCAGAACGAAAAACCGCTCCACATTTTTCCTGGAGTTGCTCTAGCCACAATAGCGTCAGTTAAAGACCACAAGATCTTTACGGCTGTGCGCGCCTACATATCAGCTGCGGCGTCGGTTATATAAAGTTGCGCGTCCCAAATAACGTCGCCAGCATTTCCAAGCGAGAGTGTGCTCAACGTCGCCATGACCTCGATGGCGTGTTGCGCTGACTTTATCGGCGGCTCAGCATGCCCGCCTTGCGCGAGGATCACGTTGTAGACCTCGTCTGGCGTATTGTTCACATACTGGATTTTATCGCCGATCATGAGCGCGGATCGAATCTGACCGTACGGCATAGGCTCTTGATCAACCTTCGCGACCGGAACGGGGCCGCTGGCTTTCGCGCCGTTAAACCATACAGGTTTTCCGCCCGGCTGCGCTAGGCTGATGAACGAGGCTACTTCAGCGTGTACTGCCGTTGCAACCGCCGAAGGGATATCATTGTAAAAAGGAATAATCAGGCCATCCACGCGAGAATTTCCTTTCTCGCCCAAATCGGCTTCGGTTTGGCGAACTCTTACTATATCGGTAGCCTTAATTTGGACTGCCACACCGTCGAACCGAGTTAAAGTAATCATTTCCCACTCCACCTAGCCATAAGATTGAGAAAATCAGAGATATTTGATCTTGGCAAGTGTGATCACGAATTGTTGTTGGCAATGCTTCTCGTGCGAAATTCTAATACAGTATCACATGCTAGAGCGCTGCCTCGCACCTCCAATCCGCTAAATTCGTCGCATTGCCAATGCTGCTTGCCAAATCCCGCCGTGCCGCCCATACACCTGCTCGCGTGATCGCCCTGCCCGGCCGCGCCTCTTCTCATTTGCCAGGGATACTGCCCGATGCCTGCGACGCCGTGGTCAAAGTCGTGACGGATCCTTCCGCTCCAATTTCGCTACTGAATCTCGGATGGTCGGATTTCTTCGGCGATCAGCTTGAGCCTGATGAGGCCAACCTCGTCCCGACGCGCATTGCCATGGTCCACCGCGACCGCCTGACAGGCCTGTCGCAAGCCGGGCATATGGACCTGACCTTGCCGGCGCAGGCCAACACCGGCGACTACGCTGTCGGCGACTGGGTGCTTGCCGAGCCCGATACTTATCTGCTGCGCCGCCGGCTGACCCGCAAGACGGTGCTGGAACGCCGCACGCAGGGCGGCCGAATTCCGCAGCTGGCCGCCGCCAATGTCGACACGCTGTTCATCGTCACCTCCTGCAACGCCGATTTCAATCCGGCCCGGCTCGAGCGCTACCTGGCGCTGGCCAACGAGGCTGGAACGACGCCGGTGATCCTGCTGACCAAGGCGGATACGGTGGCGGATGCCGAGCCCTACCAGAAGCAATCGCTGGCGCTGCAGCGCGGATTGGCGGTGGTGACGCTCAACCCCAAGACCGCCGATGCCGCAAGCGCACTCGCCGCCTGGTGCGGCACGGGCCAGACTGTTGCGCTGGTCGGCTCCTCCGGCGTCGGTAAGTCGACGCTGGTCAACACGCTGGCCGGGTCGGCGCAGCAATCGCCGCAGCAGACCGGTGGCATTCGCGAGCACGACGCCAAGGGGCGCCACACCACCACCGCGCGGTCGCTGCATGCCATCGCCGGCGGCGGCTGGGTGATCGACACGCCCGGCATGCGCACGCTGCATGTCAGCGATGTCGCCTCCGGCATCGACACGCTGTTCGCCGAAATCACCGAACTGGCGCCGCTGTGCAAGTTTCGCGACTGCACGCATGTCCATGAGCCGGGCTGCGCGGTGCAGGCGGCCTTGAAGGCGGGCACGCTCGACCCGGAGCGCCTCGCCCGCTGGCGCAAACTGTCGGACGAGAACCAGCACAACACGCCGGTTCAAAGCGGCCCGCGTGGCGGCAAATCTCCAGCCAAGCCTGCCGGCGGACGCGGCAAGCGGCGCTGACCTGACCGACTAGGCAACCTGCCACAGGGACTGTTTCGAAATTCGCTCTGGCGAGCCATATGGTGGTGGTTTCGAGAACCGAAGCGCAGCGGACATTTGGTCCGTGAGCTCAGTTCTACTGCGACGCAGTAGAACTGAGGAAGCGCAGAAACCGCCGCCAGGTGGCCGCCTGAGTAGAATTTCCAAACAGTCCCTCAAAGACGCGCCGTGCCGAAGACCCTGTCCCAGAATGCCGACGTCACGCCAAAATTGATCGTCTCGTCGGTATGGTGATGCAGGGCATGGCGGCGCTTCAGCGTGTAGAGATAGCTTGGGTGGGCAGGATGCCAGTGGTGGATCATGTGGTGGACACTGATGTACCAGAGATAGCCCAGCATCAGCCCGCAGCTGACGGCACTCGCGATCGCGAAATCCGAGAACAGCCACACCGGCAATGCGATCAGCGCATGCACGCCAAGGCTGAGCCAGGTGGGCGTGCCCACGGAACTGCGTTCCTCGACATGGTGACGGTCGTGCAGGTCCTTGATGTAGGGAATGTGGTGCAGGACGAACCTGTGCAACACGTATTCGGTCAGCGTCCAGAGAAGGAGACAGGCGGTGGCCGTGGCGATCCAGCCTGGCGCACCTTCTTCACCCGCCTCGATCAGGCCGGCCACCGCCAGCACGGCGATCACCAGGGGATACACCACGAAGTCGCTATAGTAGCCAATAAGACCGAGTTGCATTGGGGGCGCCCCAGACGGAAATATCGAAATGGCAAACGCAGCGTGACGATCTATCCACCAAACCGTGCCGGCGTCCACGCCCCGCCGGCGGAATTCGAATCCACCGCCGCCGCGACGAACTTCACGCCGCGTGCGCCGTCGACGACATCGGGCACCTGTGCCGCACGCGCCGGATCGACCGCCACGCCCGCGCGATGCGCGCGGATGATGTCGGCGGCGTCACGGTAGAAATTGGCGAAGGCCTCGATATAGCCCTCGGGATGCGCCGCCGGCATGCGCGACACGCGCCGGCTTTCCTCGGTCGAGCCATGACCGCCGCGCACCAGCGTGCGTGTCTCCTCGCCGTAGCGTGAGAAGCGCAATTCCTCCGGCCGCGCGCCAGACCACTCCAGCCCGGCGTTTTCGCCATAAAGGCGCACGGACAGATCATTGTAGTGGCCGGGCGATGTCTGGCTGGCGAGGATCGTGCCGCGCACGCCGCCCGTCCAGCGCACCAGAACATGCGCATTGTCGTCGAGCCGACGCCCCGGCACGGCGGTGAACAGGTCTGCCGAGACCGCCTCGGCCTCGCGGCCCGAGATATAGCTCGCCAGGTTGAAGGCATGCACGCCGATGTCGGCCAGCACCGCCGACTGGCCGGCGCGCGCCGGGTCGGTGCGCCATTCCGCCTGCTTCTGGCCATCGGCATCGATCGGTTTGGTCAGCCAGTCCTGGATATAGGCGCCATGCACGGAAACGAGCCGGCCAAGTTCACCCGCCGCCACCATCTCGCGCGCCTGGCGCACCATGGCGTAGCCGGTGTTGTTGAGAGTGACGACGAAGCGACGGTTTTTCGCCCGCGCCAGCACTACCAGCGCTTCGGCTTCCGTCAGCGTCGTCGACAAGGGCTTGTCGCAGATCACGTCGATGCCGGCCTCGAGGAAGGCGGTGGCGACCGGCGCATGCAGATGATTGGGCGTGACGATGACAACGGCGTCGATGCCATCCGGACGCACGGCCTCGGCGCGCGCCATCTCCCGGTAGTCGGCATAGCTGCGCTCAGGGGCGATGCCGATTTCGGCGGCCGAGGCAGCGGCGTTTTCAGGACGCGAGGACAGCGCACCGGCAACCAGCACGATCTGATCGTCCAGACGCATTGCCAGCCGGTGCACGGCGCCGATGAAAGCGCCCTGCCCGCCGCCCACCATGCCGACGCGCAGGCGTTGGCGTGTCGACCCTTCGGAAATTGCATAGACCATGATTCGAGAACCCCTCAGGAGAAGACCATTTCTGACGGCATTTAGGGCGGAAGTGCGGTCTGTCCCCGCGCATGCCGTTGCCCCAAACCGCTGCGCACTTTTGGGCGACATGCAGCTTACCCCCGCGCATGTCGTTACCCCAAAACCGCTGCGCACTTTTGGGCGACATGCAGCCTTCCTTTGCGCATGTCGTTGGCCCAAAACCGCTGCGCACTTTTGGGCGACATGCGCTAGCACTTTCGAATATGATTTCCAATTTCCATTTTGTAAAACGATCATGCCGCGCTAGCCTGCGGCCATGGGTGGAGCGCAGAAAAATTCACAACGATCGAGCGTCGACGAGGCCGCGACGCGCAAGCGTGGCCGCTCGCTGGCGGCGCTCGGTTACATCAAGCCACAGACCTATGAGGAACTGCGCGCGGTGCTGTCATCCGGCACCGTGCATTTCCCCAAACGCCTGCGCCAGGTCGCCATTTTCCTGTGGCAGCACCCCAGCGACGTGGCGCTCGGCACCATCGCCCAGGTGGCCGATCAGGCCGGCGTGCAGCCCTCGACGCTGGTGCGCTTCGCCCAGATCTTCGGCTACAGCGGCTTTTCCGATTTCCAGGGCCTGTTCAAGGATCATGTGAAGGCATCATGGCCCGAAGGGCGAGGCCAGGAGCGCACCGCCGCCGAGCCTCATGCCGACCTGCATTTCCTGCGCGGCATGGTTGGAGCCTCGCAGGCCTCGCTCGGCCGCATCGAGAGCGGCTTCGACATCGAGAGTTTCGAGAAGATGGTGGCGCTGCTGTCCGCCGCCGAGCTGATCTATGTCATCGGCAGCAAGCGCGCCTTTCCGGTCACCACCTATCTGTCGCTTACCTTGTCGCAGCAAGGCGTGCGCAATGTGCTGGTCGACAATGTCGGCTCCTCGGCGCTCGATCAGGTCGGCTGCATCGGCCAGCGCGACACGGTGCTGGCGGTCTCGTTCAGCCCCTACAATTCGATCACGCCCGACCTCGTCGCGGTGGCGCATGAACGGGGCGCCCGCATCGTCACCATCACCGACAGCACGTTCAGCCCGCTGGTCAGGCTGTCGGACGGCTGGCTGGAAGTGGTGGAGTCCGATTTTGCCGGCTTCCGCTCGCTGGCAGCGTCGCTGGCGGTCGGCATGGCCCTTGTTCACGGCGTTGCCGCCCGCCGCGCCGGCTGACCGCTCCGGTTGACTATCGGGAATTCACGTTCCATATTTAAAAAAATAGAAAATTTGTTCGGGAGGCGGGATGGAGCTTCGGCTCGACGGCAAGGTGGTGCTGGTCACCGGCGCGACGCAAGGCATTGGCCGCGCCATCGCCGAGGAACTCGCGCGCAATGGCGCCGGCGGCCTGCTGATCACCGGGCGCGAGGCCGAGCGCGGCAACGCGGCGGCTGTTGAGCTTACGGGGCTTGGCACACCGACGCATTTCGTTGCCGCCGATCTCTCCGACCCCGCCACGCCCGCCCTGCTGGCAAAGGCCTGCATCGATCGCTTCGGCCGCATCGACGCGCTGGTCAACGCCGCCGGCCTGACCACCCGCGCCTCCTTCCTCGATGCCGGTCCCGACGACTGGGCATCGCTCTTTGCCGTCAACGCGCGTGCGCCTTTCTTTCTGATGCAGGCGGCGATTGCCGACATGAAGAAGCGCGGCCAGGGCGGTGCTATCGTCAACATCCTGTCGATCAATGCGCATTGCGGCTCGCCGGAGCTTGCCGTCTACTCCGCCACCAAGGGCGCGCTGGCGACGCTGACCAAGAATGCCGCCAGCGCCCACCGGTTCGATCGTATCCGCGTCAACGGCATCAATGTCGGCTGGACCGACACGCCGGCCGAACGCGTCATGCAGGCCGAGACGCTGGGCAACGGTCCGGGCTGGCTCGACAAGGCTAATGCGGCGCAGCCCTTCGGCAGGCTGCTGACACCGAACGATATCGCGAACCTCGCCGTCTTCCTGATTTCCGACGCCGCCGGCCCTATGACCGGCGCCGTGATCGACCAGGAGCAAGCGGTGATCGGGGCGAACCGGTGAGCGCGGCACCCGAAACACTCAGCACTGCACTGCTCGACCGCCTGCCCACGGACGTGCGCAAGCCAGCCTATGACCGTGCCGCGCTCGGCATCGGCATGGCGCATCTCGGCGTCGGTGCCTTTCATCGTAGCCATCAGGCCGAATATACCGACGATCTCCTGGAACATCGGTTCGACCGCTGGGGCGTCGTCGGCATCAACATCCGCCCGCCTCACCTCGCCGATACGCTCGGCCGTCAGGATGGGCTCTACACCAGGCTGATCCGCGAGAACCAGCGCATCGAGGCGCGCGTCGTCGGCAACATCGTCAAGGTGGTGGACAGTGAGGCAAGTGCCGCACCAGCGCTGGAGATTCTCTCCTCATCCGGCATCGAGATGGTGACGATGACGGTGACCGAGAAAGGCTATTGCCACATTCCGGCGAGTGGCGAACTCGATCTCAACCAACCCGACATTATCCACGACCTTGCCAACCCCGCGGCACCGCGCAGCGTGCCCGGCATCCTGGCGCGGGCACTGGACCTGCGCAGGCAAACGCATGGCCGTCCGGTCACGCTGCTCTCCTGCGACAACATCCCGGCCAACGGCATCATCCTGGCCAATGTCGTGCGGACCTTCGCGCAACAAAACGGCGACAGCCTTGCCAAATGGATCGACGCCAACGTTGCTTTCCCCTCGGCCATGGTCGACCGCATCGCCCCGGCGGTCACCCAAGCCGACATCGACACGGTCGAACAGCGGTTCGGCTACCGCGACGCCGCTGTGGTTGTCGGCGAGCCATTCCGGCAATGGGTGATCGAACAGAAATTCGCCGGCCGCGCGCCGCGCTGGGATCTGGTCGGCGCCACGTTCGTCGACGATGTCACGCCCTTCGAACATCTGAAGATGCGGGTGCTCAATGGCGCCCAGACAACGCTCGCCACGCTCGGCGTGCTGGCCGGCCTTGAGCATACGTTCGATGCCATTGCCGATCCGCTGCTCGAAACCTTCGTGCGGCGCATGCTGGTCGAGGAGACCTTGCCAACGCTGATGCCCGTGCCCGGCATGGAGCCGCAGGCCTATGTCAGGCAGAGCCTTGACCGCCTGCGCAACACGGCGATCCGCCACCGCAACCACCAGATCGCCACCGACGGATCGCAGAAGATCGTCCAGCGCCTGCTCAACCCGGTCCGCGACCGCCTGGCCCAGGGGGCGGGCATCGGGCTGCTGTCGGTGCCGGTCGCCGGCTGGATGGCCTATCTGGTCCAGGCATCGTCGAGGTTCGGCAAACGCTGGCCGGTTTCCGATCCCTATGCCGGCAAGGTCGCTGATATAGCCGATACCGCTGGCCGCGACGCGCAGGCGCTTGTGTCAGGCATCCTCGCCATCGACACGATTTTCGACCCCGGCCTTGCCACGAACGACACCTTCCGCAAGACCGTTACATCAGCGCTCGGCGGCCTGCTCTCGGATGATCCGATGGCGGCGGTCAGGCGCGCTCTGGAACAAACCGAGGCCGCACGGTTGAAGCTGTCAGCACAATCGGCATAGTAGAAATCGGCCGTGAATTCACGGCCAGGGGAGGCATTGAATGAAGCTTGGCGTGCTCACGGCACCATTCGCGGAGACACCGCTTGGCGAGGTCGCCGATTGGGCGCAAACAGCCGGTTTCGAAGCGCTCGAAATCGCCTGCTGGCCGAAATCCTCCGGCTCAAGCCGCCGCTACGCCGGCACCAGCCATATCGACGCCGCCTCGACCTCGAAGGCTGAGGCGAAGGAAATCGTGGCATCACTCGCCTCGAAGAACCTTTCGGTCTCCGGCCTCGGCTTCTATCCCAACCCGCTGCATCCCGATGCCGGCCACCGCCAGACCGTCATCGATCACTTGAAGAAGGTGATCGTGCTGGCGGCCAACATGGGCGTGCCTGTCGTCAACACCTTCTGCGGCGGCGATGCTTCCAAGACGGTCGACGTCAACTGGGAGGAAGCGCTCAAGGTCTGGCCCGCCATTATCGCCCATGCGCGCGAACATGGAGTCAAGCTCGCCTTCGAGAACTGCCCGATGATCTTCAGCTATGACGAATGGCCCGGCGGCCACAACATCGCCTATTCGCCCTACGTCTGGCGCCGCATCCTCGAGGCCTGGGGCGGTGATGTCGGCATGAATTTCGACCCGTCGCACCTGGTCTGGCAGATGATCGACCAGGCCCGCTTCATCAAGGAGTTCGGTCCGCACATGCTGCATGCGCATGCCAAGGACCTGATGATTGATCGTGATGGACTCTACGAGCGCGGAATTCTCTCAGTTGGCATAGGGTGGCAGGTGCCGCGCATGCCGGGGCTGGGCGATGTCGACTGGAATGTCATCTTCTCGGGCCTCTATCGGGCCGGTTACGATGGCCCGATCATCATCGAGCATGAGGACAGGCGATTTGAAGGGAGCGACGACAAGGTGAAGCGCGGATTCCTGCTCGCGCGGGACGTGCTGCGGCCCTTCGTGAAGTGACGAGAACAATGCATGTCGCCCAAAAGTATGAAGCGGTTTTGGAGACAACGACGTGCACAACCAACAAGACCTTGAGGCACACCGCCTGAATCTCTTTCTACGCGGCGCGCTTTAACGGCTTGGAACTGAACTGAAAATCAAAGTGGAGGAAGTCTGACATGAACAAGAAATATCTGACCATGGTCCCGCTGCTTGCCGGCGCGGCCTTCCTGGCCTCGGCAGGCGCCTCGTCCGCCGAAGGCAAATACACGATCGGCATTTCCAACACCGTGCAGGGCAATGGCTGGCGCGAGGAAATGGTCTGCGCGATGAAGGCGCAGGCGCTCGCCTCGGGCGAAGTCACCAAGCTCAACATCGCCCACCGCAACACCGACGCGGCCGGCCAGTTGGAAGACATCCGCAACCTGATCAGCGCCAAGGTCAACGCCATCGTCGTCAACCCGGCTGATCCGGCCGGCATCAAGGCCGGTCTCGAGGAAGCCACCAAGGCCGGCATCGTCGTCGTCGCCGTCGACCAGGCCGTCACCGAGCCGTCAGCCTACATCATCTCCAACAACCAGGAACAATACGCCTATCTCGGCGCCAAGTGGCTGTTCGGCCAGATGGGCGGCAAGGGTGAAGTGTTCTACATGCGCGGTGCCGCCGGCGCGTCCGCCGACTCTGACCGCGACAAAGGCTTCAAGAAAGCGCTGGCCGAATTCCCCGGCGTGAAGGTTGCACAGGAAGTCTTCACCGGCTGGCAGCAGGACCAGGCCAAGCAGCAGATCCTGTCGTTCCTCGCCACGGGCACCCCGATCAACGGCATCTGGACGTCGGGCATCGACAACGTGATCGTCGACGCGCTGGTTGAATCGCAGGCGCCATTGGTGCCGGTGGTCGGCGCCGACAATGCCGGCTTCGTCGGCCAGTTGAGCTCGGTCAAGGGCCTCGTCGGCGCGGCCGTGACCAACCCCGGCTCGATCGGCGGTGCCGGCGTGACGCTCGCCCTGCAGATCCTCGACGGCAAGAAGCCGGCACAGCAGACCGTGCTGGTCGACCCGCAGCTGTGGGACAATGCGACCGACGAAGGCAAGGCCAAGCTGAAGGCCGCCGCTGATCCGTCGCTCAGCCCCGAATGGCCGGTCTCGATCTCGATCCCGGGCTGGACGACCTACACCAAGGAACAGATCGTCGCATGCAAGGGGCCGGGCGAATAAGCAGGGACTTCGACCACCGGTCGGCGCTGCCCCTCACTGTCCTGCCGGACATCTCTCCCCGTATAGTGACGGGGAGAGAGAAGCGGATGCAACGCCGGCACCCTTTTTTGCTACGCTGAAAAATCGGCGAAACCTGCGACGAGCCCCCTCTCCCCGTCCCTATACGGGGAGAGGATGCCGGCAGGCAGGTGAGGGGCGGCGCCGATGTTCGCAATTTATTTGAGCACATAGATCGAGAACCGCACGATTTGACAACCAACCCGCTCCTCGACGCCACTGGCGTCGCCAAGAATTACGGCGCCGTGGCGGCGCTGCGCAATGCTTCGCTGTCGGTGCTGCCGGGCGAGGTTCACGCGCTGATGGGCGCCAATGGTGCCGGCAAGTCGACCTTGGTGAAAATCCTGACCGGCGCGGTTCCGGCCACGTCGGGCCGTATCCTGATCCGTGGCGAGGCCCGCGACATACGCTCGCCCGCCGCCGCGCGCCGGGCCGGCCTGCTTCCCGTCTACCAGGAACCGTCGCTGATCCCCGATCTCGACGTGCTTTCCAACTTGCGCCTCACCGGCACGCCGGTCGAGCCGTTCCGCGCCTGGGTGCGCGAACTCGGCATTCCCGACCTCGACATCCGCGAGACCGCGCGCGACATTCCGCTGGCCGTGCTGCGCGTGCTCGATCTGGCACGCGCGCTGGCTGTCGAACCCGACGTGCTGCTGCTTGACGAGACGACCGCGGCGCTGCCCGCCAATCTCGCCGAGAAAGTGCTGGAAGTGGTGCGCCGCCAGGGCGACAGCGGCCGCGCGGTGATCTTCATTTCACACCGCTTCGTCGAGATCTCGGCACTCTGCGACCGGGCCACCGTGCTGCGCGATGGCGCAACCGTCGGCGTCGTCGATATCGTGCCCGGCGTCGAGGAAAAGATCGTCGAGCTGATGCTCGGCACGCGCATCGAAAAGACCAAGGTCACGGCGCGCAGCGCCGGCCAGTCGACTGCCGCACCCCCTGCCCGCCCGCGCCTTGGCGTACGCAACCTGCGCGTCGGCACCAAGCTCGATGATGTCTCGTTCGATCTCGCCGATGGTGAAGTCGTCGGCGTCGTGGCGCTGGAAGGCCAGGGCCAGGACGAGCTGTTCGCCGCGCTTGCCGGCTCCATCAAACCATCGGGCGGCACCATCGAGGTCGACGGCCAGCCGGTGAAATTCTCGCACCCGATCGACGCCATCCGCACCGGCATTGCCTATGTGCCGGGCGACCGCTCCGAGGCGCTCGCCATGCAGCGCTCGGTACGCGAAAACATCGCGCTGCCCTTCAGCGCCGCCTTGCGCAATTGGGGGCCTATTCCCATGCGCCAGGAGCGCGCCAAGGTGGTCAGCGCCATCGAGCGGCTGCAGATCGATACCCGCGCCCAGCGCGAAGTGCAGCGCCTGTCCGGCGGCAACCAGCAGAAGATAACCATTGCCCGCTGGATCGCCGCCGACACCAAGACCATCCTGTGCTTCGACCCGACGCGCGGCATCGATGTCGGCACCAAGCAGGAGATCTACAAATTGCTGCGCGAACTCGCCGAACACGGCAAGTCGGTGCTATTCTACACATCCGAACTCGAGGAGGTGCAGCGTGTCTGCGACCGCGTCATCGTCATCTTCGGCGGCCGTGTCGTCGATATCTTCAAAGTCGAGGAGGCCGACGAGCCGGCGCTGATGCGCGCCGCTTACGGCTTGCCGCGCGGCGCCAAGGCGGATGTCGGCATCCTTGCCGCGCCAAGCTCTCCCGCACCGGAGGCGGCGCCATGAGCCACCTGTTGCGCCGCCAGGGCTGGGTCGCCGGCCTGTTCGCCCTCTTCATCGCCCTGTTCATCATCACCAAGCTGATCCAGCCCGGCTATGGCAGCGGCGACTTCGGCTCGCTGGTGCGCGCCGTGCTGCCCTATGCCTTCGCCGTTGCCGCCCAGACCGTTGTCGTCATTGCCGGCGGCATCGACCTGTCGGTCGCCGCCATGATGGCGCTGACCAGCGTCACCGCCGCCTCGATGATGGCGGGCGCCTCCGAGGAATACGCGCTGTTCGTGGTGCCCTTCGTTCTGGCCATGGGTTTTGTGCTCGGAGCCGTCAACGGCCTGCTGATCGTCGTCACCCGCGTGCCCGACATCGTCGTTACGCTGGCCACGCTGTTCGTGCTGCAGGGCGCCGCCTTGCTGGTGCTCGACGCGCCGGGCGGCGGTGCTGCCGAATGGCTGAAGGGCCTGATCGTTGGCACAGTGCCGATCCCTGGCCTTCCCGACAGCATCGACGCCTGGATACCGAAGGCGCTGCTGCTGCTTGTGGTCTGCCTCTGCGTCATCTGGATACCGCTCAGGCGCTCGCGGCTTGGCCTTTCCATCTACGCCATCGGCTCAAGCGAGCTGGCGGCCTTCCGCAGCGGCGTGCCGGTCGCCCGGACCCGCATCATCGCCTATGCGCTGTCGGGCCTTTTCGCTGCCTTTGGCGGTCTGGCGCTGACCATGAGCACCGGCATCGGCGCCCCCATCCCCGGCCCCTATCTGCTTGCCAGCGTCGCCGCGGTGGTGCTGGGCGGCGTGGCGCTTGGCGGCGGCAAGGGTGGCCTGCTCGGGCCGATCGTCGCCGTCTTCGTGCTGCGCCTGGTGCGCACGGACCTGACGCTGCTCGCCATCGACCCCAACGTCACCGCCATCATCGAGGGCCTGATCATGGTCGCCGTGGTGATGTTCGGCGCGTTTATTACCATGCGGGGGCGGCAGTCATGAGGGGCCATCCGCACGCGCTTCTTCCTTCTCCCCTTGTGGGAGAAGGTGGCCTCGCGGAGCGAGGTCGGATGAGGGGTGTTCCAGGGAACGCCAAAGCCTCACTCCGTCACCCACCCCTCATCCGTCTCGGCGCTGCGCGCCGATCCACCTTCTCCCACAAGGGGAGAAGGGAGAGATGCGTCGCCCCACCCCAATCGCGAGCCACCCCATGAGCACCACCGCGATCACGCCCCTGCCCGTGCCCTTCGGCCGCCGCGTCAAACGCTTCATGGCCGACCGGCCGCTGATCCCGCTGATCATCCTGCTCGTCATCCTTGTCGTGATCCTGCAGATCCTGCGGCCCGGCATCGTCAATGAGCGCTGGATCGCCAACACCATCAAATTCGCCATTCCGCTGGCAATCCTGGCGGGGTGCCAGACCATGACCATGCTGACCGGCGGCATTGACCTTTCGGTCGGCACGGTGGCAACGATGGCGGCCTTCATCATGGCGACGCAGGTGGTCAATCAGGATCCGGCGGTGGCCTTCCTGCTGGCGATGATGCCGGCGGTGCTGATCGGCCTCGTCAACGGCATCGGCGTCGGCGTCTTCCGCGTCCATCCGCTGATCATGACGCTAGGCACCAGCCTGATCGGCACCGGCTGCCTGCAGGTCTACCAGCGCACGGTGATCGCGTCGGGCGCCAAGATCCCAGACTTCCTCGCATGGCTCGGCACCGGCCTGACCTTTGGCTTTCCGAACGCCCTGCTGCTGTTCGTGCCGCTGGCGGTGCTCATCGTCTTCGCCTTGAGCCGCACCGGCTTCGGCCGGCTGCTTTACGCCGTCGGCGACAACGAGCGCGCAACCCGCCTGTCGGGCGTGCAGTACTGGCAGGTCATCACCGCGCTCTATGTCCTTTCCAGCGTGCTCGCCGGCATCACCGGCCTGCTCTATATCGGCCTGATCAAGGCCCCGTCCCTGTCGCTCGCCGAACCGCTGGTCCTGCCCTCCGTCGCCGCCGCCGTCATCGGCGGCACCTCGATCTTCGGTGGCCGCGGCGGCTACACCGGTACCATCATCGGCGCGCTGATCCTGACCGTGCTGACGACGCTGCTGACCATCCTGCAGATGCCGGAAGGCGCAAGGCGGATCCTGTTCGGACTGATCGTGCTGTTCGTGACGGCGGCCTATTTGCGGATCGTGGAGGACCGGTAGGCGCTGTCAGATCAGGAGTTTTCTGGCCTGCGAAAGGCCGCTGATTGTTCGGCTCGAAGCGTTGGGGTTGGACAGGACGGCGTTTCGCCGGCAGCCCCAGCGCGGTTTGAAATGGGACAGTCCCCCGCAGATTGCCTTCGTGACCGGTATTGCGATCTCGGATCTTGAAAGGTCGGCGAACCAGACCTGCTGGCCGCAGGTTTCCCTGATTTCATCCAGCAAGGCCTCGACGCTACCGGTGCCAACAGTCTCCAGACCTTGCGGAGGCTTGCCTATGGCGAAGCGAAAGTTGCGCACGTCCGCGAAGCGCTTCCAACGGGTCATCCGGCAATCGTCTTCGCTTGACGTCGCATGGCGGGGCCTCTCGGTTCGTTCGGCGTGAGCCTGCATGGCGGCCTCGGACTGTATCAGTTCCAGGAACGCGGAGCGGGCCGCACTTACCAGGCGGAAACCGGCCCCGAAGCCGACCGCCATGTCCTCGCCGCTGTCCTCGCAGCTGATCGCCGCCACCACGGCAGCCGCTTCGAAGGACGAGATATCCAGAAGCCAGACCCTGCGCCCCGTGTCGGAGCGATGCTGCCGGATGTGAGACATCAGTTCCGGATCGTCGAGTTTTGCGATGTCCAGCCGCGTTCTCAGGCAGCCCCGGTGCCACCAGATCCCCGTGGCGTCCCGTTCCACCAGTTCAAGCAAGGCACGCGTTCTCGCCTCGGCCCTGGTTGGCCCCGCCGCGCAGCCATTGGAATCGACATTCAAACTGGCATCGCCGGAAGCGATCTCGCCGAACCGGCCATAGCAGAGAAATGCCGGACAAAACGCTGCCCTGTCGTCGTGGAAGCTTGCGACGGAAACCCATTGCCGAGCGCCTTCCAGATGCTGCCTTGAAGGGATGCGGTCCCAGCCGCGCCAGGCCTTGTTGAGACGCTCGCGATTTTTGATCTGTTCGGGAGAAAACCCCAGCACATCGGTCGCATCGATCCTTGTTGCGTTGCCCAGGGAGCCTGTGTCCGCGAAGCTCTTGACGTCTTCTGGGCGGCAGATCCAACTGCCGATCTCCGCCGCTTCTCCAATGCAGGCCAGTACCGCCCGGGCCACATCAAAGCCCTTTCCACTGACAGTAACCCGCTCGTGGCGGCCTGCGCTCAGGACAATGTTTGACATCGCCAGGAATGCGCCCGGAACGTTGAACACCTCGATCTCGATGTCGCGGCTGGCCGCGAAGCGCAAAAGCGGCAGGCCATTGTCGGGCGCGGCAGCAAGTGCCGCTGCCAGGCTCCGCGGGACGTTCAAATCATCGGCGATCGACCGGCCTCGCTGGCCGGCGCCGTTCTCGATCAGCATGTCGGGCAACAGCGAAGCGAGCTTTATCCAATGGGGCTCGCGCAACAGCATCTTGGCTCTTTCAAAGTTTTAGCTTCTGCTGTTGATTACGTAGAGTAAGCAGGCCGACTCCCGTCGGCCGGAAAGACGGCAGCCGGCGGAGTTTCCAATTTCCACAGACAGTCTGGCGATTAGGCTAATCGGCGGTTTCGAGCTTCGCAAGGGCGGGGTGATGTTGTCGCTGGGCAAGCGCAAGGCCTGCGCGATCCTCGCCTATCTGCTGCTGAGCGGCAGATCGCGCGAGACGCGCGGGCGTCTGGCCGCATTGCTGTGGAGCGAGCAGGATGAGGAGCATGCGCGCGGATCGCTGCGCCAATGCATCAAGGACCTCCGCCGCCTCGCGGACGAGACCCGTCTCAACTACCTCTCCGTGGACAAACTTGTCCTGGGAATAGACCCGACCGCGATCCGATCCGACATCGACGAGCTTGAGCATGCGCTTGACGCCCGCGACTATGACGGCGCCCTGCTCTTGCTGGCCAAGGCCAGGGATGGACTTTGCGCGGGACTGGACGACTGTGATCCCGTTTTCGACAACTGGCTGAGAATGCAGTCAACCATGCTGACCGACAGGCTGGTCACACGGCTCGCGGCCTGGCTCGCCGCTGAGGTGGACCCCCGACAGCGCAAGTCCATCGCTGCGTGCATTCTGCAACTCGATCCATTCTTCGATGACGCAGTGATGGAGACCATCCGCAGGGTTTGCCAGGAAAGCGGCTACTCCCGCGCCCTGGCATTTTTCGAGCGCTACGCGGCCGAACTCAAAGCGGATATGGACTTGCGGCCATCGGACGAGATCCTGCACCTTGTTGAGACACTGAAGAAGCCCGGCAAAGGCAGTGACAAGCAGGCGGTTGCCTCCCGCCTTGCCCAAAGTGATCACGACAGCCGCATCCCCGGCAAGCCGACGATCGCCATCATCATTGCCAGGCGCGAAGCTGAAAACGAGCATCTCCAATTCGCGCTCGCCACGGAGCTTCTGGCCTCCATTTCCCGCTTCAGGCACTGGACGGCGGTGTCGACGGAGTTGCAGGGCAGCGCCATCTCGTTCGAGCAGGTGCGTCGGGCGGCGGGCGAACACGTGGACATCGGTGTGCTCATCCGTCTGATCGATTCCGGTGGGCCTGCCGCCTTCGAGATTACCTGCTATGACTTCCTGCAAGGCGAGGAAGCATTCGTCCTCACCGTGCCCTCGGATCCATCGTCCTGGCGGTCGGCTTTCAACGAGGTCTGCGCGCGCTTTTCGGCACGCCTCCAGATTGCCTTGTCCAGCGCCAGGCTGCATCGCATATCGCAGGCTTCACCCGATCATTTCTCGGCCTATGACTGCTGGCTGGACGGACAGCGGCTTTCGATCATGTGGCGAAAGGACACTGAAGAGGCTGCAATCGCCCGCTACGAGGAAGCGATCCGCCTTGATCCCGACCTGTCCTGCGCGTACTCCAGCCTCGCCGCGGTGCTCAATTCGCGCTGGATCGTCGTTCCGGGAGCGCCGTCGATCGAGCAGGATCTCAAGCGCGCTTTCGAACTCTCCAAGCGCTCTGTGCTGCTCGACCCGTTCGACCATCGCAACCAGGTAAATCTGGCCTGGAGCCATCTTCTGGCGCGACGCTGGGACCTCGCGGATTTCCATTTCAGCCTGGCGCATGAGCAAAACGCTGGCAATCCGGCGACACTGATCGCCTACGCCCTGGCCAGTTCTTTCATGGGCAATCATGAGCGGGCCGTGGAACTGTCAAAGCGCTGCTTCGAACTCAATCCAACGCCTGACGCTCACTACCATGGCTACCAGGCAACCATTGCGTTTCTCGCCGACGATCTGGAAGGCTGCGTGGCGGCCGCGGCCAAGAGCGATCAACTGTTCGCCGACATCCATGGCTGGTCGGCAGCTGCCCTTGCGCTGCTGAAACGCAACCGCGAGGCTGGCGACGAGTTCAGGCGCTTCCAGCGCAACCTTGCCGCCGCGTGGAGTGGCAACAGCAGGCCTGACCGCCTCGTTGCCGTCGACTGGTTCAAAACCGCCTTTCCCATCCGGCTTCCAGCCGACCAGGATAAGCTGGCGCGCGGCATCGAGCTGGCGGCGCAGTCCGGCTAAGGAGCAGCCGCCCGCCCCTGCGATCTCACTTGCAGCGTGACATCACGTAGTCGCCCAGGCGGCTGTAATATGCCCGCAAGCGGTTTTGTTTTTTCTGGTCGGGCGGGCCGGCATTCGGATCGATCTTGTAGTGATCGGGAAATGTATAATCCTCGCCGGGTCCTACATCAGGTGCGATGGTGACGATCGTTTCCTCAACGTCGCCGGTGAAGGGAAACGCGATGTGGGCGACCAGGTTCTCGTCGAAATGCGGAACGATGGTGATCTCCTCCCACGTCTTGTCCTTGGGCGTCATGAAGCCACGCAACAGATCCTTCATTGCCTTCTGATCTCCGCTTCTGAAGACCACCTGTTTGCTCGGGTCCTTGATCAGGTCCCGGATGAATTCGCCAAGCGCCTCGAACTGCACATCCTTGAATTTCACCATTTTCGCTTCCCCCTGAAACCAGATTGAACGACGTCACGCCGCCGCGCGGAGCGTTATTGAAGACCCTGATTGCTGATCAGACCGCCAAGCACCTCATCCGATACTTTTGCAGCATCGCTGAGATCGAGCAGTCCTTCCAGCGTTTTCGGCTCCACGTCCGGAATGAACCTGCGCGGTGCCAGATCGGCATCGACAGCTTTGAACAAGGCGGATGCCACCGTGGCGCCCACCACATACGAACCGACAGGCCCGAGATGGGTGCCGTCGTTGCCCAGAACAGCCGCCTCCTGGATGATATAGTAGGAGAGCGGCGTCTGGCTCAGGAAGTCCGGGTGTCGCTGCAAGGCTTCCCGCAGGCGGCCGGCGTTGTAGACATAGCGGCTGGCGCACGCCGCCGTGGGAAGCATGTCGTCTCCCTGGAGCACCGGCACATCGATGCCGCTGTCACCCACGGCCGCTTTCACCGCGCCGGCCGCATCCTGACCCGAAGGCAAGCTCAGGTCGTAGCAGCGCCAGCAATCCATGAAGGCAACCGGCCGGACCGTCCCGTCCAGTTCCGCGCTCAGGCCGGCAATGGTCAGTTCCTTCGACAGGAATGGCCCGATGCGCCGAGCGCTTTGCGCCCTGGACGGTGTGTTGGTCGCGGCGAAACGGCTCCAATCGACGATCCAATTCACGGGAACGGGAATGTCCCCATCGGGGCGCAAACTGGAAAATGACAGCATCTTGCGCAAGTTGGCGGGTTCTTCGACCGAGGTATCGTTCACGACGTAGAATTGCCGGACCATCGCGTGGGCGAAGCGCGACGCACCGAAGGTGAATTCCAGCGGCAGGGCGTTGAATGTCCCAAGCGTCGAAACGCCCGGCCCGCGAAAATCCTCGCCATCGAAAAAATACGCCCAGATTTCCGGAGCCAGTATCCGTTTCATGTAGTCGTTCATGATCACGGTGCGGTAGACCGACGTCAGATAGACCCTGGCCTGCTTGTAGGCCTCGGCAGGATCGACGGTGCCGTTTGCCAGCAGGAGATCGACGATCCGGTTGTGGATGCGCATCAGCGTGCAAAGCAGTTGCGACAGCACGAGATTGTCGTCATTGCGCGGGTCCGCCACCAGCGGCCGATAAGGCGCCCGGCGGCCTTCAACGTCCATGAACTTGCCGGACATGTCGATGCGCGGCAAATCCCGGCCTTGCTCGCTTGTGCCGTCGACCGGCAGCTTGCTGTTTTTCATGCAGGGCAAGCCGATCGGAAACCGGCAGGGCGACAGATCGGTGCCATCAGGGACATCGTAGAGATGACCGTCAACGACCGGGCCGCGTCCGTAAAGGCCCGAGAGATCAAGGCCTTGCGATGACGCATTCTTCAGATGGTGGATTTTGCCGGTCGGCCTGGGAAAGCCGAACACCTCGCTGAACACGATGTCGTGGAACACGAATTGGCCGAAATAGGTAAAACCGGCGGGCGTCGGGCTGAGATCGCCGTCCTCCAGGCCATCGCTCGGGCCGACCATCTCCGTTGTGATGTCCAGCAACGCCGCCTTGGTCCGGTCGATGGCGCTCTCGTCCTGCGTTGCCTCGAACAGCGCGATCGGCATGTCCGCCAGCGTTGGGAAAAGCCTGATCCCCTGCAAGGTAGGCTTGTCGTTGAGCGCGCCGTCCAGGTCCTGGCCCGAGCGGTTCGGTACATTGGCGGCTTCGAAGGCAGACGTTTCACCATGCAGCATCGGAGCCAGTCTCGCTTTCTGGAGTGCTTTCCAATCAAGATGGTCTGGCCAATCAAGATGGCTTGGCCAATCAACATGGTCTGGCCTGCCCGATCCAATGGATGAATGCGGCCAGGCCGGCAGCTTGGCATGAATCCCTGGGGAGAAACAGGCCCGCACGGCAGGTGATCCGAACAGCCCTGTGCCAGGCCAGCGCGAAGTCGCGGAGGCGGTCATGGCACGGAGGCGTTGAGCTTGGGGCCGGTCGACACGGCTGCGAACAGCACGCTGGAAAGGATGACGCCCGCACCCAGGAAACCGTCCGGCGAAAGCCGTTCGCCAAGCAGGGCAGCGGCGGATATGGCGGCGAACACGCCTTCGCCGCTGCAGATGACCGCCGCGTGGGACGAGGTGGTGTAGCGCTGCGCGAATGTCTGCAGGCAAAAGCCGATGGCGGTCGAGAACACGCCAAGCATGACAAGTTCCGGCCATGCCGCGAGAATCGTCTCGGCGCTCATCGTGCCCTGCAGTGCGAAGGGCAGCGTGGCAAAGGCCGTGCCGAGGAACTGCGCGGACGCCGTCGCGAACGGACGGCCATGCGCCTGGACATGACGCCCGAGTTCAACCGTCCACACCGCAAAGCAGATTGCCGTCAGCACGGCGAACGCGTCGCCAGTGGTGGCCGAGCCGTTGAAGCCACCCGCCAGCAGGGCCGATCCGAAGACCGTCAGGACGGCGACACACATGATCAGCGCGCTGGGCCGCTCCCTCATGATCAGCCATGCGGCGATCGGCGTGATGACAGTGGAACCGCTTATGAGCAGGCTCGAGTTCGTCACCGTCGTGCTGACATAGGACATCTGCTGCACGACGCAGCCTAGGGCAAACAGGAGCACCACCCTGGTCACGCTTGGCAACCAGCCGGCACTGGCAGCGGCGTCGCGCTCCCGCACCACGAATGGCAGCGTCACCACGCCGGCAATGACGCTGGTCAGGAACACAACGGCCATTGGATCGAGATGGGCCAGGATGGTCTTGTGGAACACATTGCCCACGCCCCAAATGGCCGCCGCCAGCAGAAGCAGGGAGTTTGCCTTGAATCTGGACATGACTGATCTCATCGCCGCAACGGGCAATGCTCCACTGGACTGCGATCGGGTTCAGGGTACGGACCGGCCGGCCTGCCCCGTCATCGTCGGGGTGGAAGGCATGCCGCTCGGGACTTGTTGCTACGGTGTCAGCGAACTATCCGGGGCGGGCCGCTGATACCAACGATCCGCGCAAGACCGGGATGACCGGCGGCGGGAACGGCTTCGCCGGCTCGTCTTGCTCGAAATTGACGCCGCGCTGAAGCAGCGGAAGGATGGTTTCAGGGTTTCCTGAAACCAGATGCATGCACCGCATCGAGGCGCTCATGAAGCCGGCTTCGGCCATTGCGTCGAAGACGCCGAGAAGCGGCGACCAGAAGCCTTTGAAATTCGCCAGGACAAGCGGCTTGCAATGCCGCTCCAGCTTGCGCAGCGTCATGACCTCGGTCAGTTCCTCGATCGTGCCGATGCCGCCAGGCAAGGCGACGAAGGCATCCGCGTAGTCGAACATGAGCTGCTTGCGGAAACCCATGTCCGGCACCGAAATGGTCTGGCATCCCGAAGACAGCATGTTCATCCGCTCGATGAGGAATTGCGGGGTGATGGCAACCACGGTTCCACCCCGCTCCAAGGCGGCCATCGCCACCTGGCCCATCAAGCCGTCTCGACCGCCGCCATAGACAAGGCGGATTCCAGCCTCGGCTATCGCCTCGCCAAGGATGGTGGCGCAGCGGGCGTGGTCTGGATCGTTGCCAGGCATCGCGCCGCCGAAAACGCAGATCGTGTCGATGCGTCGCTGCAAGGGATAGGAGCGGCCGATCAGGTCCGCGGAATTGTCGGATGATGATCCAAACATGATGTCTCTCCAATTCTGATTGAATCTGGAAGTCTGGTTGAAGCCGGATCAGTCGGCGGTACGATCGTCGGTTGCGTGTGGTTCGCTCGGTCGAAACAGCAGCAGGTCGGCCCAGGACCAGAGCAGGTAGCAGGCGAGAAGGCTGGCGGGCGTCGACCAGTGCTGCGGCTGCCCGCCCTCGATCCCGAACAGCGAGGCGTAAAGGCCTGATACGGCAGCCATGATGGCTGGGACCCGGCTGAGCAGGACCATCGCGCGGAACGGATCCGGGCCGCGCACTGGCATGCCGAAGATCGGAACACCGGACCGGTGGCAGGCACTGCCGAATTTGCCGACGCAATGAAGCAGGCCCGATGTCAGCGCGAGGAATGGATGGCCAAGTTCGAACAGCGCCAGGCCCAGGCAAACAGCACCAACGCCGGACAGGAAATCACCCAGCCGGTTGACAGTTTCGCTGGGGCGTCGGCGCCCGTTCCAGGCGTGATGATAGACTTCACCGCTGGCAAAGAAGATCGCCGTCGCGGTTGTCATCGCGACAGCCGCGAAATTGCCTGTCAGATAGTGGCCTATCACACTGGGTGCATCTGCCCAGGGAAGTTGGTTCGGATCCCTCGATACGAGAAGCTGCGCGCCGATGCCCTGGCAAAGACCAATGAGATTGCCGATGTTGTAGGCGCCGCCGGGGCCGGACATTCGTTCCGTCAATGCCTTGCCCAGCGCATGCATGAACGGTGGTTTGACTGCGAAAGCAGATGCCGTTTCGCCATCTGAAATCTGGAGTGGGGCCGCCCGTAGCGGCTTGTTGATGTTGAGCGTCATGCCGGTGTCCTCCGTTATGACGCTTCATTTGCAGTGCCCCGCGTGATCCCAACGTGAATTGCTCCAAGTGCCCTCGAACCAGATCAAAAAAGCGGGCGCGGGCGCCGTTGCATTGGTGCCCAATGATCCAGGATGCGGTGCGGGAAGATCCGAAATGACCCCTCATCAGCCTTCCGAGGCGGACCGTCGCTATTTCACGATGAGTTCACGTTGCGTTGTCCAACACATCCCAGCCGCAACGCCAAAGCGACATCTGCAAGAGCAAACGGCAAGGCGGCTGAACATGGACCTCAAAGCAACAAAGGAAGGAATACGACTATGCTACGCAACCTGACGAAGACACTCACCGCCGTTTCGACAATCGCCGTTCTCATGGCGCCTCTGGTGGTACCCAGCGCAGCCTATGCGAGCAGCACCACCGTCCAGCGCAAATGCGTCAACGGCGTTTGCGGTTCCGTGAAATATTACGGCGGCAAGGTGCGCATCTCACTGTCCAGCAAACTGTCCAGAACCACCCACTTCAACTTCAAGACTAACCCTGGCGATCAGATCGAAGTCGGCAATGGCTATTCGTTCGACAGGGAGCCCGGCGACAGCGGCACTTACAGTGCGCAAGCCTGCGAACGCGGCGGTATCGGAGCACGCTCGACCTGCACCAAGTGGGCAACTTTCGACTGGAACAGCGGCGCGCAGGAAGAAGAATCCGAGCAGTGATCGGCACGCCTTGACCCGCGGCGCCTGCCTTGAGGGCAGTGGCTGACTTGTAAACGGATTGAGCGAGACTGGCCAAGGCTTGAGTTGCTCCAATCTTCGCCGAGTGAGGCCAGTCCGCCAAACTCCAACAGGCGCATCCCGGCAAGTCCGAGATGCGCCTGTTTCTTGAAAGCGTCGTCACCGGCTGAACTTGCCTCGCCGTGCCGGCATCGCTTCCGGCCCGGCCAGCCGCGCACGAAGCCTTCACCCGTCCGCACTCCATCCGATCTAGGAAATGGACAGGATCTCGAGTTCGCGCGGCCCTAGCTGGACAATTTCGCCAACGGTTTTGCCAATCAGCGCGATGGCAACCGGGGAGCCATGCGATATGGACGCTTGGGACGGGTTGGCCTCATCCTCACCGACGATGCGGAAGGTCTGGGTGCGACCATCATCACGCTCGAAGGTGACGGTGTGCCCGAAGGCGATCACTTCATTGGACGCGGGCACCGGCAGAAGCTGGGCCGTGCGGACGCGCTCGGCATAATAGCGCATGTCTCGAACCGGAACCGCCGACTGCCGCCGCCTCTCGTTGACATCTTCGAGCGCGTTGGCGGCCTCGAAAGCCTGCTGAGCGCGAGCCAATTCATCTTGCAGCATCCTGAGGCCCGCCTCCGTGACGAGGTTGATCCGGTCGGAGATAGGGCGCGCCGGCAGGATGGTTTCCGATGCCGCCTCCGCGCTTTCCTCCTTGGCAAATGCCACACTCATTTGGTCGGGCTCCGTGTCGAGACACTGTTATTAATCGGATGACCTCGAGCTGACAACAAAGCTGCAACGATTTGACGGCCGGCTTAGACGGCAACCGAATGCGCACAAAAGGGGAGGTATCCGCTGCTGGCGCAAAGCGGATTTCGCTGTATATGCGGTTCTCTTTGGCCCCGGACGACATCCCATGCTCACCATCCCCATCACCCCCGCCCTCCTGCGCGGCGCTCTCGAACTGGAGCAAACCGCGCGTGGCGTGCTCCCACATCGCTTGCCGGCCTGGGCAAGGGCTCAATGTCCCGATCCGCAACTGGCCATGGCCGAATCCCAGCCTTCGGGCGTGCGCATCGCCTTTCGCTCGCGGGCAACGGCGATCGAGGTTGACACGGTGCCAACCAGGTACGTCTATGTAGGAGTGCCGGCTCGCCCCCCCGGAAAATATGATCTGCATATCGATGGCCGGCTCGCGGGGCAGGCCAGCGCCGAGAACGCCGACACCGTGATCCTCGACATGGCTACCGGCGGCGTGACCAAACAGCAGGGCGAGATCAGCACGCTGCGCTTCACCGATTTGCCGGACCGCGACAAGACAATCGAGATCTGGCTGCCGTATAACGAAACCACTGAAATCGTGGCGCTGCGCACCAATGCTTCTGTCGAGCCAATTCTCGGTCTGGGCCGCAAGATCTGGCTGCATCATGGCAGTTCCATCAGTCAGGGGTCGAATACGGACAGCCCGTCGGCGAGCTGGCCTGCCCTGGCGGCCGCACAAGGCGGGGTGGAGCTGGTCAATCTGGGGTTGAGCGGCAGCGCCCTGCTTGATCCGTTCGTGGCGCGCATTGTCAGGGATACGCCAGCTGACCTGATCAGCCTCAAGATCGGCATCAATCTGGTCAACACCGATCTGATGCGGCTGCGCGCCTTCACGCCGGCCGTGCACGGCTTTCTCGACACCATCCGTGACGGCAAGCCAACCACGCCGATCCTGCTCGTCTCGCCGCTTTACTGCCCCATCCACGAGGACAGGCCAGGTCCGGGCGCGTTCGACCTGAATGCCCTGGCAATGGGTAAAATTGCCTTCCGGGCAACGGGAAATCCAGACGAACGCGCCGCCGGAAAATTGACACTCGCCGTCATCCGGGAAGAGCTGCGACGGGTAGCACGGCAGCGCATGGCAAACGATCCGCATCTTCACTATCTCGATGGTCTAAGCCTCTATGGACCCGCGGATTTTCTCGACCTGCCGCTTCCCGACGCACTTCACCCTGACGCCGCCGCCCACCGCCGCATCGGCCAGCGCTTCGCCGCGTTCGCCTTCGCGAATGGCGGACCCTTGTGTCTCCGCTAGCGGTACAAGACGTCTCGAACCGACTGTGCATGTTGTGCACCATTCAGCCCAAAGCGGCGTTGAAAAACCTGACCTTGACCAATCGGGACCTAACCGAGATGACGGCATGGCGGCGCAAGCTGCCGAGGTGAAAACGGTTGCAAACCCCTGCCGTTGATAGTCGGCGAAGCTGGTCACCACCCAACCTGCGACAAGCCTCACCAGAAGCCGATGAGCGACCTCAGCAACGCCATCGGGCTGGCCGCTTCCCGCCACGTTTTGCGAAAGCCTGTCCGGCCTGTCGCGGCCAGCACATCATCGTCGATGTCGCGCAGGATGATGCCCGCGTTGCGCCAGCCCACCCTGGCAAGGGCGGCTGCCAGATCCGCGCGTGCGGGATCAAACCGGGCCTGGTGAACAGGTGAAGTCGCGGCGTGGTCGATATCGTTGCTCGCGACGAGCGTGCGCTCTGGAATTGCAACCGCGGCGCCGGTGTCGAAAGGCAAGGACGGATCGAGAAAGCCGGAGATCGAACCGAGGCAAAGCGCCGGATTTGAAACGAGCTGCTCATAGCAGACGAAATGCACGGGAACACCGTTGCGGCGAAGGGCTTCCATGGCGAAGTGGAACTGGTTCCAGTAATCCGCCGGGCTGCGGAACCTGTACTCCATCCGCCCCGGCCGCGTGAAATCCTGCCTGATTTCAAACGGCTTGCGCAGGAATGAACCGAGACGGTGTTCCGGTTGGAAAATGCTGTGGTTCCTCGAGTAGCGGAACCACGAGAGAAGCTGGGTCACGGGGTCCTTGCTGACGACAACAATCGGCAATTCTCCGTATTGCAGGTCGTGCCCGTTCATGAGGGCTGGAAAAACCCCGTGTTTCCAGAAGCCTCGATCAAAGACGACAGGTGCCTTCAGATAGTGTTGGATCAGGTATTTGGTCAGGTTCGTGCCCGATCTCGGCGTGCCCATGACGCGGACTTCCGCGGTCCTGTCGCCGGGCCGCTGCTGCCGTGGGTCGTTTGCTGGAATGCCCATGTCGGTTCCCGCTCCGCAGGCTTTATATAAGTCATCGCTAAAGCAAAGATAGACCGTTTCGAGGCCGTAAATCACCCGCGCCGGAAAGCCCCTGTGGATAGTAACCAGCTGTTCACCATAGGCCGGCATTCCGATTGAAGAGATCCGCCAGACGCTTAGCTTGACCTTGCGCCGCGTCCCCAACGTGGTGCGTCCCAACCCCACCCCCGGCGACCGGCGTTTTCAAGTTCTCTCCAAGGCGTATACGCCGGTCGCCGCCCCTTCCTGCCTCGCGAAATCGGGAAGCCCGTCACCTCTGGCAGCGGGATTTTTGGCGCGCCTCAGCCGGTCTTCGCCGCCGGCAGTTCAGGCGCGCTCAGCCCCTTGAACGGATCACGCCACGCGTCGATTGCTTCAAGGCGACGATACCAGCCCGCAAGCACCGGATAATCACCAAGCGGCAGGCCGCCGACATCATTGAAAGCCAGGAACGTCGCCATGCGGAAATCGGCATAGGAGGGCGCCCCCCCGACCAGCCATTGCCGGCCGGCAAGCGTGGCCTCGAGGATCGCCGCCGTGGTGTGGAACAGCTTCAGCCCCTCCTCGACCAGCTGATGGTCGATCGGGCCCAGATGATAGCGCTGCTTGGTGCCGCGCTCGAAATGCACCATGTCGCAGGCCCGTGCAAAATTCTCCTTGCCCCAACTCAGCCAGCGGATCATCTCAGGCTGATCATCGCCGGTGCGCCAGAAATCCGAACGCATGTCGCGCGACAGCCGGCAGGCAATCGCGTCAGTCTCCCACAGGCTGCCGCCCGGCCACGCCAATATGGGCAGGTAAAGATTGGGATTGAGCGGGCGGAACCGCTCCGCTTGCCCCGGCGCGTACGGTGAGGCGAATTCGAACGCGACGTTCGCCTTGAGATAACGCGCTACCGCGACCGCCAGGCGCGGATTGGGGTTGCGGCTGAAAAACAGTGTTGTTTCCATCCCAGCCGGCGTCGGCTCGACCCTGTCACTCATGAATGCCTCTCCTTGTCCCGGCGAACATCGCCAAGCCTAGGACGGATACGGCTGAAGCGATCCGACATTTCATCCGATAGCTCGCATGAGACCGCTTTTGTCCGCATCTCCGTTCATGACGTGGAATGAGGGTCAATCGGCGTGGCCGCCTTCGGTGTTCGCCATGGCCGCCAAAATGACAGCGAAGACACTGTCCACCTCTTCCTGGACTTCCCAAGGCGAGAAGCCGGCTCTTTCGGCATCGCTTATGAGACGATCCGACAAGGCCGTTGCCAGCGCAGGGTCATTGGATACATGCGATGGAAGGTGTTTAGCCATCCATCTGTGCAAGAAGTTCAGCCCGCGCGTGCTCATGCGCCGATAAGTTCGATAGCTGAATTAGGTTCCGTCAGCCTACCTGCCCAGGGGCTGTTTCGAGAGCGAGACGAGTTCCGCCTCATCAACCACCCCAGCCATATAGTTGGCGATAACCCGCGACGCGATGGTCTCGCGCGCATCTGGCGACTGATCTTCGGCACGGAGTTGATCGAAGACACGCCCCAGCAGAGCCAATTCGGAACTGTTGAAAATGCCGGCTTCAGTGGCCTTTCGTCGAATCGGCATCTTCGTCCTCCTGGAAATGCTGACGATTGTTCCGTGACAGCAAGGCTCAGCAGGACAAGAGGCGCTGGTAGAACTGATTGCCTCGTGCCGAACCTTGAATTCTGCCCCGGTCGCAGGGTGACCCGAGGCCTCCGGTTAGTCAATCGGATGAGCTGCCAGGTAGTGTCTCAGTTTGAATTTGGTGGCGGACCCGCCCCGTCTCGACCGGGGGCCTCCAGCACATGACTGGCGCTCTTCCCCTGAGCTACGGGCCGCTACCTCGTGTATATCAGGCTAACTGCTTTTTGTAAGGTCCGCGTTTGCCCGGCTTCGGCGCAACGGCGTCCATCATGCCGCACAGATCGCCCATCGACTACAACGTCTCCGAAACGCCAGCGGCCATTGCCGGTGACATTTTCAGCGTCTTGTGAATGCGGATGAAGTTGTACCAGACCGTGTACAGCGCGACCATGTGAACAAACGAGACGAGACGCTTTTGCTATCGCTCAAATTTCAAACTGAGACACTACCGGCCAAGACTCGAGCGAAACGGAAATGACATGAGCCAGACTTTGGTCCGAGGTTTTCGCCGTCATTGGTCCTATTTCAGGTATTCCTGCCCTCTCCTCCGCACCTGCAGGAATAATCGCGGAACTGACTGCGTTGCACGTGGGTTAGCAAAGGAGGACCACCATGGCTAAATTGACGTCAAACCGCTTAGTTTCCTTCGCATTTCGCGCCTCCACTGCGATGGCTCTGACGGCAGCACCTTATCAACTCAACCTTCATCACACCGTCGCGGGGATTGGCCCTGTGGCAGCCTTCGCCAAGGGGGGAGACGGCGGCGGTGGCCACGACGGCGGCGGGCACGACGGCGGCGGCGGCGAAAGCCATGGCGGCAGTTCGGGACCGGGAGGAAATTCCGGCTCAGGCGGCGGCGATGACGGCGCAGGCGACGATCACGGTGCCGACAATGATAATCACGGCCGGGAGCATGTGAATGGCGCTACAGGCGTCAAAGTTGAAGTCGACGGCAACAACGTCGAGGTCACTCATCCTGACGGTACCAAGGAAGAAGTGGAGAACGGTCAATTTGAGATGAAAGATGCGTTGGGCCGCACGATCATCGAGCGTCCTGCCACCGACGCGGACATTGCCCGCTTACAGGCTCTTTAGGATCAAATATTCGGTTTGAGGCGAGGCTTGTGCGATCACAATTGGCCTCGCCTCAAACCTGTCATGTTGACGGCGCGCTCCCCTCATCAGTCAGCTTTTCCCGGCATCAGACCATGATGCGGGCTGCGTTCGATTTACAGACACAGAAATGCCAGGCTCCTCCAGGAGTTGCTTCAGTCCTGCCAGGACGGCCAGGAATGCCTATTATCCGCAAAGTTTGGGTTGACCGCCCCAAGGCGTGAGGCGACACTTCCCGTTGAACGAAGACTGCTGGAGGAAATAGGATGGACGAACCCGATCGGTGGCGCCACATGTCGACCGCGCCTAGGGATGGCAGCCGGATCCTGGTCACGGTTCGCCCGTCCGAACAGGGACCGGCCGAAGTCGACCTCGCCTACTGGTCACGCGCCGACCAGTTCGCCAGCGAAGGCTGGCGCGCCTCGGATTCCTCGCCCGGCCGTGTCATCGAATATGCCGACCCGGAACTGAAATGCTGGATGCCGTTGCCATCAGCCAATCTCAGCCGCGCCTCGATGCCGGCGCCCTGGCAAGGCGAGGATGCCCAGCAGCTGGACGGCTCGGGGATTTAGCGGGGCGCCTTGCCTTTGGCGAAGACGGCTGAACTGCCAATCTCCCCCCAAGTGGGGGAGATGTCCGGCAGGACAGAGGGGGGCGCCGTAGAGTAGAAACGCCGACAGCCTCAGCCTCGACCAGCGTCTGACAATGACCCACACACCCCTGCCGCCAAGACACCGGGCCAATGCGAAATCAATGCGCAAGGTGATGACGGACGCTGAGTTGAAACTCTGGAACGAACTTCGCGCACATCGACTGATGGGGCTGGGCTTTCGCAGGCAGTTCCCAATCGCCGGCTACATTGTCGACTTTGCCTGTCCCGAGAAAAAGCTCGTCGTGGAAATGGACGGGTCTCAGCATAGCGAAGCAGATTTCGCTGCCGCTGACGCATTGAGGACGAAGCGGCTGGAACAGGATGGCTGGACCATCCTCCGCTTCTGGAACGATGATGTCATCCGCGACATCGATAATGTTTGCCAGCATATTGTTATTTCAGCTGGATTGGCTGAGCCACCCGGATAGGCTGGCGGGACAGCGCCCCCCTCTGTCCTGCCGGACATCTCCCCCACTTGGGGGGAGATTGGCAACTTCACCGCCGCCACTTTTTCTTAGACGCAATGCAAAGAAATCCGCCGTCCGTTCCCCTGGTCCGGCATCGCCCTCACTTTGGCTTGCGCACCGCCCTGACCACTCCGCTTGGTCCACCGCCGCAGAAGAAGCAGTCGCTGCCATTGGATTCCATGCCTGAAATGCCCATGCCCTCCGGCATGTCGAGCCGCTCCAGGACTTTGCCCGATTGGGGATCGATGCGCCGCACGTCGCTCTGGTCGCCTTCCCAGGTGGCGTGCCAAAGCTCTCCGTCCACCCAGGTCACCCCGGTGACGAAGCGGTTGGATTCGATGCTGCGCAGCACCTTTCCCGTCTCCGGGTCGATCTGGTGGATCTTGCGCTCTCGATACTCACCAACCCACAGCGCGCCTTCGGCCCAGGTCAGCCCGGAATCCCCGCCTTTGCCGGGCGCCGGGATGGTGTTCAGCACCTTGCCGGTATCCGGATCGATCTTCTGGATGCGGTCCCCGGCGATCTGGAACAGGTGGCGGCCGTCATAGGCGGTGCCGGCATGTGCCGCGACATCGATCGAGCGCAGCGACTGCCCGCTTGCCGGGTCGAAGGCGTTCAGCTTCTCGCCGGAGGCGAACCAGACATTCTGGCCGTCGAAGGTGACGCCGGCGACGTTCTTGACGTCGGGAAAGGGTCCGTATTCGCGAATGATTTCGGCCGCTTCATGTCTCATCTTCTCGTCCTCGCATCGTGTTCGTGTGCTGCCCTTCTAACCGTTTGGCAGCGGAGCCGGGAGTAACAAGGTCGTCGTGAAACCGGCCACCGGCGGCATCATCCAGCGCAGCGCCCGGCCGTGGCCGAACGATTGTATCTTGGCGGCTTCGCCAAGCTGCTCCAGCGCACGCTGCACATTGCGCTGGCTGATATCGAGCGCCAGCGCCAGTGCCGAGCTCGACCAGGCCTCGCCATCCGCCAGCAAGGCAAGCACCGCGCCATGCCGCTCCTCGATCGGCCGCGCCAGCACCACAACGTCGCCGGCCTGGAGCGGTGCCAGCGCGAACCCGTGGCTGGTCGCGCCGATATCGGCCAAGGGCTTGAGCTCGGCGCGCAGCCGGCCGATCTCGACCCGCAACCTGGCGCGGTGCGATTCATCGGCATGCTTGCCGCCGAAGGCCCTGGCGATCAGCACCGCCCTCGACACGTCGCCGGGCCAGGCCTGCGCCAGCGCGCGCGCCAGGGCGAACAGCACCGGGCGCGTCGCCAGCGAGATGGTCGTTTCCTGCCTGCGCACGACATAGCGGCAGGCGTCGACCACCAGCGCCTTCGAAGCTTGAAGCGCTTCGACATCGCGGAGCAGCAGCGGGCGCTCGCGCCCTTGCGCGATCAACCGCGCCGCCGGCGTTTCCAGCGCCAGGAAGGCGCTCTCGACTTCCGCCATCAGCCCCGGAATGCCGGCCCGGCGCGCCGCCTGCCTTGCCAACTCCAGTGCGGCACGCGCGGTACCTGTCTTGAGCCGCCGCATGGCGATGCCGGCGACGACCAGTTCGTGCGCGGCGCGCGATGCCGGTGGAAACGGCGTCGCGTCGAGCCCGGCCAGCACGCGTTCGGCCTCGTCGAGACGGCCGATCAACAGCAGGCGACGCATTTCGAGATGCCGTGCGTGGGCGGCATTCAGCCTGTCGCCATGTTTTTCCAGCGTCACCCGCGCCGCATCCAGCGCCTTGGTGGGCCAGCCAAGATCGCGCGAGACCAGCGCGATCTCGGCCTCGGCGACAACGCATCGGGCCCGCGCCACTGCCTCTCTTGCGCCAAAGCCGCGCGCGGCCCGCCGCAGCAAGGTCTTGGCGCGGTCGAGATCGCCGAGCTGCGCCATGGCGATGCCGCGCAGCGCCAGCGCCGGCGCATCCTCACGCAAGGCAACGCGGTTCAGCGCGCCGAGTGGATCACCCGCGGCAAGCGCCAGTCCGGCTGCCGTGATCAGCGAGTCCATTCAAATCCCGCCACACTTGTAACTCCCACCTTCCAGCGCACCGCCCTACCTTAATTCATGACCAGCAAGCAGCAACACGCCGCGCCGGAAATGGTGCGGCGGCAAACAGGAAAAAGGAGAAAAAAGATGGCCAACACAACCGGAACCGGCGAAGCAGCGGCTCGGCTCGGCATGAAGACCCCACCAGTCGTTTCACAACAGGCGTGGGAAGCCGCGCGCGAAGCGCTCCTCGTCAAGGAAAAGGCCACGCTGCGCGCCAAGGATGCGCTTGCCGCCGAACGCCGGCGCATGCCGTGGGTGGAAGTGGACAAGGCCTATGCGTTCGAAGGGCCTGATGGAAAAGTCAGCCTGCTCGATGTGTTCCAAGGCCGGCGTCAGCTGATCGTCTACCGCGCCTTCTTCGAACCCGGCGTCTTCGGCTGGCCCGAACATGCCTGCCGTGGCTGCTCGCTCGGCGCCGACCAGGTCTCCAACCTCGCTCACCTCAACGCCCGCGACACAACGCTTGCCTACGCCTCGCGCGCGCCGCAGGACGACATTGCGCGGCTGAAGAGGAGCATGGGCTGGGAGATGCCCTGGTACACTCTGACGGACAGCTTCGACAAGGACTTCGGCGTCGACGAATGGCACGGCCACAATGTGTTCATCCGCGATGGCGACCGCATTTTCCGCACCTACTTCATCAACAGCCGTGGCGACGAGTCCATGGGCACCGTCTGGAGCTATCTCGATGCGACCCCGCTCGGCCGGCAGGAGGCCTGGGAAGATTCGCCCGAGGGCTATCCGCAGACACCGACCTACCAATGGTGGAACTGGCACGACAACTACGAAGCCGCGCCCGACAAGAAATGGGCCGAGGTCTCCGCTGCCGGCGAAGCCGCGTTCCGCGATAAGGATTAGCCCCGGGTTGTGAAGTTCTCGGGCGCTGATGGCCTCGGCGTCCGGGACCTTCAAACGCAACACCACGGACGAACGCCGGCAAGCGCCGGCGCACTCCATCGAGAGAGAAGCAACATGAGCAAGTCGCAGACAAGCCGATCCCGTGGCTCCATCCCCGGTGAAAACACAGGCACGCTTGGCATGGCCGACATGCTGTGCCTCGCCGCCGCGCCGACCTTCGCCGTGATGGCGCTGGTCTCAGCCCTCGATGGCGATGCTGCGATGACCTGCATGGGCACGCCTCTGACCACCCTGCCCCTGACGGGTATGACGGTAATGTACCTCTTGATGAGCGCCTTCCATCTGGCACCCTGGCTGCGGGTCATTTCCGGCCGGCAGGTGCAGGCGGGCCGGAACTAGCGGCCAACACAAACAGCAAGGAGAAGTGCCATGACGACGCAAGCCGTAGCGACACACGAGCGAGTGCTTGAACCGGTCCATGCCGAGCAGACCCGGCAGACAGAGCCGTCAAAGCCTCGGCAGGGCTGCCCCTGGTGCGGCCCGGATGCCGCTTCCATGGCGGAGACGGCGGCAGGCAACGGCGCGCCGCCCACGGCATCAAGCTAAATCGCCGCCTCGATCGGCTCGGCGAGTTTCGGGTTCGCCCGCGCGGCGAGCAGGCAGCCGGCGACGATCAGGCAGGCTCCCGCCAGCGTGGTCCAGGCCGCCGCCTCGTCGAAGAAGAACCAGCCAAGCGCTATCGCCCAGATGAAGGCCGAATATTCGGTCGGGATAAGGTATTGCGCTTCGGCCCGCGCGTAGGACCAGCTCATCAGGAATTGCCCGGCAAGCGACAGCACCGTAACCCCGGCCAGGGGAAGCCAGAGATTGCTTGGCAAGGCAACAGCCAGCCACGGCGCGGCGAAACCGAGGATGACCGCCACGCAAAGGTTCTGGAAGAGCATGATTTCGATCGGCTTGGCCAGCAGCGCCTGTTGCCGGGCGAGGATCAGATTGTAGCCGTAGAACACCGTTGAGACGAGCACCGCAGCCGTGCCGAGCATGGCATCCTGCGAGTAGCTCGCCTGGCCGAATTGGCCGGCCATGATGATCGCGACGCCGACGATGCCGGCCAGTGATGCCCAGATTGCCTGACGCCGGATCCGTTCGCCGAGCAAAAGTGCGGCCAGGAAGAGTGCAAACAACGGCGCGACGAAGCTGAGCCCGATCGCCTCCGCCAGCGGCAGCCTGGCGAGACCCCAGAAGAATGACATCAAAACGATGCCGACGACTGCTGCACGAAGCGCATGCAGCCTCAGCACCGGAAAAGTAGGCTTCAAGCGCGGCCCAGCCGACCAGGCCGCGCCCGCGACCACGGTTGCCACCATGCTGCGCCACAGCACCGTGTTGTAGACGCCGACGGCGATAACCAGGGTCTTCATCGCCGCGTCCATACCCGACAGCAGGAAGATCGCAAGCGCGCAGACAAGCACGGGGATCATTGGCGAAACGGCGCCGGTCAGGCTGGATGTCTTCACGGCTTCACTCATCATGCTGATGCCAGCCGGATATCTGAGAGCACAGGGCGGGGCCAGATGGCAGCCGCGCCGATATGGCGGTCCAATGCCAGATGGATACGGCGCCCATGAGAGCGGACAGACCGGCGGTCGCACCGGTAATCGGTTACAGGTCGCGGGCACGGGCCTGACTCTCGTCTTACCCACTTGCCTGCTCATACATCAGCAATTGCTAATTGACAGCCCAAAAGAAACAGAGCTCATTTGCTGGCGTAGGTGGATCGCAGCAACAGGCGGGCGATTTCGACCGTCGGCGTCACCTCGGGGAGGATGTTATGCCTACGGTCATTGGCCATCACAACATTACCAAGGATTCGAAGCACTGGCTCAATTCACCCAAGCGCAAAGAGCTTTTCGGCTCAATTGGGATCACCAACATCCGCACTTTCGTCGACCCTCAGAACCCCAAACGGGTGGCCGTCATGATGGACGTTCCGGACATGGATGCCCTGGCGGCAATGATGCAGGACAAGAAAGCCGCGGATGCGATGGCTCACGATGGCGTGGTGCCGGAGTCGCTGGTGATACTGGTCGAAGCGAAGGGGTAACCACGCGGCCGCCAGGGGTGTGCTCGATCGTGCGATGACACCGGCCGGCGCGGTCAGCTCGCCGGTCATGCGTTGGACGAAGGGCCTGTCACCTCATTCAACATCCAGGATTTCCGCGGCAAGCAGGATGCCCGCGCAGCGCGCCGTATTGCGAATGTGGCCTTGCATCTCCTGCGTCGCCTTGCCGGCATCTCGCATCCGCAGCGCCCGGATGATACGCCGATGCTCGGCGATCGACGCCTTCATGCGTGCGGGCTCGGTGATGGGGATGGGCTGAATCTGTGTCTGGGTCAGTTGGTCACGGACGGACTGATACAGGTCGACGATCATTCTGTTCGGGCAAGCGGACGCGATGATGGCATGAAATTCGAGATCGGCCTCGGCATTGGCCAACAGATCGCCGGTCTCCCAATTGCGTTCCATCGTGTCCGTTTCAAGCTCGAGCGCCTGAAACTCGGCCTCGGTCAGGGTCCGCGACGACAGTCCCGCGATCCGCCCCTCCAGCATGATGCGTGTCTCGAACACATCGGCCACCGGATAGCTGTCGGCATAGCGCCACCGCGCCATGTTGCGCGACGCCGACGGCATCTCCTGGGAGACAAATGTTCCGCGCCCCGGCTCGGTTTTCAGCAGGCCCAATGTCTCAAGCGTCAGGAGCGCTTCGCGCAACGAGGCGCGGCTGACGCCGAGACTCAGCGCGAATTCGCGTTGCGACGGCATTTTCTCGCCCGACCTCAACTCGCCGCTGAGGATCATGCCCTGGATTTTTCTCGCGGCGGCATGAGGAACGGGGACACGCGAGAGCATCGGCTTTTTCCTGTTCGAGTGCCGCCGCCGCGACAGGTTTCCAACTTCGCGATCCGCTCGCGGTCAACAGCCTAACGGGTAACTGATCTCGATGACGGAGGGAACGCCTTGCATTTCCGTATCCGGCATGTTTGTCTGGTCGGACTGGTCAGACCGGTCTAACCAGTTTGGCCAAATCTGTCTAACCACTTCAGCAAAAAAATCATCAAAAAAGGGGAATGCAATGAATGCGACCAAAATCCTGAAGGCATTTCTGGTTTCGGGAACCCTTGCCCTGGCGTCTCTTTCCGCCGGAACCGCGCATGCGGCGGACATCAATGTCGGCGCCAACATCGGCAATGTTCCCTGGGAATTCCAGGACGCCAGCGGCAAGATTGTCGGATTTGAGATCGACCTGATGACTGAAGTCGGCAAGCGGCTTGGCATGGAGGTGAAGTTCACCAACATCCCGTTCGCCGGTCTCTTCGCCGCTGTTCAGTCCGGCCAGATCGACGCGGCGGTGTCATCCATCACCATCACCAAGAAGCGCCTGGAATCGGTGAGCTTTGCCCAGCCCTACTACGACAGCGACCAGTCCCTGACCGTCAAGGCGGACAGCGGCATCACCGGTCTCGCCGGCATGGCCGGCAAGACTGTCGGCGTCGACACCGGCTCGACCGGCGATATCTGGGCCAGCGCCCATCAGGCGGAAACCAAGATCGCCACCATCAGCAAGTATGAGGGGCTGCAGCCGGCAATGCTGGACCTGCAGGCCGGCCGCATCGACGGCTACATCTCCGACATCCCGGCCTTGCTCTATTATTCCAAGGACAAGCCGCAGTTCAAAGTCGTCGAACGCATCAAGACCACGGAGCAGTATTCCGTGATGTTCGCCAAGGACGCGCCGCTGGCGGCCAAGGTCAACGACGTCATCACCGCGCTCAAGAAGGACGGCACGCTGGCAAAGATCCACGAAACCTGGTTCGGCACCAAGCCGGATGAAGGGCTTGCCACCTCGACCGTGCTGGATATGCCAAAACTCTGATCCCGGTCATCATGAGAGCGGGGCCGCCGCGTCGCGGTTTCCGCTCCTCGTGAAGCAGAAGCTGGGAACATGTCCATTTTCGATACGTTTTTGAACTACCGCGTTTTCGTCGAGACGCTGCCGCTCATCCTGAGCGGCCTTGCCACCACGCTGACCCTTGGCGTTGTTTGCATCCTGATCGGCTTTTTCGCCGGCATCGGCCTGGCGATGCTGCGCCTCTATGCGCCGGCGCCGGTGCGCTTCGTCACCGTCGCCTATATCGACGTGTTCCGCTCGATACCGGTCCTAGTGCTGCTCTTCGTCGTCTACTACGCCCTGCCCTTCGCCGGCATTCGCTTCAGTTCGTTCACCGCCGCGACGACATCGATCTCGATGATCTCGGCCGCCTATTCCGCCGAAATCATCCGCGCCGGCATCGTTGCCATTCCCAAGGGCCAGTTCGAAGCGGCGCGGGCGCTCGGCCTCCACTTCTATTCCACCATGCTCAAGGTGATCCTACCGCAAGCCATCAAGATCGTCGTGCCGCCGCTGACGTCCAACGCCATCAACGTCATGAAGGACACCGCGCTGGCTTCGGTCGTGGCGATGCCGGACCTGCTCAAGCAGGCAAACCAGGCGCAGGCGCTCGCCGCCAATCCCACACCGCTGATCGTGGCGGCCGCCATCTACCTGATCATCCTGCTGCCGTTGGTCAGGCTTGTCGGCATGCTTGAGAAGCGTCTTGCCAAATCCGAACGTTGAATAGTTCCAGCACGAGGCCATCCATGTCGCTCGATCTCGATTTTGTCCGTTCCCAATTTCCAGCACTGCAAACCGGCTGGGCGTTCTTCGACAATGCCGGCGGTTCGCAGGTGCTGCGCCCGGTGGCCGAGCGCGTGGCCGACTATATGCTCACCACCAGCGTGCAGACCGGCGCGTCCTACGAGCCTTCGATGAAGGCCAGCGAAATGCTGGCGCAGGCACGCGCCCGCATCGCCACATTCGTCGGCGCGGCGCGGCCCGAGGAGGTTTTCTTCGGACCCTCGACGACCGTGCTGGTGCGATTTCTGGCGACAGCCATGGCAAGCCAGCTGTCAGCGGGCGACGAGATAATCGTCACCAATTTCGATCATGAATCGAACATCGGTCCCTGGCTGATCCTCAAGGAGCGCGGCATCGTCTTCAAGGTCTGGGAGATCGATCCGGAAACGCTGATGCCGAACCTCGATACGCTCGGCACGCTGATGAGCGATCGCACCCGGCTGGTCTGCGTGACACACGCATCCAATCTGCTGGGCTCGATCAACCCGATCCGCCAGATCGCCGATTTCGTCCATGCGCGCGGCGCGCTGATCTGCGTCGACGGCGTCGCCTATGCGCCGCACCGCGCCATCGACGTCCAGGACCTCGACGTCGATTACTATGTGTTCTCGTTCTACAAGACCTATGGTCCGCATTATGCCGTCATGTATGGGCGCCACGATCTGCTGCTCGAGTTGGACAGCCTCTACCACTATTTCTACGGCAAGGAGAAAGTGCCCGGCAAACTCGAGCCGGGCAACCCCTGCTACGAACTGGCATGGGGCGCTGCCGGCATTGTCGACTATCTCGAGGCACTGAGCGGCGGCAAGGGCCGCCAGGCGATCGAACAGGCATTCGAGGACATCGCGGTGCACGAGACCGAGATCGGCGAGCGCCTGCTGTCATGGCTGCGCATGCGCAACGGCGTGCGAATTGTCGGGCATCGCGGTTCGGACCCGTCCCTGCGCGTGCCGACCATCAGTTTTACCGTCGATGGTCACCGGCCTCAGGACATCGTCGCCAGAACCGACGACGCCAGGATCGGCGTGCGTCATGGCGACTTTCATTCGCGCCGCCTGGCCGACGCGCTTGGCCTGTCACCCCAGGGCGTCATTCGCGCGTCGATGGTGCATTACAACACTGCCGCCGAAGTCGACCGGCTGATCGAGACGCTCGATCAAGTGCTGCGCTAGGCCCAGGCGAGGACAGAGCCCCTCACCCGGCCTTCGCCGCCCCGAACCGCAGCCCATCCATCAGCAGCGAAACCAGCCGGCGCGAACGGTCGCGCCATTCCGTGGTGTCGGGGGCGGAGTAGATGCCTGATAGCGCGTGCAGCACGTCGGAGGCATCGACATCGCCACGGATGGTGCCATCGGCCACCGCCGCCTCCACCAGTTGCCGCAAGGCCTGCGACACCCGGCCCGACGTGTCGGAAAACAGTGTCGAGTTGGTGGTGATCAGGATGCGCAGGCTGGTCGAAAGTCCGCGCTTGGTGGCGATGTAGTCGACGAAGCGCTGCATCCACATTTCCAGCGCCACATCGGACGAATATTTTTGCGCGAGCTCGTCAGCAGCCGCGCACAGGCCCTCGACCTCGCGGCGGTAGACCACCTCGACCAGATGCTCGCGCGTTGGAAAATGCCGGTAGAGCGTGCCGATGCCGACACCGGCGCGGCGCGCGATTTCCTCCAGCGAGGCATCAATGCCGCGCTCAGTGAACACGGCCGCCGCGACTTCGGCCAGCGCGTCGCGGTTGCGGCGTGCGTCGGCGCGCAACGGCTTGTCAGCTGCGGCTTTGTTTCCGGGCACGGCGGGCGGCTCTGCGGCCAATTTTTTTCTCCACGGCGATTATGGGGCTTGAACCCGGGCAGGTCAGCCCCCACGTATAAACGGAGGCGCCTCCGCTTATGTGGAGCAGCCTTATCATATAATCAAGGGAACCGGTATGTCACGTCCCAAGAGCTTGCAAGCCGGCGAGAGCGTAATCTCCCCCCTCGAGGGGGAGATGTCGCAGAAGGCGACAGAGGGGGTCGCCGCGCGTGAAGCGCTAATCTCCATCCGCCGTAGGACGTCGCATCCAGTCGAACCGACCCCCTCTGGCCGCTTTGCGGCCATCTCCCCCTCGAGGGGGGAGATTGTGCCCTCCGCCCTCCCCATCCGCGTCAAGCAACTGGAGCCAGACGCCCAATGACAACACTTAATCTCGATATCAACGGCCAGCCCCACACGCTCGACGCCGAACCGCGCGTCACGCTGCTCGATGCCTTGCGTGAGCATCTCGGCCTGACCGGCACCAAGAAGGGCTGCGACCACGGCCAGTGCGGTGCCTGCACCGTGCATGTCGACGGTGAGCGTGTGCTGGCCTGCCTGACGCTCGCCGCGCAGGTTGAGGGACGCACAATCACCACCATAGAGGGGCTTGCACGGGAGGGTGAACTGCATCCCGTGCAGGCTGCCTTCCTCGAGCAGGACGCTTTCCAGTGTGGTTACTGCACCCCTGGCCAGATCATGTCGGCGGTGGCCTGTATCCGCGAGGGCCATGCCGGCTCGGACGACGAGATCCGCGAATACATGGCTGGCAATCTCTGCCGCTGCGGCGCCTATCCGCACATTGTCGCCGCCGTGCGCCAGGCGGCCCTGGAGGTCGCGTCATGAGGGATTTTTCCTATCTCCGCGCACAATCCCCTGACGAGGCACGCCGCGCCGCCGCCTTGCCCGGCGCCATGCTCCTGGCCGGCGGCACGACGCTGATCGATCTCGCCAAATGCGGCGTCGCCGAGCCGGACAGCCTGGTCGACATCACCCATCTCCTGGGGATGGACAGCATCGAAGCCGGTGCCCACGGCGCCACGATCGGCGCTCTGGCCAAGATGAGCCATGTCGCCGAAGATGCCGGCATTCGCGAACATTTTCCCGCTGTCTCGGAAGCCCTGTGGCAGGCCGCGTCCGCGCAATTGCGCAACATGGCGACCATCGGCGGCAACCTGATGCAGCGCACGCGCTGCGGCTATTTCCGAGATCCGGCCAACTTCCCAGCCTGCAACAAGCGCACGCCTGGCAGCGGCTGTTCGGCCATTGGCGGCGTCAACCGTGGCCATGCGGTGCTTGGCACCAGCGACGCCTGCATTGCCATATATCCCGGCGATCTCGCCACCGCCCTCGTTGCCTTCGACGCGGTGGTTCATCTCGGCGACCGCCAATTGACGGTCGACGATTTCTTCCTGCTGCCGGGCGACACGCCGGACCGTGAACATCCGATCGCGCCGGGCGAAATGATCACCGCGATCAGCATCCCCGCCTCACCCGCCGCCCGGCGCTCGACCTACCTCAAGGTGCGCGACCGGCAGTCCTACGAATTCGCTGCGGCCAGTGCGGCTGTCGGCATCGAGTTCGAAGCCGATGGCCGCACGATCCGCGACCTTCGCGTCGCGCTCGGCGGCGTTGCGACAAGGCCGTGGCGCGTACGCGCCGTCGAGGACGCGCTGAAGGGCAAGGTGCTGGAAGCCGAGACTGTCCGGCAGGCCAGCCTGCTCGCGGTCGAAGGCGCCGTCGACCATGGCGCCAACCACTACAAGATCGAACTGGCGCCGCGCGTTGTCGCCCGTGCCATCCTCAAGCTGGGAGACGCCGCATGACCGTTCACATCACAAGACATGGCGATGCTTCAGATGGCGGCGCCGAGGCCGTTGGCGGCCGGCTGTCGCGCGTCGACGGACCGGCCAAGATCACCGGTGCTGCGAAATACGCGGTCGAGCAACAGCTTGAAGGGCTGGCCTATGCGGCGCTCGTTGAAAGCACTGTAGCCGCCGGCCGCGTGCGCTCCATCGACACAACCGACGCGCAAGCCGCGCCGGGCGTGCTGCTGGTGCTGACGCCGGACAATGCCATGCCGCTGCGCACCGCCTCGGACTGGCTGGGCACGCCGCCACCTGACGTCCCGTACTGTCCGCTGGCGCGCGACATCACCTTTTCCGGGCAGCATGTCGCGGCGGTGATCGCGGAAACCTTCGAGCAGGCTGTCGCCGCGGCGGCCATGGTCAAGGTGACCTATGACGAGACACCTGCCATCGTCGACCTCAACGATCCCAAGGCCGGCGACGGCTTTCCGATCGAGATGATGACCAAGGAATGGGGCGATGCCAACACCGCCTTCACCTCGGCCCCGGTGCGCATTTGCGGTGCCTACACCACGCCGCGCGAATACCAGGCGCCGATGGAGCCGCACGGGCTGATCGCGCATTGGGAAGGCGAGCATCTGACCGTGTGGGAGCCCAGCCAATGGCTGGACGGCATGGCGCGCACCTATTGCGAATGGTTCGCCATTCCCTTCGAGAACGTGCGCCTGGTCTCGCCCTATATCGGCGGCGGCTTCGGCTCCAAGGCACTGGCGCTGGCGCATAGTGCTGTCGCGGCCCTCGCCGCGAAAATGCTCGACCGTCCGGTGAAACTGGTCGTCACCCGGCCGCAGACGTTCACCGCCTATGGCGGCCGCGCCTCGACCCGCCAGACACTGGCGCTTGGCGCCGGCAGCGACGGAAAACTCCAGTCCATCGTGCATCGCGGCGTCAACGAAACCTCGATGGACGGCATGTGGGTCGAGCCACTGGGATCGGTCACCTCGATCATGTACGCGACGCCCAATTTCTCCTCCAGGCAGAACGTCGTGCGGGTCAACACGGTCATGCCGGGCGCCATGCGCGCGCCGGGCGAAAACCCCTCGGCCTTCGGCATCGAATGCGCCATCGACGAACTCGCCTATGAAGTTGGCATCGATCCGCTGGCGATACGGCTCTTGAACTATGCCGAAGAGGATCCGCATGCGAAAAAACCGTGGTCGACCAGGCAGTTGCGCGAGGCTTTCGCAGCAGGCGCGGAACGCTTCGGCTGGTCGAAGCGCGATCCGAAACCACGCTCGATGCGCGACGGCAACCAGTTGATCGGCTGGGGTGTCGCCGCCGGCACCTATCCGGTGCGGCGCACCTATGGCGAGGCCATCGTTCGCATCCTTGCCGATGGTTCGGTCGAGGTCGAAAGCTCCTCGATCGACATGGGCCAGGGCACCTACACCATCCTGGCGCAGACCGCCGCCGAGACGGTCGGCGTGCCGGCGGGCGATGTCGTGGTCAAGCTGGGCGATTCCCGCTTTCCCCGCGCCGGCGTCACCGGCGGCTCGCGGCTGGCCGTCGTGATGACCGGTGCGGTCTACAAGGCGGCGACCTCGGTGCTTGATCAACTGGTGGGCTTGGCCATCAGCGATCCGCGCTCGCCCTTCCATGCGCTGCAGGCCAACACGCTGGTGGTCGCCGATGGCCGCATTTCCTCGCCGCGCGGCGACGGCCCCGATGTCTCGATCGCCGAACTGCTCGCCAGCATCGGCCGCGACCAGATCGAAGCGATGGGCGACACAATGCCGGCCAGCGCGACCGCCGAGGAGCGCTACAAGACCTATACCACGGTCGCATCGTCCATTCCCCACACCGAGGGCGACTATTCCCGCCACAGCTGGTGCGCGCATTTCATCGAGGTGCGCGTTGACGAGGATTTTGGCACGGTGCGGGTGTCGCGCGTGGTCTCGGCGCTGGACTCAGGCCGGCTCTACAACCCGAAACTGGCCGAAAGCCAGTGGAAGGGCGGCATCATCATGGGCATCGGCCAGGCGCTGCTCGAGGAAGGCATCGTCGACCGCCGCCACGGCCGCATCGTCAACAACAACCTCGCCGACTATCTGGTGCCGACCAATGCTGACATTCCCGACATCGAGGTGATCTCGGTCGGCATTCCCGACCTGCATTCCTCGGTGCTTGGCGGCAAGGGCGTCGGCGAACTGGCCATCGTCGGCATAGCACCCGCGATCGCCAACGCCGTCTTCCACGCCACCGGCAAGCGCGTGCGCGACCTGCCGATCACGCTGGAGAAATTGATCTAGTCCCGGCCCGTCGCGGCACTGCCGCGACGGGATCCGCGCCTATGAGGGATCGGCTGATTTTAACTGTTCCGGTTTGAAGGCGGCGTGCTGCGGCGTCCAGGCGTCGCCCTCACGGTTGAACCAATGGCAAAGGTAGAGACCCGATGCGGCTGGAGAGCTGACGGTCATCTTTGGCCCCCCTGATTTCAGGCAAACGATATCTCCGGGTTTCAAGACTTCGGCCATGGTTTCCTCCCAATGTCTGAAAGCAACCAGAGGTAATCAGACGCCGGACGAGGTGGCAATAGACCACCGCGCAGGAGCAACAGGTGACGTTCGGTACTCAAGGGTGGAGTTGCCGCAACCCGCCTCTCCAGCGCCTGGTCAGTTCAGGGATTTCCTGCGTGGCGGTGGTGCCGGGTGACGCTGCTCCAGTGCCGTTGCCGCTGCTTCGCGGCCGGTCCGCCGCAATCGCTCAAGGTAGCCGGGAAGCTCGCCAAGGCAATGGAAGGGCCCCCCCTCCTTCAGCACCGTCACCAGCGGATCGACGTCGCTGTCGCTTCTGGCGGTCATTGCGGTGCGCCAGTCTTCAAGCAGACGGCTGGCGTGCTCGACCACATCGTGGCGCGAGGTCGAGAGATCATGTTGCTCGTGTGGATCCTCACTCAGGTTGAACAGGCTGATGGGGCCGAAATCCTTGTAACCGTCATGATAGGTGCGCAGCATCAGCCAGTCGGCCCCATCGAGCCGGAAGCGCACGCCGCGCTGCACGGCCCAGGCGCCCTGGCTGAGTACCAGGAAGTCGCGGCCGCCATCCTCGCCAGCCGCCAGCGCCGGCGCGAAGGAGCGCCCATCCCACAATCCCGGCACGCTGCCGCCCAGCCGATCGATCAGCGTCGCCGCCCAGTCGAAATGATAGTGCAGCCCGCTGTTGACGCCTCGCAGATCGTCGGCGCCGGGCCAGCGGATAACAAGCGGTACGTTGCAGGTGAATTCGTCGGCGGTCTGGTGGTCACCCCAGACATTGAGTTCGCCGAGATTCTCGCCGTGATCGGCGCCGATGACGATGATCGTATCATCAAGCAGGTTCTGCCGCTTCAACTCTTCGATGATGAGGCCGACATGGTGGTCCGCGTAGAGCACGCCGGTATCGTAGCCGTCAAACCATGCCTTGACCTTGCCCATGTCGCTGATCGGAGAAGGCATGCGCCAGTACTCCGATCCGCCCGGTGAAACGTCGAAGCCCGAGGGCTCCTGCGGGCTGTGCGGGCCATAGCCGGCATGGCTTCTGTTGAAAACCGTCTCAGTCATCCAGTCGGGAAGCGGCTTGTCGGCGAAGGGGTCGCCGAAGCTGTCAGGTGCGCGATAGGGTGTGTGCGGATCCCAGACATTGACGTGCAGGAACCACTTCCTGGCCGAACCATTGCGCTTCAGCCAGTCGAGCGCCAGCGCCGAGACCTCGTCGGCATTTTCCATGCCGGCCTTTCCAGGATTGATGATTTCGTTGAACCCGGCATACCAGTGCCAGCAGCCGTGCCGCTCGCCGAAACTGCTGATCGTCGTGGTGTGATAGCCGAGATCGCGCAGCGCCCGCATCCAGCCTTCTTCGTAGAAAGTGCCGGCCCAGGCTCTTTCAGCGCCTTCGCGGAACGGCTCGCAGGCGGTGCCGCCATGGCCGACCACGCCGGTCCTCATTCCGTGACGGCCGCTCCACAGCGCCGTGCGCGACGGATGGCAAGGCACGTCCGAAACATAGACGTTCTCGAAGCGGATACCGTCGCGGGCAAGGCCGTCGATGACGGGAGAAGTGTTGCGATGGTAGCCGTAGCAGCCGAGGTGGTCGCGCCTCAGGCTGTCGATGTCGATGTAGAGAACGTTCATGAATGGCTCGCCGCTGTATGATTGTCAGGACACCAGCCCCGGCTCGCCGGGGGCTGGCGGTTTTTCAAAGGCCGGTTTCAGGCCGCGATGTATTGATCGCCGAGATAGTATTCCTTGGGGTCGAGCGAGGTCGCGAACTTGCCGAAGGTCTTGAACAGCTCGTTCATCGTCGAGAACCAGCCGTTCACGGTGCCGTCCTTGGTGAGCTTGATGAGTTCGGCCGAGGTCATGAAGCGGCCGTAGCCGGCCTCCGTCTTCAGCTGGTCTCCCGGAATGCCGAGCAGCTTCGAAGTGATCTCTATCGCCTTGTCTTGGTTGGCGGCGCGGAAATCCTGCGCGTCCTTGATGGCGCGGACCACGTTGCGAACGAGATCGGGATTGCCATCGATAAGATCATTGCGGGCGATGAAGACGCTCGGAAACGTGGTTTCCGGATAGAAGTCGTCGTTCTTGGCCAGTTCCACCAGATCGGGAACCCGCGTCTTGATAATGCCAACGAAAGGATACCAGATGCCGGCCGCATCGACCTGTTTAGAGGCGAAGGCCGCCACGATGGTGCTCGGGTCCATCTGCACCACTTCGAGATCGGTCATCGCCATGTTCGCCTTGCGCAATGCCAACCGCAGCAACATGTCGCCCGAAGTGCCGGCCGCGATGGCCACCTTCTTGCCCTTGAGATCGGCGATCGACTTGATGCCGGCCTGCGCGATGACCCGGTCGGAGAAGCCGACATCGTTGACGGCGATGATTTTGGCCTTGCCGGTTGCCGGCAGCCAGAGCGCGCCAGGTCCGAGGTAGCCGAACTCCAGGCTGTTGGCGCCAAGCGCCTGGACCTGGATAGGGCCGTTGGTGAAGACCTTGATATCGGCATCAACGCCGTGTTTGGCATAAAAACCCTGATCGGCGGCCACGCCAGCAACGCTGGCGCCCCAGAAGTCGCCATTGTAGCCGATGCGCGCGGGCATTCCCGTGGCCTTGGCGGAAATGCCGCCGGCGGCAAATGTCGCCAGTGCCGCCGATGATGCAAGGAAGTTCCGTCTTGTCAGTGTCACCCTATTCTCCTCCTGTTACTGGTTACTGGTGGTAAACGGCATGCCAAACGCGGTTGCGGATGCTCATGAATTCCGGTGAGAGCCGGATTTCCTCGGTTCTCGGGTAAGGCAACGCAACGTCGATGATCTCCTTCAACCGCCCTGGCCGCGCCGCCATGACGATGACCCTGTTGGCGAGATAGACAGCCTCGTCGACATCGTGGGTGATGAACATCACCGTGCGCCGCTCGCGGCTCCAGGTATCGAGCAACTGGTCCTGAAGCTGCACACGGGTGAGCGCATCGAGCGCGCCGAACGGCTCGTCCATGAGCAGAATTGTAGGATCGACCGCATAGGCCCGGGCAATTGCGCAGCGTTGCTTCATGCCGCCGGAAAGCGTCTTTGGCAGCGCGTCGGCGAAGTCGCCAAGCCCGACAAGATCGATGAAGCGCTGGGCGATCTCACGCCGCCGCGACGCCGCTTCCCCCTTGATACGCAGCCCGAACTCGACATTCTGGCGAACGGTCAACCAGGGAAAGAGCGCGTATTGCTGAAAGATCATGCCGCGCTCGGGCCCGGGCCCATCGACTGTCTTGCCATCGACGAGGACATCGCCTTCGCTCGGCCGCAGCAAACCGGCGGCGATGTTGAGCGCCGTCGACTTGCCGCAGCCCGAGGGACCGACAACAGTAACGAACTCACCATCGGCGATATCGAGCGACAGACGATCCAGTGCTATGAACGAATTGCCCTTGAGATCGAACCGGCGCGTGACGTTGTCGAAGACGATCTTGGGCTCCATCACACGCGCTCCTGCCAGATGGTCAGTCGGCGTTCGATCACGAGCAGGATGCGATCCATGGCAAGGCCGAGAATGCCGATGGTGATGAGGCTGACGAAGATGGTCGGCAGGTCGTAATAGAGCTGTGCCTGCTGCATGCGGAAGCCGAGGCCGGTCTGCGCGGCAATCAGTTCGGCGGCGACCAGCGTCGCCCAGGCCGAACCAAGGCCGATACGCACCCCGACGAGGATGAACGGGGTCGAGGCCGGGATGATGACGCGCAGGAAGATCGTCAGGTCCCCGGCACCAAGTACGCGCGCGGCGTTGATCATCGTCCGGTCGACGCTGATGACGCCCTGATAGGTAGCAACGACGCTTGCAAGGAAGGACGCCAGGAAAATCACGAAGACTTTCGGCGTTTCGTCGATGCCCATCGTGACGATCGCCAGCGGAATTATGGCAAGCGGCGGGATCATCCTGAAGAATTGCAGGTAGGGCTCGATGAGTGAGCGCGCGACCTTGTACCAACCCATGACAAAGCCGACTGGGATCGCCAGGATCACGCCGAGGAGAAAACCTGTCAAAACCCGCGCGAGGCTGGACATGATGTCGGTGGCGAGCTGTCCGTTGGATATGAGATCCGCGAATCTGGCGGCGACCTCGGGCGGTGGCGGTAACCCGACCGCACCGCCCGCCGTCAGCGCCCACCAGATCGCAATGCCGGCGACCAGACCGACGAGATTGAGCGCAAGGCTGGAGAGATCGACCGACCGACCCTCGTTCGGCGCGCCGGAAGACGGTGTCGCCTTCAATGCCGGGCTCATCTAGAAACTCCCGAGTAGAAGAAATGATCGAGTGCCGCGGCCGCCGCGCCGATGGCACCGGAACCGGCGCCAAGGCTCGACCTCTCGATGCGAAGCATGTCGCGCATCGGCGGCAGGACACGTGGCGGAACATCGTGGCGGATGTGATTGATGAAGCTCTCCGGCGCTTCGGCAAGGTGACCGCCGAAAACGATCAGGTCGGGGTTGAGCAGGTTTGTCGCCGTTGCGATCGCCGTCGTCAGGTGGCGGAGAGCGGCATTCCAGGCCTCGGGGTATTTTTCCACCGCCGCCAGAAGCCGCTTCGGGTGCGGGGTGTCGATATAAGCCGCCCGGGCCAGGGCGCGCTCCGACAGGAATGTCTCCAGGCAGCCGATGTTGCCGCAAGCGCAATGCTCGCCATCTTCGACCACCTGGACATGGCCGAGTTCGACCGCCCCGTGACCGCCGGGCCGGAACGGCATGCCGTCGATCACGAGGCCGGCCCCGAGGCCGGTTCGCAGATAAATGTACAGAAGAGCGGTTGCGTCACGCCCTATCCCGTAGCGCGATTCCGCGAGCGCCATCGCACTCACATTGTGCTCGACCACGACCGGCATCCGCAGTGCCATCTCCAGTTCATCGGCGAACGGCACGTCCTTCCAGTCGTAGTTGATCGACTGAAGATTACGGCGCCGCTTGGTGTCCACGGGTCCGGGGACGCCGAGCCCGAGGCCGATGAGACGGGAACGGGGTATCCCTGTCTTCTTGATCAGCTGTTCGACAATCCGCACCACCTTCGCGATGACGGCCGCCGGCTGGCTGGTGGCGGTGTCGAAATGCTCCGAAGCCATGATTTTCGACGAGGCCTTCAGGTCGGTGATCGCGGCATGGATGGTTCCGGCGCCGATATGCACGCCAATCACGGACAAGGCATCGGGCACCAGTGCCACGCCGATGGCCGGGCGCCCGACAGGCGCATCACCGACCACGCTCTGGGTCAGCTCGACCACCGTGCCCTCCTTGAGCAGATGAGCCGTCAGATGCGTGAGAGCTGTCGGCGACAGGGATGTCCGGCGCGCCAGTTCGGCACGCGACTGCGGACCGTCATCGCGCAGGATTCGGAGAATTGCTCCGTGATGGATGCCCATCAATTCCTCCCTATTATTTTCTAATGTTAATAAACTAATTAGCGCTGTCAAGCATGAACCTGGCCGCTGGCGCCGGCCGCGGCTTGCATGGTTGGACGGGTGGTTCCCCTACCCTCGTCGCGGCTCGGAAACGGCTCAATGCCTACTCCGGCGAAGGCACCGGCGGCTTCGATGTGACCGCCGCGCCGAAGGCGGCCGAAATCACGGCGGCGATGCCGGCGCATTGGATGGCCGACAGGCTCTCATGCAGGAACAGGAAACCCATCAGCGCGCCAAGTGCCGGTTCGAGACAGGTCAGCGTGCCGTAGATGCGCGCCGGCATCCGTGTCAGCGCCACCATTTCCAGCCAGAACGGCAGCGCGCTGGAGAACAGGCCGACCAGCAGCGCGCTGGTCAGGATCGCTGGCGCCACCAGCGCCGTTCCCGCCTGCGCCACGCCGAACGGCAGCACCAGCACGGCGGCGATCGCCATGCCATAGGCCGTGGTCTGCGTGCCGAGTTCAGCGCCCGCCTTTTGTGCCAGCACGATATAAAGCGCCCAGCAGCCGCCCGCCGCCAGCGCCAGCAAGGCGCCGACCGGATCGATGGGTGCTGGCGAATGCACCAGCGGCGACAGAAGCACGATGCCGATGACGGCCAGCGCCACCCAGGCAAAATCGCTGCCGCGCCGCGAGGTCAGCGTCGCCACCAGCAGCGGCCCGGAAAATTCGAGCGCCACCGCGATGCCGAGCGGAATGGTGGCCAGTGCCGCATAGAACAACAGGTTCAGCGCGCACAGCGTCACCCCATAGGCGATCAGCCACGGCAAGGCGGCGCGCGATGGCCGCACCCGCCAGGGCCGCAGCACCGCGGCCAGCATCAATGCACCGATCACCAGCCGCAGCGTCGTCGTGCCTTGCGCGCCGATTAGCGGAAACAGCCCCTTGGCGAAAGTGGCGCCGATCTGGATCGACACCATCGCGCCCATCAGGGCGGCAATCGGCAAGGGCGCGGCCTCACGGCTGGCAACCGGCGTCGATGTCACTTGGCACTATCCTCCCGCCGCTTCGCGCGGCATGGAGGCCAGATACGGCCAAACGAACCGGCTGTCGTGAGACAGCGCACGACTGACCGCTGGGGCAAGGGATCGAGGGACCGACGAAACCCGAGCAGACCTACGCGCGAACAACAAGGGTTCGGGCGGCCGCTCCGGATCGGCAAGGACCGCTGCTCGGTTGGCAAGATGGTGGGGCGTCAGGGGTAGCAGCCGCCGGCCCTCGGATTGTTCCGAAGGCCGGCAGGGAGAAAAGCTCAGCCCGCCATGGCGAGCGGCACGGCGCTCTTGTTGGGGATCTGGATGTCGATCTCCAGTGTCGACATGGTCTCGCCGCGATCCATGGAGACGTTCAGATAGTCCTGGTCGATCTGCACATGCCTGGCGATGACCGCCATGATTTCCTCGCGCAGGATGGAGACGAGGTCGGGCTGGTTGCGGTTGCGGCGCTCATAGGCCAACAGCACCTGCAGCCGTTCGCGTGCCACCGGCGCGCTGGAGCGCCGCTTGAAAATGTCGAGCAGGTTCATGCCGCCCTCCTTCCCAGCAGACGGTCGAGGAAGCCCTTGCGCTCGAACGGAACGACGACCGGCAGGTTCTCGCCCTCAAGCCGCTTGGCGGCTTCGATATAGGCGCGCGCGGCGGCGTTCAGCGGTTCGCTCAGCGTTACCGGCGCGCCGATATTGGAGGCGCGCAGCACGTCCTGGCTTTCGGGAATGATGCCGAGCAGCGGTGTCGACAGGATTTCCAGCACGTCGTCGATCGACAGCATTTCGCCGCGCGCGGCGCGCGCCGCGTCATAGCGCGTCACCAGCACGTGCTTGGCGATCGCTTCGCCTCTCTCGGCTTTCATGGTCCTGGCGTCGAGCAGGCCGATGATGCGATCGGAATCGCGCACCGAGCTGACTTCCGGATTGGTGACGATGACGGCTTCGTCGGCAAAGCGCATCGCCAGCTGCGCGCCACGCTCGATGCCGGCCGGGCTGTCGCAGAAGACGTAGTCGAACACCGAGCGCAGCTTGTCGATCACTTCGCCGACGCCTTCCTCGGTCAGCGCGTCCTTGTCGCGCGTCTGCGAGGCCGGCAGCAGGAACAGCGTCTCGACCCGCTTGTCGCGGATCAGCGCCTGCGACAGCTTGGCGGTGCCCTGGATGACATTGACCAGATCGAACACGACGCGCCGTTCGGCGCCCATGATCAGATCGAGATTGCGCAGGCCGACATCGAAATCGACCAGCGCCACCTTCTTGCCGGTTTTGGCGACCGCTGCCCCAAGCGCGGCCGTCGAGGTGGTCTTGCCGACGCCCCCCTTGCCTGATGTGACGACCACGACCTTGCCCATATATGTGCCTCCGTTATTGTTGGTTGAGCGGTGCTGTTTCGAGTGGTGTTAGTTGAGCGGCGCGACGCTGAGCACGCCATCCTGAAGAAAGGCCTGGATCGCGCGGCCGCGCGACGACGGGTCCATTTCCTCAGCGGTGCAATACCAGCCGTCGACCGCCAGTAATTCGGCTTCGTTCTTGCGGCAGAAAATGCGCGCCCCGGCATTGCCTTGCGCGCCGGCGAAGGCGCGTCCGCGCAATGTGCCGTAGACATGGATGGAGCCGCCGGCCATGATCTCGGAGCCCGAGGCGACCGAGCCCAGCACGATGACGTCGCCATGCGGATGAAAGATCAACTGGCCGGAGCGGATCGGCGACTTGATCATCAGCGTGTTCGGCGTTTCCGCCTCCAATGGCTTGTACTCTCCCGTCTTGACCTCGTCCGCCTTGGCCGGCGAGCCGGCGTTGGCCGCCCGCTCGGGCTGCGGGAACAAGCCCTCAGTGGAGGCTTCCTTGCCGCCGGTCAGCACCGGAGGCAGGTCGGCGCCAAGCGCCGCATTGCCATGACCTTCGATGGCATAGATGCGGATGCCGCGCTCGCCGAGCTGCCCGACCAGGGCGCCGATCTCATCGACCTGGGGCTTCAGCGTGTGGAGATCGAGCACCACGGGGCGGCCTGTGAAGAAGCCGGGCGAGTTGCCGATCCACAGATCCAGCCCCTCCAGCCACGCGTCCAGGGGCGCCTCGGGCGTCAGCGTGAAGGCAACGAAAGACCGCGCCCGAAAGCGTATGGATTTCTTCTCGATCGGGGCGGCGAAGGTCACTGGCTGCGAATCCTTACTGATTGGTTAAACGCTAGCCAGCCATGGTTAACGAAAGGTTAATTTCGGGTTAAGCAGGCAGGAGGAAAACCCGATCCTGACACGCCCCTGACGGAGAACGATGACTACCCGCCGCTCGGCAACCGCGTGATCGCTGCCAGGGCGAGCAGCGCGAGACCACCGAGAAGCGCCATCGCCAGCAGCGACCAGGGAATGCCGACATGCGCGATGGCGAATGCCAGGGCAAAGGGCGCGAGGGCGGAGACGATCAGCCGGGCGGACATGGCGCGGCCCTGCAGCCGGCCGTAGCCCTCACTGCCGAACAGGGCCAATGGCAGCGCGCCGGTGACGATGCTGAAAAGCCCGTTGCCCATGCCGAAGACGATGGCAAACGCCATCGCGCCTGGGATCGACGGCGCCGTGCTCTCGAGCACGATCACGCCCGCCGTCATCAGCGCGGCGGAGATGACGGCAAGCGTCAGCGGCGGCAGGTTGATCCCGAACACCATGTTGATGAAGCGGCTGAGTACCTGCGACGGACCGAAAAGCGTTCCAACGATGGCGGCGGTGGCGCCCAGGCCCAGCCCGGAAAGCAGCGGCACCATATGGACAAGGACGGCAGCGCTGACCAGGTTCAGCAGCGAGAAGGCAGTGACCATCAGCGCGAATCCGAGCGGCCTCACGGAGGCGGTCAGCGATCCCCTGATATGCCGGAGCGGCTCGATCGCCGCGCGCCGGCTTCTCGCCAGCCCATGCGAGAGCCAGGCGTGCAGCGGCAGGCAGACAAGCAGGTTCAGCCCCGCGAAAACGAGGTAGACGGCTCGCCATGACATATGCGCATGCAGGGCCGAGGTGATCGGCCAGAACGCGGTCGAGGCGAAACCGGCGATGAGGGTGAGATAGGTTATGCTTCGTTGCGCCGCATGCGGGTTTATCTGAACCAGCAGCGCGAAGGCCGCGCCGTATTGGACCAGGATGGACGCGACTTCGAGGGCAATCAACGCCGGCACGAATGCAGCCGCATTGGGGGCAGAGGCACAGGCGATGAGAGCAGCCGCAGCGAAGATAGAGCCGCCGGTCATGACCCTGCCCGCGCCAAAGCGGTCGATCCAGTTGCCGAGCCAGGGAGCCGTCAGCCCGCCCGCCAGCAAGGCGGCCGAAAGCGCACCGAAAATCCATTCGGTTGGCCATGCCAGATCCTTCGCCATGTCGGCGGCGAGAATGCTGAAACTGTAGTAGAGCGTGCCATAGCCAACGATCTGGGTGATCCCCAGCGCGACAATGGCGCCTATCGGAGAGCGCGTCGCCGCTTCGACATTGCGAAGGCTTTGGTCACCGGGCGCCGCGATCATGGCTCACCACCTCGCCGTCTTCCTTGGTGAAGCGGATGACCGGATGGTCGAGCAGGTCGAACACAAGCTCGGATGGACGGCAAAGCCGCGTGCCCCTCGGCGTTTCGACGATCGGCCTGTTGATCAGGATCGGATGCTCCAGCATGGCGTCGAGAAGCTCGTCGTCGGACCATTTGGGATCGGCCAGTCCGAGCTGCGCATAGGGCGTCCCCTTTTCGCGCAGCAAAGCACGCGCTGAAATCCCCATTGCCGCGATCAGCTGGCGCAGGCGGTCCCGGCTGGGCGGGGTTTTCAGATACTCGATGACATCAGGCTCCTCACCGCTCGCGCGGATCATGGCCAGCGTGTTGCGCGACGTGCCGCAGTCGGGGTTGTGGTAAATCGTGACGGTCATGATTTGGCCTCGGCGGAAAGCGGGTTGGTGTCGGATTGCGGCCGCAGCAGCCATGTCATCAGCGCCATGGCGGCGACGGCGCCGAGCAACTCAGCGACGATGAAGCCCGGCAGGTTGACGGGGCTTATTCCGGAGAACGTGTCGGTCAACGAACGCGCCACCGCGACGGCGGGATTGGCGAACGATGTCGACGCCGTGAACCAATAGGCCGCCGTGATGTAAAGACCGACTAGCCACGGCACGGACGCGCGCTCGAAGCGCAGGCCGGCGAGGATGGTCGCCAGCAGCCCGAAAGTCGCGACCCCTTCGGAAAACCATAGTGCCGCCCCGGTGCGGCTATGCGTCGATAGCGCCAGCGGTGCCAGGCCGAACATCAGATGCGCGGTCACGGTGCCGGCAATGCCGCCGCCGAACTGGCTCAGCACATACCAGATGCAATCGCCGACCGAGAGACGGCGCGACAAGGCGAAGATGATGGAGACGGCCGGGTTGAAATGGGCGCCGGAGATTGGCCCGAAAATCGCAATGAGCACGACAAGGATCGCACCGGTGGGCAAGGTGTTGCCCAGCAGCGCCAGCGCGCTGTCCTGAGTCAGTGATTGCGCCATGATGCCGGAGCCGACCACTGTCGCCACCAGCAGCGCCGTGCCCAGGCCCTCGGCCACCAGACGGCGCGGCAGATCAAATTTTGACATCAGCGCGACCCGGATAGAGACCGCGCCATCAGCGCGGCGGTGGACGGGCAAAGCGCCACAGCCTGGCGTGTAGCAAGGATTGCCGCCGGCGCCGTTTGGCGATCGACGGGCCGAAAGCCGAGGCGCTGGAAAAAGCGCGCGGCATCCGTGGTCAGCAGGTAAGCCGTGCTTGCGCCGGCCCGCGCGGCCTGTTCGAGCAACAGATTGGTTGCCACGGTTCCCTGCCCCTGCCCGCGCGCTTGCGGCAGCATCACCAGCGAGCGCACAAGGACGTCGGCGCCATGGAGTTCATAACCGCCAAAGCCGACGGTGCGCCCATCTTCTGAAAAGCGGAAGAACCGCCGACCGGCATCGCTCACATCATCCGTGGGAAGCCCCGCGGCGAGCAGCGCCTCGGCCAGTTCGGTTGAATTTCCGTCAAGCGGCCCGATAATCATTGAGCCGGCGCTTTCGCGTCGGCCGCGCAGCAGCTCGGCGCCAGTGCCGGCGCGCAGATTTCCGGCCGGCCGGAACAGCAATCCTCCATCAGGAAACGGATGAGGCCGCTCAAGGCGTCGTATGCGGCGCTGTAGACCATCGAGCGGGAATCGCGCCGCACAGTCACCAGCCCGGCCCGCTCAAGCTCCTTCAGATGAAAGCTGACATTCGAGGCCGAGACCTCGACCTTTTCGGCAATGGCGCCGGCGGCAATGCCGTCCGGGCCGGCAATCACCAGATGGCGCAATATCCGCAAGCGCGTTTCCTGCGACAGCGCGGCAAAGGCCGAGAGGGCTTGACGTTCATCCATATTTCAACAATCCTATGAATATCGAAATAAGGATTACCGCACATGCCCGCTTCTGACAATCGGGAATTTGAACCCTCCATTCCTCTGGATGCCGAAGACATCACCATCGCTGCCTTGCTGGACTTTCTGGCAGGCCACAAGGACAAGCCCCTGGTGTTCTTCTATGACGGCCGGCCGGTGCAGCCGGGCTATCATGTCACCGAGGTCAAGGCCGGCCAATTCGCCGCGCTGGATTGCGGCGCCAACCCCGAATCCTGGTCAGAGATCTTCGTCCAGCTGTGGGACGTCAACGAGGATCGCACACATATGCCTGCGGGCAAGTTTTCGGCCATCATCCGCAAGGTGACCGAACATGTCGGCCTCGACCATGCCGCCAGGCTCACCTTTGAGGTCAGCGACGGTGTGCGCCCGATGCAGCTCTACCGCTCCGCCCTGCCCCAGACAGTCGATGGCGCCGTGCATGTCGAGCTCTCGCCCAGGCCCGCCAGTTGCAAGCCGCGCGACCGCTGGCTGGCCGAAGAGAAAAAGGCCAAGCCCTGCTGTGCGCCCTCCACCGGCCCGCAACCGTGTTGCGGCTAGACGGGCGCGGCAAGAACGGTGGCATCGTGCCGCATCACTTCGTTGATCCCTTCGGTGCGCCCAGAAGCTCGGTCTACTTCATGAAATCTCTGGGCTGACGCTTTTCGTGGAAAGAAGCTCAACTCGGTGACCGTTGTCGCCGGCGCGCTCCCGCCTATAATGCTGTCCATGGCGTTTACACTGGAAGACATTGACCGCGCCCACAAGGGCGTCAGCCAGGCCACCGTTGGCGACTATCTCAAGGCCTTGCACGGCCTCGGCGTCGCCTTCTACCGCACGCATATTTCGGATGGTCACTCAGACTATGTCGACAGCGAAGGCAACAGCCTGTCGTCGGCGCCCATCCACGAACTCTATGAAGTCGCGGACCATGCCAGCGTCGAGGCCGCGCGGCTGGCGCTCGACGCGCATGCGCGAGGCAAAACCGACTACTATGCTTTCAGCCGGCAACTGGCCGATGCAGGTGTTGCGGCCTGAGTGATGGATCCCGTCGCCATGACCTGCACGTTTTGTGCGAAATCCGGCGAGCCGTTGATTGTGGAGCCGGTGTAGCGTGGCGACAATGCCGCTTGGCTCGGCTGCGCGGTGTGCAACCGGCGAAGATCGGAATTGCGTAAAAACAAGCGGTTGGGAAAGTTTGGTGATTCTACCAAAGAGCTGATGCTCTGATGTAGAATGATGGTCGCCGGCGAGGAGGCCGGCCAGGGAGGGATACGCAATGACCAGAACGCCCGCCTCGGCGCACCCGCCGCGCTATGACGATGCGGTGGCGCGGTTTCGCCTCGAGGATGAAATCGCCCGGCTGCAAGGCGACCTCGCGGGCCTCAATGCCTGCGTCGAATGCTGCGACCGCCACACCGGCGCCAACCGGCTGGCGCTGCGCGCGATTTCAGCCGATGGCACGCTCACCGAATTCAGCTTCGAGGACTTGCGCGGCAAGGCCGCGCGCGTCGGCAACATGCTGAAAGACGCGGGCGTCGGCCCAGGCGACGTCGTTGCCGGCATGCTGCCGCGCATTCCAGACCTGGTGGCGCTGATCCTTGGCACATGGCGCGTCGGCGCGGTCTACCAGCCACTGTTCACCGCCTTTGGCCCGAAAGCCATCGAGCATCGGCTGGGCTACAGCGCCGCGAAGCTGGTGGTGACCAACCCCGCCAATCGCGGCAAGCTGAACGAACTGGAGAACTGCCCGCCGGTGGCGATCGTCCTCGCAAAGGGCGAGCCACTGCCTGATGGCGACATCGATTTCCGCGCCGCCATCGCCGCCGCCTCGCCCCACTGCCAGCCGGTGATGCGCAAGGGCGACGACCTGTTCATGATGATGTCGACCTCCGGCACCACCGGCCTGCCCAAGGGCGTGCCGGTGCCGCTCAGCGCGTTGATGGCCTTCGGCGCCTATATGCGCGACGCCATCGGCCTCAGGCCGGACGACGTCTTCTGGAACATCGCCGATCCCGGCTGGGCCTACGGCCTCTACTACGCCATCACTGGGCCGCTGCTGCTCGGCATCGCAACGACCTTCCATGAAGGCGCCTTCAACGCCAGGAGCACCTATGACATCATTGAGCGCCTCGGCGTCACCAGCCTCGCCGGTTCTCCCACCGCCTTCCGCCTGTTGCTGGCGGAAGGGCCTGACGCCGCCGCCGGCATCAAGGGCCGGCTGCGCGTGGTGAGCAGCGCCGGCGAGCCGCTGAACCCCGAAGTGATCCGCTGGTTCAGCGCTCATCTCGCCGCCCCGATCCACGACCACTACGGCCAGACCGAGAACGGCATGATGGTGAACAACCATCACGGTCTCGAGCATACGGTCCGCGCCGGCTCCGCCGGCTTTGCCATGCCCGGCTACCGCATGGTGGTGCTGGACGACGAGGGCCGGGAGCTCGGCCCCAACCAGCCCGGCATTCTCGCCGTCGACATCAGGAATTCGCCGCTGCGCTGGTTCGACGGCTACCATCAGGCCGATACATCGGCGATCTCGGGCGGCTATTACCGCACCGGCGACAGTGTGGAATACGAGCCGGACGGCTCGGTCTCCTTCATCGGCCGCGCCGACGACGTCATCACCTCATCCGGCTACCGCATCGGCCCCTTCGACGTGGAAAGCGCACTGATCGAGCACCCCTCAGTCAACGAAGCCGCCGTCGTCGGCGTGCCCGACCCGCGGCGCACCGAGATCGTCAAGGCCTTCGTCGTGCTGGCGCATGGCCAGCAAGGCAGCGACGCGCTGGCCGAGGAACTGGCGCGGCACGTCAAGAAGCGCCTCTCGGCGCATGCCTATCCGCGCGAAGTGGAGTTCGTTGCCGAACTGCCGAGGACGCCAAGCGGCAAGATCCAGCGGTTCTTGCTGCGCAAGGCGGAAGTTGAGAAGCGGAAGGGGTGAAGGCGCGTGGTGATCGCGCGTTTCGCAGCCGTCTGCTCACCGCCGAATTCAGACAGCCTGCCTGGAACCAACAGCCGGCGAGACTGTTTAGCTTCGACTTTGACGCTGACGTCCCCGCCGGCTGGATAGGCCGCGATCTTGAGGAGCTTCCATCATGAACATGTCATCCAGGTTTCGTTCGGCTGCTGTTGCCGCGATCGCGGTCGCGGGGGTTGGCTTTGCCAGCGCAGCACATGCCGACAGCGCCACGATCCGCTTCGCGGTCTACAAAGCCGCCTTCTTTATCGGCGGCTCGGGAGGCGAAGGCACGCTGACATTTCATGGCCGCCGCTACCCCATCACGGTCGGCGGCGTCTCGGGCGGGCTCGCCTTCGGCGTTTCCAAGACCTATTTCCAGGGCACCGTGCGCCACATCAGGAGCGTGCGCGATGTGACGGGCGTCTATGGCGCGGCAGGCGGTGGCGGCGCGCTGGGCAAAGGCGCCCAGGTGATTGTCATGACCAACGACAAGGGCGCCCAGCTCGAACTGACCGGCAAGCAGGTCGGCCTGCAGGTCAACGCAGATCTCAGCGGTATCGCCATCACGGTGAAGTGAGGATTGTCCGCCCGGTCGGTTTCGGAGGGGCGGATACGACATCACCTGATGTTCGCGAATGTCGGCTCCGGTGCGTCCGGAGCCGAAGGCGTTTGCGCTAGCTGGCGCGGTGAAAATCATGCTCAGCGCTTCGTTGGGCTCGCTGATGATCATCTTGCTTACGGGGGCATTTCTGGTCCGCGCTTCTGAAACTTCAAGCACCGGACGGTCCGCGAATGGGTGGCTGTGCCCCCATCAACCGGCCGGCGCCACCGCCACGCCGGCATAGTGGCTCCCCAATTGCCAGAACGGCAGCGGAAAGCGTCCGCGTTCCGCTTGAACCAGGCGGAAGCCCGCGCCGCTGATCAGGTGCAGCGGATCGCGGTTGAGCTGACAGCCGCCGGCCAGCCGTGCCCAGGGACGGTTCAGGCGCTCCTGCCATTTGCGCCAACGCGGCCCCTGCGCCTGTCCATGCTCGATGAAAATCAGCTGGCCCGTTGGTCTCAGGATGCGGCGGATTTCGGCCAGCGCCGCTTCAGGGTCCGGAATGGTGCAAAAGGCGTAGGTGACGACGACCGTGTCGGCGAAATTGTCCGCCAGGGGCAGGCTTTCGCCGCTTGCCCGCAGGCATTCGACATCAAGCGCCAGTGCGCGGATCTTCGGTGCGGCGAGGCCAAGCATCGTCCCGTCGGGATCGACGCCGACCAGCCGCCCCACTTTGGCTGCGTCGTAATAGGGAAGGTTGAGGCCGGAGCCGAAGCCCACTTCGACGACGACACCCTCGGCGCGCGGTATCATCCGCTTGCGCATATGCGTGAAGGCGCTGGACGAACAGCCGGCGTGGACGAGGTAGGGCGCTATGCAGCGTGCGTACCAGGAGAGGCAAGATTGACACATATCCTCAGCCTCCCTGCCTTGCATGGGCAGTGCCGACGGGCGCGCCGGCGGCGGCCCCAGGCATGCGGTGGCGGATGATGGTATTGACCAGTGACATTTCTCGCTCCAAGGGAGTCTCCTCATCGGGCCCTATCGGTCCGCGTCTTGGGGATGGATAGAAGGCCGGCGTCCCCTCGGCGTCTCTCAACACCCCTTGGCCGACCACGTGCGGATCGATGGAGCGGTTGGATCTCCAGCTTCTGGGTTTTCCGGAGTTCCGTCTGAACGGGCGGCGGGTGGAGCTTGCCTTGCGCAAGGCGGCCGCATTGCTGATCATCATCGCCGAGGCCGGCGGACCTGTGGCGCGCGATGTCGCCGCCACGCTTCTGTGGCCCGAAACCGACGCGCAAGCCGCCCGCGCCCGGCTGCGGCGCACATTGTACAAGATCCGCCTCGCCTTCGGCACGGAGGTCATCGCCGCCAGCGCCGTATCCCTCAGCCTGCATCCGGCGCTCACCGCCGAGATCGACTCCAGAACCTTCGAGCATGCCTGCGATACAGGCTCTCTCGACATCGCCGCCGACAGCTACAGGGGCGACTATCTCGCCGGCTTCTCGCTGCCGGATTGCCGGGAATTCGAGGAATGGGTGTTTTTCCGGCGCGAAGCCTTGCGCAGCCGGCTGGTGCAGGCGCTGGAGCGGCTGATCGAGGCAAGGATCGCCAGCGGCGAGCCGCGCGGCGCGGTGGTGCATGCGACGCGGCTGGTGGGCCTGGATCCTCTGAGTGAAAGCGCGCACCGGCACCTGATCCGCGCCCATCTGGCGGCGGGCGACCGGGCGGCGGCCGAGCGCCAACTGGAGGCGTGTAGCCGGGTGCTGCGCGACGAACTCGGTGTCGCGCCCGACCCCGCCACTCTGGCCATGCTGCGTGAACCAACCGGCGATGCCGTCCTTGACGTACCAAGGACACGTTATGTCGAGGTGGATGGCATTCACATCGCCTACCAGACCGTCGGCGACGGCCCGCTGGATATCGTGCTTGTTCCCGGCTTCATTTCGCATGTCGAGCGCATCTGGGAAGACCGGAGCTGCCGCGCCTGGCTATCGGCGGTTTCGCGTCTGGGCCGCCTGATCCTCTTCGACCGGCGCGGCATGGGCCTTTCCGACCGCGTCGGCGCCCGCCCCACCGTCGAGGCGACAGCGCGCGATATCCTGGCGGTCATGGATGCGGCTGGCAGCAGCCGCGCCTTGCTCGTCGGTGCGTCGGAGGGCGGGCCTGGCTGCATCCGCTTTGCCGTCGATCACCCCGATCGCCTGACCGGTCTCATTCTTTGGGGCTCGCTCGCCAAAGGCAGCCGCGCGCCCGATTACCCCCTCGCCCTGACCGGCGCGCAATACGACCTCTGGAAGCAACGCCTGCTCGCCGGCTGGGGCGGCCCGGCGGAAATCGAAACCTTCGCGCCGGGCGTCGCCGGCGACCGCCAGGCAAGAACCTGGTGGGCCGGACTGCTCAGGGCAGCCTCCAGTCCCGGCGCGGTCGCCGGCCTGCTGGAAGCGCTGCGCGATACCGATGTCCGGCATCTCCTGGCAAAGGTCTCGGCTCCGACAATGATCCTGCACCGTTCCGGCGACCGTGCCGTGCGCATCGAGGCCGGCCGGTTTCTCGCGGCGAGAATCCCCGGCGCGCGCTTCATCGAGGTCGCGGGTGACGATCACTGGTTCTGGGCCGGTGATCAGCAGCCGCTGCTCGACAACATCGGCACGCTTCTACGACGCGGCTGACCGCACGGCTGGCGAGATCAATGCGGCGCGCCGTCGGATGCGTGCAGGCGCCTCCAGGTCAGGCCAACGCGGCCGTGAAACCGAGAGGCGAAACGTTCAGCGACGATGCCTTCCACGCCATCATCGACAAGCGCCTCGATGCTTCGCCGCATGAGTGCGAGTTGCATTTGCCTGGCATGTTCCAGGTCTGCTTCCCGCATGATTGCCGTGACATGGTAGGCGACAACAGGCTGGCCGAGGCAAGACATCAGTGCGCTGGCTTCGGCTGTCGCTGCCGTGACGGCTTCTTCGATCTTCATTCTGGCGCTCCTCATCAACATGATGCTGGCGCCTCCCCGTTGAGCGGCGGTATTCCGCCGCTTTTTGTTTTCCGCTGCCGCGCACCAATGATGCGGCGCCAGCAGGATTAGTGCCTTCCTGGTCCGGCTTCCCGGTGCAGCCACGCCAATCCAGGATCAGTATCCTGCAAAACCATATCAAAGGCGATCGGATAGTTAACTGATGGTTAACCGGCGTTCGCATCTTGAGCATTCGGTTTCGCCAATTGCGGTCATTCGAGCTGATGAATGGATAGACGGGTTCCGCACGAAACGGCCTCGGGGCAGTGCCAAAGCAAGAGGCCGGCGCGATTTCTCGTGCCGGCCTCGCATTTTAGCAAACGTCAGTTCGGGTTGTTGCCGTTCTTGTCGCCGCCGCCGTTCTTGTTGCCGGGCTGGCCCTTGTTGCCGGGCTGGCCCTTGTCGCCACCGCCGTCCTTGCCGCCGGGCTGGCCCTTGTCGCCACCGCCGTCCTTGCCGCCGGGCTGGCCCTTGTCGCCGCCGCCGTCCTTGTCGCCGGGCTGGCCCTTGTCGCCGCCGCCGTCCTTGCCGCCGGGCTGGCCCTTGTCGCCGCCGCCGTCCTTGCCGCCGGGCTGGCCCTTGTCGCCGCCGCCGTCCTTGCCGCCGGGCTGGCCCTTGTCGCCACCGCCGTCCTTGCCGCCGGACTGGCCCTTGTCGCCGCCGCCGTCCTTGTTACCGGGCTGGCCCTTGTCGCCGCCGCCGTCCTTGCTACCGGGCTGGCCATTTCCGCCATCCTTTTCACCACCGCGACCCCTGTCGCCGTCGCGATCCTTATCGCCACCACGATCCTTGTCGCCGCCACGGTCCTTGTCGCCGCCGCGATCCTTGTCGCCGCCGCGATCCTTGTCGCCGCCACGGTCCTTGTCGCCGCCACGGTCCTTGTCGCCGCCACGGTCCTTGTCACCGCCACGGTCCTTGTCACCGCCGCGATCCTTGTCGCCGCCACGATCCTTGTCGCCGCCACGGTCCTTATGGCCGCCGCCATCCTTTTCACCGCCGCGACCCCTTTCGCCACCGCGATCCTTGTCACCGCCGCGATCCTTGTCGCCGCCACGGTCCTTGTCACCACCACGGTCCTTATGGCCGCCGCCGTCCTTTTCACCGCCGCGACCCCGTTCGCCGCCGCGATCCTTGTCGCCGTCGCGCTTATCGCCCTTGTGCTTGTCGCCGTCGTGCTTGTCGCCCTTGTGCTTGTCACCGTCGCGCTTGTCGCCCTTGTGCTTGTCGCGGTCGTGCTTGTCGCCGTCGTGCTTGTCGCCCTTGTGCCTGTGGTCCTTGTCGCGAGGATCACAAGTAGGGTCCGGCGGCGTCGGAGGCGTTGGCGGCGAATATGAGATCCGGTCCGACTGAAGCCGAAGAGCCGGGACCTCACAGCCGCAAACGTTGACCTCGGTGTATAAAGAGACGCTGCCCGTACAGGCCTTCATGGCCGCTCGTGAAGTCAGCCTCACCACAGTGCCCGTCCCCGAGCATGTGTATGTGGCGTTGCGTGCTTGAGCCGCACTGGACAATGCGACGATGGATGAGACGGTAAATGTAGCCGTCCATGCCATTACTTGAAGACGATTACGCATGATATTACCCCTTTACCCTTTGTTAACCCCTTCTATAAATCGCTATATATTTTCCACAGCTATTCAATTCATTAGTATTGACTTGGTTAATTTCGTCATGTCCATGCAGTTAAATTCCATTTTTACTAAAATTTTAACATAAAATAACTCAACGATCGCAACAAATTACAGAGGTTACTCCGAATTTAAATATAATTTTATACAAATACATCGATTCCTGGTAAGTTGCAGCCATGCACACCTCACACGTGCGAAGTGCAGACATCTGGCTAGGCAGTTGCGCATCGTGAGCCGGTTCGGCGAACGCCCAGGGCCATCCTGTCCAGGAGCATTCATCCCCCAACCACCGAAGACGCCGGGCGGGGAAATCGAGCGGCTTTGCCAGGGAATGGGAAGGTGGCAACGAGAGGGGCAAGGAAGCCAGCACTGTGGAAGGATCCGGGGCCCGTCTTTGCGCTGGGAGCAAGCAGTCATCCCCTCGCTGAATCGTGAGCGCCCGCTCCCTCCGCGCTCGTCGCAACTCCCCCTTGTAGCGAAGGGGGTTCCGTGTACTTTCGAGACATGCGCGGGAGAAGACTGGAATGAGACTTGCAACGTTGGGCGCGTTCGTCGCGTTGGCCTTGACCGCAACCGGATGCGTGAGCTCCCCGGTCGAATATGGCGCGTCGCTTTCGCCGCAGGACCCGAAATTCGTATCGCCGGAATGCCAGAAGGCCCGCGTCGCGGCTTCGGATTATGCTGCTCGCGAAAAGGAGCATCCCGGTTGGGGCACCGGCATCTTCCTTGGCCCTTACGGGTTGGGGCTCGCGGCAGCCATCAAGGAGCATGAGCAGAAGGAGCGGAAGATCTACGCCCGCGCAATCTATGCGCAATGCTCAAGCCAGCCGCTGCCTAGGGAACTGGAAGGCGAGGCGAGCCCGCCGGCCACGACGAAATACCCCTAAACATGATCTCTCAGCGCCGCCTACTGCTTCGGCGTGGCGAGGAAATCAGGCACGTCCTTGCGCGCCGCCGCGAGGGCGGCAGGGTCTAGTCCCGCATGCGCGGTGCCATCGCCATTGGCCGTGAAGGCCAAACCGTCCAGTTCGTGAAGCGGCTGAGCCGCATTGTCGAAATCATGATAGGCGCCAGGATAGAGAATGAGCTTCACGCTGTCGGTATTGTCCGCCGCGAGCTCTTTGCATGGCTTGGCCGGCGTCCAGTCATCCGCGTCGCCCATCAAGATGAGAAGCGGCACACGTGTCGCCCAGTCGCCCTTTTCGGCCTGTGCCGTGCAGCCCGGATAAAAAGCGACCGCCGCGCGAAAGTCCGGGCTGTCTGCCCTGGGCTTGTCCTTCGGACGGACGGTGTAGAGAACGGTCGAGCCGCCGTTCGACCAGCCAAGCAAGGCGACAGCGTCCGGCTTCACATAGGGCAGCGTCTGCAGATAGCGGCGGGCGGCGTTGGCATCCTCTACCCGCTCGCGATACGGTTCAACCTCTCTATCGCCGTTCTTGCATTGCGGCCCAAGGTCGCGTGAGCCGTAGCTGTCGGGGAAGATCACGACGTAACCCAGAGCGGCAAGGCGCTGGCCCCAATCGGCATGGCGCGGGCTGAGCTCCGTCTTTTTCTTGCTGCTCCACAAGCCGCTACAGCCGTGCATGGCCACGATCGCGGGAAATGGCCCCTGCCCTTGCGGTTTGAACAACATTGCGTCCAGCGTTGCCGGCTCGTTCTCGCCGCCGGCCGGAATGCTCACGCTGCCAGGTGTCTGGGCGGCGGCGGCAACCGGCTGTGCCATCCAAAGGGTCAACAGTCCCGCCAGAGCGATGAGATGTTTCGCTTGCATCACCAAACCGCCTTTTCCCGCAAAAGCCGTGATGCCTTACAGTGTGACACATGCAAGCCTGCAGCAAATCACGGTTGTGTGGCGAACGGTCCGTGTCATGCGCCGAAAAAATGAGGCCGGCTGTCGGAAGCCGTACTGTTCGTTCGTCCTCTGGAGACAGATCACAAGACCCGACTGCTTGCGACAGGGAGCCTGCCAATGAACCCTACAATCACCGCCTTTGAACAGTCTCCTGATCGCGGCATAGGGCTGGCGCGTGACATGCCTGTTCGTTGGGCGCTTGAGGAAGCGGGCCAGCCCTACAATGTCCGGCTTGTCTCGTTCAGTGCGATGAAGGAACCGGCGCATCGTGCGCTTCATCCCTTCGGGCAGATTCCGACCTATGAGGAAGGCGATCTCGCCTTGTTCGAATCGGGCTCGATCATATTCCATATAGCGGAGCGTAACGCAGGGCTGCTGCCAACCGATGCCAATGCCCGGGCACGCGCGATCACCTGGATGTTTGCCGCGCTCAGCACGATCGAGCCGCCAATCCTGGAGCTTCAAACCGCGATGATCCTGGAGCGTGACGAGCCCTGGCACAAGCAGCGCCTGCCGCTCGTCCATGATCGCATCCGTGGCCGGCTGGCCGACCTTTCCCAACGCCTGGGCGGTGCCGACTGGCTCGATGGCGCGTTCAGCGCCGGCGACCTGCAAATGGTGTCGGTGCTGCGCCGGTTGCGCCGATCGGGTCTGCTGGACGAGGTCCCGAACATTTCCGCCTATGTCGCCCGTGGCGAGGCACGGCCGGCCTTCAAGCGCGCCTTCGCCGCGCAATTGGCGGTTTTCACCGCGACGCAAGACCCCGCCGCCGCACAATAGCCACCAAGCCAAGCGATGAGCTGCCGAAAGTGGGAGACTCGATCATGCGGTTGGTTTGGACATTGGCATTCGCGCTGGCAACCAGTGCTGCTTTCGCGGCGTCGCCCGAGGACGATTATATCGCCGCGCGCGACAAGGCGATTTCCGACATCGCGGCTTTGGTGAGTTCCAACACGCCGGTGGAAACGATCGACGCGACCAATGAAAAGGCGCGGGCCGATCTCGAAAAGCGCCTCACGGACATTCTCGGCCCCTTCTCGGTCAAGGATTTTCCGGCAGCCGGCACGATCAATACCGAAAGCCTCAGCGCCTCCGATATCGGCTTCGGCATGCTGGACGGACTGCGGCACGGCACCGAGGACGGCCCGAGCATCGTGGCATCCACGCGCGGGCTGGTCGACCGTTGGCTCCAGTCCAGAGCCGCGGAGACGGACGCGGATTTCAAATTGCCGGCTGGCTTCAACGAAGCGCTGAAGCTCGATGCCTTCTATACCCAGGCCATCGGCAGCGACGCTGCCTTCTCGGGCACGCTCGACTTCGCGCTGAAAACGCCTGAAGGCGCCGACATGGCCATCGCGCGGCTCGGCGGCTGGACGCAGGACATCGGGCCGATCCCCAACCAGCAGGTCATCGTGACGCTGGTCAAGGGCAACAGCGTCATGATCGCAGAGGCACCGGCTACCCCCGCCGTCCCGCAGATCGCGGCCTGCGATACTTTGTGGACCACGGCCGACGCCGCCGCCCAGAAAATCGCCAGCCAGGCTTCGGACGACCAGGACGAGAAGGCATTCGATGCCGCCAACGCCGCCTGGGCAAAAGGCGACAGCGACTATCGCGCCTGCATGGGCAAGAGCCTGCCTGAAAACCCGGTCTTCCCGGCGCTCCTCGCCCAGGCACAGGCGCTCGCCGATCACATGGCTGGAAAGTAGGCTTCTACGGCTTGGCAAGGCGGAGGCTGCAATGCGGCGCTGCCTCAATGCCGCTTGAAATACTGCACTTCCCGCTCGTGCTTCTCAGCCGCCTCGCGGCTGTCGAAAGTGCCGAGGTTGCGGCGCTTGCCGGTCTTTTCGTCCTTCTTGCGTGAATACAGACGGTATTTTCCGTCTTTCAGTTTCCTGATCATGTGTCTCTCCCCTCGGAAGGACGAAGGGCCCGGCTTATCGCCGGGCCCTTGTGCTTTCAGTCGCGGTGTTCGGGCATTTTTTTCAGCTGGTCCTTGGTCCAGCTGGTCACGGCATGAACGTCGCCATCCTCGTCTCGCATGAAATCGAGCTCGCTGGTGGAGACGGCCACCGGCTTGGCGCCGATACCGAGAAAGCCGCCGACATCGATGACGACCTGGGTGCCGTGGAGATGATCGACGGAACCGATCTTCTCATCGTCGGGGCCGTAGATGGTCGCACCTTCGAGTTCGCTAGGGATAAGTTCGGCATCGGTAAGCCGCATGTGGTTGGTGTGGTCCATGGCAGGTCTCCTCTGGTTGGACAGGATGAACCTCCGACATGGCCAACGGTTCCAGCGGATCATGAAAACGGATCGAGGCGACCGGCCCCTAAGGCGCCGCTCATATCGGCAGCTTGATTTCACCCGCCGACATCTGGCTCCCGGGCGCCATCAGCGCGGCGACCGTCTCGCGGTCTTGCTGCCGATGCTTCACGAAGCCAACCAGCAATCGGTCCAGCGAAATCCCGCCCGCCCCCGCGATCGCCAGCACGAACATGCCGCCGGCGATGGCAAAATCCTTTTCGAAATGCAGCAGTTCGTTCTGGCTGGCGAAATTTGTGTGGAACAGCATCGCGGTGGCGAGGCAGAACAGGCCAAGGCCAACCGCGCCGAGGCGCGTCAGAAGGCCGAATGCGACGGAGAGCCCTCCTCCCAGTTGCAGCAAAATGGTCGCCACCAGCAGCGGCAGGCTGACACCGAGCGCGGCCATGGCCTTGGCGGCGCCGTCGAAATGCGTGGCCAGCACCAGGCTTTCATGCAGGAAGAGCAAGGACAGCAGCAGGCGGGCAGCCAGCAGGATGATGTCCCCAACATGCAGTTTCGTGGCGAGGGCTTGCAACCTCGCGACGCGTTCGGTCGGTGTCATGGTCAGGCTCCAATCTTTGAAAACAGGCAGGCGCCGTGCGCCCAGCGGGACGCTCGGGATGGTTGAAGGCGTCCGGGTTGAAAAGGCCGGAGCCGGCTACGGAGAGGATGCCGGCTCCGGCAATGGGCGCCAGCCACGAGCGCCCGAGCTGTCGGGTAGCGGAGGCTGGCCCGGCGCCACGCCTCCACTCCATATCGGCTGCGCCGGTCCACCTCTCCCCACATTCGCGGGGGGAGAGGAAACGCACCGTGGCCCTACTTTGTCACTTTGGTATCGATGGCCTTCTGCAGGTCCGCGAGTTCCTCGCAGCCGGCCGGGCAGAGCTTTTGCAGCGACGCCAACTGTTCATTGGCCTTGGGCATGTCGCCGGTCTCGACATAGAGCTCGCCCAGATATTCGCGGGCGGCCTTGTGATCGGGCTTCAGCTCCAGCGCCTTGTTGTAGTAGGTCAGCGCCGTCTTGAAGTCGCCGGTCTTGCGCAGCGTGAAGCCGAGCAGGTTGTAGACGTCGGCCTGCTGCGTATCCTGCGCGATATCACGCAGGTCGGTCAGCGCGCCCTGATAGTCCTTGGCGGCGATCTTGGCCTGGACGGCGGTAAGGTCCGGCGCGTCGGCGCCCTCGATATCATCGACGGCATAGGCCGGCATGATGGTGGCAACCGGGATCACGGTCAGCACGGCGATGGCGCCGAGCAGGCCGTACAGGGCATTTCTGCCCAGGAAGGAATGTTTCATTGTCTTTCTCGCTTTGTGTCTGGAAGCCCGTGCTCAGATTTCAACGGGGGTGAAGCCATAGGCATTGCCGTCCTTGACGAAGGTACCGGTGCCCGGGAACGGGAAATGCGAACCGGAAATCCTGATATTGTCAGCAATGACGCGGTCGATGATCTTGTGGCGCGTTGTGATCGCCGTTGGTCCGTCCTGGTCGTAGCTACCTTGCCATTCCGGATGCGGCGCCAGCAGGGCCGGCACATACATCGTGTCGGCCGAGATCATGATCTGCTCCTTGCCGGAGTTGGCGAGATACACCGAGTGGCCGGGCGTGTGGCCCGGCGCGGCGATGATCTGGATGCCCGGCGCGACTTCCGCACCATCCTGCACCAGCTTCCAGTTCTTCCATTTCGGGAAGTTCTCGGCGATGCGCTTGCCAGCCGGCTTGCGCCCTTCGGGCAGCTTGGCCAGCCGGCTGGGGTCGGTCCACCAATTGTATTCGGTGGCGTTGACGATGAGCTCCGCATTCGGAAACACCGGCGTATTGGTGCCCTTCTCCATCAGGCCCCAGACATGGTCGGGGTGGAAATGCGAGATCATGATCGTGTCGATCGCCTTGTAGTCGATGCCTGCGGCCGCCATGTTGGCCGGCAGATGCGTGGCGTTGGCCTGCCACTGGCCGACGCCTGAACCGGCATCCATCATGATCAGCTTGCCGTTCATCTTCAGCACGACGACGGTGAGCGGGATGGGCATGAATTCGGTGGTCAGCCCCGCCTTGGCGAGTGCTGCCTTGGTGTCCTCGACGGAGACATCCTTGATGAAGGCCGGGTCGTGCGGCTTGCGCCAGATGCCGTCATAGATGGCGGTGATTTCGATATCGCCGACCTTGTATTTGTAGAAGCCGACGGATGGCTCGACCGGTGTGTCGGCGAAGGCCGGACGGGTAAATTCCAGCTTGCCCGCAAGGCCGAAAGCGGCTGCGGCGGCTGCGGAACCAAGCAATGTGCGACGTGTCATGCTGAACATGGGGATCTCCTGTGTGAGCGTTGAAGGCGGAAATGACGGAGGGCCAAGCCCTGGCCCTCCGTCGCTGATCGCGGATCGGGGTCGAGACGGGGGTGACAGCCCCGACCCCTGAACTCAGTTGCCCCAAATGCCCTGGCCGGGTTCGTCCGCGTCAGATTTGGTGGCCGCCTGGACGCCGTGCCGGACCATGTCGGGCTTGCGGATCGAAGCGGTGTAGGTGTGGTCGACGGTCGCCGTTGTCTGGCTTGTGTTGTCCGGATCGAAATGGTCGCTGCCGGCAAAGGCGCCTGAGGTGGCGATGAGGATGGCGGCGGCGGTGAGTGCGAGGTTTTTCATGATGAATGGTTCCTTGATTGAGAGATGTTGGGGAGGATGTTTGAAGCGATCGCGCTCAGCGGCCCCAGAGACTGTCGTTGTTGTGCCGCGTGATGATGTCCTGCACCGAGCCCTGGCTCGCTCCGGTCGTGGTTGGGCCGGTCGTCACCTTGGTGTCGACGCCATCCTGGCGCGGCGTGTAGGGGATGGAAGCCGTCGCGTTGGTGTCGACGGATGTGGCCGGCTGGTTGGAATTGTTGGCGCCGTGGTCACTGCCGGCGAAAGCTGAACTTGCGGCGAGCAACATCGCAGCCGCGCTGAAGGCGAGCTTGGTCATTTCGAATATCCTTGGTTCGTTTCTTGTTCGCGTGCCGGGAGAATGGCCTCGCTGATAACAAGACCCGCGGCGGCATCCCTTTATTCCCGGATGCCGTGAGATTTTTTTGAAGGGCGGGAATCGGGGTTTGGCGACGCCCCGAGACACAATTCAGAAACAACTTTCAACAGTTCAGAAAAACTGGCGACATGATCGGATCGTATAACCACCCTGCGGCGGAGTCCGGATTCTTCTTTTTTGGAAGCTTCGGTCGTCCATCGACAAGGGTCGAATTGCAGCGGCTGGAAAGCCGACAATGCCTTTTTGAGCGCAGCATTATTGAGATTTGCCGGGCCATGCCCGGCCAAGGCGAGAAAGTACGGAAATGGACTACGGTTTGGATATCGCCACCCTGGACGGCAAAGCGGCAGGACAGGGCAGCCAGCCCAAGACAGACATGGTGCCTGCAAAAACCGCCGTCGCGCGCGCCCAGATTCTGACGGGCGCCGATTTTGCCCGGCAAGGCCTGCCGCATGAGCGGCTCGAGACGGTCTTCGATGAACTCGCCGAGGCATTCGCCTCGTTGCCGGCGGTCATCTCCGACGGACGTACCTGGACCTATCAGGAGATCAACAAGCGTGCCAACCAGTTCGCCCGCCTGCTGATCAAGCGAGGCGTGCGTCCGGGCCACCGGGTCGGGCTCATTCTCGACCGTTCGGCCGACACCTATGTCGCATTGCTGGCCGTAATGAAGGCAGGCGCGGCCTTCGTGCCGCTGGCCACGGCGTTTCCCGAAGAGCGCATGACGCTCATCATCGAAGACGCCAGCGTGAGCCTGATCGTCACCATCGCCGCCTATGCGTCGCGCGCGGATCAACTGCCCGTTCCGCACGTGTTGATCGACAGCGCCGCCGCCGAGATTTCCGCGCAGTCCGGCGCGCCGCTGAAGCCGCATGCGAAGACCGCCGCAACCGACGACACCTGCTACATCCTCTACACCTCCGGCACCACCGGCAGGCCCAAGGGCGTGGCCGTCAGGCACCAGAGTTTCGTCAATTTCATAAGGGTCGCCGCCGCGTCCTACGGATACCGGCCGGGCGATCGTGTCTACCAGGGCATGACCATCGCCTTCGATTTTTCTTCCGAAGAGATCTGGGTGCCTTTCGTCGCCGGCGCCACGGTCGTACCGGCGCCTGGCCAGCTGCCTCTGGTGGGCGAGGAACTCGCCGATTTCCTGCGCCATCATGACATCACCTGCATGGCCTGCAGCCCAACCTTGCTGTCGTCGATGGCGAGCGACGTGCCCAGCCTGCGCACCTTGCTGGTGGGCGGCGAAGCCTGCCCGCACAATCTGGTGGTGCGCTGGTCGAAGCCGGGACGGCAGATCCTCAACACCTATGGCCCCACCGAGGCGACCGTCACCGCAACCATGGGTGCGCTGACACCTGATCGTCCCGTCACCATCGGTGCGCCGCTGCCCACTTACTCGATCGTCATCCTCGACCCTTCGGTGCCGGAACTTGCCGCGCCGGGTGAACTGGGCGAGATCGGCATTGCCGGCATCGGGCTGGCCGTGGGCTATCTCAACCGGCAGGACCTGACGGAACAGAAATTCATCGCCGATTTCGTCGGCCTGCCGAACAATCCGTCGAAGCGCATTTACCGGACGGGCGACCTTGGCCGGATCAACGACAATGGCGAGATCGAATACAATGGCCGCATCGACACCCAGGTGAAGATCCGGGGCTATCGCATTGAGCTCGGCGAGATCGAGGCGGTGCTGCTGGACCAGCCGGAGATCGCGCAGGCCGCCGTCACCACCTGGGAGATCGAGCCCGGCCGCGTCGAACTCGTTGCCTACTACGCCCCCAAGGCCGGCGTTCAGGCGATTTCGCGCGCCGACATCGCCCAGGTGATGAAGCGCCGCCTGCCGGATTACATGGTGCCTTCCTATCTGGAGGAACTGCCGGCGATCCCGATGACGGTCTCCAACAAGGTGGACCTTCGCCAGTTGCCGAAGCCGACGAGCGTCCGGCTTTCGGCCGACCGAACCATGGTGCCGCCCGGCAATGACGACGAGCGCTTCCTGGCCGACGCACTGGCATCGGTGCTGAAATTCGAAGAGGTGTCCGTGGAGGATCACTTCTTCGACGATCTCGGCGCCAACTCGTTGCTGATGGCCCATTTCTGCGCGCGCGTCCGCACCCGCAAGGAGTGGGCGACGACGTCGATGCGCGACATCTACCTCTATCCGACGGTGGCGCGCCTGGCGCTGCATCTGGGCGTGCCGGAGGAGATGACGACCGCCACCAATGAGCCTGTCCTCACGCGCAAGGCATCGGACCTTGTCTACTGGACCTGCGGCGCGGCGCAGCTGCTGTTTTACGCGGCCTACAGTTATCTCGCCCTGTGGGCGGTCAATTACGGCCTCAACTGGGTCTATGACGCCCTCGACGACCCGCTGCAGCTCTATCTGCGCTGCGTCTTGCTCTCGGCTGGCGCATTCTTCGGGATGACGGGCTTCGCCGTGCTGGCAAAATGGGTGCTCGTTGGCCGCTGGAAAGCGGAGGCATTTCCCATCTGGGGCTTGCGCTATTATCGCTTCTGGGTCGTGAAGACGCTGATCCGCACGGCGCCCGTCGTGCTCTTCCGTGGCAGCCCGCTCTACAGCATCTACCTGCAGCTTCTGGGCACCAAACTTGGGAAAAACGCCGTCATCGAATCGAAATCGGTGCCTGTCTGCACGGATCTCATTTCAATCGGCGCGAACACCATCCTGCGCAAGGAATCGATGATCCTCGGCTTCAGGGCCCAGTCCGGCTATATCCATACCGGGCCACTGACCATCGGCCGCGATGCCTTCGTCGGCGTCGGCTCCACGCTCGACATCGACACCAGCATCGGCGACGGCGCCCAGCTCGGCCATTCTTCCTCGCTGCACCGCGGGCAAAGCATCCCGGACGGCGAACGCTGGCATGGATCGCCGGCGGTGCCAACCACGGCGGACTATTGCAAGGTGCGCAATGTCAATCCTTCCAACATCCGGCGCTTCCTCTTCGAAGCGGTTCAGTTGATTGGGCTGTTTGCCATCGTCACACCCCTGCCGCTGCTGTTCCACAGCTATTGGGAGAACGTCGGCGACGACTATCAGGAGACGATCGGCGTCGTCGCGATCGGCACCACTGTCACGCTTTTGGGCTACATCGCCGCGGCCTTTCTCGCGGCAACGCTGGTGCCCCGCCTGACAAGCCTGCTCCTGAAGCCAGGCCGCACCTATACGCTTTACGGCTTCCGCTACTGGCTGCAGACCGTCACCGAATTTACGAGCAATTCCCGCGTGCTTGGACTGCTGGCTGGCGACAGCTCGGCAATCGTGTACTACATGCGCGCCATCGGCTGGAACCTCAACAAGGTGGTCCAGACCGGTTCCAACTTCGGCAGCAACCAGCAGCACGAAAACCCGCTTCTGTGCGAGATCGGCACCGAGACCATGGTGTCGGACGGATTGTTCATGATCAACATGCACAAGTCCGCTACCGCCTTCCGGCTCGAGCCGACGCGCATCGGCGAACGCAACTATCTCGGCAACAACATCTACTACCCCTCGGACGGCCGCACCGGCGACAACGTCCTGCTCGGCACCAAGGTGATGATCCCCATCGACGGGCCGTTGCGCGAGAATGTCGGCCTGTTGGGTTCGCCTCCGTTCGAAATCCCGCGTATGGTCAACCGCGACAAGGAACTTATCGCCGGTGTCGGCGAGGCGGACAGGCGCCAGCGCATCCCGCACAAGAACCGTCACAACCTGGTGACCATCCTTCTGTTCGTGGCAACGCAATGGGTCATGCTGTTCGCCACACTGGCGATCTGGGACCGTGCGCTGAACTACTATACCGAATGGGCGGAGGTCGCGCTGTTCCTGGCCGTGCTCTTGACCTCCGCGATCACCATTCCGTTCTACATCCTGGTCGAGCGGGCAAGCCTTGGCTTCGGCAGGCTGAAGCCGCGGATGACGACGATCTACGATGTCGACTTCTGGCGCCACGAACGCCACTGGAAGCTGGCGGATTCGCCGATCGTGCGTCTGTTCGGCGGCACGCCGTTCCGGCCGGTAATCCTGCGCCTGCTGGGCGTCAAGGTGGGCAAGAGGGTCTATGACGGCGGCAGCAACCTGACCGAGCGTTCGCTGGTGGAGATCGGCGATGACGTCACGCTCAACGAAGGCTGCGTCATCCAGGCCCATTCGCTGGAAGAAGGCGCGTTCAAGTCCGACTACATCCGCATCGGCAAGGGCTGCACGCTTGGGCCTTCCGCGTTTGTCCACTATGGCGTCGTGATGGGCGAAGGCTCAATGGTCGATGTCGATTCCTTCGTGATGAAGGGTGAAGAGCTGGAGCCCAACTCGCTGTGGCGGGGCAACCCGGCCAAGCTGCATCGCTTCGTCACCCCGGTTGTGGAAAGCGGCTCCGGAACTTCGGCTTGAAGACCACGGGCATCCGGCTTGTTGCGGTGACCGAGGCCAACCGGGCCCCGGTTGCCGCCTTGCGGCTTGCGCCGGAGCAGATGGATTTCGTTGCCAGTAATACGGACTCGCTGGAGGAAGCCCAGACCGACGAGGACGCACGGCCAAGGGTCGTCATCGCCGAGGATCGTGTCGTCGGGTTCCTGATGTACGAGGCGCCCGAGGATGACGACGAGGCGCGGATCTATCGTTTCATGATCGACCGCGACTGGCAGGGCAGAGGCTACGGCAAGGCCGCGTTGCGTGAAGTGCTGGAGGAAATCCAAGGGCTCGGCCACGTCAGGTACATTTCAATCTGCTACGAACCCGAGAATGAAGCCGCGCGGCAACTCTATCGCGGCGCTGGCTTCGTGGAACAAGGGCTCGACGAGGACGGCGAAATGATCGCCGACCTCGTCCTGCCGGCATCGGCCGGTTGATCGACAATGTCGCCCGCAAATTCGTCCGCGGAAACCGCGCTGGCGCGGGCGATGTCCGAGATGGCCCCGATGGGGGTCCGGGTCGGGTGCCGGATGATACGCCAGGGAGATGAGGCCCACCTGCTGCCGGCGGAGGCACGCTCCATCGCCGCGCGCCAGCCGGCCATGAGGCAGGCCAGCGGTGCGGGCCGCTGGATCGCGCACCGGCTGCTGGCCGAGCTTGGCGTCGACGATGTTGCTGTCCTGCGCACGCCGTCCGGCGCGCCGGCCTGGCCCGACGGGATAACGGGTTCGCTGGCGCATGATGACGAGATGGCTGTCGCGGCGGTTGCGCCTGTTGGCGACATCCGCACCCTCGGCATCGACGTCGAGCCGGCACTGCCCCTCCCCGATGACATTTTCGCGCTCGTTGCCACGCCCGCCGACCGGACGAACCCGGCCGACCGGGACCTTGCCGGCCGCATCCTCTTTTCAGCCAAGGAGGCGGTGTACAAGGCCGTCTACCCGCTTGATGGCGAGGTGCTGGGCTATGAGGATATCACCGTCGACCTGAACACTGGCCGCGCGACGACGAAGACGGGCCACCGGGCGAGGTTTGTATACTGCGCTGCCCCGCGCGTGGCCGTGTTGGCGTTTGTCGATGGAGAGGCGCGCTAACCTACTCGCCCACCACTTCCCTATACGCCCTCGATTGCCCATCGTGCCCGCGAAAGTGCCAGAGATCGCCGTCTTGCGCCTCGACATAGGAGGGCCCAAGCGGCACCTTGCCGCCGCCCTCCGGCAGGTCCAGCACATAGACCGGATTGCAGATGCCAGACAGGCGCGCCCTGAGTGCCGCGACCAGCGCCTGCCCATCAGCAATCGTGGTGCGCCGGTGCGCCATGCCGCGCGCCAGATCGCCGTGGTGGAGGTAATAGGGTTTGACGCCCAGGCGATACATGAGTTCTCGGCAGAGTTCTTCCAGCACGTCGACACTGTCGTTGACGCCTTTGAGCAACACACTCTGGTTGAGCAGCACAAAGCCGGCCTGCCGCAACGTGCGGCAGGCCGCTTCCGTCGCGTCTGTGATCTCGCGTGGGTGGTTGAAATGGGTGACGACGGTGACCATCAGCCGGCCTTGCAGCGCGCTGACCAGCCCGGCGGTGATACGCGACGGCAGCACCACCGGCACACGTGTGTGGATGCGCAGCAGCCGCACATGCGGGATGGCTTCGACGCGGGTACGGATTTCGGCCAGCGCCTTGTCCGGCAACGACAGCGGATCGCCGCCGGTCAGGATCATCTCGCGGATTTCAGGGTGCGCCTCGACATAAGCGAAGGCCTCTTCCAGCGCCTCGCGTGTATAACCTCGGCCGATCGAGGTCAGCGATTCCTTGCGGAAGCAGAACCGGCAATAGACCGCGCACTGATAGGTCGGAAACAGCAGCACCCGGTCGGCATGGCGATGCGTCAGGCGCGGCACCGGGCTGAACGCATGGTCGGCGATCGGATCGTCAAGCTCGCCCTCCTGCTCGACCAGTTCCCGCGGCGAAGGAATGACCTGCGCGCGGATGGGATCGGCGGGATCGTTCCAGTCGATCAGGTCGAGATAGGCTTTTGGAGCACGAACCTTGTGAAGCGTCGCCGCCGCCTGCGCCGCCGCGCGCTCGGCCGGCGACAGCGGCAGCGCCGCGAGATCACGCACATGGCGCACGCCCTGGCGGACATCGTCCTGCCAGGCGGTGTCGGTTGTTTCGTTGGCCTCGATATATATTGTCATTGAAGTTCCGTGAACTTGGCAATCTCCCCCTTGAGGCAGGGCCATCGCATATGGGTTCCTGCGAAGAAGGACCCCCACCCTAACCCTCCCCACAAGGGGGAGGGAACACTGCCGAGCCCCTCTGTTGATCATATTCAACATCGAGCTTAGGTGGTTCGGCGGGATCAGCGCCTACCGAAATCTCCCTCCACCTTGTGGGGAGGGGTTAGGGGTGGGGGTATTCGTAGAGCGAAAGCCTTGGGGCTTTCCATATGCGACAGCCCTGCCCCTCAAGGTGGAGATTGCCAGGTTGAGCGCTCCTAGCTCCGCAATCCGGGCGCCTCTTGCCCTGTCCGCTCGACATATTCCGTATACCCACCGCCATAGGTGTGGATACCCTCGGGCGTCAGTTCCAGCACGCGGTTCGAAAGCGCGGCCAGGAAATGGCGGTCGTGCGAGACGAACAGCATGGTGCCTTCGTATTGCGACAGCGCCGTGATCAGCATCTCCTTGGTGGCGATGTCGAGATGGTTGGTCGGTTCGTCCAGCACCAGAAGATTGGGCGGATCGAACAGCATCAGCGCCATCACCAGCCGTGCCTTCTCGCCGCCGGAAAGCACGCGGCATCTCTTCTCGATCTCGTCGCCGGAAAAGCCGAAGCAGCCGGCAAGTGCGCGCAGCGGCGCCTGGCCGGCCTGCGGAAACGCGTCCTCCAGCGTCTGGAACACGGTGCGTTCGCCTTCCAGCAACTCCATCGCGTGCTGGGCGAAATAGCCCATCTTGACACTGGGGCCGCGGGCCACCGTGCCGGTGTCCGGCTCGGAAGCACCGGCGACCAGCTTCAGCAGTGTGGATTTGCCGGCACCGTTGACGCCCATGATGCACCAGCGCTCGCGCCGGCGGACCTGGAAATCCAGCCCCTCATAGATGCTGCGGCTGCCATAGCCCTTGTGGACATTCTTCAGCGTCACGACATCCTCGCCGCAGCGCGGCGCCGGCAGGAAGTCGAAGGACACCGTCTGCCGGCGCTTGGGCGGCTCGACGCGGTCGATCTTGTCCAGCTTCTTCACCCGGCTCTGCACCTGGGCGGCGTGCGAGGCGCGCGCCTTGAAGCGTTCGATGAAGGCGATTTCCTTGGCCAGCATCGCCTGCTGGCGCTCGAACTGCGCCTGCTGCTGCTTGTCGGCGATCGCCCGCTGCTGCTGGTAGAATTCGTAGTTGCCGGAATAGGCGGTCAGCGACCCGGCATCGATCTCGACGATCTTGTTGACAATGCGGTTCATGAACTCGCGGTCATGCGAGGTCATCAAAAGCGCGCCGTCATAGCCCTTGAGGAAAGACTCCAGCCAGATCAGGCTTTCCAGATCAAGATGGTTGCTCGGCTCGTCGAGCAGCATCGCGTCGGGGCGCATCAGAAGAATACGCGCCAGCGCCACGCGCATCTTCCAGCCGCCCGACAATTTGCCGACGTCGCCGTCCATCATTTCCTGGGAGAAGCCGAGGCCATCCAACACTTCGCGGGCGCGGCCATCCAGCGCGTAGCCGTCAAGCTCCTCGAAGCGATGCTGCGCTTCGCCATACCGCTCGATGATCTCGTCCATCTGGTCGGCCTTGTCGGGATCGGCCATGTCAGCTTCAAGTGCGGCCATCTCGGCCGCCACGTCGCTCACCGGGCCTGCGCCGTTCATCACTTCGGCCACCGCGCTGTGGCCTTCCATGTCGCCGACATCCTGGCTGAAATAGCCGATGGTGACGCCGCGATCGACCTGGACCTGGCCCTCGTCGGGCTGTTCCTGGCCGGTAATCATGCGAAACAGCGTCGTCTTGCCGGCGCCGTTGGGGCCGACCAGGCCGACCTTCTCGCCCTTCTGCAGGGCGGCCGACGCCTCGATGAAGACAAGCTGACGGCCGTTCTGCTTGCTGATGCTTTCAAGTCTGATCATTGATGTCTTTGGAGCGCCTGAGGGATTTTCTCAGGGGCCAATACGCGATCAGACGCGCGGTTGGAAGAGGCGCCAGCGCCGCAGTTGCGCGGTCGCGAGAGCGTCGCCAGCCATCGTTGTCAGCTGTTCAGAACCTGTAGTTCAGGCCGATGATCGCTTGCTGAACGGTGAGCTTGGTTGAAACAATACCAGCTGAGCCGCCCGCACCCGGTGCCAACGTGTAAGTCACATCGTGTTTGCCGAAGTCCATATAGTTGTATTCGCCGAAAACCGACCAGTTCCGGGCGAATTTCCATTCGGCGCCGACACCGACGGTCCAGCCCAACTGGCCATAGCTGTCGCTTTGCGACAGCGATTGAGGCGGCCCGCTGCGATAGAGGGCACTGTCAACCTTTGCCCAGGCCCCGCCCGCCTTCACGTAACCCAGCACAGCCGGGTCGAACAGGTAGCCCGCCCTGCCGGTGACTGTGAACAGCTCCTTCACATTGTCTTCAAAATTGAAGGTTGGGAATGCGGTGATGACGTGGCTGCCTTTGATGTCGCCGAAATCGAACATGCCCTGAACACCGAACACCCAGCGATCCATCTGGTAGTCGCAACCGAGCTGGGCACCGCCGACAAAACCACTGCCGCTGCCTGATCCATAATCGAGTGGAGGATCGTCGATGGTGCCGTTCACCAGGCCGACATTTTTCTGATCGATATGCGACCAGCCGCCGCCGGCATTGCCGCCGACATAACAGCCGGTCCATGAGGCGACCGGCGCTTCCTGCATCGCGACCAGAGGATCCGCGGCCCAGGCGGACGAGCAGCCAAGCGCGAAAACGGCAAGCGCGGAAAGAAGCAGATTTTTCATGTCAGCGCCCAAGACCCAATCCAGTCCGTTAATAGGCGTTTAGTCCACTTCTACATATGGCAAATGCGCCACAGATGGCGGGAAACTGCCTTCTCGAGGCGAAGGGGCATCAGCCGAGCCATTCGAGAATCAATCTCGCCCAAATACACAAAAAATCAGCCACCTGTCGAAATCCGCCATCCCGGAACGACTTCCACAGCGGCGGCCTTTACGGCCCGGCCCGCAACACCAACAGGACAGGAATACGACCATGGCCAAGATGCTTGTGATCTACAAAACCCCGGCCGATCCGGTGGCCTTCGACCAGCACTATTTCAACGTTCATGTGCCGCTGGCCAAGACGCTTCCCGGCCTGCGGCGCTACGATGTCTCCAGGCGGCCCATGATCAAGCTGTCGGCGGGCGAGATGCCATACCTCGTGGGCACGCTGTATTTCGATAGCCTCGACGACATCCGCAGCTCGTTTGCCTCGGAAATCGGCGTCGCCTGCGCCGCTGACCGGCGGCTGATGGCGCCGGGCGACAATGATCTGACCATGCTGCTGTTCGATGTCGACGAACTGTGAGTCTTGATCTCTCCCGGGGTTGCCCTCACCCGGCTCAGGCGCTGCCAGGCGCGGGGACGAAGTAGCCGAGCTCGGCCTTGATGTTCAGGCGGCTGAACAGTTCCTGCGGGTCGAGCTTCATCGCCTTGTGCTTGGCGGCGGCTGCCTCGCGTGCCTTCTGGATGACCTGGGACGACGCCCATTCGACGATTGTGATGTAGGTGCTTTCACCGCCTGCCGCCTCATCTTGCTTCAGCACATGACGCTGCAGGCATCCTTCCATGCCGTCGAAGGCGGTGTTGGTCTCAGCCACCGCACTCAGGAACTCGGCTTCCGAGGAAGCCGGGACCACGAACCGGTCGATGCGGAATACCGTGGATTGCGCTTCACTGTTTTGCATCTCTGTCTCTCCTTCTCTAGGATTTCGCGATGATCGGGCCGCGAACCATTCGCCGGCTCCGTAAGGCGGTGCCTTAATGTCAAATTGACAATATGATGTCAATATGGAAATGTGTTGCGTATGAGCAAGACGGAAATCAGGACGCCTTCGGGCGTCGCGGTCAGCGAGATCATCCTGTCGATCTTCCGGATCAATGGGCGGCTGCTTGCCGCCGGCGACCGGCTGGTTGCCGGTCTCGGCCTGACCAGCGCCCGCTGGCAGGTGCTGGGCGCCATCGCCCTGTCGCCGGTGGCCGAGCCGGTCGCCCGGCTGGCGCGCAACATGGGGCTGAACCGGCAAGGCGTACAGCGCATCGTCAACGAGCTCGAAGCCGAGGGCTTTGTCGAACTCAAGGACAATCCGCACCACCGCAGCGCAAGGCTTGTGGTGCTGACCGCCAAGGGCACCGAAGCCCACGACGCCGCGCTGCGGGCGCAGGTGCCATGGGTCAACATGCTTGGCGAAGGTTTTGACGCGAAGGCCATCGAGGCCGCCGGCGAGGTGCTCGATCGTTTGCGCGAACGGCTTGAGCATAGCGCCGACGAGGCCTAGCCGGCGCCTTCCCTACCCCCATAGAAGCACCCTCGCCGCCACATGCGCCCTGTCGGCCCGTTTTGGCGCCAGCTTTTCAGCGTCTTCGCCATGGCTGAGGTGCGTGCGGAGTGGCTCAGCCACGCGTTTCCCCGCCGAGAAACAATCCGGAAACAAGATTCAACAATCGGGAAAAACTGGCGAAAAAATCGCCTGCCATAACGTCCTTGCAGCGGTCGAATTACCGGTCGCCGCGAAACGCGAACGGGACGGTTACTGGCGATGCAACGAGGTTCGAACGGATGGATGGCTGCCTTGCTCGGCATGTCGCTTGCCATCTCGGCGGTCGGGCCTTCGCAAGCCAAGGACGCCATCACCCGCAGCGAATTTTGCAGCCGGCTCAGTCTTCAACTGGACGAGGCCATCGAAACCAAAGCCCAAACGGCGCAAGTCGTCGAGGCAACGGCGCTTCAGAAAGAGGCAGCCCGGTTCTGTGCCGAACGCAAGCAGGCACAAGGCATCCGGACGTTGGCCAACGCTCTGAAGCTTCTCGGGGTGGCACCGGACGAACAAGGCCTGTGACATCGGATTTCAATCCCCACAACAAGGAACGTCCATCATGAACAAGACCCTCCTCTCCGCTCTCGGCCTGGCCGTTGCCCTGACCTTCGCCGCGCCGGTTCTCGGCACCACCACCGCCAATGCGGCGGCAACCACCGCCGCCGCTTCGTCGGCCGCGCCCGTGGCTGCTTCGGTCAAGGCGCCAATCAAGAAAGTTGCCGCGCACAAGAAGCACGTCAAACATGTCAAGAAGCACCGCAGGCATGCGAAGTGGCACCGCAAGTACACCGGCAATAGGCACGGCATGAAGCACAAGGTCGCCGCGTAATCTCCTCTTCCAAAACAAAGAGATAGAGCGGCACCTTGATTCTCTTTGATCGTTTTCCTTCCTGACTTCCTCCCTTCCTGACCTCCTCCCTGGGAAAGACCGTCCTCGCGCAACCGAGGGCGGCTTTTTTCTTGGCCGATTGCCCGGGCATTAGCCCTCTTCTCGCGCGGCCACGCTGATGATCCAGTCGCGGAACGCCTGGATCTTGGGCCGGTCATGGCTGGCCTCGGGATAGACGAGGTAATAGGCGAAGGCATTCATCTTGACGGCTGGCGCCAGCTTCACCAGCCGCCCCTCGCCCACATCCTGCGCCACCATGGCGGCTGGCAGCAGGCCGGCGCCCTGGCCGCTGGCGATCGCCGCGGCGAGCAGGGCGGGGTCGTCGAAGGAAGGCCCCCGCACCGGCCCGACGTTCTCGATGCCTTGCGCCTCGAACCAGAGCTGCCACCCCTGCCGGTCGGCATCGTGGACGCGCGGCCAGCGGGCGAGATTGGCGGCACCATCCGGCAAGCCGAATTGCTCGACCAGCGCAGGCGCCGCAACCGGCACCATTTCCACCGCGACGACATGATGGCTGCGCAGGCCGGGATAGCGGCCAAGACCGTGGCGGATGGCGACATCGACACCGCTGCGCGAGAAATCGGCCAGCGTGTTGCTGGTCGATATCCTGAGGTCGATGCGCGGATGAGCCTCCTGAAACCCCTTCATGCGCGGCACCAGCCAGGCCGAGGCGAAGAACGGCGTGACGCTGACGGTCAACAGGCCGCTGTCGGATGTATCGCCCACGCGCCTGGCCGCCTCGGCGATCTGGCGGAAGGCATTGCGGATCGGCGGCAGGAAATCACGCCCGGCCTCGGTCAGGACGATGCCGCGATTGACCCTGTCGAACAGCGTCACGCCAAGCTGCCCTTCCAGCGTCTTCAGCATCTGGCTGACGGCGCCCGGCGTCACATAAAGCTCTTCTGCGGCAAGCTTGACCGACATGTGCCGTGCGGCGGCCTCGAAGGCGCGCAAGGCGTTCAACGAAGGAAACTTTGGCTCAATCATTTAGATTTTCTAACTCACTTGACCGAGAAATTCTCGTTTGCGAGGCACCAAATATCCATGCGATCGTATTAGAATCAGCTATCATAGCATGGCTGGCGTGCGGCAATAAGATCAAATTTTCTAATGCAAATAGAGCGGCAACGCTCACCGAGGACTTTCAGCATGACCACGCCCCAGACCGATCTCCACGATCTCGAACTGATGGAGGTCGCGCAGCTGATCCGGGACCGCACTGTCTCCTCGCGCACGGTGACCGAGGCGTTGCTGCACCGCATCGCCTCGCTGGACGGCGCCCTGCACAGCTATGTCAGGGTGCTTGAAACAACGGCCATGAGCGAGGCCGAAGCGGCCGACAGGGAAATCCGGGCCGGGCATTATCGCGGCCCGCTTCACGGCGTGCCGCTTGCCGTCAAGGATCTGTTCTGGATCAGGGGCGAACCGGCCGCCGCCGGCTCGGCGGTGTTCAGGGATTTCGTGCCGTCAGAGAATGCCACGGCCGTGCAACGGCTGAAGGACCAGGGCGCGGTGCTGATCGGCAAGCCGCAACTCACCGAAGGTGCCTATTCGGACTATCATCCGTCCATCACGCCGCCGCGCAACCCGTGGAATGCCGCCTATTGGCCGGGGATTTCGTCCAGCGGTTCCGGCGTGGCGATCGCGGCTGGGCTTTGCTATGGCTCGCTCGCCTCGGACACTGGCGGCTCCATCCGCTGGCCATCGGCCGCCAATGGCGTGACCGGGCTGAAGCCGAGTTGGGGGCGGGTTAGCCGGCATGGCGCGTTCGAGCTTGCCGCCTCGCTGGACCATGTCGGCACGATGGCCCGCAGCGCGATCGATGCCGGCGTCATGCTCGGCGTCATCGCTGGCGTCGATCCGCGCGATCCGACCGCCCTGCTTGACCCCGTGCCGGACTATCTCGCCGCCGCCAGCGCTGGCATCCGAGGGCTGAATATCGGCATCGATCCGGCCTGGAACAGCGACGAAGTCGATGCCGACACGCAAGCCGCACTGGCACAGGCACTCGAAATCTTCACGGAACTCGGCGCCGAAGTCATGAAAATCCGCTTTCCCGACGTCACCCGGACGGTTGCCGACTGGGTGCCCAATTGCGCGGTCGAAGCGGCGGTCGCGCATGAAGCCGCCTATGCCGGGCGCAGAAACGACTATGGCCCGATCCTGTCTTCCGTCATCGAGGCCGGCCAAGCGCTGTCCGGCTTGGATTACCAGAAGATCTTGCTGCGCCGCGCGGCCTTCCGTGGCCAGGTCGATGCGCTGTTCGAGACCATTGACGTGCTGCTGACGCCGGTCCAGCCCTTCGCGCCGCTGACGCTTAAGGCCATCGCGACGCTGGGCGAGCAGCCGGAACTGATCGCCAGGCTGCAGCGCTACACCTGCCCCTTCGACATGTCGGGGCATCCGGCGCTGACCTTGCCCGCCGGCTTCACTGGAGACGGCATGCCGATCGGCCTGCAGCTTGTCGCCGGCCGGCTGCGCGAAACGGTGCTGGTCAGCGCCGGGGCGGCTTTTCAGGGCTTGACGGCATGGCATCGCAGGCATCCAGTCTGGCCGGCCAGCAGCGATGGCGTGAAGGTGGCGGCAGCATGAACAAGTTCTTCTACGGATGGGCCGTTGTCGCGGCGGCCTTCGCCATCACTTTCGTCGGCTTCGGCAGCGCCTACACGTTCAGCGCTTTCGTAGCACCCCTGCAGCATGATTTCGGCGCTTCGCGCGGGTCGGTGTCGCTGGTGTTTTCGCTGGCCGGCTTTCTCTATTTCGGCTTCGGCATCATCTCGGGGCCGCTGGCGGATCGCTGGGGCGCCCGGCGGCTGGCCATCCTCGGCATGCTGCTGGTCGGCGCCGGCCTCATTCTCGCCAGCCAGGCACGCAGCATCCTGCAGGTCTATGCCGCCTATGGGCTCGGCGTCGGCCTGGGCGTCGGCTGCGCCTACGTGCCGGCGATCGGCGCCGTGCAGCGCTGGTTCGTCAGGCGCCGCGGCCTCGCTTCAGGACTGGCGGTCAGCGGCATCGGCGTCGGCACGCTGGTCATGCCGCCGCTGGCGGCATGGCTGATCGAAGCGCTTGGCTGGCGCGACGCCTATCTCGTGCTTGGCGTGCTGGCCGCGATCATCGGCGCCGGCATGTCGCTGTTCCTCGCCAATGATCCGCGCGACCATGGCCTTGGTCCCGATGGCGATCCTCTCGATGTAGCCGCCAAGGCGGCGGCAAAGCCGGGTTTCTCGGTTCGGGAAGCCGTCCGCACCCGGCAGTTCATTGGGCTTTATGCCGCCTGCCTCATTTGCGCTTTCGGTGTCTTCGTTCCTTTCGTGCATCTGGTGCCCTATGCGCTCGATCATCAGATCGATCACGCATCGGCGGTGCTGCTTCTCGGCGCCATCGGGCTGGGCAGCACGCTCGGGCGGTTTGTGCTCGGCGGCCTCGCCGACCGCATGGGCAGAAATCCGTTCCTGATCGCGATGTTTGTCGGCATGGCGGCCTCGCTCTCCATCTGGGTTGTCGCCACCAGTTTCTGGCCGCTCGCCCTCTTCGCCGTGCTGTTCGGGGTCTTCTATGGCGGCTGGGTCGCCATCCTGCCGGCCGTGGTCATGGACTATTTCGGCGGCCGCAATGTCAGCGCCATCATCGGCATCCTCTACACCAGTGTCGCTGTCGGAACGCTGGTCGGGCCAAGTGCCGCCGGCTTCGCTTTCGACGTCAGCCACAGCTATAAGATGCCGATCATCGCCAGCATTGCCGCCAGCCTCATCGCCGCCGCCATCGCGGCACTGGCGACCAGACCGTCAACAGCCGCGAGCGGAGCCCATTAGCCCGCGGCCAGACAATCCACTGCACGCACAAGGCGTTAGCGCGCCTTGTTGAATCAGTTCAGTCGGCTGATTTCTTGCCTTGCGGATAGATCGTCTCGCCACGCTTCAGCATCTCGACAAAGGCCTCGATCTTCTTCTTGCGCCCGGCCTCGGTCTTCAAATTGTGAATGCGGAAGGCCAGCGAAAAACGGTTCTGTGCGCTGAGCCTGGCCAGCATCGCCTTGGCCTCCGGCACGGCATCGATCGCCGCCTGCAGATCGTCGGGGATCTTCATGTCCTTGCCGCTGCCATAGGCGCGGTCCCAGCGCCCGTCGGCCTTGGCCGCCTCGACATGGGTGAGCCCGTGCCCGGTCATCCGGCCCTCTTTGACCAGCCGCGCCACATTGTCGATGTTGATCTTGCTCCAGATGCTTTTCTTGCCGCGCCTGGAATAGCGCTGCAGGAAACTCTTGTCGTCGAGGCCCTTGCGCACGGCGTCGATCCAGCCCCAGCACAGCACCACGTCGATCGCTTCCTTGGCCGTGATCGACTGGAGCCCCGACCCTACCTTGTGGATCTTGATCCAGACTTCTTCTTCGGTGTCGTGATGCTTGCCGAGCCAGGCGTAGAAGCTCGCCGCGTCCTTGAATTCGCGCACCTTGTTCGGATCGACCTGGATCGGCGCCATTAGCTGGTTTTCCCCGTTGCGGCGGCGTCGATCATGTCTTGGCTCCGGTGCTGATGACACCTCCGGATTAGCCAATCGCACAACGCCCGGCAACCTGGCGGGAGGGCGAATGCCCGCCATGCTGACGGCCCCTGTCAGGAAGCTCGCTTCTCCTCGGGGATGGTGAACACCACGTCGGCACGGCCATAACCGCCGTCGACGACCTCCTCGACCAGCACCATCGTGTAAGGACGCACGCCCTCGCCGAACATGTCGACAAACAGCGCGGTGGTCTTGTGCACGAGGTCTTCCTTCTGTCCGGCCGAAAGCGCGCCTTGCGGCACCTTGTAATTTGCAAAAGGCATGGTGGTTTTCCTGTTTATTATCAGAGGTTTAGATAGATCAGATGACGCCGCCATTGGCGCGCAGCACCTGGCCGTTGATCCAGCCGCCGTCCGGTCCGGCGAGAAACGAGACGACGCCGGAAATGTCATCGGGCTGGCCGAGCCTTCCGAGCGGAATGAGCCTGGTGATGGTCGCCACCAGCTCATCGGACTTGCCGCCAAGGAACAGGTCCGTCGCCACCGGCCCCGGCGCCACGACATTGACGGTGATTCCGCGCGGCCCGAGTTCCTTGGCCAGCACATGCGTCATAGCCTCCACACCGGCCTTGGTGGCCGCATAGACGCCATAAGTTGGCTGGTACTGCCCGACCACGCTGGACGAGAAGCTGATGATGCGGCCGCCGTCGCGCAGCCTGTTGGCGCCCTCGCGCATGCCGCGAAACACGCCGCCGAGATTGACCGCGACCTGCTGGTCGAACGCCGCATCGTCGGTTTTGGCGAGCGGCGAGAGTTTCATGATGCCGGCATTGTTGACCAGCACGTCGAGCCCGCCAAAGGCCTGCTCAGCGGCATCGAACAGCCGAGCCACGCCCCTGGGATCGCCGACATCGGCCTGCACGGCAATGGCGCGGCCGCCCGCCGCCTCGATATCAGCAACAACATCGCGCGCGGCATCCGCGCCGCTGGCATAGTTGACCGCGACAGCGAAACCATCGCGCGCCAGCCGTCTGGCGATTTCCGCGCCGATGCCTTTCGAGGCGCCGGTGACGATTGCCGCTCTTCCATTCTGTGTGGTCATTTCCATGTCTCCAATCCTTGTGGACTGAAGATAGGTGATAAATCCGGCGGGATAATCGCTTCAGTCTTGCCAAGACCATTCGGATATGGCGAACAATGGCGATGGACATGTTCGACCGCATGCGTCTTCTCACCCGCGTCATCGAGCGCGGCAGCTTCACATTGGCGGCCACCGATCTCGGCCTGTCGCGCTCGACCGCGACCGAGGCGATCAAGGCGCTGGAGGCGCGGCTCGGCGTGCGGCTGCTGGAGCGCACGACACGCCACGTCACCCCGACGCTCGATGGCCGCGCCTATTACCAGCGCTGCCTGGCAATCCTGGCCGATGTCGAAGATGCGGAGGCCGGTTTCCAGGCATCGCAGCCGCAAGGCCTGTTGCGCATCGACGTGCATGGTTTCATGGCCCGGCATTTCCTCTTGCCGAGGCTGGCCGAATTCCTCGACCGCTATCCCCGCATCGACCTGCATATCGGCGACGGCGACCGGCTGGTCGATCTCGTGCGCGAGGGCGTCGACTGCGTGCTGCGTTCGGGTGAGCAGAGCGACAGCGGCATGATCGTGCGCCGGGTGGCGACGCTGCGCGAAATCACCTGCGCCAGCCCGGCCTATCTCGACCGGCACGGCATGCCGGAAAACCCTGGTGACCTCGGCGGCCATCTGATGGTCGGCTTCCAGTCGTCGCGCACCGGCGATGTCCTGCCGTTGGAATTCACCGTCGCCGGCAAGCTGCAACACGTGACGCTGCCCAGCCGCGTCATCGTCAACGGCTCCGACACCATGGCCGAACTCGCCCGCCTCGGCTTCGGCCTGGCGCAGGCGCCGCGCTACCGCTTCGAACAGGATCTGGCGCGCGGCACGCTGGTCGAGGTGCTTAAGGGTTATCCGCCGGCACCGACGCCGCTCTCGGCGCTCTACCCGCAAAACCGGCAACTGGCGCCGCGCGTGCGGGTGTTCATCGACTGGGTGACAGCGATCTTCGCCGGCGGCGAGAAGTAGGGGTGTACAGCACTCAGGCAACACCCTAGCCCATGTCGTAATGCGCTTGAGGCGCGCAGCATGAAAATCATATCCGCAGGGCGTTTACTGCCTTTTCAGGCCCGATCGGAATCATTCGTCTCCGGGTCGGTAGCGTAGCTTCCGCAACGGCTTGATCTGATTTGGATCATAAAAAATATCCCCGTCGGAAACCCAAGGGTACTTTCCAGGCGGGACATCTGCAGTTGCGTCTATAGCTTCGCCAAGCGTGTCAAACCGCCTAGCATTGCCTGCAGAATAGGCGTCTGGATCTGGCTGCCCGACCTCCGGACCATAGTCTGTCACATGTAGCCACCATTCACTGACTTCGGGCAAAGTCTTCACCTCCGCTATGCTGTTCCGATACGCATATAGGTATTTCGGCCAGCATACTATACTTTGCATACCACCTTGGCGCGTTAACTTTTTCCTGCGACAATCGACGCTGGGGAGAGGGACGCTGATGGGGATGGGCTTATTTCGAAAGCAGGATTTTGAACCCCTGCTACCGCCTGGGCGGCATTTTCTGACTATCGGTCGCTTAAAAGAAATAGCCGTAGACCCATTCGGAGACAATCCAAAGCGCACTGACCTGTACCAAAAATTAGAACAGATGGTACAAGATTTTTTGGTGGCAGGAATATGCTGTGAATTCTTGGTCGACGGTAGTTTTCTTACAAAGAAAAAAGATCCGGATGATTTAGATGTTACTGTAGTAATTTGCCATGAATTTACACCATATCTTACGAAGGACATGGTGGATTTCATTGACAAGGCGACTTCAGGGGACTATGCTGACGGGTTATCGAGCTTCGTGTATTTCGCATTGCCGCGCGATCATCCGGACTTCGGAACAGAGCACGACATGGCCTGTGAAACCGCTAGGCTCTATGGGAAAGAAAATAGCGAAGAGTGGCTCAAAGGATATGCGGTTCTACCGTTGAGAGAGACCGATGTCGGATTACTCATACGTTGCCGATAGAGCCCGTCAAGCATTCTCTTCAGTCGCCAGGCTTGAAGGAGAGTTTGCACGTGACCCAGGGAATTTCTCGCTCCAAATAAACCTGACGTCAGCCAAAAGAATGGCTGAAAAAATCCGTCACGACCTTATGCGTACGGCCGCGATGAATGGCGTGGAAGTCTGTCGCTATCGTCTAATCCCGCGCTTCAGCGATGGGTATGCTCTAGCGGCTGTAGCTAAATCGCTACTCACATATCAAGGTCTTTTCAGCCAGATTTACGACGTATTCAAATCGGGTAAGAAGGAACGAGCTAGGCTAGGACTAGAGGCTATTGAAGAGAGCCAGCTGGATTTCGGCTACAGCTTCAGCGGCTCTCTAGGCGTCGTACTTTTGGCCAAAGGCGAGCGAGACATCCTCTCGATGGGGAAGCTCGATGCCCCGATTGATGCGTTGTACCAAGTGCTAGATGTTTCCAGCACAGATGACGTTCGAGATATCGCTCAATCTATGGGGAATGCGGTCGTAAAGAGAGTTTATGACTGGTCCTCTACGAATGCAGAGAGCGGCTTTGCGACTGACGTTAAGTGGCAGAGGTCCGATGGCAAGCTAAAGGGTCAGGTTGTCGAACAAGAGCGCCTTCAAGACATAGCTAAAATTATCGATGCCGCTTCTGATGTCAGAGAGCGCCATCTAGATGTTCACGGCACCTTGGTGGGAATCGATACAGTAACCAGAGTTTTTCATTTTGTAGTATCGAACGGAGCCGACTACAGAGGCCGTCTATCAAACGAATTTGGAAGCGATGGCAACATCGTGGTCCCGAGAATATACAAGGCGAAAATTACTGAATACAAATCATATAAGTTTGCAACCGAAAAGATTGAGGCACGGTATGTGCTAGACTTTCTACGATCATCCGACATTGGGCCCACACAAACGATCTAGGGCTCGCTCAAGCTCTTCATTACTTTCAGTAATTTCAAACTTCTAAGCGTTTTTCTTAAATCAATCGGATTGATCTTCCGTGCGGAATGACCATCCGGCTCCATCGGCGTTTCCGATAGCACCATCGGTATCTTCCGTTTCCGCGCGCCGCGCCGGGCTGCGAAGGACAGCCATCGATCCTCCATCGAAAGGCAGAGCGGATATGGACATCTCGAACACAAGAATCCTCATCGTCGGCGGCGGCTCCGGAATGGGGCTGGCGCTGGCAAGGCACTGTCTCGCGGCTGGCGCCAGTGTCGTCATTGCCGGGCGCAGCGAAGACAGGCTGCGGCGTGCCAGCGAAGAGCTGGGCAACCCAGCCGCGCTGGAGACGATCGCTGCCGACATCACTGAGGAAACCGAGGTCGCCGCACTCTTCGAGCGCATCGGCCGGCTCGATCATATCGTCAGCACCGCTGCCGACATCGAAGGCGCTTATCAGCTGTTGCCGGCGCTAGACTTGAAGGCTGCGCAACGGGTCGTGGAAAGCAAGTTCTACGGGCCGCTGCTGCTGGCCAAGCATGGCGCGCCCCGGCTTGCCGCCGTCGGCTCCATCACCTTCACCTCGGGCATCGCCGCCTACCGCCCGGCGGCGCGCGGGTCGGTCGTCGCCGCGGTCAACGCGGCGCTGGAAGGGCTGGTGCGGGCGCTGGCTGTCGAACTGGCGCCGATCCGCGTCAATGTGGTTTCGCCAGGCTGGGTCGATACGTCGATCTGGGCTTACGTCGCCGGCGACAAGAAGGCGGAAACGCTGGGCAAGATGGCCGAGCGGCTGCCAGTGGGCCGCGTCGGGCAACCCGAGGATATCGCCGACGCGATCGGCTTCCTGATGCGCAACGGCTTTACGACAGGGACGACACTGCATGTCGAAGGCGGGCATCGGCTGGTTTGACCGGCGCGAACCCGTCAGCCGCCGCCGCCAGCAGCAGTTTCAGGGCTGGCGGCTGCACGCGCCTGCGCCGCCAGATGACAGTGAGCGCGGCCGTGCGGGCCTGCCCGGGCCATGGCATTTCGATGATCTCGCCCCGCTCGAGCGCCTCGCTCACGGCAAGGCGCGGGACAAGCGCAAAGCCGGCGCCAGCCGCCACCAGGCCAGCGATGGCGCCGATGCTGCCAACCTCGGCGGCCAGCTTCGGCGCGGCAAGGCCGGCTTCGGTGAATGCGCTGTCGAACAAATGCCGGTAGACGCAGCCGGGCTCGGTGGCCACGAAGCGCATCGCGGCCAGATCCGCGAGCCCATCCGGTGCCTGCCCCTGCCCGGCAGCCGCGACCAGCACCAGCGGTTCAGCCGCCAGCGTGCGTCTTGCCAGGCGTTCATCGGCGCCGGTGATAAAGCCGCCACTGTCGAAGCAGAAAACGGCATCGATCTCGCCGTCTTCCAGCAGGCGCAGCAGCGCACCGCTGCCGGCGACTTTCAGCCGGGTGGAAATGCCGGAATGGTCCGCTTGGAAACGCGCCAGCCATGGCGCTAGCCGGGCCGAGGCGATGGTCTCCAGCGCGCCGATGCTCAGCGATCCGGCGGCCTGCCCGACGGTTGCCTGAACGGTGGCGCGCGCCTCGTCGGCCAGCGCCAGGATGTCCTCGGCGTAGGGGCGCAGGGCCTGCCCCGCCGGAGTCAGATCGAGGCCCGACCTTGAACGGGTGAACAGCGCCGTGCCGAGTTCGGCCTCAAGCGCCTGGATCTGGTCGCTGACGCTCGATTGCGCGAGATGGACCGCCTCGGCGGCGCGGGTGATGTTGCGGCAGCGCGCCACCGCCAGGAATGTCTTGAGCAGTCTTGGATGCATCGCCCGGCCGAAGCTGCTTACTGCAGCTGCGGCTTGCGCAGGAAACTGCCGCGATCGGCGGATTTGACGCGCAGCCAGGTTTCGCGGCCGTCGCGCACCACCCGCATCGGAATTTCGGCGCCCGCCGGGCCGCTTTCCCAGACCTTGCGGTAGAAGTCGGCGAGGCCATCGACGGCGCCATCCCTGATGTCGGAAATGACGTCGCCCTGGCGCAGGCCGGCCTTGGCCGCCGGGCCGCCTTCGGTGACGCTCATCACCACCACCTGGCCATCGCTTTCAGCGGAGAAGGCGCCGAGCCACGGGCGTGGCGGCTTGGCAGCCTTGCCGCGCGTGACGAGATCGTCGAGGATCGGCTTCAGGAGGTTGATCGGCACCACCATGTTGATGTCGGCGACCTCGCCATTGCGGCTCATTTGCAGGCGCAGCGAACCGATGCCAAGCAGCTTGCCGTCCGGTCCGAATAACGCCGCGCCGCCCCAGGATGGATGCGCCGGCGCGATGAAGATCGCCTCTTCCAGCAGATATTCCCAATAGCCGGCGAATTCCTGCTTGGTGACGATCTTGGCCTCGACCGACTGGCCGATGCCATCGGTCAGCACCACGGCATCGCCGATCTTGGCCATGGCGGCGTCGCCAAGCTGCACCGCCGGCAGGCCGAGCGGCGCCAGCGCCTGCACCAGGCCGAAGCCGGTCTCCTGGTCATAGGCCAGCGCGTGGGCGGGAATGACACGGCCGTCATGGCTGGTCAGCCACACTTCCTCCGCCTCGGTGATGAGATAGCCGATGGTCAGCACCAGCCCGTTGTCGCGGATGACGACGCCGCTGCCTTCGCGGCGCGTGCCGAGCGCACCGGCGGTAAATGCATCTTCCGGAACCGTGGCGCGCACGGCAACGACGGAGCGCGGATTGGGATTGATGGTCATGCTGTCATTCCTGGCGATCGCTTGTCTTCTATAGGTATGCCGCGTCGGCGAAGGCGCAAGAGGGGGGCCAGTCTTCTCCCCTTTCGGGAGAAGGGAAATCCGCGCCGATATTGACAATAGTTCAACACAGCTTGAACTTTCCTTCCGCGCACCCCACCCTATCTGAACCCACGCACAATCCGCCTCTCCAACCTCGCCAACACAAGGCCTCCCAATGACCGAATATACCCCGCCAAAAGTCTGGACCTGGAACAAGCCCAGTGGTGGCACCTTTGCCAGCATCAACCGTCCGATCGCCGGCCCGACGCATGACAAGGAGCTGCCGGTCGGCAAGCATCCGCTGCAGCTTTATTCGCTGGCGACGCCGAATGGCGTCAAGGTGACGATCATGCTGGAGGAGCTTCTGGCGCGCGGCCACAAGGGCGCCGAGTACGACGCCTGGCTGATCAGGATCAATGATGGCGACCAGTTCGGCAGCGGCTTCGTTGGCGTCAATCCCAATTCCAAGATCCCTGCCCTGCTTGACCGCGGCGAACCCAAGCCGGTGCGCGTCTTCGAGTCAGGTTCGATCCTGACTTATCTGGCGGAAAAGTTCGGCGAATTCCTGCCCACCGAACGGGCGGCGCGGGCGGAAGCCTTGTCGTGGCTGTTCTGGCAGATGGGCTCGGCGCCGTATCTCGGCGGCGGCTTCGGCCATTTCTATGCTTATGCGCCAACCAAGATCGAATATGCCATCGACCGCTTTTCCATGGAAACCAAGCGCCAGATGGACGTGCTGGACCGCCGGCTGGCCGAGACCGAATATCTCGGCGGCAGCGACTACACGATCGCCGATATGGCGGTGTGGCCCTGGTATGGCGGACTGGCGCTCGGCCGCATGTACAATGACTCCGGCGAGTTCCTGCAGGTGCAGGACTACAAGCACGTGCAGCGCTGGGCCGCGGCCATCGACGAGCGTCCGGCCGTGAAGCGTGGCCGCATGGTCAACCGCGCCTTTGGCGACCCTTCCATGCAACTGCATGAGCGCCACGACGCCAGCGATTTCGACACCAGCACGCAGGACAAGCTGGCCGACGCTGCGGAATAGCCGCGACCACAGAGCTCGGGAACATGCGGCCCGTTACCCCTCAGGTGGCGGGCCGCTGCGCGTGGCGCGATGGCGGGCTCCAGTTCTCGACAGGCCCTCATTGACAAACGGCGACTTCCCCGCCGGCTGCCAGGACAACCGCGCCAATCGCGAAACGTCCCTCCGGCCTGTTCACTCCGCACTCACCGAAACGTGAACAACAACTAATATGCTGCCCTCTAAATCACTTTTTTCCGGTGGTATTGGTGGGGCAGCCCTCATCCCGGGGGCAAAAACAGGGAAGAGATCCATGAACATCAAAACCGTCTGTCTGGGAGTGTTGGCTGCGTCAGTAATCGCCGGTTCTGCATTGGCTGGCATTCTCGACGAACCCAAGATGATGGCCCCCTTCTTCACCGACAAGGCCATGACAACCATGAAGTCCGATGCCGACATGAAGAAGGTCTGGGCAAAGGAGTCCAAGAAGAACCAGGCCGCCATGATGAAGGAATGCAACGATGCGGCGATGAGCAAGCCGCATGCCGCATTCTGCGAGAAGCTGCACGCACTCGGCGGCAAGGCATAATCTTCCCGATCGCATGATCTGCTGATCAATTGAATGGCGGGCCACTCGGCCCGCCATTTGCTTTTGCAGGCCAAACAGCTTGCGCAAGCCTGGGCCGCGCGAAAATTCGTTGCGCGAAAACGCGGTCCGGCGCAACATTATCCCCGCGGATCGGCATGGATAGGCAATCGATCCCTGGGGGACAAATGACGCTCAAACTCATCGGGGCCGGTTTCGGCCGAACCGGCACGTGGTCGACCTTTGCCGCGCTGAACAAGCTCGGCCTGCCAAGCTACCACATGCAGGAAGTGATCATGAACAAGGCCAACAAAGGCCATCTCGACTTCTGGCGCAAGGTTGCCAACAGCCCGCCCGGCACCCAGCAGGACTGGAACCAGGTGTTCGCCAACTACACCGCGACGGTCGACAATCCCGGCTGCTGCGTATGGCGCGAACTGATGGCCGCCTATCCCGACGCCAAGGTGCTGCTCACCCTGCACCCGCGCGGCGCCGAGGCCTGGTATGAAAGCACCATCGACACGATCTACTTCACCGAGAATGTCTGGCAGTTCAAGATCCTGGAATGGTTGACGCCGTTCGGCCGGAAAATGGGCGACATGTCGCGCAAGCTGGTCTGGGGCCGCACGCTCGCCGGCGTGATGGGCGACCGCGACAAGGCCGTGGCGCGCTATCTCTCCTATATCGACGAAGTGAAGGCCGCCGTGCCGCCGGAAAAGCTGCTGGTGTTCAAGGTCAGCGAAGGCTGGGCGCCGCTGTGCGACTTCCTCGGCGTGGCGCAACCCAACGAGCCCTTCCCCAATCTCAACGACCGCGAGACGATCAAGAAGATCATCGCCGACATCATCAAGGGCTCCTACATCATGCTCGGGCTGGCTATCGCCGCGATCGCGGTGGTGCTTGGCGGGTTGTGGTGGTGGCTGGGGTAGCGGGCAAACAACCACGCTTGGTCGGGCTTGCCATCGAAGCATCCACACATCGCCAACTCCAGGAAAAGACGGACCTGATGGACGTTCCAGAAAGCATGAAGGCAGAACTCGCTACCTGGAACCATGGGGCGGGGATCAGTCTTGAAGGCTGGATTTCCTGCATGGGAGGGTTTTCGCTTGCCGTGGGTTACAGCACCGTTTTCTGGCCAGGGTTCGTAGCCTTCGAGCGCTATATCCTGCTGGAAGGCTTCAGCAAGGAGAGCCTGCGAGGCTTCGAACGTGGCCCGGGCGCCACGCGGCAATCCGTCGAGGCTGTGATGAACCACTTGCACCTCGCCGACATTCACGGCTTCCACGACGGTATTGCCGCCGACAAGCTCATCTTCCTCGGAACAGTCCTCAGGCAGATCTATCAGGCCAAACTTCAATGGCAGTTCCCCGACAGGCGTTTTGTGGTCGAGCTTTTCATCCCCGAAACAAACGACATCGAGGACTATCAGCTCTCGTTCTGGCAGGCGGATTAAGCCCCCAGCGGATCTTCCGCTGCAAACCCCTGCAATGTCGGAGTAATCCTCGCGGGATAGCTCCCGGCTGACAACGACCGTGTGGGGCCAATCTTGAGCATCGAAACAGGACGACTGGTAAGCGCCCCGTCACGTCTTCCTCGCCACTATAACGTCAGCCTGGCCGCCCTTTCTTCCCCCAACGGAATAGACCATCCCGCGCCGATCCGGCACCTGCACTCAGATGCTCTCAGGCACTTGCGAATCCAGCGAGTTTGTCACTTGAGCTGTCTGGGTCGACAGCAGTCCCCTCTTGGCCAGGACGGGCTTGGTGTATCTCTTCTTCATCTTCCCCTCGCGCCTATCCGCGATAGTGTACACGCGGCGATATGTTTGTCCATTTGCCCGGGCCATCGCTCGCCATTTTGCCTGGCCATTGCGCCCATAGGCTCGCCGAGGAAAGCCCCAACGCCACATCCCCGGCGAACCTGCCGCCCGCATGAGGGACGAAGGCGGCGTTAGACTCTACGAGGCCGACCCCGGCAAAGTTGCGCGCGGTCAAAAAACTGAAATGGCCCAGCAGACAGGCCGCTGGGCCATTTCGTCAGATCAAGCCTCAATGCAGGACTGCGACGATCTGATGGGTCTCGGGGTCGACCAAGACAGTCTGGTCGTTGATAACCGCCACGCGGTATTTAACGTTGGGCACTTCACGCAACTCGACCGTATCTGGCACTGGCGAACCAAGCTTGAGTTCAACACCAAGAAGGTTGACGGATGCCAAAGGCTGCTTCTTGACATACTCACGCACCACGGTTTCCTGTTCTGGCTGAACCACGATGACGTCTTCAGCAACCGCAGCGCCGATGCCGCCCAACAGAACCAAGGCAACTGCCGCACTCGAAAGGTAAGCTTTCATAACACTCTCCATTGTGATTGCTTCAAATCCACCCGGGAGAACAATTCGAACAATGAATAGAAGTTCCAAATAAAATTCTGACGGAATTTACATACGTGACGTTCAATCACAATATATTTTATAGTGTATAATACAATTTCGATAACAATAGTTTACCGAAATTCGATTAAGTTGATTACACCGATGACACCGACCGGCTGGGCTACTCTAAAACTACAGAGTCAAAACCGCCCATCTCGCGGAAGCGCTGCTGAACGCCGCCCAGACCGACCGCCTTGGCCTGGCTATTTATCTGAGGCCAAAGAAGCTGAGTATCGCAAGCACGATGACGACGGCTCCAACAAGCCAGATGATGTTGTTCATCGGTCTTCTCCCTTTAGGCACAGCTAACGTAATGAGAGGAATCTTGTTCCAATCGGTTTTCCAAATGCCGTCTGATGACGCTGTCACGTGATGCACGAACAGTTGCATCTGGCCGACGGCGCCGTGGCTGGAAGCGAGACACCTTCAGCGCATCGTTCCAGGATCAATAGGACACCGCGGTGACGCTCCGGCGCTCTTGGCAAACTGGTGCAGATCAACGTTCCGGCGCAGCCCCCGACCCGTGCCCGGTGCCATCCTCAACTACCCCAATGGAAATGATTCAAGCCGATCAACTTGCGTTGCCGGCAGAAGAATTTCCTCTATAGTGTCGTTGATCACCGCCACGCGGTGATGGCACAAGTTTTCATTAAAATTTCGGGAAATCGCAGCAAGACTTAGCCTTATCAGATGGATAGCCAATCGTGCGAGATCGAGTTGGACCATCGGCAATATTGGAAAATGCTTGGTATTGCGCCGCATGGTCGCACGAATTGCCACGCGGGGGCGCCCTGCTCGGCCGAAAACTTCTCAACCGGCACATCGCGCTGTTTCGCGACAGCCAGGGCAAGCCGCACGCATTCAACGCCGTGTGCCCGCACCGTGGCGCCGATCTGTCTCGCGGCCGGGTCATCGGCGACAGGGTCGAGTGCCCGATGCATGGCTGGGTCTTCGATCTGGACGGCCAATGCGTCGCGGTGCCGTCGCAGCCCGACGATGTCAAACTCCCCCGCGCCTGCACACCCTCATACCTCACGGCGGAATCGCAGGGCGCAATCTGGATCTGGGTGGGTGCAAAGCGCCAAGGCTTGCCTGAACCGCCGTGCCACGACGTCTGGGGCGAAGCTCCGGACCGCCGCCGGCATTTCAGCAAGCCGCAATTGTGGACATGCTCCTTCGTCAACGCCGTCGAAAACCTGATCGACACCACCCACGTGCCGTTCGTGCATAAATCGAGCCTCGGCGGCACCCGCCTCTATCCCCGGCAGAAACTGGTTGTCGACGACGATCTCCGCGGCTTTGCCGGCCAGGATGATCCGCAAAGCCCGTGGCAGCGGATAGAGGCCGCCTATGCCATTGGCGGCCTCCCCGGGCGTGTGGTGACGGGTCTGGTCGGCATTGGCGATATCGCCGGCGAGCACTACCGTTTCGATCTCGGCGGTTCGTTCTACTACCAGGTCGATTGGCGCACAGGCGCCTGGGATGTGCTGCTGGCGCATTGCACGCCGGCGGATGCCTTGCACACCTGGTTCTTCGGCCTGTCGGTGAGGACGCGCGCCACGCATTGGCTGGGCGACCTGCTGCAGCGGTGGTTCGATCGGCGCCTGTGCCAGGAGGACGAGGCGGAGGTGACGAAGATGCTCTCCAATGACCCTGAATTGCTGCCCGCACCCGTCAGCGTCGCCGGCGACGAGCCGACCCTCGCCTTCCACCGCCTCTATGCATACCAGCTAAGCCGGCAAGATGCTTGAGCGCGACGCAGCCGGCATGGATGCGCTCGGCGAAACCGGGCAACCGTTGCCGCGCGCGAGGGCCGAGGCCGCGCCGCCGGAAAGCCACCTGTCCCCGGCGCAGCGCGCCAGCCATGAAGCGCGTGAAGGTACCGGCTGGGATTGGCTGACAGGTCCGATCTGGACGATCCGCTTGCTGGTCGGCGCCGGTGCATGCGCTGTTGGCTACGCGGCGCAGCGCGTGACGCGGGTCACGCCGGTCCAGGAGCTGCGCGGGCTGTGGCTGTGCCGCTTCCTGGTCGGGATGGGTCCGCTGGCCATCAAGGTCGGCCAGCTGCTGGGCGCGCAGGTCGACCTTTTGCCGCCTCAAATGCTGAAGCAGGTGCGCGAACTCCAGGACAATGTCCCCGCGACCGCCCCCGAGAGGCTGAACCGGCTTCTGGCCACTACGGTGGATGGCGGCATTGGGCAGCTGTTCGCCACCTGGCAAAACACGCCAGTCGCCAGCGCATCGATCGCGCAAGTGCACAAGGCGTCACTGCCGTCGGGCGAGATCGTGGCCGTCAAGATCGTCCGGCCCGGTGTGCGCGGCCAACTGCGCGACACGCTGTCCGCCTTGCGGCTGCTGGCGCGCATGGCGCAGCTCGTCTCGCGGCGCGCCCGCCAGCTCAATCTCATCGCTCACATTCAAGAACTCGAGGTAATCCTGATCGAGCAGACCGACATGCGCATCGAGGCCGCGCATCAGGACCGCATCCGGGCCAATTTTTCCGGCCATCCGCATGTCCGGGTTCCGGCGCCGATCAGGGCGCTGTGCACGCGCGACATGCTGGTGATGGAATGGATGGATGGCATTCGCGGGCTGCAATCCCATGAGGTCCAGGTGCCTCCGGCCGTGCTCGCATGGCGTTTGCAGGATGCCTTCTACACGATGGTCTACCTGCATGGCTTCTTCCATGCCGACCCACATCCCGGCAATGTCATGTTCTCGTCCAAGGGCGAAATCATCCTGCTCGACTTCGGCCTGGTCGGCGAGCTCACCGAGGAGCAGAAATGGGGGCTGTCGTCGTTCTACTACGCGGCGATCCGCAAGGAATGGCAAAACGCCGTGGACCGCTTCACCAGGCATTTTGTCGTCAATGGCGAGGCAGCCCTTGGCAATGCCGCCTATCGCTCCAGACTGCTGCTGACCCTCAGAACGCATTTTGAGGAGCGCACGCGGAAATGGTCCACCGTCGGCTTCGTCGCCGACGCCAACGACGTGCTGCGCAAGCACGGGCTTCGGTTCACAACGGTCTTCACCAAGATCGTGCTGGCTTTCCTTTCAGGCGAAGGCTTTGTCACGCTGATCGATCCACGGATCGATATTTGGGCCAATGCCCGCCGCTTCACCGACCGCGCCAGCCCCTACATGAGCGATGCCGTCCAGGGCCGTTTCGAGGCATGGTTCGGCGACACGATGGCGGGATCGCTGCGCTGGCGGGAACGAGCCGACCGATCACTGGTCGCGCCGACACATCTCGACCGCTACATGGTTCCCAACATCCATCCGCTGTTCATCCGGCGGGCGCATGGCAGCCGGCTGGAGGACATTGACGGTCACGAATACATCGATCTGCAATGCGGCTTCGGCGCACAATATCTCGGCCACGCGCACCCTGTGGTGGCGGAGGCGATCGCGCGGGCCGCCGAAGCCGGCTCGCTCAACGCCATCGGCAATTGCGCGGAGGTCGAACTGGCCGAGGAACTGGCCGGCGCGCTGCCGTCGATCGAGCGTGTCATATTCGCCAATTCGGGCACCGAGGCCGTGTTGCAGGCGCTGCGCCTGTGCAAGGCGGCGCGCGGCCGCGCCAAGGTGGCGAAATTCGAGGGCCACTATCACGGGTTTTCAGACCAGGGCATCGTCAGCAGCTGGTTCGTGTTCTCCGGCCCGGCAAACCGCCCGCGAGCGGCGACCGGCATGCCGGGTACCGACCGCGCCACTGCGGAACGCACCTTGGTCCTGCAATATGGCTACATGGAAGAGCTCGACCGGCTGAGCCGCGAAGCGGACGACCTGGCCTGCGTCATCTGCGAGCCCTACCCGGCGGCGGGCGGGGACATCGATGTGGCCTTTCTGCGGGCGTTGCGCGGCTTGTGCGACCGCCACGGCATTCCGCTGATCTTCGACGAAGTGGTCAGCGGCTTCCGGGTGGCATTCGGCGGCGCCCAGGCGCTGGCCGGTGTCGAGCCCGACCTGACCTGCCTCGGCAAGATCATTGGCGGCGGCCTGCCATGCGGAGCGGTCGGCGGCCGGCGCGCGCTTGTCGATCTGGCCAAGAGTTCGCACGACCCGTTCAGGGATTTCGAGCAAAAAGTATTCGTTGGCGGAACGATGAGCGGCAACTCCATAACCTGTGCCGCCGGCCTGGCGGCCGTGCGTCACCTCCGCGACAACCGGCATATCTACGCCGATGTGGATGGCAAGAGCCGCAGGCTGGGCAAGGAACTCGCCGCCGTGGCCGCCGAGGCCGGCGTCGCCTATCAGGTGGGCGCCGCGCGATCGATCATCACCATGAGCTTCGACCACCGCAAGCCGCGCCTGGTGCGCGAGCAGCAGACCGGCGGCAACTACCGCGCCAATCTCGCGCTCGCCTATTACATGCGCCAGCACGGCGTCTACATGTCGGAACTGCACACGATGCTGCTTTGCGCCGCGCATAGCGACGACGACATCGATCGGACGGTCGAGGCGTTCGCCGGCAGCCTGCGCGACATGATGAATGACGGACTTTTCGTAACTTAGGCTTCCAGCCACAGGAGCGGGTCAGAGATGCGCTTTGCAGCGATTGAATGCTTGCTCCCGAGCCATCGGGTCGGCAATGACGAACTGATCGCCGAGGTGCTCGGCAGAAGCGCGGCGCATATGAACGAACGCCAGCTCCGCCAGCTCGACCGGAGTTTCCGCGTCCTGTTCGATGCCGCGGGAACCAAGGTTCGCTACTTGCGGGCGCCAGAAGAGACGGCGCATGATTTCGTCGTCGGGGTGGCAAACGCGGCGCTGCGCCGCTCCGGCATGTCGCCAGGCGATATCGACCTGTTGATCTGGGTGGGCGTCGGACGCGGCTTTCTAGAGCCCGCGACATCGGTCGTCTTTCAGGACGCGCTGCACATGGTCAACGCCACCTGTTTCGACGTGCTGGATGCCTGCGCCAGCTGGCTGCGGGCGCTGCATGTCGCGCATGCCCACATCAGGAATGGCGACTATCGCAACGTGATGATCCTGAACGGTGAATTCAACTTCCGCGAATACGCGGATTTCGAATTCAAAAGCGTCAGCGACCTGCAGCACAATTTCTCGACCTTCACCATCGGCGAGGCCGCCACCGCGACAATTCTGTCCGCCGATTCCGATGAAGGGGACGACTTCTATGCGTCTTTCCGCACCCATGGCGACTTGCGCAACCTGTGCATGATTCCGCTGCCCAACCTGGCCCAGTTCAACGGCGCGCCGGCCGACGCCCACGCCAAGCCGCTGACCTTCTATTCCCATGCCAAGGAGCTTTTCGAATTCGGCATCAGCAAGCTGATCGACCACTACAACACCGAAGCGCGCATCAAGGCCTTCACCCCGGAGATCGTGTTTGGTCACGCGGCCAGCGATGCCGCCAGCACCCGCATTGCCAAGGGCTGCAATGCTGAGAACGACCACATCTATTACTTTGCCCACGCCCGCTTCGGCAACACTGTCTCGGCTTCGGTGCCGCTGGCCATGGCGCATGCCGAGAAGGAGGGTCGGCTCAAGGATGGTGCCAAAGTGATGATCGCAATGGCATCCGCCGGCCTGTCGACCGGTTGGACGCGGTTCACCTACCACAATGGCGCGGGCGAACGCCGAGGGTGAAATCCCGGGCCGATCCGGCAAGTCCGAACGGCCCTTGCCTCGCCATCTCGCCGTCCAGCGCCGGGGCACATGCTCGGCCTTGAAGGCCTGCCATCCGCGGCACTGGTCGCGCGCCCAGGGCCTCGCGGTGACCTCAGAACGGCCATGCCGGCCGACGCCGAAAGGCCCTGGGCCCAGGAGGAAACAACAGGTCGGGCTCGCCTGCATCGCTGCGCGTCAGACCTGCCCGCTGGCCGCCCTTCGCGGTACAAAGTGCGAGCTTGTCGGCCGCGCTCAAGACCTTCTGGCCGCCATTTTCGCTGCTCTTCATCTCCGCATTGCGTACCGGTGTTACGAAATCAATATATCTCGATTGGCTAAAATAACCGAACGTCCAGTGGACATTGCAAGAACCGATCATGTCCTCTCAGACCTTTGCTTCAAACACCTGGGACCTTAGTCCCACAATAAGACGCAAAGGGCTTATGTGACCGGACCGAGGCCCGGCGAAAGGAACAACTTGCCTTTTTCACCGTTGCCGTTCGGTCCCTGGCGTGACACCGCCGGACCTGCAACGAGAAGACAGAGCGATGATCCATCGATCCCCTATCCTCAAAACAGGCCATGGCCCAGGCTCGGCGATTGCCGTGCTGATGGTCGGGCTGATGGCGATAGGCATCGTGTTCCTCGTGCTCGGAAGCTCGCTCTCTCTGAGCGAGCCGACACCGGATCAGCACACTCTGTCTTCCACGCCCGCCCGATCGATTCAGAATGCCGAGCCCAGAACGGCGAACTGAAAAAAATGGCGCGCGCGGCGGAACATTCCATCCGCTCGTTCTTTATATAAGATATGTCTAATATTAAAGAACTGCCGAATGAAAGGCATATTTCTCTCGGCCCTTGTCGCCATCTCCGCCGTGTCACCGGCCATCGTAGCCCCTGCGCAGGCCGCAAGTGTAGTCATCACGACAGACAACAACATGGACATGGGCCGGCACTATGGACGTGATCATCGCTGGCGAGACCATCATTGGCGCAAGCATCACGACCGCTATTGCTTTATCAAGGTCAGAAAACATTGGCGCCACCATCACTGGGTCATTGAAAAAGTGCGCGTCTGCGACGTCGGCCGCTTCTGACCAATATTGAAGCAGCCACTGCCCAGACAGCATCGCAGGCTCCGCCTGAACGCAGGCAGTCTTATGACAGCATCTGTCTGGGGCGCGGTGGCCGTCATGCTGGTGTTGATGGCGATCGGAGCTGTCGGCTTCTGACCGACTGGCCCCAACAGCTTCTGTCTCCAGGCGGCGGTTATCCTCTGGCAGCCATGGACGCCGTGTAGTGACCGGCGTCCGCTAGAAGCCAGTCCGGCCCGGTGAGCCTGTCCCTGGACAAGGCCACCGGGTCATGTTTGTCTTTCCGCGCTCCTGCGTGCCTAGCCAGTGAAGTGGATCAGCGCGCCACCGCCTTGCCTCCCCGCGCCAACTGGCTGTGATCCGGGCTCGGAGCGGGCAGCGGCTCTTCACGCTCCAGATGCGTCGCTGCATCGACGATCCGGTCCGGATCGAAACTGGGGGCTGCCGCACCCGGTGCTGGGGAGCCGGCCCGTTCCCGCCATTTTCCTGGTGTGACCCCGGTCACTCGTTTGAAGGCGCGATTGAATGCCGCCTCGGATCGGTACCCCACGCCGTCCGCGATGCTGGCAAGGCTTTCGTAGCCGAGGCACAGGCGCTCTCCCGCCAGCTGGATTCGCCAACTCGTAAGATATTCGATCGGCGGACGGCCGAGCAGCATCTTGAATCGCTCCGCCACGATCGTTCGCGATGAGCCGACCTTGTCGGCAATCTGATCGACGGTCCAGGCGTGCGCTGGATCAACGTGGAGAAGCTGCAATGTCCTCAGCACGATCGGATCGTTAAGCGCCGCGAACCAGCCCTTCGAGCCCGTCGGCAGCCGCGCCACATGGCGCCGCAGGACCTCCAGGAACAAAAGCTCCATAAGCCGGCCCAGCACCGCCTGGGACCCTGGTATCGCCGCCTCGGCGCCCAGATTGATTTCGCGCACTGTCGAGGCGATCAGCTCGCCAACCTTGTCTTGCGATGTCTGTTCGACGATCAGCGTCGGAAGCGAACGAAAGACCGGGGCAAACAGAAATTCCGAAGATTCGAGGAAGCCGCAAACCATGCGAAGTTCATCACCGCCTCCACCATGGTTGACGGACCACATCCCTTCGATCCGGCCCGGCTGAACGATCTGTCCGGCCTCGACCATCACGGCAGGCTCACCTTTCCAGAACTTGTGATGATCAGCGAACGGCAGAAACAGCAGGTCGCCGGCCGCGACGTCCCGCCGCTCGCCATTGGCAGCCTCGAAGGTGCAGCTGCCGGTTACGATCAGATGGAAAATGCTGATGTGGCGCAGATGCGCCATCGGCGTGCCCGGCTCGTAATATTTCGGCGACACAATTCCGAACGGAGCGCTGAAGCAGCCGCTCAGGAAGACGGAGCCCGTCAAGCGTAGGGACTTCAGCATTTCCGACAGCAGATCCGGCCCGGCAGAAGGCGCGCGATCCGGTGTCCCTGCATGTAAATCCGATGTTGCAATCATTGTTGATCCTGAAGCTTGGGGACTACACCTGCCAACGCAGCAGCTCGGCCAAATAGTCCCGAAGGCGCCCTCAGCGACCTGGGTTATGAACTGTCGAGCTTAGCAAGAAACGCGACCGTTCTGCCAACCAAATGGAAAGATATCATGCTCAAGCTCGCCTCCGCACTCGCACTTCTGCTTGTTGGAACAGCGCCCCTGCTGGCTCACGACATGCCGGTCAACGCTGACGGCATCAAATGGGGACCTGTTCCAGCGGTCTTGCCCGCCGGTGCGGACATGGCAGTCATAGCCGGGGATCCTTCAAAGGAAGGCATCTATGTGCTGCGGCTGAAGATGCCCGCGGGTTACAAGATTCCCGCCCACAATCATCCTACCTCGGAATATGTGACTGTGATCTCCGGCAACTTCCACATCGGAATGGGCGACAAGCTCGACGAGACGCAAGGCATCGAACTCACCGCCGGCGGCTTCGGCGTTGCCCCCACCGGAATGAACCATTTCGCGTGGACGACAAGCGACACGATTGTCCAGGTTCATGGCGAAGGGCCTTTCGCGATCACCTATGTGAACCCGGCGGAAGATCCGAGCAAGAAATAACGCATCGCTGGCGTCCAGGCGGGTAATCCGAACCCAGCCGCGTCCGTCGCCAGACCGGTGTCTGGCAAATCCAATCACATTTCTAACGTACGGCGTTGCGGGTGGCGGCGGTCGGCATTCTTGCCCCGCCTGCCAATCCCGCATCGAGCACCGTTGCGACTTTCACGGAGTTACCTTGCAATGACAAATACGCTCATTATCGCCTCCGCGATGATCCTGATAACGGGTTCGGCCTTCGCGGCCGACACAATCGCCCATGACGAGGCGGTACCAGTCGAAGCGGGCTTTGCCTGGTCCGGCCTCTATGCAGGCATGGATTTCGGCTACGCAGCCGGAAAATCCAGCCTTTTCATCGGCGGCACCGACGGCTTCGATATCAATCCGGACGGCTTTGTCGGCGGCGTCCATATTGGCGTCAATCATGAGCTGACGAACCGCTTCGTGCTTGGCGCCGAGGCTGACCTTACGAACAGCAATGTGGAGGGGCTGACGACCATCACCAACGTGTTGATCAGGAACAAACTCACGTGGTCGGGTTCCGCGCGGCTACGGGCGGGCTATGCTTTCGATCGCACCCTGCCCTACATCACCGCCGGTCTTGCAGCAGCAAGATACGAGGTGACGGGGATCATCGGGAACGGCGGCGCCACCGCTGAAATACCGCTCCACGACGACACGCACATTGGCTGGACCGTCGGGGCTGGCATTGAGCAGGCCTTCACTGACAAGTGGATCGCCCGGGCCGAATATCGCTACACCGACTTCGGCAGCAAGGATCTTACGGGAGCGGCTGCATCGACCGGGGCGAGTGTCGATCTCAAGACGAACGATGTACGGGTCGGGCTCAGCTACAAGTTCTGATCTGCTTGCCCGCCCGATACACCGTGCGTCCTTTCGGCACCGCCACTACGGCCTCGGGCACGTGCTCGGCCTTTATCGTCACGAAGTCGGCCCTGGCGCCGACAGCTATGCCGTAGCCCTCCAGGCCAAGTGCCTTGGCGCCGGCATGGCTCACCACGTCGAAGGCCGAAGTCAATTCCCAGTCCTCGTAGAAACCCGAGCGGTAGCCGATGAGGTTGGCGCGAGACAGCATGTCGCCGTCGCCATAGGGCCACCAGGAATCGCGGATGTTGTCGGAGCCGCTGAACACGGTGACACCGGACTGGCGCAAGGCCGTGACCGGCGGGAATGCGTGATTGCCCGGCGCGTTGGTCATGATCGCCACGCCCGAGGCGGCCAGCATCTCGCCTGCCTTCATCAATGCCGCGTTATCGATATCGCCCAGCGCATAGGCGTGGCTGACGGCAACGTGTCCGTGCATGCCGAGCGCCCTGGTGCGCGCGGCGATCTCCTCGATCTGGAACAGGCCGAGGCTGCCGCCATCATGCAGATGGATATCGACGCCGACGCCATGCTTTTGCGCCAGTCCGAACACCACATCGAGATGGCCTTTGACATCGCGGTCGAAACTCGCGGGATCGAGCCCGCCGATCAGGTCGCAGCCAAGCTTCAGCGCCTCGTCCAGAAATTCCGGCGTGCCTGGCGAGGACAGGATGCCGCTTTGCGGAAAGGCGACGAGCTGGATGTCGATCTGCTCGCGGTACTGCTCGCGCACCGCCAGGATCACCTCAAGGTGCTTGAGGCCGACCGAACCATCGACCATGACATGGCTGCGCATGGCGAGGCTGCCATTGCCGATGCAGAGCTCGAGCTGGTTCCTCGCGCGTTCTTCCATGGGGGCGGCGGCGGCAAGGTTTTGCGCCTGGAACGCGACGCGCTCGCGCACGTCAAAGCCATTGATGCAAGGAATGTGCGGCCGCCAGGCGTCGCCATAAAAACTGGTGTCGAGATGGATATGGCCTTCGACGAAGGCGGGCACGACGAGTTGGCCGCCAAGGTCGACAACCCTGGCATCGGTCGCCACGCCGCCGCCGGCCGGCACGATGGCGCTGAAGCGTCCGCCGGTCACGCCGAGGTCGGCCAGCGCACCATCCGCTAGCTTTGCGTTGGTGAAGAGAATGTTCGAGGAGGCGGTCAAGGCGTCACCATCATTTGGGTCGTGTTTGTCCGGCTAGACCATGCGTGCAACGCCAGCGTCAACACGGCAAATGGTGGAAACTGTTTTCAACCGGACAACTATTCAGGAAAAAGGTAATGCATAAACAAGAGGATAAAGCGGGAAGATGAATCAGCGCCGAAGGTAAGGCGCCTTCCTTCTCCCCCCTGTGGGAGAAGGTGGCATCGCGAAGCGAGGCCGGATGAGGGGTGTTCCAGGAAACACCAACGCCTCATTCCTTCCAGCACCCCTCATCTGGCTCGGCGCCAAAGCGCCGATCCACCTTCTCCCACAAGGGGAGAAGGGAAAACGCTCACTGCGGCGCACCGGCAAACAGCACCACCGCTTCGCCGCCGGTGGCCGGCCAGTCGCGGATGGTGCGGTCGTAGCCGCTGGTCAGCACCGTGCCGTCGGCGGCGAAGGCCACCGCGTAGACCGGGCCGGACTGGCTGTCATATTCGGCAAGTTCGTTGCCCGAACCCATGTCCCACAGCCGCGCCGTGCCGTCGAGCGAACCGGACAACAGCCGCTTGCCGTCGCCCGACAGCGCCAGCACATAGACCGTGCCGGAATGGCCATCGAATTCGCGCACCGCCTTGAACGTGTCGAGATCCCACTCCTTGATCGTGTCGTCGCCGCTGCCGGTGATCACGTGGTGGCCGTCCGGCGTGAACACGGCTCCATAGGCACCCTGTTCGTGCCCGCGCCAGCTGCGCAGCTGCTTGCCGGCGACGATGTCCCAGTATTTCAGCGTGCCATCGATACTGCCTGAAATGGCGCGGGTGCCATCGGGCGACACGGCGACGGCGACCGCCGACCAGTCATGCCCCTGCATGACATGCAGCACGGTGCCCTTCTCCAGGTCCCAGACGATGACGGTGCCGGCCTCATGCACGCTGACGGCGCGCTTGCCGTCGGGCGTGATGGCCAGCTTGTTGGCGCCGCCATTGCCGCCGGCCTGGAAGACATGCAGCACGGCGCCGTCGGACAGCTGGCGCAGCACGATCTCGCCATCGTCGCCCGCCGTCAGCGCGCGCTGGCCATCAGGCAGATAGAGCGCCGAGCGCGCCATGTCCTTGTGGGTGCCAAGATTGCGGATCAGCCGCTTGCCGCCAATGTCCCAGAGCTTGATCATGTGGTCGGTGCTGGCGCTGAGGATCGAGTGCCCATCCGGCGCCACCGACAGCCAGACGACGGCGTCACGATGGCCGTCAGGCTGCGTCGGCTGCACCGGGGTTTTTGGCAAAGGCGCCACGGTGGGCGGCGCAACAGGCGGAACATCAGCCACTTCCGGCGGTGTTGGCACGGCGGGTTGAGGTGGCGTCGGGGCGACGGGCGACGTCGGAACGGGTTCCGGCGGCGTGACAGGTGCCGGCTGCAGTGGCTTTGCGGCCTGCTCGGGGGGCTGGGGCGCGACAGGCTTCGGCGACGGTTCCGCCGGCGGTGCGCTGGCGACGTCCTGCCCGGGTGCGCGCCACGGGCCGAAGCTGGTGGCCAGCAGCACCATAACGGCAATTGCCGGCAGGATGAGAAACGCCTGCCGCAGGCGCGGCCTGCCGGTCTCCTGCGCCTCTGCTGCACGGCCAAACAGCGGCGCACCTGCCGGCAGACTGACCCGGCCCGGCAGACTGCCGGCCCAGAACAGCGCCGCGCCAACCAGGCAAGCGAACGCCAGCACCGAGAACGCCGCCAGTTGCAGCACGCTCGCCTCCCGCAGCCGCTGCGGCAGGTTGTTCAGGGCGAAATCCATGGCGCCCGGCAGAAGGTAGATGTGAGCCACGCACGCAACGGCCACCACAGCCAGCAAGAGCGCGAGCAGCCGGTCAGCCAATCTGTTCATCGGGCCCCCATTGTCCAGCCTTGCCGGCCATCGGTTCTCGCCTGGAATGGTGGCGATGTCGCGGCGATGCCCGTCATGCGGCCCGGCAGACTATCAGCGCGAATCATCGAGCGCAAAATGGCGCCACCTGCAGCTGCGTCCGTCGGCCCAGCACGGGTTCAAGCCCGCCAAGGCATAGCGGGCTGCGTAGCCGGCTTGGTTGACAGCGGGCCGTGATGTGCCACAATCCCAGGTGGCACATAAGGAGAATCTCACCGTGAAGAAGACCTACGAACGCCCTGTCCTGGTCAAGAAGGGTAACCTGAAGACGATTACGGCCACCCCATCGACCGCGACCTGACCTCGACCGTCTGAAATATAGAAGAGCCTGGACATGAAGAAAATCTACGAGCGGCCCGTCCTGATCAAGAGGGGCAACCTCAAGGCGATCACCGCGGTCGGTTCTCCGGTCATAACCTGATCTGAGCGAACACGTTGGCGCGCCGCCGGGCGCAGTCCTGCGAAAATTGGAGCGCCTTATGATGAAGAGAGCTTACGAGCGGCCCGTCCTTGTGAAGAAGGGCAATCTCAAGACGATCACCGCCGGTTCTTCGGCGCCGGTCTTTTGATCTCCGCGCGCCGGTCATAAGCGGAATGCCCGTGAAATCCTGGAAAGCATGAGCATGAAGAAAACCTACGAACGCCCGACCCTTGTCAAGAAGGGCAATCTCAAGACGATCACGGCGAACGCGTCGAACGCCCAGGCCTGATCGGCTAGTGGAACCGTGCTGAGGCGCAGGTTCGGCGACACGCGACGACCGGGGTTTCTTGACAACCTGATCCCATCAGGCACTATCCTGGGCGGATATTGGAGAGTCTGATCATGAAGAAGACCTACGAAAGCCCGGTCCTGGTCAAGAAGGGCAGCCTCAAGGCGATCACCGCCACCGCTTCGAAGACCCCTGGCTGATTTCAGCGCATCAGAACCAGATCGTTCTGCATTCGCCATTTATGTTTCGCCTAAAAGCGAACGCAGGGTTGTTGTTTCCCATGTAGCGCCGCTCGAAAAACGGCCTGAGGCGACAGGCGCGACCCAGCCGCATGCAATCATGAAGCACGATGAACTTCGGGCTGTAGCCCACAATGTCGCTGACTCGCTGGCCAGCGGATATGGCGGCATATCCGGTTTCTTTGGCCCGGACATATTCGAAGAAGCACGCGGAAGCCTCGAAGGATTCATGACCGTCGATTTTCTCGGCGGCACGGTTACAGAAGGCATTCCATCGGAATTCCTCTCGAAGGCCGTAGCCAGTTGTCGAAATGCCCTTCCCGGCTTTTTCGAGAAACACGGCGCGTCAATTTCCGATTTCCGCGAAATCACGGCGCGCTACTCGAACGGCAACCACTTGACCGTCACGATCGAAGATGCGCGCGGCCGCCGCTCCACGACCGGATATGTTGGTGTCCCAAGCCGAAGAATTCGAGTTCTCGACAGCTTGGGCCGCCTTCGCCGAAAAGCCTGAAAGGGCGGCTCCCCTACTTCAGCGTCACCCACACCGGCGCATGGTCGCTGGCGCCGTCCTCGCCCCGCACATCGCGGTCGATGCCGGCAGCGGTCAGCCGCCGCGCCAATGTCTTCGACAAGAGGATATGGTCGAGCCTTAGCCCGGCGTCGCGCGGCCAGCGGTTGCGGCGATAATCCCAGAATGTGTAGAGCGTCTCTTTCGGATGCTTCTTGCGCAGCGCGTCAACCCAGCCCTGTTCGAGCAGTGCCGAGAAGGCAGCGCGGCTTTCCGGCTGCACCAGGGCGTTGTCGTCATAGGAGCGGGTGGCATAGATGTCGCGCGGTTCGGGCACGATGTTGTAGTCGCCGGCCAGCGCGATCGGCAGTCCCGTGTCGAACAGCTGTTCGGCATGCGCTTCAAGCCGCTGGTGCCAGGCGAGCTTGTACTGGAATTTCGGCCCCGGTTGCGGATTGCCGTTAGGCGCGTAGAGGCACGCCACGACAACGCCGTCCACCGCCGCCTCGATGTAACGCGCCTGCCGGTCGTCCTCGTCGCCGGGCAGCGCATCGCGCGTCAGCACCGGCTCGGCGCCGCGCGCGAGAATGGCAACGCCGTTCCAGGTCGGCTCGCCCTTCCAAACCGCGCCATAGCCGGCCGCGGCCAGCGCGGTGCGCGGAAACTGCGTATCGCGCGCCTTCAGTTCCTGCAGGCAGACAATGTCGGGTTTGGCGGCAGCGAGCCACGCCAGCAGGTTATCCAGCCGGCTGTTGACATTGTTGATGTTGAACGAGGCGATCTTCATTGGCGCTCAGGAGGCGATCCTGCCAGCCCACCCCTTCACCGTCTCCGCCAGCGTCTTCAGATGATCCGCCGTCGAAAACCCCGAAATGCTCTTGCGCGGCTTCAGGTCATGGTCGCCGTCTTCCAGCCAGACCACTTCGATGGCGCCGGAAAGATCGTAGGTCGCGACCTCGTCCTTCGTGCCGAACTCGTCGCGCGTGCCTTGAAAGATCAGCGTCGGCGTCTTCAGCCCGGCCAGATGCTTGGTCCGCAACTGCTCGGGTTTGGCTGGCGGATGAAAGGGGTAGCCGAGGCAGATGAGCCCTGAAATCTCGCCCTTGGCGAACATTTCGTCCGCGACCATCGAGGCGACGCGGCCGCCCATCGACTTGCCGCCGATGATCAACGGGCCGCTCACGCCCCTCGCCCTGAGGTCGGCGATCGCCTTGAGATACTCAGGGTTCACCGTCTCGGCGCGCGGCGGCGGCTTGCGGTGGCCGTAACGGCGGGCTGCCATATAGTGGAACTCGAAGCGCGCGACCTGGAAGCCAGCCTCGGCCAGCGCCTTGGCGGTGGCGGTCATCGATGGCGAGTCCATCGGCGCGCCCGCGCCATGCGCGAGCAGGATGGTGACGGATGCGGTGTCGTGACCGTCAAAGAGGAAATTAGTTGGCATAATATGGAGCTCCATGGCTCGGCGTTGGTGACCCCTTCTCCCCTTGTGGGAGAAGGTGGCCTCGCGAAGCGAGGTCGGATGAGGGGTGCTCCAGAAAGCACCACGCCTCATTTCTTCCAGCAACCCTCATCCGTCTTGGCGCTGCGCGCCAATCCACCTTCTCCCACAAGGGGAGAAGGAAAGATCAACGTCGGCGCCGCTCACCCCGCTGTTCGCGCCAGTTGCATATCGACAAACTGCACGCCCTTGGCCGCCACGCGAGCCCATTCGGACTCGCTGTCCAGTTCGAGATAGCGCGCCCAGTTCCGCCGCGCTTCAGCCAGGTTGCCTGCATCAAATTCCAGCCTGGCGAGGTTGAACACCGGATCGGCATAGGTCTTGTCGAGCGCGATGGCCTTTTGCAGGTGCCGGCGCGCCGAGGCGTCGCGGCCTTGCTCGCTCATCAGCCCGGCCAGGTTGAACCAGGCCTCGACGAAGGCAGGATCGAGCTTGATCGCACTGATATAGTCATGCGCGGCCTCTGCCGGGTGGCCGCCGGCACGCAGGCAGTTGGCGCGGTTGAAGGCGGCAATGGCATCACCGGGATCGATGGCGAGGCAGCGCTGGTAGAGTGCGGCGGCCCCATCGTGATCGCCGCCCTCTTCCGCCGCTTCGGCGTCAGCGAAGAGTTCTTCCAGCGTGTCGTCGCCATGCGCCGCGCTCCCCAGGTCGAACAGCAGCTGGCCGTCGAGTTCGCTCTGGCCGTCTTCGAGATAGATGGCATCAGTGCGGCCATGTTGTGAGCCGACATTGAGCGACTTTGCGGTCAGCGAAGCCACCGGACCGGAGCGGTGCACGGAGCGGGCAATGGCGCCCCAGGTCGCACCGCCGGCAACCAGCCCGGCATATTTGCGCGCCAGGATCAGGTCGCGGAAGGAGTAAGGTTCGCTGTCATGCTCGAAAGCATCGAACAATGACAGCAGATCAAGGTCGGCGCCTGACAGCCGCGACTGGTCGATGAGCGATTGCCTCGATAGCGACGACGCCTCCGGCGCCTTCATCAGGCCGAGCAGCCGCAGGAAGCCGTTCTCACTGAGCAGCTTCCGGCCAGCGGCGCGCTCGGTGCCGGCACGGCGCTCGATCTCGGCATCTCCGGCCTTGGCAAGATACATCCGCCCGAACACCACATGCGTGGTGCGCCTGGTGACGCCGCGCCGCAACTGTCCGTGCTGGCGCTCGACCTCGCGCGCCGCGAGCCTGAGCGGAAACGCCGCCAGCGCGCCGACCGTGCCGAACAGGGATCCGGCAGACGCCGTCACTTCTTGCTCTTGCCGACTGCCTTCAGCAGGTTGGCTTTCAACGGATTTTCAGCCGCCCCGCCCGCTGCCGCCTTCTTGGCGGCTGGCTTCTCGGCCTCGTCGGCCTTGCTCTTCGATTTGGCCGGCGGCTTCGACTGCGACAGGCTGGCCTTCAGCGCATCCATCAGGTTGATGACATTGCCGCGCTCGGGTGCGGCCGCGATGATTGGCTTGTGGCCCTTGAGCTTCTCGCGGATCATCGTCATCAGCGCGGCCTCGTAGCGGTCTTCATATTTCTTCGGATCGAAGGTGGTTTCCTTCTGTTTGATCAGCGCTTCGGCCAGCTGCAGCATTTCCGCATCCGGCTTGCCGGCCGGGATGTTGCCGAAATACTCCGAAGTTCCACGCACTTCGTTGGGGTTCCTCAAGGTGCACACGAACATGCCGTTTTCGCGCGCGCCGATCGTCACCACCCGCTCGCGGCTGGACAGCACAAGCCGTGCGATCGCCAGCTTGCCGGACTTGCGCATCGCTTCACGCAGCACGGCGAAGGTTTCCTCGGCCATCGCGCCATCCGGCGCCATGTAATAGGGCGCGTCCTGGTAGATGACGTCGACCTCGCCCTCATCGACGAAGGCCTCGATGTTCATCGTATGGTTGGATTCGATCCGCACCGCATCGAGGTCGGCATCATCGATGATGATGTACTGCTTGTCCTCGTATTCGTAGCCCTTGACCAGATCCGAGCGCTCGACCAGCCCGAGCTCTGGGTCGACCGGCTTCATGTTGATACGGTTGTGGGTCTTCTTGTGAAGCTGGTTGAACGAGATGCGCTCGCTCGTGCTGCTGGCCGGATAAAGCCGGACCGGACAGCTGACGAGACTGAGTTTGAGGTAACCTTTCCAACTTGCCCTGGGCGCCATGAAATACTCCTACGCGGCCGTGCACTGACATCTTGGTTGAGCATGACCTTGTCCGAAAACCGGTTTCCGCTTTTCGGGATCATGCTCTTGCAGCGCTTCGTCCGCAGGACGAACGACACCGCTGAAATCCTACATCGGCCCTGACAATACCGGCAAATCCCTGACGAAATGTTTTAGGGCGTCGCGGGAGGGCGCTGGGGCGCAGGATAATTCAAATTGTATGAAGCGTCGATGGCGTGCGGGGCGCTGGTGATTGGCCGCGCATCCCGCCCCTCCCTTCGTCATCCTAGGGCGGAGCAAGGAGCGAAGCGACGCGCGCAGACCCTAGGATGACGAAGGTGGGGCGCGCGCCGTCACGAGTGATCTAGTTCCCCACCACCGGCAAATCCCGCGCAAACTCATCAATCTCAGCCCAGGGATCGCCCGAAGTCTCCAGCAGGCCCGGCAGCGACGAATAGTTGAGGTCCTGTGGCGCGTCGATCAGCTCCAGGTCGCTCCAGCTTACCGGCGTGGAGGCCGGCAGGTTGGTGCGGGCGCGCAGTGAATAGGGCGCTGCCGAGGTGTGGCCGCGCGCGTTGCGGTGATAGTCGATGAAGATGCGCTTCTTGCGGTTGTCCTTGCCCATGGTGGTGGTGAACGTGTCGGGCGCACTGGCCGCCAAGTGTGTTGATATGGCGCTGGTCGCCTGGTGCAGCTTCTTCCAGTTCTGCTTTTGCGTCACCGGCACGGTGATGTGGATGCCGCTGCCGCCGGAGGTTTTGGCGAAAGGCACCAGCCCCAGCCCCTCGAGCTGGCCCTTGATGTGCACGGCGGCCTCGACCACCTCGCGCCAGGAAATTCCCTCCCCCGGATCGAGGTCGAGGACGATCTGGTCCGGCTTGTCGAGGCTCGCGCGATGCGTGCCCCAGGTGTGGAACTCGACGACGCCGAACTGCGCCAGCGCCAGATAGCCCTTGGCGCCTTCCACCGACAGGTAGGACTTCGTCTCGCCTTCGGAATTGGTCGCCTCGAAGGTCACCACCGAAGGCGGCATGCCGGTGAAGGCGTGGCGCTGGAAGAAACAGTCTTTCGGCAGGCCCGTAGGGCAGCGCACCAGCGACACCGGGCGGCCAAGGATATGCGGCAGCATGAAGTCGCCGACCAGCGCGTAATAGACCGCGATGTCGAGTTTTGTCGGTCCGGTCTTGCCGAACAGCCGCCGCGTCGGGTTGGTCACCCAGACGGTGGCGAGGTCAGCCTCGGCGATCAGCCGCTTGCGCTTGGCCGAGACCGGCGTCGACAGGCCGACATCGCGCAAACCGCGAAACACGCCATGGCGCAGCGAATTGTCCGCCGTGCGGTTGGCAAAATGGATGCGTGCCGAAAACAGCGGCTTCACCCAGTTCATCTCGCGCATGATCTCGCGCGGCACGCCTTCCGGCGCCGTGGCGCCCACGGTCAGCGGCTCCAGCCGCGCCAGCAGATCGGATGCCGTCTGGGCATCGAAACCGGTGCCGACCTTGCCGCGATAATGCAGCTCGCCATTCTCCCACTCGGCCATGCCGAGCGCGGCCAGCCCTTCCGCCGCTTGCGAGGTCGTGTAGCCGGCGATGACGAAGTCGCCGTTCTTCAGCGCCTTGGCCTTGGTCCAGCTCTTGGTGCGCCCGCTCTGGTAGGTCGCGGTAGCGCGTTTCGAGATGACGCCTTCAAGCCCCAATTCCGTCGCCTGATCGTAAAGCCCCTGCCCATCACCGCTCACGTGGTCGCTGTACTGGATGGCGGAATTGGCGCCTTGCCCGGCCAGCAGCTCGGCCAAAAGCCGCTTTCGCTTTTCCAGCGGCACCTTCATCAAATCCCAGCCGTCGAGATGCAGCAGGTCGAAGGCGTAGAAATGCAGCTTGCTGCCGGCGCCCTCGGCCAGCGCGTCCTGCAAAAGCGCAAAGCGGCTGATGCCCTTGTTGTCGAGCACGACGATCTCACCATCGATGATCGCGTCGCGGCACGGCAATCTGGCGAAAGCCTCCGGCAGGTCGCCGTAGCGCTTCGTCCAGTCGATGCCGCCCCGGGTGATCAGCTTGACCTTGCCGTCACCGAGATGCGCCATGGTGCGGTAGCCGTCGAGCTTGATCTCGTGCAGCCACACCTCCCCTGTGCGATCCCCCGGATCGTCACCGCCGGGCGGCTTCGGCACCTGCGTCGCCAGTTGCGGCTCGATGCGGCTGAGCGCCGGAGCCTTGACCGCGCCCGGCAATGTGCCTGGTTTCAGCGAGCCCGGTTTGGGACCCACCCTCGCGGGTTTCGGCGCCGCCACCAGCTCCTCGATGCGGCGTCCGGATTTGACGCTTTCAGGCCGGGCTTCAAGGATATCCAGCGTGGTGTCGGAGGCGAGGTCGCGCTCCTTGAACAGCAGCCAGTTTTTCTTCTCTTCGTCCTCGCCGGGCTTGGGCTTCAGCCGCGTCAGCATCCAGCCGCCATTGAGCTTCTCGCCGGCCAGCCGGAACTTGAAGGCGCCGGTGCGCAGGCTTTTCTCGACATCGTCCATCGGCGCCCAGGTGCCGGTGTCCCAGACGATCATCGGGCCGCCGCCATATTCGCCCTCGGGGATGACGCCCTCGAAATCGATATATTCCAGCGGATGATCCTCGGTCTCGACCGCCAGCCTTTTGTCGGCGGGGTTGAGCGAAGGCCCGCGCGGCACCGCCCAGCTTTTCAGCACATCGCCGACCTGCAGCCGCAGGTCATAATGATCGGCCGTGGCATGGTGCTTGTGAACGACGAAGCGGTTGCCTTCGCCTGCCACGGACCCGCCGGCGGGTTCAGGCGTTTTCGAGAATTCGCGCTTGGCGCGGTAGGTTTTGAGCTTGGGCGGGGTGGGCATGGTCAGGGGGCCAGGCGTGCGGACAGCAACAACGGCCTCGTTCCCTCGCACCCCCCTCTGTCCTGCCGGACATCTCCCCCACTTGGGGGGAGATCGGCAGCTTCGGCCCCTCGCTCAGTCCTGCAGCGTTGGAAATCGACGAAAACGGAGATGACAGCCAATCTCCCTCCTTGTGGGGGAGATGTCCGGCAGGACAGAGGGGGGCGCGAAGAAATGAGGCGCACGTTCAGGATCGTCGCACGCTGCACCACACCGCTCAATCGTCGGTGGCCGGCGTCAACTCGAGATCGGCGGGCGTCAGGCCGCCTTGCAGCTGGCTCAGCCGAAACTCGTCGACCCAGTAGGCCTCGCCGTCGACCAGCACCCGCGCCTGATAGGCGCCGCCGGAAAAGCTCTGCGCGGTGATGTAGACCTTATGGCGATCGAGCGCCTTGCGCACGGCCGCGCGCTTGGAATTCTGGCCGATGACGGGACTGAACATGACGCGTGCCCTTAAGCCGCCCACCCGAAACGCGACCGCTCTCAACGGCCCGGCGACTGGCTCAAGAATGACCGAGAGTAGGCAAGCTGTCAATTTCGAGGCGATGGCGATGCGCCAGGCTTTTGAAGCGCTTGAGCTCCACGCTTGAATCAAAACATGAAACATCCGCGGGAGGCATCGAATGGCGCGGCTGACGAAACCGGCCCCGACCGGCAAGACGATCAGCCTGCATCCGCTGGCCGGTTCCCGGATGGGCGATACGCACCGATCCACATAAGCGCCCGTTACATTGCTCTTTCCAATTTGAAAGCAATATCCGGAGCGCGTTCGCGGAGATGGTGACCCAATTGTTGGAAAGAGAAACACCAACGGGTTCGCGAAATGGACATCACCAACTACTCCGATCCGCAAGAGCTTGGCCGCCGACAGCAAATGGCCGCCGCAAGGCGCCAGCGCGAAAGCGAACGCCTGGCGTTTTTTGCGCGGGTTGTTGAGGCCCAGCGGCGTGCCGGCGAGCTAAGAGACTGGATCAGTGCTTATGCCCGATCAGCGAGTGACAACGCTCACTCCGAGTTGCAGCGCATGGTTGGATGGGCGGAAGCGCAGCTCAAGGAACTCGATCATTTCCTCGACGCTGAGCGGATTTCCTCGACGCTGCGGGAGCGCGGTCTCTTTCCTGAAGTCGATCCGATCCATGACCCGCTTGGAGAGCCGCTGCGACACCACATCTGGGGCCATTCCGGTGCAGTGAGACACTGCAATGAGGTTTAGCATCCGAGGAGGACGGGACCATGATGACGCTTCTGCGCTCATTGCATGCCATTGCCGCCCAGCGCGGCGATGGTCTTCGACCAGAATTTTTCGAAACGGCCAGGCCGTCGCCTATTTGGAGAGGCCTTGGGAGTGAGATCGATCCCCGCCGCTGTGCGCCTGTCGAAGACGGTGGCGAGAAGGACGGATCGGCTCCCATGCCCGAGATCGTAAGACACTCACGCTATAAGCGCTGACACCGATATTGTCTCCGGCTGCTCTAAGGCTGCCTTTATCTTTTTAGGTGCGAGCCTTCCCCGGAATGCGGGGCGCCGCCTGGCAAGCCGACGGATTCCCGCATCAAGACCTGGCAAGGCTCGAGCCGCGCTGTAGGTGGCCCCTCCTCGCCCTCAATCCTGGCAAACAGCAGGTTCATCGCCTCGGTAGCGATCTGGCGGACCGGCTGCACCACGGCGGCGATGGCCGGCCATGTCACCTGCATCCATTCGGCGTCGTCGAAGCCGACCAGCGAAATATCGTCGGGACAGTGCCAGCCGCGCCGGCGAAATTCGCTGAGCGCCACCAGCGTGCCTTTCAGGAGCAGTGAATAGACGGCGGTCGGCCGCTCGCCTTTGCCGAAATAGTCGCCCAGCGAGGACCGCAACGGCTCGACGCTGACCTCCGACAGGAGGACATCGATGCGCACCAAGGGGTCCAGCGCAAGCGCTTGGGCACGGAACCCGTCGAGGCGCGCACGCACCGTCGCCGCCTGCTCGGCGAGGCCGATGACCAGGATATGGCGATGGCCCATGCCAACCAGCATCGTGGCCACTTCGGCGCTGGCCGCCGCACTGTCAGCCGACACCGTGTCGAAGGCATCGTCCGAGAGCACGCGGTCGATCAGCACGCCGGTCATGCCATTGTGCTTCATGAAGGCGGCCGCCGGGCCATGTTCGTTGCGCACCGGCGCCAGCACCACGCCGGCCACCCGCCAGTCATGCATGCGGGCGAGGACTTCCTTTTCGCGCGCCTCGGATTCGCGGCTCGATGCCGCCACCAGCGTATAGCCGCGCTGCTCGGCAAGGCCCTCGAGTTCCGCCACCATCTGGCCGAAGAATTCGCTTTCGAACTCCGGCATGATGGCGCCGATGATGCGGCGTTTGGCCCGGCGCATGTCGGAAGCCAGCGGGTCGACGCGGTAGCCGAGATGTTCGACGGCATCCAACACGCGCTGCGCATTCTCTGATTTCACCGTGGTGACGCCGGCCATGACCTTCGAAACGGTGGCGGCGGACACGCCGGCGCGGCTGGCCACGTCATGGATCGACGGACGCCGCTGCTGGGCTTGCCTGTGCGCCATTGTCCTCCTCCCGAGGGCGGGTTCATCGCATTTGCCCGCTAACGAAATGAGTAAATCGATTTTTCGGAGTTGTAAATCGTTTAACCAGAGGTAAAATTCTTGCAGAAGGCGCCATGGAGACCGCGCCGGGAGGAATATACCATGTCCGACAGCGCCTTGCCGCTGGTCATCAGCGCGCCCGAGCCACGCACGCTCGACCTTATCTTCACGCCGCCGCAGCTGGCGCGTTTGCATGCTGGATATCGCATCGTCGAAACGACGCCGGAAGGCGTCACCGCGCTGCCGGACGCCGTGCTGACTGACGCCCGCTACATCGTCGGCCAGCCGCCGATCACCGCTGAAACACTCGACAAGCTGAAAGCGTTGCGCTGCGTCTTCAATGTCGAGACCAATCTCCTCAACAACATGCCCTACGAGACGCTGTTCGCGCGCGGCATCCATGTCGTCACCACCGGCCTTGTCTTCGCCGAGCCGGTGGCCGAGCTTGGGCTTGCCATGGCGCTCAACCTCGCCCGCGACATTGTCGATGCCGATCTCGCCTTCCGCGATGGCAAGGAACTGTGGGGCGGCGACGGCAACCAGACGGCGCGGCTCTTGTCGGGCGCCGATGTCGGCATTGTCGGTTTTGGCGATCTCGGCCGCGCCTTGAACCGGCTGCTGTCAGGCTTTCGCACCAGGACAAAAGTCTTCGATCCTTGGCTGCCGCCCTCGATCCTGATCGACAATGGCGTCCAGCCGGCCTCGCTGGATGAAGTTCTGACGCAGAGCGATTTCGTCTTCGTCGTCGCCTCGGTGACCAGCGAGAACCAGGGCTTTCTCGGCGCCGAAGCCTTCGCCTCGATGCGCAAGGGCGCTGCTTTCATCCTGCTCAGCCGCGCCGGCGTCGTCGACTTCCCCGCCCTGATGGCGGCGGTCAGGAGCGGCCACATCGTCGCCGCCAGCGACGTTTTCCCGGAAGAGCCGCTGGCGAGCGATCACCCGGTGCGTGCCTTGCCCGGCTTCCTGCGCTCGGCCCATCGTGCCGGCGCGCTCGACATCGCCTTCAAGCGCATGGGCGACATGGTGCTCGAGGACATGGACCTGATCGACCGCGGCCTGCCGCCGCTGCGCTCCAAGCGGGCGGAGCGCGAGACCGTTTCGCGCATGCGCTCCAAACCGGCGGACAGGAACTGAGGCGGCAGACGCCACCTATACCATGCCACGCATGCCGTTCAGCGTCCGGAAATCAGCCCCGTCCCGGGTTGCCCGCTCAGGCAAATGAATAGATCAGACTTCCGAGCGTATCGGGTTCAAGCGATCATTGGATCGCGCGGAGTAAAGCAATGTCGAATCTCGAAGAACGCTCCCCTGGGGAGGCCGCCGCCTATCGTGAAGGGTGGCGCGCGGGGCTGGTGCTGGGCGCCGTGGCCGTGGCCGTGGCCGCTTTCATCAATCTGCTCAGCATGGAGAAATCGATTCTGGCCATCGTGCTCGCCCTGATCGCAATTCGAGGTGCGGGTCCGGGCCGAACGCGCTTTCGAGGGAGACTGGCCCTGGCCATCGCTGCCGTCCATCTGGCGGTTGCGGCCACGGTGTTCATCCTGCTTCACGACAAGCTGGAGCGGCTGTTTTCCCTGCTCCAGTCCTTGGGTTGAGCATTGCTCCCGCAGCGCGACTATGCGCGGGCGCTGGAGCCCCTGCTGGTGCAGGCCAGCGGGTACGCGCGCTCGATTCTAAGGAACAGGGCCGATGCCGAGGACGCGGTCCAGACAGCGGCCTTGCGCGGTCTGGAGCGTCTCGGCAGCTACGACGAACTACGGCCGTTCAAGGCATGGTGGTTCGCCATCCTGCGCAACTGCTGCATCGACACCATGAGGCGCGCGCAGCGGCGGCCTACCTGGGCGATGGCGGGCGACGTGGCCGATGAGCGCTCCGACGAACCCGCACCCGACTGGGAAGCACTGGACAGAGCGTTGGAAACCCTCTCGGACAACCACCGGGAGATCGTGCGGCTGCGCTATTTCGCCGACCTGAGCTACGCTGAGATCGCCGAAGCCCTGTCCATACCCGCCGGCACGGTCATGTCGCGCTTGTACCATGCCCGCTTGGCCCTCGCGGCGACGCTTCAGGAGGAAACGAGATGAACGATTTTGATCCGGCCGAACTGTCGGCCTTCCTGGACGGCGAGTTGAGCCCCGCCCGCGCCGGGGAAATCGAGGCCCTGATCGCGACCGACCCTGGCATGCGTTCCGCGTTCGAGCAGCTCAAGCGCGCCGATCAGCAACTGAAGTCGGTAGCCGACGCCGCTGCCTTTCGGCCCGATATCCACTGGCCAAGGCCCGCAAGGTGGCGGGCCGAGTCTTGGCTTGCACTGCCGCTGGCCGTCGTCATGTTCGCATGGGTGGCCGGGAAGTTGGACCCGGCCATGACCACGGCACTCTTCGTCAACGCCATCTCTCTCGTCCTGTTCATCGCCTGCCTGGCGCAGCTCGCCCTTGGCGAAATGCGCGCCAGTCGATCCGTTTGAGCGCGCAGTGGTTTTCCCGGGAAAAGCGCGTCGCGCCTTCCCTTCGGAGTTGCGTAGAACGAGGGGGATCTAAGGCGGGCGCTGGCTCAGGATTTTCGGCGCGCGCGCCGCTGCGGGCAAGGCGATGACGAAAAGCCCGGCGCCGCAGATCAGCAGCAGCCATCCGCCGATTGCGAGGTAGACGGCCACGCCGACAAAACCTCCGACCAGGAAGGACAGGATGGTGCTTGAGTGGAGGCGAAGACGGGAGACGGTCTACGATGGAGTTCCAAGATGCCGCGACTTCGCGCATACGGCAGCCGCTTGTGCATCCGCGCCACGGGAACCTTTGCACGGCATTCGCGTTATTGGAGCGGATCGTTTCCCATTCGATCCCTGACTCCTCCAATCAAATGCCCCGTCTGGCTCAGGCCGGCGGGGTTTTTTCTTGGGCTTGCGGCAAGCAGCGCATCGGATGCCGCCTGGCGCAACCAACCGCACCGCCATTCGTTGACCCATGCTGGGTTGATCCCTGGCCACTTCAGACCCTGCCCGCCGGCCCCACCCTGGCGGGCTTTTTCTGGCGACGATGGCGGAACTTTCCCCGCTCGCCCGCATTTACAGTCCGGGTCGTCTGTTCGCGATCCAACTTGCACAACGCCCCGCAACCTATTGGTTTGCGGGGCTTTTCATTTTAGCGTCAACTTGATAAGCATCCGCTGAGGGTTTTGGCGAAGGGGATACTATGAAGAAGACATACGAAAAACCGGTACTGGTGAAGAGGGACAGGCTTTCGAGCGTGACCGCTCTCACGCAAAATTCTCAGTCGTAAGGCAGACTGCCGCTGTCCAGCACAGCAAATCCAAGAGCCGTTGATCTCACAGGATTGGCGGCTCTTTTGTTTGTCGTGCGGTGGTGGAACTTTTCCGACGCCTGCGAGTTCCTATGTCGGATCGTTCTGTTCCCCCCAGCGATCCACCATCCCCAAGACCCGCTGGCTCCCGGCCGGCGGGTCTTTTAATTTTAGAGATTGCTTGATAGACCGGATTCGAGGGGTTTTAGTGGGAGAGTGGCAATGAAGAAATACGTGAAGCCGACCTTGGTGAAGAGAGAGCGCCTTTCGGCCGTTGTAGCCTTTGTAGGCTCTCCTCCTATCAATTGATCCGCCTCCAGTTCGGCGCGATCCAAGGGAAAGCCCGCTGCCTGGAGGTAGCGGGTTTTTTGTTTTCAGGTCACCGTCGCGGAACTGTCATGCGGCTGCTCTATTGGAAAGCCTGGACCCTGACCTCCCAAGCAAAAGGGACCGTACGATGACGATGGCCCCTCGTTCCACCAGGAGCGTTGGGGCTTTCGCATTTCAAGGATTCTTTTAGGCCAGGCACCGAGGCACGGCGCTTTGCCATGGATGTGGCAGGCGAGCAGCATCCGCATGGGCGGCTCATCAATTCGCAAGCATTTGCCCAGGTTCAACGCCCCGCCAGCCCATGCCAGGCTGTATACCCGCAGCTTCGGCGCCACTCCCGGAACCTCTGGCAACCATCGGTGTCGTTCTTTTTGGCAGTGCCTGGCGGGTTGACGCGTCACCTTCCGTCAAGGCAGTAGGCTGGCTGTGGTCAAGGTCATAGACAACCCAACTTGGCCACCGCAGTGTCCGTCGTTCCCTTGGAGCGGCGGGCATTTTGCTTTGGAGCGAAGAAATCGCTTTTACAATAGCCGGTTCCCGGCTCCATCCTTTGCTGGTTATCGGGGCAAGGCTAACGACATGAAGAAAACCTACCCGAAACCAACGCTTTCCAGGCGCGAGAAACTGTCAGCGGTCACAGCGGCCATATGCAACTCTTCCAACCCGTGCGGGGGCTAGCGCCTTAGGCCAGCATTGCGGAAACAGGGTTTTCTCGGAACGATCCGCGCGCCACGTAGTTTTGAAAGCAGCCGGGCGGTGGGAAGCCCGGCGTACTCCAGAAGGCCCGTCACGATTCGCGTCGGTGGCGGGCCTTTTCGTTCGCCGTGACGGCCATCTGATTTAATGCATGTCGCGCAAAAGCGACCTCGGTTTTGCGACGACGACATGCGTCAATCAACAGCCTGAAGCCGTTTCGACGCGACGCACTTCAGGTCGGTCGATCAAGCCACTGCCTGCTCTTCTTCAGCCCGTTCGGAACGTAAATTCCGCCGAAGGGTTGTGATCTGCAAGGGAGCTCTCGTGACCATGGACCACAGCCTCATCGAGACGCTACGCCGAACCTGGGACAGCCTTCGCGGGATCAGGCGTGACATCGCCACCGGCGGTCATATCGGGGCAATGAGCGACATAGACGCGCTTGTCGGCGTCGCGCTTTCAGAAACCCTGAACCAGCTCGGCACCAGCGAAACGGCCGCACGCCCGCAGGCCGCACCCCCGGAAGGTGAGACGGGCCGCGACGCGCCTGGATGATGCGGAGCCCAGCCTGGATCAGGATCTGTCTCCTAGAGGCAGAAGGCGCGCCGTCAACGTGCAAACCAGGCCATCGGGCGCATAATCCAAATGCACGGTGCCTTCGAAATCCGCGGCAAAGACGCTTCTGATGACACGGGACCCGAACCCGCTCGCGGTCGGTGTGGCAACAGATGGGCCGCCGATCTCGTGCCAGGTGAAGGTGAATTGCTGGCCACCGGCCTGATCCGGCCTGCCGAGCGACCAGGCGATCCTTACCCGCCCGGAAGCTTTGGAAAGCGCGCCGTATTTTACCGCGTTTGTCGCCAGCTCGTGAAGCGCCAGTCCCATTGAAAGCGCCTGCTTGGCGCTCAGTTCGAGGTCTGGACCGTCAATCTCGAAAACCTCGTGCGCGGAGCGGTGCGGACCCAGCGCACTGTTGATAACCGTTCGAATTAGCGCCCCTTTCCATGCCGCCGCGGTCAGGATGTCGTGTGCCTGCGCCAGGGCTTCGAGGCGAGAGGTGAAGGCTTTCTTGCGCTCCGCCACATCGTCGCCCTTGAAGGTTTGGCTGGCGATCGCGCTGACAATCGCCAGGCTGTTCTTGATCCTGTGCTGCAGTTCGCCGCTCAAGATCCGCTGCCGTGCCTCTGCTTCCTTGCGCTCGCTGATGTCGCGGACGGTTCCGATGAAGCGTGTTCCGTTGCCCATGGGGATAGCCTGGGCTCTTGCGTGAACCCAGCGCTCCGGCTGGTCGTGATGGGCCAATATGCGGTACTCGACATCGAGGACGCCGTCGCCATCGTCGGCCAGCGCGCGATCGGCTGCCGGCTGCAACAGATATCTGTCGTCAGGATGCACGCTCGACGCGAACCCTTCGAAAGTCGGCGCTTCGCCCGGCATGCCGCCAAGCAGCAGATTGGCGCGATCGTCCCGCCTCAGACTGACGAATTCGCCATTCACCACATGGGTCTCCCAGACCCCCATCTGCGCGGCGGCCAAAGCCAGTTTCAGCCGCAATTCACTCTCGCGCAAAGCAAGTTCCGCAAGCCGGATCTCGGAGATGTCGCGCGAGATCGACAGGATATGCGTTGGCTTCCCGTCCGGTCCCAGGATCGGCATGACCTGCACGTCCCAGTATCTGGGGTTGCCCTTCGCTGTGTTGGCCGAGCCGACAAAATGCGCCGTCTTGCCGTTGCGTGCATCTTCAACGGCTTCGCGCGCCGCGATGTTTCCCTCGTCAACCCAGAAATCCGGCCAGGGACATCCCTTTATCGCGCTGAAATTCTCCACCTCCATGACGCGCTTGCCACCGTCGCTCATGAACTGAAGGCGGCCATCAAGATCAAGGATCTTGACGCAATCGCCGCTTCCCGAAAACACGGCCGCAAGCAAGGCGTCATTGCCGATAAGCGCGGGATCCGCGGCTTTCAGCTCCTGTTTCAGGGACGCGGTCGGGTCGGCATTGCCAGCCTGTGGCATCGGCACTGGAACTGGTCGCTTATCTGGATTTGACGGTACGGACATTAGGAGCCTCTTGAGCGGCACTTCTGCATTTTGCCCGTGCTCAAGTCGAGTCCATTGATGGCCTGAAACCATCGAAGCATGCTTTCGAAGGCCGACGCAGGTTGGGTTTGGGCGGGGGGCCGTGTCCCGCGTCGGCCAAGGCGGCACTTGGGTCACCGCACGGGCAAGTTAGCGATTTATTCCGGGCTGAACAATATGCCGATGCCTCTGTACGGCTTCGTACACCGGCCGCCATTATGCGAGGGCAATGACCAGCAAGATCGGCGCCAATTGATCCCCGGCCGCCGGCAGCTACGCTTCGCCCTCGAGCGCCTCGGTTTCCTGCATTTTCAACCCGACGTCCGACGCAAGGAGGCTGATGGCGTCTGCCATGTCGGCTGCCGCCTGAATTGGCTGCGGGACCGGCGGGGGAAAGGGAGGCAGGCTGATCTGGTGCCACAGCCCGTCATATTCGTCGGCGGTGCCTGGGTGCTCGAAGAATGCCAGGCGGGCCACCGGTGGGGTGACATCGAAGCGTCGCCCTGTGCGGATGTTTTCGACGATGACGCGCTTGTCGAGAATGCCGCCCGCCGACATCCGCCAGCCCCGGACCACCCTGTAGCCGGCGTTTTCCGTGACGAAATCATGGGCGTTTTCGTGCGAGCCGCGCCCGTCGGGAACGCCCGAATTCAACTCGACATATTTATAAGGGATGAGGACCGCCGATCCGCTGCCGGCGCGAAGTCTGGTGAAAAGGCTCAAGGCAAGGGCCTCGCCCGTGCCGTCGGCTTCACCCCGTCGGGCGCGCCGTCAAGTGTATTCCGCACCCCGTCACGAGCAACCGGCATGCCGGCATGCTCCAGGCTTGCAAGCTTGCATCTGGTCTGTTCGGCCGCCGCGCCGACGAGGCAGTCAATGTTGAACATGGTGCCGGCATGGCCGCTCGCTGCAACCGCCGCGCGAATCTTGCTCAGCTGCGCATGCGTATAGTCAAGCAGCTCGAACAAATTCGTGTGATCCACAGCACTCTCTAATCGTCAAAGATACGACAAGTCCTATGCAACTGGGCGCTGAAATACGCCCATTCTCAGCAATTTACTAGCTCTTTTGTCGGAAACGTACGGTTGCCACAAGCTCAGCGGCAATCGCCAAGCCGCGGTTGACAGCACAACCGGAACAACGGCGGTATTGTCCGAAGGTCGCACTTCGCTAGGCCGGCGCGGTGTGCAAGATTGCCTGGATATAAGCCAGTGCTTTTGTAATGAGTGCGTCGGTCGCGGGGGCGATGACGTTGTCAATTCGCGAGATTATCGCTGCCAATCTGAGGCTGCTTATCAAGGGCCGCGCTTCCGTAAGCGCGGTTTGCCGTGAGCTTGGCATAAATCGCACGCAGTTCGAGCGCTACCTGCAAGGGCAGACCGTTCCAAACAAAGCCACCGTCAAGCTGATCTGCGACTATTTCCAGATCGGCGAAAAGGATCTGTACCGTGAGCCCGGCGCCGCTGAGCCCGAAAAATCCGATCACGCATCGATCCGCGAGATGCTGTATCACAACCTGACACGTCCGCCGGGTCCCGCGATCGCCAGCGGCATCTACTTCACCTATTTTTCGATTCCTGATCACCCCGACCTTCTGATGCGGTCGGTGACGTTCGTGCGCCGCGAGGGCGAGCTGGTCACCTTCAGGAGAGTGACCAAATGGGCCGAGAACCACGTCCAAAGGGGAGCGCGCGCGCCCGGCAGCCACTATGGCGTGGCCACCTCGCGCCTGAACTGGATCTATTTCAGCGGCGTCAACAGCCGCCAGACCGGCGAACCATCGATCATAGCCGTGCAATGGGCCCCCTACTCGGAACCGGTTCTGGTCGGCAAAGCCATGGTATTGACCGGCTCCGGGCCGGCCTTCGTCTCGGTCATCATGCGCCAGCAGGTCACCAGGATGAGCACGAAACAGGCGATGCGCCTCGTCCGCGTCGTCAGGATCGACGATCCCGGTGTTGATAAACTGGTGGTCAGCCTGGCGCGCGAAGCCTGAACTCCGTTTGCCAAACTTCGTTGTTGCCTTTGCCAAAGGAAATAGGAATATTGTCCTTGTTGCGGCGATTCCTCTAACGGAGATCGTCAATGGCCAGACACAAACTGATGAAGCAGCTTTCAGAACCGCAGATCGCGCGCTTTCTGGAGGATGCGGAGAAACTGCACAAATCCATCACCGCGCCGTTGATCGCGCCCAGCAGCGAGCACTTCCAGGCGTTGCAGGCGCTCAATCAGGCGCTGCTGCTCTCGGTCAAGCAAGTAACCGGCGAAACCGCCCTCTGGATTCGATGGGGAACCACCGGCCCGGTGCGCCAGGCGGATGGATGACGCGGCCTGCTGGTCCCATCGCGGCGCGCCTCAGAAGCGGTTCGCCGCGAACGGTGCGAGCCGGGCGCTGTCGCCGCGCCCGGCGACAGCGTCAGCGACCAGCCGCGCCGTGATCGCCGCCAGCGTCAGGCCGAGATGGCCATGGCCGAAGGCATGGATGACATTGGCATTGACGGCCGACGGCCCGATGACTGGCCTGGAATCCGGCAGCGAAGGCCGAAAGCCCAGCCATTGCGACGAAGGCTGGCCGAGCGATGGAAAGAACTGGCGCACGCCGCGATCAAGCAGCGTCAGCCGGCGCGGATTGGGCGGCGACCCCAGCCGCCCGAGTTCGACCGTGCCGGCAACACGCAGCCGGCCCGCCATCGGCGTCATGTAGAAGCCGAGATCGACCGGGCAGACCGGGCGCGTCAGCAGCGGCATTTCCATGGGAAATTCGAGATGATAGCCGCGCTCGGTTTCGAGCGGGATCCGATCGCCGGCCTGTGCCGCCAGCGGCCGCGAGAACGCGCCGGCGGCGATCACCACCTTGCTGGCGCGGATGCGCAGGCCGGGGCCGCTGAGCTCGACGCCGCCGGCCTCGGCGCGAAGCCCTGTCACCTCAGCCCGTTGCAGCACGGCACCTCGGGCGATAGCCGCCTTGAGCAGCCGCTCCATCATTGCCTTCGGTTCGGTCAGGTTCGTCGACTGGGGAAAGAACAGCCCGCCGCCATCCGCCGCCGGAAGGTTGGGTTCAAGCGCGGCCACCTCCTCACGGCTCAGCAACTGCTGGTCGATGCCGAATTCGGCCCGCAGCGCGCGGCCAGACGCGCCGCCTGCAAGGTCGCTCTCGCGCCGATAGAGATAGAGGCAACCGTTGCGGCGCAAAAGGTCTGCGGCATCGGCCTGCGCGGCCATCTCCTCCCAGGCCGGCAAGGCATCGGCCAGAAGTCCAGCCATCGCCACGGCATTGGCTTGGGTGGCGACCGGCAGCGATTGCCTGACGAACCGCAGCAGCCACGGCGCCAGGTGCAGAACCGCTGTCCAGCGCAAGGAGAAAGGGCTGTCGGCATCGAGCAGCAGCTTCGGCAGCGCGCGCAGCACCGCCGGGTTGCCAACCGGCGAGCAGGCATATTCAGCCAGCGTCCCGGCATTACCGAACGACGCGCCGGAACCCGGCTCGTTGGGATCGATGAGCAGAACCTCGCGGCCTTCGCCGGCCAGGCGCAATGCGGTTGCCAGTCCGACGACACCCGCGCCGACCACGGCGATCTCAACGCTCTTGGAACCTGTCACTTGCTATATCCTGAATGACGCATTTCTGGAGCACAGGAGGTCATGCTTGCTGAGACAGAGCCCTGCCCGGATGAAGCAGGCTCTTGACGTCGGCTTCTACCACAACGCGGGCCAGCGATCCCGCCACAAGGCGCCGATCTCTGGTGCCAGGCCGCAACGACATTGGAGCTCTGTGTTCCACAACATCGCTGGCATTTGATACAGCAGCATACCGCCTCAGGCGTGGGTGGCCCACGTAACGAAGAAACACCAGAAAAGTTTCAAGTCACGACGAGCTATATTTTACAAAAAGCTCCGCGTTTACCTATAAAAATTCGGAACTTTCCCTGCCATCTTCTCGTTTCCTGATTGGTGGTTGCTTCAGCGATCCCAAAGCAACAGGGAAGGATATAGTGATGAACATCAAGATGATCTGTATGGGCGCGATCGCGCTTTCCATGATTGGTGGCACTGCACTCGCGGCTGGCGGCTCCGGCACGTCGGCACTCGATGATCCGGCAAAGATGCAGCCCTTCTATACGGACTCCAGCATGAAGACGATGGTGGGCAACGATGACTTCGTGAAGGCCTGGAAGGCCATGTCGCCGAATGATCAGACTGCCATGGCCGCGGCTTGCGAAACCGAGGCCAAGGACGCCAGCGCGGCCAACAGCCATCCGGAATTCTGCAGCAACGTAAAGGCGAATGGCGGCAGCAAATAAGCTTCTGCCTGACTGATGACCTTCGGAAGGCAGCTCCGCTCGCGGAGCTGTTTTTCGTTCTGCGGTGACCTCTCTTCGCCACCACTCCAGCAACTGGCCGATGGCGAACACCGGCCAGGCGGCGGCAAGGACTTGACGAACCGGAGAGGCCCGCGTTGATGGTGGCTGAAACAGGGATCACCAAAGCCGTGGGCGCATATTCCGATCAATTTCGTTTTCTGAGGCATTGGATCGCCAACCCGCTCACGGTTTCGGCGGTGGCGCCGTCGAGCGTGACACTGGGCCGGCTGATGACGTCGGAGATTTCGCCCGCCACCGGTCCGGTGATCGAGCTTGGACCGGGCACCGGCGTCTTCACCCGCGCGCTGCTTTCGCGCGGCTTGCGTGAAAGCGACCTGACGCTGATCGAATTCGGCGCAGACTTCGCTGCCATGCTGCAGCAGCGCTTCCCTCTCGCCCGCGTTTTGCACATGGATGCGGCGCGGCTGACCGAGGAGGCTGTGTTCGAGGCGGGAACCGCCGGCGCCGTGGTTTCCGGCCTGCCGCTGCTGTCGATTCCCACCGACAAGGTGGCGGCGATCGTGGCCGGATGTTTTCGCGCCTTGCGTCCGTCCGCCGGCTTCTATCAGTTCACCTATGGTCCGCGCTGCCCGGTGCCGCGCCCCGTGCTTGATGAACTCGGGCTGGACGCCGTGCGCATCGGCGGCACCTTGCGCAACCTGCCCCCGGCCGCCGTCTACCGCATAACCCGCCGCAAGGCGTGAGCGGCACGAACTCCGGAAAAACGAGCGCCAAACCAGCTTTGTCGGCTAAGATTTGACGCTGCGGCAGCGACCGGCCGGCGAGCGAAAAACCAACGATTTTCGTTGGTTGGAGCAGAATCCCCCCAATAATAGTCAACTCCGCTGAATTGACCCGGGCCGGGGGACAACCTTAGGGTCCGCGCGATCCCGCAACGAGCGGACTCGATCCAGGCAAGGCCGGTGGGGCCTTGCGGCGGCGCATGTCGACGCGCCGGCCTGGACGATGTCGCGCCGCGGGAACGCCTTCCGTGCCGTTGGGGCACGCAAGGATCATGGGAAGCTGGGATTTGCGTTGGCGCGCCGATGACTTCGGTGCGCCATGCGTGGGGGTATTGTGTCGTTTTACAGGTTTGAGTCAGTCGCGGGCCGGCTGCGGTTTCCAATTCACGCGCGTGCGGCAATGGCCAATCTCGCCGCTAGCCTTGGCGTTGGCTTTGCGAGTGTCCTGGCGCTGGGCGCGGCAACCCTCGAGGGGCACGCGCAGTCGAGCACCCCCTCCATCAATGTCGCCTCACGCCCGGCCCAGTTCCGGTTTGTCGGCCAGGTGATGAAGTTGACCTTTACGGCCTATTCCGGCAGCAGGGTGTTCTCGACAGCGTCGGTCGACCCGCGTGGTTTTGGTCCCAATGTGCCCGTCTGCGATAGCCCGCCGGAGCAGACCGGCGCCACCTTCACCTGCACCTCGACCTATACGGTCACGCCGCTCAACATGGCCTCGGGCTACTTCTCAGGCGCGCCGATCCTCAAATGGACCTTTCCAAACGGAAGCAAGACCGGTGCCAACGTCATCATCCCGATCGCCCCGCCGGAAACCAATCCGCCGGACCTGACCTTGCCGTCCGACATCACGGTCAACACTGACGCCACCAAGCCGACGGCGGTCGTCAACTATTCGGTCAGCACCCATGATCCCGAGGACGATGTCGCCGACCTGCTGTTGACCGACGGCCTCGCCCCCGGCAGCGCCTTTCCGCTCGGCACCACCACCGTCGGCTACTCGGCCACAGATCCATCCGGCAATGTCACCAGGCGCTCCTTCAACGTCACCGTCGAGGACCATGAAGCCCCGGTTCTGACCGTTCCCGGCGACATCAGCGCGGACGCGCCAGCCGGTGCATCGGGCAAGGCAGTAACCTTTACCGCCACCGCGACCGACAATGCCGATGCCAACCCGGTCGTCTCCTGCGCGCCGGCCTCCGGCAGCACCTTTGCCATTGGCGAAACCACGGTGAGCTGCACGGCCACGGACGCCTCCAACAACACCAGCGCCGCCAAGACCTTCAAGGTCACCATCAACGACGTGACCCCTCCGACGCTGACAGTGCCTTCAGACATCAGCGCTTCCACCGAGGCTGGCAAGGCAACGGCCAAGGTGACCTATTCCGCCACCGCCACCGATGCCGGCGACCCCGCACCGGTGGTCACCTGCGCGCCGGCTTCCGGGAGCGACTTCGCCGCCGGCGTCAACACGGTATCGTGCAGCGCGACGGACGCCAGCCACAACACCAGCACCGCCAAGACATTCACAGTCACGGTCCTCGACAACGAAGCACCGGTGGTGACGGCGCCAACAGACATCATCGTCGGCACCAGCCCCGGCGCAGCGTCGGCGGTGGTCAGCTACGCCAGCGTCACGGCCATCGACAATGTCGACGGCGCGATCACGCCGGTACAGACAGCCGGCCTGCCGTCAGGAGCCACCTTCCCGCTCGGCGTAACGACAGTGACGTTCCAGGCCACCGACAACGCCGGCAACAAGGGTACGGCAAGCTTCACCGTGACCGTGCAGGACCGTGAAGGCCCTGTTTTCACCGCGCCTGACAACATCACCATCGCGGCGGCGTCCGGTACGGCAAGCGCTGCCGTGACCTACACGACGCCAACAGCGACCGACAATGTCGACGCCAGTCCGCCCGTGACGTGTTCCCCGGCCTCTGGCTCAAGCTTCGGTTTCGGCGAAACCATCGTCGAGTGCTCGGCGCGGGACACCGCCAACAACCTGACCAAGCATGCCTTCACGGTGAAGGTAACCGACGAAGAGGTGCCAACGCTGACCATGCCGGCGCCAATCACCGTGCCGACCGATGCCGGGCAGCCGAGCGCTGTCGTCAACTACACCAACCCGACCGCGATCGACGCCATCGATGCAAACCCGGTAGTGTCTTGCCTGCCGGCCTCCGGCTCGACCTTCAGCCTCGGTTCGACGTCGGTGGTCTGCCAGGCAAAGGACGCGAGCGGCAACACCGCGTCAGCTTCGTTCGTTGTCGTTGTCGAAGACCATGAAGCGCCGAAACTTGCCTTGCCCGCCGACATCGTGACGACCACCGGTGCTGGCTCCAGCGGTGCGGTGGTGGACTACGGCACCGTCTCGGCGACCGACAATGTCGACGGCAGCCTGGCCGCGACCTGCGGCCCGCCTTCCGGCACCTTCCCGACCGGCATCACAACAGTGGAATGCAGCGCCACTGATGCTGCCCACAACAAGGCCACCGGCAGCTTTAAGGTGACAGTCAATGACGGCGAGGCTCCGGTGCTCACCGTGCCCGCCAACATCGCCGTCGACACCGACGCCGGCAAGGCAACGGCCAAGGTGACCTATGCGGTGTCGGCCACCGACGCCGTCGATGGCGCGGTCACGCCGGAACTCGTCGCTGGCCTCGCCTCCGGCAGCGACTTCCCTGTCGGCGTCACCACCGTCACCTACGAGGCGACGGACGCCAAGGGCAACATCAGCGCCCCCCAGTCCTTCACGGTGACGGTGACTGACGCGGAGCCGCCGGTGATCACCGTACCGGCCGACATCGTCGTCAACGCCGATCCCGGCAAGACATCAGCCAAGGTTACCTTCACGGTGAGCGCCACCGATTCTGTCGATGGCACCGTCACCCCGTCCATGATTGCCGGCCTTGCGTCCGGCGCGGATTTTCCCATCGGCACCACCTCGGTGAGGTTCAGGGCCGTGGACAGCCACAACAACACCGCCGAAAAATCCTTCACGGTTACCGTGAAGGACATCGAGCCGCCTGTTGTAACCGTGCCGGCCAACATTAGCGTCAGCACTGATCCCGGCAAGACCTACGCAACGGTCACCTATTCGGTTTCGGCCACCGACCTGTTCGACGGCGCTGTCACCCCCGTGCAGACCGCCGGCCTCGCGTCGGGCGCCCACTTCCCCGTCGGCGTCACCACGGTAAGCTTCAAGGCCACCGACGGCGCCGGCAATGCCAGCGCGGAAAAATCCTTCACCGTCACCGTCATCGACGGTGAAGCGCCGGTGCTGAGCCTGCCGGCCAACATCAGCGTTTCCACCGATGCCGGCAAGACCACCGCCAAGGTGACCTATGCGGTCAGCGCCACCGATCTGGTGGACGGCGATGTGACGCCGCAACTGATGGCTGGCCTTGCCTCGGGCGCGGATTTCCCGATCGGCACCACCACGGTGACCTACAAGGCCACGGACAAGCAGGGCAATGTCAGCGCCGAGCAGTCCTTCACCGTGACGGTCGCGGACGGCGAGCCGCCAGTGTTCTCTTTCGTGCCCGCCAACATCAATGTCGCCGTCGACTCTGGCCAGACGCAAGGCACGGCAAGCTGGAGCGAGCCGACGGCAACCGACAATGCGCCCGGCGTCACCGTGACCCGCACCGGCGGGCCGGCCTCCGGCAGCAGCTTCCCGCTCGGCACCACGACCATCAGCTACGAAGCGCGCGACACGGCCGGCAACACCGCGGCCGCGTCCTTCACGGTGACCGTCGGCACCACACCGCCCGGCAATGTGACCTTCATGATCAAGTCGCCGACCGACGGCAGTTTCGGCTTCTCGTCGTCCGAGCCGGCGCTGAATGTCGCCGTCAATTCCAGCGGCGGTCACGGCTCGTCTGGCGCCATCACGCTTCCGCCGGGCACCTACGCCTTCGCCTTCAGCGTGCCCAACGGTGTCGGCATCGCCTCGGCGCAATGCTCTGATCCCGCGTCCACGATCAATACGGGCAGCCATACCGGCACGTTGAAAGTGGTCTCCGGCGGCGCGCTGAGCTGCACCATCTCGACCAGCGATTCCGCCGACAAGGCGGTGGCCCTGATCGGCTCGTTCCTGGAAAGCCGCGCCAACATCATCCTGTCCAACCAGCCCGACATCGACCGCCGCATCGAGCGGCTGACCGGCGCCTATTCCGGCAATGGCGGCATCAACGCCTTCGGCATGCCGATCGGTGGCGGCCAGGTGCCGGTCGGCCTTCAGATCTCGGCCGACCGCACCACCTTCGCCTACAGCATGCAGCGGGCGCAGGCCGGGGCGACTGGCGGCGAAAGCAGCCAGGGCGACCATGGCGACCAGCAAGCTGGCGGCGGGCAAACTGGCGCCGGGTTAGCTGGCGCCGGGCAGGCGGGCGCCGGCGCCCGCCAGATGATGGCGGCGGCTGGAGCGCAATTGCCCCTCAGCGCCTACACGGCCTCAGGCAAGCTGCCGCCGGCCGACGCGACGTTCCAGCATGCGTTCGGCCCAAGCGACGCCGCCGGCGCCGATGAAGCGCCTGCCGCCGACCCGCTGGCCAGGCGTTTCGACATCTGGACCGAAGGCACGCTTGGCCGCTTCAAGTCTGGCAGCGGCGAAGGCAGCTTCGGCATCGCGCACAGCGGCGCCGACTATCTGCTGACGCCGAACGTGCTGGTCGGCCTTGGCCTGCAGGTCGACTGGCTGAACCAGGACGGTGCCGATGGCGCCACCGTCTCGGGCGTCGGCTATCTCGTCGGCCCCTACGCAACGGTGCGGCTCTCCGAGCATTTCTATCTCGACACGCGCGCCGGCTGGGGCCAGTCGTTCAACCAGGTCTCGCCGCTCGGCACGTTCAAGGACCGTTTCGACGGCAACCGCTGGCTGGCCACCGCCGCCCTGATCGGCAGCTTCGACATCGAGCGCTGGAAGATCAAGCCGGAAGCGCGGGTGACGATGTTCGAGGAAAAGAGCGAGGCCTATGTCGACGGTCTCGGCGTCGACGTGCCTTCGATCGACGTGCGCACCGGCCAGTTCGCCTTCGGCCCCAACATCAGCACCAATGTGCAGTTGGAAGGCGGCCTGCTGCTGACCCCGTTCGTCGACCTGCAAGGCATCTGGACCTTCATGCAGGACAGCACCGCGACAGCAGCGACGGCAACGCCCGGCCTGTCGCAAACCGGCCTGCGCGGGCGCGCCGAAACCGGCTTTGAGCTGGCGGCCGGCAACGGCATGTCGATCAACGCCTCGGCCTTCTATGACGGCCTCGGCAGCAGCAGCTACAGCGCCTGGGGCGGCAAGCTGGGGCTGAGCCACAGGTTCTAGCACATTCGCCCCTTCCCGGGGCGAATGGCGACGCCAACCCAAGCCTTTGCCCATTAGGGCAAGGGGGTGCCGTTCCTTCCCCCTGCCGGCCCAAAGGACGGGCAAGGCCGGTGACTTGCCCCCGGCTGGAACACCCCTCGTCCGCCCGCGCTTCGCGCTGCCACCACCTCCCGCAAGGAGAGAAGGCAAACCCTGCCCTTGCGCCAATTCAGCCATTACGCGATGGTCGCGGCGCGAAACGGGTGCGAGGTCAGGCATGGAAGCGATTGTTGTCAGGCGCAAGCGCGGCGTCTTTGGCTGGTTCTTCCTGCTGCTTTTCATCGGCTTCAACATGGTGATGCTGTGGCTGGCCGATGTCGGCATGGGCGCGGCCGACAGGCTTCCCGGTCTCAGCACCAATGTGGTGAGCCTCGGCGTCGATCTCGGCGCTGCCATCGGCGTCGCTGCCTTCGTGGTCTGCTGGGTTGTGGGCTTCCTGCTGCTGGGCCTGTTTGCCTACCTGACACGAGGCCGCAGGGTCAGCGAGCCGGCCTGACAGGACCGCTGAGCCCGCCACGGAAAAGGCCCGCCGCCTTTCGGCAGCGGGCCCTTAGAATTCCGATATGCGATTACTTAGCCTGCGAGAGCGATCCCGCCACGACGCTCGAAAGCTTCTGGCGTTTGTCGAGGGTCGGCTTTTCGTATGTCTTCTTCATGTTCATGTTCCCTTGGCCCCAATATTCCACGGCCCCAGATGAGCGCGGCAAATGGCGCCCGGAGCAGAATTCGTCAAGCCTTAGCCAGAAATACCAGGCGCCGCCTTTTCTTCGGCAGCACCTCGTCAAACGCAGCCCTTATGGCACGTTGCTCGGCAAGGCAGCCACCACCGTGGACAGCTTTTGCCGCTTTTCGAGCGTTGGTTTTTGGTATGTCTTCTTCATGATATCCTCATAGCGCCAAGTGAGTACGGCAAGTGGTGCACGCGGCCAATATTTGTCAAGCGGTCGTGGCCAAGCGGCGGTCTTCCGGAGTCGCCGCCGATCAGACTTTGTCCACCTGGGAGACCGATATCGCCACGACGCTCGAAAGCTTCTGGCGTTTGTCGAGCGTCGGCTTTTCGTATGTCTTCTTCATGATATCCCCATAGCCCCAATGTTTCACAGCCCAAGTGAGCGCGGCAATGGCGCTCGGAGCAAATCCTTGTCAATCAAAGCAAGGTTGAACAGCCAGGCGCCGCTTCTCTCCGGCAGCGCCTCGTCAAATCAGGCTGTTATCGCGCGCTCGGGGTGGCCACCACGGTGGACAGCTTCTCGCGCTTCTCGAGCCTCGGCTTTTCGTAGGTCTTCTTCATGACATCCCCTTGCCCCATGAACCCAGGGCAGATGGCGGCGATGCCACGGATTTGTCAAGCCGAAGGCCAAACGGCAAATGGTGTGATCGCGCGATGTTGAACAACGACGCCTTCGCCGGGTCGCCTGCATCCAGCGCCCGAATATCGCACTGCGGCAAAAATGCTGCATTGCAATATATTTCCTTTCGGCCGACACTGACCGCCATCTTGCAACAGGGAAACGGTCATGACGGCACCAATCCGGTCGGATTTCCGGCCTGACATCGAAGGGTTGCGCGCGCTGGCTGTTGCCGGTGTCGTTGCCTACCATTTCGGCCTGACGGCCCTTTCCGGCGGCTTTGCCGGCGTCGACATCTTCTTCGTCATTTCAGGCTACCTCATCACCAAACACCTTTTGCAGGAGATGAGCGACAACGGCCGCATGAACCTGTGGCGCTTCTATGCCAGGCGCGCGCGCCGCCTGCTGCCGGCCTCGCTGTTCGTCATCCTGGCCACGCTCGCCATCGGCTATTTCATCCTGTCGCCGGACGAACAGGCGCTCTATTCCAAGGGCGCCATGTTCGCCTCGGCCTACATGATCAATTTCTGGCTGATCCGCTGGTCGTTCGACTATTTCGCCTCGGATGCCGCCAACAACCCGTTCATCCATTTCTGGTCGCTGTCGGTGGAGGAGCAGTTCTATCTCTGCTGGCCGGCGCTGCTGATGCTGGCCGCATGGCTGCGGCCGGGCCGGCGCGCGGTGGCGCTGACGGTGGGGATGGCCGGCCTCGCCTCCTTCATCGCCTGTGCCTGGCTGACGACGGCCTCGCCGCCCTGGGCCTTCTATTTCTCGCCGCTGCGCGCCTGGGAATTCGCCGCCGGCGGCCTGGCCACGCTGGCGCCGGCGACGCTGTGGCGTAACCGCCGAGACCTTGGCGACGCGGCCGGCTGGCTCGGCCTCGCCTTGATCGCCGCCGCCTATCTGCGCCTGAGCGAAGACATGGCTTTTCCCGGCTTTGCCGCGCTGCTGCCGGTTGCCGGCACCGTGCTGGTGCTGCTGAGCGGGCTGCCCACCACCGCCGGCCTGGGCTCAGTCACCGGCTTCGGCCCCCGGCTGGCATTGGCGCTGCTGCCCTTCCAGTGGATCGGCAAACTGTCCTATTCGCTTTATCTCTGGCACTGGCCGGTGATCGTCTACGCGCAGATTCTGATGCCCAACCTGACCATCACGCAGCGTCTCGCCTGCGCCGTGCTGTCGCTTGGCCTGTCGCTGTTCACCTATCACGTCATCGAAAACCCGGTGCGCCGCAACGGCTGGCTGATGGCAGGCGCGGCCCGCGCGCTGGTGCCGGCGCTGATGCTGACCGGCGCCGGCGTGGTCGCGGCCTATGCCAGTGCGCATCTGGCGACCCGCAATATCGGGCCGCAGCAGCGCCTTCTCGTCCAGGCCGCCGCGATGCCGTCGATGGCGCGCGCCAGCGACGAAGCCTGCCTGGCAGACCTTGCCACCGTCACGCCAAAACCGTGCATGTTCGGCGCCGGCGACACCGGTCACACCATCGTCCTGTTCGGCGATTCGCATGCTGACCATTGGTCGACACCAGTGATCGAAGCGGCCAAGCGCAACGACAACAGGGTGGTGACGTTCCTCAAATCCTCCTGCCCGGCCTCGCGCATGACCAGCTGGAGCTCGCGGCTGAAGCGCGACTACACCGAATGCGACACCTGGCGACGGCAGGCGGTGGCGCAGATCCTCGCGCTGAAGCCGAGGCTGGTGGTGATGTCGGAATTCTCCTTCGGCAACCTCGTCAAGGAGGCGCCGGCGGCAATGCGCGATCAGCAGAATGTCGCCTGGCAGGCAGGCCTGCGCGAGACGATCGAGACATTCAGCCAGGCCGGCATCAAGGTGGCGGTGATCCGTGACGTGCCGATCAACGACCAATTCGCCAACACCTGCGTGGCCCGCGCGCTGTGGTGGGGCGAAGCGCCTTCGCGCTGCGACACGCCGCGCGCCCACGCCGACAATGAAGCCACCGCAACGATAGAGCGCCGCATCGTGCAGAGCGTTTCCAACACCACCTATGTCGACCTGACCGACCGCTTCTGCGACCAGACGACCTGTCATGTCTTCATCGACGGCAAGCTCGCGTTCCGTGACAGCCACCATCTGACCACGGCCTTCGCCGGAACCCTGGAACCCGACATCGAGCGAGCCCTGTTCAGCAAAAGTCTCGCCGCGAAATAGGCGGCGGGCAGGCGCCGCCCGACCGTTCGGCTGCACCGCTGAAGTCATAAGATCCATCGCGAAGTGCGCTGTTTCATTTTCGAGATTTAGTGCACGCCTGCGAACTGCTCTCGATGATGCGCCAGGAACGCCGGATGTGGCATCAACCTTGAATCCTTGGGCCAATGCAGCCCCTGGGATTCCGGACGAAAGAGATTGCGCAGCTCGCCCGGCACCCGGTTGTGCGCGACCAGAAGCCGGTAATTCTCGTCTATCGAGATGAGATGCCGGTCGAATAGCCAGTGCACGGTGGCCGATAGCGCTATGCCATTTTGGACAACATCCGGACCGTTGGCCGCGACCGGCTTGATATGTGCCGCCTGAACCTCGGCCCTGCCGCCGCCATTGATCATGCGCAGCCCGGTCACGGCGCAGGTATCCTCATAGGCGCGGCAGACTTCCAGCCGGAAGGTGGCGTCGCGGATTTTTCGGTTCAGCAATATCTGCTCCACCCGCCGATCGACCGTCTCGGCAAACCCAGCCTGCCCTGCAAAACCGGGCTGCATGGGCAAAGGCATGTCGAGCGGCAGCATGTCGGGCATGAGCTTTCTGGCATTGGCGGGGTCCAGCGTTTCATCCAGGCCGGCCAATACGATCTCATCGAAATCCTCATTCAAGACCGGCCGCATAGACTTGCCTTGCACCGCCCGACCAACGCGGCTCGGATCGAGAACCTCGCGCAACAACGCCTCGGCGTAGCGGCCACCCCTGATGAAAGGCACCGGTCTCGGAAACTCGAGATAGTCAGTCACATTGGCATAATAGTGGTCTGACCGTTCAGCGTCCGGCGCGACATCGGCTACGCGTGCGGTGGCTATGTAAGCGCGGCGCCCGCCATTGCGTTGCGGCTCGCGAAACAGCACCCAATCGCCAACCGCGTTCCGGGCCGCATCGAGATAGTTGCTGCGAGCCGGAAAATGATAGCGACGGGTGATGTCATCGTCATAGCCAGATCCCGGCTTCACATCGAAAACCGCTTTCACGATTCCCCCCAGGCACTGCACGACGTTTCAAGCTTAGCGGTGTTTTGCGGGCCGTGCGAGCTGGCTCCGGTTGTCGACCGGTTGGCATACACGGGCCTTCACATTCATGGCAAAACGCAACAGCATGTCGCGAATCGATGAGACGGGCGAACGTGGACACCCTTTCAACCAGCGAACGCAGTGAACGGATGGCGCGTATCCACGGCAGGGATACGAAGCCGGAACTGGTCGTGCGTCGGCTTCTGCATGCGATGGGCTACCGTTATCGGCTCCATCGCGGTGATCTGCCGGGCAAACCGGACATTGCTTTTGGAAAACGCAAAAAGGCGATTTTCATTCATGGGTGCTTTTGGCATCGTCACGACGATCCGGCTTGCCGCTTGGCCCGGCTTCCGAAGTCCAAGCTTGATTTCTGGGGCCCGAAACTATCCGCGAACGCGGAGCGCGATACGCGCAAGCAGGATGCCTTGAAGCAACTTGGTTGGAACGTACTTGTTGTCTGGGAATGCGAATTGCGGCAGAGTGAACAATTAGAGAACACGCTGCGCGAATTCGTAGGGGAATAGCATGAAATCGATCGAGCTCTTCGCGGGCGCCGGCGGGCTTGGCATGGGCGTAAGCTGTGCCGGCTTCGCGCCCCAGGCCGTGGTCGAATGGGACCGCTGGTGCTGCGACACGATTCGCGAAAATCGCCGCGATGGCCTTGGCCTGGTTGGCGATTGGCCCGAACCCACGGAAGGCGATGTTCGCGACGTGGATTTCCGCGAGCACGAAGGCAAAATCGACCTGGTCACGGGCGGCCCGCCTTGCCAGCCCTTCTCGCTAGGCGGCAAGCACCGTGCGCATGCGGATTCGCGAGACATGTGGCCGCAAGCGGTTCGCGCGCTTCGCGAAACGAAGCCCCGCGCCTTTATTTTCGAGAACGTGAAGGGCCTTACCCGGGAAACCTTCGCAACCTACTTTTCGCACATCGTGCTGCAGATGACATATCCCGATCTGGTCGCCGGACCGGACGAGAGTTGGGAAACTCACCTCCGCAAACTTGAAAAGCACCATACGGGTCGCCGCGGCCCGGCCGGCCTGGAATACCGGGTGGTGTCCCGCGTGCTGAACGCGGCCAATTATGGCATCCCACAGCGCCGCGAGCGCGTTGTTTTCGTCGGCTTTCGCAGCGATCTGGACATCAAGTGGGCGTTTCCGCTGGAAACGCACTCGATGGATGCCATGCTCTGGGATCAGACAAGGGGCAACTATTGGGACCGGCACAAGGCCCGCAAGGCCGACCGCAGGATCGGTGACCGGCACGTTGAACGCGCCGAGCGTCTCGATGGCAAGCCAACAACAGCGCCATGGCGGACAACACGCGACGCGATAGGCGACCTGCCAGATCCCGAACATCAATCGCGCGATGCGATGAAATACCACAACCATCGCTTCCAGCCCGGCGCGCGGTCCTATCCGGGCCATACGGGAAGCCCGCTCGATGAGCCGGCCAAGACCCTGAAGGCAGGGGTCCACGGCGTGCCGGGAGGCGAGAACATGCTGCTACGGCCGGACGGTAGCGTGCGCTACTTCACCGTGCGGGAAAGCGCTCGCCTGCAGACATTCCCGGACAATTTCCGTTTCCATGGCGCTTGGTCCGAAACCATGCGTCAGCTTGGCAACGCCGTGCCGGTCGAACTGGCGCACATCGTCGCCCGCAGCGTGAAACGCCATCTCGACTTCGGCGGGGCGGACTTCCTGAAATGAAGGCCTACGTCGAGTTCGAGTTCGATCTTCCGGGCGCCTTGCTGGCGCGGCTTATCACGGTGCTGGACGAGCTCGAAACCGCACCGCTCAACAATGCCAGCTTGCTTGAGGTTCCCGAGGAACAAGGCGTCTATCAGCTTCTGCTCGATGATCGCGTTGTCTATGTCGGCAAGACCGACGCCGAGGCCGGGCTTCACAAGCGCCTGGCGCGCCACGCACGCAAAATCATGCATCGAGCTGGCCTTGATCCAGCACGTGTAAGCTTCAAGGCCGTGCGCATCTTCGTGTTCACCGCGGTCGATCTGGAGTCCGATCTGATCCGCCACTATGGCGGCGTGAAAGCGATCGATTGGAACGGCAGCGGCTTCGGCTCCAACGATCCTGGCCGGGAGCGCGACACCACCAAGGTCGATCCCAAGAACTACGACGCCAGTTTTCCGATCGATATCGACCGGGAACTGGCCTTCGCGATCGACGCCGGTGAGACGGCGGCAAGCGCGCTCTCACGGCTCAAGGATGCCTTGCCCTATACATTCCGCTACCAGGGTAATGGCGGCCGCAACCGGAAGCCTCATGACGATTTCGAGGAAACCGTGCTTTCGGCGCGGAGCGGCCCGCTTACGCCGCGCTCGGCGATAGAGCATGTCGTCAAGGCTTTGCCCTCGGGTTGGCAGGCGACAGCCCTGCCCGGCTACATCATTCTTTACAAGGAAGAGCGTGAGTACCCTCAAGCCGAGGTGATCGCGGGTTCAAGGATCTAGCTACCCCTTTCAATGAGCTGAAAGAATCAGCATGGCTCTCAAACGACTATCAATCAACTTCATTGCCTTGGCGCTGGCCACTTTCATCGGACTGGTCGCGACAACGCAGGCCGCATATATGTTTCACGTCTATGTCGGGCGGCAGCCAATGGGACCGTGGGTCTTGGGATTTCTTGTTTCGCTTATTGTTGCCGCGGTTGCACCGAGGACAGCTTTCCTGCCAAGGTTTCTCGTGTTCACCGGCATCTTCCTCGCCGAGCTAGCGCTGTCCATCATCTTTGCCAATGCGATGCCGTACATGGTCAACAGCTACTGGGGTGGAAATGTGGACGCAGCCAAGCCTTGGATATACGGCGGGGTCTTTATTCCCATTATAAACTGCGTGGCTGGCATCCTGGCACTGCGCCGGTTTCGGTCACCAAAGCCAACTGACATCGACGTTGATTGGGCTCGTTAGGCGAAACGCATGCGCTCTCCTGGGCACCTTAAGCCAAGCAAGCTTCCGCAGAGACTGTGGCAGGAGGCGAGCCTTGCTGGCGCGCGCCCTCACCTTCTCCCCATCATCATCCCATAGTGCACCGCCAACAAATCCAACCCCACCTTCAGCAACTTCGTCGCCACGTCTCGGCCTTCTCCGCTCTGCTCGGCCACGGTCTTGATCGGCTGTTCCAGGCAGCAGACTTTTTGCACCACGCCGGCGACGTCCCAATGGCCGAGCGCGCGGGTGGCAGTGGCGTGGGCGCGGCCGGCGTTGAGCACGCTGTCGGCGATGCCGCCGCCGTGGCGGCCGCCGTCGACGCGTTCGGTCAGTGACATCGGCTTGATGCCGGCCTGCTGGCTGGCGCGAAAATCCTCGCGGTAGCGCAGGCCGGCTTCGCGCTGCAGGCGCGACAGCGAAGTGATACCGATGAGCGGGTCGACATTGCGCACGCGCACCACGCCGCCGGTGGCGGTGAAGCCGTCATTCGACACCTCATAGACGCGCCGCGCTTCCAGCGTGCCGGCGTTCAGCCGCTTGCGCCCGAACGCGTCGTCCTTCAGCGCGAAGTCATGGCCAACCTCGCGGCGGATGCGCACCTGCTCGGCCTCGCCTTTCGGCAGTTTCGGCGCCTGGGGCTTTGCGGGCTTGATGGCTTTCTTGCTCATGGGTGGATTCCTCGTTTGGATGTGGTGGTGGGTTTGCGAAGGCCCTGCAGGACCTGGATTCCTCGCCTCATGCAGAACGCAAGACTTGCGAGGCCGCCCGTCTCGCCAACAATTCCCTGATCGCGCGGCGTTCGCGCAGTTCGATGCAGAGCTGCGCGCTGGAGGGGCAGAACTGGGCGTTGCAGGCTTTCACCTCGCCACGCACGAAGCGCTGGATGGCGGACGTCAGGTCTGCCAGCTCGGCATCCTGCACCGCGGCCAGATAGCCGCGCATCTGCATCTCGACATCAGCGAGTGCTGATTGCGGGAAGCATGAGAACATCGCGGCCAGCGCCTTCGTCGCCTGCTGCAATTCGGTTGCGGTCATGGCTCTTGATCTCCTCGATGATGGTGTTGGCGGCGTCGGCATGGGTTTTCGGCTGATGCCAGCCGGGCGGTTTTCTGGGCGGTGCAAGGTGGCTGGGGAAGCCGGAGGCGATTTGCCCGATGGGCCCGAGAAACGCTTGGCATGTTGGTTTGCCTGTTCCGAAAAACGCTGCGCGTTTTCGGAGGGTTGGCGCTGCGAAAAACGCTTCGCGTTTTCGCGGGAAAAACGCTTCGCGTTTTCGCCTGGGGAAAAAGCGCCAGCTTTTTCACTATGGTTTCTGGATTCTGGAAGATGCCGCGGCAAAGCATCGGCATTTGCCGCCTCCTGCGCCTTTGTTTTCAAGGCGGTAGCGGCCCCGCCGCGCGACCCGGCGGCGGCCCTCGCTTCGCTTTTGATCAGGCTTTTGCGCAGCTCTTTCGTCAGCCGGTTGTGGCTGATCTCGCCCTTGCCGCGCTCGAAGAAGGTCAGCAGATCGGCGCTGATGGCGCGCCATTTCTTCGTCGACATGCGCACCACCCGCGCCAGCTTGGCGTCGTCATCGGGCAGCGCACCTCCGGCATTCCACATCGCCATCAGCAACAGCATGTAGGCGCCGATCTGCTCGGTGGAGAGCGCCAGCGTGTCGCCGACGAAATCCGAGACATAGAGCTGCATGAAGGGCCGCTCGCTCATGGCGCCCTCCACGAATTGCCCGCCGTCAGGCCGCGCCGGATGGAACCAGCCGGGGCTTGCGACGTTGTCTGGCGTCCATCAATACAGGAGACTTGCCGATGACGGCCTTCATGCCGGTTACCCTGCGCTTTTGCGACAACAAGACCGCCATGGTCGGCTCGGTGGCCGAGGCCGCCAAGGCGCTTGGCCAGCAATGGCCGGACAAGACCGCCGAGGCCTTTCAGGCGGCCATGCGGCTGGTGGGGCTGGCCATTGACGGCACCTGCAGCCAGCGCATCGCCTTCGATGCCTTCAAGAAGGCCGCGCGCGAGCAAGGCATTCTGGTGACGAGGCCCAAAAGCCGCGCCACCGAATGGCTGGACGCCGCCACCAACCCCTGAGGCGAGTGAAAATGTGATGCAACCGCGGGCTTGCGTCCGGCGTTGATCAGCGCGAGATTTCCGCGCGCCGTAAACAAGCCGCGCGCCAGAACCAGGGTGAACGCCATGGGTACGATGAAAACAGGAGTGCCGCTCAAGGTAATGCTCGATGGCCATGCCCAGGAGATCGACAGCGTCAGTGAGGCCGCCGATTTCCTGCAGCGCTGGCCGGTGGAGCGGCGGGGCCATGTCTACCGCAGCGCGCTTAACGCCTGCAGCGCGGCAATCGCGGCACAGATGTCGGCCTCGGATGCCATCAAGGTTTTTACCGGCTTTGCCCGGGTCAGCGGCGTGCTGGTGTCTGAAGGCGGCACGCCGATGATGCTGGAGGCCAGGAGCGTGCAAAGCCGCATGCCGAAGCTCGGCCGCACAGTGCCGAAATAAGGGATAGGCGCGCGCTTTCCTCACACCGGCTGCGCCACGAAAATGCGGCGGCGAAAGCACGCCTGATGGTATTCGCAGTAGCTTTTCAGCGCCCGCGTGTGCATGCCGCAGCACAGCATGTCTTCGCCTGGCCGCCCGCCTGGCGCGTCCTTTTCCGGGTCTTCCTCCAGCGTCAAGTCGAGTGGTGCGCGGCAGCGGCCGAACAGGCAGTCGATGAAGCGCATCGCCACGCCATGCGGCTGGCGACCCACCGGCGGGCGTTGCGGCACCGGCACCTTGAAGCGAAAGGCCTCGCCATCCGGCGGCAGCGCGCCCAACTCGTGTACGAAAAGGCGCGGCGGCAACCAGGCCGGTGGCGGCTCGCGCCTGGATTTCCCAGCGGGGCGGGGTTTTGTACCGGCATCACCAATAACGTGCGGTATGCCGCCGCTTGCCCGCTTTTGCACCAGCCCAACCATCTCGTTGGCGGCCTTGTGGCTGGCCCGGTTCGCGGCACGCTCCGCGATCACGCCCTTGCCGTTGGCAAAGCCGATCGCCGCCAGCATGGCATTGCGATGCACGATGCCGATGATGGCATTGCGCGATACCGGGCTGCCGCGCAGCGCACTGAATTCAGCCGCGATCCCCGAGGCCGACAGCCCGTCTTTCAGCCAGCTGGCGATCGCTTGCAATTCGCTGTCGATATAGCTCGGCATGTCGGCTCCATTCCATTCCATTGCGCAGCCCTCGGCCGCGCCTGCAGCGCGCCGTAAAGCCAGGAGTTTCGGCCGCGAGGCCGGGGGTTTCAGAAATTGAGGTTGAGGCCGGTCAGCCGCCGCCGGGCCGGGCGAACCGCGCCTCGGCGGCCTCTCGGGTCGGGGCGGAAACCGCCCTGCCCGTGCAGCGGTCGAACAGGATGACTGTGCCGTCCTCGGTCCGGATGCTTGTACGGCAAGGCAAGTTGGAAAGGCTTTGCCCGAATTGGAGGCCGGAGCCGTCAGGGAAAACGGCTCCGGCCGTTCCGGCCGCCGGTGACGGGCGGACCGGATCCGAGGCTGATGCCTGTCGCACTGGCCCGGATCTCGGGCGGCGACAGGCGTTCAAAGCCTCGGGCTTCGCCCCGGCCGGGGAGCAGGACAGCCGGGGCGGAAGGAGGAGCGCGGCAGGCCGATGCGAGGCTTGCGCGAAGGCGCACTCGGATGGGATGGGGTTGAGCTTTTGCATGGCTTGATATAAGCATAACTCAAAAAGTGATGCAAGCCATTCTTTCATGGACGAGAGAAGCTTTCATCGCTCACATGGCGCCATGGCAAAAACCTCACTATCGATCAAGGTCGGAGCAGCGATCCGCCAGGCGCGCAAGCAGCGCGGCCTGGTCATGCGTCATATTGCCGAGCACAACGACACCGATGTCGCAGCCGTCGGCAACTGGGAAACCGGCCGCAACCTGCCCAAGACAGAGAACCTGTTGAAGACCGCCGCCTTCCTGCGCGTCGACCCGGTGGCGCTCGGCAAGGGCGAGGTCGTTTTCCTCGATGATGCCGGCCCGGTCGCCGATGCCGAGATCGTCACCGATGCCGGCCCGCTGCCCTCCGGGCCGATGGACATCGAACTGCTCGGCGCGGCTGTCGGCGGCGACGATGGCGACTTCACCTTCAACGGCGAGGTCGCCGGCTATGTCCAGCGCCCGCCCGGCATCGCCCATCTACGCAAGGTGTTCGCGCTGCATGTGCTGTCGGACTCCATGGTGCCGCGCTACGAACCCGGCGAAATGCTCTATTGCGGCGGCCGCGACGCCGTGCCCGGCGACCATGTGGTGATCGAGACCTTTCCGGAAGAAAACGAGCGCAACGGCAAGGCCTTCATCAAGAAGCTGGTCAAGCGCACCGCAGCCGAGCTGGTGGTCGAGCAGTACAATCCGCCCAAATTGCTGACCTTCGACCGCTACGCGATAAAACACGTCTGGCGCGTCATCCCGCTCAAGGAACTGCTGGGATATTGAGGAGCTCCTCTTCCCTTCGCGAAAGCGCAGTTGTAAAGTTTTCGCAAAAAATGTACAACCGCTTGAATTTCGCCGGCTCAGCCGCTACGGTTGTACATAATTTGCAAAAACTTTACACCCGGGCCGGCCGATGAAAGACGTCGATATCGTCTACAGGACCATGTTCGCCGAGCTTGATCAGCGGACCTTCGACGCGGCCTTCACTTCGGATTTTTCGAGTGACGGGATCTTCGTCAGGCAGAAGTCGAAGAACCAGGAGTTCTGGTATTTTCAGACCAATGTCGACGGCAAACCGGTCAGGAAATATGTCGGCTCTTGCGCCAACGAAGAGATAAGCAACAGGGTCAAGTCTTTCAAAGATTTGAAGAATGACCTGAAGAGCCGCCGCAAGCTGGTATCAACCCTGGTCAGGAACGCCTACCTGCCAGCCCCGGAACGGTTTACCGGGGATGTCGTGGCGGCGCTTTCGGATGCCGGCCTGTTCAGGCTCAGAGGCGTTCTGGTCGGGACCGTCGCCTATCAATGCTATCCGGGCCTGCTCGGAGTTCGCCTGCCGTCAACAGCCATGCAGACTGGCGACGCCGATTTCGCCCAGTTTCATTCGATTTCCGCCGCTGTCGAAGACAGCCTTCCGCCGATACTGGACGTCCTCAAGGCGATCGACTCGACCTTTCGCGACATTCCGCACCAATCGGACAACAGGTTCAGCACCCAGTTTGAAAATGCGAAAAAGTTCAAGGTTGAGTTCCTGACACCCAACACAGGCAGCGACGAACATTCGGACCGCGCGGCAAGAATGCCGGCGCTTGGCGGGGCCGCCGCCCAGCCCCTCAGGTTTCTCGATTTCCTCATTCAGGATCCGGTGCGCACCGTCATGCTGCACAAAAGCGGCGTCCCCGTTACCCTCCCCGCGCCAGAGCGGTATGCGGTCCACAAATTGATCGTCAGCACGCGCCGGCGCAAGGACGCCTCGGGCTACACAAAGCTGGAAAAAGACACAGCACAGGCCGCTTCCCTGATCGAAGCCCTGGTCCAGACGCGTCGCCACGTCGATCTCGCCATGGCTTTCGCGGAGGCCTGGAACCGCGGCACTTCGTGGCGTGAAGGAATTTCCATCGGCCTGTCGTATATCGGAGAGAACAGGCGTCTTGTGGAGGATGGGTTTCGGCGAGGCTTGATCGAGACCGATCAAGACCCTGCGAACTTCGGCCTGAAATAGAGCTTGGCGAAGGCGGTGCCCCTTCTCGTGCCCGCTGCAGATCATCTCAGCCCGCGCCCTCACGCCCTCCTCGAGCGCTCCAGCGGCACGTCGCGGCTGTTCAGCATATGCGCTTCGGCACGCGCACGTTCCTTGTCGTCGATGAACGCCGCCTGGATCGACACCGCCACGCCGGGCAGCCCCTCGGCGCGGCAGGCCGAGCAGATGATGCGTCCCGAAAGGGCCGCCAGCGGCGTCTCCCTTGTCACGCCGAAACGCTTCAGCTGGTCGGGTTTCCACCACCTGTTGCGGCCGCAATCGGCGCATTCGACCGATATCGACGCGACATGCGCGATCGTTGGTTCCCTGCCCGGTAAAGCCATCGCCCCTCCACGCCTCCGTTCCTGATTTGTTCACATATTCGTGCGTTTTGAAGCAGGAGTCGAGTCGCTCTTTTTCACTTTCCCAACAGTTTCACTTTCGCAAGTTTTTGAGTTATGCTTATATTTACTCGAAAACATGAGTCGCGGCTTTTCCGCTTGCCGCGTTCTGAACTCCGGGAGTGCCAATGGACACCCTTGCCGCCGATTTCGCCCGCATGTCAGGCTACACCGGCGACAGCCCTGCCCTGCTCGAAGCTTACGCGGCGATCCGCGAGCATGGCATCCATCAGGCCCGGCAAGGCCACATCGCCCGCAAGGCCATCATCGACGCGTTGAAGCATTCGGAGGCCATGGTGCTGGGCGCGATCCACCCAGCATTATCCCTCGAGGAAGCGCTCGAGGACACCGCCCGCTTTATCGTCTTCTGGCGCAACATGCCGCGCTGGCGCCAGGAACGGCGCCTGCCCGACCTCGCCAGAGCCAGACAGCAGCGGCTGATCGCACGATTCTTCCGCCGCTACAGCCACCAAATCTGGGCCCGCGAAGCGGCGTGAGGTACTGGCGCCAGCGCATCCACGATTGAGCGCCATCACCTTCCCGCGAGATGGCCTACCCGGCCCTCATTCCGTCAGAATGATGCGCCTTGGTTGCCCGGCATCAACACATGCCCGCGGAGACCACGATGAAACAGCTTGCCTTCGCCTTCCTCTGGCTCTTCGCCTTTGCCGTATCGGCCGATGCCGCCAGCACTACGGCGGGTCTCGCAGACGCCACGGTGCTGATCGTGCGCCATGGCGAAAAGCCGGACAGCGGGACGGGCCTGTCACCCGCCGGCGAGGCCCGCGCACAGGCCTATGTCGCCTATTTCCAGCCCATCATGCTCGACGGCGTGGCGTTTCGTCCTGATGTGCTGGTGGCAAGCGCGGATTCCAAGAACAGCGCACGCGAGCGGCTGACACTGGCGCCGCTGGCGCAAGCGCTGAAACTGCCCATCGACCAGCGCTTCGCCGACAAGGACGTCAAGGCTCTCGTCCAGGCGCTGTCAACCGAAAGTCACGGCAAGTCGATTCTCATCGCCTGGCATCATGGCGAGCTGCCCAAACTCATCCACGCCTTCGGCGCCGACCCGACAGCATTGCTGCCGACCGGCAAATGGCCTGATGACGAGTTCAACTGGGTGGTGGTGCTGCGCTTCGACCCTGCCGGCCAGCTCGTGCCGGGCTCAGCGCGCGTGATTGAGGAGAAGCTGGGGAGTTAAGCGCAAGCGGCCTTTCCTTCTCCCCTTGTGGGAGAAGGTGGATCGGCGCGCAGCGTCGAGACGGTTGAGAGGTACTGGAAGAAATGAGACGTCGGCATTGAGCACCCCTCATCCGGCCTCACTTCGCGAGGCCACTTCTCTCACAGGGGAGAAGGGAGCGCGCCTATCGCCGCACCCGTGACTTCAGCCATCGGTCGAAAGCCACCGCAAGGATCAGTATCAGGCCGATGACAATGCTTTGCGTGTAGGACGAGACGTTGTTGAACTGCAGGCCGTTCTGCAGCACGCCGATCAGAGCCGCGCCCACCACCGTGCCGCCGACCGAGCCGATGCCGCCGAACAGCGATGTGCCGCCGATGACGACGGCGGAGATGACCGTCAGCTCGTAGCCGATGCCGGCCACCGCTTCGGAAGAGTTCAGCCGCGCCGACAGGACAAAGGCGGCGAGCCCGGCGAAGAAGCCGACGATGACATAGACCGAGACCAGGATGCGGTCGACGCGCAGGCCGGACAGGCGCGCCGCCTCCGCATTGCCGCCGACGGCATAGACGGCGCGGCCATAGCGGGTGTAGCGCAGCACGACGTGGCACAGAACCGCCGCCAGCGCGAAGATCAGCGCCGGCACCGGCACGGGACCGATCAGGCCGGTGCCGAACCAGCGCATCGAAGCGTCGAAGCCCGAGATCGGGCCGCCATTGGAAATGGTCAGCGTCAGCCCGCGAAACACCGTCAGCCCGCCCAGCGTGACGACGAAGGGCGGAACTTTCAGCCGCGTGATGGCGAGCCCCTGCACGCCGCCGGCGGCGGCGCCCACCGCGACGGCGGCAAGCAGCGCCGCGAACCAGCCGAAACCTTGTGTACCCGAGGTCGATAGCGACAGCGTGTTGGCGGTGCCGCCCTTGGCAACAACGGCGGCGACCATGCCGCAAAAGGCGAGAAGCGAGCCGACCGAGAGATCGATGCCGGCGGTGAGGATGACGAAGGTCATGCCAAGCGCGATCAGCCCGGTGATCGAAATCTGCCGCGTGATGTTGAACAGGTTGATCGGGTCGATGAAGCTCGGCTTCAGCACGGTGAAGACGACGATCAGGGCGACAAGGAACAGCAGCGGCCCGAAGCTCATCAAAAGCCGTGCCATGTTGATGCCGCCGCGCTGGTTCTGGTCTTCCGCGACGCTCATTGTGCGGCCTCCTCGGTGGATCCTGGCCGGTCAAGCGCCATCAGTTCCATCAATTTCTCCTCGCTTGCCTCGACCCCCGGCATTTCGCCGGTGATGCGTCCCTTGCGCATGGTCACGATCCGGTCCGACACCGCCAGCACCTCGGGCAGTTCCGACGAGATCATCATCACCGCGATGCCGCGAGCCGCCAATTGCACCAGGATCTGGTGCACCTCGGCCTTGGCGCCGACATCGACGCCGCGCGTCGGCTCGTCGACGATAAGCACTTTTGGATCGCGCGCCAGCCAGCGCGCCAGGATCACCTTCTGCTGGTTGCCGCCCGACAGGCCTTCGATCGCCTGCTCGGCCGAGGCCATGCGGATCGACAGCATCTTGCGGAAGCCCGACAGTGCGTCGCGCTCGCGCCGCTCGGCCATGAAGCCGAGGCCGTTGCTGAAGGATCCCAGCGACGCCACGGAGAAATTCGGCAGGATGCCGAGGGCGGCAAAGATCGCCTGATGCTTGCGGTCCTCCGGCACCAGGCCGATGCCAAGCCTGATCGCGTCGGCGGGCGATGCCGGGGCGATTTTCTTGCCGTTGAGCGTAATGGTTCCCGCAGCAATCCGGTCGGCGCCGAACATGGCGCGCGCCAGCTCCGTGCGGCCCGAGCCGACGAGGCCGGCAACGCCGAGGATTTCGCCGGCCTTGAGGTCGATATCGACGCCGTCGAGCACGATCGCATGCGGCGCCTCGGGATCGCGCACCGTGCGCAGGCCACGCACCGACAAGATGACATCGCCAGCCACCGTGCGCTGCGCCGGCCGCGCATAGAGTTCGGACGCGGCGCGGCCAACCATCTTCTCGATGATCCGTGGCAGCTGTATCGGCCCGCCTTCGCGCTCGAGATGGCCGGCCAGCCGGCCGTCGCGCAACACCGTCATGCGGTCGCAAATGGCCGACGCTTCCTCCAGCCGGTGGGTGACGAACATGATGGCGACATTGTCCTTGCGCAGCCGGTCCATGATCGACAGCAGCCGCTGCACCTCGGTCTCGGTCAGCGCCGAGGTCGGCTCGTCCATGATGATCAGCCGGCTTTTCAGCGACAGCGCCCGCGCGATCTCGACAAGCTGCTGCTCGGCCACGGACAGCGCGGACACCGGCGTCATCGGATCGATGGAGAGACCGACGCGGGCGATGATCGTGCGGGAGGCTTCTTCCATCTTGCGCCATGACACCAGCCCCAGCGGACCGGTCGGCGCACGGCCGATGAAGATGTTCTCCGCCACCGTCAGCGTCGGAATCAGGCTGAGTTCCTGGTAGATGGTGACAATGCCAAGCCGCTTGGCGTCCTGCGAGCTACTTGGATGATAGTCGGCGCCGTCGAAGACGATGCGGCCGCTGGACGGCGGCATGACGCCTGAAAGGATTTTCAGCAATGTCGACTTGCCGGCGCCGTTCTCGCCAAGCAGGCCGAGGATTTCACCCGGCCTGATGTCGAGCGAGACATCGTTCAGCGCCGTGACGCCAGAGAAATGCTTGGTCACACCCTCGACGGCAAGCAGGACGGGCGATGCGGCTTCAGCTGGAGACAAGAGCTTCTCCCTAAGGGCAGTAGGGGCAGGATTGAATGCAAGAAGCGTTTGCGCCGCCCCTCACCCTTACCCTCTCCCCGTATAGAAACGGGGAGAGGGATCGCCAACGTTGGAGCGTTTCCCTTCTCCCCGTCTCTTTACGGGGAGAAGGTGCCGGCAGGCGGATGAGGGGCAGCGCCAACTCATGGTCTTTTGCTGGCGCGGCAACCCCCGCCAGCCTGTCAACCGTCACCCCCTACTTCGTCTCGCCAATGCGCTCCGCCTTGTCGAGATTGTCCTTGCCGATGACGATCGGCGTCAGCAGCACCAGCTTCTCCTTCGGCTCGGTCTTGTCCTTGGCGAAGGCGACGGCGATGCGCACCGCGGTACGCGACTGTTCGCCGGGGAACTGCTCGACCGTGCCGGCAAGCTTGCCGTCGCGCACGGCGACCAGCGCTTCGGGCAGCGCGTCGAAGCCGTAGATCTTTACATCGGTGAAGTTGCGGGCGGCACAGGCTTCCATCGCGCCCAGCGCCATGTCGTCATTGGCGCAGACGATCGCGTCCGGCTTGCCGTTGGCGGCAAGACCGGCCTCGGTCACCGACAGCGCCTCGGCGCGGGCGAAGTTGGCGGTCTGCTCGAAGATGATCTGGTACTTGTCCTTCACCGGATCGAGCACATTGTGCACGCCCTTGTTGCGGTCGATCGCCGGGCCGGCGCCGGGCTGGCCCTGAAGGTGGAAAATCTTGGCGCCATTGGGGAACGCCGCCACCATGGCATTGGCCTCCGCCTCGCCACCCTTGACGTTGTCGGCGCCGACATGAGCGAGAATGCCCGCGACACCGTCGACACGGCGGTCGATCGTCACCACCGGGACGCCGGCCTTGACGGCTTCCTCGATGGCCGGCGCGAGCGCATTGACGTCGAGCGGCGAGATGACGATGGCGTTGACCTTCTGCACCAGGGCCGCCTCGATGTCGGCGGTCTGCTTGGTGGCCGAATTCTGGCCGTCGCTCTCGGTCAGGTTGACGCCTTGCGCGGCCGCTTCCGCCTTGATCTCGTTCAGCATGTGCACGAAGAACGGAAAGCCGAGATTGGGCACGGAGCCCAGAATGGTCAGCTTGTCCGCGGCAAACACCGAGGGTGCGGCAAGCATCATGGCGCCGGCGGCAGCCGAGGTCATCAGGAATTCACGTCTGTTCATGGGATCCTCCTCCACAGGGGCGCATCATCCCCAAAACCGGGTGGTCTTGGGAAAGGATCATGCGCCGGTTCAAAGTGTTGGAGCATCCTCCATGCGCCCGAGGGCGCGTACCGCTCCAGCTGACCGCCGCTGCAAAAAACTGCCTCCCGTCGGCGTCAGCCAGGGGATGCTAACCCAGGGTCAACCGTTTGAGCAACACTAATATAACAGAAGCTATTCGGATAATTATCGGAATTGTCTGAATTTTGAGCCGAGGAGAGCCGTCACTTGCGCCGTCCGCGCAAAAGTGGCGCCTGAGACAGGTCATGGCGCGGCCAGCCATGCACGCGGTCGCGCCCCGCCGCCTTCGCGCCATAGAGCGCCTCGTCGGCGCGCCGGATCAGCCCGGCCATGTCGAGGGCCGGCCCGTTAGCATCGAGGCTCGCCACCCCGGTGCTGACAGTCACGATCTTCTTTTCGCTAGCCTCGTGCACAAGTTCCAGGCCGCGCACGGCGGCCCTCAGCTTCTCGGCAATGACGAAAGCGCCCTTGGCGTCGGTTTCCGGCAGGATCATCGCGAACTCCTCGCCGCCGTAGCGGGCAGCGGAATCCGCCGGGCGGCGCATCGTCGCCCGCAGGCAGTCGCTTACGGCGCGCAGGCAGTCGTCACCCGCCGGGTGGCCGTAACGGTCGTTGAACCGCTTGAACCAGTCGACATCGACAAGCAGTAGGCTGAGCGGCGTGTCGTTGCGCTGGCTGCGGGCGAACTCGCGCGCCAGCGTCTCGTCGAAGGCGCGCCGGGTCATCAGTTCGGTCAGGCCGTCGCGATGCGCGAGCAGGTTCAGCTTCTCGTTGGCCGCCACCAGTTCCGCCTCGGCCTGCTTGCCCGCGGTGATGTCGGAGAACACGCTGAGGCTGCCGCCATCATGGGTCGGCCTGGTTCTGATATCGAGCCAGCGCCCGTCGGCCAGCCGGATCTGACGGTTGCACGCCACATGATGCGACCGGATGATATCGTCGATCCACGGCTCGAGTTCGTCTCCCTGCACGATCTCCTCGCCGCGCTCGACGGAGAGGCGAAGAATGGCGCGATGATCGGCACCGGGAACACGCACATCGGCGGTATCTGGAAACATCTCGCGGTACTGGTCGTTGCAGAGCGTCAGCCTGTCCTCGGCGTCGAACATCACCAGCCCGTCGGCCATATGCGTCAGCGCATCGGTCAGCCTGACGCGGCTTTCGGCCAGTTCGTTCTCGAGTTCGCGGCGCGCGGTGATGTCGCGGTTGTGCGTGATCAGGCCGATGATCGTGCCAGCCCGGTCGGTCAGTGGCGCCTTCAGGGTGGAGAGCCAGCCGTAGGCGCCGCCAGCGTGCTGGACGCGTTGCTCGATGGTCGAAGGCGCGCCGACGCCAAGGATCACCAATTCGTCTTCCCGGAACTTGGTGGCGGTCTCTTGCGGATAGAAATCGAAATCGGTCTTGCCGATCAGCGCCTTGGCGTCCGCCGCGTGCATCAGCCGCGCGGTCGCCGGATTGGCGGCAATGAACCGCCCGTCCAGGTCCTTGACGTTGAGACAATCGGGCAGTGCTTCGACGATCGCCTTGTAGATGCGCCTGGAATGCAACGCCTCTATGCGCCGCCGCTCCTGATAGAGCGCCAGTCCCGACAGCATGATCGAGACGAAGATGAGCAGTGAAGTCGGCAGCCCCACTTGCGGCACCACCACCTGCATGATCGCGCGCGGCAGCGCGAACAAGGCAAGCAGCGAACCGGCCGCGGCCGCCGCCGCCAGAATCAGCACGTCGACGCGCTCGGGATAGCGGCCCTTCAAGGCAAGATGGCCGGCGATGCCGATCAGCGTGGCGATGCCGATCCCCGCGCTGCCGGCGACCACGCCAACGCCGCCTTCATGGAAGCGGTAGGCAACGGCCATCAGCCCGGCAATGGCGCAGGCGACCGGACCGCCGAAGAAGCCGGCCAGCGCGATCATCGTGCCGCGCAGGTCGACAAAGACCCCTTCCTGCAATTGCATCGGTGTCATCATCAAAATGACGGCGCCTGAGCCCATCAGCAGGCCGAAGGCTGTCGCGCGCGTCAAAGCCGCCTTGCGGTCCACCCACACATGCGTGTGAACCCAGACGGAGACAAACATTGCCACGACGGCGAGATTGGCCAGCAGTTCGGACCAGGGCGAGCCCATGTTTCACGCGTCCATATTGCGCGGCCTTCAGGAGGCGGCGCTCTACCGGTACGCCGTCCAAGAAAACAAAGCGTTACGGCAAGGCGTTGGATTGTCCGGATGCGTACGGGCGGCACCGCCCTTCGCGGTGCCGCCCCGGCGAACGTCGCCCAAGGCAAAGTCCGCTTCACGTCGCGCCATGTGCGCCCCGCCCTTCGCAGACCGCCTTGACGATCCGCAAGGTCGGCCCCCAGTAGAGATTGACGTGCGGGCGGATGGACGGCTCGGCGAAATCGCTGAGCGTCAGGCAAAGCAGCGTGCCATCAGCCTGAGGCGTCAGTTCGAAGCGGACCACGGTGTAATTTTCAGGCACGTTGGACAGGCGCGACGCCGAGAGCGTGCTCCAGTACCCGTATTGAAAGATCTTCTCCGGCTCGAACGCCTGAATGGCGCCATGGTTCTCGAACGGCAGGCCGTGCAGCAGCCCGCGCATCACGATCGCGGCTCCTTCATGCCAATGCGAGATGACCGTCAGGTCCTCGTCGGACATCCATTGCCGGATCATCGCCGGCGTCGTCAGCACCTGCCAGACCCGCGCCGGCGTGGCCTCGATGACAACGGTCTTGATGATCGGCGCGAGCGGATCGGTCATGCTGTCGGTCAGGGCGCCGGCGACAGCAGCATACCGATCTCGGCGGCGGCCTTCGCGGCGTGGCCTCTGACGGTGGCAAGGTCGAGCATGCTGTAGGTGGTCGCGACGTAAGGCACCGTGAGTGCGGCGACCGCCTCTCCGAACGGCCCGATGACGGGAAAGGCAAGATCGGTCACCCCCGCCTGCAGCCCATCCGCCACCTCTTCATGGCTGGCCGCACGGATGCGCGCCAGGGCATCCTGAATGCCAGCATTTTCCTCAGCGGAACCATCCGCTTGCAGCCATTGCTTGATTCTCTCCGCCGGCTGGAATGCCATCAGCGCGCGCCCTGTCGCCGTGCCAAACAGCGGGAACTGGGCGCCGACCCGCACCCGGAAACCGAATGAAGCCGGGCTTTCCACTTGCGCCAGGATCAGTACCCGGCCGGCATTGTGGACACCGAGATTGCAGGATTGCTGGATGGCGTCGGACAGGCGCCGCATCGAAGGCAGTGCCGCCTGCACCAGACCGCGCAGCGGCTCGTGCCGGTGCGCCAGTTCAAACATTCTCGTCGACAGGAAATAGAGCCCAGCCGGCCGGTCGCGGAAGATATAGCCACGCCGCTCCAGCGCCTGCAGCACGCGGTAGATCTGGTGGATCGAACGGCCGACAGCCTCGGAAATCTGGCCCTGATTCAGCCCGTCCTTCTGGCTGGCCAGCAGTTCGAGAATGTCGAACGCCTTGTCCAGCGCCGGAACCGAATAGTCCGGCGCCTCAGCGCCGCTTTTGCCAGCCATGCCCGCAGCGTCCTTTCGAATCGGCGCCACTATAGCTAGGCGGCGGCGCCCATCGTAGCCATCATCAGTCTGGCGATGCGCCGGTTGATGTCGTCCGGCACCGGCTGTGCGCCCGCCGCCAGTCCATTCCCCTTCACCACCCGCTCCAGCGACAGCGCCTGCAGCATGAAGCCGATGTCCATGGATTCGATCGAATTGCCCTTGGGTTCGCTGCCAGCGAGATTGAACATGCGCCCTTCGGCGACCAGGATTACATGCCGGCCATTGGCAAGGTCGACACGGCGCAAGGTGCCGTCAAGCTCGCTGACGCCAACCGTCATCGCCTGCAAGCCCTCGGTGTCGATCTCCCAGGGGAAATGCCCGGAATTGGCCAGCACCGCGCCTTCGGCCATGGCGGCAATCGCCTCCGCCGGCAGCACGCCGGCGCGGCCCGTCGCGGTGATGAAAACCTGCGCCCATGGCGCGAGGTCGCCCAGCGGCGCCACCCGGTAGCCGTCGAGAGCGGCTTCCAGCGCCTTGATCTCATCGACCTCGACGATCGCCACGCGGCCGCCAAGCGCGCGCAGATATTGCGCGATGCCGCGCCCGCACCAGCCATAGCCGATGACGCAGAAGCGCCTTCCCGGAATCATCAGGTTGGTGATGCGCATGAAGCTTTCGACCACCGACTGGCCGACCGCGTGCTTGTTCTCGCCGATCGCCTTCAGCGGGCTATCGTTGATGACGATCGAGGGGAACGGCACCTTGCCGGCAAGTGCGCCGCGCAGCCGGTCGCCGCCCGATGTCGTCTCCTCGGTGCCGCCGAGAATGGACGCCGCCAGACCGCGTTCGACGATGCCGGCGGCAAGGTCGGCGCCATTGTCGAGCAGCATGTCGGGTTTCGCGTCCAGCACCCGCGCCAGATTGGCGTGATGGTCGGCCAGCGTGTCGGCGCGGCTGCCGAACACGCCGATGCCCTGGCTTTGCAGGAAGGCCACGACATCGTCCTGCGTCGAACCGTGATTGCCGGTGCCGACAATCTCCGCCCCACCCTCGGCCAGCACCTCGAGCAGCACCGCCGTCTTCGGTTCGATATGCAACGACATGCCGATGCGCCGGCCAGCGAAGGGCCGCGTCCGCCGGAACTCCTCCCGCATCGTCGCCAGCATGGCCATGCGCGAACGAATCCAGGCAACCCGGCCACGGCCACGCTCGACCAACCCAGCGTCGGGAGTCACGGAAGAATGGCCCATGCGGAACCCTCCATCAATACAGCATATACAAAAACTATTTTTGCATATGCATTCATCTAAGAGCGGCCGTCAAGCCATTCGCGGGGTTCCAATCTGTTCCGGCGCCCTGCCCGCGCATGCCCCGCCACCGCTTTCGCCCGATGCCGCTATCAACGCAGGACGCTGGCGGCTCAAGCCGGTGCGCCTAGCAAAGCCCGATGATTTGCAAGGAAGCCAACACACCCTCCTGACATCGCGTGTCAGCCCCGGCGCGACACCAGCAGCGCCAGCCCTGTGGACATAGCGCCGAAGCCGCAGGTGCCGCTCCAGCCCCAGGCCGAATAGGCGAGCCCGGCAAGGCCCGAACCGCAGGCGCCGCCGAGGATCATGGTTGCCATGAAGATAGTGTTCAGCCGGCTGCGGGCGGTGGGATCGAGCGCGTAGATGCGTGACTGGTTGGCGACCTGAGACGATTGCACGGCGAGGTCGAGGATCAGCACGCCTACGACCATTGCCGCCAGCGAGCCCTGGAACAGGCCGAAGATGGCGAAAGCGGCCACCACCAGGCCGGCGCCGGCCGAGACGATGGCGCCCGGCCCGTGGCGGTCGGCGAACCGGCCGGCGAGCGGCGCGGCCAGCGCTCCCACCACGCCAACCAATGCCATCAGCCCGACGGCCGTGGCGCCGAAGTGATAAGGTGCTGCGTCGAACACCAGCGCCAGCGTCGACCAGAAACCGATGAAACCGGCAAAGATCAGCGCCTGGACGATGATTGCCTGCCGCAACAGCCCGTGCGTGCGCACCAGCGTCCACAGCGAGCCGATCAGCCTGGCATAGCTCAGATCCGTCACCGGTTCGCTGCGTGGCAGCCGCCACGCCAGCAGCGCCCCGGTCGCCAGCATCAACGCGGCGGCGGTCCAGAACACCGCATGCCAGCCCCACAGGTCGCTGATGACACCGCTGACGGTACGGGCGAGCAGAATGCCGATCAGGATACCGCCGGTGACGATGCCAAGCACGCGGCCACGTTCCCGAGGCGCCGCCAGATGCACGGCGAGCGGCACGATCTGCTGGGTGACGGTGGCGAACAGGCCAACACCGATGCCGGCCACGGCCAGCCAGACAAAGCCCGGCGCGATGGCCGCCGCAACCAGCGCGATGACCAGTGCCGCCATCGTCGCCAGGATAAGCCGGCGTCGCTCCAGCCGGTCGCCGAGCGGCGCCAGAAAGACAATGCCGGCGACATTGCCTAGCTGCGTCACCACGGGGATTACCGATACCGTGATGGCCGACAGGTGGAACTCATCGGCAAGCAGGCCGAGCATCGACTGGTTGTAATAATTGTTGGCGACCGTCAGCCCGGCGGCTATCGCCAGAAGCGCAAGCAGGCCATGGCCGATGGCCGGCTGGCGATCCGTCGTGGCAGCGTCACTGTGCATTCCCATTCCTCGGCGCGGCATCGTTAGGATTGATAGCCGAGGCAGATGGCGCCGAGCGCGACGACGGCGCAGGCAGCGACGCGGCCGGGCGTCAGCCGCTCGCCGAGGAACAGCCATCCGATCAGCGCCGCGAACACGACGCTGGTTTCCCGCAACGCGGTGATCGGGCCGGCCGGGCCGAGCGCGAAGGCAGCCACCACCACGCCATAGGCGATCAGCGCGACGATGCCGCCCGCCAGCGCCTTCAGCGTTTCGGAGGAGCGGATGTCGACGGTGAGCTTGCCGCGCCACAGCACGAAACTCGCCGGCAGCAAGGCGCCGTAGAGCAGCAGCACCCATGCGGTGTAGGCGCCCGCATGGCCGGCTTGCCGGACGCCGATCGCATCGACCGTCGCATAGGCAGCGATGACCGCGCCGGTCGCCAGCGCGAACAGGATCGACGGTGTAGCGGCGCGCCGTTTGCCCAGCGACAGGCTCATGATGCCGACAGCGACCAGGACGATGCCGGCGGCCTGCCAGGGGCCGAGATATTGGCCCGCGAAAACCAGTCCGCCAAGCGTTACCAGCAATGGCACGCTGCCGCGCACGATCGGGTAGACCTGCCCGAGTTCGCCATACCGATAGGCGGCGACCAGGAAGAAGCTGTAGCCAACCTGCAGACAGGCCGAGAGCACGACATAGGGCCAGGCCGACGGCACCGGCAGCGGAGTGAGGAAAACCACGGGGATAGCGACGACGGTGCTGGAAAAGCTCATCACGGTGACGATCCACAGCCGGTCGGCGCCAGTGCGCAGAAAGGCATTCCAGGACGCATGCAGGATCGCCGCGAACAGCGCCAGCCCGATGACCGCCGCACTCATTGCATGGCCACCGGCTGGCCGAGCAGGCCGCATGCTGCCTGGCGGGCATTCTCGAAGGCGGTATCAGCTTGCCCAATCTGGGCCAGCAGGCTCGCGCCTTCGATCAGCATCAGCAGCGCCGAAGCGACCGCCTCGGCGCGATCCCCAGGCATCACCTCCTCAAGCAGCCGGCACATGCGCCGCTGCAGACCGTTCTTCTGTTCGGCCACGGCCTTGAATACCGGATGACCGGGATCGCCATATTCCGCCAGCGCATGTGCAAACAGGCAGCCGTGAAAATCCGGGCTCTGGAACCAGCCTCCGTACCAGTCGAAGATGGTCATGATCTTCTGTTGCGGCGTGGTCTCCAGCAAGGCGAGCTGGTCGAGCTGGTGCTCGAAGCGTTGTGCCCGCCAACCCAGCACCTCGGCGATCAGGCCCTCCTTGCTCGGGAAATGCCGATACATCGTCATCTTGGCGATGTCAGCTTCGGCAATGATCCGGTCGATGCCGGTGGCATGAAAGCCATCGCGCTTGAACAGCGCATAGGCCGTCTGCACGATATGCTGACGCTTTTCGGAACTGGCGGGGATTGGTGACATGTTCTTGCAACCAAAGAGGTGAGACAGGTCTGTCTCATTACGTCAGCTTCGCTTGCAGGTCAACACGGCCCGGCGAAGACAGGCGCCAGCGCCACCAGGGTCAGCAGCGCCAGCCGGCCAAAGTGAGTAGCAGGACCAGCGGCAAGCCGCGGTCAGAACCGAGGCAACGGTGAAAGCTCCACCGCCACCGGACTTGCCTCTTGAGGCTGCGGGCGCCGGCCCTCGAACAGCGCGCTCTGGTCGCGGATGCGCGCCATCATATGCTCGCGAAACACCCTGACGCGCTTGGTGCGGCGCAGGTCCGGATGATAGAGCAGCCACAATCCCAGGTCATGCGCGGGATCGGGTTCGCGAAAGCGTTCCAGCTGCTCGGCGCTGTCGCCCATGAAGCAAGGCAGATAGGCAAGCCCAAGCCCCTGTTTCAGCGCCGCCAGCGTCAGCAGCGTGTCATCAACGAAGAAATTATGCTGGTGATCCGGACAGGCCGTGCCGGTCCAGGCCTGATGGAAGGCGCAGCATTCCACACCCAGCCATTTCGGCTTGGCTTCGCTGGCCCGCAAAGCCTCCACGTAGCCTCGCTCCCCATAGACGGCCGACGCCACATTGGTGAGCTTCGTGCCGACCAGCGTGTCGAGCGGGGTGTTGGTCAGGCGAATGGCAATATCGGCGTGGCGCTCGGCCAGGCTGACATACCTGTTGGAGACCTGAACGTGCAGCTGGATGTCGGGATAGGCTTCGCTGAAACTGGCGAAGATCGGCATCATGACCGATGAGGCCATGTTGTTGATCGCCGACACCCGGAGCTCGCCGGCAACCCGGTCTTCCTGACCGCCGAGCGCGCCCTCGACCTCGAGCACCTCGAGTTCCATCTTGCCGGCCGCCATCCGCAGTTCATCGCCGGCCGGTGTCAGCTCGTAGCCGGATTTCTTGCGCTCGATCAGCCGCGTGCCGAGTTGTGTTTCCAGCAACCGGATGCGTCGCGAAACGGTGGAGTGCTGGACATTCATGCGTTTCGCGGCGCTGCTGATCGAACCATCGCGCGCGACAGCCAGGAAAATCCGCAAATCATCCCAATGCATCTTGAACCCCGATCTGTGCATTTTTGCAAAATGGGCGTCGAGATTTCGAGAATTGAGCCAGAATTACGCGATCTCTACCGTCTCCGGCAAGGCAATAGTGCCTTCCAGGAGGACACCATGAACGTGCAGCAGACCATATTCGATCCGGTCAAGTTCAAGGAAACCACCCGCGGCCAGTGGGACAACGCCGCCGAAGCCTGGAACCGCTGGGGGCCGCTCCTGTCGCGCTGGCTCGGACCGGCGACCGAACTGATGCTCGACATGGCCGATGTCGGCAAGGGCAGCCGCGTCCTCGACGTCGCCGCCGGCGCCGGCGAACAGACCATGACCGCCGCGCGCCGCGTCGGGCCGAAGGGCTATGTGCTGGCCACCGATATTTCACCCGGCATTCTGGCCTTCGCGGCAAGTAACGCGAAGCTGGCCGGCCACGGCAATGTCGACACCATCGTCGCCGACGGCGAGATGCTGGGTACGATCACTGCCCAGCCATTCGATGCGGTCATCTCGCGCGTCGGGCTGATTTATTTTCCCGACCAGAACCGGGCGCTTGGCGGTATGCGCGATCATCTGAAGCCCGGTGGCAAGGTCGGCGCCATCGTCTACTCGACAGCTGACAAGAACCCATTCTTCTCGATCCCGGTCGGCATTATCCGCCGCCGCGCCGCCCTGCCCGCACCCCTGCCCGGCCAGCCCGGACCGTTCAGCCTCGGCGACCCGGCGGTCCTTGCCAAACGCCTGACCGATGCCGGATTCCGCGACGTGCGCGTCGAGAAGGTTGATGCGCCGGTGCGGCTCGGATCGGCCCTGGAATGCCTGCAATTCGAACAGGAATCCTTTGGCGCGCTGCATCAGATGCTGGCCGGCCTGTCGGCCCGCGAACAGGACGATGCCTGGGCGGAGATCGAAGTCGCACTCGGTCAGTTCGAGCAGGGCGGACAGTTTGAGGGACCTTGCGAAATGCTGGTCGCCGCCGCCACGAAGTAGAGCCCATTCGCAACCCGCCATGGTGGCCGCAAGGCGCACGGCGAAAGCCTCACGGCTCTCACCGGTGCCTTGCGGACCCATCACCGCCCATGCCATCAGTCGGCCGCCAGACCAACCCCCGCGACGGGACGATGAACGCACGGCAAACAAAACAAGGCGGCAAGCCCCTCGGCGTCAGCCTCAACCGGGCGCTGTCCAAGCTTGGCCTGTGCTCACGCACGCAGGCCGAGGTGCTGATTGCCGAGGGCCGCGTTCGGGTTGGCGGCAAGGTGGTGCGCGACGCCACGCTGCGCGTCGACCTCGACCGCGACAGGATCGCGGTCGACGGCGCCCAGGTGGTTGCCGAGCGCAAGGTCTATCTGATGCTCAACAAGCCGCGCGGACTGGTCACCACGCGCGACGATCCGCAACAGCGCGGCACCGTCTATGCCTGCCTGGAAGGGCTCGACCTGCCATTCGTGTCGCCGGTCGGCCGGCTCGACAAGGCGAGCGAAGGCCTGCTGTTGATGACCAACGACACCCAGTTCGCCAACCGCCTGATGGACCCGGCCTCGCACATGCCCAAGACCTACCACGTGCAGGTCGGCATGGTGCCTGACGAAACCATGCTGGAGGCTTTCCGCGCCGGCGTCAGCGTCAACGGCGAGGTCCTGACCGCCAATTCCATCGCGCTTTTGCGCAGCGGCGGCCGCACCGCCTGGCTGGAGATCGTGCTCGACGAAGGCCGCAACCGCCATATCCGCCGCCTGCTCGCCGCGCACGATGTCGAAGTGCTGCGCCTGGTGCGCATCGCCATCGGCCCCTTGCTGCTCGGCGAACTGGCCAAGGGCGCCGCGCGGCACTTGGCGCCGGAGGAACTGGTGCTGTTGGCGCGCTAGAAGCGTGTGGATCCGCTGGGCGACGTGGCTACGCCCGCCGATAAATCTGCGCCATCGCGCCCCCCCGGAAAGGCCGTTGAGCCGACCAGTCCAAGGCGCCTTTGCGGGGCGACGTCGGAGAAGATCGGCAAGCCCTTGCCAAGCACCACAGGATGCACCAGCAACACGTATCGATCGACCAGGTCCTGGGCAATGAGACTGCGTGCGAAGGTGGCGCCGCCATGGGCGATGATCGGCTTGCCGTCCCGGCTCTTCAGCCTGGCGATTTCGTCGGCCAGATCGCCGCCGGCGACATAGGCCTCACCCCAGCTTTCCGCGCCGGGTTGCGGCTCTCCCGATTGGGCGCTTTCCCCATTGGGCTGGGTATCCTTAGTCACTCCGGCCACCTTCAGGATCGCCGGTCCTTGTCTGGAGAAGACGGCCTTGGGAATCTGGTTCATCGGCGGCGCGAACGCCAGTGTGGAGGTCTGCCAGAAGGCGGCCATGTTCTGGAAGGAGCGGCTTCCCATTATGTGCAGGCTTGCGTCGGACACGGTCTTCACGCTCCAGGCAATCGCCTCCTGGTCGCCGCTGAACACCCATTTCATTTCGCCGTCAATGCCGGCGACGAAGCCGTCAAGCGACATGGACATTTTCAGGATCAACTCTCTCATTGCCTTCTCCTCGCGTCGGTTCCGCCCCAAGGACGGCCCGCATCGCTCGGTTCCGACAACTCGAATTCGCCAAAGCCAAAAAATCCGGCCATGCCGCCCCCGGCCATTCGACCGGCCGCAGGATGGCCTTGCTGACCTCTCCCGCCTCCCGGCCGACCAGCCGGCTGTGCTTCCGGCTGCTCAGTGACGCCGGATATCTCTATTTGCCATCGAACTTCTGGATTGCCTCGGCGCTGACCGGCGTGAAGAAATTGATCAGATTTCCGTCTGGGTCACGAAACAGCAGCGAGCGGTTTCCCCAGGGCATGGTTGTGGGGCGCTGGACGAACTCGCCGACGACTTGCTCCAGCCTTTCATAGTCCTTGTCGACATCGGCGACGCGGAACTCGATGATGGCGGAATGGTTGTCGGCCGGGCGCGCGGCGCCCGCCCCGAACATGTCCATCGTGCGCTTGCTGCCCACTGCCAGGGTCGAGGACGGCATCACCAACTCGGCGAAATCTTCCGTGTACCAAGTCCGCCGGCAGGCCGGTCACATCCTCGTAGAAGCCGACCAGGCGCTTGATGTCATCGGTGATGATCCGCGTCGAGACAAAATCCATGAAATCCTCGTTTCCTCGGGTTGGACCGCACCCACGACAGGGTACGGCGTCATCCCTTCTAGCCGAGGCCTGCTGACAGCATCTTGTCAGCAGGGATTCGCTTCGTCAGCGGCTGGCAACAGGGCCGCTATTCGACGTTGATCGTGACGACCACGTCGCGCGCGTTGCCGGTGAATGTATGGATCGACAGGCTCACCTGATCCTGCCCCTTGAATCCGGGCGCCGACTTGTAAAACGCCTGAATTCCATCATCGCTTTGGGAATTACACTTATAGCGATCGCTGCCCTTGGGGTAATTGGGATAGACTTTTCCATCGACGATCCGAATTGATCCATGGTTGGGTCCGGAAATCGCCTTCACATCATCCATGCCGGCACTCGTACAGTCCGGATTGAGATTGGTGTCTAGAAAAATATAGATCTCCTGGCCGGAGAGCGCGGTCTTTTCATAGGTTGTCGGCCGATTGCTTGCCGCCATCGCACCGGCCGTAATCCCCAGAAGCGCAAGAACTGTCATGACACTCGTCGTGCGGGAGAACATTGTTAGCTATCCTTCAGTCGAAAGAATTTCACCCCTAGCTTTTTCTATGACGGCTCCTGACGCGGCGCCATCCTTGCGAGCAGACCGCGCGGCTGGTGAATTCTTGGCAGCAAACCACTCCAGGTAGCCATTATTGTTACGAAATTTCCCTGTCACCCCGGTTTCGTGGAGATCGATCAAATTTCCGTCAGAACCGCGACCGCCCGCCAGGAAAAGGCGGGCGCCCGCGGGCAGCGCCCGAACATCCGTTACTTCTGGTTCCACTTGCGCACGACCGGCTCGCTCTGATCATGCTCGTAGCCGAGCAGGCTGATGCTGGCCGTGTCGAGATCGAACAGCGCGCCGCCTTCTGGCGGCTGAAGACATCGCTGGGTGACTCAGGACGGGCCTCCGGTCTCCGCGACGACCTCCTTGCGCAGATATGCCCAAAGCGTCAGCGCGGTGAGACGGAGGTCTTGAGGGCAATCCAGACGAACGATGTCCTCGTCGACGGTCCAGGGCGCCGGGAAGTCGGCGGCCACTTCGCTTGCGACGACCCCGGCATCTTCAAAATTCTCTTCGGCGATCTCACCATCGAAAACGAAACGAAGCTTGATCTCCACCTCGTGCCAACCGCAGGTAACCGCCCTGAGGTTGGGCGAAACAGCACCGAGAAGCGCACGTTGCACGGAAAGCAGCAGCTTCGCACGAATTTCATGCATCGGTAGCGGTCGCCCTACTTCTGGTTCCACTTGCGCACGACCGGCTCGCTCAAGTCATGCTCATAGCCGAGCAGGCTGATGCTGGCCGTGTCGAGCACGAACAGCGCGCCGCCTTCTGGCGGCAGGCCGAGCCAGCGCGCCGCCAGCACGCGCAGGAAATGCGCGCTGGAGAACACCAGGATGTTGGCGTTGGCCTGACGCAATGCGGCAATGACCGCATCGGCGCGCTTGCCGACATCGGCCGCCGCCTCGCCTTTCGGGCAACCGTCGCGAAACAGCTGCCAGCCCGGCCGCTCGGCCAGGATCTGCTTGGTCGTCAGCCCCTCATAGGCGCCATAATCCCACTCCTGCAGATCATCGTTCTTGATGCATTGGGCGCCAAAGCCCGCCAGCACGCTGGTCTTGTAGGCGCGCTGCGACGGGCTCGACCACACAGCCGAAAAGGACAGGCCTTTCAGCCGCTCCGCCACGCCGCGCGCCGCCGCCTCGCCGGTCTCGGTCAAAGGCATGTCGGTGCGCCCGGTGTGCTGGCCCGAAAGGCTCCACGCCGTCTCGCCGTGCCGGACCAGATGGATCTGCGGATAGGGACTGCTCATCGCGACGCCTTTCAAATTTGCCGGCACTCTAATGCATGTCGCCCAAAAGTGACCGCGGTTTTGGGGCAACGATATGCATAAAAACAAGAGGACGATCCTGCCAAGGGGAATCCGGCTGACGCGAAAGTGTGTCCGCGCCGGGCTTGCCAGTTTTCTACAAATCGCCGGGCGTTTGTGCTGCCCCTCATCCGCCTGCCGGCACCTTCTCCCCGTACAGTGACGGGGAGAAGAGACTTGCCACAGGCCTTGGCCCTCTTCTCCAAACATTGATGATTGGCGAAACCGCTGATGATGGCGACCTTTCTCCCCGTCCCTATACGGGGAGAAATGCCCGGCAGGGCAATGAGGGGCGGCACCGAGATCAACAATTGGCGTTGCTTCACCTCATGGTGCAAGCCGCCCTCCCCGTGGCCCATAAACCGCCCGCGTCTGGTCTCGATCCACCTCAAGGCGGACCTGTGAAGCGCGCGATGGCATGCCTATATCAAAATCAGCCGCATCAAGGCTCCCGCCATCCAAGGGCGCATGGCCCTTGCACAACAGGTCGCATCATCATGTACACACATTTGCTCATCGCCACCGACGGATCGGAACTGGCTGAAAAGGGCGTTTCCCATGGCCTGGCGCTGGCCAGCCGCATTGGCGCCGCCGTTACCTTCGTCAACATCACCGAGCCCTTCCCGGTATTCGCCTGGGGCGGCGCCATGGTGGGATTCATCGCCGGCGATGAACTGGCCGCCTATGAGGAAAACGGGCGCCAGTTCGCCAAGGAATTGCTTGACCGGTGCAAGGCCTCCGCCGACGGCTTGGGCGTGCGCTCCAAGGGCCTGCATATCGAGAACAGGAAGCCAGCCGAGGCGATCCTGGAATTGTCAGCCTCCGAAGCCTGCGACCTGATCGTCATGGCCTCGCATGGCCGCCGGGGACTTGGCCGCCTGCTGTTGGGAAGCCAGACGGCGGAGGTGCTGTCCTTCACAGAGACCCCGGTTCTGGTGGTCCGCTAGGCGACGCGTCGTATCGAGGTTAGGGGACCATCTCGGTCGCCAGATAACAGCCCAGCGCCAGCAGCCCGGCGAAAAACGCCTTGCGAAAGGTCTCGACGCTCATCCGATTGCGCTGCGCCTGACCGACGGACATGCCGACCAGTGCCGGCGCCAGCGCCACGAGGGACCATGCCAGTTGCGCCGTCGGCGATACGAAGGCGCCGACCCGCAACAGGCCGATGGCAAGTGCCGCCGTCGACACGGTGAAGGAGAGGCCGAGCGCCTGGATCAGGTCTTCCTTCTCCAGCCGAAGCGATTGCAGATAGGGCACGGCGGGGATGACGAAGACGCCTGTGACGCCGGTGACCAGCCCGGTCACAATGCCGATGAGCGGCGACAGCCAGGCCTCGTGGCGCGCCGGCGTGGTGAAACCAAGCTTCAGCAGGCCGAGGATGGCATAGAGCACCAGCGCAACGCCCAGCGTCGCTGAAGCCAACGCCGTATGTGTGCCGGTCAGCAATCCGGCGCCGGAAATGGTGCCAAGCGCGACACCGGCCATCATCGTCCACAGCCGTTTGCAAAGCCCTGCGAAGGACGGGCCGGTCAGCAATTGCCAGATGTTGGTGACCAGCGACGGGATCAACAGCAGTGCCGCCGCCTGCGCCGGCGGCATCGTCATCGCCAGCAGCCCCATCGCCACGGTCGGCAGTCCCATGCCGACAACGCCCTTGACGAAGCCGGCGAGGAGAAAGACCACGCAGATCCAGGCAATGACGCCGGCACTCAGCATGATTGCAGCCTCGCGTGGAGAGCCGGATCAGTCATGCAGGAGCATGTCGGTGGCGTCCGCTTCGTGCGTGGTTTTTGCCGGCACGCCAGAATCGCGGCTGACGGAAGCGGTCGTCGGCCCGCATGAAGGCGTCGCCGGCTCCGCCCGCGCCACCGCGAAACAGGCCACGGCAATGGCCAGCACCACTGCGGCGCTTTCAAGAATACCGGCTTCTGACATCTGGCCTGGTCCGTTCATCGCACACCTCCGGCAAAATATTTGACTGAAACCGCGTCCGGTCACAATGTGGAAGTTGCGTCGCCAGCCTTCGGCCTGGACGAAGGCTGATACCAAGGCCAAAGGAGAAAAAGCATGCGCTTTGATCTGGTCGATCTCAGGCTGTTCCTGCTAGTTGCCGAGCGTGGCAGCATCACCCATGGCGCGGCACTTGCCGGCCTCGCACTGGCCTCGGCCAGCGCCCGCATCAAGGGCATGGAGGACAGTTTTGGCGCGCCGCTGCTGGAACGCCGCCGCCGTGGCGTGGTGCTGACGCCGGCTGGACAGGCCTTGCTGCACCATGCCCAGGCGGTGCAGAACCAGATCGAGGCGATGGCCGGCGAACTCGGCGCCTATGCCAGCGGCCTGCGCGCACGCGTGCGCCTGCTTGCCAACACCGCCGCGACCAGTGAGCTTCTGCCTAAGATCCTGCCGGCCTTCCTGGCCGCGCACCCGCATATCGACATCGATCTCGATGAGCGCCCCAGCCATGCCATCGCCGAAGCGGTTGCCGGCGGCGCCGCCGATCTCGGCATTGCCGCGACCTGGGCCGGGCTCGCGCATCTTGAACAGCGGCCATTCCACGTCGACCGCTTGGTGGTGATCGCGCCGCGCGACTGGCCTGGCCTCGACGCCGGCCCCATCGGCCTCGCCGATATCCTGCCGCAACCCTTTGTTGGTCTCAGCACCGGCAATTCGCTGCAGGAACATATCGTGCGCCAGGCCGCGCGCCTTGGCGGCCATCTGCATTTCCGCATCCGTGTGCCCGGCCTCGACAATGCCTGCCGGCTCGTCGCGCAAGGCGTCGGCATCGCCATCGTGCCGCAGACCGCCATGCGCCGCGCCGCGCGGACACTGCGCAGCCTGCCGCTGAACGATGACTGGGCAACGCGCCAGCTCAGCCTCTGCGCCCGCCGCTTCGACGGCCTGACGCCGCAAGCCAGGCTGCTCGCCGACGCCCTCGGCTGACCCGCGCGGCAACCCCATCCTATCGGGATGGAATAGGCTAGATCTTGCGGTCTTTTCGGCTGGCCCTGAGCGCACTGGCCATCACCACCGCCACGCAACCGATAAGAAGAACGCCACCGACCAAGATCTGCGGCGCGGCCAGCCAGATCGAAATGACAGCCGCCACCGCGACAACCGCAAGGATGGCGATCGCCAGGAATTCATCATCGATGAACATTCCGACAAGCTCGCGCAGGATCAGCGTCAGGATGCTCATGCTCTGGTCTCCACGGCCGGGCGTGCCGCAAGTTTCACTGTAACCAGCCCAACCAGCAGGAAGATCACCGCGAAGGCCAGTATTGCCAGATCGCGGCCGGGCCAATCGACGCCAAGCCCCTCGCCGGTCCAGAACACGCCAAAGGCCGACAGCATGATGCCGACACCGAACTTCAGCGTGTTTTCGGGGACACGCGCCAGCGGCTTGTGCACCAGAACGCCGATCAGCAGCACCAGCACGCAGGCCGCCAGCGCGCCAATGGCGGCCGGAACCAGAAGCCCCCTGCCCGCGCCGACCGCGACGACGATGAACACCACTTCCAGCCCTTCCAGCACCACGGCCTTGAACGCGGTGATGCCCGCGATCCAGTCAAGGTGCGCATCCTGGCGCCGCTCCGCCTCCTGCAGGCTCTTCTCCTCGGCAGCGAAGGCCTTGGCTTCGTCATGAAGCGCCAACACGCCCGCCGACCGCAGGATCGCCTTGCGCAGCCAGCGCAGGCCAAACAGCAGCAGCAGCACGCCGATGACCAGCTGCAGCGCGTGCAGCGGCACCTGGTCGAGGAGCGGACCGAGCGCCAGCACCAGAACCACCAGCAGGGCCAGCCCCGCTCCGGTCCCCGTCAGGGCCGGGCGCCAGCCGCGCACGGTCGCGACGGCCAGCACGATGGTGAACGCCTCGACCACTTCGACCAGGGAGGCCAGGAAAGCCGCCGTGACGGCCGGCGCCGCCGTTGCCCATGAGATCATCGCCGCGCTCTTTCCGTTGCCAACATTCCGGTGTGTTCAACGGGCACGCGATCCATCACCGGCCTGCCATGTGTAGGCTGGGTACGTACTGATGCCGCGAGCCTGCCGCGACCACATGCGCCATGATCATGTCACGACCGTAACAGACCAGGTGAGCCGCGAAAACACTGGAATGGCCATTGAATATAGGGCCGCGATGACGCCAAAAGGCACGGTTCCGGCGCGAAACTGCAAATAGATGGCGACGACAATCAGACGTAGCGATCAGGCAAGCGCCCGACTGATCGCCTGTGGATACATGGCGGTCCACACGCCCTAGCTGAACCTATAAGGCCTTGCATTTCAAAAATCGGTGACATAGCATGTTTTCATATTGGCAAAATAACTGCCTGAAATTTTTCCATTTGTGAAAGACTGGCACTTTGCGGGAACATCTCGATCTGACCGATCGGCGGCTGGTGAAACAGCTGTCGCAGGACGCGCAGCCGGGCATCAACAAGCTCGCCGAAACATTGGCGATCTCGGTGCCGACGGTGCGCACGCGGCTGCGCAACCTGCTCGACCGCAACCTGCTCAAGGTCGTCGGGCTCCTGAACCTGACCGAGCGCCCGGAACTGATCTCGGCCATTGTCGGCATCAATGCACAGGGGCGAGGCCGGGCCCGCGAACTGGCGCAGCGCATTTCCGAACTGCCTTTTGTCAACTCCGCCTCCGTCGTCACCGGGCGTTTCGACATCATCGTCGATGTGACGGTGGCCGGTGACGTCGCCGATCTCTACCGCGTCACCAGCGAGCTGATCCCCGGCGCCGGCGAGCCGGGCGAAGTGGTGCGCAGCGAGACTTTCGTCGTCATGGCCTCGTGCAACAAATGGGTCAGCCTGCCCGAAGGCTGCTGGTCGGACGACCGCAAGGAGCCGGCATGAAGATCGCGGTTCTCGGCGGCCTCGGCCTGCAAGGAAGGGCGGCGATCGCCGACCTCGTCGCCAGCGACGGCGTCGAGCAAGTGGTCTGCGTCGACACGGCGACCGATGGTGCGGCGCGGCTCGCCGGCCTGACCGATCTCAGCCGCGTGCGCTTTGTTGTGCCTGACGGCGCGGTCGGCCCTGCCCTGGCCAACGTGATGGCCGACGTTGACGCCGTCATCGACCTGTTGCCGCAGCCTTTGATGCGCCAGGCGGTGCAGGCCGCGATCGACACGCGCACGCCGCTGGTCACCACCAACTATGTCAAATCGATCACCGACCTTGGCCCGGCGGCCGTTGAGGCCGGCGTCCCGATCATGACCGAGTGCGGGCTCGATCCCGGCATCGACCTTGTGCTCTACGCACGCGCCGCAAGGCAGTTCGACAGCATCGTCTCGATCGATTCCTATTGCGGCGGCATCCCCGAGCCGAAGGCGATGGCAAAGCCGCTTTGCTACAAGGTGAGCTGGAATTTCGACATGGTCCTATCCAGCCAGAACCGCGACAGCGTGATGATCGAGGACGGCGAACGCGTCGCGGTGCCGGCCGGCGAGCAGCACGACAATCCGTTCATCCATGAAATCGAAGTCGCCGGCCTGGGAAAGCTGGAAGCCTTCCCCAACGGCGATGCGCTGCATTATGTCGAGATGCTTGACGCCGCGAAGGGGCTGCGCCGCTCCGGCCGCTACACGCTGCGCTGGCCTGGCTGGTCGGCCTTCTGGGCGCCGCTGAAGGAGCTCGGCTTCCTGTCGGAGGACAAGGTTGCCGGCACGGGCGCCAGCCCACGTGAATTTCTCGGGCGGCTGCTTGGACCGCAGCTGCAATACGGCCCCGCCGAGAAAGACCTGTGCGTGATGCGCAATGTCTTTTCCGGCCTCGAAGGCGGCCGCCGCAAGACGGTGACCTCGGACCTGATCATCGAGCGCGATCTCGCCTCCGGCCTGTTCGGCATGAGCCTCGGCGTCGGCTATCCCGCCAGCATCGTGGCGCAGATGCTGGCGCGCGGCGAAATCACCACGCCCGGTCTGCTTAACCCGCTGCAGCATGTGCCCGATACCAGCTTCCTCGAGGAGCTCGCCGGGCGCGGCATCAAGGTCACCGAAACGGTGGAGTGGAACTAGGGTTCGAGTGTGATCCCTCCCGAAACCGGGACCGGCTTTCGGGATCATGCTCAAGAAGTTTTCGAACGGTGGCCGCCGCCGGCAACGGCGCCGCCGCTCAAAAAACACCCATCAAGGGTGGGAACAACAAGACGACAAATGGAGGAATACCCAATGAAGCCTATGAAGATTGCCAAGCTTTTCATCGCCGGCCTTGCGCTGGCCGGCCTCACGGCAGCGGCCAGCGCCGGCACGCTGGACGAGATCACCAAGCGCGGCGAACTGCGCGTCGCCGTGCAGACGCAAGGGCCCCCCTTCTCGCTGGTCGGCGCCAATGGCGAGCGCACCGGCAGTTCGGTTGAACTGGCCGAGCTGATGGCCAAGGAAATGGGCGTCAAGATCACCTTCCTCGACTTCGACTGGGATGGCCTGATCCCGGCGCTGCTCTCGGGCAAGGCCGATCTGCTGGTCGCCGACATGACGCCGACGCTGGCACGCGGCATGAAGGTCGCCTTCACCACGCCATACATGTACACGGGCAGCACCGTCTTCACCAAGGCCGACAGCAAGTTCAAGACCACCGAGGACTGCAAGGCCAAGGGCACCAAGATCGCGGTTCTGCTCGGCGCCACCGGCGAGAAGGAAGCCAAGGCCGCCTTCCCCGATGCCGACATCAAGAGCTACAAGGGCGGCGGCCCGCTTCTGCTTGACGCCGTCAACAACGGCCAGGCCGATTGCGGCGTCAACGACGTCTCGGCGGTCAAGGGTCAGTCGACCGCCTATCCGGCCGGCACCTTCACCATCATGCCGGACCTCTTGTCGAAGGAGCCGCTTGCCTTCGCCACCCGCTATGACGAGCCGGACCTGCTGGTCTGGATGAACCTGTTCCTCAACCAGGTCAGCATCGACGGCCGCCTGCAGAAGAACCTCGACTACTGGGTGAATTCCGACGCCTGGAAGAAAGACCACTAAGCATCGCTTCGTTCGGACGGAACCGCGCCAGACTGGATCGGCGCGGTTCCGCCCAACACTCATTCGTCACGGACAGACTTCGCTCTGGGGAATTCACCCAACGATGCTCGAAAATTTCAGTTTCCGCACCATCGTCGAATACCTGCCGCTGTTCGGGCAAGGCCTGATCACGACCGTCTGGCTGTCGGCGCTGTCCTTTGTCGGCGCGCTCGTCGTTGGCATCGTGCTCTGCGCCATGAACCTGCAGCGCGGCTGGCTGTTTCGCGCCCCGGCCAAGGCTTATATCGACGCCGTGCGCGCCACGCCCTTGCTGGCGCAGCTCTACTTCCTCTATTTCGGCCTGCCCCGGCTCGGCTTCGTCCTGCCCGAGCTCGTCGTCGGCATCCTGGCGCTGTCGTTGAACAGCGGCGCCTATATCGCCGAGATCATCCGCGCCGGCATCCTGTCGATCTCGCGTGGGCAGGTCGAGGCCGGTATCGCATCTGGTATGACCTACCCGCAGCGCATGCGCCTCATCATCCTGCCGCAGGCATTCAGGGTGACGATCCCGCCGCTGCTCGGACAAGCGATCGTGCTGGTCAAGGATTCAGCGCTCCTGTCGCTGATTTCGGTCGCCGAACTCACGCGCGCCGGCCAGTTGCTCGCCTCCGACCGCTTCATGCCGGCGGAAGGTTTTCTCACCATCGCCGCCTTCTACCTGCTGCTCTACTATTGCCTCAAGGGGTTGGCCGTTCTGTCCAGCCGCTGGCTCGGCACAGCGGGGGCACGGACATGATCTGGCAACAGTTCCTCAGCCTCGCCGGCAGTTATCCCCTCGCCTTGCGCGGTCTTGGCATGACCGTGATGCTGTCGCTGATCAGCCTGGTGCTCGGCACGTTGCTCGGCTTCGGCCTCGGCATCCTGAGATCGTCCGGCAACCGGCTGATCGGCATGGTCATCGGCGCCTGGGTCGACCTGATCCGCGGCACCCCGTTCCTGGTGCAGATCTTCCTGATCTTCTTCATCCTGCCCGAATTCGGCGTCGAGCTCGATGCCTTCACCGCCGGCATCATCGCGCTGACCAATCTCGCCGCCTGTTTCATCTGCGAGATCGTCGTCGCCGGCATCGGCTCGGTGCCAAGGGGCCAGGTCGAGGCGGCTCTTGCCTCAGGCCTGTCGCAATGGCAGCGCATGCGCCAGGTGGTGCTGCCGCAGGCGATGCGCGTGGTGCTGCCGCCGCTGGTCGGGCAATATGTGCTGCTGATCAAGGATTCCTCCGTCGTCTCGGCCATCGGGCTCACTGACCTCACCCGCGTCGGCTGGCTGGTGGTGCAGCGCGTGCCCAACGGGCTCCTGGTCTTCTTCCTGGTCGGCGTCGGTTATTTCATCGTCTGCTATCCCCTGATCATGCTTGCCCGCCGGCTCGAGCGGCGCATGAACGCAGCCCATGGCGAGGTGCAACTGTGACATCCAATCCCAAGGGCCCAGGCATGACCAAAGCTCCTGATGTGACCAAGGCACCTAACATGACCAAGACGCCCGATATGACCAAGACGGGCATGATCGACTTTCGCGGCGTCAACAAATGGTTCGGCTCGCTGAATGTGCTGAAGGACATCACGCTCAGCGTCCAGCCGCGCGAAGTGGTGGTCGTCTGCGGCCCCAGCGGCTCGGGCAAGAGCACGCTGATCCGCTGCATCAATGGGCTGGAAACGATCAAGGACGGCGACCTCGTCGTCGACGGCCAGCGCCTCGGCGACCCCGCCACCAACATGACGCGGCTGCGCACCGAGATCGGCTTTGTCTTCCAGTCGTTCAACCTCTACCCGCACAAGACCGCGCTCGAGAACGTCACGCTGGCCCCCATCCATGTCCGCAAGATCCCGCGTGCCGAGGCTGAGAAGGCCGGCCGCGAACTGCTGGCCAAGGTCGGCCTGGCCGACAAGGTCGATGCCTATCCCTCGCAGCTCTCCGGCGGCCAGCAGCAGCGCGTGGCGATTGCCCGCTGCCTCGGCATGCGGCCCAAGATCATGCTGTTCGACGAGCCGACCTCGGCGCTTGACCCCGAGATGATTTCCGAAGTGCTCGACGTCATGGTGGCGGTCGCAGAGGAAGGCATGACCATGATGGTGGTGACCCACGAAATGGGCTTTGCCCGCAAGGTCGCCCAGCGTGTCGTGTTCATGGATGCCGGCGCCATCGTCGAAAGCGGCACCCCCGACGAATTCTTCTCGCACCCCAAAACCGACCGCAGCCGCGCCTTCCTGAGCAAGATTCTAAGGCACTGATTGCCAGCGCCGGCACGCCAAGACGAAGCCGGCGTGATGACGCCAGCAGCCGAAGACCGCCCCCATTCGTCATCCTGGGACTTGACCCGAGGATGACCAAGCGGCTGACGGCGACCGGGTTCACCAACCAGTAGAAAGCCTACTCCGCATCCACCTCGGCCACGCAGCCGATGTGGTTGCCCGAGCGGATCAGGCGGATCGGCACGCCGTAGGTGCGCGACAGTGTCTGCTCGGTCAGGATATCGGAGGTCGTTCCAAGTTCCGGGGGATGGTTGGGCGACAGCAGCAGCGTGCGGTCAGCCAGCCTGTAGGCATGGTCGGGTGCGTGCGTGGTGAAAATCACGGCAAGGCCGCCTTTGGCCAGCCGCCGGGTCAGCGCCAGGAAACGCGCCTGGTTGGCGAAATCGAGATGCGCGGTCGGCTCGTCGAGGATCATCAGCTTGGGCGCCTGCACCAGCACGCGGGCGATCTGCACCAGCTGCCGCTCACCGCCGCTGATCTCGCTATAGGCGGCGTCGGCGAGATGGGCTATCCCTAGCGTCGTCAGCGCCTCCAAGGTCAGCGCCACGGCCTCGTCGCCCGGCGTGTCGAAGAGGCCGAGATGCGGCGCCCGGCCCATCTCGACCACGGTGCGCACCGAAAACGCAAACACCGTCTCATAGCTCTGCGGCACCAGCGCGAGCAGCCGTGCGATCGCCGCGCGCGGCAGCGCCGAGATTGGCTGGCCGCCGAGCGCCACGCTGCCGGCGGTTGCCGGCGATAGGCCGGCGAGACAGCGCAGCAGCGTCGACTTGCCGACGCCATTCGGCCCCAGCACGCACAGCACCTCGCCCGCCGAAATATCGAGGCTGATATTCTCGAAGATTGGCTTCGGCCGGCCCGGATAGGCAAAGCCGAGCTTTTGCGCGGCCAGGATCATGCCGCCCCCATCATGCCGCACCCATCACGCCCAGCCCAGCTTGCCGCGCCCAAGCAGCAGCATGAACACCGGCGCGCCGATCAGCGCGGTGAGGATGCCGAGCGGCACCTCGGCCGAGGTCACGGTGCGGGCAAGGTCGTCGATGATCAACAGGTAGCAGGCGCCGAGCGACAGGGTTGCCGGCAACAGGCGGCGGAAATCCGGCCCGACGATGATGCGGGCGAAATGCGGGATGACCAGCCCGACCCAGCCGATGATGCCGCTGATCGAAACGGCGGAGGCCGCGATCAGCGTCGACAGCAGGATTAATACCAGCCTCAGCCGGCCGACTTCGACGCCCATGATGCGGGCCTGCTCGTCGCCCATCGCCAGCACGTTCAGCCGCCAGCGCAAGGCGAGCAGCAGGATGGCCGAGGGAATGGTGACCACCAGCACCGGCACCAGGTCGGCTGTCGACACCGACGACAGCGAGCCGAGCAGCCAGAATTCGATGACCGGCAATTTGGAATTGGGGTCGGCGACATATTTCAGCAGCGACAGCAGCGCCGTGAACAGCGAGCCGACAATGACGCCGCCCAGCACCAGCGCGATGGTCGAGTTCAACCGGAAAAAGCGGTTCATGGTGAAGCACAGCGCCACCGCCAGCAGGCCGAACACGAAGGCGCAGGCCTGCGTCGCATAACGTTCGCCAAACAGCAGGATCGCCACCGCCGCGCCGAAGCCGGCGCCGGCGGAGACGCCGAGCGTGAACGGCGAGACCAGCGGGTTGCGGAACACGCCCTGGTAGGAAGCACCGGCGATCGCCAGGCCGCCGCCGACCACCATCGCGGCAATGACGCGCGGCAGCCTGACATCAAGAACCACCGAGCTGACCACCGGCGGCCAGTCCGGCGTGATCGGCAGGAACCGCGCCGCGATCACCTTGATGACGGTAAGCGGCGCGACGGGATAGCGGCCAAGCAGGAACGACAGCAGGAAGAGGATCACGGGCAGGACGATGAGCAGCAGGGTTGCGAGGGCTGGTTTGCGGGGTGCGGTCGAGGGCATGGCCTAGTGCCTCTCGTGGATGACTGAGCGTACACGTCGCGAGACGTTTGCGCCGCCCCTCATTGCCCTGCCGGGCATTTCTCCCCGTATAGCGACGGGGAGAAAGACGCTCTCATCAATGGTCTCGACAATTGGCGGCGTCGCAGGAAGAGCATCGAGACAGCGGCTGCTTCCCTTCTCCCCGTCCCTATACGGGGAGAAGGTGCCGGCAGGCGGATGAGGGGCAGCGCGAAGTTGGTTGGAGCATAGCGCCATCATCCCACAACCTCCGCGCACGCCAGAGCCTCAATTCGGTCCCGTATAAGCCTGCCCATAGAATTGCTGATAATACGCATCCGCCTGCTTCTGCATGTCGATGTCGGCGAAGCGCTCGGGGTAGAGTTTCTTGGCCATCCACAGCTCGCCCAGCGCCAGCGCCTCTGGCAGCGGGTAGCCCCAGGGCTTTACATATTCCGGCGTGATGTAGAGGCGCTTATTCTCCACCGCGTCGACATGCTGCCAGGCGGCCCCTTTGAGGATTTCGTCAGCCACCGGCGCGTAGCGGTCCTGCACGAAGATCACTTGCGGGTTCCATGCGAGCACATCCTCCATCGACACTTTCGTGGCGCCGCGCACGCCGGCTGCGACATTGATGCCGCCGGAGCGCTTCATGATGACGCCGGTATATTTGCCGGAGCCGTACGTATTCATGTCGGGGTTGGCCATATAGAGCCGCACGCGCTCCGCATCGGGAATGGACGCGACGCGCTCCTCCACCTGTTTGCGCTGCGCGAAGGCATAGTCGATGATCGCGTCGGCGCGCTCGCGCTTGCCCACGATGTCGCCGATCAGCTGGACGCCGATCTTCAGCCCTTCGCCATAGGCGGCATCGTCATCGGCGAAGGTCGGGTTGAGTTTTGGCGCCTCGACGCCCTCGCCCTTCGACAGCGAGATCGCCACCACCGTCAGACCCGCCTGCGACATCTGCTCGATCATCGCCGGCGGCGCGTAATTGGTGACGAACACGACATCCGGCTTCAGCTTCAGGACTTCCTCGACATTGACGGTCGACAGGTCGCCGGGCATCGGCAGGCCTGTCAGTGCCGGCGCGTATTTGTCGAGGCCAGGAATGAGCTTCTGCCAGGTCCGCAGCACGCCGACGATCTTGTCGGCGGCGCCGAGCTCCACCAGGATGTCGAGCGTCTGGTGCTGCAGCACGACGATGCGCTCGACATGATCAGGCACGGTCACCGTGCGGTTGAGCTGGTCGGTAATGGTGCGGGCGCTGGCCGGGGCCATCAACGGCCATGTCAAGGCAAACATCAGGGACAGCACAAAGCCGCAGCGCAGAGTCATTGGCAACCTCTCGATCAATCGATATATTTTCATGCATATAGCGTCAGGCAAAACAGGGCAACCGCGTATCTCCCCCCTTGAGGGGGAGATGGCCGGCAGGCCAGAGGGGGTCGGAACGTCCTGACGCGACGCTTTCTGTCTGTGATGAAGGGAACCGGCTGGCACTCCACGCGAGGCAACCCCCTCTGTCGCCTTCGGCGACATCTCCCCCTCAAGCGGGGGAGATCGGCAGCTATTCCTGCGGCAGCGCCACCGGCAAGAATCCGAATTCCCGCAGCAACCGCTGTCCAGCCGCCGAAAGCACGAACAGCGCGAAAGCCATTCCTGCTGACGAACAACCCTTCAAGGTTGCCAGGCCATATTCCGGCACGACATTCACCTTGGCGGGAATGGCCAGGATCTCAACGCCCGGGGTCTCCTCGGCCAACCCCTTGAGGCCGGTGCGATAGCCCAGGAACACATGCGCCGTGCCGGCCGCCAGCGCGTCGGCGATCGGGTCATAGCGCCCCGGAATGTTTGCCGTCTCGGAGCCGCCGACCAGCTTCTGCGCCTTGGCGTCGAGCACCGCGAAACTTCCCGGCCTCAGCGCCTCGATACGGCGGAAGATCGCCCAGGCGTAGTCACCGGAAGGGTCTTTCAGCGGCGTCGAGGTGGCGATGCCGATGGCCGGGTCGAGCAGTTTTTCGACGAAATTCGCCGTGGTGAAGCCGGCATCGCTGCGCACGACGGTAGCCATGGTGTTGCGGGCAAAGACCACCGGCGGCAAGGTGAGGCCGAGTTCGGCAAGCCGGGCCGGATGCGCGAGATTGGCCGAGAGGAAAATGTCGGGGCGCTCGCCGGCCTCGATGCGCTCGCGCAGCAAGCCGGCGGGACCATGCCGTGTCTCGGCGGTCGCGCCCGTCAGCGCCGAAAAAGCCGAGACCAGCGACGGCAGCACATGGCGCAGGCTGCCGGCGGCATAGATCATCAGCACGGCCTTCTTCGTTGCAGCCATCTGTCCGCCTCTCATGCTCGCCGGGTCTTCCCGCGCGGGCTGGTCAACACGGCGCTCCAAACGAATCTCGATCAGGCCGCCCGTCGCGCGTCATATCCGCTATATCCATCGAAAAATAGCGCATCGGCTTTTGCCCGCCATTAAAAATGAGCAGGGCTCACTCCGCCGCTTGAACGCGGCTGGCCTGGATGATCGCGCGGATCTCGGCGCGGCAGGAGCCGCAATTGGTGCCGGCCTTCAGCGCGCCGCCGATGGCCTCGACGCTGGTGCAGCCACCAGCCACCGCCGCCGCGATCTGCTTGGCGCCGACACTGAAGCAGGAGCAGACGGTGGCGCCGGCGTCGGGCCGCTCGGCCCGGGCGCGTCCGGCGACGATCCTGAAGCGCTCGCGCTGGCCGTCGTGGATCTCATCGAGCTGCTCCACCGCCCAGCCGCGCGACACCGCGACCGGTGACGGCGCGACGAACAAGGCGCCCGACAACATGTTGCCGTCGAAGGCCGCGATCCGGTGCTGGCCGGCATCGCGGTCGTGATAGGCCAGCATTTCAGCGCCCGGCGGCGTACCGAAGAGTCTGGTGGAAAAGCCGGTCCAGTCGATGTCATCATCGGCAAAGGCCAGTTCGACCCGCCAGCCGCCCCGGCATTTGGCCACCGCCCAATAGGCCGCTTCCACCGGCTCCGGCCGCAGCCGCGTCACGGCGAAGCCGAAAGCCTGGGCCGGAAACTTCGCGATTTCAGCGGCGACATGCTTCAGCGCCGGCTGGCCCGAGATCGGGTCGGTGAGCGGCGCGGTGAGCACGTCGAGCCGGCCCTTGGCGGCGAACTGATCGGTCCAGTGCATCGGCGCGAACAGACTGCCCTGGCGCTGCCGCGCGGTCACCAGCGCACGCAGCAGCACCTCGCCGCGCGGGGTCGAGACACGCGCGATATCGGCGTCGCCTATCTCATGGCGCGCCGCATCCACTGGGTGAATTTCGACAAAGGGCTCGGCCATGTGCTGGGACAATCGCGGGCTTTTGCCGGTGCGCGTCATCGTGTGCCAGTGATCGCGGACCCGGCCGCTGTTGAGGATCAGCGGATAGGCCGGGCTGGTGCGGATGTCCGGGGTCGAGCGGATGGCGACGAAACGCGCCTTGCGGTCGGGCGTGTAGAAGCCACCGTTGGCGAAGAAACGGGTGGGTTGAGGTCCGGCCGAAGCAAGGCCATCTGGACTCGGCGCGGGCCATTGGAATGGCGCCAAGTTTTCATAAGACGCGGCATCAACGCCAGCATAAGCGCCAATATCGAAATCCCGCGCGCCCTCGTTCTCGAAACCCGACAGGGCGGCATGTTCGGCAAAGATCTCCGACGGTCTCGCGTGGAGAAAACCCTCGGCAAAACCCATCCGCTTGCCGACTTCACCGATGATCCACCAATCCGCCCTCGCCTCGCCCGGCGCCGCCAGGAAGGCGCGCTGGCGCGAGATGCGGCGCTCCGAATTGGTGACGGTTCCGTCCTTCTCGCCCCAGCCGGCGGCGGGCAGCCGGACATGGCCGTGCCGGACCGTGTCGGTCGCCGCGAGGATGTCCGACACCACGACGAAGGGGCAGGCTTTGATCGCCGCCTTGACGGCATCGGCATCCGGCATCGAATCGACCGGGTTGGTCGCCATGATCCACAGCGCCTTGACACGCCCGTCGGCCACCGCCTTGAACATGTCGACGGCCTTCAGGCCGGGTCTTTGCGCGATGGCGGGCGCCTTCCAGAAGCGCTGTACCCGCTCGCGATCCCGGGGGTTTTCGATCTCCATATGCGCGGCCAGCATGTTGGCCATGCCGCCGACCTCCCGCCCGCCCATCGCATTGGGCTGGCCGGTCACCGAAAACGGCCCTGCCCCCGGCGTGCCAATGCGGCCGGTGGCGAGATGGCAGTTGATGATGGCATTGACCTTGTCCGTGCCGCTGGACGACTGGTTCACACCCTGGCTGTAGATGGTTACGGTCTTCTGTGTCCGCGCAAACAGATTGTAGAAACGGGCGAGCTCGTCCTCGGCAAGGCCGGTGGCGGAGGCAATCCCGGCAAGGTCGAATTCTCTAGCAGCGGCCAGCGCTTCATCAAAGCCGCTCGTGTGCGCAGCGATATAGGCGCGGTCCAGCGCTTCGTGCCGGGCGAGCCAGGCAAGGAGGCCGGTGAACAGCGCGACGTCGCCATCCGGCGCGATCGCCAGATGCATGTCGGCGATGTCAGCGGTCATGGTGCGGCGCGGATCGATCAGCACAATCTTCATGTCCGGCCGCTTTTCGCGCGCGGCGGCGATCCGCTGGTAGAGCACCGGATGGCACCAGGCGAGATTGGAGCCGACCAGCACGATCAGGTCGGCAAGCTCTAGGTCCTCATAGGTTCCCGGCACCGTGTCGGCGCCGAAGGCGCGGCGATGGCCGGCAACCGACGAGGACATGCACAGCCGCGAGTTGGTGTCGATGTTGGCCGAGCCGACAAATCCTTTCATCAGCTTGTTGGCGAGATAGTAATCCTCGGTCAGCAACTGGCCTGAGACGTAGAAGGCAACGGCGTCTGGCCCGTGTTCGGCGATGGTTCGCGAGAATGTCGAGGCGACAAGGCTGAGCGCTTCATCCCAGCCGGCACGGCGACCGTGGATTTCGGGATAGAGCAGCCTGCCGTCGAGGCCGATGGTCTCGGCCAGCGCCGAGCCTTTCGAACACAGCCGGCCGAAATTCGCAGGATGGTCGGGGTCGCCGCGGACGCTGACCTCACCGTCCGCGGCGACCTTGGCCAGCACGCCGCAACCCACCCCGCAATAGGGGCAAGTGGTCCTCACCTCGCGTGCTGCGTCGATCTCCATTTCAGGCCGCGCGGCTGGCCATCGCTTCCAGCGCGATGAACAGGTGCTCGCCCTCGACCCGGACCGGAATGGTGCGCACCGCCCCCTCGTCGGCGCCCAGCGCCTTGCCGGTCTCCAGCGAGATCACCCAATTGTGCAAGGGACAGGTCACCGCCGCGCCATGCACGATGCCCTGGCTGAGCGGCCCGCCCTTGTGCGGGCAACGGTCGTCGATAGCGAAGACCTGGTCCTCCGCCGTGCGGAACACAGCGATCTTGCCATCCGGCGTGTTGACGCAACGCGCGCCACGGCGCGGAATGTCGGAGATCGAGCCGATGGCAACCCAGTTCATGCGCGCCATCTCCATCACTCCGCCGCCTGCGCGAAGCCGACCGATGCCATTGGCCGGAATTCGTGCTTGTCCTTGCCCGAAACGCGTTCCGACCATGGGTCGACCTGGGCAAATTTCTGGCTGAAGACGAAGCGCTCGTAATAGGCTTGGCGCTTCTCGCCATCGTCCATGATCTGGCGCTTGATCTCGGCTATGCCGATGCGCTTGGCCCATTTGTAGATGCGCTCGAGATAGCGGCCCTGCTCGCGGTACATCTGCGTCAGCGCCACGATATGCTGCAGCGCCTCGTCCTCGGTCTTGACCATGCCGAGCACTTCGGTGCCCTTGATGTCGAGGCCGGCGGCACCGGCGAAATGGATTTCGTAGCCACTGTCGACGCAGATGACGCCGACATCCTTGCAGGTCGCCTCGGCGCAATTGCGCGGACAGCCAGACACCGCCATCTTCAGCTTGGCCGGCGTCCACGAGCCCCACATGAATTTCTCGATCCGGATGCCGAGACCGGTCGAGTCCTGCGTGCCGAAGCGGCACCAGTCGGAGCCGACGCAGGTCTTCACCGTGCGCAATCCCTTGGCATAGGCATGGCCGGAGACGAACCCGGCCTGGCCGAGATCGGCCCACACCGCCGGCAGGTCCTCCTTGCGGATGCCCAGAATATCGATGCGCTGGCCGCCGGTGACCTTGACCATCGGGATCTCGAACTTGTCGACGACGTCGGCGATGGCGCGCAATTCGGCGGCATTGGTGACCCCGCCCCACATGCGCGGCACCACCGAATAGGTGCCGTCCTTCTGGATGTTGGCGTGAACACGCTCGTTGATGAAGCGCGACTGATAGTCGTCGGCATAGCCGTCCGGCCAGTCGCAGACGAGATAGTAGTTGAGCGCCGGCCGGCATTTGGCGCAGCCGCAGGAGGTCTGCCATTCCAACTCCTGCATGACGGCTGGAATGGTCTTCAGGTGCTTGGCCTTGATCAGCCGGCGCACCTCGTCATGGCCAAGCGTCGTGCAGCCGCACATCGGCTGCACCGCCGCCGGGTTGTACTTGTCGCCGATGGTCAGCACCATCAGCTTCTCGACCAGCCCGGTGCAGGAGCCGCAGGACGCCGACGCCTTGGTGTGGGCGCGTACATCGTCGAGCGAGGTCAGGCCCTTGGCCGTGATCGCACTGGTGATCTTTCCCTTACAAACGCCGTTGCAGCCGCAGATTTCCGCATCATCCGGCAAGGCTGCAACGGCCGCCATAGGGTCCAGTGGGGCACCCCCCTGGTAGGACTGGCCGAAGATCAAGGTATCGCGCATCTCCGAAATGTCGGTCTGCTTCTTCTTGAGATCGTTGAACCAAGCGCCGTCGGCTGTCTCGCCATAGAGCACGGTGCCGATGATGCGATCGTCCTTGAGCACGAGGCGCTTGTAGACGCCGGCCGAGGCATCGCGCAGCACGATCTCCTGGCGGTCGTCGCCATCGGCGAAGTCGCCGAGCGAAAACAGCTCGATGCCGGTGACTTTCAGTTTGGTCGGCGTGTCCGAATGGACGAAGGCCGCCGCCCCGTCGCCGGCAAGCTGGCTCGCGGCGACGCGCGCCATCTCGTAGAGCGGCGCGACAAGGCCGTAGACCTGGCCGTTGACCTCGGCGCATTCGCCGAGCGCGTAGATGTCGGGATCGTTGCTGCGCATGCCGGCGTCGACGACGATTCCGCGATTGACGGCAAGGCCGGCCTCCTTGGCGATCGTCGCGTTCGGCCGGATGCCCACCGCCATTACCACCAGCGTCGCGGGGATCACGGTGCCATCGGCGAGTTCCACCCGCTCGACCTTGCCATTGCCCGTGATCGCCTGGGTATTGGCCTTGGTGATGACCTTGATGCCGCGCTCTTCCACCGCGCGCTGCAACAGATAACCGGCGGCCGGATCGAGCTGACGCTCCATCAGCGTCGGCATGACATGCAGCACGGTCACGTCCATGCCTTGTGCGTTGAGGCCTGCGGCCGCCTCGAGCCCGAGCAGGCCGCCGCCGATCACCACCGCCTTGGCCCGCGACTGGGCGGCGAGCATCATCGCCTGGACATCGTCGAGATCGCGATAGGTCAGAACGCCCGGCAGGTTGTGGCCGGGCACGGGGATGATGAACGGCACCGAACCGGTGGCGATGACCAGCTTGTCATAGGCCTCGGTGACACCGCGGTTGGAGGTGACGGTCTTCGCAGCCCGATCGATGGCGATGATCTTGTGGCCCTTGTAGAGGGTGATGCCGTGCTTGATGTACCAGCCATCGCCGTGGATGATGATTTCCTCATAGGCCTTCTCGCCAGAGAGCACCGGCGACAGCATGATGCGGTCGTAATTCACCCTGGGTTCGGCGTTGAAGATGGTGACTTGGTAGCGGCCGGGCGCCTTTTCCAGGAGATGCTCCAGCATGCGCCCGGGCGCCATGCCGTTGCCGATGATGACGAGCTTTTCGGTCATATTCCTGATCCGCTCCGTCTTACTCTGCAGCGTAGGAAAGGGCTGAGGTTTCGGTGGCCGCCCGCTCCATCCGCCGGACGGTGAAGTGCATCCAGGCAAAGCATGTGGCGACGATCACAAACAGCAGCATGAAGCAGCTCGACCACATGCCCGTGAGGTCGTTGAGCGCGCCGAAGGCAATCGGCAGGATGAAGCCGCCGAGCCCGCCGATCATGCCGACAACACCACCGACGGCACCCACGCTGCCTGGATAGTAGGCGGGAATGTGCTTGTAGACGGCGGCTTTGCCGAGGCTCATGAAGAAGCCGAGCACGCAGGCCACGGCGATGAAGGCAACCGGCCCGATGGCGAAGTGGAAAGCGATCGGCCCGCTGATGCCGTGCACGACATAGTCAGTGGGCGGCAGCGACAGGATCAACGTCGCGACAGCTGACACCGCGAAGGTCCAATAGAGGACGGTGCGCGCGCCAATGCGGTCGGAAAGCACGCCGCCATAAGCGCGGAAGACACTTGCCGGGACCGAGTAGGCCGCGCCGATCATGCCTGCGGTCGCGATCCCGAAGCCATAGACCCCGATCAGGTAGCGCGGCAGCCACAGCGACAGAGCAACGAAGGCACCAAAGGCGAAGAAATAGTAGAAGGCGAAGCGCCAGACCCGCAGGTTCTTCAGCGGTGCGAATTCCTGCCAGAAGCTTCTCGTTGGCGCCAGCTTGCCGGCGCGCCGCTCGCGGATAACCGGATCGTCGCCGGTCGTGAACCAGAAAATGGCGGCCATGACGACGAGTGCCGCCGCCCAGATCAGCGCGACCGACTGCCAGCCCCAGGCAAGCAGTACGAACGGCGCCAGGAACTTGGTGACCGCCGCGCCGACATTGCCGACCCCGAAGATGCCCAGAGCCGTTCCTTGCCTGCCGGCGGGGAAGAAGCGCGAGACATAGGCGACGCCGACGGCGAAGGAACCGCCCGCGAGCCCGACGCCAAGCGCGGCGATCAGCATCTGCTCATAGGTATGCGCAAAAGAAAGCAGGAAGGTCGCGACCGCCGCCGCAAGCATGGTCGCGACGTAGACCAGCCGTCCGCCAAAGCGGTCGGTCCAGATGCCGAGCACCATGCGGACGAGCGAGCCAGTGAGAATTGGCGTGCCAACGAGCAGGCCGAATTCCGTCTCGTTCAGCCCGAGTTCCTGCTTTATGCGGATGCCGATGATGGAAAAGATTGTCCACACGGCGAAGCAGACGGTGAAGGCGATGGTGGACATCACGAGCGCCTGCCGGGGGGCACTGTCCTGGCTGGGCGCTGCTGGGAGATTTGCGGTCATGGTAGGCTCCGGTTTGCGGCGTGGGGGATACCGCGCTTGTCTGTTGATCGATGATCAGTGGCGCTGCATCGGTTCACGCGATGAGGACGAGGCCGGCGCCGTCATCTCGGGGCTCTTGCCGTCGGTCGTGGCACGAGCTGGAAACAGCATGAGCGCCGCGACGAACAGCGCCGCCGTCAGCGCGCTGCTGGCGAGAAAATCCCGGCGTGTGAAATCCTTCAGAGATGATCCAGTCCCGATCCGTTTCGTCATCGTCGTCTCCGGTTGGGCGCGGGCAGCTCAGCGCCGTCGATTTTCGTGTTCGGCCAAAAACAAAAAGGCCGCCGGCCAGGTCTCCACGCGTCCGTACATCCGGGATCGCGTGTTTACCTGAGCGGCGGCTTTGCCTGTGGCGCCCGTCATTGGACGCCTGTTTCGTGACCCGAGAAGGGCCTGGCTATTTCAAAGCAGGAACCGTGCCAATTTCAGCTGGCGTTAGAAAATTCAATAAAATCAAATCACTGCCGTGATCCGGCATCGCTCCGGCGCAAATGCGGCCAGATCAAAGTTTGGTCAACGCCATCTTGGAAGCTCAAATTTTGTGCAATGCACAAGAATGGCGCGCGAATAACCAGTGTCGTTAGCATGGGTAGTTTTGAACAATGTCGCGCGCGGTCACAGGCGCTTTGCAAAAGTTATGATCTCGGGGCTGGCTGAGGTCAGCGGGCTCCCGCCGAAATCACCGAACTGCTGTTCGATCACCAGGCCTGCATCCTCCAGCAGCTTGCGCAGCGCGTCCATGTCCAGGAACCGCAAGGTGCTCCGGCTCCGCATCGGAAGGCTCGGGTGATCGCCGCTGAAACCGTGCGTGAATGTCACCGTTTGGCCGTCGAAATCGGAATCGAGTTCCGTTGTGATCAGCACGGCAGGCCCGTCCGGCACGACAACGCTTGCCGTGTTTTCGAGCGTCCAGCGCTGCCAGGCGCGCGCGGCGGGATTGCGGGTTTCAAAGGCGAAAACCCCGCCGGGCACCAGGGATTTGCGGACAGACGCCATGAAGCTCGCCAGGTCGGCATCGCTGACGATGGCCTGAAACGCGTGGCCGGTCATGACGGCCAGGTCGAACCTATGCTCCCAGCCCTGTTCCTGCAGCTCGCCGAGGATCCATTCGATGCCGGGATATTCACGTGCGCGCTCAAGCACGCCCGGCGCGGGGTCGATGCCGCAGAGCCGCCCGGAATGACCGGCCTTTCGCGCCTCCTGCAGAAGCGTGCCCGTGCCGCAGCCGATATCAAGCACGGCATTGGCCTTCAGGATGCGAGGCAGATAGAAATCATAGTCGTCGCGCAGCGATCTCGGATGCCAGGCGTCGTAGACGGCGGATAGAAACGTGTCGTCGTAAAAGCGATCCACCGGCAACTAGAGGTCTCCCATGATCGACCGCGACGATCCCGGATTTTGCGACGCTATATAAGCCTCGATCTCGTCGGGATCGAAGATGCGGCCATCGAAAAAACCGTCCGGGCCGAGCACGAGGCCGGCCCCTGTCGCGCCGACCGCTGTCGCGGCCGCCAGCGCACCTTCGACCTTTGCATTGGCGCCCGGCAGCGCGACGCCAAGCGGCTTCAGCGCCGACCGGTAGAGGTCGGGCCGGTAGCAGTCGCGGGCGATGGCGAGATTCCGAGGTGAATGCACGACATGCCCCCAGCGCACCATCTGCGTGTAGAACCACAGAGCATGGCTCTTCCACGGGAAATTGGCGGCCTTGTCGAATGGCAGGAAGAAGTCGTCGACGGTCCGCTCGGCGCCGCCGCCGAGTTTGAGATGCCCGGTCAGGATCGGCATCTGTACGGATGGCGGCAGGCCGAGATATCCCGGCCGCGCCATCACCCCGGCCAGCTCCGCGTGGTTCGCGGGGTCCTGGCACCAGCGGGCGGAATGATGCAGCGCGCGCAGCAGCGCCGCCAGTGCGTCGGGGTTCTGGTCCGCCCACGCCTTGCGCACACCGATCACTTTCTCCGGACTGTTCCTCCACAACATGGCCTTGACGGTGACGATGTGGCCGGTGCCCGCCGCGACGGAGGCGCTGTTCCAGGGCTCGCCGACGCAATAGCCGTCGATGTGCCCGGTGGCCAGCGCGTCGGCCATGAAGGGCGGCGGCACGATGACGATCTCGATCTCCTGCTGCGGATCGATGCCGCAGGCGGCGAGCCAGTAGCGCAGCTCGTAATTGTGCCCCGAATGCGGATGGACGACGGCGAAGCGCAGCGGATCACGCCCGGCGGCGGCCCGCTCGCGGATGAGCGCCCCGAGCGCCGCGCCGGCGCGCGCCGGATCGAGATCCGACACGGCGCCATGCGCCGCCATGCCGGCCCAGACGGCATTGGAAATGGTGATGCAATTGCCGCCGAGCCCGAGCGAGAACGGCACGATCGTCTCGGAAGCCAGCGGCGTCAGGCCGAGATTGCAGGCAAGCGGCATCGGTCCCAGCATATGCGCGAGGTCGAAATGGCCGATGGCGATGCGGTCGCGGATGTTGGCCCACGACGTCTCGCGATGCAGCGTCAGCTCGATGTCTTCGCGCGCCGCAAAACCCAGTTCGCCGGCGGCGATCAGCACGGCACTGTCGAAAAGCGGCATGAAGCCGGCGGTGATCTGGTGCCTCATTCGTCCTCCGCCGGTCCGAGCAGCCCGGCGGCAGTCACCAGGCTCTGGGCAATGTCGCCGATCTTGCGGTTCTGGTTCATCGCTGTCTTGCGCAGCAGCGTGTAGGCCGCCTCTTCCGTCAGGCCGCGCGACTTCATCAAGATGCCCTTGGCGCGGTCGATGACCTTGCGGCTCTCGAGCTCGCCGCGGACTTCCTCCAGTTCACGCGCCATGCGCGAGAAGGCGTTGAAGCGGCTGACCGCCATGTCGAGGATCGGCTTGACCCGCTCCTGCCGCAACCCGTCGACCACATAAGCCGAAACGCCGGCATCGACCGCCGCCTCGATCGAGGCCAGGTCGGAGCGGTCGACGAACATGGCGATCGGCCGCTTCACCGCGCGGGACAGCTGGAACATGTTTTCAAGCATGTCGCGGTTCGGGTTTTCGAGATCGATGACGATGACATCGGGTTCGATCTCGGCGATGCGCCGCGCGATGCCGGTCACATCGTGGATCACCGTGACGCGTTCATGGCCAGCCTCGCGCAGCCCGGCCTCGATGATGGCGGCGCGGATGCGGTTTTCGTCGATCACCAGGACGGCGAGGGAAGTCAGGACCATATCGGCATTCTGCCCAGACCGGGAAATTGTGCAATGCGGCATGAAAAGTCTTCCACCGGCGGCCCCGGTATTAGCGGTGCCGCCTTCACGAATCCGTGTTCGGCAACGCCTGTAACAGCCGCCTCCGCAATATCGAATGGAACATTACGCAGCCGATAATGGCCTGCGACGAAGATCCAAGAGGAGAGACTTCATGAACCGTTCCGCACTCGCTTTGGCGCTCGCCGGCTCGCTCACCACCGCTATCGCTTCGGCAGCTTTCGCCGGCCCCATCCCGGCCTCCAAGATGGTTGGCAACGAGAAATGCTATGGCGTCGCGCTGAAGGGTCAGAATGATTGCGCCGCCGGCGCCGGCACCACCTGCGCGGGCACCTCGACGATCGACTATCAGGGCAATTCCTGGAAGGCCGTGCCGACCGGCACCTGCACCGGCATGAGCGCCGGCGGCCACAATGGCTCGCTTGAGCCGCTGAAGAGCTGATGCCATTGCCGGGGAGGCCCGAACCGACCGGGCCTCCCCGGCCTCTCCTAAATCATCGCGAGGGACACGCCGTGATCGCATCAGCCAACCGCCATGCTTGCCTGCCCTCGCGCGCCGGGCTCAGCCTCAAGCCCGAGCACTACACCCACATTCTGGAACAGCGCCCCGACATCGGCTTCTTCGAGGTCCATGCCGAGAACTACATGGGCGCCGGCGGCCCGCCGCACCGCTTCCTCGAGGCCATCGCCGAGCACTACGCATTGTCGCTGCACGGAGTCGGCCTCTCGATCGGCTCGGCCGGCCCGCTCGACAAGGCGCATCTGAGGCGGCTTCGCGGTCTTGTCGACCGCTACCAGCCACAGAGCTTTTCCGAACACCTTGCCTGGTCGACGCACGACACCGGCTTTCTCAACGATCTCTTGCCGCTGCCCTACACGCCCGAAACCCTGGCGCGGGTGATCGACCATGTCGACGAGGCGCAGCAGGCGATCGGCCGGCAGCTGCTCCTGGAAAACCCCTCCACCTATGTGCTGTTCGAAGAGAGCACCATCGACGAGATCGATTTCCTCGAAGCCATCGCCGAGCGCAGCGGCTGCGGCCTGCTGCTCGACGTCAACAACGTCGTGGTCTCCACCGTCAACCATCGGCTCGACGCCGAAGCCTATATCGACCGCTTCCCGGTCGGCCGCGTCGGCGAGATCCATCTCGCCGGCTATGACGAGACCGTTGACGGCGCCGGCGACCGGCTGCTGATCGATGCGCATGGCTCGCCGGTCAAGACCGACGTCATGGCGCTCCACCGGCACACGCTGTCGCGCACCGGCCCGGTGCCGACGCTGATCGAATGGGACAATGATGTGCCCGATTTCGCCACGCTGCAGGCCGAGGCGATCAAGGCCGATGCCGTGATCGCGGCCGAGGCCGCGCGGCGCAACAGCCTCTCGACAAAGGCGGCATGACCATGGCCTTCGCTGCCAGCCAGGACGCATTCGCGGCCGCTTTGCTCGACGCGCATCAGCCGGTCCCATCAGGCGTGACCAGCGCGCGCGGCAGTGCGGACCTCGCCCGCTTCGCCGTCTACCGCAACAACGTTTTCGTCAGCCTGACCAAGGCGCTGGCGCAGCGCTTTCCCATCACCGAGAAACTGGTCGGCGCCGAATTCTTCACCGGCATGGCCCGCGCCTATGCTGGGGATAACAAGCCGGTCTCGCCACTGATCATCGACTATGGCGACGGCTTTCCCGACTTCATCGCCAATTTCGAGCCGGCCAAATCCGTCGTCTATCTCGCCGATGTGGCGAGGCTGGAGGCCGCGTGGACACGTGCCTATCATGCTGCGGATGAAGAGCCGCTGGCACTGTCGGCGCTGACAAGCCTTGGCCCCGATACACTGGCCGAACTTCGTTTCCAGATGCATCCATCCGCGGCACTTGTGGCTTCGCGTTACCCCATCGGCTCGATCTGGGCCGCACACCAGCAGGATGATGTCATGCCGGTCACCGACTGGCGGCCGGAAGCCGTGCTTGTGGTGCGGCCCGAGCTGATCGTCGATGTCCACATCCTGCCGGCACAGGACGTGGCGTTCCTGCAAGCCGTCAGTGCCGGCGCAAGCCTTGGCGAGGCCGCCGAGGCAGCGCTCGCACAGGCCAATATTTTCGACTTCGGCGCCGCGCTCGTCGGCCTCGTCACATTGGGCGCATTCCGCGCCATCGATTAGAAAACAGGGGGAGAATTGCCATGATGACCGAAACCATGAACCCGCCGCAAGGCAAGCTGACTTCGCTGCTCGGGCTGGTTGGCCGCGCCGACAGCCTGCTCGCTTCCATTCCGCGCTCGCTGCCGCTGCTGGCCGTGCGCTTCGCGTTGGCCGTGCCGTTCTTCTACTCCGGCCTGACCAAGTGGGACGGTTTCCTGCATCTGTCGAACGGCGCGCATTACCTGTTCGAGGAGGAGTTCAAGCTGCACATATTCGGCAGCGAAATCCCCTATCCCTTCCCGACCGCGATTGCGACCGCATCGGGCCTGGCCGAGATCATCCTGCCGATCCTGCTGGTGCTCGGGCTCGGCACCCGCTTCGCCGCCCTTGCCCTGATAGTGATGACCGGCATCATCCAGCTCACAGTTCCCGATGGCTGGGCGAATTTTCACCTGCCTTGGGCGTCGATGGCGCTGACCCTGGTGGTGTTCGGCCCCGGGCGCGTGGCGCTCGATGCTTTCATCATGCCGTTGTTGCCCAACGGATCGAAATCATAGCGCGCCGCTAAGCACCAAGACGCCGGAACTGGCTGAGGCTCGCGTAATTCTTGCGCGGGCCTTTGACCCGCCATGCTTCGGCCCATTCGTCGATGCCACGAAAGAAGAAACGTCCGCTATATAGGTCGGCGCCACACTGATGGCGGGCGATCTGCGACGGCTGTCCGTCAAGGCTGATGAACGCATCACTTCCCCGAAAGACAAGCACCGAGCCATCCCGCACCTCCAGCCTGTAGCTGCGGCTCGCCGTCAAGATCCGGCCACCGATGCGTACCTCGCCACTTTCCGAGAACGCCGTCTCCGTCACCGTGGCCTGCCCGGAAAAGACGCAGCTTGCGCCGCCGCTGAAGTCGATCAGTTTGCGGCGGACGTGCCAATTGCCGATCCATGCCCGCGCGGGCCAGGTGTCGCCTTGTGCGGACAATGAGCCATCATGCGCGTTCATGGGCCGGTGGTGTCCTGTTGGTCAATTAGATGTGAACGGCTTCGCGGTCGTAACAATACGACGTCCAGCTTCGTACCTCTCACTGGAGACTGCCACAAGAACGACGACGGGGAGAGACGATATGGTGACGAGACGATCTGTTTTGATGAACAGCGGCGCCGGACTGGCTGCGGTGGTTCTGGGATGGCGCATACCGAACGCCCGTGCCGCCAAGGCCTTCGAGGTCACGCACACCGACGCCGAATGGAAAAAGCTGCTCGGCGCGAAGCGCTATGTCGTGTTGCGGCAGAGCGGCACCGAACAACCCTATTCCAGCCCGCTTCTCAAGGAGCATCGCAAAGGCACGTTCACATGCGCGGGCTGCAGCCTGGACGCGTTCTCCTCCGAAACAAAGTTCGATAGCGGCACCGGCTGGCCAAGCTTCTGGCAGCCCTTGACCAATGCAATCGTCACTGATGATGACAAGTCGCTCGGCATGGACCGCACCGCGGTCAGCTGCCGCCGCTGCGGCGGCCATCTCGGCCATGTCTTCGACGATGGCCCCAAGCCGACCGGCCTGCGCTATTGCATGAACGGCCTCGCGCTGAGCTTCAGATCCGCAACCGCCTGAGGCCCAATGCATACCGTCCAAAAGGCGATTGGACGGTATGCAAGGATAACGCCACGCTGAACCAGCCGGGCGGCGCAATCACCTGCCGGTTCCACGCCCGCGACCTGCATCTGGTGCTCGGTCCCTCAGCCGACGACAAGCCGCCGCGCTTCAAGGTTCTGGTCGATGGCAAGGCGCCGGGCGCAGATCACGGCGCCTACATAGACGAGAACGGCGATGGCACCATGTCAGACCAGCGGCTCTACCAGCTCGTCCGGCAAAGCGGTGCGGTCGGCGGCCGACTATTCGAGATCCAGTTCCTCGATGTGGGCGCGCAGGCTTTTGCGTTTACATTTGGCTGAGACCGGCGCGGCGCTGCTCGGCCTCGTCTGATCACCAGCTTCAGCGAACCGTCAAACTCCGGCTGCGTGCGCAGATGCCCGTATCTGCGGTCCCAGTCGCCGCTATCGAGATCACGGCCAGGTCCGGCGCCGGGCCGGCCTCAGACAACTTCCAGCACTTTGCCCGTATCGTGCTGGCGCACGAAATCGACGCGCCCGCCGTCCCAGTGATAGCTGTAGTGGCGGCCCTGGACGGGCACGCTGATGACATCGGGCCAGAAGATGCCGATGCAGGCTCCGCCCGCAATGCGCACGCTGTTCCACACCAGCCCGTCGCTGCCGGCGGCCCGCAAGGCGCGCCCTTCCGCCTGCGAGGCAGCGTAGTCGTCGGGGTCGAGCACGCCGGGCACCGCGTTCACGTCATCGAGCTCACGGTCGACGCTGCCGATCAACACACGGAAATCCGCCGTCCAGCCGGGCGCTTCGCTGGTGGCGCGCATGAATTTCTGATGATGATGAATGGTCTCGGCGAGTGCGACATCCTCGCTGTCGCCGGCATAATAGATGCCGTAGCTGCCGTCCGAAAACCGTCCGGGCCTCAAGGTGGAGCAATGCACGAAGGGCGCCATCACGAAGCTGGAACCCGGCCCCGAAACCCGCCTTGCCGCCGAAACCTTGCCGATATCGCCGATCTCGTTGCGGATACGCGGGTTGGTCTTCTCCTCGACCGAAGCCAGTGCTTCCCAATCGCGCGGATCGGCAATGTCCTCGAAGAGGTCGATCGGCGGATGGATGGAGCGGATGATGCGAAAAGTCTGGGGCCAGTGGACGCGGCGCCGGACCGCGAGCCCACTCACCATGCACCGCGCTCCGCATCGAGCCATTCACGCATCGCCGCGAGATCGGCGATGTCGCCGCGCAGCATGAGGTCGAGCGCCGACTGGCCGGCGAAGGTCGCGTTGGGCTTGCGGATCCAGGCATAGCCCCGCGCCGGCTCCGTGAAGAGATAACGCAGGCCTTTGTGAATGCCCATGAGGTGCGCCATGCGGGTGCGCAGGTCGCGGTCGATCCGCCCGACGCCACCCTCTTTCCAGCGCGCCCAGGTGCGGGCCGAAATGCCGCCAAGCAGCACACAGGCCTCGAAATCGGTGAGGCTCCAGGCCTTGAACAGATTGACCGTGGTGCGCGCCAGGGCGCCGGCCTCCTCATCCGAGATGGCTGCGCCAACCGTGGCTGGTGTCGTGACTATGGATTGCAACTGCATGTTTAGACCTCGCTAATGGCATATATATAGCATGTATCTGCCAATTGGCAAGAACGAGGTTCACAAGATGTCGGGGCAGTTGCGCCGGACTTGATCCCAATTTCGAACGTGTGACGAGGGGATTTTAGCAATTTCTCCCAAGACCAGAACCCACATCGCCGCAACAATTCCGACAGCAATGTTCCAGCTTCTTGGCGCTGCCCACTTGTCCACTGGGAGAAACTCATGATGATTTCCACGTTTCTCACCGCTCTCGCGTCTGAAGGTCCTACCGCCGACAGAGCGACGGACATGGATCTGTATGGATGGTTGATCGGCGGCTGGGAAATGGACACTGTCCATCACCTCGACGACGGAACAATCCAGAAATGGACCGGAGAATGCCATTTCGGCTGGGTACTCGACGGCCGGGCGATTCAGGACATCTGGATCAGGCCCAAGCGTCCCGCGCCATCCACCATGTATGGCACCACTTTACGCATCTTCGATCCCGGGCTCGGTGGCTGGCATATCATCTGGAATGATCCAATCAACCAGGACCACTCGCGCCAGATCGGACGAGCCGAAGGCAAGGACATCGTGCAGATCGGCAATGACTCACGCGGTCTGCAAACCCGGTGGCGGTTCACCAAGATCACGCACAACAGCTTCCATTGGATCGGCGAGGAGAGATCCGCCGAGAGCGACCGCTGGCAAGTGACTTATGAACACTTCGCACGCCGAACAAACTCCTGAAGCATGGCAGCGCCTGCGTTTCATTGCGAGCTTCTGGATCACCCGGCAGCCTACTTGCTCAGCACCTTCGCCTTGCAGGCCGGACTTGGATAACGACAAGGGCGCGGCCGACCATGTCGACCGCGCCCCTGGATTGCGTTGGGCTGGCGTCTGCCGCCGGCCCGTAAAGCCTTGACTACTCGGCCGCCTCATAACCGGCGATGCCCTTGATCTCGAGGAAATCCTCCAGACCATATTCGGCATATTCGCGGCCGTTGCCAGACTGCTTGTAGCCGCCGAACGGCAGGCCGGCGTCCCAGGTCGGATAGTTGATGTAGACATTGCCGGTGCGCATGCGGGCGGCGACTTCGCGTGCCTTCTGGATGTCCTTGGCCTGGATATAGGAGGCGAGGCCATAGACGGTGTCGTTGGCGGTGGTGACCACCTCTTCGACGCTGTCATAAGGCATGATCGCCAGCACTGGGCCGAAGATTTCCTCGCGCGCGATGCGCATGTCATGGGTGACGTCGGCGAACACGGTCGGCCGGACATAGTAGCCGCGGTTGAGTTCGGCCGGCCGGCCGGGGCCGCCCGCTACCAGCGTTGCGCCTTCATCGATGCCGGCCTGGATCAGGTCCTGGATCTTGTCAAACTGGAGCTGGCTGACGACAGGGCCAAGCTTGGTGTTGGCGCCATCGGCGGGGCCGACAGTGAATTTTTCCGCCGCCGTCTTGGCGTAGCCGGCGGCTTCGTCATGACGGTCACGCGGCACGAACATGCGTGTCGGCGCGTTGCAGGACTGGCCGCTGTTGCTGAAGCAGCCGGCGACGCCCTTGCTCACGGCGCTTGCCAGGTCGACATCGGGGAACAGGATGTTGGCGGACTTGCCGCCGAGTTCCTGATGCACGCGCTTGACCGTGTCGGCGGCGGCCTTGGCCACCATGATGCCGGCGCGGGTCGAACCCGTGAACGACATCATGTCGATGTCGGGATGGCTGGACAGCGCCTGGCCGACGCCCGGGCCATCACCATTGACCAGGTTGAACACGCCCTTCGGCACGCCGGCCTCGTCGAGGATTTCGGCGAAGATGATGGCGTCGATCGGCGCGATTTCCGACGGCTTGAGCACCATGGTGCAGCCGGCTGCGAGTGCCGGCCCCACCTTGCAGGTGATCTGGTTCAGTGGCCAGTTCCACGGCGTGATCAGGCCGACGACGCCGATGGGTTCCTTGACGATCAGCGAACTGCCCTTGACGTGGCGAAACTCAAAGCTCTTCAGCACTTCGGCGATCTTCATGAGATGGGCCAGGCCAATGCCGACCTGGCTGTCGAGCGCCATCTGGCGCGGCGCGCCCATTTCGCGCGACACGGCAACCGCCAGATCGGCGCTGCGCTTCTTGTAGACCTCGATGATGCGGTTCAACAGGTCGAGCCGCTCGCCGACCTCGGTAAACCCGTATATGTTGAAAGCGCGCTTGGCGGCGGCCACGGCCTTGTCGACATCGGCCTTGGAACCGAGCGAGATCTGCGCGAAAGCGTCTTCATTCGACGGATCGATGACATCGAGCGTGTTGGGAACAACCGGATCCACCCACGCGCCATCGATGTAGAACTGCAAATTGTGTGACATGATCTTCTCCCTGGGATGTGCCGCGAGGCCGTTTCGGCCGTGATATGGGGCTAGAGATAACGATGCGCGAACGGCGCTGTCAAACGCAACCCCCGAAAGCGTTAAGCCAGCGCGCCAGTCATTGAGCCAGAATGCGCGATGTGCTGCCGTCCTACCGGGGCAGGCCACGATACTTGTCCGAAGCGGGGAAAAACCGCCGCCTCATTCCTTCGCGCCCCCCTCTGTCCTGCCGGACATCTCCCTCATTTGGGGGGAGATCGGCTATGATTGCGGCCTTCACCGATCTCCAACGTCGCAGAAGGAAAGCCGGCGGCAAAACCGCCAATCTCCCTCCTTGTGGGGGAGATGTCCGGCAGGACAGAGGGGGGCGCCGTAGAGTCCTGCTTTCGAAGCGTTTACGCTCTGGCCGAAGGACACAACGATCAGCATCCAGCCGCCGCCCGGATCAGCCTATCAGCCGCTTGCTCATATAGACCGTCGTGCCGTTCATGAACGGCTCTTCGCGATCGATGACATAGCCAAGCTTCCTGTAGAGCGACACATTGGCCTCGAAAGCGCCATTGGTCAGCAGGCGCAGTTCCGGACGCCTCGCCTCGATCGCCTTGCGCTCGGCCCGCTCCAGAAGCAGCCTGCCGATGCCCCTGCCCTGCGCGCGTGGCGCCACGCAGACATTCTCGATCCACAGATGATCGTCTTCCAGCATGGTTTCGATCATGCCCAGGATCACGCCGCCCTCGACGGCGAGGTCGAATGGATGCCCGGCGACGGCCTTGTCGTAATCGGTGCGCATCGGTAGCGGCTCGCGGCCGATCACCGGCACCCATTTGGCATAGGCCGCGCGCACGATGTCAGTGATGGCCGCGGCATCCGCCGCGTCGGCCCGCCGAAATTGAATGGAAGAATTGGTGGTCATCTACAGGCTCCAGACATGAAAACCCCGCCGGCGGCTTTTCGCGGGCGGGGCTGGGAAAGAACAAACCGGTCTTTATTGTGCCGGTCTTCGTCGCCGCATGGTCAGCGTCCCGCCTCGCGATACATCGCGGCGGCGTCGCTGGGCGGCTGCGGACGGAAAGATGAACATGGCGTCAAGCTGGCGCAGGAACGGTGTCGCGTCAAGCGGCCCGCCATCGCTCAGAGCGGGTCATAACCGGGCTTTTTGTAGACCAGATCCATCTTTTCCATGATGTCTGGCCGATACACCTGCTCGACCCACTCTTCCGGCTGGATGTCTTCGACACTGACGGAAATCGAACGCTCCGCGCTGCCCGCGCTTTCCATGATGGCCTTGGTGACGGCCTCGGCTATCCCTGCCTTATGCTGTTCGGACCTGCCCGCGTAGAGCTTGACGATGACGTGAGGCATTTCAGCATTCCCAATCAATATTCCTGCGCCGTGGGGCGGAACAGGATTTCGTTGATGTCGACATTCTCGGGCTGGCTCATGGCAAACACGACAGCCCTGGCAAAAGCGTCAGCCGGGATGGCCACCCGTTCATAAAGCGCGCGAACGCCCGCGCCAACAGCCGCGTCGGTAATCGTGTCGGGCAGCTCTGTCGCCACAGCACCTGGCGAGATGATGGTGGTGCGGATGTTGTGCGGTTTCACTTCCTGGCGCAGCCCTTCCGAGATGACGCGCACCGCGTGCTTGGTCGCGGCATAGACCGCGCTGCCCGGCCCGACCTTGTGGCCGGCGACCGACGACACATTGATGATATGGCCGCTTTTCTGCGCTTTCATATGCGGCATCACGGCGGCGATGCCGTAGAGCACGCCCTTGATGTTGACGTCGATCATCCGATCCCATTCCTCGACATGCAGATGTTCGAGAAGCGAACTCGGCATCAGGCCGGCATTGTTGATGATCACGTCGACACGGCCATGTGTCTTGACCGCATGATCGACCAGCCGCTTGACCTCGTCCGCCTTGCTCACATCGGTCCGCATGACCGCGTCACTGTCCAGCGAAAGCTCCGTGGCCAGCGCCTGCAACCGGTCGAGGCGCCGCGCGCCCAGCACCAGTTTCGCGCCCTCTTTGGCAAGCAGGCGTGCGGCCGCCTCGCCCAGCCCGCTGCTGGCGCCGGTGATAACGACGACCTTGCCCTTGATGTTCTCAGTCATGATTTTCTCCTTGTCGATTGGGTGAAATGGGATGGATGAGCAGCCAGACCGCGAGCGGGACCGTGCACAGCAAAAGGATGAAACTGGAAAGGAAGACCGCGCCGAGCCCGGCAATGCTTCCAATCAAGCCCAATAGAGGGCTCAGAATACCCATCGAGACATCGAGGAACGCGGTGTAGACGCCCATGGCCAGGCCTCGGCTTTCCGGCGGTGCGCGGCGCACGGCCTCCAGTCCAAGTGCGGGGTAGACGAGCGAGAAGCCAAACCCTGTCAGCACGGCTCCCACGAACCCGAGCCACGCTGAGGGCGCGGCCCAGATCAGGCATTGGCCGACGGCTTCGACAAGCACGAAGACCAGAGCCACCTTTGCGCCGCCGATCCTGTCCGCGAGATGGCCGAGGACAAGCCGCGCCATGATGAAGGCAAGTGCAAAGGCCGTGAACGATGCCCAGGCCGGCTGCCAGCCGCGATCGACGAACAGCAGAATTGCAAACGAGGTCATCGCGCCAAAGCCGAGACTTCCAAATGACAGCGCAAGGCCCGGCAACCAGACTGCCTTTGCCACGGCGGCAAAGGGGCGCTTGGCCTGGGGTTTTGGCTCCACGCCCCTGAGAGGCAGGACCAGCGCCAGAGTAGCTATGGGGACGATTGTGGTCGCGAGGCCGATGGCCGCAAAGCCGTATCGACCGAAGAGCATCGTTCCAAGCGGTGCGCCGACCGCCAGCGCGACATACATTGCCGTGCCCATCCATGAGATGACCTTGCCAGCGCTGCCGGAATTGGCGACTGCCAGGCCCCAGCTTTGCGCGCCAGTGATGATGAAGCTCTCGGCGCCGCCAAGCACCGCCCGGCCAAGGATCAGGATAGCGACGGACAGGACTGGCGTGGCGATCACCAACAGCGATGACAGGTAAAGCAACCCGGCCGCGGTCGCCATGATCAGCCCGGCGATAACCGCGCGCTTGGCGCCTCGTGTATCGGAATAAAGGCCTGCCCAGATGCGGGAGACGAGCGATGCCGTGAACTGCGCGCCGGCGACCAGCCCCACCACGAACGTACCAAACCCAAGCCGCTGGTGCACATGCAGCGGCAAAGCCGGCAGTGCGACGCCCGTGATCAGGAATACGACCGCAACGGCGGCCAAAAGCGGCAAAAGCGAGCCGGCAAGCGACGACGCCGGCCGCGCATCAACAGTGGTGGACATGGTATTTCTTTCCGTACCTGACTTGTCAGGGTCAAAGACCCGACCGCCGCATCATCTCTTCAGGGTAACGCGCCCCTTGGACGCCGATCCGCGACGAGCCGTTTTCAATCTCACTCACGTCCTCGGCGCTGAGCCGAACGGTGAGTGCGCCAAGGTTTTCCTCAAGCCGTTCAAGCTTTCGCGTGCCGAACAAGGGCACGATCCACGGCTTTTTCGCCAGCAGCCAGGCTAGGGCGACCTGCGCCGGGGTGGCCGCATGCCGTTCGCTGACGCCGCGTATCAGATCGACAAGCGCCTGATTGGCCCGGCGCGCCTCAAGCGAGAAGCGCGGGATGGAGTTGCGGAAGTCGGAACTGTCAAAGGTCGTGCCAACATCGATCTTGCCGGTCAGGAAACCCTTGCCCAGCGGACTGAACGGCACGAAGCCGATGCCGAGTTCCTCCAGCACCGGCAGGATTTCCGCCTCGGGCTCGCGGGTCCACAGCGAATACTCGCTCTGCAACACCGAGACCGGCTGGACCGCGTGCGCGCGGCGGATGGACTCCGGGCTCGCCTCCGACATGCCGAAATGCTTGACCTTGCCCTGGCCGATCAACTCCTTCACGGCCCCGGCCACGTCCTCCATGGGAACGTCCGGGTCAACGCGGTGCTGGTAGAGCAGGTCTATCTGGTCGACACGCAAGCGCCGCAGCATGCCCTCGACGGCGGTCCTGATGTGAGCCGGCTTGCTGTTGACGCCACCATGATGCACGCCGGTATCGGCGTCGATCTCCCAGCCGAACTTGCTGGCGATCACCACCTGCTCGCGCACCGGCGCCAGTGCCTCACCCACCATCTCCTCATTGGTGAAGGGACCATAGGCTTCGGCGGTGTCGAAGAAGTCGACGCCGCGCTCGACCGCATCCCGAATGAGTTTGATCATGTCGGCCTTGTCGCGAAGTTCGCGGGCTTCACTGCTGTAGCCCATGCAACCCAGCGACAGGGCCGAGACTTCGAGCCCGCTACGTCCAAGTGCGCGTTTTTGCATTGTCATTATCCCTTCTGCTCGGCGTCGGCCTGCTCGAAGACCTTGCGGGCAATGCCGAGCGCCGTGCTTGCCGCCGGCCATCCGGCGTAGAACGCCAGGTGCGTGATGGTTTCGATCAGTTCATCGCGAGTTACTCCATTCTCGAGCGCTCGCTTGATGTGGAACGGCATTTCGTTGATCCGGTATCCCGAAATCAGACTGGTGACGGTGACGAGGCTACGGTCGCGCGGCGAGAGTCCGGGGCGCTTCCAGACATCGCCGAAAAGCACCTCATCGGTATATTTGCCGAGCGCGGGAGCAATATCGGAGAAGGGATTCTTGGGGGCGGACGGTGTGTCGGTCATGATGGTTTCCTTTGTTGAGACGGCAGGTCGGAAATGACGCCTTGCATCAAACCGCGTATTGTTCGTCGGTAACCTTCTCCATCCAGTCGACGACTTTACCATCAAGTGCCTCGGCAATGGCGATGTGGCTCATCGCCGTGGTCGGAGCTGCTCCGTGCCAATGCTTTTCGCCCGGTGGGAACCAGACAATGTCGCCGGGGCGGATTTGTTCGATCTGCCCCCCTTCGCGCTGGACCAGCCCGGCACCGGACAGAACAATCAATGTCTGGCCGAGCGGATGCGTGTGCCAGGCGGTGCGTGCGCCGGGCTCGAAGGTAACGGTGGCGCCGCCGACACGGGCGGCATCGCTGCCCTTGAAAGGTGCATCAACGCGCACCGATCCGGTGAAATAGTCGGCGGGACCCTTGGCGGATGGCTGCGAGCCGCTTCGCTTGATATCCATGATTTTATTTCCTTTCGCAGCGCCGGGCAATCAGCGCCCCACTTTGATGCTCTCTATCTAGGGCCTGCAATTATCCGCGATTAGCTGCTATATCCGGCATGTACTTATGAGGATGTTTCATAAATGCCTCGGGAAAACCTCAACGAGCTTATCGCCTTTCTCGCCGTGGCGCGCGAGCGCAGCTTCACCAAGGCGGCACAGCTCGGCGTCTCCCAGTCCGCGCTCAGCCACACGATCCGGGCGCTGGAGGAGCGGCTGGGCCTCCGGCTCTTGACCCGCACCACGCGCAGCGTCTCGCCGACCGAGGCGGGCGAGCGGCTGATGCGCACGGTCGGTCCCCGGCTCGACGAGATCGAGACCGAACTCACCGCGCTCAGCGCGTTGCGCGAAAAACCCACCGGCACCATCCGCATCACGGCGGGCGAACACTCCGCCGAGACGATCCTGTGGCCGGCCATCGCCCGGCTGCTGCCGGACTATCCCGACATCAAGGTCGAGATCATCATCGACTACGGCCTGACCGATATTGTCGCCGAACGCTACGACGCCGGAGTACGGCTTGGCGAACAGGTGGCGCGGGATATGATCGCCGTGCGTATCGGGCCTGACATGCGCATGGCCCTGGTCGGCGCGCCCTCCTATTTCGAAAGGCACAAGCGGCCGGCAATGCCGCAGGACCTGATGGCGCATGACTGCATCAACCTGCGCCTGCCGACCTATGGCGGGCTCTATGTCTGGGAATTCGAGAAGGATGGCCGCGAGCTCAACGTGCGCGTCGAGGGCCAGCTGGTGTTCAACAACATCGGCCTGCGCCTGAAGGCGGTGCTGGCCGGGTTCGGCCTCGCCTACCTGCCCGAGGACCAGGTGAGCCGGGAACTCGCCGATGGCCGGCTGATCCGCGTTCTGGCCGACTGGTGTCCGCCCTTCCCCGGCTACCACCTCTACTATCCGAGCCGCCGGCAAGCGACGCCCGCCTTTTCGCTGCTGGTCGATGCCTTGCGTTATCGGGCCTAATTCATCTGGACGCGATCCGCGACCGTCCTATCTTCCACGGAACATGATCCCGCCCCTGGAGCCATCGCCGTGACCGAAACCGATCTCTACCGGGGCTATATCGACTGCCTCAACAACCAGGACTGGGAACACCTGCATCGCTTCGTCCATGACGATGTGCACTACAATGGCGACCGGGTCGGGCTGTCAGGCTACCGCGCCATGCTGGAGAGGGATTTTCGCGAAATTCCGGACCTCTATTTCGACGTCCAGCTGCTCATCGCCGACCCGCCTTTCATCGCCACCCGCATCCAGTTCAATTGCACGCCAAGGGGAACCTTCTTCGACCTCCCGATCAACGGCAGACAAGTCTCCTTCAGCGAAAACGTGTTTTATGAATTTCTGAACGACCGGATCAGGAACGTCTGGTCGGTCATCGACAAGGCGGCGATCGCGGCGCAGCTCTGATATCGCAGCGCTACGCAAAGGCCCCATGAATCATACCTGCTGTCAGGAGCAGTCGCTTCGCGTTTTGAATTGCTATTCTGCAGAGGTTTGCGCCGCCCCTCACCTGCCTGCCGGCATCCTCTCCCCGTATAGTGACGGGGAGAGGGACAGCTCTCATCGGCGGTCCGCCAATGATCAGCGCTGCAAAAAGGAAGCCAAACTTGCGGCCAGCTATTTTCTCCCCGTCACTATACGGGGAGAAATGCCCGGCAGGGCAATGAGGGGCGGCGCTGGCATTCCAAATTTGGCGATCTCGACAAATTATGAAGGAGCGATTGCCCCATGCAAATGATACCATCGCTCTTGCAGCCGCTAACAAACTTGCCGACCTTGTACATCGGAGCCCACACATGGCGAATGTCGAGAAAGTAAGCGCTACTCTTGCTCCTGAGACGGGAAGCATGGTGCGCGAACTGGGCCGGCTTTGGGACGTCGGCATGTCAAGCGGCGACGCTGTCAACGGGCATGCAGCTTTCGCCCGGATCAAAGGCAGGCTCGAGGCGAGGATTGCCGAGCGCCAAGCATAATACCGGGCTTGCGGCCATTTGCTGCGACGAGCATTAACCCGAAACTCCTAACTTACTCACCCCGCCACATGCGTCACACCAGGCCAAGCCGCCAGCAACTCGCGCGTATAGGCCTCGCGCGGCGATCCGAACAGCGCCCCGACCTCGCCGCCCTCCACCACCTTGCCCGCGCGCATGACGACGGCGTTCTCGGCGATCAGGCGCACGATGGCCAGGTTGTGGCTGATGACGACCAGCGTGATGTTGTCCGAGCGCCTGATGTCCTGCAACAGGTTGAGCAGATCGCCTTGCACGGAGACATCGAGCCCGGCGGTTGGCTCGTCCGCGATCAGGATCGACGGCTTCATCAGCAGCGCCCGGGCGATCGCCACGCGCCGCGCCTGGCCGCCGCTGATCTCGTGCGGATATTTGTCGATGACGCCGGGCGGCAGGCCGAGCCGGTTCAGGATGACGGCGAGCCGCTCATGCATCGCCGCGTGCGGCTCGCGCAGCACCGTGCCGACCTCGTTCATCAGCGTGCGGATGCGGCTGCGCGGTGACAGCGAAGCGGCCGGATCCTGGAAGATCGGCTGCACGAAGCTGGCGCGTTGCTTCAGCGCCGCGCGGCTGTGCACCAGCGGATTGCCGAGAATGCGGATGTCGCCCTGATCGAGCTTCTGCAGGCCGAGAATGGCGCGCATCAGCGTCGTCTTGCCGGAGCCGGATTCACCGACAATGCCGAAACAGGTGCCTTGCGGAATGATCAGCGAGACGCCGTCGAGCGCCGCTGTCTCGCCAAAACGCAACTGCGCATTGCTGATCGAGATCGCGTCCATCAGGAACCCGCCAGACGCAGGCAGCGGGCGCTGTGATCCGCATCGGTTCCAACCGCATAGTCGCCCGGATTGATGGCCGCGCAATCCTCGAAGGAGACATCGCAGCGGCCATTGAAGATGCAGCCGGGCGGACGCCGGCACGGGTCCGGCAACTCGCCAGATATGACCGTGAAGCGGTTTTGCGTCGCGTCGGCATGGCGCTCGCGGTCGATCGGCACCTCGCAGTCGAACAGCATGCGGGTATAGGGATGGCCGGGCTGGCGCTGCACCTCTTTGACCGTGCCGCTTTCCAGCCGTTCGCCGGCATAGAGCACCGAGATCGCGTCACAATATTCGGTGACCAGGCCGAGGCTGTGGGTGATCAGAAGCACGGCGCAGCCGATGCGGTCGCGCAGCCCGATGATCTCGCGCATGATCTGCGCCTCGACGGTCACATCCAGCGCTGTCGTCGGTTCGTCGGCGATCAGCAGTGCGGGTTCCGACAGCAGCGCCATGGCGATCACCACGCGCTGGCGCATGCCGCCCGACAGTTCGTGCGGATATTGCTCCATGCGCCGTTTCGGGTTGCTGAGCTTGACCTTGTCCAGCGCATCCTGCGCCGTCTCGACCCGCGTCTTGCGGTCGCTGCCGGGCGCGCGCCGGCGCAGCACTTCGCAGAGCTGCGTGCCGATGGTGAACACCGGGTTGAGCGACAGCATCGGGTCCTGAAAAATCATCGCCATGCCGCGGCCGCGCAGGGATGCCGTCGCATTGCGCCGGGTCAGGTCGAAACTCTTGCCGTCGATGGTCGCCGTACCCGAGACGACCTTGGCATTGTTGGCAAGCAGGCCCATCAGCGCAAAGGCAACGGTCGATTTGCCGCTGCCGGATTCGCCGACCAGCCCGAGTAGCTCGCCCTTTTTTATGTCCAGCGAGACGCCACGCAGCGCATGCGCGGTGCCTTGCGGCAGGCTGTAGTCGACGCTGAGGTTGCGCACCGAGATCGCCATCAGCGCACCCCTGCCGTCTTCGGATCGATGACGCGCCGCAGCGCTTCGCCGAGCAGCGTGGCGCCGAGCGTGGCGATGGCCAGCACCAGGGCGGCGGCGACAGTCGGCCACCAGGATTGGTTGATCGAGATGAAGCCGTCCTTGATCAGTGTTCCCAGCGAGGATTTCGGTGGCTGCACGCCAAAGCCGAGAAAGGACAGCGAAGCCTCGAAGGCGATCACGACGGGCAGGTTCATGCTGGCCAGAACGATGATCGGCCCCGCGACATTGGGCAGATAGTGCCTGACGACGATGGTGACGGGATGGACAGCCAGCATGCGCTCGGCCTCGATGAAGCTCAGGTTGCGCAGCGTCTGCGCCCTCGCCCGCGCCATGCGGCCGAACTGCGGAATGAAGACGACCGTGACCAGAAGCACGAAGGTGGCCGAACCCTTGCCGTAGAGCGCGATCAGCGCGAAGGCGAGGATCAGCGGCGGAAAGGCGTTGACGATGTCGAAGACAGCCGTCACCGCCCGGTCGACCCAGCCACCCGCGATGCCGGCGACAATGCCGATCAGCGAACCGATGATCGACGAGATGACGACGATCAGCACGGCCAGCGTGAGCGCATAGCGCGTGCCGACCGAGGTGCGCGCCAACAGGTCGCGGCCGAGATTGTCGGTGCCCAGCAGATGCGCCAATCCAGGTGCGGCAAAGCGGGCCTTGATGTCGATGGCATTGGGATCGGGGCTGACCAGCGGCCCGACCAGCGCGAACACCAGGATGGCCAGCGTGAAGGCCAGCCCGAGGCGGCCATCGCGTTCCGAACAGATGCGTTTGAGCGTCGCCAACAGCCCGTTCATCCGCGGCCCGCCGCGATGCGGGGATCGAGCAAGGCGTTGACCATGTCGACCACGAGATTGGCGACGATGTAGAAGGCGACGATGAACACCACGCAGGCCTGCACCACCGGATAGTTGCGCTGCGCGATGGAGTTGAAGATCAGGCTGCCGATGCCGGAACGGGCGAAGATGATCTCGACGACGACCGAACTGCCGATCAGGTCGCCAAGCCCTATGCCGAGAATGGAGACGACCGGCACCAGCGCCAGTTTCAGCGCGTAGAGGCCGACAATGCGGTATTCGGAGACGCCATAGGCGCGCAGCGTGCGCACATGCAGTTCCCCCAGCGTGTCGAGCAGGGACGCACGCACGAGGCGCGAGATGTAGCCCACCCAGCCAAGCGCCAGTGCAACGCTTGGCAGGATCAGGTGCTGCAGCCGGTCCACGATGTCGCCGGGCGCGCCCGCGCCCGCCACCGGCAGCCAGTGCAGGCCGATGGCGAAGACGAGGAAAAGGATGACGGACACCACCAGCGTCGGCGTGGTGATGAAGGAAATCGACAAAAGCGCCAGACCACTGTCGAGCCACGAGCCCGGCTTCAGCGCCGCGATGACGCCGATCGGAATGCCGACCACCAGCGCCAGCACCAGCGCACTGAAGGCCAGCGCCAGCGTGTTTGGAATTACATCGAGCACGATGTCGAGGATCGGCCGGTGCGAGACGACATCCTCGCCGAAATCGCCGGTCGCGGCGCGGCTGGCGAACAGCCATAGCTGTTCGGGCAGGCTGCGGTCGAGCCCCATGTCATGGGTTATCTGGGCGCGAAGCTCCGGTGTCGCCCTTGGGCCGAGCATCACCGAAGTGAAGTCGCCCGGCACAAGGCGCACCATCAGGAACAGAAGCAGCGTGGCGCCGGCGATGGTCAGCACCACCGACGCCAGACGGCTTGCGATGAAAGCGGCGGTGCGTTGCGATCTGGTCATGGACCCAGCAGGCCCGGTTGGTGGAGGTTGGTCAATGGCTTCAACCTATCTGGAGATGGGTCAATCGCGAAGGTTGGCGCTGCCCCTCATCCGGCTGCCGCCACCTTCTCCCCGTATAGTGACGGGGAGAAGGGAATGCCCGCAACGCCTTCGACAATTGGCGAAGCGGAGATCACAGCGTCCCTCTCCCCGTCACTATACGGGGAGAGGATGCCGGCAGGCAGGTGAGGGGCAGCGCCAACGTCCAGCAACCTGGACAACTCGGACCTAAGGCCCCTTCCCTCACGCCTTATCAAAGAACTCGAACTGCCAGTCCTTGCCATTGGGCAGGAACATCGGCTTCAGCCATGCCGCGTCAACAAAGAAGTTGCGGCCGTGCGTGATCCAGATGCAGGAGGCCGATTCATCGAGCAGCTTCTGCATGTCGATATAGATCGCCTCGCGCTTGGCCTTGTCCAGTGTCTCCAGCCCCTCCTGGTGCAGCTTGTCGAATTCCGGGCTGTTCCAGCGCTGCCAGTTCCACAGGCCGATCTGGCTGGCGAGGAACCACTGCGTCTGGAAGCTCGGGTCGAACTTCGAGGTGTAGGGGACGAGCGTCAGTTCGAGATCCTTGCTCGCGTCGTCGGCGCCCAGAGCCCAGTAGGCGCCGGAATCCATCGCATTGATGGTCAGCGTGATACCGACCTCGGCAAGGTTGGCCTGTGCGATCTGGGCGACCGCCAGCGACGTCGCGTCGTTGAGGCAGGTGAAGGTGAAGGTCAGCCCCGTCTTGCCGGTCTCGGCCAGCAGCGCCTGCGCCTTGGCGACATCCCTGTTATAGAGCGGCGCATCGGCCCAGTTGCCGAGCAGGCCGGGCGCCAGCAGCGTCTTGGCGCGCGAGGTGGCACCGGAATAAGCGCCCTGGATGATGGCGTCGACATCGATGGCCCAGCGGATCGCCTGGCGCACCTTGAGATCGGCGAGATCGCCCTTCTGCACGTTCATGCCGATCCAGGTGTAGTCGACGCCCGGAATGTCGATCACCTTGGTGTCGGGCAGGCCCTTGGCGGTGTCGAGCTGGTCAGCGTCGAAGGCGGTGAAGTCGAGCTCCTTGGCCTGGTAGGACAGGAAGGATGTCTTGTGCTCGGGGATGATCTTGCCGGTGATCTCCTCGAAATGCGCCTTGTATGGCCCCTTGTAATCCGGGTTGGCTGCGAGCACGAACTGCTCCTTCGGGCGCCATTCCTTCAGCGTCATCGGGCCGGAGCCGATCAGCGTCGTGGCGATCTTTTCGCCAAGTTCTTCGACAGCCTTCTTCGACAGGATCGCGCCTGAGGCGTCACAGATGCCGATCAGCCACAGCGCCGCCGACGGATGTTTCAGGGTCAGCTTGCCGGTGTATTTGCCAGTGACTTCGACCGCCTTCAGCGCTTCCATGTCGTCGGCATAGGCGAGCTTTTTGCCGCTCTTGTCGCCGTTGATGAAGCGGTCATAGGTGAACTTGACGTCGTCGGCCGTCATCTCGCCATAGCCGCCGGTGAACATCTGGCCGGGGTTGAGTTCGAAGTCGAATTCGGTGTCGGAAATCTGCTTGATCTCCTTGGCCGCGTCGTTGGTCCAGCTGGTCTTGCCCGGCTCGAAGCGCACCAGCGTCTGGCAGACCGAGCGGATGATGTTGCCTTCGGTGGTGCCGACGCGGTTGCCCGGGTCGAGATTGCCGATATCGGCATCGAGCGCGATGACCGGGTTGGTCCGGTCGGCGGCGAATGCGAACCTGCTATAGGGCAGGATCGCCAGGGCCGACGAGCCGGCGAGGAAAGTTCTGCGGTCGAGTTTCATGCGCATTTTTTGTTCCCCTTTTTGTTGGTTACATGCAGTCGCGTGGAATGACCTCGTCATAGGTTCGCTCGGCGAAGATCGCGCCGCGCTCATAGGCCTTGACCCAGCCACGCGCATAGAAATTCTCGCGGTCGCAGCTGATGGTAATTTCGCAGTCGAGGCGCGCGTTCCAATCCGGACGCGTCAACTCTTCGTGGCAGGTCACCTGGGTGACACAGCTCGCCGGATCACCGTCGGAAATGCCATAGATCTTGCGGCGCCAGGAGGTGATTTCCGTGCCCGTCTCCTCGAAGACGAAACGGCCGTCATCCGACATCGCCGTCAGTTCGGTGCGCTCGGTCGGCAGGTCGGTCGACAGCGAGCGCAGCTGGCGCGCCGGCTCCTTCACCGTCACCGGTCCCGGCTGTGCCCACAGCGCCTCCTCGAAAGCGATTGGCGCCAGGCCCTCCTCGCTGGCCAGCATCGCCAGATCGAGCCGGCATCCCCTCGGATCGAAGCTCAGCACCGTGCGCTCCGGCGACGGCCAGGCCATCGGCCAGTAGGACGAGGAAATCGCCACCCGCAGCCTGTGCCCGACAGGGATGACTTGTGCCACCGGCTTGAAATCAAGCTCGACATCCTCGAACTGGCCCGGCGTCAGCGGCGTCGGGAACTCATGGCTGTGGCGGTGCGCGAGATTGAGCAGTGCGAAGGTGATGAAGGCCGACGTGCCGTCCGGCGCCACATCGTTCAATCGCACGCAGAGCTGCGCCTGCGGCCTGTCGGCGGCAACGCGCAGCTTGATCTTCGAGACGCCGGCAAGCGAAAGCTCCGAACTCATCACATCGCTGTCGAAGCACAGCGATCCGCCATCATCGGCCCGCTGGTCGCGCGCGCCTTCGGCCGAAATCCGGCCCTGGCCATAAGGGCACCATTCCTGTCCCTGCACGCCGGTGGTGAGCGGCGAGGAAATGGTCAGCTTTGCCTCGCCGGCGCCTTGCGTCTCGCCGAGCCTGCCGTCCCCGTTCAGCCAATAGGCCTTGGCGCCGACCTGCTTTGCCGGCCATTGCGGAAAGCCCAGCCAGCGGCCCGGCCTGACACCGATATGCGAATGCGGCTTCGCGTAATCCATCAGATAGAGGCGCATGTCCGGATCGCGGTCGGCGCCATTGTCGATGCCTTTCAGCCAGTGATCATACCAGCGGATACATTCCTGCAGATAGCCGATGGCCGGACCGGGAATGCCGCTGTTCGGCTCCTTGTGGCCCCACGGGCCGCAAAGCCCCTTGGCCGGCGCCTCGAGGTTTTCCACCAGGTTGAAGATGGTCTGCGTATAACCGTCGAGATAGCCGCCGACCGCCAGCACGGCGCATTCGATCGCGGAAAAATCCTCGCAGACCGAACCCTGCTTCCAGAACGCGTCGCGGCGCTGGTGTTTCAGCCATTCGGCGGCATGGTTCTTGTGGTCGTCGAGGCGGGCTTTCCACATCTGGCGCCAGCGATCCTCGCCGACGATGGCCGGATCCGGCGGCAGTGCCGAGTAGCCGAACAGCGCCCCACCCCAGCCGAAATTGTCATTGATCACCAGCCCGCCATTGTAATGCGCGTCGCAGGCATAGCGGTCGTCGGTAGAGCAGGCCGTGATGATTGCCTTGAGCTGCGGCGGCCGGCGCGCGGCGACCTGCAGCCCGCTGAAACCGCCCCAGCTGATGCCGATCATGCCGGCGACACCAGTGCACCAGGATTGTGCACACAGATGCGCCAGGATCTCCAGCCCATCATCCTGCTCGCGCTTGACATATTCGTCGTCGAGCAAGCCGTCGGAATCGCCGGTGCCGGAAATGTCGACGCGGGCGCAGGCATAGCCATGGCCGGCGAAGAAAAGATGCATCTCGTCGTCGCCGGTGCGCGTGCCGTCGCGGCGGCGATACGGTATGTATTCGAGGATTACCGGGACGGGATTGTCTTCGGCGTCATCGGGCAGGAACAGGCGGGCCGCCAGCTTGCGGCCATCCGCCAGCGGAATCCAATGGGTTTCGACCGTTCTGACCCCGGAAATGACGACGCTTGGCATGTGAACTCCGGCTTGGATTAAATGACGATATGATATATTGAATGGCCAATCAATATACAAACGAGAAGGCATTGCAATGGCGAAACGATCCATCAAGGCGATGCGCCGCGACGAGCTGGTGGACGCCGCGATTGCCGCCGTTGGCGAGGAAGGCATGTCCGGCGCCACCATGGCGGTCATCGCCCGGCGCGCCGGCATGTCGGCCGGCCTGGTCAACCACTATTTCGACAGCAAGGAAGAGCTGCTGGCGCTGGCCATGCGCAACCTGTCGAACCTGTTTCGCCAGGACATCCTCAAGCTGGCGCCCGCCAATCCGACCCCGGCGCAGCGCCTGAAGGCGATCGTCGACGGCTCGTTCGCGCCACAGCATCTCGGCGTGCCCAAGCGCGCCGTGACCTGGATGCAGTTCATGATCGCCGCGCAGACCGAGCCGCGCATCAAGCATCTCTACCACCTGACCGGCGCGCGCTTCGTCTCCAACATCCGCTATGCCGTCAAACGGCTGGTGCCTGCGGATCAGGTCGACGACATCGTCGACGGCATCGCCGCTCAGATCGACGGCTTCTTCTGGCAGAGCGCCGGCGAATATGAGGAACAGGATCTGGAACGCGCGCGGCGCATCTGTTGGCGCTATATCTGTTTGTTGATCCCGGGGGTTGAGGCGCAACAGGATCGTTAGGCGTCTGAGCTGGCCAGCGAGCGGAACTATCTCCTGTGCGAAGATCACGAACTTGCTCTGAAGCGAGCGGACGACCATGGTATTGCGTAGCGCGTTGCCCGGGGGCGTGGCCGCTGGTATCGTCCTGTGCCGGGGTTCCGCCCGGTGACCACACACAGCAAGGCAGCATGACGACAACCGAAAGAGCCCCTGCACGGCGCGAGCCGAAGCAGCAACGTTCGCGGCACACCGTGGACGCCGTGCTCGAGGCAGTACAGCTTGTGGTGAAACGCCACGGGGTCGAGGCCATTACCACCAATCGCATCGCGGAGGCCGCCGGTGTCAGCATCGGGTCGCTATATCAGTACTTCCCCGACAAGCGCGCGATCTTCACTGCCCTTCATGACGGACACGTCAACGATGTACGGCAGGTCATCGAACAGACGACGGCCGCCTGCGCCTCGGCTCCACTGGAGGAATTCACGCGCGAACTCGTCCATGGCCTGGTGAATGCCCACGCGGAATTCGCGGACCTGCACGAGGTTGTTTCGTGCGCGGTTGCGGAGAGCGCTCCCGGCTTCAGGAACGCACTGCATCACACGTTCGGGTGGGCACTGTCACGCGCCGACCAGGAGCGGTATAGCCTCGACGAGAGGGGGCGAATGCTTTTTGTCCTTCCACGCATGGTGGAATCGCTCGTGCACGGAGCGGCCCACCAGGCGCGCGCAGACCTTTCGCGTGATGGCGCCGCGAGCGAGGCAATCCGTGCCGTACTGGTCTACGTGAATTCTTTTCAGGGCAGTGCGCCGAAACCCTACTGAAACGACACGGCGTTCTCGGCGGCCCACTGACCGAACGGGATTGGTTCCCGCCCGGTTACCCACTTTACCCCGTCGGTCACCGTGTCGAGCCGGCCCTCGCGCACCGCGCGCCAGATGTCCACGAGGGCATCGACATAGGGGCCTGCCCCGGCCCATTGGACGGTGCCTGCATGCGCCTGCCGGTCGGATATTTCCTCGAAGCCGACGGACTTGCCGATGGCTCTCCCTATCGTGGCCGCCATCTCCCCATACGACAGCGACTCAGGGCCGGTGACCACGAGTGACTGGCCGTCGTAGTCGCGCGTGGTCAACGAGACTGTGGCGACGGCGGCGACGTCGTCTGGATGGATGAATGCGATCTTGCCCCCACCCGTGGACGATCGCAGCACGCCCGCTCGGCGGATGGACTCTGACCAGCTGAGCGCGTTGGACATGAATCCGGCAGCATGAATAAAGGTGAACGCCACACCGCTTTCCCGAACCGCATCCTCGCCGCGTGCGTGCCACGGACCGGTGCCGATTCCGGTTCGCACGTCCAGGGTGGAGAGCTTGACTAGGTGCCGTACGCCGGCGCGGCTGGCAGCGAAGGACACCGCGCGATCCCGCTTCGCGAGATCCGGTCCGTCCGTCACGAGGAACACCCCGTCTACGCCAAGCAGCGCGGTATCCAACGCGGGACCCGGGTTTTCGAGGTCGCCGGTATGGATGTCGACATGGTTGCCGAAAAGGGCTTTGGCTCTCTTCGCACTGCGCACGAAAACGGATGGACGGGCTCCGGAAACAATGAGGCGCTGAGCTACCCGAGCGCCAATGTTTCCCGTAGCGCCGATGACGAGGTGTTTCACTTGAGCTTGCTCCAGCCTCGGATCACTTCGAGCGCCATCCGCTTCTGGCCTTCCAGGGTGAAATGCAGACCGTCGACCATGAGGTCGAGAGCAGGCGGACTGCCCAACGCAGCGAAGACATCGATGACCGCCTCATCGCCGTCGCGGACAATCTTGGCGACGCGCTCCAGATCGTCGTTGCGAAACCGAACCCCAAATCTGGCAAGGCCCGGATGCGCCGCGACCTGCGACTCATTGACCGCCGGCGGAGTGATCCAAACGGAGCGGGCCTTGGTCTCTCTGGAAACGCGCTGGCGCAGCTCCGCAACGTTGCGCGCGGTCTCCTCATGATGGACGAGTGTCTTGGTGGGGTGTGGGCCCTGCGTGCGTGCGTCGTTGGTGCCGAAAAGGAAGAGGATCCAGTCTGGCTGGGCATTGGCAATCTCGCCGAACCGGACGAGACCGTGAGTGGTCGTCTCACCTCCCACCGCGCTGATGGTTAGCGAAATCTCCTCGGCACCGCGCCGCATTGCCAGCATTTCCCTCAGAATCACCGCCCAGGACTGTGGGTCAGACGTCAAGCTGTCGCCAAACACCACGATTTTGGCTCCTTTCCGAAGGGGCAGGCGATCGATCATTGATCCAACGGCCTGGTCGGCAAGCAGGGCGCCAGCCGCTTCCGAGGCCTCATTTTGCAAGCGGCCAAGTTCCGCCGCGTAGACCTCGACCGGAAGGCCGAGCAGAGCGGCATGAGCGTCCTGGCCGAAATTGGCACCTCCCGGCAGTGAGGCCAGGCTCCGCTCGGGTTGGATGACCTTCAAAAGCCAGTTCACTTGTTCGTTCGACATCCATTCACCTCGCACCTGGATTCATCTTCGTAAGGTGAAAAATAGCCGCGCCTCAGGAACGCCGCTACTCGCGTTGCCTGGTTAGGTAAGCCATTGTAACTGAATGATAATTTTTTAACGACCCAGAGCCCCGTTCAGATTCAAGCGGTTGCCGGTCGCGACTTCGCCAATCGCCAACGTCGGAACGTCTCCCTTCTGCGCGTCTCTATACGGGAGAAGGTGCCGGCACGCGGATCAGGGGCGGCGCCTGCAATCGTTCGTAAAAATCGATCATTCTAACCAAAACAATTCGTTGGAAAGATCAGTCTAGGAATGGCATTCCCCAGGCGTACCCGCCTGGAGAATTGAATTGTCTTCCCTGACCCGCGTCGCGAACGATATTCCGAAAAGCACGATTTCCGCCGATCTGGCCGCCGGCCGCAAGCGCCTCGATTCAGTATGGAACGGCATCGTGCCCGGCGTCATTCTCGTCGCCATGATCACGGCTGTCGCTTTCTCGGCCCACAATGTCTCAGGCCTTGCCCTGTTCAGCCCGATGATCCTGGCCGTCGTCGCCGGCATGATCTACTCCAACGTGCTGGGCACGCCCGCCCACGCCAAGGCCGGCATCGCGTTTTCGCAAAAGCGCCTGCTGCGCTTCGCCATCGTGCTGCTTGGCTTCCAGCTGACGCTCGGCCAGGTCGTGTCGATCGGCTTCAGCGGCGTCGGCATCGTAGCGGCGACGCTGGGCGCCACCTTCCTCTTCACCATCACGCTCGGCCGGATGATCGGCGTCGACGCCAAGCTGGCGCAGCTGATTGCCGCCGGCACCTCGATCTGCGGCGCCTCGGCCATCGTCGCCACCAACATCGTCACCGAAGCGCGTGACGAGGACGTCACCTATGCCGTCGCCTCGATCACCCTGTTCGGAACCATCGCCATGCTCGGCTTCCCGCTGCTGGCGCCGGTGCTCGGCCTCGACCAGCACGCGTTCGGCCTGTGGGCCGGCGCCTCGATCCATGAGGTCGCGCAAGTGATCGGCGCCGGCTTCCAGAACGGCGCTCAGTCCGGCGAAATCGCCACTGTCGCCAAGCTGACCCGCGTCGCCATGCTGGCGCCGATGGTCATCGCGCTCGGCCTGATGGCGGCGCGCGGCAGGAGCAGCGGCCAGTCGGGTGATCAGGCCGGCGCGCGGCCACCGATGCCGTGGTTCGTCGCGGCCTTCGTTGCCGTCGTGGCGCTCAACAGCCTCGTCACGGTACCGGCGGAAGTGAAGCACGCGATCGTGCTCGCCACCACCATCATGCTCACCATGGGCCTTGCCGCCATGGGCCTGCAGGCCGACATTTCGCAACTGCGCTCGCGCGGCCTGCGCCCGCTGGCCCTCGCCTTCTGCGCCTTCCTCTTCATCGGCTGCTTCAGCCTGATGCTGGTGAAGCTGGTCTAGGTTCAGTCCTCGAAGGAACTCGACGACGCGTAGATCGCCGCCAGCGTCTCGATGCCGGCCTGGTCGTCGCTGTCGAAGCGGCCCGGCGTCGGGCTGTCGAGATCGAGCACGCCGAAGACGCCGTCATCGTCCTCCAGCAGGACGACCAGTTCCGAGCGCGAGGCGGCGTCGCAGGCGATATGGCCGGGGAAATCGTGCACGTCCTTGATCAGCATCGACATGCCGAGCTCGATCGCGGTTCCGCACACGCCCTTGCCGACCGCGATGCGCACGCAGGCCGGTTTGCCCTGGAACGGCCCGAGCACCATTTCCGCGTCGGATTGCAGGAAATAAAAGCCAGCCCAGTTGAGGTCGGGCACCATCTGGAAGATCAGCGCCGCGGTGTTGGCGGCATTGGCGATCGAGTCGCTCTCGCCGTCGAGCAGCGCCTTCAGCTGGGTGGCGAGATCGCGGTAGAATGCGGTCTTGTCCGCGGTGTCGATGGCCTTGGCCGCAAACATATGTTGTCTCCTAGCAAGATCAGCGGTTCCGTTTCCGCAACGCTCTGCACCAAACGACGACCACACCATATAGCGTGAATTCCACCGCCTCCGAAAGCCGTGCGACGCCATCTATTCACGGCGCCCCGGGTTCATTCCGGCCAATCCTCCGGCTGCCAGTCTCGCGACGTATGGATTACCCGAATGATCGATATGACTTCCCGGTCGACTGGCGCGGTGAGCGAGTAGGCGATGATGTAGGGCAAACCGGTGACGACTTTCTCATAGCTGCCTGACACACGCCCCGCCCGACCAGTTGGCATTTTCCCAAGCGCCGCGCCGGTATCACGAATTCGGTCCGCAACGCGGCCCGCCGCCGCCGGATTGTCGGCGGCGATATAGGCAAGCTGCTGCTTGAGGTCGTCCAGGGCTTCGCGCGACCACTGAACGGCTCGCGTCACGCCTTGCCGCCCTTGGCGGCATCGATGACGGCATGGAGTTCCGCCATGGCGTCATCATGGGGAACCACGCGACCGGCCGCGACATCGGCCATACCGCGCTTGATCCCGTCGACAATTGAGAGCTCGCGGTCGACATAGGCGGCAACCGCTTCAGCCGCGAGATAGGATTTGCTGCGTCTGGTGTTCGTCGCCAGCCGGCCAAGTTTTTCCTTGATTTCAGGCGTAACGCGGATAGTCATCGTGGTGCTAGCTGTCATGGTGAAAGCCTCGTGCTCGGTTGTGTACAGGCTGGCACAAAGCGATCTTGAAAACCAGACCTACGCCGCCTGGAGGCGAGATCGGACTGGAAAGCGGCCTTGGCTGACATGCCGGCAACCCTCGCCCGCGAACATGGCTAGTCTTCGCTGCGGGAATCGCGGTTCGGTTTCGGCAACCCGCCGGATCGGCGGTTCCCCATCCGGGCTCGGCCGAGACGGTCGAACTCGCACCCTGACGCGTGACATTGTGCTGAGGCTGAGCGGAAAGTGGCGATGCCGACCGCCGGGCATGGATGTACAAATGCCCGGCACAATGGCCGGGCATTTGAAAGTCGGTTCCAGGTCCGATTTCCGGGCCCCGGAGAAGCGGCTTAGTAGCCGCCCATGCCGCCGCCACCACCCGCGGGCGCGGCATCCTTGGCCGGGATGTCGGTGATCATCGCTTCGGCGGTGATCAGAAGTGCCGCGATCGATCCGGCGTCCTGCAATGCGGTGCGCACCACCTTTGCCGGATCGACGATGCCGGCCTTGATCATGTCGACATAGGTCTCGTTCTGGGCGTCGAAGCCCTGGTTGTGGTCCTTGCTGTCCGTCAGCTTGCCGACGACGATCGAGCCTTCGACGCCGCAATTCTCGGCGATCTGCCGGATCGGCGCCTCAAGTGCCCGCGCCACGATCGCAATGCCCGCGGTGACATCGGAATTGATGCCGGTCAGGCCGTTGAGCACCGAACGGGCGCGCAGCAGCGCGACGCCGCCGCCGGGCACGATGCCTTCTTCAACCGCCGCGCGGGTGGCGTTCAGCGCATCGTCGATGCGGTCCTTCTTTTCCTTGACCTCGGTCTCGGTGGCGCCGCCAACGCGGATGACCGCAACGCCGCCCGCCAGCTTGGCCAGACGCTCCTGCAGCTTTTCCTTGTCGTAGTCCGAGGTGGTTTCCTCGATCTGCGCCTTGATCTGCGAGACACGCGCCTGGATGGTCGCCTTCGGACCGGCGCCGTCGATGATCGTGGTCGTGTCCTTTTCGATCAGCACCCGCTTGGCGCGGCCGAGCATCTCGATGGTGATGTTCTCCAGCTTGATGCCGAGATCCTCGGAGATCATCTGGCCAGCTGTCAGCACGGCGATGTCTTCCAGCATTGCCTTGCGGCGATCGCCGAAGCCCGGCGCCTTGACCGCCGCGACCTTGAGGCCGCCGCGCAGCTTGTTGACGACCAGCGTCGCCAGGGCCTCGCCTTCGACGTCTTCGGAAATGATCAGCAGCGGCTTGCCGCTCTGCACCACCGCTTCGAGGATCGGCAGCATCGCCTGCAGGTTGCCAAGCTTCTTCTCGTGGATGAGGACATAGGGGTCCTCTAGCTCGACGCGCATCTTCTCGGCATTGGTGACGAAATAGGGCGAGAGATAGCCGCGATCGAACTGCATGCCTTCGACGACATCGAGTTCGGTATCGGCGGTCTTGGCTTCCTCGACGGTGATGACGCCATCATTGCCGACCTTGTCCATGGCCTTGGCGATCATCTCGCCGACCGTGGCATCGCCATTGGCGGCGATGGTGCCGACCTGCGCGACTTCAGCCGAGGACTTGACCTTCTTGGCGCGTGCCTTGATCTCCTGGACGACGGCGGCAACGGCAAGATCGATGCCGCGCTTCAAATCCATCGGGTTCATGCCGGCGGCAACGAACTTGGCGCCTTCGCGCAGGATCGACGAGGCCAGCACCGTGGCGGTGGTGGTGCCGTCGCCGGCGAGATCGTTGGTCTTGGAGGCCACTTCGCGCACCATCTGCGCGCCCATGTTCTCGAACTTGTCGGCGAGCTCGATCTCCTTGGCGACGGTAACGCCGTCCTTGGTGATGCGCGGCGCGCCATAGGCCTTGTCGATGATGACATTGCGGCCCTTGGGGCCGAGCGTCACCTTGACGGCGTTGTTGAGGATCTCGACGCCGCGCAGCATGCGGTCGCGCGCATCGGTGGAGAATTTGATTTCCTTGGCAGACATTTTTTTATCCAGTTCGTTCGGAGGAGAGTGAGATCAGGCGGCCTTCTTGGACGCGCCGGCCTTGCCGGTGCCAATCGCTTCGCTCTTGCCGGTGCTGGCCGCTTCGCTCTTGTCGATGATGCCCATGATGTCGGCTTCCTTCATGATCAGAAGGTCTTCGCCGTCGATCTTGACCTCGGTGCCCGACCATTTGCCAAACAGGATGACGTCGCCCGCCTTGACGTCGAGCGCAACAAGCGCGCCGTTTTCGTCGCGAGCGCCCGGGCCGACGGCGATCACTTCGCCTTCCTGCGGCTTTTCCTTGGCATTGTCGGGAATGATGATGCCACCCTTGGACTTGGTGTCGCTTTCCGCGCGCCGAATGACGACGCGGTCGTGGAGTGGCCGGAATTTCATGGGGACTCTTTTCTGGGGCCGGCATGATGGCGACCGCGCCCTTTCTATAGGCGCTTTGGCACTCGATAGATAGGAGTGCCAAAAATTATTCGCCGATGCCGATAAATATTGAAAAGTATTATTTCGCTGATCCGTTTCCTGATATTCAGTTGGTTTCAAATATTTCAAAATTTGAAATTTCCCATTCCAACACCTATTTTAGATGGGAATTCCGTTTCAACGATATCAACCACCAAGGAGATTTCAGCCATGGCCGAAGCCAACCCGAGCATCATGGAAAAAGCTGAGGCCCGCTTCATGGACAAGCAGAAGAAAACCGCCGAGCGCAACAAGGCGACTGCCGAATACATGTCCGAAGCGAGGCTAAGGGAGATCAAGACGGCGAAGCTCAGGGAGTTGCGGCTGGCCAAGGAAGAGGCTGACCGCGTTGCCGAGGCCCTGAATCCGACGCCGAAGAAGAAGGCCGCGGCCCGGAAACCGGCGGCGGCCAAGGCCAAGTTATGAGCCTGACCTTCCCCAACCGCAGCCGCAGCTACGACGAGAGGGCCGGTCAGATCCGCTTCGTTGGCCATGACGGCATGGCGCAGATTTCCTTCCTGGTCGAAGCCAGCGCCATGGCCAAGATACAGCCGGGAAGTGCCGCCAGCGAGGCCGGCTATCTCGCCGCCTTCGATGCCGGCAGCAGTGCCATCCATGGCGTCGCGGCGAAAGCCTATGAGCGCACCCACAAGAGCCTGTACCTGCTGACGGCAGCCGACTTCGGCTGACAAGCGGGTCAAGACTTAGGGGCCGTGCGATAGGCCGCATCGCGATTCTATCGGACTTTCGCTATGAACCGCCATCCGGCGCCAAGCCGGCCACGGTGATACGGAGGTTCGCGGAATTGACTTTGGCAGCGACTGAAGGACGAGTGTCAAAGCCTGGAAAATACACTGGCGGCTGCCTTTGCGGCGCTGTCCGTTTCGAGGCAATCGGCCCGGCCGATGCGCCGCACACCTGCTCATGTGGCATGTGCCAGCGCCACACCGGCGCCTTGACCGCGGCTTGGGTGGAATTTCCCAGCGACCGGGTGACGTGGACCACAGGCAGACCATCCGTCTACCGTTCGTCCGACGCATCGAGCCGCGCCTTCTGCCCGGCTTGTGGCAGTTCGCTTGGCGCCATTGACGACAAGCCGGTGATCGCTCTGCTGCTCGGTGTTTTCGACAAGCCATCCGGCAAGGAGCTTATGCCAGCCAGCCACTCCTTCCCCGACGGCCGGCCAAAATGGTGGCATGTCGAGATCGGGTAACGGGGCCGGGCCTTTTCCCGGCGCTTGAAAGCGCTCAGCCGGCCTCTGTCTCATCAAGCAAGGCCCGTATCTTCGCGGCCTTTTCAAAATGATCGAGGCGGTGGGTTCTTATCCACCATTCTGCGGCTTCCATCAAAAGTTCAGGATCGTCGTTCCTGTTGGCGAAAAACGCATAGAACGACAGCCCGACGCCTGCGCCCTTTTCGGCGATCTTGCGGTCGCAGATTTCAAGTATCTTTTCCCTCAGGCTCGGTCTCACCGGAAATCCTCTGTTTGAAAAATTGGTCGCGCTAGTGCGCTTCCCAGCGGGCAAGGTCATTGCCTTGCGCCGTCCGGCGCGGGATCAGCCCTTGCGCTCGGCCCTTTCGCGGCGCCGGACATCACCAACGTTCATCTGCACCACCAGATCCTCGGCCTCGCGCGGGCTCATGCCGACCAGCACCTTCTGCCTGACCACGGCAGGCTGGCCGGTGAAGACGTCGATGATGGTCCAGCTCTGCGGCAAGTCCATGCGCAATGCGTAGCGGTTTGCCATCTGGCGTCCTGTCTCTGCGCTCAGGCCTGCAGCATGAAGAATACGGCGGCCAGGATCATGGCCGTCCAGGCGACAACCGCCAATTTCAGCAGCATGCCGCCATGCGCGGCGGCAAGCTCCCGCAGCCACGACGCGATGCCTTCCGACCGCACCGGTGCGGCCACCGCCGTGACGGATGCCTTGACGCCAAGTTTTCCAAAGACGGGCAGCAGCGACGGCTCACGCACGAAATAACCTCGAATGTCTGGAATATCGGGCAATGCCTTGCCCGATCGCTTTCCATAGCACCCTTTCGCCAACGCCTTGCATGCCAAATGCAAATAGGCGCTCGTGCGCCCGGCAGGCTGCTACGCTTGCCCCGAGCGATCTGCTAGAACTCCAGGCAGACCTTACCGAAATGCTTTTGGGATTCGTAGTAGGCGAAGGCAGCGCCGATTTCCTGCAGCGGGAAACGGCGGTCGACCACCGGCTTCAAACCACTGGCATTGATTGCCCGGACCATGTCCTCCTGGTCCGCCCTGCTGCCGATCGAGATGCCACTGATGCGGATCTGGTTGGAGAACAGCGCTGGGATCGACACTTCAGCGACAAATCCTGTTAACACGCCGACGAGAGCAATATGCCCGCCCATCCGGCAGGCCGCTATCGACTGCGCCAAGGTGGCTGGCCCGCCGACCTCGACCACATGGTCGACGCCGCGCCCGCCCGTTAATTCCTTTGCTTTCTGGCCCCAGTCCGGCACGGTCTTGTAGTTGATGACCTCATCGGCGCCGAAACGCTTCAGCTCTTCAAGTTTCGCTTCGGAGGAAGAGGTGGCGATGACGCGGGCGCCCGCCGCCTTGGCGAATTGCAGCGCAAACAGCGACACACCGCCCGTGCCGAGGATCAGCACCGCATCGCCTGACCTCACCTGCCCCGCCACCACCAGTCCGCGCCAGGCAGTGACACCGGCGCAGGTCAGTGTCGCCGCTTCGACAGCCGTGTAGCCCGCCGGCGCCTTGGTGAAGGCGTGCGCCGGCTTGCACACATATTCGCTGGCGTAACCGTCGATACTGTCGCCCGGTATGTTGCGCTTGACGGCAGGCGTCGGCTCTCCCCCCAGCCAATTCGGAAAGAAAGTGCTGACGACCATGTCGCCGGGCTTGAATTCATCGACGCCGTCGCCGACCGCGACCACCTCGCCGGCGCCATCGGTCATCGGGACTCGGCCATCGGCGCAAGGGATTTTCCCCAGCATCACCAAATGGTCATGGAAGTTTAGCGAACTGGCGCGGATCCTGACCAGCACTTCGCCCGGCCTCAGCTTTGGCGGTTCTTCCTCGGCCAACTTGAGGTTTTCCAAACCGCCCGGCGCCTTCAGCCTGATCAGTCGCATGAGTGTTTCCTTTGAGTTCGTGTGGATGCGGCATCAGACCGGACACGGCCGGCATGTGCCGACCGTGATCACAGTTCTGTCAGGTCTGAACTGATGTGAAGGATCGGAGGGTTGGCGCGAGCCGGCCTCGATCACCGCCGGATTGCTAGCGAACCGCGTAGATCAGGTTGACGCGGCCGTCCTTCAGCTGCTCGACATTGCGCAGGTCAAGCTGGCGGCGAAGTTTCCCCGTGCCGAACAGTGCCTTGCCCTCGCCGGCAATCAACGGATGCAGCCCAAGGCGCAGTTCATCGACCAATCCGGCTTCGATGAGGCTGGCGGTAATATGCGCCCCACCCATCAGGTAGATATCCTTGCCGGGCTGCTGCTTCAGGGCAGCGATGTCATCAAGAGCGCGAACGAAGCGCGTCAGCGGCCAAGCTGCCTTGTCGAGCGTGCTCGACAGCACGTAATGCGGGGTCTTGGCGGCGAAACGGGCCCAGTCGAGTTCGGCGGGCGTCGGCAGCCTGTTGGTCATTGGCAGCGGCTGGTCCGGCGCGTTCTGCACCGCGCTCCAGTACCACTCATAGCCCGGGTACATTTTCGCGCCGAGCAGGCAGGCATCGATCTGCGGCATCACGTTGTAATTGTCCGACCAGGTCTCGACCCAGTCCGCGAACCCCTCGGTGCCTTCGATCTTCCCGTCGACGGACATCTGCATTCCAGCGATCAACTTCCTCACGACACTCTCCTATTGGGTTGGGTGACTTGTTCTGCACACCAACCAGGCTAGGCAGGTTCGGCGGCCTGCGTGAGTGACAAGTCTGTCGTGATTTTGTGTGGAGGGGTGACAAGTCTGGCGGGATTGGAGAGCGGTCCCGCCCAACGCTACCGGAACAGGCGAGGCATAGCCGCGGCTATGTCTTGCCGTTCCGAAAAATCGACCCGATCACCGTCATGCAGAAGGATGCGTGCCTTCTTCGCGCGCTCAGGCGGCGACGCTTCGGCCTGTCGCGCCTGCTTCTGGCTTGAAGATCCGGAACGTGTTGCGCCCGTCTGCCTTGGCGGCATAGAGCGCGGTGTCGGCTTTCATGAACAGGTCGCAGGAGGCGCCGACCTCGGCGAAGGCGATGCCGACCGAGGCGCCGAGCTTGAGCGGCTTGCCGCGAACACTGACCGGCCGGCCCATCGTCTCGATGATGGCGCGTGCGAGTTCGGCAACAGCCCCACGGTGGTGATGCGGACCGAGCAGCACGGCGAACTCGTCACCGCCGACACGGACCACCAGTTCCGCCTCGGCGCACACGCCGGCAAGGCGCTGGGCGGCCTCTTTCAAACAATCGTCGCCGGCGACATGGCCATGTGTGTCGTTGATCCCTTTGAACCCGTCGAGGTCGATCAGCAGCAGCGCACCGGGCGCCTTGGCCGGATCTGCAAGCCGGGCCTGGAACTGGCCGCGATTGGCCAGGCCCGTCATCACGTCGAATTCGGCGAGATAACGCATCCGGTCCGACACCAGCTTTTCCTCGGTGATGTCCTGTTTCATGCCGAAGATGCGGACGGGAATATCATTCTCGCATTCGACAGTGGCGGTGATGCGGATCCAGCGGCTGCGGCCGGCAAAGGTGGTTATTTCCGCGTCCAGCGTAAAGCCGTTGCGCTCGGCGATGGCGCGGCTGCGCAAGGTCTCCAGCGCCTTGCGCGATTCCGGGGGATAGCATTCCAGCGTCAGCTTGCGGTCGGGCATCGCGCCGCGCGGCAGGTCGAACAGATCGAAGACCACATCGGTCCACCGCAGCTGCTCGTCGGGCAGGCTGCATTCCCAGACACCAATCCGCGCGGCGGCGGAAGCACGGTCGAAAATCTTGCGGCTATGCGCCAGCGAAACGGTCTGCCTTGAAATCACGGCCGCCTGGGCCTCGAGTTCCGCCTTGAGCCGAGCGATCGTTGCCGCATCACGCTGGCGCTCGCGCAGACGATCATCGGCAGCGCCACCGGCACTGCGCGGGCGTGACGCGTTCGGCCGCGCGGGACCTTTTGGGCTGTACGGCATGTCGGGCATGATTAGGCTCTGTCATCTCCGCGCCTTCCCAGAAGGCGCCCTGACAATCGCCTAGCAGCGCTTAATATTTCCCGACAGGGCAGCGTTAATCCAGGGTTCCAAACGGCGCCCCTCCGGCCAGTTGAGGGATCGTGTCGGCAATCTCGACCCAGGGCGCCTTGGACCCGACCATGAAATGCTCGTCGACAGTGACCGACGGGTCGACATCGAGGGTGCCGAGCCTGAAACCGAGTTCCTCGGGGGCGGCATTGTCCACCTTGTAGATCGGCGATCCGCAACAGCCGGCAAAGAAGCGATGCACGCCGGGGCTGGATTCCCAGCTGCGCAACAGTTCGGCGCCGAGGTCAATGCTAAAGTCCACGGCACGCACCCCCGCCGTGGTTCCAAAGCTGGAGCCCGAATGTTTGCGGCATCGCCAGCAATGGCAATAGGTCACCGGTCCGAGGAGTTTTCCATCGATCTTGTAGCGGACCCGTCCGCAGGCGCATGAACCCATCAGCATCCGGCAAGACTAGCCAATCACAACACCGGTGTCAGCAAATGCGCTGAGCGCCACATATGCACTAATTGGCAACCACGGATCGAACGCCAGGCACGATCGCTTCAGTTGTTTCCCGCTTGTCGACCGCGTAGCGCAGACGCAGGCGCAGGAAAGGTGCTTCGACGCATGTGTAACTGAGATAGCCGATCGGTATCGTGGCGACGAAGCAGACCACGGACCAAAGGCAAGCGACATAGAAATTGCTGATGTCCATGACGTTGTCGTTGATAGCCTTGGCCAGCTGAAACACGAAAAACAGGTGCAGAAGGTAGATCGAATAACTATAGGACCCCGCCTTCTCCAGGACCTTGAGTGGCAGGCTTGTCCGTCGCGTGGAAAAGCTAGTGTCGTAATATGCGATACCGAAAGAATAGGCCGCCGCCTCAAGCGTTGGCAGGATGATCCATATCCCGTGTGGCGATGGATATCGCCCCAGTTGGTAGAAACCGCCAGCGGTGTCGAACCACCAGAAGAACCCCGAAAACAGTATGAAGACGGCCAGCGCCAGCCAGTGCCGGTCCCTTGCATAGGCGCGGAGATGAAAGGCAAGAATGCCGGCCAGGAACTGATCCGCATGCCCGATGATGGTAACGGACGCCGCCAGCTGCACCTCGCCAAAATGCTCCCAAAGAGCGATCCTCAGCAGAATGGCCGCCGCGATGAACAGCAAGGGGGCGAACAGGAACTTCCTGGATGCCATCAGCAGAAACGGCAGCAACAAGTAGAAATGCGTTTCGACGGTTATCGACCAGCCGCCATTCGGCAGCGTTGGGAAAATGAAGCCCTTGCCAACTCCCGTGAAATACTCGTCCAAAGGTTGCCCCGCCAGATATCTGCGGCAAGCCTCGATGCATATGACGGCCACCAGCAGCGGCAGTAATCTGAGTGCCCTGTTGGCGAAGAAAGGCAGATACCGGATTTGTTTTCCGTCAAGCAGCTTGGCGAACAGATAGCCGGAGAGCGCCATGAACAGCGACACGCCCGTGTGTCCTTCATCCAGAAGACTGAACACGGGAAGAGCCGGCACAAAACCATAGGGCACTATCGCGTCTGGGGACACATGAAGGAAATGCCAGGTGAAGACCAGAAAAGCCGCCAGGCCACGGACATGATCCAGCGCCGGATAATGGTCTCCAGTGGAGGACTTCATTGTTGGCCCACACGCCCGATGCTTCAGGTCATCGTTGGACCACAACTATTTTCAATTCATTAAATTATCGCTTCTGCTCGATCTCCTCGGCCACGAGTGCCTGCAATTGCCACAGATTGCGGTCGCGGATGCCGCAGGCTTCGAGATGGCGGATGGTCTCGAACAGATATTCGGCACCTGATCCCCAATGGCCGACTGCCTTGGCCAGCGTTGCCGCGATCGCCTGCTTGTCCATCTTGCCGACATAGCGCGGATTGACCGGATCGACGACGAAGCCGAGAGCGCGCGAGACACCGTCAGCGGTTCTGACTTGCAGCCAGCGCGGCACGTTGACGGCGGGCAAGATGGTCATCTCGCGGCGCAGCAGCGCTTCGAGATTATCCTCGACCGGCTCGGCGATATCGAACACCATGCCCTGGCACTGTCCGCCGCGATCGAGCGCCATCATCAGGCCTGGCTGCTCCTCCGTGCCCCGAAAGCGCTTCACCGAGAAACAGAACGAGCGATGCCAGCCGGTCGCCACCGCCCGCTCGCCGCCTTTGAGTTCGCCCACCGGCTTCCACAGCAGCGACCCATAGGCGAAAAGCTTCAGCGGTCCAGGCGGTGCTCCAGCCAGCACCTCGTCGCGGAAGCGCGCGTAGTCGGCATCGGTCATGTAGACCAGGCCGGGCGTCGGCCCGGCATCCTCGACCACGTGCAAGGTGCGGGCAACCAGCGCCTCGGTCAGCGCCATGGCCGCTTTGCGCCGCACGGATTTGCCAGCTGAAGCGGCGGTGCCGGACAGGGTCTTGCTCATTGTAGCGCCTCGATCCTTCCAGCCATGTTTGCCACTTGAGAATACGCACGGCAAGGTCGGCCCAGCAGCAGCCCGCCCAGTTACGAAACCAGCGGCATCGGCACCTTGAGCCCTTCGAGCAGCGCGTCGCGAAACAGCGCGATGGGCCGGCTGAGCCGGCCCGCCGGTGGCCGATGCAGCAGCCATGCGCGCACTCGCGGCCGAAAATCCGGGCAGTCGATGATCTCGACCGCATCCCGCCAGGGGCTGCCGGCGAAAGCGCCGGGGGTGACGATGCCTATGCCATGGCCGCGCGCCGCCAGCGACATGCGAAGGTCCGCGCTCAATGCCTCGACGCCGACCTGAAAGGGCAGCCGTGCCGCCTCGAAACTGTGACGGATGAAGGCGCGAAAGCCGCAGCCGTTTTCGTTCATCACCCATGGAAAACGTGACAGCTCGGCAAGACTGGCTGGCCTCGGCACGCCGAGCCCGGGAGCAGCGACCAGCAGCACCGACTGCACGCCGAGATCGTCACGGACCAGTTCGTCCGGCGGATCGATGCCATCGGCCAGGCAGACGGCCACGGCGTCAAGTTCGCTGCGCGCCACTTGTTCGACCAGCCTTGGCGACCAGCCGGAGGTGATGCGCAGCGTCAGTCGCGGATAGGTGGCGCGCAAGGAGTCGAGTGGCAGCGCAAGTGCCGCGTCCGAGAGATAAGGCATGATGCCGAGACGGAACTCGCCCTTGACCTCGCCGGCGGGCGACACGCCCGCCTTGAGGTCCTCCAGCGAGCGCAGCACGCGGCGGCCATGCTCATAGGCCTCGCGCCCGGAAGCGGTCGGTTTCAGCGGCTTCGACTGGCGGTCAAGCAGTGCCGTCGACAGCCCCTCCTCCAGGTTCTGGATACGGCGCGTCACGCCGGGCTGGGTGAGGTTGAGCCGGGCCGAGGCGCCGACGATCGAGCCGGTTTCCACCACGGCCACGAAGGCCTCGAGATCATGGATATTCATGCGCATCTCGCATAATCATTATTCAATTGATTGAATTGTAGCATGATAATGCTTTGGCATAAAGTCCTCTAACGATATGCAATTCGAGGACTAACCATGCCCGGAATGAATGACGGCCAGTTGTGCGAGCGCCTGCCCGCCGAGACCATCACCGGTGCGCAGACGCTGCTGTTTGCCACCGCCGTCGGCGTTATCGTCACCAACCTGTTCGCGCCGCAGACACTGGTCGGCCTGATCGGCCCTTCACTGGGCGCCAGCGCCGCGGGCGTCGGGCTTGTCGCCATGGCCACGCTGCTCGGCTATGCCGCCGGCCTGTTCTTCCTGGTGCCGCTGGCCGATCTCTCCGAAAACCGCACACTGATCATGCGCATGCTGATCGCGGCGGCATTGGCGGCCGGCATCGCGGCATTCGCGCCCACCGCTGCCTCGCTGCTGATCGTCCTGTTCATTCTGGGTGCTGCCTGCTCGGCGATCCAGATCCTCGTGCCGATCGCCGCTTCGATGGCGCCGCCCGGACAGGATGGCCGCGTCATCGGCGATGTCATGAGCGGGTTGATGGCCGGCATCCTGCTGGCGCGCCCACTGGCCAGCCTCGTCGCCGATGCCTGGGGCTGGCGGGCCTTCTATGGCCTCAGCGCGGCGGCTCTCGTGCTGCTCACCATCGTGCTCGCCTTCACCTTGCCACGGCGCAGGCCGGCGGCGAAATCCTCCTATGGCGCGTTGATCGCGTCGCTGCTGCGCCTGCTCAAAGATGAACCCGTGCTGCGGCGGCGCGCCCTGACGGCAAGCCTGGTGATGGCCGCGTTCAGCCTGTTCTGGACAGCCGTGGCGCTTCGCCTGGCACTGCCGCCCTTCGGCCTTGGGCAGCGCGGCATCGCACTCTTCGCGCTGGTTGGCGCCGGTGGCGCCGTGGTCACGCCTTTGTTCGGCCGGGCCGGTGACCGAGGCTGGACGCGGCCGGCGACCATCGCCTGCCATCTCGTGCTGATCGGCGCGCTGGCGCTGGCCGCCTGGGCCGGGTCCGATGGGCCGTCATGGTGGCCGCTGGTGCTGATGGGCGTCAGCGCCGTGCTGCTCGATATCGGCGTCACCGGTGATCAGACGCTTGGCCGCCGCGCCATCAACCTGCTTCAGCCCACGGCACGCGGCCGCCTCAACGGCCTGTTCGTCGGCATCTTCTTCATCGGCGGCGCCATTGGTTCCATGCTGGCCGGCATCACCTGGGCCTGGGGTGGGTGGCCTCTAGTCTGCGCCACCGGCGCGGTGTTCGGCGTGGCCGCGCTTCTGGTCGACTGGATCGGCGGCGCGCAGTAGACGGCGCGGTCTCTCGGCTCAGCCGTCAGCCGCCCTCGCCATAGCAGGCGAAATAGGGCAGCAGCGCTTCCTGGATCTGGGCCAGGATCAGCGCGCGCGGCCAGCTGGCGCCGGCGCCTTGCAAGGTCTCGGCACGCGCCATTACCGCCGGGGCGAAATACTGTTCGATCAGCGGCGGCTCGGGGCTGGTTTGCTCCAGCCCGCCGATCACCGCCCTGACAGCACCCTCCGCCTTTGGCCAATAGTAGCGGATGCGGTCGGCATAGCCGAAATGGCGCAAGCGGTGCACCTCGGCGGCGCTGCCGGTATAGTGCTTTGCCCAATGCGCCGACTCGGCCAGCATCAGCGCGTCCATCGTCGCCGGCAGCGGATTCCTGCGGTCGGACGAGCCATACCAGGCGCCGATGTGGTCCAGCGCGTAGATGGCCTGGCGGTAGGCGAAGGTCAGCGCCGGGCCGACCTTGAGGATGGCGAAATGCCGCCGTGCCAGTTCCGGAAAAACGTCCGGGCGCTGGTAGTCGGTGGAATGGGCCTCGAAGGCCAGATGCGGGTGATCCGTCAGCACCGCCGAGAGAAGATCTGGCGCGCCGCTGTCGAAGCGATGCACGTCGTTGGCCGAGAATTCGAGGCCGGGCTGCACCACCAGGCCAATGACCCGGTCCCAGGCCTTGCCGGACACATGCCGTTCGATGGCGCCGCGCTGCGCGGCGAGTGTGGCGCGGGCGCTGTCGGGCGATGTCGCGACGATGCCGTCGTCGCCGGCACGCGCCCCGCCGGGCGGCGGCACTTCGGTGCCGACGATGTAGCTCAACGATCCGGCATCGGGTGCATTCTCTTCGCACACTTTCGCCAGTGCCGCCGTGCGTTCGGCGCTGACGGCATCGCTGACCTGAGCCGCCTCACCCCGGCAGCCTTCCGAACAGTCGAGGTGAATCTTGGTGAAGCCGGCCTCGACAAAACTTTTCAAAAGCTCGCGCGCATGCGCCATCGCGGTGTCGGCGGCCTCGGCGCGCCACACCTGTGGGCCAAGATGATCACCGCCGAAAATGATCTGGTCGCGCGGTAGTCCAGCCTTGGCACAAATGCCTGAGACGAAGCCGATGAAGTCCGCCGCCCGCATGCCGGTATAGCCGCCAAACTGGTTGACCTGGTTGCTGGTCGCCTCGATCAGGAGTGGCACATCATATTCATGCGCGAGCATTGCCGAAGCAGCGATGACATCGGGATGCGACGAGCAGACCGAGGGCACCGCCACCGGCTGGCCGGCGCGGTTGCGGCGGATGAAGCTCTTGAGATCGGCCTTCATGCCGCCCCTCACTTCACACCACCCATGGTGATGCCGCTGATCATGCGCTCCGACAGGAAGATGTAGAGGGCAACGGTCGGCACCATGACGATGGTGACGCCGGCGAACAGGCCGGGCCAGTTGCCGCCCGAATATTGCATCGAGGTGATCAGGGAATAGATGCCGAGCGACAAGGTGCGGTTTTCCGGGCTGTTAATCAGCACCAGCGAGATCTGGTACTCGTTCCACAGCGCCACGAAATTGAGGATGGCGACCGTCGCCGCGCCGGGTGCGGCCAGCGGCAGCATGACATGCCAGAACACCTGCCAGTCCGAGCAGCCGTCGATGATGGCGGCCGATTCAAGCTCCGACGGCAGTGACGAGAAGAAGCCCTGCAGCACGTAGATGGTGAAGGGCAGCGCGATCGAGACATAGACGATGCCGAGGCCGACCAGCGTGTCGACGATGCCAAGCTCCGTCGTCAGCACCACCAGCGGGATGAACAGCAGCGGAATCGGCACGCCCATGCCGAAGATGAAGAAGTTGAGCAGCGTCTTGCGGCCTTTGAACTGGCCACGGCTGAGCACATAGGCGGCGGGCACCGCCACCAGAAGCAGCGCCACCACCGAGCAGGAGACAACGAGGAAACTGTTGAGGAAATAGTGCTCGAACCGGTTGGAGACCCAGGCCTTCACATAGTTTTCGAACACCGGGCTGGTCGGCAGGCTCCATGGCTGGCCGAACAGGCCGCGCGTGTTCTTCAGCGAGGCCATGATCACCCAGACCACCAGGAAGACCGACAGCCCGCTCCAGGCGCCCAGGATCAGATAGGCAAGCAGTTTCTTCGGCGAAGCCGCCATCAGGGACGCACGCATCTAGAACTCCACCCGTTCGCGGCGCGACACGCCGCTGACGATCAGCACGGCAACGATGGTGAAGACGAACATGGCGACGCCGATCGCCGTGGCATAGCCAAGCTGGTAGACCGGATCGCGCTGGCCGAAGCCCATGATGAACAGGTAGATCGCCGGCGTATAAAGGTTCTGGTCGATGTTGGGGCCACCGAACGCATAGGGATATTCCATCATTTTGATGGCTTCGATCACCCACAGAACCAGCGTGATGACGATCACGTCCCAGATCATCGGCACGGTGATCAAACGGAACATCTGCCTATTGCTGGCGCCCTCGATGCGCGCCGCGTCGAACATGTCGGTCGGGATCTTGTCGGCGCCGGCCAAGATCAGGATGGTGAAGAAGCCGGCAAAGATCCAGACGACGCCGACCAGCATCGCCCAGAACACATGTTCCGGCGCCGTCCACGCCACGCTGGCCAGGCTATCCAGCCCGAGCGACTTGAAGAAATTGGTCAACAGTCCGTAGCGTGGCATGAAGACGAAGGACCAGAAGGTCGACAGGCCGACCATGGCGATGATGTTGGGCATGAAGATCAGGGCGCGGAACAGTTTCTTGCCCCACAGGCCCGAATTGACCAGCATGGTGAACAGGAAGGCGAAGCCGAACACCGCCACGCCGCCAACCAGCAGGATCAGCAGCATATGCGTCACCGCCAGCCAGAACACGGGGTCGCCGGCCAGTTGCACGTAGTTGCCGAAGCCGACCCACTTCTCCTGGTCCTTGAAGCCGGATGTCTGGAAGAAGGAGAGATAGAAGGCCTGCAGCGCCGGCAGCACGACAAAGCCCAGATACAGGATCAATGCCGGGGCCAGGAAGACCGCCACCATGCGTCGGCGCATTAGATTTTACCTCTGACAAGGCCCATCGGCTGACCTGTTTCATGCCTGGGAAAAGCCGTGGAGCGGCATGGAAACGGCCGCTCCACGGAATGGAAGATCCGAAGGCCTATTTGCCTTCCCAGTACTTCTTGGTTTCCTCAGACATCATCTTGACGAAGTCCTCCGGAGTGACCTGGCCGAGGAACATCTTGTTGTGCTCGGGCGCGAATTTCGTCGTGTAGAAATCGGCGTAGTTGATGCTCATGCCGCCATAGATGTTGGTCAGCGTGGTGGCGTTCTGCGCCGCCGTGTAGGCATCGGCCAGCACCGCCGGCCAGGCCACGCCCTTGGCGGTCACGCCGACGCCGCCCTTTTCAACCAGCACCTTCTGCGCTTCCGGGCTGGTCAGGTATTTCAGGAAGTCGATCGCTTCCTTCGGATGCGGCGCTGTCTTCAGCACCATCATCGACAGCAGCGCCACCTGCAGGTCGGTCTGCTTGCCCTTGCCGCCCTCGACTTCCGGGAAATTGAAGGCGCCCCAGGCAAAATCGCTGCCGGTTGACGAGCTGAGCTCGGTCGGCAGCCAGGAGCCAACCAGTTCGGCCATCGAGTCGCCCAGCGCAATCGTCTGCTGGCCCGCCGGGTACTGGAAGCCGCGCGCGTCGGCGGCAATGCAATTGTCCCACAGGCTGTAGGCCTTCTTGGCCGAATCGAGGACCGCCGGGTCGAGCCAGGCCTTGCCCGACTTGTCCTCGAAGGTCTTGACGACCGCATTCGGCCCGAGCTCACGTTCCATGAGATTGGAGAAGTAGAGCAGCGTGTAGGCGGTGTCGTTGCCCTCGACGACCAGCGCATGCTTGCCGGTCTTCTTGACCGCGTCGCAGACGGCGAGCAGTTCCGTCCAGGTCTTCGGCGCCGTGACGCCGGCAGCCTTCATGATCTCCTTGTCGTACCAGAAGTTGACGGTGTTGTAGACGTAGGGGATCTGGAAATGCTTGCCGCCCTCGGCGTAGATGTCATAGGCGCCGGGCAGCAGCGTGTCCTTGAAACCGTCGCCGAGCGCCTCGTCGAGCTGATACGCCTGGCCCTGCTTCTGCAGGCCGCCGGCCAGCTGGTCGCCGTCCTGGTCCATGAAGTCGACCTGCGTTCCAGCCTGCAGCGCGCCGCGCAGCTTGGTCTGGTTCTGGCGGCCGTTCCACACAACCTTGAACGTCGTCTCGGGATGCGCCTTTGTATAGGCGTCCATGATGGTGCGCAGCGCCTCGGCCTGCGGCTCCGGCTCGTTCCACATGGACCAGAAGGTGAGTTCGGAAGCGAGGCTGGCGCCGGCAAAGGCGGTCAGGCCGGTGGTTAAGGTCAGTACCGAAAGAGCGTAACGCGACGCGGACGACATCATGATTGTTCCCTTGTTTTCTTGGCGATCACGCCTGCCATAGCCTTCGGGCAGCCCCACGCGATCCATGTGACAGGCCGAAACCGTAATTATTTTTTGTAATATTGCAACATAAAATTACAGTCATTTTCACAGGGCGATCACCAAGGCCATTTCCACGCTGTGATCTGCGGAAACAAAAGACGCCCCAGGCGCGATCGGATAAACATAGGAAAGCGAGCGCATCCTGATATCTCCTGCGCTCGAAAACGGGCACGGCGACGCTTCAGCCACAAGCAGAAGATTCGCATAAAACAGCATAAACATAAGGCTTTATGAGACATTCCGCATGGTATAGTGACGACGGGACCGCGCGAACAAACGGCCCCATTCAGCAACTTGAGCACGCTGCCAGGCACCAGTCCGCTGGGCACCACAAGCCTCGATCCTCGACTTCTTACATAGGGGTTCGCACGCAGTGGTTTATGTAGCCGCAATCAGTCGCAGCATATTTTTGTTGTAAAATTACAAAAATGAATTACACCCGAAATCGAGATCGAAAGCCCTGACGGGCAAAACGGAGAGACATTGCGGTGGCAGGCCTCGAACTGGAAAACATCAAGAAGTCGTTCGGCGCGGTCGACGTCATCCGTGACGTCAGCCTGTCGATCAACGAAGGCGAATTCGTCGTGCTTGTCGGCCCATCCGGCTGCGGCAAGTCGACATTGCTGCGCTGCATCGCCGGGCTTGAGCCGGTCTCGTCTGGCCGCATGGTCCAGGACGGCACCGACATCACCAGTGCCGATCCGGTCAAGCGCGGCGTCGCCATGGTGTTCCAGTCCTACGCGCTCTATCCGCACATGACGGTGGCGCAGAACATCGGCTTCGGCCTCAAGATCGCCGGTGAAAAGAAGCCGGTCATCGATGCCCGCGTCATAGAGATCGCCAAACTGCTGAAGCTGGAGACATTGCTCGCGCGCAAGCCGAGGGCACTGTCCGGCGGCCAGCGCCAGCGCGTCGCCATCGGCCGCGCGCTCGCCCGCAGCCCAAAGCTGTTCCTGTTCGACGAACCGCTATCCAACCTCGACGCTTCGCTGCGTGCCGAGATGCGCGTCGAACTGGCCAAGCTGCACGCCACGCTCGGCAACACGATGATCTATGTCACCCACGACCAGGTGGAAGGCATGACGCTGGCCGACCGCATCGTCATCATGAACAGCGGCATCGTCGAACAGGTCGGCGCACCGCTGGACCTGTTCAACCACCCCGAAAACAAGTTTGTCGCAGGCTTCCTTGGCCAGCCCTCGATCAACTTCGTCAAAGTGATGGCGACGCACCGCGACGGCACGGATGTCACCGTCACGCTGCCCGGCGGCGAAAGCCTGAAACTGCCCATCGACCCCGCCCGGGCTGGCGACCTCGACGGCGTTGAACTCGGCATCCGGCCCGAAGACGTGTCGGTATCGGCAAGCGGCGGCGGGTTGAAGCTGACGATCGACGTGATCGAGCATCTCGGCAACGAGACGATCCTCTATGGTCACCTCGTGGATGGCCAGACGATGACGATTCGCTTGACCGGGCAGGCAAGGTTCGCGGCGGGGCAAGAGCTTCTGCTCGACATTACCGCGGCAAGCGTCATCATCTTCGACCGTAACGGCAAGAACATCCGCATGAAGGCGGCCTGACGATGTCGGCTTGTTGTGGATGGGGCAACCCGAGGCAGGCAAACCAGCAGCGCGGCTGGCATGGTGAGTGATGAGCACCGTTGATCAAATGCAATCCAGAGGCTCCCTGATCGAGAGGATCGCCGCTGATCGTCCCTCGCTCAGCAAGGCGTTTGGCCGCATCGCCGATGTGCTGATCAGCGCGCCCGCCGAATTCATGGGCCGCTCCATCCAGGAAATCGCCGCCTCCGCCGGCGTCAGCGAACCTTCCGTCGTGCGCTTCTGCCGCCACTATGATTTTGACGGCGTTCCTGATTTCCGTATCGCTTTGGCCATGTCGCTGGTGGCCGAGAATGCCAATCCGAGCCGGCCCTTCCTCGAACCGACGATCGCCGACAAGGCCTTCGTCAACCGGGCGATGAAAATGGCCGTGGCCAGGGAGGCCGTGCAGCTGATCGACAGCGACCGCTCGCTGATCCTCGATTCCGGCTCGACGATCCAGTATTTCGCCCAGCATCTGCGCGCCGCCTCCGGCCGCACCATCCTCACCACCGGCCTCAACATTATCGAGACGCTGTGGGGCTGCCGGCAGCACACGGTGATGCTGCCCGGCGGCACGGTGCGCTTCGATGCGCGCGCGCTGACCGGCCGCATGGTCGAGCAGTCGCTTGAGAACATGCGCTTCGACACGGTCTATTTCGGCGCCGACAGCATCGACCCGGAGCATGGGTTGAGCACCTTCAACGAGGACGAGGCACACCAGAACGCGGCCATGGCCAATGCCAGCCGGCGCCTTGTCGTGCTGGTCGATTCGACCAAATTCCGCGCCCCAAGCCTGCACCGTTTCTGCGGCATCGAGCGCATCGACACGATCGTCACGGATCGCAACATTCCGGCAGATATCGAGAGCAGCCTGCGCGACCGTGGCGTCAAGCTTCTGATCGCGGACCACACTGGTGAAGACAGCATAAAATGAGCGCCAAGCAGCAGACCCGCAACGATCCCCTCGAACGCTGGGTGACCTTCAACGAAGCGATGGCGCAGCCAGGCATCTGGCGCGGCTGGGCCGATCCGCTCGGCCATCACGCCGAGGCGATAGCGGCCTGGATCGCGGAGCGCGGCCACGCCGAGATCTGGTTCTGTGGCGCCGGCACCTCCGCCTTCATCGGCGACACGCTGTGCGCCTATCTGAACGCGCCACCGCGCCAGCCACGCTTTCGTTCGGTGCCGACAACCGATCTGGTCAGCTGCCCCGGCAATTTTGTCCGCACCGACCGCCGCATCCTGGTCGTGTCGTTCGGGCGCAGCGGCAACAGTTCCGAGACGATCGGCGCGCTCGATCTGCTCGACGCCCATATGCCCGGCGCCGACCGTCTGCATTTCACCTGCAACGCCGCCGGCGCACTGGCGACGCGGCAGCCGCCCGGGCCCGGCGAGCAGCGCACCGTGGTGATGCCGGCCGGAACCAACGATGCCGGCTTTGCCATGACCTCGAGCTACACCACGATGCTGCTCAGCGCGCTGGCCTGTTTCGACCCGCACCCGCCGCTGGCGCTTGGTGAAACGCTTGGCCGTCTTGCCGATGCCGGCGAGACCGTGCTTGACGCGGCCCTGCTGGTCGCCCGCGCTGGCCGCCGGCCGCCGTCGCGCGCCGTCTTCCTCGGCTGCGGTCCCCTCACCGGATCAGCGCGTGAAAGCGCGCTCAAGGTGCTGGAACTCGCGCATGGCAACATCCCCACCGCCTGGGATTCGACGCTCGGCTTCCGCCACGGCCCGAAAGCCGTCGTCGACGCGGAGACCCGCGTGCATGTGCTCATGTCCAGCGACCCGCACACGCGCAGATATGACCTCGATGCCGCCAACGAGATCCGCGCCCAGTTCGGCGCCGGCTGCGCCGTCACGCTTGGGCCCGACAAGGCCAATGTCGACCTGCATGTGCCGATGATAGGCAACGATGCCTGGAGCAGCGTGCTTTATGTGCTGGCGGCGCAGATACAGGCCATCGCCTGGTCCGACGCGCTACGCATCAATGTCGACAACCCGTTCACCGAGGGCAATCTGTCGCGCGTCGTCGACGGCGTGACGCTCTATCCCTACCCGGCGGCGCACTGAACATGTTCGGCGGCATCGACCTTGGCGGCACGAAGATCGAGGCGTGCCTGTTCGACCCCGATCTGAAGGAGATCGCGCGGCGGCGGGTGCCGACACCCAGGCAATCCTTCGATGAATTGCTCGACGCGCTGGTCGCCCAGTATGAATGGCTGCGCGCCGAGGCCGGAACAGCCGCCCTGCCCGTCGGCGTCGGCATTCCCGGCCTCATCGAACGCGCGACCGGCCTGTCGCTGACCTCCAACCTGCCGGCCACCAACCGGCCGCTGCATGACGAACTGTCGCGCCGGCTGGGCTTTGCCGTGCCGGTCGACAATGATTGCAAGTGCTTTGCCCTTTCGGAAGCCAATGGCGGCGCCGGCGAAGGCTATGACACCGTCTTCGGCCTCATCCTCGGCACCGGGTGCGGCGCCGGCGTCTGCCACAAGGGCCAGCTGGTCGTGGGTCTGAACGGCTTGCCCGGCGAAGTCGGCCATTTCGGCATCGCCATGAATGCCGCACCGCAAGTCACCTTGCCGATGCGGCAGTGCAATTGCGGCCGCTACGGCTGCTATGAAACCCTGGTTTCCGGCCCCGGCATGACGGCGCTGGCCAGGAGCCTGAAAGGGCTCGACCTGTCACCGGAGCAGATCGCCAGCGGCGCTGCCGCCGGCGACGCCAATCTCGCCGAAATCCTCACCGTCTGGGCCGACATTGTCGGCGAGTTGCTGCGCACCATCCAGGGTACGATCGACCCTGACTGCATCGTGCTTGGCGGCGGCCTGTCGCGCATAGAGGGCGTTGCCGAATTGCTGGCGCGGCAAATGCCGGGACATTTCATCGGCGGCATGCGCGCGCCGGCGATCGTCGTTGCCAGGTATGGCGATTCCAGCGGCGTGCGCGGCGCGGCGATGCTGGCCGCGCGGCAGCCGGTCCATTCGGGCTGATCGCCAGGCCATCTCTGAACCGCGCGAAAAGTCGAAGTCGAAAGGTGAAAATGATGTCCGCGAAAACATCCCCCCTTGGCTATGTGCTGACACCATCGGGCTGGGTGCATGGCCATGTTGTCTGCGAGGATAGCCGCGTCGCCAGGATCGAGGGCGAGCCGGTGTTCGTCACCGACAAGCCGGACCTGCCGTATATCCTGCCCGGCTTCATCGACCTGCATGTGCATGGCGCGCAAGGCGTCGACTATTCCAGTGGCGAGGACGCCATCCGCCAGTTCACCCGCTTCCATGCCGCCAGCGGCACGGCGGCGATGGCGCCCACCACCTCGACATCGACGGTGGAGGTCATCGAACGGTCGCTGGCCGATATCGAGAAAGTGCGGCTGTCGCCGCGCCCCGACGAGCCCACTGTGCTCGGGGCACATCTTGAAGGCCCTTTCATCAATCCGGGCAAGCTCGGCGCCCAGCGCGATATCACGCGCAAGGGAGATGCCGCCCTTGCGCTGAAATGGGCCGGCATCTGCCGTCTGGTGGTCGCCACCGTCGCCCCGGAAATTCCCGGCGGCATCGAGGTCATCGAAGCGCTGACGGCGCGCGGCTGCCGCGTGCAGGTCGGCCATAGCCTCGCCACCTTCGAAGAGACCGCCAGCGGCTTCGCGCATGGCCTGTCAGGCTTCACGCACCTGTTCAACGGCATGTCGGGCCTCGACCACCGCAAGCCGGGCGTCGCCGCCTATGCCTTGGCCAGGGGCCGCTACGCCGAGCTGATCTGCGACCTCAACCATGTGCATCCGGCCCTGGTGCTGGCCGCCTATCGCGCCATTCCACGTCTCTATGCCATCACCGACGCGACCACCGCCGCCGGCTGCCCGGATGGAAACTACAATTTTGGCGGCGATCATCCGATCGTCAAGAAAGGGCTGACCATCATGCTGGCCGACGGCTCGTCTCTCGCCGGCAGCGCCATCACCATGCTCGACGCTTTCCGCAACCTGGTGTCGCTCGGCCTGTCGGTCGCGCAGGCGTCCGATCTCTGCGCCACGCGCCAGGCCGAATATCTCGACCTGAGCGAACTTGGCCGGCTGGTGCCGGGCAGCCTCGCCAGCTTCGTTGTCCTCGACAGCGCGCTTGCGTTGAAATCCGTCTGGCTGCGCGGCCACCAGACCCTCTGATCGAAGGCAACATCAGGAAGTCACCGCGCCGCGATGGCACGATGGCGATGGCGGCAATCCAGGCCATGGAACGATATCCTTGGCCGACCGTTTAAACGGTGGCGGAGGTCCCCATGAACGATGGCGCGGCAATGCCGGTCGGACGGGCGCTTTCATCGGCCGAGCTTGTCAACACGATGTCGCACTTCCATCGCGCGGAAATCGCCCGGATGGCAGGGTGGCGGGATCGGCTCGACAGAACGACGAATTGGGCCATTACCGTCGTGGCGGCGATGTTGTCCGTCTCACTCTCCACCGCCAGCGCCCATCATGGCGTCTTGTTGTTCGCCATGCTTCTGGTGCTGCTGCTGCTCTGGATCGAGGCGCGCCGCTACCGGTTCTTCGACTTCTACCGCGCGCGTGTTCGCCAGTTCGAGCGCCACTATTTCGCGCAAGTGTTCTCGCCGCAGCCTGAATTCGCATCGGACTGGCTCCTCATCGTCGCTGAAGGTCTGCGCGCACCGAAATTCCTGCTTTCGCAGCGTGTCGCCTTGGCGCGCAGGTTACGCCGCAACTACATCTATCTGTTCCTGATCCTCTTGCTGGCCTGGGTGCTCAAGATATCGACGCCCAGCCTGCAGAGCGCGGGGGTGAAGGTCGGCTTTGTCGGCTCGCTGCGTGAGGCGGTGGATGGCGCCGCGCTCGGTCCCATCCCGGGCTTTGCCATCGTGATTGCCGTCGCCGCCTTTTATGCCGCCTTGCTGATCGCCGCCTTCGTCACGATGGGTGATGACGGAGAACTTTCTTTTGGAGACGTTCACGTCTAGCCGCCATCGCTGCAACGCAACCAGTGCTCGCGCGTTGTTGCCACCAGTGCATTGGGTGTTGAGGGATTCATGAACCGGTTGCTTGCGGCGCCGAAACGCAGTTTCGCGGCGATACTGCTCGTGGCTCTGGCCTTGGCCATGGCATCCGGTCCGCTCCTGGCGGCGCAGCCAACCGGCCACAGCTCGGGTCTTGGCGGTTCGGCCGAAGGCATATTCATCGCCGAAATCGTTCTCTTGCTGATTGTGGGCCGTGGCCTCGGCGAGATTTTCCAGCGCTTTGGCCAACCGGCGATCATGGGCCAGCTGATCGGTGGCATCCTGCTTGGCCCGTCGCTGTTCGGCTGGCTGTTGCCATCGGCGCAGCACCTGATCTTTCCGACAGAACCGGCGCAGAAGAGCATGATCGATGCCGTCTCGCAGCTCGGCATCCTGCTGCTTCTGCTGCTGACCGGCATGGAGACCGATCTTCGGCTGGTGCGCCGCGTCGGTGCGGCCTGTTTCTCGATCTCGATCACAGGCGTCATCGTGCCTTTCGCCTGCGGCTTCGCGCTGGCGCAAGTGCTGCCGGACAGCCTGTTGCCCGACCCGACGCAGCGCATCGTCGCCGGGCTGTTTCTCGGCACCGCGCTTTCGATCTCCTCGGTCAAGATCGTCGCCATGGTAGTGCGCGAGATGAATTTCATGCGCCGTAACCTCGGCCAGGTCATCATCTCCTCGGCGATCATCGAAGACACGATCGGCTGGCTGATCATCGCCATCACCTTCGGCATCGCCACCAATGGCAGCCTGCAAGTGCTGCCGCTCATCACCACGGTCGCCGAGGTGGCACTGTTCATGGTGTTTTCCTTCACGCTTGGCCGCCGCCTGGTGTTCACGCTGATCCGCTGGACCAACGACACGTTTCGCAGCGAATACGCCGTCATCACCGTCATCCTCATCATCATGGGTGTGATGGCGCTGACCACCAACATGATCGGCGTGCACACCGTGCTCGGTGCTTTCGTCGCCGGCATACTGATCGGCGAGTCGCCGATCCTGTCCGATCACATCGAGGGCCAGTTGCGCGGCGTCATCACCGCGCTGTTCATGCCGATCTTCTTCGGCATGGCCGGGCTTTCGGCCGACCTCACCGTGCTCGCCGACCCGACGCTGGCCATGCTGACCGTGGCATTGGTGCTCATAGCTTCTATCGGCAAGTTCGGCGGCGCCTTCATCGGCGGCCGGTTCGCCGGCATGTCGCTCAAGGAAGCCACCGCCGTCGGCAGCGCCATGAACGCGCGCGGCTCCACCGAAGTGATCGTCGCCAGCATCGGCCTGTCGATGAACATTCTCTCCCACAACCTGTTCACCATGATCGTCACCATGGCGGTCATCACCACGCTCGTCATGCCGCCCATGCTGCGCTGGGCGCTTGGACGCCTGCCCATCGGCAGCGATGAAAAGCAGCGCGTCGACCGCGAATTGCTGGATGAGCGCGGCTTCGTCTCCAAGCTCGAGCGGCTGCTGCTGCTTGTCGATGACAGCAGCGTCGGCAAGTTCACCGCCTATCTCGCCGGGCTGGTCGGCGGCGGCAGCGGCATGCCCACCACGTTGCTGCACCTCAAAGGCGGACACATCGCCGGTCCGGCCAGTGACAAGGGGCCGGACCAGGCTTTGAAGGAAGTGAAGAAGGGCGCGGAAAAAAGCGCCAGGGCGGTTAGCAAGGCCGAGGACACCTCGGTAGAGAAAGTGCATCTGACCGCTCGCACCAAATCCGAAGCCACCGCCGAGACGATCGCCGAAGAGGCCCGCAAGGGCTACGGCCTGCTGCTGATCGGCCTGGAGAACACGCTCACACAAAAAGGCTCGTTCACACCGGCCTTGAACGATATCACCAAGGGGTTCGATGGCCCGCTGTGCCTGGTGCTGAATGGCGCCAAATCGGCTGGCAAGATGCCGATCCTGAGGCCGGGAACCAGCATTCTGGTTCCGGTCAACGGCACCGAGGTCTCACGCCGCGCCGCCGATCTGGCACTGGCGCTGGCGCGCCCCAACCGGGCTCGCGTCAAGGTTCTCTATGTGTCGCAGGCGCGCCAGGCCGGAAGTTCGACATCCGTGTCGCACCGCCGCGAGGAAGCCATGCTGAAGGATATCGCCGACCTCGCCGACCGCTACGGCGTGCAGGTCGACACCGCGATCCGCACCCGCGCCACGCCCGACAGGGCAATTGTCAGGGAGGTGACCAAGGGCGCCGTGATGGTGGTGATGGGCGTTACCCAAAGACCGGGCGAAGAACTGTTTTTCGGCGACACCGCGACGGCGGTTCTTGCCGCATCCAACTGCCCTGTCGTGCTGCTGGCCAGCGAACGCATCCGCCGTGCGGAAGCAAAGGTTGAGGGAGCAGAGGAGATTAGCGGCTGATCCGGACCAACGGCACGCGTGTTTCGACGCCTAGAGGCCGAAGAATTGCCGACCAATCACATATCCCAGAGCCGCGACAACCAGCGGAAACAGCGCCGGTGCAGCCTTGCTGAGGAAGGATACTTTCGTGGCTTTTGGCGGGACATACCGTGCATTGCCGAGATTCTTGGTCATCCAAACCCCCGATTTCCATATCCATTAGCCATCGCTGATTAACGACTTGTTAAGAAATTAGCTCGGATCGGATAGAAGCGCGGGTTCCACGTCCGCATCCGAATGCGATGAGCGATTCCGGCGGCTGCTCATGTTGAGCCGATTCTGGAAAATCCTGGTCAGAATGGCGCAGGCGGCCTCTGCCCTCTGCCTTTCCCGGCCGCACAGGATTAACCCGCCCAAGCTCGCTGGGGCACCGCTCACCTTGTCGTAGACCATCCACGTCCCGGATGGCTCCAGCAGGCATTCGAATCTGTTCCGGTCGTTCGCCATTGCCTTGCTCCCGCTTCCCTCAGGGAAAACGGGCGAGAAGCAAATGCGTTCGATCTGCTGTCAACTTTGGTTAAGTTGCCGCTAAAGAAGGCTCAACCTGAGCGGGCATCACCCTGGGACACAGCCCCCTTAATCCCGGTGACAAAATGCCTGCTTTCAAAAAAGTGAGATGCGCTCGGAACTTAATCGCGTTTCCGGTGTTCTGGCGATCGGGGTGCCTAAGCTTTCAGTCTTCGCTTTGACGGCCAATGCCGGGCATGTCCGCATCGCTGATTGTGGATGGCAAAGGCCTGGATGTCAGCGACGGGAAATCCGCGCCGACGAACTTACGAGACATCATGCCAGTTTTTAATGCCAGTCCTGCAACCGACCATGCCTTCCTGTCCGGTGGCGGCGAGCTCGGCTGCCTGATCGCCCGTTTCGACTGGGCCGCGACCTCGATCGGGCCGATCGAGGTCTGGCCGCAAAGCCTGAAGACGGCGGTGTCACTGATCCTGCGCTCGAAAGTGCCGATCGTCATGCTGTGGGGCGACGACGGCGTGATGATCTACAATGACGGTTATTCGCACTTCGCCGGTGGCCGCCATCCGCGGCTGCTCGGCTCCAAGGTGCGCGAGGGCTGGCCGGAAGTCGCCGACTTCAACGACAACATCATGAAGGTCTGCCTGCATGGCGGCGGCACGCTCGCCTACCGCGAACAGGTGCTGACGCTCAACCGCACCGGCAGGCCCGAGCAGGTGTGGCTCGACCTCGACTATTCGCCGGTGCTGGATGAGAGCGGCAAACCGGCCGGCGTCATCGCCATCGTTATCGAAACAACCGAAAAGGTTACCGCCGAGCGCTGGCGTGTCGGCGAACGCGACCGCCAACGCCAGATGTTCGATCAGGCGCCAGGCTTCATGGCCATGCTGTCCGGCCCCCGGCATGTCGTCGAGATGACCAATGCCGCCTACATGCAGCTTGTCGGCCACCGCGACATCATCGGCAAGCCGATCCGCGAAGCCCTGCCGGAAATCGAGGGACAAGGTTTCTTCGAACTGCTCGACCAGGTGTTTGGGAGTGGCGAGGTCTTCATTGGCTACGCCCTCAAGGCCGAGCTGGAACGAACGCCGGGTGCCGCCAAGGAAGACCGCTTCATCGATCTCGTTTATCAACCGGTGCGCAACCCGGGCGGCGAGGTCATCGGCATCTTCGTGCAAGGTGTAGACGTTACCGACAGGCTCGTCGCCGAAACCGCGCTGCGCCAGAGCGAAGCCCAGTTTCGTACCTTCGCCGAGGCAATGCCAAACCACGTCTGGACCGCTTCGCCGAAAGGCCTGCTCGACTGGTTCAACCCGCGCGTCTACGACTATTCCGGCAAGATTTCGGGCGAGCTCGACGGGCAGGCCTGGGCCGCTATCGTCCACCCCGACGATATCGGTTCAGCCGCCGAAAAATGGCAGGGCGCCCTCGCCGCAGGCGTCTTTTACGAGACTGAGTTCCGGCTGCGCCGCCATGACGGCGTCTATCGCTGGTTCATTGCTCGCGCCGTGCCGATCCGCGATGCCGAAGGCGAGATCGTGCGCTGGATCGGCACCAACACCGACATCGACGACCAGAAGCAGGCGACGCAGGCCCTGCTTGAAAGCGAGCGCCGCCTGCAGCTGTCGCAGTCCGCCGCCGGCATTGCCGCGCTTGAACTCGACATCGCCAGCGGAACCGTGGTCGGCTCGGAAAATTTCTGGAACCTGTGGGGGCTCAGCCCGCGAGAGAGCAGCCATATCAGCCTGCTCGAAAACATCGTCATCCCCGAAGACAAGGACATCCGCTCCAATCCCGAGACCCGCGAACGGGGCACGGCGGTACCGAGCGTCGAATACCGCATCCGGCGGCCCGACACGGGCGAAATGCGCTGGCTGTCACGCCATATCGACTTTGTCCATGACGAGACCGGCAAGCCGGTCAAGATGTTTGGCGTCATGCAGGATGTTACCGACCGGCGAGAGGCGCAGACGCGGCAGGAACTGCTGACGCACGAGCTTGAGCACCGCATCAAGAACATCCTCGCCATGGTCGCCGCCATCGCCTCGCAGACGCTGCGCAACACCGACATCGCCACGGCGAGCGCCACCTTCAACGAGCGCCTGCGCGCGCTGGCCAACGCGCACGATATTCTCAACAAGACCCGCTGGACCAGCGCCTCGATGCGCCAGGTGATCGACAACACCATCGCGGCCTTTCCGGCCGAACAGATCTCCGTCTCCGGACCGGCCCTGCCGATCAACCCGAAGATGGCGCTGACGCTGGCGCTGGCTGTCAACGAACTGGCCACCAATGCGCTAAAATACGGCGCGCTGTCGGTGCCCGATGGCAAGGTGTCGATCGAATGGTCGATGCATCCGCCATCCGAGGCCGGCGGCCAGACCAGGCTGATATGGCGCTGGCGCGAACAAGGCGGCCCAGCGGTCACGCCGCCGACCAGGCGCGGCTTTGGCCGTTTCCTGATCGAGCGCGTCTTCGGCACCGATTTCGGCGGGTCGGTACAGATCCATTACCATCCCGATGGCGTCGAATGTGTGTTGAACGCACCGGCACCCCAGTTGCCGACCGCGCGCTACTGACTACATAAGGCCTGTCATGAGCACACAGCCTCTCGCCACGGTCCTTGTCGTCGAAGACGAGGCCTTCCTCTTGTTCGCCATCGCCGACGAGTTGCGCGAGGCGGGGTACAACGTGCTTGAAGCCAGCAACGCGGACCAGGCGATCGCGCTTCTGGAGGCGCGCCAGGACATCAGCCTCCTGTTCACCGACATCGACATGCCGGGCTCGATGGACGGATTGCGGCTGTCCGCCGCCGTGCGGGACCGCTGGCCGCCGGTCAAGATCATTATCACCTCCGGCAAGCGCCAGCCGGCGCAGGAGGCGATGCCCAGCGGCGGCGTCTTCCTGCCAAAGCCCTATGCCCCGGCGGCGGTCGCCGCCACCATTCAGGGCCTGCTCGGCTAGCCGCGGGAAGGCTTCGTTTAAGGCCTTCAATCCACCTCGACGGCAACCACCGCCGCACAGTCGCCGGCTTTGACCAGGCCGGGAAAATGCCGTGCCGCCAGCAGTCCCGACATCTTCGCGCGGATCTCCTGCGGTGCCATGCCGGTGCGGCCGGTGGAATGGATGCGGGCCAGCACAGCGTCCTTTTCGACAGGCTCGCCCAGGTCGGCCATTGTCTCGATCATGCCGTCTTCCTCGGCGAAGGAGAAGCAGTCGCCCGACGGCATGTCGAGCCACTGCGTTCGAGTCTTCTCGACCGCACCAGCGACGATACCGGAATGGCGCAGCACATTGAGCACGCCGCGCCTTGCGATCCGCACGGTTTGCGCGCGCGAGGTACCGCCGCCGCCAAGCTCGGTGCTGACGAACACCTTGCCCATTTCCTCCGCCGCCGTGTCGTACATGCCGACGGCATCGATCTCGATCATGCGCATCGAGAACGGTGCGGAGAATGCCGCCACGGCGGCAAACGCCTTCTGCTCCAAGGCCTTGTCGGGCACCGTGTGAGCGGCACAAAAGGGCACGAAATCAAGCGTCTTGCCACCAGAATGAAAGTCGAACACGATGTCGGCTCGCGGCAGAAGTTCGCGCTGGAAGTAATCGGCGATCTTCTCCGTCACCGTGCCGTCAGGGCGGCCGGGAAAGCTGCGGTTCATGTTGCCTCTGTCGATCGGCGACGTTCGCGTGCCAGCGCGGAACGCGGGATAATTCATCGCCGGCACGATGATGACCGTGCCGCTGACCTGGCGCGGGTCAAGCGTGCGCGCCAGGTCGTAGAGCGCCAGCGGTCCCTCATACTCGTCGCCATGGTTGCCACCGGTCAGCAGCGCCACCGGACCTTGGCCGTTGCGGATGACGCAGACCGGGATCATCACCGAGCCCCACGCCGAGTCGTCGCGGCTGTAGGGCAAGCGCAGGAAACCGTGCTGGGCACCGTCGCGGTTGAAATCGACGGTAGGTGTGATCGGCGATGGGCGCGGACTGGACATCGGGCTCAATCCTTCACCACCAGCTTGCGCGGCACATTGGCCAGGCACTCCACGCCCGTGTCGGTGATCAGGATGGATTCGGTGATTTCCAGCCCCATTGTCTCCAGCCACAGGCCGGTCATGAAATGGAAGGTCATGCCTGGCTTGAGTTCGGTGCGGTCGCCCGGGCGCAGGCTCATCGTGCGTTCGCCCCAGTCCGGCGGATAGGACAGACCGATGGAGTAGCCGGTGCGGTTGTCCTTGACGATGCCGTATTTCTTCAGGACCGCGAAGAAGGCGTTGGCGATGTCCTCGCATGTGTTGCCGGGCTTTGCCGCCGCCAGGCCAGCGTCCATTCCTTCAAGCGTCGCCTTCTCGGCATCGAGAAATTCCTGCGTCGGCTTGCCGAGGAAGACGGTGCGCGACAGCGGGCAATGGTACCTGTTATAGCAGCCCGCGATCTCGAAGAACGTACCCTCGCCCGACTTCATCGGCTGGTCGTCCCAGGTCAGGTGCGGCGCCGATGCATCGGCGCCCGAAGGAAGCAACGGCACGATCGCTGGATAGTCGCCGCCGATACCGTCGACGCCCCGCGTGCCGACATCGTAGATCTCGGCGACGAGATCGCATTTGCGCATGCCGACCTCTATCTTGTCGACGATGCGCTGGTGCATCGCCTCGACGATCCGGGCCGCCTTGCGCATATAGTCGATCTCGGTCGGGCTCTTCACCGCACGCTGCCAGTTGACCAGCGCGGTTGCATCGACAAAGCGGGCATTGGGAAGATGCTTCTGCAAGGCGGCGAAGGCGGCGGCCGAGAACCAGTAATTGTCCATCTCGACGCCGACGGTAAGCTTGCCCCAGCCACGATCGGTCAGCACGCTCGACAGAAAGTCCATCGGATGGCGCTCGGTCGACTGCACATAGTGGTCGGCATAGCCGACGATGTTGTCATGCGCGAGATAGGCGGTGCGGCGGGCGCCATTGGCATCCTGGCCGCGCCCGTACCAGACCGGCTCGCCCGATGGCGGCACGATGACGGCCTGGTGCACATAGAACGACCAGCCATCATAGCCGGTCAACCAGGCCATGTTGGATGGGTCGCTGACGACAAGCAGGTCAACGCCCTTGGCCGCCATGGCTTGCCGGGTCTTGGCGAGGCGGTCCGCGTATTCGCCGCGCGAGAATTTCAGGTTCGGCTGCATTGTTCTTGGTCCTCGTTTGTTGGGCCTGGAGCCTGCTCCCGTGGCCAGCATCAGCTTTCGAAAATCGTCCCGGCTTTCACGGCCCGCGCACGATCGCGGGCGAGCGTGGCGATCGCCGTGTCCTGCACGCCGGTACCCGTAAGGTCGGCGAGGGTGATGTCGCTGGCCGAGCGCCTGCCTGGCCGTTCGCCAGCGATGATCTGGCCAAGCTCCGTCACTTCAGCGTCGGCTGCCATCACGCCCGCGGCGATCGCATGGTGCAGTTCGCCCAGCCGCCGCGCCTGGCGGGCGCTGTCGGCGACATAGAGGTCGGCCATGCGCAGAATGGCCGGCGCGATCTCGTTCTTGTGTTCGGCGTCCGATCCCATGGCGGTGATGTGCTGGCCGGCGGAAACGAAGCCCGCCTTGACCAGCGGCTCGGTCGAGGGTGTCGTGGTGACGATGATGTCGGCGCCGGCAACCGCTCTTGACGCATCCGGTTCGGCGCGCGCCAGAATGCCGAGCTTTTCGCGCAAGGTGCCGGCGATCTTTTCCGCCTTGACCGCATCGCGGGCCCAGATGCGTGCCTCGGCGATCGGCCGCACCAGCATCAGCGCTTCGAGCTGCAGCCCGGCCTGGACGCCGGCGCCAAAGATCGTCGCCACGGAGGAATCCTCCCGCGACAAATGCCTGGCCGCGACGGCACCCGCCGCCGCCGTGCGGACATCGGTGAGATAGCCGTTGTCGAGCAGCAGCGCCTCGACCAGGCCGGTCGTGGCCGACAGCAGCACCATCATGCCGTTGACGCTTGGCAGGCCAAGCTTGGGATTGTCGAAAAAGCCAGGGCTGATCTTGATGGCAAAGCCATCGACACCGGGCACATAGGCGGTCTTCACGTCGACCTCGCCGCGATGCTCGGGAATGTCGAGCCGCAGGATCGGCGGCATCGCCACAGGCAAGGTGGCGAGCGCGCGGAACGCATTTTCAACGCAGGCGACGGCATCGAGATCGAGTGTCACGATCTTGCGCAGGTCCGTCTCGGTGAGGATGATCATCCGGCTCATGCGGCGCGCTCCGCGAAGGTATCGCCGCAAACGATCCTGCGGTGCTGGTCCATATCGATATTGCGGCCAGAAAGCAGGACAACCACCGGCCCGTCGGCCTTGACCTTGCCGGCGAGCAGCGCGGCAATGCCGACCGCGCCGGCGCCCTCGACGATCTCGCGCTCCTGCTCGTAGGCGTGGCGTATGCCGGCGGCGATCTCGTCCTCGCTGAGTAGAATGACATCGTCGAGCAGGTCGCGGCACATGGCGAAGGTCAGCCGGTTGTCCAGCCCGATGCCGCCGCCAAGCGAATCCGCCAGCGTTGGCAATTCCTCCACCAGCACCGGACGGCCCGCATCGAGGCTGGCCTTCATGGCCGCGCCGCGCGCCATCGAGACACCGATGACCTTTGTGCGGGGGCTGACGCCCTTGACCGCGGCGGCAATGCCTGAAGCCAGTCCGCCGCCGGACAGTGGCACCAGCACCAGGGCGGCATCAGGAATCTGCTGGATCATCTCCAGCCCGAGCGTGCCTTGCCCGGCGATGACGGCGGGATGGTCGAAGGGCGGCAGCATCACCAACCCCTCCTCTGCCACCAGCCGCTCGACTTCCTGCTGCGCGTCGTCCTGGCTGTTTCCGACGATGCGCACCTCGGCCCCGAGCCGGCGGATTTCCGCAAGCTTGTTTTCGGGCACCAGCCGCGACATGCAGATCACCGCGCGCATGCCCTCGAGCTTCGCGGCATGGGCGAGCGCGCGGCCGTGATTGCCGGTGGACGCCGCCACCACGCCAAGCGCTTTCTCCTGAGCATCGAGCGAAGCAATCGCATTGGATGCACCGCGCAGCTTGAAGCTGCCGGTCGTCTGGCGATGCTCGAGCTTCAGGTAAACCGGATGACCCAACCGCCCGGAAAGACTCTGGGAAATCACGGTCGCCGTCCGCTCGATCCTGTCGGCGATGCGGTCGCGCGCGGCGCGGATATCCTGCAGCGTGACCATGGCCATGGTTCAACCGCGCTTCATCGGCAGCGTCATCAGACGGCCGAATTCGGGACGGGCGGTTTCATCGCCGCAGAGCCGCAGGCAATTCCAGGCGCTTGCCTGGTTGCTGGTCACCACGGGACGGCCAATTGCTGCCTCCATGCCGCTGATGGCGAGTGCTGCCCGCAGGGCCGTGCAGGACACAAACAGCGCCTCGGCGCTGGGGTCTGTTGCCTCGCGCGCCAGATCGACAAGTGCGTCCGGAGCGATGCGCGCCATCTCGCGATCATCCTCGAAACCGAGGCAGGTGAAGCTGACGATCTCGAACCCTTGCGCCGCGAAATAGGCCGCCATCGGCCTGGATGTCTCGACCGTGTAAGGCGTGAGGATGCTGATCCTGCGCACGCCGAATGCATTGAGCCCGCGCACGCCGGCCATCGGCGGCGTCACCACAGGCACGCCGGGCTTGGCTGCCGCGACCGCCGCCTCGATTTCGGCATCACCAATCACCACCGAGGCCGAGGTGCAGGAATAGCAGATGGCGTCGAGCGGCTCGTCAGGCAGGATCAGCGCCGCGCCCGCCGTCAGCGCAGGCTGCATCTTGCGCAGGTTCTCAGGCGTCGTCGGGTTTTTGTAGGGAATGCGCGCGACATAGACGCCGATCCGCTCGCTCGCCACCATGCGGCGGAAATCCGGCTCGCTGGTGTGGTCGGTGGCGAGAATGATCAGGCCGACGCGCCGCTCCAGGGGGCGGTCATCGAGCGGTGGCCGCTTCCAATGGACCTTGATTTCGGGCAAGGGCTTCAAGCTCTACCTCTCGATCTTGCCGTAACGGCGTTCCAGCCAGCGCAGCAGCACGACCGAACAAAGGCTGATGACCAGGAAGAAGGCGCCGACCAGCGTGATCGGCTCGATGTAGCGGTAGTAGGTGTTGGCCACGCTCTTCGCCTGGTTCATCAATTCCAGCACGGTGATCGCCGACAGGAGTGGCGTCTCCTTGAACATGGCGATGAAATAGTTGGCCAGCGCCGGGATCATCGGCGGGATCGCCTGCGGGATGATGATGTGCGACCACGTCTGCCGGGCATTCAGGTTGCACGCCTTGGCCGCTTCCCACTGGCCGCGCGGCACATTGTCGATGCCCGCACGATAAACTTCCGCCGTGTAGGTGCCGTAATGCAGGCCAAGCCCGATGACGCCGGCCACCAGCGGCGGCAACAGGATGCCGACATCGGGCAGCACGTAGAAGATGAAATAGAGCTGCACCAGAAGCGGCGTGCCGCGGATGAATTCGGCGAGGAAACCGACCGTGCGCGATAACGCCTTGTTGGGCGAGCGGCGTGCCAGTGCGATGCCAAGCCCGACAACCGCTGCCAGCAACGAGCCAAGCAGCGTTGCCAGGATGGTGATCTTCACCCCCTGGATCAGCGTCGGCATGATCTGCCAGACGAAATTCCAATCCCATTCCATCAGAAGACCCAATTTAACAGAAGGGCATTGGCCATTAGACGCGCACTCCGTCGAGGCCGCGCGCCATGCGGCGTTCCAATGAGCGCACGCCCCAGGAAATGAGCAGCGCCAGGATGAAATAGATGATCAGGATTGTGGTGAACGGCACCATCGTGTTGCCGGTCTGGGCGCGCACCACCTGCGCCTGGAAGGTCAGGTCGGCGAGCGAGATCAGCGACACCACGGATGTCGCCTTGAGCAACTCGATGGCGTTGTTGCCGAAAGTCGGCAGCATCACCAGAAGCGCCTGCGGCAGGATGACATGACGCATGCCTTGCCAGCGGCCGAGATTGAGCGCCACGCAGGCCTCATACTGTTCGCCGCCGATCGATTGCACGGCGCCGCGCACCACTTCGGCGGCATAGGCGCCGACATTGAGGCCCAGCGCCAGCACGCCGGCCTGCAGCGGCGTCAATTCGAGCCCGATCAGCGGCAGCACGAAATAGGCGAAGAACAGCTGCACGAAAATCGAGGTTCCACGGAAGAATTCGATATAGGCGGTAGCGAGCGCCCGCAGCACGAAGAAGCGCGACAGCCGCCCCATGCCGGCGACAAAGGCCATGAACAGCGCAAGCACCGACCCCATCAGCGTCAGCTCGATGGTGACAAGCGCTCCCTGCAATATCAGGCCGAAATAGCCGGACCACTGGGTCATGAGGATTCCACGTTGGCAGGTCTGGGTCCTTCTCCCCGCGAACGGGGAGAAGGAGGAAAAGCGCCTACTTGGCGGCGCAGAGCTTGTCGCGGGTCGTCGACATCGCCGCCGCGGCCGAGAAGCCGTAGGGCTCGATGATCTTGGCGAACTCGCCTGATTTCTTCAGCTTGGCCAGCTCGACATCGAAAGCATCGCGCAGCGCTTCGTCGCCCTTCTTGAAGGCGGCGCCATCGCAGTAGACCGGCGCGCCCTGCACCGGGGCAATGACTTCAAGGTTCGGATCGGCGGCCTTCTTCATCAGGTCGTTGATCGACAGGACCGGCAGCGAATAGGCATCGATGCGGCCGTCCTGCAGCATCTTCACGCCGCTCTGGCCATCCGGCACGACAATGACGCGCTCGCGCGGCACGCCGGCATTGAGCGCCAGCTTCTCCTCGGTGCCGCCGCCCGGTGCGCCGATGGTGGCGTTTGCGTCCTTGGCGACATCCTCATAGCTCTTGAAGCCCTTCGGATTGCCCTTCTTCACCAGCATCGCCTCGGCATCGCACAGCACCGGCTCCGAATAGGCGACTGCCGCGCAGCGCTCCGGTTTCATGAACAGGCCGGCGGTGACGACATCGAAGCGGCCTGCCTGCAGGCCGGGGATCATGGCGCCATATTCCGAGATCGAGGCGACGATGTCGGCAACGCCGAGACGCTTGAAGATTTCGCGCGCCACATCGGGCGCGGCGCCCGAAACCTTGCCGTCGGCGGCGACCGCTGTATAGGGCGGCTCATTGGCGATGGCGACACGGGCAAAGCCCTGCGTCTTCAGCTGTTCGAGCTTGCTGTCGTCAGCCGAACCGGCGGTCGAGGCGGCCAGAACCGCCGTCAGTGCAAGACCGGCGACGCCGGCCAGAATGCCAAGTTTCTTCATTGTTCCCAACTCCTTGTTTCTTGTCTTGATTAACTGGGACGGCTCCCCGCCCCCTTAAGGACGACTTCGCCGCCTCTTGCATGACGGTCAGACGCGATGTCCGGCCGCGATGATCTTCTTCAGGAAGCCTTGCGTGCGCTCCTGCTTGGGATTGCGGAAAATCTCGTCGGGTTTGCCTTCCTCGACGATCTTGCCGCGATCGAAGAACAGCACCCGGTCGGCGAAATCATGCGCGAAACCCATCTCGTGGGTGACCAGAAGCATGGTCATGTCGGTCTCGGCGCAAAGCCGCCACAACACGTTCAGCACCTCTTCGACCAGCTCCGGATCGAGCGCCGATGTCACCTCGTCGAACAGCATGATCTTGGGCTGCAGGGCGAGCGCGCGGGCAATCGCCACCCGCTGCTTCTGGCCGCCGGAAAGCTGCGCCGGCATCGCCTTGGCCTTGTCGGCCATGCCGACCATGTCGAGCAGCTCCATGGCCCGCTTCTCAGCGGCGGCGCGCGGCGTGCCCTTGGTCAGCATCGGCGCCAGCGTGACATTGTCGATGACACATTTGTGCGGAAACAGGTTGAACAGCTGGAAGACCATGCCGGTCTTCTGGCGCATCCTGGCAAGGTGCCGTTCGTCCGCCGGCAACAGCTGGCCGTTGCGCTCCATGTGGTAGAGCTGCTCGCCATCGATCTGGATATGGCCGGCATCGATCCGCTCCAGCGTCATCAGGATGCGCAGGATCGTCGTCTTGCCGGAGCCGGATGGCCCGATCAGCGCCAGCTTCTCACGCGGCATGACCTGCATCGACAGGCCGTCCAGCACCTTGAAGCTGCCAAAGCTCTTGGAGATGCCGTCGATCTTGATGATGGGCGCTTGTGTGGACAAATGAATTTCCCCTGCTGGAGAAGCCTGTGCCCTTAACGATGCGGAACGCGCCAAATCATGTCAATTGGGAAAATAATATCATGACAATTATTCTGATTCCGCACAATTCTTGAGCAACCAGGCAACGCCGGGCGCCGAGATTCGGGTCAGGCCGACCCGAGAATGGTGGCATCCGAGAACCGGAACGGCGCGTACTTTTCGTACGTGAGTACCGGAAGCGCAGGATGCTGACATTCGCAGGCCGGCATCACCCGAATATCGACGTGCCGGCTAGATAGCGAGCAACAGATGCTCAGGATCGCCAAGCAACAGCTTGGTGACAACGCCGAGGCCGGCGCGCAGTTCCCCTTCGGTGGTCGAGCCCAGCGAAATGCGCACCGCCGGGTGCCAGGGCGCATCCGAGATGCGGAAGGATGTGCCGGGCGCGATCGCCACGCCTTGCAGGCGGGCCTGGGCGACAAAACTCTCCTCGGCCCGGTCGGCGGGCAGTTGCAGCCACAGATGCAGGCCGTCGCGATGCGCGCGATAGTCGACGCCCGCCAGGACCTCGGCGGCTATGTCCATACGGCGCCGCAGCGCCGTCCGCTGCCAGCGCACAAGTTCCATCGCCGTGCCGTCGGTCACCCATTTGGTGGCGATCTCCGCCACCAGCGGCGTCGCCATCCAGTTCGAAACCAGGTGACGGTTGGCAACAGCGGCGACATAGCGGTCCGGTGCGGCGAGATAGCCGATGCGCAGGCCAGGCACCGTGATCTTGGTGAAGGAGGTGACGTAGAGCGTGCGCTCCGGCGCGAAGGCCGCGACCGGCGGCGGCCGATCCTCGACCAGCGGGCCCAGCACATCATTTTCGATGATGGCGATGTCGTGCTTGCGCGCCACGGCGGCGATTTCGGCGCGCCGTGCCGCGTCCATCAGCGTCGCCGTCGGGTTGATCACCGACGGCTGCACGAACACGGCGCGTATGTCGGAAAGCTTGCAGGCCTCGTCGAGCGACGCCGGGATGAGGCCATTGCCATCGATCGGCAGGCCCTGGAGGTTAAAGCCGAGATAGCGGGCCAGCGGCACCAGCGTGTGATGACCGATCGCCTCGGTGGCAACCGTTGAGCCCGGCGGCGCCACGCTCATCAGCGCCACCGTCATGCCGGCCGTGGCGCCATTGGTCAGGCTGACATTCTGCGCGGAAATGTCGAGCCCGCACTGCCTCAACCATTCCACCGCCACCGCGCGGTGGCGTGGAAACACCATGTTGGGCCGGAACGACAAAGCTGAACTTGATGGCAGGTTCTCCGCCAGCCAGCCCAGCGCCTGCTTCAGCCGCTCCAGATGCATCGGCTCGCAGACCGGCTTCAGGATCGAGAGATCGATCACCTCGCCCAGGCGCTCCGGCAGATATGGCGGCTCCGGTTCGCGGCGCTGCGTCTGGACAAAGCTGCCACGGCCGATCTCGCCTGAAATCAAGCCGCGCCGGATCAACTCCTCATAGGCGCGGCTGACCGTCTGCACCGAAAGCTTCAGGTCATCCGCCAGCCGGCGATGCGTCGGCAGCCGCGTGCCGTTGGCAAGCCGCCCGTCATGGATCGCGCGCGCGATCTGATCCGCCAGCGACAGGTAGGCGGGCCGCCGGATAAGCGCGGGATCGGGTTGCCACAATGTCATGACTTATTAGAGATCGAAATCAGTGCAATTGACAATCGAAATAATGCGCCATCATGTTACGATGGACGAAAAAGTGGACATGATGGCTGCACCGAAACTCGACCCTATCGACCTGAAAATCCTCGACGCCATCCAGCGTGATGGCCGCATCACCAAGCTGGCGCTGGCCGACAAGGTCGGCCTGTCGCCGACGCCGTGCTGGATGCGGCTGCGCAAGCTGGAAAAGGCCGGCATCGTCTCCGGTTATCATGCCTCGATTGCCATCCGCACCGTCGCTCCTGTCGCCACCGTCTTGATGGAAGTGACGCTGGCCAGCCACCGCCAGGCCGATTTCGACCGTTTCGAGCGCGTCATCCGCGACATTCCCGAGATTGTCGCCTGCTGGTCAGTCGGCGGCGGTGTCGACTATGTGCTGAAGGTCATGGCGCGCGACATCGATGCCTACCAGCGGCTTGTCGACGCCTTGCTCGACCGCGAAATCGGCATCGACCGCTACTTCACCTACATCGTCACCAAGACGGTGAAGGACGAGACCGTTTTGCCTGTCGCCGACCTGCTGCCGTTGCAGCCGTAGCAACCGTTCGGAGAGATTGTCCGGCTGGGCGGCATAATAGAGAGAGTCTCTCTATGAAGAGCGGCTGAAACAGTCCCTTCCTTCGCGCCACGCCCCTACTCTTGCGGACATCACCCAACCGGGAGCAACAAATGATGTCCGCGCACTTTGCCCGTTCGCACCGCCACGAAGCGCTTGACCGCCTCGCCGATCGCCGGTTGCTGCGCGAACTCGCCTATGTCGACGGCCACTGGACGGCGAGCGATGCGGCGGAGAGCTTCGAGGTCACCGATCCGGCGACCGGCGCCACCGTCGGCTTTGTCGCGGCGCTCGACGCCGGGCAGACAACGAAGGCCATCGACGCGGCCTCGCGCGCCTTTCCGGCCTGGCGCTCGGCCTTGCCGCAGGAGCGCTCGCGGATATTGCGAAAATGGTTCGACCTGATCATCGCGGCGAAAGACGACCTCGCGCTGCTGATGACGCTGGAACAGGGCAAACCGCTGAAGGAGTCGCTCGGCGAGATCGACTACGCCGCCTCCTTCGTCGAGTGGTATGCCGAGGAGGCAAAACGCCTCAATGCCGAGAGCGTCACCAGCCACCTGCCGGGCGCCGAGATGATGGTGCGGCGCGAGCCGCTCGGCGTCGTCGGCGTCGTCACGCCGTGGAACTTCCCCTCGGCCATGCTGACCCGCAAGGCCGCCGCCGCCCTTGCCGCCGGCTGCACCATCGTTGCGCATCCTTCTTCGGAAACGCCGCTGTCGGCGCTGGCGCTTGCCGAACTCGGCGAACGCGCTGGCCTGCCCGCCGGCGTCTTCAATGTGCTCACCGGCAAGGCTTCGACCATTGTCGGGCGCATGTGCGAAGACCCGCGCATCCGCGCCATGAGCTTCACCGGTTCGACCGAGATCGGCCGGCTGATTGCAGCCCAGAGCGCGCCGACGATGAAGCGGCTGGTGATGGAGCTTGGCGGCCACGCGCCGCTGATCGTCTTTGCCGACGCTGACCTAGACAAGGCCGTGAACATCGCCCTCGATGCCAAATTCGCAACCTCGGGCCAGGATTGCCTTGCCGCCAACCGCATCTATGTCCAGCGTCCGGTCTACGACCGTTTCTGCGCCGCCTTCGCCAGGCGCATCGAGACGCTGCGCACCGGCAATGGCCTCGCAGATGACACCGACGTCGGACCGCTGATGCATGAGCGCGCGGTCAACAAGGTCGAGGAACAGGTCGCCGACGCACTCGCCCATGGCGCGCGCTGCCTCACTGGGGGCGGGCGGCATCAGGCCGGGTCCCTGTTCTACCAGCCGACCTTGCTGGCCGATGTCGCCGACGACGCATTGATCATGCGCGAGGAAACCTTTGGCCCGGTCGCGGCTGTCACGCCCTTCGACAGCGAGGACGAGGTGATAGCCCGCGCCAACGCCACCGAATATGGCCTCGTCGCCTATGTCGTGACAGAGAACGGCGCGCGCCAGCAGCGCCTGGGCCGCGCGCTCGACTACGGTATGGTTGCCATCAACCGCGTCAAGATCACCGGCGCGCCGATCCCCTTCGGCGGCGTCAAGCAATCCGGCATCGGCCGCGAAGGCTCGCGTCACGGGCTCGAAGCTTTCACCGATCTGAAGTATCTCTGCCTGGACCTCGCATAGGTTCGTCCGGCCCATCGCTCAAGGAGTCAAAAAATGCTCGACCAGTCCAACGAACTCGCCGCCTGGGATCGCGACCACTTCTTCCATCCCTCGACCCACATGGGCACCCATTCCCGGGGTGAATCGCCGACCCGCATCATGGCCGGCGGTGAAGGCGTCACCGTCTGGGACAACAATGGCAAGAAGAGCCTCGATGCCTTCGCCGGCCTCTACTGCGTCAATGTCGGCTATGGCCGCCAGAAGATCGCCGACGCCATTGCCGCGCAGGCCAAGAACCTCGCCTATTACCACGCCTATGTCGGCCACGGCACCGAGGCCTCGATCACGCTTTCCAAGATGATCATCGACCGCGCGCCGAAAGGCATGAGCCGGGTCTATTTCGGTCTGTCGGGTTCGGACGCCAACGAAACCAACATCAAGCTGATCTGGTACTACAACAACGTGCTGGGACGGCCGGAGAGGAAGAAGATCATCTCGCGCTGGCGCGGCTATCACGGCTCGGGCGTGATGACGGGATCGCTGACCGGGCTGGACCTGTTCCACAACGCCTTTGACCTGCCGCGTGCGCCGGTTCTGCACACCGAGGCGCCCTACTATTTCCGCCGCGCCGACCGCTCGATGAGCGAGGAGCAGTTTTCGCAGCATTGCGCCGACAAGCTCGAGGAGATGATCCTGGCCGAAGGGCCGGAAACCGTCGCCGCCTTCATCGGTGAGCCGATCCTCGGCACCGGCGGCATTGTGCCGCCGCCTGCCGGCTATTGGGAAAAGGTCCAGGCCGTGCTGAAGAAGTATGATGTGCTGCTGGTCGCCGACGAAGTGGTCACGGGCTTTGGCCGGCTCGGCACAATGTTCGGCTCCGACCATTACGGCATCAAGCCGGACCTCATCACCATCGCCAAGGGCCTGACCTCGGCCTATGCGCCGCTGTCGGGCGTCATTGTCGCCGACAAGATGTGGCAGGTGCTGGTGCAGGGTTCCGACAAGCTCGGCTCGCTCGGCCATGGCTGGACCTATTCGGCGCATCCGATCTGCGTTGCCGCCGGTGTCGCCAATCTCGAACTGATCGACGAGATGGACCTGGTGACGAATGCCGGCGAGACCGGTGCCTATTTCCGCGCCGAACTGGCTAAGGCCGTCGGCGGACATAAACATGTCGGCGACGTGCGCGGCGACGGCATGCTGGCGGCGGTCGAATTCGTCGCCGACAGGGATGACCGCGTGTTCTTCGACCCTTCGCTCAAGATCGGGCCGCAGGTCGCCACGGCATTGGCCGCAAGCGGCGTCATCGGCCGCGCCATGCCGCAGGGCGACATACTCGGCTTCGCGCCGCCGCTCTGCCTGACCCGCGAGGAGGCCGACATCGTCGTGGCCAAGACCGCTGATGCCGTGAACAGCGTGTTCGCCAATCTCTGATTGGTCGACAGTTGCCGCTACCTTTCATCCGCCTGCCAGCATCTTCTCCCCGAAAAGAACGGGGAGAAGGTCAAGCGGAGGCGCCCCGCCCCCTGGGGTCAGCGGCGCACGACCAGATAGTTTTCCGGCGTGTCGTGACGGTGCCCCGACCACGACGCCTGCGCATCGACCTCACGGTCGAGCCAGAGATCGGCGACCGCCGCCTGGACCGCATCGGCGCCCGCCCGCTCGAGCAGGTCGAACGCGCCGATATTGTCTTCGTATTGCTCCAGCGTCCGCGTGCCGATCAGCACGTTGCTGCACAGCGGGTTGGTCAAGGGATAGGCGATCGCCAGCTGCGCCGGCGTGGCGCCCAGCTTGCGTGCCGCCTCGGCAAACGCGCCCTGGCTGGCGCGGATCGCACCCTGGATGCCGCCGACATCAAGCGCGATAATGCGCGAGGTATCGGTGGCGAACAAAAGCCCGCCTTCCATCACATCGGACGCCTGGATCGAAATCCCGGTCTTGTCGATCAGTTGCTGGAACGGCGCGCCTTCGGCAATGGTGCGGCGGAACACGCTGTATTTAAGCTGCGCGAACTGCGGCACATCTATGCCGAGCTCCAGCGCCTGGTCATGGATCGCCTGGATCTGGTCGGCCGACCAGTTGTTGACAGCCCAATAGCCGATCTTGCCGGCCTTCTTCAGCGCGTCGAGTTGCATCAGCAAGGGCGTGAAGTCACGGGTCTCATAGAGGATATCGCCCAGCACCACATATTTGGCGTGCTCGGCACCTTGCCGCCAGAGCACATTGTCGACCTGTTCGACAACATTGACCTGCGGCTTCGACAGCCATGCCTTGACCGCGATGTCATAGTCGCGGTTTTCCTTGGCGCCGACCGCCTTCATCGCCTGGGCGAAGATCAGGTCGGTGGGATGGTCGTAGGGATCGATCGAGTTCGGTCCCTTGGAACGGTAGACGCCGACATCGAACAGGTTGACGCCGGCATCGAGCGCCTTGCGCAGGAGCACGGTGATATCCTCGAACACACCCCTGTCCCACGTATGCCAGGAGCCGAGCGCCAGCGCCGACACCTCCTGCGCGGCAGGCCCGATGGATCTCTGCTGAATTTTCGTCATCTCATCAACTCCGTTTCAGTGTTTACAGGCGCGCGGCATCGATCACCCGCGAGGGGTGCCAACTGCTCCAGCGATTTGGTCGTTCAGGCTTCGCGGGACGAGTAGATTTGCCCAACGAACTTGCACAGCCGCGATTCCGGCGGCTGCCGCAGCAGCTCTCCCGCCGGGATCAGGTTGAGCAATTCTCCATCCTCCATGAAGGCGATGCGGTCCGAGACGTCGCGCGCGAAATCGAGCTCGTGCGTGACGATCATCATGGTCATGTTCGTGGTCTGGGTCAGTTGCCGGATCACCTTGAGCACTTCGCCGACGCGCTCCGGGTCGAGCGCACTGGTCGGCTCGTCGAACAGCAGCACCTCCGGCTGCATGGCCAGCGCGCGGGCGATCGCCACGCGCTGCTGCTCGCCGCCGGAAAGCTGCGAGGGATAGGAATGGGCGAGATGGCCGAGCCCAACCATCGTCAGCAGCGCCATCGCCTCCTGCCGCACCGGTTCGGGCTTTCGCTTCAGCACCATGACCGGCGCTTCCATGACGTTTTCCAGCGCCGTCTTGTGGCGGAACAGATGGAACTGCTGGAACACCATGCCGACGCGCCGGCGCTGCGCCGCCACGTCCTTCTCGGCCAGCGGCGTCGCCTCGTTTCCCGTCATCGAGAAACCGATCAGAGTGTCGCCGATCCAGACCTCGCCTTCGGTTGGCGTCTCCAGCCGGTTGACGCAGCGCAGCAGCGTCGATTTCCCCGAACCCGACGGGCCGATGATCGACACCACTTCGCCCGGCTCCACAGCCAGTGAAACATTTTTCAGTACCACCCGGTCGCCGAACCTCTTCGAGAGATTGGCGAGACGCACGCGCGTACCGGATGGCGTTGCCCTCACGACGGTCAGATGCGGGTCCCTAGAAGCCACGGCTCATCTTCTTTTCAAGTTGCACCTGCCCCAGCGTGGCGAGTGTGGTCAGCACCAGATACCAGGCGGTCACCACCATCAGCAGCGGGATGGTCTCGAAATTGGTGGCGTAGATGCGCTGGGCGGTGGTCAAAAGCTCGGTGTAGCCGATGACCTGGACCAGCGACGTCGCCTTGAACATGCCAATCGCCTCATTGCCGAGCCCCGGCACGATGACCCGGAAGGCCTGCGGCAGGATGATGCGGCGCATCGACAGATGCGGGTTCATGCCGAGTGCGATCGCCGCTTCCTGCTGGCCACGGTCCACCGCCAGAATGCCGCCGCGAATGATCTCCGACGTATAGGCCGCCTGCCCGAGCCCGAGCGCCAGGATGGAGGCAGTGAGCGGGCTGATGACGCTGTTGGTGTCGACCGACCACAGCTTTGGCCCGCCGAAGGGAATGCCGACCGACAGCCGCGGCAAAAGCACGGCAAGGAAATAGGTGAACAGGATCAGCACCAGCAGCGGCACCGAGCGCATGAAGTTGACATAGAGCCAGGAGAGCGCCCGCAAGGTCGGATCCGGGCTGCGCCGCATGAAGGCCAGGATGACGCCAATGACGATGGCCAGCGCCATCGACAGCACCGTCAGCATGATGGTCTTGCCGACGCCGGCTATGATGCGGGCGTCGAAGAGATAATCCATGAAGGTTGCCCAGTGCAGCGCCGGGCTGGTGGCGAAAATCTCGGCGCCGATGGCCAATACCAGCAAGGTCAGCGCCGCGCTGACAAGGCGGCCGGGCTGGCCGCGCTTGGCATAGCGGATCACCGGCGCCACCGCGCCGGTTTCCGCCACCACATGAAGCGATCTCTCGGGCATCATTCGGCTGGCTTGGTGTTGACCATCAGCCGGTCGGCAAGGATTTCGCCGAAGCCGTATTTGTCGAGCACCGCCTTGAACTTGCCGTCGGCGATCGCCTGCTGCACGCCATAGGAAACCAGCGCCAGCATATCCTTGTTGGCGACCGGAACGGCCACGCCCCACATCCATTCCGAACGCTTGCGGAAGCCTTCCGCGTAGACCTTCGGGTTGTTCTTGATCAGCTCGTCGGCGGCGAAAATGTCGGTGACGGTGGCGTCGGCACGATCGGTCTGCACCGCCAGGAATGTCGGCGGCTGTTCGCCGAACTCGACCTCGACAATGGCCGGCTTGCCTTGCTTGACGCACTCCGCGCTGATCGCCCGCACCGTCATCAGTTCACCCGAGCCGGTGGCCGCCGACATGCGGCGCCCGCACAGGTCCATCGGCGCCTTGATGCCGAGCGGATTGCCGGCCGGCACCAGGAACGAGTCCGAATTCCAGAACAGGTTGACGAAGGTGAACTGGTTGTGGCGGCTTTCATAATCGCCGATGCCGGCCACAACGTCGGTGCGCCCGCTGATGGCGGACGGCATCAGCGCTTCCCACGAGCTGCCGACGACATCCACCTTGACCCCGGCTTCCTCGCCCCAGATGTGAGCGAATTCGGCCAAGATGCCTTGCCCCACGGTCGAGCCAGGATCGCAGAAGGAGATCACGCCGGTGGCGCAGAGCATGCCGGCATGCACCCCTTCGTCGAGATATTTCCGCGGCACCACCGGCTTTTCCACCGCCTGCGCCGCTGTGCCCGTCAGCGAGGCCGCGGCGCACAGCACGGCCACTCCCAAAACCGCGGACATGGTTCTGGCTGCGTTTTTCCTGATCATCTCTTCCCCTCCCAGTCGCAGCGGCCTTGGCCATGCCGGTGGCTGCGATCGCTTGTTTGTCCACGGCCTCCCGCCATGCACCAGCACGATGATTAACACGTTATCTATCTGAGTTTGTCAATATCTTATCTATTAATTTCTTATCGATTATGCCTTATTGAGTGACAGGCGGCGGCGGACTGATTTGCCTCAGGCAATCGGAAGATGCCGCTGGACAAAACGGCTCTTGGGCCGTTCAAAGGTGGATCAAAGGGAATGGGAACGTCCGCGATGGTTTGGCAACGGATCGACACGGCGCCACAGGTGGCGCGATGAAAAAGCCGCGCGGCTCCAATCCCGACGCCAAGGCAGCCACGCCGGAGACTGTCTCCGGGCCAGCCGGTTTTCTGGCCGACGAAACCTCGCAGACAACGACATTGTGGAGCCTGGTCGAGCTCGCGGTGCGCGAGATCCCGCGCCGTTTTCCCGAGATCGCGCCGGATGCGATGCGGCTGTGCATGAGCCTGTCCTGCGGGGCCGACCTCGTCTCCTACGACATCAGCGCCACCATTCGCGAACGGCAGGGATCGGTGCCGGTTATCAACCCCTTGCTGGTGCTGTCGCTGTTCGAGGAGATCGAGATGCGCGACCTGACGCGGCTGTGCAACCGCAGCCGCGCGGCGATCTCGACAATCGTCGATGAACTGTTCGAACTGGGCTACGTGACGCGCCGCATCTCGCCGGACGATCGCCGTGTGGCGATCATCAAGATCACCCCGGCCGGCCATGAGGCGTTCCGGCGGATGTTCGTCCAGTACAACAGCCGCGAACAATACTGGGCCGGCGCGCTGACCGCCGAGGAGCAGAAGCAGTTCGTGACCTTGCTCGGCAAGCTGGTGAATTCGCGGCTGACCGACCAGGACACCAGGCTGCGGCGATAGGTTTTCCCTACCCCCCGAGATAAAGCCGGTGCAGTTTGTCCGGCGACTTGAGCAGCCCGGCGCAGTCGCCGTCATGGACGACGCGGCCGCGGCGCATGACATAGGCGCGGTCGCCGATCGACAAAGCGAGTGCGGCGAACTGTTCGACCAGCAGCACAGCCAGGCCATTGTCTGCGAGCTTGCGCACCGCGCTCATCAGCCGGGTCACGATCACCGGCGCCAGTCCCGCCGACATCTCGTCGATCAGGAGCACCTTCGGCCGTGTAAGAAGAGCCCGCGCGATGACCAGCATCTGCTGCTCGCCGCCTGACAAGAGGCTCGCCTTGACCGTGCGGCGCTGCACCAGTTCGGGAAACAGCGCATAGGCTTCCGCGATGTCGGCGGACGGATGCAGGCTGACCCTCAGGTTCTCCTCGGTGGTCAGTTGCCGGAACACGGTGCGCCCCTGCTCGACATGGGCAAGCCCTTCGCGCGAACGCACGCCGGGCCGCGCCTTCTGGATCTCGCGGCCATCGATGGCGATCGCGCCGCCGGCGACCGGAATGATGCCCGACAGGCCTTCGAGCAGCGTCGTCTTGCCGGCGCCGTTGGCGCCCAGCACGACGCTGATGGCGCCGCTTTGCGCCGCGATGTCGACCTCTGACACAACGGGCAGTTCAGCGCGGTTGATGGAGAGCGAGGAGACGACCAGCTTGCTCATGCCGCGACACTCTCTTCCTCGATGCCGAGATAGGCCTTCTTCACCGATCCCTGGTCCAGCACCTTGGCGGGCGGACCCGAGGCAATGACGCGGCCGAAATCGAGCACGGTGATCTCCGAGCAGACGGCGCGCACCAGATCCATGTCATGCTCGACCAGAAGCACCGCCGAGCCGAACAGTTTTGGGATTTCGGCGATGCGTTGCCCCAGCCGCACGCTCTCCTCATGCGACTGGCCGGCTGCCGGCTCGTCGAGCAGCACCACCGCCGGGCGCGCGGCGACCACGCCGGCGACATCGAGCAGGCGCCTGGTGCCGGCATCGACCGAAACGACAAGCGCATCGGGATGCGGACAATCCAGCCAGTCGAGCAGCGCCTTGGTCTCGCTGGCCGACAGGCCCTTGGCCCCCAGCGCGATATAGCCGCCGACGGTGAGTTCGGGCGCGATTCGGTTGGTCTGCCATGTCCGGCGCACGCCTTCGCGGGCACGCAGATGCGCCGGCATGCCTTCCAGCGGCTTGCCGCCGAGCTTGATGCTGCCCTCATAATTCGCCAGGAACCCGGCGACGGCATCGATGAAGGTCGACTTCCCCGCCCCGTTGGGACCGATCAGCCCGGCCACCGTGCCGGCGGCAACCGTCAGGCTGACGCCGTCGAGCGCCACCACGCTGCCATAGCGCACGGTGAGGTTTTCGATGGTGAGCGCGGCACCGGTTGGATGCGCGACGGCCGCCGGCAGGTCGCTCGCCTGGCCGGTCGCGGCCTTTGGCTGGCGCGCCGGCAGCAGTTTGCGGAACTGCCGCCGAAAGGTCTCGCTCATCGTCTCGCCGGTCGACAGCGCCTGCGTGGCGCCGATGGCGAACAGCACGTTGCCGATGTCCTGCGGCAGGTCCAGCCGGCGCAGGATTTCCGGGAACATGACGACCAGCACGCCGCCTATGATGGCGCCCTCGGCGAAATGCGCGCCCGTCATGACGGCCACGGCGTAGAGCGACAGGGACTGCATCATGCTGAAATTCTCGGAAACCAGCGTGCCGAGATAGCCGGCCAGAAGCCCGCCCGAAATGCCGGCGACAAAGGCCGAGATGGCGAAGGCCGACAGCTTGGCCGTGGCGATGCTGACGCCATGCGCCGCCGCCGCGCGTTCAGAGTGCCGCACGGCCAGCCAGGAGGCGCCGAGACGCGAGCGGCTGAGGATTTCAAGCGCCACGGCAATGACTACGTAGAACAGCAGCACAAAGACAAAATAGCCCTCGTCGCTGTCGAACAGTTCCGGCCTCGGCACTTGCAGGAAGTCGGTCTGGCCGGGATAGGTCATGGTCGCCAGGATGGTGTCGAAAGCGGTGGCGAAGGACAGCGTGACGATGGCAAGGTTGATCCCGCGCAGCCTGAGCGCCGGCAGGCCGATGGCGACGCCAAGCGGCACCGCCGCCAGGCCGCCGATCAGGATCCAGACGGCAAGGCCGCCCGGTGCTTCGGCGAGATTGAGATAGCCGACGGTCCAGGCGCCGACGCCGGCGAACGACATCTGGCACAGCGCGATCATGCCGGTGCGCCCGGCGACGAGACCGAGGCTCTGCAGCGCGACGCCGGTGATCAGCACCGATGTCGCCAGGAACACCCAGTAGGACGGCAGGAGGCCGGCGATGACGCCGCCAAGGATGACCGCCGCGATGACAACGACCAGCGAGGCCCGGAGACTAGCGCGCTTCATCCCAGCGAGCCTCCCGCTGCGACCAGAGCAGAACGGCGAGCACCACCAGGAAGGGAATGGCGCTGCGGTATTGGCTGATGCTGTCGACCGAGCTTGCCATGCCTTCGATGACGCCAAGTGCGATGCCGCCGGCCAGCGTGCGCCAGAAGCTGCGGAACAGGCCGACAAGAGCCGCCGCCAGTGCCGGTACCACGAGCAGGCTGAGCGTCATGAAATTCGGTGAGCGCTGCGGCGCGATGATCATCAGCGCGAATGTGGTGAAGGCGCCGGTCATGCCCCAGACCAGCAGCGACAGAAGCTGCACGCGGATGCCGAGCAGCTCAGCCGCCATCGGCCGGTCGGCCAGCGCGCGCAGATTGAGACCAACCTTGGTGTTGTTGAGGAACAGGTCGGCAAGCACGGTGAAAAGTGCTGCCAGCCCGATCGTCAGCACCGAGGCGATGGTGACCTCGACGCCGGCCATGCGGAAGGCGGAACCTGGAAACAGTTCCGGCATATTGTGCGGATGCTGGCCGCCGGTGAGCCGAAGCCCGACCGCTATGATGCCGACCAGCAGCGCGACGGTGACCGCCGCCTTGGTCGAGGCGCTGGCCTCGCCGAACCACCTGGTCATGATGAAGCCGATGAGAACACCGACCCCGGTGCCGGCAGCGACACCCGCCAGCACCGATGGCCAGACCGGGAAGCCCGCTTCGAAGAGCGCGATCAGCACGAAGGTGCCGGCCGTGCCGATCGCGGCGCCGGTGAAATTGACCACGGCGACCAGCCGGTAGGTGAAGACGGCGCAGACGCCAAGCAAGGCATAGGTGCCTCCGGCTGTCAGCCCCGCCACGGCGGATGTGAGCAATGCGTTCATCAGATGTCCAGGTTACAGGAAAGTCCGGAAAAAAGGGCGGCGGGTTGGGGCCGCCGCCCAAGGGTCATGCTGTCAGGAGTGCCGGGTCACTTGACCTGCGGCAGCACAACCCACTCGGGCGTCTCTACGGTCCAGGCGCCCTTTTCCAGCTTCATCACCTTCGTCGCCTGCATCGGCGAATGGACCTTCGCCGTGCCGAAGACGTAAGCGCTGCCGGAAAGCGGATTGGTGATCGGCTGCATGTCGTGCAGCGCCTTGGTCACGCTTTCACGCGTGACTTCACCATCAATGGAAGCCACCACCTTGAGGAACAGCTGGGCGGCGAGATAGCCGCCTTGCGAGAAGGCGGTCAGCGGCCGGCCGGCCTTCTGCATGTCGGCCACCCACTGCGCGTTGGCCGGCGAACCCTTCTCGGTGAAGGGCTCCCATTCGGTGCCGACATAGATCGGCTGCTTGGTGTCGGCGAGCGCGGAGGCAACCTGCTCGGTATAGCCCGGCGCCAGGAACAGCCAGTTGATGCCGGTGATCTTCTGCGCGTCCACGGTCTTGATCAGCTGCACCACCTGCGGCTCGACCTGGTTGGTCAGCACCGCGTCGCAGCCGGCATCGCGCGCCTTGATGACATAGGGCGTGAGATCGCCCTGGAAGGGCAATGTCAGGTCGATGAGATGGATCTTCTTGCCCGAGATCTTTTCCCAGTTCTCGATTGCCTTCTTGTAGGCCTCCTGCGTGCCGCCGATGATGATGAAGAAGGCGCAGAGCTTCTCGCTCTTCAGCTGGTTGGTAGCGTAATAGGCCATGGCGGTCGACAGCGTGTAGGGCCCGACATTGACCGGGGACACATTGGGCGACGAGAAGCAGGCGGCGTCGACGCCGAGGCCTTGCACGGACAGGATCTTCTTGCGGCTGTAGGTGGCGGAATTGACGGCGCAGTCGAGCAGGCTGCCCGAACCGACCAGCGCCACGGCTTCCTTGTTGTCGATCAGGTCGCGCGCGGCTTGCGCGGCAACCGCCGGGTCGGCCTTGTCGTCGGCGATCGTGTAATCGATCTTGCAGCCGCCGATGCCGCCGGCGGCGTTGACGGCATCGAAGGCTGCCTTGGTCGCCTTCGGCACTTCGCTGAAGTCGGCCGGGCCGGTGATGGTCGACACCGCGCCGACCTTGATCGTTCCGTCCTTGCAGGTCGGGCCGGCGGCGGAAGCCGTCCCGGCCATGGCGCTAAGGCTCAAGCCGGCGAATGCCGCGATGAGCAGGCTGGATTTCCATTGCATGTCTGTCTCTCCCCTGTTTTTTCTGTTGCGTTTCATGGTCATGCGGCGTGGCGCACCGGCGCGCCGATACTGGCTGCGTCGATGGCCGCGAATTTTGTCAGCGTGCGCGCGATCGTCTCCCTTGGAATGTCGCGCACGATAAAGACCAGCCGCGTGCGCCGGTCCGCCGACGGCCAGGCATCGAGCCGGACAGGCGGATGGAAGACATGCTGCACGCCATGCAGGACGAGCGGCCGTTCCGGCTCCTCCGTCACATGCACCAGCCCCTTGAGCCGCAGCAGGTCCTCGCCCTTGAGCGCCGCGACATAGTCGAGCCAGCGCGCGAAGGCCGCCCATTCGATCGGCTCATCGATGACGAAACTGTAGGACTGGATGCCGTGATGATGATGGCCGCCTGCCTGATGGCCCCCTTCGTGATGGTCATGGCCGAGATGGCCATGGTCATGATCGCAGTGCGGCCCGCATTCATGCCCGTGGCCGGCACCCGCCATCTCCAGCCAGCCGGCGATCCGGTCCGCTGTGGCGCCAAGATGCTGATTGTCGAGGATGTCGAAATCCGCCTCGCCATTCTGCGCCCGGCTTTGCCGCGCCGTCGGCGCCAGCGCTGCCAGCCGACGCTCCAGGTCAGCCAGGCTGTCCGCCGGGACCAGATCGGCCTTGGTGATCAAAAGCCGGTCGGCGACCGCGACCTGCTTGGCTGCTTCGGCATGGCGCTCAAGCGTCGCCGGACCGTTGGCCGCATCGACCGTGGTGACGACGCCGGCGACAAAGTAGCGGCCAGCGAGTTCCGGCTCGGCCATCAGCGTATGCAGGATGGGAGCGGGATCGGCGAGACCCGTCGTCTCGATGACGACATGCGTGATGTCAGGCACCTCGCCGCTCCTGCCGCGCAGGTCGAGCGCCTTCAGCGTTGCCACCAGGTCGCCGCGCACCGTGCAGCAGACGCAGCCATTGTCGAGAAGCGTGAATTGCTCCTCGCTCGCCTCGATCAGCAGATGGTCGAGCCCGATGGCGCCGAACTCGTTGATGATGACGGCGGCGCCCACCAGCGACGGCCGGCGCAGCAGCCGGTTGAGCACCGTGGTCTTGCCCGAACCGAGGAAGCCGGTGAGGATGGTCACCGGAACCGATGCGCGCGGCAGCGGTTCAGGTCCGCTCATAGACGACCCTCCCCTCGAACCAGGTGGTCATCACCTTGGTATCGGCGATCTCGTCGGCCGGCGTTTCCAGCACGTTGCGGTCGAGCTTGATGAAGTCGGCCGACTTGCCGATCTCGATCGAGCCGACCCTGTCGGCAAGGCCGATGGCGCGGGCCGAGTTGATGGTGAAGATTTCGAGCGCCGTAGCGACATCGATCGCCTGTTCCGGCCACAGCGCGACACCGGCGAATTCGCCGCTCGGGTTGCGCCGTGTCACCAGGCCCTCGATGCCGTTCCACGGATCGGGGTTGGGCATGACCGGCCAGTCGGAGCCGCCGGCCAGCAGCGCGCCGGCGGCCAGCAGATCCTTGTTTGGCCAGAAGCGCAGCGCGCGCGCCTCGCCCATCGTCTGCTTGTGGCCTTCGAGGAAGCTGGTCGGATACCACAGGAACGGCGACAGGTCGGCGGCCACGCCAAGCTCGGCGAAGCGGGCGATGTCTTCAGGCGCGATGTAGCTGGCATGGGCGATGTGATGCACGAGCTTGGTCGGCCCGTTGAAGGAGCGCACGACATCGATGGCATCGAGCGCCTGGCTGACGGCGGCGTCGCCGGCGCAATGGATCTTGACGCCAAGGCCGAGCTTTTCGCATTTGCCCACCCAGCGGATCAGGTCCGGCACGGTGACGATGGTCGAGCCACGGAAGCAGCAGCCGACGATCGGATCCTCGGTATAGGGCTCATGGAAGGCGGCGGTGCGGGCGCCCGGCACGCCATCGAGGAACACCTTGACGAAATCGGGCCTGGCATGGGCGCTGCGATACTGGTCGCGCAGCGCGATCAGCTCGTCGCCGGCAATGCCGAACATGAAGGACGGCTCGACGGCCGGCATCGCCGACACCGACCAGGCCGTCAACTCGCCGCGATCATCGAGCCCCTTCAGCGCCGCGAGGATAGGCTGCATGGCGGCGGCATCGAGAAAGGCGGTGACGCCGTAGGAATTGAGCGTCGAGATCGCCTGCGCCATAGCCGCGCGGTCCATCTCCTCGGTATAGTGGCCGGACAGCGCGATGGTGCTCTCGACGATGCCGGCGGCGGATTCGATCATCATGCCGGTCGGCGCGCCAGTCGCCGGGTCGCGGCCGATCGAGCCCTTTTCCGGGTCCGGCGTGGCGGCGGAAACGCCGGCCAGCCGCAACGCTTCCGAATTGATCCAGCGGTTGTGGTAGGTATCGTCGCGCAGCATCACCGGGCGGCCCTGGCTGACCTTGTCGAGCGCGGCCAGTGCCTCCAGCGTGTTCAGCTTCGGCAACAGGTCGCTGCCCCACTGCCCGCCGATGATCCATGAACCTTGCGGCGCCTTGGCGGCCGCCTCGCCGATACGCTCGAGCAATGCCTTGAAACGCGCCGTCGGCGAGAAGCGCAGTTCGAACAGTTCGGCCTGGCCGCCCATCATCAGATGTGCGTGCACGTCGACAATGCCCGGCATCAGCATGGCGCCCTTGAGATCGACGACCTCGGTCGATGGCCCGGTCAGCCCGGCAACGGCATCGGCGCCACCGACCGCCACGATGCGCCCGCCCTTGACGGCGACCGACGAGGCCCATGGCCGTTCGCGATCCAGCGTGTAGATGCGGCCATTGCTCAGAACCAGGTCGGCACTTCTGTCAGGCATTCGTTTCTCTCCTCCCTCGCCACCAGTGGCACCGCGCCAACCGGTCCGGCGACTTCGCCAATCCGCCCCGCGCCGCCTTGCCGGCCCGCGAGACCAAATCCGCACTATTTTCAGGTTCCCATTCGGTTCATCATATGAACCAGTGTTTTATATGTTATAGACAGACTGCAAGGCGCGCGCGTCGCTGTCAAGTTAATTCACACGCTAAGTATCTCGGAAAGTCTGCGATGAGCACGGTTGGCAAGGCGGTTGCGCTGCTGGAACATTTCACGCTGAAGGAGCCGGAAATCGGCCTGTCCGAACTTGCCCGCAAGGCCGGCCTCGACAAGGCGACCGCCAGGCGGCTGCTGATGGCGCTGGCCGAGCATCGGCTGATCGAACAGGAGCCGCAAAGCCGCCGCTACCGCCTTGGCGCCGGCCTGTCGCGGCTGGCCCGCATGCGCGATGCGCATCTGCCTTTCGTGCGCGTCGCCGCCCCCATGGTGCGCGACCTGGCGCTGGAAACCGGCGAGACCGTGCATCTGTGCGAATTCAGTGCCGGCGCCCTGCTGACGGTGCATGTCGAGCTTTCAGCCCGGGCCAACCGCGTCAATGTCGATGTCGGCCAGGTGCTGCCGCTGCATGGCACGGCATCGGGCATCGCCTTCCTCGCCTTCTCGCGCCCGGAAACCGTGGAAGCCTATTTCGGCAAGCCGCTGGCCGCCTTCACCCCGCACACGATGACGACGCGCGACAAGGTGATGACGGCGGTGCAACTGGCGGCAACGCGCGGCTATTCGCGCAGCGCCCAGGGCTATGAGGAAGGCGTGCACTCGATCGCCGCACCGATTCTCGGCTCCGACGGTTTTCCCCTGGGAACGCTGGCCGTGGCCTCGCCCGTGTCGCGCGTCGACGACACGACCGCCGACCGGCAGGGGCAAGCCGCACGGCAGGCCAGCGCCAGGATTTCCACCCATCTCACCGGCGAACAATGGCATGCATCTGTGCCGTTGCGGCAGAGATAATTATCATGTTAAGTTCCTGTCGGCCGCAAGCCCGCGACAAGACGGGAGGTTTCTTTGGAGGAGGAGACACATGCACGCTTCCGCCCATCATGTCAGCATCGCCGACGGCGAAGCTTTCCTGTCGACATCGCGCCTGTTGTTCGGCCCGATCACGCAGCGCTTCTCGCGCGGCACGGTGCCGTCGATCCCGCAACTGGTTTCGGTCAATCTCGGCGCCTGCCGCCTTTCGGAGATCAAGGCCAACTCGCATCTGGTCGTCAACGACCGGCTGTTCTGGCGCAGCTTCGACCCGGACGCGATCAAGATCCTGATGCAGCTGAGGGGCCGCAGCCGTTTCGAGCAGCAGCAGGTCGCCGTCGATCTCGGCCCGCAATCGGCGATCATCTATGACCCTGTGCGCAGCTATTCCCTGCAGAACCTCTCGGATGTCGACCAGCTGATCCTGCAGGTGCCGCGCTCGACCTTCGGCGACGAAACGCTCGCCCGCCTCGCCGCCCCCTTGCCCCTGCCCGGCAATGACGACAGCCTCACCCACATCGTCTCCGGCCTGATGCAGATGGCCATCGGCGAAGCGCACAGGCTGGACGAGGCCGGCAGCCGGCGGGTCGGCGAAAGCCTGATCCAGCTGGTCAACGGCCTGATCCAGGCCAAGCCCATGGCGCCCGAATTCCGCCGCTCGCCGCTGGAGGCGCTGCGCGAGCGCATCGTCGCCTATATCGACGCCAACCTGGCGCGCAGCACTCTGTCAGCCGAGGAGATCGCCCGCCACATGGGCTGCTCGCGCCGCTACCTGCACCGCGCCTTCGAAGGCGAAGGCGCGACGCTGGAACGCTTCGTCTGGGATCGCCGGCTGGAGCGCAGCAAGGAAGAGCTCCTGTCCCCCGCCCGCGCCTCGGCCTCGATCTCCGAAATCGCCTTTGCCTGCGGCTTCAACTCCAGCGCCCATTTCTCGCGCGCCTTCAAGAGCAAGTATGACGTAGCGCCGAGGGAGTTGCGCGACAGGATGCGGGCGGTGGTGCATTGAGGGAGACGCGGCGTGAATGGATACTTTGCGCCTTATATCGGACCTTCATCTCAGATTTGCGGCGGCTTAACAGTCTTATGAGGTCTGTTCGAAGCTTGGTGGAGCGTTATTAGCACAATAGAAAGCCGCACTTAGTTTCCGTACACAACAGCCTATAAAGCCGTTTTTCCCCGTTGCTCGCGCGGGGTGTCCGGAAAACGGTCATTTTCCGGACATTGGCATCTCAGCGAATTCGACATCTAAGAAACTGGCGCTAATTCGTGTGGAAAAAAGGCGGATGGATACAATTGGCATCGACCTCACGGCAGCTAAAAGTCCAAAACACCAAGCGCACAGCGGATTGGCGTCGAGTCACATGGGCGGTTGCAGAACAACGGGATGATGCGGGAGCAGGTCGCTCCAGCTAGGGCGCGTTTTTCCGCCGGAAAATAAACGCGCCCTACACGTAATTTTGTCGCTGCATTCCAGGTTGGGGAGTTGTGATGGTCATCGGCCTCCACTGGAGCAGTGCTACCGAATAAGCTGCGACATGGAGAGACATTGAAGACCGTCCGCGACGCAGCTTGCAGTCGATGATGCCTTCAGAGTTGTGACCAACCCCATCGACCGGAATCTCAAGGCCGGTCGTGAAGGTCGCGTCGAACGCGAGGAAGAGGACGGCCTTCGCGATCTCCTCCGAGGTCCCGAAGCGCTTCATCGGGATGATGCCGAGTGTGTGCCCCTTCACGTGGGCCCGCATCTCCTCCGTGGAAAACACCTTTTCGAGGATGCCAGTGTCGATGGGACCGGGCGACACCGCGTTGACGCGGATGTCTTGGGGAAGAAGCTCAACGGCAAGCACCCGGGCGAAGGATCGCAGCGCAGCCTTGGCGGCTCCGTATGTCGCCTGGCCGGGCAGTCCCTTGACGTTGGCGACAGAGGTCGTGAGGACGACTGAGCCACCCCGATTAATTAGCGGCGCGAGCTTCTGGACCGCGAAAAACGGTCCCTTGGCGTTGAGGTTGAACATCTCGTCGTAGATGGCCTCTGTCACGTTCGCGACAGGCGTTGGAGTGCTGAACCCGGCGTTGACGAAAAGCAGGTCGATGGTGCCGAACTCAGTCTTCACCTGAGCGACGAGTGAGTCGATGTCGGTCAACGACCGCGCGTCGCTCGAAACCACGATGACGTCGTTCCCAAGCTCTTTCCGCGCCGATTCAAGGCCCGCCTGCGAGCGACCCGTCACCAAGACCCGCGCGCCCCCATCGAGGAGCATCTTCGCTGTCGCAAGCCCCATGCCGCTCGTACCGCCGATAATCACTACTTTTTTATCTTGGTATCGTTCCATGCGCACTCTCCTTGCGACGCCAGGGGCGTTTGGTTATTTTTGAACTTATTTGTATGATAATGAGGCGCAGAGACGACGGTCAAAAATATTTTGAACTATTTAGTACAAAATTTTGTTAGGATCGTGTGGACGCAAGGGTGCTGGGTTAGACGAGTCGACGCCGGAGACCTTGACCACGGCCTGCCACGCGGCTTCCTGGCTGGCGCGATCGTAGAGGTGTGCCTGGCGCTGCACCTCCATTGGGCCTGAGAACTTCCCTTGAGCCGAGGCGAAGAATTGCCCTGAGACGTCGGTTCCGAACTCCGAAGCCTGGAGATACCGACGGGCCGCGGTCTCCGGCGTCTGATTCATGCCGGGAATGAGGTTCACGATTGGAATCATCAGGTACTTCAACAACGGGCCAGCGTTTCGCGCCACCTTGGTGTCGTTCGACGCACCGGGCGAGACAGCGTACACGGCCATGCCGGAGGGTAGCCTGCGCGCCAGCGCCGCGACCCACCAAGCGATGATGAGCTTCGCGTCGGCATAAGCATTGTTGGGCGCGTACTTCACGTTCGGCCCGTTGCGAATCAGGGCTTCAACAGCGGCGGTTCGGTTACCCTGGTAACTCTTGGCCGCGAAGGCTGGCAGGTCGGTGTACTTGAACATGGGTACGCCCCCGCGGGCAGGCTCCGCGCTGGTGATAACAATGCGCGCGTTGGGGCTAAGAAGGTCGGCGCGAAGCAATCCGACAGTCAGTTGGTGATGGCCGATCAGCGGGGCCTGAGAAGCCTCAACGCCCGCCGCAGTAATCACGCGCTTCTTGGTTGGGACCAATCCGGCATTGAGCAGCAGGAAATCGACCGCCCGACCTTGTTTGACCAGCTCGGCGAGCGCGGACTGGACGCTGGCCGGCGTGTCCATCTCCAGCTCCAGCGGCGTGAATATCTCTCTTTTGGTTTCCGCTGCGAGTTGAGCCGCCGCCTCCTTGGCCCGAGCCAGGCTGCGACCGGTGATCATGATCTCGCCCCAGCCCTTTTCGGCAAGAGAGCGGGCTGCTGCATAACCGAGCCCGGAGGTGGCGCCGGTGACGAGTGCTATCGAATGTTTCATGGGCGGCTCCTTGGTGAAGGTTAAGGGAGAAGGAGTCCCAGCGTAGGGCCGCCTTGTCATTTTTGAACTGTTCGATTATATATTTGTGCAAAGATCGGGGTCAAGGAGTTTAGAACTAAAATGTTTCAAAATACTGAGAGGCCTCGTGGACGCCCCCGTAACTTCGACGAGAGGGACGCGCTGGAAAAGGCGACCCGGGTGTTCCGGTCGAAAGGCTACGACGGAGTGACGATTGACGATCTCGTCGAAGGTATGGGGGTGGGACGGCCAAGCCTGTATTCCGTCTTCGGCGACAAGCGGACGATATTCTTGCGTGTCCTTCGGGCGTACGCTGAAGCGAAGGGTGCTCGCGCTGCCAAGGCGCTCTTCTCGCCGACGACTCTTCGCGATTCGCTCGGCGGCTTCCTGAGGCACGCCGTGGAAAGTGCGACCGATGAAGGATCAGCCCCGGGGTGTCTTCTGGTGTGCGTTGCGCCGCTCGTTGACGATGCCGAGGTCCGGCAGTTCCTGCAGGACGCCGTGGCTGGCGGCATGGCGCTAGTTGAACGGCGCTTCTACGACGCGATCAGCGCGGGAGAGGTACCGTCTGACTTTCCGGTATCCGCGCGCGCGAGCCAGGTCCTCGACCTGTCGCGCGGTCTGACAATGCGTGCGCAGATGGGCATGCCGCGCAAGAGGCTACTGAAAGACGCCGAGGAAGCGGCCGACTTGGTGCTGTTGCCGCGGCGTGGAAATGCGGCGCCAGAGGGTTAATGTCGCGCTTCATGAGCCATTGATTTTATTCGAGAGTATCCCACTCTCCGGGGTCACCATAACCTTTGAAATCATTGAGAAAAATATGCCAGGGCTCACAGTTGGCCCACGCCGGGCCCACGGCTCCCGATGGCAACAAGAAAAGGGCGCTCGAAAGCGCCTCCTCATCCTGCCCTCGGTTCTTCGTCAGCGGACGATCCGCAAATTGGTCCGACTCTTCATTTGATCTCGCTTGTCTTCACCCCGGTTGATTGCACGCGCGATGTCGACGGCGATGCGCTTCTTGTTGGCTTCGCGCACATATTCGTCGGTCACAGTCATCGAAGAATGCGCCATTGCCTCCGAATGCACAGCTCTTGTCAAAAATGGACTGGATGACCGCGCCTGTGTGTCCGGAAAAGTCGAGCTTAAATCAGCTACCGCCGAGGTGAAGATCGCGCTCGGAAACACTATGTCTCGCGTCGCCTGCAGACCGATCACATTGATCTGTATCAGATTCACCGCCCGGGGCCGGACACGGACATCGCTGCTCCACCTCCAGAATTCCGCATCGGTGGCCCCCGAGCAGCGATCGTGGAACAGCCGATCAACATGGCGGCAGACTGCGCCGGTGCGGTTCACTAGCCGCTCAAGCGCCAGCATTGTATGGTGCAAGGGCGGCCGCCAAAGCCGGCTGAAGCTTTTCCTTCTGGGAGGCGGGGCATGCCAATGACGGACTATTGCGCACCGATGCTGCTGTTTTTCGCTCTCGGGGTCGCGGGCGCGATGTCGGGCTGTTCGGGCGGACCGCCGCCGCCGGTCACCTTCACCCTGACGGACCTTGGCACGCTCGACGGAACCGAAAGCTATGCCTGCGCGGTCAATGACGGCGGCCAGGTCGCCGGCTACGCCACCACGAAGGACAATGGTTCCGACGCGGCGGGATCGCGGCCACCGGGCAGCAGCCCGAACGTCCACACCGTCAAGTGGACCGGGAAGGCCGTCGTCGACCTAGGTGCGATTGGAGGAGCCCCCGGTTGTTCCCAGGGCATCAACGATGCCGGGCAAGTGGCCGGCTATTCCCGCGTCGCGGGCACAACCAACGTCCATGCAACGCTTTGGAACGGCACGGCCCCGACCGACCTCGGCACTGTCGCCGGCAACATCAGCATCGCCGTGGGCATCAATGCCAAGGGTGAGGTGGCCGGAGATTCGACAATCGGTGACACGCGCCTCGAACACGCCGCGCTCTGGAGCGGCGGCACCGCGACCGATCTCGGCACCCTTGGTGGACGCACCAGCACAGCCACCGCCATCAACGACAGCGGTTCGGTGGTCGGGTTTGCGGACATGACCGGCGACTTTAAGATCCATGCGGCGCTCTGGAAGGGAGGGGCTCCAATCGACCTCGGCACTCTCTCCGGCGGCGACTATAGCTTTGCCATGGCCATCAACAATCGCGGCGTGGTTGCCGGCTATTCCATGCTCTACGCGAATACGGAAACCCATGCGGCCGTGTGGGTCGGCTCGAAAATCGTCGATCTGCGTGCGCTTGGCGGCGAGTTCAGCACGGCGCTCGGGATCAACGATGTGGGCCTCGTGGTCGGAGACGCGGCGCTCAAGGGCAATTCGCCAACTCACGCCGCCCTGTGGATCGGGACGGCGATCTACGACCTCAACGATCTGTTGGACTCCAGCGGTCGCGGCTGGACGCTCTTCGAAGCGCGAGACATCAATTCGAGCGGCCAGATCGTCGGGAATGGCCGCTCGCCGTCGGGGGAGCCGCACGGATTTCTGCTAACGCCGACAAAACCCATTCCGCTTCCGGCGAAACACAAGCCGTAGAACGCGGCCCCGCTTGTCGCGTCGAGTGTGGACGACGTACCCAATAGCGTTGGTGACGGTCGTTCGCCTGACCTGCCGGTCGGCTCGAACGGCGCTGCTGCGCCTCACGCCGCCGTTCGAGGCGGTGATGGCCAATCTCGCAAGCCGAGGTTCGGTCAGCTTCTGTCAGGATCATTCGCCACGCCAACATGCCGGTCTTCACTTTCCGCGGGGCGGAGGCTCTAATCCCGCTTCAAAGGCGGTCCTGGATCGCGGAGCGTCGGATCGCGGAGGTGATGTCACATGGTGGATTCCAGCCGGATCGACAATCTGATCGCCGTGGTGCCGACCGCCCTGGCGCTTCGCGCCGGGCTGGACCTTGGCATCTTCACCCGGCTCGGCGACAGCGCGGCGACGGCCGACAGCCTTGGCGCCAAGCTCAACATCGAGCCTGACCGTCTGGCGCGGCTCCTCTACGCGCTCGCCAGCATCGGCCTCCTCGACGTCAAGGATGGTCAGTTTCGCAACGGTGCCGAAGCGTCGGCTTTCCTCGACGCGTCGAAGCCGGCCTATCGCGGCGGCGATCACAAGCTCCTGCGTGAACTCTGGAGCGCCGACCTGCTGACAGCGGAGACGCTGCGCCAGAACCGGCCGGCAGCGCTGCACGATTTTTCCGAAGCAGGCCCCGAGGAAGCGGCCGCGTTCAGCCGCATGCTGGCGCCGGGCGGAGTAATTTTCGGCCGGCATCTGGCTGAGGTGATGGACCTCTCCGCGATCGGTTCGGTGATCGACATCGGCGGGGGCGCCGGGACCATTCTCGTCGGGCTTCGCGAGCGGTGGCCGCACCTGGCCGCAACGCTGATGGAACTGCAGACGGTCGCGGCGGCTGCGCCGGCCATTCTCTCGGAATACGGTGCCGGTGACGTGGTCGTCGAAGTGGGCGACATAACCGTCGCGCCATCGACCGGCCGGCACGATCTGGCGATCCTGAAGGCCGTCGTCCAGGTCCTCCCGCCGGACCAGGCGCGCGGTTCGATCCTGAACGCGGCGCGCTGCCTCGCACCAGGAGGCGAGATCGCGATTGCTGGGTGGGGTGTCGTCGATGACGACCGCCTTGGTCCACCCGAGGGTGTCTTTTTGAACCTCACCTTCCTGAACCTCTATCGCCACGGCGAATCCTACACCGAGGGCCAGTATCGCGCATGGATGACCGAGGCTGGCTTCAGGGATATCTCGAGGTCGCGCCTGAAGGACGGCTGCACATTGTTTCGTGCGCGCCTCGCGGGCTGATCGCGGCTGGTTTCGGACGCAAGGTCCTAAGCCGCTCCGACGGGCACCAAAACCGGGGCACCATGGACTGACCGCCTCCTCGGTATTGCGAAGCCGCGAATCTGTGCTAAGCCGCCGCCCAATCAACAAAAGGACGACACCTGTGAGCGAACTGACCGTGGCCGCGGCGACCGAAAGCATCTATGCCTCGCTTCAGGCGGACAATGCCGACATCGACGCTCATATCGCGGCGTTGAAGGCGGCGCTGGCGCGAGAGGGCATGAAGGAGGCGGTGTTCGACCCGACCAAGCTTGCGCAGAACAACCGCCAGGGCCGCAAATTCATGCAGGCCTATTTTCGCAAGCGCGGCGTCAGCGTGAGTTTCTCGGAGCAGTAGAACCCCGCGCAGCCGGTCCCCCCTTTGCTCGACTGGTCCGAGCGGTTTGCCAACTTGAGTTGGGACCGACGAAGCTGATGGCGGAGATTGCACCACCTTCAGCCGTTCGCCGGTTATGACTTTCAGGCTGCGTTTGATCGCTGTTAGCGAAGCCTAATCTGGCAAATAGGCGGCACTCCAGGAAGCACTGGCGGCACCCGAGTCCAGCATCCTGTCGATTTCAGCGTCATCATAGCCGACTGAGGCGAGGACGGCGCGGGTCGACGCGCCGTATTTCTCGGCCGGGGCGAGAGCGCGGACCTTTCCCCGGCTGGGCCGGACAGCGAAAGGATCCAACTGGGTCACCACGTGGCCGCTTGGATGGTCCGGGAAGATCGAGAAAGAATAGCTGCCACATTCGATACCGGGCTTCCCATCCGCCATTCTCGCACCGCGGCTTCGGATCGTCTCGATGTTGTCGCAGAGCGAAGCACCGATGTCGGCGTCGACCAGGCGCTGCTGCCAGGTCTCCGCTGATTCCGTCATGAACGCCCTGGTCAGATGGGTTTTCCGGTCAGGCTTTGGTATCGAAGCCAGTCCGCTCAGGCCGCTGACCCTCTCGAACCGTGGCAGGTCGGCTTCGCCAGCACAGAGCAGGATCGAACCGCCGGCTGCCGTTTCGTAAAGTCTGGACAACGCATCGAAGCCTTTTGTCTCGCGGCCCGCCGGCTCGTCAAACGGTTGACGGCCCGCATAGTCGTAGCAGAACGGAATCTGCGCCAGGCCGGTCAGCGCCGACAGCGACGTGCGTGGCCTCCCGACAATGCCGGTCGTCGATTTCTGGTAAAGCGCGGTGGCCACGCCGAGAGCCGCGCCAAAGCCGCACATGACATCGATGGTGCCGACATGGGCGTGTTCTTCCGGCGTCCGCATCGATCCGCCAAACCGCAGCATGATGCCGGTCGCCGCCTGGACCAGATCGTCATAGCCGAGATAGTTCGTGCGAGGCCCGGCGCGGACGCCGCTGAAGCAATCGAGTTGGCAGAAGATTGCCTGAGGATTGAGAGCCTTTATGCTCTCGAGATCGAGCCCCATGACATCGACCTGGCGGTCGGTGGCATTCCAGACAACGACGTCAACCGACTTCACCAGTCTCTCGAATGCCTCGCGCCCGTCGGCGCTGCCAATGTCCAGCAGCGCGGATTTCTTGCCGCGCATATGGGACATGCCGAAAATCACGGTATTCCAGCAATCGTAGAACGGCTTTGCCGGATCGACCTTGATCACCTCCGCGCCGAATCGCGCCAGGTAAGCGGCCGAGTGCGGGCCGGCAATGACGTTGCAGAGATCGAGAACCCTGATTCCGTCCAGCCAGCCGGCGGATGCATCCGTGGCCGGAGCAGGCAAAAGCGGACCTGTCACGTCCGCCAGCCTCGCCAGTGCCTCGTCGACGGTTCCCCAACAGCGCGGCGTTGGGCTCAACATGGCCTCGCCACTTTCCTGCAGCCACACCATCGGCCCCGGCTGGATCATACGGCCCAGCACGGGATCCTCGACCTCGATCATCAAGCCGGCGGCCTTGGCATGATCGTCGGCGATCCATTCCCGCAGCCAGCGCTGCGGCGCTCCCGGAAACAGTCCTTCACCGAAGATCCGTTCCCATTCCGCTGCCGGGCGTGTCAAGAAAACCGCCTTCATCCGCGCGGCGATCTTGTCCGCCCAGAATTTCGGCAGCGGATAGACGCCAAGCGACACGTCCGACGACCATTCGGAGACGGGAAGATAGGTGTCGTCTTCCTCGCGTAGTCCCTCACCCACGAGTTCATCGTAAAGGCCGAGGGTCCGCAGGCAGCGTTTGGCGTGGTTCTTGTGGCTAGGGCAGACGACATAAAACATGCGGCCGTCGCGGCACATGTAGCTGCGATAGAAAGGATCGAGGAACTCCTGCAAATCACCGTAGGACATGTCCATCGGCAGGCCTTCGCGACGGCGCCGCTCGATTTCACGCTCGCGCTGCGTCTGGTAGCGAAGCGGATAGTCTTCGATCTCTATGGAATTGTAGGACAGGCCCTCCATCACCGCGCAGGCGAGCGGCACCTCGATATGGTCTCCGTGGCCGGTGCGCTGGCGGCTTTGAAGAGCCAGAACGGCGGCGGAAGCCGCAAGCATGGTGCCATAGGCGGAGGCCAGCGGCAGCGGCGAGAAGGATGGATTGATCCCCATGAGCACCCGGTTCAAACCCATGTCGGTGAAGACGCCGGACGAGGCGGCGATGACAGTCTCGAAGGCCCGCCAGTCGCGGCGCAGCTGATCGTTCGAGGCAAAACCGGGGATCGACAGCGTGACCAGTTCCGGGCGGGCTTTTCGCAGCGCCGCGAAGTCCATGCCGAGCCGGGCCAGGACACCGGGCCTGAAATTCTCGATGACGATGTCCGCCTCCGCGACAAGCGCCCTGGCCTGTTCCAGGCCCAAGGCGGTTTTCAGATCGATGGTGACGATCATTTTGTTGCGGTTGAGGACCGCATTGGCGGGATTGTCCCAGAGCGGGCCCGAGGGTGGATCGACATGCACGACGGTCGCGCCGAGATCGCCAAGGATCATCGCCACCGCGGGGCCGGCGATATACTGGCCGAAGTCGAGGACCCTGATGCCCGACAGCGGCAACACTGAGCGCGAGATCGATGTCATGTGGGTGATCCTCCCCGCGCTTTCTTCAGTGTCCGCCTTGCCGCGCGTCGGCGATGATCCAGCGCGCCGCCTTTTCGGCGATCATCATGGTTGGAGCACTGGTGTTGCCGCTGGTGATCGTCGGCATCACACTGGCGTCGGCGACACGCAGACCATCGATGCCGCGCACGCGCAGCCGGCTGTCGAGGACAGCCATCACGTCGTCTTTTCCGCCCATCCTGGCGGTTCCCACGGGATGGAAAATCGTGTTTGCGATGTCGCCCGCGAGTTTGGCCAGATCCTCGTCACTCTGGAATTCGATGCCGGGCTTCCATTCGACGGGATTGTATCTGGCAAGGGCCGGCTGGGCGACGACCGACCTGACCTGCCGGATGCTGTCGGCGGCGATCTTGCGGTCCTCCTCGGTGCTCAGATAGTTGGGCGCTATGGCAGGCACCTCGCCGCGCCGTCCGGAACGAACCCGCACATTGCCGCGGCTGGTCGGATTGAGGTTGCACACGCTGGCGGTAAAGGCCGGGACAGAATGCAGCGGTTCGCCGAAAGCATCGAGGCTGAGCGGCTGAACGTGATATTCGAGATTGGGATGCGTCTGGCCAGGATCAGAGCGGGTGAACGCGCCGAGCTGTGATGGCGACATGCTCATCGGGCCGCTGCGCTTCAAGGCATATTCCAGCCCGATCATGGCCTTGCCGACAAGACTGTTGGCGAGCGTGTTGAGCGTCTTGGCGTTGGTGACCTTGAAGACAGTGCGGATTTGCAGGTGGTCCTGCAGATTTTCTCCAACGCCGGGGAGATCGAGTTCGACATCGATGCCGGCACGCTTCAGAAGCGCCGCCGGGCCGATGCCCGAGAGCTGCAACAGCTGCGGCGAACCTATGGCTCCTGCCGCCAGGATGACCTCGCTGCGGGCCTCGACCGACACCGGTTGGTTACGTCTGTGAAGAGACAGCCCGGTGCACCGCTTGCGCCCATCCGGCGCGGTTTCGATGTGGAGCTTGTCAACCTCGGCTTCGGTCCAGACTACCAGATTGCGGCGATGGCGGATCGGCCGCAGGAAGGCTTTCGAGGTGTTCCAGCGCCAGCCGGACTTCTGATTGACCTCGAAATAGCCAACGCCTTCGTTGTCGCTGCTGCTGAAGTCCGGAGAGCGCGGAATGCCCGCCTGAACAGCGGCATCGGTGAATGATTCCAGGATGTCCCATTTGAGGCGCTGCTTTTCGATACGCCATTCGCCGCCATGGCCATGCATGTCCGAGAACCGGCTGTTGTCGCCGGTGACTGGATCGGCGCCGTTGTCGAGGCGATGGTGATCCTCATGCGCCTTGAAGTCCGGCAGCGCGTTTTCCCATGACCATTCGCCATCGCCCGTGACCGCCGCCCAATGATCGTAGTCGCGCGACTGGCCGCGCATATAGATCATCCCATTGATCGACGAGCAGCCGCCGAGCGTCTTGCCTCGGGGATAGCGCAGCGAACGGCCATTGAGGCCCGCCTCGGCCTCGGTTTTGTAAAGCCAGTCGGTACGCGGGTTGCCTATGCAGTAGAGGTAACCCACGGGTATGTGGATCCACGGGTAATTGTCCTTGCGGCCAGCCTCGATCAACAGAACCCGTCTGGCGGGATTTTTGCTCAGGCGGTTGGCAAGCAGGCAGCCGGCCGAGCCGGCGCCGACGATGATATAGTCGAAAATATCGGTATCCGGACGGATGTTCCGTGCTTTCATGGCTTGCGTCTCCCGCTGCCAGCAATGAGCGGACGGGCGCGACCGACGAGGCCAAAACCCCGCCATTCATTATAATTCCGATCAGCCCCTACAAACATGGAAATCCTCCGAGGCCGACATAACGGCTATTCCTGCGCTGAATCCAATGATAAATGCGAGAAAGCATTATAAGGAAAATTTATATGGCGGATCACCTCGATCTGAGGGTGCTGAGAGCTTTCGTCGCCGTGGCGCAGGAAGGCAACGTCACGCGGGCGGCCGAGTTGCTGCATCTCACCCAGCCCGCCATCAGCCTTCAGCTCAAGCGCCTTTCGCTGGACCTCGGCGTGACATTGTTCCAGCGGACGGCGAGCGGGCTTGAAGTGACCCGTGACGGCGCGCTGCTCGCCGCCAAGGGCCAGCAGGTGCTGGCGCTGGCTGCCGAGTTCAGGCAAACCGCCAGACATCTCAATGCGCAGCTGCGCGGCAAACTCAGGATCGGCACGATCATCGACCCTGAATTCACCCGCTTGGGCGCGTTTCTCCAGGCCCTTGCCGAAAGTGGTCCAGGTATGGACACGGAGCTTCGACAAGGCATGAGCGGCGAAGTTGCCGTCAGATTGAAGCGCAATGAACTGGATGTCGGCTTTTTTCTCGGCGACCTCGATGATTTCGGCACCAGCACCAATTCCCTCGATTCCGGATCCGACGCCCAATTCTTTTTCAGGCAATTGTCGCGCCTGACCTATCGCGTCGTGGCGCCGCCTGCCTTCGCCAGCATGGTGGCAGGGCGGGACTGGAAGGAGCTCGCCGAGCTTCCGTGGATCGGCACGCCGCCGGCGTCGGTCCACAATCGGCTGCTCGCAAGGCAATTGGGTGGCCTCAAGCAAAATGTCGTCGCACTCGTGGATCAGGAATCCTCGATGCTGGCGATGGTTCGTACCGGGCTTGGACTAAGCCTTTGCCGGGAATCCATCGCGCTCAACGAACGCCAGGCGAACGGCCTGGTTATCGCCGAAAAGGTCAAGCTGGAGACAAGTCTGAGTCTTGCCTGCCTGCTCGCGCGCCGATCCGATCCAAATGTCTTGCTGGCCTTCGACGTGGTCGACCGGATCTGGCGCGGCGAACATCAATTGACACCGAACTTGCCCCTGACGCCGAGCAAATAGCCCGGCGTTGACGATCAAGCCCTATCGGGTGCTCGGCGCGCAGGTCCGAATGCCCTCAGCCCCTCGGGGCGGCGTTGCTACCGCTTCCGGACCGCGTAGGTCAGGTGAGTCACACGCTGCGTCGGCTCCGAGCGGACCACATCCAGGGCCACGCGGCCCGCGTGCACGCCCTCGAACAGGCGGATTCCGGAGCCGAACAGCACGGGCGCGAGCGCGATCGAAAACTCGTCGATCAGGCCGGCATTCACATATTCCAGGATCATTGCGCCGCCGCCCGCGATGCGAACATCTCGATCGCCGGCGGCCTCGCGGGCTTGGCCGAGCGCGATCTCGATGCCGTCATTCACGAAGTGGAATGTGGTCCCACCCGCCCGCTTCCAGGGAGCACGCTTCTCGTGCGTCACGACGAAGACCGGCGTGTGGAATGGCGCTTCCTCCGGCCACGCCTGTTCGCCGAGCTCGAACAGGCGCTTGCCCATCACGCTGGCGCCAGTGCGCTCGAACGTTTCGCGCACGATGTCATTCTCGCGCCCTTCCTCGCCGCCCTCGCTAAGCTTCAGGTTCTCCCGGAAGAACCGCTGCGGGAATACCCACTGCTGCAGTTCCATCCATTGCGCGGTCCAGCCCGGTTCGCCCATGCGCCCCTCGGGCGCGATGAACCCGTCCAGTGACATCGTCACACTGAAAAACACTTTTCCGGCCATCAGTCCTGAACTCCATTCTGGATGATTTCGGCGACGTAGGCCGCCAGGTTGCTCAAGGTCTGCTGGCCGCCCTCGATCGCGTGGTACTTCTCGACCGCCTGGTCGCGCAGCGCCTTGGTGGGGAACACCGTGTGCATCTCGATCCGGGTCGCCGCGCCGACGGGCGCGAATGTCAGGACCGACTCGAAGGCATTCGGGTCATCGCGGGACTCACCATGCAGCAGCTCGATCCGCTCAGGCGGCGCGATCCTGGTCCAGGAGATCCACTCCTGGTAGTCCGTCCCGTCCGGTCCGTGCATGACGAAGTCCCATACTCCGCCGGCATGGAACTCGAACGACCGCGTGGTGGTGGTGAACCCCTCCGGTCCCCACCATCGCGACAGGTGCCGGACTTCCGTGAACGCCTCGAACACCAGCTCCCGTGGAGCATTGATGACACGGGAAATCACGATCTCCCGGTCCGCGGTCGCTGATTGTGCCAGCGTGTCCGGTCCTGTCGCCACCATCGCTCACTCCTCCTGTCTTTCCTGCTTCAATTCCTGCACATAGGCGTCCAGCCGGTCGAAGCTCTCGTTCCAGAACCGTTCGAACCCGCCGCTCCACTCGTGGACCAGTCGCAATTTTCGGGCGTCAAGGCCGTACAGGCGCTGCTTGCCTGCCTTGCGGTCCCGCACCAGCCCGACCTCCCGCAGCACCCGCAGGTGCTTGGACGCCCCCGGCTGGGTCATGCCCAGATCCTGGGCCAATTCAGTCACTGGCCGCTCACCCGCCCGCAGCAACACCAGGATCTCCCGTCGCCGCGGCTCGGCGATCGCGTTGAAGATGTCCGACGTCGTTGCCGCTCGTGCCATGGGAGCATACATATACCCATATCGGCATATGTCAAGCACTGGCGTCAACGGCGTCGATTCAAGGTTGAAGAACGAGAACGGATCACCATCCCATCAGCCCTTCCCCGCCGCCTCATACCGCGCCCGGCTGAGGCTGACGAAAGCCGAGACCGCAGCGCAAGAGCCGGCCAGGATCAGCGCGAGATTGGGGGCGTTGGCCAGCGGCACGGTTGCGAAGATAAGCGACATTGATATGGCGCCCAGCGTTTGTCCCATCAGCCGTGCCGTGCCTTGCATGGCGCCTGCCGCGCCGCTGCGTGCCTTGGGTGCGGAGAGCAGCAGGATGCGGTTGTTGGGTGTCTGGAACAGCCCAAAACCGGTGCCGGCGATGACCGTGCCTATGAGGAAGGCGATTGCCCTTGGGTCGGGCGGGGTCAGGCCGGCGATCAAGAGGCCGATCGCCAGCAGACCACCGCCGGCAGCGCACAGCCACGCCGTCTTGAAACGGTCGGCCAGCCGCCCCGAGATCGGCGCGATGATGATCGTCGCGATCGGCCATGGCATCATGTAGAGCCCCGCCTGCACCGGCGACATCTGCAACGTGTGCTGCAGGTAGAAGGGCAGCGCCACGTAGCTCAGCATCTGGCCGGTGAAGCAGGCGACCGAGGCGATGACCGCGACCCGGAAGGCAGGCTCGGCCAAAAGATCCGTCGGCACTAAGGGTGCGGCGCTCTTGCGTTCGACGAACAGCAGCGCGGCGAGACACAGGACGGAGCCGCCGATCATGATCGAGCCACTGACCGGCGCGCTGGCGATCCGCTCGGCCCCGGAGAAGAACAGGATGAACATCGCAGTGTTGGCGCCCAGGGCCGCGATGTTGAGCTGCCGCTTCACCCCGTCCATCTGGCCGAGCAGGCCGCCAGCCAGCAAAACGATAATCCCGAGCGGAATGTTGACGGCGAACAGCCACGGCCAGCTGGCGACCGACAGGATGGCGCCGGCAACGCCGGGGCCGGCGGCGGCGGAAATCGCGATGGTCATGGCGTTGAAGCCGATAATGGTTCCAAGTAGCCGCTGCGGCACCGAAACGCGCAGGTTCATCGGCCCGGTAGCCATGATCGCGCCGGCGCCCAGCCCCTGGACGAACCGGGCGGCCACCAGAACAGGCAGGCTGCCGGCGAAGGCGCAGGCCGCCGACGACAGCGTGAACAGCGCGACGCCGAGCAGAAAGACACGCCGCGCGCCGTAAATCTCGCCCAATGCGCCGCAAGGCAAAAGCGCGACAAGCACGGCAAGCTGATAGCTCGAGACCACCCATACCGTACTGCTGGGATCAGCATTGAGCGAAGCCGCGATGGATGGCAGCGCGACATTGGCGATGGCGCCGTCCAGCACGACGAGCACGAGCGCCATCAGCAGCACCCCGACCGCCAGGTGGCGACGGGGCGCCGGCAGGCCGTCATGGGCGGGACTTATCGTTGCGGCTATGGACATGGGAGCCTCACTTGGTTGCTTGTTGCCGCATCGATACCGCTCGCCTGAAGATTGCACCAGACGCAACGCAGGAAACTGACCATTGCGCCTGACGCCTCACCTCGTTAACATCGCGCATGCACGATCTCGACCTGAACCTCCTGGTGGCGCTCGATGCCTTGTTGCGCGAGCGCAGCGTATCGGGTGCCGGCAAGCGGCTTGGCCTCAGCACATCGGCGATGAGCCGCACCCTGTCGCGATTGCGGCTGGCATTGGGCGATCCCATTCTTGTTTCGGCGGGACGCGGCATGGTCGCGACGCCGCATGCCGAAGCGATTGCCGAGGAGGTGCGATCGCTGACATCAGCCGTGCAGGCCGTGCTGCGCCCTTCCCCGGAGATCGATGTCCGCGACGTCAGACGTGACTTCACCATCCGCGCCAATGAAGCCTTCGTGCTGCTTCACGCCGCACGCCTCAGCATCGCCGTCAGCAGTGCCGCGCCCGGGATCCGGCTGCGCTTCGCGCCGAGGCCCGACAAGCGCATCGAGCTGCTGCGCGACGCCATGATCGACCTCGACATCGGCGTGCTTCCGGGCGATGGCGCCGAACTGCGCGGCCAGGCGCTGTTCGAGGATCGCTTTGTCGGCGTGGCGAGGGCCGGACACCCGCTTCTGAAGCGCAAGATAACGGCCGAGCGCTACGCGGCGGCAGGACATGTGGTCTCCTCGCGGCGAGGCGGCATCGTCGAGCCGGTTGACGAAGCGCTGGCCAGGCTCGGCCTGTCGCGAGAGGTCAATCTGGTGGTGCCGAGCTATCCCTCGGTCATCGCGGTCGCCGCCTCATCCGATCTTGTCGGGCTGGTGCCGCGCGCCTACGCGCTGGTGGCGGCAGGCGAGACCCAGATGTTCGAGCTGCCGGTGGCGATCCCCGGCTTCACCATCACGCAGACATGGCATCCGCGCATGGACGCCGACCCCGTGCATCGCTGGCTGCGGGCGCTGATCTTCGAGGCATTCCGGTCGTAGTCATGGCCCCTGGAACGCATGACGGCGTTGACCGCGCGCCAATACACATGCGCCAGCGGCTCAAGACGGCTGCACCGAGGATTAACTGTCACCCCCGGCTGGGATACGATGCCGCGAACGGGGAGAACACGATCCGATGAGTGAGATTGCAGTCGCGGCCATCGTTTTTGTCTGCCTGGTGTTTGCGTCGCTTGGCGCGATCTTCATTTCCTCGATGCTGCCGACGCATCATCGCAGTGACGATACGAACACGATCGTCCGGCTCTTGGCGAACCTCTTCGTCGTGATGACCTCGCTTGTATTCGGCCTGATGATCAATTCGGCCAAGAACACCTATGAGAGCACCGATGACAGCGTCCACTCCTTCGCCACCAACCTGATCCTGCTTGACCGCACCTTGCGCACCTACGGTCTTCTGGCCACTGACGCGCGGTCGCGCCTGGTTGTCTACGTCAGGGAGGGCATCGCCAATCCCGCCCGTGCCGACGACCCTTCGAAGGACAAGCCTGATACCGCCGGCCGCGACCTCGACGCGCTTGGAGACGCGCTTGCGGCGATCACGCCTGCGGATCGCTACCACGAGGCCCTGCTCGTCGATGCCAGGCAGCAGTATCGTCGCCTTGTCGAGCAGCGCTGGGCCATCGTGGAGCAGTCGGAGGGCTCGATACCGATGCCGCTTCTCGCCATGCTGACCGCGTGGATGACGCTGATCTTCGGAAGCTTCGGCTATCGCGCACCCAGGAACGTCATCGTCATCGGCTCGTTTGTCCTGTCCGCCTTGCTCATCGCCGGAGCCTTCTACCTGGTTCTCAGCATGGATGTGCCTTTCTCGGGACTGATCCAGATTTCCGACATGCCGCTTCGCCGCGCGCTTCAGGAGATGGTGCACTGATGCCATCCGGCCTGCCCCAGCCGACAAGGCGCGGTGATGTTGGCTGGGCATGCCGTGCCAAGCTTGCCGGTCGCCGGGTTCCTCAAGCATCTGCGCCGGAGGCTAGCGTCAGGACCTTCTATGCCGGCATGGACGGATCGGTGTTGGGAGGCAGCGCCTCTTCCGCCTCATGATCGTCGGGCAGGACCTCGCCGTTCACGTTTTCGGGCCGGCCTATCCAGATCGGATCGATCAGATGATCGCGCCGGGGGTTCGTCGTATTGGGGTGGACGAGGATGCTGAGGCCCCGGTGGTTCAGCATCAGCCACGGAACGAGGGAAGCGAAAACCTCGTTCGCGAACGAGACCTGGTACATCGCCTGGTCATGCGGCCCGACCTTTTGATCGTGCCAATTGCCCAGTCGCACACGGAAGCGTTCGCCGATGCGATCCCGCAGCCATTCGGCATGCTGCCGCTCGGTTTGCCCATCGTAGTAGATATGGGCGTGATAGCTGGCAATCTCCGCCAGCGGTCTTGGATTGATGGTGTCTTCGTTCATTTCATCACCTCCCTCGTGGATCGCGGCCATTGGCCGGAGCAACCTCAATCACACCTTCTGGCGGTTTAGCCGCTCAAGCGCATCGACGATCAGGTCACAGAATTTCGGATGGTCGAGCTTCATCGCCACGGTGTGGCGGAAATCGACCTGCTCGCCCGCCGTGCCGCCGAAATGATGCATGCCGCCCATCTTCTCGAAATTGCAGACTGTCATGCCCTTGGTCCAGCGGCCGGCAAGCTCGACGCGGATATCGGCCTTCTCGGTGGTGAAGACGGTCGGGTCGATCATCGCCGCGACACAGCAGGCGTCATGGATTGCGGGATACTCGATCTGCAGGAGGCCGCCATGCGTGGTCGCGATGAACTCCCAGATGTCGAGGATGAACTTGGCCATCGGGCCGCCGACCGCGCGCACCCTGTCCTGCAGGTCCGGAGTGGCCAGCGCCTGGTGCGTCAGGTCGAGCCCGACCATGGTGACGTCCCAATCGGCGCGGAACACCACATCGGCGGCTTCCGGGTCGCCATAGACGTTGAACTCCGCCGCGGGCGTGATGTTGCCGCGCGTGTAGGCTCCGCCCATCGCGACAACCCGCTTCACCCGCCCGATGATGCGCGGATCCTTGCGGGCGGCTAGCGCGATGTTGGTGTAGGGACCGACCGGCACCAGCGTGACGGTCTTCGGCTCATGCGCCATGACGGTGTCGATGATGAAGTCGACGGCATGCCGCTTGTCGAGATCGAACGACGCGGGCGGCAACACGGGGCCGTCGAGCCCGGTCTCGCCATGGATCTCGACGGCCAGCACCTGGTCGATGATGAGCGGACCTGGAGAGCCCTTCGCCACCGGCACCTTGATGCCATAGGCGGTGCACACGGAAAGCGCATTGCGTGTGGTGTTCTCGACGTTGTGATTGCCCGAAACCGTCGTGATGCCGAGGAGATCGATGTTCGGATTACCCGCCGCCAGCAGAATGGCGATGGCGTCATCATGCCCAGGGTCGCAGTCCAGGATGATTTTTTCCATGATGGCACCTCTCTCGTCGGCGGATTCTGCCGGAACAAGAGACCGCCGCGCCGGCGCAGTCAAGGTTTTGGTGCCAACCGGCTAGGGCGGCCCCGCCCCTCCGAAGATCTCACAGCGCCGCGTGCACGCCGGCCACCAGGCTGCGTCGCGGCAGTCCCCAGGCCAATTTCGATCGCCTGATCAGTCCATCAAAAGCACCAGAGCGGGATGCAGTTTCTTCAGGTTCGGCAATGATTTCGATTGCCAGGGTATGTCGGGCGTTCCGCGCACGACGAGCCGAACATCGGGATGCTTGCGCACCTCGATGGTAAACTTCGCCAGCAGGTTGATGCCGGAAGAATTGAGGAACTGAAGGTTCTTCAGGTCGAGCGTGATGGAAGCGGGATTTGAGGCAAGAACATTGGTCGCCAGGGCCGTGATGGGCGCACCGGCTTCGGAACTGGCAAGCCGCATGGCACCATCGAAGAAAATATCGCTTCCTTCAACCCACACGCGGTATTCGTCGGTCTTGATTTCCATAGCCGGGCTTCGTTCCATCTAGGAGCCCGTCCAGTTAGCGTTCCGGTCGGGTTCATTTCATTAGATAGTCTGATTGCGACAGGCTCTCGGGTGACGATAGCCTGGTCAGGAGGCCCTGAGGAGGCTTCCCAGCTTCACGAGGTTGTGGGCGGTGCAGATAATCGCCCATTCGGCACGCACGTTTGCCAGTCCCCGCAACAGGAACTGGCGGAAGCCGCGTGCCTGCTTGATCTGCCCGAACACCGCCTCCACGATCTGCTTTCGCAGTCGGTAGGGGGTCTCGAAGCCGCCGTCGGCGATCTTTTTTCTCATTGCCTGTGTCAACGGTCCGCCGCCCTTGCCGTTGTCGGCGGTGGGGTGTTTGGCGCGTCCGGTGGCGATGTAGCCATCGATCCCGCGTTGGTCGAGGCTGGCGAGGTTGACTTCGCTCAGATAGCCGCTGTCAGCGGACGCTTGCTCCGGTTTGCGGCCGAGATTGGCTTGGATGCCATCGACCAGCGGCACCAACTGGCCATAGTCGCTCGTGCTCGGCGTCAACCCGTGTGCAACGATGATCTGCGCTTTGCCGTCGACGGCCGCCTGCGCGTTATAGCCCTGGATGAAACCATCCTTGGTTTTGAGAATGCGGCTTTCAGGATCGGTGAAGTTGCGCTGGGCCTTCGCGGCGGGCTCGTCGGATGGCGCAGCCGCGGGCTTGCCGGTCTTCTTGCGGCCCTCGGCCTCGCGGCTCTTCTGCTTCTCGGCCTCGATGCGGCGCTCCTCGTCGGCCGCGGCCTTCGCCTCGGCCTCCAGTTCAGCCTTGGCCTGGGCGATCCTGGCGATCCGCCTCTGTTTGTCGGCGACCCAGCCGGGCAGTTCGTCACCTCGTTTGTTGCCGTGCAGCTTGTCCTCTTCGGCATCCGCCGCCTCAGCGGCGGCCAGCCAGCGATCGACCTCCGCCTGCAACTCGGCTTGGCGCTTCTTCATGTGCTGATAGCTCATCGCCTTGTGTTTGGACGCGTTCGCCTTGATCTTGGTGCCGTCGAGCGCGACATGCCCGAGCCGCACCAGCCCGGCCTTCTCGGCCAGCTTCAACACCTGCACGAACAGCCCGGCCAGCTGTTTGAGGTGCCGCTTGCGGAACTCGGAAATGGTACGGAAATCCGGCGCATCCAGCGCCGCGATCATCATGAAGTCGGCGCGCTCAACGCACGCCTTGGCGATGCGCCGGGAGGAATAGAGGCCGCTCGCATAGCCGTTGAGCAGCAGCGCCACCATCAGCCGCGGATCGAACGGCGGCTGGCCAAGCGCACTCCTATAGCTGCTGGTAATCTCGCTCAAATCGAGGCTCTCCCGCACCAGATCCACGATGAACCGTGACAGGTGGTCCCTCGGCACAAAATCCTGCACGCTCGGCGGCAACAACTGCGGCTGATCAATCTTCCACGCGCGAAAATGCTTGCTCATGGTCGCAATTAGAATCAGACTCGTGCCCAATTGAACAGCGACTACTCGGACAGGCTCCTAGTTGTGAGTTTGCGAGATCGGAATGGAGGCATATGTCTCCACGCAGATCCGGTCGCTTTGGTCGGCGGGGCTGAATATCCAAGCCAGGCGTGCGCCATAGTCGCTCATCAACGTCAGCAATCCCAGCCCCGAGCCTCCCACGTCGGGGTTCGCGGCATTCGCTTCAATGCGCTCTATCAACAGGTCGCTGGGGTCGCCAACCGTGATGGTCGCCAGGAGATTTTGGAACCCGGACGCGGTTTCACCATCGACATCATTCGAAACCTTGATCTTGAAGCATCCTGAATCCATCGATGCCTCTATCACGATCTCACCTGGCGCCCGAAACTTGACGGCATTTTCGATGAGTTCGTTGACCAGATATCCGATGCTGTGCCGCGCTTCCCTGTAGTCATTACGGGAAGATTGGAAACGCAACGCGAAAAGATCGGCGATGAAGTCCGCGGTCGTCGCACAATGACGCCAGCTCAAGTCGAGGGGCCCGTCGTACAGCCGCACGCGACTGGCGCTTTCCATCATCCCGATTGCAAGCTCAGGGGTACCGAACAGCGTGGTCATTCCTATCTGTGCCTTATGATCACGAGGGTGATGTCGTCGTGGATCTTCTGGATTCCGATGTGAGCCATGAGATCCTCGATAATGCCTGTCTTGATTTCCTCGGCGCTCTCGCCTTGACGTTTTCGCGCGCTCTGGCAGAGCCGCTCGAACCCGAACAGCTTCTTGTCTTTGTCTTCAGCCTCGGTCACACCGTCGGTGTGCAGCACGATCACGTCGCCGCGGCTAAACAGGATGTCACGAGTGGCGATGAACTGCGAGATGTCATTCTCAAGACCAACCGGCATGCCCAGATCGATCGTATCGATGCGTTCCACGCCCCCATCCGCACGCACGACGAGAACGTCCTCGTGTTGGCCTGACAGCGTTACCCGCTCATTCTCAAAGTCAAGAAAGGCCAGCGAGAGATGCTTGTTGGTATTGGTGCGCTCGATGTTCTTGTAGATCGCCCGGTTCAGCCGATCCAGAAACTGGTGCGGATTCCCCTCGCTGGTTTCCTGCAGCGCGCGTGCCACGGATTGGACCATCAGCATCAGCACGCCGCTCTCAAGACCATGACCGGTCACATCGCCAATGCCGATCTTGACCCGTGACCCGTTCTGAAGGACGTCGTAATAGTCACCGCCGACCTCGTCGGCCGGCCGCATATAGGCTGCGATCTCCAACCCGGGGATCGCCGCGAGTTCGGAGGCTTTCGGCAGGACCATCATCTGGATCTGCTTGGCAACAGCGAGCTCGGCGCCGAGGCGGACGTTCTCGTCCCGCAACTTTTCGTTGAGCGCGGATATTTCCTGATTTGCGTCGCCGAGCTCCCTGGTTCGCTCATCGACGAGTTGCTCGAGATTCTCCGTGTGGAAGCTGATCTGCTCAGCCATCCGGTTGAAGGCGATGCCCGCCGCTCCGACCTCGTCGCGCGTCGGAATGCTCACGCGGACTGAATAATCCTTGGACTGCAGCCGCTGGGCAGCGCTGGCAAGCGCCCGGAGGCCCGCGGTGATCCGCTTCGAAATGCCGAGCACGGCCGCGAAGACAATCAGAAGCGAGACAGCGATCGCCGCGATCTGAAACAGCAGGATACGATTGGTCGCGCGAGAAATACTCTCCTGCGCGGCGAACAGGGATGCATAGATCTCCCGTTCGGGGACGACGATTCCGACCGACATCGTTTCGGACTTGACCGGTCCCGAACTCCACAGGTTGGTCGGCTTCAATCGCTTGAGGACAACAATATAGGGGACGCGTTCGCCCTTGTCGTTGAGCATGATATGCTGAATGACACCGTCATTGTTCCGGTCGAGAGGCAGCGTCGCGATAGCGGGCTGTGCACTCCCCCGCAGGGACCTCTCCAGGCCGGTGACGCCCTGCGTGCCCGCATCGTTCGATGCCGTCAGGCCGATAATCGCCTGGCCCGCCGGATTGATCGCGACCACGTTGCCGTTCGACATCGTCAGGAAGCCGAAGCCGGTTTCAGCGATCTTCACCCTTTCGACGACCTCCGCGAGCTGGTCGAGAGTGATATCCGCACCCGCCGTGCCGGCGACATCGGTGCGATCGCGCGTCCACAGCGGGTGGAAGAAGCTGACGATCAGCTTTCCCGTAATCGCATCGGTGTAAGGCGCTGTCTGGGTAATGTCGTCGGGGGCCGGACGTGAGGCCGGATCCTTGGCCCATTGCTGCCATGAGCCATAGATTCCCGGAAAGAAGAATTCCCAGAATTCCGACTTGTTGTGGCCGGGATAGAGCCGGTCGAAGGTTTGTGCCTGATCCGTATACGGCACCGTCCTGAAGATCGGCCGTTCTTTTGGACCAATATAGTACATCTGCAGTTTGGACGCCCCGCTGGCCATGAGAGTCGGCGCGACGAGATCGATCACGGTGCTGTTTTCTATCTCCTGCTGAACGCCCGGCAGCGGACTGTGGTCGGCGCCCAGCAGGTAGCCCCAGACGCTTACCACGGAAGGCGCGCCCGGCAGGTTCTGCGCCCAATCGCCCCGCGCATCGTAGGCGAGCTTGACGGAGCCGGGCGCCTCTTGCGAAAGCGTCGCTCCGACCTGCTGCTGCCTCTTTGGATCGTCGATCTGGACCTGCAACACGCCGGCCAGCGCCTTGACGTCCCCATGCACCCGATCGAGCAGCAGGTCGACGCTCAACGCTGTCGAATCGGCATAGGAGCGAATGTATTCCTGGTTCGCGGTCGTCAGGCCTTCACCGACTTCCGATGTGGCGTCGCGCGACAGCTTCTGAACGTTCCAAAGCGCCAGGCCCCCGCTCAGCAGGAGGTCGAACAGGACCGCGCCGCCAACGACCAATACGAATTTCGCTCGAAAGGAGCGCATGCCGAAGCGCGGCGTCGCCTCATTGTCGGCTTTCATTGCGGCCGCCGCCCCGATGCGACCCAGATTGGCCAACCGGCATAGCCCTTGGGGTGAAGTGCCGCGAAAATGTGGTCCTGGAAGCCCTGCCGGAACCGTTCGACGAATTCCGGTCCGTCACCGCGTCTGGCCGCCATCTCGCCCGCATAGACATCAGACCAGGCTTCAATGACATCGGCGAAGTCCTGCGGGTCGCCGTCCAGGTTGGTGACCATGAAGGACTCGACACGTATATCCTCGAAGCCGGCTTCAAGCAGGTATCGCCTGCTCTTGGGTCCAAGCTCGACGTCCATCTCGAAATGCGCGAACAGCTTCGCCACCTCGTTATAGGTCCAGTTGATGCTTTCGGAGCGCGGCTCGCCGAGGCAATGCGAATTCTTCTCGTTGGTGATGTAGACCCGCCCGCCTGGCTTGCATATGCGGTAGAGTTCCTTGAGGATCAGTTCAGGCCGATTGAAGATCTGCAGGGAATGCCGGCAGGTGACGAGGTCGAACTGGGCTTCGTCGAGCAGCATCTCCGACGCATCGCCATAGGTATATTCGATGCCCCGGATATCGAACTCCCGCATCACGCGCCGGGCGTAGCTGAGGCTTGTCATGGAGTGGTCCAGAGCGACGATCCGCGATGGCTGGAACTCCTTTTGCACGAGCACGGCGAAATCACCGATCCCGCAACAGATGTCGGCCATGACGATCCCGGGCCGCATGCCATGTCGCGGAAGGATCGCGCGCTCGTGGCGCCAGGTCATCTTTGTCTGTGTGCGCAGGATCGGAACGAACCCGCCCTCCTCCAGGAAGCCCTGCCCCGGATAGAATTCGCTGTCATACTCCTCGACCGTGATGTTCGGTTCGATCCCGCTCAAGCGCCCGAATTTTCGCGAGGTCCATCCCACCACGCTTGATGTGATGACGACGAATTTGAGATCGGGCCGCGCACGGCAGGCATCAAGGATGATCCTCGAAAAGGCATGAAACGCGGCGTTGTTCATCTGCGTCAGGCGTCTGACATTGACGTAAAGAACGCCGCGCACACGACCGATCGCATCGCGAAGCAAGGCTATGCTGGACCCGAGATCATCGGCGGTCTGCGGCCGGACCACTCCCGATATGGAGAACTCCTGGTTGTTCGCGTCGTATTGCGCCTTGAAGCGCGGGTGAAGGTCATAAGGGCTCAATTTCGCAAGCCTTCAAGCGGAAGATCAACGACAAGCCTGATTGCATCACCGGCTGCTTCCTCGACCCTGAAAGTCGCGTTGTAGTCGACGGCAAGCTCCAGCAGCACGACCTCCCGGCTGGGCGCGAGATCACCAGACACCGAGCTGAGGTATCGCTCCCTGGCCTCGAATCCCGCGACTTGCGACACGGCCTCCTGGTAGAATTGGCGATCCCCCGGCACGCAGGGGAATGTCAGCTCGATCCTGTCCGTGGCGCCATGGCGAGACACCCTGCATGCCAGGTCGCCGCCGGCATGGCGCGTACGAAATGCGACTTCCAGCAGTTCGTTCAAGGCCGAGGAAAAGAGATTTGAGTGCCGGACCGAGTCCGACCTGTTCTGACTGATCATGCGGGCCATGTATGTCGAGACGTAATCGCAGTGTCTCCAGGCGGAGACGAAAGCCTTGATCTCCATGTCGACCTGGATCGTGGGTTCAAAAGTCGGCTCGCCAGCCAGTTCATGTTGAACAGGTCCCATCGGCATGCTCCCTTGTTCCATCAGCATTGAGCCCTGGCAGGGCGATGAACGCCGAGGCGGAAAATCTCACCACGCCCGGTCATGAGTCAGTCTCGCACGGACTGAAAGGATTGCGCGGTATCTGCCTCGATGGCCCCTGCTAATCTCGACTTCACCGTTAACAAAGGGTGCAAGGCGCTAGACCGCCCGATTTGATTCCTCCATCGCTCTCACAACCCTCAGTGGGGACCGCCCGATGAAATCATTGGTTGCCTCGACGCCGAGTGGCCGCCCCAGGAAATTGCCTTGCAGGGAATCGCAATTCTCCTTGATCAGCCACCGTGCCTGCGCCGACGTCTCGACCCCCTCGGCGGTAACGCTTATTCCCAGGCCATGCGCCAGATTGATGATTGACCGCACGATCGTTTGGCTTTTGAGGTCGGTCTCCAGGTCCGTGATGAAGTATTGGTCGATCTTCAATGTGTCGAACGGGAAGTTCTTGAGGTAGCTCAGCGACGAATAGTACGTTCCGAAATCATCAAGCGATATTCGTATTCCCAGTACGTTCAACGTGTTTAATGTATCGATGTTGTCGATCGTCTTCTCAAGAAGAACCGTCTCGGTGATCTCAAGCTCAAGCCGATCAGCAGGAATTCCAACCGCGTCGATGATCTGGGCAATCGTGTCCGTCAGCGAGCTGCCCAGGAACTGCGCCGGCGACAGATTCACCGCGACTGTCAGCGAGGAAGGCCAGGTCAATGCCTGGCGGCAGGCTTCCTCGAGCACCCATCGGCCAATCTCGTCCATCAAGCCGTCGGCTTCGGCGATCGGGATGAACACGCTGGGAGGAATGATGCCGATCTCGGCGTGCCGCCAGCGCAGCAGTGCCTCGAAACCGATCACCGACGAGGGCGGCCGGATCAGGGGCTGATACTCCAGAAAGAGCTCGCCGCGCTCCAGCGCGGTTCGAAGGCTGCGCCTCAGATTCTCGCGCTGCTCGAGCAGCAGCAGCATCGAACGGTTGAATATCCGAGCGCAGCCGCGTCCATCCGTCTTGGCTGAGTAGAGAGCAATGTCAGCCGCTTTCATCAACTGCTCGCCATCCGTGCCGTGTTCCGGCCCGAACGCAATTCCAATACTCGAGCCGACAAAGACGGGGATGCCGTTGATGATGAACGGTTGCTTGAACGCTTCGATGAGCGATCCGGCGAGGCGCTCGGCCTCTGCTGGCTGCTCTTTTCCCAATTGAATGACAGCGAACTCATCGCCGGCATACCGGTACGCGGACTCGCCATCCCGCAGCGCGTCGCGGATACGACCCGCCGCGAGTTGAAGCAGCGTATCGCCTGCTCCATGGCCGAGCGTGTCGTTGACCGCTTTGAAATCGTCAAGGTCGATCTGCAGCAGGGCGGCTTTCAGCTTTGGCTCGCCAAGGGCCGCCAGCGCTTGCTGCAGCCGCTCGCCAAATCGCCGCCGGTTCTGCAGGCCGGTCAGCACGTCATGCGTCGCCTGATGGAGCAGAGTTACATGCTCTTGCTCCTCGGCGACGCTCCGTTCACCGCGCGCCCGTTTTTCGATGATTCCCACACCATTGGCGGAGGCGAAAACGAAAACGGACCGCGGCGCTTCGCCCGATGATCGCGGCAAATCGATGCTTGCCGGCGCGCCACCGTGGAACACACGAAGAAATTCGTCGCGAACCCTCGCATCGAGGAAACCAGGGTAGATCTCCCAAACGGCGGCACCCGGCGTCACCGCGTCTCCGTACACGCCTTTGAACATGGTCGCGTAATGCGTCAGGCAGAATTCGCGGTCGTAGAATGACAGAAGCTCGGTTGTGTGTGCCAAAAGGTCGGCGAGCAACGCTTCGCCGAGACGTGGAACATCGCTTGGGGAAGACCCCTCACGCTCCGGGTCGACGCCTGATGCGTCTTGATGCAATAGCCACCTCCATAGGCGGTGCGAATCCACGTCCCCCAGTCCAGAAGTAGCATAACCGTCAGGCTTGGCAAACGTTCAACGCGGGGTCTTAACAAGTGACGTATGCGGCGTAGTTGCAATGTATGCTCCGCCGTGATTGCAGCCGGAAAAGACGAACAGTCCAAGTTGGTTAACAAATTGTTAATTGTAAGATTTACTTACACGATCCATGGCTTGTTTGGCGCAATACGCACCTCGGCCTGCGATTGGAGTAACATTAACCAAGCGCTTGAATACCTGACCTGTTCGACCGATCTTGAGATTTGTCATGGATCGCGCCGATCTATGTCAGTGGCCGCTTACAGGAGCGCTCAATCCACACATGCAGGGTGGCGGAAACTGATCGGGAACGAGCGGCTGCTTGCCGGCTATCTTTCCGGGCAGACGGATCTCTTGCGGCCAACCGCGGTCATTTCGACGCGGCTGGCCTCCTTGGGACACTCAATGCCATCGTCAATCCGTTGATTGAGTGCCGCCCAATCCGTGTCACGCCCGTACCCTGCCGCCAAAACTCCGCATCAGCCCCTTCGGCAGGAACAGCATCGCCAGGATGATCGTCAGGCCCGAGATCACCGGGTGGTAATCCGGCACCACGATGCGCGCGAGGTCGAACACCGCGTACATGACGAAGGCGCCGAGGATGGGCCCAAGCAGCGTGCCGGTGCCGCCCACCACGGTCATCATCAGCGGCAGCAGCATCCAGTCGAGGTCGAACACGGAGTCGGGGCCGACATGGAAGAGGTAGTAGGTATAGAGGCTGCCGGCGATGCCGGCGATGAAGGCGCTTCCGGCGAAGGCGGCGACCTTGACCCTGAGCGTGTCGATGCCGTTGGCCGAGGCCGCCATCTCGTCGTCGCGTACCGCGATCAGCGCCAGACCATAGCGCGAGCGCATCAACAAGCGGATGGCCAGCGCCACGCCCACCATCAGGCCCAGCCCGACCAGATAGTGCGGCAGCAGCGTGTCGAACGTGCTGGCCGGCGCGACGACGCCGAAGGCGCCGCCGGTGAAGTCGCCACCATTGATGAACATCACCTTGACGATCTCGCCGAAACCCAGCGTGCCCAGCGCGAAATAGTCGCCGCGCAGTTTGGACAGAAGCGGCATGCCGATGATGATCGCGGCAAGTGCCGCGACCAGGCCGCCCAGCACCATGGTCACCGGGTCGAAATAATAGATGCGCGGATAGGCCTCGTAGAGCGAGCCCCAGAGGTAATTGCCGCTCCACAGGATGGCGGTCGTATAGGCGCCGAGCCCGAAGAAGGCGTGATTGCCGAGGCTGATCTGGCCGCCAAAACCGGCCACCAGATTCCAGCCCTGCGCCATGATGGCGTAGATGAAGACGAAGAACAGGAAGGAAAAGGCATAGGAGTCGATCGCCCCCGGCAGCAGCGGCAGCAGCACCAGCGCGGCGACGACGAGGACGGCGACCCCCGTCCAGATTTGTTTCGGCCAGGTTTGCTTCAACATGGCCTCACGCCTTCTTGTAGGGCCGGCTGAACAGGCCTTCCGGCTTGAACATCAGCACGGCCAGGAACACGCCGTAGGCGATGGCGTTGGTCCAGCCGCCCGAGATGAAATACTGCACATAGGCCTCGATCAGCCCGAGCAGGATGCCGCCGGCCAGCGCGCCGGCGACATTGCCGATGCCGCCCAGCGCCAGCGCCACCAGCGCCTTGAGGCTGAAGATGAAGCCGGCGAAGGGGTTGAACGGAAATGTCGTCGCCACAGCCACGCCGGCTGCCCCTGCCAGCGCTATGCCGATGGCAAAGGCAATGGCGTTGACGCGGTGCGGGCTGATGCCCATCAGCGTCGCCGCCTCCATGTCCTCGGAAGCCGCGCGCACCGCCTTGCCGACCAGCGTCTTGCGCAGGAACAACACCACCAGCCCGGTGCCGGCAAGCGCGATCAGGAAGCCCATCGAGCGCGTGAACGAGGTGCGCACGCCGAGAATCTCGATACCGCTTGCCGTATAGGAGGTGACGACGGCGGCGGTGTTGCCGCCCCAGATCACCGTCATCAGGTTCTGGATCAGGAACATCAGGCCGACCGCGATCAGCAGCGAGATGTTTCGATCCTCTGCCGCTGCCGCCCTGCGGAACAGGCCTTGGTACATCAGCCAGCCAACGCCAAGCCCGACCGGCACGACGATGAGCAGCGACAGGAACGGGTCGATGCCAAGGCCGTAGAACAGAGCCCGAACGAAATAGGCGGCGAGGATGATCATCGCGCCCTGCGCCAGGAAGATCAGCCGCATGGTGCCGAAGATCAGGCTGAGGCCGACGGCGGCAACGCCGTACATGGCGCCGCCCAGCGCGCCGTTGAGCGACAGTTGCAGCAGGATATCTGGAGGCGGAATGTTGAATGTCATGGCTACTCCAACACGCCCATATAGGCCTTCTGGATTTCGGGATCGGCGAGAAGGTCGGCGCCTGTGCCTTGCATGGCGAGTTCGCCTGTCTTCAGCACGAAGGCATAGTCGGCGACCTTCAGCGCCTGGTGGATGTTCTGCTCGACAAGCAGGATGGTGACGCCCTGCTTGTGCAAGGTCTCGATCAGTGAAAACATCTGCTGCACCACGATCGGGCTGAGCCCCAGCGAGGGCTCGTCGAGGATCAGCAGCGACGGGTCCGACATGGTGGCGCGCGCGATAGCCAGCATCTGCTGCTCGCCGCCCGAGAGCGACCCCGCCTTCTGCCCTGCCCGCTCCTTGAGGCGCGGGAAAAGCGTGTAGGCCTTTTCCAGCGACTGCTTGAAATGCTTCCGCACCTTGGGCTGGAAAGCGCCAAGCTCGAGATTTTCCAGCACCGTCATCTGGCGGAACAGGCCGCGCCCTTCCGGCACATGGGCAATGCCCATGCTGGCGATCTCTTCCGGCGCCTTGCCGGCCAGCGGCACGCCGGAGAGAAAAATCTCGCCGCGCTTCGGCTTCAGCAGGCCGGAAACGGTTTTCAAAAGCGTCGTCTTGCCGGCGCCATTGGCGCCGACAATGGCGACGATGGTGCCGGGGTCGACATGGATCGACACGCCCCACAGGGCGCCGACGTCGCCATAGGCGACTTCCAGTTTGTTCACTTCAAGCAGCCGGTTCGCCAAGATAGGCCTCGATGACTTTGCGGTTGGCGACAATTTCGCGGGGCGTGCCGTCGGCGATCTTCTCGCCGTGGTCGAGCACGATCACCCGGCTGCACACTTTCATGATGGCATCGACCTTGTGCTCGACCCACAGGATCGAAACGCCTCGTTCGCCGCGCACCCGGCGGATGACGTCGACCATGCGCTGGATCTCGGTCGGGTTGAGCCCGGCCATCGGCTCGTCGAGCAACAGCAGCGACGGGCAGGACGCGACCGCCCTGGCGATCTCCAGCAAGCGCCGGTCGGACAGCGTCATGTGCGCGGTCCTGATGTCGCGCTTGGCGGTCAGGCCGACCAGCTCGAGCGCTTCTTCGGCAGCAGTGGTGGCATGCTTCACCCGGCCGCCGGCGCCATAGACCGCGCCGACCATGACATTCTCGAAAGCCGTCATGGTCAGGAACGTGCGCACCAGCTGGAACGTGCGCGCGATGCCGAGGCGGCAGATGCGATGCGGCGCCGTGCCGGTGATATCCTTGCCCCGAAACCGGATCGATCCTTGCGTCGGCGTGTAGATGGCGGTGATGATGTTGAACAGCGTCGACTTGCCGGCGCCGTTGGGGCCGATCAACCCGATCAGTTCGTTGGGACCAACGGCGATGTCGATGTTGTTGAGGACGACAAGCCCTCCAAAGCGTTTCTGGACCGCTTCGAGGCGAAGCAACGTCTCGTCCGGCTGCATCGTGTTTCCGTTCTCCATGTCAGTAGACGGGCGGGGTCAGGCGGGTCAATGGACAGGCGGGTGCCCGGCTTCGCAATCAGGCACCCGCCTCCCCCCTGCGCGACCCCCTCGCGTCGGGGGCGTCTGGATCAGTTCGCGATCAACCGGGCAGTGATCCAATCGTCCATGCCCGGTTGATCAGCGTCCCGTCGTTTAGCGCCAGTTGATCAGCGCCAGTCGGTCAGCGCCAGTCGGTCAGCGCCAGTTGGTCAGCGCTTGTCCCAGGCCGGCGCCGGCTTGTAGGTCCAGGTGCCATTCGGGAAGATCAGCTGGTGCTTGCCTTGCCACCATTGCGTGGCGACGCTGGGGATCAGGGCAAAGCCGGTCTGGTCGAACTTGAGATCGCCGACGACCGTGTCCTTGAACTCCTGGTTGAAGATCGCGTCATGCAGCGCATCGGCATCGGTGGAGCCGGCCTTTTCGATCGCCTGCGCCAGGACCTGTGCGTTGGCGTAGAAGGCGCCGACCGTCACCGAGTCCTTCTTGAACTCGGCTTCGTAGCGGTCGCCGAGGCTCTTGGCGCCGTTGTAGGGGTAGCTCGCCGACCAGAAGCCGTCGGTCATGATATAGTCCGAATCCGCCCCAAGCGCCTCATGGAACTCACCCGTCCAGGTGCCTTTCCAGCCATGCAGGTATGGCACGCTGAAGCCGAGCTCCTTCATCTGCCGCAAGAGCGTGATCGTGTCGGCTGGTGAGCCGAACACCAGCATGGCGTCGACATTGGCGGCCTTGAGCTTGGTGATCAGAGCCGAATAATCGGTGGCGCCGATCGCCCATGGATCATCGACCGCGAACGTGTAGCCGTATTTCTTGGCCGCCGCCTCGAAGGCGCCGCCAAAGCCCTTGCCGTCTGGCGAATCCTCGGAGACCAGCGCCGGGTTCTTCGGCTTCTCATTGGCCGGCAGCTTGTCCCAGATCTCGAACGGCACTTCGGCGCCCGGGCCCGGATGGAAGAAGAACAGGGCCGAATATTTCAGCTTCAACGGCTGCCATTCGAATGGGAAGGCCGTCGTGATCATGTAAAACTTCTTGTACTTCTCGGCGACGATGGCGCCGGCGATGTTCATCGGCCCGGAATGGGTCGACAGCAGCGCATCCACCTTCTGCACCTTGATCAGGTTTTCCAACGCCGAGGCGACCTTGCCTTCCGAGCTTTCATCGTCGGCGACCACGAGGCGCACTTGCAGCTTCTTGCCGGCCGACTTGACCATGATGCCGCCGGCCTTGTTGATGTCGGCCACGGCCTGCTCATAGGCCCATTTCTGCTCCTTGCCGTCACCGGCCAGCGGGCCGGTCAAGGAGATCGGCGCGCCGATGACGATCTCGTCGCCGGCGGCATTGGCCGCCCCCATGCTGCCGACCTCCAGCGCGGTCGACAGCACCAGGCCCGCCATCATTCCTTTCAGACAGATTCCCATTTCATCCTCCTCCCAGGTTTTCATCGGGCGGACGGCGAAGCGCCGGGCCCGCATGCACGTGCCGACGCCTCAAACCGTCGCCGCGGCGACCAGCTTGGTGTCGGTAAACTGCTCGAAGCGCACGGCCTTGCCGTCCGCCATGTCCCAGACATGGACGACGCGCGCCGCCATGGTCTTGCCGGTCTTGCGGTAGACGCCGGAGTAATTGCCGAGGCCGACGATTGTGGTGCCGCCATCGACCAGTCTTTCGAGCGTGAACGAGTAGCCTTCCCACTCCTCGCCGATGCGCTTGAAGACGCCTGATATGATGGCGTCAGGGCCGACATAGGTGCCGGCATAGGGAAAGCCGGCCATCTCGGTCCAGGCCGTCTTCTCGGTGATCGGCGCCATCATCGCCGCGAGATTTCCGACGTCGGAACCGGCGTAGTGCGCCTTGATGGCTTCGTAATTGATGTTCATGACGTTCTCCCGCGCGCTCAGACCGGCGCCTTGTCCTTGTCGTAGGAGGCTCTGGATTTCTTCTCGATGAAGGCGCCGGCGGGCTTGTTCTCGATCTTGCCCTGGCTGGTCACGCCGAGGAATTTCCCGGTCGAGTGCATGACGTCCCAATTGTAGAAGAACAGCGACGCGACCGGGATGATGAACTCGCGGAAGCCGAACACATACTGGTTCTCGGCGAACTTCCAGGTTGTCGCCAGGTCGACATCGCCATGGCCGCGCTGGATGCCGACAAGGTTCTGCCAGGCATAGCGCTCCGAGGAGAGATAGATGTGCTCGTAGACGTGGTTAGGGCTGTATGTGTAATGCGCGGTCAGCCCGATCAGGTCGCGGGTCGGCGCCGGCTCAATGCTGGTTGGCGGCATCGATGGATCGCCAAGCACACCCGCCGACCAGACCTGCGATACGCGCGGTTCGCCGGGCGCCTCGCTGGCGTCGCGCACCCGTTCGCGCACCGACAGCACGCGGCGTGTGGTCGTGTTGACGATGAAGGCTTCGTCCTCGGCCGAGCGGGCGGCGAAAGTCATGTTGATGAAGAACACGTTGGAGGCGACTTCCAGCGCCTCGTACCAGTCGGCGCCGGCATCACTGCCTTCGCTCCAGGCCACGGTGTCGGCGGCGGTGAAGGCCAGGTCGATGGTGCGGCCGGTGTTCAGCGTGATCTTGAAGGTCTGGCCGCGCAGCGCGCCCGTCGTCGGCAGCCGGTTGGTGGCGATACCGGCGGCGAAGTCATCGAAATGCTTCCAGTCGGTCGGCCTGTTCTGGTCGTTCATTCTACTCTCCACATCGATCGGCAAAAGCCGGATCAGTCCACAAAAGCCAGCGTCGGCAGGTCGACCACGGTGGCGCCGCCATCGACGGTCAGGATCGAACCGTTCATCATCGCCGCCTCGGGCGACGCGACGAAACAGATGACGTTGGACACTTCTTCCGGCGTCGCCGGACGGCCGAGCGGCACGTCCTTGGTCACCAGCCGGTAGGCCTCGTCGATCGAGCCCAGCCCGTGCTTCTCGACGATCACTTCCATCTGCTCGTCGGCCATGTCTGTCGACACCCAGCCCGGGCAGATGATGTTGGTGCGCACGCCCTGGCGGCCATAGTCGCGCGCCAGCGATTTGCCGAAGCCGACGCAGGCATGTTTCATGGTGACGTAGCCGGCGGCTTCCGGTCCGGCGAACAGGCCGGCGATCGAGGCGATGATGACGATGTTGCCCTTGCGAGCGATCAGGTCGGGCAGGCACTCGCGGGCGCAGACGAAGGCGGTGTCGAGATTGCTGCGCGTCGCCAGGCTCCAAGTCTCGTCGCTCATCGAAATGGTCGGCCCGACGCCGTGGCCGCCGGCATTGGCGACCAGGATGTCGACCGGTCCGATTTTCTCATGCACTTCGGCCAGCGCGGCGCGCACGGCTTTCGGGTCAGCGGCATCGCCCTGCACCACCAGCCCGCCAATGTCCTTGGTGACAGCTTCAAGCGGCTCGCGCCGCCGGCCCATCAGCACCACCTTGGCGCCATCGGCGGCCATGCGCCGCGCCACTGCGGCACCGATGCCCGTGCCGCCACCCGTGATGAAAACCGTCTTTCCCGAAAATCTCATTGCATGTCCCGAATATTTGTCCTGATTGCCAGGCACGCCGACCACGGCCCGATCCTCGATAGGGATAGTGCATTGCCGGCCGCGCGTCGTCTTGTCCGAGGAGGAACTTTGTTTTGACTGAGCGCGCACTTCGCCGCGTGCCGGGAGACGTGCCGCGCGTCCCTGGGCGCGCGGCACTTTTTCGAGGCGCCTATTTCTTGATTGCTTCGAGATCGATGACGATCTCGACATCCGGTCCAAGGCCGAAGCCGGCAGCCGCCTTCGCCATCGGAAAATCGGCGGTGCTGACCTTGCCGGTGGCGGTGAACGCCGCCTTGGTCAGCGTCGCATCCCAAGGCGCCGGCGCCTCGTTGATGAGGGTCACGTCAAGCGTGATTTCCTTGGCAACGCCGCTGATGGTCAGGTTGCCGGTCACCTTGCCGGTCGTGTCGCTGACCTTCTCCACCTTGGTGCTCTCGAAAGAAATCTTCGGAAACTCCGCCGCGTTGAAGAAGTCCGGCCCCTTCAGGTCGCTGTCGCGCTGGTCGTAGGCGGTGTGAACCGAGCCGACATCGATCTCGGCCTTGACGCTGCTCTTCGAAGGATCGGCCTTGTCCATCACGATCGAGCCTGACGCGGCGTCGAACTGGCCATGCGCGATGCCATAGATGCCGTGCTTGATGGTGAAGGTGATCCAGCTGTGCTGGCCGTCGATCTCGAAATTGTCGGCATAAGCGCCAGATGCCAGCGTCGAAGCGCCGATGAAGGCAAGGGCGGCGATTGTGTTGCGTAGTCTCATGCTGGTCTCCCCAATCAGGTTGTTGTTGCAGGCTAGGAAAAGCCGAGGGCCGCGCCATGCGGCGCCCGGATGATGGCGATGAGCACGGCCAGGATCGCCGGAACGGCAATCAGCAGCCCGGCGAGGAGCGGCCGCAGCAGGGCGGCACCTGGAAGTACCCCCTCTAGGCGACCAGGTGACAGCGCGGCGATGAACAGCGGCAGCGGCGACAGCATCAGCGCCGCCGGATCGGCCTTGGGCGCCAGCAGCGCCACCTGGATCAGCGCCGTGGCGGCGGCGAAGAGGAAGAGAAATTCGACACCCTTGCCCCAGCCGATGGCAGGCCGGCCACGCAGTACGGCGAGATATTCAAAGAGGCACCAGCCGCCAGTCAGCGCCGCCAGCGACCCGAGCAATTGCCCGACGACGATGGACGCGCCGAGCACCGAGATGATGGCCCCGGCAAGCGACAGGCTGAGAACGGCGGCGGGTGCCAGGAACGGTTGCTCCGCTGACGCCGACGGCTCTGGCCGCATTGCCATCAGCACACCCGCCCCGGCTACAGTCAGCAGCCCGGTGATCAGCGCGGCGGCCATCGGCAGGTCGACGGGACCAGCCGCGATGCGCCGCCAGCCGAGCCAGGCGAAAGCAGCGACGATGGCAATGGTAGCGAACACACCGGCCCAGGGACCGTCCAGGCGGCGCTCGGCCAGCAGGCCGGCAATGATGCCGGCAGCGGCCAGATAGACCAGCTTCTGGCTGGCGGCGATCGGCGGAAAAGCCGGCGCACCGACTGTATCCCAATAGAGGAATAGCACCGCCGCGCCTGCGATCAGCACGGCAAGGACCGGCGCCTTCGCCGCGCCAAGCCGGACGAGTAGCGCGAACGCAATGCCGAGCAGCAGCGGTAGCGCCGCCGTGGTGACCATCGGATTGCCCAGAAACGCGCTCAACCGCCGCAGCCCTCCGATGTCGGTTCCTGATCGAACCGCCGGTCCGATCGCATTTCTCAATCTTGATTGGCCGCGTGCCGCGCGTCTTGTCCGAGCGGGAACTTTGTTTTGACTGAGCGCGCACTCGCGCTGTCAGGCGCTTGAACCGGGCCGGCCCGCTCCATAACCCTCGGCCCAATGTGTTCAGCAGCAGTCGAGGAGGATGGCGTGAACGAGAGAACTGTGCCGCCGATCAGTGCGGCGGCCGCCGCTTTCCTGTCGCGGTCGCACCGGCCCTTCATCAATGGCCGCTTTGTCGATGGCCTTGCCGGTGACGGCCTCGCCGTCGACGATTCCGCCTCGGGCGAGATCGTCGCCCGTGTGCCCGAAAGCGGCCCCGAGCTGGTCGACCAGGCGGTGCGCGCGGCACGGGCCGCGCTCGAGGGACCATGGGCATCGATGCGGCCGGTCGACCGCCAGAACCTGATGCTGAAGCTCGCCGATGCTGTCGAGGCCGACGCCGACCTTCTGGCCGAGATCGAAAGCATAGAGAACGGCAAGTCGCTGGGCGTAGCCCGCATGCTGAGCGCCGGCGGCACTGTCGACTGGCTGCGCTATTACGCCGGCTGGGCAACCAAGCTCGAGGGCTCTACCTTCCAGGTTTCCATTTCGGTCCCGCCCGGCGCCAAGCATCATGCCATGACCGTGATGGAGCCGGTCGGCGTCGTCGGCGCCATCGTGCCGTGGAACTTCCCGCTGCTGATCGGCGTGTGGAAGATCGCGCCGGCACTTGCCTGCGGCTGCACCGTGGTGCTGAAGCCGCCGCAGGAAACGCCGCTTGGGCTGCTGAGGCTGGCTGAGCTGATCGAGGCGGTGGATTTCCCGCCCGGCGTCGTCAACATCGTCACCGGCAGTGGCAGCATCACCGGCGAAGCGCTGATCCGCCATCCCGGCATCGACAAGCTGACCTTCACCGGCTCGACCGAGGTCGGCAAGCGCGTCGGCCATGCCGCGATCGACCGCGTCGCCCGCTTCACGCTGGAGCTCGGCTCGAAATCGCCGATGATCCTGCTCGCCGACATGGAGGAAGGCATCGAGCCACTGATTGCCGGGCTCGGCATGTTCTTCAACCAGGGCCAGGTCTGCACCTCGGCCTCGCGGATCCTCATCGAGAAGTCGATCTACGACCGCACGCTGGCACGCCTCGCCGAGATCGCCGATGGCATGACGATGGGTGCTGGCCGCGACGCGGAAGCCCAGATCAATCCGCTGGTCTCGGCCAAGCACAGGAAGAGCGTCGAGGGTTTTGTCGAGCGCAGCCTGGCCGCCGGTAGCGAACGGATCAGCGGCGCGCGGCCAGTGCCCGGCAAGGGCCACTACGTCGCGCCGACCATCCTGCACAATGTGCGCCCCGACATGGAGATCGTGCGCGAGGAAGTGTTCGGTCCCGTCGTGGCGGCAATGCCGGTCGCCGATCTCGATGAGGCGATCCGCGTCGCCAACGACACGCGCTACGGGCTGTCGGCCTCGATCTGGACCCGCGACATGGGCAAGGCGATGACCGCCATCCATGGCCTCAAGGCCGGCACGGTGTGGGTCAATTCGCACAACACGCTCGACCCCAACGCACCGTTCGGCGGCTTCAAGCAGTCCGGCATCGGGCGCGAGCATGGCCGCGCCGCCATCGACGGCTATCTCGAGACCAAGACCGTGATCATGCGCTACGCCTGAACAGATGAGCGGCACCTACGACTACATCATCGCCGGCGCCGGCTCTGCCGGCTGCACGCTGGCCAACCGGCTGGTCAATGCCGGCAAGCGCGTGCTGATTGTCGAGGCCGGCCCGGCCGACAACACGCGTTTCATCGACATGCCCGCCACCTTCGCCAAGGTGATCGGCACGGCGCGCAGCTGGATCTACGAATCCGAGCCCGAGCCGAGCGTCGGTGGCCGCAGGGTGCCGGTGCCGCAGGGCCGCACACTGGGCGGCGGCTCCTCGATCAATGCCATGCTCTATGTCAGGGGCCAGCCTGAGGATTACGATGGCTGGCGCGATCTCGGCTGCCCCGGCTGGGGCTGGGACGAAGTGCTGCCGGTGTTCAAGCGGCTGGAGCGCAACGAGCGCCTGGCCGGCGAACGCCATGGCACGACAGGTCCCCTGCCCGTTTCGGATGCGCGCCATCGCCATCCGCTGTCGCTGGCCTATGTCAAGGCCGCCCAGCAGGCCGGCTACGCCTTCAATGACGACTTCAACGGAGCCAGGCAGGAAGGCGTCGGCTTCTATCAGACGACGACGGCGAACGGGGAGAGACAGTCGGCGGCAAAGGTGTTTTTGAAGCCATTGGCTGGCAACGCCAACCTTACTGTCGTCACCGATGCGCTGGTCACCGGCGTGACGCTGGAGAATGGCGCGGCCAGCGGCCTCGCCTACACCACATCGGACGGGCAGAGCCATGCGGCAATGGCCAAGGCCGAGGTGATCCTGACCGCAGGCGCGCTGGCGACACCCAAGCTGATGATGCTGTCCGGGCTCGGGCCCGCCGAACATTTGAGCGAGCTCGGCATTCCCGTCATCCGCGACCTGCCTTCGGTCGGCCGCGACCTGCAGGACCATGTCGCCGCGCCCGTCTATGCACTGACGCGCCAGCCGATTTCGCTGCTCGGCGAGGACCGCGGCTTCAAGGCGCTGCGCCACGGCATTCAATACATGCTGTTCCGCACCGGCCTGCTCACCTCCAACGTGGTCGAGAGCGGCGGCTTCTTCGACACCGACGGCGATGGCCGGCCAGACATCCAGTTCCACGTCCTGCCGGTGATGATTGAAAGCGCCGAGCATGGCTCGATCGAACGGCACGGCATGGAGCTCAATCCCTGTGTGCTCAGGCCGAAGTCACGCGGCACCGTAGAACTGCGCTCACGCGACGCGGCGGATCCGATCCGTTTCACCACCGGCTTCCTGTCCGATGCGGATGACCTCGCCTTGCTGCTCGCCGGAATGAAGATCGCCCGCGCCATCCTGCGCCAGCCGGCGCTGCGGGCGGTCATTTCGGAGGAACTGTCGCCCGGCGACGCCGACGATATCTCGGACCAGGCAATCATCGACCACATCCTTGAGCACGCCAAGACGGTCTACCACCCTTGCGGCACCTGCCGGATGGGCACGGACGAAGCGGCGGTGGTCGATCACGAGCTGAGAGTACGCGGTGTGCCGCGCCTGCGCATCTGCGACGCCTCGATCATGCCGCGCCTGACCAGCGGCAACACCAACGCGCCGGTGATCATGATCGCCGACCGCTGCGCCGACTTCATCCTTGGCGTCGGGCGTCACTGATCACCTGTTGATCTGCTCAGACGTCGAGCGCGACCATGATGCCGCGCACCTCGGCCATTTCGAGCAGCAGGTCCAGCAGACTGTCATCCATCAGCGCCGCGCTGGTTCGCGACAAAAGCTCCGCGATGCTCTCCTTCATCGAAATGACGGCGGCGCCGGTTTTCTCGGAAAGCAATTGTCCGATGGCGTTGCGGATCAGGATGTCCTGGTCAGACATGGGGCAAATTATCTCCCGGCAGCATGGCTTGGGCTCAGAGGCGGCGGCCTGCAGTCAGGCTTGAAGGTCGCCCGCACGAGCGCCGGCCAGTGCCGGCCCCAGCACCGACAAGGATGGCAGAACCGACCAGTTGGCGGGCCTCAGCGCATCATTCACCGTCAACAGCGCGAGCGGCACCTGGTGCCGGTACATGCCGATGAATGTCTGTCCTTCGACAGTCACCGGCAGCCCGGTGAGCGTGTCGAAAATCGAGAACTTGCCCGTAGGCTCCTCCAGGATCTCAAATCGGTCCATGCAATGCCCCCTCACGCACAAATGAGCCTCCCAACGCGCATGTGTGCCGGAGGTTCCTTCGGTCCGGTACTTTTTACGTTGGAGTCCTACGGCGAATCCGCCTGCCTCCAACGCGGCTCGAAGAAATCCAGAAACGCACTGATGCCGCGCAAAGTTTCACGGCCATCCCCTTGCTGCATGGCAGCGTGGCTGCTCACTATTTCGCGCATCAAATCCGAGGTGTTGCTGGCCGTTCAGAGTTGCCCTAAGAGCTTTCAAATGTCGAGATTAGCAAGATGGCTGCGTGAGAATAACATTCTCGGAGAGAAGAACCCGTTGCCGATTGGTGTGACGGTCGGACGCCATACCTATGGCGTGACAAAGCGCACGGCTTATATGCCGTCCAAGGCTGCCCCCTTGAACATCGGCACTTTTTGCTCGATCGCCGGTGAAGTAGTCATCATGTGCGAGGGCAATCACGCGATCGATTGCGCGACATCCTACCCTCTTCACATCCAGTTGTTGAAAAAGCCGTCCCCGGTAGAGAATGGCGGCAAGCTCAGCGGTGTGAACATTGGCAACGATGTCTGGATCGGAATGCGGGCAACAGTATTGCCCGGCGTTAATATCGGTCACGGCGCCGTCATCGGAGCAAACGCCGTGGTCAGCAAGGACGTTCCGCCCTACGCGATTGTCGTGGGAAACCCAGCAAGAGTCGTTCGATATCGTTTCGCTGAGGAAACCATCGAGAAATTGCTGGCGATCCGCTGGTGGGATTGGGATGACTACAAGATCAAACGTGAGGCCGACGCGCTGACCGGCCCGATAGAAGGCTTTGTCGAGCGGCATTTCCAGCCGGACATCGGCATGAAAAACAGCTAGGCCTGATTACCGTGTCACGTTCATCAGCCTGATATGGCGCGCGCCACCTTGGGTTGCGGCCGCAGCAGCAGATAGAATGCGGCGGCGTGCGTGATCATTAACAGGGGCACATAGATGACCGGGATCGCGTAGGCAGCGCCGAGCTCCCCTGCCAGTTCAGGAAGGCCAAGCTGAACGCCGTGATAGTAATCGATGACGATGTCGACACTTCCGACGAGATTGAACGCGATGACGAGCGGCCAGAAGAGCAAGGGCAGACGTGCCGTCAGAAGCGCCAGCATGGCCAGCAGTCCGGTTGCGAAGTCGGCATAGGCGGCAAAGGCAGCGAAGCCGGCAGGCAGATGGGAGCCGACGACTCCCGGAAGGATGAACACAAGCCCGAAGAAGCGGAAACTGTGCAGCGTGGCAATGGCGCGCTGCGCATCGAGGCGGTCCATCGACCTGAGCCTGGGCCAGACATAGGCGCCGAAGCAAAGCAGCCATGGCACGTAGCCCAGGGCAAGATGCAGTTGAAAGATCGTTGCGGGTGACATCTTCGCCTCCTGTCATTCGTTGCCTGGAATGGCCTCGAAGATGGCGGTCAGAACGCCCAGCCTGCCTTCCGCCAGGCTTCGTCCAAGGTTGGCGGCAAGTCCCGCGAAGCCGGGCCCCATGACGACGCCGAGATTGAGCTGAGGGGGCAATCCCGACGCCCTCATCCGTGCGAACCAGGCCGTGGCTGCGTCAGTGTCGTCTTGCCCCACCAGCATGCCGAACCCCGCTTCCTCGACCCGCTCTCGCGTTTCAGTCGCGGTCAGCAAAAAGCTCTCGGCCTGACTTGGCGCCCAAGGAACGGGATAGTGCGGGTCGCCGCCTTTCCGCACCACGTCGAACGTGGCGAATCTTCCACCCGGCTTCAGCACCCGCCTGATCTCGCGATAGAGACCTGGCCGATCGGCGATGTTCATCGCCACATGCTGCAGCAACACGGCATCGAAGTGGCTGTCGCCGAACGGAAGCGCCAGTGCGCTGGCGGCCTCGAACGTCACGCGCCCACTCTGCCCCGTTCGCTCGGTCAGATAGCGCGCGGCCTCGACGAAGGGCTCGCTGAGGTCGACGCCCGTCACCCGGCAGCCATGGGTCGCGGCCAGGAAGCGGGCCGGCCCGCCAAGTCCCGATCCAACATCCAGGACCAAAGTGCCGGCCCCAATCCCGGCCAGTCCGGCAAGCTCGGCGGTAGCCGCCAGGCCACGGGTGTGGAACTGGTCAAGCCCGGCCAGTTGCTCAGGCGTCAGCCTCTGCTCCTCCGGTCCGAGCGCTGCCAGCGCCGCCCTGAGACGCTCGGTCAGGCCGGCCGCGCTGTAATGCGCGCGCACGCGGTCGAGATCATGTGTCATTGCCGGCTCCTCTGGATTTCCAACGCTGACCGCAGAGATAGGACCGCTTTCGAACTGCTACTATCCACGATAATATCGATGCGCCATGAAGCAGAACTTCACAGTCAGACAAGGCGCGCTTGACGGCGTCGAGGCTTTCCTGAGCGTCGCCCGGCACCGCAATTTCCGCAAGGCGGCGGCCGAGCTTAACGTCACCCCGTCAGCGATCAGCCAGGCGGTGCGGACGCTCGAGGCGCGCATTGGCGCCGCGCTCTTCGTCCGTACGACGCGCAGTGTCGGCCTGACCGAGGCCGGTGAGCGCTTCCTTGCGCGCGCAAGGCCGGCATTCGAGGAACTGGTCGCCGCGAGCGCGGTTGCCCGCGACCTTGGCCAGCGGCCGACCGGGCTGCTGCGTCTCTCGGTGCCGCCGTCGGTCGTGCCGATCCTGCTGGAGCCGCTCATCGCTTCCTTCTGCCAGGCCTATCCGGAAATCGAACTGGAGATCGTGGCGAGCGGCGAACTCGTCGACCTTGCCGCCGAGGGATACGATGCAGGCATAAGGCCCGGCCAGTTTATCGCCGCCGACATGATCGCGGTACGGCTGACACCGCCGCTGCCATTCATGGTCGTTGGCAGCCCCGACTATCTGCGCCTGCGCAACGTGCCTGAGCGCATCGAGGACCTACGCGGCCATGCCTGCCTGCGCATGCGCCGTTCAAACGGGTCGATCGCGCCCTGGCCTTTTGTCGACGGCAACAAGTCGGTTGAGGCCATCATCTCAGGGCCGCTCATCGCGCATGACTACCCAACGCTTCTTGGCGCCGCGATCCAGGGGGCCGGGCTTGCGCAGGTGCCCGCACCGCTCGCCAGGACGCCGCTCGCGGACGGCCGATTGCAGGAAGTGCTGAGACCCTTTGCTGCAACATCGCCAGGGCTTTTTCTCTACTATCCCGGAAAACGTCAGGTCCTGCCCAAGCTGCGCGCCTTCATCGACCACGTCAGATACCGGGGCGACGCCGAGACCCCTGCCGCCTAAGCCTGGACTGAGTTGACGTCTACTTGCCGCAATGGTGATCGTTGATCTTGTTCAGCGCGTTCGCATCAGGTCCAACCCTGTCGTAGGAGCATTCGCCGGCCGCCGTCGTGAACAACTGCTGATCATAGTAACGCGGGCCACCGAACAGGACCTCGATAATATCGCGGTCGGCGGGAACGTAGCGTTCGGGTTGAGCCTGGTGATGCTTGGCCCCGGCGTACGCCGAGGAGGCGCTGCAAACTGTCGCGAACGCAAGAGCAACGATCGCAAGGCGTTTTATCGTCATCGGCAATATCCTCCTGCTCACCCAAAATCGCATCATACATGCAAAATCGCCAGCTGGACAAAAGTTCCAACCGGGGCAGTTTCATCAAAGCTGGGCCTGGCCGCTCCGAGATGATCAAGCATGGCACCGCCAGACGTGTCGTCGGCCACACTTGCAGCGTCCTACGTCTGTGCCTAAAATAAGCACAGACGTAGAGAGATACGATGACATGAACACCCGCTTCGCCGTTGCCGTCCATATCCTGACCTTTCTCGAAACCCAGGCCGGTTTGCCAGCGACATCTGAGTTGATCGCCTCGAGCGTCAACACCAACCCAACCTTGATCCGGCGGCTGCTGTCGCAATTGGCCAAGGCTGGACTGACGACGTCGCAGATGGGTTCCGGCGGCGGTGCGCTTCTTGCACGATCGGCCGAGACAATCTCGCTTCTCGATGTCTGGCGCGCCATGGACGAGGCGCGTGAAGTGTTTGCCATGCACGAGGCGCCAAACCCGATGTGCCCTGTCGGGCGGAACATCAAGAGGACGCTCGGGCTGCGGATCGCTGGAGTTCAGGCGGCAATGGATGCGGAGCTCGCCAGGACCACGATCGCCGCCATGGCGCACGATATCTCATCCGACGAACAGGCACGGATGGCGGCGATCGCCTGAACCGACGCCGCTTGGGCGAACAATCGGCTTGACGTAGATATGTATCCATATTAGTCACACGCATGTGCAATCAAATTGGATACATATAAATGACCCAGTCAGTTTCCCGCCGAGGACTCGTCGCGCTGGCGCTAGGCACCATCACGCTCGCCTCGCTTTCAGTCGCATCCGCAACCACCGCCTCTGCTCAATCGGAGACCAAAATGTCCATTCAGAAGAAACAGGTCGTGGAGCTGCTAAAAGCTATTGAAACCGGTGCCGGAGAACCCGTCGCGGTGATCAATCCCGACAAATACATCCAGCACAATCTTGGCGCCGCCGATGGCCTTGCCGGCTTTGGTGCACTGCTTGCCGCCTTGCCCCCGCATTCGGCGAAGGTAAACACCGTGCGCGTTTTCCAGGACGGCGACTTCGTCTTCGCCCACACCGAATATGACTTCTTTGGCCCTAAGATCGGCTTCGACATCTTCCGTTTCGAGAACGGCAAGATTGTCGAGCATTGGGACAATCTGCAGGAAACCGCAGGCCCGAACTCAAGCGGCCATTCGATGACCGACGGCCCGGCCGCAGCCGTCGATCTCGACAAGACGGAGGCCAACAAGAAACTGGTCACCGCCTTTGCCGACGACATTCTGGTCAATGGCCGCATGGACAAATTGGCCGGCTATTTCCAGGGCAATGGCGACAGCTACACCCAGCACAACCCGCTGATCGCCGATGGCCTGTCCGGGCTTGCCGCCGGTTTCACGGCCCTGGCGAAAGCCGGCATCACGATCAAATACGACCACATCCACAAGGTGCTTGGCGAAGGCAATTTCGTCCTGATCGCCAGCGAAGGAACGCTCGGCGGCAAGCCGACATCGTTCTATGACCTGTTCCGGCTTCAGGACGGCAAGATCGCAGAGCACTGGGATACGATCGAGGCCATCCCGCCGAAGTCCGAATGGAAGAACGGCAACGGCAGGTTCTGATTAGCCAAGTTCTGACCAGCCAAGTTCTGACCAGCCAAGGTTTGCTCGGCCAAGGTTTGGTCGGCCAAGGTTTGATCAACATGTGACAAGCAATCGCGGTTCTGGCCCGCAAGGAATCGCGATTGGACCTTGCCGAAGCTGGCGGCCACGCTCATGAGGAGCGCAGCCACAATGCCAGCTTGGGAACTCATGATGACCGATGACGGTTTTCACCTTGTCGAAGCGACAATCAAAAAGCTGCGGCAAGCGCTCGATACCGGCGCTGTCACCAGTGTCGAGCTGGTCGGCGCCTGCCTGCGCCGGATCGCGCATTACGACCGCCACGGCATCACGCTGAACGCTGTCCCTGTGCTCAATCCGGAGATGTTCGAGGAGGCCGCAGCCTCCGATCTGCGCCGCTGCGAAGGCACGACGCTCGGGCCTCTGGACGGCATCCCCTACACCGCCAAGGACAGCTACAAGGTCAAGGGCCTGACGGTTGCCGCCGGCTCGCCCGCCTTCGAATATCTCGTCGCCAATGAGGACGCCTTCACCATCGCGCGCTTGCGGGCCGGTGGCGCGGTGCTGATCGGGCTGACCAACATGCCGCCGATGGCCAATGGCGGCATGCAGCGCGGTGTCTATGGCCGCGCTGAAAGCCCCTACAATGCCGCCTACCTGACCGCCGCCTTCGCCTCCGGCTCGTCCAACGGCTCGGGCACCGCGACCGCCGCCAGCTTTGCCGCCTTCGGGCTTGGCGAGGAGACCTGGTCGTCCGGCCGGGCGCCGGCGACCAACAATGCACTGGTCGCCTACACGCCGTCGCGCGGCGTCATCTCCGTACGCGGCAACTGGCCGCTGGTGCCGACCATGGACGTGGTCGTGCCGCACACACGCAGCGTGCCTGACATGCTCGAACTGCTCGATGTCATCGTTGCCGAAGACGCCGAGACGAGAGGCGATTTCTGGCGTGCTCAGCCTTGGGTCGTCTTGCCCGCGATTTCGCAGGTGCGCCCGCCAAGCTATGCCCACCTCCCGCTGGAGGGATCGCTGAAGGGCATGCGGCTCGGCGTGCCAAGAATGTATATCGGCCGAGATAGTGAGATCAGAACACCGATCGAGACCCGCGCCTCGGTGCTGGCGCTGTGGGAAAAGGCGGCCGCCGACCTCAGGCGGCTTGGCGCCGAAGTTGTGGAGGTCGATTTCCCCGTCGTCTCCAATTACGAACGCGACCGGCCCGGCGCGCAATCCATGGTCGATCGCGGCATGGTGCCGGCAGCTTTCGATGCTCACGAAATCTGGGACCTGTGCATCTTCGGCTGGGACGACTTTCTGCGTGCCAATGCCGACCCTGAGATGCCCGATCTCGCCTCGGTCGATGGTGCGAAAATCTTCCCGCGGCCGCCGGGCACGCTGCCCGATCGCTATCAGGGCGACTTCATCCTCGCCGAATATGTCGAGCGGGCAAGGCGCGGCGTCACCCCGCTGGCTGATATCCCCGAAATGGAACGCGGCCTGAAAGGGCTGGAGGCGACAAGGCGGATCGACTTCGAAGACTGGCTGGACCAACACCGGCTCGATGCGGTGGTGCTTCCCGCCGCCGCCGATGTCGGGCCAGCCGACGCCGACATCAACGAGGCCTCCGCCATCCTTGCCTGGCGCAATGGCACCTGGGTCGCCAACGGCAATGTGGTGTGGCGCCACCTCGGCATCCCGACCGTCACCGTGCCGATGGGCACCATGGCTGACATCGGCATGCCGGTCGGCCTGACCTTCGCCGGCAAGGCCTACAGCGACACCAAACTGCTGCAACTGGCCGGCGATTTCGAACGCTCCGGTTCACGCCGCACCAGCCCTCCCCGTACGCCTGAACTGGCCGACGACGTCTTTGCGGCGCCATCAGCTACCAATCGGCCTGGCAAAGTTCCTCCCCTGGCCATCACACTCTCCGCTGCGGCCATTCATATCGGCGATCAGGTCGAAATCACTGTCGTGCTCGACCTGCCCGACGACGATGCTGGCATCACCGCCAAAGTCCATATCAACGGAACACCCATCGATACGCAGCGAAACGGCGCCCACTTCACCGGGCGCGCCGTTGTGCCGTCGGCGACACACAAGGGATCCCATAGTGTCTGGCGCGGTTCTTACGGTTCGATCGTCACCGCCATTGCGCGCCATGAAGACGGACGCACCGCCGGCGCCTATGTGGTGATCGGCGGCATAGGGTGAGGCGCGTAATTTTCACCGCCATCGGTCGACGGCCTGGAACGACGCCCGATAGGCCTCAAACCTCTTCGTAATCGCCGCGATCAACCCTGATATAGCCGCCCTCTCCGAGTGCCTCGGGGGTCATCACCTCGTTCTCGGCGACGGCGGGCAAAGCCTGGAAAGCGCTGGCCCAGTCATTTTCGAATATCCTGGTAAAATACTCCGCAATACCGGGATGCGTCAGCCACACGCCCGCTTCGCGGTTCTTCGATACTGCCGCATCCGACCAGTTCTGCGAACTTACCAGCACGCTGTTGCCATCGACCACGATCATCTTGTTGTGACAGTGTACGAACTGGTCCGTGTTGATGTAACGGATGTTGTCGGCCAGCTTCAGGCCATACTCTTGGGCAAGGTTCTCCAGGTTTTTCGTTTCCTTGACGACATCGCTTTTGCTGAACAGCTTGCCCAACACGATACGCACATCAAGGTCGGGTGCCGCTTCGCGTGCCTTGGCGATCGCGGCGAGGAGCTTGCTGACGAGCGGCTGCGACGAGCGGATATACTGCTGCTCGATCAGGATGGACTTGCGCGCCTTGGCGATAAGGCCGGGCATCACATCCATATAGTTGTCGGGGCTCAACACGGGCTGGATCGTCAACTGACCATCGAGTTGGAACTCCTGGCTCGGGAACAGTTGTGCGGGCATATGCTTCGGCGCGCTTTCCACAAGGAAGAAATCGTCATCGACCGGCTTGCGCAACATTTCGGGTACGGCCTCGACCAAGGCCATGTCGGACTCAAGAATGTCGGTGAAGAATTTCGCCAATTCGTTCGACTTGATTGCAAGACCAGTGTCGCGGTTGCCAGTTCGGAAATGGGCAGTGGCCTGCCCATCCTCGACATTCATGGGAATGCTGTTGGCGCTGTAGTTGCCGCTTTGCACCAAGACCCACTCGCCATCGATGACGATCACCTTCTCATGCGACGAGCTGAACACATGGACAGTAGGGTTCGCGCATGACGGCGCTGATACGCCGTGCACACCCATCTGCACGAGACGGTCGAACATATCGCTTTCGGTCTTGGAGTCGATGTCGAGCATCAGCGAGACCCTCACCCTGCGGGCCAGGGCGGCAAGCAGAAGCTCCTCCATATAGGGGGCGGTGAAATCGTAGATGCCGATGAGAATTGACGTCTGTGCGCCGTCGATCAGCTTCTTTGTTACCGCGAAAGTCGAGTCGGGCGAGGCATAGGCAATGATCTGCTTGCTCACCTGAAAGGTGGGAATGGCGCGTTTGTCATAGCCTTCCAGATGGCAGCTTCGTGGCACCATCTCGGGAACGGCGATCTCGATTGTGGTCAGTTCGGCGACCGCCTGCGCGGCGGCAAGAGCAGGCAAGCGTGTCTTCAGGACAAAGGTCGGCATGGCATTCCCCCATCTGCATCACTGTGCTTCGAACGGTTCCGAGTCTTTGACGACGACTGGCACGTCGACCGCCTTTCCTTCGTGCTCGGTCGTGAGGGCCGCTGGCAGGTCATGCACCGTGCCTGGTTCCACATACACAACCACAACCCATCCTTGGCGACCGAAGCTTTCCCCCTTCTCAACCCCTATCGCATGCGCTCCGATCTTGCCGAGATCATCAGCATGCTCTGCTCGTGCGCTGTTCGCCTGGCTTAAGGTGGCCATGAAGCCTCCGTCAAAAACTGAACTTCAATGTCTCCATGACGGCACGGATCGGTGTGAACACGCTGCCTTGGGGTGACCCGGCGAAATGGAGGCCGACGATCGCTCCGCTCTCTTGCGCCACGATCAGCGCCCCGGAATCGCCGCCTTCGGTATAGGTGTCGCAAAGGACCTGGCCAGTAAAGCCAACCACACCGACGCCTTGATATCGCACGAGGACACGGAAATCGACGTCACGCACCACCGATTGCGTATCACCCGAGGTTCGGCCGCGCTTCTTCACGACCATGTCGCGCTGAGGCGTGGCGACCTTTAACGGCGTCGTTGCCGACCAGATCTCCTCGTCGATGTCGCCTAGCCGATCCTCGTCGACTTCACCCAGAGCCGCGTCGACGGTGTTGGTGAAGCTCGGGCCGATCGCGAATGGTGAGAATGCGCTAAGCTTGGCAACCACGTCGGCGGGCTGCCTGCCATCGTCCTGCGGGCCAGGGTAGAGAAGCGCATCTCCCACGGCGCCCAATCCCGAATTAGCCAGGACATGGGAATTGCTCAACAGGAATCGCTTGCCGTCCTTCCTGACGACCGCACCGAGCGTGCCGGCTGTTACGTCCTTGTGGCCCACGCTGAAGCCGCTCTTAAGCGGGCTCTTCATGACATTGGCCTGAGGCACGATGTCGCCGATCTCGACTACGTCGGTGTAGACCGCTCGACCGTTGCTGGCTGCCATTACCGGCGGTAGCACGTGGTCAGGAAGAAGCTCGGCCGGAGGAATCTTGCGGCGCACGTAAAAGACGATGCTGAGATCTTTTGTCCGCTCTTCGCCCGCCACCTTTCGCGCGATGCCAGCGCCAATAATGTTTTCGTCCTCGAAAATCGTGCGAACACGGTCGTAGTGGCGACGGGTATTGAGACTGAGCGTTTCGGGTTCCGCGATGTCTGGCTCGGTCACACGATCCAATATATCTCGCAGTGTTCTTGGCGTCGACAAAGACAGCCTCCCCTTGAGCCGTCAGGTTGCTACAGGCGAACATTCGATGTCATCGCTCGAAAATAGTCAAGATAAATTCAAAGATTCTGATCCATTCTACATCAACAATATTAGCTGATTAATGAAGCTGTCGAGAATAATTACTTGATTGACAAGCGAAATATCTAAAAACAGTGACAGCTACGTTCGAGTGGCCTCTATCGCTTGAATCGGTCCACAGGAATGCGACATCGGTCACAGTCAACGACGACAGGCTGGTGAAGGGCTACTCCGCCGCCTCGGCATAATTCGCCGGGACATAGTTGAGGATCGGTCCGAGCCAGCGCTCGACCTCGGCCAGCGGCATGGCCTTGCGCCGGGCGTAATCCTTGACCTGATCGCGCTCGACCTTGGCGACGCCGAAATAGTAGCTTTCGGGTTGCGCGAGATAGATGCCCGACACCGAGGAGCCCGGCCACATGGCAAAGCTTTCGGTCAGGCTGACGCCGGCATTGCGTTCGCCGTCGAGCAGGCGGAACAGCGTTGCCTTCTCGGTATGATCCGGCTGCGCCGGATAGCCAGGCGCCGGACGAATGCCGCGATAGGGCTCGCCGATCAGGTCGTCGGGCACAAGGTTCTCGTCAGCGGCGTAGCCCCAGAACTCCTTGCGCACCTTTTCATGCAGGCGCTCGGCGAAGGCTTCGGCGAAGCGGTCGGCCAGCGCCTTGACCATGATCGAGGAATAGTCGTCATTGGCACGCTCGAACCGTTCGGCGATCGCCACTTCCTCGATGCCGGCGGTGACGATGAAGCCGCCGAGATAGTCGGCCTTGCCGCTGTCCGTCGGAGCGACGAAATCCGACAGCGCGACATTGGCCTTGCCGTCGCGCTTGGTCAGTTGCTGGCGCAAGGTGAAAAAGGTCGCCAGGTCCTGCGCGCGCCGGTCATCCGTGAACAGCTTGATATCGTCGCCGACGGCATTGGCCGGCCAGAAGCCGATGACGCCCTTCGGCGCGAACCATTTTTCATCGATGATCTTCTTCAGCATCGCCTGCGCGTCTTCGAACAGTTGCCGTGCGGCGGGGCCCTGCGCCTCGTCGTCCAGAATCTTCGGATAGCGCCCCTTCAACTCCCAGGTCTGGAAGAACGGCGTCCAATCGATATAGCGGGCGAGCTCACCAAGATCCCAGTTCTCGAACACCTTCACGCCGAGGAAGGACGGCTTCGGCGGTTCGTAAGCGGCCCAGTCGATCCGGTGTGCATTGGCGCGTGCCTTGGCCAGCGGCAGCCGCAGCTTGTCGGCCTCGCTGCGCGCATGCGCGTCGGCGACCTTCTGGTACTCGGCCCGGACCGTGTCGACATAGCCGCCCTTGGCCTCGTTCGACAGCAGCGCCGAGACGACACCGACCGCGCGGCTGGCGTCGGTGACATAGACCGTCTGCCCCTTGCTGTAGCGCGGATGGATCTTCACCGCCGTGTGCACGCGGCTGGTCGTCGCTCCGCCGATCAGAAGCGGAATGTCGAAACCCTCGCGCTCCATCTCGGCGGCCATGTGCGCCATCTCGTCCAGCGACGGCGTGATCAGGCCGGACAGGCCGATGATGTCGACATTTTGCTCGCGCGCCGTCTGCAGGATCTTTGCCGCCGGCACCATGACGCCGAGGTCGATTATCTCGTAATTGTTGCAGGCCAGGACCACGCCAACGATGTTCTTGCCGATGTCGTGGACATCACCCTTCACCGTCGCCATCAGAATCTTGCCGGCGGTCTGGCGCTCGCCAGTGTCGATACCATTGGCGGCATTGGCCAGCTTCTCGGCTTCCATATGCGGCAGCAGACCGGCCACCGCCTGCTTCATCACCCGCGCCGACTTCACCACTTGCGGCAGGAACATTTTGCCCGCGCCAAACAGGTCGCCGACGATGTTCATGCCGGCCATCAACGGGCCTTCGATGACATGCAGTGGCCGCTCGGCGGCCAGCCGCGCGTCCTCGGTGTCGGCGTCGATGAATTCGGTGATGCCATTGACCAGCGCATGCGAAATGCGCTGCTCAACCGGCCGGTCACGCCACGCGAGATCGCGCTCCTGCGCCTCCTTGCCGGCGGTACCCTTGAAGCGCTCGGCCAGTTCCAGCATGCGCTCGGTCGCCGAGCCGCCGCCTTTCGGCTCGCGGTTGTTGACGACATCCTCGCAGGCTTCGCGCAGTTCCGGGTCGATCGTGTCATAGACCGCGAGCTGCCCGGCATTGACGATGCCCATGTCCATGCCGGCCTGGATGGCATGGTATAGGAACACCGCATGCATGGCCTCGCGCACCGGCTCGTTGCCGCGAAACGAGAACGACAGGTTCGACACGCCGCCCGATATGTGGACATGCGGCAGCGCGCCGGTGATCTCGCGTGACGCCTCGATGAAGTCGACGCCGTAATTGTTGTGTTCCTCGATGCCGGTGGCGATGGCGAACACGTTGGGGTCGAAGACGATGTCTTCGGGCGGGAAACCGGCCTGCTCGGTCAGCAGCTTGTACGCACGGGTACAAATCTCGACCTTCCTGACCCTGGTGTCGGCCTGCCCGTCCTCGTCGAACGCCATCACGACCACCGCCGCGCCATAGGCGCGCACCAGCCTGGCATGATGCAGGAACGCTTCCTCGCCTTCCTTCATCGAGATGGAATTGACCAGCGGCTTGCCTTGCACGCATTTCAGGCCGGCCTCGATGATCTCCCATTTCGAGGAGTCGACCATGACGGGAACACGCGCGATATCCGGCTCGGCGGCGATCAGGTTGAGATACTCGACCATCGCCTTCTTCGAATCGATCAGGCCCTCATCCATGTTGATGTCGATGATCTGCGCGCCATTGGCGACCTGGTCGCGCGCCACGTCGAGGGCGGCGACATAGTCGCCCGCCGTGATCAGCTTGCGGAACTTGGCCGAGCCGGTGACATTGGTGCGCTCGCCGACATTGACGAAGGGAATCTCGTCGGTCAGCGTGAACGGCTCCAGCCCGGACAGCCGCATCTTGCGCTCGATCTCGGGAATGGCGCGCGGCGGATACTTTTTGACTGCCTCGGCAATGGCCCGGATATGGTCCGGCGTCGATCCGCAGCAGCCGCCGACGACATTGACCAGCCCTTCCCGCGCAAAATCCTCGATCTGCGCGGCCATGAAGTCCGGGCTCTCATCGTACTGGCCGAATTCATTGGGCAGGCCGGCGTTCGGATATGCGCAGGTGAATGTGTCGGCGACACCGGAAATCTCGGCCAGGTGCGCGCGCATCGCATTGGCGCCAAGCGCGCAGTTGAGGCCGATGGTGAACGGGCTGGCATGGCGCACCGAATGCCAGAAAGCGGTCGGCGTCTGGCCCGACAACGTGCGCCCCGACAGGTCGGTGATGGTGCCGGAAATCATCACCGGCAGATGCACGCCCTTCTCGATGAAAATCTCGTTGCAGGCAAAGATCGCCGCCTTGGCGTTCAGCGTGTCGAAAATGGTCTCGATCAGGATGATGTCGGCGCCACCATCGATCAGCCCGCGCAGCTGCTCGCCATACGCAAGGCGCAGATCGTCAAAGGTTACAGCACGATAGCCGGGATTGTTGACATCAGGCGACATTGAGGCGGTGCGGTTGGTCGGCCCGAGCGCACCGGCGACGAAGCGGCGCTTGCCGTCTTTCTGCTCCGCCCTTTTCGCCGCCCGCCGCACCAGCCGAGCGCCATCCCGGTTCAGCGCATAGACGGCATCTTCCATGCCATAGTCGGCCTGCGCGATCGACGTCGAGGAGAAGGTGTTGGTCTCCAGAATGTCGGCGCCGGCAATAGCGTATTGATAGTGGATTTCCTCGATCGCCTTCGGCTGCGTCAGGATCAGAAGGTCGTTATTGCCTTGCTGGTGGCAGGCGCAGCCGGCGAAGGTCTCGCCGCGAAAATGCTCCTCGTCGAAACCGAGACCCTGGATCTGCGTGCCCATGGCGCCGTCGAGGATCAGGATGCGCTCGCGCGCCGCCGCCGTCAGCGCCGCAAGCACGTCCGAACCATCCGATTTTGCAGCGGCAGGGCCGAAAAGGTCGTCCAGCGATGAGGTATTCTGCGACATTTTTTATCCCTTGGGCGACAAGCCTTCCATGTCACATAAGGATATCTTTATGTCAATATACGGCAATCGCTCCTCATTGTCACGCGCACGCTGGCGCTGAATTGATCACTTCTCCCGCGCTAGGCCGTGTCGAAAAAAGATGACGTACTTTCCACGATGCGGAATCCGTATCTTGTTTTGATATGGTTTCGGAAGAATCTTCCCGCATCGGCTTTCCAGGGAGGATACAATGTCGACAAGCATAAACCGGTCGCTGGAGAGCGACGGCGCCGTGAACCGTGTGGAGGGATTGATCGACGATCCTCACACCCACAATTTCAGAAAATCGCTTGGCGTCTGGCACGTCGTCGGGCTCGCCATGGCCGACGTGTCGCCAACCATGGCGGTGCTTCTGCTGACTGCCGGCGTGGTGTCGATAAGCGGCACCTTCACCATCGGCGCCTGCCTGATCCTGAGCGTCATCGTGGTGCTGATCGCGCTGTGCCTCGGCGAACTCTCCGCCATGAGCCCGTCGGCCGGCGGCATGTATTCGATCGTCAAGGACGTTCTGCCCGCCCCTGTCGCCTGGATCACACTGCTGAACTACCTGCTGCAGGGCATCGTCATCCCCGGCAGCCTGACGCTGGGCATCGCGATCTTCCTGAAGGACCTGTTCCCCGGCATTCCGCTCGGCAATGGCATCATCGCGCTCATCGCCCTGTTCGCGGCTGCCGCGATCGCGCTCACCAAAGTCGAAGTCGGCGCCTGGACAACCGCTGTCATGGTCCTCGTCGAGGTCTCGGTTCTCGGCCTGATCACGGTCGCCGCGATCCTCAACTGGAGTCAGGACCTCACCGCTGTCATCGTGCATCCCGTGCACCTCGTGGACGGCAATCTTCTGCCCGTCACCTTCGCGGTGGCGATCACCGCACTGGCGCCCGCCTTCAACATCATCAACGGCTACGATGCAGCACTTGGCTTCTCGGAAGAGATGCATGATGGCCCGCGCCAGATCGGCAAGGCCGTGCTTATCGCGGCAATCCTTGCCAGCCTGCTGATCACCATACCTTTCGCGGCTGCGGTCGTCGCCGCGCCCGACCTCAAGACCTTCCTCGCCAGCCCGACCCCGGTGGTCTATTCCGTCGAGCAGGCGCTTGGCCCGATCGCCAAGGCGGTGGTCGACATCGGCGTCATCATCGCGCTGTTCAACGGGGCGCTGTCGTTGCTCATGTACTTTGCCCGCGGCGTCTTCGCCACCGGCCGCGACAGCCTGTGGCCGCGCGCCGTCAGCCAACGTCTCGGCTCGCTCAACAGCAAGGGCGTACCGGGCTGGGGCGTGCTGGTGCTTGTCGTGCCGGCCATACCGCTGGTCTTCGTCAGTCAGCTCGACTGGCTGATCATCTTCTCCGGAACAATGATCACCGCCGTCTACTTCTGCGTTGGCCTCGCCGCCCTGTGGAGCCGTATCAAGGACAAGACCAGCCCCCGGCCCTTCCGCATGCCGCTGTGGCCGATCCCGGCACTCGTGGTCACGCTATTCACCGGCTTTGCCCTGATGCAGCAGGAGACGCAGTATCTGATTGGTGAAGTGGTGGTGATCGGCGCGGGCATCGTCCTGTTCGCGCTGTCCAAACTGTGGTCGGCGCCGGCTCGCTAAAACCGAGAATTGGGCTTGCATGAAGCAGCATGATCAAGATGGGTGAGACAATGCAAAAGACTATCATCGTGACAGGCGGAGGCCGGGGTATCGGCCTCGCCGTGATCAAGCGCTTCGTGGCGGATGGCGACACGGTTGTCGCCACCGACCTCAAGTTCGGCGACGAGGCAAAGGCTCTTGCAGCGTCGGCCAATGGCAAGCTCACGCTGGTCGAGGGCGACGTCTCGAAACCAGCCGATGTCGCCGCACTGGTTGCCGATGCCATCGCCCGGCACGGCCACATCGACATCCTCGTCAACAATGCCGGCGTGCTGCTCTCCAAGGCGACGGTCGATACAACCATCGAGGACTGGACGCGCGTCATCGCCATCAACCTGACCGGAACATGGAACTGCCTGCATGCCGTGCTGCCCGGCATGATCGCGCGGCGTTCCGGCAGGATCATCAACATCTCGTCCGAACTCGGGTTGATCGGCTTTGCCACCTACGCTGCCTATTGCGCCTCCAAGGGCGGCGTCATCGCGCTGACCAAGGCGGTGGCCAAGGAAGTCGCGCCGCATGGCGTGCTGGTCAACTCGGTCGCGCCCGGCCCGATCGAGACCGACATGCTGAAATACGACACCATTGAGTTCAACGACGAGACGCGCGAGCAGATCCCGCTGCGCCGTTTCGGCCAGCCGGACGAAATCGCCGCCGCAGTACATTTCCTGGCGGGGCCCGGCGGCAGCTACATGGTCGGACAGATCATCAGCCCCAACGGCGGCACCGCCATCTGATGGCACGGAGACAAGGCACATGAGCGAAGTCCAATCCCTCCTGCGCGGCCTGTCGATCCTCGAGGTCCTGGCCGAATTCGATACCAGCGGCGCGACGCTTGCCGACATCGCCGAGCGCACCGGCCTGTCGCCAAGCACTGCGCACCGGCTGCTGGCGACCTTCGTCGAGGCCGACTACGTCACCCGCGGCAAGGACCGCAACACCTACGTGCTCGGCCACCGCATCATTGGCGTGGCGGCCTCTGTGCAACTGCGGACCGCGCATCTGCGGGTGCTGGTTCACCCCTATCTCGAGGCCATCGCGCAGGAGAGCGGCGAGACCGCCAATCTCGTCGCGCTGGATGGACGCAGTTCCGTCTATATCGACCAGGCCGAAGGCACGCGCGTACTGCGCATGTCGATCCGCGTCGGCAGCACCTTTCCGGCCAACACCTCGGCGTCGGCCAAGGCCATACTCGCCTACCAGAATCCGGACGAAGCGCTGAACCTGATCTTCGGCGACCGGCGCGCGCGCCAGTACACCCGGCGCACCATCATGGACGCCGAGGCGTTTCGCGCCGATCTCATCAGCACGCGCGAGCGCGGCTATGCCATCGAACGCGAAGAGGTCGAGGATGGCGTCAGCTGCATCGCCGCGCCGATCCTTGGCCGCAACGGCGTCGCGGTCGCGGCCATCAGCGTGCCCGGTCCAACCACCCGCATCCTCAGCCCGACGCCCGAACGGCTCGGCGCACTCGTCGTCAGCCACACAACCAAGATCTCGCAGGCGCTCAAGGCCGAGAGAGCAAGGCGCGCCGGCTGATCCCCTATCCATCGCAAAGGACTGCACCAGAATGGCATCGATCCTCGTCACCGGCGGCCTCGGCTACACCGGCCGCACCATCGTCCGGCAACTTGCCGCCCAAGGCATCAACGTCGTCAGCTACAACCGCGATTATTCCGAGCTGGCGACCGACTTCGTCACCGCCGTGCAAGGCGAACTCTATGACGTGCCGCGCCTGGTGCGCACCATCGAGAAATATGGCGTCGACCGCATCATCCACACGGCGGCGATGTCGCACCCGGACCTGTCCATCGACCTGCCTTTGACCACCGTCGTCGCCAATATCGACGGCACCGTCAATGTCATGGAAGCGATGCGGCTTGCCGGCATCAAGCGGCTGGTCAACTTCTCCTCCGAGACCGTCTACGGCAACCATGCCGGCCCGATCGACGAGAACTCCACAACGACGCCGACCACGCCCTATGGCGTCACCAAGGTGGCGATCGAGCATTTCGGCCGTGTCTACAACGAACTCTATGGCTTGCAGACAGTGTCGCTGCGTTTCAGCGAGGTCTACGGTCCGGGCAACCGCATGCCGCAGATCCTGCGCGACATCGTCAAGACGGTGCTGCGTGGCGAGCCGTTCGTCATGGAGAGCGGCTCCGATCACCTGTTCCATTTCATCCACACCGAGGATGTGGCGCATGCCGCGATCCTTGCGGCCACCTCCGAGACCATGAAAGGCTCGGTGTTCAACATCTTCGGCGACCACGCCTGGACATTGGCGCAGTCGGCGGATCTGCTGCGAAAATTCTTGCCGCGGGCCTCGATCTCGATCGGCCCCGGCTATTGCCATCTCGACAGGCAAGGTCCGTGGGATCAGTCCGCCGCGATCCGCGAACTCGGCTATGCCCCGCAATACACGCTCGAGGACGGCCTGGCACGCTATGTCGATTGGCTGAAGACGAATGAGTACTGAGCCATGGGCGCACAACCGGATCAAAGGACTGACCAAGGGCTGGTCATATCGATCGAACAGCTGACGCGCGAGGCCTTCGCGCCGTTCGGCGATGTCATCGACGACACCGGCCCGCTCGCCTTCCCCACCAATGGCGGCACCGCGACACGCATCCACGAACTTGGGCTGGCTGACTGCACCGCAGATGGCGGCAGGACGCTTCTCAGCATGTTCCGCACCGACAGGCCGACAGTGCCGGAATTCCTGACGCTGATGGAGCGCCATCCGATTTCAAGCCAGGCTTTCGTGCCGCTCGGCGGCGAGCGCATGATCGCCGTCGTCGCGCAACCCGGACGGAGCCCTGCGGCGGCCGACCTGCGCGCCTTCCTCAGCAATGGCCGGCAAGGCGTCAACTACCATCGCGGCACCTGGCACTATCCCCTGATCACGGTCGACGCCGGCTCGTTCCTGGTCGTCGACCGCGCCGGCCCCGGCCCCGGCTTCGACCAGGACTACGAGGAAGTCGCCCTCGAACCGGGAACAAGGCTGGCCCTCGCCAGCGTCAACGCGTTCGGCACATCGAACAGAAATGGAACGGGACAATGATCACCAACGGCATTAAGTGGCCCAATGGCGCGAAATGCGCCGCCTGCCTGACCTTCGACATGGACGCCGACAGCCTGATCCATGTCGACTATCCCAATGACGGCGATCGCCGCGTCTCCGCCATATCGATGCTGCGCTACGGCCCGCAAATCGCGGTGCCGCGCATCGTCGACACCTATCGCGAACTCGGCATCAAGCAGACCTTCTTCGTCCCGGCCTGGTGCATCGAGCAATACCCCGATGCCGTCGAGGCAATCCTTAGGGGTGGGCATGAAATCGCCCATCACAGCTACATCCACGAAAACCCGCTCGAACAGACCGAAGCCGATGAGGCGCACTGGCTTGACGTCGGCATCGAGGTCATCAAGCGTGTCACCGGCAAGGCGCCGCGCGGCTGGCGCGCGCCGCTCTACAACTTCTCCGACAAGTCGCTCGACCTGCTGCTCGATCGCGGCTTCAAATACGATGCGTCGCTGATGGGCGCCGACATCCCCTATGTCATCAAGAGCCGCAAGACCGGCGGCGAAGTCATTGAACTGCCGAGCCATTGGGGGCTGGATGACTGGCCGCAATATGTCCAGTCCTTCGACCTGCACTACATGATGCCGGTGCGCAGCGCCCGCATCGGCTTTGACCTCTATCTCAGGGAGTTCGAAGCCGCCTATGCCTATGGCGCGCTGTGGGTTCCGGTGCTCCATCCCTTCGTCACCGGGCGGCTGTCGCGCTGGCATGTGTTCCGTGAGTTCCTGGAAAAGGTGGTCGCGCAAGGCGATGTCTGGTTCGCGCCGATGGAAGAGATCGCCGCCTATGTCCGCGCCGAGATCGACGCCGGCCGCCACAAGCCGATGGTCGAACTCATTCCGCAATATGAAAAGCCGGTCGGCCGGGTGCTGCCGCGCCGCTAGGACAATGCCAGGAAAAGCGCGCCAACGGCTTCCGTCTGGAATCTTATGAAAACAGAGGGTTAGAGCGGTCCGGTGATTCAATCGACGCCGGGCCGCTCTCCAGAGGGCGCGTGCCCATCATCGCAAGCAAGCAGAGAGGCCGCGTGTGACAAGGTTGCGTTTTGCAACGCCGGATGGCGGGGAGATCTTTCCTGCCGTCCGGCAACTGCTGCTGGCCGGATATTCCGGCCGCAGCGAAATCGATGTCGACAAGCATCTGGCCGAAATGCGCGCGCTGGGCGTCGCGGTGCCGCAGAAGGTGCCGGTCTTTCATCCCGCCATGACCTGTCTTTTGACGCAGGGCGACAGGGTGGAAGTGATCGGGCCCGACTCGCGGCCCGAGGTCGAATTCGTGCTGTTCGCATGCGAGGGCACGGACTACGTGACCGTCGGCAACGACCAGTTCGACCTCGCCACCGAGCGGCATTATTCGGCGCAGAAGTCGAAAAGCCTGTGCCAGAAGGTTGTCGCCTCGACAGCCTGGCCACTCAGCGAGGTGCGCGGTCACTGGGACCGGCTTGTGCTGGAATTGCGCTGCGGCGACCGGTTGCTTCAAGCCGGCAGCGTCGACGGCATCCTGACGCCAGCCAGCCTGGTCGAGCGGGTGCAAAAGCAGCAGGCATTCAACCGCGACCACGGCATCTTGTTTTCGGGAACTGTGCCGATGCTGGCGCCTGTCGAGCACGATATGCTGGACTTTTCCATTGCCCTTCGCGATCCGGTTCTGGGCCGGGTGATAGGCTGCGACTTCCAGGTGGTGGACATCACATGTAGGGTTGGCTGAGCCGGCGGTGTGCCCCCGCGCCGGCGGATTGCCTGAACCATGAATTGCGTCTGACGCTCTCCTGCTGACCCGGATACCCATGCTGGAACAATCCCGCCATATCGGGCTGCCGCCAATTGCCTGGAATCCGGATGCCGCGCGCAACGCCATCGATGAGATCGTGGCCGACGCGCTGGATCATTTCAGTTCGGACAATTTCTGGCCGAGCCACCCCGCCGAGGATCGTGTGCCGCATGGCCAGACGGGGTTCTACTACGGCGCGACGGGAACGATCTGGGCCTTGCACTATCTGCAGCAGGTCGGGGCAACGACACGCGCTTTCGATTTTAGAGGCAATCTGCCGCATCTGGTTGCCGCGAACCGCAAGGAGTTCGCCAGGCGGATGTACCGGAGGCACGGTTCGTTTCATTTCGGCGATATGGGAACGGCACTGCTGGCGATGCGGCTCGACCCGACGGCCGAGTATGCTGACCATGTCCATCAACGCGCCCAGGCCAACAACAAGCTTCCCATCCGTGAGTTCATGTGGGGCATGGCCGGGTCGATGCTGGCCTGCGTGCATATGGCCGGGCTGGAGCCGTCCCCGAGATGGCGTGACCTTTTCCAGCTTCAGGCGGCGCGGCTGCTGAAGGATTTGCGCGACAGCGATGACGGGCCGTTGTGGATCCAGGCGCTCTATGGCCGCAAGCTGCCATGGCTCGGCCCGGTGCACGGCTTCGCCGGCAACATGATCCCATTGCTGGCCGGCTGGTCCTGGCTCGATCCGCAACAGCAGATGCGGGTTCAGGACGCCATCTGCCGCGTCCTGGTCGCGACTGCCTGGCAGTCGCCGATGGGTGCCAATTGGGCTGCCCGCGCGAAGGAGGAGGAGGCGCCGAAAATGTGCCAGCATTGCCATGGCGCCGCCGGCATGGTGACCAGTTTTGCCTCGGCGCCTTTCACCACGCCCGAATTCGAGGACATCTTGCGCAAGGGCGCGGCTTTCACCTGGGAAGCCGGACCTCTGGCCAAGGGCTCGAATCTTTGCCACGGCACAGGCGGCAACGGCTATGCGCTGCTGAAAATACATGCGCGCACCGGCGACAGGATCTGGCTCGACCGGGCGCGCGGTTTCGCCATGACAGCGATCGAGCAATGCGACGAAACACGCAAGCATGTAGGCCGTGGCCGCTACAGCCTGTGGACCGGCGACATTGGCCTGGCGGTCTATCTCTGGGATTGCCTGACGGCCAGACCCAATTTTCCGACGATCGACGTGTTCTAGAGTGCTGCTGGAGAGGTGATCCGGTGAACCCGCGGTTCTGGCTCCGGCGACTATCCCGGCTTGAAAGCCGCGAACATTGCCGCCAGCCCCGCCGTGCCGAGATCAGCCTCGGCATGGGTCAGACCCGAGAAGCCGAACAGGAAACCGTGCAGCGGCATGGGCGCCACGTGCATCGGCGAAACCGGCAGGACCGCGACCCCATGCCGGCGCGCTGCCTTGGCCAGCGTGACATCGTTGCGCCCCGCGCCAAGCCGCGCCAGGAGATGGACGCCCTGATGCGGGGAATCCACCCGCAGGTGATCGGCCAGACGCGCATGCAGCAATGACACCAGCACGTCACGCGACGCGCGATAAGCCTCGCGCAGCCGCCGCAGATGGCTGGAGAAATGACCCTCGGCCAAAAAGTCGGCGACGACCAGTTGCTGGAACGGTGCCGGGAACCGGTCGAGCAGTGCCCGCATCACCCGAAACGCGGGCACCAGATCCTCCGGCACCACGAGATAGCCGAGGCGCAGACCCGGCAGCAGCGCCTTGCTGAACGTGCCGGCATAGATGACGCAATGATGCTCATCAACGCCCTGCAGGGCCGCCAGCGGACGATCGTCATAGCGGAACTCGCTGTCGTAATCGTCCTCGATGACCCAGGCTCCGGTGGCCGCCGCCCAATCGAGCAATGCCAGGCGGCGCGCCATCGAGAGAACCGTGCCGGTCGGATACTGGTGCGATGGCGTCACATAGATTGCCCGTGGCGCAGCGGCGAGCGCGGCAAGCGCGGTGACATCAAGGCCGTCGCCATCGACCGGCACAGCCGCCAGCCTGGCGCCATGAACAGTCAGGGCAAGCCGTGCTGGCGGATAGCAAGGATTTTCGACCGCCACGACATCGCCGGGATCGATCAAGGTGCGGATCGCCAGGTCGATCGCCTGTTGCGACCCGGCCGTGATGAAGATCTGGCTGGGTAGACAGCGCACGCCACGCGCCGCCAGAAGATAGGCGGCCACGGCTTCCCGCAGCACCTCCTCCCCCTGTGGATCGCGGTAATGATCCGACAGGGCGCCGAGATGGCGATGGGCAATGCGGGTCAGGACACCGCGTGTCTTTGCATCCGGCGGCGTCCGGCCCATGATGAAGGGTATTCCCAGGGGTGGATCGGCGAGCTGCGGGACCGGCGTCGCGACCGCGCGGGCGGCGCGCGAGATCAGGCGGCCGTGCTCCGGCGCGACCCACCCCGCCCCGCCAGGACGCGCGGCGCGCTCCGGCACATCGGTTGAGACATAGGTGCCGGAGCCGACGCGGCCGATTGCATAGCCTTCGCTCAGCAGCGTCTCGTAAGCTTCGGTGACCAGGCCGCGCGACACGCCCCAGAGGCGCGATGCCGCCCGCGTCGACGGAAGGCGCTCGCCCGGCGGCATGCGGCCGGCGACGATCCCCTCGCGCAGGGCGAGGTAAAGCTGCCGCGCAAGCGGCACATGCGAGGCCCTGTCGACCTCGATGTCAACCAGATGCGCGGTGCCTTCGCGCCGGCGGGTATCAGCTGATGTCACGATTGCCCCTCACCAAGTGGTTCTTGCGGCCAAATCCAAGTGGACCTGTCATTTGAGCATTATTGGCGGAATATGCAGGCCAATTGTAACAAGAGTCAAAACATCATGCGCGCATCCCATGCCTATTGCCTGTTTGTCGGCAGCTTCCTGACGGCGGCCGGCTACGGCGCGACCTTCCTTCTGACCGAGCATTTCCGGTCGCTTGGCGGCAGCGAGATCGAGACTGGCGTCACGCTTGCCGGCGCCATGGTTGGCACGCTGGTTGGCGTTCCCTTGGTCGGCTGGTTCGCTGGCCGCTTCGGTGCGGCCCGGATGGCGGCACTGGGTGCGCTGTCCGTCTGCGCCGGCTATCTCGCGCTTGCCGCGTTGCAGACCCTTTCGCCGCTGATCGGAGCTGTCGGCTTTCTCATCGGCATCGGTTGGGGTGTGTTCTATCTTGCCGCGCCAATGGCATTGTCGGAGCGCGTCACCGACCGCGAGCGCGGTTTCTGGTTCACCCGCTTCGGCGCGTTCCTGATGGCCGGCATCGGCGCCAGCCCTGTCGTCGCGGGCGCGCTGACGGGAGGCCTCGGCCTGTCCACCTCGATGGCCTTCTGCCTCGTGGCGGCGGCCTGTGTTCTTGCAGCGCTGCTCTTGTGGGTCTTCGAAGCCCTGTCGCCGAGGCCTGCCGCCACGACACAAGCAAGCAATGGCTGGGTGCGCAAACTGCCTGGCATCGCCAAGACGAGAGCCATCTATCCGATCCTTATGGTCGGCCTCGGCGCCTGCGTGTTCAGCGGCGTTCTGACGTTCCAGACATCCCTGGTGCGTGGCACCGGCCTGCAGGCGAGCACTTTCTTCGCCGCCTATGCCATGACAGTGGTGGCATCGCGCTTCGTGCTGGCCCCGATCGTCAGCCGGGCCAATGGCGACCGTGCCGCGCTCGTGCTCCTGTCACTGATGATCCTTGGCGTGGTGGTGGCCTTCGCGCTTCGCTATGGCGTGCTGGTCCAGATCGCCAGCGCTGTCCTGCTCGGCCTCGGCTACGGCCTGGTCTATTCGGTCATCCAGACACAGGCGGTCAACGATGGCCCTCCTGAGCAGCGCAGCGCCGCACTGACCTGGTTTGCCATCGCCTATTTTCTGGGGATCTTTGGATTTCCCATGCTGGGCGGATGGCTGATCGTCAAGGTCGGCATTGCCGGGTTCCTCGGTGCGGTGCTGATCTTCGCCCTGGCCGAGATGGGACTGGCATTGCTGCGTGTGCGCAAGGTGCCGCGCGCCCTGCCGCTGGCGGTGTCCTTCGACGAACCAGGTCAAACGGTGGGTCCGTGATGGCCCATTCGCTGACGGACCAGGGCGAGGAATGCCCCAAGACGAAAGCCGGCATCGGGCCGTTGCCCGCTCGGCCGGGGCACACCAGCCGGCGCCTGTGGCTCACCTTCTTGGATGCGTGGCTGTGGCGACGTGCAAGCCATTTGACCCGGCGCTCGTTCGATGTCGGCGCAAGATGGTCTGATCGTTGGGAGCGCGGCATCGCCGATTGCCAGCTTGGCCCCGACCAGGGCTGGCGCGACCCGCCACGATAGACGCGACGCAACCGGCCCGGCCGACCCTTCAGGAAAGTCGGAACGCCCGCGGCTCCGCGAGGGCGAGCGAGTTCACGAACCCGGAAATCTGGCCGGCGCCGCGCAGGTGCACGACCGGCACCAACGGTCCCTTCGCCAGCCGCTCCGCTTCGATATGCGGCCGGCTGTCCCGGTCGAAAGTCCAGACATAGCGCAGGAACGACAGAAAATCCGCGTCCGGCCGCTCGACACATCCGGCTGGCAGATCCGGCCGGGGGCGGTTCAAGGCAGTGCGCAGCACAACCCGCTTCAGACAGGTGGTGCGCGGCGTGTCCAGCCAGATCACCAGATCGGCACGCGGCAGCCTCAGATCAAAACTCTGCCGGTAGTAATTTCCCTCGCAGACCCAGCGCTCGCCGGAAATGGCTTCGCTGACCCGAGCCCGAAAAACCTCGTTCTCGGGTTTGCTCCAGTCCGGTCCCCAGAAAAGCCTGTCGAGATGGACGACCGCCAAACGCAGCCGGGCACCCAGTTCCCGCGCGAGTGTCGACTTGCCGCTGCCGACATTTCCAAGAATGACAATCCGCTGCATGACTGGCCGCCTGTCATGGATCCTCGAATTTGGGAACCGCTCATCTTCCAGCGAGTCGCCGACGGAGCGCCGGTATTCCATGCCTCGATCGGTCACCACAACCTCAGGTACAGTGCACGATCTGCATTGGCTCTTGAACCATCAGCGCGCACGCGCCTAAATGGCGCCACACCCTATGCTCAAACTGAGTCTGCCTTCCCAGGCTGGTTCCTGGAATAGTCTGGATATTGTCCTTGAATATGGATGCACCCAGCAGCGCCCAAAAGCGCGGCAAGTCCTTTTCCCATGTCGCCGAGGCGTCCTGGGGCAAAGGCCTTAGCACTCTCTTGCGCATCACCCGCATGACCTTGCGCCATCCCTGGCAGGTCGCGATTACCATCATCTCCACCTTCATCGCCGCGACGCTGCAGCTTTTCATCCCGCGCCTGCTGGGGCGCGCCATAGATCAGGCGCAGGGCGTCATCGCCGCCGGGGCCAGTGCCGCGGCGCAGCACGCGCTGTGGAACACAGCACTCACCTTGCTGGTCATCAGCATCCTGCGCGGCCTTTTCACCATGTCGCAGAACTATTACGGCGAGGCCGTCGGCCATCAGACCGGCTATGAACTGCGGCTGGCCTTCTACGAAAAAATCCAGCGCCTGAGCTTTTCCTTCCACGACCGTGTCCATACCGGCGATCTGATCACGCTCGGCCTGCTCGACCTCGACGGCGTGCGCATGTTCTTTTCCACCGGCCTCGTGCGCGTTGTCCTTCTCAGTGTGCTGATCGGCGTCGGCGCCTACCTGCTGATCAGCACCGACCTCGTGCTTGGGCTGCTCAGCCTGAGCTTCGTGCCCTTCGTCGCCTGGCGGTCCTCGGTCACCCAGCTCGCCTTGCGCAGCACCTGGCTGACCCTGCAGGAGCGGCTCTCTGTGCTGAGCCGGGTGATGGACGAGAACCTTGGCGGCATCCGTGTCGTACGCGCCTTCGCCGCCCAGAACCATGAGCTGGAAAAATTCGACCGCGCCAAGCGCAGCGCGCTTGAACTCGCCAACGAGCGCGTCGACATCCGCGTCGCCAACACCAGCGCGATGAATTTCTCCTTCCTCGCCGCCATGGGCCTGGTCCTCTGGTTCGGCGGCCAGAAGGTGATCGATGGCGAGATCAGCGTCGGCACGCTGACGCAGTTCCTCACCTTCATGACCATCCTGCAGATGCCGGTGCGCCAGCTCGGCCTGATGGTGAATTCCTTCGCGCGCGCCTCGACCTGCGGCACGCGGCTGTTCGACCTGCTCGACCAGGAACTCGACATCAAGGATGCGCCAGGCGCCAGGGACCTGACCATCACAGACGGCGTGCTGCGCTTCGACAATGTCGGCTTCCGCTATGAAGGGGCCGGCGAGCGCCAGACGCTGTCTGGGATTTCCTTCGAGGCGAGGCCCGGCGAGACCCTTGGCATTGTCGGTCCTCCCGGCAGCGGCAAGTCGACCATCGCCCATCTGGTGCCACGCTTCTACGATGTCGGCAGCGGCGCCATCACCATCGATGGACAGGACATCCGCGATGTCACGCTGCAATCGCTGCGCAAGGCGGTCGGCGTCGTGCAGCAGGACTCGTTCCTGTTCACCACCTCGATCGAGAACAATATCGCCTATGGCAATCCCTGGGCGCGCGAGACCCGCATCGAGCGCGCCGCCGAATTCGCACAGTTGCACAACTACATCATCGGCCTTCCCTCGGGCTACACGACGGTGGTCGGCGAGCGCGGCGCGTCGCTGTCCGGCGGCCAGCGGCAACGGCTGTCGATCGCCCGCAGCCTGATGCTGCGGCCATCCATTCTGATCTTCGACGATTCCACGGCGGCCATCGATGCCGGAACCGAGCAGCGCATCCGCACCGCGATGAAACGCTTCGCCGCCGATCGCGTCACGCTGATCATTTCGCACCGGCTGAGCTCGTTGATGCATGCCGACCAGATCCTGTTCGTCGAGAACGGACAGATCGTCGAGCGCGGCACGCATGAACAATTGCTGGCGCTTGGTGGCCGCTATCGCGCGCTCTACGACCTGCAGCTTCGGCCTGATGAAGGAGCGGCATGATGGCGCCCCAAAACGAAGACGACGATGACAATGAAAGCACCGGCGCCCGGCCGATCAAGGCCGTCGTCGGTTCGCACCGCGACGAGGAAGAGGTCTTCGGCAAGGTCTACGACCCGCGCATCGTGCGGCGCATCTGGAGCTACGTGAACCCGTACCGCGCGAGGATATTCATCTCGGTTGCCGCCGTCCTGGTGTTCACCCTGACGCAGCTGGCGATCCCGCTGATCATCCGCTACGCCATCGACCACGGCATGATGGCGGGCCGCTTCGACCAATCGGTGCTGGTCTGGGCGGTCGCCGCCTTCGCGGTGACCATTCTCATCAACTATGCCGCCAGCCATGTGCAGGAAAGTGTTGTCGGCAAGGTGGCCGAGAACGTGCTGTCGGACCTGCGCCGCGCCATGTTCAACCATCTTCAGCGCGTATCGTTGAGCTTTATGGACAAGACCGAAGTCGGCCGGCTGATGTCGCGCCTGCAAGGTGACGTCAACTCTATGCAGGAGTTCCTCGAAACGTCCGTGATGTCGGTCGGCGACATCGTGCTCTTGTTCGGCATCGTCAGCGTGCTGCTGTGGCTCGATCCACGGCTAGCGCTGCTGACGCTGGCGACCATGCCGGCGCTGTTTATCGTGCGCCTGTTCTGGCTGCCGCGCGCCAAGGTCGCCTTCATGGCCGCGCATGAAACCAATTCCATCGCCAACGGCGCGCTGGCCGAAGGCATTCACGGCGTCCGCACGGTGCAGAGCCTGGAGCGCCAGCACGTCAATTTCGAGCTCTATGACGAAAAGGTGCTGAGCAATCTCAAGGCGCATCTGAGATCGGCCAGATACGCGCAGGTGATGGTGCCGATCGTCGACACGCTGACCGGCATCGCCATGGCCACGGTCATCGTTGTCGGCGGCTCGATGGTGCTCTCTCACAGCCTCGACATTGGCATCATGGTGGCCTTCCTGTTCTACATCCAGCGCTTCTTCGACCCGATCCGTTCGCTCACCATGCAGTACAGCGTGATGCAGCGCGCCATGGCGTCCGGCCAGCGCATCTCCGAAGTGCTCGATGTGCCGGTGGATGTGAAGGACAAGCCAGGCGCCATCGCGCTGTCACGCGACATGGACGGTTCGGTCGAGTTCAGGAACGTCACCTTCGGCTACAGGAAAAACCTGCCGGTGCTGAAAAACATCAGCTTCCGCGTCAATCCGGGCGAGACTGTCGCGCTGGTAGGCCCGACCGGATCGGGCAAATCGAGCTCGATGGCGCTGGCGCACCGCTTCTACGATGTCTGGAGCGGGCAAGTGCTGGTCGGCGGCCATGACGTGCGCGACCTCAAGCAGGATTCGCTCGGCGACCAGGTGGCGATGGTACTGCAGGAACCCTTTCTGTTTTCCGGCACGGTTCTGGAGAACATCCGCTACCACAAGACGGCGGCCACCCGCGACGAGGTGGTGCGCGCGGCCCAGGCTGTTGGCGCGCACGACTTCATCGAACAACTCCCCAATGGTTACGACACCGAGCTCGAACAGCGCGGCGGCAACCTCTCGCTCGGCCAGCGCCAGCTGATCAGCTTTGCCCGCGCGCTGGTCGCCGACGCCAAGATCCTGGTGCTCGACGAAGCCACCGCCAGCATCGATTCCTACACCGAGATGCTGATCCAGAAAGCGCTGGTAAAATTGCTGGAAGGCCGCACCGGTCTCGTCATCGCCCACCGGCTGGCCACCATCCGCGGCGCCGACCGCATCATCGTTCTGCAGAATGGCGAGATCGTCGAAACCGGCAACCACGATCAGCTGATGGCCAGGAACGGTCTCTACGCCAAGCTCTACAACATGAATTACGCGTCATTCGACGACATTGCCGTGGACGGGCTGGAAATGGCCGCGCCGGTTGGAACGGCGACCTGACGCCGCGTTCTTGTGAAGATAGGCCCGCATGGCTCCGATCCCCTCTTCAATCCCGGCACGGCCAAAACCAATCCGAAATCGATTGTCGAGCGTGGGGTTGAGTTCGGAGCGGTACATGCTTGCGGGCAACAAAAGCACACCGGAGCTTTCGACGAGATCGCGCGCGAAGCTTTCGACACCATCGGCACGACACTCGGTGCCGCGATATCCGGCAAACTCGTCTCACGCCTGCCGCGTTACAAGTTCATGGCCGTTGGCGGCATGGCGCTTGCAGCGATCTGCCTGACGATGCTTGGCATGCTGGCCGACACATCCTCGCTCATTCTGGTGGAAGTGCTGCTGTTTGTCGCCGGCGCCGGCTTTGGCGCGATGTTTCCGATCGGCACCGTCTCCGTGCAGAACGCCGTCGAATACCGCAACCTCGGCATTGCCACGGCGACATTGACCTTCATGCGCAATCTCGGCTCCGCCATTGGTGTCGCGGCGATCGGCGCTGTGGCCTTGATGAGCGGCTTGCCGGGATTGAGGGACGGCGCAGGCGCCATCGACCTCGCGACAGCCGTCGCCTTTCGCCACATCTTCCTCGTCGCGGCCGCGCTCGCGCTGCTCGCCATGCTCTTCTTCATGGCGATGAAGGAGATCAGCCTGCGAACCACCGTCCGCAACGATTGATCAAACGCCGCACTGAGCCCGCCGGTGCTTCAGAACCTGTCCGAGGCCAGATGGGCGGCCTGCGCCCCGGCCTCGTAGTAGATTTCCCTGGAATGCCTGAACCACGGCTCCTGAACCTCGGTCCGGGGCAGCGGCAGGTCCGCCACGCTTTTCTCGCCAAGGATCAGCAAGGCGAGCTCGCGGCCGAACACGGTGCCGGGCGAGATGCCGCGCCCGTTATAGCCGGAGAAGCCGACAACGTTCCTGTCGAACGTGTGGAAGCGCGGCAGCGCATCGCTGGTCATGCCGATCTGCCCGTACCACTCATGCTCGAAGGCGACATCGCGCAATTGCGGGTAAAGCCGCGCCAGCGCCCGCCGTGCCCACGCCTTGTGAATGGACGTGCCGGAATTGCGCAGTGCGCCGACGCTGCCGAAAACCAGCCGCCCGGATCGGTCCAGGCGGAATGACGACAGGATCGTTCGCGTGTCCCACGCGCCCTGATGTTCGGGCAGGATGGTTCGCAGCAGATCGGCACTGAGCGGCTGCGTGGCCAGATTGAAATAGGGCAGATGCACCTGCTCCGCGCGCGTGCTCTGCCAAGGCCCGGTACCGTATGCATCCGTGGCCACCACCACCCACTCGGCATCGACGGTTCCATCCGCTGACCTGACCACCCAGCGGTCGCCCTTCTTGCTGGTCTCGACAACCGGGCTCGACGTGTGGATCGTCACGCCGGCACGCACACAGGCATGCGCCAGGCCGCGCGCATAGGCGAGCGGCTGCAATGTGCCGGCGCGCCGATCGAGCAAGGCGCCGGCATAGGCGGACGTGCCCAGCAATCTTTCGGTTTCCAGCGCGTCGAGGGCTTGCACAGGCGCGGCGCGCCTTTGCCATTGCGCCTCACGCTCCTTGATTTCCTTAAGCCCCTCCGGACCGACAGCGCAGTGGAGCGTACCGTTTCGCTGCAACTCGCAGTCGATGCCATGCCTGTCGATCAGTTCCATCACCAGCGACGGCCCGTCGCCGAGCAGCCCGAGCAGCCGCTCGCCATGCACAGGGCCAAGCGTGGTGATCATGTCGTCCGGCATCAGCCACAGGCCGGCATTGATCAATCCGACATTGCGGCCGGCGCCGCCGAAGCCGATCTCGCGGCCCTCCAGCAAGACCACCCGCCGCCCGGCTTCGGCCAGATGCAGGGCGCAGGACATGCCGGTATAGCCGCCGCCGACGACAACCACATCGGCGGATAGCGATCCACCGAGCGTGGTCGTGACTGGCGCCTGCGGCGCGGTCGCTTCCCAAAGGCCGTGCGAGCGGCGGTCATTCAACATCGGTCAATCCTGTTCCCAAGCAGCACTGGCTAGACGAGCTTCGCACAGGCGGCGGCAATGCGCTGCATGGCTTGCTTCAGTTCCGCTTCCGACGTCGCGTAGGAAATCCGGAAGAACGGAGACAGGCCAAAAGCCGCGCCCGGCACAACCGCGACATGGGCGTCCTCAAGCAGGTAGTCGCAAAAATCGGCGTCGGTCTCGATCCGTTTGCCGGCCGGAGTCGCCTTGCCGATCAGGCCGGCGCAGCCCGCGAACGTGTAGAAAGCGCCTTCCGGGACGCGGCAGTCAATGCCGTCGATGGCGTTCAGGCCGGCGACAACGAGATCGCGGCGATGGCGAAAACTTTCCGTCCTCGCCTTCAGGAAATCCTGAGGCCCCGAAAGCGCCTCGAGCGCGGCGGCCTGGCTGACCGATGACGGGCAGGAGCTCGACTGGCTCTGCACGACCGCCATCGCCTTGATCAGTTCGCGCGAACCACCGGCATAGCCGATGCGCCAACCGGTCATCGCATAGGCTTTCGAGACGCCGTTGACGGTAAGCGTCCGCGCCCTCAGGCGCGGTTCCAGCGCCACCGGCGTGGTGAAGCGGAAATCGTCATAGACGATGTGCTCATACATGTCGTCGACCAGCAGCCGGACATGCGGATGCCGCAACAGGACATCGATCAGCGCGCGATAGTCGGCCTCGCTATAAGCCGCTCCTGATGGATTGGAGGGCGAGTTCAGGATCAGCCACTTCGTCCTCGGCGTGATCGCGGCTTCAAGCTGCTCCGCTGTAAGCTTGAACCCGGCCTCGGCGCTGCAGGGAACACAGATCGGCTTGCCCTCGGCGATGGCGACGATATCCAGATAGGACGTCCATGCCGGCGTCGGGATGAGGACCTCGTCGCCGCTGTTCAGCGTCGCCATCATCGCATTGAACAGAACCTGCTTGCCGCCGACCGCCACCGTGATTTCATCGGCCGCGTAGTCAATGCCGTTCTCGCGCAGGAACTTCTCGCGGATCGCCTGCTTGAGTTCCGGGGTGCCGTCGAGCGCGGTGTATTTGGTGTCACCGCGTTCGATGGCCCGGCAGGCAGCCTGCTTCACATTGTCGGGCGTGTCGAAATCCGGCTCGCCCGCGCCCAGGATGATCATCGGCGCGCCGGCGCGTTTCATCGCCTGCGCGCGGGCGCCGATCTTCAGGATTTGCGAAACCCCGATGGTGGAGATGCGCGATGCCGGCACGAAACCGGCTTCGTCGATCCTCGTGTTGACGGTCATGGGCCTGTTCCTCACTCGATATCGAAGGAGACGCCCTGGGCGAGCGGCAGCGCCTTGGAGTAGTTCACCGTGTTGGTGGCGCGGCGCATATAGGCCTTCCACGCATCCGAACCGCTTTCACGGCCGCCGCCGGTCTCCTTCTCGCCGCCGAACGCACCGCCGATTTCCGCGCCCGACGTGCCGATGTTGACATTGGCAATGCCGCAGTCCGAACCATCGACACCAAGGAAGCGCTCCGATTCCTGCAGGTCGCGCGTGAAGATCGACGACGACAGGCCAGCGCCAACCGCATTGTGCTCGTCGAGCACGGCGTCGAAATCGGAATATTTCATCACATAGAGGATCGGCGCGAAGGTCTCTTCCGTCACCGGCGAGACTTGGCTTTGCATTTCGACAAGGGCCGGATGCACGTAATAGGCATCGGGATGGCCGTTCTCGACCCGCGTGCCGCCGGTCACCTTGCCGCCATGGGCGGTGGCTTCGCTCAGCGCCTTCTGCATGGCGTCATGCGCGGCCTTGTCGATCAGCGGCCCGACCAGCGACGACGTCTCCAGCGGATTGCCGACCGAGACGCTCTCATAGGCCTTCTTCAGGCGGGGAACGAGCTGGTCATAGACGCTGTCATGCACAAACAGCCGCCGCAGCGTCGTGCAGCGCTGGCCAGCCGTGCCCATGGCGCCGAAGGCAATGGCGCGCAACGCCATGTCGAGATCGGCGCTGGGGCAGACAATGCCGGCATTGTTGCCGCCAAGTTCCAGCACCGCGCGGGCAAAGCGCTTGGCCAGGCGCGGGCCGACATCCCTGCCCATGCGCGTCGAGCCGGTCGCCGAGACCAGCGGCACCTTCGGATGGTCGACCAGGATCTCGCCAACGGCGCGGTCGCCAATCAGCACCGGCGCCAGTCCCTGCGGCGCATCCGCGCCGAAGCGCTTGACGGCGCGGGCAAAGATCGCCTCGCAGGCAAGTGCGGTCAGCGGTGTCTTCTCCGATGGCTTCCACACCACGGCGTCGCCGCAGACCAGCGCCAGCGCTGCATTCCAAGACCACACCGCGACCGGGAAGTTGAAGGCCGAGATGACGCCGACGACGCCGAGCGGATGCCAGGTTTCCATCATGCGGTGACCAGGACGCTCGGTGGCGATGGTCAGGCCATAGAGCTGGCGCGACAGACCGACGGCGAAATCGCAGATGTCGATCATCTCCTGCACTTCGCCAAGACCTTCGGAGGGGATCTTGCCGACCTCGATCGACACAAGGCGGCCAAGCTCGCTCTTGTGGGCGCGCAGTTCCTCGCCCAGCAGCCGCACCAGTTCGCCGCGTCGCGGACCTGGCACCAGCCGCCACGACTGGAACGCCTTGTGCGCGGCATCGATGACCTTGGCGGCATCCGCCGGCGTGATCGTCTTCAGCGCCGCGATCCGCTCGCCCGTCACCGGGCTCCGCACGATCAGGTCACCACCGACAAGCGCATCCCTGGCAACGCCAAGTTTCGCCAAAAGCTCGGATGTTTCCTTGGCAACATCCACTGACTTGACTGCAATGTTCATGCGACGAACTCCTGTTTCTGATTATCCAAAACACACCGAGCCGAGGCTGCCTGGCGACGTCAGTCGCTTCAGGCCCGCGGCAAGGTCCTTGTTCTTTTGCTGGGTGTAACGATCGTAATAGGCCTGGTTCTTGCGGCCGATGCCGTGCTCGGCGCTGAAGCTGCCGCCGAACCGGTCGACAGCGACCGAGTAGACCCAGTCGCGCAGCCGCTGTTCGAAGGCGGCATCGACCTGACTTGCATTGCCGGCCACCAGATTGAAATGCACGCCGCCATCGCCGATATGGCCGAAGTCGAAAATGTCGACACCGGCGAATTCCCTGGGTAACTCGGCCTTCATCCAGTCGCAGAACGCCAGAACGTCGGCTCGGCGAAACGACAGGTCGAAAGCCACCAGCCGGCCCGCGTGCTTGACGCCTTCCGACAGGGCGTGACGCAGCGCCCACATTTCATGCGCCGGCCCGACAAAGGCATCGGCGAGCGGCGCGCCGTCCTCTTCCCAGATCCCGGCCAGCACCGTTTCGAGCACCGCATCCAGCGGCTGCTCGTCCGCGCGCGCCGCCCAGCTGCGTGAGATTTCGGCAAGGATGACATAGTCGGGGACATCGCCGTTCTGGAACGGATTGCGCAGCGCCGGAACATGGGCGAGCGCAGCACCGATCGCATTTCTCGACATGCCTTCGAATGCCGATAGATACGAACCAAGCCGCTCCTCCATCATGCGCAGCAACGGCATGACGGCGGCGGCGGTTCGCGGTACCAGATAGGCCGTCGAGACCTGCCTTGGCAGGCGCTCGAGATTGAGCACGCATTCGGTGACAATGCCGAAGGTGCCGGACGTTCCGACGAAAAGCTGCTTCCAATCGACGCCGGTGTTGTTCTTGCGCAGCCCCGACATCAGATCGACGACCGTGCCGGCCTCGTCGGCCAGAACGACCTTCACGCCAAGTGTGTTTTTGCGCACATCGCCATATCTCAGGAAGCGCGAGCCGCCAGTGTTGGTCGCCAGCATGCCGCCGATGCGCGGATCGGCGCCGAGGTCGACCGGAAAGAAAAGCCCGCTCTGCTCAAGCCGCCCGTTGATGTCGGACAGCCGGATGCCGGCATCGACATGGAGCGAGCGGTTGTCGATGTCGAGATCGAAAATCCGCGTCATGCGGTCGAGGCTGAGCACGGCCTGCGTTCCGCTGGCATCGGGCGTCGAGCCTGAGACCAGCCCGGTATTGCCCGATTGCGGGACAAGGGAAATGCCTTCGCGAACGCAATAGGCGACGCAGGCCGACACCGCCGCCGTGTCGCGCGGGCGCAGCACGAGCGCGGCACGGCCCTGGTCGTAGCGGGCGCCGCTCTCATAGGCGGCCATGCCGGAGCTATCCCCAACGACGCCTTGCGCGCCGAGGATTTCCGCCAATGCCACCTTGTGCCGCTCGCTGACCATGCCGGCTGCCTACTCCGCCGCCTGCAGGCCGCGCAGCGCACGCAGACAATTCTCGATCGACGCCTGTTCGATCGCCGCATAGTGCTCGAACTCATCAAGGACACTGGCGCCAAGGGCGGTTTCGAAACGCTGCTGATTGGGGCTGGCGACAAAATCCTGCCCGGCCTCGTCGCCGAGATTGGACTGGAAGATGCCGGCGGCGCTGACCGGCAGGAAATCCTCATAGACGATCGGATCGAAACGGACGTAGCCCTGCGCCACCAGCTGATCGATATCGTCATGATGAATGCCGTTGGCCTTCTGGCCGCGCTCGGTCAGCGAATAGGTGAAGTAACCGAGCCCGGCCGCACGGATGCCTTCCCACGTGTCGGGGAACGCTTCGAACGTCCTCGACAAGGCCGCGACATACTCAGCCGCATTCGACCCGTCAGCGGCCGGCCGGACAATGGCGCGGGTGGCCTCCAGCAGCCTGTCATAGAGCGCCCTGCCCTTGGGTGTGAGTGCGATGCCGCGCTGCTCGATCTCGCCGAAACGCGCCGTGTGCGAGCCTTCGGTCCAGCCCTCACCTGACTTGAACGACACCGGCTCGTCCAGCGCCTTGAATGATGTCTGCCGCAGCAGGATCGGACAATGGCGCGAAGGCGGCCCTTCGACCACCGCCTTGGGCAGGATGCCGTGCGCCGGCATGCCAAGCTGCACCGCATCGATGTCCAGCGTGCGTGGCGTCAAATGATTGATATGCGGCCCCCTGAAGGAGACCACATCGGCGACCAGCCGATGCGCCTGGTGCAGCCGGTGGTACATCTCGACGCTGACGCAGGCCCGATCATGCCAGCGGAAAGTCTCAAGAATCTCGGCGACAAACCGGTCCGCATCTTCGCGATGCAACCCGCCCTGCTTTTCGGCGAGATCGGTCAGCCTCGCCGCGTTGTCCGTGAATATTCTCCGCTCCGCGAGGATCCGCTGCGCTTCCGCCCGCAAGCCCTCGTCCGCGATCAGGTCGATCCGCAGCAACGAAGTGAAGACGCGAAACGGATTGCGGCTGAGCGCCTCGGCGCCGACCGGACGGAACGCTGTCGCATGGACCGGCACGCCGGCCGTGCTGAGATCATAATAGCCGACCGGAAACATGCCCATCACCGCGAACACGCGCCGCATCATCGCCAGTTCGGCTGGCGTTCCCAGGCGGATGGCGCCATGCCGCTCCTGCGAAACGCGCTCCAGCGTATCCGTGTCCTCGAGGCTTTTGCGCAGCCCTTTGTCAGTCGTCAGCAGGCTGGCATTCGCCTCGGCCACCAGTTCCATCAGCGTGCCGTAAGCCGGCACCTCGGCCCTGTACATGGCCGACATCGCCGCCGAAAACGCGGCACGGATATCATCGGAGCTTACAAACGCGGCGTCTCGCACGGTGCTGTCTCGCTTCTCAAAAACAGAGAGATCATTCCTGAAAAGGGTGATATCAATTAGTTGGCCTTATGGATTGCAACGATTTCGACTGACTTGATGCGAGTTACGCATGATATTGAGCAGAAAATTGATGCCCGACCTGATCGCCATCCAGGCGTTCGAATGCGCGGCAAGACATGCGAGCTTCACGCACGCGGCCAGGGAGCTCAACCTGACCCAGAGTGCCGTCAGCCGTCAGGTCAAGGACCTTGAAGGCCATCTCGGCACATTGCTGTTCGAGCGTGTCAGGCAGCGCGTGGTGCTTTCCGAGGACGGCCAGCGCTTTCTGCCCGAGGCACGAAAGCTGCTGCAGCAAGCCGAAGAGACGATGTTGCGGGCCATGTCGTCAGCCGACGCCAGATCAAGCCTGAGCGTTGCCACCTTGCCGACGTTCGGCAGCCGCTGGCTCAGCCCGCGCCTGCCCGATTTCCTGCGTCAGCACCCCGGCGTTGTTCTCAATGTCGGCTCGCGCTCGGCGCCGTTCGATTTCGAGGAAGAGAACTTCGAAGTCGCCATCCACTACGGCCAGCCGGTCTGGGCGAGAGCGACCTGCACCTACCTTTGCAGTGAATCGATCCTTCCTGTCGCCGGCGGCGCCTTGCTGATGTCCAAGCAAGCGATGACACCTGCGGATCTGCTGCACCAGCCGTTGCTTCATCTCGCCACGCGGCCAAGGCTCTGGTCGCAATGGCTGGAATGGGCCGGGCTGCCAGGCGAAACGGCATATCGGGGCCACCGCTTCGACCAATTCGCAATGATCATCGAGGCGGCCGTCGCCGGCATGGGTTATGCGCTTTTGCCGCGCTACCTGATCGAACAGGAATTGCGCTCCGGCGAGCTTCGCGTTGTGCTCGACCTGCCGATGCGGACCGAGAACAGCTACTATGTCGTCGTGCCCGATGCCATGAGCACAAACCCGCTGCGGCAGGATTTCACGGCCTGGCTGCTGACGCAGGTGACCAACACAATCTGACGCTGCTTAGCCCAGAAGATTGCGGGCCGTGCGCATGAATATCCGCGACCCGATCGGGATCAGGTCATCTGGAAAATCATAGTCCGGATTGTGCAGCGCCGGGTGCTGTTCGCCCGCGCCGAGGAAGAACATCGCCGAAACCGCGCCGTGGCCGAATATGCCGAAATCCTCCGAGGCACGCATCGGCAGGCCTTCCTCACCTTGCATGACACCTTCCTCGTCGAGGGCGCGCCGCAGGTTCTCCACCGCGTCCGGTGCGTTGACGCTGGCAACGAATATCTCGTGATAGTCCCACCGGGCGGAAAGGCCGTGCTGCCCCGCGATCTCGATGACCAGCGCTTCCGCCGCCGCGCACAGGTTTGCCATATTGCCGTCGCGCCGGGTGCGCAGCGTCGCCCAGACTTGCGCCTCGCCAGGGGCAATGCCGAACACCGCTTCGCCCATCGTGGCGTGGGTGACGGTAAGCATGCTGAAATCATCATCCGCGAAGGTCCCGCGCCCGAGCGTTGGCAATGCCGGCATCAACTGGCTGATCGCCATCATGGGCGACACGCCGGTCTCCGGCATCGACGAATGCGCCGTCTTGCCTTCGAGCGTAATGCGCATGCCGCGCGAGGCACAGTTGACCACGCCGGTCTTGAGCCGCACTTCGCCAAACGGCACGCCCGGCAGATTGTGCAGCGAGAACGCGAAATCCGGCGCGATCTCGCCAAAGCGCGGATCGGCGACGACACCGGCGGCGCCATTGCCGGTTTCTTCGGCAGGCTGGAACATCAGCACGACGCGGCCGCTGGCAGGCCGTTCCCGTCCAAGCTGGCGGCCAAGTGCCGCCAGGATCGCGGTGTGCCCATCATGGCCGCACATATGCGACTTGCCCGACACCAGAGAGGAGTGCGGCACACCAGAGAGTTCGTGGATAGGCAGCGCATCGAGTTCCGAACGGAACAGCACTGTCGGCCCCGCCTTGCCGCTCTCATAGACCGCCGCCACGCCGTGTCCGCCCAATCCGGTCAGCACCTTGTCGGGCCTTGTGTCGGCGAGGAAGTCGACAACCTCCCTGGCGGTCTTCTCCTCTTCATTCGAGATTTCCGGATGCTGGTGCAGCTTGCGCCGCCATGCCGTCAATTCGATGATGTCTCGATTGGTCAGGGTCACATTCCAACTCCGCTTGGGCTCAGCTCCGTATAACACCCGCCGTTGTCCCGGCGCGTCAACCGGCCTGGAGCGACGCAGCGACGATGGCAACGAAATTGCCTTGGTCCAGCCACGGGCGCCGCATCGTTCCTGGCGGGACTCGATCCACTGAATCCGGCAAGGGCAGCCGTGAAAAGATTGGGGTGTCGCACGTGAACGCGAACGTTGACGTTTTCGCTATAGCGTCAATGTTGCTTGAAAGAGTGAAAAATACTTGGAGTTCTATTCGGCCTCTCGATTGCCTATCGCGCGTGTTTTGGGCCAACCGCTGGCGACATCACTTGCACGGTTAACCACTCGCTGAGGTCATAAGTTAAAGAATTACTAATTTAGTTGACTCTTTTTCCCCCGAGTATATTTTTGCGATGTTGGGGTGTGCAATTTTGGCGAGCAATTTACGCTAGTGACATCAAGAGCACGGCGAAGATTTCGGACGAAATGGAATGCCGAGCGGCAACTCACATGCCGGACAGGCTTCGGTCCAGTAGGCTCAAAAAAGTAATTTCTCGCACATCAGCAGTAATGATTCCGCTTTCGCGGAGGATCGTCGCGCGTCGCAAGAGCGTGGCCGGTCGCGCTTTGTCTCAGCAACGCTTGCCTGGCCGCAGGGGTATGTAGTGCGTAGAGGGTTGGGCATGAGTAAGATTCTGGAAGGTATAAATTCTGCCCCCACGGCACCTACGTTATACCGCCAGGAAGTTTCGATCCGTGCGCGGAAGACAACTGTCGTCGGTTCTCTAAACCCGATGGAGCTCACCCGAAAACACAGCGCCTGGATATTCCAGGCCCTCATCTCGAACCACGACGGTCGCCCGTTTGTGACCAGCATTGCCGTCCACAAGTCGCGGCCTTTGCTTTCTTGTCACTTCCTTGTCCGCCGATGGGTGCTTCACTACAACCGCAGCGGGTCGCGAATGTGTGATATTTTTGCTACATTTTGCAACCATATGGCCAAAATTCGACCTTCAGCATGGTCTAAATCAGTAAACACTCACGCATTTCGTGAATCTGTTGGATAATCAATCGGAGCCAAGGGGTTGGCTTTGCTAGTCAGCGCTTTGAAAAGCGCGGAGTAAAAGTTGGGTGGGGAAATGAAGGCGACAAGTCTCGCGACCATTGGCAAGCGCCTTGGTCTTCTTATCACAGTTTCGATGCTGGCTTGCGGCAATGCCGATGCTCTTACGCTTAAGGAAGCCATGGCTGTTGCGGTCGAGTCCAATCCGGAAATCGGCCAGGCCATTGAAAACCGCGAAGCAATCGAATTCGAATTGCGTCAGGCGAAAGGGCTCTATCTGCCCAGCGTCGACATCGAGGCATCCGCAGGGGTGCGCCGTCTCGACAACTCATCGCGCCGCGCGCTGTCCATTGAGGATGACGCGCTCTATCCGGCGGAAGCCGATGTTGTCGTCACGCAGAAGCTTTACGACAATGGCGCACGGCGGGCCGAGCTGAGCCGCCAGGCATCGCGGGTTGATGGCGCTTCCTTCCGTGTCTTGGAGCGGTCCGAATTCATTGGCCTCTCCGTTGTCCAGGATTATCTCGAATACATGCTGCAGGCTTCGATCGTCGCCGAGGCGAAGAAGAACCTGGGCTTTCACCAGGCTATCCTGAGCGACATCCGCGCGGGCATCGAAGGTGGCGGGCTGAACGAGGCCGACCGGCAGCAAGCCGAGGAACGGCTCTTCGCGGCCAAGGCACGCATGCAGGAAGCTTCCGAAGAGCTGGAAGCGTCCAGGATCCGGTTTTTCAAGACCGTGGGCAAACCGCTGACAAGCGCATCGCGGCCCGCGTCTGTCGCCAGCGCGCTGCCGAGATCGCTCGACGACGCGCTTGGCCTGGCGCGCGCCAACAATCCGCGCGTGCACATGGCCAACAGCGATCTGGATGCTTCCGCCGCCCAGGTGGATGCCGCCCGGGCGAAGTACGGTCCCGAAATCATCGCGGAAGGCCGCGCCAGGGGCGGATATGACATCGACGGCGACAATGGCGACGCATCCGATCTGCAGGCACGGCTCGTGCTGCGCTGGAACCTCTATCGAGGCGGCATCGACAAGGCCAACGAACAAGAGCAGATCCGCCGCAACAGCGAGCAGCGGCTTGCGGTGCACCAGGTCTTGCGCGAAATCGAGGAAGCCGTGCGCACATCGTGGGACCGCCGCTTCCGGCAGGCGGATCTGGCAAAGACGCTGAAGCAACAGGCCGCCGCCAATGAAAAGCTGGTCGCTTCGTACCGCGAGCAGTTCAAGGTCGGGCAGCGATCCCTGCTCGACGTGCTTGACGCGCAAAACACAAGGTTCAACACCGCGACGCTGGCGGACACGGCGTCCTACGCCTCGCTTTTCGCCGAGTATCGCCTCCTGGCGGCGACCGGCCAGTTGCTGAAGACGATGGATCTCCAGCCGGCGAAGCAGGCCACCGCCTATGCTCAAACCGAGTTCGCGGTTCCTGCGACCCCTGACACCGAGACCTACGCGAGAACCCCGTCGGAACAGAAGAATGACCTGCCTTTCGACATCCTCGCACCGGTCAGGAAGAAGTGAACCGGCATGAGGATTGACTGAAAGTCCTGGCGTACGGATCGTGAATCAGCAGCCGCACATCCTCTCGCCCAAGGAGGCATTCAAACTATGCCTTTCGGCGATTGCTGCCTATCTGGGCAGGCCAAGCGCTGAAACCGTGCTCTTTGCGGGAGTGCCGATTTCAGAGACGCGCATTGAAGTCAACGAGATCAGGCATATCGCCGAACGCATTGGGCTTGAGGTCAACGAATTCAATCACCGCGACTTCCTGCGCGGAAAGGTCGACCTTCCAGCGATGCTTTTCCGCGTCAGCCAGCTGCCAATTGCCTTGCTGGCGGAAACCAGTGCCGGGGAATATCTCACGGCTCCCCAAGAGGATGGGCGCACGACAATTGGCCGGTCCGAGCTGGCCGCGAGCTACATCAGCGGCGGTGTCTCCTTCTCGATCACCTATGCCAATGCCACCGAGGAAATGAGCGTCGGATCCGCTCAGAAGATCGAGCGGCGGCATTGGCTGACGGGAACGATGGGCGCCTTCTGGCGCACCTATTCAAAAGTCGTTCTGTCAGCGGTGTTTATCAACCTTCTGGCCATTGCTTCCCCGATCTTCACCATGAATGTCTATGACAGGATCCTGCCTAACAAGGCGATCTCGACGCTCTGGGTGCTGTCGATCGGGATTGGCGCCGTCATCGTGTTCGACCTGCTTCTGAAGACGGCCCGGGCTTCGCTTATCGACTATGCCGGGCGAAAAGCCGATCTCAGGATATCCTACCTTTTGTTCGAAAAGGTGCTCAATTCATCGCTCTCGGCGCGTCCCGGATCAACCGGCGAGTATGCAAACCGGATAACTCAGTATGAGTTCGTGCGGGAGTTCTTCACCTCCAACACCATCAGTGTCTTCATCGATACGGCTTTCGTCTTTGTCTTTCTCCTCGTCATTTACGCAATCGGCGACTGGTTGGTGATCATACCGGCGCTAGCTTTCGTGTTGTCCGTGATTGTCGGCCTGGTCACCCAACGCCGCATCGGCAAGCGGGTCGCCGCATCGATGAATGAGGCCTCTCAACGCCAGGCCCTGCTGGTCGAGTCCATCTCCACGCTGGAGACGATCAAATCGCTGCGCGCCGAGGCCTATCTCTTGAGGAAATGGGGCGAGCATTCCAAGAATGCCGCCAACACATCCGAGAAGATCAAACAGCTCTCGGCCGCCGCCGGCAACATCACCCAGGCCATTCAGCAACTGGTGACGGTTGCCCTTGTCGTAGCCGGGGCCTATGCCTTTTCCGAGGGGCATGTTTCAACCGGGGCGATCATCGGCACAGTGATGCTGGCGAGCCGGGCGGTGGCGCCGCTGGGCCAGATCGCAATAACCTTGTCCAGATCCAGGCAGGCCATGCTCTCCTTGAGAATGGTGAACTCGATCATGGCTCAACCGGAAGACCGGCCGGACACGGTTGGCTTCGTCAACCGCCCCATCCGCAGTGGCGCTATGGCGTTCAAGAACGTCGGGTTCGTCTACCCAGGGTCGGAAACCGAGGTTCTGTCGGGTCTGAATTTCTCGGTCAAGCCGGGAGAGCGCATCGGCATCATCGGCCGTATCGGTTCAGGCAAGACAACGATGGGGCGCCTGATCGGCAGGCTCTTCCTGCCCACATCAGGCGAGTTGCTGCTCGACGGTATCGATATCCGCCAATACCACCCGTCCGAGGTCCGCAGCGCGGTAGGCATCGTCGCGCAGGCTGGCGACCTGTTTTCGGGAACGATCAAGGAAAACCTCCTGATGGCGTGTCCTGAAGCGACCGATGACCAGATCATCGAAGCCGCGAAGGCCGCCGGTGTCGACGAGTTTGTCTCCCGCCACCCTCGTGGCTATGACATGAATGTCGGCGAACGGGGCACCAATCTCTCCGGCGGGCAGAGGCAGACGGTGGCCATCGCGCGGCTGCTGCTCACCAAGCCGAAGATCGTCTTCCTCGACGAGCCGTCGGGCTCGATGGACCTTGCCTCGGAACGGCAACTGATAAGGCAGCTCAAGACCGCCTTTGACCACAACACCACGCTGATCGTTTCAACTCACCGCTTCAGCATGCTCGAATTGGCGGATCGTCTCATTGTGATCGAGCAAGGCAAGATAGTTGCTGATGGTCCGAAAGAACAAGTCATTCAAGCGCTGCAGAAAAACAGTGCATGAACAACAGAATCGTATCGGTCTCGAATTCGATATGATCGCGGGGCGTAGGAAATGCTTGCCAGGGAAGACCGCCCGCCGCTTTTCGCGACGGCATCCATATTTATCATAGCGGCGCTTTTCGTCGCCTTTGTCGCTTGGGCATCATTCGCCGAGGTCGACGAGATCGCGCGTGGCGACGGCAAGGTCATACCCGCCTCCAAGACCCAGATCATTCAGGCCAGTGAACCGGGCGTGGTTCAGGAGATCGCGGTAAAGATCGGCCAGGTGGTCAAGAAGAACGATCTGATCATTCGCCTCGACAACACGTTGAATACATCCAGCCTCGGCGAGCAACAGGCCAAGGCGCGCGCGCTGGAAGTGCGCATCGCCAGGCTCAAATATGAACAGAGTGGTAACATCACAGGCTCATTCCCCTGCCCGCAGGACATACAGTCGGTTGCTCCGCAGATCTGCGACAATGAGCAGAACCTGCTCGTTGCCCGGCGCGAGAACTTCGACAACAAACTGTCCGTGCTCAAATCGCGCCTCGACCAGCGCCAAAGGGAGCTGGACGAGGCGACCGCCAATTCCGATCGCCTGACCAAGAACCTGGCTGTGACCGACCAGCAGGTAAAGCTGGTCGAGTCGATGGTCAAAAAGGGCCTGATGGCGAGAACCGAGCAGCTCAAGGCCGAGCAGGAACAGACCGAACTCAACGGCCAGCTGAACCTCGCCGGCGAGACGATCAAGAAAGCCAAATCGGCCATCATCGAGGCACAGCTGCAGGTCGAGGAACTGGGTCTGCAGTTGAAACAGGAAGCGCTGGATGACCTCACACAGGCGCTGGCCGATCTTTCGGTGGTGGACGAGACCATTCGCGGCGCGACCGACAAGGTGGCGCGGACCGACATCCGCTCTCCTGTCGACGGCATCGTCAACACGATGGAATTGAACACTGTCGGCGCCTTCGTGCAGCCGGGCGCGGTGGTGGCCGGCATCGTGCCGACCTCCGAGACCTTGCTCGTCGAAGCACGCGTTTCGCCACGCGACGTCGCCTTCATCCGCCCGGATCAGGATGCCTTGATCAAAGTCACCGCCTACGACTTCTCGATCTTTGGCGGCATCGAGGGCAAGGTCTCCAACATCACCGCCGACAGCCTCGTCGACCAGAAGACCGGAGAGCCCTACTATCAGGTGCGCGTCGCTACCGAGACGTCGACGCTGCTGAGGGATGGAAAGGCGTACTCGATCATCCCTGGCATGATATGTTCCGTCGATATCAAGACCGGACGCAAGACAATCCTGAGCTACCTTTTGAAGCCGATCAACAAGGCGCGTCAGGAGGCAATGAGTGAGCGATAGCGCCACCTTGACCATGCCCTTGCGCGACCGGCCGCACCTGCCGCTCGCACCGGAAGATTTCGGGCTTGAGTTTCGGGTCGTGACGCGCGGCGGCACAAGGCGCGGCATCCGTCTGGAACGCGCTTTCTGGATCTCGCTGAAACAGATGGCGGAAAGCCGCAAATGTACGATCGGCATGCTGATCGACGAGATCGCCGAAAATCAGCTGGACAAGAAGAACCTGACTTCGGCGATCAGGGTGGCTTGCATACGCGCGCTGGCGGACGAAAATCTGACATTGCGCAGGCTTGCGTCGATCAAGACGATCAACGCCATTCTGGTCGCGTGTCCCTCCCCCGCCTTCGCCCTGGCATCGTCGAAGAAGATCCTGACGTTCAATGCGCCGTTCCAGCAACTGGTCAAGCGTCAGTTGCCTATTGGTCCCAACGACGATGCGCGGCAGGATCTGAGGTTGGCATTGGATCTCAATGTGACGGACATATTCGCCCGCCTCGACGCCAATGGTGAAAGCCCGGTCGCCAGCGGCTTCGTCATCGGCGCTGGTGACCGCCGCTATCGGGGCCAGCTGAACGCGGTGCGGGCACCGGTGGTGGAACCGGAATTGCTAATGGCGTTTGTCTTTAGCGGCTAATGCATGTCGCCCAAAAGTGACCTCGGTTTTGGGACGACGACATGCGTGAAAACAAAGACTTAAAGCGCGTCGCCTGAATCCGTTTCGACGCGACGCGCTTTAATAGGCATCGCCCAAAAACAGGATCGGCGTCGTGACGACGAGGGGCGCAGCATTCGGCCGCGCCGAAAGCGCGCCCTTACCTGATATCGGCCTGCAATCCCTCGCCCGGCGCCACGGTCTGGAGGCCACCCCTGAAGTCGGCCACCTGCGGGGCACCAGGCCTTGATCCATGGATCCATGCCCGATCGGTGCTGAACGAATACAGCGGCTGGTAGTCCGGCAGGTCGCTATCCCTAAGCACCTTGTTGCCAAGGCTGTCGAGAATGAAGGCGCCGCTCGCGGTGCTGACCGACAGCACGGCATGAAAGAAACCTCGCTTGCGGTCCTGGAGCACCACGAGCGACATGCTTTGTGCCGGGATACCGGCGCGCAGCAGCGCCGTCATCTTCAGAATGGCGAAATCCTCACAGTCGCCGGCTCGATGGGCAAGAACTTCCTCGGGTTTTGCCCAGTAGTCGAGCTTGCCGTAGACGACACTGTCCTTCCGGTAGGCAATGAGCCGATTGACACTGCTGTTGATGAAGGACAGTTTCTCTAGGAAGCCCTTGCCTTGTGCCGCGGAAATCATGCTGGCAAAGGCCGGGCTCTTGCGCTCGCAGGCGCTGCCCGCCGAGCAGCCGACTATCGCCTGATAGACAGGCGCCCAGCGCGCTGAAACGGGAAAGTTGCGCATGGACAGGGCAACTGACCCGAACACGCCCGGAATGATCGCTGCCGTCTGTACGGGATCGATCCCAGGAGAATCCTGCGCCATTGCCGGGTCAAGATCGCCGCTTTCGGGCGCTGGGCCGTAGCCGCTCGCGACAATGCCGGTTCGATAAGCCTCGGCGGGCTGCCAAGGCTGGTATCTATCCAGGGAAACACCGCCGAGACAAGGCGGTGCCATGACCGCCTCCAGCGAGCTCTCCCGAGGCAGATCAACCTTGGAATCCGGCCTGGCGTGGGCGGGCATCGCCAGCCCCGCGAAGCCGATTGCCAGCACAAGAACTTTGAGTCTGGTCGTTCCCAGGACGTTTTTTTGTTTTTTCATAGCGCCCACCTTTGACTGCGGACACTACCTTTCTTGTCTCAAATTATCGGAAAGGAAGGTGGATAACTTTGATGCAAGAAGCTTTGTCTATTTTGTGTAAAATTTTACACGTATTTATACTTCTATTTACCAAGCCGGCGTTGGCCGCGCGGGCGGAGATCGTGCTACCTCAGTCACCCTATAACCCAATATATCTACCCGGTTTACCAAGCGTAAAAAAAGCCATTACTCGCATATTCAGATATATCTAATATATTGACGGACCGTTGCAAAGGCTGGGCGCGGGCTGTCTCTTTCCGGGAAATGCCGGAGGGGTTTGGCTATGACGACCAGTATTGAGTTGGATAATGTTTCGGGCTCGTGGGACGAGCATTCCGTTTCCAGCAACCACAACGATCCGATGATGCCGTTCCAGGTCGCGCAGGCCGCTCCAGCAGAGCAGGCAGCGCCGACGGCTCAGGCCGCGCCTGCCGCGCCAGAACCTGTGCCGGTCGATGTCGGTGGCGGCGCACCGGTGGTCACCCCTCCCGTGGCGAACGCCCCGCATGAATATGTTGCTGATGCCAGCAACATCGTCAGGCTTCCCGCCAATGTCTCAATCGATAACATAAAGGTCGATGGCCACAACCTTCTGCTCGAGCAGGCCGACGGCTCCGTCATCGTCATCAAGGACGGCGCGCTGAATGTGCCAACCTTCATTATCGGCGACGTCGAACTGCCGCGCGTAGCCTTGCTCGCAGCCCTGGAAGGGAGCCATGTCGACGTTGCCTTTGGCGCGGACGGCTCCATCTCCGCTGGCGGCAACACGACCACCAGCAGTGCTGGCGGAAACTTCGAGATCCCCGCCGGCGGCATTGGCGACGGCTTCGGCCTGTCGGCATTGTTGCCGCCTACGGATCTGCAATTTGGGTTGCTGGACCGGCGTGAGCTGTTTGTAGGCCTCGCGGAAAAGAATTCCACCCCTTCGATCGGCGCCATCGGCGAAGCAACTGTCCACGAAGCGGGCCTTCCCGCACGCGGCGGCGAGTCCGAAGGCTCGGACGCGGCTTCAAATTCGGAAACCACGTCTGGCACGATAGGCTTCAACTCGCCTGATGGCGTGTCGGAAGTGTCATTGGGTGGCCATGTGCTGACCAGCGCTCCGCAGACCTTCAGCGATGCGACAGGATCGCTGACCGCCAGCTATGTCTTCGACCCTGCCACCGGCGTCGGCACGATCAGCTACTCATACACGCTCCTCGACAACACCTCGGGCGACCACACCAGCGTCAGTTTGGTGGTTGGGGTGACGGACGCCGATGGCGATCCAGCTCCGGCCGGCAACCTGATCATCAACATTGCCGACGACACCCCAACGGCGGTCGCCGATACCGATGCGGTGGCGGCGGGTGCCTTCGGGCCGGTCGCGGGCAATGTCATCGACGGCAGCGGCTCCGACGGCAACCCGGCGGGCGCCGACACCAAGGGCGCCGACGGCGCGACGGTGGTTGGCGTTGCCGCTGGCAACACCAATACCGATATCGACAACGCCGCCACCCTGGGCGTGCAGATCCAGGGCCTCTACGGCAAGCTGACGCTCGCCGCCGACGGTACCTACAGCTATGTGCGCGATGCCGGCTCGCAGGGCGGCCACAGCGATGTCTTCACCTACACCATCAAGGACGGCGACGGCGACACCTCGCACACCACGCTGACCATCGCGATCGGCGATTCGACCCCAGTGATCGCCGACCTGACGCCAGAAGCCCGTGGCGGTGACGTCACCGTCAATGAAGCGGCCCTGAACGTCGGCACGCCAGGTGGCCCAGGATCCGATCCGGCAAGCACGGCCGAGGCAGCGTCCGGAACCTTCTCCATCACCTCGCCCGACGGCATCGGCTCGATCACCGTCAACGGCCAGGTCATCACGGCCGCCGCCCTCGCCAACAGCGCAGCCGTGCATATCGACGTCACAACGCCGCTCGGCAACACGCTCACCATCACCGGCTTCAGCGCCGGTCAGGTCAGCTACACCTATACCCTCCTCGACAACGAGACCCATCCCGCCGCCGGCACGGATTCGATCTTCGACAACATGACCGTCACGGTGACCGACACCGACGGTGACACCTCCCTTCCCGGCACGCTGTCGGTCCAGATCGTCGACGACGTGCCGACGGCAAACCTCGACACCAACAGCATTGCGTCTGGCCAGTTCGGCCCGGTGACCGGCCAGGTGCTGACCAACGACGTGTTCGGCGCCGACGGCGCCACCACGACCGCCCCGGCGGGCGGTGTCGTGGGCGTGGCGGCCGGCGCAACGGCCGGCGGCGAAGACGCCAATGTCGGCAACCAGATCCAGGGCCTCTACGGCAAGCTGACGCTCGCCGCCGACGGTACCTACAGCTACACACGCGATGCCGGCTCGCAGGGCGGCCACAGCGATGTCTTCACCTACACCATCAAGGACGGCGACGGCGACACCTCGCACGCCACGCTGACCATCGCGATCGGCGATGCCATCCCCACCGTCGGCGACCTGACGCCGGATACCGGCGGCGGCGACACCATCGTCAACGAGAAGGGCCTGCCGGCAACATCCGGCTCGGAAGGCTCGGGCGAACTGGCCGCACCCGGCGCTGACGGCGACACTTCCGAGCACAACACCGGAACCTTCTCCATCACCTCGCCCGACGGCATCGGCTCGATCACCGTCAACGGCCAGGTCATCACCGCCGCCGCCCTCGCCAACAGCGCGGCCGTGCATATCGACGTCACAACGCCGCTCGGCAACACGCTCACCATCACCGGCTTCAGCGCCGGTCAGGTCAGCTACACCTATACCCTCCTCGACAACGAGACCCATCCCGCCGCCGGCACGGATTCGATCTTCGACAACATGACCGTCACGGTGACCGACACCGACGGTGACACCTCCCTTCCCGGCACGCTGTCGGTCCAGATCGTCGACGACGTGCCGACGGCGCATGCCGACACCAACAGCGTCACGGAAGGCGCGGCGGTTCTGGGCAATGTCCTGACCGACGGGACGGCTGATGTTCTGGGCGCCGACGGCGCGGCGCCTGGCGGCGCGGTGACCGGCGTGGCGACGGGTTCGAATGTCTCGAGCCCAGTCAGCGGCGGCCTGGGCGGCGCCGGTATTGTCGGCACCTACGGCACCCTGGTTCTGGGCGCCAACGGTGCCTACACCTACACGGCCAAACCCGACGCGGTGACCACCAATGCGGTCGACCACTTCGTCTACACCATCACCGACGGCGACGGCGACACCTCGACGGTGACGCTCGACATCACCGTCAACAACGTGACCGTGACGGCATCCGACACCGATGCGCTGGTCAGCGAGAAGGGCCTGGCGACAGGCAGCTCGCCGCTGGACGGCAGCCAGATTTTCAACGGCGCCATCACGCCCGCCGGCGGCACCGGCCCATACACCTATACGCTGACCTCGCCGGCTGCCGGCGGTTACGGCAATCTGGTGCTCAACGCCAACGGCACCTACACCTACACGCTGACCCACACCTATGACGGCGCGACGGCCAACAATGGCATCACCACCGAGCAGGACAAGGACAGCTTCACCTATACGGTGACCGACGCCCACGGCAACACCACCACCGGCTCCATCCTGGTCGACATCGTCGATGACGTGCCGACGGCGCATGCCGACACCAACAGCGTCACGGAAGGCGCGGCGGTTCTGGGCAATGTCCTGACCGACGGGACGGCTGATGTTCTGGGCGCCGACGGCGCGGCGCCTGGCGGCGCGGTGACCGGCGTGGCGACGGGTTCGAATGTCTCGAGCCCAGTCAGCGGCGGCCTGGGCGGCACCGGTATTGTCGGCACCTACGGCACCCTGGTTCTGGGCGCCAACGGTGCCTACACCTACACGGCCAAACCCGACGCGGTGACCACCAATGCGGTCGACCACTTCGTCTACACCATCACCGACGGCGACGGCGACACCTCGACGGTGACGCTCGACATCACCGTCAACAACGTGACGCTGACCCCTGTCAACCAGACCGCGCAGGTCAATGAAGCGGCGCTCGACCTGACGAAGGATGGCTCGGACCTCGCCGCCGGCACGGCGACGGGCTCAACCCCGTCGAGCACCGCCGAGACGGTGACCGGCCAACTCACTGTCACCGGTACCGGCATCACCTACACGCCGATCAGCACCACGACCGCGCATGGCGTGTTCCAGCTGCAGGCCAACGGTGCCTGGACCTATACGCTGACATCGCCCTTCGACAGCGGCGCAACGCAGGGCGCCAACGTGCTGGCGGCCGCGGAGAGCTTCACCTATACGGCGAAGGACGCCAACAACAACACGGTGACAGGCACCGTCAAGATCGACGTTGTCGATGACGTGCCAAAGGCCAATGTCGATACAGGGAATGTGACGGAAGGCGCACTGCTGACAGTGACAGCGGTGGCCGGCGTGCTGGCCAACGATGTCGCCGGAGCCGATGGCTATGCCGCCGCCGGCGGTGTGGTCGGGGTGCGTGCGGCAGGCGCCGACACCACGACCTCGGTGATCACCGGCGTCAACACCAGCATAACGGGCCAGTACGGCGTGCTGACGCTGCAAGCGGATGGCTCATATACCTACAAGGCGACGGCGAACGCGGTCTCGGCCAATTCGGTCGACACGTTCGTGTACACGGTCAAGGATGGCGACGGCGACCTGTCGACGACAACGCTGGCGATCAATGTCGCGAACGTGACGCTGACCCCTGTCAACCAGACCGCGCAGGTCAATGAAGCGGCGCTCGACCTGACGAAGGATGGCTCGGACCTCGCCGCCGGCACGGCGACAGGCTCAACCCCGTCGAGCACCACCGAGACGGTGACCGGCCAACTCACTGTCACCGGTACCGGCATCACCTACACGCCGATCAGCACCACGACCGCGCATGGCGTGTTCCAGTTGCAGGCCAACGGTGCCTGGACCTATACGCTGACATCGCCCTTCGACAGCGGCGCAACGCAAGGCGCCAACACGCTGACGGCCGCGGAGAGCTTCACCTATACGGCGAAGGACGCCAACAACAACACGGTGACAGGCACCGTCAAGATCGACGTTGTCGATGACGTGCCAAAGGCCAATGTCGATACAGGGAATGTGACGGAAGGCGCACTGCTGACAGTGACAGCGGTGGCCGGCGTGCTGGCCAACGATGTCGCCGGAGCCGATGGCTATGCCGCCGCCGGCGGTGTGGTCGGGGTGCGTGCGGCAGGCGCCGACACCACGACCTCGGTGATCACCGGCGTCAACACCAGCATAACGGGCCAGTACGGCGTGCTGACGCTGCAAGCGGATGGCTCATATACCTACAAGGCGACGGCGAACGCGGTCTCGGCCAATTCGGTCGACACGTTCGTGTACACGGTCAAGGATGGCGACGGCGACCTGTCGACGACAACGCTGGCGATCAATGTCGCGAACGTGACGCTGACCCCTGTCAACCAGACCGCGCAGGTCAATGAAGCAGCGCTCGACCTGACGAAGGATGGCTCGGACCTCGCCGCCGGCACGGCGACGGGCTCAACCCCGTCGAGCACCGCCGAGACGGTGACCGGCCAACTCACTGTCACCGGTACCGGCATCACCTACACGCCGATCAGCACCACGACCGCGCATGGCGTGTTCCAGCTGCAGGCCAACGGTGCCTGGACCTATACGCTGACATCGCCCTTCGACAGCGGCGCAACGCAAGGCGCCAACACGCTGACGGCCGCGGAGAGCTTCACCTATACGGCGAAGGACGCCAACAACAACACGGTGACAGGCACCGTCAAGATCGACGTTGTCGATGACGTGCCAAAGGCCAATGTCGATACAGGGAATGTGACGGAAGGCGCACTGCTGACAGTGACAGCGGTGGCCGGCGTGCTGGCCAACGATGTCGCCGGAGCCGATGGCTATGCCGCCGCCGGCGGTGTGGTCGGGGTGCGTGCGGCAGGCGCCGACACCACGACCTCGGTGATCACCGGCGTCAACACCAGCATAACGGGCCAGTACGGCGTGCTGACGCTGCAAGCGGATGGCTCATATACCTACAAGGCGACGGCGAACGCGGTCTCGGCCAATTCGGTCGACACGTTCGTGTACACGGTCAAGGATGGCGACGGCGACCTGTCGACGACAACGCTGGCGATCAATGTCGCGAACGTGACGCTGACCCCTGTCAACCAGACCGCGCAGGTCAATGAAGCGGCGCTCGACCTGACGAAGGATGGCTCGGACCTCGCCGCCGGCACGGCGACAGGCTCAACCCCGTCGAGCACCACCGAGACGGTGACCGGCCAACTCACTGTCACCGGTACCGGCATCACCTACACGCCGATCAGCACCACGACCGCGCATGGCGTGTTCCAGTTGCAGGCCAACGGTGCCTGGACCTATACGCTGACATCGCCCTTCGACAGCGGCGCAACGCAAGGCGCCAACACGCTGACGGCCGCGGAGAGCTTCACCTATACGGCGAAGGACGCCAACAACAACACGGTGACAGGCACCGTCAAGATCGACGCTGTCGATGACGTGCCAAAGGCCAATGTCGATACAGGGAATGTGACGGAAGGCGCACTGCTGACAGTGACAGCGGTGGCCGGCGTGCTGGCCAACGATGTCGCCGGAGCCGATGGCTATGCCGCCGCCGGCGGTGTGGTCGGGGTGCGTGCGGCAGGCGCCGACACCACGACCTCGGTGATCACCGGCGTCAACACCAGCATAACGGGCCAGTACGGCGTGCTGACGCTGCAAGCGGATGGCTCATATACCTACAAGGCGACGGCGAACGCGGTCTCGGCCAATTCGGTCGACACGTTCGTGTACACGGTCAAGGATGGCGACGGCGACCTGTCGACGACAACGCTGGCGATCAATGTCGCGAACGTGACGCTGACCCCTGTCAACCAGACCGCGCAGGTCAATGAAGCAGCGCTCGACCTGACGAAGGATGGCTCGGACCTCGCCGCCGGCACGGCGACGGGCTCAACCCCGTCGAGCACCGCCGAGACGGTGACCGGCCAACTCACTGTCACCGGTACCGGCATCACCTACACGCCGATCAGCACCACGACCGCGCATGGCGTGTTCCAGCTGCAGGCCAACGGTGCCTGGACCTATACGCTGACATCGCCCTTCGACAGCGGCGCAACGCAAGGCGCCAACACGCTGACGGCCGCGGAGAGCTTCACCTATACGGCGAAGGACGCCAACAACAACACGGTGACAGGCACCGTCAAGATCGACGTTGTCGATGACGTGCCAAAGGCCAATGTCGATACAGGGAATGTGACGGAAGGCGCACTGCTGACAGTGACAGCGGTGGCCGGCGTGCTGGCCAACGATGTCGCCGGAGCCGATGGCTATGCCGCCGCCGGCGGTGTGGTCGGGGTGCGTGCGGCAGGCGCCGACACCACGACCTCGGTGATCACCGGCGTCAACACCAGCATAACGGGCCAGTACGGCGTGCTGACGCTGCAAGCGGATGGCTCATATACCTACAAGGCGACGGCGAACGCGGTCTCGGCCAATTCGGTCGACACGTTCGTGTACACGGTCAAGGATGGCGACGGCGACCTGTCGACGACAACGCTGGCGATCAATGTCGCGAACGTGACGCTGACCCCTGTCAACCAGACCGCGCAGGTCAATGAAGCGGCGCTCGACCTGACGAAGGATGGCTCGGACCTCGCCGCCGGCACGGCGACAGGCTCAACCCCGTCGAGCACCACCGAGACGGTGACCGGCCAACTCACTGTCACCGGTACCGGCATCACCTACACGCCGATCAGCACCACGACCGCGCATGGCGTGTTCCAGTTGCAGGCCAACGGCGCCTGGACCTATACGCTGACATCGCCATTCGACAGCGGTGCAACGCAGGGCGCCAACGTGCTGGCGGCCGCGGAGAGCTTCACCTATACGGCGAAGGACGCCAACAACAACACGGTGACAGGCACCGTCAAGATCGATGTCGTCGACGACGTGCCGACGGCCCACAACGATACCGATACCTTCGGCAGCGCGGCGACAGGCACATCGATCTCAGGCAACGTCATAGACGGCACCGGCACCAACGAAGGCCTAAACGGCAGCGGTGCGGATGCTGCCGGTGCCGACGGCGCCAAGATCAGCGGTGTCGTTGGCTCGGGCGGTTCGGATGTAGATCCCACAGGCGGCTTTGTCGTCAACGGCCTGTACGGCACGCTCACGCTGCAGGAAAACGGCGGTTACACCTATGTCCGCACCTCAGGCTCGGCCGGCAGCGACGTCTTTACCTACACCTTGAAGGACGGCGATGGCGACACTTCCACGGCGAAGCTGACTATAGGCCTCGACGATACCGGCAAGATGATTGTCGGCTCGAACCAGAACGATGATGGCACCGGTTCTCACACCGATACCAGCTATGACCATATCGTCCCGAACGGTCCTGCTGGCACCGATGGCATTCTCACCGGCTCAGCCGGAAACGACACGATGGTCGGGGATCCGGGTGGCGTGACACTGACGGCGGGCGACAAGGCCAATATCGTGCTTGTGCTCGATCTTTCGCAGAGCATGACCACCAGTATTCCCTTCGGCGCGGGCAGCGAAGCGCGCATCGAGGCCCTCGAGGACGCGGTCAAGGCGCTGCTGACACAGCTTGCCGGCACCGGGGCATCGGATGTTCGTGTCCAGATCATCTCGTTCGAAATCAATGCCGCGACCGTCACCACGGTCGACATCATCAGCAACGGCGTTCCGATCACGAACGATGCGTTGGCGACACTCAACAGCACCACCATCGAGAATCTGAGCAGCCGCCTCCAGCCCGGGACCAACTACGAAGCTGGCCTGTGGGCCGCCGCACAATGGATCGGCAGCTCTGGCGCCGGCGCACCGTTGGCCGGCGCCAACGTCAACAAGGTGCTGTTCATATCCGACGGCGAACCGAATGCGTATCTGCAAGGCGATCACGGCGCCGCGGTTGTCGGCCAGGTGGGCAATACCGCTGCATCCAACCTGGCGATTGCACATGTTCTTGGCACCGCGCCTGGCGACACCACCAACGAGCTGGCGCTCATCCAGAGCGCCGGTTACAGCCTCAAGGCCATCGGCATCAACGTGGACGCCACAGCCGACAGCTATCTCGACCAGGTCGATGGGGGCCACAATGAGACGAATATAACCTCGGCCGCGCAATTGAGCTCGGTCGTGGGCGCGCTTGGCGGTGGCTCGGAGATACCGACCGTGGCGGGCAGCGACACCATCAACGGCGGCGCCGGCAACGACCTCATCCTGGGCGACGTGCCGTTTACCGACGCCTTGGCGGTGGCAGCGGGGCTGACGACGGGTACCAACGCGACGTTGCCCGGCGCCGGCTGGTCGGTGTTCCAGAAGCTCGAGGCGCATCAGAGCACGGTGGCCGGCTACATGACATGGAGCCGCGCCGACACCATCGCCTATCTCCAGGCGCACCCCCTGGCGAGCGCCCAGGAAAGTGGCCGCACCGGCGGCAACGACACCATCACCGGCGGCGCCGGCGACGACATCATCTATGCCCAGGAAGGCAACGACAATATCTACTTCGCCGTCGCCACGGATGGTCATGACATCATCAATGGCGGTTCCGAGCCGGTAGGCGGGGCCGACGTGCTGCATCTCGACATTTCGGGCGCTGGCGGCACCATCTACCTTGAAACCGTTGCCGCTTACGAGGCCCGCACCGGCAACAACTACGTGCTGCCGACCGGCGGCTCTCCGGTAGGCAACTTGCTGACCGCCAACGAGAGCGAGGTGATCCTTGTCTCCAACGCGGACTCGAACTCAGGGGCGGGCGTCGGCGCCGGCCATCAGATTTTCGTCCAGATGACGGAAATCGAGGAAGTCGACGTCACCGGCTCGAGCGCCAACGACACCTTTGTTGTTGGCGGTAACTTCACCGGCACCTCGCTCTCGCCCTCGACAATCCACTTCGATGGTCTTGGCGGCGACGACACGCTCGATTTGTCCGGCCGCCAGTCGGCCCATCGGGTCGTAGCCGACGGCGGCGCCAATACCGCCGCTGGCGACACGGTGAAGCTCGACTTCGCTTACAGCGCGGCCCACATCACAGCCATCACAGCCATCGCAAACGGGCTGACCATCACCCATGACGGGATCACCGACCAGTTCACGAACTTCGAGAATTTCGTGTTCCAGGGAGGGCAGACCCTGACAGCCGACCAGGTGTTGAACGACGCCCCGGTGATCGACCTTTTGGCAACCGCCGGCATCCAGACAACCGGTACGACGGCCGCTTTCACGGAAAATGGCGGCGCGATCGCAGTGCTTCCGCAGATCGACCTGACGGATGTCGACAGCGCCAACCTGGCGGGAGCAACGGTGACGCTGTCCAACGCCCAGGCCGGCGACGTGCTTACCGTCAATGGTTTGACCAGCGGCACGGTCGGCGGCGTCAGCTTCAATGTAGTGGGCAATGTCGCTACATTCAGCGGCAACGCTTCGGTCGCGGCCTACGAAGCCGCGCTGAAACTGGTACAGTTCAACAATGCGAGCGAGGCGCCCGACCCTACGAACCGTGCCTTCACGGTTCAGGTCGACGACGGCGGACTGTTCAACCATACCGCCAGCGCGACGGCCACGCTCACCGTAACCGCGGTGAATGATGCGCCCGTTTTTGCCGCCACCAGCTCTACGCTAACCCTCGTTTCGAATACAGGACCTGGTGCGGTTACCTTTACCGAGGCAGCTCTGGCGCAATATTTCACCGACGTCGATAGCGCTGCCGTCGGCATCGCGAGCGTCGCTATCGTCTCGAGCAGCCTCCAAAGTCTTACCTCCACTGGTCTAGGAGCGGGGAGCGTTGGCACTGTCGGCACGATTACAATTGATGACGATGGTACACTCGGGGGGACATTCTCGGCCATTGCCACCGATGGCACAGCCAGTTCGTCCTCAACCAATGTCACGTTCACGAACAACGCCATCGGGACGACCACTTTGAACGCAGCCGCGAGTGGAGATTCCATCATCGTCAACTCGCAGACTGCCGCGGCGACTTTGAATGGCGGTGCCGGTAACGATTACCTGATCGGCAATTCAGGTGCGGACACCCTTAACGGCGGTGCCGGGGCGGACACGCTCATTGGTGGGTTGGGTGGCGATACGCTCACGGGTGGAGCCGGCGCCGACAGGTTTGTCATCGCCGCGGGTGATTCGACGCCGATCACAGCGCAGGGAAGTAGCGGTAACAATGCCGCCAAAAATGAAAATGGCACCATTTCCGGTCATGACGTCATCACCGACTGGGGTGCTGGCGGGACGGCGGACAAGCTTGACTTCGCAGTCGCCCCCATTGCCGCCACCGCTACGTCGGGATTCAATGGCAACGACTCGACCCTGACCTTCGGCGGCCAGACGATCAAGTCCGATGCAATAGACGCCAACGGAATAATCACCTTCGATGATGCCAACACTTATTCAGCAGCGCTGAATCTAAACACTGCCGGCGGGGTTGCCGCGGCGGTTCAATACCTGATGGCGAACGACCTCGGCAACGCCGGCACAACCGTGGCATTCGTCGGAAACGGCAACACTTATGTGTACGAGCAAACCACAAACAGCGCCGGCGGCTCACTGGTTCAGTTGACCGGCATTACCAACATCACCAATCTGAACACTCTCATTTCGAATGGTGCCGTCGACCCCATCATCCTCGACCTGAACCACAATGGCTTCGCCTTCTCCGACCTGAACCACGGTGTCCAATTCGACATCAACGGCGATGGGCATAAGGACCAGGTCGCCTGGAACAGTTCCAATGACGGCATACTGGCGATCGATCTCAACCATGACGGCAAGATCAACGACGGCACCGAACTGTTCACGCCGAGCTTCAACGGCGGTCACTTCGCCAGCGGTGCGGCCGCACTGGCCTCGCTCGACAGCAACCATGACGGCGTCATCGATCACAACGATGCGGCGTTCGACAGTTTGCTGATCTGGAAGGACACCAACGCAAACGGCGTCAGCGACGCCGGGGAATTGTCTAGCCTTGCCCACAACGGTATAGTTTCGATCAGCACCAACCCCAACACGACGGTTGGCGAAATCGATGGGCAGACCGTGTCCGGCAACGGGACCTTCCAGATGGCCGACGGCACCACCGGCAACTATATCGAGGTCGAGCTCGACACGTCACTGGCCGCACAGGCTCCATCGACCATCGCCTCGGACGGCTCCAGGACTTTCACCATCGCCTCGCTCGAGGTCACCGACCTGATCGCCGACTTCCACGATGGCGCCGGTGGCGACAAGATCGATCTCTCGGCTCTGCTCAAAGGGCTGGCCGGTGTCGTCGATCTTGAATCGGCCGGTTATGTCCAAATCGCGCAATCATCGGCCAATCCGGCGAATGCCGAGGTCTCGGTCGACACGAATGGCGGCGGCGACAACTTCCACGCCGTCGCCGTGCTGGAGAACTATGTCTTCAACAGCGCCGCCGAAGCCGTGAAAATACTCTACGATGACGGCCATGGCACCAAAACGGACGTGGCTTGAGCTAAAGGAACGGGGTGGGAACATGAACAAAATCTTGCGTATCGCTTTCGCGGCCGGACTGTTGTCGATCCTCTCCACAGGGTTGCAAGCCGCCGACATCATCGGCGGCTCAACGGCAGACTATTGCCGTGTCGCCGGCAATTCGGATCTGGTGCGGACGGAAAACATCATCGACCTGAAGAACCAGGTCGTGAAGCTGATGGACGAGTCGGTCGCCGTCGCCAACAGTTCGGAATGGATCAATTCATCCCGGCCCGTCTTCTTGTGGGCGTCCGAAGCCAAGGTCGCCTGCGGCAAGGCCTACGGCTATCTGAAGACGAACTACCGTGATGAAGACTATCTCGACAAGTGCGAGTGTTTTCATGAACGCATGGTTGAGTACATGAACTGATCCGGAAACGCGGGAACGCGCCGGTTGCACCGATGATTGGCGATCAGACGCCGCTTGCCGCGATCGCTGAAGCGATCGCATTGGCCAGCCCCTTGCCGCTGGCCGCCCCGGCCAGTTCTCGCGAGTTTGAACAACCCTCCAGCGGCCAATGGGATGCGGCAGACCCGCTGCGGTGCAGGGTCCAAATGGCCGCAGCAGGCCTTCAAGATGTTCGCGACATGCCAGCCATCGCGCTCCGGCGTCGAGCCGGCGTTGGCGCATGCCGCGATGGAAATCGAAAGCAGGTCCGATCCTGATGTGCGCGGCGGCGTTTCTGTGAGACGATGAGCTGTTTTGGTCGACGACAGGCCGGGAAGGACGGAAGACCGCCATGTCAGGCGGCACATAGGGGTGGGGGCAGTCATGGAATTTGGCCGACAGGTCCATAGTCCACGGGCTTGGGCGGTAGCCTTGGTGCTGGTGGGAGCCTTGCTCGGCTGTCAGTCGAAAGGCAGTGTGTCGGATGCGCTCGATCCGGCTGCCATCAAAGCCGGCAATCCGCCGGCCGGCGGAGCTGTTGCCGGCCCAAGCCAGGCAACGCAGTCTCTCGGCACCGGGCCAACAAAGGTTGCGTTGCTGCTGCCCCTGTCCGCGCCTGGATCCGTAGGCGAAAACGGCAGAAAAATGCTCGATGCCGCCAAACTCGCGATGACCGACCTTGGCAATCCCCTGCTCACGCTGACGGTCGAGGACACGCGCGGAGACGTCGGCTACTCCCAGCAATTGGCGATAAAGGCCATAACCTCAGGCGCGAAAGTCGTCATCGGCCCAACCGAGCTGCCCGCGGCCCAGCATATCGCCAAACTGTCGGGCTCGAACCGGCCGCCGGTCCTGGCTCTGGCCGACAATTTTGCCGGCGGTCCCGGCGTTTACGCCGTCTGCCTCACCGAAGCGGACAGTGCCGCGGCCGGGGCCGGCGCGATCGCCGCGAAGGGCGGCAAGAAGTTCGTTTTGCTCGTGCCGGCAGGCGCGAATGCCAGTGTCGTCGAACACCGGGTCGCCAACAGCCTCAGCGTCTATGGAGCCAACATCGCCGTCACCATCCCCTACTCGGCCGGCGACAGCGGCGCGAAGGCGGTGGCAGACATGGGCTCGCTCGTCGACGTTCCCGACGCCGTTATCGTCGCCAGTGGCGACGGCAGTCCGGCGCCGATTCTCGTCGCCCTGAAATCAAAGGGCATTCCAGGAAAAACAACGTCGATTGTCGGGACAAACCGCTGGCTGGACCGTCCGATCGATCCGCTTTTTGAAGGTGCGTATATCGCCATGCTCGATCAGCGCGAAACCGGTCCCATCGCGGATCGGTTCAAGACAACCTTCAACTACCAGCCTGACGTCAACGTCGCTTATGCCTATGATATGGTTGCCCTGACGGCAGGGATCGCGAGCGCGCTTGGACCCGGGAGTTTCAACAGCAAGGTCTTCGAGAACCCAAGCGGGTTTCGTGGATCGACAGGCTTGTTCCGCTTTCGCGCCGACGGGTCCAGCGAACGGTCGATGCCGTTTTATCGGATTGAAAAAGGTGCGCTCAAGCTGGTTGCCAAATCGACATCGAGTTTCTGACTGGCCGGGGCTTCGCGCAACAAGGCCGGGCGCGGTGTAACGTGATGAGAATATCGCGCCGCGCCGGCATCACGATTGGGATCGGAAGCCTCCAGCTCCTGATCGGGATCATGATGATCGTCAAGGCCGCCTCGCTTTTTCCCGTCGACAGGCCTGTTGCCGACGCGCCTCCTCAAATCGGCACCGATCAACCTGAACTTCCGATCCGCCCCTTCGTCAATTCGGCACGCAGAATTGCTCAGGATCGCATCGCGCCGCCGCAGGTCGAGGCATCGGACATGGAGCGCGTCGAGCCGCGTTCGCCGCTTGGCGAACTCGGCCTTGCGCCAACGCCGAAAACGCCGATGCCGCGGGATTGGCGCGAGATGCTGCTCTTCAGCCCGCTCGCTACATCCTCGGCCGGCTTCGAAGCAATGGGGCGAAAACTGACAATCAGCGGTGTCGAGAGCGTCGGGATCGACAGGATGTGCCTGTCCGGCGCCAGTTCCTGGCCCTGTGGGCAGCGGGCTCGCGCGGCTTTCAACCGCTGGCTCCGTGGCCGGGCGCTGAAATGTTTCGTACCGCCGGAAGTCGACCGTTACCCGATCGCCGCGCCCTGCACACTGGGCAAGCAGGATGTCGGTGCCTGGCTTGTATCCAATGGCTGGGCTTTGGCCTTGCCAAGCGGTCCCTACGGCAAGGCTGAAGGCGTGGCCAGGACGGCGGGAATGGGGATCTTCGGGCCGCCGACATGAGGGCATTGGCTATTCGTCGGCACGATCCGCGACTGGTCCCTGAGGGCGGCCCGTAACGAAATGACCTGACCAATCCATCAAATTGTATTGTCCTTCGAAACCGAAATCGTAACTTGCCGGCTATATCCTTGTAGATTCAAACAGGAGATGGCCGTGACAAAAGCACTGGCGGACGCCCCAGCCCAACCATGGAAGAGCATCCTGCGGTTGGCTGTTCTGGGCACGATCGGCAGCCTGTGCGTGTCTCTTGCCTTGAACTATCTGCTTTTGTTCAGCGATGCCCTGACGCCATTCGGACGCGGCGTGATCACCGCAACGGTTCTGCCCGTGGTGATTTGCCTGCCGCTGTTTGTATTCATAGGCCTGAAGCTGGCCGAAATCCGCCGCTACAGACGGGAGCTGAACAGGGCAGCCACCTATGACGGACTGACCGGCTGCCTGAACGGCACGGTTTTCACATCATTTATCGAACGCAGAGCGGTCGGCGTTTCCACTGCCGGCTCGCGGTCTGGTGCTTTCCTCGTCATTGAACCCGAACATCTGCGCGCCATCAACCTGCGCTTTGGCCTTGGCTGGGGGGACGAGGCCTTGCGGCTCATCGCGTCGACCATCCGATCGTCCGTGCGCGCTGAGGATATCATTGGCCGCATAGGCGCTACGATGTTCGGAGTGTTCCTGCCCGGAGCAAGCGAGGACGACGCCAGGAACGTCGGCGAGCGCATTCGAGAAAGTGTCTCGCGCATCTATTTCGCGCCGCAAGGCGCCGAGGAGATCCTCGCTGTCAAAGTCGGTGGCGTGGTCTTTGAGCAGGAACTGGCATTCGAGGACATGTTCCGGCCCGCCGAAGAACGCCTGTTCGCGGCCCAGCCAGGAGACAAATTTGAACTGTCGCGTGTCACGAGCAATTGAAACAAGGATAATGTGCGCCGAAGGCGTAGGCATTTTGATGCCCGCCGCCATGGCGTTCTGAGCCGGCCTGGCTGGCCGCTACGGAACCGGACCCATGACAAGCACGATCGAGGCCAGGTAGGGCAGCGCCAGCCGCAACCGGTGCGGCACGCTGCACGCCGCCACCTCGCCTCCACAATATTCCGGCCGCCGGCATCATTGTTCTCGATTCAAAATTCTGGAACGAATAGACAATATCGGAAGAGGCTTATGGCAAAGGCGTTTGTCACGGCGGCTCGACACGTCGAGGCGTGAAAGGACTTGCCGCTTGGCGCGTGAACTTCTCATCGTGAAGCTGAGCGGCGACGCGGCGTCGTAGGGCATGAAGACCGAGGCGCCATGCAGTTACCTTGGCCGACATTCGCGGATGAAATCGGAGATATTTTGAAGCAGCCAGCAAAAGCCGACCAGCGACTTTCAATTGTGGCTGAACTGATCGCGGTGCTGGCCGCCGTAACCACTGGTCAGCCCCGCGTCATGACCGTCGAGAATGGAACGGCCCTGCCCTCCGGTCCGTTCGAGCTTGGGCACCGCTCGCTGCAGTCCGGCCTCAGGGGCTGGGTGGAACAACAGACGCGGCATCCCCTGGGCTATATCGAACAGCTCTACACGTTCGCCGACCGCGACCGGGCAACCGACGAAGCACACCGGGTGATTTCGATCAGCTATCTCGCCCTCGCCCGCGAAGAACAGGCAGCATCCGCCGACGAGGCAACCTGGCGCGGCTGGTACGACTATTTTCCCTGGGAAGATCACCGCGGCGGCATCCCGCCGGCGCTGCCGAACCTCATCGTCCCGCGCCTGAACGCCTGGGCGGAGGCCGCTGACAGCCTCCAGATGCGCAACGACCGCCAGCAGCGGACGGCAATCGCCTTCGGTCTCGGCGAACACGCCTGGAACGAGGAACTGGTGCTGCAGCGCTACGAGCTGCTTTACGAAGCGACGCTTGTCGCGGAGACACATCGCGACAAGGTCAAGGACAACACGCTGTCGGCGCTCGGCCCGGCCATGGCGGCGGATCACCGACGCATCCTGGCCACCGGCATCGCCAGGCTGCGGGCCAAGATCAAGTATCGTCCCGTCGTCTTCGAATTGATGCCGCCGACATTCACGCTGCTGCAACTCCAGCGCAGCGTCGAGGCGCTGGCGGGCCGGCTCGTGCACAAGCAGAATTTCCGGCGGCTGGTCGAGCAGCAGGAGCTTGTCGAAGAGACCGGCTCGATGACGACCGAGACCGGTGGCCGGCCAGCCAAGCTGTTTCGGTTCCGGCATGGCGTGCTGGCCGAGCGCGCGGTTGCAGGGACAAAATTGCCACTCTCACGTGCTTGACATTTCTTATGCTCAATATAAGCATATGTCCCATATATACTCATATGGAGCATATCTCGAATTGCAATGGCAAGCGAACAGACCCCGAGTTCCGCACTCTACGACCGCGTGCGGCGCGTCATTCCGGCCATCGAATGGCCGGCCTTCGCCGGCGATATCGACGCCATTCTTGACCTGAAGCGGCGGCGTAACGCCGTCATCCTGGCGCACAATTACCAGACGCCCGAGATCTTCCACTGTGTTGCCGACATCGTCGGCGACAGCCTGGCGCTTGCCCGCAAGGCAATGTCGACCGAGGCTGACGTCATCGTGCTGGCCGGCGTGCATTTCATGGCCGAGACGGCGAAACTGCTCAATCCGCAAAAGACCGTGCTCATTCCCGACCTGCGGGCAGGCTGTTCGCTGGCGGATTCCATCACCGCTGAGGATATCCGCCTGCTGCGGCAACGCTATCCGGGCGTGCCGGTGGTCACCTACGTCAACACATCGGCCGAAGTGAAGGCAGAGTCCGACATCTGCTGCACGTCAGGCAACGCGAAAGCGGTCGTCGAGTCTCTCGGTGTTCCCCGGGTGATCATGCTGCCGGACGAATATCTCGCCCAGAACATCGCTGCCCAGACCGACGTCGAGATCATTGCCTGGAAAGGCCATTGCGAAGTGCATGAGCGCTTCACGCCCGCCGACATCCGGCAATTGCGCGAGGATCATCCAGGCGTGACGGTGCTGGCGCATCCCGAATGCCCGCCAGAAGTGGTGGCGGAAGCTGATTTTTCCGGCTCGACCGCTGCCATGTCCGACTATGTCGGACGGCAAAAGCCGCCCCGCGTCGTGCTGATGACCGAATGCTCGATGAGCGACAATGTCGCGGTCGAGCATCCCGAGGTCGACTTCATCCGGCCCTGCAACCTGTGCCCGCACATGAAGCGGATAACGCTCGCCAACATCCGGACAGCGCTGGAGCAGAACCGCCACGTCGTGACCATCGACCCGAAGGTCGCCGGACCCGCGCGGCTGGCCGTCGAGAGGATGCTGGCCATATGAGCATCGACATCCACGGCCTTACCGGCCGGCCTGTCATCATCGGCGGCGGCATCGCCGGACTGATGACGGCGCTGCATCTGGCGCCCGGGCCGGTGCTGCTGCTGTCGCGGTCGCCGCTTGGCGCGGACGCCTCCAGCGCGTGGGCGCAAGGCGGGCTAGCCGCCAGCCTGGGCGCCGATGACGACCCTGCGCTGCATCTCGCCGACACGCTGGCCGCCGGCGACGGCCTTTGCGATGCGCAAGCCGCAAGGCGCATCCTGTACGCGGCGCCCGCCGCGATCGAGCATCTGGCGCGGCTTGGGGTTCGCTTCGATCGTGCCGGCGACGGAACCCTGCATCTGGGGCTGGAGGCCGCCCATAGCCGCCGGCGCATCGTTCATGCCGGGGGTGACGGCAGCGGACGCGAGGTCATGCGCGCGCTTGTCGCCGCCGTGCGGTCCACGCCGGGTATTGAGGTCATCGAAGGCGTCGAAGCGTGCCGGCTGGCCATGAACGACGGCAAGGTCACAGGCGTCCTGGCGCGTTCCACGACGGGCCTGCTGTTCTTCGCCACGGGACGGGTCGTTCTTGCCACTGGCGGCATCGGCGGCCTGTTCCATGACACGACAAACCCGCTCGGCAGTTGCGGCCAGGGCCTGGCGCTGGCAGCGCGTGCCGGTGCAACCCTCGCCGACCTCGAGTTCATCCAGTTCCACCCGACCGCGCTTGATGGCCCGGGCCGGCCGATGCCGCTGATCAGTGAGGCGGTTCGCGGCGAAGGCGCAATAATCGTCGACGAGACCGGGCAGCGCTTCCTCGATGGCGTGCCGGGCGCCGAACTCGCGCCGCGCGACATCGTCGCGCGCGCCGTCTGGAGACATCTTGGCGACGGCCATCGCGCCTTCCTCGACGTGAGCGAAAAACCGGGCGCGGCTTTCGCGAAGCATTTTTCAGAGATCGCCGCGGCCTGCCGCAACATCGGCATCGATCCGGCGCGCGACCTCATCCCCATTCGGCCGGCCCAGCATTACCACATGGGCGGCGTCGCCGTGGACCTGGCCGGGCGTACTTCCGTTGCGGGTCTCTGGGCTTGCGGTGAAGTCGCTGCGACCGGGCTGCATGGCGCCAACCGGCTTGCCAGCAACTCGCTGACCGAGGCCGCCGTCTGCGCGCGCTGGGTCGCCGAGAGCGTGGCGGGTTCTCCCGAGGGCTGCGCAACGCGAATGGAGGCGACGGAGCAGCCGGCGTCCGATCCTGGACCCATACGCCCTCTCCTGTCGCGTGCCCTCGGCGTCATCAGGGACGGCGAAGGGTTGGAAGCGACCGCGCGTGGCTTGCTGCCGCTGGCGCAACGCCAGGGCACGCCATCCGATCCCGCCATTGTCGGGCTGATGATCACGATTGCCGCCTTGCGGCGCCAAGAGAGCCGCGGTGCTCATTTCCGCACGGACTTTCCCCATCATGCGGCCGTCGCCCGCCGCTCCGAAATCACGCTTCAAGCCGCCTTGACGGCAGCGCAAGAGATCGCACACACGCCAGCGTTGGAAAGCGTCACATGACGAACCTCTCGCCACTACCCGCGATCATGCTCGAGCCTCTGGTGCGAACCGCTCTCCTCGAAGATCTTGGCAGGGCCGGCGACCTGACCACCGATGCCATCGTGCCGAAAGACAGTCATGCCAGAACAGTGCTTTCGGCGCGCCAGGCCGGAACTGTCGCCGGGCTCGATCTGGCGGTGCTGGCGTTCCAGCTCATCGATCAGAATGTCGAGATGACCATAAATCACGCCGATGGCAGCGAAATCGCGCAAGGCGACATCATTGCGTCGGTCAGCGGTCCGGCGCGGGCCATTCTCACGGCGGAACGCACGGCGCTCAATTTCCTCTGCCATCTGAGCGGCATCGCCACGGCCACGGCATCGGTCGTCGCGGCGATCCGCGGCCATGGCGCGAAAATCGTCTGCACGCGCAAGACCACGCCGGGATTGCGGGCGGTCGAGAAATACGCGGTGCGCGCCGGAGGCGGCTGCAATCACCGCTTCGGCCTCGATGACGCGATCCTGATCAAGGACAACCACATCGCCATCGCCGGCGGCATTCGCCCGGCCGTCGAGCGGGCGCGGGCCGGCGCCGGCCATCTCGTCAAGATCGAGGTCGAGGTCGACACGCTGGCCCAGTTGGAAGAGGCGATGGCCTTCGCCCCCGACGCTGTCCTGCTCGACAACATGTCGGCCGAGCAATTGCGCCAGGCGGTGGCGATGGTTGCCGGCCGGGCGATCACCGAGGCGTCGGGCAGGATCACGCCCGCGACAGCGCCCGCCATTGCCGCGACCGGTGTCGACCTGATTTCTATCGGCTGGTTGACTCACAGCGCACCGATCCTCGATATCGGTCTCGACTTCAGCGAGCTTGACGGTCCGGACTGACCGGTCGACCAACTCCAACGGATCGCGCGGGTCGCGGCGTCGGCCGAACGCGCTTGACAAAACAGCGCCGGACCGTTCAACTCCAGACATTCACCAGGGGGGTCCCGACAAGGGGCTGAGATACTGCTGGCTTTCGCAGCGCAGTGACCCGTTGAACCTGATCCAGTTCATACTGGCGTAGGGACGGTGCAAGCGCTTTGCGGGAATCCATGCCCGAAGACCTGTCTCGGCAGGTCAGCCAAAGCGTCTTTTCATCCTTCCGGCACAGAACTGGGTCTCCAATGCAATGAGCAAAGGAGCCTCATATGAATGCCTTGACCCCTGCGGTTTCCACGGGACCGCTGCCTGCCTCACGAAAAATCCACAAACCCGGCGTGCTTCATCCGCGGATCAGGGTGCCGATGCGCGAAATCTCTGTCCATCCGACAGCGGGCGAACCGCCCGTGACGGTCTACGATCCATCCGGCCCATATACCGATGAGACGGTCGAAACCAGCATCGACAAAGGCCTGGCGCGGCTTCGGCACGAATGGATCGCCGCGCGGGGTGACGTAGAAGCCTATGACGGCCGCCATGTCAGGCCGGAAGACAACGGCTTCGCCGTGGGCGAGCGTCTGACGCCGGAATTCCCCCTTCGCAACCGCCCGTTCAAGGGCAAGGCCGGCAAGGCGGTGACCCAGCTTGCCTATGCCCGCGCCGGCATCATCACACCTGAGATGGAGTTCGTCGCCATCCGCGAGAACCTCGGCCGCGAGATCCTGCATGGCAAGCTGCAACGCGACGGCGAAGCCTTCGGCGCGGAGCTTCCTGATTTCGTCACGCCCGAATTCGTGCGCGACGAGGTGGCGCGCGGCCGCGCGATCATCCCCGCCAACATCAACCATCCCGAGAGCGAGCCGATGATCATCGGCCGCAATTTCCTGGTGAAGATCAACGCCAATATCGGCAACTCCGCCGTCACCTCCTCGATGACCGAGGAAGTCGAGAAGATGGTGTGGGCGATCCGTTGGGGCGCCGACACGGTGATGGATCTGTCGACCGGCCGCAACATCCACAACATCCGCGAATGGATCGTGCGCAATTCGCCGGTGCCGATCGGCACCGTGCCGCTCTATCAGGCGCTCGAAAAGGTCGGCGGCGTCGCCGAGGACCTGACCTGGGAAGTCTATCGCGACACGCTGATCGAGCAGGCCGAGCAAGGCGTCGACTATTTCACCATCCATGCCGGCGTCAGGCTGCATTACATCCCGCTCACGGTCGAGCGGGTCACCGGCATCGTCAGCCGAGGCGGCTCGATCATGGCGAAGTGGTGCCTGCATCATCACAAGGAGAGTTTCCTCTATGAGCATTTCGAGGAAATCTGCGACATCTGCCGCGCCTATGACGTCTCGTTCTCGCTCGGCGACGGACTTCGTCCGGGCTCGATCGCCGACGCCAACGACGCCGCGCAATTCGCCGAACTGGAAACGCTTGGCGAACTGACGAAGATCGCCTGGGCCAAGGACTGCCAGGTGATGATCGAGGGGCCTGGCCATGTCCCCATGCACAAGATCAAGCAGAACATGGACAAGCAGCTCGCCATCTGCGGCGAAGCACCCTTCTATACGCTCGGGCCGCTGACGACCGATATAGCGCCAGGCTATGACCACATCACATCGGGCATCGGCGCCGCCATGATCGGCTGGTTCGGCACCGCCATGCTCTGCTACGTGACGCCCAAGGAGCATCTCGGGCTGCCGGACCGCAACGACGTCAAGATCGGCGTGATCACCTACAAGATAGCAGCGCACGCCGCCGACCTCGCCAAGGGCCATCCGGCGGCGAAAGTCAGGGATGATGCCCTTTCCCGCGCGCGCTTCGAGTTCCGCTGGGAAGACCAGTTCAACCTCTCGCTCGACCCGGAAACAGCCCGGTCCTTTCACGATCAGACCTTGCCGAAGGAGGCGCACAAACTGGCGCATTTCTGCTCCATGTGCGGGCCGAAATTCTGCTCCATGCGCATCTCCCATGACATCCGTGCCGAAGCGCAGAAGGAAGGGATGGCGGCGATGGCGGAAAAATACCGCGATGGCGGCAATCTCTACATGCCGGTGAGCGACACCGCGCTCAAAGGGCCAGAGCCGTCATGAGGGTACTGGTCAAAGGGGCCGGCGTCGCCGGCCTCACGGCGGCCTTCGAACTGGCCAGACGCGGCGCGGCGGTCACCGTCGCCGAAATCGGCTCTGGCCTTGGCGGCAACGCATCATGGTTTGCCGGCGGCATGCTGGCGCCATGGTGCGAGCGCGAAAGCGCCGAGCAGCCGGTGCTCGACCTCGGACGCGGCGCCGCCGACTGGTGGGAGACGGCCCTGCCCGGTCAGGTGACACAGGCCGGAACGCTGGTTGTGGCGGCACCGCGTGACGCCGGCGAACTGGACCGCTTCGCCGGCCGCACCTCGGGCCATCGCTGGGTCGATGAGGCGGAAATCGCGCGGCTCGAACCAGACCTCGCCGGGCGTTTCCGGCGCGGGCTGTTCTTCCCCGGCGAGGCGCATCTCGACCCGCGCCGGGCGATGGCGGCGCTTCACGGAAAGCTAGTCGCAATGGGTGTCGACATCAGCTTCGCCACGGACGCGCGGCAACTGTCCGGATTCGAGCACGAGATCGACTGCAGGGGAATGGCGGCGAGCGATGAAAGGCTGCGCGGCGTACGCGGCGAGATGATGATCCTGCACACGCCTGATATCGTGCTGTCGCGCCCGGTGCGGCTGCTTCATCCACGCTTTCCGCTCTACGCGGTTCCGCGCGCCAACCATCGTTTCATGATCGGCGCGACCATGATTGAGAGCGACAGTGCTGGACCAGTCACGGTCCGCTCAATGATGGAGCTTCTAAGTGCGGCCTGCACGCTCCATCCGGCCTTCGGCGAGGCCGGCATCGCCGAGACCGGCGTCGGTGTCCGCCCGGCTTTCTCCGACAATCTCCCGCGTGCCCAAGCGCGTGGAAACACCGTCGCGATCAACGGGCTTTATCGCCATGGCTTTCTTCTCGCGCCCGCCATGGCCCGCCTGGCGGCCGAGCTGGTCTTCAATCACGCCCAACCAACGGAGCTTGGTCATGAAACTGACCGTCAACGGCGAAGCGCTTGAGATTGCCGCCACCACGCTGGCGGCGCTGCTCGCCGCGCTCGACTATGAGGGCGACTGGCTCGCAACCGCGGTCAACAGCGACCTCGTGCATGCGGTCGACAGGACAGAATTCCAGTTGAACGACGGCGACCGGATCGAAATCCTCTCGCCCATGCAAGGGGGCTAGCGCCATGTTCGATCTTCTTGGAACGGCGCTCTCCTCGCGCCTGCTTCTCGGCACCGCCCAATATCCTTCGCCGGCCATCCTCGCCGACGCGGTCAAGGCGTCAGGCACGTCGGTGGTCACCGTCTCATTACGCCGCGAAATGGCAGGCGGCAGGTCCGGCGACAAATTCTGGTCGTTGATCCGCTCGCTCGGTGTCAATGTCCTGCCCAACACTGCCGGCTGCCACTCCGTCAAGGAGGCCGTCACGACCGCCAGGATGGCGCGCGAGGTCTTCGGCACCGCCTGGATCAAGCTCGAAGTCATCGGCAATCACGACACGCTGCAGCCGGACGTGTTCGGCCTGGTCGAAGCCGCCCGCATCCTGTGCGAGGACGGCTTTGCTGTCTTTCCCTATACGACCGACGATCTCGTCGTTGCCGAGCGGCTGCTGGAAGCGGGCTGCAAGGTCTTGATGCCCTGGTGCGCGCCGATCGGTTCGGCGCTCGGGCCGGTCAACATCATGGCCTTGCGCTCGATGCGCGGACATTTCCCTGATGTTCCGTTGATTGTGGACGCGGGACTCGGGCGGCCTTCGCACGCGGCAACCGTCATGGAACTCGGCTTCGATGCCGTGCTTCTAAATACGGCGGTTGCCAAGGCAGCCGATCCGGTCGGCATGGCGCGTGCGTTCGGCAAGGCCGTCGATGCCGGACGGGAGGCTTTCATCTCGGGAATGCTCGAGCCGCGCGATCTCGCAGTGCCGTCGACCCCAACCTTCGGCAAGGCGCATTTTTCATGAAACTCGATCCCTTCTACCTGATCGTCGACAGCGCCGCCTGGATCGAGCGGCTGGTGCCGCTTGGCGTCAAGCTGGTGCAGCTGCGCATCAAGGACATGGACGAGACCGCGTTGCGCGCGGAGTTCGGCAAGGCGAAGGCCTTGTGCGCCCAAAACCGCTGCCAGCTCATCATCAATGACCACTGGCGGCTGGCCATCGAAGAAGGCTGCGACTTCGTGCATCTCGGCCAGGAGGACCTGCAAGCAGCAGACCTGTCGCAAATACGCGCAGCCGGCGTGAAGCTGGGGCTCAGCACGCATGACCATGCCGAACTGGAAACGGCCATGGCCGCGCGGCCTGACTACATCGCACTCGGCCCCATCTACCCCACCATCCTGAAGAAGATGAAATGGGCGCCGCAAGGGCTTGAACGGATCGCCGAGTGGAAGCGCCTCGTTGGACCGATCCCGCTGGTCGCCATCGGCGGCCTCAACCCGGACCGGATCGGCGGTGTTTTCGAGGCCGGTGCGGACAGCGCCGCTGTGGTCACAGACATCACATTGAACGCCGATCCCGAGGCACGCACGCGAGAATGGATCGAAAAGACCGGCCGATGGCGCTAAGGCGAGAACCACATGTGCTTGTCGTCGGCGGCTCGGACTCAAGCGGCGGTGCGGGAATTGCTCGGGATATCGAGACGATAGCTTCGATGGGCCTGCGCACCTGCCTTGCTGTCACCGCGATAACGGTGCAGACGCACGACGCCGTCAGCGACATCCAGCATCTGCGCCCGGCACTGGTGCGCGATCAGATGCGGGCGGCACTTCAGGCCAACGAAGTGATGGCCATCAAGATCGGCATGCTGGCAACGGCTGGAGTCATCGCAGCGGTTGCCGCTGTGCTTTCCGAGAACCCGCGCATCCCAGCTGTGCTCGATCCGGTGCTGGCGTCTTCGTCAGGCAGGCTACTCCTGCAGACGCGCGCGATCGGCGCACTCAGGCGCGAACTTATGCCGCTTTGCCGTCTCGTCACGCCAAATCTCGTCGAGCTGGCCGTCCTGACCAGCTCCGAAATGGCAGGGGGTGACGATGATGTGCTGCTGCAGGGAGAGCGATTGCTGGCTGCGGGCCCGTCAGCGCTGTTGCTCAAGGGTGGCCATGCGACGGGCCCCTTGGCAACGGACATTCTGCTTCGCTCCGATCACCAACCTGTCCGCTTCGACACGCCTCGTCTTGCCGGGTCTATGCGCGGGACAGGCTGCATGCTGGCCAGCTCGATTTCAGCGCATCTGGCCAAAGCAACGCCGCTTGAAGACAGCGTGCGCGAAGCCAAGCGGTTTGTTTTTGAGACATTCCAAAGGGATGCCGCCAACTGACCATTCCGAAGCGGATCAAGTCCCGGAAGATCGGGCCCAATCGCGCGTATGTGCGATGATCTGAGTTAAACACTCTGCGATTATTCTGAGTCAGACATCAGGAGGATGCAACGTCGAAGAGCTTCCAGCCGGACGGTTGGCCCACAGTGACGCCAAGGATAATTACACAAGATGTGGAAGGTGTGGTGGCGTTCCTGAGAATGGTCTTCCACGCGTCCTGCGACATCAATCCGGGAAGGCCCGCCGAAGTGAGGATCGGTGACTCGATGGTTATGGTCAGTGACGGCGGAGGTATTCGCGACGCTGGCACCGCGTTCCTCTACGTCTATGTCGAGGACGCGGACCGCGCCTACCGCGACGCGATTGGAGCTGGCGCTGTCTCGGTCGAAGCCCCCACGACCATGCCGTATGGCGATCGGAGGGCGACGGTAGAAGACACATGGGGCAACATTTGGCAGATCGCGACCCGCCGTCGCGATTAGCAGGCCGGTCGGGCAAACCATCATCTCTCGCGCAGGGCCTCCTGCTTGTAGCGCATGAGAGGCGAAAGCAGGTAGCTGATGATTCGGCGAGAGCCGGTCTTGATCTCGACCGTAACCGACATCCCAGGCGAGAGGTCGGCGGACCTGCCCTCAATCTGCATCTGCGCGCTGTCGAGCGAAATGCGCGCTACATAGGTGAGCCCTTTTGTCTCGCTCGTTGAATTTTCCGCCGCGGATGGCGGTTCGCGGGAGGCATCGTCGCGCTGACCATTGATTACGGCATCGCGCGAGACACCGAGCACCCGCCCGTGCAGCAGCCCGTAGCGCGTGAAATTGAAGGTATCGACCTTGATCTCGGCCTTCTGCCCCGGAAAGACGAAGCCGATATCGTTGTTCGACACCATGGCCTCGATCTCGAGAGCGGCGTCGACCGGCACGATCACCGCGAGCGGCTGCGCCGGAGTGACCACGCCTCCGATCGTATGCACCGAGAGCTGCTGCACGACGCCGTCGACCGGGGCGGTCAGGGTTTGCATTTTGCCCTTGTGCTCTGCCTTGACCATGTCCTGGGCGAGACCAGCTTCCTTTTGCTCGGCCTTCGCCAGATCGTCGAAAAGCGAACGGCGATATTCGGCCTGGGCCCGCGCGCTGGTCTCCCTCAGTACCGCGACAGCCGCCTCGGCTTCGCGGCCACGGCTCTCCAGGACCGGGAGATCGTGCTGCTGGCCGATCAGGTCCTGCAAGTCGGTGAGATAGGTAATCTTGGAGGCAAGGCCCTTGTCGTAGAGGCTCTTGTCCATGCTCACACGCTCCTGGAGCGGCGGGAGGACTGCCTGCAGCTTGTCGATGGTGGCCGTGATTGTTTCGCCCTCCGCTTGCTTCTCGGCAAGCTGGCGCGTGATCTCGGCGAGTTTGGCGTCCTGCTCGGCTGTCTGCATCACGAGGAAGCGGCGCTGTGTCTCGATCAAGGCCTGGCTCGCGTCGGCGGGGGCGACGAAATCATCGAGGGGATTGGCATCCCCCGCGAGCGCCGCCCGCAGCCGCGCCACCTCGAGCTGCGCGGCGACGAGATCACTCTTGATGTGGTCGGTCTCCGCCGCGCTGACCGTCGGATCGAGCTCGATCAACACGTCTCCCGCCTTCACCGAAGCGCCGTCGCGCACATGTATGGCATGCACGATGCCGGTCTCGAATGGCTGGATGACCTTGACGCGGTCATCGGGCACGATCCTGCCGGGCGCGGTCGCGACGATATCGACCTTGCCGACCGTCGCCCAGGCGAGGGCCAGGCAGAAAAAGGCGATGATGGTCGCGCCGATGGCACGACCGATGGGTGAAGGCGGCGTCTCCATGACCTCGAGCGCCGCCGGCAGGAACGCGGTCTCGTGATCGCGGCGGCGAACCTGCCGCGTGGGAAATTCAACGATGTTTCCGGCGGCTGCCATTGGTATTCCCCGCTTGCAGCTGATGCAGGTTGGCGTAACGGCCGTTCGACCGTATCAAGTCGTCATGCGTGCCGTCCTCGACGATTCGGCCGCGGTCGATGGTGATGATGCGGTCGGCATGGCGTACCATCGACAGGCGATGGGCGATGATGATGACAGTGCGCCGTTCCGACATGCTGCGCATATTGTCCTGGATGATGCGTTCACTCTCATAATCGAGAGCGCTGGTCGCCTCGTCGAAGATCAGGATGCGCGGATCGCCAAGGAGCGCGCGAGCAATGGCAATGCGCTGGCGCTGGCCACCGGAGAGCGAGCAACCACGCTCGCCAATGACCGTGTCGTAGCCTTCCGGAAGCTCGAGGATGAATTGGTTGGCTCCGGCGAGTTCGGCCGCGGCGATGACATCCTTCATCGGTGTCGCGGGGTCGGCGAGCGCGATATTGTCGCGTACCGAGCGGTTGAAGAGCACGTCCTCCTGCAGCACGACGCCAACCTGCCGACGCAGCCAGGCCGTATCGACCATGGCGAGATCGACACCGTCGGCGAGGACGCGCCCGTTCTCGGGCACGTAGAGGCGCTGGACGAGCTTGGCGATCGTGCTCTTGCCTGAACCCGATGCGCCAACAAGACCCACGATCTGGCCTGGCGGAAATTGAAAGCTCACATCGTGCAGCACCTCCGGCCCGTCGATGCGGTAGCGGAAGTCGACATGCTCGAAAGTAATCTCGCCGCGGATCGGCGGCAGCGAGGCGCGGCCCGCGCCGAGCGTCGGCTCAGGTTGCGTATTGAGAATATCACCGAGCCGTTCGATCGAGAGGCGCGCTTGATGGAAATCCTGCCATATCTGCGCCAGTCGCAGCACCGGTGCGCTCACGCGGCTCGCCAGCATATTGAAGGCCACCAGTTCGCCTACAGTCAGCTTGCCATCGATGACGAGCTTGGCGCCGAAGAACAGGATGGCGGCGGTGACTATCTTGCTTGCGAGCTGGATAGCCTGACTTGCCATGTTGCCAAGGCTCATCACGCTGAAGCTTGCGGAAACATAGGCGGCAAGCTGTTCCTCCCAGCGGCGCTGCATCTGCGGTTCAACCGCGAGCGCCTTCAATGTCTCGACCCCGGTGATGCTCTCCACGAGCAGAGCCTGATTTTCGGCGCCGCACCTGAACTTCTCGTCGAGTCGCTTGCGGAAAAGGGGCGTCGCGCCCGCCGAAACGCCGATGTAGACGGGAAAGGCGCTCAGCACGACCAAGGTCAAGAGCGGCGAATAGATGAACATCACGCCGAGGAAGACCACGGTGAAGGCAAGGTCGACGACCAGGGTCAGGGCCGAGCTCGTGAGGAAATTGCGGATATTCTCGAGCTCGCGTACGCGGGCGATCGAGTCACCCGCGCGTCGCGCCTGGAAATAGGCGAGCGGCAGCGCCATCAGATGGCGATACAGGCGCGCGCCGAGCTCGACATCGATGCGGTTGGTCGTATGGGCAAAAAGGTAGGTGCGCAGCCCGCCGAGGACTGCCTCGAAGACCGCGATCGCAACGAGCCCTACGGTGAGGATTTCCAGCGTGCTTATGCCCCGGTGCACCAGCACCTTGTCGATCACGACCTGGAACAAGAGCGGGCTGATCAGCGCGAAGAGCTGAAGGAACAGGGACGCGACGAGGACTTCGCCCAAGAGATGGCGATATTTCCGGATCGCGCCAAGAAACCAGGTTATGTCGAAGCGCCGAGACAGGTCCGATAGCGAGGCCCGGCGCGTCATGAGGATCAGCCGCCCGTCCCAGATTTCCTCGAACTCGGCGCGCGACAATGCCTCCGGGCGCGGCGCATGGGGACGCTGGACGAGGACTTGCTCCTCCCCAGCCTTGCCGAGCAGCAGGAAGCCGCCATCCTTGAGCGCCGCAATGGCCGGCAAGGGCGTGCGGGCTAGGCGGGGCCAAGCGGTTTTGATGCTGCGCGCCTTGAGCCCGACGTCCTTGGCGCAGCGCAGCATCTCCGTTGTGCCGATGCGCGCCTGGCCGAGCCTGTGGCGTATCTGCGGCCCCTCGGCAGCAACGCCGTGGAGTTGCAGGAGCATGACGAGGACGCCGAGCCCCTGGTCGTCTTCCTGGCCAATCCCAGGGCCTCCGAAGGACATCTGCGGGTTCCTCTCAGCGCTCGAAATGGCCTGGCGTCGCCAGGAACGCCAGGGCATCGTGGCCACTCTGCAGATGCGATGTCTGCACGATCTCTCCGGCGCCTGATCGGTTGTCGTGAAAGCCCGATGCAACATACTGGTTGAACAAGGCAATGAGGTTCGATGTCGGCCCGGTCATGATCGCGGGGGGATCCGTAACCGTCATGGTCCGCGATGTCGAACTCGCTGTTTCGCCAAGGGTCGTATTGCTCGCAACGATCGTCAGCGTGGCGACGGGATGGCCCGTGCCGCCATAGGAGGATGCCAGTACGAGTCCTGAGATCGGCTTGCCGATCGTGGAGGAGGTCTCGCTGATCGTCCACGTATAGGTGCCGTTCAACTGCAACGCCCGGCTGACGCTGTAGCCGCTTGGGGCGGTGATCGTCTCATAGCTCGGCAGGCCCGCGATCTTCAACGTGACGCTATCGTCCGAATCGATGGGAGTTGCAGTTATTCCAAGTGCGATCGAGCCATGTGCCTGGACCGTCAGCGCGGTGTTTGCGATGACCAGGATCGGCGCTTCGGGCAGTTTGTCTTCGTCGACGATCAGGGCCCTGGTAGCGAGCGGTGCGAGATTGCCTGCCTTGTCCGCCACGTCGGCCGTCACGGTGTAGGCGCCGTCGGCGAGCGCCTGCGCCTGCGCACTCGTCACATTCACGGACCAGGCATTGTTCTGGTCGGTGGCCGTGTAGCTGTCGACGACAATGTTCTGGCTGTTGCGGATATTGACCGTCACGACCTGGCCGTTCTCGACATTGGTCGAGGTGCCGCTGATGGCGAATCCTGTCAACGCTTCCAAGCCACTGACGTTGCCGTTGCCGGCGATCGTGTTGATGGCGACCGTTGGTACCGTCGTGTCGATCTGCAGTGTGCCGGCCGGATTGTAGTTGTTGGCACCCGAGAGATTGGCATTGTTGGTTGCTAGATCAGTGACGGTCGAGCCGTTGAGGTTGAACGAGGAGACCGTCAGGTCGGAAGTGTTCTGGCCGACGGCAACGGTATAGGTGAAGGTCAATGCCGTCGTGCCAGATCCGCCGTTGTAGGTTGCTATTCCACCGTCGTTAAGAAGAAGCCTTGGCAAACCTCCCGCGGTGTTGACCGCTACCGCCTGGCTGAAATTCACCGCCAGCGTGACGGTCTTGCCGGCGTTCAGGTCGCCAATACCATTGGCTATTCCCGCGCCGGAGGTAGAAATCGATGCGATCGTCGGCACCGCCGTGTCGATCTGCAGCGTCCCGGCCGGATTGTAGTTGTTGGCGCCCGAAAGATTGGCGTTGTTGCCCGCGGGGTCAGCGATGGTCGACCCATTCAGGCTGAGCGAGGATACGGTCAGGTCGGGCGTATTCTGCCCGGAGGCCACGGTATAGCTGAAGGTCAATGCTGTCGTGCCCGAACCGCCGCTATAGGTCGCGATGCCGCCGTCATTGAGAAGAAGCCTTGGCGAACCTCCGGCGGAGTTGACCGTCACGGCCTCGCTGAAGGTGACAGTCAGCGCGACGGTCTTGCCGGCGTTCAGGTCGCCATTGCCGTTGGTTATCCCGGCGCCGGACGTCGCGATGCCGGCGATCGTCGGTATCGTCGTGTCGATCTGCAATGTGCCGGCCGGATTGTAGTTGGTGGCGCCGGAGATGATGGCGCTGTTGGCTACGCCATCGGCGATGGCCGATCCGTTTAGATCGAACGAGGATATGGTCAGGTCGGACGTGTTCTGCCCGGCGGCCACTGTGTATTTGAAGGTCAATGCCGCCGTACCCGAGCCGCCGCTATAGGCAGCGATGCCGCCATCGCCGAGGAGGAGTCTTGGCGAGCCTCCCGCGGAGTTGACCGTCACCGCTTTGCTGAAGGTCACGGTCAGCGTAACAGTCTTGCCCGCGTTCAGGTCGCCATTGCCGCTGGTTATCCCGGTGCCGGACGTGGCGATGCTGGCGATCGTCGGTATCGTCGCGTCGATCTGCAATGTGCCGGCCGGGTTGTAGTTGGTGGCGCCCGAGGGATCAGCGCTGTTGCCCGCGCCATCTGTGATGATCGACCCGTTCAGGCTGAGCGAGGAGACGGTCAGGTCGGGCGTATTCTGCCCGGAGGCTACGGTGTAACTGAAGGTCAATGCCGTCGTGCCGGAGCCGCCGCTGTAGGCAGCGACGCCGCCGTCGTTGAGAAGAAGACTTGGCGAGCCTCCGGCGGCGTTGACCGTCACCGCCTCGCTGAAGTTCACCGTCAGCGTGACGGTCTTGCCGGCGTTCAGGTCGCCATTGCCGCTGGTTATCCCGGTGCCGGACGTGGCGATGCTGGCGATCGTCGGTATCGTCGCGTCGATCTGCAATGTGCCGGCCGGGTTGTAGTTGGTGGCGCCCGAGGGGTCAGCGCTGTTGCCCGCGCCATCTGTGATGATCGACCCGTTCAGGCTGAGCGAAGAGACGGTCAGGTCGGGCGTGTTCTGCCCGGCGGCCACGATGTAACTGAAGGTCAATGCTGTCGTGCCGGAGCCGCCGCTGTAGGCAGCGATGCCGCCGTCGTTGAGAAGAAGACTTGGCGAGCCTCCGGCGGCGTTGACCGTCACCGCCCCGCTGAAATTCACCGTCAGCGTAACGGTGCTGCCGGCGTTCAGGTCGCCATTGCCGCTGGCTATCCCCGTCCCGGATGCTGAGATCAATGTCACCGTTGTCGTGCTCACCGGAGCGAAGGTCATGATCGGCGCCGTGGCACTCGAGCCCAGCGTCGGAAGGCCATACGTGTTTTCGATCGTATGCAGCAGCGAGTAGTGGTCGAAGAGCTGGCTGTTCTGTCCCACCCCGACACCTGCGCCCAAGACGATCGTTGCGACCTGATTGTTGCCAGAGCCGTCGTTTTCGTCGGAGGTAAGGACCAGAATGCTGTTATGGGTTTTAGCCCAATTCACGTAGGCGCTGAGATTGGTGCTGAGCCATTGGTCGCCCTGGGCGACCGTGCCGTCATGCATGTCGTTGTTGACGTTGGGGATGACGAAGGAGACGGTCGGAAGCTTGCTGAAATCGGTCGGGAAGTTGCTGAAATCCTGACCTGTGTTCTGCGAGTCGCCAAAGCTTGCCCAGGGCATGTGATCTTGTTCCGGAGGGGATTCCGCATAGCCGACAAAGCTGTCGCCAGCTTGCAACAGCTCGCCCGCTAGCGTTGGCGCCGTTGGAAAGAAGAAGGTGCCGTCCGTGGTGATTCCCTGCGTCGAGCCTGAGAATATCGCAAAATAATTTGGCTCGCTCGGGTGAGCGACCGCATGGTAATTGGTGAAGAGCGTGCCCTGACTGACGAGCGAATTGATGTATGGCGCGGCCGGATTTCCGATTAGATCTGAGTAACCGTGATTTTCTTCCACCACGATTACGATATGGTCTGGGGCCACTGCCTGGTAGGTGTAGGTGACCGGCATGCTGCTGCCGACGTTGCCAGCGGAATCCGTATCACGCGCCGTCAGGGTGTTCGTGCCGTTGGTCAAGGTGATATTGGTGCTCCAACTTCCGTTCGCCTGGACGGGCGCCGTTCCGACCTGGGTCGTACCGTCGAATATCGCGACCGTCGCGCCTGGACCGGAAACATCGGGGTCGCTGACCGTTCCTGTCACTGTCAACGCCGCCTGACTGGCCGTGCCGCCGGCATTGGTCATCGTCACCGCCGGAGGCGTGGTGTCGAGTGAGAAGGTCAAGGAGGCCGATCGGAGATTGCCGAGCGCGTCCGTCTCGCTTGCGACGATTGTATGCTGCCCGTCAGCAAGCCCCACCGGAGTGAATTGCCAGGCTCCCGTGCTGTCGGCCGTCGCCGTGCTGGAGATGGCGGTCCCGTCCACAACAAAGTGCACCACCGCATTCGCGGTGCCGGTGCCGGCCAGCGTGGCATTGCTCGTGATTTTGTCGCTCGAGGATGCGCCGGTGTCGTTGAGCAAACGCTCGGTCGGCGATCCTTGAACGGCGACTTGGGCGACGGCGGTCTGCCACCAATTGTTTGCGATATATTCGCTCGATATCCAGAAGGCGTTTGGATTGTTGGGATCGACGACCGCGGAAGAATTACTCCCCCACCGATTGGTATCCAGCGCAAACGGCTGGGAACTGGCTTGGTAGAGAACCGGGGTGGTGAACCCGAAGGACAGATTGTCCGTCTTGCCCAGCACATAGTAGTCCGACGGAAGCATGTTCGGACCACTGGCGTTGAAGTTGATTATCACATCTCCGGCCGCATCGACCGCGATCGACCCGTTGAAGGTCGCCACGTTCGCGCCGATGGTGTCGCCGGATATCGTGCCCTGTGCCGCCATCACGGGGCTGGCCGGATTGCTGACGTCGATCTTGAACCAGTGGACACTCGGAACGCTCGATCCCGGAGATTGGATCTCGTTCGTGCCGTAGAGGAAGCCGTTGGCGTAGACGAGATTGCCGATCCGGCCGTCGTTGACGTCCAAAAGCACGTTCGAACCTTGTTGCTGGGCGTAGTAGGTCGTGCCGCCGGTGCCCTGATCTATATTACCGAACGAGATGCTGGTGACCGATCCGAATGTGTTCGTGGCAACGTCGTAGACTTGCAGTGCCATGAAGCTTTGGCCGCCGTTGTCATAGGCGCTGGCGAAATAGGTCTTGCCGTTGTTTCCCGCCGCATCGCGGAAGATGCCTTGGCTGGGGTCGGTCAGTTGGGTCGCGATGATGGTCGGCGTGCCGCCGTTGTAGATGCCTCCGCCCGCCCCGGCCGTGTCGCTGATGACCCACAGTTCCGATCCCAAGTAACCAGGGCCGGAGGCGTTGTACTGCGGAGACGCTATGTAGATATTGGTTCCGTCGACCGCCAGCGTCGGCTCGTCGGATTCAGTCGCCACGCCGTTGATGGTCGTCGAGGTACTGATCGAACCGAAATACCAGCCATCATTCGGATTCGAACCCTTGGAAACCGCAAACACTTCGTTGGTGCTGCCAGGGCTGGAGTGAGGATTGAGGTTCTCGCTGCTGTAGACGAAGCGGTTGTTGACCGCATCGTATGCGCTGAACGTGTCCTTCAGGGAGCCAACCCATGAGTTTGCGCCGGCAGGTGGGGGGAAGAAACTGTAGGCCGACATGTTCGTGGCGGCGGCGCCGGCAAGATTTGTCCATTCGACCCGCTGCCCTTCGGCCATCACAATGCCGCCCGGCCCCACCGCTAGGCCGTTGTCCGGCGGATCGTCGGACAGATCGGAGAGGCCTGTGAACGTCGTCTGGATCGACGATGACGGCGTCGTGATCGTGTAGGTGACCGGAGCGCTAGTCCCCATATTGCCCGCCAGATCCGTGTTCCTGGCGGTCAAGCTGTTCGTACCGTTGCTCAAGGTGATGCCGGTGCTCCAGGTCCCGTCAGCCTGGACGGTCGCCGTACCGACCTGGGTCGTGCCGTCGAATATCTGGACTGTCGAGCCAGGCCCTGAGACATCGGGGTCGCCGACAGTTCCTGTCACCGTCAGCGCCGCCTGGCCGGTTGCGCCGCCCACGTTGCCGATCGCCACCGTTGGGGTCGTGGTATCGAGGGTGAACGTCAGCGACGCCGGTGAGGGATTCCCCGGCGCACCGGTCTCGCTGGCCACGATCGTATGCGGTCCGTCCGCGAGCCCACTGGGCGTGAACGTCCACGCGCCGCCCGCGTTGGCTGTCACCGTGGTCGCGATAGCGTTGCCGTCGACGGTGAAGGACACGACTGCGTTCGCCACGCCGGTGCCGCCGATTTTGGCATTGCTGGTGATCGTGTCGCTGGACGAGGCGCCAGTGTCCTTGCTCAGCCGATCAGTCACGTTCGCTGTCGGCGTCTGGATCACAACCTGCGCCACCGATGTCTGCCACCAGCCACTAGCGACGTATTCGCCCGACAACCAGAAGGAATTCGGATCGGAAGGATCGGCGGTCGCCGACGAATTGTTCCCCCATCGCTGGACATTTCCGCCATCGCCATTGGCCAGGTAGCTCGAGCTTGCCTGGTAGAGGACAGGGGCGCTGAATGTACCCGATGGGTCGGCCGCCGCCATGAAGCTGTAGTAGTCGGCGGGATATATGCCCGGGCCGCTCGCGGTGTAGTTGATGATGACGTCGCCCGCCTGGTCGACGGCGATCGAGCCGTCGAAGGTGGCGACGCCGCTGCCGATCGCAGCACCTGGAATATCGCCCTGCGCCACCAGGGTCGGGCTGCCCGGGTTGCTCACGTCGATCTTGAACCAGTGGACCTGGGGCGTGCTGGAACCGGCCGACATCACCTCGGAGACGCCGTAGAGGAAGCCATTGGAATAGGCGAGGTTCTGGATGTTCGCGTCGCCGGCATTAAGCAGGACGCTCGTTCCTTGTTGCTGAGCAGTGTAGTCCGATCCTCCGCCACCTTGATCGATGTTGCCGAGCGACACCGTGGTTGTCGGGCCGAAACTGTTGGTCGCAGGGTTGTAGGTCTGCAGGGTGATGAGGGTTTGGCTGCCGGTGTTCTCCGCCGAGGCATAATAGGTCTGGCCATTGTTGCCGGCGACGAGTCTGGCGATGCCTTGGTTGGGTGATGCGACCTGATTGGCCACGACTGTCATCGTGCCGCCATTGTAGATGCCGCCTCCGGCGCCCGTCGTGTCGCCGATGACCCATTGTTCCGTCCCAGCAAAGCCGGAGACATTGACGCCATATTGGGGGGTGGTGATGTAAATGTTGGTGCCGTCGAGCGACAGGGCCGGCTGATCCGCGGCCGTCAGTTGACCGTTGATCATGATCGATGTGTTCAACGAATAGAAATACCAGCCGTCATTCGGGTTCGAGTCCCGCGACACGGCGATGTCGACGTTGCTGATGGCGCCGCCCGAGCCGATATTGTCGATGGTTACGACATATCTCTGATTGACGCTGTCATATGCCGCGCGCGGATCGAACAGGGCATTCGTCGCGGTCGCCCCGAGCGAACCAAAGAACTGATAGACGGACTGCGAATTCATCGCGCCGCCGGACAGATCCGTCCACTCGACCTTCGATCCTTCCGCCATGACGGCATTGTTCGGTCCGACGGCGAGCGCATTGTGCGGCGGATCGCTCGATATATCCGAAATGCCGGAGAACAAAGTGTTGATCTGAGACGAGCTGGCCATTCGAAACCCCCGATCCATCAGAGTGGAGGATCTTCGTCTAGTGATGATCTAGACATCAATCCGACCCTCGCGAGATCGGACACCGCTCTCCGTCTCGCGCAAATTCCTCGATGCGTTCCGATCTTGGCGCGGCCGACGCGGTAGACGCCGGGTACTCCTCGCGTAACGCATCCTGAAGCAGTGTTCCGGAATAGGCCGGCGCAGCGCCGTACGCACCCTCCATTTGAATGATACTGCTGGCCGATCCCACAAGGAGGGCATGATCCGCGCTATTTTTGGCGCCGCGGATCATTTTCGCATTTCAATCGATGCCAATATTCTGCGCTGTGCAGTGCTGAAAGCCATGCCTGAACGCCGTTCGAATGATGCAATTCCGCGGGTGTAGGCGCATGTCTTTTATCAGCCGGCGTCCCTACCCCTACCTCAGCCGGTCAGGCCCGGCGGTGTGCCGATCGCCCCCGATTGCAACCGTCGGGCCGCCCCGCTCGTCGCGTGTGGCCGGGCTGTCCGCTCTTGATGGTAGCCACGCCACCTCTCAGCTACGGCCACTGCGGTCAAGCCCATTCAGTGCATCGACGACAGGCGTCGCAGCCTGCGAGTGGCCGACGATCCCAACCATACGGCACATGGCATTGCATTTGCCCCAACCCCTGGAGCTATTTTGTACTGGCTGGAATCAGGGCCTCTGGGGCGCACTCCCTGGGTCCCTCAGTGCGGCGACAAGCAAAGAGCAGTCGAGCTCCTCGGTGAACGAAATCTGTAAATCCGCCTCCGCCAGCAAAAACAGGGTACGAAGCGATTTCAATCTGGCCGTTTTGGCAGCGCGGCCGAAAGGCCTTGCCGGAACCCATTGCGCGCCGCTCCTGTCCCTACCGAGTCTCATGGGCTCTCGCATTTGTCGCCCTTCATTGTGATGAAGACAGGTCAGGCATGGCGGCTTATTGGCTGAAGCGCCGTCATCGGCCCTAAGGGGATCGGATGCGCGACGAACCGCGACGAACAATGTGTTCGTTCGAATGATGCCTTTCCGCCACCTCGCGCGCATATCTGCACCAGCCGGCGACCAGCATCCCAAAAGCCCGCCGGTTAGGCCCGGCAGCTGGAGCACATCCCCAACAAGGTGCCGGGCCGCTCCGTGACCAATGTGACGCGTTCGAAGCGCGGGCTTGCGATTGCGCGCCATGCTTTGCTCGCGTGCGCTCCCTTGCACCACACTTGATCCCGCTGACCCCGACCGGTGACGAGGCGTCTTCAATCAAACCCGCATCGCATGGCGCCTCGCCCACACCAGGCGCAAGTCCAGCCCTATGCCCGACAGACTCGCCTGTACGATGTCGCCCAATGCCAGGTTGACTGCAACCAAGTCCGTTGGCCGGCATTGATATAAGCGATGCCCTGTGGAGCCGGTGAATGCCAACCTACCTCGTTGAGGAAATGCAAAACGACCGTGCCACGAGATCACGGACGATTGATGCGCCCACCCCCCTCGTGGCAGCATCGAAACTGATCAATCGAAAACTCAACGGACGAACGTGGGAAAAGGATTGGATTCGGGTGACGGACGAAGCGCGCGGGAAAGTTTTTTCATACTCCATTGCGGACAAGGACACTCAAAACACGAAGGCTGCCCGGCGCGAAAAGCCTACTTCGGCATAGGTCGGGAGGACCTTGGCATCGTTTGATTGCACGAAGACGCTGACCTGATCCCTCGATATGTATCAGGTCATGAATTTCAGGGACCTGCTCAAGCGTGCCGACACTACGCACAAGGCAGTCGATGCACTCGAAGCTGACTTGGCCAACGCTGTCGAAGAATGTCTTCGTATGGATGACGTGCTGGAAAACCACACGTTTCCTGACGAGACGCCGTTGGAAAGGGATGACAATGCGCAATCCGAAGGCGGTGCGGTCATCCCCGAAACCACGAGGCGGCTGACCACTCATACGCAGAGCCGTATTGCTGCGTTGAGTTCCTTTGATGGACTGTTTCGCGATACAAAGCTCAATTTCGAGGAGATCAACGCGAAGCTGTCGGAGGTCGCGAACACGCACCACCTGACCCGCGACCTGTTCCACATCCTTCACGCCGACATTCTTCGCGCCAACGAACTGGAGTTGGCGAATCTAACCCTGACCACGGAGCAAAGGGGCCTGTCGGACAGGTTCAATGACCTGACCAGGAAACTGCATGAGCGTGAGAGCATCATGGAGGCTTTGCAACAGCACGAGACAACCCTTGCTCAAGACGGCGAAGCACTTCGCGGTGCACTGGCCGCTGCGAGGCTGGAGCTCGTGGAAGCAGCGAACACAAGCGCAAGGACCGAGGCGGAATTTGGCGACCTTACGAACACGCTCGCCAACGTAACCGTCGAGGCAGATAGGCGCGCGAGAGAGAACAAACTGCTGCGGGAGAAGAATGTCAGCTTGTTGATCGACCTCGAGAGAGCACTGAAGCGCGAAGATGAGGCGCGGCACAGACTCGACGAGTACTCAACGATACACGCCGGCGAAGCGACACGAAATTCCGAACTGCAGGGTGCGCTCGGCAAGAGCGAGAAAGAAGCGATACGGCTTCAGACGGCGCTTGAGATCGCCCAGGCCAAACTATCCGAGGCAACGGAAGCCGCCCGCATCATGGAAGGGGACAAGGGCGCCGAACTGGAGCGCTGCGGTGTCGAGATTCGAGGTTTGCGTTCAGAAATTCAGAACCTCCATTCGCGAGTTGAGCTTGCATCCGGCGCAAACAACGAGGCCACAAGCGAGATCGCCAAGCTCAAGCTTCAATGGAGCGATGCCGTGGCGGAAAAGCAGGTCGCCGATGAAAGACTGGCTGCGCTCATCAAGGAGACAGAAACCGACAAGCAGAACCTTTCGAAGGCAACCGCGAATTTTTCACAGCTTTCGCTGCAGCAGGCGTCCGATCAGATACAGCTCGATATCCGCCAGCAAGAATGCGAAGATCTGCGGGCCGAAATTACATTGGTCAACGCCCGGATCAGGGAACTGCTGCCCTATGAGAGGCTCCACCGGGCCACGAACACCATGCATCAGGACAAGGGCGATCTGACTAACGTCCCCGCGACGGCGGAGCAGGCAGCGCACGCCGTACGCCGCGCCCGCCGAAGGGTGCACACCGCATCGTAGCAGGGTAGAGCTGCTTCGCATTCGCGGCTCTCGCCAACGCGATCGATTGCGCCTCTCGGCGCCACAAATCGGCCGACAGCAGCTTTTTTCGCACCCGATCCTAGTCAATTCCCCATGTCATTGGCGGAAGGCTCGAGACATCTGATCGGTAAGCGGCTTCAGCAAGTAAGACCAGGCACTGCGCTGATCGGTGCTTATGTGGACTTCGGCCGGCATTCCCGGCTTGAGCACCTTTGAGTCCGTAAGGCAGTCCACTTTATTTTCGACACTGATGCGCGCGGAGAAATATGAGAGCTGGCGTTGCTGATCCTTGATCAGATCCGCTGAAATGCGCCGAACCGTGCCCTGGCAGGCCGGCGTTGTGCCGACATCGAAAGCGGGGAAGCGGATCGAGACGGGCTGACCGGGACGAACGTCATCAATACGCGATGGGGGGATAAGCGCATCCACCACGAGATTGTCGGCATCGGGAACAACCATCATGAGCACTTCCCCGGCACCGACCACGCCGCCGATCGTGTGGACGGACGATTCCTGTATTGTTCCCGACTGTGGGGCGCGGATGGTGGTCTTGGTCAGTTCGTCGTCCGCCACAACTCTGCGCTCGTTGAGCTCCGTCACCTTGGCTTCCGTCTCGCGGAGTTCGCTGGTGACGTCGCTGCGCCGTTGCTCGTCCAGTTGGAGGATTTGCAACGCGGTCTCGCTAACCCGGGCCTCCGCCTCCGCGACCGCCGCGGCAAGGCGTCCGGATTCTCCGTGGGCTCGCGTGGCTTCCAGCCTGACGTTGCTCAGCCTTTCCTTGGGCACCAGTTTTTTCGAATAGAGTGTTTCGACATCGGTCCGATCTCGATCCAGCAGGACAATGGACTCGTCTGCCGAGGCCTGCTGGGCCTTCAACCCTTCGATCTCATTTTCGAGTTGTTTCGAGCGGCTTTGCAACTGTGCCTTCTGTCCCGCAAGAGCAGCCGCGCGGCTTTCGAACAGCGCGCGTTCGCCATTGACAAGCCCCGCCAGTTCCGAATTGCCCGTCCGGACCTGTAGACTGGCGGGGAGCTTCATTTCCGGTAGCCCCTGCCGTTCGGCCTCAAGTCGCACAAGACGAACGGCCGCGCGATCGAGGTCCTCATTGATTATCTGCAAGTTCGCCCGCGTCACGGTGTCGTCGAGCCTGACCACCACATCGCCGGCCTGCACGTGATCGCCGTCTTGCGCGAAGATACCGCCGATGGTGCCGCCGGTCTGATGCTGGATTTTCTTTATGTTGCTTTCGACCACCACCGTGGCAGGCGCGATCACAGCGCCGGCGATTTTGGTCAAGCCAAGCCAGAGCCCCCCACCGACAACCAGCAGAACCGTGGTCATCAGGCCCAGGATCAGATTGGCGCGGATGCCGTCCGACGCTTCAAGCGGCCCGGTCCATCGGCTTCCACGGTCAGCCGGGGCGTGTGACGACATCGCCGCGTCAGACACAGAGTAAGTTCTCACGCACCGCCCACCCCTTTCTGCAGCGGGACGACCGAACCCGGCCGCTCGGCGACTGATGGGAAGGGCCGGATAACGTTCGCCAGGACCTCCTCGCGCGAGCCAAAGGAATGAACCATTCCATTCGACATGACGAGGACCTTGTCGATATTGGTGAGGGCGGAAGGTCGGTGCGCGACAACGATGACGATGCCTCCACGCCGGCGTACCGACAGGATCGCTCCGGCCAGGGCGGCATCGCCGTCTACGTCCAGATTCGAATTTGGCTCGTCAAGGACGACAAGAAATGGATCGCCATAGAGAGCCCTGGCGAGCCCGACGAGTTGCCGCTGCCCCGCGGACAGCGCGGTCCCTCCGTCGCCCACCCGTGTCTGAAAGCCTTCCGCCAGGCGCATGATCATCTTGTCGACGCCCGCGGTTCTGGCGGCTGCCAGAACTCCTTTGGAATCGCTTTTGCCCCGGAACCGCGAAATGTTGTCTGCAACGGTTCCATCGAACAGTTCAACATCCTGGGGCAAGTAGCCGACATGCGCGCCGAGCTGTTCCGGATTCCATTGGTCGAGTGAGGCTTCGTCCAGCCTTACCGTTCCGCGAAGTGGCTTCCACACTCCTACCAACGCGCGCACGAGCGTCGTCTTCCCAGAGCCGCTTGGACCAACGATGGCTAATCCCGCGCCCGCCATCAAATGGAAGCCAACATTGATCACCGTCGGTTTCTGTTGGCCTGGCGGAGCGATTGTCAGTTCCTCGACCACGAGCGTGGCCTGGGGACGTGGCAGTTCCATAGGCTCGCTCTTGCTACCGAAAGCAGCCAGCGCCGCCGCCAGTTGGGAATAGCTCTGCCGGAACGCCGCGAACCCCCGCCAGTTCGCGATCGCCGCATCGACGGGAGCCAGCGAGCGGCCCAGCAATATGGAAGACGCGATGATCACGCCTGGTGAAGCTTCGCCGCCTATCACGAGATAGGCGCCGAGCCCCAGAACGGAAGACTGCAAGGCCATCCGGAGTGCCCTCGACAGGGAACCGGTGGCGCCGACAATGTCGGAGAGCCGCTCCTGATGCATGAGATACGCGTGACTGACCTCGCTCCAGCGACCGACGAGCCGCTCCGAGAGACCCATTGCGCGTACGACCTCTGCATTGCGGCGGCCGGAATCGGCAAGGTTCCGCTGCGCCAGAAGTGTTTCAGACGCACGCTTGACCGGTCCACGGCCAAGGATTTCCGCGACCACCGTCAGCAGCATGACAACAATCGCGCCGGCCGTCGCCAGCATGCCGAGCGAGGGATGTAGCAGATAGATGACCGCCAGATAGAGCGGTATCCAGGGGGCGTCGAAGATGACAGTCGGGCCCAATCCGGAAAGAAAGTCGCGCAACTGGTCGAGATCACGAAGCGGCTGCACTCGGCCCGCGCCATGCCCGACAACGAGCGGCAGAGAAAGCGAGAGAGTGAAGACCTTTTGCTGCAGATTTTTGTGGACGCGATTGCCGATCCGAACGAGCAGGCGGAGCCGCACGAAATCGAGCAGTCCATAGGCTGCGTAAAGACCCAGCATCCCAATCGTAAATCCGACGAGCGTGGGGACGCTCTGCGAAGGCAGAACGCGATCATAGACTTGAAGCATATAGACGGAGCCAGTCAGCGCCAGAATGTTTATGACCGCGGAAAACAGGCCAACGCCAACCAGCCCTGGTACACAGCCCAACATGGCGGTGCGCAGGTCTAGCGAGCGCCCTTCCCTTGGCGTCATGACCTGCCATCTCCCACGCGAAAAGGCCGCATGATCTTGCTGGCGCCGCCGATGATGGACAACCTTCTATCTTCCCCGATCAGCTTGCAGCCGCTCCATATGAAATATTTACCACCGCTAATATACGTGGCCGGGCTAAATGCAGCGAAATCGTGACCCGGCCCTGAAAAACTCGAAGCTGGCTTGCCAAATCAGGGGATAAGGCACCGGAGACTGTGACTTTCGAGCTATCCGGTAATTGCGTCTTTCGGACCCGTCTTCGGTTCGGACGGGGCTGACTTATTGGACCGCGGCGCTTTCGAGGTCGCTCGTGAACCTGACCTCAACCGTATCGCCAGGCGCAACCTCCGTGTCTTCGTCGGCGGTCAGTTTTCGCCATTCATCACCTATTTTGCGGACGATCTTCACCTGGGCTCGGACCGTTTCGCCTGCAATCGGCAGGGGCAGCGCGGACGCTCCGGTTGGTTGCAATTTCTGGCTGGTGGCATGAAGCTTCGAAGTAAGGTCCGCCAGCAGCGCGTCGGTGTCCTTCAGTTCGGTCAGGAGGTCGATCTTTCTCTGATTGTCGCCGTGCTCGCGCTGCCTGGCGTAGTCCTCCTGCTGATGTTGCGTCCGCATCAGTTCGACCGATGTTTGGAGCGCCCCGCTGGACGAGAGAAGCAGGGCGCGGCGGACATCAGCCAGTCTGTTGTTGGTCAGGTTGCCTGCTTCGTACAACTTGGTCACGCGCGCCATGTCTTCCTCATCAGCCTTGACCCCCTCGGCCTCGACTCCCTGGCGCTTGGCAAGCACTTCGACCTGAGCCGCCGTGTCCTTTTCGGCCTTGTCGAGGAAACTCTGCTCTTGCTGATAATCGCCGAGAGCGATCTTGAGTGCCTGGCCTTCGGACTGGGCGATCGCCGCGCTGATGCTGTCTGGCAATGGCGAGCCTTGCGGCATCTGGATGTCAAAGGTGTCCTTGTTTTGAAGTTCGGCCCGGATGCGGGCGCCGTGAAGGTAGGCCTTGGTGTACTCTCCCCAGAGCGTTTCATAGTCGCGTCGCAAATCGACTGGATCAGGACCTGCCTGGCTTGCCCGTGTCCGCAAAAGGCTGAACCCACCTGAAACCGCGACCGCCTGCCGCACGGTCATCAGTGGACGGTATGCCTGTTGCCCCGGAGTGAGCACGTCGCCAGTCACGTAGACGGGGCGATAGTCGGCGATGACGGCGGTTACGTCGCTTGGGTTGATGACAATCGTCTGCTCTCGTCCATCGGACAGACGCATGGAGAAGATCTTGCTGGGCAAGATCGTTTCCATGCGTGCCTGCAGTTCGCTCGAAGTCAGGCCCCCCACCGAGATCACGCCGACTTCGGGAAGTGCGATCGTGCCGTCCATCTGGACCAAGGCACGCCGAGTCCGATCGGGGATGGAGGCAATTCCTATCTCGACTGTGTCGCCAGGGGAAATCTTGTAAGGGCCTTGGACGTCGGCCGCCACGGCCACATGCGTGGCGCAGAGCACGCCAATCGAGGCCAGCGCAATTCGACTAGTGAAGACCATTTGCGACAATCTCCGGTTGCTTCGCCGCCTCCACCCGAGGCCAGTCGAGGCGGGTGACGAAATCGTAGACCGGGCCGCCGGGGATTCCCCAATTGCTCGACCAAACCACCTGCGAACCATCCGGGGATGGCGAGGCATGGGTCTCGCTCCAGTAGTCGAACGGAACGTTGCGGGTCTGGACGACGCGCCGGACATCTCCGCTGCCATCAATGCGCAGTGCGATCACTTCTCGGGCATAGGGCGCCCAATCCGGATGTTTCGAGACCTGATCCGGACTGCCGCCATAACTCAGGAACACCCAGCCGGGCATGCCAAGGGACCTGAGTGAGGCATGCTGGGCCTCACCGTATTTCATCAGCGAGGTTACTTTCCCGTCGGACAGCCTCCGCTTGATGACCTGATACTTGTCCGGATCGGATTTGCTTATCCCTACGTAGATTTCACTGCCGTCGGCATCGACTGTCATGTCGCCATGGCCGGGCCGATGATGTTCCGTCCAACTCTGGGTCAAGGTTCCATTCACGGAGAAAATGAATGCCTGTTCGGTGCCGTCTTTCAACGTTTGAAAACAGAGAATGTCGCCACCGAGCGGAGAAATTGAACAGGCGCCATTGGTCCCGTCGAGTTGCGCAAGATCGATATCCGGGAACTTCCGCCGCTGCTTCAGGTCATAGGCGAAGACAACCTGGTGGCCATCCTCGCGGGTCGCCCGTACCACAATGCGGTTGCCGTCGAGGCTAGGATTGCCCTTGTATGGCCCAAACTGAAGATCGCGATAGTTCGTCGAAGCGAACTGAACCTCCTCGCTATCGGTGCGCGGCGCCCAGGTCGCGATCTGCCGACCGTCAACGCAGATCATCAGATTGGGATCGTGGGGATGCCATTCGCATTCAGTCGATCGGTCGCGGTGAAACAACGGGACGTAAGTCCGCCCGTCGAAAAAGCACATGCCGCCGCAGCCATTCGTCAAGACAAGCAGGCTCTGGTCCGCATTCCACGCCTGGGCACTTGAATAGCGGTGGCTACAGTAGTTGTTGCCGCAAACAATGCCTTGACCAAGCGCGCCCGGCTTGGTGATGCGGGTAGAGGTCGTGCCAAGAACCGGATCCTTCATCGAATGCAGATAGTCCGGCAGGTCCATCGCGACCGGTGCTTCGAACTGTCCAGGCGCGCTGCTCCCCCGGCTTCCGGCCACCGCCAGAAGCGAGGATACGGCCCCGGCAATCAACATCAGCGCCAATGCGTGCCGACGAAGCAAGGTCATGTCATATAGCCCTTTTCGCGGCGTACCCGGCCTTCACTTAGGCGCGCCCGCCACCAGGCGATGGTCCGCTCCAGGCCGTCATGCAGGGTGGTCCGAGCCCGCCATCCGGTTTCGCCTTCAAAGCGCGAGGAATCCGCCAGCAGGGCTCGGACCTCCGAGTTATGTGGCCGTAGACGGCTTTCGTCGCGATGGACCGGTTTCTTGGAGCCGCTTAATTCGATCACGAGATCCAGCACATCGGAAATCGTCACGGCACGCTGGCTGCCGGCATTGTAGGCATGGCCGAATTCGAGCTTGGCCAGCCCCGCGGTCAAGAATGCCGATGCCGTGTCTTCAACGAATGTAAGGTCACGGATCGGACTTGTGTCCCCGACCATGATCGCCGCGCAGTCTGGATCGAGTGCCTGCCGTATGATGGTTGGCACAATGGCCCTTTCACTCTGCCGTGGGCCATAGGTGTTGAAAGGCCGCATGATGACGACGGGAACGTCGAACGACCTGGCATAGGACTCCGCCATCATGTCGGCGCCAATCTTGGATGCCGAATATGGCGACTGCCCCTGCAGCGGATGAGTTTCGCTGATGGGCATGGTCAGCGCGGTGCCATAAACCTCGCTGGTCGAGGTGTGCACAACACGCTCGGTCTCCCACTGACGCGCCGCTTCGAGGACATTGACGGTGCCCAGGATGTTGGTTTCCACATACGACTGCGCCGCGGCGTATGAGTAGGGAATCGCGATCAGCGCTGCCAGATGAAACACCACGGCCTGACCACGCATGATCCGGTTCAGGAACGCGCAATCGCGAACGTCACCGCGAACGAGCTTCAACTGGCTTCGAATGTTGTCGGGAAGATCGTCCAGCCAACCATGACTGTCGAAGGAATTATAGAGAGCCAATGCCGTGACATCCGCTCCGCTGCGCACAAGCGCTTCGGTGAGATGGGACCCGATAAATCCATCCGCGCCCGTCACCAGAACTTTCTTGCCCTTGTAGCCCATGGCCAAACATTCCTTGTCTGATTTGCGGTGCTCACCCTGGGGATACGTGGATCCGCGGTGGCTGGACCCGGCCGAGAACCGCCAGAAGGCCCCACGCCATCCAGACGATGTCGGAGGCTATCGTGCGCTGCGGATAGTAAGAGAGATCAAGCCTCGCCTTGGCTGGAAACAGAATCTCACGGTAGAACAGCAGCGGATCGGTCGATTGAGGATAAAAGTGGGCTTCGTGTCGGAAGAGAACCTGGGCTGGACCCAGCAAGCCCGGCTTGTATCGTAGAACGGCCTCAAAGCCGCCATGGAAGCAATCGGCGAAGGCGAGGCTTTCCGGTCGCGGTCCGACAATTGCCATCTCGCCCCTGAAGACATTCCAGATTTGCGGCAGCTCATCCAACTTGGTGGCGGCGAGGATCCGGCCTATTCTCGTCATGCGACTGTCGCCGGCAACGGTCAGCGCGAGACCATGAGGGCTGCATCGAACGCCGAATTTGCGGAATTTGTACATGCGGAAGGGTCGGGCACCGGCGCCCATACGGGTCTGCGTGAAAAGGACAGGCCATCCGCTTTCGAGCAGAAGGGCCAGAGCAATCACCACCATCAGAGGTGCGAATATGATGGCCGCGGCACTTGCGACGGCGAGGTCAATGGCGCGCCTCGCAAACCCGTGGGCAGCGCTTGAAGCGAAGCGTCGATGCAAGGATAAATCCGGCGCATTCATGCCGCTGCTCCCGTTTGAGCGCAGTTGCTCAGCGCAATTGCCAGACCAGACACAACCGCCTCGACCACGGATGCGGTGATCTGGGGATGCAGGGGGATTGTCAGCTCCCTTTGGGCAAAATCCTCTGTCAGGGGCAAATGAGTGCCGGGAAACCGCTCGCGGTATAGCGTCATCTGGTGCACCGGCGGATAGTGGATCGTGGTCTGTATCCCTTGCGTCCGCAGCTCGTCGATAACGTCTTGCCTCTTTGCGTAGCGCGGCAGAAGGATAGGCATGATGTGATGAGCAGACGTCCGCGGCTGACTGAATGGAACTGCCACGGTCGGGCATTTTGTTGCAATCAGACGCCGGTACAGGACGGTCAGGATGCGTCTGATCTCGTTCCATTCCTGCAGGTTCTGCAGCTGAACCAGACCGATCGCCGCGCGCATTTCGTCCATGCGATAATTGAACCCGAGCATGGTAACATCATACTGCGGTGTGCGGCTGTTTAGCCGTTGATGTGTCCCTGTCGTCATCCCGTGCCCGCGGGCCTGGCGAATCCTCTCGCGCAGGTCGGGGTCTCGGGCAATCACAATCCCGCCCTCCGCCGTTGTCATGTTCTTGTTGCCATAGAAGCTGAAGGCGGCCGCGGCGCCGAACGTTCCCACCTCCTTCAGGCCGGGAGCATGCGCGGCATCCTCTATGATCTGCAGGCCACGTGCTCGGGCGAATTTTTGCCATTCCAGCCGATCGGCAAGGTAGCCCGCGAAGTGTACGAGAATGACGGCCTTGGTGCGCGGCGTGCACCGCGCTTCCGCCTCTACAATCGACATCAACGGCACATCGGCCGACTCGATGTCGACAAAGACGGGAGTGGCACCAACATAAAGCACTGCATTCGCGGTCGCCACGAAGGTCATCGAGGGGACCAGCACCTCGTCTCCCGGACCGATTCCCAATGCGTGCAGAATCAGATGAAGGGCCGCTGTACAGGAACTGACCGCGACGCAATCATCCGCCCCATGCATGGTGGCGAAGGCTTCTTCGAAGGCTCGAACACGTTCGCCCATCGTCAGCCAACCGCTATCGATGACCTTTGACAGAGCCGCCTTCTCGGATACGCCCAGAATTGGGGCACTCACCAAGAGCATCGTGACCTCCTAGACCTGTTACTTGAGGCTCAAGATCGAGACATTCGTCACGCAGCCGCGGCGGCGACCTCGATCGAGGCCGACTGTTCTTCCCAGGAAATCGCCTGAGCATTCTGAAAGTCGTCGACGCGACCGATGTCGAGCCACAGACCATCATGCTTGTAAACGTGCACGACCGTGCCGCCCTGCATCATCTGCAGCATCAGATCGTCGAACCCGAATGGTATTCCGGAAGGTATGAACTGAAGAACATCTGGGTTCATGCAGTAGATCCCCATGCTGACGAGATGAGTGAGCGTCGGCTTTTCACGGAAGATCTGCACCGCATTGTTGACCTCGTCTATGACGCCGAAGTCCATCTTGATCACCCTGGAGGTAGTCGCGATCGTCACGGGATCCTTGTGCATCCGATGAGCCGCCACAAACCGGCTGAGGCTTAGATCGGTAAGGACATCGCCGTTGAGCACGACGAAGGGCTCGTTCAATTCATCCCGGATCAACGAAAGTGGTCCGATGGTGCCGAGCGGCTCCATTTCCTGGGTATACTTGATCCTCAGGTTCCATTGCGAGCCGTCGCCACAGACACTGCGGATCAAGTGCCCGAGATACCCCGTCGTGACGTAGACCTCTTCGATGCCATTGCGCCGCAGCCACTTCAGAAGCAATTCCAGAACGGGTCGAGCACCGATCGGCATGAGGGGTTTTGGCAGGACGGATGTGAAGGGCCGAAGACGTGTCCCCATTCCACCGCATTGAATTACCGCTTTCATCTGATCCTCCCAAAGTTCGTTCAGTTCTAACCGCCATCGTCACGAGGCAGTTGCCGAATGGGTGCTCCGAGAGCCGCGTCGCAGGCCAATCCGGACATTGTGAAGTGAATGGTATGGCCACTCCGGAGGGGTGTCGTCGTGCATTCGAATGGCAACAATCCGCGGCTTCTGATGTTCAATGTCGAGCCGTCCCAGAAAGGCCGGAATATACGCAAAGGTCCAAGGCGGACTTATGCGATCAGGACTTGGATATGAGACCAATTGGAACCCGCGTGAGTGTTTGCGGCAAGGCCGCAAAATGTTGAACTGGCCCGCGACCGCTCGGCGGAAGCTCGTGCCAGCATCAAAGGAAATGTGCGGCACGCAAATTTTGGACATTGGGAAAGATCACGAGATCGTGCGAAAGCCTCACGTCAGGTTCCAAAGAAAAGGAGCACTTTCCGTTTTTTGGCGCTATATTAGCATCGCGATATGTTCGTGGTCGGGGCCACTGCAGAGTTCGCCTGAGATGTGTCGACTAGTGATTGGCCACGACTTTCAAGCTCGTCACGGTTCTGTGCATCGCGGTGGAATGGTACGGTAGGCTGGTAGTGACTTGCCCGCCGTGCGTCTGTGTAAGCGTTGGGGTAGTTCAATGTATCGGATCGTCATCGCCGACGATCATGGCCTGTATCGTCGCGGCCTGAGACTGGTGCTCACCGCAGGCATTGTTGGCGTCGAAATTTTTGACGCCGCGTGCTTCGACGCCGTGGTCTGTCTGCTGGAAGAGCACGCATCGATCGATCTCGCGATCCTGGATTTGAACATGCCGGGCCTGTTCAATCAGGAAGTGCTCGGCGACGTTCTGTCAGCCTATCCCAATACGCGCTTCGCGATCGTTTCCGCGGATGATTCACGCGCTGAGATACTCAAGGCGCTTTCGATCGGACTTCACGGCTACATCGTGAAATCGCAGAAGGACGAAGAGGTCGTGATGGCCGTGAACGAGATCCTCTCCGGCCGCATCTATGTTCCTGCGCTTCTGTCCCGATCATCCGCGGGACAGGGACAGCAAATATCTCCGCCGTCCGAGCGAGACCCAACCCGACGGCGCCTGGGCGCCCACAATCTTGGCAGGCTGACATCAAGACAGAAGGACGTCCTGAACTTGATGGCGGAAGGGTACTCGAACAAGGAGATCGCGCGCAATTTGGATATTGCCGAAGCGACGACGAAAATCCACGCCGCCGCCATTCTGCGCGAGCTTGGGGTACGAAACCGGACTGAAGCAGCCGTTTTACTGCAAACCTTGCTTGCTAGAAACGCGAGCTAGAATTCAATTTCCTTCCGCGATAGCCGCAACGAATATCTCAGTCCGTGCTCCGATATTTCCAGCTTTGGGGAATGACCGACAAGCGGCGCACCGTCCATGCCGATTATCATGGAACCGAAACCGTGACGCACGGTATTGGTGATCTTCCGCTGCCCCGATTCCACCCAATCGAACACGATATCGTCACCTGCCTCACCGGAGCCGAACCCCCAGTTTACTTCGACCCGGCCATGCGAATCCCCCAGCGCGCCATATTTCACGGAATTCGTCGTGAGTTCGTGAAGGATCATCGCAAAGCTCTCGGCAGCGCCAGCCGGCATCATGACGGAGGGGCCGGCGACGGCTATGTCCCGCGTCTCCACAAAGGGCTGCAACTCCTGCGCAACAAGATCATGGAGCTCCCCTGATGTGCCTGCGTGGCGTGAAAGGAGAAGATGCGTCGCTTCCAGCGTTCTGATCCGGTCGATCAACATCTCCTTGTATTTGACAACGTTGTTCTCGGGAGCATTGATCATTTTTACCAGGGCCGTGATGACTGGAAAAACGTTGCTGAACCGATGGCGGTCCTCGAGCATGGTGCGTTCGCGCTTCTTCACGGCAGCGCGCAGAAGTGTGGTTTGTCGACGTTCGGTCAGGTCAGCGGCCACACCGATACGCAACGGACGGTCACCGTGTTTTTCCTCGCGTCCACGAAGGGCGATCCAACGCACGTGGCCGTCCCCGCGCCGAACGCGAATCTCGGTGTCGTAGTTCGCTTCCGATGATTTCTTTATGGAGGCTGCCAGCTTTGGCCAATCGGCGGGATGGACGACGGCCGAGAGTTCTTCCAGGCGGCGGGTGGGAACCGGGGGCAGGCCGAGGATGTCCCAGAACTTGCCGGAGCCCATGACTGTCCCGTCCTTGAAATCGATTTGCCACGTGCCCAGGCGCCCTGCGGACAGGGCGAGATCAAGCCATTCCTTCTGGGCCCGCAGCGCCTCGCGGGCCGTCCGTCGCTCCGAGATATCGTCGACCACTACGAACACGCTCTCGGCAAGTAGCTGTTCATGCCAGGACGAAGAGAGGGTCAGACGAGCCCAGAATGTCGTGCCGTCTTTCCGCAACAGACGGACCTCCGCGCCAAACGAAGCCGCTCCGTCGCCCAGACCTCTCAACAACTCCAGCAAAGCGCCTCGACCGTCAGGATGAACGAGAGCCTCGAGCTGCAACTGGGAAAGCTCATTTTCGTCGTAGCCAGTCATCTCGCAAAGCCGTCTGTTGGACTGCAGCAACTCGCCGCGTCGATTGGTGTTTGCGAAACCCATGGCAGCCCGCTCGAAAGCCCAACGGTAGCGGCTCTCGGTCGCCTCGACGGCGGCGAGCCTGGCCTCCGCGATCTCAAGCGCCGCTCGCAGATCTTGCCGCAGGCGGTGGAATATCGAGGCGATTACCCCGCCCGAGACCAGAAGGAGAATGGCGCGCGTCCAGTCCTCAGAAGAAATTTGGCCATTCAGGACGCTCTGCGCCCATAGGCCCGCAGCCGCCATCACGAGCGTCGCGGTGATCGCGGCCACCCGGCCTTCAAGGTATACAATAACAATAATGGCAGGAATGAACGAAATAAACGCCCCATCCTGGCCAACATGCATTGAATTTGTTGCTTCAAATACTACCGAAGCTGCCAGCACCAATATGGAAGCAACATGGGCCAGCGGTGTGCCTGACACGCTCGAATTCAGCCAGCGCAAAAACGAACCCATGCAAGCAGACTACAACCTTCGGCCTAGCCCGTCGAGACTAGGCCGCAAGAGGGCAACCTAGTACCACCGTGGGATTGCTATGCCTTAGCCGACGAATAGAATCAGATCGTAGGGCTTCATCGGAAAGCATGTCTCCATTGAATGCGGCGGATCAAAATCCGCCGCGAACCCTTAGTCATGCTGGAATTCAAGTGGAAGGAACAGGTTCGGATCAGAAACAATCTCAAGTAATTCATGAAGAGTTCACTTCTGGCGGAAGAAACTATAGTTGGGGTAGAAAAATGACTCTGATTGACAGGCGCAACGATACGGTTGCGGGCGGGCGGTACATTGCCCTGAAGAATGCGTACGCGTGCCAGTCACACTCTACGCACTCTTCACATAGTTCAGATCGACCAGACGCCTGGCTTGACGGGCCGGAACGTCGCAGTTTGGAATCCATCACTGGCATGCTTGACCGCATCGGCTGCGGCTATCTCATACTGAGTCGGGAAAAAAAGGTGATTGAATGGAACGCAGCCGCTCAAAGCACGCTTGAGCGTCAGGGCGAAGCCGCTGATACGGCTGGCGAGCTTTCAGCCGCGCTAAGGCGGCTGGTTGCCAATGTTCCCGCCCATTTCCTGCCCGGTTCATTGTCATGGGTGGTGATCAGCGGCAGGAGCGACAGGCCGGCGGTGCTGAAGGAGATGGACTTCACCGCGCCTGACGGAACGTGTATCGTCGCGCTGCTGGATCGCGAGAACAGGTCGTCGGCCAATCCCCAGACACTGCAAAGGATGTTCGGCTTGACGAGCGCTGAAACACACCTTGCGTTGCGCCTGGCTCAGGGCGACGCCCCCTTGGAGATCGCTCGCAGTTGGCGCCTCAGCCGCACCACGATCCGTTCCCAGCTTGCATCGCTGTTCGCCAAGACCGAGACGAAACGGCAGGCGGAGCTGGTAGCTCTCTTGTGGCGCGTTTCGGTCTTGCCATAGGGCAGCAGTCCAGAGGTCGGGCCTGCGTCGCATGGCTGCGTCCGCTGTTTGTTCGAGTCAGGTCGCCGTGAACCGAAATCGACCGAGGCGCTCGGCGCAAGTGCGCCCAATCTGGTGCGCCCAATCTGGCTTGCGGTTCCGCCGACCCAGTCTGGCCGGCGGATACTCTGCGTGAATGCGGACGGTCGCGGCGCTCGCAATCCCGTCTCGATATGGTTCGACGATTACGATCCGAGGATGCTCGGCATGCTCAAAGCTTCCTCCAGATCGCGGCCTTGGCCGCACTGATGACGTCAGCCAGCGGCTGGCCGGCATCCACGCTCACCACAGTAACGTCCCCAAAGGCCAGTTGCTCCAGGGCTGGCACCCGCCTGCCGATGACCAGTGGATCCATGTCCGGCTCGCGCGCCATGATGACCTGGGGGGTTGTCTGTAACTTGATCACAAGATCTGGCGGCAGCCGTCGGGCAAGCGCATAGGCGTTGGCCTCAAACCGTCGAAGCCAGGCCGGGACATTTGCCAGTCGGGGCAGCAGCGGCGCGTCGTTGAAATCCGCGATCTGGTCCTGGGGGAATCTGTCGGCGATGACGACCATGCCTCGATCCGCTCCACGACGCGCGGCCACCAGCTTCGTTGCCTTCTCTACAGCCGCGACTGTTGCCCAGATGGCAAGAAGAATGCTGTAGAACGGTCCCGGCGCATGATCCGAGACTGGGCCGTGCGAACTGCCCGCGGGTTTGGTTCCAAGCACCCAAGTTGCCGCCGGTATCAGCAATTTGAACGGCAGCAGGAATAGCGACGGCCGCCCTCCTCCTGTGCCAAAATAGATGGGAAGCACATCGACCTCCGACCCAAGCCACTCGCGGACCGCCGCGACCAGCGTCGTCTTGCCGCTTCCGTCGATGCCAATCACCGCCACCACAATGCCACCACCGGGCGCGCGGCGGCTCCACGGACGGGGTATATGGAGAAACCGCTTGTTCAGGCTTCCTGCGGTCCATAGGGCGGCTCGTCCAGCGCCGCGCAGGATGCCCTCGAAGGCGTTGTAGGTTCGATACACCGCCAGGTCCCTGCGGATATGCCGGCGAAGGCGATGCTGAGCCGCGAGATGCGGCTCGAATAGTGCATCGGCAATTGCTTCCGCCAGATCATCTTTTACGAGCCTTGCCGCCAGATCACGAAGACCGCGACGATCGACGCGCGACGCCAGATCCAGCCGGTCTAGCTCGAATTTCTGTTGCGTCGCCCGCCAGTCACGAAGCGCGATGGGATCTCGACGCCTCAATTCGAAGCTGGCCCGCACCAACAGCAAAAGCGCTTCGACTGCCGGATCCAATAGCCGGATCGGCAGTGTCGGATGGGGAATCGCCGAGGCCAGAATGAGCCGTTCCCATGGAAGCTGATAATTTCTCAGAAGACGCTCGCCGACGACAAGGCGGAAGTGAAGATGGAGATGGATGATGCGGCCGCTCGGCTCGTCATAGCCCAGAAAGCTCTGTATCGCGGGATGGCTATGGCAATCTATGGACTCGAAGCGCTTGAGGCCGCAGGCGAGCAGCGCCTGAGCGGCCAGATGCTGATCGGATCTCGCGATAAGCAGATCGAGGTCAGATTCACCCAGCAAGACAGCAGGCAGGCGCCGGCTGCTCTTCCAGTAGCAGCATTCGACATTGCTTTGCCGCAACGCGATGAGCGCCATAAGCAGAATATCCAGCACCTGGAATTCTCCAGCCGGTTTGGCATTGGCACTTCCCACGCTGTCAGCCCTCGCAGCCGCTGCGGAATTGGGCTCAACCCGCGAAAGCCAGTTCTCCTGATGACCGGCAAATGTCATTGTACCGACCTCCTAAAGAGGGACATGCTGCTATCCCTATCGAGCCCTGAGTTGTCCCGACCTGATCGCCAAGGCAGCAAAGATCAGACCGGGCAGGATATTCAATCGCTTGCGGATATAGATCGCCATCGCCAGATTCCAGACGACCAGGGCGAGCACGACGCCCACTGCCGCTCCGATCGTGCCATCCAGCTTCATGCCAATCGCACAGGCCACAATGTTGACGGCGGCGCCGGCAACCATGGTCGTTGCAGCGGCCCATTCATGCCCGGTCATCGTCAGGAGGTTCAGCTGCGGTCCGCAAAACGCGGTGCAGACATAACCCATGATGAGAATCCGTGCGATCAGTGCCCCCGCCACAAAATCTTCGCCGAACCAACGCAGGAGAGGCTCGGTGACCAGCAGCAACGGACAAGCGGTAGCCATGGCCCCGCCGAAAGACAGAACAGCGGCGCGCGAGAACAGCCGCTGCAACGCCTCGTGATCCTGGCGAGCGTGAAGATCCGCCGCTGTTGGCGAGAACATCGTGCTGACGGCGACACTTGAAAGGCCCACCAGCAACGCCACGTTGAGGCCCAGGGCGAAGATGCCGGCCTCTCGAACCTGGCCGGTCGACCCCAGAAGCACGACCCCGGTCCGGCTTACGAAAACGTCAAGCCCGGTGATAAGCATGGTCGGGGGGACCGCGGACCACCACTGGCGTCCGCTATAGGCCGCCTGTGTGTCCCGCAGGCCGGCAGGCCGTAGTTTCGTCGCGGTGACGAGCACGAGCACCACGGTGACGGCCGAGCTCGCGACGACCGCCATCATCGCGAACCGGGCATCCAGGGTCCACCAACCCGAAAATGCCGCGCCACCCAAGAGAGCCAGCAGAAGTCCATCACGCGCAACGCGCTCGGGTAAAAGAGCCGACACGACACCGCCAAAGGCGCGGACCAGGGTTGCGCCAATGGCATAGGCAGTGATCAAGGGCACGGCAGCCATGCCGAGGAGCAGGGTCGCCTGAAGCTGCTGATCGAGGTGTTGCGAAGAGAGAAAGATGACGAGCGCGGCTCCAGTCAACCCCGCCAGTGTCGCCGCCAGCAGCGACCACCTCAGCGCGAAAATGATTACCCCGCGCGCCAGGTCCAAACGCCCGGCGGCCCTGTACGCTGGCACAAAGCGCAGAAGCGACACGTTGAAGCCAAGCATGGAGAGGGAGGCAAGAACCGTGCTCCAGGCAAGGGTGTAGGAGTAGATACCGTAGCTTGTCGCACCGACAAGGCGCGCGATGCCGAGCTGCGCCATGCTGGTGAGCCCCGCACCACCGATATAGACCAGGAGCGCGAAGATGCTTGCATGGACGAGGCGCCGGCCGACATCGTGACTCCCGGCATGCGTGGCGGTGGAGGCCGTGCCACCGATTGCGGCAACGGGCGGCGAGATACCAACGACCTCATCGGCGGTTTGATATTCCAGCGCATACCCCTCGGAGCGATCGTTCATGCCTGGTTCTTTCCTAGCCTGCGTTTGGCCGGCAAATCATTTCGCTCCCGCCCCTTGGAGATGGCCGAAACTTCGATCAGCGATAGCCGCGCCAGGATTTCCTCTTCCACCTGACGAAGGCCGCTGGAGGATGATTGCTGGTCGATTGATTGAATCGAAACGATGTTTCGGTGCGCGCTCACGAGAATCTCGCCGATGTCGTCGAATACGCGAAAGGCGTTCATGTTGTCCGCGATATCCACTTCAAGGAGCCGCTCCGCCGCCGCTTCGCATGTCATTCTTGCCCGCAGCCGTGTTTCCACCACATCGCGCGGCACGATTATCCGGACCACCAAATCGGCCTGGGGGGCGACTTGAAGCGCTTGTGCGATCAACGCGTCATCTGCCGCACTATTGAACATCGCCAGTGACCCGATTGCCTGAACAAAGCCCTGGTCAAATATTGTTATGTTCGTCGATCTCTGAGCCTGCTTCCAACAGCGCGACAACCGTATGATATATTGCCAAATACGCGCACGCCATTTTATACTTTCAGGAGGCATGATATTCAGCAATTTGGCGCTTATTTTTATCTCGTATCTTTCCCAAAACGATGAAAATAGTACCAAAAGAACAGAAAAAGCAGCCGAAGACATCCTGTAACCGACTGAGAATATCCCCAGGAAATCCCAGCCCTCGCCTCTACTCCGCGGCTGATAGCAGAGGATGACCTTGGCCATGTACCCTCTGTCACGCAGGCGGCTGGCAAGCGCATGCGCGAGGGTTGTTTTGCCGGACGCCGGCGGGCCGAAAAATTCAATGATCATGCCAATTCAAATCCGGAGGTCTCGTTGTCCCTGCTTGTCGCGATGGTCGTCGATCCGCGGCTGAAGCCGCCCGTCAAAGGTTGGTGAGCAAAAGGCCGCCACTATCCTCGAACCGATAGCTGGCGTGTTGTTTCAGATTGACCTGCGTCAGAACGCTGACCGTGGAAGCGGACAGATTCCAAGGCAGGCTCTCCTCGACCCCGATGGACTCAAGCACGCCGCGCGCGATGTTCCGCGGCGTCTCACCCCAGCGCACGGTCAACAGGACGGCGTCTGCCCAACCGGTTAGGAATCTCGCTTCCGGCCCCGGCAGCCCCGAGGGACCGTCTATGATCACGACAGTGTATTTCTCTCGCAACCTGTCCATGAGTTTCACACCGTCCACCGTCGATACGAGATGGAGGAGGTCGCGGGCAATCGGTGGCGCGGGCATCAAACTGACACCAATTTCCGGCATGTCTTCAACCGTTTCGGACAGAGCTTGACTGCCGATCAGGAAGTCGGCGACGTTGCAACTGGTCCTGGATTTGCTGAACTCATGGCGAAATTCGCGCGTCATCGGCGCTCCCTGCTGATCAAAGTCTAGCAAAAGGACCCGCTCTCCAAGCCGGGTCGCGGTCAATGCAAGGCTCCACGCGAGCGATGTTTTGTCTTCGCCGCCGTCACTGGCCATGACCAGAATTATTCCCGGTAACCGCAATCTCGAATTGGCCAGGGAAATCAGCAGTGAACCAACGGCGCGCGTATAGGGGGCCTTGTGTTGCCCCAGCAGCAGACCGCAAAGTCGCCTCGCGCGCGGCCGAACGATCATTGGAAGGAGACCAAGGCACGGAATCCCCAAGGCAGCCTCGGCTTCGGCCTCGCTGCGAAGAGTTCGATCGAAGCGCCGGCGCACGAGCACAAGAACGGCACTGGCGAGGCCAAACACGATCATCCCGGGGGGAACCAGAAAAATCGGAGATAACGTCACCGGACGCGCTGGCGGCCACGCCGCGGACAGGATCGCCACGCCCGGCGCCGGAGACCCGATCCGCTGTGACAAATCCTGTTGCCGCGCCAACAAGTCGTTGTAGCGTTGGGAGACGACATCGACCTGCAATTCGAGCGCGCGCAAGCCTGAAAGACGACTGACGGCATCGGCTGCGGCCGCCCTGAGCGTTCCGCTCCGCTCCTCAAGCAACGTTATTTGAGTGAGATAGATGCGCCTTTCCGCATTGAGCCGAGCGACCTGACGCTCGATCTCGCTCGCGATCGCCTGCCGCCGATCCGGGCCGCTCCCGGTCGCCGGCGTGGCGCCGGTGTCGCCAGCCGCGCCTGCGACGAGATCAATCAATGAGGGCGACCCGATTGCCTCCGCCAGATCCTTGACCGGCGCTTCGGTCTTGCGAAGGTCCTCAACGCGTCCGAGCCGCGCCTCGACCGCGATGAGACTCGCCTTGACCAAGGACATCCGCTGGCCGAGGTCAGCAATCTCCCGGCCGCTGTCATCCGCACTTCCACGATCAGGAGCACCATTGGTCAAGCGATAGGTCTGCAGTTGGTCCGTGGCGCGCGCCAGTTCGCCCTGCATCACTGTCAAGCGGGAGACGACCGAGGCAAGATCACGTTGGTCCGAGGCACGGTTTTGCTGCGCCATGTCCTCGACGTAGACAGTGGCAACCGTGTTGGCGACCTGAGCGGCTCGCGCCGGATCGCGGTCGGTGAATCCGATGCTGACGATTCTTGAGCGCAGTTCCTGGCCGACCCTCAGTCCGTCTTTCAATACCTTGAGCGCAGCCGCATCCGCCGCCTCCGGCGTTGCAGCGGCAGCCTGTCGATCGAACCAGCTCTCTGGCAAGAGACTGCTTGCCCGCGCCCGCGCCTTCAACAGCATCGCAACAACGGCACCGCGCAGGGAACCCGGTTCGGCCCCGGCGGAGGCCGAGCGCGCGGGACCCTGCTCCTCGTCCGCCTTGCGCAGGGCCGCAAGCACGTTCCTCAGATGCGCTTCCGACGAAAGCAAAGTCAGATGACCGTCGACAATGGCAGCCAGCATGTCCTGCGGCGCGTTCGCCGTACCGGCCGGCGAACCGTTGCCAGGCAGGTCAACGATCACTTGTGTGCTGGCCTCGTAAAGCGGGTGGCGCGCCAGTCCGGTAAATCCGGCCAGGATGCCGCCCAGAATGCCCATGCCGAGGACCAGCCACTTTTTCCTCCAAACGGTGACCGCGGCCTGCTGGAAGGGCATTGAGTCATCCGTCTCTTCAAGACGTGGCTGCCGCAATCGCACACTGGATCCGTGCGTTGGCACCGACGTTTTCTTTGGCCGTAGAAGTTGAACTTGGTTGACCATTTCAATCACCCATCAACGCGTACTCTCGGGACAAGGTTGTTTCTCTGGACGCGGCCAACTGCCCCGCCTCGTTGCGCCACGCTTGAAACATCAGCACCGGCCACAGATCGCGCGCGCGATCTTGTCTTCCGTCGATGTGGTCGCGCCAGCAGGCGTCAATCCTCGCAGAATCGAGAATCCCGTCGCCCGCGAGCCGTGCCCCGGCAATCAGGTCCGACGCCCATGCGCGGAGAGGTCCTTTAAGCCAGGCTCCAATCGGCACGTCGAAGCCTTGCTTTGGTCGGTCAATCAGCCGCTGCGGCACATACTGGCCCAGCAACTGACGAAGGATCCATTTGCCCTTGCCATTTCGAACCTTGGCGTTGGCCGGCAGCCGCCATGAGAATTCAACGACGCGATGGTCAAGAATCGGGCACCGGACTTCGAGGCCATTTGCCATGCTGGCGCGATCGAGCTTCACCAATATATCGCCGGGCAGATAGCCGGTCATGTCGTCGAACAGGAGCCGGGACAACAGGTCATCGAGTTGTGGTGAACCGGAATTCGAGGGCATTGGCTGGCGAGCAAGCAGGTTCCCGGTCAAGGGCCCCGTCAGCCGCTGAAGCAAATCATCCTCATCCGCCGCGTCGAGCAGACCCGCGAGGCGGTTCAACCGGTCACTTCGCAACATGTGCCGAACACGTGCCGAGAGCGGCAGGCTGCCGACGAGATCATGCAGCGCGGGTCTGGCCAGCAGCCCGGCCCCCGCGGCCAACATCCGGCGAACTGGTGATGGAAGCACCTGCTGCCTTCTCAGGCGGGTTGCCAGGAAGTGCCGGGAATATCCTGCGAAGCATTCGTCGCCACCGTCACCCGAAAGAGCGACCGTGACATGCTGGCGCGCGAGCCGAGACACCAGCAATGTCGGGATCTGTGATTCGTCGGCGAATGGTTCGTCCCAGACACGGGGCAGCTCTGGAATTACGTCCCGTGCAGCGGCCGCGGAAAGGTGGAGCTCGGTATGATCGGTGCCAAGGTGCCGTGCCACCGCGGCCGCATGTGGAGCCTCGTCAAACCCGGGCTCGCCAAAGGCTATGGTGAAAGTCCGCACCGGCTTTGTGGACTGGGCCTGCATCAGGGCGACCACGGTCGAGCTATCTATGCCGCCCGACAGAAAGGCGCCAAGCGGCACGTCGGCGACCATTCGTTCGCCGACCGCGCGTCGAAGCAGGCTGTCCAACTCGGTCGTAAGGTCCTCGTCGCTGCCGGCCGCCGGTTCCCGCTGCCCTTGCCTGGCGACCTCGGCCAGAGACCACCAGTACCGAATGTGGTGAGCAAGAGAGCCGGCACTGCGTGCGGCGGCAAAATCCGCGGCCGTCACCGACATGATCGAGCCGGGTGGCAGCTTCAATACCCCTTGCCAGATACAATTGCTGTCCGGCACCCATCCCCTTGAAAGCATCGCTGCAGCGGCACCGACATCGAGTGCGGCCGCGAAGCCCGGGAACTGGCTGATCGCCTTCAGTTCCGAAGCGAAAATCAACGCCTCGCGCGTCGAGGCGACGTAAAGCGGCTTCTTTCCCATCCGGTCGCGGGCGAGGTGAAGGGTACGGGTCTGCAGATCCCACAACCCAAGCGCAAACATACCGGCGAAACGCGTGAGTGCCGCGTCAAGGCCCCACGCCTCGATCGCGCACAGCATGATTTCGGTATCGCTGGTGCCGCGGAAGAAGTTGCCCGCAGCCTCCAGCTCGCGGCGCAAATCGCGGAAATTGTATATCTCGCCATTGAAGGTGACGACATATCGGCCACTTGCGGAATGCATGGGCTGGCGCCCAGCCTCCGACAGATCGACGATGGCCAGACGCCGATGACCGAACGCGATCCCGGCCTCGCGGTCCATCCAGAATCCATCGCCATCCGGTCCGCGGTGGCGAAGCGCTGTCGTCATTTGCCCTATCGCCCGCAGCGGCTTCGCATCGGCTGCGTCGGGTGCAAGAAGAATTCCGGCAACGCCGCACATCTTAGTACCCCCGGTGGCGAACGGTCGCCGGAAATGCGCGCGGAGTTCCCGCGACGAGGCACATGGTCAGCGCAAACCACACAATCGGATGCCGGATGATCAGATGCGGAATACTGAACACGATGATCGATGCGACGACCGCCAAAAGAGCGTCGGATTTTGCGCGCCATGCGGACAAGGTTGCCGAGCCGACGATCCACATCAGCGCCAAGACCGCGATCAGGCCACCTTGGGTGTAGAGATCGAGAACGGTGCTGTGAGCCTCGAAAGGCCTTGGCAGGAACTGCTTGTCGACGATGGGAGGACGTTCAAGATGCGGGCCCGGACCAAGGCCCAACGACCCGGATTCCCCTCCCTTGTCCAAGGCTTCACCCCAGAGAAAAAGACGAAGTGCGGCGGTTTCCTCGGTCGCCTCCCCGCCCCTGTCCTTGGTAAGGCTCTTGGCGAAATTCTCGACGCTGCCGGCCTCGGTGAGGGCGTAGGGGGCCAACGACATCGCCAAGGGAAGCGAGCCTACCATCAACAGGAGCACAATCTGCCGGAAAAGGCTGGCCTTGGCGCCGCCGGTCGCAAGCCAGGTCCTGACCCGCAGCGCTACGAATATCAAGCAGGTCAGGACGCTCGTATAGAGGTACGTATCGCTCTTTGTCAGCCTGCCGACATAGAAGGTCAGAACCAAGCTACTCAGTCCGAGTAACCTGCCCCACGAACTGCTGGTGGTCGTCGCGAGATGCAGGGCCAGCGGACCAAAGAGTGCGCAATAGAGCGCGAGCTGGTTGGGATTCTCCGACCAACCACGGAAGCGATCCCAATACCAGGGATCGACGCCGGATTGGTGAATCCAACCCCAGCCAAGCCCCACCTGAATGACGAAGCATGCATTCGCGACAATGACTATCCACCAGGCACTGCGGCGCAAATGCGCACCGGCGTCGGGCTCCGCGGCTGCCAGGCAGGTAACGCAAACCAACAGCACGTAAGCTATGGTGTCATGCAGCAGCGGATCCAGGTACAGCACCGTCGTCAGAAAGCCGACGACGGTGCCTATTCCCAGGGCGAATGTCAGGATCAGCCAGAAGCCCGCAAGCCGGGCCAGGGCCGGCGTGGCTTCCAGCTGGGCGCCAGCCAGGATCCGTCCGATCGACAGCATGATCCAAAGCATGAGGAACAGTTCGCCATATCCAAACGGCAACTTCGGGATGGTGAGCTGCGCCGCATAGGACATAGCGACACCGCATGCCAGGAGCGCGTCGCGGATCATTGTCGCGCCTCACCCAATCGCGGATTTCCCGCATCCTTTGCCGTCAACATCACAGGCGCCGATTGCGAAAAATTACCGTGGGTTCTGCCGGCAAGGACACTCTGGTACAGGTCGCAATACTGGTCGACGACCCCAGAGAGCGCAAACCGCTCGCGGACAAATCCGACCGAGCGGCCGCCCATGATTTTTGCCTGGGTGCGATCGGACAGGATGTCGATTATTCTGGATGCAAGGCCGTTCACATCGCGCGGCGCGACGAGATAGCCGTTCCATCCGTCTTTGACCACGTCATTGCAGCCGGGCATCCTTGAGGCCACGATTGGCAAACCGGCCAACCCGGCCTCCAGCAGGACGCGCGGGATACCCTCGCGATACTGCGTGGGAAACGCGAACAGATCAGCCATGCCAAGGAGGGCCGAAACATCCTGCCTCGGTCCAAGGGCCATTACATGAGGAGCCAATCGGTCGATCTGCGCCTTGTCGACACCAAACGGACCTTCGGATTCACGCGGGCCGACAAGCACGAACCGCGCATTGGGCCTTTCGGAAAGGATGCGCGGGACCGCCGCCAAGAGGGTTGGGATCCCCTTCTGACGGGTCAGACGGCCGACAAAGATCACGATTTCAGCAGCCTGAAGCCCGAACTCCTCGCGCATCGCCGCCGCGGAAGGACCGCTATGCCTGGCGGCTGCGAACGCATCCACGTCGATCCCGGAACCGGCGATCAGCCGTCCCGTGCCGCGTCCAACCAGCCGATAGCGCTCGAAAAAGGCCTGGTCGTCCCGATTTTGGAAAACGGTTGCGGCTGTCCAGCATGACGCTGCCGCCTGGAGACCGCAAAAGACAGGACGCAAGGCCACGGCCCGCGGCTCCAGCGAGGAAAAGATCCAGCCAAGGCCGTTGATCGTGCGGACGACCGGTACCTGCCCACGCACCGCCAGCGGCGTCAGGAGGTTGGGCTTGGTATCAAAGCTTTGAATAATGTCCGGCCGAAGCTTTGACATCAATCCGCGGACCGAGCGCAGAGCGCTCCAGTCTCCACTGCCACTGGCAAAGCGGTCGAACCCAAATCGGTGATGGGGAATGCCATGAGGTAAAAAGGCGGCACCATCGCCGCTGGAGACCGCGGTGACCTGGAATCCCCTGTCGCGCAGCGCTGTCAGGAACGCGATTCTCAAGGGGTGATCCTCACCCCCCACGCAAACCAGATGCGGATTCATCCGGCCTCTCCACGATGTGCGCGGTGCCTCAATCGGCTGGCGTTTGGATTTGCTCTCATGGCCGGTCGGATTGCTTCTGTGCGAAATAATACCCAGTTCACGCTAGGGGCATGCTTGTGCACTGTCCTCGTCCGTTTGAATGAAGCAGCGCTTGTTCCAACGCGGCGTCGCGCCGAGCCGGTTTCGGCGCCGACGCATCACATCAGAGGATCGGCGCCGCTTTGATTGCCCAGGTCCGACTTTGCATCTCAATCAGAAACGAAGGAAGCCGTGGAGGCAGCCGGCGCTCAAGACAGAGCCCGGGGCTGACGGGGTATCATCGGGCAGATGATTTCCGGTAGGCGGCTCTTCGCTTCCCTGATCAACTATTCTGACCAGCGGGTGCACGTATTTGACTTGTCGCTAATATGCCCATCGAGTAGCTAGGACAGGGGCTTGCCGAATCATACGAGGGAAATCGGATGACAACGCTCCATTACACGTCAGGATCAGGCGGATTGGGTACGAACATTGCGGCGGCCGGATTCAATCTGGTTGACGTCCAGTCCGTCGATCAGCTCAACGCGCTGCCGGCCGGCATGAAGGGTCTGGTGTGGCTCGATGAGGTCAATGGGACGTCATCCTCGTTCATCCAGAAAGTCACTCCCTTCATAGGCAATCCGAATCTTTTCGGTTTCTTCCTCGTTGACGAGCCTGACCCCACGGGCAAGTGGGGAACCTATGCGTCCGCCGCTAATCTGATGGCTGAATCCGACTGGATTCATAACCATTTGCCTGGCGCGAAGACCTTTATAACCATGATGAACTTGGGGTCTTCCGCCAACCCGGATTTCTCGAACACCTACAATCCGGCAAACACCCATATCGACTACTTCGGGCTGGATCCCTATCCGGTGCGTACAGGAACAACCACGATCGACTACAACATGATCGACAGAGCCGTGACCGCCGCCGTGGCGTCGGGCATCCCGGTCAGTCAGATTGTTCCCGTCTACCAAACGTTTGGTGGCGGCAGCTACGCCACCGACACGGGCGGCAAATATGTAATGCCGACCACGTCCCAGGAGCAGACCATGATGGACCATTGGGCTGCGCTGGACCCATCACCCGCCTTCGACTATGCGTATGCTTGGGGTTCCCAGCAAGGCGACACCGCGCTCGGCAGCGATCCGACGCTGCAAGCCTTGTTCCTCCAACACAATACCCAGAGCACCACCACTCCACCTCCAACCACCACTCCACCTCCAACCACCACTCCACCTCCAACCACCGTGCCGCCCCCAACGAGCGGCGGTACCTTCTACGGCACGCCCGGCGCTGACGTTCTTCATGGAACAACCGGCGCGGACACACTGATCGGCGGCGCCGGCAACGACACCTATTATGTCGACAATATCGGTGACAGGGTGATTGAGGCGATTGGTGGCGGCACGGACAAGGTGCTTGCTTCGGTGAGCTATGCGCTCCTGCCGGGTTCGGAGATCGAGCTTTTCGCTACCACGAATCCATCCGGCACCGCGCCAATCAAGCTCACCGGCAATTCGTTTGCCCAGACCATCCAGGGAAATGCCGGCGACAACGTCATCAACGGCGGCGGCGGCCACGATATCTTGACGGGAAATGGGGGGCACGACACCTTCGTCTTCAATAGCACTGTCAAAGCCGGCAATCTTGCCACGATTACCGACTTCAGCGTTATCCGAGACAAGATACAGCTCGACCACACCGTCTTTACAGGGCTTCACGCAGGCGCCCTGCCGACGGCAGCCTTCCACATTGGCACGGGCGCGCACAACAGCAGTCAACACATCATCTACAACAGTTCGACCGGAGCGCTCTCTTTTGACAGCGACGGCATCGGCGGCGCGCATCAGACACAGTTCGCCACCCTTTCTCCGCACCTCTTGCTTACAGCATCTTCATTCGTTGTGACTTGAGCCCTTAGAACATCCGTCTTGGTCAAGAACTATCGGCCGTGGGTCAGAACCCGCGTGATTGCATTTTGTTGCCGCCGATTGCCGCAGGTGGGCTGAACGACATTTTCTGGGTGCCGCGATCCTGTGCGCGCCATGGCGCGATCTGCCATGGCGACGCGGTAAAGATGATCGACACCTCCATTGTTCGCGTCCATCAGCAGGCGCGACGGCAAAAAAGGGAGGACCGAGATCATTGTCTCGGTCGATCACGAGGCGGGCTGACAACCAAAATCCATGCTCCTGTGGACGCCAAAGGCAGAGTTCGTTTCGACGACCGATGATGTGATGCGGCGGAAGAATTTGCCGGCGCGATCCCGACTCTCTTGGCCCGTACCGCATGCTTCAAATCGAACCGCCTGCTTTAGCGAAACCGGAGCGACGGAGTATCGGCGGTCGCACATACCGTCAAAATGGGGAAATATTCGTAGCTCCAATCGATTTCAATTTTACTATGTGTTGCTTTCAACATGACGCTTTTTATATTATCCGTGATTCGCAATATTTACTACTAAAGTTTACACTAATATAAAATCCTCCCCCATGGACACGGATCGCTTTGCCAAAGCAGGATTATCGGCGTGACATCGATGGCCTACGCGCAATCTCGGTTCTCGCCGTGCTGCTTTATCATCTCGGCATTTCAGCGCTGCCTGGGGGGGTTGTCGGCGTCGATGTGTTCTTCGCTATCTCTGGCTACTTGATCGGCGGGCGGATTTTCCAAGGCTTGGCGGCCGGACAATTCAGCTTCATCGATTTCTACGAACGGCGGGCGCGGCGGATCCTGCCGGCTTATTTCTTCGTGTCGACGCTGACCGCGGTTGCCGCTTACGCCTTGTTCATGCCAGCCGAATTGGTGAGCTTCTCGAAGTCCCTGATCGCCTCTTCACTGTTTTCGGGAAACCTTGCGACGCAGGACAATTATTTTGGACCAGACGTGGAGACGTTGCCGCTCCTCCACTACTGGTCGCTCGGGGTAGAGGAACATTTCTACCTGCTATTCCCGGTCATAACTCTGCTTGCGTGGCGGTTCGGCCGTCGAGCCTTCGCAGCGACCCTTGCGACCCTGCTTGTCGGCTCGCTCTTTGCCTCACAATTGATATTGCCTATCTCTCCGACCACGGCTTTCTACTGGCTTCCATTTAGAGCTTGGGAATTGCTCATTGGCAGCATGCTCGCCCTGCCGTTTATCGAGCCTCCGAAATCGGCTTTGACAGGCTCCATAGCCAGCGCTGCAGGCGTTCTCGCGATTGTGGTCACGCTGCTTCTCTATTCATCGGCTACCTCGTTTCCCGGTATCGCGGCATTGCCTCCGTGCGCCGGGGCGGCTCTCATGATCTGGGGTGGACAGCATCCGAATTTTGCCAGCCGCGTTCTTGGTCTGGAACCGCTGAACTATATCGGCCGCTGTTCCTACAGCCTCTATCTTGTCCATTGGCCCGTCATCGTCTTCGCCAGGCAACTTTACCCTGACGCATCGCCCTCGATGTTCCTGACAGGCACCGTCGCCATATCGTTGGGTCTGGCCGTGCTCTTCTACCAATTTATCGAAATACCGACTCGCAACCGAAAAGGGTTCTGGCGACAGCGCCGGATTTTCGAACTGTCCGCGTTGGGCGTCGTCGCATCACTCGCGTTGGCGTTTTTCACGTCAGTAAATGGCGGCTTCCTCAACAGACTGCCCGCCGACGTTCAGCGACTCCTTGCCTATAGCTCAAAGTACGATCTCCGCATGCGTGCGGACTATCGCTTTGGTCAGTGTTTCGTCGGACCCGGGCAGACCTACGCAGACATAGATCAAGCCGCCTGCCTTCCCGTCGGAGGATCGGTCGCGCTGCTTTGGGGCGACAGTTATGCCGCGCATTACACGGTTGGGCTTCGACCCATTCTTGAAGGTGAGGGTTTCGTGTTCGCCCAATTGAACGCTTCCGGCTGCCCGCCGATTATCGGGCTTGATTTTCCGCGGCGACCCAATTGCAGGGCCTTCAATGACGCTGCATTCGAGTGGATCAAGAAGAACCGGCCAAAGCTTGTCATCATGTCGTCAAGGTGGTTTTACGCGTCAGGACGGTGGTTTTACGACGAGCAGGCCATGCAGTTCTTAAAAAGGGAGATGTCAGAATTTCCCCCTGAAACGACCGTCGCTATCCTTGGACAATCACCGGCTTACGTGGAAGAGGTGCCTGTCATTCTAGCGCGTCGGTGGCTGCGGGGGGACCGCTCCACTGTTTCCGAAGGCGAGATCCGCAGCCGCGTTTTCGACGCGGATAAGGTGATGAAGGCCACGATGGCTGGGACATCGGCCTTGTATGTGTCCGTGCTCGATATCGTGTGCCCCGACCGGAAATGCCCGTTGTACGCCGACGAAACCCCTGTCCATTTCGACAGCGGGCATCTGACGGATGTCGGATCAAAACTCTTCGCGGAAGAGATCAAAGGGGAGATCGGGCTCATCCGAAAAGTTGAGCGCTAAATCAGCTGTTTTGACAACGCTGCGAATGCGATGTCGCAATACAGGCCAGAGCCGAGGCCTCTGGTGCAAGCTTGCAGGGCTTGCGAAGGTGCTGATGCTGCACGGACTAAGAAAGTCACTCGGCGTCTATCTCGCCGAGGCAGAGGCTTCGACCAGGCAGCTCATGGATGTGCTGGGGCACGACGACATAGACCACGCTGAACTGTATTCACGTGAGGCATCGCAGGTTCGTCTGGCGGTTCGGGGCATGGATCGCGTCGTGAGGCTCGTGACCCGCAAGCCGATGTCTGACCTCCAATTTCTCGCGATCGGCGACGCACACCGCCCTCCAATAATCCAAATCCAACGACGCTTGATTGTGGAAGAGTACACAACCTCGAGCGTCACCTTGGCTTGTCGCCGTAGAGGACCACCTCGGAGGCAAAAGCGGACCTCATTTCGCGGCCGCCGCCGCGGCTTTGCCTGCCACTGGCTCGGTGCGGTTTCCGAAGATCGCAAGCGGAGGGTTTCCTCCCTCATCCTCTGGCTGATCAGGTGACCCGCAACAGCTCGCGCAGCCGGACCGGCAGTCGCGGCGAGGCCTGCAGTTCGACACAGCTCGCCTCCCATCGCTTCAGGTACTCAGCGATAGGGATACCCGTGCGGCCAGGCCAACGGTTAAGTGCGCCCAGCGCCTCGACACAGTCCGGCGCGCGGTCGTATTCGGCGAGAATCGTCAGTGACATCGCCTGAGCGAATGGATTGAGGTTCGGTATCTCGATTTCTCTGCGATGATCGGCGAACCACGCCGCAGCGTCGCGAGTGAGCCCCTGGCTATCGGCGAGCACGGTATAGCCTTCGATGATATTCTCGCGATACTTGGCAATGGCATCGCCGAACGCGTTGTCGCCGGCGAAGGGCGGAGCCTCCTTCCAGCTTTTCGCCAGTCGCCCGAGCCCGCGTAACGAGTGGGCCTCCACCATGGCTTCCTCGAGCCATTGGCAGGGGGGCGCTGGCCTGGCGTCCGGCTGCCAGCTGTTGCAAAGGACATGGCCGAGCTCGTGGCCGAACTGGTAGGCGAGCTTCGACCAGTCTCGCTCGCCGATGTCGACGATGATCCACGCCATGCTGCTGCCATCAGGGTGCAGCCAGATGGCCGGCGAGCCGGACGTGTGCTCGTCGACGCGCAGCCGCGTCGGCTGGCGGTCGGAGAGCAGCCGCACGCCATCGAGGCAGGCATGCCGCATGCGCTCAACGACCTGCTCGGCGGAGCGAGGAAGCATGTGGCCCCAGTCGCCGGCGAGCTCGATGGGGGCGGTGAGCAACTTTTCCGAAGAGAGGGGTGTCACGGCTGCATAGCTCCTCTCGGGGTTCCTCCGCATCGCAAGCAGTGGCGGAAACACGCTGAAGCCCGCTGACGTGACAATTAGCGCGGCAAACTCTCTCCGCTTCATCACAGACCTCTGATTACCGGCGTAGGACTACAAAATTATCCCCGGAGTGGCCAAGATGAAAGGAAAACCCCTCTAAAACAAGCTTTCGCATCATTGCGTCTGTCACGGTCTCACCTGAAACCGCATAGTGTGTTTCCATGATGATCAGCCGAATGGCTGTCAAATCGGCCTCCATCAGGAGTTCAGTTTCCCCACCTTCGATGTCGCAGATAAGAACATTTGCAGCATGGGTGCATATGGCGTCTTCAAGGCAGTAGATCGGAATCTGTACTGTTTTTACGATTCCCGGTGTGGTCAAAGACGCATCGAGCCTGGAGGCCCAAAAAGCCTTGTCAATATAGAAGTCCACCGTTTCATCGCTTCCCGCGATCTTCCGTCGATTTTTTAACACACCGTTGCGCGACAGAATCTTGGAAAGCCCATTCCGGTCAAAGTTTTGCCGAGCGTGTTCGATAATGTCCGGATTCGCATCGAAGGTTAGGACATTTTCCGCCCCCACGATCAGTGCGGCCGTCATCGCCACTATCCCAATTGCGGTTCCAGCTTCGATGACACGGTCTGAGGGATGAAGTAGTTCGGCAGTCAAATGCCGCTCGCGGCGCTCATATGAGTTGTTGTCAAGGGCAGTAATAATGGTAGGAATATAGTCTCTGGTATCCACGAACACGCTAAATCCGCCTACGTTCGTCAGATATCCATCTCGCCCTTTCGGAATAGCGGTTGCCAAGCCTTCATTCTTCGTAATTTTCTCACGTGTCGCTTGATCAAGAGGGACACCAAAAACTTGGCATTCACTAAAGTGCAGGCATTCGTAACCATCAAGCTGCACTCTGACGAATCGGGCGGGATGATCTCCAGAGATATCCGCGACATAAGGGCGAGGATCGGAGTCACCAAAGATTGCGCTGTCGATTTTTCTATAGAAAACCGACCAGTGTTGACCATCCAACGATCTTAAAAGACTGAAGTGCCTCAACCTATGTGCTTGATGCTGCCGGTTATAGAGGATAACCTTATAGACTAAGAATTCATCCCCTAGGTCGACTTGCCACCACGGGTCCTGTTCTCGCTTAGTGTGAAAACCCATCTCGGTGGAGATATTGCCGTTGTTCCCACCCTTCGCATCTTCCTCAGGGCGCCGGCCAAATGACCACTCCGAAATAGAACTCTGTGTTGCGGGTTTGTTGAGTGCAAGGTTTGTCATGTCAATCTCCCGGCAAGCATCGTCTGATGCCCTCCACAGCGCCAGCGTAAGTTGCTATGTTGCCTTCGCGGCAGGGAAGAGCATTTGAATCGGCAGTGGCTCTGTTTTCTCACGCACCGATTTGCGTCATATCCCACAAACACATCGCCTTCGATGCGTAGTGCTCCTCCGGCATGACGAGGAGTGGTAGGGGCAACGAGAATGGCGGTTGCTGCAAGTTGAGAAATCCGAATCCGCCCGTTTCCAGCGCGATGTCCTGCGCGGAGGTCGAATGGCTTGAGGTGAACAGCCAGCGCGCGCCGCACCTCTTGAAGTTGCGCAGCGCGTGCCAGATATCGGGCTCGGTCAGATGCTGGAGACAGTCGCGTGAAAAAATGAGGTCGACATTGGGCAGGAGTTCGGCAGCTAGATCGAGCACATGGAATTCGCGATTAGCGTATCGCATGCGATTCGTTTCGATGACTTCCGGAACAATATCGCAACCGATGTAGTGCGTTTTACCCAAGTCGACGAAGCGCATCCAGTTGAAGTCGCCGCAGGGCGCATCGAGCATGGATTTTACATCAAGTGCCCGTAAAAGCATCGGCAATATGGTTCGCACGCGATGCGTCGTCGCGTGTGCTGAACCGAGGCCGGAGCGCGATTCCGCGGAGCCCCACTCGTTGCTTTGGTAAATGCGCGCGAAGGCTTCGCGGGAACCATCGGGCGTGCTTTGCGTCATCGAATGCACCTCATCGCCGACGGCAAACTAGCTCGGTTCTCGTTGATCCGCGGCTGTCCGATCTGACGTCTGCTCGTCATCATGGATGACGAGCGGCGGCATACAAACGAAAGCCTTCATAGAGTCGTACGCGGCTGACATTGCGCAGTCGATGCCAGTGTCGTCGAGGACTACTCCAGTGCCAGGGAATGGAATAACCCTTTTTCGTAGCGGCAGACATTTTTCAAGAAGTATTCGTGCGCCTCTTGGCGTGACTGTGTAGCCCTGAGTCCCAAATGAGTGCACTACTCTGATGAGGGATCTGGAGAATTTCTCGGACTGAAACAGGGCAGCGTTATTCTTGTATCGACGGTCGTAAAAATCGATCTTGGCCTTGGAGAAACCAAGGTCCAACCATAGGAACAATGGATCGAAAATGTACCCCCACAGGATCATGTCCCAGTCTCGAGGTGCTTGAGAGAGGATGGTGGCGGATTCCTCCATAAATCGCAATGACGATCGAACGTCGTCTTCGAAGATAGTGATTGTTTTGTTTTCTGAGACCGAGAGCTTCCACAGGTTGATGTGGGACAGCGCACATCCCAAAGCGCCTGCGGGATATGAGCAGTCATCGGCAATCAGACCCTCGTTTATGAGCGCCTCCCTGTCGAGGGAAACGCCATCAACGGCCGACACTCGAGTGGTATTGTGCACTAGATGCCAGTTATTGCCTTGATATCTGCTCCAGCGCTCGACGCTGCGGTCGAGGTTTATCAGGTGAATTTTGGGCGAATCCGTCTCGACAAGACGAGCTGGCATCGGTGTAGGGCCAGAGGGCGTGGCGCCAGTGAATGCGGGGGTGTCGCCTGCTCCGTGCAACAACTCTCGTGCGCGCTCGATCCCGTCGCTCAGATGGTGTTCACCGTCACCGAAAGTAATGTAGCCATAGACCTGCCTGTTATCCAGATACTGAACGATGCCGGCCTTCCTGGCACTGTCGGCAAAGATCACGTACTCATAGCGCGGTGTGTCGTCCTCGTATGTTAGCTCGGTCAGCACATCGGCACGGACGAGATAGGTGCAATGTACGAGCGGCATCTCTATGACGCCGCGCACATGGCGATTGAGCACCCAACCATATTGATCGCACTGCATGTAATAGCCGTTCGCGTCGACCTCGGCGTGGTAGTTCGAATAGTATTTGCCGGGCGAGATGGAGCGAAGCAGCGGAGCAACGATCGGCAGGTCGAGCGCGACAAGCTCTCGCAGCGTCGCCGACCGCACGAAATTGTCGACGTCGACAACAAAATAGAAATCGCAGCCGTGCTCGAGAGTTTTCCGCAAACTTATGTTGCGGATTCGGCCAAGCACCCTGAAACGCGTCTCATTCCATTCGTGCTCGCCAAACTGCTCGACCCGATCGACTACGTCCGAGGCGTCGATCTCAACCGCCGCATAGAGGTGGCCGACGCGCTCCAGCCATTCGCGCAATAGGTGCTCGGTCCTGTCGGTGTTGTTGTTTGTCCGGATATAGAGGACAATCGAGTCCTTCGGGTAATCGAGCGCCTCGATACATTCGAGGTAAAGCGCGAGCGCGGGCTCCTTCTGTTTTGCCAAGATCGACACCAGAACGCGTGGCATGCCCTTCAACCGCGACCGCAACGACCGCTGCGGAACCAGCTTGTGCTGTTCGACCAAGCTCTCAGCGCCGAGTGTCCCCGGTTTCGGCGGCTCATAAACTGGAAGCTTGTCGGCGGCAAAACGCGCGTTGGCTACCACTCGCTTTAGTATGTCCGTTGGCAATTTGTCGGAAGCCAGCAGCTTTAAGCAGGCATCGAGTGTCTCCCGGTATGCGCCTGCCCAGTATGCGTTGATCGAAAACTCATCGAGCAGTCCGTAGTCGTAGACCCAAGGCTGAACGAAAAGTCCGGCAGGCTCGGTGAGGCTCAAGCCGCGACGCGCATACTCCTGCCCTTCTGTGTTCCGGCCTTGGTTGCGGCAGTAACGGCTCGCCTCATGCAGCGCTTCCGCGCGGGTGGATACTGTCTCAGTCGCACGCTCGTAAACGGCGACGACCTCTTCGAATGGCCGGTCCAGAGCGGCCATCAGGTTACCAGCCTCAAGGAGGCTTACATAGACCTCTTCGGCCCAGAAACCCAGTTCCGCGCGCCTTAGGTAGTGCTCCAGCGCCTTCTCACGTTCACTGAAGTCCCTATAGCTCTGCGCCAAATAGAACGTGTACCGCGAAATCAGGAACGGGTCAGTCTCCGTGACAAGCGCATTTTCAAGAACGGCCGCGTCGTCCTGGTACTTTCGTGGATTTTGACTGCGCGCTCCGCCACGGCCCGTCGCGATACGAAAGCCCTTGGCCGTCTCGCGCGTTAAAGGGCCTGGCGGAGCCTCGAGATATTCATGCAGCACACCCTTGAAGGAGAAGGGCAATCTGTTGCGACATATCTGAGGGCGATAAAACGAAATGCCGGCGTGAGAGACTTCAACGTCGTATAGATCGTGTTCCATCCGCGACTTGAATGCGACTGGATCGAAGCTGGAATCCCGAATCAGAAAATCGTCCGCGTCGATGATCATCGCGTAGTCGACAGTCTCGACCTCGCGCAACCGGTCAAGGGCGAAAGTGCGGTTATATGCGAAGTCACGCCACGGTTCGTCGATAACAGCGCCCTGGACATTGTGAGCGGCGAGGAAGTCGCGGATGAGCTCTTGTGTACCGTCCTCGGAACCGGTGTCGACGATGAGCACATAATCGACAAGGGGCAGCACGCTGGTGAGACATTGCAGGATGACCTTCGCCTCGTTCTTGACGATCATGCATAGGCCGATGGTGCTCATGCTAATGCCTCCGCGGAGCGGCTTCGTTATGCGCCTGCTCGAAATTGTGGAAGGGAACCCATGCATTTCACTAGGACACATTGCGCGCGGCAACCGCGTCGAGACAGCGCTCGATATTTGCCGCCTCGTTCTTGACGATCATGTTGAGGCAGAGGCGCTTGCCGTTTGTCATCTGTGAATTGTCGACTCTCAATGTGCCGTCGGCTACGGGGATTTGTCCGAGTGCCGCCTTGCCTTAAGTTCCGCACTTCGCCGCCATTTGCTGACTGCCGTCAAGGTTGAGCAAGCCACGGCGATGACAACCTCGATTGTCGCGGATGCTGCGTTGCTGCACGTCATTCGTTTGAAGGTCGACCGGTTTTCCATTTCAGAGTTTGCTGACCAGTTAACGCCGAGCCTTCGGCGCGACCTGGGGAGGGATTGAGTAGTGGGGCGGATGATATCACCTGCCGACCGGTGCCGTGGTGCAACTCGCCGGTTCGATAGGCGCAAAATCGATTTGCAGCCAAGCGCTGGAAACGATCCTCCGGAGATTGGCGGGCATCCGTCCTCAGCTGCTGCATCCGGCGGCCCACGACGGAGTCGCCTCTGCTTCGACGATCCCCTCCACGAAAACCAATGCGGCGCAGTGGGATCCCACGGCGCCAGCCACCCAGCAGAGTCTATCCGCCCGCTCGCCGCCCGCTCGACCCGGCCACGCCAAGCGTCGCCAGCGAGCTTCCAGATTTGAACCCAATCCGAACCAACAGGATCTCGCCATGACCCGAGCCTCCGAACTGCTTTTCGTCGATCCCTTGGTGTCCGATCTCGGCACGATCCTGGGAAACTTGCGGCCCGAAGTCGAGGCGTTCGTGCTCGACGCCGATCGCCCGGCCGCGCGCCAGATGGCGCAGGCGCTCGAAGGCCGCGAACGTCTCGATGCCGTTCACGTCATTGCGCACGGCGCTCCCGGGCGGGTGAGCTTCGCCGCCGGCGAGTGGTCGGCTGAGACGCTAAAGAGCGAGGCGAAGGATCTGCGCTCGATCGGAAGGGCGCTGGGTGGATTTGGCGATCTGCTGCTTTGGAGCTGCAACGTGGGCGCATCCGCCGCCGGCCTGGGCTTCGTGGATGCGCTGTCGCGCGCAACTCGAGCGCCGGTTGCGGCGGCGAACGATCTCGTTGGATCGAAAGCGCTCGGCGGACGGTGGGAACTAGGGGCACGGGCGGCAGACGCGGCGAGGCAACCGCCGCTAACGGACGCCGGCCTGGCGGGCCACACGGGAGTGTTTTCCGTCACATTGAACTCAGCAGGCAAAGGTGAACGGATTGCCGTTTTCGGTCGATGGTCCGCCGGTACGGCTGCCGGCACGTATTTCATAGTATTAAACGACGGCGGTACGTTGAATATTATTGGGCAATTTATTGTCCCAACAAATTTCGGAGGTACTTTCGCGATTTCCGAAACCCTCCCGGCTGGAAATTACCTTGTAGGACCAAACGCTCCGGGTCCGAGCACTATCGCTGTCTACAACGGCAGCTGGAATTCTGCTGGCAAAAATGCCGGGACTTGGTCCGTTGGCGATTTCAACCCCAAGATAACGGCAACTCTGAACGACACAAGCGACGTCACCTCGAACCAACTCAGCCGGGGGGCAACAAGATGAAAAGCCCTCGCGAAATCGCCTTCATCGACCCGTCTGTCGCTGACGTTCCCATTCTCGTCGCAGGACTGAGGCCGGGCGTCCTTCCGGTGCTCCTCAGCGGCGCAATGCCCGCGTTGCAGGAGATCGCGCGCGCCTTGCACGGCCGCGAAGACCTCGACGCAATCCACATTGTCGTTCATGGCCGTTCGGGCGAACTCAGCTTCAGCGAAGGCGCGATCTCGCTCGCGAGCATTGATCGGTTCGCGGACGAACTCGCTGCGGTTGGGGATGCATTAAGACCTGACGGCGATCTGCTGCTTTGGGGCTGCCGCACGGGTGAAGGTGCCTGCGGGAAGGCTTTCGTTGAAGGCCTGTCGCGCGCGACAGGTGCGCCGGTTTCGGCGGCAACGGGCCTCGTCGGTGCCGCGGCCCGCGGCGGACGTTGGGAGATGGAGGCGGGGTCGCCTCGCAAAATGGTGCGGCCACCACTCACGGCGATGGGCATTAGTGCGTATGGCGACGTCTTAGCCAACAATACCTCTGCTCCGGCTGGGCTTAGCTTTGTCGAGATTACCTATCCTAGCAATGCGAGTGCCGGTCTTTATTTTGTTACAGCGTTAATAGGCGTAAATACAGTAGTAGTTGGGTCTTTTAATTTACCATCAGGCGTTGCAAATAGTGGAACAATTGTAGTTCCTATATATCTTTCTGCGGCAGCCACTGTTACTGTAGATTCTGGTCACTATGAGAACTCTGGTATTTGGTCAGTTTCTGCTGCGGTGAACACCAGTACTTGGGCCGTAGTCGATCTAACTGCCGCAGGTGCGACCGGCGCTACTGGCGCGACCGGCGCCACGGGTTCAACTGGCGCCACAGGTTCAACAGGTGCGACCGGCCATACGGGATCGACTGGCGCCACGGGTTCAACCGGCACGACCGGAGCTACTGGATCGACCGGTGCGACTGGCTCGACTGGTGCAACTGGCGCCACAGGCTCATCTGGCTCGACAGGTGCGACTGGATTGACCGGTGCAACTGGCGCCACAGGCTCATCTGGCGCAACAGGCTCGACAGGTGCGACCGGCTCGACCGGTGCGACTGGCTCGACCGGTTCGACAGGAGCAACAGGCTCGACCGGTGCGACTGGATTGACCGGTGCAACTGGCGCCACAGGCTCATCTGGCGCAACAGGCTCGACAGGTGCGACCGGCACGACCGGAGCAACAGGCTCGACCGGTGCGACTGGATTGACCGGTCCAACTGGCGCCACAGGCTCATCTGGCGCAACAGGCTCGACAGGTGCGACCGGCACGACCGGAGCAACAGGCTCGACCGGTGCGACTGGATCGACCGGAGCAACTGGCGCCACAGGCTCATCTGGCGCAACAGGCTCGACAGGTGCGACCGGCACGACCGGAGCAACAGGCTCGACCGGTGCGACTGGATCGACCGGAGCGACTGGATTGACCGGTGCAACTGGCGCCACAGGCTCATCTGGCGCAACAGGCTCGACAGGCGATACCGGTGATACGGGCGCAACAGGTGCGACTGGTTCGACAGGTTCGACGGGCTCAACCGGTGCAACAGGCTCGACGGGCGATACCGGAGCGACCGGCTCCACCGGCGATACTGGAGCAACTGGTGCGACTGGCTCGACTGGTGCGACCGGTTCGACCGGTGATACCGGCGCAACCGGCTCGACAGGTTCGACGGGCTCAACCGGTGCAACAGGAGCAACAGGCTCGACGGGCGATACCGGAGCGACCGGCTCCACCGGCGATACCGGCTCAACCGGTGCAACCGGCTCGACAGGTTCGACGGGCGATACCGGTGATACGGGCGCAACCGGTGCGACTGGTTCGACAGGTTCGACGGGCTCAACCGGTGCGACTGGAGCAACAGGCTCGACGGGCGATACCGGAGCGACCGGCGCCACCGGCGATACCGGCGCAACCGGCTCGACTGGTTCGACAGGTTCGACGGGCTCAACCGGTGCAACAGGAGCAACAGGCTCGACGGGCGATACCGGAGCGACCGGCTCCACCGGCGATACTGGAGCAACTGGTGCGACTGGTGCGACCGGTTCGACCGGTGATACCGGCTCGACAGGTTCGACAGGTTCGACAGGTTCGACGGGCTCAACCGGTGCAACAGGAGCAACAGGCTCGACGGGCGATACCGGAGCGACAGGTTCGACGGGTGATACCGGAGCGACCGGCTCCACCGGCGATACCGGAGCAACTGGTTCGACAGGTTCGACGGGCTCAACCGGTGCGACAGGAGCAACAGGCTCGACGGGCGATACCGGCTCGACCGGTGCAACCGGCTCGACTGGCTCGACAGGCTCGACTGGCTCGACTGGTTCGACCGGCACGACCGGTGCGACTGGCTCGACAGGTGCGACTGGCTCGACGGGTGCTACCGGCACGACTGGAGCAGCTGGTCATACTGGAGCGACCGGCACGACTGGCTCGACCGGTGCGACGGGCTCAACCGGCGCGACTGGCTCGACGGGTGCTACCGGCACGACTGGAGCAACTGGTCATACTGGAGCGGCCGGTGCAACTGGCTCTACAGGTGCTACAGGTTCGACTGGAACCACAGGTGCGACTGGCTCGACAGGTGCGACTGGCTCGACGGGTGCTACCGGCACGACGGGTGCTACCGGCACGACTGGAGCAACTGGTCATACTGGAGCGACCGGTGCGACTGGCTCGACCGGAGCCACCGGAACCACAGGTGCTACTGGTCATACTGGCTCGACCGGGCCGGAAGGCGATGATGGACACAAGGGTGACACCGGGCCAAAGGGTGCAACCGGCCCGACCGGTGCGACTGGCTCTACTGGTGCGACCGGCTCGACCGGGGCAACGGGCTCGACAGGAGCGACTGGCGCCACCGGCTCGGCGGGCGCGACGGGCTCTACCGGCGCCACCGGCTCTACCGGCGCCACCGGCTCGACGGGCGCAACCGGCTCGACCGGAGCAACTGGTTCGACAGGTGCGACCGGAGCAACTGGCGACACCGGCGCAACCGGAGCCACGGGTGCAACTGGAGCGACTGGCGACACTGGAGCCACGGGTGCGACAGGTGATTCCGGAGCGACTGGTGCCACGGGGGCAACTGGAGCGACCGGCGACCCCGGCGCAACCGGAGCCACGGGGGCAACTGGAGCGACCGGCGACACTGGAGCCACGGGTGCGACAGGTGATACCGGCGACACCGGAGCGACTGGTGCCACGGGAGCAACTGGAGCGACCGGCGACACTGGAGCCACGGGTGCGACAGGTGATACCGGCGACACCGGCGCAACCGGAGCCACGGGTGCAACTGGAGCGACTGGCGACACTGGTGCCACGGGTGCGACTGGTGATACCGGCGACACCGGAGCGACTGGTGCCACGGGGGCAACTGGAGCGACCGGCGACACTGGAGCCACGGGTGCGACTGGTGATACCGGCGACACCGGAGCGACTGGTGCCACGGGGGCAACTGGAGCAACTGGCGACACCGGAGCCACGGGTGCGACAGGTGATACCGGCGACACCGGCGCAACCGGAGCCACGGGTGCAACTGGAGCGACCGGCGACACTGGAGCCACGGGTGCGACAGGTGATACCGGCGACACCGGAGCCACGGGTGCAACTGGAGCGACTGGCGACACTGGAGCCACGGGTGCGACTGGTTCGACCGGCGACACCGGCTCGACCGGAGCAACTGGCGACACCGGAGCCACGGGTGCAACTGGAGCGACCGGCGACCCCGGCGCAACCGGAGCGACTGGTTCGACCGGCGACACCGGCTCGACCGGAGCGACTGGCGACACTGGTGCCACGGGTGCGACTGGTGATACCGGCGACACCGGAGCGACTGGTGCCACGGGGGCAACTGGAGCGACTGGCGACACTGGAGCCACGGGTGCGACAGGTGATACCGGCGACACCGGAGCGACTGGTGCCACGGGGGCAACTGGAGCCACCGGCGACACTGGAGCCACGGGTGCGACAGGTGATACCGGCGACACCGGAGCGACTGGTGCCACGGGGGCAACTGGAGCCACCGGCGACACCGGCTCTACAGGCGCTACGGGCTCTACCGGAGCGACTGGTGCGACTGGTGATACCGGAGCGACTGGTTCGACTGGTGATACCGGAGCGACTGGTTCGACCGGCGCAACTGGTTCGACCGGTGCGACTGGCTCGACAGGCGCCACTGGCTCGACCGGAGCAACTGGTTCGACAGGTGCGACTGGCTCGACAGGTGCAACCGGCTCGACCGGAGCGACTGGTTCGACAGGTGCGACTGGCTCGACAGGTGCAACCGGCTCGACCGGAGCGACTGGTTCGACAGGTGCGACTGGCTCGACAGGTGCAACCGGCTCAACCGGAGCAACTGGTTCGACAGGTGCGACTGGCTCGACGGGTGCCACAGGTTCGACCGGCTCAACCGGCTCGACCGGAGCAACTGGTTCGACCGGTGCGACTGGCTCGACAGGTGCCACTGGCTCGACGGGTGCCACAGGTTCGACCGGCTCAACCGGAGCGCCTGGTCCGACCGGTTCGACAGGAGCAACCGGCTCGGGCGGTGACGATGATAAGCATCATCATCATCATCATCATCATCACCATCACCACGCCAACAATGGCGACCACGACGACCGCAACGACAGCCGCAACCCAGGCAAGGGGCGCGACAAGGACGACCGCGACGACGATGGCAAGCCCGGCAACGGTAACACCGCCAAGGTCACGTCCACCTCGCTCGGGCTCAAGGATACGAAGCAATTCCTGCAATCCGGCTCGACTGACGGCAACGGCAGCCATGGGACGTTCCGCCACCTGATCGGCCTTGCGACGACTTCGGTGACGACAGACCTGCTGAATGTACTCAAGTTGATCAGTGGATTCGGTAACAACCAGAATAAGCCGTCAGGGGCGAGCACGGATCTTACCTCGGACCAGACCAAGCCAGGCGCCGGCTACGCCAGCAACGACCACAACACCAAGACCTCTATTAAGGATCTCTTGAAGCCGCACGAATGAACAGGGAATTTGAAGATAGACCACCGATGGGCAAGCGCGAATTCCGTGCGAAAGCGGAATTCGCGCAGCCGATCGGGGTACAATACCGCATCGCCGGAAATCTCGGCGGAAACTCCTCACTCTGGCCTTTGCTGAACCGTAGCTCGGCGTACCGGATGAGAAATCCATGGTGAACGTCCCTGTAAACACCGAAAACCAGCCGGTCTCGATCCGCGCCGGCACCAAAGTCGAGGGCGCCGGCGGTTTGGCTGGCGGCCACGAGGCGGCGGCGCGGCCCCCCGGCGGCCCCGCCGATCGCGAAAAGGTCGGGCCACGCCTCAAGGCCGTGTTGCATGCCGCCCGCTATCACGGTGTCGAGCTCGACCCGGACGAATTCAGGGCCGCGGGCGCGATTCCGGCCGCCGCCGATCTCTCCGAGTGGGCGCAGAACGCCGGCATGTGGGCGCGCGCCGTCCGCATTCGCTGGTCTCACCTTTTGCGCTTCCAGGACACCGGTCCGGTCGTCCTGTTGTTCAGCGATGGCGGCGCGGCTCTGCTTACCGGGGCGAGCACCGAGCGAAACATCGTCTTCCTCAAAAGTGCCGACGCGCCAGACGACGGTGAGGCCACCGCCATCGATGAACTGCGGCTGGCGCAGGTGTGGACGGGCGAGGCGGTGCTGCTGCGGGCGACACGGTCCCATGTGGCAGCGGATGCACCTTTCACCCTTCACTGGCTCGCCCAGTTGGTGCGGCTAGAAAGCCGGCCCCTGCGCGACATCGCCATTGCCTCGTTCACGCTGAGTATCCTGACCATCCTGCCACCGCTTATCGTCATGACATTGGTCAACAAGGTCCTGCAGTTCAACAGCATCTCGACGTTGGTGCTGTTGTCGGCGGTGATCGCCGTGGTCTTCGCCTATGAGACGCTTCTTGGCCATGCGCGGCGACTGATCATCAATGTTGTCGGCGCCCGTCTGGATACCAAGCTGCAACTGCACGTCTTCAGCCGTCTCCTGCGCCTGCCGCTCGACTATTTCGAACGACATCCGGCCGGCGAGACGATGTATCACCTGGCTCAAGTCTATCGTATCCGCGAGTTCCTGACCGGAAAGCTCCTCAGCACGTTCCTGGATATGATCACGCTTTGCGTGCTGGTGCCGGTCATGTTCTACATCAACGCCACGCTCGCCTGGATCGTATTGGCCTGCGCGGTCGTGATCATGCTGATCATCCTTGCCTTTCTCAGACCGCTGCGCCGCAGATACCAGCGAGTGGTCGAAGCCGAGACCTGGAAGTCGGCGGCGCTCGGCGAGACTGTCGTCGGTATCAAGACAGTGAAGGCGCTCGGCCTCGAGCCGCAGCGCAAGGCGCTCTGGGATGAGCGGGTGGCGGAAGCCGGAAAGGCTCGTCTTGCGTTCGGGCAACTTGCAAGCTGGCCGCAGACCCTGGTCACGCCGGTCGAACGTGTGATGGTGCTCGGCACCATGCTGATCGGCGCCTATCTCGCGCTGAATGACCGTTCGGGCTACATGGTCGGCAGCCTGTTCGCCTTCATGATGATCTCCCAGCGCGTGGCGCAGCCGCTGGTCGGCCTGGCGCGACTGGTTGAAGATTACGAGGAGGTCGGTGCAGCGATCGGCGAGGCTGCGTCGGTCCTCAACCGCCCGCTGGAGAGCAGTTCGAATTCCACCGGCCTGAGACCCAAGCTTGTCGGCGAGGTCGCGTTCAGTGACCTGACCTTCAGCTATATCGCTACCAAGACACCGGCGCTCGACCGGGTCAGTTTCCACATTCCCGCCGGCAGCATGTTTGGCATTGTTGGGCGCAGCGGGTCGGGAAAATCGACGATCGCGCGCCTCCTGCAAGGGATCAACCGCGACTACAGCGGCTTCCTTAAGCTTGATGGCGTCGACCTCAAGGAAATCAATCTGCGCCATCTTCGCCAAGGACTCGGCGTGGTTCTCCAGGACAACTTTCTGTTCCGCGGGTCGATCCGCGACAACATCATCGCCGGGCGCCCAGGCCTGACGCTTTCCGACGCCATGCGTGCCGCGCACCTCGCTGGCGCTCAGGAATTCATCGAGCGGATGCCGAATGGCTATGACACCTACATAGAGGAAGGTTCGCCCAATTTGTCAGGCGGTCAAAAGCAGCGGCTGGCGATCGCACGCGCCCTCATCCACGATCCGACAATCCTTATCCTCGACGAGGCGACCAGCGCACTCGACCCGGAGAGCGAGGCTGTGGTCAGCGCCAACCTCATGCGCATCGCCAGCGGGCGCACCATGATCATCGTTTCGCACCGGCTGTCGTCGCTGACCGAATGCGACAATATCCTGGTCATGGATCAGGGTAAGGTCCTCGACGTCGCGCCGCACGCGACGCTGCTCGAACGATGCGCGCTCTACCGCCAGCTGTGGTCGCAGCAAAACCGGCACCTCGATGGCCGCCATGGCCGTCCGGTCGCCATGCCGCCGCGGTTGGTTTGACGATGCCGCGGCTCATATGCGTTTCAGGTCCGGTAACCCATGAGTAGCACCTCTCTCATCGCCCTCCCCGCTCGGCGGCATCGGATGGAAACGAGGGATCCGACAACGCCAGCCATACTCGAGTTCCAGTGGCCGTCGGCGGCTGTCGCCAATGCGCCTATTCCTCGGGCGGCGCGCGGCATCGTCTGGATCATCGCGAGTCTGGTCATGGCGCTGATCGCCCTGGCAGGACTGATACCGGTCGATCAGGTTGTGACGGCCAGAGGGCTCGTGGTGTCAAAATCGCCCAACATCGTCGTGCAACCGCTGGAAACCGCGATCGTGCGCTCGATCGACGTTCGTGAAGGACAGCACGTCCAGGCCGGTCAAGTGCTTGCTCGCCTCGATGCGACCTTTGCTTCAGCCGACCTTGCGTCGCTTGCGATGCAGGTTTCGACGCTTGAAGCTGAAGTGGCGCGATTGAAGGCGGAAGCCGACGGCCAGGCCTTCAACTACGAGGGTCTCGACCCGAGCTGGACCCTGCAGGCATCGATCTTTGAGCGCCGCAAGGCAGTCTATGACGCCAAGGTGGAGAATTTCGACCGCCAGCGCGACGAACTCAATTCCGTAATCTCGCGTTCGCTATCGGATGCAGATGGCTACCGCCAGCGGCTCGCGGTCGCGGGCTCGATTGAAGAGATGCGCAAGCAGCTCGAGGCAAGGCAGGTGGGCAGTCGCCTCAATACACTGCTTGCCGAGGACAATCGCGCGGAAATGTCTCGGGCGCTCGGCAATGCCGAGCAGACAGCGGAAGCCGCAAAGCTCCAGCAGGCGGCGGTGGCGGCCGAACGCGACGGCTACATTCAGGGTTGGCGAGCGGATGTTTCGCAGAGCCTGTCGGAGGCGAGTTCGCGGATCTCCGACGCCCGCGAACTTCTCAACAAGGCAAAGCTGCGCAAGCAACTGGTCGAGTTGAAAAGCGAAGCAGACGCCATCGTTCAGTCAGTGGCCAAGGTCTCGGTCGGTTCGGTCCTGCAGTCCGGCGAGCGGTTGATCACGCTGGTGCCGGCCAACGCACCGCTTGAGATAGAGACAAACATCGTCGGCCGCAGCAGCGGCTTTGTGCATGTCGGCGACCAAGTGGTCATCAAGTTCGATACCTTCCCCTATTCGCAATACGGCCTCGCTCATGGCACCGTGCGGGCGCTCAGCCCTGATTCCTTCTCGGCGCAGGAGCAAGCACGCGATCCAAACAGCTCTCTGGCCATGCTGCCTTCTGACGCCGAGCCGTTCTATCGCACGCGCATTTCCATCGACCAGGTTGCCCTCCACGGCGTGCCCGCCGGCTTCTCTGTAAGCCCCGGCATGCCGGTTACCGCCGACGTGAAGGTCGGCCGCCGCACAGTGCTCAAATACATTCTCGGTGTGATGCTCCCGATCGGCCAGGAAGCGATGCGGGAGCCATAGAATCAGAGGCTTGGATCGATGGCAATCCTGGATCGGCTGACTTATCTGGCCTCCCCGGCAGCAGCGTTGCGCCGGGCGATCCAGCTCTCTGACAGCGGCAAGCCCGCGGATGCCTTTCCGCTTATGGCGACAGCGGCGCGCGCGGGGATCGTCGACGCCGAGTACCGGGTCGCGCGTTGCTATCTCGAAGGCTCGGGTGTGCCACCGAGCCGTATGGAAGGCGCACGATGGCTGCTGCGGGCAGCCAACCACGGGAACGCCGATGCGCAGGCGCTCCTCGCCGCTCTCTACGTCACCGGGCTGGTGACGGCGGAAACTGACGGCAAAGGCGCCGAATCGGAGCAATTATTCAAACGGGATTCCTCAAGCGAACCGGACTTTGCGGCTGCGTTCGGCTTTGCCACGAAGGCAGCCGAGGCAGGCTCGGCAACGGGGCAGGCGATCCTCGGTTACATCCTCACCAGCGGCCCCGAACCGATGCGCAATGCAGATGCGGCGCACCGCTGGTATGAGAAGTCGGCTTCTGCCGGCTGCGCCGAAGGATGTCTCGGCCTCGCCCTGTCGCTGGCCCGGCGCGGCAAGCGCGAAAATCGGGCCAGGATTGCAGACGAAGTGAGACGCGCGGCCGACGCCGGCCTGCCGACCGCAACCTATCTTCTCGCGGTCCTTACCGAGCACGGGCTCGGCGTTGCACGCGACATGGCTGCAGCCGCGCAACTCTATCAGGCTGCGGCGGAGAAGGGCCTTCCCTCAGCCCAGTTCCGGTTGGGATTGGCGCTGATCGATGGTGGACTGGTCGACCATGATACCGCTGCCGGAGAGGCGTGGATGCGGCGTGCCGCCTTGGCTGGCAATATCGAGGCAGCCAATCTTCTGGGCGATCGCTGTGTGAAGACGCAGCGGCCGGATTTTGCAGAAGCCGCAAACTGGTATCGGCGGGCGGCCGAAGCGGGCCATCAGGCCGCCGCCCGCGCTTTGGCCTCGCTCTATTTGACGGGAAACGGTGTGGCCGAGGACGTCGAGGAAGGGGCCCGCTGGCTGCGCACTTCTGCAAATGGCGGCAATCAGGAGGCACAGACCGACCTCGCCAATCTTGTGCTCGGAGGGGCCGGCGAGCCGGACGACGGTGCAAGCGTTGCCGGATGGTTCGAGGCGGCCGCATCATCGGGCGACCTCATCGCGGCATTCAACCTTGGGCTCTGTTTCGCCAAGGGCGTCGGCGTTCGCCAGGACGAGGGGCAAGCGGCACACTGGCTGCGGCGCGCGGCCGAAGGCGTCGCCGAGGCGCAATATATGTATGCCCGCCTCCTCCAGGATGGACGCGGCGTGGCGGCCGACCCAACTCAGGCCCGAGCGTGGTTTGCGCGGGCCGCCGACGCCGGCGTGCTTGATGCACGGGTGGCGCTCGCCGAGATGCTGCTCAACGGGCGCGGAGGCACGCGCGAGCCGACGGCTGCAATGCGGTTGTTCGAGCGGGCCGCCGCCGACGGTCACGCCGGGGCGATGTTTGCGCTTGGCGCGCTGTACGGAGCCGGCCACGGCCTGCCGGTCGACCAGACAGCAGCGCAGAAATGGTACGCCGCCGCTGCCGGACGTGGGCATAGCCAAGCTCAACTCATGCTCGGGCGCTATCTCTCCAAAGGTCTCGCCGGGGAGCGCGACCCGTCGGCCGGTCGCCTTTGGCTCGAGCGAGCGGCTGCGCACGGTATCAATGAAGCGGACGACGAACTCGCCGAGCTCTGACTGAATCAGAAGCGCGCCGATTTCGCCGAACCGCGACAACGGTCACACAAGTTCAGCACTCGCGACGACTGGATCGATTCGATGTCCTTGAAATGCGTAAAAACGCTTCGAGGTTCTTCAAACGAGAGTGGGTTCGAGCCCATATCGTAGGCCACTCTCGAAAAATACCGCGATAACAATGGCTTATCTGTAGAGACAAATTCTGGGCGATTCAGCTAACTGCTTGAAATTGCACCACCTGACAAATGATAGCGATTCACGCGCCAAACAGAAGCGATTCAAACGTTCAATATGGCTTCGATCAAGACTAGACTACCAGCCCATCAAAAAAAGGCCCGGCGGCATCAGCCCCAGGCTACTATTCAGTCATTTCTTGAAAAAGCGATTAACTGCCGAAATTACGGTGCCGGCCACACGATACCCGCTAGCGCGTGGGCAGTATCCGTGCCAGTTGCAGGACGTCTCTTCGGCGCCAGACGCGCCTCTTTTTGTAGGTGGTCGTGTAGGCGGGTTCGAGTCCGGAGCCGGACAAGATGCTGGATGTGTCCCAATCCTCAAGATCTTCGCTGCCGCTGAGCAGACGAGCGGCTTCGTTGCTCATGACAAACACGTCATAGAACTTTTGGACCTCGCTTAAGGTAGGCTGTCTGCTCAAAATCCCATCCTGTATCAGGGCATAGACGGATGGGGTTGGAAGATCGAGAAGGAAGCCGATATCGGCGCGTGTGAGCGGTGCGCGATCCGTCGGCTCAGGCCAAGTGAGGGCCCTTTCAGAAATGGGGGAAATGGCAGCTTCTTCCAGAAAGTACCTCCCGAGCAGAGCTTTCCCGGAACTACGCGAAAAGAGCTTAAGCTGCCCCTCAAGCACTCCTCGGAAGATGCCCGGCCAAGGGTTCTTGCTGGGCGAGCCGGCGAGCAAGGCGGCCCGGCGCAGATCCACGAGATTGGTTCGCGTCGAGATCGGATGCGCGCGGCAATCTAACTGTCCCAGCAAAGCATTGACCGTACCCTCGACGTAGTAGGAACCGGGCGCAAGGCCGACAGGGTTGGCTTTTTCCTCCAGGACGCCGGCCTTGGCCAAACTTTGCAGGACCATAACCGGAAATCCGAACTTTTTCGAAAGGGACGTGGCTGGCACGAATCCGTTCCTGGCCTTCAATATCGATTCAATTTCTTTTCGTGATACCAGGACTGGAGCTCTCTCCGCAGTTCCGGCGCGATGAGCGCCAATCGCCCCGTCGTCGACAAACCGACGCATGGTTTTTCGGGTGATGCCGAGATGTTTCGAGGCCTGCTGCATGGTCATCAGGTCCTCACGAAAAAGGTTCTCCTTCCGACGGACCATGGTGTGCCCAGTCGCGGTTCGCCGCATGTCCTGCTCGATCGCCATCCTAGACTCTTCGCGCAAGCCAGGTTCGATGTGGGGATCCAGCCTGAGCGCCAGGAGGGCGCCCAGTTCCTTTTTGATGCCGAAATGCCCTTTCCGAAGAGCGGCGTTCTCTCTCGCCATGGACGCCAGCCGATCGAATCCTTTCGGCCATGACAGGATGGTTCTTCCAGCTAGCGCAAGGACCTCAGGCGAAAAGCGAGAATACCCCCCCCGTGCCCCCGGTCGTGGCAGAAATGCGGTTACCTTCACGGGATCAGCGGTAATCGCGCATGCGAGCGCGACCGCGAATTCGAACAATCCACCTCTCGAGTAACTTTGAAGCGCTTCCGGAAGTGCCGGATGGAAGCTCGACCTCACCTCCGGATTAGGATCGATCAGTCCGGTAACGAAGTCGAGCGCCTCCATATCCTCAACTTCCACCCTCGGCTGCGGATAGTCCCTCAGATCGATGCGACCCCGGATGAAGCCCTCGGTGTCTTCGTGGAGGCACTTGCCGCAAGAGGATACCCCATAGCTGATTCCGTAACCGAGCCAGGTGCCGCATTCAGGACATTTGTCCAGCAGCGTTTCCTTCGTCGCAGGATCAAACGACAGAACCTTTACGGACCACACGGCCCGACCGTGGTTAGACTGCCGCAGGGCCAAAGGAGATACCCGGCGTCTGAGTACCTCCCGATGAGCAACGCGCATCGGCGTGCCAAAAAACTCGTGCCAACCAGGCCTGCCTTCGACCGGCCTATAGATCAGGTTGACTAGCGTTTCCTTCCCACCCTCAACACCTAGAGTGGAGGCAAGCGCTTGCTCATGCCCAATGGCGTTCGTGGCAATTCCTGCAGCGTAGCGCCCGGAGAGAAACCGGCCTGTGACCTCAACTAAGCCCCCCGAGCGTACCCTGATTTCCCGCGCCAGTGCCGTATATGAGGACGCAATATTCCTTCGGCTGGCCAGGCGGACCCGGAAGGAGATAGAGGCGCTCCTTCAGCGAACTAGCCGGATAGTCAAATCTACCGGTTTCGTTGCGAACTTGGATCAGCCATCACCACGGGCTGAGCAATTACAGGCCCCACATCATGGCTCCGATCGCGACACTGCCGCGATCCTCTTTCCAGCTCTGCGTGCCTCCACACCGAACTGTAGCTGCCGTGCTACCCCCTCTCTAACGCAGCATGGAACCGCGCGCCGTGCGGCGAGATAATCTGGGAAACGCGGAAGTCAGGACCAACCCTGGGGCGAAGGCAAGCAAGACAACGGCGCCTTTGTCCGTTTAGCTAAGGCTGCTTGGGAGATAATTCGAAGGATTCCGCCCTTGTCTATGCGCCACCCCATCGATCTTCGGCACAACAGGGTATGAAAGGACTCGTTGCGAATGATTCCTACTATAAGTTGTCAGAATCGCAGACGCTTAAAATGAATCCTTAGAGAATTTTACACGACGCTTAGTTTGAAAAACCACGTTGGAGATTTTTCCCTACGCATTACCTATGACAAGTTCTGAATTTCATCCGTTTCATAGGTAGACTGATGACACTATTGACTCTCAACCTGACTATACCCATCATGGCACCTCGCGATGCAGCAACGGCTTTCGCAAAGAGAGAACGCCGGATCGTTAGATCGAAACGATCAGCGAGAGGGGGCTTTACCAAATGGGAATGTAGCCGACTGTGCCGCAAGGTGGGGATTCTGCGACCTGCCTGCGCGGCGTGACCACCTTTGAGATCAGCACCCCCCGGACGGTGGTGTGTGCGTTACCTCGTTACAGGAAGCATCAATGCGGATTAATCTTTCAAGCGACGCGCGACCGAAAGGGGTGGCTAAGTCCCTAAAGAAAAACGCCGAAGCGGTCGGAATTTCGTTGAATCTGGGAACAGCCCAGCACATCACCGCAAATATCTACGGCTATCGCAACTGGCATGACATGCGTGCGTCGATGGGCATGATGCCACCGTCCGACTGGGACGACAGCGTGGAGCCGGCAGAGGCGAAGCTGCGCAAACAATTTCAGACTGACGTGGTGGCGTCCGCTCTCGGCATTGATGCGACGATTGCTGCGGCCCTGATCAGCAAGGTGCTTCCAACCCGTGGTCATTCATTCCCCGACGGAGCGTCGTTGCCCATCGGTGCAAGCGCCCGTTCGAATGCGCCTGCGCAAACCGTGTCACATCGGTCTGAGGTCGTCGTGGTCGTAAACAAGACTCGGAACATGCGGAAAGACCCAATGAGCAACGTTCGCGTGTTTGATTTAACTGTTTCTCCGTCCAAATCTTCCAAACCAGGCAGCGTCAAGGATGATTAGCGCCCCTCCGTCCGCCACAAGGGCTCGACGAAGCCCATAGGCTCACAATGAAAAAATCGCCAACAAGGAAAGCACCGACATTCGACCATTCCGAACTCGGTCTAGGGTCTGCCGAGCTCAAGGCCATACGAAAATGTGAGGCCGAGATCATGCTGCTAGGCCGAAGAACGACGGAAGAAACCTTCGATCTCGGCGATCAACTGAACATAGCCGCGGCGTTCATCCCTGACGGCATGTTCGGAAAATGGGCCGTCTCGGTATCTCGATATAGCCGCCAGCATCTTTTCAGCCTGATGAAGATTGCGACCGTCCTCAAGGATCATAGGACGCGTCTTGTAGAAGCGCGCATGTCCGCTACCGCCATGGGCCATCTGGCAAGTTCCCCAGAGCACGTGAACGAGGTTCTCGCCGAATTCGAAGCAGGGCGATCCTTAACGGCCAAACAGATCCAGGCAATTGTCGGTGGCGGTAATGAAAAACCTGACACCGATCTGCCAAACCTCGGCGGCGTCGCCGGTCTAAAGGCGAACGCACAGGCGAAGTTGAAGCTCGGCATTTCCGAGTTCACCCGAAAGATCTCCTCGATCATCGCGGATATCGAGGCTGCGCTCGTTCCGGCATTGGAAGGAAAGCGGGTGTTGAAAGGCCAACTGGCGGACAAGATCGAGCGCCCAGCGAGACTCGCCCGTTTTCAGCTGGAAAACGTTGCCACCTTCGTCGAACTGAACCCAAACAATTCGGCGGCATCCCAGGTGATCGGTTTTCCCAAAGGCAGCAAATGGCGGGAGGTGACCGACTTGCTGTGGGTGTTGGGCGGGCGCGACAGCTGGACCCGCGAGGAACTAGCCCCTTGGCTGCAAACAGGCGTGCTTCCGCTTCTCGCCTGGTCGGTAGGCGATGGGAAGGATGTTTCGACTGATCCGGAGTCTGAGTAGTCGGTAAAATGATTTTACAAACCGCCTACAGGCTGGGTGCTGACGGAGAAGGTGCAGCGACTGGTGCATCTGATTGTCAAACGGCTTCCCTCCCGAGGCGTCACGACATCTCACGCAATCTGATCCGGATACCCGGTCACGTCACGACGGTCTTGTTCCCGTTACTGCGGCCAGCGCCGGCCAGACCCAGCGCGAAATAGATTGCGCCCAGAACGCCAAACCAGGCAGCAGCGAAGTAGAATGCAATTCGCGTCTCGGGATCAAAGGCCATCAATATGACGATGACACCAACGAACACGAGAACAAGCCAATTGGTGACAGGAGAACCCGGAAGGCGGAACGCGACACCTGGTTTGCTGCCGTTTTGAACGGCCCGGCGATAGCGCATATGCGACACCATGATCACTATCCATGTCCATAACAGAAACACCAGGACACCGGTGATCGCATAGTTGAAAACGCTGGCAGGCACCAGATAGTTGAGCAGGACTCCCAAGAGCATCATCGCAACCGAGACGGCCAGGCACCGGCTGGGAACCTGGTGTTTGTTGAGATGTGAGAGAAAGCGCGGAGCTTGGCCGGAGCCGGACATGGAGTACAGCATCCGGCTGGTTGCGAAGAGCCCGCTGTTGCATGCTGACGCTGCTGCAGAAATCACGACAATGTTGACGATCGCGGCGGCGGCGGGAAGGCCTATACGCGCGAAAACCAACACGAAGGGGCTCGCCTTCGGATCGAGTTGGTCCCACGGATAGAGCGTCATGATCACCGTCAACGCGCCGATATAGAAGATCAGAATCCGGTAGATAATCCCGTTGAATGCTTTTGGAAGCGATTTGCTGGGGTCCTTCACCTCTCCGGCGGTCAGCCCTAGGACCTCGGTGCCGCCGAAGGAAAAGGCGGCGATGGGGAGCGCGAGCAGCACGCCCGTGGCGCCGTGCGGAAAGACGCCCCCGTGCGACCAGAGATTGGAGAAATCTGCAGGACCGGATGTGCCCTTCAAGCCAAAGAAAATGATCACCGAGCCCAATGCGATCATCGCCAGGATCGTGACGACCTTCACCAGCGACAGCCAGAATTCGATCTCGCCATACAGCTTCACGGAAATAACGTTCGCGCCATAGAGAACGATGACCGCGCAAAGTGCTGGAATCCATTGTGGCAGATCCGGGTACCAGTAGTGGAAATAGATCCCGATCGCGCTGACTTCCGCTATCCCCGCCAGGATCCAGTTCAACCAGTATGACCATCCCGTCAGAAATCCTGCCCAGGGGCCGATGAACTCCTCGGCATAGGACGCGAAGGATCCGGCGACGGGTCGATAGATCGCGAGTTCGCCAAGCGCCCGCGCAATCAGAAAGACGATGATCCCTGTAATCATGTAGTCCAGGAGCAGGCCCGGGCCGGCTTTGTGGATGGCCTCGCCAGAGGCGAGGAACAGGCCGGCGCCAATAGCCCCGCCGATGGCAATGAACTGGACCTGGCGATCGCCCAAAGCGCGCGACAATTGACCAGGTTCGGTCTGGACCACCGCTGCGGCGCCTGGACTGGTTACCGCTGCGGGCGGTGCCACAACCTGGCTGCCAAGTTCACCCAAGGTTGCCAACCTTCAGGCGTTGATTAGAGCGCGCAGAGGTCATTTCACTCGCCTTGGGCGAATCACTGCTTGGTGCCGTGGGTTGAGACCGGTCACGCGCGATGATCCGGCCAATTTCCTTTTTCATTATCTCGAGATAGGACTGCCAGCTCTCCGGATAGCTCGCGACCTTGACGATCCAGGGATGGAGCACGCAGCACCTGAGCACATAGACGTTGTGGATTCGGTTCCATTCCGCCTCCGGGATTCCCAGTCGGCCAACCAGTCCCATCGGTGCATTGCCATAGGAATCGAATTCAAGAACGGTGTGCGACGTAATCCAATCGTCCGCGTAGAGCGGGCCGCCTTCATAGGAGGACGCCTTGTAAATCTGGGCATTCAGATTGTTCATTTTGGTCAGATCGGTATTGCCCTTGTAGTTGAAGGCCATGCAAACGACATTGAAATCCGGTCCATCGAGGAGCTGCTCGCAGACGATAATCTTGTCACCGACCATGAATTCCCGAACGCTTTCCAGCGCCTTGGCAAAGTGCGCGGCACCGGCAACGCTGCGACCGATCAACTGGCCATACCCGGCGATGTTGAGCGGCAGCAGCCTGTGCGCCGCCCATACGCCGGCCGCGGCGGCACCGGACTTGGAGCCTTCGAGTATGACGCTGCCAAGGTTCATTTCCAGATTTTGCTTGTTGTCGAAGACGTAGGCCGCATCGTAGGAGACGAGACCCAAAATGCGCTTGTCCTGCAATGCAATACCGCCCGCAGCATAAGGAATGTAGCCCATCTTGTGCGGGTCGATGGTGATCGAATCCGCCGCAGGCATCGCGCGATAGGCGTTCCAGACGTCCTCGGACGGGAACATGGCCTCCGAAGCCGGAACGCCCATCTCGGCGATCTTGGCGCGAACCTCGGCGAAGCTCATGAAATGGCTTGCCTCGTCAAGGAAGACCGCGCGCCCGTAGCCGCCGTAAGCCGCATCGACATGGAAATAGAACGAAAGACCCTGCTTGGCATATTCGTCGCGCAGCGCCGCCACGGCGGCGATGTCATCGACGGCCCCCTCCTCCGTCGTCGCAACCACGGCGACGACCGATATGATTGGCGTCTTGGACTTGATACAAGCGTCGATCGCCGATCGGAGCGCACCGATATCCATGCGATAGCGATCCGTGACGGGAATCCGGATGAGATTGTCGACGCCGATGCCGAGGACATCGGCCGCCTTGTCCCAGGAGTAGTGCCGGGTCTGCGGCACAATGATCTTTCCGAGCTTGCCGCCGCCGGCGCCGCGCGCACGCGCCGATGCCTTCAGTACAAGACCAAAGGTCTTCTGCTCCTTGGTGCGATCGACCAGGTCAAGGATCTGGGTCACGGACAGGTTGAGCAACTGCCAGTCGTCGAGACCTTTGACAAGCTCGGGACTGACCTCCTTGACGGCTAAAGGGAACGACTTGAGGTTGCGGGCAAGCCACAGCGATTCATAGTTCGCGATTGTGCCGTCCGACGTGATGTGGCCCCAGGAACGATCCGGATCGTAGCCAAGCAATTTCGCGAAATCGCCACCGCACTCAAGTTCCATATGCGCGGTTGCGACCGAGGATTCGTAGGCGACATTGTTCGGGTTGTATAATGTGGCCGCCATCTGGGCGAGGTTCGCCACCATCAGCGTGTCCGAATTCATGTGGCCTAGGTAGCGTGTCGAGAACCAAGGCGTGGAACTGTCCTTCAGTTTCGCCGACACCATGTTCAAGACCGCCGTCGTGCGGTCGAGAGTGGAGGTAAACGGCTGCTGCCGCATTTCGCTCGGGGTGACCATTTCGTCATCCGCCGGATGGAAGTCACGCCGCCAGTGGACGTGCTCATCCATCAAAAAGTCGAGCGTCGTCTTGAAGAAGGCCTGGTTTTCCGATTTCGGCCCGAGGAAGAGGGCTTCGACGGCAATTGGTTCTTGGCTTACAGTTTTCACGTTTTGCACTCAGCTTTCAGGATTTTGCACAGTTAGTGCGGGGATGGTTCGACTGCTGATCCGTCTTCGCTTCCGGCGCTACGCTACGGGCAACGGAATGACCGCGATCTGTTTCCAGTTGGTTTTGCGGAAGCGATAGATCGCGATCGGGATGAGGCACACGACGATCGTACCGATGATCATGAAGAGTTCGAACGGCAGCGGGTCTTCCTTGACCTGCGTCGGCGGCAGCAGCGAGATCACGAAAATGAAGGCAGCCGCGACAATTCCCCAGCCCGCCATGAGCCACATGCCCAGCTTGCCGCCCGGAATCCGGAACTTTCGCGGTGTGTCCGGCTGGGTGTATCGCAACCGGATGGCGGCCGCGTACATGAAGAAATACATGACGATATAGACCGAGGTCGTCAGGGCGAAGAGCGCCCAGAAGCCGGCGCTGACGCCGCCTGGCAGTACGACGAAGACCGCTCCCCAGAATGTCACCAGAACCGCCTGCAGGAACATAAGCGCAGTCGGCACACCCTGCTTGTTTTCCTTTTGGAACACGGCAGGCAAAAGCCCGTCGCGTGCCGCCACACTAAGTCCGCGCACCGGGCCTAGCACCCAGGCGATGACCTCGCCCACCGCTCCGACGATGATGAGAACACCGACAACGGGGGTGATCCAGCTAAGCCCTGGACCAAACACGACTTGAAAACTTTGCATGATTCCGGCGATCAGGCTGAGGTCCTTCACCGGGACGATCCAGGCAACGACCAGTCCGCCGATGACGCTTGTGACCGCCATGATCACGCCGACGACAAGGATCGCGATCGGGTAGTCGCGGTTGGGATTCTTCATTTCATTGGCGTGTGCGGCAGAGACCTCGATGCCAATGAAAAAGAAGACGAATGTGATCAGGAGGACGAGATCGCCGGCATCGGAGAACCGCGGAACGAGGTCCTTTGCGGACGGGATCAGGGGAATGAGGACGGGGTGGCCTGACCAGATATAGAGAATACCGCCGCCTATCAGGACGATCATGGGAATGAAGGCGCCCAGGATTACGAAGAGCGTCGTCCAGCGGGCGTAGGTCTTCAAGCCTTGGAGGTTGAGCAGTGTGGCTCCCCACCAAACGCCGACAACCACCGCGAAGATAAAGATCTTGCTGTCGGCCAATGCCGGGTTGAACAGATAGGCGGCTGTGCCCGCGATAAAGGTCAGGATGCCGATGAAGCCTATGGTCATCTGAAACCACTGCAGCCAGATCGCGACGAAGCCGCATTGTTCGCCGAAGGCCTCCTTGACCCAGACATAGACACCGCCCTCCTTGGGCCAGCCAGTCGCAAGTTCAGCCGACACGAGCGAGGCCGGGATCAGGTAGAGGATGATCGCCAGGGCGTTGAAGGCGATGGTTTGCCAGCCGACAAGGGCTTGCAGCGGGAAGGTGCGGATGCTGATTAGGACCGCCGATGTGATCATGATGAACGTTGGGAGCGATAGGGAATAAGTGGCTGGTTTTGCGGCGGTCGCCATGAGGTCTTCCGATCCAATTATCTGTACGTGATGCTACCAATTACCCATGTGACCAGCGCGATACGTTCGGCTGGAGCGATGGCTCTCATCAGCTCGATCATGAGCGCGTGAGGCAGCTGTTGGATGGATTTGATGGCAAAGCGGATTTATTGGAAGGATCGGAATCTACCTATGGTCCGACAGGGACCGAAGCAAAATTACCGCTACTGTTTCGAGCGGCTGCGCGACACAGGCAAGGCCGAGCCATCGCGTGCCCGCTGAAATCTGATCATCCGTGAGGTGCTCGATCTCGATTGCCGCCCGATCCGAGCCGTTATGCCGCCTGCGTAGTTTCCGATCCTGTGGCCGCGATCTCAAGAGGACTAACGTCGGTTCCAGGCAGCATGCTGGCCGCAGACAAGACGATGAATCCTGCGCCTCTGGCCAGTTTCCCTGACCATTTCCCTTGGCCTGGTGATGCCTCTGGCATCGATGGCTGGTCCCGCTGCTGCATCAGTGAACCTGCGAAACAGACCACAGATACAAGGAAGCTCACAATGTTGAGGCACAAATCAGAAATCATCGGCTACGCCATCGCGGCAAGCGATGGCGCCATAGGCATCCGTTCGCAGCGCATGATCCGGCGTGTCGTAGTAGACAGACTTCAATCGGCGTTTCTTGTGATCCACAACATTTCTATGCAGGGTCGGCGCGGCGGCGATCGCGTCGAGCTGGTCCGGTTGTGCGACCAACATCTTGAGTTCGATTTCATGACCTGTCCCCGCCTTTGTGGCTGCCCGTGACGCATGGTTGGAAGCGATATGGTTGCCGGGAGGACGTATTTGCCCGCCTCGATGTTCGCATAGCGGCTTCATACGATCACATCCTCGACCGGGCGGCGTGGCGACCCAGGAAGGGTCGGACCATATCCATACCGCATCACTAAGTCGGGGCGCCTTCCAGGGACGCCTATCAGCGCGGCCAGTTCGGGACGCAAATCCGCCACCTCAACGGGCTGATTGATGAAGGCATGCTTCAATCCCAGTGCGGTCGCTTGCAGGGCGAAGCGCTGGCAGGCTTGTCCGGCCAGGATCCAATGCTCACGATCGGCCTTGGCCGCGACGAAAACGGCAACGCCCGGCGACGTCTTCAACTGACGCGCATACTTTTCGTTCTCAGATTTCGCTTGAAAGAAGAGGTCGAACATATGAGGCCCGAGCCATGTCGGAAGAATCGGACTTCCGCTCGCGCCACTGTAGAGGCCATCCCCAGAACGAAGCGCTTGGCGAGGATTGAACCGGAGCCAGCTCTTGAGTTCCTTGACGAAAGCCGAATCCATCATCTGCGCGTTGTTGCCGGCCATGACCAAGTCGCGAACGCGATCGATTGTGGGACGATCCGTGATCAGCTTTACATCAACCCCGGGTAACGCAGCGGCGGACGCGAGGATTTCAAGATCAGCCGTGCTGACCGTCCTGCCGTCATATTCGGCGCGAGTGGACTGTCGATGGGGGATCGCATCGAACAGGTCGGAGGGGCGACTTGACCCGTCAACGAACTCGAATACGGCGGCCCCGTCCTTTGCTCCGTCGAAACGCAGTTCGCCGGGCCGTCCTCGGGCGCTCGACGCCAATGCCAGGTTCTCGGCCGCACAGCCAAGGCTGACGAAAAGATGATGTTGGTCCGGATCAACGGCTGGCGTATGTCGGGAGAAGTCCGGCAATACCTCGATACGACCGTCCGATGACCGAAATCGCCAAGCCTGGGTGTTGTGGCTGTTTGCGGCAAGCGTTGCAAATCTGATCAAATCCCTGAAGTCGGGATTGCCAGGAAGCGCCCCGCGACCGGCGGCTATGGCGGTGTCATAGCCTGTCACCGACCCCATCTGGAGATAGCTGTATGACGCCGCGCCGGCGCCGGCGAGAACGACGGCGGTTCCGCCGACCAACATTGCTCGCCTGTTCATGGCTTCCTCTGATGCTTGCTCTAATTCTGCTGGCTGTGGGCCGCCATCGACCGTCGAATGCTCGACGGCGGGCCGCCCTCTCGATGAACATAGGCTTGGCGCGACCGGTTTTGGGAGCGTCGGAAACTACTCATGCCCGTCCGCCAGCTGAGCGCTTGGCGAATTCGAGGATCCGTCGCGTGTCAAAATCCGCTCGAAGACCCTCGTGTCGGGTTAGCCGAGATGCACGCCGAAGTCATAGCGATCAGGTGAAATGGGTGTCCCATCACCGGAACTTGCTGGAAGCGCTTGCCTGGTGTTGGGGATAAACAAGCGGCATTCCCGCAAAGCAGATCTGGCCTAGAAGTCCTAGTGCCCCGGCAGCCGAGCCCCAGCCCGCAGCGTAGCCGCTAAGGCTGGTGCCGAAGACCAGCACAGCAAGCATCGCCTCGACAACCATGAGCAGCATGAACGCAAGCAATCCCATGATGAGCCTCTCTGGCAGGCTGGAGATGGAGAACCGCTGCAGAGACCGCCCGCATGCCAGCCAGGAGGCGCCGAGAATGAAGGGAAGCTCGATCAACACTCCCCAAAGGTTGCCAATAGCTGGCGCGATCCAAAGGGTACGGGCCGTTCCTAATACAAAGCCTACGACGAAGACGCTGGCGAAGTAGACCATGCCGGCTATCACCGCAGCGGTGACCGAAGGAACCGCCATGCCGCCAGATGTGGCTTTCACTGAACTATTCCATGGCGGCCAGTCATCGTGACGATCTGGATCCGGTAGTAGACATATGATTTGGATGGCGCCTCGCCCTCGGCGTCGATACTGCCCGGCTCCCACCAGTTTGCGTGCTTCTTCAAGAGTTTCCAGGCAAAATCGCTGTCCTTGTCATAGTAGGGGCCGGGGGTCAGTTCTTCGAACCTCCCGTCTACCACAACCGTTCGCCATCCCCTCTCGCCATCCGCCTCGAAGACCTCCACCGCCACCAGTGGATTGGCTCGCATCCATTCGATCTTTTTGCCGACCGTTGAAAACGCATAAATCTGGTTGCCGGAGAATCCATATGAAATGGGCACGACATAAGGCTGGCCGTCCTTCGCGCAGGCCAGACGCGCGGTGTGGTTTCTGGACAGCACGTCGGAGCATACATTGCGTGACAAAGTTTCGATCCGCACCTCTTGCCTCCTAATCAGTTGCTTGCGGCATGGCCGACAACGCTGGCTTTTCGTTGGATGCGCCAAGCAGCGCGCTCGCAATGGCGCGCGCCAGGTCGGATTCGCGATACGGCTTCTGAATGACGACGGCGCGCGGATCGCGCGGACAGCCGGTGAGGATATCGCCACTCGCGAAGATGTGCGGAATAAATGCTGACTTGAGAATTTCCTCCACCGCCGCGATGCCGCTTCCGGTGCCCAGGCGTGCGTCCACGATCATGACATCGGGCTTCGTCGCCAGAGCGGCCGTTACCGTCTCCTCTTCAGTCTCCGCGGACGCGCACACCGTGTGACCCATCTCCTCAAGCATTTCGATGAGCATGATGTTTATGAACGGCTCGTCTTCCGCGACAAGTATCCGAAGCCCTTTCATTCTGGTGGCTCTCCGCCCGCGCCGCCCTCGTTGATCCAAGCCTCGATCTGATCGCGAACGAGCAACGCCGATGGATGCGGCCATGGCCGTCCGTCTGCTGCATCAACGTTTGTCGTAAAGTCGTGACGCGACCAAACCATTGTCTGGGCTCTCGGCTGTTTTGGCATTGGGTGCATTTCGTTCATTGGAAACTGCGTATCACTTGAGTTCCGGCTCGAAGCCGCGGGCGGAAAAGGTACTTTTGGTCTAACCATGCGGATGCTCCGCTGGCGGAGCCGAAAGAGTATCGAAATACTGGCCACATCAGATACGTCTCAGGAGCATCGAGCCGGGCCTTGGCCTTTGGTCACACTCGCCGTCGCGTGACCGGCCTGACGGCGAATTGGACGGCCATTCGCAGCCTGCCACGACCGACGCCTATCCGGGTCGTCCATGATCAAGAACCGGACGCAAAATCCGGGCTGCCAACCTGACGAGAGCACCATACCCTCTACAAATGCTCCCGGGAGCATCGGAAACTACTCATGCTGGTGACAGAGATTTCGATCGGTAGCCCAAGGAGTTCGGTCGTGGACACCTGCAATCGGTCAGGCAATAGCGTTTCCATCAATCTATGCCTGGAACGCGATGTCCCTGTTGAACGTTACCTGTGGGCCAGATCGAGAATTGATTTCAATCAAGACGGCAATTGCTGGCGATTGTTAGCACGCTCCATCCGCCCGTTCATTGGAGAGCAGGCTCAAAGGAAACCCAAAAAATGCCTGGGACCGCTCCCGATCATGCGGCGACGGTACGACCGCCGCCAAGTCGGGCTGTGGCATCCGCGCCTGCCAAAGAAAGCGATCCGACCAATTTCCCGGTTGTTGCTATTGGCGCTTCCGCAGGTGGATTGGAGGCGTGTCAAAAGCTGCTTGATGCGCTTCCGCCAAAACTGGACATGTCCTTCTTGCTGGTGCAGCATCTGGATCCCTCGCATAAAAGCCTTATGGTGGAGTTGCTCGGCCGCCATACGACGATGACGATCGTCGAGGCATCAAACGGGACGGCAATCGAACCAAACCACCTCTACGTAATCCAACCCGGAACATATCTTGCCGTAAAGAACGGGACACTTCTCGTGTCCAAGCCCAACGCCCCGCACGGCGCGCGCCTGCCATTCGATTTCCTGCTCAACGCTGTTGCCAACGAGTATGGCGCGCGCGGCATCTGCATAGTGCTTTCCGGAACAGGCGACGACGGCAGCGTCGGACTGAGGGTGATAAGCGCGCTTGGGGGACTTGTCATAGCGCAGGACCCTCATGAGGCGACCTTCGATGGCATGCCCAGAAGTGCCATAGCCACGGGTCTTGTCGACCTCGTCATGCCTGTCGGCCGGATCGCCGAAGCGCTGGTTGCGAGAAGCGAGCCGTCTGGCAAAGACATCATCGAACCACTCGATCCGCGCTCATCGGACCGACCGCGCGAGGAGATCATCGAATATCTGCGCACTGAAACCGGGCACGATTTTACGCACTACAAGACTGGCACGCTCCAGCGCCGCATCGAGCGGCGTATGGGCATGGCAGCGGTCAAGTTCGACGACATGACGGACTATCTGAAGCATCTCAAACAGGACGAAGTCGAACGTGATGCACTCGCCAAGGACCTCCTTATTCATGTCACGCGTTTCTTCCGTGACCCCGATGCATTTGAGTTTCTGACCAAGGAGATCGTCCCGGACCTTGTGAAAGCCGCGGCCCCAGAGCGCGCTCTTCGGATATGGATCGCCGGCTGCAGCACTGGCGAAGAGGCCTACTCCCTGGCCATCCTGTTCCGGGAGGCGATCGATGCTGCCAACAGCAGATCCAAGCTGCATGTGTTCGCCTCCGATATAGAAGCCGACGCCATCGCAACGGCACGCGAGGGCTTCTATGGGCATGCGATCGACGCCGACATTTCGGAAGAACGGCTCGCCAAATATTTTTACCGGGAAGACACCGGGTACCGTGTCTCGGCTGAGCTGCGCGCCAGTGTCGTCTTCACGGTGCAGAACGTCCTGTCAGATCCGCCGTTCTCCCGACTGGACTTCATTTCCTGCCGAAACATGCTGATCTATCTCGGGCCGGATGCCCAGAAGAAGGCGATTGCGCTGTTTCATTTTGCGTTGGATGACGGCGGAATGCTCTTCCTGGGAAGCGCGGAAACGGTCGGCAATGCCGAGGGTCGCTTTGAAGCCGTAGCCAAGTCCCAGCGGATTTATCGGCACATAGGCCGCAGCCGCCCCGGCGTGTTCGCCTTTCCGTTGGCCGCCGGTGCGGTCGATATGACGCATTCCAAACCCGGGCAGCGCCGAACCCTGTCCCGCCAGGCAACGCTCGGCGAACTTTGCCGTCAAATGATACTGGATTCCCACGCGCCTGCAGCGGTGGTGATCAACCGCAAGAATGACTGCCTGTATGCGGTCGGGCCAATCGACCGTTACCTGAGCGTGGCTCAAGGGTCACCGACGCTCGATCTGCTGGCTCTTTCGCGGAAAGGCATCCGCAACAAGATTCGTGCTGCCGTTCAGCAAGCGGTGCAGACAAATGCCTGTGCTCGGCTGTCGGGCGGCCAATCCGAACGAGATGGCGTCGCGATTTCCCTAAGCATCGATGTCCAGCCCTTCATAAGCGAAGGCGAAGACCTTCTGCTCGTTTGCTTTCATGAAGAGACATTTCGCGCGATGCATGGTGCTTCTTCCCTGCCTGAGGACGTTCCTCGGATAGCCGAACTGGAGAGAGAGCTCGACGACACACGAACGGAACTTCAGGATGCCATTCGCAACCTGGAGATATCGGGCGAGGAGCAGAAGGCGATCAACGACGAGACGCTCTCGGTCAACGAAGAATATCAGTCGACGAATGAGGAGCTGCTTACTTCGAAGGAGGAGCTTCAGTCGCTCAACGAAGAGCTGACGGCCCTCAACAGTCAACTTCAGGAAACGCTGGAACATCAGCGCACGTTGTCCAACGACCTTCAGAACGTGCTGAACAGCACGGATATCGCGACCGTGTTTCTCGACCGGGATCTCAATATCCGTTTCTTCACGCCGGCGACAAAACAACTTTTCAACGTCATTCCAGGCGATGTGGGTCGGCCGCTGGCTGATCTGGCCTCAATGGCCTCCGATGCCGCACTTCTGGTACATGCCCGCACGGTGCTTGAATCACTCGCCCCGATCGAAAGCGAGATCGAGGCTTCAGATGGCGCGTGGTACATGCGGCGGATCCAAGCTTATCGTACGCAGGACAATCGCGTCGAAGGGGTGGTGATCACATTCGCTGATATCACCAACCGCCGGCACGACGCGGACGCCCTGATTGCCGCGAAGCGTGAGGCTGAACAGGCGACGTCGGCGAAATCGCGGTTCCTTGCGGCCGCGAGCCACGATCTTCGCCAGCCGCTCCAAACGCTGACATTGGTACAAGGCCTGCTTGCCAAGACAGCCAAGGGCGAGAAGCAGGAGAGGCTGATCGCGCGTTTCGATGAGACGCTCGACGCCATGACCGGAATGCTGAACGCCCTGCTCAACATCAACCAGATCGAAGCGGGCATCGTTCGCGGCGAGATTGTAAATTTTGCGGTTGGTGACCTGCTGTCCCGGCTGGGGCGTGAGTTTGTCTATCTCGCCCAGGCAAAGAAAATCGAAATGTGCCTGGTCACGACCAGTTTGCGAGTCCGAAGCGATCCGCGTCTTCTCGAGCAGATTATCAGGAACCTGGTCGCCAACGCTTTGAAATACACGAAGGCTGGCAAGGTGCTGATCGGATGTCGTCGTCGCCTCGGCAAAGTCAGTATCGAGGTTTGGGACACGGGGCCAGGCATCGAGGGCGGTGATCTGCAGGCTATCTTCGACGAGTATTACCAGATCGACAATGCCGCTCGTGAGACAAACAAAGGGCTCGGCCTTGGACTATCGATCGTCAAACGCCTTAGCGACCTCCTCGGCCACAACGTTCGTGTTCACTCGACACTCGGAAAGGGCTCGGTCTTCGCGATCGACATTCCGCTCGCCTCGGATGAAGTTGAAGACGTGGAAGATATGGTTGCGGAGCAAGATATTACACCGCCCCCAAAGGAAAGAAGCGCTGTTGGTGCGATCCTTGTGGTGGAGGATGATCCGGAAGTCCTTGAAATGCTCGAGGACCTGCTGAAAGATTCGGGCCACCATGTGCTGGTCGCTCCCGATGGCGCTTCGGCGCTGGAACTGACGCTTCATGGGGCCATCAGGCCCGACATTGTCCTGGCGGATTTTGGCCTGCCGGGGAAAATGGACGGCGTCCAGACGGCAATTACGCTTCGCGAAAAGCTTCACAGATCCGTTCCGGTAGTAATCCTCACCGGCGACATTTCCGCCGACACTTTGCGGGTTATCGCACAGAATGGGTTTGCGCAGCTTCACAAGCCCGTTCGTCTTCAAGAACTGACCAACCTCATCCAACGTCTGCTATCGGAAGAGCGCGCATCATCAGTGATTTCCGAAGAACGCGCGGATACAGGCGGTGCCATCGCCGTGCCGACGATCCATATCGTGGATGACGACAGCAATATCCGCCAAAAAATCAAACGCGTGTTCGAAGATGACGGATACGCACTGGAAACGTATGAAAGCTGCGAGGCCTTCCTGGAGAGCACCAAAAGGAGGCTGCCGGAATGCTTGCTTCTCGATGCGTACCTGCCGGGAATGAGCGGCCTGCAGCTTCTCGAAAGGCTGCGTCAACGAGGCGATGTTCTTCCCTCGATCATGATCACCGGCGAAAGCGACGTGTCGATCGCGGTGGAGGCGATGAAGGCGGGGGTTTCCGATTTCATCGAGAAGCCGATCGGTCTGACCGAACTGCGTGCCAGCGTTCACCACGCGCTCGATCTGGCCAGGGATTCGAACAGACGGGCGCTATCGCAGGAATCGGCGGCGTCCCAAATGGCGGAGTTGACCCTCAGGCAGCACCAGATCATGGATCTCGTGCTTGCAGGTCATCCCAGCAAGAACATCGCGGCCGCCCTCGGAATCAGCCAGCGGACAGTCGAGAACCATCGTGCCGCCATCATGAAGAAGACCGGCTCGAAGTCGCTTCCCGCGCTCGCCAGGCTGGCGGTGACGGCTGTCAAGGTTCCAACGGATGCCAGACGCGCAGCCGTCGCGTTCGATGTCGAAATCGCCTTGCCTTCGCGAACCAGGAACGCTTCATGGATAGATACCCGATAGGCCCGACGTCGCAGCTTCGGGGTCGGCGAGCCGCAGCTGTGTCGATTGCGGCCTCGCTGTATTTCTTTGCTGCCGCGAATTGGATCGAAACATCTGGTCCTTGTTACTCGCCATGCTGCTGTTGAGGGCGCCGACGTTCCGGCGAGTTGATTGACGCAGTGCGACATCGACGACCACATTGGGCCAGGCCTTGTCGAGTTTGGCAGCTGGGTTAGCTCAGACAAGATGTCAGCCATTGGGACGACTGGCATCGAGCAGAGCCCAGGCATCGCGTCCGATCTGTTCATCCTCCTGTGATGGGAGAACCATCACTTTGCAGCGGGACGCCGGATCGCTGACAAGACAGGCGTTGGAACTGTTCCGGGTTTCATCAAGTCTGACGCCATTCCAGGACAAACCAGCGCAGATCTCGGCGCGAACATTTCCGTCATTCTCTCCAATGCCACCAGTGAAAACGATGAGGTCCACTCCATTCAGGGCAGCGTTCATCGCGGCGATCTGCTTGCGCACGGAATAGCAGAACATCTCAATCGCGAGACGCGCATCCGACGCGGTGCCTTTGTGTAGCTGTCGCATATCACCGCTCAAGCCCGAAATTCCGAGGAGACCTGAATGATGATCGAGCAGATCTTCGAGCATCGGCGCATCAAGCTTCTTCTCGCGCATCAGATAGACCAGCAGGCCAGGATCGAGATCGCCGCTGCGCGTGCCCATGATGACGCCACCAGTCGGGGTCAAGCCCATGCTGGTGTCGATGGACTTGCCGCCTCTGACCGCAGTGATGCTCGCTCCGTTGCCTAGATGAGCGATGATCACGCGCTCCGGTAGATCGCCGCCAAGCTGATGCAGGATCGATGCGCAGGAAAGGCCATGAAATCCATAGCGCTGGATGCCTTCTGCCCGCAATTCCTTGGGAACAGGAAGGACGCGGGCGATATCAGGCAAATCGGCGTGAAAGGTCGTGTCGAAACTCGCCGCCTGTGGCAGGTTTGGGAAATGCTCGCGTGCAAATTTTATGACGGATAGAGCTGGCGGCATGTGCAACGGTGCGAACGGGATAGCCGCTTCGAGTTGCTGCAGCACGGCATCATCAATCAGACACCGCCGCCGCAGGTTCGGTCCGCCATGCACGATGCGATGCCCGACCGCGTCAGGTGCGGGCGCCTCGGAGCCGGCGAGAAGCCGGCCGACGCGGATGACCGCCTCACGTTGATCGGCAATACGCCCCGTCACTTCCGGCAGTCTGGTTCCGTGCGCATCCGTCGCGTGGAACTTGCTGTTGCTCCCACCGATCGACTCGGCCTCACCCGCAAGCAGCATTTCGGTCCGCGAGGCGTCGACACGGTACAATCCGAATTTGAGCGATGACGAGCCACTGTTCAACGTGAGGACGACAACGTTCGGCTTGGCCTCTGTCATTGAGCATCCCGCTAGGGTGAGGTCAGGATTTCCAGCACCACTCGCGGATCTCCGGCATGTCGTCGCCATATTCGCTGATGTAGAGCTTGTGACGTTCCATGGCGGCCCAGTAAAACTCCGTCGCGTTCTGAACGCGATGACTGAACCTCGGGATTCGGCTGACGGCATCCAGCGCGAGCTGGAAGCGGTCCAGATTGTTCAACACGACCATATCGAAAGGCGTCGTCGTGGTGCCCTCCTCCTTGTAGCCGCGCACATGGATGTTGTCGTGATTGTTCCGGCGGTAGGTCAGCTTGTGGATCATGGCGGGGTAGCCGTGGAACGCGAAGATCACCGGCTTGTCCAGCGTGAACAGTTCGTCGAAGTCCTGATCTTCCAGCCCGTGCGGATGTTCCGACTGAGGCTGCAGGACCATCAGATCCACCACGTTGACGACACGGATGCGAATGTCGGGATAATGGGCGCGCAGAAGCTTTACAGCGGCAAGCGTCTCCAGCGTCGGGATGTCTCCCGCGCAGGCCATGACCACATCGACCTCGTCGCCGTCGTCGCTAGCCCACTGCCAGATGCCGGCACCGACAGTGCAGTGCCGCGTGGCGGACGCCATGTCGAGCCACTGCCATTCGGGCTGTTTGCCGGCGACGATCAGGTTGATGTAGTTGCGGCTTCGCAGGCAGTGATCGGCGACCGACAGCAGACAGTTCGCGTCGGGCGGCAAGTAGATGCGCACCACGTCCGATTTCTTGTTGGCGACGTGATCGATGAAGCCGGGATCCTGATGGGAGAAGCCGTTGTGATCCTGCCGCCAGACATGCGACGTCAGCAGATAGTTCAGCGAGGCGATCGGTTTGCGCCAGGGAATGGTCTTGCTGACCTTCAGCCACTTTGCGTGCTGGTTGAACATGGAATCGATGATGTGGATGAACGCCTCGTAGCAGGAGAACAGACCGTGTCGGCCTGTGAGCAGATATCCTTCGAGCCAACCTTCGCAGAGGTGCTCGCTCAGCACTTCCATGACACGTCCATCGGCGCTGAGATTGATATCGACGTCGTCAATCTCGGCCATCCACTCCTTGCCGGAAACGTCAAAGACGGCTTCCAGCCTGTTTGACGCGGTTTCGTCGGGACCGAAAAGCCGGAAGTTCTGCTTGCCGAGATTGAGCTTCATTACGTCACGCAGAAATGTGCCGAGAACGCGTGTCGCTTCCGCCTTGACGCCACCGGGCTCAGCCACGGTTACCGCATAATCATGGAAATGCGGCATCGACAGCGGCTTCAGCATCTCGCCGCCATTGGCATGCGGATTGGCTCCCATGCGGCTATGGCCCGTGGGAGCGAGCGCTGCGAATTCCTCGCGGAACTTTCCACCTTCGTCGAACAGTTCGTGGGGCTTGTAGCTCAGCATCCAGTCTTCAAGTTGCTTCAGGTGTTCGGGGTTCTTGAAATCCGCGATCGGAACCTGATGCGCACGCCACGTGCCTTCGACGGGTTTGCCATCGACGAATTTGGGCCCTGTCCAACCTTTGGGCGTGCGAAGGATGATCATCGGCCAGCGCGGACGCTGCGGTCCTGCGGCATCACCGGAAGCACGCGCTTCCTTCTGAATTTGCCGAATCCTGTCCAAGACCTTGTCGAGCGTGGCGGCCAGCGTCTGGTGCAGGATTGCCGGATCATCGCCCTCCACAAAATGCGGATCGTAGCCGTACCCGAGAAACAGTTGCGTCAGCTCCTCGCGGCTGATCCGCGCCAGCACCGTCGGATTGGCGATCTTGAAACCGTTGAGGTGAAGGATCGGCAGAACCGCGCCGTCACGCGCCGGGTTGAGGAATTTGTTTGAGTGCCAACTGGCCGCGAGCGGTCCGGTTTCGGCCTCCCCGTCGCCGACGACGCAAGCAACGATCAATTCGGGATTGTCGAAGGCCGCGCCGAATGCGTGCGTGAGGGAATAGCCGAGTTCCCCGCCCTCGTGAATCGAACCAGGGGTTTCCGGCGCTACGTGGCTAGGGATTCCGCCAGGCCACGAGAACTGTCGAAACAGGCGAAGCATGCCATTGCGGCTGCGCTCGATCGCCGGATAGCGTTCCGTATACGACCCTTCGAGATAGGTATTCGCCACGATGCCGGGGCCGCCATGGCCGGGACCTATGACGTAAATCATGTCGAGGTCGTTCTTCTTGATGAGCCGATTGAGGTGGACATAGAGGAAATTCAGTCCCGGTGTCGTGCCCCAATGGCCGAGCAAACGAGGCTTGACGTGTTCGATCTTGAGCGGGGCCTCGAGCAGCGGGTTGTCGCGCAGATAGATTTGGCCAACCGACAGATAGTTGGCGGCGCGCCAGTAGGCGTTCATTTTCGCCTGCAGATCGGGCGACAATGGACCCGGCGAAAGACCTGTTGCCGGATCAATCAACATCTTCATCTGTCCGGATCGAGGCGCCGCCCTTATGATCGTTTGACCGCCCTTGGGCGGAGTCCAGCAGTCGCCGCAGCTTCCTTGTCGCGCCCTCCACGGCCTCCTCGATGGTTGCGCGATTGTCGGTCACCGCCACTGGGTTGCGCCCAGCGGGCCGGATCTCGATGACGCAGCGCTTGTCGGCGTTGCCGGATTTGGCGGCATTCTCGTCGCTCAAACGGACCTCGATCGACGTGATCCCATCGCTGAACCGGGCAAGCCCGGCCTTGAGATTGGCTTCAACGTGACGCGTCAGCCCTTCATGTCCATCAAGATTGTGGTCGGTGCTGACGTGGATCTGCATAGATTTCTCCTGATGCTCCGAAGTTGCCGCCCAAGCGCCACTGCACCATGCGTCCGCCGATCGACTCGATCATCGGTCCGTGTCAGCCGCCTGCCGGAGCCGAGGGAGCCGCCTCTGTGACCTTTGCACCGACCTTGGATGAAAAAACCGGCGCCGTCATGCCAGGTGCCACGCCGAGAAAAGCGACCAACGACCATATCTGTTCGTCGGTTTGTGTCGGGGCGAACCCTGGCATGGCAGTCATCTTGACGCCGTACTTTATGAACTGGAAATTCTCGTCCGCCTCTGGCACCCGGCTCGCACGGAAGAGATCCGGCGGCTGTGGATTGAGACCACGCGAAATGTTTGTTCTCTCAAGTCCTGGCCCGCCGTGGCAGACGGAGCAATTCTGTGAAAACAGATGCGCGCCAGCCTCGATCGTCGCTGGCTGGTCCAGCCCGGACGGAACCTTGATTGCCCCAAGGCGTGCGCCGACCGAGCGATCCGACGTGGTGTGGACGGCCCAGGCAACAATCGCACTATCAGGGGTCGTTGCCGAAACATCGTATATGCCCGAATAGATGAAAACGAGCCCGCCGGCGGCCGCTACGACTAGACAACCGAGAATCGTCAGCAGTATTTTCATCACAGCGTCCATCCCATTATCGAAAGCACCAGCGTCTCGATTCCCGCATTTGGGCGCGAGGAACCAACGAGGTGTGACGAGCAAATCCTAGCTGACGTGGTTGGCGCGGTGGAGGTTCGGAATATACTCAGGCCGAGTCCGCATCGTGACCCTGGCAGGTCAAGGCACGAGAACCGCAGCACCTTCGAACCGCCCGGCGCGCAGGTCGTCCAGGGCTTCGTTGGCTTGCGGCAGGGGATATCGGGTTGTCCTGGTGACGATGCCGATTTTCGGGGCGAGCGCGAGGAAGTCGATACCGTCCTGCCGTGTCAGATTGGCAACCGAGACAAGCTGCCTTTCCTCCCAGAGAAGACTGTATGGGAAGCTGGGGATGTCGCTCATGTGAATGCCCGCGCAAACGACGCGCCCGCCCTTGCGGACCGCCTTCAAGGCGATCGGCACCAGTTCGCCCGCAGGCGCGAAGATGATGGCCGCATCAAGCGGTTCGGGCGGCGTGTCGCCGGAGCCTGCCGCCCAGACGGCACCGATCTCGCGCGCGAACGCCTGCGTCGCCAGATCGCCTTGCCTGGTGAAGGCGTAGACCTCGTGCCCTTGCCATTTCGCGACCTGCGCAACGATGTGGGCGGCGGCCCCGAAGCCGAAGAGCCCAAGCCGCTTGCCGGCGCCGGCAATCGACAGGGACCGCCAACCGATCAAGCCTGCGCAAAGCAGCGGCGCCAACGACGCGTCGTCACCGGCTTCGCCGAGGGGAAATGCAAATCGAGCGTCGGCAATGGCTGCGGTGGCAAATCCGCCGTCTCGCGTGTAGCCCGTAAACAGCGGATGATCGCAAAGGTTTTCCCGGTTGCTCAAGCAATAGGAACAGGCGCCGCAGGTGCGGCCCAGCCAGGGGACGCCCACGCGTTCGCCGTCCACCAGGCCGACAACGCCAGGGCCGATCGCGTCGACCCGGCCGACGATCTCGTGACCGGGAATGACCGGCAACACCGGGTTGGGCAGTTCACCGTCGACGACATGCAGATCGGTACGGCAGACCCCGCAAGCGGTAATCTGAATCCTTATCTCGCCCGGCCCCGGTTGCCTGTCAGGCAACTCCATCCATGCAAGAGGGGATTTTAGCCGATTCAGAACCATCGCCTGCATGGCTGTTCTCCATCTCCGGCCAATCCTGACGGATATGGTCGAATGTCGTCGGTTCCGTTCTAGGCGAAGTCGAGGACGATCCGGCCTGCCACCTTGCCGTGCTCCAGCCGATCGAAAACGGCATTGATGGCGGACAGAGGCTGCATCTCGATGTCGGCCTTGATCTTGCCGTCGGCGGCGAATGCAAGCGTCTCCGCCATGTCCTCGCGTGTGCCGACGAACGAGCCACGAATGGTGATGCAATTGGCCACCATGTCGAACAGAGGCACCGGAAATTCGCCGGGCGGCAGGCCGACCAGCACGCAGGTGCCGCGCTTGCGGGCCATGGCGATACCCTGTTTGAAGGCGCCAAGCGAAGGCGCGGTGATCAGCACGCCATGCGCGCCGCCTCCGGTGCCTTTTCTCACGGCCTCCACCGCGTCAGGGGATTTGGCATTGACCACGAGATCGGCGCCGAGGCTCTTGGCGAGCGCCAGCTTGCCGTCGTCGATATCGATGGCACAGACCTGAAGCCCCATCGCCTTGGCATATTGGATCGCCAGATGGCCGAGGCCGCCGGCACCCGAGATGGCCATCCACTCGCCAGGCCGGACATCGGCCACCTTGATCCCCTTGTAGGTCGTGATGCCGGCGCAGATCAGCGGCGCCGCCTCGCGCGGCGTCAGGCCATTGGGGATATGGGCGACATAGTTGGGGTCCGCGAGAATGTACTCGGCAAAACCGCCGTTCTTCGTATAGCCGCCGAACTGCGCCTCGCCGCACACCGTCTCCCACGCAGCCAGGCAATGTTCGCAATGGCCACAGGCGGAGTATAGCCATGGCACCCCTACCCGGTCGCCCTCCTTGACGATGGTGGCGCCGGCGCCAACGGCGGTAACCCGGCCGATGCCCTCATGGCCGGGAATGAAGGGGGGCGTCGGCTTCAAGGGCCAGTCGCCGCGCGCTGCATGGAGATCGGTGTGGCAGACGCCACAGGCTTCTGTCTTCACCAATATCTGGCCCGCGCCGGGAGTGGGTATATCCCACTCCCGGAACTCAAGTGGCTTTCCGAAACCTGTAACGACCGCGGCGTGCATCTTGGATGCCATGGGGAGATCCTTTTCTTTTTGAGTCTGGTGCCGGCTGTTCAGGAGCCGGCGTCAAGCAGCGGCTGACAATCCAAGGCTACGCACGGCCTCGATCATCTTGATGAGCACGGCCTGGGCGTCGCCGTAGACCATGTCGCAGTTGTCGCCGTAAAAGGGCGCGTTCTGGATGCCAGCGTAGCCTTTGCCCTCGCCGCGCTTCACGACGAAAACCTTCTTGGCCTTGTCGGCGTTTAGGATAGGCATGCCGAAGATCGGCGAGGATTTGTCCGTGCGAGCCGCTGGGTTCACCACATCGTTGGCGCCGATGACGAGGGCGACATCGGCGTTGGCGAACTCGTCGTTGATGTCATCGAGCTGGAAGATGAGGTCGTAGGGCACGCCGGCTTCGGCAAGCAAGACGTCCATCTGACCTGGCATCCGGCCAGCCACCCGATGAATGGCGAACTTGACCGTGACATCTGCCGACTGCAGCAGCTTGACGAACTCGTAGAGCTTCTGCTGGCCCTGCGCGACCGCGAGACCATAGCCCGGCACGATGATGACCTCCTTCACGTAGCGCATGAAGATGCCGGCATCACCGGCTGCGGCAGGCTTGAGGCTGCCCTTGATATCACCCTGCTTCTGCTTGGTGACGGCACCGAAGTTCGTGAACAGGATGTTGCTCACCGAGCGATTCATGGCCTTGGCCATGAGCAGGGTCAGCAGCAGGCCAGCGGCGCCGACCACCATGCCGGCGATCATCAGGGCCGGGTTCTGCAAAACGAAACCTTCCAGGCCGACCGCGAGGCCGGTGAAGGCGTTGTAGACGGATATCACCACTGGCATGTCGGCCCCGCCGATCGGCAGGGTCATGAGGATGCCGAAGACAAGCGCCAGGGCGAAGAAGAGATAGATCAGATCGGGCGTCGCAATCAACGGCGCCGCGCCTGCCTCAACGGCAAAGACAAGATAGCCCCCGACGACAAGAGTGGCCATGAACACAAGTCCATTGACCAGTTGCTGCCCTTTGAACCGAAGCGGCTTGTTGATCACACCATCGAGCTTGCCCCAGGCGATCAGCGATCCGGACAGAGACACGGCGCCGATCAGCGCGCCTGCCAGGGTGACGATGAGCTGGGTAGCGCCCTGGGATTTACCGCCGAACAGTTCCACGGCCGCGATAGCACCGGCCGCGCCGCCGCCCATGCCGTTGTAAAGGGCCACCATCTGGGGCATGGCGGTCATCGCGACCTTCCGACCGCTCCACCAGGCAGCGCCTCCGCCGACAACGAGTGCGACAAAAGCAAGCCCGATATTGGTCGCGAGGAAGGGCCTCGCTTCCGTTGTAACATCGAACGCGTAGAGAAAGCTGGCGAGGATCGCGACGACCATGCCAAGCCCGGCGACGAATATGCCCGAGGGCGCCGTCACGGGCGACGACATTCGCTTGAGGCCGTAGAGGAACAGGAAAGCAGCCGCTAGATCGGCAGCCCCGATCAGGAGTTGCGGGATGATGGTGAGCATGGCGGTTCCTCAGCCCTTCTTCGGGTGAAGGGCCTTGGCGCGGCCGGATTTTGCGTGCGCAGGCTGATGTTCGCTGGTCTGGAACATCGCGAGCATGCGATCGGTAACCGCGTAGCCACCCGCGGCGTTGCCGGCACCAAGCAGCACGGCAAAGAACCCTATTGCCTGTTCCAGCGTCGTACTCGCATTGAGCAGCGCAAAAATCCCGCCGACCACGACGATGCCGTGAACGAAGTTGGAGCCGGACATCAGCGGCGTGTGCAGGATCGCCGGAACATGGCCGATAATGACCCAGCCGGCGAAGCCCGCGAGCATGAAGATGTAGAGCGCGACAAACCCGCTGATCGAGATCGAGAAATCCATGGTGTTCTCCTGTGGCTCAGGCCACTTTCGCGGCCGGCACGGAATTGCGGTCCTTGCCCATGCCGGGGGGCGCGATGGTTTCCGCATGTGGCTTGGCCGCCTGGTTCTTTATCGCGCCGTCATGTGTGAGCACCGTCCCGGCGAGGATCTCGTCGTCCCAGTCGATCGTGATGATGTTGTCCTTCATCATCAGCGCGAGCAGATTGTACTGGTTGCTGGCATAGAGCCGGCTGGCGTCTTCGCCGAGCAATGACGGCACGTTCAGTGGCGCGACGATAGTCACCAAGCCGATCTGCGCCGTTTCACCGGGGCGCGTATCTTCGCAATTGCCGCCGCCTTCCGCGGACAGATCGACAATGACCGCGCCGGCCTTCATGCCGGCGACCTGCGCCTTGCTGATGAGCTTGGGTGACGGCCGTCCAGGAATGGCCGCGGTGGTGATGATAAGGTCCGCGGCCTGAATATGCGCGGTCAGCACGCTGGCAACCTTGGTCTTTTCCTCGGCCGTCAGTTCGCGGGCGTAGCCGCCCTTGCCTCTCGCATCGACGCCCGTCTCAACGAAGGTCGCGCCAAGCGACAAGGCCTGTTCCTGGGTTTCCGGACGCACATCATAACCCTCGGTCACCGCGCCCAGGCGATGGGCGGTAGCCAGTGCCTCCAGGCCAGCGACGCCAAGCCCCATGACCAGAACCTTGGCGGGACCAACTGCACCAGCGGCCGTCGTGAGCTTCGGAAGGATCCGGCCAAGATGCGTGGCGCCGAGTTGCACGGCATAATATCCGGCGAGCGCGGACTGGCTCGACAACGCGTCCATTGATTGCGCCCGTGTTATGCGCGGCAGCTTTTCCATGGCAAAGCAGGTGATCTTCCTGTCCAAAAGGCGTTCCACCAATGCCGGCTCCTTGTCGGCGTAGATGAACGAGATCAGGATCGCACCCGGCTTCATGGCATCGACCACATCCAGCGCGGGCGGCTGGACCGCGAGAACCACATCGGCGTCGGCAACCAGCTTTTTGCGATCGGGGATGAATACGACATCCCTGAAGGCCGAGTCCGCCAGCTTGATGGCGTCCCCTGCCCCTTTCTGCATGTGCAGCTTTCCGCCCAGCTTGACCAGCTTGGGCACGACCGATGGCACCATAGCCACACGCCGTTCATGCGGCTGCGTCTCTTTCAGAACGGCAACATTGACGTACATCGCGCCCTCCAATGTCTAGCGAGTGCCAGGGATCCGCGGATTCCGTTCACCGGAAAGCCTTTATCGCCGCGGCGAGCTGGACCTTGATCGACTTGTCGTGATGCAGGATTGGCGGCACCTCGCGGTCTATCTTGAGCAATTGATAGACGGCGATCTGAGCAGCCCGCACCGAATACTCCACGGTGAAGACGACATCCTCGGGGATTTCGACGAACTGGCTGACGAAGGCCAGATTGTTGGAATTTTTGGGAACGGGCAAAGGACGATCGCTGTGTGCCCGGGGCATGAACATGCTGGTGATGTAGGGCATCCGGCATGGAATGCAGTTCGCCGAGCCAACGGCTTCAAGGCCGAAATTCAGATGTCCGCAAAGCTCCTGCAGGATCTCCCGGCCGTTGCATTCGCTCATCGGTTTGGCGACGAAATTGCCGATGCGATCGGGATGGAGCCCGTATCCCCAGAACACCTGAACGCCCGCGGGCTGATCGGCAAAATGGGGTTGATGCGCCAGAACAATGGACATCAGCCAGTTCGAATCCTTCAGCGTCACCAGTCCGCCCGTTCCGGCTTCATTGCCAGTGAATTCTTCCATCCTGTCGAAGAATGGCGAACCCTTGAGCGTTAGGGTGAAGGACTCCCAGAACGATTCCGGTATGCTGGCGTTGAACGCTGCGGGATTGCCAAACTCCGGACGGCCAGTGGCCAATTTCTCCCATAGGCGCCAACCGCCGCTATCGGCTTTCGTCAGCGCCTTCGGCGCATGCGACATCGATCCAAAGCTCGATGCGTCGGTCATCGATCCGTTCTGGAAGAAGACCAGATCGCCGTCCGCGACAGGGATTGTCTCAACTGCACCGGCGCGCTCGCAGGCGATACCTTGGACGGTGATTCTTCCGCCCTCGGTCCGGAGATCGATATCCGTAACGGTGCAGTTGGTGATGAAATTGACACCCTGCCCTTCCAGCCAGCCAAGCAAAGGGCGCACCAGGGAGTCGTATTGATTGTAGACGGTGCGTTTGACGCCAGCGAGCGTCTCGATGCGCGTGAACTCGAGCATGAAGCGATGCAGGTAACGCTTGAATTCGATTGCGCTGTGCCAGGGCTGAAATGCGAAAGTCGTGGCCCACATGAACCAGAAGTTCGTCTTGAAAAACGACGGCGAAAGCCAGTCGGTGATCGGGCTCGTACCAAGCTTCTCTTCGTCGGCTTCGGTGATTTTCAGCAGCTCGAGCCGGTCAGCCATCGAGAAGCCCATGGATGTCACATCCATGCGGTGCCGATTGCGATCGACCAGCCGCGCCATGGCATTCGACTTGTGCCGATCGTTGAACGCAACGGTTTCGTCAAAGACACTTGTGCCAGGAGAAGCCAGCGAGGGAATGGTCTTGAAGAGATCCCAGGTGCATTCGTAGTTGTCGGTCGTCAGCATGCGGCCGCCACGCAACGTGTAGCCTTCCTTTGGATTGCCGCCGCCATCGAGGCTGCCACCCAAAATCGGCATCGCCTCGTAGATCGAGATCTTGTGACCCGGGATATGCCCGTCCCGGATCATGAAGGCCGCGGCAGCCAACGAACCGATCCCGCCTCCGACGAGGTGGGCTTTGTTGTTGGCTGCGGCCATTGCGGCCACGGATTGCTTTGCCATGTCGACGTCTCGCGATCTGGAACTGGAAGAAAAGCTTGGCCGTGGTGAACCCTTGGGGCCTAGGCCGGGGCCTTCATCGTCGCGACGCGGACCAGCTTCTTGTTGACGAACTGCTGGATGCCCATGTCGCCGAGTTCGCGGCCATAGCCGGAGTCCTTGATGCCGCCGAAGGGCAACTCCGCGTCGGACCAGTCGATGTTGTTGATGAACATCATCCCTGTCTCGACCTTCGAGGCGATCCGCTTGCCGCGGGCGACATCCTTGGTCCAGACCGAGCCGCCGAGACCGAAGTCGGAATCATTGGCGAGCGCAATGGCCGCATCCTCATCCTTGACCCGGAAGAACAGCGCCACTGGACCGAAGAACTCGTCGCGGAAGGCTGGATTGCCTGGCTTGATGTCCGTCAGAATCGACGGTTGCATGTAGGAGCCAGCCCGATCGACGCGCTTGCCGCCCATCAACAGCTTGGCGCCATTGGCGACGGCGGTTTCCACCTGCTTGAGCAGTTGCACCAGGGCCGCTTCGCTGGACAAGGGACCGAGCGTCGTCTTTTCGTCCATCGGGTCGCCCGCTTTGAGCGCTCCGAGCGCGGCCTGGAACCGTTCGATGAATTTGTCGGCGATGCTGTCTACCACGATGAAGCGCTTCGCCGCGCAGCAAGTCTGGCCGGTGTTGTACATCCGGCCCCAGACCGCCCAGGGGATAGTCAGGTCAAGGTCGGCGTCGTCCAGCACGATAAAGGCGTCGCTGCCGCCGAGCTCCATGGATGAGACCTTGAGGTTCTTTCCGGCGCGCGCGGCAATGCTCTGACCCGCCGCCACGCTGCCGGTCAGGCAGACACCCTTGATGCGGGGGTCATCGACAACCTTGTCGGCCTGATGATGGGAGATGAAGAGGTTGGTGTAGAGACCGACAGGCGCACCCGCGTCGAGCAACAGCTTTTCGAAAGCCAGCGCGCATTGCGGCACGATCCCGGCATGCTTCACCACCAGTGTATTGCCGGCCATCAGGTGCGGCCCGGCGATCCGCGCCAGTTGGTAATAGGGGAAATTCCAGGGCTCGACGCCGAAGATCACCCCGATCGGGCTGCTCTCCATATGCGCTTCGCCGACCGTCGGATTGAGCTTGACCGGGGCCAGGAAGCGCTCCGCATTCTCTGCGTAGTAAGCAAGAATCCTGGAACTGAACTCGACCTCGCCGCGAGCCTCGCCAATCCGCTTGCCCATTTCCGACGTCATGATCTTGGCGAACGTGTCGGCCTGATCGTGGAGCAGTTTGGAGGCCTTGGCGATGATCACCGCCCGTTCGGCGTAGCTCTTGTGGCGCCAGGTTTCGAAACATGTCTGGGCCGCTGCCAGCTTGGTCTCGTATTCTCCCGCGTTGATTTCGTCAAAGCCCTCGACGAGCTTGCCATTGAAAGGGTTGGTGCTTTGATAGGTCATGGACGTATCCTTTTCCGAACATTTGGGGCGTGCGATTTCGCTCTAGACGGTCAAGGTTCGATCATGACCGATCCGAGCCAGGCTGTTTGTCGGAGCGGACCGTAGCTATTGAGAACGCAGGTGCGAAAGCATCGGAAACTACCTAGGGGCACTGCCGTCAGGCGCTCAAAACGGGCGTAATGCCTGACGCGCGAGAAGCGGATTCTTGAGTAGTTTCCGAACCTGCTTTCCAGCGACGAACCCGCCTAATGTCGCGTCTTCGTGACCGCCGCCACCGGCCCAGAAAAGCAGCATTGCATGACGGCCGCGAAGCCGAACGAGCCTCGCGGCTCAGGCGCCGGACGACGACGCCTTTCCACCTGAAGGAGATCAAAAATGAAGACCATGACCGACGCAGCCATCGCCATATTTCCCGATCACGACGCGGCGGAATCGGCCGTAAAACAGTTGAGCGCCGCTGGATTTGCGATCAGCAGCCTGAGCGTCGTAGGCAAGGGCTACCATACCGACGAGAAGGTCGTGGGCTTTTACAATGCCGGTGATCGCATCACGTTCTGGGGAACACGCGGCGCGTTCTGGGGCGGACTGTGGGGTCTGTTTCTGGGCGGCATGTTCATAACGCTGCCACTGGTCGGGCCCGTTGTCGCGGTGGGCTACATCGCCGCTGCCTGGATTGCCGCACTGGAAAGCGCGATTGTCGTCGGTGGTGTGAGCGCGCTTGGCGCCGCGCTTTACAGCATCGGTGTGCCCAAGGACAGCGTCATCCAATACGACAGTGCCATCAAGGCCGACAGCTTCATGGTGTCAGTTCACGGAATGCCTGAAGAAGTGACCCGAGCCAAGGCCATCCTCGGCACCTTGAAGCCATCGCGCCTCGATGTGCATTCCGGCCTTGGAAAGAAGCACGATGACACCGCTGAGCTCGAATGCCTCGTCCTCACGTAGAAAATCACCTCGTCGGACGCATCGGCTGGCTGAGAGCGGCGGTGCTAGGCGCCAATGACGGCATCATCTCGACCGCAAGCCTTATTCTCGGCGTGGCGTCGGCCAGCCTGTCTTCCGGCAATGCCGTCCTTGCCGGAGTGGCGGGATTGGTTGCCGGCGCCATGTCGATGGCAGCCGGGGAGTATGTCTCGGTCAGTTCTCAGAAGGATACCGAGCAGGCAGACCTCGCGAGGGAAAGCACGGAGCTTGCTGCCGACCCGGTGTATGAGGCGCAAGAGCTGACCCGAATCTATGTGGCGCGCGGGTTGGATCAGGTTCTCGCGGGCCAGGTCGCCGCACAACTCATGTCGAAGGATGCGCTTGGGGCCCACGCCCGCGACGAGCTTGGCATTTCAAGTTTAACGACCGCGCGTCCCGTTCAAGCCGCGTTCGCTTCCGCCGCCACCTTTTCGGTCGGGGCGGCCGCTCCCCTTATCCTCGCATCGGTCGCGCCGACGTCTTGGCTGATCTGGTTCGTCTCGATCGGATCGCTGATCTTCCTCGCCCTTCTCGGCGCTATCGGGGCGAAGGTAGGCGGCGCCGACCTTTTCAGGCCGACTATTCGCGTCCTGTTCTGGGGGGCCTTGGCGATGGCCATCACCGCGGGCGTAGGCGCGGCGTTTGGCACAAATGTCTGAGCCGCTTGATCCCCACAAGCGGCATTTGAGTAGTTTCCGACCCTGACGACCGACTACGCCTCTCGGCTAACATCCCTGCAGATTGATAGCCCGACCCCAGAGCGCCTCAGGCTCTTCAGGTGGCGGATACAATCGTCAAAGTCGGAGCGCGGCTGGGATATGGCGCGGCTCCTGACATTTCCTGATCGGAGAATTCCATGAACAATGACAAGCGACTCAAGGACGCCGTTCTCGCTGAACTGAACTGGGAACCCAGCGTCAATGCTCCTCATATTGGCGTGACCGCGAAAGATGGCGTGGTTACCCTTTCGGGCCACGTCGAAAGCTATGTCGAGAAGCGGGCGGCCGAGTCTGCCGCGAAACGCGTGAAGGGCGTCAAGGCTGTTGCCGAAGAGATCAAGGTACAACTGCCGTTTGAACTCCAACGCGGTGACGAGGCCATTGCCTCAGCCGCAATCGACCGAATTGCTTGGGACGTTTCCGTTCCCAAGGACGCGGTCCAGATCAAGGTCGAGAACGGCTGGGTCACCCTGACCGGTCAAGTAGGCTGGCACTACCAGCAACTCGCCGCCGAACATGACGTCCGCGGCCTCCACGGGGTAGTCGGCGTCTTCAACCAGACAACTCTCAAGCCTCGCGTCAACACGTCGGATCTCAGCGACGACATCGAGGTTGCCTTGAACCGGTCGTGGTTCTTTGAACCGAACAGGGTCGACGTGAGTGCCGACGAAGGAAAGGTCCGCCTCAGCGGCGCAGTCCATTCGTGGCACGAGCGCCAGGTCGCTGAATCCACGGCATGGGCAGCACCTGGTGCTACTTCGGTCGAAAACAATATTTCGATTATCTGACCTGTTTCTACAAACTGCCCACCGACGGCCCATGCCGCCGGTGGATTTTTCAAATCCTGCTGCGTCCGCCGGGCCTCACAGCCGGATATTCCACTGACGTCGCTGCGTCGGTTCGCGACCTTGGACTAATGGGTTATCGAAATGCTGCTTCGCGAAGGAGATGCGCGGGACAATGACGTCGACCGCCGCCTTGCCAGCGCGCTCGCTGCCGTCGCCGGCGCGTTGAACGCGTCGGCATTTCACGCTGTTGGCTTTTTCTCCGCAAATATGACTGGCAATGTTTCCGCGCTTTCGGACCAGCTCGCGACGGGTGATTTCGTTGCGGCCGTTTTTTTCTTGGCGATCGTTCTTGCGTTCGTTGCCGGAGCCGCTCTTTCGACATTGTTGGTCAACGTCGGCAAGGAGAGACATACAGGCGGAATCTACGCCTACAGTATCCTCCTCGAATCCGTCCTGCTCGCACTTCTGGGAGGTGCGGATCTGTATCTGTCCGGTGCGCACCGCGTCACGACGCTCGTGTTGAGCCTGAGCTTTCTGATGGGACTTCAGAACGCTGTCGTCACCCAGATCTCCAATACACGCGTTCGTACGACGCACGTCTCGGGGATGCTGACGGATATCGGCATTGGCCTTGGCGTACTGTGCGACATTGCCTTTGGCCGGGAGCGCGACAAGGATTCGGCGGAAACCCGCGTGAAGTTGAGACTTCATTTGACGACCGTGCTGTCATTCTTTGTTGGCGGCATCGGCGGTGTTCTTGTTTACCGCGAGGTGGGCGGATTTCTGCTTTTCGGTGTAGCCTTGATCCTGTTCGCTATTGCGATCCCAGGCGCGCTGCGCAGCAGGGGCTGACGGCCCGACGGCTTGACTAGCCGGAGAAGGCACTTGTCGTGGTCGGGTTAGAAGCGCTCTGACAGCCAATTGTCAGCTGAGTCGTGAGACATTGCTTGTGAACCGCCGCGAAAATCGTCGGCGCAGGATTCGGTGTGAAACGGAAACAGCCATGAAACAGATCGCCCTGTCACTCGTCCTGATCGCCGCCTCGGGCGCCTATGTTTGGGAACAGGCTGGCAAGGCTCCCGTAGATGGCATGCTTAGTCCGGCACTGCCGGCCGATGCCGGGGAAAGAGGTTCTGCGTCGGCGGTCGTTCCCGCGGCACCAGCCCTCGATAGCCGGGTTCCCGAGCCGGACACGCCCGCGCCAGAGATTGGCCAGCAGAATGAGCAGGCCCAGCCTCGGATAAGTGGCCCGCCCGCAGTCAGCAAGGAAACGTCGGCCGCGATTGCCGCGCCGGCGCCAAAGCCGCAACCTGTCGCCAGGCCGGCGCAGGTTTCGCTGGCTCCTGTAGTACCCCCGCCGCCTGTCACGGATATTTCGGTGACAGGGGCCGTTCCTGCACCGGAAACGCCAGCTTTCACCATAACTCCGGCGGTTTACATCCCGATCCCGCAGCCGCGCCCTGACTACAAGGAAACACCCGCTCGCTTCATCAAGGTCGGCATGAAGCCATCCGTCAATCTCGGCCCCAAGCCGGCTGGGCATGGCTTTGCCGATGGTACCTACACCGGCCCCGTGACGGATGCCTACTACGGCCTCATCCAGATTCAAGCTGTCCGTCGTCAGAACATTCGGCTCAGTTTGCGGCGTAGCTTAGCGGAGTGTCGGCCTCATCTTGGGGTTGATGTTATGCGGCGATCTTGCGGTGCTGCAAGCGCCGATGTTGGATGGTTTGCCGTTTGATCCTTTCGCGCTGTTTGATGATGGTCTGGGCCCTGCCGAAGTAGGCGTCGGCTGGGGTCACGTTGTCGAGGCTCTCGTGGTAGCGCCGATGGTTGTAATGCTCGATGAAGGCTGCGATCTGGGCTTCGAGGTCGCCGGGCAGGAAGTAGTTTTCCAGCAGGATCCGGTTCTTGAGGGTCTGGTGCCAGCGCTCGATCTTGCCCTGGGTTTGGGGATGCATCGGGGCGCCCCGAACATGGCTCATGCGTTGGGCCTCGATATAATCGGCCAGTTCGCCGGCGATATAGCTGGGGCCATTGTCGCTCAACAGACGTGGCTTGTGGCGGACATGGGCCTGATCGCAGCCTGAGGCGGCCAACGCCAGATCCAGCGTGTCGGTGACGTCCTGCGCCCGCATGGTGCTGCACAGCTTCCAGGCGATGATGTAGCGGGAGTAATCGTCGAGCACGGTTGACAGATACATCCAGCCCCAACCGATGATCTTGAAGTAGGTAAAATCGGTCTGCCACATCTCGTTGGGCCGAGTGGTTTTGGTGTGGAACTCGTTCGCCGCCTTGATCACCACATAGGCCGGGCTGGTGATCAGATCGTAGGCCTTGAGCAGCCGGTAAACACTGGCTTCCGACACGAAGTAGCGCTTCTCGTCGGTGAACCGCACCGCCAGTTCGCGCGGGCTGAGCTCGGACTGCTCCAGCGCCAGTTCGATGATCTGGTCATGGATGGCAGGCGGGATGCGGTTCCACACGCGGCTCGGCGCCGATGGTCGATCTTCCAGCGCCTCAGGGCCGCCACCGAGATAGCGGTCATACCAGCGATAGAAGGTCCGTCGTGGGACCCCCAGCCGGTCCAGCGTTTTGCGGGTGGGCAGGTGCGACTGCTCGACGAGCCTGATGATCTCGAGCTTTTCGAATGCGGGATATCTCATTCTTGCTCGTCCCCATCTGCGATCATGCTTTTTTTGAGCAGGCGGTTTTCCAGCGTCAGGTCGGCAACGCATTCCTTCAACGCGCTGGCTTCGCGGCGCAGGTCCTTGACCTCATCGCTGGTGGCAGCACGCGCCGTATCGCCAGCCAGGCGGCGCTTGCCGGCCTCCATGAACTCTTTCGACCAGGTGTAATACAGGCTCTGCGCGATGCCTTCCTTGCGGCACAGCTCGGCGATGCTGTCTTCGCCGCGCAAACCGTCCAGCACGATCCGGATCTTGTCTTCCGCTGAAAAGTGCCGTCGGGTCGCCCGGCGGATGTCCTTCACAACCTGCTCGGCAGGCTTTTTGGCACTTGAGGATCTAGGGTTCATCTTGGTTCCTTCGTCAGCTGACGAGACCAAAACCCTCCTTAATTCACAACCTCAAATCTGGGACACAGGTGCTGACGGGGAACACCCCCGACGACCTACTAAGCGATAAACGAATGGGTCGAAAGCTGCGAGTAACAGTCGGGGAGACATCGGCATAAACAACATGGCACCCGAGTTGCCGAAACCATGGCCACCTAAGAAACGCTTCTGTACGTGGTACCTGTTCGTGTGCACTGCGGGATCGTCCGAGGAGATGAACTCGCGGACGGTTTCATTGACCAGTACGCAGGTTTCTAAATCTCCTATGGTTGGAAGGGTCGATTCGTACATTTCGATCGCCATTTCCACGAGTTCCGTATTGGTGCGCGTAAACTGCGCTAGAAATTCTGGTGTCCCCTCGTCTTTGAACATCTCCCGGTGGGCATCGAGGAGCGTACGCTCTCTGTCGATCCAAGCGGCGCTTCGAAACACCTGCAAGAACATCAGCGTGCGCAATGCAAGTAGGTCTGCCGTCTCTAAGCTGGACGGATCTGCCACAGCCTTCTTTGGGCATTGCGCGTAAAGCCCCTCTGGCTCCTGCAGCGCCTTTTCAAGCTCACCATCCTTGCCGTAGAAATATGGGCGCGCGCACTGGCCCCTAGCCACATGGCGCATTTCGCGGATGAACTTGACCGTGCGGAACGCGAACACGATCCCAAGGCCGATCGTGATGCCAGCGGCGGGATATATTCCCCGCATGGCGGAAGTCGCGCCGTTGCCGCATGCGTAAAGCCCATCGATCAGCTTGCCCCGCTCGTCGAGCACCCGCAATGGGTGTCCGTCGCAAGACCGGTCGCCGTTCCCAATGTGGCGGGAACGATCCGCAAGGCGACGAAAGGGCCGATCCTGATCGGACCGAGGTTGGGATTGACCTTGCCGACGGAAGGATCGCCGAGCGTCCGGTTGAACGCGGATTCGCCTCGCTGGAAATACGGATCGACGCCCGTTCGGGCATGCTCGTTATGCTGCTGAACTGTCTGTTCAAGCGCCTTAGGATCGAGGCCGATCTTGGCGGCCAGCGCCGCGAGCGTATCGGCCACCTGGATGTATCCGGCACGCTCGTAAGATTTCGTGCTGAGGGTCCACGGCCACGGAAGAAGTTGAACCATACGCGCTTCTTGAGAAATTCATGATCGCAGATGAAGTAGAAGCGCTCATCCTTCGGGTAGCGGTTCTCGAACATCGCAATGCAGATGTCGTGATACGGGTTCGACTCGTTGACGAAACGCCGCGCGTCCGGGCCGACGGCAATCACGCCAGGGCGGCCGCGGTCTAGCCAGCCGTCGCCCCGCCCTAACCGACAACAACCTGTTGGGGCTCTGCACCTAGGCCTTTGGCTTCGCCTTTCTAACATCCTCAATGGCCATGTTTAACGCCGTATCAAAGGCGCGCCTTAGGCCAGAAATTTTGTCTTTCCTAAGCGAGGCTGTTTGTTTTGAAATAGGCGCGAGTTCCCAAATGAGTGCGTTGCCTGTCTCCAGCAGGTGAGCCAGAGCTGCATCCGTTGCCTGGCTCGTTTCCAAAAGGTCGCGCGCCTTCCCAATGTTCATCTGCAAATGACGCGTGATCCCTTTCACGTTGCCCGCTTCCGCATGGATCGCCTCTCTGCGCAACTTATGCAGGTACTCCACCGCTTCTCCGATTGGCATTTGTTCCTCCCTGCTGTCGAATCCTAACGGATGATCGTACGCCTCATTCTGAACGAGGGCGCGCGATATCGTGGACTTGGCGAGTTAGGCAAAACCAACCAGCATTGGTGTTTCCTCCGCCGAACTGTTGCCATTCGCCCTGACACAGTCAGGGCCGGTTGAGCATCGGCCCCAGTAGGGTCTCCAAAGTCCCGCCTTCCGGAGAACCTTGATGGCAACAGTCCCTTTCGACTACGGCACTCATCATCCGCGAGCCGCGCCCGATCGAGGTCGTGGACGTTTTCGACAGCCTCCCGCGTGTTGCTGCTTCCAACGAGAGCAACGCGATTTTCCCGCTGAATGAACCTGTCCCGTTCTTCACTCATGAGGCCGACAAGATCGCTGCCCTCGGTGCATATATCGCCACCACAAAGAGCGTCGTCGGCTCGCCGTATTCTCCAAGCGACGGGTTCGCATTACGCGACCATGCAATCACACCGGCCTGCTTCCCCGCCACTTCGCTGTTCTCGTTGTCAGATAGGCTTGTGACTATCGGGAAAAGACGGTTAGATTGGGAATGAAACGGTCGCACTCCAGCATCTTGACGATAGGCTTTCTGGCACTTGGCATCGTTGCCACCGAGGCAAAGCCGGTTCAACTGACCGCCGATCAAATCGGAGTCGTCGAGCAGACCATAAGATCCCTGCTGAAAGACCAAACGAACGTATCATTCGGTAAACCCGCAGCCATTGCGACTTCAACCGGATCAATCATGGTTTGCGGTCGGTACAATGCAAAGAGCGGCTTTGCCGGGTATTCCGGCGAGACCGCCTACAGGGGCCAGTTCGATAGCGCCGACAGCGAGACAAAATATCTCCCAGCGTTCGACATTATCACAATGCCCGAAAATCAAACTGAAACCGACGACCTTGTAAAATTCTGCACCAATTCAGGTGTCGATCTGCCGCCGATCAGCAAATAGCCTGAAATGCTTCTCGCAGCCACGTGCCGACAACGCTTGATCAGCATGGCTGAAAGCCACGCCCTTAAGGGCAATTGGGGCCGACAGCGGACGATCCGGTTTCAACCAACTTCTGCGGTTAGCTGTCGTTCCGAAACCGACCCACAATCGGTCGCCGCGCTTGTCAAAGCCGCCTCCCGTACGAGTGCCGACCTCATCGTTGGCGAGTGGCCCAGTGTCAGACTTTCAAAAATCGAAAGGCGAAGCGATCGGTCTGACCCTTGATCGAGGGATCGAAGACCTTGATCGAGTGCGAATCGTCCTTGTTCGCGAGGATGGTGATTTCCGCGTCCAGTACGAAGCCGGCCGCCTCCACCTCCATGCGAACGGATGCAGGCTCAATACGATGCAGTGACTGGGCGTCGCTCGTACCCGTCCCAACGGCAGCAGCGTGGTCGACGATGACGTAGGACCCACCGGGCTTCAGCCGGTCGTAGACGGCTCGATTGAAGTCGGCCGCCGTCGCTCCCTTCTTCTGCATCAGCGCGGTGTGGAGATCGTGGTAGAACAGGTGCAGCCACAAGACATCCGCTGGTTGCGTGGCCTCCCGCATCGCCACGAGGTCCGCCGATACGGCCTCGACGTTCTCTCGGCCCGGCTCCTTCGCGAGCGTCCGCATGCGGCCAACCGGATCGTTCTTGAAGTCGGCGACTTCGGCCGGCACGAAGCTGTAGACCCGTCCTTCGGGTCCGACGACGTCGGAGAAGAGGCGCGTCCAGTCGCCGTCGCCTGGGTAAACGTCAATGACAGTGGAGCCCGCATCTACACGTGCGAACCGGATCAACTCGGATAGCTTGGATTGGTCGTACATCGGAATCTCCTTTACGGTGGGCATTTCGCTTGGATCGGATCGTGCGCGATCCGATCCAAGCGGTTGGCATGTGTTCATCCGTCGAACTTGACCAGGTCCTTAAAGACTAGATGGCCCCAGCTATTTCCGCGAGCCTGGACTAGCAGCCCACCTTCTGACAGCCCGCCAAGTTTGATCGGCGAAAAACCAAGATTTTCCGCGAGCGCACCAATCTCCGCTGCGCCAGCGTCGTCGTCGCTCGCCAGGAACACAATTCTCCTGCCACCATGCACGGCCGGGTCTTGGTCAAGGGTGGCAGCGCCCAAATGGTTGAAGCCCTTGACCAGCCTTGCACCGGAGAATGCCTGTGCAACGAACTTGGACGAAGGCTGTCCCCCCAGTTTTTCAGGAGGCACGCCGTAGGCATTGGTCACATCGACGATGGTCTTCCCCTGCCAGGTGGCGAGCGCCTTCGCGACATCCGGGTGCGACTCGAAACGAACAGCCAAAAAGATGATGTCCGCCTTGACGGCTTCCGCCAGTGTTTTGGGAATGACCGTGGGGCCGATCGCGGCCGCATCGGCTGAAAAGCTTTCAGGGTCGCGCGTGGTCGCAACGGACACGTCGATGCCCTTGCGCGAAAACGCCTTGGCCAGGGCCTTGCCGATATTGCCGAAGCCGATAATTGCGTAGCTCACAATATTTCTCCTATCTTGTGCTGGAACTAAAGTTTGAGAAGCGGGGTCACTACTGGCGGAGCTGAAGGGCCAGCCGCGGCACTGCGCCAGGCTCAGACCTGCGCCATGCCTCCATCAACGGCGAGATCCACACCGGTGATGTAAGAACTATCATCCGAGGCGAGGAACGTGACAGCGGCCGCGATTTCCTCTGGCTTGCCCCTGCGACCCATTGGAATCTGTGAAGCAAACTGGGCGACCGCTTGCTCGGCTTGCTCAGGGGTAAGGCCCGTTGTTGTCGCCAAGGCGGGGGTCTCGATGGCTCCGGGGCTCATCGTATTCACTCGGATTTTGCGGTCTTTCAGCTCTAGGGTCCAAGCGCGCGAGAAGTTGCGCACTGCCGCCTTACTCGCGGCGTATGTGCTAAACCCCGGCAACCCCAACACGTTCGAAACCGAAGAATTCAGAATAATCGAACCGCCGTCTTTGAAGAGGGGAAGGGCCTTCTGCACCGTGAAGAACAGCCCCTTCACGTTCACGTCGAAGGTCTGGTCAAAGTGGGCCTCAGTAGCTACTGCGAGCGGTGCGATTGTTCCCGCGCCAGCGTTCGCGAAGAGAACGTCGATGTGACCATGTTTCTCTTTGACGATGGCATAGAGCCGGTCCAGATCTTCCAAGCGTGACACGTCGCCCACGACCGTCGTAATATTAGTCTTAATGAAGGCTGCGGCCTCCTTCAGCTCTTTCTCTCGTCGCCCAATGATTACGACGTGTGCACCTTCTTCTGCAAAGCGCTTGGCCGTCGCCAAGCCAATCCCGCTGCTTCCGCCAGTGATGACTGCAATCTTACCTTCGAGTTTTTTCATAATCTTTGACCTTTGGTCGTGTTTGGTTTTGTCTCAAAGTTTGAGAAGCGTGGTCCCGCATGGGGTCAGAGTTGGGCCAGGCCGCCGTCGACGGCGACCTCGCTGGCGGTCATGAAGCTGCTATCCGACGACGCGAGGAAGGCGGCCACCGCCCCGATCTCCGCCGGATCGGCCATGCGCTGGAGCGGAGTCATCGCGCCGTAGGCCTTCTGGCCCTCCTCGCCCAGCGCTTCCTTCGCGAGTTCGGTCGCCGTCGCCCCGGGCGACAACACGTTCACCCGGATGCCGGTGCCCTTCAGGTCCGCCGCCCAGGTCCGCGCTAGATTGCGCACTGCCGCCTTGCTCGCGCTGTAGGTGGTGAACCCCGGGGCGCCCGTGGTGCCGGCGCTCGATCCGGTCAGGATGATCGAACCGCCCAGGCCCATCAGCGGCAAAGCCTTCTGGACCGTGAAGATCGTGCCCTTCACATTGGTGTCGAAGGTTTCGTCAATGTGCTCGGCGGTGATCTGGCCAAGCGGAAGCGGGCTGCCCACCCCTGCATTGGCGAAGACGATATCGAGGCTTCCGCGCTCGGCCGTCACCGCAGCGTAGAGCCGGTCGAGGTCGGCCTCATTCGAGACCGAGCCCTTCACCGCGCGGGCATTAGGCCCAAGGTCGGCCACAGCCGCGTCGAGCGCTTCCTGGCGGCGGCCGAAGATGAAGACGAAGGCGCCCTCCTCGACGAATCGCTTTGCCGCGGCGCGGCCGATGCCGGTGGCGCCGCCTGTGATCACGGCGGTCTTTCCATTCAGTCTGGTCATGACGTGCAGTCTCCTTGGTTCGCCGTCTCAAGTCTCTGGTTGCTCGAGTAGGCCCCTGAGACGCTGAAGATGGGTCCGCCGGAGTGAGGCGTTCAGTGCGCAAGCGCGCACATCGGTGGTGCGAAATCGATCCGGCTGGGCGACTGACGTCAGCGTGATGGTCGCCATACTTCCGGTCGATGTGCTAGATACGGGCTTGGAAGGCGCACCGTGCGGTGCCGGATTGCACCATGATCGACTGGGATGATGTTCGCTACTTTCTTGCCGTCGCACGCGGAGGCTCAGTGCGGGCCGCCGCCAAGCGCCTCGGTGTGAACCACGCGACCGTGCTGCGACGCATCGCCCAACTCGAGGACCGCCTGGGCGCGCATATGTTCGAAAAGCTGCCTTCGGGCTACCGCCTGACGGCCGCGGGCGAGGAGGTCCTCGATCTCGCGCACCAGATGGAAGCGTCGTCGCACTTGCTGGAGACGCGCGTCTTCGGTCGCGACCAGAGCGCGCGCGGGCTTTTGCGGGTGACGCTTCCACCGTTCCTCGCCACACACCTGCTCATGCCGGATCTTGCCGAATTCGCCCGTTTGCATCCGGACATCGAGATGGAAATCTTGACATCCGGCGAGGTGGCTAATCTGACCAACCGAGAGGCCGACGTCGCGATCCGTATTGTCGCCGACCGCAAAACCCTGCCGCTCAATCTTCACGGCCTGAAGGGACCGCAGTTGTTCAGCGGCGTCTACATGTCTCGCGATCGACTAGCCGCGTTGCGTGCGGGCGCGACTGATTCCACCCGGTGGATCGTCATAGAAAATCATGGAATTCCGGACTGGGCGCGCGACGGAGAAGTTCGCACCACGGGAGCTCCGTTCAGGACTCCGGACGCCGAGACGCAGATCATCGCGGCGCAGCAAGGGATCGGAATGACTAAACTGCCATGCTTCGTCGGAGATACCGACCCCCTGCTGGTCAGGGTGCCGGGCACCAACCTGCCCATGCATGGGACACTCTGGATTCTCACGCAGGGGGAGACACGCAAGACGAAGCGCGTTCGGCTCTTCACCGAGTTCGTATCCCGCAGGCTCGCAGCGTACGCGCCGCTTCTCGCGGGAGTGTCCCTACCGCGCGACTGACTGCTGGCAGGTCACCGGCTACGCTCGCCGTGGATAAGCAATGACTTGCCCATAGTAGCTTCATGAACCTGTCCGTGAGGAAGAGGCGCGGTGGTTGTATCTAATCAACGCTCAGGGTGACGTCCCTACGTTGCGCCATGCGTCCATGAACCAGGTCCCTTGCTCCACCGGTAGAAGCCGGCGCAGCACTCACATTGGCATCAGAATGCGCTGTCTTGAACGGCGTATCGAGGCGCCAAGAGCCGTCGGTGGCGACGGTGCAGCCGTCACCGGCCAGATGAGCGAATGGCGGCCTTTGGGAGCAAAGAACTTGGCACGAATGACCGAATGGAGGCGCATTGTTGTCCGGAGGTTTTGAACCCGAAAGTAGACAGTTTCTTCGTGAACGCCTATCTTCGCGCACCGCGCCCCCCCCCGTGAAATCCAATTGGGTTTGCGGGGAAGGTCAGTACGCTCTACTTCCCTCGCTTTTCAATCTTTAGGTTTGGGAGCTCGGGTCGCTTGGATTTCACACCGGCCTCCTTCAAGGCCGTGTATCCTACCTTTTTGAGGAGCTTCTCTGTTTTGGCGCGCTCCTTGTTGAGAGCGCTCTCACCTTTGACTTTGGGCATCCGTCCTCCATTTGGTTCGTTCTCGTTCGCTAGCAAAAAATTGCCAGCGATATCGCGCGATGTCAGCTTTGAGGCTGCGGCAGAGACTAGGTCAATGACCGAAATTGGGCGCGAAGCAGCCACCCGTGATCTGGCGTTGAAGTATCAGCTACTGGTCATTCTTCGCCTTCATCCATGAGCTACACGCTCAAGACCAGCGCTGGATCGAATACCGCATTCTCGTCATCGTATCCGCGCGGATTGCAGACGATCCGGGTGCTTCCGACTATGTAGTCGCAGCTGTCGTGCGTGTGGCCGTGAACCCAAAGAGTTGGGTGCCCGCTTTCGATGATCTCCGTCAGATCGGACGCGTAGGCGGCGTTGAGAAGGTCGCCTTTGAATCTCGAAGGAATCGATTTCGTGTGCGGCAAGTGATGCGTAACGACAACCGTGGCGATCCGATCAGCTTTCAGCGCGGTATCTATGAACCGGCGCGAGTCCTGATGCATCCGAAACGCCGCCTCCGGCACGAATCTTTGCCAAGGATTCCGCTGTTTCGCGATCTGCTTGTAATCATTCATGCGCTCCCGTGCATGGTACATCGCTACTTCCGGATGCCCTTCGATGCGATAGTCGGTCCACAGCGTTGCGCCTATAAAGCGCACGCCGTCGATGACGACGGAACCGTTCTCCAGGAAATGCACATCGGGGAATCCCTCAGCCGCCGATAGGCCGTCCTCAAGGCCTTCTTTGATCGAGCCCCGATAGTGTTCGTGGTTTCCCGCAACATAGATGCAAGGCATCGCATGGGCGACGTTTTTAGCCAGCCAAAAAACACCGTTCGCCGGCGCGCGACACAAATCGCCTGCAACCACACAGACGTCGGCATCCGGGATCGCCATCGGCTGCCGCAGATCCGCATATTCCAAGTGAAGGTCGGAAAACAGCCAGATTTTCATAGGATCGGATCCCTGATTTTCACGCTCGCGAGCCCCCAATAGGATTCACTTCCTGGCGCCGATGGGTCTCTTCATTCCGATCGACGTGCGATTATCGTGGTGAGGTCATCCGCTGCATGGCTTCGTCAGAACCTCACTCAAGCCTTCGCCCGCCAACGTTCCCCGCTCCACGCTGGCCTATTCGAGGGAGTCCCGGATTTCTGTGGGCATCCGTGACTCGGTCGGTGTCGAAACACGTGGGATTCCTTGTTGCGGAGCGGTCGCCATGTCACGAATCCTTCGAGACATCACTGACCGGTCTTCCCAGCTGATACCATCGGGATTCTGTTCTTCCCAAACCGAGTTGCTCGGAGAACATCCACAAGCCAGACGTCACGATCGCCCGTTGCTGGCCCGGAAGCTTCGGATGCCCTGTGGTCAATCCGGTGAGGCAAAGGGTCGGGCGAAGTGCCAAACGCCATTCCTCCAGGATCGGCGCATCACGTGTGACGCTCGACGCCGGGCACTTGTTGAGACTAATGTGCCAAAGGTCAGCGGCCAAAGCCTCAAGCCGGGCGATTTCCTCGCCGAAAGCTTTCAGATCAAGATCGATATCTGTTCCAAAGTGCAGCATGGCGTCTCTCTTCTCCTGTTACGGTGGACGGCTGTATTTGCAGTCCACTCCCTGCTTATGCCTACCGCAGAGAATTCCGGTTCCTTCGTTCACTGTCGCGGCTGATGCCGCCCCCTGGCCTCGACAACGGTTTCGATCAGCCGCTCGAGTTGTCTGATGGAGCCACCCGGCCAGTTGGCCGCCAACACCGCAAGCTCGGTCGCATCGAACGGCGTCGCCCAGCGTGGGTCATGCCCGGAATCCGCGTAAACGCGTTCGAGAATGCGGGGCGCGAGTACTGCAAGGTGTTCTGGGCCGGGTTCGGGAAAGGCAAGGATTCGACACCTGTCGCGCAGCACCGGCGGGATCGTCGCGACCGTGTTCGCCGTCATCACCCAGGAGACATGGGAGAGATCACAGGCGGATTCGACGTAGGGGTCGAACCAGCGCGACGAGGTTTCCTTCTCGAACTGCCCGATCAGGACATCGTGAAAGTTTCCGTTATGGCGACTGGTGCCGATCTTCTCAATCTCGTCGAGGACGATGATCGGGCCGGCATTGCGGTGGCGGCGGATTGCCATCACGGCGAGGCTGGGTTCCCCCGAAGACCAGCGCCTTGCCGTCCCGCCAAGCGCGCTGTCGCTTAAGCCGCCGCACGGGACAAGTTCGTAAGGGATCGCCAGTTCTTCGTATAACCGCCTGGCAAGGCGGGTCTTGCCGCATCCGGGCGTCCCGACAAGGATGGTCGGCCGCACATGGATATGCTTCCTGCCGACGAGACGCTTGAGGATGTCGTCGATTACCGCGATGGCGTAGGGAAACTCTACTGCAAGCTTGGCCCGCACCGGCGCAAGCTCCGGCGTCACGGGCAACGGCAGCGCTACGTCGAGCAATGTCTCGAATTCATTGACCACGCGCTTGCCCTCGGAGGTGGTGTCGTTACCGATGGAGCGGAAGACAACGACCGCGCCGTCCGTCCCTCTGGCCCTCTCCACCGGTTCGTCCAAGAAGTCGTTCCATTTCTTGGCAGCGGGTGGCTCCTTGTCCTTGAGCTTCTCGTCCGGTTCCTGCTGCCGGATCGCTGTCTCGAATTTTTCGGCGTAAGCGCAAACGTCGCGATCCACCTTGCTTGGCGACCACAGGACGGGGCCGTTTCGATGCATTAAGGCGTAGGAGTTGGCGACCTTGGCCCAGGCCAATGCTCGCGATACAAGTCTGAAATCCCCATGGTCGCGCATATCGCGAAGCGCCATCGCTGCGGTCTCGCCCGCGATCGCAGCGGCCGCTTGCGGATGGCCGTAAAACGCAAGGTAGACCTGGCAACGCAGCTGGGCGGCGTGGGTCCACATGACGTTGAAGGCCGCAGCCTCGGCCAATGCCGCCTCCACGACTTGCACCGCTTCGTCGTTTTGCTCGATCGCAAGGTCGTCCAGGGACGCAGCAAGCGGCGCGAATTCCAAACGTCTGAGCCGCTTCACCCTACGCGCCAGGCGCTCGCCGTACTCGTGGATGTCGCTGCGGATGTCATCACCTAGAAATGGCATGCCTCGCAGCAGCTCCACTTCGCTCGGCAGATGCAGGCCCGCCAGCGCCGCCTTGCTGCGTCGCTCGAAATGCCGGTCGAGACGTGAATCCTTGGCGGTCATAGCCTACACACTCAGGAATCGAGGCAGGAATGCTCGGCAGGACGCCCGAGTCGGTACCAGCGGCTGAGCGTCCTGCCCCAAGCCCGGTCTTCGGAGAGCGCCCATAGATCCGACGTGCCTATGAGCCGACCTTCGCCAACAAGCCGCGGATGTCCGGTCGATAGCCCGGCCAGACAGGGAACGGCCCGTTGGCCAATAATCCATCGGTCGAGAATTGGGGCTGCGCCACCGCCATTACTTCCGGCGGCACGCCACGACGGAGGCGCTCCAGATCAGCGGCCAAGTTGACAAGGCGGTCAATCTGGAAAGTGACCATCTCGTCGGTTGGCGTTTCGCGGCCAAACAGCAACATCAAAGCCTCCATGCTCCGATCGAAGGATCCGCTTGGGTGAGAATCCTTTGATTCGCGGGAATCAACTGCGCGATTCATACGGCGCCTGCCATGCGGCGTCCACGACGCCGCATGCGATTTCTAGGACGCCTCCAAGTTTCGAACTTCAGGGTTTCCGTGGGGACATCTGGAATGACGGGCCATTCCCGATGTAGGAGAGCGAATGGATGTCCCGAACGAACTCTTAAGGGCAGCGCGCGTTGCGCTCGGCATTGGCCAACGAGAGCTGGCAAAGCTGACAGGTGTCGGTCAGCGCACAATCCTGCGTATCGAGCGCAATGACGAAACGGTCACAGTGGAAACCCGTCGCCGGCTACAGGACGCCTTTGAGGAAGCGGGCGTCACGTTTATCCCCGATGACGGCACATCAGGACCTGGGCTGCGTGTGCGTCGGGATGTTCTGAAGCAGGGCAATTTGAGGTTCTGATCGTCGGCGTTGACTGCAAGTCGCTCAGTAGGCCGGATATGGACCGCCATTTCATGGCGGTAGGCCTTGCAAAATCTGAATTCGAATTTGGAGACGACAGCATCAGGCCACGGGGTCTGACTGCTTTAGTATGAATCAGGCATGGCGCTACGTCAGTGCTGATTTGCCGCTTAACCACGACGTTCGTCGTGCGGTCATGCCACATCACATCGCTCTGAACGTCAGCTTTGAATCGCTAGCACTTGTTTTTCGAAAGGGCGAATTGTGTCAAGAACAAGATCTGGCTGAAGCGAAGCAAGCGATATTTTGCGATGATCTGCACTAAAAGTGCTTTCAAATCAGAAGCTTAATGGACCATATATCTCGGCAATGAACCGTTATGATTTGGTTTTGAACCGCTCCGATTTGGTTTTGAACCGCTCAGGATTTGTTTCTACATTATCCGGATGTTCTGGTGGGCCCGGAGGGTGTACGACTTTTCAAGAAAATCAATGGTTTAGCGGATGGTTAGCCAACCCATATCCTCCGTATGATCTCGTATGGTCTGGCGACCCTGCGGACTAAAAGAAGGAATGATATCGCAAAGCTTGGGAGCGGCTCGTCGTTGGTGCGCGGCATGTGGTCTCAATGGCTGGCTCAAATCAGAAACGTTCAACCTCCCAAACTCAGTACGATCAGAAACGCAGGAACCGCTTCACCCACCTTGAAGCCGCGAGGCCAACGTCGCGAGCAGACATCAGCCGGCGCCGAAGACGCTTCGAGGCTGCTGCTAGCCGGTCTGAGTAAGCATCTCGACAAAGCGTGCGACCTTGGGCGGGCGGAACCGGCCGGCCGGATAGACGGCATGAATGCCGCCGGCAGGCAGCTTCCAGGCAGGCAGGACGGGCACCAGCCTGCCAGCCGCCATGTGATCGCCGACAAGGAAATCGGGAAGGACCGACATGCCGGCGCCGGCAAGAGTCGCCTCCAGCACGGCCGGCGTGCTGTTGATCGTCATGCCGGGCTTCATGCGCACTGTCCGCCGTTCATGCTCTCCCCGGGCAAACCGCCACACCAATGGCTCCTTCAGCGCGACATTCGCGACGAAAGGCAGGCTGGACAGATCCTCGGGCTCGCTGGGGGTCAGGTCTCGGGAAACGCTGGGCGCGGCGACCAGAAACTGCCGGAAGGAGCTGATCCGGCGCGCCTGCTGGCTGGAGTCGGTCAGCCAACCTACGCGGATCGAAAGGTCGATCTGATTAGCGACCAGATCCATCCTCGCATCCGAGAGGATGAGATCGACCCGGCATGCCGGATAGATGCGGCAGAATTCGGCCGCCAGCGGCGCGACGGTGGTCGTGCCGTAGTCATTCGATGCGGTGATCCGCAGCACGCCCATCGGCTGGGCATTGGTCTGGGCAAGCTCGTCAAAGGCCTCTTCCGCTTCGCGCAGGATCATCACGCACCGCGCGTGAAGCTGCCGGCCTGCCTCGGTCGGCTCGACCCTGCGCGTCGTGCGCAGCAGCAGGCTGGTCTTTAATTCCGCTTCGAGCCGCACGACCTGCTGGCTGACGACTGTCTTGTTGACGCCTAGCCGGTCGGCCGCGCGCGTGAACGAGCCCATGTCCACTACTGCTGCGAAGTAGGCCAGTCTGTTCAGGTTGATCGCTTCCATGGCCGTCCCATTTTTCAATTGTGCACTTATACCTCACATTGAATCCAATTCATTGATATTTATTGACCAATCGAAACAGTCCATCTTCTGCGTGTTGCCCAAGCTTGCAAAGGAGGAACCGCAGATGACGACCGAGACCTTTCCCGCGATCGGCCACGTTTACGAGGCCCGTTTCGGCGACCTCGCCTTTCATCTGAAGTTCGACGCCGACGGCGCCATCATGCGCTTTGCCCAGACCGACGCGGCCAACCTCGCCAAGGCGGAGGCCGTTCGCTATCGGGCGCTGGGAATCCGGCCTGATGTGTTCATGGTGACCTGGACCGAGGCTGACGGGACGACCGTCACCCATGTCGAGGACTTCGAGAACGGCGTCGTCCACACCAACATCACGCGGCCCGACCTGAGCTTCCTGAATTTGTCCGGCAGTTGGAGACGGCTGACCTGATTCCACTGTCGGGCGCGTAGCCCCGTTTGTTCATCGCCATCCAATCCGAGAGGAAATCCACATGCTAACGAGGAGACAAGCCATGAAAACCACCCTTGCCATCGGCGCTGCGGCCGTCTTCGCCCCCGCCGATATGGGACGTGCCGCCGGAACCGGACTTGCCTGGAAGCATTTCCCGGCTGGCCCGAACGGTTTCTTCCGTGCCCCTGTCCTGCTTTCCGGGACCAACGAGGCGCTGCTGATCGACGGCGGCTTCACCTATCCAGACGGCCGCGCGCTGGCCGAGGCCGTCAAGGCCAGTGGCAAGAAGCTTACCACTATCTATGTCAGCCAGTCGGACCCGGACTATTATTTCAGCCTGAAGCCGGTGCGTGAGGCTTTCCCGGAGGCCAAGGTCATCGCCGCATCGGACACGGTGGCTGCGATCAAAACCTCGGTCGAGAAGAAGCTCGCCGTCTGGGGACCCCAGCTCAAGGAAAACGGTCCGCAGACCCTGGCCGACATCGTCCTGCCCGAAGCCTTTGACGGTCCGTCGCTTACCGTGGACGGCGCGACGGTGGAGATCGTCGCCGCCGAGGGCCTCGCCAACCGCCGCTATCTGTGGGCGTCTTCGCTGAACGCGGTGTTCGGTGGCGTCATGGTGTTCGCCGGCGTGCACGTCTGGACCGCCGACACGCCGACGAAGGAAGAACGCGCGGCCTGGGTTGCCAATCTCGACAAGATCGCCGCGCGCAAGCCGGCTGTCGTCGTGCCGGGGCACATGACAGCGGAGGGGCCGGTCGACATCTCGGCCGTCGAGCACACAAAGACCTATCTGCTGGCCTTCGAGGAAGAACTCGCCAAGGCCGCCGACGCCGCTGCGCTGAAGGCCGCGATGGAGGCCCGCTTCCCGAACCTCGGTATGGGCGTTGCCCTCGACATCGGCTCGAAGGTCGCCAAGGGCGAAATGAAGTGGGGCTGACATGACCAGCAATCTCGAACTTGTGCGCCGGACGTATGAGGGAAGCTCAGAAGACAACGGTCGCAATCTTCTGGCCACACTCGCCCTCGATATCGAATGGACCGAGGCGGAAGGCTTCCCCTATGCCGGCACTTATGTCGGCGTGGAGGCCCTGATGGAAGGTGTCTTCAAGCGCCTGGGATCCGAGTGGAGCGGCTACCGCGCCGACGTGCATACCTATATAGCCGATGGCGACAAGGTGGCGGCATCGTAACGTTAACTGCGCGGCGATTGGCCTGTGCGATTTTGCGGCATGACCCACACTTTTCGTAATGCCCTTTATCGCCGCCACCGGTTCCCGGCTGAAGTCATTGCCCAGGCCGTCTGGCTTTACATTCGTTTTCCGCTCAGTCTGCGGATGGTCGAAGATTTGCTGGCGGCGCGCGGGATGATTGTCTCGCACCAGACAGTCCGCCTTTGGGTCGAGAAATTCGGTCGCCACTTTGCCAATGAAATCCGGCGCCGGCCAGCCGGAAAGCTTGGCGACAAATGGTATCTCGATGAAGTCGTCATCTCCATTGGCGGCAAGAAGCACTGGGTTTGGCGGGCCGTTGATCAAGATGGTTTTGTTCTCGACGTGCTGGTGCAGAGCCGTCGCAATACCAAGGCCGCCAAACGTCTGATGCGAAAGTTTCTGAAAGGACAGAGGCATGCGCCGCGCGTGATGATCACCGACAAACTGCGATCCTATGGCGCTGCCAAGCGAGACATCATGCCCGGCGTCGAACACCGTTCGCACAAAGGATTGAATAACCGGGCGGAGAATTCACATCAGCCGACACGACGCCGAGAGCACATCATGAAGGGCTTCAAGTCGGCTCGACATCTCCAGCGTTTCGTCTCCATTCACGACCCAGTCGCCAATCTCTTCCACATTCGACGCCACGACATTCCATCCGACCATCACCGCGAATTGAGAACCGCTGCCATGCTGATGTGGAACGAGATCGCACGCATACCAGCCGCATGAGCAAACGCCGCAGACAAGATTCTTGACCGGCGTCCTTTAAGTTTACGATGCCCCGTAGTCGCCACCATCATCCGATACGGCCACGCTCATACCAGCGCTTCAGCCGGAATTGCGGGTGCTTATGAAGCTTACTTGCTGATAGATATCGACAAGGTGTGGAATTCAGCAAACTGCCGCGGAAAATTATGGGCCAGGTACCGCACCACCGGAATGATCCATCAACCGGGCGAAACACGCCGACTGCATCAAAACAGGTCAAAGTCTCCAAAAATCTCGTTGCGCGATAGCCACGGAATCTGACGACCACTGGTTTGCCCTGCAACCAGAGACTTCAGCTCGGCGTACAGTTCATTGACACTTATCCTTCCGTTGCCGTCGCTGTCCGTCTTGCGGAGTTGATCGGTCAAGGCGTGCTGGAATGCGACAGAGAAACGCCCGCCGCCAATCGAGGAAGACTCCTCGCTGAATTGCCGGCCTTTCGAGGCTGATATGATGACAACTCCGGCACCAGAACGGGTGGTGAGCAAATTCACGGCATCGTCGTTGGATGCTACGCTGATCTGGCCCGATGCGCCTGCGTGACACACATCAAGGAGCACGATCACGCGAGCCTGAGCTTTCGCGACGCGGGACGCTATCTCGTCGAAATCCAGGCTGGTTTCTTCGATCGCATTGGTTGCCGTCGATGACAAAGCGAGCCTGAGACGCCCCCGGGCATCAAGCAGGCCGTGACCTGCGAAGGCGAGCAATATCGTGTCCCGAGCGTGTGCACTTTCGACGATGTCATCAAGCTTGGCTTTAATGGCGTCGATCGTGGCCGCCTCATCCAGAAGCGTTTCGACTTTGACGCCACTGTAGTGCGCGCTCGCACCCACGGTGGTGGCAACGCGCCTTGCGTCGGAGGCTGCGTATTTAAGGTCGCTTCCTGGCATTGCCGGGTACTTATCGATGCCAACAGCCAAGGCAAGAAGCTCACCTTTGCTTTTCTCGCTACTTGCCCCGAGCGTGAATTCGATGGGCGCGCTTGCCAGACCTGCCGTGTCGATGGCCGTGACGCTTGCAATGCCGCTGTCGCCGACTTCATCCGGCGAGAGCAAGACCTGGGCTTGCTTGCCATCGAGCGGTACGTTCCTGACAACACGACCATCCGCCAGCACGTGCAATGATCGCAGTCCGGTCAAACTGGACGCATCTATCCGCGCAGTTTTTCTGCCACCCGTTTCGTCAAAAGAGACCTGGAGCGATGGCGGTGCCACAGGATCCGGCGGCAGACCAAGGTTCTTGCCCTGGATCACCGCGTTTGCAAGGCCGGGAAAACGCAGCTGGGTGGCAAATTGCGAAAGCAGTTGTCGCCCCGGCAACCCCGGAATTTTCAGTTCGACATAGGCACTCGCATCCGGTGATCCGTCAAAGCGCCCCTTGCCGTCCGTCACGACGAGTTCGCCATCGGTCAGAATTCCGCTCAGGAGCCTCGATGGGCTTGAGCAGGAATAGACTTCAACGCCACCACCCTTGTTGATCTGGGCGATATTGCGGGCCCCTTCCATTAAGGCCAAGCGATCTATCGCTGCTTGGTTGTAAGGCTTCGAGACGATACAGATGGGCCTCCAGGTCTTGAGGTCGAAGGCGATCAACCGCACCACGGGACGCGTTACGAGCAAGAGATAACGGCTGTCGACGATCGAGACAAAACTCGGTCTATCGAATGCCGCGCCGAGACCAGTTCGCAAATCACCACGCTGGATGAGGCCTGAAGCACCGCTTCCTTCGGCATCCGATATATCGGCTTCGACGGATTTATCCTCCAAGAGGTCGGCCATCCGCAGGTGACGGCCATCCTCTCCAAGCAACGTGAAGCTGAAGGAATGACCAAGCCGACCGGATTCGACGGTCTGGGTCAGCCAGTAACGTTTGTCATTGGCCATCCAACGCCACGTGTCGCGGCCTGGCAGATTTATGTCGAATAGTATTGGCCCATCGTCTCCAACGCCCTGGTCAGGCTTGGGAAATGGCTCGGTATTGTATCGAAGCGGCTCATCGGCCGGCCATTTGCCGAATTTGACAACTTTCGGATCGTAGAATTTCGCTATCTCCCTGGCAATATCGTTCAGCGCCTTGCTAGGCGCTCCCGAGCGGAGTGCGCGAATTTCTGTTCCCGAATCCAATCCCAGGCCGACATCCGCGCCAACCACTGGCGTCGAGGCCACAGCGATAGGAACCGCGCCGCGCACACGGAAATCTGCGGATCCGGCAACATTCTGATCGGGCGTGGCGGCCTTGCTCGTCTGAGTGGGCTCGGCGGAGAATGCGATCGGGCTCTTCGGTTGCTCCTCGGTCCCGTCGGATGTCGCGGGCTCACCGTCCGGCCGCTGGCCATCGGAATTCCCTGCCGCTGCTTCAGCTTCCTGCATGCGACGGTAGGCTTCGCTGCTATAGTAATCGAAGCTGCGCTTGATCGTTTCATGCGCGTTCCAGCCGACCATCAACGGCTTTGCGACGCCAAATGAAGAGGCAAGCGTTGCACCGAGTTCAGTTCTGGTTGACGTTTTGATCATCGCGTTGCCACGGCACAGATCGATGACAAGCCCGTCCATCACATCACCGGGTTCCTGGTAGTCATGGGCCATCAGGCTCCAGCCGACAAACGCCATGACCCCGCCTTCCAGAGACAGGTCGAACCGCCAGGCCTCACTTCCAGCTGTAAAGGACAGCCCGAGTGCGCCAGGATCGATGTCTTCTGAATTGGCATCTATGCCGCCATCCAGCGGTTCATTTGGCGTTGGGCTGCCATCCTCTCGAAAGCTTGTGAGCAGCGCGACCTTAGGCGCGGACTCTATGCTCTCGCGTGTCCCGTGGAGCGTGCGGATAATCTGCATATCCGCTCCCCATTCCTGATCGAGATAGAGGAAGCTGTCGGCATGGCTCCAGTACATTGCCACGCTTTGAAAGCGTCCGATTCTTCGTTCGGTTAGCAGATCAAATACGTCACTGATTTGCGCCTCATCCGTGACGACCGACAGGAAACGTCCAGTTGGCGAAAAAGTGGGTTCGTGGCCCGTGGTTTGCAGCACGATCTCGCCGGTGTCGATGTTTCTGACCTCTACAAATCCCTGAAACACGGTCGCTCTGAATGGCCCCTTCGTCGGTGTGATTTCCTGCTCCGGTTTTGCTTCAGTGAACTGGTTCCTGGCGACGAGTTGTGGGGGGCCTGGCAAGATCTCGATGGTCCGTTTGCCTGATATGTCCGAAACGTGCTCGCCGCAGCTATCAGCCTGCACGATGGCCCATCCGACACTCATCTCGCCCGCTCGGTAGGGAATGATGTCGACCTCGCCAGCGGTTTTTGAAAAGCGCGTGTGAAGTGGGACGATCACCCTTGTGCGATCCGCACCAAACTTCAGTCCGTAGGGTCCCTTCGCACCGGCGGCGAGCGCGAAAAAGCCGGTCCCTTCGAACCGCACGGCGTCGGGTGTCAGGATCACCAGATAGGTTGGAACCTCAAATGCTGCCCTGTAGCTTGGCCCAGCGCTGGTGAGTTTCCAGTCAAACGGAAGTGCTTTGCCGACAACGGATGTTTCGGGAAAGACTCCGGCATCCAGATTGCCAGGAAATATTGGCCAACCGGCTGCGCAGTCGCGGCTTTCCCTGTTGGTAGCGGCACTGGCTGTCGGGGTAATGTGCAGCCAACCCGTCACGAGGATTATGAAAGCGATGATCGCGCACAATTGCGCCGCGAGCCGCAACGACCCCGAAGGTGCACCCATTTCAATCTCCCCACCCCAGTCGATGCGCCGCGATCAGCTTTTCACAAAAGAATTTACGCGCGGGCAAGCGGGCGCAATTGAAAGCTGACCACACGCGGTTTGTCGAAATCGCGAACATGGCGGCATCGTGTCCGCTCAAGCAATCCAACATGAAGAAGCCCGGCGGCAGAAATGAGGAGCTGAGGCCGAAGGCTGCGGCTTGGTCTGCATTTCAGACTGAGATACTGCCCCAAAATCTATTTCCGGTCCGCGCGGCCATGCCGCTGCCTTTAGGGCAGCGCTAACATGGTTCCAAAAGCGCCACCGGGTCAATGAGCGGCGCTAGGATAGGTTGAATTGATCAGCTCGGCGGTCACCCACAATGCGAGGCCGGCGAAAAATAAGATCGCGACCGCGATGAACAAAACCCGCATCGCCATCCGTGTCCCTAACCCTTTGCGCTCGATTAAGCCCGACAGCCCGCTACCGGGCAGATTGCGCAGGCAGCGGGCCATTGGTTTCGGCAGGTGGAGGCCCACCGGGCAGCAAAGTGCCGTTTGCCGCCGAAGGTTAAGGTTAGCTGGCGGTGCGCGGATCGACGACTTACGGATTCGTAAGGAGGGTTCCTTCGAGGAAAGTGGCGGTGATACCATGGCCCGCTCAAGGGCCAGGGAAACAACTAGAGCAGAATCTGATCATTCCGGCTCATATCCTGTTGCGGCGAAGTAGTTGGCGCACTCTGTTGGTGTGAAGCATGGCAGTGCGGCGCTGATGGTATCCCACAATTCCGCGACGGTTCGTGCGGCGGCTTTGCGTAGGATCGATTTCAGCTTGGAAAAGGCGTTCTCGATCGGGTTGAAGTCAGGAGAGTAGGGCGGGAGGAACATCATCCTTGCGCCGGTCGCTTCGATCGCCTCACGGGCGGCTGCGCTTTTGTGCGCCGGCAGGTTGTCGAGGATCACGACATCGTCGGGCCGCAGCGTCGGCACGAGAACCTGCTCGACATAGGCGACGAACCATTCGCCCGTCATCGGGCCGTCCAGGACCATTGGCGCGGTCATGCCAGTGAGGCGCAGGGCGCCGGTGAACGTCGTCGTCTTCCAATGGCCATGCGGGATTGGCGATCGGCACCGCATCCCGCGCTTCGTGCGCCCCCGCAGTCGAGCCATCTTTGTCGAGGCTCCGGTCTCGTCGATGAAGACCAGATGCTCGGGATCAAGATCGGGCTGGGCGTCGAACCACGCGTTTCGTCGCGCGGCTACGTCTGGTCGCTCCTGCTCGCTGGCGTGCGCCGTTTTTTTTGAAGGTCATGGAGTGACGATCGAGAAAGCGCCAGATCGTGCTCGTCGCAAACGACGCGCCATGCTCTTGTCGCAGCAACTCGGCGAGTTCGACCAGCGTGATGTCCACCCGCCTCTCGATCGCCGCCAGAAGGATGTCGCGATACGCTTCGACGCGGTGGGACCGCCTGTCGCCGCCCTGCGGCTTTGCGCAGGTGGATCCGCTCGCGCGCCATTCCCGGACCCAACGCACCGCGCTTGCCGCCGCCACGCCAAATCGCGCCGCTGCCGCCCGTCGCGACAGGCCGCCATCAACCGCTGCGACCACGCGAGCCCGCAAGTCTTCGGATAAGGATTTCGCCATGCCACGCCGGCCTCCTAATCCAGCAGATATGCTGAATCAGATTTCCAATCCCCACGAAACCCCTATCGATTCTATTCGCTCGGATTTTGCTCTAGGCAAGAGATGATTTCCATGAACATCAAAAACGTGTGCTTGGGAGCACTGGCAGCGACCGTATTGGCTGGCGCAGCTTTGGCCGGTGCCCTCGATGAGCCCAAGATGATGTCGCCATTCTTCACCGACGCGAGCATGAAGCATTCGAACGGTCAATATCGTCGGCAAAAGAGGGTCGAATAGGGCTGTCGGCGCCTCTGGCGTGGGAACGGAAGATTAAAGTAGCAGATCTCCCGTGTGCGATTTTTACACACTGCATCGCGCAATCGTTGATATTGTTTATCTATCTGGCATGAGAGAACACGACGAAAACACCGCCGCCCCGATCACCCCTGCCAAGTATAACATTGATGTTGATTGCATCGGTCACAACAGTAATACTATTCCCAGCGACCGCAATTTGCCCTGTCATCATAGCCAGGCCTACCTCCTTATGCGCGCTGTTGCCCATTGGCCTCAATTGATTCAAACCGTTTGCCGATGCGGCAGGCCCGATTGATTGCTGGGAATTCGCCGACCAGGCGAGCTGCCAGGCGGGATGGGTCTGTCGTTTCCGCCGATCGCAGTGGTGCCTATGATCGGCACCATTGGAGGCTCAAGTTTTTTTGCAGAACGCGAGGATTTGAGATCTTCAATCTCATCATCGCGCCGCACTATACGGCTCTCGAGATTGGCGATGCGCTCGGTCAAGAAATACCGCCCCACCCAAAAGCCCCCACTCCCAAATAAGATAGCAATGGTGGCGAAGGCGACGGGGTCGGCAGCCACGAGTGTCGCGTTCGTGTGGAAGAAATCGATCAAGTCGTGCACTTTATGATCCTCTGCACTGCCAGACAGCCAAGCCAGTGGATCGGATGGACTTGCAATTCCACGTACCAAGGCTGCAACCGCTGCTTCTCTCCGACTGGGCAGGCTAGAAGATAAGAATATATTCCTTTTTTGTCAAGACGCTCGCGGCCCTCAGTTGTTAAATTGCCTCACATACGGGACAGGCCGCCAGCATGATCGCCGAACTCGACCCGTGCCTTCTGACCATCTCGGCATGCCAGTCTCGAACCTATCCCTCGCGGGCCAATAGCTGTTCCATTTGCGTAGATAGCTCTCGGTCCTGCGGTCGGTAATTCGAAAATGTCTGTTACGTGGTCCAATGCAGAAACGACCGGATCGGTACGGGCATTCGCCCCGGTCTTGGGCTGGCGCCATATCCGCATTCCCGCTATCCATCGCGCCCAGCGCCTGGCTTGATCCACTACCCTCGTAGGTGGTGCAGTTGTTCTTGCCGGCACGCACCGACCCGTCACTGCAAACGAACGTGCTGTCTTGGCAATACGAGATTCCGCCCTTTCGGCCACTCAACGGAGTGTTCGATGCCAGAGACGGCTGAATTGCCAACGCCGCGGCGGGCCCGACTGCTACAAAATGCGAACTTGTCTTCAGCGCGTTGCGGCAGGGCGAGTACAGTTATCTTTTTTGATCCAGCTTGGCGGAATGATTGTACGGTATTGGTAAAATTTCTAGATAGTTCTGATCTCTTGGGAGCATTTAGAGACATCATGCGCAGCGCAATCTTTGCCGGATCACTTCTTTCGATACTTGTTCAAGCGCCCCCCGCCCTTGCCTGGTGGGACAAGGGACACATGGAGATCGCGGCGGCCGCCTATCCGCTGCTAGATCCCCCGGTCAGGGCAAAAGTCAACGCACTGATCATGATGAACCCTTACTACCCCTCGTGGATCGCGGGGGGCGACGAGGGATAGCCAAGCTGCGTATTGGGCCATTGTGCATGCCGCGACATGGGCGGATGACATCAAGAAGCCCGCGAGCGGCTATACGAATGAAGGCGAAAGCTCGCTCGTGCCTGGGGCAGGCCTCAACATCGGCTATTCCGATATGCTGATGCACCGCTACTGGCACTACAAGGATATTGAGTTTTCGACAGATAACACACCAACGCCAAATACGCCGCCGATCAACGCGGAGGCCGTGATCCGCAATTTCAGCGACACGCTCGCCTCGAGCGCCGCGCCTTACATCAAGTCTTACGACCTGGTCTGGCTTATCCACCTCGTGGGTGATGCTCACCAACCTCTGCACGCCGCGGAGCGTCAATCGCAAGCCCTTCATGGAGATCAGGGCGGCAACCTGATCGAGATTACGCCGGCAGGAGCGCCCAAAAGTCAAACTTCATGCCTTTTGGGATTCGCTGTTGGGCGAGACCGCAACGCCGGCGGAGGCCATTGCAGCCATCGCCTCGCTTCCTCCTCCGGATCCCATCCGCTCGGCCGTATCGGATCCTGGCGCCTGGTTCCACGAGAGCTACGATCTGGCGCGCCAATACGTCTACACGTCCGACATCAAGGAAGATAAGGGGCCTTATGCAGTGCCACAGAGCTATGTCGACGACGCGAAAACATTGGCGCAATCACAAGCAAGCATTGCGGCTGCACGTCTTGCGAACTTGCTCAACAACGCATTGAAATAGAGCCCTCAAGTTTTGTAAGGGATGCCCGCAAACGGACCGTCGGTGGCTTGGGGCACGTCGCCACCATTCCGCAGGCGCCTCGCTCCACCTCTTCGGTTACCAGCCTATCAAGGTTTTCGTTCAGGCGCTCTAGCATGCCGACGAGCGTCCGGAGCTGACGCTGCCGGATGTCAGGCAACATGCCGAGATGCGGGCCTAACCCATCTCTTGGCGTCAAGCATAAATGGGGGGGCGCGGAGGCGTGCGACGCTCCACGCTCCACGCCCCGTCAGTATGCTCAGTAGTTGCCGTCGTAATATCGGTCGTCGCATGGCGCGGTGTAGATGCGTCCGCGACGGTCCTGGTAGCGACAGAGCTGGTTGCTGCGCCGGTCCGGTGTCGTCGCGCTGCCCACGGCGGCGCCCAGAAGCGCGCCACCAGCGGCCCCAATCAGAGTGCTCTCGGTGTTTCCGCCGATGGCCTGCCCAACCAGCGCGCCACCCGCACCGCCGATGAGTGCGCCCGTTCCGGCTCTCTGCTGCCCCTCGGTCTGCGCACAACCCACGAGAGCGGTGGTCATCATCACGGCGGCAATGGCTTTATGCAAGTTCATGTGAGGTCTCCGTTGAAGGCCTGTATCCCTATGGCTTGCCACGTGCGGCTGTAATGCGGCGGAACGGGGGCACAAGGGCTCACGATATGAGTCATGGTTTCTCGGACGTTGATGGCGATCTCTTTAGCGCGGGCAATGAATAGTAGGTGTTGAACGGGCAATTCGGCGCGCATGGCGTATCCCGTCGTACCGGCGGGTCCGTTGCGGCCAGCACGGCGAGGCATCCCCGGGATAATTGACAAACCAACCTCGATAAGGCCTGAGAGAATGGCGGCCTCGATGACCGAAGCCGCGCCTCGGCGAGTTTCGATGAAGATTCTGAAGAAACCAATCGACGCCATTAGCCGCTCTCCCCTGGTCGGCAAGGTGAAGTCGATCCGCAACAGGTTGTCCTACCTGTTCTTTCAAGCCAAGGGCGCCAGCCGGGGGCGGGAGTTTTCGCGCCTGCTGAAAAAGTCGGGTTCGTCCCGCTTCTGCTTCACCATCGCGTTCAACACGCCCTGGGTGATCGATGCACTGACCAAGGCATGGCAGCTGCATCCGCCGGGCTTGTCGCTGGTGGTGGTCGACAATTCATCCGACGAGGCGGCCAGGAAGTTTATCGAGCATATCTGCTCGGTCAGGGGCGTGCCCTATTTCGGCCTGCCCAGCCGGCGCGAGCGGCACTGGTCGCGCTCGCATGGAACGGCGCTGACCTGGGTGTTCCACAACATCGTCCGGCACCTTCGGCCGGAGCTGTTCGGCTTTATCGACCACGATTGCTTTCCGGTGGCGCCACTGGACATTCCGGCGCGGATGGAAGGCAAGGCGGTTTATGGGCTGAAGCTCGCGGCAAATGAGAACTACCTGTTCAAGCCGGCCGAGAACGAAGCCGGATGGCACCTGTGGGGCGGCCTGTGCTTCTTCCGGTTCGCGGCGGTCGACGGGATGACGCTCGACTTCGGGCCGCGCATGGAACTTGGCCTCGACACCGGAGGCGGCAACTGGCGACCTCTGTTTTCGCGGCTGGGCGCGGGCGATATCGCCACTGCAACCGCTGAACCAGTTCACCTTGTGCTGGGTAGCGCGACGGGTGAGCATGAACTGTTCGATGGCGCGCTTTTCCACTTGGGCGGCGCTTCCTATGCCGCGCTCAAGACACGCCACCAGCGCACGGCCGAGCACCGCGACTTGCTGCGCGACTATATCTGGAACCAGTTCCTGGGTGGCGTCGCCGGGCGGATCGTCGACGACAGCTGATCGTGCTGACCTTGATGTCGGGTTGTAGGTCGGCACCGAGCAAAAATACGCGGCTTTAGGTGCCGCCCTCGCCACACCCGGTCTGCCTGCGACGTGGCCAAACATGTATGTGCCGGTGGACCGAAGCAGGTTTGGACGGCATGATACCGAGCCAGAAATCGTCGGGCTGAGCAGATGCTGCGAAGCCCGCCACCTTGAGGGAAGGTGACGGGCACTTTGGTGTTCGAAACACGGCTAGGGGTTGCGACCACCACTAGCAATACGCACAAGGCATGGTTTAGTTCCACAAATGGAAAAAGCCCCGCCGAGCGGAGCAAGTGCGCCAATATTGCTTGAGGACAGAGATGATCCCGACTGTCGACTTCGAAACCAAATGTTACGAGAACGATTGGGAGATCGTTCTCGGCAGGGGATATCTGCGAACCGTCGTGGATCGCTGCGCCCACGATTTTTCCAGGCGCCGGCTGATCATCAACAATGTAAAGGCACGCGGGCCAGTCGAAGAAGCCGCAAAGTCGGCAATCGCTCGCGGCGACCTCGACGAGTACCTGTTTACCGAGGATCACGCAGCGGCGGCCCTGGAGTTTTTCCAGATTGAAAAATCATCTTTCGGCCGAGGCTATCGCTACTCGATCAGCGAACTAGACTAGGGTCAGGACTCATTGATCCAGAAGATGAAGACAGCAGCGAAGGCGATTGCCGACAGGAAGGTATGAGCACATCGGTCGTATCTGGTGTGGATGCGCCGCCAGTCCTTGAGGCGTGCGAACAGGTTTTCGATCCTGTGGCGCTGGCGGTAGAGGACCGGATCGTAGGCGTGCTGGATGCGGTGGCTGGCATGCGGTGGAATGCAAGGCGTAATGCCGCGCTCGACGAGCGCCTGTCGGAAGGCGGCGGAACTGTAAGCTCGGTCGGCCAGCAGGGAGTTGGCTTGAGGCAAGGTTTCGATCACTGCGGCAGCGGTCTTGTGATCATTGGCCTGCCCTTCACTCAAATGCAGCAGCAATGGGCGTCCCTTGCCGTCGCAGACCACTTGCAGCTTGGTAGTCAGTCCGCCTCGGCTGCGTCCGATACATCGGGGTAGAGCCCCTTTTTGAGCAGACTGGCGGCGGTGCGGTGCGCCTTCAGATGGGTGGCATCGATCATCAGATTGTCCGTCTTGCCGCCCCGCGCCGCCAGTTCGGCCAGGATGCGGTTGAACACACCCAGCCGGCTCCAGCGGATGAAGCGGTTGTAGATGGTCTTGTGCGGAGCGTAACTGGCAGGAGCATCCCGCCAGCGAAGGCCATTGCGGATCACGAACAGGATGCCGCTCAGCACCCGGCGATCATCCACTCGCGGCACACCATGCGACAGAGGAAAATAGGGTTCGATCCGCCGCATCTGCTCCGGCGTCAACATCAGCAAATCATTCAAGGCAGCACCTCCTGCCACCTTGAATCATCGAATACTCTTCAATTCAACAAATTAATGGGTCCTGACCCTAGTTGGCCTCAAGGCCTGCACGGCTGATTACCTACTTCATTTCGCCAGCGACTCATATCCGAGGCGTCGTCACCAGTGGGTGGCATCCGCGATCGAACTTATGGAAAGCAGAAGCGATTTCGTAGTCGCCAACCTGTGTTGGAACAAACGAGCCAGAGCTGCAAGAGCCGAGAGTTTCGATCGGCAGGGTGAATTCTTCATCGGTTACGGCTTCTCCGATCAGTGTTATCTGGCAAAGACATCTGTCTTTCGCGCGCCGATCTACAATGAGCACAACGCAGCCTCGGAACGCTATCCAGACTATGCCGACGAGTTATTCGAAAAGCGTGTCGACGCGTATATGCGCAACCATGACCTGAAGCGCCTGACACATGTCCGGGATCGCTATACACACCGGAATATCCCCAAAGGCGGCATCATGAGAGCCTGGCGTCGGTTGCGGCCTCTGGCTTAGGCACCTTCTCGGTCAGACAACTGCGCCGCCAGTGTTACCGGAACACAGTCATTCCACCGGCGCCGACCTGAACCGCCGCACCAGCACCTCGAATACAATCCACTTCGCCGAGACACCGATGGCAGACGCCGCAGCCAGCGTCGTCGTCGGCTACCGGCAGTCCGGCCGCTTCTCCCTTTCGAATTGTATTAGGATCAGCTAAGGAGGCACCGGCACAGGCGACGTGCCATAAATTGAGGGGAAGCCGTGAATTGCCTGGTGATAAATCTCGACCGGTCAGTCGACCGGTTGGCTCATATAACCTCCGAATTCGCTAAGATCGGGGTCGCGTTCGAGCGAGTATCGGCAGTTGATGCCTCTCACGAGTTTCCGCTCCCTGCTTCGCCGCATCTCACCAAGTCGCAAATTGCCTGCTCTCTAAGCCACCGAAAATGCTGGCAGATCATTGCCGATGGAGCAGATCAATATGGCACAGTCTTCGAAGACGACGCCGTATTCAGCAGCGATGCCGGCCGATTTCTCTCCGATTATTCTTGGGTTCCGGTCGATGCTGATATTGTCAAACTTGAGACGTTTTTCGAGAAAACGAGGATCGGCAATCGGCAGATCGAGATCGGCAATGGATACGCAGTTGCCCGGCTGGTCGGCTCCCATTCCGGCACTGCCGGCTACCTCATTTCGAGATCGGCCGCCAGAAAGCTGCTCCACCACACCAGGCGGCGCATCAGCGGTGTGGCGGACCACTTCTTGTTCGATGCCACGTGCCTGACGTGCATTCTCAGCAGAAACTACCAGTTGACGCCGGCCATATGCACTCAAGCACAATTCGTCCATCTACAAAGCCCGCTTGCGACGCTCATTCAGATTAATGCTCCGCATTGGACCAAGGGGCCGATCGCCAAAATTCGCTCAGAATTTATGAAGGCTTTTGGACATTGTTGGAATGGAACTCTCTGGGGCACCAGAAAGGTGGGGTTCATCACGCTTGGACAATTAAGCCCAGGCCCTCGCAACGAGTTTTCAGCTTGCGTTTGTGATGCCGCTAGACCGCTCTTGGCCGGCGGCGCTACCCAGGGAAGGACTGCGCCGCATTCCCCCCAACTTCCGGGGTAAGGCGAGGTTCCAGCTTCGACCAGAGCCTGTTGGGGCCGGCACGTTAAATTCACTTGCCCGGAGCCATCGCCATTTCGGCAAAGGCTCCGGACGCACCCACGGCTAGTTTTCGTAGACCGTGGCCGAATCCGAAACGTTCATGCTGTGAAACATCAGTCGGGCCTGCGTTGGGACCAAGGTCTGACCTGATTAAGCAATGGTCTCAGCCTTGGCTCCAGGGAGGAATAAGGCACGCTTCGTTCTGTTGTTCGGTGCAATCCTGGGAGACGTTTATGGACAAGAGCATTAGCCAGGCGCGCTGGTTGTTGGCACCTGTATTTGCCGTGGCGATCACGCCCCTGGCGATTGGCGGAATACTTGCGTAGCGGCGCCAGAGAATTTGATCCAGCGCAATCCTAACTGTCCAAGCCAGTCCGGATTTTCTGGGCCACGCTTTCAATGCCCTTGGAGTGGAATAGCGCTGGCACGAGCTGTTGAACTGGCACCAAGGACGACAAGGCCAGACAGAGCGAGGATCGCTTATGTCAATGCGCCAGCCCTTGCTATCACCACGCCACCCTTACTTGAAACGCGGCACATATCGTCTTGATGATCAACGGGCCCTCCTGCACAACGGAACCCGACACCACCCTCTTTAGAACAGCTGCCGCTGACCTATTTGTCTGTAGGTCGGATGGCTCATTGCGTGCCTTCCCCCGCGCTGCTGTCATTTGACATTCGCGTATTGAGAGCTGAATCAAACAGAGCCGGAAAATGGTAAAGTCTGCATGAAATCAAGCGAGCCAAAGAATTTTGGAAAGCGCAAGTCCCCGGCAGAAGCTTTAGCGCGAGCGGGAGCCAAGCTTATCGGCATCGTCCGGAAACGAACACTGAACCGGACGACCGCCAGTAAAGGCGAAAAGACCTCCTCCCCTTCTTTGATGACGGAATGGCCGCTTGCGCCCGCGGCCACCTTGGGGTCCGCGGTTCGCGCCAAAGGCATCGAGCGCGAATTGCGTGCACGATTGCCATGGGCAGTGCGCACCCACCTCAAGGCGGAGACTGGTCGCATTGTCTTGCAAATGCCGGAAGGCGAGGCAGAGGCGTTCGAAATCGCTTCGGTCACCATTTCCAAGACGCTGCAAGGCATCGAAGACCTGCCCGTGCTTCCACGCGAGGCAGAAGATATCCTGACCATCTTAACGCGCGAGCGTCACAAGTGGCTCAAGGACGGCCGGTTACAAAGCATCGGCACCCGCACCGTCAAGATGCGCGGTCGCTCCAAGGCCGTCACCTTCCATGTTTTCGATCCGCGATACATCGAGGATGTGCTCGATCGTGATCTGTCGACGGTGTGGCGAGAGCAGGATGCGGTGGAGGTTGCTGAAAACAGGCGCCGGGGCGCGGGGAAGGCCGCGCTGACGCGTGCCGGTAAGGGCAAGCACAAAGATATGCAGGGGAGAAGACCCCGAAAGGATGAGGGCTCGCGGCCAAGATTGGAAGGTTGGGACGATTTCGAGGACGAGGGTTTGCTGCGCTAGTGCATTGCGCAGGCCCCGCTTCCTTCAGATTGCGCCTGTCCCGCCATTGGCGCCGAAGACACTGCCATCGGTGTATGTGATTTCACCGGAAGCCAGCAGGACGAATAGCGGCGCAAGCTCCGCCGGCTGGCCGGCGCGCCCCATGGGGGTATCTTGACCGAACTCGTTCAATTTGCCGGGCAACTGACCACCGGCAACCTGCAACGGCGTCCAGACTGGCCCAGGGGCGACGGCGTCGACCCGTATGCCTTGTTTTGCCAACTGCTTCGCCAGGCCTTTGGTGAATATCGCAATGCCGCCTTTCGTCGTTGCGTAGTCGAGTAATTCCTCGCCAGGATTGAACGAATTCACGGAGGCGGTGTTGATGATCGCCGCACCCGCTTTCATCAGAGGGAGCGCCGTCTTGGTGATCGATAGGGTGGAACTTGTCTTGGTCTTGACGGGATTTCACCGAGCGATTTCCGCAGCGGATTGGCAGGTTTTGGTGAAGCGGTGGCGCGTCGGCGCTGCAATGCAGACGACAGTTTTTCAAGCAGCTCTTTAACTTCCATTTGAACGCGTCTCCTCCCCAGAGAGCCCCCAATTCAGCGCTTACCATCTGGAGTCCAGGGCTGGCATTTAATTTTGATGTATTCTGTCGGAGGTGTTTGGCGGGGCGCACAGAAGGTTTCCCCATGGCAAAGCGATCGTGGGGCTTCAAGCTGGAAATGCTGACCGCCTCACTACAGTCCAAAGGTAGTTTCGTCTCTGGCGCACGGCAGGGTTCGCATCGGTGGCCGGGTGTTGATCTCCGGACTGCGACGAATGCGGCCTCGCTCGCAACACCCGCCCACATAAGGAAGTATCCATGGGGAGCACGATCAGCCAAGCGTCTGACCGTCGTGCGCCTAAATCGAGGCGCAGGGCGCCAAAGGCAAGGCTAAGAAGGCAGTTGGCGACGCGAAATCGGCAGTCAGGGATGCGAACAAAGTTGCGGCGAGACAAAGGAAAACCGCTAATCCAATCCAGGGAATGAGGATTGCCTTGCGCCCCCGCGCGGACCAGTTCTGCCACATCCTGTGCATCGGGCTCTTCACTGGGAAAGTAATTGATCGCTACGTCCGCCCCTTCGCGAGCGAAGGCAATCACGGCGGCGCGTCCGATACCGGAATCGCCGCCCGTCACCAGAGCCTTGCGGCCTGCCAAACGGTTAGAGCCGAGATAGCTGGTCTCACCACAGTCCGGGACGGGGTCCATGTCGCGTTGAAGCGCTGGCCATTCCTGGCGCTGTTCCTTGAACGGTGTGCTGGTGTACCTCGTCGCGGGATCGCGCATCTTTTTCTCCGTCAATCCGACAGGGGGGCTCGGCTTTTTCAGAGGTCAACTTTTGCGTTGTCGCCCACATTCGGCCTGGCACCGGTGACAGCGGCGAACACCATCTTCGCGGTAGCGACGACCAGCCCTGGACTGTCCCACAATTCGCCTTCGTCAGGGGCCACCGTTATCAGGCGAATTTCTGGATCGTCAGCATCGTCCCACCAGGCTGCGTCGGTCTTTTCCCAAAGAGTGGCGATCTTTGGCCTGTCATTGCCCGCAGCCGCCGATCAGGCCGGCGAGCAACATGTAGCCGTCGCCGCAAGCCGGCAGACTTTTGGATTTCAACCGCGCCAACGCATCCATGGATGGGAGGTTTCTAGCTCCGAGTGACGCTGCGGTCGGTATTTCGTGACGCGCGGAAACGCCGGAGCGTGCCACATCGACGGCTATCTCGTGAAGGCACCGGTCCTCCAATGGCCTGTAGAGGAAGCCGAAACCAGGAACCGTGTCTTGAGAGGGGAAATCGCTGCCCCGCTCGACGTGTCCAGCCGGATCGCCTGTTTTGGTGCTGGCCTCAATCCCCGAGCCTTGTTTAACAGAACGCTCTATCCAGCCAGGCCCGGGTAGTGTTTCACTTTCAGAAGTTTGGCCAGATGGGCGGCATTTGAAGCCGCCATCTCGATCATGCCGACAACCGCCTCGGGCGCTGCGGGGAGGTCTATATAATTGACGTCGCCCATCGCCTCGCCAACCCAGTAAATGCCAGAGTTTGCCGGAATAGTGAACCCGACATCGTTGAGTGCCTGGAAACACTCGGCGTGACAATGATGAGCACCATCCTCGTTGCCAACAATAGCGACGAGTGCAACCTTCCCGGCGGCTGGCATCCGGCCCTTGGCATCGGTTTCCGACAAGAATGCGTCCATGCGTTCAAGCATCCGTTTGGCCACGCTTGACGGCTGCCCCATCCAGATGGGCAGCCCGAGAATGAAGATATCGGCGCCGACAATCTTCTTGCGAAGCTCGGGCCAATCGTCGCCATCTCCCATATCTGAAAGGACACCAGGTTTGACGTCGTAATCCAATGCTCGGCTGATTTCGCCCTTGACGCCGTGCGGCACCATCGCTGCCATCAAGTCTCCAAGAAGTCTGTCCGTGGACGATTTCTCGGAATCAGCCGATGTCTTCAGGGTGCAGTTAAGAGCGAAAGCGGTGAGTGACATCTAAATCCGCCCCAGGACGACAAGTATGATCACGATGATCAAAACCAGCCCTAGGCCGCCGCCGCCGTAATAGCCGGTGCCATAGAACGGTCCACCGCCGAGGCCACTGAAGCCTCCCAGCAATGCCACAACCAGAATGATGATGAGAATGGTGCCCAAGCCCATGACGATTGCCTCCGTGCGCGCGGCCCAATCGGCCGCACGAAGCAACGCTGTCGAAGACTTCTCGTTCCCAGCACCAGACATTTCTAAACGCCGGTGGTGACAGCAAAGCCCAAGTCTTGGGAACCATCGGGCCCGATACGGATTGATTGAAAGGGGAACGGGGCCTGGTTCTCCGGCTTGACTCCCTGGTGAAAAAAGGGCGGGCGAGGTACTTTCCCACCGGCCTGGCGTTGAGCTGAACGGTGAAAAAATGCCACGCAGGGTTCATGAAAGTTGGGTTCTGCTTCGGGAAAGCGTTACCGGCTACATCACCGACAATGCTTTAAGCCACGGTGCAGCGATGGCATTTTACGCAACGACGTCGCTCGCGCCGATTCTCATCATCGTGGTCGCGATTGCCGGCCTTGTCGTGGGCGATGATGCGGCACGCCTTGCTCTGTCAGCCGAGATCTCCGGCGTGATGGGCCCGCAGAGTGCCGACCTTTTGAAAGCAACGCTGGAAACCGCTTCGCAGCGATGGTCCGGCACGCTCGCCACGGCGGTCGGGCTGGTGACCCTGTCCATCACCGCCTCCGGTGTGTTCGGAGAAATGCAGCAATCGCTGAACGAAATTTGGAAGGTGAAGCCGAATGGCGTCACCTTTTCGCGTCTGGTGCGGGCGCGGGCAGCCAGTCTTGGCCTCGTCGCGGCGCTGGGTTTCCTGCTTCTCGTATCGCTCGCAGCAAGCACCGCGATCTCGGCACTCGGCGACATTATCAATGCGCACCTGCCGTTTGGCGAAACGATTGTAAGTATCATCAACACCATCGTTTCCTTTGTGCTGATCGCCCTTCTCTTCGCCGCGATCTACAAGATATTGCCGGACCGGTCGCTCAAATGGCGCGATGTCGCCGTTGGCTCGGTCGTCACAACGCTGCTTTTCACAATCGGAAAATCACTGATCGGCTGGTACATCGGGACCGCATCGATCGCGACCTCATATGGCGCCGCGGGAGCTCTGATGGTCGTGCTGTTGTGGGTCTATTACTCGGCGCAGATCTTCCTCTTCGGGGCTGAGATCACGCGGGCCTATTCCGTGCGGCGCGGCAGCCGCAAGGACCTTGCGCGGGTCGTGGCTACAGCCGATAGTGGATCCCAATCAGTTGCCAACGCGCAGCATTCGCCGGTGAACATCGGACTTGCTCCGACCCGCGGGACAGCCGATGACAAAGACGTCCGCGCATGGATCGTGATCAGTGCCGTGATCACGGTGCTTGCCATGCGCCTCTTTGCTGCTCGCGATTAAGCTCGATTCACGAGCTTCGCGCGCTTCCTCCACTGCCGTCCCTAGCAGCCCCTCCTTGTTGGCGTTGCGGCAGGATCGGCATGGCGATGCACAAGCATCCACTCGGCCCCCTAGCGCCGGAAAATCTCGGTCATGGGCAATTTCATCTTGGTCGGCTCTCCGCCAATTTCACCCTCGAAATCCTAAAATCCAGTCCACAAACCAACGTCGTTCGAGGCCTGAGCCTGGAGGATGCTCAATATGGTTTGCTGCCCGTTGAGAAGGCCTTGGCGTCGGCAGCATAACGCGAAGCAACCCTGCGGCACCGGAAACCGAGCCGCCCGTGGCGGGAAAAAACGTTACCTCGGATCGCCGCCGCGCTAAAGCTTCTGCTCGCCGAGAGGCCAGGGCCTGTTTCGATTGCTGCAAGCATCACCGCGTTGCGGGCGAAGATTCGGATGGCGACCTGCAATCGTAAATCGGGACATTCGCTGCCGAGGGCGGGCGCGCGATTCAATTCGACCGTTCTACAGTTGAGTGGTCCTGCACCCGTGTGTTCAAGCGGTAGGCGCACGTTTCTTGTATCGAGCCTCCCGGAAGTCGAGCAACTTCTGAAACACCTCAAGCTGCTCGACGAAATTGCGCGCTAGATACCGCACGAGCTTGGGGTTGTTCAGCAACCGGTCAAAATAACTCGTGACGGCGATCAGGTTCAGCATTCTTGCGCCGTGGGCGCTGGCAGCGCTCAGATACTCATCGCAGACCTTGGCAAGATCGGTTTCCATCTCAGCCATTTGCGACGCGGAGACACCCTCGTATCTTTTTCTATGAGCCGAGGGATTGGTGAGTTGCGGCCGTGGTGTAAGCTCGATCAAGACCCTCGCTACTCGAAATTGGACGCGGTCCATCGCGAGCATTAGCCGGACAATTTCAAGCTGCCGGCTCGGCACGACCTCTCTTAACAAGCCGAAAATCTTCAAGGGGGCACCGAAATCATTCAGCATGTCGAGAACGTCGAGGCAGATGCCTCCGACAAGCCGCGGCTCGGCGACCGGCGGCAAGGGAGTCGCCTGGTCTTCGGAGATATCGGCTTTCGCTCCGGCGTCTGGCGAAGCTTGCGCCAAGATTGAAGGAAGCGTTACGAAACCATCCGCTTGAAGCAACATTCGAAATGCAGCGATGCGCAGAATTTGACCAAAGGCATCGACGACACTTTCCATCTGGTGTTGTACCGCGTCGCCTTCCCTGATGAATTCCTGCATATTGTCGAATTGGCGCTTGTAGGTCCGCAACAACCCGGGGCCACGCAGCGGGTTCATTGGGGCCTGCAAATCCTCCGTCAGCCGAATGGCATGCCGGTTGTTTGTGACGAAGCGTCGAAGCTCGGCCTTTGTCGTTCTCATACACTTGCCGGAATCGGTTCTCGTCTCGCCATCTCCACCACAGGATCCAGCGAAGCGAAGAGGAAGGCATCGAGGCGCACGCCATTGCCTGCCTTGAGCATGCGAAGAGCAGACTGCGCCTCATGAGCGGGCGCGATCAGGAAGTCACGAACAGTCTGATGATCGGACTCCATTCTGATCAAGATCGTCACGTCCGGCCCAACGAGACCCCGCTTCCAGAATGGCCAGCGTGGATAACCGGTGACGATAATCCGATATTGCGCAATCCAAATCGCGACGGAGAATTCCTCATTGACAAGCATAAGCTTTGTTCGGGGATCGTACCGCGCGGAGCCACCGACCCTGCCGATGTCCGATATCAAGTTGTCGATTGTTTCCTGCCGGATCCGATCGAGCCCGTTGCGGATGTCCAGTTTTCGAAAATTCGCCGACGCATCATATCCGATCAACTTGTAGGCGGCCTTCATGCTTCCAAATCGGTGCCAGTAAATGTTGGCCGAATGACAGCCGGGGGCCGCGTCAATGATTGGGCTGGACAGCTTCCCCCGCTCTTTCAGAAGCCTGGTAAGATCGGCCAGCAACTCCTCATCGGGTCTGACGTAAGTGCGCGCAGTCTTGATGGCTTGCGCTCGATCAAACAGCGCCCGGGTTACGAGCGGCTCGATGACATCGTCAGCGCGAACAAACGCGCTGGGCGGATTTCGCACCCGGTTTTGCAAGAGCCTATGGGATATCCGGTTCCATACACTGTTGCCGATATATTTCTCGCTGGCCAGGATCGAGCTTACGCACGCTCTGGTCCATGGCCGGCCAAGCTCCGTGACCAGGCCGCGCGCGTTTAAAGCAGACGCAATTTCGACTTCCGTTTTTTCCTTTTTCACGAACTGGTTGAATATCCATCGGACAGTCGAAATCTCACTCTTAGGCCCAGGGACAAGGATGACGCGGTCACTGGCCAGACCTTTTCGCTCGTCGCGATAAAGCATTGCCTTGGGATTTCCCGAGCCGTCAATAAGAAGGCGCCTGTAGCCGTATCCGGCGGGGCCACCGCCGCTGAAACCCAGTTTGATTATGCGGCTTTGACCGGCAAAGACCCTGTTCGACAGCATGCGGCTGTACTCCGCGGCCATGCTGCGCTTGATGGCCTTCAGTACGTCAGACCCGATGCTCCCGTCGTTGACGAACAGCTCGGCGCAGAACTCGATCCGCACCCCTGCCCTTTGGCACCGGTATTCATACGAGGCGCTTTCATCGGTATTCTGAAAGCGCCCCCATCGGCTGACGTCATAGACCACGACTGTTTCGAAATCGGCCCGCCGGCTTTCAATATCTTCGATCAGCCGCGTCAAACCCGGGCGCCCCCAGATGTTGAGCCCGCTTCGGCCGGGATCTTCATACGTGGCAACGATCTCGTAACCCATGACCTCTGCATAGTTACGGATCGCGTCCCTTTGATTGTTGATGGAGTAGATTTGCCTCTCCGTCGACATGCGTAGGTATTGGGCAGCGCGAGCCCTTCGCCTTTCAAAGTCGGCATGTATCGTTGCTTGGTCCATCGCCGCGCGCCATGGTACTCAGACCCAACGATTAGAAGCCGTGCCGCCTGCTATTTGGTTAGGGAAACCTGTCCAGTTTGTTTCGAATGCGAGCCGCTGGCCACGTCGGAGGTATACCTGTGCGCAACTATATCGGTCTGATCTATAAAGAGCAGGGACGCGATTTCGGGGCTTCCCTGGCTTTCTTGGCGTTGTCACCGCGGCCGGTAGCTTGGCCGAGGCGTGCAACATGGCCGCGCAGGCGCTTGCTTCCCACGTTGAAGGGCTCGTCAAGGATGGCGAAGGCCGCCGAACGGCAGAGATGAGGCCAATGAGGCCGCTCGCTACACCGCTATTGGATGGGGCGCTGGCTGCTCTTGGAGTGTCGTGAGCGGAGCCAGACCCAGTCCTGAATTCAGCCCGCCTTCACCTTCGGCTCGCGCGCCCAGAAGCGCAGATCGCCAAGCTTGGTCATGAAGCCTGAGATATCCTTGGCGGATACCAGGGCGATGACCCCCTCATCGCCTGCAATGCCGGCTTTGTCGAGGAGCGGGGCCGCCCCCTCAACGAAGCCGATGAACTTGCAGTGCGCGAAGGCATCGGCGACGAAGTCGCGGGCCGTGGATTCCTTCAACAGATCGGCCATTGCAGTCTTTGCCGGCAACAGCGCAACCGCATCGTAGAGAACGGACGGCGCGCCCGCGATCATCTGCTGCGCATCGATCCAGCTGCCGTCGCTCGCCTTTGCGCCGCCGACTTTCGGCGCAATGATGTCGAACGTCGCCCCGGCCTTGGTCAGTGCCTGCTTCAGGCCATTGAGCATACCGGCGTCCGTGCCTTCGGTCACCAATATGCCAAGCTTGCGGCCCTCGAAACGCCCGGGTCCATTCTTGAGGATGCTGAGCGCATCCGACGCGTGAAGGTCCTTGCGCGTCGGCACCGCCGCATCGGCGGGCTTCGGCATGGTTTTCAGTCCCAGCGCATCCGCCACCCTGCCCGCCATCCCGTCATCGATGTTGAGAAGATGGGATACGATCCGCTCGCGGATAACGGGGGTTTGCACCTTGCTCAACTCAAACGTCAGCGCTGCGGCGATGTGGCCTTGTTCGACAGGCTGCTGGCTTATGTAGAACTGGCGTGCCTGGCTGTAATGGTCGGCAAAGGTCTCCGAACGCAGGCGCGCCTTCGGTCCGGTTTCGACCTCGACGAAGGAGCGGAACCCCTTGGATGGCGACTCGCGCGGGCCGTCCTCCCAGGAATTGGGTTGGTAGTTGGCGCGCCCGACCGGGTTGCGCATCGCCATGTGACCGTCTTGCTGGAAATTGTGAAATGGACATTTCGGCGCGTTGATCGGGATGTGGGTGAAATTGGTACTGCCCAGCCGTTTGATCTGCGTGTCGAGGTAAGAGAAGTTCCGGCCCTGGAGCAGCGGATCGTTCGAGAAGTCCACGCCGGGCGGAACGTTCTGCGTCATGAACGCAACCTGCTCGGTCTCCGCGAAGAAATTATCGGGCATGCGGTCGAGCACCAGACGGCCGACCGGTATCGGCGGCAGCACCTCTTCGGGAATGAGTTTGGTCGGGTCCAGAATGTCGAAGTCAAAACTGTCGGCGAATGCCTGGTCGAACAGCTGCAGCCGCAACTCCCATTCCGGGAAATTGCCTGCCTGGACGGCGTCCCAAAGATCGCGACGATGGAAATCGGGATCGGCGCCGTTGATCTTGACCGCCTCGTTCCAGGCGACCGACTGCAGGCCGAGCTTGGGCTTCCAGAGGAATTTCACGAAGGTTGATTCATCCTTGGCGTTGAGCAGGCGGAAGGTGTGGACGCCGAACCCTTCCATGAACCGCAAGGACCGGGGGATGGCGCGGTCGGACACGGCCCACATGATCATGTGCATGCTTTCCGGGGTGAGCGAAATAAAGTCCCAGAAATTGTCGTGAGCGGTCTGCGCCTGCGGAAAGTCGCTGTTCGGCTCGGCCTTGGCCGCGTGAATCAGGTCAGGAAACTTGATCGCGTCCTGGATGAAGAAGACCGGCATGTTGTTGCCGACGATGTCCCAGTTGCCTTCCTGAGTGTAAAGCTTGACCGCGAAGCCGCGGACATCGCGGGCAAGATCAGCCGAGCCCTTGTTGCCGGCGACGGTGGAAAAGCGCACGAATGCCGGCGTCTTTTCGCCTGCGCGCTGGAAGATGTCGGCGCGGGTGTACTTGGCCAGCGATTCATAGGTTTCGAAATAACCGTGGGCGCCGTAGCCACGCGCATGGACCACGCGCTCCGGAATGCGCTCGTGATCGAAGTGGAAGATCTTTTCGCGGAAATGGAAGTCTTCCATCACGGTCGGGCCGCGGGCACCTACCTTGAGCGAGTTCTGATCATCGGCTACGGGGCCGCCCTGCGCGGTCGTCATCACCGGCGTGGCGCCTGACGCAGTCTGGTGCAGTTCGCCGCCTTCCCCGCGCTGTGGTTTCTGGTCGTGAATGGTGGCCACCGAGGCAGCCGCTCTTTTTGTTTGCTTTGCCATGCCGGAATCCTTGAGTTTGAGCGCGGGCTGCGCCTCCCGGTCAATGTCCGGGTTGGAAATCTGTTCCTTCCTGGTTTGGTCGATTCAACTACGACCTCGAACACGCTCCGGACGTTGGCTCGCCTGCGCTCGCCAAAGCGTGAAAACAATCGGGAACCACGCTCGTCCGAGCGGGTTGATTGACGTCCCTACTTCACGCCCGGATCGACGCCATGCTCAGTAAGATCGACAATTCGCCTATCGTCGTTGTTGACCGCCACCCGATACACGCTTTCCTGGTCCCCTTCCCTATGGCGTGTTTCAGCGGTGCCCTGCTGACGGATCTCACGTACTGGCGCACGGCCGAGATGATGTGGGCCGATTTCTCGGCCTGGCTTCTGGCCTTCGGTTTGGTTCTCGGCTTTTTAGCAGCGCTCGCCGGTCTGTTTGACTACTTCACCAACCGCTTGGTTCGCCGTGACGCGAGGGGTTGGCTCCATATGATCGGCAGTATCGCGGTACTCGCGCTTTCCCTTCTCAACGCGTTCGTCCACAGCCGTGACGCCTGGACGTCAGTGGTGCCAACGGGGATGATCCTGTCGGCCGTCGTGGTGTTTTTGATGATCGTTTCCGCATTCGCGGGCCGCTCCATCGCAGCGACAACCGCGACCGCAGGTCACCCATGAACCGCCCGTTGACGTTGCGGCATGGCACGCTGCGCCGCATTGGTTTGGCTTTGATCGCCGCGACAGCGCTGACGCTTGCGGCCTGCAGCGAGGATGCCGCAGACCCGAGCACCCAGATCGGCCCCAATCCGACATTGCCTGAACCGCAACAATATCTCATCCCGCCAGTGAACCTGGCCAAGGTTGTCGGATGGACAAAAGAGGAGAGGCCGACCGTCCCAGCCGGCCTGCGGATCAACGCCATGGCGAGTGGCCTGTCCCATCCACGGTCGCTTTACACCTTGCCTAACGGAGATGTCTTGGTGATCGAGTCGCAGGGGCCGGCAAGCGAGCCGGTCAAGCGGCCGAAGGACCTGATCATGGGCTTCCTGCAGTCGCTTGCCAGCTCAGGCGGCGGAGGCGAGCCAAAGCCGACCAACCAGATAACGGTGTTACGGGACGCGGACGGCGACGGGATACCGGAGACGAAGGCGGTTTTTCTGGATCACCTGAATTCGCCGTTTGGCGTGGCTTTGGTGGGCAATGACTTCTACGTTGCCAACACCGACGCGATCATGCGCTATCCCTATACGCCCGGCGAAACAAAAATCTCGGATCCGGGGACGGTGCTGACCCTCCTGCCCGGCGGCCCCATCAATCATCACTGGACGAAGAGCCTTGTCGCCAGCCGTGACGGGACTTTGCTCTATGTCGGCGTCGGCTCAAACAGCAACATCACCGAGAATGGCATCCAGGCGGAAAAGGATCGCGCCGCAATCTGGGAAGTAGACAGGGCCTCGGGCCGGTCCAGGATTTTTGCCAGTGGGCTGCGCAATCCAAACGGGCTATCGTGGGAGCCTAAGACCGGTGCGCTCTGGACCGTCGTCAACGAGCGCGACGAGCTCGGACCAAACCTGGTGCCCGACTATATGACCTCGGTCAAGGACGGTGCGTTTTATGGCTGGCCATACAGCTACTTTGGCCAGCACGTCGACCCAAGAGTCATGCCGCAGCGCCCTGATCTTGTGGCTAAGGCAATAGCACCAGACTATGCGCTGAGTTCTCATGTCGCGCCCTTGGGTCTGACTTTCTACACCGGAAGCGCGCTGCCGCAATCCTACCAGGGCGGGGCCTTTGTTGGCGAACATGGGAGTTGGGATCGCCCGGCACTCAACGGCTACAAGGTTGTCTTCGTCCCCTTCAAGGACGGCCATCCCGACGGTATGGCCCAGGACTTCGTTACCGGTTTTCTCAATGGCAAGGACGAAGCCCGAGGCCGTCCTGTCGGTCTGGCGATCGACAGGACTGGCGCTCTGCTGATCGCGGATGATGTCGGCAATACCGTATGGCGTGTCACCGCTACGGCAAAATGAACTCGCGCAAAGCCATGGCAATGAATCGCGATATCACCAGCAATGTCTCACCAGACAAGGACACTTCAATGACCGATCCCAAAACAGGCAAGCCCGTTACGGACGAGCAAGCGATCCGGCTGGCCGAACAGACCGACGTGTCGCCTAAACAGGCAAAGGAACTGATCGAGCAACACGGAGAGGCGGAGGCCAAAAAGAAGGCGAAGAACTACAAAGCCGAGGGATAGTCACCCGACTGTTCTCAACACTGGATAAAAACGTCACGCCCCCGATGCGGCTGGGGTCGAACCAAAAGAAAAGCCCGCCGGCCGAGACCAGCGGGCTTGACGCATGATAGGCAGTGGCTCAGTTAGCGCCGCCCAACATCTTCGTCTTCTTGCAGAAGTCGTCATGCGACTTGCCGATGACGTTGTCGCCGCAATCCTTCTTCATTGATGTGCGGTCATCGTCGGTCAAAGCCATCCAGGCCTTTTTGAAATCGTCATCCGACTTCATCGTTTTCATGCCGGAGTCGGTAAAGAACGGCGACATCTTCGCGGGATCATCGAGCGCCGAGCCGTGGATGCGCCGGCGAGAGCTGAACCAGTCATGATCGCGAGCAGGTCGGCAGCTTGTTTCACCAACGTCGCTTCGAAGGATAAGTTGCCGAACATTATCGGGAGGTCCGAAGTGACCAGAATGTCTCTCCCCGGCGTGTTGCGAGAGCGCGTCCGCGAGCAGCTTAGGCCTGTCCTTTAGACGCGTATTCAAAGGATCTGGAAGATGCATGCGGCGCTTTAGAGATTGATCAAACCAATACGCTTGGAACAAAGGGCCACACCGCGACTTCAATGTGTTGCAATCGTTCTGGTGCGTTGGCCAAGCCAAGGACGCAAACGGTGTCAGTCGCCCTGAGTGATGTGTCCCTTTCCCGGTTGAGTCGTCCATCGAATGTCACAAACAAAAACCAGACAGAAATCCGCCCGTTCAAAAGATCGCCGCACAGCGGAGGTTGAAATCGAAGGGCATGATGCCAAGGCCATGACCGAGGACGAAGACTTGGCCGTCCCGCCACCTGAAGCGAACGAACCAGGCCTGGATGTGACGCCCGAGGAGGCCGAGCAGGCCCGCAAGAAATACCTTCTCGAGCGGTTCTGGATAAGTGCGCGCGGATATTGGAGCCGCAATGGCGACAAACTGGCGTGGCCATTCACAATCGGCCTTCTGGCGCTGATCCTGATGAATGTCGGTTTCCAGTATGGCATCAACGTTTGGAACCGCTCCATTTTCGACGCTATCGAAAAGCGCGATGCCCACACGGTGTATATCCTCAGCATTGCCTTTTTGCCGCTCGTGGCCGGCAACGCGAGCCTCGTCGTTGCGCAAGTCTTCCTTCGCATGACCATTCAGCGACGCTGGCGGTCCTGGATGACCACCTCGGTCATCGGGCGGTGGCTGACCAACGGCCGCTACTATCAGTTGAATCTCGTCAGCGGCGACCACCAGAATCCCGAGGCCCGGATCGCGGAAGACTTGCGCGTCGCCACTGAGTCCCCTGTCGATTTTGTCGCCGGCGTCACTACCGCGTTTTTATCGGCCGCAACTTTTATCGTCGTGCTTTGGACGATTGGCGGCGCCCTTACCTTGCCACTAGGGGGCTCGATCATCACCATTCCCGGCTTTCTGGTGATCACTGCCGTGATTTATGCCGCGATCACCTCCACCTCGATGGTATTCATAGGCCGCCATTTCGTTGAGCTGTCGGAGCGGAAAAACCAGACGGAGGCCGAATTTCGTTATACGCTGACGCGGGTGCGCGAAAACGGCGAGAGCATTGCATTGCTTGGCGGCGAGGACGAGGAGCGTAGCGGCATCGACGCTACTTTCGCAAACGTTCTTAAGCAGTGGGCGCTGCTGACAGGCCAGCACATGCGCACCGCCTTGGTGTCGCAAGGGTCAAGCCTGTTCGCGCCGGTGGTACCCGTTCTGCTGTGCGCACCAAAGTTTCTCGACGGGTCCATGACACTGGGTCAAGTCATGCAGGCCGCCTCGGCTTTCGCCATCGTACAGGGAGCGTTTGGTTGGCTGGTCGATAACTATCCCCGTCTCGCCGACTGGAACGCCTCTGCACGCCGGATCGCCTCACTGATGATGTCGCTTGATGGCCTTGAGCGCGCCGAAAAGAGCGACGCACTCGGACGGATCAGCCACGGTCAGACGGATGGCGCTGCCATGCTGAGCCTTAAGGATCTCTCGGTTTCCCTTGATGATGGAACCGCCGTCGTCAAGGAAACCGAGGTCGCAATCGAAGCCGGCGAACGCGTCTTGGTTTCCGGAGAATCCGGATCGGGCAAGTCGACCCTGGTTCGGGCGATCGCCGGCTTATGGCCGTGGGGCGAAGGCAGCGTTAATTTTCATCCTGACAAGAGCATGTTCATGCTGCCGCAGCGGCCATACATCCCGTCCGGGACGTTGCGCCGCGCGACGGCTTACCCTGCTGCGGCCGATCGCTGGACATTGACCGAGATCAAATCCGCCCTCGAAAAAGTCGGACTTGGGCACCTCAACAACCGCGTCGAGGAGGAGGCTCCTTGGGACCAAACACTGTCCGGCGGGGAAAAGCAGCGTCTCGCGTTCGCGCGTCTTTTGCTCCACGCCCCCGACATTGTCGTGTTGGACGAAGCCACGGCGGCTCTGGACGAGAAGAGCCAGGACAAGATCATGGAGACCATCATACGTGAGTTGCCAAATGTGACCGTCGTCAGCGTTGCGCACCGGGTTGAACTTGAAGCTTTTCATAGCCGCAAGATTACTTTGGAACGCCGCAAGGGCGGGGCGAAACTCGTAAGCGACATCGACCTTATCCCCCGCAAGGGTGGCCGGAAATTTCTTGCCAGCCTGCTTAGGCGTCGGCGCAAATCAACCTAGGCCTTCCATGCGCGTCATTGGTCAAACGACAATTTCCCCTTTGCACCGGCTGCGCTCACGAAGAGCGTCCGTGCCGGTCAGGCAGGCATTGTTTGCGAATGAGGTTCGGAAAACACGACCTTTTCACAAGAGTGCAGGTCCGCTGCGCGGTGATGCCGATCTCAAGCTTCGGCATCATCCTCACTTGGCTTGGACGCGATACCTATCGTGTCACCATTTCCATGCACTTGGTCACGGTCCCAGTCATTTGTTTTGTCCAGTTTCGTGACCGACGCGTCTTGCTTTTCCTTTCCCTCGCCCTTGCGAGGTTTTGCGCCCGGCATATCGCGCGACGTCTTCAATCTCATGGTCTCCTCCTCGAGAGCTTACGCCCGCCTCGCTGCCCGCCGGTATGATTGGCCACCGCTTCAACCATGATTGCAAACAGGCTATCGACCTCGGCCTCTATTTCGCGCGGTGAAAGGCCGGCCCGAACCGCATCTGCAGTCGCGCGATCGGCAAGGCGTGTCATCAGTCCCGAATCCGCGGACGAACAGGGATGTTGCTTCCATCCAGTTCAAAAAATCCAGGCCACGTGCGCTCATCGAGCCATAAGCTGATTCAGGGCCTTAAGTTCCCTGCGTGGAGCAGTTGAGCCTCATTGACGCGTGCGGGGGCGCGGACAGCGCCGTCAAACGGGGTGACCAACACAAGCTTTGCAACAGCCCGGAACAAACATGTCGGCGGGAGGTTGGGATACATCGTCCCCTCCGACCAAGGAACTCCCGCATGACATTCAACCTATGCGTCGCTTCGCTTTCGATCGCCACCGCGATCACCTTTGCGCTGCCCGCGCTTGCGGCAGAGACGGCACAGGACTTCGTTACCAAAGCAGCCATCGACCCGGCGGGTCGCGGGTTACGGAAGCGGCTACACGACTGAAGCCTGGATGCAAAGCGTGTCATACAAAAGGAGGAACGACAGTGAATCCGCACAAAACACGAATTGACGACGGACAGATCGAGGCGCCGTCGATCGAAGAGCAAGACTGGGACGCGCTCAAAGGCGCAAAGATTCCTCCTGACACTATCTCGGAAGATGACGGCGGCGCCTCAAGCATCGAAAAGGACCGCGACCTCGCAGAGGAAGACGACGACAATGCCTACCAAAACAGCGACGACGCATTGCCCGACGATGAGGAAGAACGGGCCATCAGTCGCGACCCATCAAGGGAAGGCGGACGTTTTGATGAAGATTAGAGAACCTCGGTGGCCAAGCTCCAGCTTGCGCAGTACGGCCGCTGCATTTTGCCAATGGGGCAACCGTTTGAGCCCCTGAGTTTCGATCAAAACTATAGTCTGGATAGAGCGGCATAAGATCGACTTACGCTATTGCCGGGCACCTACCCGACCGCACGGCAGCATGTGGCGATCTCACAGCAGGCTTGCTCAGGTTGGCTTTTTCTGCTGCAGTTCAAGTGCGGCCCGTTCGGCTTCAGCCAGAGCACTTTCCATTGTTCTGTCGAGGCCGATCATCGCCCCGAGATGCCCATGATCAACGATCGACTTGCGCAACATACGTATTGCCAGGATCGCGTCCTGCAATGCCTGATCGACATTCTTTACCATGGAATCCTCTGTCAGGTGCCCGGTCGACGCGGGCGTTTGGTCGACATTGCCTCGCCCATCGACGGGCGACCCCGCTCATCGCCGCTCATCCCGAGCGCCTCGGCAGCGAGAGGGTCCGGCTCGCCTGCCGGCATGATGACCGCGCCAGGCATTGCCGCACCGGCCTGTTCGCCTGGCTGTCTGTCTTCACGCTCAGTTTCGGCGCTCGCCTGATCCCAGTGATGCTGATGCTCGCCGTGGCCCTCGCCACTTCTTTGCCAGATTTCATAGGCACGGCGCCGAATGCGATCGTCTTTATCGTCGACCATTTTTCGCTCCTTTGTCTCTCCTCTAACGCACGCCGAGCTCTATCGATCCACGCGACGTTGTCCGACAACGGCACGCACCGCTTCCTGCGGATAGGTGGCAGATCAGCTTCCTGACATTGCCGCCGCCACATTGGATGGGGAGCGGGCAGAGGTATTCCGTCGCATTTTCGCCTGCTGGTGCATTTCGACGCTTACCGTCGCCCTGACCTGCTCATATTCGCCAACGAATCCGGAAAATATTCTTCATCGGTCGACAGGGCATTGACTTACGTGTTCCTATTTTGTTCACTGACTGCGGAATTGGTGCAGGAGGCAGCGATGCCACTTCGATTGGTAATCGAGAACGCGACGTCGAAGGAACTCGCCAGAGGGGTCGCCGCCGCGAAGGCAGCATTCGAACGCTCTGGCATATCCATCCAAGATGCCATGAGTGGCATGCTCGCGCTAGAACTGTGGGACATGAAAGGGTTTCCTGAGGGGGAGCAGCCGACTGAGGAAGAAGAGGCAGCGGCTGGCGTCTGGTTCGAGGCCGAGAGAGAGGCATCTGAAGCCTGTTGTGCAAGCTGGCCTGAAGATAAGATCGTTCTAGCGCACGGCGTTTTGGGGTTCGGTCTTGGCGAACCGAAGGTGAAGACTGCCAACCTGGCGACCTGGGTTGACAGACAGCAGCGCTACCAGGAGGTCATTGAACGACTGGAAACGGCCACCGGTTCCGATCGGCAACTCGATATCGACATCTGCTATGTGATGGGATGGATCAATGAGCCCGGGACGCCTGAAGAAGCCGCGCAATTGGGTTTGCCATACCTCACCTCCAACCTGGCTGAGGTCGCAGCGATCACCGCGAAATCCATCCATGGATGGAAGATCGAGATTGACCAGCAACCCTGCGATGCTCGGATAGTCGAGCTTGATCTCGATGAAGATGACGAGGATAATTTGAGCGTTGCCGCATGGCGATGCTTTGACGGTCGCCTTCATATGATGAGGCCGCCGGCCAATGCCGCGATTGCTTTAACCCTCGCAGCCATGCGCCTCCAGGCCGACAGTTTTCTGCCAGGACGATAAATCGTCCGCGTATAGGCGTGGGTCTTCGCTGCAATGATGCACGACAACCGGTCGCCAGAAGACGCATGCGCCAACTTGCTCGCGCTTCAATTTGGCGTGCGGTCAAATGGATCACAAAAGCGCATGAGGCGCGTCGGACGAGCCGGCGCCAATTCAGGCAAGCCAGGCTCGTGCACGGTGGCATCGAGTACCGTTTCAGGACGCGGACCGTCTTCTCAATCTCCTCCATGCCGATGCTTCGCGCATCATTCTCTGTATTGCGTTGGCGACCAGATGACGACGGTACTGCTGATGGTCGCGGGGTTTTCGCGCAGCCATTCGTGTAGAAATCTGTTCGCATATGCTCATCCGCAAAAGGCCTGAATGCCAATCCAGGTTTCCCCACTCCGCCCTCGGAAGCCGCTAGGCGGCGGCGACACGCACATGCCTGATTGGTCTGCCGCCTGAAATCACCTCCGCCGCGAGCGTTATTCCTTGAGCATCGATGCCGTAGTGACGATACAGATCGGCGACGGTGCCGGTCTGCCCAAAATGCTCCACACCAAGCGACCGGATGCGGTGACCGTGCACGGACCCCATCCAGGCAAGTGTGACCGGATGGCCGTCGACGACCGTCACCAGGGTACAGTTCACGGGCACCTGGTCCAGAAGCCTTTCAATGTGGCTCCTTGCACCGGGCAAGCCGCGTTCACGCGCACGCTGGGCGGCGGTCCAGCCGGCGTTCAACCGATCGGCCGAGGTCACGGCAAGCAGTCCAACGTCTCGCCTGTCCTCTGCCATCATGCCGACCGCTTCGATCGCCTCGGGAGCTACGGCGCCGGTGTAGATCACAACGACTTCCGAATTCGGCCCAGGCTCACGCATCCAGTAACCACCGTTGACGATATGCCCGGAAAGTTCGGACCCGATCGTGCGCTTCGGCTGCTCGATTACACGCGTCGACAACCGCAGATAAACAGAGCCGCCGACCGCGTCCCGCAGCCAGGTCGTCTCGTCCGGACCGGAATCTCCCGAGCGCTGAACGTATTCGAACGAAAACCGCATGATCGCCGCCAACTCGTCGACGAAGGCGGGCTCGAAAGCGGCCAAGCCGTCCTGCGCCATGCCGATGAGCGGCGTCGCTATCGACTGGTGAGCGCCACCTTCCGGCGCCAGCGTCACGCCTGACGGAGTCGCGACCGCGATGAAGCGGGCGTCCTGGTAGCAGGCGTAGTTCAGGGCATCGAGGCCCCGCTTGATGAACGGATCATAGAGCGTCCCAACCGGCAGCAACCGTTCTCCGAAGATCGAGTGCGAAAGGCCCAGCGCCGAAAGCAGGATGAAGAGGTTCATCTCGGCGATGCCGAGTTCAATATGCTGCCCGCCAGGTGAGAAATCCCAGTTGAAAGTCGATGGAATTCGTTCCTTGCGGAAGAGATCGGCCATCTCGTTTCGAGCAAACAGTCCGCGGCGGTTTATCCAGGCACCAAGGTTGGTCGAGACGGTGACATCCGGTGATGTCGTGACAATGCGGCGAGCGAACTCATCATCCCGCTTGCTGATCTCATGCATCAGCAGGCCGAAACCCTGCTGGGTCGACATCTGCGGTTGCGGCGGCACGCTCAGCACCGCCGGCACATCGACACGAGCCGATGCGTAGCGTCTTCGTCCTTTGGCATTGAACGGGGCGTCGCGGACAAAGTCAGCAACAGCAGATGCTTGCGAAAGGCCCTCGAAAGGCTCCCACTCCCTGCCCTGCCTGACGCCATGCGCGGCGCGCAATTTGTCGACCTGGGCCGCGGTCATCAGCCCGGCATGATTGTCCTTGTGGCCGGCGAGCGGCAGACCAAAGCCCTTGACGGTGTAGGCGATGAAGCAGACCGGCCGATCATGTGTGCGCGCGGCGGCGAAGGCCTCGACCAGTGCCGGCAAGTCGTGACCGCCAAGATTGGTCATCAACTGAGCCAATTCTTCGTCGCTGCGGCTTTCTATGAGCCTGGATACCGCGCCCTGGTCTCCGATATCATCAAGCAGCCGTTTTCTCCATGCCGCGCCGCCCTGATATGTCAGAGCGGAGTAAAGCTGGTTGGGACAGTCATCCACCCATTGTTTGAGCGCCGCGCCGCCCGGCTCTGAAAAAGCGGCTTCCAGCAAATGGCCGTATTTGACCAGGACCACGTCCCAGCCAAAGTTTTTGAAAAGCGACTCGAATCGTTCCCACAGGCCTTCGCGCACGACCGCGTCGAGGCTTTGCCGGTTGTAGTCGACGATCCACCATGTGTTGCGAAGCCCATGCTTCCATCCCTCCAGAAGGGCCTCGAAGATATTGCCCTCGTCCATCTCGGCGTCGCCGATCAGGGCAACCATCTTCCCTTCTGGCAGCTGCTTGCCCAGCCCCTTGGTGCGCAGATAGTCCTGCACAAGCGACGAGAACAAAGTCTGGGCAACGCCCAGGCCAACGGAACCGGTCGAGAAGTCGACGTCGTCTGTATCCTTTGTCCGCGAGGGGTAGGATTGGGCCCCTTTATAGCCGCGAAAATTCTCAAGCTTTTCGCGGCTCTGATTGCCAAAAAGATACTGGATGGCGTGAAAGACCGGACTGGCATGCGGCTTGACCGCCACCCTGTCCTCGGGCCGAAGAACCGAGAAGTAGAGGACCGTCATGATCGTTGCCAATGAGGCGGAGGATGACTGGTGGCCGCCGACCTTCAGCCCGTCTTCGTTTGGCCGGATGTGATTGGCGTTGTGGATCATCCAGGTGGAGAGCCACAGGACCTTTCTCTCTAGCGCCGTCAGCAGATTGAGCTGTTGTGTGTCCATCATGCCGCCCTCATTTGACGGATCCGAAGATAGACGAGAGCCGAAAGCAATTTCGGCTAATTCATGCTGCGAAATGCCATCCAATTGGCTATATCGACGAATATTGTTCGCCTTGGAGACCAAAAATGTCAAAAATCGCGATCGACAGTATTGACCGCAAAATTCTGGCGATATTGCAATCCAACGCGCATGCCACGAGCGAGCAGCTGAGCGACGCGGTCGGATTGTCGCCATCTCCCTGTGCCCGCAGGGTCCGCAATCTCGAAGCAGCCGGTGTCATCACCAGCTATGTCGCGGTCGTCGATCAGTTGAAAGTCGGATTGCCCATCAGCGTCTTCGCCTCGATCAAGCTTGAGCGGCAGCGCGAGGAGGAACTCGACCGTTTCGCAACGGCGGTCCAGCGCTGGCCGGAGATCGTGGAGTGCTACCTGATGACAGGACAGCGTGACTATCTGTTGCGCATCGTCGTAAAGGACCTGGAAGCCTATGAGGCTTTTCTGAAGCGCACGCTCACCCGGCTTGAAGGGGTCGCGTCGATAGAATCGAGCTTTGCGTTAGGGCAAGTGAAGCACGCGCGGCCACTGCCTATTGAGTAGACCCTTGATGCGCGCTTTGCCGGCATCCCTGGACTAGTGCCTCTCCCTCCTTGCTTTCGCGAAGCCGCGATCGGTCGCGATGAACCGCTCGAGCATCGGCGCGATCAGGCGCACCGGGTCAGCAATGGGTTGCCCCGCCTCGCGCCCAAGAATCTCTGCATATGTCACCAGATCGCGATGCAGCGGAGCGGGCAATTCCACCGTGATCTTGACCGGCCTGTCGTCGGTGATCGCAGCGAGTTTCAGCTTGGGCATATTCAGCCTCCATAAGGTTCAAGCACAAGGTCGCGGGTGACAAGGACGCGAACGGGGAAGCCGGGCCGGATCGCAAGCGTCGGCGCGATGTCGAGCTGGCGCTTGACGATCTGCTGGCCGACCTGGTTGACACTTTCCGAAGTGCCGCTGCGCAGCGCGCGTGCGATGTCGCTCTCCTGGCCGGAGGAGCCGGCTTGCGCGCCGACGCTGAGAAGCGTCGAGAGTGCCGCCGCCTTGAACAAATCCGACCAATGGTAATCGACGCCGTCTTCCAGACCGGCATAGCCCCGCGCATCAGTACCGGGCTGCCGCTCGAGGACGATGGAGCGTCCATCGGGAAAAATCAGCCGGTTCCAGACAAGCAGCACGCGCCGTTGTCCGAAGCCAACGCCGTTGTCGTACTGGCCGACAATGCGTGTTCCCTGTGGAATGATGAGCGCCCGGCCGGTGGGACTGTCATAGACATTCTCGGTCACCTGGGCACTGACCTGACCAGGCAGATCCGAGCGGATGCCGGTGACGAGCGCGGCCGGGATCACAGCCCCGGCCTGAAGCACATAAGGTGACGCAGGGGGCATGATGCGATCAGGCGCCACGGTGCGGCGATCCGCGGCGGCGCCGAGGAAATCGGACTGATGGTCCTGCGCATTCGGCTGGCCGCCCTGCTGAGCGAGCTCGTCAAGACCCGGCACGGAAAGCGATCCAGGCGCAACGGCAGGCACCGCGCCTGTCTGTCCTTGCTGGAAGAAGACGCGCGAGGTTCTGGCCGCCTCCTCTTCGGCCTGCCGGCGCTGCTCTGCTTCGTCCACCGCCGGGGCCGCCATCATTGGCGGCACGACAGCCTGGCCCTTGTTCTGGGCATCGAGGATCGGTCTGCCCAGGTCGCCAGGCAGCGGCGGCCCAAGGATCGGACCGGAATAGTCGCGCGGCAAGCTTGCCAGTCCGTCGGCGGGCTGCCGATTGGACGTCAAGATCTGCTGCTCGCCCTGCCCGGTCGTGTCGCTGTCCCGCAACGCGTATATCAGCGCGCCGCCAATGCTGAGCGAGGTGGCCAACCCAATGCCTGCGAGAACCTTGCGCGACAGACGGGTCACGCGCGGCGGATCGGCGCGAAGCCGCATCGGTTCGAGAGCGATATCCTTCTCGGTCATGGTTGCCCTCCCCTTGTCCTTGTGCCCGGCACCTCCGGCGCGGCGCCAACGCCTGGCAACAGCCGCCGCCGATCCAGTTTTCCCCAATCGGTGCGGGCGATCCTCACCGTCTGCTGCCGGTCGCCGCTGCCAAGACGCAGTTCGGCCGCGCCAAAGAGACGGTCGACGATCAGGATGTTCTGGTAGACGCGGCTGTTGGCGATCTCGGCCTCGCCGTCCGGACCGATGACGAAGAGCGGTGGCATTTCGCCTTGAACAATCCCCCGGGGAAACTCCAAGTAGGCCCTGCGCCCGTCATCGTAAGCGTTCACGGGCCGCCAGGGCGGTGCATCGCCGCTAAGGCCGTAGCGATAGTTGCGTGCGGCGATCTCGGGTATGACCGGCGTCGTCGGGACGGCTTTTTGAACCGCCGCCGGCAGGACCGGATAGGACCAAGCGACGGCCGGCATATACGGCTTCGCCCCCGCACGCAGTTCGAGCATGTAGCTGCGGCGGTCCGTGGCGATGACTAGATTGGTCACGATGTCGGCGCGCGAGGGTTTCACCAGGACATGGACGCGCCGGGTGGCACCGGAACCGCTTTCGGTGTCGCCGATGATCCAGCGCGCCGTATCACCTGCCGCGATCGGACCCTCGCCTGCAAGGCTCTCGCCCGGCTCGAGAGCGATGTCGGTTATCCGGCCCGGCGTGGCGTAGACCTGGTAAAGCGCTCCTTCGCTCCAGGGATAGATCTGGATGGCGTTGTAGTAGCCCTCGCGGCGCGGTTCCACGCGCGCGGCCGCGTTGGCGTTCTCGACCCGCCCCGTGGGTGCCTCGCCAGCGGCCCCGCCACGCGCTGGGGGCCACCCTGGTGGCACAAGCAGCGGCCTTGGCCTTTCCTCTTTCGCGAGCTTCGGCAGCGCCGCCAAAGGCGGAACGTCGGGATCGTAACGGATGTTCGGCGGCTTCTTCGGTGGTATGGCGCAGCCCACGAGCAGCGCCGCTGCCGAAACCAGTCCGGCCCGCAGCAAGCCTCCCGTGACAAGACGCGACGCCGAGGTCATTGGCTCATCTCCCGCGACCAGTCGATGGCGTTGACGTAGATGCCGAGCGGATTGGCGCGAAGCCGCTCTGCGTCGCTCGGCGGCTGCGTCACGACTGTCAGGATCGCCGTCCAGCGTTCCGTTCCAGCGAGCTGGCCAAGTTCGTAGTGACGCTCGATCCAGGCAACGCGAAACGACGCCGGCGAGGCTCGGATGACCGACGACACCTCTACCGAAACCTGCTGCTTGCCGACCTTTGAAAACGGGTCGTTGGCGCGCGCGTAATCGTTGAGCGCCGCGGCACCTTGATCGGTGGTCCATTCATAGGCGCGCAGCCAGTCCTGGCGCACGACGATCGCATCGGCGGGGATGGAACGTACCTGCTCGATGAACCGGGCGAGATGCCATGCTATCTGAGGATCGGTTGGTTTGTAGCCGGCGACAGCCGGAGCGGTTGCCTGAGCCTGCCCGAGCCTGTCGACCTGCACCACCCAGGGCACGACGGTGCCACGCGACGACAGCCAGACAAGCGCGGTTGCGAGGCCGGCCGACAAGACAAGCGATCCGAACGCCATGACGCGCCAGTTCCGTGCCTGGACGCGAGCGGAGCCGATGCGCTCGTCCCAGATCTGCGCTGCCTTCTGGTAAGGCGTTTCCGGTTGAGGGGTCTTGCCGTAATGGACAGCGGGGCGCCGAAAGACATTCATTGATCATTCGCCTTCAGAAAGAGAAATCGATGCACCGCCGCCGTGGCTGTCGCCGGCGCGCACGGCATGGGCGGCAGTCTGGGCGCCATGAGACAGGCGCTGGGATCGCTGCAAACGTTTGGCCCATTCGGGCTGAGCGCCGGATGGGCTGCCGGGCCCTGGAGAAAGAGCCGAGGCCGGCGGGACGGCAACCGTAGGCTTGGCGGAAGAGCCGCCCGTAATCCCGGCAGCCGAACTGGCACCTTCGGCAAAGCTCGAATTCAGCGATTGACCGGCATGCGCCGCAGCGCGCTTGAACGGTGTGGCAGCAGCAACCGCGCCAGCGCGTGCGATGCCGCTGACGCCAGAGGCAACGCCCTCAGCGCCTCCCTGTCCGGCCGCGCCGAGCGTGTAAGCCGCCGAGCCGCCGCCCGCGAGCGAAGCCGTGCCGCGCGCTGCCGACGCCGCGCCCTGGAATGCGATTGTTGCGCCGCGCACTGCAAGACCGGCAGCGCCGGAGCCCGCGACAGCCATGCCGCTCGCCGCAAGGCCGGTGCCGACGGCAGCGCCGGCGCCCAGTTGCGGTCCGCCCGAAACAATACCGTTGGCGATCCCGGGGCCGAAGATGCCGAGCCCAAGCAATGACAGCGCCGCCAGGACGATGGCCATAGCCTGATCGATGGTCGGGCTCTCGCCGCCGAAGCCCCGGGTAAACTCCCCGAACAGCGTCGAGCCGATACCGATGACAACGGCCAGCACCAGCACCTTGATACCCGACGAAATGACGTTGCCAAGCACCCGCTCGGCCATGAAGGCCGTTTTGCCGAAGAGGCCAAAAGGGATGAGGACGAAACCGGCCAGTGTCGACAGCTTGAATTCGATCAGCGTGACGAAGAGCTGCACCGCCAGGATAAAGAATGCGAGCAGCACCAGAGCCCAGGCGAACAGCAGGCAGGCGATCTGGATGAAATTTTCAAAGAAGGAGACATAGCCCATCAAGCCGGAGACGGCCTCGAGCAAAGGCCGTCCGGCATCGAGGCCGGTTTGCGCGACCTTGCCGGGCCGCAGCAGGTCCTGAACCGAGAAGGCGGTGCCGCTGGCTTTCAGGCCAAGACCCGAAAAACTTTCGAAAACGATGCGCGCCAGGCTGTTCCAGTTGGAAATCAGATAGGCGAAGACACCGACGAAGAGCGTCTTCCTGACAAGCCTGGCCAGTATGTCTTCATCGGCGCCAAAGCTCCAGAAAAGCGCGGCGAGCGTCACATCGATGACGATGAGCGTTGTGGCGACGAAGGCGACTTCGCCGCCGAGCAGGCCGAAGCCGCTGTCTATATAGCGCGTGAATGTGGCGAGGAATTCATCGATGACACCGGTGTTGCCCATGTCTATCGCGTCCCGTCAGCGCTCGAGGCCGCAACACCCGATGCCGGATTCGCCGGCGGGCGTCTGAAGCCCAGAAAGTGATCGCGCTGCGCGGCCCACAGGCGCGTGCAATCGGTATCGAGCAGCGCTGCCTCACCGAGGCCCTGGCAGTGGCGAAGGCCTTCGCGCAGCGCACTTGGCACCAGGGCGATCGGCGGTCGCGAGGGCGATCCGGCCGAACCTCCCTTCGTGTGCGTCATCGCGAGCGCGGCAGCGCCAAGGGCGGCGCCGGCGAAGACCAGGGCACCTAGGCGAAGACGGGTCTTGCCATCCATGTCCCAGCGCCTCAGCGATTGAACATCGCGGCACTGCCGGCCGCGTAACCGGATCCGGCGGCCAGAAAGCGACGGCGCTGCTCGCGCCCCTGCTCCGCGGCCGCGGACATTTCCGCGTCCCTCAACGCCTGGGCGCGTCCATTGGCGGCGACAACAGCCGTGAGGTCAGCCAGTTGCTGGGCCTGGAGCGCCAGGAGCTGGTTGCCGGCCTGCGTGGCCTGCAGCGCGCCCGCCGCCGATTGGCTGGCGCCGACCAGCGAGGACATCTGCGCGCGGTTGGTTTCGATGTTCGCGACGGCGCCTGCCTGCACCCGCATCGCGTCCTGCAGACCGCCGACGGTGTACTGCCATCGCGAACGCGCGTCCGCGACAAGCTGCTGCTCCGGCGCGGAGAGGGAAACCTTGCCGTATTTCTCCTGGAACACCCTGTCGACCTGCTGGACGTCGAAGGCAATGTTCCGCGCCTGATTGAGGAGCTGTTGCGTGCGTTGCACCGACTGCTGCAGCTCCTGGAGCGAGGAGAAAGGCAGACTGGCGAGATTACGGCCCTGGTTGATCAGCATCTGGGCCTGGTTCTGCAGCGATGTGATCTGGTTCGTCACCTGCTGAAGCGACCGCGCGGCCGTCAGAACGTTCTGCGCGTAGTTGGAAGGATCGAAGACGATGAATGCCCGGGCTGGTGTTGTCAGCATCGTCGCCGGGACAGCGAGCGGCACCGCGAGCATGGCGCTGAGCAAAAGCATGTGTGCCCGCGAACGATAAGTGTTCATGACTGGACGTCCTTCTTGGGTTCGAGGTTGAGCGATGAAAATCCGGCAACGAGATCAGCGGCCCAGGTGATGTTTCGGGCGTGCAGCCAGGCCTCGAGAAAATCGTCGCGGCCATGTTCGGCGGCGACGCTGGCGATCAGGGCCTGGTCCGCCTTGGAGGACGCGGCGCAAAGCGCAAGGCCAACTTCGGACAGGCCGAGCTCGAACAGCCGGTTGCCGCGTCGGGACTGGCAGTAGTAGTCGCGCTTGGGCGTGGCGCGCGCCAGGATCTCGATCTGTCGGTCATTCAGGCCGAAGCGGCGATAGATAGCGGTGATCTGCGGCTCGATCGCGCGTTCGTTTGGCAACAACAGCCTGGTCGGGCAGCTCTCGATGATCACCGGCGCGATGTCGGACCTGTCGATGTCGGACAGGGACTGGGTGGCGAAGACGACGCTGGCGTTCTTCTTGCGCAATGTCTTGAGCCACTCGCGCAGTTGACTGGCGAAACCCCGGTCATCGAGCGCAAGCCAGCCTTCGTCGATAATGAGCAGCGTCGGACGTCCGTCGAGCCGGTCGCCGATGCGATGGAACAGGTAGGAGAGCACGGCCGGCGCGGCCTGCGTGCCGATCAGGCCCTCGATTTCGAATGCCTGCACGGAGGCCTGGCCGAGCTGTTCGGTCTCGGCGTCAAGCAGCCGGCCGTGAGGTCCTCCGACACAATAGGGCCGCAGCGCCTGCTTCAGCGTATTGGCCTGCAGGAGCACGCCGAGGCCAGTCAGCGTCCGTTGCTCGACCGGCGCCGAGGCAAGCGATGTCAGCGCCGCCCAGATATGCTCCCTGGCGTCAGGCGTGATATGGAGGCCCTCGCGTGTGAGGATCGCGACGATCCAGTCGGCCGCCCAGGCGCGCTCGTATGTGTCGTGAATGCGGGCGAGCGGCTGCAGCGAGACGGAAGCTTCGGCGCCCTCGGTCAGCCCGCCACCCAGATCGTGCCAGTCGCCGCGCATGGCGAGCGCGGCGGCGCGGATCGAGCCGCCGAAGTCGAAGGCGAAGACCTGAGCCTTGTCGTAGCGGCGGAACTGAAGCGCCATCAGCGCCAGCAGCACCGACTTGCCGGCGCCTGTCGGGCCGACGACCAGGGTGTGGCCGACATCGCCGACATGAAGCGCCAACCGGAACGGGGTCGAGCCTTCGGTCTTGCCGTAAAGCAAGGGAGGACCGGCCAGATGCTCGTCCCGTTCCGGTCCCGCCCACACCGCGGACAGCGGAATCATGTGGGCGAGATTGAGGGTTGAGATGGGAGGCTGGCGGACATTGGCGTAGGCGTGCCCCGGCAAGGAGCCGAGCCAGGCCTCAACCGCGTTGACGGTCTCGACGATTGTCGTGAAGTCGCGGCCCTGGATGATTTTTTCGACGAGCCGCAATTTCTCGTCGGCGACGCGCGGGTCGGCATCCCACACGGCGACGGTCGCGGTGACATAGGCCATGCCCGCCATGTCGGCGCCGAGTTCCTGCAGCGCGGCATCCGCATCCGCCGCCTTGTTGGCGGCGTCGGTGTCGATGAGCGCGGACGTCTCGTTTGTCATGACCTCCTTGAGGATCGAGGCGATGCTCTTGCGCTTGGCGAACCACTGGCGCCGGATCCTGGTCAGGAGCCTGGCGGCATCGGTCTTGTCGAGCAGGATCGCCCGCGTCGACCAGCGATAGGGGAAGGCGAGCCGATTGAGATCATCGAGCAGGCCAGGCGTTGTCGCGGTCGGGAAGCCGACGATGGTGAGCACGCGCAGATGCTGATGACCAAGGCGTGGCTCGAGCCCACCGGCGAGGACCTCATCGGCCACAAGCGCATCGAGATAGATCGGCGTCTCGGGAACGCGCAACCGATGGCGTTTGGTCGAGACCGTCGAATGCAGATAGGTCAGCGTTTCTCCATCATCGAGCCACCGGCATTCGGGCATGAGTCCGTCGAGCAGGGACAGCACACGCCCTGTCCGGTCGACATAGGCGCGCAGGATCGCGCGGGGATCCGCACTCGATTGCTCGCGGCCGTCGTAGAGCCATCCCTCGGCGCGCGCCGCGTCCTGAGGCGGCGGCAGGAACAGCAAGGTGAGAAAATAGCTCGAGACGAAATGAACGCCTGCCTCTTCGAAACCGGCTTTGCGCTCGGCGTCGAGCAGAGCGGACGCCGCATCGGGAAACGCGCTCTCGGGATAAATCGCCGCTTCGTGGCGTTGCGCCTCGACGAAGATGCTCCAGCCCGAGCCGAGGCGACGAAACGCATTGTTGATGCGCGCGGCGACCGCGACCAGTTCGGCCGCGACTGCGGAATCGAGATCGGGGCCGCGAAAGGTCGCGGTGCGCTGGAAGCTGCCGTCCTTGTTGAGCACGATGCCTGGCGCGACGAGCGCGGCCCAGGGCAGGTAATCGCAAAGGCTGCTGGCGGTCCGTCGATATTCGGCAAGGCTCATCATCGAGAGACCTCAAACCGCGAGATGCGCGGGCAGCCGCAGGTGCCGTCGCGCGACTTCGAAAAACAGCGGATCGCGCCGGGCGGCCCAGACCGCGCAGAAGTGGCCGAGGGCCCAGATGAGGAGGCCGGCCAGCCAGAGCCGCAGCCCAAGGCCGACCGCACCGGCAAGAGTGCCGTTGAGGATCGCGATCGCGCGGGGCGCGCCGCCAAGCAGGATTGGCTCGCTCAGCGCCCGATGAAGGGGAACCGTCCAGCCCGGCACGGCATCGAGTTGTTCGAAAGCCGTCGCCATCAGATCAGTGCCCCGCCGCCGAAGGAAAAGAACGACAGGAAGAAGCTCGACGCGGCAAAGGCGATGGACAGGCCGAAAACGATCTGGATCAGCCGCCTGAAGCCGCCAGAGCTGTCGCCAAATGCCAATGTCAGCCCGGTGACGATGATGATGATGACGGCCATGATCTTGGAGACCGGTCCTTCGACCGATTGCAGGATCTTCTCAAGCGGCTGCTCCCACGGCATCGATGAGCCCGACGCATGGGCTGCCGGCACCAGCACGAGGCTGACGGCAAGAGTGACCGCGGCGGTGGTGACGCGATCGCGGCACAGGCGCGCGAGCATGCGGATCATGAATTCTCTCCCGTGTTGTTCAAGCTGGCTTCAACGGTGCGGTAATCGCCATCGGGCCCGAGCCCTTCGACGCGTGTGAGCTCGGTCAGCCGTCGCGCTGAACCGCGACCGGCGAGGACCGCGACAAGGTCTATTGTGTCGGCGATCAGCACGCGCGGGACGGTGACGACGGCTTCCTGGACCAGCTGCTCCAGCCGACGCAGGGCGCCAATCCCGGAACCGGCATGAAGGGTGCCGATGCCGCCAGGATGCCCGGTGCCCCATGCCTTCAGGAGATCCAGCGCCTCGGCGCCGCGCACCTCGCCGATGGGGATGCGATCGGGCCGCAAGCGCAGCGAGGAGCGAACAAGGTCGGACAACGTGGCGACGCCCTCCTTGGTGCGCAGGGCGACAAGGTTGGGAGCGGCGCATTGCAGTTCGCGGGTGTCCTCGATGAGGACAACCCGGTCCACACCTTTTGCGACCTCGGCCAGCAGTGCGTTGGCCAGCGTCGTCTTGCCGGTCGAGGTGCCGCCGGCGACGAGGATGTTGGCGCGCCCAGCAACGGCGGCGCACAGGATCGCGGCCTGGCCAGCGGTCATGACGCCTGCCGCCTCATAATCATCAAGCGTGAACACGGCGACGGCGGGTTTGCGGATCGCGAAGGCAGGTGCTGCGACCACCGGCGGCAACAGGCCTTCGAAACGCTCACCGCTTTCCGGCAGCTCGGCCGAGACGCGCGGGGAACCGGAATGCACTTCGGCGCCGACATGATGAGCGACGAGCCGCACGATCCTCTCGCCATCGGCAGGCCGCAGCGTTTCTCCCGTATCGGCCAGCCCTTGCGAAAGCCTGTCCACCCAGATGCGGCCATCCGGGTTCAGCATGACTTCCACGATTGCTGGGTCGTCAAGGAACCGCGTGATGGCTGGTCCAAGCGCGGTGCGCAACATGCGCGAACTGCGCGCCATTCCCTCGGTATTGCTATGCGAGATGACCATCTTGTCCCTGTCTCGGCCGGGAACAATCGGAAAGGTCCCGGCCGGGGACGATCAAGAAGACCCCGGATCAGCCCGGTTCAACACCTTTCGGTCCTCCCCGTGGCATGGCGTGCAAAGAGAAGCGAACGGCGGCGTCACGGAGGAGAAGCCATGACGTTGCATGGCGCCTGATCAGCTCTTTCTTATAAACATGTACAAATGCAATAATTTGTACATGTTTATTGACAAGCATCGACTGCTCGATCTATCAGGAGCCAGCGACGGATGGTCATCCAGCCGATCGCCCTTGCCGATACGGAGGATGTCATGAGGTCGGGTTCGGGAATGCCTCGGCGAACAACCGGCTGTTTCGGATGCCATCGGGAGGTACCGGTCCCCTTGACGTCGCTATCCCGCATCGCGAAGGCAGGTGGCGCCCTGTGAGCACGTTCGATATCTGGCTCGGCATTCTGCAAGGGCTTCGCACCACGGCGGCGGTCACCGCTTACGGCCTGGTGTTCGCGGTTCCCTTCGCGCTTGTTTTTGGCATCGCGCAGTTTCTGAGCCGTGGGATAACACGCTTTCTGGTCACCGCCGTGATCGAGTTCTGGCGCAGTTCCGCGGTCATCGTGTTGCTGTTCGTCTTCTACTATGTGCTGCCAGTCGTTGGGGTCACTTTGTCGGCGCTGACGGTCAGTGCCCTTGTGCTCGGTCTCAACGCCGGCGGCTATGCCAGCCAGGCCGTTCGCGCCGGCCTGCAGTCCCTGCCTGCCGGCCAACGCGAAGCCGGCATGGCGCTCGGCCTCTCACGCTCAAGGATTCTGCTCCTGGTCGAGCTGCCGCAGGCCCTCGTTGCCATGAGCCCGACCTTCGTCAACACCCTTATACAGCTCGTCAAGGCGACGGCGCTCGTGTCGTTGGTGACGCTGACGGACATGACGTTCCGCGCCAAGGAAATCGCGCAGACAGAATACAATCCGGTCGCGATCTATTCGGCGCTGCTGCTTGCCTTCTTCGTCGTCTGCTATCCGATCGCGCTCGCAGGCCGGTGGCTTGAGGCGCGGATCAACTCCGGAAGAGGAACATCCCGTGGGATTTGACGCAGGCTTCGCATTATCGACGATCCCGACCATTCTCGGGGCGATCGGGGCCACCCTGATTGCCACCGTTTTGAGTTGCGTGGGCGCCTCGGTTGTCGGCTTTGGCTTCGAAATGATCCGCCGCGGGGGCGGCGTGCCAGGCCTTGCCGTGCGCTTTCTGATCGACTTTATCCGCTCGACGCCGGTTCTGGCCTGGCTGTATTTCCTGTATTTCGTCCTGCCCTTCTATGGGATCCGTCTTGGTGCCATGACGGTGGGCATCCTGGCGCTCAGCCTCTACTACAGCGGTTACCTCGCCGAGGTCTTCAAGGCTGGCATCGATGCTATCCCGAAGGGCCAGCAGGAAGCGGCACGAGCGTTGTCGCTCAACCGCCGCGATACGGTCATTTTCGTCATCGCACCGCAGATGCTGCGCAACATCGCCGCGCCGCTGGGCAACTACCTCGTGTCGATCCTCAAGGCGACCCCCTATCTCGCGATTCTGGCCGTGCCGGAAATGCTGGGACGTGCTTTTGACATCGCATCCGAAACCTATCGGTACGCCGAGCCGCTCACCGTCGCCGGCATTCTGTTTCTCGCGCTGGCGCTTGTCATTTCCTATGGGGTCAAGCGCATCGAGCAGCGTCTGCTTGCAACCGGGCGCCGCTGATGCCAGCTCAAGACACCCTTTCGGCGGCTCAGCCAAAACCCATTGTCCGGATCGAAGGCCTGAACAAATGGTTCGGCCCCTTGCACGTCTTGAACAACATCGACCTGACCGTTCGAATGGGTGCACGCATTGTCGTTTGCGGGCCCTCGGGCTCCGGCAAGTCGACGCTGATCCGTTGCATCAACGGTCTTGAGCATTTCCAGAAGGGGGCAATTCAGGTCCAGGGACTGACGCTGGGGCGAGGCGCTCGCGACGCGGCGACTGCGCGCCGGCAAACTGGCATGGTGTTCCAGAGTTTCAACCTCTTTCCCCACTTCACCGTACTGGCAAACTGTACGCTGGCGCTGCGGCGGGTGCTTGGCAAATCGGCACGCGAGGCGCAGGAGATCGCGATGCATCATCTGGAAGCAGTGCGCATCCCTGAAAAAGCGAACGCTTATCCCGCTCAGCTATCGGGCGGGCAACAACAGAGGGTGGCGATCGCGCGCGCTCTTTGCCTCGATCCAAGCATCATGCTTTTCGATGAACCCACCTCGGCTCTCGACCCGGAAATGATCAAGGAAGTGCTTGACGTCATGACCGCGCTGGCGCGAGACGGCGTGAGCATGATCTGCGTCACCCACGAGATGGCCTTCGCACGCGAAGTCGCGGATGAGGTTGTTTTCATGGATGCGGGCCGCATTGTCGAGCACGCTGCTTCCAGAGACTTTTTCGCGGCGACCGCTCATCCGCGCGCCCGGCTGTTCCTCGATACGATCCTGAGACATTGAGAGGACGCGGCCTGAAGGCCAGCAGGAATCGCATCGAACAAACGCGATTGCCTGATCTGGCTGAAAGTGCCTGCCGGTTACCAATCCGGCGCGAAGGCATACCCGGCCGAGCGGACGGTCCTGATCACATCGCTCCCGACGCAGGCGCGCAGCCTTTTGCGCAACCGTGCGATATGCACGTCGACACCCCGCACGTCGGTCGCGGCCGCGTGTTCCGGCCACGCGGTCGCAACGAGCGCTTCCCGGCTGAAGACCTTGCCGGGATTCGCCAGAAGGCTGCGTAACAGCCTGAACTCGATCGGCGGCATCATGATCTCTTTTTGCCTGAAGAAGGTCTGGTGGGTCCTGTGCTCCAGCCGAAAATCACCCTGTACCAGGTCGCCGGATACAGTTTCGCGTGACAGCTTTGCTGTGCCGGCCCTGCCCTGCAGCCAGGTTAGAAGCTGTTCCGGCGCGAACGGCCGCGAAAAGATCTCGTCGACGCCGGCCTTGATCAGATCCAGGTGCAGCTTGCCGGAACCTGGCGCGACCAGGCCCGCGACCGGGGTGCCGTTCGTTGCCGCGGTCGACTTCAACAAGATGCACTGTTTTATGACAGCACCGTCGCCCGCCTGGCAGTCCAGGATCACCGCGAGTGGCTTTGCCACCTCGGTGAGGCGGGCGACTTCCTTGTCTCCGGTGAGCTGTGTGTCGAAGCCCGCGACCGAAAGTATGTGTCCGAAGACCAGGAAAAAATCCGGATCCTTTGAGGATATCAGGACAAGGGGCCTCATAAGGGGAAGAACAGGGTTTGCCGCGCCATAAGGCTGACTACCGCGCTCGCGGGCGCGACACAATACGCTACAACAGTCGGCGGTCCGCGAACTTCCCCCCAACCGCTTGCGTATCGGCCGGGCTAAGCCTCATCCGCGAGGATGGCTCCGCTGATGGAATAGGCACGGCGCGTCGCCTGGATTGCCTGAAGCGTGACGTCGATCAGAAGTGCGACAATGTCTCCGTCGGGATGTTCAAGAACCGCGCCCAGCTCAGTCAGGGTCCAGCCAAGTGCGCGCAGGCGTTTCGGCCAGAACGCTTCACAGACAACGCTGATCTGTCGGATTCCGAGTCTTTGAGCCGTTTCGAGAAGGCCGCACAGGACCAGCCCCGCGACAGGCGAAGACGCACCTGCCGTGCGAAGCGTAGGGATGACGAAGAAACGCGTCCATTCGAATATATCCGCGGCTCGCGGAGGCGTTCCCCCGGCGAGAACAGGAAACACCTCGCTCATCAAATGCGGCTCCAGCGTCGGGACAAGGCGCGAGCCACCAACGATCTTGCCGTTGGTATCAAGCGCCAGAAGATACCGCGCATGCTCGGTATCGAAGGCGTCGATCTCGATGTTGATCGGCCGCGCGACGGCGCGCCACCGCCTCTGCCTGACGTAAATGTCGTACCTGATGCGAAAATAGCGCTCCAGAAGTTTCCTGTAGTGCTTCCTGTTTGCCCAGGTAACCAGATGAATACGAACCATGACGCCTCCAGCCGGACGTCGTAGGAAACCGCGCTTGGCGCACGTATGACGGTATTCAGGTATTGCTAAATCTGGATTTCCTGCCTTCGCAGAGCTTTGACAATGGCATGCGAAACGTTGATCGCATCGAGCTTGCCGCGAATGTTGCGATGATGACTTTCGACCGTGTTCCGGGTCAGGCCGAGGATGCAGGCTATGTCTTCGTTCGACTTGCCCTCCGCGCTCCATTGCAGCAGTTCGCGCTCACGCGCCGTCAGGGGCGCGGCCCCACTGCCTTGGCCGCTCGCTTCCAGCCCCGAGAGACGTCGGAACGTGTGGACGCAAAGCGTTTCGATAAGTGGCAATGCGCTCGCCGGCACGTCGATCCGATCACTCGCGGCGGTGACGACGCCTGGACCCGCCAGTGGCACGTGAATGGGGACACAGATGCCTTCCCGCATTCCAAACTCCGCCGCCTCGTCCATCACCAGTTTCGCGCGCGCGAGCATCCTTCCCGCCGGCAGGTCGTTCCACCGGAACGGCTGGGGCGAATGCCGGCATTGCGCCACGCAGGGATCGTGCGGAAAATGATCTTCCTTGAGGTAGCGAAGGGACCATTCGGGCGGCCAGCCATCGCCCAGAATCTCTCGCTGCCAGGCCGTGTCATGCGGGACGGGCAAACCGGTAATCAGAAAATGACGCAGTCCGTATCGCGCCATGGCAGAGCGAAACTCTTGCAGGATCGCATCCGCCGACCGCCCAGTGTCGATCCTTGAAATCGCTGCAAAGAGCTCACCAATACTATCATTTTCCATTGGAGACCTCGACCAATGTCAGGCCCAATCCCGGCAACAACTTAAGCGAGCAGAGACGTCACCTTCAATGGGACTTGCTGCGAATGTATACTGAAGGATTCATTAGCCGGGGCAAATACAAAGAAATATTAGCCAGTTCAATAACCTATCGAACGCTGATCACGTCACTCGGCTGATTTTGATGCAACCTGTTTCGCCACGCGAGCAGGCCGCCGATGTCCCTGGCTTGCCGAAATCAACTCCGCCGGTTCGACGCCCAAGGCCTTTGCCAGGATTTCGACCGTGTCCAGAGTGGCGTTGCGGCGGCCGGCCTCGACGCTGCTGATATAAGCCCGCGTGCGCCCCGAAATGAAAGACAGCTGCTCCTGCGAGAGTTTTCTTTCCCTGCGCAGCCGCTGCACGTTCAGACCGAAAACGCCGCGAAGTTTCATCAAACAACGGATGCTACGGCGCGCACTATGGTGCGACACACTATAGTGCACATTCCGCATTGACAGCCGTACCGTTGACTGTTTGAAACGACCGGCGAATTCATCGTTTCCTGGAAAAGGAATTGCCATGACGAGCCGGCCGTTTCGCGAGGTCTTGAGCAGCAGATCCGCGCATTCCAAGGTCGAAGGAAGCAGCAGTGACGTGGATCGAAACCGGCTCACTGAATTCGCCTGCATCCGATGCGGCGCCGCCTATCCAGCCGATCTCGCCATCGACTCCAGAGGATGCGAAACGTGCCGCGCAACCGCGCCGGCAAATCTCCGGCCGGTATATTCGCCTGCGCCCCCTCACCCGCTCGGCAGCGCCAGCACAGCAGGCTCGCTATGGCGTTTCGCACCGATGCTGCCTTGCGCGGCCGAGGACGCCGTGACGCTGGGCGAAGGCCTGACGCCGCTGCTCGCGGCGCCGCGCATCGGCGCTTTTCTCGGCGTGGCAGACCTTGCAATCAAGGACGAGGGCCGCAACCCGACCTGGTCGCATAAGGACCGCTTCTCGACCGTCGCCGTCAGCGTCGCGCGAGCCCGTGGCGCAAAGATCGTCGCGACCGCCTCGTCGGGAAACGCCGGCGCTTCGCTGGCCGCTTACGCTGCCCGGGCTGGACTGAAATGCATCGTCACCACCTTCGCGGGATCCGCCGGCGCGATGCTCTCGCAGATCCGCAAATATGGCGCGACGGTTCTCCCGCTGGTCACCAAAATGGATCGATGGTCGCTGCTTGCGCAGGCGGCGAACCGCTACGACTGGTTCATCGCCTCCCCCTATCACGGCCCCGTCGTTGGAAGCCATCCGCTCGGAATAGAAGGCTACAAGACGATGGCCTACGAGATCGTGGAGCAATCGGGTGGCACCGCACCGGACTGGTGCGTCCTGCCGGTCTGCTATGGCGATGCTTTGTCCGGCCTCTGGTCAGGCTTTTGCGAGCTGTTCGCACACGGCGCGATCACGCGCCTTCCCAGGCTCGTCGCGGCGGAAGTGCATGGTTCGCTGGCAGCGGCGCTCGCGAGCGGCGCCGATGCGCTGGCGGATCGTCAAATGGTCTTCGACAGCCTTGCCGTCTCGATCGGCACGCCGCGCAGCACTTTCCAGGCGTTGAAGGCGCTTCGCGAATCCCACGGCCACGCCGTGCCTGTTGGCAACCAGGGTCTGGTCGCAATGCAGGAGCGCCTTGCCCGCGAGGAAGGGATCTTTGCCGAACTCGCATCGGTTACACCGCTGATCGCGATCTCGACATTGCGCCAAAAGGGCATCATCGCCGCGACGGACCGCGTGGTTGCGGTCGTGACGGCCAGCGGACTGAAGGATCTCGACCGGTCCGTCACGCCGGACACCAATGATCAGATTTTCCAGACAACCCAGGATGCCTGGCGCTGGCTGGATGCCCATGAGCCCGGGCTCACGTCGTAACCGCCGGACGTGTCAATCAATCGGCTGGGCCTTGAGGACTGCCTGTGTTTCCAGCACATCGGCCAGGCCGCGCCGGTTCCAGACAAAGCGCGTCCATTGCGTTTCCGCCCTCGGCGCAATGATGGTCAGTGTGTTGGGTTCACTGACTGGTGCGCATGGCCAACCAGGCAAGGTTGAAAGCCAATCGTCATTGTAGACCGTCTCGACATGACGGTGACCTTCATCAGGCATGATGACAGCGACCTGGGCGTCCGGATTCTTGGCCGCGACCCATTGCGCCACCAGCGCCGCGGCGCCACTGGTCGGCCCCATGAAGATGCCGTGCTCGCGCAGCAACCGGTGGGCCGCCATGAAGGCAGGGTAGGCACCGACCCAATGGATTTCGTCGACGAGCTCGTGGCGAACATTTTTCGGCAGGACGCTGTTGCCGAGCCCGCGCAGCATGCGTTTGCCAACCGGTTGCCCAAACAGGATGCTACGATGGGTATCGACGGCAAAAACCCGCAGATGCGGAAAGACCGTCCGCAGGAACCATGCCGTGCCGCAAAGCGAGCCGCCCGTCCCGACACAGCCGACAAGGCAGTCAATCTTTCCCATCGCGCGGATCAGGAGTTCCGCCAGCCGCGCATAGGCGAGCCAGTTTCCCGGACTGTCGTATTGACGGGTCCAGAAGCCGTCCGGCTCCCTGGCCAGGATGTCGAGCAAACACTCGAGCCTGCCAGGCTGGTTGCCATCACCACGCGGGTCGTCCAAAGCGATGACGGTGGCACCGATGCGCTCGAGACGCGCCTGATATTTGGGATCGATGAGCGTTGAGGCGGTTACAAGCGTGAGGCGGTAGCCGCGCGCCGCGGCGAGCAGCGCCACTGCCATTCCAAACGTGCCCGACGTCGTCTCGACGATATGCGAGCCTGCCTTCACCTCACCATTCGAGGCCGCGCGGTCCAGGATGTATCGGGCCGGCATCAGTTTCATCAGCGGGAAGGCCGCGGCAACAAGATTTCGCGACAGATGCGCCAGGCGCGGGGTCTCGAGATCCCTGAAATAGTCGGCATCCAGGGCTACCATTGCCATCCCTCCCCGTTGACCAGATGAAGCTCGACATCCGTAAATCCGCCCTGTTCCACGTGTCGCGCAACCAGACTGGCCTTTCGCCGCAAGTCCTTGTCGAGGAGGTCGAAAATCACGCCGAACAGCGAGCCGCTGTGAGCGACTTGCACTCCGCACGCTCCGGCGTCGGCGGCCATCTGGACGACATTGTCGAAATCCTGTTTCGGCAGGTGCCGTTGGCTGATCAGGGCGCTGGCCGAGGCGGCGCGCCCCAGGAGATGGGGATCCTGAAAGCGGACGGCTCGCGCCACCAGGGCGCGAAGCACACCGAATTCATGTATCTCCGCACTGTCGTAACGCGCGGGCGGCAGTTGCAACGTGTCAACCGGGGCGCCACCGTTTGCCTTGAACCCCACCAGCAACAGCGGCGGCAAGGAACCGCCGAAGTTTTCGATCACCGTGCCTTCGCGCTGCGCAAACAGGACCGCGTGGTCATCATAGGCGATGGCGTCGCTCGCACGCTCCGCGGCCACGGCGAGACGGCCGACGCTCGATGGCCGCAACTGAATCTTGAGAGCCGCCGCGACAGCGCGGATCGAGGCGACAACGTCCGCTGTGGATGACCCATACCCATGTCCGACCGGAATTGAACTGCTAAGTGTCAACTCCCCGCCGCCGCCGGCATTCAAGAAATCAAGCGCCAGGCGCGCGGCGGCCCCTGCTTTGACCTTGTGATCGGGGGAGACAATGACGGGAGCGCCGTCGCCTTTGGCAAAGGTCGCCTCCGATCTCATTGCCGCGATTGGCAGTGTGACAAGGCCGCGCCGAAGATGCCCGGCATCATCCTTGAACACGCCTTGGATAAGCTCGCCGTGATGGGCAATTGCCGCAGCCGTTCCTGTCCAGGGCCGGGGCGTGTCACGGGTCTCGAAATCGCCTTCCATCGCCATCTTTCATCTCCGCGGCTTTTCCTCGCCACGGAAAGGCAATGATGCAAACCATCGACAGCCGCCCTCAATGAATTCCGGTATTGACGAGGTATTGGCTGGGTGAGCCCCGCCCGGACGAGCCGATCTCCAACACCCTCATGGTAGAAGGCTCGGCAAACCATCGCAACAATATTTGCAATATTTAGTATATATTTTGTACATATATATTGACGAACCGCCCGCCTCGCCCGTAACTTTGAGTTGCCGCGGCTGAACCGGATCGGGATGTCCGCGCGCAATCAATCTCACGGGAGGACTGTATGATGAAATTTCGAGCCCTTGGCTTGGCCTGTATCGCCTTTGCCGCAGTCGTTGGATGTGTGCTGCCGGCCAGCGCGGAAACGACGAAAGAACGCGTCCTGAGGGATGGACGCATCGTCATCGGGATCCATAACCGGGCCCCATGGGGCTACAAGAAGGAGGGAACGGGCGAGTTGATCGGATGGCATCCTGACCTCCTCAAAGCTGCGTTCGCCGACCTCGGCGTCAAACAGATCGACTTCGAGGTGACCGAGTTCGGAGCATTGATCCCGGGGCTGATGGCCGGCCGTTTCGATGCCGTGGCGTCCGGCCTGTCGATCACGCCGGAGCGGTGCAAGCAGGTCGCCTTCGGCGGTCCCGACCTGAAGTCCGACGACGCGGCGCTGGTGCTTTCCGGCAACCCCAAGGCGATTCACAGCTACACGGACCTGGCTGCCAAATCTGACCTCATCATGGGCGGCGGCCGCGGCAGCAACGTCATCAAGAATGCGATCACGGAAGGCGTGCCGGAAGACCGGATCCTGCAGTTTCCCGACATCGAGACCAACATCGCGGCACTGCGCGCCGGCCGCGTCGACGCGGCGGTGTTCTCGTCGCCGGCGGTGATCGGGCTGCTTGCCGGAAACAAAAGCCCCGATCTCGAGCGCGCCAATCCGTTCACCACGGACGAGAAATCAATCAGTTATATCGCCATAGCGTTCAGGAAGGACGATGGCGATCTGCGCGACCTCTACAACCAGGGGCTGGCGAAGGTCATGTCAAACGGCACAATCGCCACCATCATGGCAAAATACGGATTTGGACCGGCGGAAGCAGTGCCGACAGGACTGACAACAGCACAGCTCTGCGGTTCAGCCAACTGAGCTGCCCTGGCAGCCGCACCCGGCAGCATCGTGACCCGGCGACAGTGGCGCCGCACGCGCCTGCGGCGCCGCTGTCGATCAACAGGCTGCCTCGGCGGACTGTCAGTCAGCATCGCCGGACGAAGCGACATCCTCAGGGATTTCCTGGCGCAAGTTCGGCCCCTTGGCCAGGCGCTTGCCAAGAGCAGACACGAATGCGTTGTAGCGCTCGCTTGCCTTGGCGCGTGCTGCCTGAGCCATCGGTTCAGGCAGCGCGGGCGTTGTCGCCAGCCAGAAGCGAATGAACACCGCCAGCGTTTCGACCGAGATGCCGACATCGCGCTCCAATCGCGTCATGCGGCGGTCGATCTGATCGAGACGCTTGGACAGCGCCGCCTCACGCTGCGCGTCGGCATCGGGGGAGAGGAAGGACGCGATCGCCGCTTCGGCGATGAGCGACTGCGATCGGTCGCGCCTGGCGGCATAGTCAACAAGCATCAGCATCACCGCAGGGTCGAGATAGACGGAGATCTGCACCTTTTTCTTGCTCGCCTTCATGGTCGTCATAGCTCCATGCCATCGTCGCGATCTAGCGCGACTTGCCGCGCGACCGACCGCGCGGCGCGGGCCATCCGGCCGCTGCTCGCGGCGAGATCATCTGCCTCGTCGGCCGTATCGATCTCGAATTCGTTGGCTGGCGGCGGAGGCGCTGAAGGCGGGACACCATTGTCGAGCTCGGGCTGACGCCGCCAGCCGGAGTCGGTCGCATCCTGCATGCCTTTTGTGCGAGCAACCACGGCTGGTGGCCCCACGGACCGGACCGGCAATGGAAGGCTCGTCCAGTCGTCAGGCTTGATCACGGTTCGCGCGGTGAGCGCCGGCGGAGGCAGGACGCGGTCCTTCAACCGCCGGTCTTCGAAGTAGCGCGCCTTCTTCGCCCGGATCGGCGGCGTCCCGGCCAGCATGACGATTTCGTCGCCAGCCGGCAGTTGCATGATTTCGCCAGGTGTGAGCAACGGCCGCGCCGTCTCGGAGCGCGACACCATGAGATGTCCGAGCCATGGCGAAAGCCGGTGACCGGCATAGTTCTTCATCGCTTTCAGCTCGGTTGCCGTACCCAGGGCATCCGAAACGCGTTTGGCGGTGCGCTCGTCATTTGTCGCGAAGCTGACGCGTACATGGCAGTTGTCGAGGATCGAGTTGTTGGGCCCATAGGCCTTCTCGATCTGATTGAGCGACTGCGCGATCAGGAAGCTTTTCAGGCCATAACCGGCCATGAAAGCGAGCGCGGATTCGAAGAAGTCTAGCCGTCCAAGCGCCGGGAACTCGTCCAGCATCAGCAGCAGCCGATGACGATCCAGCCCTTCGGGCAGATCCTCGGTCAGGCGGCGGCCGATCTGGTTGAGAATGAGACGGATCAGCGGCTTGGTGCGACTGATGTCGGAGGGCGGAACGACGAGATAAAGCGTCGCTGGAGACGCATCCGCGACGATGTCGGCGATGCGCCAGTCGCATGAGCGGGTGACCGCCGCGACGACCGGATCGCGGTAGAGCCCAAGAAAGGACATCGCGGTCGACAGCACGCCCGAACGTTCGTTGTCGGACTTGTTGAGCAGCTCCCGTGCGGCACTGGCAATAACGGGATGCGGACCGCCCTCCCCCAAATGCGCCGTCGTCATCATCGCGGCCAGTGTCGATTCGATCGGCCGCCTGGGATCGGACAAAAATGCCGCGACGCCGGCCAATGTCTTGTCCGGTCCGGCGTAGAGCACGTGCAGGATCGCGCCGACCAGAAGCGCGTGACTGGTCTTTTCCCAGTGGTTGCGCCGCTCAAGCGAGCCTTCGGGGTCGACCAGAATATCGGCGATGTTTTGGACGTCGCGCACCTCCCATTCGCCCCGTCGGACCTCCAGTAAGGGGTTGTAGGCGTTCGACCTGGCATTGGTCGGATCAAACAGCAGCACCCGGCCGTGCCGGGCGCGAAAACCGGCGGTGAGCCGCCAATTCTCGCCCTTGATGTCATGGACGATCGCCGAGCCCGGCCAGGTCAGCAGCGATGGCACCACCAGGCCGACACCCTTGCCCGAGCGCGTCGGCGCAAAGCAAAGCACATGCTCGGGCCCGTCATGGCGAAGATAATGCGGCCCATACCGCCCCAGCACCACACCGTCCTGGACAAGCAGGCCGGCGGCCTTGACCTCGTTCCTGTCGGCCCAGCGCGCGGAACCGTAGGTCTCGACCTTCGTCGCTTCGCGGGCCCGCCACAGGGACATGCCGATCGCGACGGCGATCGCGATGAAACCACCCGAGGCGGCGATGAGGCCGCCGCGCATGAAGATCCCCGACGCATACGCGTCGTAGAAATACCACCACCAGAAGACAGCTGGCGGATAGTAGATTGGCATGCCGGCGATGACGAACCAGGGCGGCCCCAGCTGTGTCTGGTAGCCCAGTTGCCACGCCGACCATTGCGTCGCCCCCCAGGTGGTGAGAAGCACGACCAAAAAGACAACGGCAATCTGGCCCCAGAGGACTTTCGTTCCTGACATGCGTTCTCCTCGCTGGGCAGAGGTCAGGCAAACTGCATTTGAATTCAACGGCCGCTACGGGCCGATCGTGTGGTGTCGAGCTGTCGGCATGGAAGACAGGCGATCGGCAGCCGTGGACGCCGCTTCGTTCGGTCTGCAACGACAGGACCCGGCGTCGGCCACGTCATCGCCGCAGCTGGCAACTTCACGAAACGTCCGATTGATCCAAGACCGCCTGCGACGCGTATAGGGTCAAAAACGGAGTTTCTCGCGCGCTACCGGTATCTCGCTGCCCTGCCACTCCCGAAACTGAATCCAAGCTGAGTGGATATGGGTTCGCGACATGCGGAGGCCTGAAAGGTCGACGATCGCCTCTAGTTTAGACAGCCGGCCTGAGAGGCTTCCTGAACACAGCTTCCGATCTGGAGCAAAAGTCAGGTTATTGCATTTCGCCACGAAGCGCAGTGATCATTTCAACTAGCCCTACTTATCGGCAAACTTCTTGCCACCCCATGTTGGATCGAGGCCAAGCCCAATGACGGCCACTAACGCGCCAATCATCGTCTTATTTCGAAACGACCTGCGGGTCTCGGACAATGCGGCGCTCGCAGCCGCCAGCGCCACGGGCAAGCCGATCGTACCGCTCTTCATTCTGGACGAAGAGGCGAGGGATGAGCGTTCGGCAGGTGCTGCAAGCCGCTGGTGGCTCCATCATTCGCTTTCAGCGCTTGGAAATTCCTTGGCAAAGCTCGAAACGACGTTTTTCATGCGACATGGACCAACCAAGACGATCGTTGCTGAGGCAGTGAGCGCTACGGGCGCTGACTCCGTGTTCTGGAATCGGCGCTATTCTCCGTCAGCCGTGACGAACGACATGGCACTGAAGGCCGAATTGCGTGCAGCGCAGTTGGCCGTGGAAAGCTTTGACGGATTTCTCCTGCACGAGCCATCGCGTGTCGCGACACGTTCAGGCGACTTCTACAAAGTTTTCACGCCTTTCTACAAAAGGCTCGCGGAAGACGACCCTAGAGATCCCGTTGACGCACCGATATCGCTTGTCGCCTGGAAGGGTCGTCTGCGCTCCGACAGGCTTGAAGATTTCAAGCTTCTGCCGAAGAGTCCAGATTGGTCGTCCGGTCTGGCCGAACGGTGGCAGCCTGGTGAGCAAGGCGCAAAAGACAGACTGGTCACCTTTCTTGATGACAGACTGGAAGCTTACGCCGAAGACCGCAACGTCCCAGGCGTCGAGGGCACCTCGGGACTCTCGCCGCATCTTGCCCATGGTGAGATCACGCCGTTCCAGATGATGGCGGCGCTTCGGCGCAGGCGCGGCAACGGGGCTGAGACATATCGCAAGGAAATCGCTTGGCGCGAGTTCTGTTATCATCTCCTTTTCAATCGGCCCAAGCTGCATCTCGAAAATTTTCGTTCCGAATTCGATGCCTTCAAGTGGAGAAGTGCGCCAGCGGCGCTGAGGGCTTGGCAGACCGGACGAACCGGCTACCCCATAGTGGACGCAGGCATGCGCGAACTTTGGCAAACTGGATGGATGCACAACCGGGTTCGCATGATCGCGGCGTCGTTCCTGGTCAAGGACCTTATGATTGACTGGCGTGATGGCGAGCAATGGTTCTGGGAAACATTGGTCGACGCCGACGCTGCGAACAACCCCGCCAGTTGGCAGTGGGTGGCAGGATCGGGAGCCGACGCCGCTCCCTATTTCCGAATTTTCAACCCGGTCCTCCAAGGCGAGAAATTCGATCCCGATGGCAGTTACGTCCGGCGCTATATACCGGAATTGGCAAAGCTGCCCGACCGTTATGTCCATCGTCCCTGGGAAGCGCCGACAGAAGTCCTCAACGAATGCGGCGTCAACATTGCAGAAAATTACCCCACGCCGATCGTCGATCATGCAGACGCCAGGGAGCGCGCGCTGGAAATCTATCGCGGCACACGAGACGCATAGATATCGCCCAAATCATCCATCAATTCCTCAAGATGTCCGTCAATTCCTCAAGATGTCCGTCAAGAGCCCGGAAAGCCACGAAAGTCCAAAGCCAAACTCCGACAGACCGCGCGAGAGCCTAATTCGGCGCATACCTACTGCTGCGTTCTCCTTAGAGCCTGAACAGGGGCTGTATGAGCCGCCCAAGCCTGCTTTGAAGCTTGATGCTGCCCTGCAATGCGACGATGCAAATGCAGGGCGCGCCTTCGCCAACAGTGGGCTTGTGATCCATCGTTTCGTCGGCCTCGTCAAAGTCGCCAGGGCCGTAACGGCCGAACTGATGCTCGAATGACCCTTCGAGCACACATGTCCATTCGTATCCGCTATGTCTATGATGTGGCAGCTTGGTTCCCGGCGCCGCCTTCAGCATGAACACCTTGATATCGGCGACTTCCGGAACCGATACGGACCGTTGTCTCAGACCAGGCCCGACCCAGCGCCATGGCCCAAGTTCATATCGGTCGAGTGGTTCTTCCGGCGCGCTGTCAGGCGCCTCCGAGGTATTGTCGATCAGGCACAAGACGTTTTGAAGCGCTCCAGGCGCCAAGGATGCCAGCGGTGCTCGCTCAAGAAGCGCGCCGCCTATCGCCTCATACGTAACGACATTGCCGCTGCAGCAGGAGCACATGGACAGATGCATCGAAACGACGAGGCTGCGCGCTTCATCCAGCGTGCCCGAGGCAAAAGCAGCGAGGGTTTCGTCGGATGGATGATGGGTAATTGATTTCATCATTTCAGCTCACCAAGTCTGTCTCTCAGGCGCTGCAGAGCTAGCCTGATCCGCGACTTAACGGTGCCGAGGGGTATGCCGAGTTGATCCGCTATCTCGGCATGTGCGAGACCATCGAAAAATGACAGCCGGATGACCCGCAATTGTTCGTCCGGCAGGCTGATAATTCTCGATCTCACGAAGCTTTCGCGCTCGGCCACGAGAAGGTGCAGTTCGGGCTGATCCGGATCTATCTCTTCTGGCAAGGTCTCATCCTCTATCCAGGCAGTCGCGCGCCCTTCGCGACGAACAACATCGACGCTGACGTTGCGCGCAATCGAATAAACCCAGGCAGAGGCCGAAGCGCGGGTCGGATCATATTGTGCCGCCTTATGCCAGACTCTGATCAGCGTCTCCTGAGCCAGATCCTCGGCGCGGTCGGAGCTTGCACCACGCCGCATCATCATGGCCTTGATGCGTGGGGCGTAGTATTCGAACAGCGCCGAGAACGCGTCGCGATCCTGAGCGGCTGCGACACGTGTGACTAGCCGGTCTGAATCGAATTCCGCCATCGGTTTGTAGTATACGCTTAAGCTTGCTCCGGCTGGCAAGACCGCGCTCCGGGGTTTTATCACCTCATTACGCGTCGGTGGATCAATTGGATCACCAACTTGATGGGCGCCGGCAGCAAAATCGTATCCGGCTGATCTTTCTATCAGCCAATTGGATCTCTTACGCGATGAGTGGTGATCCATTTACCACCGACATCCGTAAACCCTCAGAGTCACATGAAGCGTCACAGTCGGAATGGCGTTGTAAATCTGGTCGAGTTGGCTGGACAAAATCCAGTTCTCCGAAGGCAGATGCTCGCGAGGCAGGCATGCGTGACGTTTGCCGGAGAGTGTGGGCCGACAAGCTGTCGGCCCACATTGATCACCTTTTGGAGAGGAACCCGCCGACGTGCCAAATATCGTTCTGATCGTCGGCAGTGCCCCAGATGCCGTCAGATGCCGAGATTGGCCCCGGGCGGCGTTTGCCTCGATCGTTGTCATCAACAACGCCTGGGGCGTGCGGCCGGATTGGGACTATTTGATCCACGCTGATGATTTTCCTCATGAGCGCATGCCGATGGATAAACGCCTGGGAGTGGCGTCGATCATAACATCCGGCGACTTCGTTCCTACGCAAAACGCATTCGGTGGCTTTGTCTATGCAGGGGGCACAATGGCGTTCACCGCTGGCTATTGGGCCCTTAAGGCACTCAAGCCTGAGGTGATTGCCTTTTTGGGTTGCGACATGATTTATCCCAGCAACGCACCGACGCATTTCTATGGGATTGGAACAGCCGATCCATTGCGCGACGACGTAACCCTGAAAGACCTTGAGGCCAAGTCTGGAAGGTTTTTCGTCAAGGCACTGCGTCACGGGACAGTCTGCCTCAACCTATCAAACCTTCCTGAAAGTCGCCTTGCAATACCGCGGGTGACGATGCCCACAATCGATCGACTGACCCCGGCCCGGATCAAAGCGATCAGAGTGATGCTCGAGGCCACTGTCGACAAGATTTCCATGGACAGCGCCAGCAGGCTTGAAACTGAGCTTGGCTACCTTGTCGAAGATGGACGGTACTGGGAACACACATCGGATTTCGATGAAGCAGCGCTCTGGAAAATTGATCGGCATTGGAGTGCATCGGTCGATCAAATTCCAAAATCGGTCGTTCCCAAAGGAGCCTGCTGGGCGCGCGGCCGCGCGCGCGTAGCCCGCCAGGGCCACCATCAGTCCCTTGCCACTGACAACGCCCGCCCAATTGGCGAAGGCGCTTAGGTCAAGGTGACAGACGAACTGGAGGCGCTTGGCATGAGGGCTCAACGGTGCTCACTCGAGACGACATAACAAAGCTCATTTTAAGAACAGGCGCTCAGGACCGACCTGCGTTCGATATCCTCTATCGTCACACTTGCGCTAAATTATTCGGCGTGTGCTTGCGTATTCTGGGCGATCGCGGAGAAGCTGAGGATGCCCTGCAGGAAATTTATATAAAGATCTGGGCAAAAGCCGATCGCTTCGCGATTTCGGAACTCAGCCCGATCTCATGGCTTGTCGCGATCGCGCGCAACCATTCGATAGATCGTATAAGGGCACGCCGCCCGCCATCTGTCGGACTTAGCGTGGCGCAAGACATAGCCGATCCGGCCCCAGGGCCGGATGCGCTTGTGATTGCGGCAACCGATGCCGAGCGTCTCCGGCGATGCATCGATGGACTCGCAAGCGAAAAAGCCGACGCCGTTCGTGGCGCATATCTTGACGGCGAAAGTTATGCAGAGCTGGCTCGGCGTTACAACGTGCCGATCAACACGATGCGGACCTGGCTTCGCAGAAGCCTCATCAAAATTCGAGCGCAGCTTGAGGGATGAACTCGCGCCATGGCGCGATCGGCCACGCGGCAGACTGGCGTTCGCGTCGCCGCGTTCGAGAGCGGTTGGCTTCGCGCCTGGGGTTTGGACGTTGTATAGCTTCTTGGCATGCGGCGATCCGCGTTTGGCATCGTCCATACGCCAGTTTCGAAGGTCCTGTCCGTTTTGGGGGGTGGCGGGAGGTACGCGGCTTAGCGCCGCAACAGTTCCTATCTTCTCTTGTAAGTTCGGCCAACAGATCACGGTTTATCCTTCCTATTCATGGGGATACTTCAACGACATCGGCCTGGATCGATTACCTTTCTGTTGGCGAATTCGATTGCCGGGTGTCGCTGCCGCGCATGGAACAATTGAAAATCCCGCCCGTTACGATCTTCACCTATGTCGGAGAGCCATGTGAACACAGATGACGCGTCACCAATCGCCTCGGGCGTGGCCGGGCTCGATCATATTTTGCGTGGCGGATACGCCAAGTATCGCTCGCATCTTATCGAGGGTAGGCCTGGATCGGGAAAGACTACCCTTGGTCTACAGTTTCTGATCGAGGGTGCGGCTCATGGCGAAAAATGCCTCTACATCACATTGTCGGAAAGCAAGCGCGAACTGCTTTCAGTCGCCGGTCGGCATGGCTGGGACCTGCAGGGCGTAGACATCCTTGAGCTGGTGCCGCCAGAACTTAGCCTCGACCCCTCCAAGTTGCAGACACTGATTCATGCCTCGGAACTTGAGCTTGGCGAGACTGTGCAGGCGGCGTTGGCTGAAATCGGGCGGATCAAGCCCGACAGGGTCGTGTTTGACTCGCTCTCCGAAATCCGGCTGCTCTCACAGGGCTCCCTGCGATATCGCCGGCAGGTTCTGGCGCTGAAAAGCTTCTTTCTTCTCAACAACGCAACGGTGCTGCTGCTGGACGACCTGACCGGAGAGGACGAAGATCTCAACCTTCATTCAATCAGCCATGGCGTCATTCGCATGGAGCAATTAACGCCCGTTTATGGTGGCGAACGGCGGCGGCTGCGTGTCATCAAGATGCGCGGAGTACAAATCCGGGGTGGCTACCATGATTTCGTCATCAGGCCCGGCGGCGTTACGGTGTTTCCGCGTCTTGTTGCGGCAGATCATAAACCAGCCCCGAATGGTTCGCTGGCACTCAGCGGTAATGCGGTTGACACGCTGCTCGGCGGTGGACTGGACCGCGGAACCAGCACCCTGCTGATGGGACCTTCCGGCGTTGGGAAATCCACAATTGCAACGTCCTTCTGCCACGCAGCGCTGGAGCGAGGCGAGCGTGTTCTTGTGCTGCTTTTCGATGAGACCGAACGGATTTTCCTGGCCAGGGCTGGTGGCGTGGGAATGGAGCTAAAACCATTTATTGCATCAGGGATGTTGGTGCTGGAGCAAATCAATCCGGCCGACCTGTCGCCGGGAGAATTGTCATCTCAGATACGGACTGCCGTCGAGAGCCGGGATGCCAGGCTTGTCGTCATCGACAGTTTAACTGGGTATCTCAATGCGATGTCTGAGGAGCAGCATCTGGTCCTCCAAATGCATGAGATTCTTACGTATCTTAACCAGAAGGGCGTGGTGACAATCCTGCTGCTGGCCAATCACGGACTGATCGGGCAAATGGGTGTGGACGTCGATATGACGTACCTGTGTGATGCTGTGATGCTGCTACGATTTTTCGAGAGTGGCGGGCGCATCCGGCGAGCGATCTCGGTGATAAAGAAGCGAGTGGGCCCGCACGAGGACACGATCCGAGAGTTTCGGATCGATGGTTCTGGTATCACTGTTGGTGAGCCGCTCAATCGTTTTCGGGGTATCCTAACGGGCATTCCAGTTTTCGAAGGCGAGCGGTCTGATCTTATCACAAACAAGGCATCCTGATGCAGGAGCCCCCGGTCCTCTTGCTCACGCCATCTGGACGCGACGCGCAGATCGCTGCCTCGATATTGGCGACAGGCAACATCGCGACCCGGGTTTGTCCCGCGTTGGAGGACGTGCTGCCACTTCTCGACAAGGCGCAATGTCTGGTCGCCGCCGAGGAAGCGCTTATCAGCGCCGGTCGACATGCGTTAGCCGGGTGGCTGGAGAGCCAGCCGGCCTGGTCGGACTTTCCGGTTGTGCTGTTGGTGAGGCGCGGGAGAGAGATCGATGGCCGCCTGGGGTTTCTAGATCGATACCTGATTGTTCTCGAGAGGCCTTTTCTCGCTTCCAGCCTGTCAAACTCGGTCCGCTCGGCGCTTCGCGCCCGCGCCCGCCAGCTTGAGGTCAAATCCTACATAGAAGAAAAACAGGAGGTCGCCGACCGCCAAAAACTTCTTATTAGGGAACTTCATCATCGGGTTAAGAACACGCTCGCCAATGTGCGCGCGATGATGGGGGCTACAGCACGGGCAAGCGGTGATATTGACGATTTCGTTCGCGATTTCTCGGCCAGGCTCGTGTCGTTGGCCGACACACATTCCATTTTGACAGACGATTACTGGCAAATGGCTTCGCTGCGGAAAATCCTGGAGGGTGAACTGAGACATTACGAAACGCGCGACAAGCCCCGGATTTCAATGGAGGGTCCGAATGTCGACCTCGTTGCCGATCTGGCGATACCGATTGGCATGGCATTCCATGAGTTGGCCACCAACGCCTCGAAGTTCGGTTCGCTGTCGCAACGGCAAGGGAGGCTTGAGGTGCACTGGACACTCGCCGACTCAGGCCAAGGGCCGGTTGTGACGTTTGATTGGCGCGAGCGTGATGGACCCCAGGTCGATCCGCCCAAGCGACGTGGTTTTGGCACCACCTTGCTGGAGAAGGTTGTGACCGTCCAATGCGACGCGAAAATAGCGTTGAACTATCACCGTGAGGGTCTGCATTTTACCATGGCGCTTCCACTGCGCGATACGAGACTTGTCCCCTCGTACTCCTGACGAGAGTGCAGCCTCTGGACTTTGCTTTGGCAATGGTAGGGGCAACGCATCACTGATATTGGTGTCGCTGACTTCCACTTAGGTGCGAAACATGACATCAGATTCAAATAAGGCGGAGGCCGTCGAGCAGCTGCTCGAAACGCCTGACCTTGTCACTGCGCTGGAAAGCGAACAGTTCAAAAAATTCCTCGACCAGGTCCCGATAGCCATCGCGGTGTCGGACCTGAGCGCTAAGGAACGCGTTGTTTATGCCAATCCCGAATTCGAAAAACTCTCAGGCCTTACAGCGGTGGCCCTTACCCGGAAGAACTGGGCAGCGCTCCCCGGCATCGGCATGCACCAGCAAAAAGACCGGACACTGGCCCAGGCCGTGGTCGAGGAAACCGATTTCGTCGGCACTTTCCGGCTGAAGCGCGACGAGGACAATCAAGCGCTTCTCGACGTCTATTCCAACCTCATCGAGGACGACAGCGGCAAAATCTGCTTCCGGCTGGTGGCGCTTGTTGACGTCTCCGCTCACGGCGAAACGGAAGATGAGCGCTCGGTCGAAGAACGTGTCCGGGAAAAGGACACGCTGCTGCGCGAGTTGCAGCACCGCGTGAAGAACAATTTGCAAATGATCACCGCATTGATCCGTCTGGAAACCCGCAATGCGACCGAGCCGGACCGGAAACGGTTCGAAAGGCTTGCTGGGCGCGTCGACGCGCTCGCGATCCTCTACCAGACGCTGTCAGCCGACGAGCAGAAGGACGAGGTCGACCTTGGTATCTATCTCAGCCAGATCGCATCAGCGGTCATGACATCGCACGCGGTCGAAGGCATTCGCCTTGATATGAAGGTCGACACCTATCCGGTGTCGATCAACGTCGCGATGCCGACCGGGCTGGTGGTCAACGAACTGCTTACCAATGCGCTCAAGCATGCCTTCCGCGGCCGCGACGGCGGCACGATAACCCTGCACAGCATCGTCGATGGCGATGGCTGCAGGATCGTCGTGGCCGACGACGGTATCGGGCTGCCTGAAGGCGAGACTTGGCCCAAGCAGGGCAAGCTCGGGGCGCTGATCGCGCGCTCGCTGACCGAGAACGCCAAGGCGGAATTCGACGTCAACTCGAGTGCCACGGAAGGGACGAAGGTGACGATCGTTTTCAGGCGGTCAGCTGCCACCGCGAACTGAATCGCCCGCGCGGGCAGCACGGACATGAAACCCACCACAGGCCGATTGAGCCTAGCTCGAAGCTTCAAGGGCGTGACATCGGCATGTAACCCATCTCCAGCTCAACCCAGCCGCTTCGCGCTGATCGCGGCGATGGGTTTGACCGTCCCGACCGGCTGGCTAATGACGACTGACGTCTGTTTCGGCGTATCATGGGTCGAGGCGGCGCAAGCTTGCCAGCGCACGGCATGCTGCTGCTTGTCCTCACGCACATTGGCGGTGTGACGCTGGCAAGCCTGCGCCATCGCGAAAATTCGGTCCAAGCCATGATATCTGGCGAAAGACGCAAGGCAGGACCCGGCTGACTACGCCCAGCGAACTGGCAACGCGGAAGTCTCGTTCTCCCGAACAGATCACAAGCCCAATCCTTGCTTGCGCCCGAAGCTCCAATCGATGCCACCGTCGCCGCGGGCAATGCCGGCGACATGTTTGCCGTGATGCCGCTCCAGCGATGGCGTCCAGGGCAAGAGTTGAAAGCCGAGCCCGTCATCGATCATCGCAAAACGGCCGGACGCCAGCGCGAAGCGCTGCCTGTAAATGCCGGACACGAATTCACCCTCACCTGCCCGGTTGAAGGGCTGGCCGGACACGGCCGCGAGCTTGCTGCCCAGGGCGGCGAGCTCCCTCCGGCGCAAAGTGTCGACCAAGCCGTTGGCGAAGACGATACCGCGCGCCTGCCGCTCAGCCAGACCCAGGCCGACCAGATGCTCGGAGCGCCGGTCCATCGCATGACGCACCTCAGTACCAAATCCGCCATCGGACAGCGCCGCCGGCGTTCTCGCGAGCGCCTGCCTGTCCAGCCAGGTCGCCCCACCGGCGATGACCTGGCGTTCGATGTCGAGGTCGCTGCGCACAGCAAGCGCAAGCCGCTTGCGTCCCTGGGCGTCGTCGAATTTGCGCAGCTCGACGATCGAGCCCGGCGCGCCATCACCCGCCGCGTCGAGATCCGACAGTCGGACATGATGGCAACGGCCGTCGACGCCATCTATGACCGCATAGGCCGTGCCCTTGAGTTCGTCATCCAGCCCGCGCTCGACGAGGCGGCCCAAGATGGTTTCGTCCAGCCTCTCCGCTGCCAGCACATAGTTCCCACTGGTCCGCTCGATGCCGCGTCCGGAAAGCGCTCGATGCAGGCGTCTGATGATATCGCCGCGCTCGCCCAGCTCACGCAGCGTCGCCTCGGCTTTGTCGCTGACGACCCACTGGCCAGGACCGATCTGATCGGCAAGGCCGAGCACCTCCAGTCTGCGCAGACGCCCGGCCTTGAAGGTGCCGAATTCGTCAGCCCGGCGATCGGCGTAAGCCGCAAGGTCGATGAGGCCATCCTCACCGGCATCGCGCATCAGCTGGCGGTCGAGCCCGGTCCAGCCATCCGCATCGACCTGTCGCTCGACATGCCGGCGGACTTCCAGATCGGAGCGGGGGCCGAGCTCGCGTGTGACCAGATCGCTGGCGCGATCACGCATGCCGCGGCTGATGTAGTCGCGCGAGATCACCAGGTCCTGACCATCATCGCCCCGGCCGCGCAAGATGACGTGGAGATGCGGGTTGTCGGTGTTCCAGTGATCGACCGCGACCCAATCAAGCGATGTGCCGACGTCCTTTTCCATCCGGCCCATCAAATCCCGCGTGAAGGATTTCAGGTCCGCCATTTCCGCAGCGTCCTGCGGCGAGACGATGAAGCGGAAATGATGCCGGTCATCCTTGCAGCGTTCGGCGAAATCCCTGGCCGCGACATCCTCGGCCTCGGGGCCGAACATGCGGGCTTTCTCGCCGTCGCGCGTCACGCCTTCGCGCTGCAGATAATTGAGATGGGTTGCCAGCGGCGGAGCGCGTTTCGAGTGGCGGACCACGCGGGTCTTGATCACCGTGACGCGGGAGCGGCTGGTCAGCAAGCGATTGGCCTGAATGCTGGCCGCCCTGCCCCGGCCGAATTGCGAATGACTGGCGGGCCGGATCCGGCCGGAGCGCGACATGCTGCCGCCAGCCTTTTTCGCGGCGGCAAGCGCCTGGGCGATGAAGGGCCGCGAGGACTGGGACCGCGTCGAGCGGACGCGGCCCGGACGGATGCGGAAGTCGCGCTCATCGGCCATGAAGATCGCCCGCAACGTGCAATGATCGCTGCAGAAACAACATCTTGTCTGGCTCCGGCACGTTGCGCCGAAGCGCAGCAATGTGCCGAACGACGCGAAAACCCCAACAAAAACAACCGACCGGCCGGCGCACAAGGTGCGCCCTTTTATCTCGCCATCCATCGGTTGTTGGGTCGTGGCCTCTCCATCGCGCACGCCACAACGCCCAACAGGACGCCCTGGCGCGAATTGAGATCAGATGCTTCATGGTGCCGACGTCCCGACATCGGGACCGCTGAACAGTTCGCGCGGCCGCGAACGGGCCGAAAAAAGATCGCCCGCCCGCAGCGATGCTGGCATGCCGGCCAATGCGCCCTCGGACGACAAGCGATCGGCCGCGGCGATGGAGCCGGAACGCGTTGTGAACAGCGGCGCGGCGGTCCATGCGTCGGCGTTGCGCCGAGCGGCGGGGAGCGCGCCGGAACCATCACCGCCGCCCCAGAAAGGGCGCAGTTTTGCGACGTAGGAACGGGTCTCTGCCGGCAGGGGACGGCCTGTCAAAGAGGCTTCGTAACGCCCCGGCCCCGCATTGTAGGCGGCCAGGAATCCCGGAGAGCCGTAGCGATCAAACAGCTCGCGCAGATAGGCCGTTCCGGCGAGGATGTTGTCGCGCGGATCAAAAGGATTACCGCCCAGATGATGGCGAAGGCGCAGTTCGGCAAAGGTCGCGGGCATGACCTGCATCAACCCCACCGCGCCTTTGCGCGAGACGGCTGCCGGGTCGCGAGCGCTTTCCAGGCGCATGATCGCCCGGATCCAGCGTTCTGGCATGCGGAAGCGATGCGACGCCTCGGCAATGTGCGCGGCATAGGGGTCGTCCGTGGACTGCTTTGAGACAGGTGCTGATTGTGCGCTGGCGCCCGTCAATCCATGGCAGAAGACCGCAATGCCGACAGCAAACAACAGAGTTCCAGGTTTTACCGGCAGGCTGCCGAGGAAGCGCATTGCGGCCGCACAGGTCTTCGCCGCGCGCGCGATCATCGTGCGCGATCCTGACGTGATTTCGGCCGGCTCCAGCGCAGCGACCAGGAACCCTCGTCCGCACTGGAACGGAACAGGTTGGCGCGGAAACGCCGACCAAACAACGGATCCTCCAACCGGCAGGACAAATAGTCGCCGGCCGTCTGTCCGTTCTCCTTCCAGGCGGCGCCGATTTCCGGACCGCTGCCGTCGCCAATATGGATGCGAAAGTCCGGCGCATTACCGTCAGACGTTCGCGTCGGGACGATCACCACCTCGGCATCCACAAGCAAAGTGCGAATGCGCCCGCGGTACCCGGATTCAGTTCGTTGGAAAACGCCGATCTCGGTCATGGACTATCTCCTTCCTGTTTTGGCTTGGCTGGTTTTCAGTTCGCTGGCGCGAGCCAGACGTAGCGTCCATCGCCGCTCTCGTCGGTCCAGAGCGGCAGCGCGCGTCCGATGATCGAGGTCATCGGGAAAGGGCCGAAATAGCGGCCGTCGAGGCTGTCCCCGACCTTCGGGTTCATCACGAAGATCTCGCCAGTGGCGATGATGCGGCAGCCCTGCCAGTCAGGCAGGGGACGTCCCGTATGGTCGCGCGCCAGCGCCGCGCCCAACGCGACACCGTCGACTGTGACAATGCGGCCGATACGGCAGACCTTCTGCCCAGCAAGGGCAACGATATGCTTCAGCATCGGCATGCCGGCCGGCAGATAGCCGCGCTGCGCGACGAACGAGGCGACCGGCTTGGGCGGTTCGATGACTGCGAGATCACCAACCGTCAGGCGGCGGCTCCTGCTGATGGCGTAGAGACCGATCGGCGCGCTCGCTGATGCGTTCCACATCAGCAGCGGCGGCATCTTCGCGACAGCCGGCGCGATGATCGCGGCGACAGCGCCAAGCGCCATGATCGAGCAAGCAATGCGGCTCATGACGTCGCTCGCTTGCGCAACCGAAAGGCCTGATGCTGTTCCAGCGAATAGGCGCGTGGGGCTCCGCCGGCGACCAGGCGGTTGTGGCTTTGGCGCCAGTAGTCGGGCGCCGCGTCTGCTGGATGGATGCCGATCGCCTCGATCGCATCGATCAGCTGGAGAACCCGCTCGACCTTGTCCCAGCCGGTGATCCTGAGCAGCATCTCGCCGCCGGGCCGGATGTGAGGCAGCGTCTGATAGGGCTCCCGAGGTCGGACGGCGCGCACGATGTCGATGCGCGAAATGACCGTGCCAAAGTCGTTTGCCGCCCAGCGCACAAAGGCAAAAACACTGTCCGGCGCGAATGCGAGAACGCGGCGCCGCCTGTTGACGATCGTCTCATGGACGGCGCGGCCGAAGCGGATGCGATGTTCAATCCGCTTCTCGATCCAGGTCAGCTCGACGCTCGTAAGCTCGCCACGCGGCACGGCTCGTGGAAACGACATCATGTGTCATCTCCCGCGCAGCGCCCGGCGTGTTGCCCTTCGCGTGTCGATCGGCCAGCATCTGGCGGCGTCTGTTCCTCACGCCCGTTGCGTGGCTGCCGCGCAAGACTGTTAGATTGACTGTTAGACTCTAAGTTAGGAGCGCGATTTTCCTCGCCCGCGCCAAGACTTAGGGCCGTTGGCGGTTCCCGATAGCACGATAGTGCGGTTCCCGATGGCACGAGGGTTCGGGTTCCCGATAGCACGAGCCTGTCAACAAGGGCCGGCATCGGTTCGAACGCCAGAAGGACGCGGCCGCTGGCTTCGACTTCCGTGAACAGAAGGTATCCCGGCAGGGGTTGGCGGCGCACGATGTCGCGCAGCTCGAAGGCGAAGCGTTTGAGCGGCGCAAGGCTGCCGGACTTTTGATGCAGGTGCCGAATGTCGAAACGCCAGCCGGCACGCTGGCGCCCGCCATGCTTGCGCACCAACCGGTAGAGCCAGCGATCGAGGCCGCCCGTCAGCCCAAAATAGGCACGATCAATCGTCAGGATCAGCGCATCGTCCAGAACGGCGCGGTAGAACCAATCGGGCAAAATCAGCTCAAGGCCGAGCGGGCGGCCGCTTCGGCCGGTACGCTCCTGCCACTCATTGATCCACGAGAAGCGATGGCGCCTGCCTTCGGCGGGTTGGCGGATCGAGGTGACGACGCTCGTCGATTGCAGGCGATCGAGCGCTGCCTTCAGGCGCAGATAATCTCGCTTCGAGACGCCGCGGCCGATGTAGGTCAGCATCTCGTATGGCGTCGCAGCCATCAGGCGCGAGGTGCGCAGCCCGGCATCGCGTGCGTTGACGATCTGGCTCGCGGCCCAGATCAGGATATCGGCGTCCCAGATTGTCGCCATGCCGTGGTCAGGCACGGCTTCCACCCTGATGGTGACATCACCGGCACGAAAGTCGATCGGCGCGATGCGTCTAGACTTGGCGAGGGAAAAGAAGGGATAGGCCATGAGGTCCTGCGCATCGCGTGGCGCGAAATCACCTGGCAGCGCATGGAACAGGTCGAGCTGTCCGCGCTCGGAGGGTTCGCGTGTTCGTGCCGACATCTGGAGCGCGGCCGCTTAGCGGGTTTCGCGCCCGGCATAGGGGATCAAGCGCGCGGCATGAGGCTTGGCCGGCAGGACGGAGCCATGCGGATCGGACGTCGAGGTCATTGCCCCGCGCTTCACCCAGGCCTGCAGATCGTCGACGGCGTAGACAACACGTCCGCCAAGCTTGCGATAGGCAGGCCCGGTCCCGTAGGTGCGGTGCTTCTCCAGCGTGCGCGGCGAGAGGCTCAAAAAATGCGCGGCCTCCGCGGTGCGCAGATAGCGCGGCGGCATTGCGGCGGTGTTGGCGTTCATGAGGTGTCTCCTTCCGGCCGTCGCGGTTGAACGGCGATCCATGGCCAGAATGGAGGAGCGAGGGGACGGTGATCAGGTGCGCAATTGACGGGCCCTGTTTCGCACCGTGGCAGGCATCAGGTGAGCCGTCGCCGCGCACGCAGCAATTGCCGATAGCCGCGCTCGACCATCTTCAGGCCGTCCCGCACCAGGCGGTGCGTCTGGTAGCGGAAGGCGGAGTCATGCCAGTCAGCCGCACTGACCAGCCGCCGGCCGAACAAGGCGGTCGCCACTTCAAAGTGAGATGCCTGTTCCTCCCGGCCATCGAGGCATCGCAGCATATGGCCAAGACGGCGGCGTTGGGCCGCGGTCAAACGGGCGTCGGGACAATGCTGCCTGGCGATCGAGCGGATGAAACGCTCAAGAGCCAGAAGCCGGTCGTGCGCCATGTCATCGAGCGGGATGATGGCCGCCAAAGCCCTGCCCGGCTTCGGGTCACCAAGAAGCGCCACTTGCGTGCCGCTCGGCTGAGCACGCGTGTGGAGGCCGATCTCGTCGCGCTCGCCTTCGGCAAGCGCAACGACGGAGGACCTGTCCTGAGTGGCGCGCAGGCCGGGGGGAACCTCAACGAGGTTGATGACGCCAGGGTCTAGTTGGGGCGACCAGTAGACGGGTTGTTCGACCGCAGACTGGTCAGGCCTGGCGGCGAAAATGCAAACCCCAGCGCTTGCGCAACGCGCGTATCGCCTTGGCCGATCGGGAGGCCGCGAAGTCTTGCTGATACCGCGGATTGCGCCGCAGAAACTCCCAGGCGATCACATCGGCGGCGGCACCTTTGACGAAGGCGTATGCCTGTGGGTCACGCCACTGCGATGTATCCGGTTTCATCCGCGTCTGGTCCCTTGTCAAAGATTTGATAGGGAGTCGCGTAATCGAACGAAATCCTTGGATTCCGTCATTGACGAAACCGGCAAGAAGCGATCACGGCGCTACATGATCAGCCGACGACTATCGAAACGCCTACTGCTTTGCGCCTTGCAGTGTCTTGAATGTCTGTGTCCAGGTTCGATAGGTTCGTCATCGCCCTGGCTCCAGGCAGCAAAGGCGCGCCAGGCGGCAAATGATGATGCGGACTGCCCGAACAGCGAGCCGATCGGCTCACCGCCGGGCCAACCGGCCGGACGGTCGCCCGCCGCGTCGTTTGTAAGCCGCCGCAGATCGGCCAATGCCGCGGCAATCCGCTGGTCGTTCGAGGCGGCTGATATAGAATTCCTCGCCGAGAACGGCGGTGCTGGCCTGCGTTTTGCACGAAGGTCTGATGAGACATGATCTTCAGGCGCGAGTACATAAGTGTCTCTCGCCCGGCCAGTGGCCGGGCGAGAGGATTGAGATTTACTCGCCGTTGCGGCGGCTCGGGCGGGACCAGATAAGGCTGTGGCCGTCGCCTTCCTCATCGGCGAAGAGGTTGGCGTAGATCGGAGCGGTGAAGCTCGGATCGTCCAGCTTGAGGCCGAGATAGTCGCGACCCTCGTTGGAGCGCTTGGACCAAGCGGCGCCGATTTCGGCCTTGCCGACCACGATGCGGTGGCTTGGAGCGTTCTCGCCGGTGGCGCGGGTGTCGGGTACGATGCGCACCCCCTTGGCATGGACGCTGAGGGTGACGATTTCGCCGGTGAACTCGTTTGCGTTGGTCTTCTTGAAAGTGCCGATGGTAGCCATTTTCAGTCTCCGTTCTTTCGTTTCCGAGCCCGCACCATGCGACCTCGATGGCGATCAAGAGGCCAAAGGCGACCGCCGCCGCATCGCTTGCGACCGCAGCGAAGCGGAGGATGGCGCAGGCACGAGTTTCTTGCCTCGCGAGGAATGGGCTTTGCCCAGGGGAAGAAAATCGCGACGCGCCATTGCGGGACAGGCGGTCGAGGCTTCAGCCGGCCTTCGGCCAGATCAGCCCGTTCGAGAGGTCGTTGGTGCGCTCTGTGAAATGGTCGACGGAGCCGATGGCGGCATCAGCGACTGACAGAGATGAAGCAGGACAGGTTCGCCCGCATGTCTTCGGCCAGCTGCCTGGCATGGACTGCATGATAGAACTGAACCGTCCGCTAGCCTGTGCTACCTAGCGACCGAGGCTTGGTTTGGCTTCGAAATACCCTTGGCTCCGCAGGCAACCCGACGTGTCTCGTTCTAAGTGAGAACAATTCTGATCCACTCGCTCAGGAGACCCACGGCGTTGGAGACGACAAAGCGTAAGGCTGCATCGGTCTCCTCCTCGCCGGTCCGGTTATGGGACTGTCGGCGGCGTCGGCGTTAGAAGCGTTCGAATACCGCTGGCTGGATTGCTCCGCGAATGTCTCATTGGGGGCCGGAAGCGGTCGGTCCGATGTCAGAGAGCGTTTGGCGAATAGCTGCTGCTTCTCGGGGGTAATGCGCCGACAGCGAACTGGAGCCACACCGAATATTGGGTCGGCGTAGTTTCGGCCTCCGGCTTCGCCGCATAAAGCTTAAGACGTCAAATCCTCGCCAGGTATTTCCGAGACGCGGGACTAGCATGCACTCGGGAGGTGGGCGATGGCCAATGTCTCGATCCGCCGGGCGGATTTCTTGATGGTCCTGGCCTATGCGTCGGACCTTGCGACAGGCCATTCTCGCGACTTCGCGCTGAAATCATGTGTGCTTGCAATGCGGATCGCCCAGCTTGCAGGCCTTTCCGTACAGGTTCGGTGCAATGCGTATCATCAGTCGATGCTGCGCTATGTCGGCTGCAACGCCGACACGGACCTTCTGGCGGCCACCTTCGGTGACGAAATCGCGCTCCGCCAGGATCTTGTCGGTCTCGACATGGGCAACCGTGCGGAACTGGGCAGGGTCTTCGTGCAGGCCTTCAAGCGCTTATACTACGACCTTGAGCCTGACGCGCAGGCCAAAGCGATCGAGGCCGGGATGTCTCAAGCGCTGGCGGTGGCCCGCCCGGTCCTCACCGCGCATTGCGAAGTCGCGCAACAAATCGGCGAACGGCTAGGCCTGTCCGAGGAGATCCGGCGCAACCTTGGACAGATCTACGAACGTTGGGACGGCAAGGGTCTGCCGCGTGGGCTGAGCGGCGAGGATGTTTTGCCGGCCGTGCGCCTGATTACATTGGCACAGGATGTCGTAGCTCTCAGCGATACCGTCGGTATAGACGCGATGGCCGAAACCATCGACAGTCGCGGCGATGGTCCATACGAAGCGGGCTTGGCCCGCCTCGTCGCCGTCAACGCCGCGGTGCTGATGGAGGGCATGGGCGCGACGGTCGAGCGCGAAACGATTTTGGCACTGGAGCCCGATCCGCCGGTGACGCTGGATGAGGCAGACTGCGACCAAGCATTCCTCGCCATCGCCGACATGATCGACATGCGTATGCCGTTCACGCATGGCCATTCACGGATGGTTGCGGAGCTGGCCGAGGGCGCGGGGCGGCGATCGGGCTGCCTCTCCCTGACATCCGTGCGCTGCGCTGGTCGGGCTGCATCCATGACATCGGCGAACTCGTGGTGCCGGTGGCGACCTGGATGCGGAACGGTCCGCTGTCGGTGCGCGAACGCGACGCGGCACAACTGCACGCCTATTACGGTGAGCGGGCACTGGCCTCTTTCGGCCGCGAGGGTGGTTTGATGGCCGCTCTTGTACTTCGCCATCACGAACGCTTGGATGGCTCCGGCTATCACCGCAAGGTCGGCGGTTCCGACCTGTCGCCGGCGGCGAGGATCCTGGCCGCTGCCGAGGCGTTCCAGACGTCGCGGGAGGAGCGCCCACACCGCAAGGCGTTGTCCAGCGAGGCGGCGGCGGCGGAACTCCGTACCGCCGTTCGTGAGGGCTGTATCTGTCCCGACGCCGCCGAGGCTGTACTGTCCTTCGCCGGACAGCGGTCGCGACGCCCGCCGCCCCGGCCGCTGGCCGGCATGACGCCGCGCGAGATCGAGGTGCTGCGCCTGATCGCCGGCGGCCTCACCGCTAAGGAGACGGCGCGGAAGCTGGATATCTCACCCAAGACCGCAGATCATCATATCCAGAGCGTCTATTCCAGGATCGGCGTGACCACCCGCGCCGCCGCCGCGCTCTACGCGGTCGAGCACGGCCTTATCCGACCTGGCGAAACGCAAGCATAGGGAATTCACCCCATGTGCGCCTGCCTCGAGGCGCGCATCCTGATCCTGTCGACGGACCGATGGTGGCCGCGACCGACAGGAGGAAATCAGATGCTTCTCGCAACGACAAAGGTGGCGGACGTCGACCGCTTCATTCGTATCTTTTCGACCAAGGGCGCCGACAAGCGCCGGCTGCACGGCTCGAACGGTGCGACCGTATTCCGCGACCCCAGCGAGCCCGACCGCGTCTGGGCGATCTTCGACTGGGACGCCGAGGGCTGGAAGAACTTCGTGTCGGATCCGGAGGTGCCCGCGATCCTGCAGGAAGCTGGTCACGTCGGCAAACCGCAGGCGGCGCTGCTGCTCGGCCACTACGAGGCCTGACGTCCGCGCTGGCGCACCGCGCGCCGCCGGCGGCGGCGCGTTCGATGAAACCCCTAGAATCGGAGAAATCAGATGGACTCGAAACCTATAAAGATCGGCCTTATCGCCGAACTCACCGGCCCGTTGTCCTTCATGGGCATCGCCAACGCAAACCTCACGACCATGCTCGTCGACGACATCAACGCCAAGGGCGGGCTGCTCGGCCGGCCGGTGAAGCTCGTCATCGAGGACGGCGAGACCACCGAAAGTGTCGCCAAGGAGAGGACCGCGAAACTGATAGACGTCGACAAGGTCGATTTGGTTGTCGGCGGCATCTACAGCTCGACCCGCCTGGCCATCAAGAGCGAAGCGGTCACACGCGGCAAGACACTCTACATCTACACCGAGCAATATGAGGGGCAGGAAAACGATCCCCTTATCTTCTGCACCGGCCCCGTCCCGGCACAGCAGGTCGAGCCATTGATCCCTTGGCTGATGAAGAGCACCGGGGCAAAGAAATTCTACCTGCCATCCGCAGACTACATCTGGCCGCATTTGTTGAACAAAGCCGCGAGCCGGGTGGTGCGCGCCAACGGCGGCGAGATCGTCGGCGAGGAGTACTTCCCCCTCGATACCGTCGATTTCCGGCGGATCGTACAGCAGATCATGGCGAGCGGTGCCGACGTGGTGTTCAACACCATCGTTCCGCCAGGCCTAACGCCATTCTTCGACGAACTGCACAAGGCCGGTTTCGGCAAGCGGGGCGGCAGGATCGTCTGCACCTACTTCGACGAGAACTTCTTCAATCTCGTGCCGTCCGAACAGATCGAGGGCCTCTACAGCTGCCTCGACTACTACCAGGAACTCGACGATCCGTTTGGCCGCGCGGTTTTGCGTCGCTATGGCGAGCGGTTTCCCGGCAGCGCGATGTTGACGGCGGGCAGCGGCTGCACCGGCCACTACCGGGCGATCAGGATGTGGGAAGCGGCGGTGAGGGAAGCCGGCACGGTTGAGCGCGACGCGGTCATCCGGGCGCTCGATCATGCCCGCATCAGCGAAGGCCTCGGCGGCCCAGCGGAAATGGTTCCCGGCCAGCACCATGTTCGCATGAATATGTACATCGCGCAGGCGCATGGCGGTCGCTTCCGGGTCGTGAAGAACCTGGGTCCGATCAATCCCAACGAACGCGTGCTTGCCGACGAATTCCAATTGAGCAATGCGGGATGACCGGCGACGCCGGTCACTGTTCTTGCAGGTGTCGGGGCGGCTGGATTGCCGCCTCTCCACCAACCTGCCGACAGTTTCAGTTTCAGTCACATCAAGAGGCGCCGAAAGTCGCTGACAGGCAATCATTCAACCTCCGCTCTTGGCAGGACCTCCAGTGTTTGTCGCCGGCAATGTCTGTTTTCAGGCAGAGACAAAGGTCACTGCAACGACTCGCCGGCTGAACAGGCCAAGAACTGCCTTGGATAGCCGGATTTCTTAAGCTGCCTACATTGTGGAACCAGGTTGAGTCGTCAAAGGCAGCGAGATGCTTGTCCGGCTATCCGCCAGCAAGACGCGGCAACAGGAAGATTTCAGCGTCTTTTGGCAATTCCTTCGACCATGTGTCGCGGTAGATCGTCCCGTCGATGGCGACGGCGATACCGCGGTCGATGAAGGGCTCGAATCCGGGATACTGTTCCGCCAGCTTCCTGAACAGCTCCCTGATGTCCTTGGCCTCGATATCGACCTTGTGCTTGCCACCGGCGAGCTGGCCGAGCGCGCCCCAGAGCGTGACTTCGACCATCAGCGCGAACCCATGCCCTAGCCTCGCCGTTCCGCCTCTATCGCCGCGAGGATGCGCGGTGGTGACATCGGGATGTGGGTTATACGCACGCCGGCTGCGTTCGACACTGCATTGGCGATCGCCGCCAGCGGCGGCACGATCGAGGTCTCGCCGACGCCGCGCACCCCATAGGGGTGGTTGGGATTGGGAATCTCGAGGATCTGCGTGTCGATCATCGGCAAGTCCGAGCAGACCGGAATGCGGTAGTCAAGGAACCCGGCATTCTGCAGCCGCCCGTCCTTGCCGTAAATATACTCCTCGTTGAGCGCCCAGCCGATGCCTTGCGCGGCGCCGCCCTGGTACTGTCCCTCGACATAGGTCGGGTGCACCGCCTTGCCGGCATCCTGCACGACCGTGTAGCGGATGACCTTGGTGGCGCCCGTCTCGGGATCAACCTCGATATCGCAGATATGGGTGGCGAAGGAGACGCCGGCGCCATCGGCGACGAGCTCGCTGTGGCCAGCGATTGGCCCGCCGGTCTTGCCGGATTGGGCGGCGATCTCCTTCAGCGAGAGTGCTGCGAGATTGCCGTACTTCTCGCCCCTGGCAAGCGCGTGGCCCCTTTCCCAGACAACGTCGTCGACGGGGATGTCCCACATCTGCGCAGCGCGCTCGCGCAGGATCTTGATCGCGTTGCGGGCGGCCGAGATCGTCGACATGGAGGAGGAGAAGGTGCCGCGGCTGCCATCGGTCATGTCGTTGTAGCCGAGGCTGGAGGTGTCGGCGACGATTGCCTTGACCTGCGAATAGTCGATGCCGAGCTCCTCCGCCGCCACCAGCGACAGAGACGCGCGCGAACCACCCACGTCGACCGTGCCGACGGCGAGCGACACCGAACCGTCCATGCCGATGTTGAGGTCGGTGCAGGTCTGGCCGCCGAAATTGAACCAGAACCCGCAGGCCATGCCGCGCCCCTGGTTTACTTTCAGCGGCGCCTTCATGTGCGCATGGTTCTTCGCCGCCTCCAGCGTCGGGCCGATGCCGATTGGGCCGTAGACCGGGCCGTACGACGACCTTGTGCCTTCTTGAGCGGCGTTCTTGATGCGGAACTCGACCGGATCGATGCCGATTTCCTTGGCCAGCTCGTCGACGGCACTTTCCACGGCAAAGGCTGCCATGGGCGCAGAGGGCGCGCGATAAGCCGCGGTCTTCGGCCTGTTGACGAGCACTTCGTAGCCCACAGTCTTGACATTATCGAGCCTGTAGCAGGCAAACGCGGTCATGGCGCCGATCTCGGCCCAACTGCCGGCATACGGACCGCAGGAATAGCGCAGCCTCGCTTCGGCGGCGGTGATGGTGCCGTCCTTGCGGGCGCCGATCTTGACGTCGATCGAGGTGGCGCTGGTCGGGCCCGAGGCGCGGAACACCTCGTCGCGGGTCATCACCAGCTTCACCGGCCGGCCAGCCTTGCGTGACAGAGCCAGCGCCACCGGCTCGGCCCAGACATGAGTCTTGCCGCCGAAGCCGCCGCCGATCTCCGAGGAGGTGACGCGCAGCTTCGAGGCTTCCATCCCAAGCAGCTGCGCGCAGTGCTGGCGATAGACGAAATGGCCCTGCGTGCAGACCCAGAGGTCGGCGGTGCCGTCGGACGAGACGCTCGCCACGCAGGCATGCGGCTCGATATAACCCTGGTGCGTCTGCTCGGTCTTGAAGGAGCGCTCGACGATGAAGTCGGCGTGGCCGAAACCCTGATCAACATCGCCATGGCCGAACTGGCTGCGCTTGGTGACGTTGGAGGGTTTTAGCGGCTTTTCCTCGAGGCCCTCCGTGAAGATGGTGTCGTTGATCAGGGGTGCTGAGTGCCTCATTGCCTCGTCGACATCGGTGACATGCGGCAAAAGCTCGTATTCGACCTCGATTAGCTTCAGCGCCTGCCTCGCCGTGCGGGCATCGACGGCGGCGACAGCGGCCACCGCATGGCCGTCATAGAGCGCCTTGGTGCGTGCCATGCAATTGTCGAGGATGTCGTACATGGCGGCATCGCCGTCGGTCAGGTCCGGCAGGTCCTTGGCCGTGATAACTGCCTTCACCCCGTTCAGCTTTTCCGCCTTCGAGGTGTCGATCTTCCGGATGATCGCATGCGCGTGCGGGCTTCTGAGAACACGCCCGACCAGCTGGCCGGCCATATTGAAGTCGGCGCCATAGCGGGCGCGTCCCGTCACCTTGTCGACGCCGTCGGGGCGGATAGGGCGCGTGCCGACGGATGCGAAGTTGCGCGAGGAATAACGCGGATCGAAATTCATGCGTGCGCTCCCTTCATCACGTGTGCGGCGTCCTGGACCGCGCGCACGATCTTGTCATAGCCGGTGCAGCGGCAAAGATTTCCCGCGAGGCCGAAGCGGATTTCCTCTTCGGTCGGGTCGGGGTTCTTGGCAAGAAGGTCCTTCGCCGCGATCAGGAACCCGGGCGTGCAGATGCCGCATTGCAGCGCCGCGTGCTCGAGGAATTTCTGCTGCAGCGGATGCAATTGATCGCCATGCGCCATGCCCTCGACGGTCTCGATGCGGCGGCCCTCGGCCTCCGCGCCCAGCACCAAGCACGAGCACACCAGCCGGTCGTCGAGTATTACGCTGCAGGCGCCGCAGTCGCCGGTGCCGCAGCCCTCCTTGGCGCCCGTCAGCCCCAGGCGATCGCGCAGCACGTCGAGCAGCGTCTCATCAGGCTGGCAGAGATATTCGATGGTGTCGCCGTTGATTTTCGTGGAAACCGCTATACCAGCCATAATTTGCCTCCTGCACGTGCATAGGCGGTGGTGGCGGCCCGCCTGGCCATCACACCCGCAACCTTTCGTCTGAACTCGATGGTACCGCGCTTGTCGTCGATGGGGCGGCAGGCCCCAAAGCAGACCTTGGCGAGCCGCTCGAGTGCGGCTTCGTCCAACTTCCTGCCGATAAGGGCCTCGGCTGCCTCTTCCACCAGAAGCACCGTCGGTGCGGCGGCGCCTAGCGCCACGCGGGCCGCCTTGACGACGCCGTGCTCGTCGAGCGTCACGTTCACGCCGGCGCTGACCACAGCAATGTCCATCTCGGTGCGCGGAATGAAACGCAGATAGGCATCGCCCGAGCGCGGCGCGCGCTTGTCGAGCAGGATTGCCTCGATGATCTCGCCTTTGGCCAGCGACGTCTTGCCCGGCGCGGTCGGCACGCTGGCCACGGGGACCGTGCGCCGGCCGCCTGGCCCGACGATCGATGCTCTGGCACCCGCCGCGACCAACGCCGGCACGCTGTCGGCGGCCGGCGAAGCGTTGCAAAGATTGCCCGCGATTGTGCAGCGGCCCTGTACCTGTTTCGAGCCGATCAGCTTGGCCGCTTCGACGACGCCCGGCCATTCCGTCTTCAGCGCAGCGCTTTCTCCCAGGACCGCGCAAGGAACCGCGGCGCCGATGCTGAAGCCGTCAGCCGTCTCCCGGATTTTGCTCAAGCCATCGATGGCTTTGATGTCGACGATAAGGTCGGGTTCGACAAAGCCGCCCTTCATCCTCACTAGAAGGTCGCTGCCTCCGGCAAGAATGGCGGCCGTACCGGTCGACCCGGCCAGCAGGCCAACAGCATCTTCGATTGAAAGCGGACGTATGTAGCGCATCGTCTCCCCTTGATCATCGCGACCTCGCCAATCGTTATAAACAATCGCCTCATAATGACCATCCGGTTGCTCGGCCGTGGCGATTGGGCCAGGCACCCAACCTGAAGTGGCGTGCACATTTCGAATCGGAAATTCTCCGAAATGGCGACTTGCGCGCAGCCTGCTTAATGGCTGCAAGGGGGCCGAAAGCGGTCGGGCAACTCAACTTATCTCAAACGTCGACAGCCGACGCTCAGCACTGACGGTTTTCAGCTTGCATATAGCGCTACGGTGCGCGGTCGACCGTCGCTGTTACTGTAACACGCAGTTACCCACAGCCTGGACTGGCCGCCATCTCCATAACCCCGGGTATTAAGCGAAATGGCAGCCCATCCAAACGGTGCTAACTATGCCGAATTTCCGTCCCGAGAACTTTCAGGCACTCCCGGATGAAGGCAGCAAGTGCTGTCCAACCCTTGGCCGATACCATCGTTCCATCGACATAGGCATCCGTCGGTGAGAGGTCGATATACGTGCCGCCAGCGAGTGTCACCTCCGGTTCGCAGGCCGCAAGCGCGGCGACCTTTTTGCCTCGGACGACGCCATCGACCGCAATCAGGATCTGGACGCCGTGGCAGATCGTGAAGATCGGCTTTTGGGCTTCATGGAAATGGCGGACCATCGCCTGAATACGCTTGTCGGTGCGAATGTATTCCGGGCCACGGCCGCCGGCGCAGTAGACGGCGTGATACTGGTCGAGCTGCTTCTCAGCTTCCGAGAAGGTTTTGTTGATCACCTGAAAATGGCCGAGCTTTTCGGTGTAGGTCTGGTCGCCTTCGAAATCGTGGAGCGAGGTCTTGATCAGGTCGCCTGCATTCTTGTCCGGGCATACCACATGCACGGTGTGGCCGACGGCTTCCATAGCTTGCTGATACACGAAGATCTCGTACTCCTCGGTGAACTCGCCGGTGAGCATCAATATTTTCTTGCCTGACATGGTCTGGTCCTCTTTCGTTAAAAAATGCGGGGCGAGCTGTGCTGCGCCCCGCGCTATTCGGTTTCGATTTAGAACGGGGAGTCAGGGAAATAATATTCCTTGGCGTTGTCCTTTGTGATCAGCGGCGCGTCGAGCTTGACGGCGCCCCGGACCGGTGCCTGACCGACGACGTTCGCCACGGTCATGTAGATGGCGGTTTTGATCATGGCTGGTGGGTAAGGCGTCTCGATGGGCGTCATCGAATCGCCATCGATCACCTTCTTGACGATCTCCTTCATGCCATTGGCCCCAAGCGCCAGTTTGATGTCGGTGCGACCGGATTGCTTGATGGCCTCGAGCACGCCTAGCAGATTGTCGTCGTCACTGGCCCAGACAGCATCGATGTGCGGATATTTGGCGAGGTAATCCTGCATCAGCTTGAAGGCCTCATCACTGTTCCAGTGGGAGTACTGCATGTCGAGCACCTTGATGCCGGTGCCTTTGATCGTGTCCTGGAACCCTTTGATGCGCTCGTCGTCGATGACGGTCGGGATGCCGCGCAGCACAACCACATCACCCTTGCCACCCATCTTGTCGATCATGAACTTCGCTGTGTTCCTGCCGACAGCGATGTTGTCGCCGGCAAGATAGAGGTCCTGGATCGACGGATCTGTCAGGCCGCGGTCGACAACGGTGATGAACGTCCCCATTTCCTTGACCGCCTTGACGGGTCCCGTCAGTTCCTCGGAACTGTAGGGCAGGATCACCAGCGCATCCAGCTTGCGGCTCGCCGAAAGGTCTTCGAGCGCACTGACCTGGTCCGCCGCCGAGGGCGACGTTTTGACGATCATTTCGACATTGGGGAATGCCGCATTGATTTCCTTGGCGGCGGCCTGCGCATGATAGACGACGCCTGCGGTCCAGCCGTGGTCAGCCGCTGGTATCGAAACCGCGATGATCTTCTTGTCCTCAGCCATGGCGTGGCCGCTTATAAGCAGCGAGCCAAGTGCGGCCGCCGCGATCCATTTTCTACTCAACATTGTCTTCTCCCATTGGACCTACAAAAATTTGCGCCGCGTGGTCCCGACACGGAGCTATTTCGAATTCGAAAACCGCTGGATGAGCATCGCGATGATGATGATGATGCCCTGGACGGCGGCAACCAGGTATTCGGAGACGAAATCCGAAAGCACCATGAGGTTGGCGATGAGTTCCAGGATGACGGCACCGGCGACGGTTCCCCAGACATGGCCCTTGCCGCCGCGCAGCGCGGTGCCACCGATCACCACGGCGGTGATCACCTGCAATTCCCAAAGCTGTCCGGTGGTCGGCGTTGCGGCACCCAGGCGCGGTACATAGCAGATCGCGGCGATCGCTACGCACACGCCCTGGACGATGTAAGCGATGGTGCGGGTCTTGATGACCGAGATGCCGGAATAGCGGGCGACATCCTCATTGGCGCCAACTGCCGCGCATTTGCGTCCGTATTTCATCTTGTAGAGGATGAAGGATGCGACCGCGGCGACGGCAATCGATATCAGGATTGGGACCGGGATACCGGCAACCGAGCCGAAATAGACCGGCCGATACGCTTCGCGCAAAGACCGGTCGATCGGTATTGTGCCACCGTCGGTGAGATAGGTGATCAGCGCCCGAAAAATCCCCATCGTGCCGAGAGTCGCAATGAATGGTTCGATCCGGCCGATGGTGACGATAAGGCCGTTGGCGAGGCCACACAGCAGGCCGACCAGAATAGCCACGAGCATTCCGGCCGGAATGGCCCATACCCCGACGTGTGGCGCGACCGAATTCATGAACATGATGGTAATGCCGGTGACGAAGGCCGCCATCGACCCGACGGAGAGATCGAGCCCGCCGGATGAGATCACGAATGTCGCGCCGACCGCGATGATGGCGATGAAAGCACTGCGGGTAATGACGTTGGCAAGATTGGTCGCCGACAGGAAGTCGGGATTGATGAGGAACCCCGCCACGAGCAGGGCAGCCAATGCCACAAAGGGCCCGACATCCGTCCAGGTGAGATTCAGATTGCTGAACCGGCGTGTAGTTGGGGACCCGGTTATGACAGCCATTGTATTGCTCCCTTGGCCTTTGGCCTCGGCTTGGGGCCACTGGTGGCCAGCACGGCCACGTTGCTTTCAGTCATTTCGGCACCGCTGACTTCTCCGGTGACGTGCCCTTCACGCATAACCAGGATGCGATCGCACAGGCCGATCAGTTCTTGCATCTCCGAAGAGATGACGATGCAGGCTTTTTCCTTGGCCACCAGGGCGTGGATGAAGGCGTAGATTTGGGCCTTGTTGGCGATGTCGATGCCGCGCGTCGGCTCATCGATGATGACCACCGATGGGTTGGTCAAAAGGACCTTGGCAAGCAGAAGTTTCTGCTGGTTGCCACCAGAAAGTTGGGCCGCCTTGGCACCCAGGCTTTTTACCCTGATATCATAGGTTTCGACGGCCTTTTCCAAAGCCTCCGTTTCGCGGCGGCGGCCCATCGAAAGGCCGGGATGGAACACATCCAGAGCCGACAGCGTCAGGTTGGGCGCCAAGCGCTCCTGCAGTAGCAGCCCCTTGCCTTTGCGATCCTCGGTCAAGTAGCCGACGCCGGCATTGATCGCGGCGCGCTGCGACTGGAAATGGATCGGCTTGCCTTCGAGCTCGACCGTCGCGCTCCCTAGGCGCAGACCGATGATGCCCTCGAACAATTCGGTTCGTCCGGAGCCAACCATGCCTGCGAAGCCGAGGATTTCGCCCTTGTGGACCGTGAACGATACGCCCTCGGCATAGCCAGGAACGGTGGCGTTGATGACTCTCAGCATTGGTACGTCTGACGGCGCCACCCTCCTTTCGGGATAAAGCGCGGCCAACTCGCGGCCGACCATAAGGCGAGCCATGTCCATCTGGTCCAGCGTCTTGCCGGGGTAGGTCCCGACCATCTTGCCGTCGCGCAGAACGGTCACCTTGTCGGCGACCCTTTGCACCTCATCCAACCGGTGGCTGATATAGAGCACGGCCGTGCCGTGAGCCTTCAGTTGCAGCACGATCTCCAGCAGCCGTTCGACTTCTCCGCCAGTCAACACTGCGGTTGGCTCATCGAAGATTACCACCTTGTAGTCGTCGAGCAGCGCGCGGGCGATCTGCACCATCTGCCGATCGGCCAGCGAGATGTCGCGCACCAGCGCGGTCGGCGATACGTAACAGCCGATTTGCGCCAGCTTCTCTGCCGCCAGCCGCCGCATAGTACGGTCATCCACGATCGGCCCGCGCGAAAGCTCGCGCCCGAGGAACAAATTGTCGGTGACCGTCAGCGCCTCGGCGAGCAGGATTTCTTGATGGACCAGCGCGATGCCGGCATCCTGCGCCTGATCGGGTTTGCTGAAGGTCATCTGTCGGCCGGCCATCGACAAGGTGCCGCTGGTCGGCTCAACGTAGCCGGACAAGAGCCGCATGAAGGTCGACTTGCCGGCGCCATTCTCGCCGATGATGGCATGAATTTCGCCGGGAAAGATGTCGAGCACGACATCCGAAAGCACGGTCACAGGGCCGTATTGCTTCGAAAGGTTTTGCGCGCGTAGCACCGGTGCCAAAGCGCCAAGCGTGTCGTCATAGGGCAGCGTTCTTCCTCCCTCCCCAGCAAAATTCGCGGTTGCGGACATTGGTTCAGGCCTCAATCGAACGCCGGTAACAAGCGATCGCGAGAGTGCTCGATGTGGAGACGCATCGCTTTTTGGGCGGCATCAGGATCGGCCAAGCTGAAGGCGGAGAGGATCGCTTCGTGCTCGTCTAGCGCTTCTTCCGTCACGCGCGAATGGAACATCAGTCGGAAGATGTGGAAGTGCGTGTGCTGATAGCTCAGCGTTTCGCGAATGAGCTCGTTTTCAGAAAATTCCATGATCTTGTCGTGGAAAATGGCGTCTTGCCTGGCGAAGTTCGAATAGCGCAACCGGTCGTCCTTACCTTCGCGGCGCGACATCACACCGGCCGCCTCGGCTAAGATGTCGAGCTTGGCCTCGTCCATGGCTACGGCGGCCCTGGCCGCACCGTGGGGCTCGAGCAGCAGGCGCATCTCGTAAAGTTCGTCGAAACGGCGCCGCGTGATCTGCGGCGCCGCGCGGTAGCCGATCAGATGCGTCTTGAGCACCAGGCCTTCGCCCTCGAGGCGGCCCAGCGCTTCGCGGATAGGGGTGTGCGAGACGTTGAATTCCTTGACCAGGTTGTCGACAGTGATGCGCGACCCCGGCGCGATCTTCAGAGACATCAGTTGCGCGAAGATGGCGTCGTAGACGTCTTCGACGAGGCTGTTCGATCGCTGGATGCGGCCGACGCCTAGAGAATTTTCGCCTACACCGCTGAAGTTTTCCGACTGCATTTTTCGACCCTTGACCGTGCAGACTGCTAACACGAGCATTTGACCGATGCAATACGATATCCTATAGGATTTTAAACAGCCAAGTTTTCAACGAACGCCACGAACATTCTCCTTTTCCAACAATTGCCCAAAGGATGCGCGCCACCATGAGCCTTTTCGCTGCCCTCCGGCTACCTCGCGAAATTCTGTTCGGGAAGGGACAGCGCCATGTGCTGCCCATGGTAGCAGGCAGGTTCGGCCGGCGCGCGGTGGTCTGCACCGACGAGCGTTTTGCCGGCACCACAGTGTTCGCGGAAATCGTCGAAGCGCTTCAGGCCGCGTCGATCGAAGTGCTGGTGCATGACCGCGTCCTGCCTGACGTGCCGCGTGACACTGTCGGCATCTGTGTCGATGAGGCTAGGGGATTCAAGCCTGAAATGGTGATAGGCATTGGCGGCGGCAGCTGCCTCGATTTCGCCAAATGCGCGACCTTGCTTATCAGCCATGGCGGCAAGCTTCAGGACTACTATGGTGAGTTCAAGGTGCCCGGTCCGACGCTGCCGTTGATCGCCGTGCCCACGACGGCCGGCACCGGTTCGGAAGTGACGCCCGTGGCGGTCATCTCTGATCCCGACCGGACGCTCAAGGTCGGCATATCGAGCCCCTATCTTATCGCCGCTGTCGCGCTATGCGACCCTGAATTGACGATGACCTGTCCGCCCGGCCTGACGGCGATCGCCGGCGCCGACGCCCTTACGCATGCAATCGAGGCCTTCACCGCCATGCGCAGAGGCGAAGACCCCAACCTGCCGCAACATCATGTCTTCATTGGCAAGACCGCGCTGACCGACCATTTCGCGTTGCTGGCCATCAAACTGCTTGGACGCAGTCTTGAAAAGGCTTGCGCCAACGGCGGCGACGCCGATGCGCGCGCCGATGTCATGATGGGTGCGCTGGCGGCAGGCTGCGCGTTTGGCACCGCGGGCACGGCGGCAGCACACGCTATACAGTATCCCGCCGGCGCCCTGACACACACGGCCCACGGTTTGGGCGTGGCGACGATGATGCCTTACGTCATGACCTACAACCGTCGCGTCGCCGCCGCCGAGATGGCCGAGATCGGTAACGCACTTGGCCTCGAGGCCAAAGGGCGGGACACTGACGAGATGGCGGGCGCGACTATCGAGGAAGTCAGCCGGATGTTCGCGGCGATCGGCATCACGCCAACGTTGGCCAGTCTCGGCCTTCCCGCCGACAAGCTCGACTGGACCGCCGAGCAAGCGCTCGGCATCGAACGGTTGATCAAGAACAACCCGCGCCCGTTTGATCTCGTCGCGATGCGACGCCTCGTTCAGGCGGCGCATGACGGCGACCTCCAAGCCTGCGCCATGTAAACCGACGGAACACGACAATGAACCTTCCCTTTGACGCCCAGCAGATCGACCAGGACGGCTACGACGTGCGCGGCTTTTCCCATGGACTTTACATTGACGGAAGATGGCGTTCCTCCTCCGACGGTCGGCTTATTGATGTCGTTGATCCCTCTTCCGGGGCGGTGATCGCGGCGGTTCCCGACGCGACGCTTGAAGACGCCGCTGCCGCTGTAGAGGCCGCCGCCAAGGCCGCCAAGGGATGGCGGGAGACGGCACCGCGCAAGCGCTCGGAAATTCTCAGGCGCTGTTTCGAGCTCATGGTCGAACGGTCGGAAACGCTCGCCATGCTGATTTCGCTGGAGAACGGCAAGGCGCTGCGCGACGCGCGCGGCGAGGTGGCCTATGCGGCCGAATTCTTCCGCTGGAACGCGGAGGAAGCGGTGCGCATCACTGGTGAGTTCGGCACCGCGCCGTCCGGCACCAACCGAATCGTGGTCGACTATGAGCCAATCGGTATATGCGTGCTGATCACGCCATGGAATTTTCCGGCCGCCATGGCAACGCGAAAGATCGCGCCCGCACTGGCGGCGGGCTGCACGGTGATCCTCAAACCGGCTAGCGAAACGCCGCTGACGGCCTATGCGCTGGCCGCGCTCTACAGCGAAGCTGGTGTTCCGCCTGGTGTCGTCAACGTGGTCACCACGACCAATCCCGGTCCTCTGGCATCGGCGATGCTGGCCGATCCGCGGGTGAGAAAACTGTCCTTCACCGGCTCGACCGGGGTTGGCCGGACCTTGCTCGGAGAGGCGGCGAAGCATGTGATCTCCTGTTCTATGGAGCTTGGCGGCAACGCGCCCTTCGTCGTCTTTGATGATGCCGATCTCGACGCCGCGCTGGACGGTGCTATGATCGCCAAGATGCGCAATGCCGGTGAGGCTTGCACGGCCGCCAACCGCTTCTATGTACAAGCGGGCATCCACGACGCGTTCGCCGACGGCCTGCGCAAGCGCATGGCGGCGCTGAACGTGGGGGCAGGCACTAATGCCGAAACCGAATGCGGGCCGATGATCACGAGGAAGGCTGTCGAAAAGATCGATCGGCTGGTCAAGGACGCGGTCGAGCGGGGGGCAAGGGTGCTGTGCGGTGGGTCGATTTCGGAAGAAGATGGCTTCTTCTATCCGCCGACCGTGCTGTCTGAAGTGCCGCGCGACGCCGATATGGCTCATGAGGAGATTTTCGGACCGGTAGCTCCGATCACGCGATTCGAAACTGAGGCCGAGGCTATCACCTACGCGAATGACACCGAATACGGCTTGGCTGCATATATCTATACGCGCGACGTGGGGCGCGGCATGCGTGTGGCGTCGGGTATCGAGGCCGGTATGATAGGCCTCAACCGCGGGCTGATGTCGGATCCGGCAGCGCCATTCGGAGGCGTCAAGCAGAGCGGTCTCGGCCGCGAAGGCGGCCAACACCACGGCATCGCTGAGTTCATGGAAGCGAAATACATTGCCGTCACTTTCTGAGCCCGCTCCCATGCCGACAGACCCCTTCCGCACCCGGGACCATGTTCCTGAATTTGACGACATCGTTGCCGACATCAAGGACCGCAGTGTCGCGACGCGCGTCAGGCTGCCTATGCTGGCTGACATCGCCTATGGTCCCCACAATGCCGAGCGGCTCGACCTGCTCTTTCCGCGCGACCGCATCGGGAATCTGCCGGTCCACATCTTCATTCATGGCGGCTATTGGCGCATGTTTTCCAAGAGCGACTACTCCTATATCGCCGATACAGTTACCAAAGCAGGAGCGATCGCGGTCGTTATAGAATACGCGCTTATGCCGGAGGTCAGGATGGCGACGATCGTCGACCAGGTCCGGCGGGCCAAGCAGTGGGTGTTAAACAACATCGCCGCCCATGGCGGTGATCCTAATAGGCTAACCGTCAGCGGTCACTCAGCGGGCGCCCATCTTGCCACATTTCTATTCGACAGGGATTCGCCGGGGGCCGTTCGGTCGACCTTGCTGCTCGGCGGGCTCTATGACCTCAGGCCATTACAGGATTCATTCCTGAAGCCACTAATCGGTATCACCGACGAGGAGGTCGAGGCATTTTCGCCCATGAAACGCGATCATCCGCCGCAGACCGACGTGATGATTTTGGTAGGTGAAGCGGAAACACAACCATTTCACCTCCAGGCATCGCGGTTTGCCAAGCTCTTAACGACACAAGGGCTTGCGGTGAACGAATTCATCCTTGAGGCCCGGAACCACATGAATAGCGTTCGTGATCTGGGCGACTATCAATCTCGCGCCGGCTGCTGCCTGGCAAGGCTCATCGAAGGCGTTCGTTAATAGATGATCCGAATGCGTGCTCGCTTACCGCAGTGGCTAGCTCTTCCTACGTCGGTCGCGAAAAACCTCCATCGCCAAGTCGCTTCTCTCGCCCGATTTTGACGCCGGGTCAGCGGTCTCCTGCAATAAGTCGTCCGCTCCCAAATCTTACTACCAAACTTGGCTGTCAGCGGCGTATGCTTTCGAGCAATGGAAAAGCAGCCTTAACGACCGAATGTGCACGCAAAGCTGCCAGACAAGGCGTGGGGGCTGGAAAGAGCCCGACTGCTTCAACGATGAACACATTGCCGCTAGGCAATGCCTAGAACGATAGAAGCGCCGGAGAAAGCAAGGTGAGGTCAGCAACCGGTATTATGAAATGCCGATAGCGCATCCGACGCGTCGCCGCCCGATCCTGCGCAGCCATGTCGACGCGTCGAAAAGTGTGAATGATTACCAGCGGCTATTGCCAATCGCAACAGACCGCTCACTGTCTCCAGATGGCGGCAGGTCATATTGAATTGGTGTTGTTCGAGCAGTCGCTTGCCGATGGTGACGGAATGCATCGGCCGTTTGGTGAGCGTATCGCCGATGCCGCAGACAAAACCTCGGGCCATGTCTTGTTCGATGTTCGTGTGGACGGTGACGCGCAGATTCGCAGAATGGCAGCGATAGGGTACGGCGATGCCGACGCTGCTATAGTCGTGCTTGAGAAAGGCGGCCAACTTAAATGCACATCAGTAAACGGTGATTCGACACTCCTGGTGGCAGACCTGGCTGCATGGGAGGCGGCTCCATTGAGGGATCATGTGAGAAATCAGTACCATGCGACGGCACTGATCCTGTTGTCGAAGCTTCGTGGGTCCGGTCACCTCACGTAATCGGCGCGGCGTCCACAATTTGCGATAATGCGATGTTGGATGAAAACGGGCTCATGTCTCACGGGTCGCAACCATTCTTACACTAGCAAAGTCAGCCTTGAACGGCCGTTCTGAGCTGCGAGGCATCCGTTTCGCCGAAGCCCGGATGATGATTCCACAACCACGGAAGGAAGGCGGGCGCCGCAGCGGACTCATCCCTTGACTCTTCCGCACAAAAAGCAGAACAAATAAAGAACATGCTTATATGCGCTTTCATGGAGGTCAACCACCATCTTGCGGCCGGAGCCCGCCATAGACTCATTGCGTGCGCGGATCGAGAAGATCGAGGGGCGCAATCGCCGCGCCAGATCGGTGCTGCCTTTCGGCATCGCCGCGTTGGATTCACGACTTCCCGGTGGAGGACTGGCGCTTGGCGCCCTGCATGAAATCGCCGGCGGCGGAAACGGCGCCATCGATGGCGCGGCCGCAGCACTTTTTGCGGGCGGCGTTGCGGCGCGCACACGAGGCAAGATCTTGTGGTGCATCACCCGGCCTGACCTGTTCGCGCCGGCGCTGGCGCAGGCAGGTCTGCCATCGGACCGCGTCATCTATGTCGAGGCCGGCGACGACAAGACAATTCTGGCCTGCATGGAAGAAGGCATCCGGCACGGTGGACTTGGCGCCGTCGTCGGTGAAGTCGCACGCCTGAGCATGACCTCTTCGCGGCGCCTGCAACTCGCCGCCGAGAGCGCCCACACGATCGGTATCGTGCTGCGAAGATGGCGGCGGCAGACGGAGGCAGCCGATTTCGGCCAGCCCACGGCCGCGATGACACGCTGGCGCGTCTCCGTCCTGCCCTCGGCGCCGCTGCCCGTTCCTGGCGTTGGCCGTCACCGATGGCTGGTCGAATTGATCCGCGCCCGCGCGGGTGAAAGTGCGGATTTCGAACTGGAGGCGTGTGATGACAAGGGTCGTCTCGCTGTTCCTGTCGACCTGGTCGACAGATCGGGCGCGGCGCAAGGCCGGCGACGCGGCGCCTCCGCCTGAGGCGCCGCTTGTCCTGATCGGCCGCGATAAAAACAGGCGTGTGGTGCTCGCGGCGGATGCCGCGGCATTCGCCGCAGGCCTGCGTCCAGGCATGCCGGTGACGAAGGCGCAGGTGCTGGTGCCGGGATTGGTGGTCCAGGACGCCGATCCTGCCGCGGACGCCGAGGCGCTCGAGCGGCTCGCCGTCTGGATGCTTCGATTCGCGCCGATCGTCGCGCCAGATCCTGCGTGCGGGATCGTCATCGACTCGACAGGCGCCGACCATCTCCATGGTGGCGAAGCCGCCATGCTGGAGGGCATGATCGGCCGCCTGGCAATGTCGGGGATCGCCGCGCGCGCAGCGGTAGCCGATAGCCGGGGCACGGCGCACGCTCTGGCCCGGCACAGTGGCCAGCCCATCCTCATTGCACCGCCCGGTCACGGTCGATCCATCCTCGAACCGCTCCCGCTCGAGGCGCTGCGGATCGCGCCCTCGACAGCAGCCGAGCTGAGAAGGCTCGGCTTCCAGCGCATAGGCGATCTCTTGAAGCAGCCGCGCGCGCCACTTGTCCTGCGGTTCGGCCCGGAGATCGGCCGCCGCATCGATCAGGCCCTTGGCGACACCGCCGAGCCGATCGAACAGGTTCGGCCGCCTGACATTGTCGAAGTCCGCCGCGCCTTCGCCGAGCCGATCGGCGCTGCCGAGACACTGGCCCTCTATATCGGCATACTCGTCGCTCAACTCTGCGAACGGTTGGAAAAGCGCGGCCTCGGGGCCCGACGCCTCGACCTCATCTGTCAGCGCGTCGACAGCCAGGCCCAGGCGGTCCGGGTCGGCATGGCGACGCCCGTCCGCGACGTCAAACGGCTGACAAGGTTGCTCTGCGACAAGATCGAGACCATTGCACCCGGCTTCGGCATCGAAATGATGACGCTGGCAGCGACATCGGCCCAACCCGTGGAGCGCAGGCAGATGGCGAGCGCGCTCGTCGACGACAGCGTTCCCGATGTATCCGACCTCATCGATACACTGATAAACCGTGTCGGCGAGCGCGCCGTCTACCGCTTGGCGCCCGTCGCCAGTGATGTGCCGGAGCGTTCCGTCGGCCGGATCGCAGCGATGGCCGCCGATACGGGCGTAACCTGGCCCGGACACTGGCCGCGGCCATCGCGCCTGCTGCCGCAGCCGGATCCGGTCGAAACCGTGGCGCTTTTGCCCGACCATCCGCCGGTCTCTTTCACCTGGCGCGGCGTGCGCCGGCGCGTCAAGCGCGCGGACGGGCCAGAGCGGGTCTTTGGCGAATGGTGGAAGCGTGACGCCGAACTCGCGGCGGTGCGCGATTATTTCCGCGTCGAGGACGACGCCGGCGAGCGCTACTGGCTCTATCGCGCCGGCGACGGCGAGGATCAAGCGACCGGATCGCACCGCTGGTTCCTGCATGGGGTGTTCGGATGAGCGCGGCCCGCTACGCCGAACTGCAGGTCACCTCGCATTTCAGCTTCCTGCGCGGGGCATCCTCGGCCGAGGAACTGTTTTCGCAAGCCGCCCTTCTCGGCATCGAGGCGCTCGCCATCGCCGATCGCAACGGTCTCGCCGGTATCGTGCGCGCCCATGAGGCCGCCAGGACGACCGGCGTGCGCCTGATCGTCGGTTGCCGTCTCGACCTCAACGACGGCAGATCGCTGCTTGTCTATCCGACAGACCGGGCAGCCTATTCCCGGCTATGCCGGCTGCTCTCGCTTGGCAAGGGACGGGCCGGAAAAGGCAAATGCCAGCTCGAATGGAGCGATGTCGTCGCCTATGGCGAGGGTCTGATCGCCATGCTGCTGCCTGACATGGCCGATGACGACCTGGCGCTCAGCCTGCGGCATCTGCGCGAAGCGTTCGGCGATCGGGCCTACATGGCGCTGACGCTCAGGCGCAGGCCCAACGATCAGCTTCGCCTGCATGACTTGGCCGCCCTTGCATTTCAGATGAAGGTGCCGACAGTCGTTACCAACGACGCGCTCTTCCATGAGCCTGGCCGGCGCATGCTGCAGGACGTCGTCACCTGCATCCGACACAATGTGACGATCGACGTGCTCGGCGACCGACGCGAGCGCCATGCAGACCGCTATCTCAAGCCGCCGGCCGAAATGCAGCGCCTTTTCGCGCGCTATCCCGAGGCGCTGGCCCGCACGCTCGAGATCGCCGACCGCTGCCGGTTTTCCCTTGACGAGCTTGCTTACCAATATCCTGAAGAGCGTGACGACCCGTCGCTGACGCCACAGCAGTCGCTTGAAGAATTGACCTGGAAGGGCGCCGACGAGCGTTACCCCGAAGGCGTGCCGGATGGGGTCGTGGCCTCGCTGCGCCACGAGTTGCGGCTGATCGAGAAGCTGAACTACGCGCCGTATTTCCTGACCGTGAACGCGATCGTGCGCTTCGCCCGATCGAAGGACATCCTGTGCCAGGGCCGCGGTTCGGCAGCCAATTCGGCGGTCTGCTATGTACTCGGCATCACCTCGATCGATCCCGGCCGCAACGACCTGTTGTTTGAGCGTTTCGTCTCCGAGGAACGCCGCGAGCCTCCCGATATCGACGTCGACTTCGAGCACGAGCGGCGCGAGATCGTCATGCAATGGGTTTTCGACACCTACGGACGCGACCATGCTGCACTCTGTTCAACAGTTGTCCGCTATCGCACCAAGGGAGCGTTGCGCGATGTCGGCAAGGCGCTCGGCCTGCCTGATGACCTCATCCGCACTTTGTCAGGCCAGGTCTGGGGCTGGTCCGAGGAAGGCGTCGAAGACAGACATGTCGAGGCGCTCAACCTGAACCTCGCCGACCGCCGCTTGCGGCTCGCGCTCGATCTCGCGCGTCAGCTGATGGGCGCCCCGCGCCATTTGAGCCAGCACCCGGGCGGCTTCGTGCTCACCCATGACCGTCTAGACGACCTGGTGCCGATCGAACCGGCAAGCATGAAGGACCGCCAGGTGATCGAATGGGACAAGGATGATATCGACGCCCTGAAATTCATGAAGGTCGACGTGCTGGCGCTCGGCATGCTGACCTGCATGAAGAAAGGCCTCGACTTGCTTGCCGACCACAAGGACATCCGGCTCGACCTTGCCACCATCCCGGCGGAGGATCCGCGTACCTACGCCATGATCAGGAAGGCTGACACGCTCGGCACCTTCCAGATCGAGAGCCGCGCCCAGATGTCGATGCTGCCGCGGCTGAAGCCACGCACCTTCTATGACCTCGTCGTCCAGGTCGCGATCGTGCGCCCCGGGCCGATCCAGGGCGACATGGTCCATCCCTATCTGCGCCGGCGCCAAGGACTGGAGCCGGTGCATTACCCGAAGCCGGAGCTTGAGAAGGTGCTCGGCAAGACGCTGGGCGTGCCGCTGTTCCAGGAGCAGGCGATGCGCGTCGCCATCGAATGCGCCGGCTTCACGCCGGGCGAAGCCGACATGCTGCGCAAGTCCATGGCCACCTTCAAGTTCACCGGCGGGGTTTCGTCATTCAAGACCAAGCTGATCGAGGGCATGGTCGACAATGGATACGAGCGCGACTTCGCCGAGCAGACATTCAGGCAGCTTGAAGGCTTCGGCTCGTATGGCTTTCCAGAAAGCCACGCGGCCTCCTTCGCGCTGATCGCCTATGCCTCGGCATGGCTCAAATGCTGGCATCCAGACGTATTTTGCGCGGCTCTGCTGAACAGCCAGCCGATGGGTTTCTACGCACCGGCACAGATCGTGCGGGACGCGGCAGCACACGGCATCGACATCCGCCCGGCTTGCGTCAACGCTTCGCGTTGGGACTGCAGCCTCGAGCCCGCTTCGGATGATGGCCGTTTCGCCGTTCGACTGGGACTGCGCATGGTGCGAGGGCTTGCCAATGCGCCCGCCGGCACGATCGTCGCCGCCCGGGCCGACCAGCCCTTCGCCAGCGTTGATGATCTGTGGCGCAGGGCCGGTGTGCCGCAGGCGGCTTTGGTTCAGCTCGCCGAGGCCGACGCATTCGGCCCCTCGCTTGGCCTCGCGCGGCGCGAGGCGCTCTGGGCCATCAAGGCGCTGCGGGATGAACCCCTGCCCCTGTTTGCCGCCGCGTCGGCCAGGGAGGCGGACATGGTGCCCGAAGTGATCGAACCGGCAGTCGCGCTGCGGCCGATGACCGCCGGCGGCGAGGTCGTGGAAGATTACCGCCACATCGGCTTGTCATTGCGCAGCCACCCGGTCTCTTTCCTGCGCGGCGATCTGCGCCGCCGCGGCATTGTCTCCTGCGCCGAGGCCATGGACGCGCGCGACGGCCGTTGGCTGGAAGCCGCGGGTATCGTTCTGGTCCGGCAGCGTCCGGGTTCCGCCAAGGGCGTCATGTTCATCACCCTCGAAGACGAAACCGGCGTCGCCAATCTGGTTGTCTGGGCGAAAGTGTTCGAGCAGTTCAGGCGCACCGTGCTGTCAGCGGGCATGGTCGCGGTGCGCGGCCGCATCCAGCGGGAAGGCGAAGTCGTCCACCTCGTCGCACGGCGGATCACCGATCTCTCGCATGAGCTGGCAAGTGTCGGCGAGCGCGAGGGCAGCTTCCCGGTGCCGTATGCTCGCGCGGACGAGGTGCGCTATGGCGGCGCGGGACCTGATCCGCGCCAGCTGCCGCCCAAGGGGCTGCGCACCCGAGACATCTACATTCCCGACCTGCGCATCGACAACATCAAGGTGAAGACACGGGATTTCAGGTGACGTTATTTTCTCGGCCGGTCTAAAACCGTAGGGTCGGCCGGTAAGGACACCCCGACATTACCCGACCTGCTCGACCAAAAGCGTTCCCGCCTGCAGGGGCTTGATCAGGGATTTCGCGGACACCGACGGGTCGAGCCAGCTTGCCCAATCCTTCCGGTCGAGGATGACGATCTGCCGGTCGTGATAGGGCGCAATGTCGGGACCCGGCTCCATCGTGAGCATCGTGAACGCTTCACCGACGTCCTCCGTTTGGCGCCAGATGCCGGCAATGCAGAAGATCGGCTCATCGCGTTTGGTGAAGAGCCACTTGTCCTTGCGTCTCTTTCCCGTCTCTGTCGGGTCGGTGAACTCATAGAAGCCATCGGCCAGGATCAGGCAGCGGTTCGATGCGAATTCGCGACCATCCGAGCGGAAATTGTAGACCGGTCGCTTGTTCTGTGCGGGCCAGCTCCAGCGCCGCTGGACCAGATCGCCCTCGCCGCCCACGCCGTCGAGCCCGCGGACAATTGGCCCGGCATCCGTGATCTTGATGTCCTGACGTGCCTCAACGTTCGGCATGCCTTCGCTGAAGCGTATCTTGATCTTGAGATCGGCGAAATCCTCCATGATCGAAGCGACATCCACCATCAGCCGATAATCATTGCACATGTGTCACCCGGTTTATTCGGTGTTGCGTGGCAAATTTGTTCCTGTTATGTTCTTTTGAGTATGAGCGCAAGAGCTTTCGATTTCGACGGACCGCTCGACGAACGCCGCGTCATCATAAGGCGCACCGGCCGCGATGTTGAGATGCTTGAGTTGCCGTGGGGCCTTCAACCCCAGGAACCAGGCGGCCGCCCCTTCACCACCGTGCGGGCGGAGGAGCGCGTGTTTGCCAGTCATCGCTGCCTCGTGCCGGCCTCCGAATTCCGCCATCACAGCCAGGGCAAGAATTACAGCTTTCGCCTTGCGGATGGCGACTGGTTTTATTTCGCCGGCATCTGGCGGCCCGCGACGCGCGATTGGCCGGAGGCTTACGCAATTCTTACGATCGACGCCAACGACGACATAGCGCCCTATCATGACCGCCAGATGGCCGTGCTGCGGCGCAACGAACGCTCGGCCTGGCTCGACATGACGCGTCCAGAACAGGACGTGCTTCGTCCTCTGCCTGGAGCGAGTTTTTTGATTTCGCGTCACCGGCAGGCCCGTCGGCAAGGTGAATTCGCGATCTGAAAATTGTAGGTTCCGGCAGCAAGAAGTTCAGACCCAGACGGATTGATAGTTGCCGGCAATGTCTCCTGTCCGCGCCTCAGGCCAGCGCAAGATCATCCACGTCGACATGGATGCGTTCTACGCTTCGGTCGAACAGCGCGACAACCCGGACCTTCGCGGCAAGCCGCTTGCCGTGGGCGGAGCAGCCGCGCGCGGCGTCGTTGCGGCCGCGAGCTACGAGGCCCGCGCTTTTGGCGTTCGCTCTGCGATGCCATCGGTCACGGCGAAGCGGAAATGTCCCGAGCTGATCTTCGTGCCGCCGCGCTTCGAGGTCTACCGGGCCGTCTCGGCGCAGATCCGCGACGTCTTCGCCGAACACACCGATCTCATCGAGCCGCTCTCGCTTGACGAGGCCTATCTCGACGTCACGGAAAACCGGCTCAACATTGCCGCTGCGACGACGGTCGCCGAGATGATCAGGGCGAGGATTCTGCTGGTGACCGGTCTCACCGCGTCCGCCGGCATTTCATACAACAAATTCCTGGCAAAGATGGCCTCCGACCAGAACAAACCGAACGGCCAGTTCGTCATTCCGCCTCGGCTCGGCGCGAGCTTCGTCGAGCAGCTGCCGGTCAAGAAGTTTCACGGTGTTGGTCCCGCGACAGCCGCAAAGATGCAAGGGCTCGGCATCGAAACCGGCGCCGATCTCAAGCAACGATCGCTCCCCTTCCTGCAGCAGCATTTCGGAAAATCAGGCCTCTGGTACTATCAGATCGCACGGGCCATCGACGAACGAGCGGTCGAGCCGGACCGGCCGCGCAAATCGATCGGCGCCGAGGACACCTTTGCGGCGGACATGTTCGATCTCGATGCTGCGCTTGGCGAACTGGCAGCGCTGGTCGCCAAGGTCTGGCGGCATTGCGAAGGCAAAGGCATTCGCGGCAGAACCATCACGCTCAAGGTCAAATTTGCCGACTTTCAGCAGATCACGCGCAGTCGCACGCTTGCGATGCCGATTGAGCTTACCCATTTCGAGGCACTCGCGGCCGATCTTCTGACGTGCTTGTTTCCGGTGAAGAAGGGCATCCGGCTATTGGGCATCACACTCTCGTCGTTGAGTGCCGAATTGCCATCGGAACAACGTCAACTGCGGTTCGAGCTCTAGGGTGAGAGGAGGTCCGGTCAAAGGCCTTCCGGGTCATCGCGCGTGTGGATCGATTTCGCGCACGATCTGCGAAGTCTCTCCGTCATATTCGTCGGCCGGCACGACGGTCAGGCTTCCGTCGCCGGCGCGGAAGATGACAATATTGACCATCAGCGACTTTGCGAGGCTGAAGGCGAAGGCATTTGCTTCTGAGATGGACATCTTCCCGGCTCCTGTTTGAGGCGGGGAGCGATCCCCGCGTGACAGGCGCCCGAAGAGACCGGCCGAGGGCCGCAATCACCGTGAAGGCGGAGCCGAAATGGCGGCACGCTTTGCGTAGTCCGACCCTTTACGGGTTGATGGCATCAGGTCGTCGGACCGGATCAAGGAATTGCGCCAAGAACGCAGGGATCGATCCACGCCCAGTCTGAGGAGCGGGCTGGACCTCGAACTCAAAGCTCACTGCCTTGCCGTCGTCGTGGCCTTGGTTTGCAAGAGTCCGCGCCGCGCCCAGGTCTCGCAGCGACTCGTGACAGGAATGCTGGTGCTGTCGGCTTGGCTCGGCCGAGGGACGACCATCAGGTCGTCCCAAACCTCATGACCGGGATGCCGAGCTTGCGGGCCTTATCGGCGAGATTATCCTGGATGCCAGTGCCTGGAAAATGGATCACGCCTATCGGCATCGTATCGAGCATGGCGTCATTGCGTTTGAACGGAGCGGCCTTGGCGTGCTTCGTCCAGTCGGGTTTGAAGGCGACTTGCGGCACCTTTCGGTTGTGCGCCCACTTCGCGGCGATCAACTCGGCGCCCTTGGGTGATCCACCGTGAAGAAGAACCATGTCCGGATGCTTGGCGTGCACCTGATCGAGCTTGGCCCAGATAAGGTGATGGTCACTGCAATTCAGACCTCCGGTAAAGGCGACCTTCGGACCCGAGGGAAGAAATGCCGTGACGTCGGCGACTTTTCTGGCGGCAAGGAAGTCCCGGCTGTCGATCAGGGCAGCCGTGAGATGACGGCGGTTGATCTTTGAACCGGTGCGCGGTCGCCAGATCGAATGCGTGTGACGCTCGAAGTGCTCGGCGGCCTGGTCACGCATCAACTCGAAGGCATCACGTCGTTCGAGCAAAGTCTGACCTTCGGCGATGAAACGCTCGAGTTCGACAGATTTGACCTCCGATCCATCCTGTTCCGCCTGGAGCCGCCGTTGCGCGCCTTCGTTGTCATCGAGTTCGCGTTCGATCCGTCCCGAAGCTCGATGGAACAGATTGACGGTGCCCCAGAGCAGTTCCTCCAGGTCCGGCTCGAGGCGCGTGTCCGACATCGCCACGACAAGAGCGTCAAAAATGTCGGCAATGCTGCTTGCGACAACTTGGCCCTCTGGAAGCGGGCGCGGATCGGGTTCGTCTTCGAAGGGTCGATAGCCATAAAGCTGGAGTTCGTGCAGGACGTGCGCGGTTGGTGAAGAAGCATGCGTCGGTTCAAACTCGATTTCATGATGGTCGTTCATGTCGCTTTCCTTTTGAAGGATCGGCCGCGCCCATCGCGGCCTTCATGGCGATGAGGGCGACGGGCGGTCCGGATCTGCACCCGCAGCGGCAGCGAAGGGCCGCAACGACGTGGAGGATGGCGAGGCCGGCTATTTTGTTTCGCGATGGAAAGCCCTGTCCACGCGGCGCTCCGGCCGCGTGGACAGGGCTTCAGGAAAATAACCGGGCGCAGCCATTGCCGATCCGGACTGGCCGGCGCACCGATCGCCCTCTGGAAGGCCGTGGGCCGCGGCTTTCCGGCAAGGAATACGACACTGCAGCGACTATGGATCAGACGCTGCTTTCTTCCCTTCCCGGATCAGCCTGCTTGCGTCTTCAGGTGCGTGACGTCCAGCGCGGAGATCTGGCGACGCAGGTTTGACCAGAGGGCAGCGGAACCAAGCAGACGCAGATCCTCGTTGAAGTCGCCTCGTTGCGGCGTCAGAACGATCGCCTCGATGGCCGCAGATCGGGCGCGCTCCAAAAGCGTTGCTACTGCTCCATCACCGGCGGGGTCGATGTCGCGAGCAATATAGAGCCGCTTCAGCCCGCCGGGGAAAAGCGTTGCCGACAGGTGGGCGGCTGACAAAGCGGCGATCACGGGCATGGACGGCAAGACTGTGCGCAGCGATAGCATCGTCTCGATGCCTTCACCGGCTGCCATCACATCGTGGCACACCCCAAATCGGACTGCGTGCCCAAGCAGTTCGCCCATGGCCCGTCGCGGCGTATCGAGCGGAGCGCGGCCGAGATGGGCCTCGCTGAAACCATCTGGATCGAGCCAGGTGCGATGCACGCCAGTGACGTTGCCATGGAGATCGGTGACGGCGGCAATCATCGCGGGCCAGGTCTCGGTCGGACCGCCATCGCCAGGGCGATAGTAACAATGAGGATGAAACCGCAGGCTGCCGGTTTCGTGCAACGCCGTTATGCCGCGAGCGCGCAAGTACCGTTCCGCCAGCGTACGGGCAATCGGTTGCGAAACGGCGATCAGTCGCCTTGCCGCTGCACTGGATCCGCTTGAGCCAGACGTACGTCGAATTCGGCGCCCGGTTGAAGCAGACGGTATCCGCGGCATTGACAAAAAGCGGCGCGCTTCGGCCGCAACGTCCTTGAAATTGAGCAGTCCAAGTGATTCCTGAATGACGTCGAGGAGATCGCCATGCTCGCCGGTCGCGGCGTCTGTCCATTTCCCGGCCGAGCCCCTGCCGGTTTCCTGCCCCTTCAGGCGGACGAACATTGAGCGTCCTGACGCATTGCGAACATCACCAACCAGCCAATATCTGCCCTCACGATGACCGCTGGACAAATAGTGCCGGCATACCGCTTCGGCCTCCCGGCTAAGCCTGGAAGCCAGTTCGGAAGCATCGTGGGAGGACATCAGGCAGCGTCCTTCTCGATGATCCGCAGCACCGGAAAATGTTCGAAGACCTTGGCGACGACAGTGGGGCCTTTCGCGTCGACGGGAATGAACATACGCAGTTTCCAGGAGATGATCTCGTGGAAGAGCCCGTAGGCCGAGAGCCGATCGCGCATGGCATCGGTAAAGCCACAGAGTTCTATGCGATCGGCACCCATGACGCGGACGCGCCGAAGCTGAAGATCATCAGCAAGATCGAGCGTTGCGCACCCGTCTCGTAGCACGTTGAAGGCATCATCCGCCGTCAACGTGGTCGCGCCTGTGCCGAGGGCGCCAGCGGCCCAGTCCGCGGAGACCTTGCGGCCAATGACGCGCTCACCGCAATCGGTCTGGAGCCGGTAGACGCGGGGCGACTCCTTGGGGAGCCGCTTCCAGATCGGTAACAAGAGACCGGCCACGATGTGGATGATGGAGTCTGTGAACTGCGGAACCGCAGAAAATTCGTCATTCCAGGCGGTCGCAAAGACGTCGCGCTCCGCTTGCTTCCAATGGCTGTCCTCAATCATGCGAAGCGCGACACGGTGTTGTTCCATCGGACGAATGAGGCGGACACACTGTTCGATTTCGCCACCATCGAGCATGATCGAGGGCACCGGGATCTGAACGGCGGCTCGTGCTGAGCGCTCATTGACGAGCAGGACGGCGCGTCCATCGGCGAAATGGGCGAATGCCTCGTCGATCGGCATCGGCCGATTGCGCTGACGCTGGGCAATTGTGAGAAGTTGCGTCTCGGCGCGCGTGTCCGGATGGCTGTAGATCGTCGCCCGGCCGGTGACGACGAAGCTTTCCGCCCGCAGCGTTTCCAACCCGACGTCATAGATGCCGGCGGCAATGGCTCCCTCCACCTTCGCGGCCAGCAGTTGCTCGAACGCGACGAAGAGGATGTTTTGCAGATCGATGGTGAGCGCCAGCAGTCGGTTGAGGAAGGTGGTGATCGGCGGCAGATTGTCCTTGATGCCGTTTTGGTCCAGCAGCTTCAGACCGGTCGTTTCCTCGAACAGTTGAAGCGAACATCCCTCGATCCTGCCACGCGCGATCAGAAGGTAAAGCTGGCGCAACGCGTCGCGCGCATAGTGCGATTCCAGATTGTCCTCCGGTCGAAACATGCCTTGCCCGCCTGTCTGGCGCTGGCCGCGCGTGATGGCGCCAAGCGTGTCAAGTCGGCGGGCGATGGTCGACAGGAAGCGCTTTTCCGCCTTCACATTGGTGGCGATCGGGCGAAAGAGCGGCGGTTGCGCCTGGTTGGTCCGGTGGGTGCGGCCCAACCCCTGTATGGCCGTTTCGGCTTTCCAGCCGGGTTCGAGCAGGTAATGGACGCGAAGCCTTCTGTTTCGCGCCGAAAGTTCAGCGTGGTAGCTGCGCCCTGTCCCACCGGCGTCGCTGAAGACAAGGACGCGTTTGACGTCGCCCATGAATGCCTGCGCCTCGAAGAGATTGGCGGAGGCCGCGCGGTTCTCGACCGCCAGACGGTCGCCCCGTCGCACGATGCGACGCGATCTTCCCGTTGCTTCAGCTATGATATCCGTGCCGAAGCGCTGGATGATCTGGTCGAGCGCTCCGGGAACCGGCGGCAGGCTGGCAAGCTTTTCGATCAGTGCCGTGCGGCGGTTGACGGCCTCGCGGCTTTCGACCGGCTGGCCGTCACGGAAGACCGGTCTCGACGACAGGTTTCCCTCGGAATCGGTGAACGGCTCATAGAGCTGAACCGGAAACGAGTGCGACAGATAGTCGAGCACATATTCGCGTGGCGTAATGTCGACCCGTACATCGGTCCATTCCTGCGTCGGAACCTCGGCCAGTCGGCGTCCCATCAGTGCTTCGCCGGTGGAGACGATCTGGATGACCGCCGAATGGCCGGCCTGCAGATCCTGATCGATCGAGCGCATCAGCGTCGGCGTCTTCATCGATGTCAGCAGATGACCGAAGAAGCGCTGCTTGGCGCTTTCAAAGGCCGAGCGCGCGGCCGACTTCGCCTGCCGGTTGAGCGTGCCGGTCTCACCGGTGACGTTGGCGGCTCGCAGGGCGGCATCGAGATGATTATGAATAATGGCGAAGGCACCGGCATAGGCGTCGTAGATTCGCCGCTGCTCTTCTGTCAGCCTATGCTCGACCAGGTCATACACGACGCCATCGAAAGACAGCGATCGCGCCGTGTATAGGCCAAGCGCACGAAGGTCGCGGGCCAGCACCTCCATCGCCGCCACCCCTCCTGCCTCTATCGCTTCGACGAACTCCGCGCGGGTCGCGAAAGGAAAGTCTTCACCGCCCCACAAACCGAGCCTCTGGGCGTAGGCCAGATTACCGACCGTTGTGGCGCCGGTAGCCGAGACGTAGACGACGCGGGCACCGGGCAAGGCGTGCTGGAGACGCAGGCCAGCGCGACCCTGTTGCGAAGGCGCGACGTCGCCGCGTTCGCCCTTCCCGCCTCCCGCGTTTTGCATGGCGTGGGCCTCGTCGAAAACCAGAACGCCTGCAAAGTCGGCACCCAACCATTCGACGATCTGCTTGACGCGCGAAACCTTGTCGGCGCGATCATCGGAGCGCAGCGTGGCATAGGTTGTAAACAGGATCCCTTGCGCCAGAGTGATGGGGCGCCCTTGAGCAAAACGGGACAACGGCGTGACCAGCAGACGCTCCATGCCAAGAGCGGCCCAGTCGCGTTGCGCGTCTTCGAGCAGCTTGTCCGATTTGGAAATCCAGACGGCTCTGCGGCGTCCCTGCAGCCAATTGTCGACAATGATACCCGCCGATTGCCGACCCTTGCCCACGCCAGTGCCGTCGCCGATGAAAAAGCCGCGCCGGAAGCGAATTGCTCCATCGGCGTCCTCCGCCGCCACCTTGACGAGGTCACAGGTTTCATCGACCGACCATGATCCCGAAAGGAGCCCGCAATGGGCCTCGCCAGCAAGGATTATCGTTTCGAGCTGCGCAGCCGAGAGTCTATCCAGGATATCGCAGGGAAGCGTGGGGCGGTAGCTCGGCACGGGCGGCGCCACCGATGCCATGGCCGCGGACTGCACCAGCTTGGTCGGATGCGGCTGGGAGCCCGGGATACGGATCGTCTGTAGTGCGTATTCCTCATAGATGGCATCGGTCATACGGGCGTCGTCGGTGGGAACCCAGGCGATCGTCTCGTAGTCGAGTTCCACACCCATCGGTTCGGCGAGTTTCGAGACGGCCACGACCGGCAAGCCTGCTCGATAGCCGCCTATAGTTCGAGGTAGGGACGAGGCATGGGCGAAATCGAGCCCGCCGGTGACCGGCAGCCGCGCCGGTAACTGCTCCTCTATCCAGCCGAGCAGCGTTGCGACATCAGGGGCAAATCCTGGCGAGGCTGGGAAGATTGAGGGATCGTCGGCGGGATGCTTGTCGATGACTGTCAGGCGCGTCTCGATGGCAGTACCGTGTTTGGCATAGACGGAGCCGTCGACAGCTGCGGTGAAGACGACGCGACCACGCTCCTGCAGTCGAACAAATGCATCCCGCCAGGCAGGCGCCTGTGGTCCAAGGTTCGCCGCCGTTATCGTGACAAGGCGACCACCATCTGCGAGCCGGGCAAGTGCTGCGCTGATGTGGCGACAGGCTGCATCGCCGACACGACCCTGAACATTGGCGAGGACCGAAAAGGGCGGGTTCATCAACACGACCGTCGGCACGACAGCCGCATCGAGATTGTCGTCGATCTGAGCGGCATCAAATCGCGTAACCGACAGCGCGGGAAACAGGGTGGAAAGCAGGGCCGCGCGGGTCGCGGCAAGCTCATTCAGGATGAGGGTCCCGCCGGTGATCTCGGCGAGGATGGCTAGCAGGCCGGTGCCGGCGGAAGGTTCAAGCACGCGGTCCCGCGCCGTGATGGCCGCCGCGGTCGCGGCAACGAAACCAAGTGCGATCGGCGTCGAGAATTGCTGGAGCGCCTGGGATTCCACGGAGCGTCGCGTATGTGTGGGCAACAGCGCTGCAATCTTGCCAAGCAAAGGCAGGACACCGCCAGCAGACCCAGCCTTGCGTAGAAGTGCCCTTCCGTATTTGCGCAGAAGAAGCGCGCTCGCGATCTCACAGGCTTCATAGGCAGCCTTCCAATTCCAAGCGCCGCTCGTGTCAGATGCCTGAAACGCCGTTTCCATCGCGTTTCGCAAAACGGTTGCATCGATGCGCCGCCCACGTTCGAGATCTGGAAGCAAATGCAGCGCCGCGGCATAAATGGCCGCGGCCGTTTCGGCATTCTCGGAGGTGGAAGAGACTGGGTCGCAGCCTGCGATCGCAAACGGTAGGTTCATCGGATTGGCCTCGGAGAGCAAAAGAGGGAAAGCCGTCGGCGCTCTCTGACCAGACAGGCTCAAATCCATCTCGGCCGGCCTCTCACTCTGTCTCGCGCAAAAAAAATGCCCGGCGCTCGCGGGAGCGCCGGGCAGTCGGATCAGAAACCTTCTGATTACTCGGCAGCGACGGGCCGATCCACCTCGTCGCTGGTCAAGTCGTTGTCGGCCTCGTCGGCGAGAAATTCGGGCAATGCCTCGCCGTCATCGGGCAAGTTGGCGCCGAGCGCTTCGGCGTCGGCAAGCCGTAGCGGCTCAGGAAGCCAGCATCTGTCCACCAGCAGCCGTTCCGCCTCCCTGGCCATGTCGCCCTTCTTGAGATGATCGATAAGCTGCGCGGCTTGCTTGCCCGCCCCTTCGCGAACGGCCTCGAGAATGCGCGCCTTGGTGACGCGGCCGAGATAATTGCCGACCGTCGGCCGCCACCCTGCAGTGATCATGTCCAGGCCGACGGCACGTGCCAGGTGATCGGCCTCGGCAAGACGCTGCTGCACGCCATGCGCCGAAATGGCGCCATTGCCGTGTCGATCGGCGCGTTCATAGAGGGCGTTGACGCCAAAGGACGCACAATGCGCGAACAACTCGCTTTGTTCGGCGTGGGTGAGTGCGGCAAGGGCGTCCCACAGTTCGCTGAGATCGGCTGGCAGACGCGCTTCCCAGGCTTGCTGACGCGCTTCGATCGCCCGCGCGAAGGATGTGTCACGAAGCTCGGCGGACTGCCCGGAAAAGGTGGTCCCTCGTACGGAAACTTCCATCGCAACACCCTGCGCGCTGTAGCGGCCGAAAACATCGCGAACGAATTTATGCAGCACGGCCAGAAATGCGGCAGCAGGATCGTTCGCAAGCTTGTCGCGCAGTGCCAGCGTGCGCTCGGCGGTCAGTTCCGTAATCAGGCGATCCGGCAATGGCTTGATGCCGTCCTCCTCGTCATCGTCTGGGTCGGTTGATTGCCCACCGATGGTGATGACTGCCCGCTGAACCGATCCGGCTGTCTCGGGGTCGCCAGCGGCGCCCCCACCAGGGCTGGAACCGCCCTTCGGGCCGTTGGAACTGTCATCCTCCGGCTTCACATAGCCCCGCTCGACGAGAAGCGCCCCATCAGCATCGACGCTGACAAAGACGCCGGCTCGCGCGACCTGCGCCGGATCGAAGCGTACTGGTCGTGTTTCCAATTGCCCGATGGCTGCTTCGAGTTCGCCCAACCGCTGGTCGACGTCATCTGGAAGCTCGTCAGCCTCTTCATACGCCGCCTGCAACGTGTGGAACTCATCGCGCAACGCGCTGAGTGTCGCCGTTTCCTCGTCATTGAGATCAACGGGCGTGCCCTCGAGTTCGCGCAAGCCGTGAGAAACGCCATAGGGCAAGCTGACCGCGACCTCGATCCACTTCCAGCCTTCATTGGCGATTTCGCTGGCCACCATGTGCAGCTTCTCGGTCACGAGACGATCGAGCAACGATGGATCTTGCAGCCATCCGCCATCGTCGGATTGAAAAAGGTCACGCAAAACATCTCCCCCCGCCGCCTCGTAAGCCTCAAGGCCGATGAAGATTGCTCGTTTGTCGGACGCGCGAACCGTGTTTTCGGTCAGCATCCGGCGGATCTGATATGGTTCTTTCGACCAGCTGTTGCTGATTGCCTCCCACACCTGCTCCTGCCTCGCGTGGTCATTGTTGACGCAGAACGCCTCGAGTTGGGCAATCGTCATGCCGTCTTCGGCGTAGATATCGAGGAGCGCCGGCGAAACGGTTGTGAGCTTCAGCCGCTGCTTGACGATATTGACCGATATGAAGAACGCGGCAGCGATTTCCTCCTCGGACATGCCGGCGTCGCGCAGATCCTTGAAGGCCCGATATTGGTCCAAAGGATGAAGTGGCGCGCGTTCAATGTTTTCGGCCAACGAAACTTCCTGCGCGAGGATGCCGCTGGAAGCACTGCCGACGACACACGGGACAGGCGCGGATTTGGCGAGACGTTTCTGCTTGACGAGCATTTCAAGGGCCCGGTAGCGGCGCCCGCCGGCCGGCACCTCGAACATCCCTGTCTCCTGGCCTTCGGCACCGAGCACCGGGCGAACATGTATGCTCTGGATCAATCCGCGTCGCGCGATCGAAGCCGCCAGATCCTCGATCGAGAGACCAGCCTTGATGCGGCGGACGTTGGTCTGGGCAAGCACCAGCTTGTTGAATGGAATATCGCGCGAGGACGACAGCGTGATCTTTTGAACGGAAGTGGTCATTTGAGGTTCTCCGCGACGGACCGCCGAGAGCCTCTCTCTCGGTCCCGAGCCCGTCACCAGATCCCTTCAAACCTCTTCCTCTCCATGCCTCCGCACCGGCCAGCACACCGTGATCGATGGCGGTGGCCTCGATGAGGCGTCATGTGCCGAAGCGAGGCGGATCAAGAGCCCAGGCACGTCATTGGCGCCATGATGAACATCAAGCCGCCCGCTTTTCAGTGGCCGAGTGAGACCTGATCGTTGGTTCGGCTAGAGAATGATTCAGGATCCAGTCTGCCGCTTTGCTTGCCTGGCTGGCGGCACGCACGATGGCGCGATTGTCTTCCCGCAACACCTCGAGCCAGGAGCCGATATAGTCCGCATGCCGAACCGTCGGCACGATGCCCAACGCCGCACAGCAGAAAGCCGCATTGACCTCTGCCACCAGCTCCTCGAACGCATACTTCTTCGAACCGAAAGAGCCAGAGAGATCGCGCGCCAGGCGTGAACCGTGGCCGGTCGCGTGGCCAAGCTCATGCAGAGCTGTGCGATGCCAGTTGATCGTCTCGAAGTAAGCCTGAGGAGGAGGCACCTGCACATAATCAGGGACGGGCACGTAGAAGGCCCTGTCACCCCCGATGCGGAATGGCACTCCGGTTGCCTTGATTAGCTTCTCAACCTGGGGCTCGATCAAACCTGCGGCAGGCGCTGGCCCCGAAGTCGCGACTTCAGCAGGCAGCCCCTCACATTGTTCGATGTTGAAAACAGTAAAGCGCTTCAGGAACGGGATCGCCTGGGCATCCTCGCCCGTCTCGCGAGCGCGCTTTTTCTCATCATTCGGGACGAAACGGTCGGCGTAGACGACCGTGCTACCACGCTCGCCCTTGCGGACATTTCCGCCGAGCCCGAGAGCCTGTCGGTACGTCACCCAGGCCTGTGTTGAATACCCGCGTTCGATAACGGCGCCCCACAGAATAAGAACGTTGATACCGGTATACGAGCGCTGCGTGCTGGCGTTCTTCGGCAAGGCAAGCGACGCATTGGCTGCGGAAGTCCCCCATGGCTGGACCCAAGGAAAACGACCTGCTTCCAGTTCGGCGATTATTTTGCCGGTGATCTCATCATAGAGGCTCGAACGCTCGGCGACAGCGTGGCCCCGATTGCTTTGGAACGTCATCATGGTTCTCCGCGACCGGCGCCGAAGGCCTCTCCTTCCGCTTTCAACTGGTCGCGGAAAACTCGGCCCTCCTCTTACTCTCCGCCGGGAGAGCGTCCGGCTCGCCCGGCCAAGCCAACAAGGGCGCACAAGGCGGAAGCACCGAAATGTCCGTCACCGAGATTCAGTCAGTTCGGTGCTGGAGCAGGTTCGTGGCCCTGAGACCGGTTCAACAGGGCGGCCGTAGGAGCATCAGCGTAGCGCCGCCATCAGGCGGAATGCGGGACCGACCGCCCCCGGCGAGGGGCGCCGTATGAAAACCTTACTCGGTAAATTGACTGCCCCGGGGGAGAGTTCAATGAGGCCGCGATAAACGACGCCAGCGGTGCGGAACTGCGCCCCGGGAGGAAGCGGCATAGGCCAGATCGGTGCGTGAATTCAGTTCCTGAGATAGCTCTTCCGGCCGCTGTCGGTGATGCAGTAGTGTCCCCCACGAGGCCCAGTGCAGAATTGCCCATTCCGGCAACCGCACTCGCTCTCACCGTTGGCAGGCGACATCTCGGAAGATCCGCCGCCAATGAGTCCAAGTGCCTGACCCGGCGATCCGCCCATTTCGGCCGAGCAATTCTTCTTGCTGGCGCTGACCGACCCGTCGTTGCAAATGAAGGTGCTGCCCTGGCAGTGCGAGATTCCGCCTTTATGCCCGCTGCAGGGTGTGTTCGTTGCGAAAGCCAGATGCGGGCCAAGAAGCATCAAAATCGCCGCGAGAAGAAAAGACCTGGACAGATGCAAAGAAAGCCTCCCAAGGCCAGTGCTCGAAGCGTAACCACAGGATTGAAGATTAGATAGTCCTGTCCGGCTTCTTCTGGTGGCAGATCGCTGCGTCCTATCACGCGACGTTCGACCTCGGCTATGCCGCTTATATCGTGTTCCTGGCGTTGCAGTTTTCGAATTTGATCGTCGCCGCCCGCGATGCTCGAACGGTTCATGACAAATTCGCGGGAAGCAGAGTGCCGGACAGTGATACCCTCAAAAGCGCAGCCGCATTCATTGCCTTCGTGCTTGCCGGCCTATGGGCCTATTTCCGGCCGCAGCGGCGCCCGGCAGCCGGTACGGTTCTTACAGGCGTCGGGCTTGAGCTCGGCACGCGAGAGCAAACCGCTCGTCTGATTGAATAGGTCAAGCGTATCGCCGACGCAGTCGAAAACAAGAACCAGGAGATGATTCAGGACAGCCTTGGGAATCTGGCGGACAAGGTCGACCAGGAATTGGGAACGGCGAGTGCGGTAACGTCCACGTGGAACCTAAGCCACCCAGCAGGGTTCATCGTCCGAAGAGGAGAAGAAGCCATGGAACCAAAGTCAAGCCGCGACATGCCAGGTGTAAAACCTCGCAAGGATACAGACCGCGAGACGAGAGAGGCGGTCGTGAAAACACCTGAAAAGACAAACGACTGGGATTGGGATCAGGTCCACGGTGACGGTAACACCGTCGGGATAAAGCCTGAACAAGGCGTAGAGTCTAAATAGCGACACGCTATCCATAATATGACGCGGGAGGCGCCGTCGACGCCCGCAGCCACCAGGCAAATTATCTGGGGCATGACAATTAGATGGCTCGGTCAGTTTTGGACCATGCCCCAAGTCGCGACCGCGATCATGGCTATAATTGCGACGTATTCCATCCACAGTCGACGAGAGGGCATGGATGGCCATTTTTCTTTTCAAATCGACACCGCGAGAAAGCGTCGACCTCCCGTTGGTCAACCCTGTCGCAACCAATCCTGCATCCGCAAGTTGACCCCCTGCTGGTTGATCCCAGCACACTCCAGACTTCGCCCGCCAGCCCACCCTGGCGGGCTTTTTCTTTTAGGCGAAACTTTTCCTTGTCAACGGAGTTTACGGAACAAGCTGCTGACATGGCAGTCTTAACCGGAGGAATTTTCCATGAACTTTAAGATGCTCAGCATGGGCGCAATGGCGCTTGCGATGATAACCGGCTCGGCTTTGGCTGGCGGCAGCACCGGCACTTCGGCGCTCGACGACCCGGCAAAGATGGCTCCTTTCTTCACCGATCCCGGAATGAAGACCATGAGATCCGAAGCTGAATTCAAGACTGCCTGGATGGCGATGAAGGAAGAGGATCGCGCCGGCATGATGAAGGAATGCGGCGATGAGGCGATTGCCAAATCGCATGACAATTTCTGCAAGATGACCAAGCAACTCGGCGGCGCCAACTAATCGCGGCACTTAAGCCTCTGTACGACGGCCCGTCAGCTCCGGCTGGCGGGCTTTTTTGTTCTCCCTTGGGAACCGCTGAACCCTGGCGAAGTTGGCATAGGTCAGCTGGAAAGCTGGTGACCGGCCCTCCGGTCGGCCCGCGTGCGTCCCGCCAGATTGTGCGCGGGCCATCCATCCGGGGAAACATGCGGGATTGATTTTGAACTACGCCAGAAAGCGAATAGCAGAAATAAAAGAAGATCGCCGAAAAGCGATATCGCGGGACGTATCAGTGCCGAAATGTGCAGCGATCTTAACCGCTCTCGCTCACCCCACACGCCTTCTAATGATGGTCTACCTCCTGGAGGGCGATGCTACTGTTGCAGACTTGCTAGCCAACGTAGGCGGCAGCCGCTCAGGGCTATCGCAACATTTGAAGGAGATGAGGGAGATCGGGCTGATAGACTCCCGCTCAGAAGGCACCTGGCGCATTTATTTTTGCAACTCGAACGAAGCACGTATTATCGTCAGATGGCTAGAGAAGCTTGCCGACCAGGGAAAGATATTGCAAAACAGTTTCATTTCTTGAGGGGATTTTGTTTGTCCTCAAGCTCGTTGTTGCGGCGCGCATCAACCCGTCGCAGCACCTCAATGCACGCGGCAACCAACCCCGCCCCCGCAAGGTGACCTCTGCTGGATGATCCTTATCGGCTAAGTGTCTACTCGCACCCGACGCCGTCGTGATCGCCGTCTAAGTGATTTGGGTCTGCGCCAGTGATCCGCACCGGACCGGCAACAACCGGATTGTTCCCTTTACCGCCAGTACAGTCTAGGTCCCCGCCGGACTGCGACGCGACACGACGGTAAGCGTTAACTACCGCCAGTGCTCGCGCCCCGTCGCCTTCAATATGAGTGTTCTGGCTGTTTGGGTTTAGTGGATCGACCGTCTGCAACATTAGGTTAGATTTGTTGGCATCGTCACTCGCGAGTGTCACACCGTCGTAATGGTTGATATAGTCTGCTGCGCAGCCGCTGAGAAATACGATAGACAGAATTGCCCTCGCAAAATGAATTCTCATGACAGCCCCCGAGACCAGGGGAAGACTATGCTGGAATTGATTTCATGTCGAATCGCTAATATTAATCTCATGAGCGGAACGGCGCGACGTTTAAAGCCTTTGGACTTCGACCAGCGAGGCTTTCTTGTTTCTAGCAACCAATCCCGCTGTTGCAGTTGATGTCCGCTGGGTATCACAGCACCGCTCCAGACCCCCTTGGCGGGCTTTTTGTGTCACCTTGACACCATGGAACAAACGGGCCGGAGCGATGTTAGGGCTAAAGCTGGGGGATGACACCTCATTCCCTGGCATCAAAAGCCTCGTCGCTCTCTCCCGTAAGCGGCAGGCTTTTTTCTTGTAGCAAACAGGTGTGCCCTACACGTCCTTGACATGGCCGGCTGCTTCGCCAATCTCACAGCTAGGGAAGACAACAAATGAAGAAGACCTACCAACGGCCGCAACTTGTGAAGAAGACGAGGCTCGCCACCATTACGGCATCGCCATCGGCGCCCATTCTGCTACCGCTTACCAACGGCTGAGTTATTCCGCGAAGAGAAGTCCGCTGCCGGAGGTGGCGGGCTTTTTTGCATTCTGGAACCGACAGCTTGTCGCGAGCTTATCTCGCCATGAGCGCACGCGGAACGAACTTCCTCCACGAATGGCTGAGTGAAAACCTGCCGACAATTACCGGCTCCGACATCATATCGGTCGCGGACGCGATACAACGGATGACGCGCGCCGCCAAATTGCGCGGCATCGGCATGGAAGAGATCGAGGAAGAGACCGGCAGCGTCTATGAGACGGTCTTCGACGCCATTGTTCACCATGACTCAGGGCACCACAATGAAGGGTAGGACCAAAAAACTGCTTGGCCCGGCCTATGTCATCTATCCGCCGCCTCTACACGGCTTGCCCTTCCTGGCGGTCCTTCTGAAACCCGACGGCTCCGTTCTCGCTCGACCGTTCTTCTCGGTGGATGAGGCCATCGCATTTAACAACTCAGCCTCGGAACAGCCGCCGAATTGATACTTCGGACTTTTGGAACCATTTCAGCGTAAGCTAATTGAATCGCGGTTTTGCGAGTCAGTTCATGCGTTTGAAGTTTGTCGAGCCGCTCATGCCAACCCTAGTGGAGAAGCCTCCAGAAGGGTGACGACTGGATTAAGGAAATCAAATTCGACGGCTACCGCTCGCAGATCATTCTCGACCAAGATGTCAGCATCTTCACCCGAAACGGTTTGGACTGGACGGCGAAATATCGCGACCTTGCCGGCGCGGCCAAGCGCCTCGGCTTGGCCAACGCCATCCTTGACGGCGAGATCGTAGTGCTCGACGGTGCTGGCCTGTCTGATTTCGGCGCCCTGCGAATAGCCATCACTGGGCGTCAGCATGATCTATATTTTGTCGCCTTCGATATGCTCCATCTCAATGGCCACGATCTGGGGGATATGGGTCTGGAAGACCGGCGGGAAATCTTCGAGAACATTGTCCAGCCTGGGAGTCACATACAATTCAGCGAGGCGCTGCCTGGCGATGCCAAGGCGATATTCGATCTGATCGATAAAGCCGGCATCGAGGGCATGGTTTCAAAGCGGCGCGACAGCAAATACCGCAGCGGCCGATCGACGAGCTGGTTGAAGATCAAGAGCTATGCAGTCGAGGAATACGATCTGCTTCGCGTCGAGCGGGAGCCAGGCAAGCCGGCCTTCGCACTGATGGCGGATCGCAAGACCGGGAAATATGTCGGATCCGCCTTCATCAACTCCAGCCGCATTATTCGTGAGCGGCTATGGAGACGCGTACAGGAGCATGCCGGCCCGGCGCCGAATGGCATGAAACGACCGGCGACGCAGTGAGTCAAGCCCGGGCTCGTCGGCCGGTAAAGCATTTGCGCGGCGAAGAGGATTTGCGTCACGCTTCCTTGCAGGACTTCCGTTAGGAATAGGGGGCAACTGAGCGCTGGGGGCTCGGCGAAGTTCGAATTCTTCGCGACGAGCGCCCACTGTGCACGGCTGGCGGTGTCGACATCGCGGAATGGATGGTGAGACGAGGCTTTGCGCTCGACCGGCCAAAATACAGCGCCGGATTCTACACAAAGCCCAAGACGAAGCTCGAATGGCGCAGCGCGGTGTTTGGGCCGGTCGTTCGACGAGCCTTGGGCGTGGCGCAAGAAAATGACGGTGAATAGGCTTTATCGGCGCCAGGACGGCAAAAGGCTTGGACGAACCCTCACCGTCGAACCCAACCGTCCCTTTCGTACGCCGCGACACTCCAATCTACCCGGCACCGGTCAAACCAGCTTTCCGTTGGCACGACGAGCCTCTACTTCCATCGCGAACCGTTTCACGCGATTTGAAGTGCGACCAGAGGACCAAGGTGATGAAGAGCGACACCCTCTCCTACCCACCGCGCGGCCTGTCACGCGATGACGCAGCAAGATACGTCGGCGTAGGCGTGACGAAATTCGACCAAATGGTCGCCGACCGGCGCATGCCGAAACCGAAGAAAATCGATAGTCGTGTGATCTGGGATCGCCTTAAACTGGAGGCCGCGTTCGTAGATCTACCCGGCGACGATGACGACAATATCGTCGACTTTCTCTTGCAAGGGAATCATCGAGGGTAATATTCTGGTTCTGCTATGGAACAGCGTCTGAAAGACAAATATCCGGGTGTGTCCTCTTATGAGGACCGCCATGGAAAGACGCGCTGGCGCTACCGCGCCAACGGACGTCTGGTGCCGCTGCCTGCTCCAAACGAGAGAGATTTCAACGAAGCCTATCAGGCCGCTGTCGAAGGTCGCAAGATTCAAAAACCGCCGGTTGTCACAATGCCGGGCGCTGCCTTGCCAGGAACCTTCGGAGCAGCGGAAAAGAGATTGAAGGCATCGGTCAAGTGGCTCGCCCATGATGACAGCACGAAATTCAAGAACAGCCGTCTGATCGAGGAATTTCTGGGTCTGCGGGTTGTCGAGGACCATCCACTCACATGGCGCGATGTGCCGGTTAAGAACTTGAGGCGGGTCCACGTCGAGGAGCTTCTGGGATGCTTCATCGCGACACCACACAAGGCGAAGCATCTGCTGGTCGCGATACGCAAGCTCGTCTATATCGCGATACGACTGGACTGGATCGAAATCGACCCTACTGCTGCGGTCGAGTGGCGTCCTGCCTATACGGGCTGGAAGGCTTGGCCGCACGAAGCCATGCAGAAGTTCGAGGAGCGCTGGCCGCTCGGGACTGCTGCGCGCACCTGTTATGGGCTGGCGCTTTGGCTGGGCAATCGTCGCGGCGATGTCGCCGATTTACGGTGGGACCAGAGGGTGACGCGCAAGGTCATGATCGATGGCCAAGAACGTCATTTCGACGGCTTTGACATCGTCCAGGGAAAGAACAAGAACAGGACCGGCGGCAAGCGGCTTTTCGTACCGATTACGCCCATGCTTGCCGAAATCCTTGAGGCCACTGACAAGCGCGGCGAAACCGTCCTGGTGACCGCTTATGGCCAACCCTTCTCCTCCAAATCGCTGACCGGGACCATGGCACGCTGGTGCGAGCTTGCCGGGCTTGCGAAAGGGCTGACTCTGCACGGACTGCGAAAGTCACTCGGCGTCTATCTCGCCGAGGCCGAGGCCTCGACGAGGCAGCTCATGGATGTTCTGGGGCACGACGACATCGATCACGCTGAGCTATATTCGCGCGAGGCATCGCAGGTTCGTCTGGCGGTTCAGGGCATGGATCGCGTCGTGAGGCTCGTGACCCGTAAGCCGATGCTTGGCGAACCTGTTGGCGAACCTGTTGGCGAACCTACTCTTAAGCCATTGATAAATAACGATAATGGTGGGCCCGGAGGGAACATTTTATCGTAGTATTTCATATAGTTACTAGGTGAAATACCACGCTTAGATACCACACTGTCGTAGGATGCATTGGGACTTATGGGTACATAACGGCTGGTCGTACTCACGCCATTTAACCGCCGCGTTGTGACCGGCAGCACCGCAGATCGTTCAAAGACGATCCGCGAAGGACTTGATCTCTTTGAAGGTGCTGCCCTCAAGCTTGACTTCAAACGCATGGCTTTTTCTGGTGCCAACCTTCTCGATCGTATCCCAATCGAGTTCATAGATACGAACAGCGAAGCCTTTCATCGGGACAACGCCAAGTACGATCGCGCCTTCCCGCGCGGCGTGCGGCACCAGGAAATACTGCTCGCCGTCCTCGCCCAACACCGTGTTGATGTGGAAGCGATAGTGAGCGCCACGGATGATCGCATAAAGGTCGATCTTGCTTGCCGTTGAAAGCGAATCGTTTTCGTCGGGAAATGAGGGATGCCCGCCGTCCATCTGAATGAAGCCTGCAACCAGGTTGACAGCGCCACCAGCCACAACGTTGTGCATCTTGCGCTGCGTGTCAGTGAACTCAGGTGACTTGCCCGTCGTCAGCCAAGACTCATCCACAGTCAGAATTCGTGCCAGCGCGATCATGGCTAAATGGCGCGGCCGGGTCTCGCCCGCAAACCACTTGCGGATAGTCTCCACCGACACCTTCACGTTGTGCTTTGCGAGTTGATCGGTGAACCAGCCGAGGCGTCCGTGGTTCAGCTGTGGAACATCGGGATTTCCATCGCAGGCTCGCTCAAGCCTACGTCCAAATTCAGGGTGCGCAATGTCTTTCATTGTGTCCTCCTTTCCATGCAATGCCTCGTCTGTTGCAATCAATAGCCGAATCTAAACGTGGAAATGTGAACATTCTACGTGAAAGTCAAGTCCGAAGCGTGAAATTGCGTATGATTCGATCCTGGGTGGCGTCTTTTGCGTTCAGAATGGTTAAGGCGCGCTCGTCGTAGGTCCCCTCGGCTATAATAGGATATATGAGAACTTGCTTACGTTGTCCCGGTCGCGGCAGTCTCGCGTTTGCCTGTTTCCACAGTTCTAGGGAGAACGTCAGGCCATACCAAGCGGCGATTCGACCCCCATATTGCAAATTTACGCCATGTCCGATCGAGGCAGGATGCGCCAGGCCGAGGCGAATTTTCCCTTTATTCCAGTCAGTTACGAAGTCTTTGCTCTCGTTGGCAACAACCGCGTGCGGAAAACGTTTTCGAATGGCATCCTTGTCGAACTTGAAGCCGTAAAAGAGAAGAATGCTTTCACCTTGGGCGCTGCCGATCAGTTCCTCAAGGGCATCCATTTTAGCGTCGTGAACATGCACGACGGAGCGATCCTCCTTGTACAGGTGTCCGTTGGCGAATTGCAGTAACTTGTTCGCGAGGACGCCATTTGACACGGCTTCGACATCGTGAGGTTCACTATAAAGTGTTTTCTCGAACTCCCGATAATCACGCATTGCCTGTTCCGGCAGCCGCACTTTCATCGGAATGAACTGCGCCTCTGCGGCAACGTTCTCCGAAGGAATTGTGACCATGATGTCAGCCACTCGCGCAAGAATTTCCGCCTCGGCGCCGGGCTTGAGCGTGACTTCATAGGTGTACTGGTTCTTGTCGAACCAACGTCGCTCGAACTCGCTCTTAGTGCGGCCGAGTCGTTCCCCTTGGTCCAGGGCGTAAATTTGTCCCCATAGATCGGCTACGCCCTGCGGTGTCGGCGTGCCGGTCAACTCGATCACGCGGCTGATTTTTCTCCTGGCGGTCGTCAGAACTCCGAACCGGGTGATGTTGCCACCTTTGCGGACTTTCACGATGCCATCCGCACCTTTTACTTTCATAGCCTTGGTGCGGCGCTGGCCGGATTTCAGTCTGCTTGATTCATCAACAACTACTGTGTCCCAAATCCAATTCTCAACGGAACCTATGTGTTGCGCCAGCCACGGCAGGTTCTCGAAATTCAGAGTCGTGATTTCAGCCTTCTTAGCGATGGCTGCCGCCCGTTCGGCGGGCTCTCCCACGGCGACGGCGTAGGAGAGAGCGCGGGTGTGAGCCCATGCACGAATCTCGTCGGGCCATGTATTCGCCGCAACGAATCGCGGCGCAATTACGAGCACATGTTGAATTTCGAACCTGCTGAGCATGACGTACAATGCGTCGAGCGTGGCACCGGTTTTGCCCTGTCCCATGTCCTGAACAATGAGCTTGGTGGGGTTTTCGCGGATGATGCGAGAGACGACTTTCTGGCTCTCTCGGAGAGCCGATCTCGGACGGGCCGTCATGGGGCAAGCAACCATATTGCGAGGGCTTTTTGTGCGCGGCGCCGCGCGTGGACAGCGGTCGAAGCTGCAGAGGTTTTGGCTCTGGATTCCGGTGTGGCCCGTGTGGCTTTCAACGACGCCAGCCGCCTGGCTCTAAGTTCGGGTCGAGCCCATTCTGCTTTCCGCGCAAGCGACATAGCTTCCCGAGCCTCATCGCTCGAATAGGCCGCCTTCAGTGCGGCCACGCGTCTAGCTTTATCACCGGGGCGAGCATGAGCAGTTCTGTGTGCGGCGGATCGTCTTGCTATGACATCGGAACGAGTGCAAGATTCCTTGGTTGCGGCCGATATCTTGGCACGAGTTTCGTCTGATGGTGGCGCTTTCATACGAGCAGCCACCGCCATTCTGGCCTTTGTTTCATCGCTAAAAATCACTTGAGCCGAACTGTCCAGCCGTAAATTGTAACCGAATGATCGTTCACAACTTTTATAATAGCCCATCCAATGAGCTTCGCGATCGGCAAGCAGAATTGGATCTAAAGTGTCAAATTTTTCTAGTATTTCGAAAGAAAAAACGGAAATCCCGTGCTTCTTAATGGCGCGTGCAAGATATCTATTTGCCGGCGCCCTCCGATGCCTAGCCCACCGCTGCTCAATTCTCTTTGATTTACCAATGTACAGTTTACCGTCAACGGTGTTACGGATGCAATAGATTCCTATCGTCATAGCAGGGGCATCATGCTTTCGAGGAATGCGATCGCATCCGCCCCGGTATAAAACACATGCACCGTCACGCCGCGATCCGCGTAGCATTTGAATTCTTCTTTCTGGCCGGCTGACAGCTTGCCATCCCGCGACGGGGTTTTGCCCTTCCGCTTCATCTCGATCACGAACATTTGCCCGTATCCGACGAACAGGCGATCGGGACAGCTTTTGCGCCCGATGTACTGAATTTTGCGGACCAGCCATCCATGGTTTTCTGCCCATGCCACGGCATCCAGTTCGCCGGCTTTTTCGTAGATTCTCGGGGTAAAATCGAAGTCATCAAGAACTTTCATGCTGCCACCTGGCGGCGCGGCGCGCGGTTGTTGAACGACCAGCGCTGATCTCGTGGGCAATCGTCCGCGCGGCTGGCAATTTCAGCCTCGGACGCGCGCGCCCGCTCTCTCGCCGCGTTCTGCTTTCCGATCCACTTCGGCGACTCGTAGCCGGATCGCGACCAAATCTTGGCCACCATCTCTTTGGCGAATGCTTCGGCGCGTCGATGAAACTCGGCATCGCGTTCGAGTTCATCGGTTGACATGTATTTCCTGCTGCTGCCGCTCATGGTGCCGTGCTCCAAAGTGCGTAGAAAATGAACCTGTTTGCTTTTGTGATCCGCAGCGGCTTGCGGGGCTCGACCTTCGGCCCGTAGAAGCCGAGATCGCTCAGGATTTCCTCGGCCTCGGACATGTATTTCTCGTAGTCGATGTCGTCGGGGAACTCGTCAGGAAGCCTCATGCACGGTGCCGCGCCGTCCGTTTTAGGCACCTTGGGGAAGTTGCCCGTGCTCGGGTGAGGTTTTGCCTTGAATATCGGCGCCCCATCCGTTGACCAGTAATACCGAACCACTTTGCCGAGGTATTCGTCCCGCCAGGTCGCACCGCCGTCCGATTTGATGACCGTGACGAACTGCTTGATGTCGTGGCAGCTGCGGATCGTCACTTCAACGGGCGTTCCGTCCTTGATCATGGCCAGCGCCGCGTCCGAGCAGATCGTCGCCTGCGGATTCTTCATCAACTGACCGCGCACCGGGTCGAAATCGTCTGGATGCTCGCTCCAGGGGTTGCCGAGCGGCCCCTTGCGCTTATGCCCGCCGTCCGCCTTGATCGTGAAATACGAATTCACCGACTGGTTATAGAGCGACCTATACTCGCCAAATTCGAGATCGAGCGTGGTGTCGGTTTCCCATTGCTGACAAATGTCGGCGAGCCGCGACGGCTTTAGACGGTCGCCATCCAGTCCCGCGTAGTGCTTGCGCGGACATAGGAACATGACGCCATCTGTGTTGCCGCTGACAACGCTGATGCCGGCGCGTTCGGCCCGCTCGATCAGCATCAAAAGCGTCAACTGTCCGGTCAGCGTGACCGAGATCAGGAGATGTGGTGCGTAGAGAACGCTGTACCGGCTGCCGAGCTTCCCGTAGACGCCGTTGAGAGCGATCTTGAAGCCCTTGTCCTTGACCTTGCAGGCTTCCAGTTCGGCTTCGAGCGCAACCTTTCGGTCGGGATCATTGACCTCTTTCAGTTCGATCTTGATGGCCTTGGCGCGCTTTTTCGCCTTCAGCCGCTCGCCCTTGATCTCGCGATAGACATCCAGGAAATGCTTGCCGAGGGCCTTCGGATACAGGCCGAGCATGAGGATGATGGCCGGATACTGTGAAGCCACGTCAGCATCGACGAGAACGTGGGTTTCGCTCGAATGGACGGCACGGTTGGACTCGGTTGAGTGCAGCCCGCCGATACCCATCTGATAGGTCGTATCGCCGATGGTAATTGCGGTGTCGGACAGCCACTTCGGCATGTCTACTTTGCCGTCATCAGTGATCGTGAAATCGGTTTCGCGAAGCTTGTCGAGGATTGCCTGCAACTCAGGCGTCTCGAACTTCATGAAATCGGGAATGGGATACCGGAACTGCGTACCGGCCTTCACACCAGCCTTTTCGGCCCGGCTGCCCGACAACTTCTCGACGCGCGACTTGACGATCATCTCGCCGATCTGCGCATCCGATTTGCACATGAAATTCTGGTCGTAGAGCGGCCCGAGGGCGCGGCGCAGGTCCAGCGGCTCCTTAAGCGCGTTGAACAGGTTCTCCGTGGCATCCAGATCGGAATGCAGGCAGTAGTTGCCGACGATCTCCATCTGCTCGGGCGTCAGCCACAGGTCTGGATCAAACGGCAGGTCCTGCAACTGTTTGCCATGCATTCGACCGTTCAGCGCCTTGAGACTGGCGAATGCGTTGGGCTGCGGTTCGATCAGATCGATGTGCCGCTTCTTCAGGTCGAATGGGATGCGGATGCCGAGAAGGTCTTCAACCTCCCACCAGGGCACGCGGCCCTTGATGATCCGGTCGGACGCGGCCTTCAACTTCTCATTGGTCACGTCGTCTTCGAGCGAATACCAGAGCATCGGCAAGTCATAGGAGAGACTGTTGAAGCCGATCGTCGTGTGCCGCAGCAACACGTTGCGCACGTAGGCGCGATCATAGACCGGCTGTCGGCTGCTATACTCGACACCGACGCGTTTGCCGTCTTCTTGCCTCTTAAAACCGACATAGAAGAAGCCGTGGTAGCACTCGATATCCGTAAATATTGTGCTCAAACCAGCAACTCGTCTTCGAGGTAGAAGAATTCGACGTGATGCTCGTCGCCGGTTATCGCCGAGAGTTTTTCTGCATCGGCATGTAAAGCAGCCTGCATTTCCACGCTGAAACCCGGCTTTTGACTGTGGGTCCAGGCCGTCAATGCCGCGTCGAGCGCTTCCTGGGGAGTATCCCCGAAGCACGTCTGCCCCGGCCCGACCTGAGCATGGATAGTCATGCCGCCGTTGGTGTAGCCGACGACCCAATCCGGCCCTGGTGGTATCTTGGAGATGTCGAGCGAACGTTTGCTGACCCATCGGCCGCCGATGTAGTCGAACTCACCACGATAAACCTGATCGAGGATCGCACTATCGACTTTCTCGCCGGGGCAATCGGTTGGCATCGCCCCTTCTGCGCCGCCGCAGATGGTGCAAAGGCCGAGGCCGCCACGGCAGACGAAGCATTCATGGTCGTTGCATTCGTGAAGGATATGCTGCATGGTGAGCCTCAAATATCGAGCAGATCGTCGGATGCCGTGGTGGGAGTTCCAACCTCGGTCTTGATCGGTGTCAGCCGGCGCAGTCCCTGCCAATAAACTGAGACCCAATTGGCCTGGTGCTTGGCATCATCGAGCGCGGTATGCGCCACTCCTTCGAGTTTGCCCGTAAAGCTCACAACACCATCGGCCAGTTCCTTGATCGTGCGACAGTCACGCACGTTCCAGAACTTCCATGGTGCCTGCTTTTCGAGGATGCGTCCGAAAGCGTATTCGAGGATCGAAATGTCGAAGGACGATCCGTTGCCCCAGGGGTGGATATCGTCGCCGTGCTTGCGGCAGAATTCGTGGAATTTCTCGAAGACGAGTTGCGCTGGATGCCTGCCACGCACCACTTTTTGCCGCGCTGCGTCACCTTGGCCGAGCCACCATTTCAGCGTCGATCCAGAGACGCGCCCGTATCGCAGCGCGTCCTCCACGTCGATCGCAGCGTCAAAGGTCTCGCCCTGCTCACCCGTATTTGGGTCGAAATAGACCGCGCCGATGGCAACCACGGGTGCATTGGGGGCTGTGCCCATGGTCTCAAGATCGATCATGCAGTGCGTGAATTTCATGTGATTTTCCCGTTAAACGTGAGAGAGAGACGGCGGCCGAAGCCGCCGCCAGTTGCCGGATCAGAGAAGCAGATCGTCGGACTCGGAAGACTTGCCCGACTGCGACGGGCCGCTGTCGAACGTGTCGTCGTCTTCCAGGTTGTCGAAGTCGTCGGCATCGACGTAGATACCGCCGCCCATGCGCTCGCCGTTTTCATGCGAACGGATGGCCTCGATCGAGCAGAAGATGCCGCGCGAGCCCTTGTCGGTTCCGTAGAAGGACAGGATCACGTCGGCATAGCAGCCGCCGTAGAAGATATCGAGGATTTCCCCTTCGCCGAACACCATGTTGGCCTTGATCTGCTCGCCGGTCGCCTGGTCGCGAAGAACGCGCTTGCGGCGATCGAGAAGCTTCGGACGCTTGGTGCCGCCGCTAGGCCCGTTGGCGGTGACGGCGCGATTGCCCTCATAGCCGGCGTAGACCTTGCCCTCCTTGTTCTTCCACTTCTCGCCCTTGCGGTAACAGACCCGCTTCGGAGCGTCCTCGGCGATCGTCTTGTATGCGTCCTCGTTCTTGAACGCCTGCAAGCCGGCCTCCTTGAGCGCCCCAACCACCTTGGCGTTATTCGCCTCGAATTCGGGCTGGTCAGCTTCGAGAATGAAGTTGCAGCCGTGCGTTTCCTTGTCGGATTCCGCGCTGGTGGTGGCCTTGTCCTTGAGGCGATTGGTGAAGGAAAGACGGACACGCTTCAACTGGACGGTACGACCGTCCCCTTTGTTGCTATCGGTAGCCATTTGCAATGTTTCCTGTTGTCAGTTGCTCGGTTGTGGCGGTTGCTTAGTCCAGATCGTCGAACTGGTCCGCGAGAGGCACTAAGGCCGGTCGGGGATGCTCGGCTGGCACCAACTTGGGTTTCCCAGGTGGCCGGTCTACCAGCTTAAGAAGGGCGTCCCAGGTCTCCGGGTGTCCCTTCTTTCTCTTGCCCGGCTTCACCAGTTTCTCGATCTCGGTGATGCCGATCAGATTTCTCGGTTTGAACGCCTTGTCGCCGAGCGCTGCTTCGAGCAGTTCTTCGGCCTTCTTGGCATCCTTGAAATATCGGTCGCCTAAGTCGCCATCGATAGCCTTCGAGCCCGGATCGGGGTTCCCGTTGATGGCTGCGTTCAGACTGTCTTCGTGCTGCTTGGCGAGCCACGAACGGATAACGCTGGTGTGCTTGACAATGTGCCAGCGGCGCTCGGGTGTGATCGTGATGCCGTCGATAAGCTTGGGCTCATCGCCTTCCAAGTCCTCGAACGCGTCTACGATCATGTTGATAACCCAAGCGTTACGGGCCGGGCAGCCGCCTTCGACATCCTTGACGGGGCACCAGCGGCACGCCTTATCGCCTGGGGCAAACTCCACGTCGCCCGCTTCGATCTTGGCGTAGACAAGCTTCATTTCTTCGCCAAAGGCCAGCAGTTCGGGGAGCGTGATGTCCCAATATTTCATGCCGCCCGCGCGAGGCTGGTCGATATTGAGTACGACCTTTTCCACATGCGGACGGCCGAGATACTCCCACACGCCGAGCGCATAGAGCCGCAACTGCTTCGTGCCAACGGCCTCGACCGGAACGCCTGCGCCGTACTTGAGATCGCTCACATAGAGCGCGGTGGTGGACAGCAGGAAGTCTTCCAGCCAGCCCGTGTCGCAGGTGCCGAACTGGCCCGGCAGCCAGGCCGACAGATCGACGCGGATTTCCACCAGCGGCGCGCCCGTATGCTCGCGCACCCAATCGATACCAGGCTGCAGGTGATCGGCCATTTCGTCATCGACGGTGTATGTGAACCCGTCTGCACTGATCACAGCGCCGACGAAGTGAGATGGATCGAGCCCGAAGTCGAGACACATCTCACGCACTTCATGCGCTACGGTGCCCTCGGCCGACCACTCCGACGACTCGCGGTCGCGTATCTCACCCGTCAGATGCAGACTGTCGATGAGCGCCACCGATGCAGTGCAAGTTGACCAGCGGTCGCAACCGGAAGGGGAAAGGCGTGCGTGGGCAGTCAATCGAAAACCTCCCTCACGATTTCCCACAGTGCCGCCTCACTCATGGCCGCGTGACGCATGAAGTCGTTATCGGGCTTCTTGCCGATCGGGCAGAACACGCGGACGGGAATGTTGCGCGGCTCGCCCTTGAGCATCAGCGTTGCGGTGGGCTGGTTCACGAACGTCTCATGGATCGAGCCTGCCGGCAGCCGGTAGCTTTCACCCACAGGCACTACATGCGCGTGATAGGGCGTGATCCGCACCGACTCGCCGAGCGGCACCAGAACCGTGTCTTCGCCCTCGCGGACCTGCGGCGTGTAAACGTCATGCGTCGCCGGCTGTATTCGCTGCGGATATGCCTTGTAGACCGCGTTGCACATCGCACCGCGCAGCACGAAGCTGTAGAAATCGAAGCGATGGTCGTGAAGCTGCGTCGCCTGGTTCTGGCGCGGGATGCCCTGGTGCCCCCAAACGTTGACCCGCTTGTTGTCGGGCAGGTCGATCTGGATGAAACCATTTCCGTGGACTCGAATGCCCGAGCCCTGCTTCACGATCTCGTCAAACGTGATCATGAGAAGTGCCTCACGATGACGGCTACCCACATGGCCACGCCCACGCCGAAGAATGCCCACGGTGCCACCCGGTCAATCCAGGCAAAGCGATCGGGGATATAATCCGAGCCGACTGTCGGCTTGTAATAGCGGGCCGATTTCATGGCCGGTTCTCCATGTCCCCATCGGCGGTGAACGGCCCCTCGAACGTAACTTCGGGGTGGCCGAACTTCCTGCGGGTGGCCTTGTCAAAGAGGCCATGGGTCGTCGAGTAGTTGTTGGGAGACTCCGTTAGGATTCTCGCAGGGAAACGCTTCTCACCGACCACGACCAGGTGTCGGTACTTTGGGAAAATGGCGGGCATGGTTACTCCAGTCGCGTTGTGAGAAATGCCGTCCACATGAGCATGGCGATGGTGAAGCTTACGAAGTAGACCGTTAAGCCCCACCAAGCGGCCGGCAGCGCGTAGATCGCTGGTGGGCCAAGCAACAAGATCGGCACTGCCAACTTGATCGGAATGCGAAGCAGAAAGCGCAACGCCAGTCTGATGAATAGGTTGATCGCTATGGACAACAGGAACATCAGGCGTTCGCCAAACAGCCGAAGCGACCTTTGACCTGTTCGAAGGGAATGCCGCTACGCTCCACGATGGTGTTGCATTCGGCAAGCTGACGCCGCGCCTCGGCGCGGTTCGCCCGATCGCGTCGAGCGCGTTTCTCATCGCCGCGATAGCTCGGGTAGATGCCCCGGCTCCGACGCCTGCCCACGGCCTTCATCGCGTTCGCCTCGTGATATGGGCCGGACGTTTTGAAAGATGACAGTGAGGCCATTGCGAGGGCGGCCAATGAGCCCATGAGAGAACCTATACGCATCGCTTTTCTCCTTGTGTTGAGGCGCTTGAGGGGCGAGCGGGAGGCCGCAGGGACAACCCGTATCCGAGAGCTTGGGAGGATGTGTCTCGGAGCCCGCTCGCCGCTGAAGCGCCTCCCGGCAGCGCGCCGGGAGGAACTGCGTTCAGTCGATGCGCAGGATCAGATGTCGAGGTCGTCGGACTTGGCTTCGGCCGGCTGCGTGATCGCCCCCTTGGCCTTGAGCGCCTCCATGTTCTTCTTGAACACGTCGACGGCGTCTTCCTTGATGTGATCGGCCGCCGTGGCCTTCTCGACTTCCGGCTTCTTGATCTTCTCGTGGTTCAGCAGGTTGCGGACCTTCTCCTTGCGGGCTTCGCGTTCCTCGGGACGGTCGATTTCGGTGACATAGCCCGCGATCATTTCCTTGATGCCCTCGTAAGGGTTCTTGCGGTCTTCGGGGCTGGTCGAAATCTGCCCCTTGTCGGCTTCGGCCACCTTGGTTTCGGTGGTCTTCGCGGTGTCAGTCTTGCCCTTGCCGGCGTTGACGGCAGCCGTGACCTTCTCCACGGCCTCAGTGCGCAAGGACAGCAGGTCCTTGGTGGCGGCAAGAAGGTCTTTCATGACGGCGGTATTCTCGGTGATGGCAGCTTCGAGGCTCATAATGTCTCCTAGTGATGGGTCAAATATCACGTCAAACGTGAATGCATCGTCGTTAAAACACGTTTGGTTTCACGTTTCAAGCCCGATGCGCAATAAATTCACGTTTAACTTGATTTTGTAGATCGAGACCGCTAAGGTCGGGAAAATCCAACTTAGGGGACACAATGCTACCCACGTCAGAAACGACCGAGGCAAAGCCGAGGATCACGGGCCGACCAAGCAAAGTCAGCGGGCCTCCCCTGTATGAGAAGGCCCTCTACAAGGTGCTGCTCGAAAAGCTGCCGTCCAAATTCATCAAGTTCGGTCGTCTGGACACCCAGGCGATTTGCGACGGGACGGGCAATGCGCGCTTCACCATCTACCGGTGGCTGAACGAACAGAAGCTTTCCAAGAACGCCATTCGGTCGCTGCTCACGCTGTCGTTCGAGAGCGACGAAGCCAAGAAAAAGGGCAAGTTGAAGAAGGCGGATTTGATCCCCTTCTTCGATCTCGGCGACGACCTCTGATTCCCGCAGGGGAAGGCGTAAAATGGCAAGTGCTCCCACGCTCGACGGCGTGCTCGGTTCCGTCCGCTCTCTAATCGAAGCGGGCGCGTCACTACATTGGCTTGTGCCGTTCGAAAAACGTCCGATCGAGACCGCATGGTCGACTGCTCCGCTGCAAACGGAAGCGGACCTACGTGATTCGTATCGACGAAACGCCAACATCGGCATCCGGCTCGGTGAGCCGTCGAAGACCGCTGCCGGCTACCTCCACGTTCTCGATCTCGACATCCGCAAACCGGAACTCGCCGCCGAGGCTTGGGCAGCGGTCGAATCGCTGTGGCCCGAGGCGCGTTCCCTTCCATCGGTGATCAGCGGATCAGGCGGCGAGAGCCGTCACCTGTATTTCGTCGCCGACGCTCCCCTGCGGAAGAAGACCCTGGCGCAGTCCACGGGCTCTGAGAAGTTTTGGGACGAGCGGCTGCAGAAGATCGTCGTCAAGCGTGACTGGATGATCGACCTGTTCGGAACGGGCGTTCAGGTCGTGCTGCCACCCTCGATTCACCCCGACACGAAGTTGCCCTACATTTGGGAACGGCCGCTCGATCTCGACATGATCGAGTTCGGCATCGGTCCGATCATTCCCGCCGCGACGGTCGAAGCTTGGGGCGCACGCACGTCGGTTGCGGAGGAACCGGAAGACGAAGACGATCTTTTCGCCATCGTCCGCACCGATCCGATGGACCTGGATGACGCGCAGATCGCAGACATCCTCAAACACATTCCCAACGACGCGGCCGGCGCTCACTATGACGACTACGTGCAGGTCGGCATGGCGCTGCATCACCAGTTCCGTGGCACCAAGGCGGGCTTCGACCGGTGGTGCGAGTGGGCGAAGCAGTCCGATAAGTTTGATGCGAAGAACGCGGCCGTGCGCTGGCGCTCCTTCAAGCAGGACTCCAAGAACCCCGTCCGCATGGCGAGCCTGATTCAGATCGCCAACGCCAACAAATATTCGCTCGATCTCGATCTCGAAGAAGACGACTTCGACCGCCCGACAAACCTACCCGTCGTCATCGACACCGGGAACGACCTGAGCGATTTGCTCGGCGACGCCAATGATCTCAGCGATTTGCTCGGCGACGCTTCTCCACCCGCCGCGAAAGCGGTCAAAAGCGACATTCTGGACCCTGACTGGCAGCAGAAGTTGCACCGCACCGAGGAAGGCGAGCTAAAGAGCACCCTCCCCAACGTCGCCCTGGTGGTCAACAACGATCCGCGCACGCGCACAGTGTCGGCCTTCAACCAGTTCACACAAGAGATCGTGCTGATTGCCGGGCCCGGCCGCGTCAAGAAGAAGCGCGACTCGAGCCACGAGCCCGTCAACCTCGAAGGCGAGCTTTGGGACTTGAAAGACCAGCTGAACGGCGACAACTGGACCGATAGCCACGACACCGCGATCCGCACCATCATCGAGAGCAAGACGCAGTTGAAGGGTTACGGCATCAAAGTCTCCGACCGCGATCTGCGTGGCGCAATCGACATGAGCGCTCGTCGCCGGTCGTTCCATCCGATCAAGAAGCTCGTTGAGTCCGTCACCTGGGACGGCAAGGCCCGCGTCGAGACCGTCTTCATCGACTACCTGGGCTGCGAAGCCAACGACTATTACCGCCAGGCGTCGCTGATGACCTTCGTCGGCGCCATTGCCCGCATCTTCCGGCCCGGACACAAGTTCGATTTCGTGCCGATCCTCGAAGGCGTGCAGGGCAAGGGCAAGACCACCTTCATCGAAATCCTCGGCCTGCAATGGTATAACGAACTGACCGGCGACATCAGCGATCCCAAGCAGATGGTCGAAGTCATGCAGGGCTCCTGGATACTGGAAATCGGCGAGCTTTCGGCCATGCAGCGCTCGGAAGTCAACGATCTCAAGGCGTTCGTCAGCCGCACGCATGACAAGGTGCGGCTGGCATGGGAGAAGCGGGCGAAGGAGTTTCCCCGCCAGTGCATCTTCATCGGCTCGACCAACGACCGCGAGTATCTTCGAGATCAGACGGGCGGCCGCCGCTTCTGGCCGATAGTTTGCCAGATTGTCGGGCAGATCGACAACCCGAAGCTGCGTCGCGAAGTCATGCAGATATGGGCGGAAGCCCTGCACATTTTCCGGGCCATGGAGCAGCGCTACAAGACCGATACCCTGCCGCTCTACCTGACCGACGAGGCCGCCAAGCAGGCCGTCGTGATGCAGGAAAGCCGCCGCGTCGAGAGCAGTGAGGAAATGCTGGCCGGCAAGATTGGGGCATGGCTTGAGCAGCCGATCGGCACCGATGACCGCTTCGACGACCTGGACCTGACCGCGCCAAAAGCCTTCCGCAATGAGACCTGCGTGCAGCACATTTGGGAGGAAATGCTCGGCCGAGACGGTTCAATCCCGCACACAGAGTCCATCAAAATCGGCCGAGCTATGCTGCTCGTCGGCTGGACCCGCACCGAAGGCCCGGTTACGGCGCGCGAGATCAACAAGAAATTCGGAAAATGCCGGGTCTACATTAGACCGGGTGTTGCATTATAATCGATCATCGAATGTATTGCACTTGAACCCGCTTCGGCGGGTTTTTTGTTGCCTGATGCACAGCAATGGATGATCGCATAGGTTCCACTTCCTATTTTTCGCAAATGGAACCTATCGCATTTCCTCCCCCCAATTCTCAGTCTCTCACACTCTCACATGGATTCCCATATAGTTTAAAATGGACCCCCTCACGACCACCTGCCGGCTTTAGCCTGTCTCTTGTTACTCCCTTTATATAAACTACCTTACTTTTAGACTGAGAAGACTGAGAGAGTGAGAGAGTATTGATTTTGTTACGTTTTTTCTCTCACTTAGGGCACAATCAGACTGAGAATAAGTGAGAACTCGTTTCACTGAGCAAAATTAACCAGAAACCGGTTAAACATGAGGAATACTTACGTTTGAAATCGTTTCTCTGTGCTGAATTTCAATTTGTATGTGAATCGCGCTCGGTGTCCCCCGCATCCCGGCGACCGGTCGAGGAAGGACCCAAAGCCACTATCCCATTGAAATCATTGACTTTTTCGCGTTCGAACGTATCGCATTTGCAGATTGATCCTATTCGATTTGACCTGCTAACCATCTGAATTCATTAGGTAAATGTGTCACGCTGCCGCCATTCGCCACCACCACGGGCAGCGCTGCAGCAAGTCAACGCGTTGAATTCATTAGGGAAAGGCGTTGCGATAGGTCGCATTTGAGACCTGCCGCCATGTCGCCGGCCTAGCTGCAATGGGCCCATGGGGCAGCACGGCAGCACGGCAGCACGGCAGCACGGCACCTGGCAGCACGGCACCTGGCAGCACGGCAGCACGGCACCTGGCAGCACGGCAGCACGGCAGCACGGCAGCACGGCACCTGGCAGCACGGCAGCACGGCAGCACGGCAGCACGGCACCTGGCAGCACGGCAGCACGGCACCTGGCAGCACGGCAGCACGGCACCTGGCAGCGGGGCAGCGGGCAGCGGGCAGCGGGGCAGCGGGCAGCGGGGCAGCGGGGCAGCGGGGCAGCGGGGCAGCGGGGCAGCGGGGCAGCGGGGCAGCGGGGCAGCGGGGCAGCGGGGCAGCGGGGCAGCGGGGCAGCGGGGCAGCGGGCAGCATGTCGCCGGCCTAGCTGGCACGGGCTCAGCCATGGAAGGAATCCCGCGCGCATGAGACGTGGCACAAAATAGCGTTTGACTCGGCAGATAGTTTCACGTTTAATGTGAAAGTCACTTAACGGAGTCGAGACCATGGGTAGACCTTTCTGGACTGAGCATATGATGTCGCAAGGCAAGTTTCAGCCTATCGCCGATTTGGTTGCATCTGGATCGCATAAGGTCGAGATTTTCGGCAGCGCTGCCGATGGTTGGCAAGCGTTTCTGGTCGACGCGGATGATTTGTGTTGCATCTCGATCAGCGGCATTTTCCACCGCGCAACGGGCGATACAATGCGAGCTTGCCGAGATGGCGCCGCGCGTTGCTATGGGCTGCCGGTTTCCAGCGTCAAGAAAACGCGCGACTGGCTCTAGCTTTCACCTTTAACGGGAGATTCACCAATGCTTGCAAAATTAATCGCTGCCACGCTTGCCACGGCTGCCGGCAGCTTCGCTATTGCCTTCGGCCTTCCGCCTGAGACCGCAACGGCGCCAGTCTATCAAATCGAAGTCACTACGTATGACGGGCAGCTTTTCATTGCCGGCAGCGGCGACGATTGCCGCGCGGCTTGGCAAGGCGCCGTTGTGCCGAAGGGTTGGCAAGAAATCGTTTGCGTTCAAGCCGGGCAGGCTGAGCTTTTCCCTTTTCCGGTCATTTCACTTCTAACGGGAGAATAACGCCATGAATCACGCTCACGCAATTTCGCTTATCACGCTGGCGCGCCACGCTTGGCAGCACGGTTTCCCGATAACGGCCGATGTCTACATGAGGCAGGCGCTGGCTTGCCTTAACCGGACAAAAGACACGCGGCACAAGGCGGCACTTTTCACCATTCGTAACAAAATGCGGCCGCATGTCGCGGCAGCGCTGAGCCCTTCGCGGGCAGGAGTCTAGACCATGTTGACCCAATTGCAGCATTTTGAATCAGCGCGGCGCCGTATCGCCGATGCCAATATCACATTTTTGGAATTGGTGAATCATCCTACCAATCCCCTAACGCGCGAAGATTTGGCAGCCAATATCAAGCGGCGCCCGGCGACCTGGCAGCGTTTCGCCGGTTTTCTCGATAAACTACCGTCGCGGGCAGGAGTCTAGACCATGTTCGCTTTCTACCAATTGAAGCGCTGCAGCGTTCTTTTCAACATGCGGCTGCAAATCGGCCTTTATGTCGATTGCGAGCGGAAAGAAGCTCATTTCAGCATGTCCGTCGACGGCCGCATTACGCCGATAACGTGGACTGAGCCGCGATGGTTTGAAGTCGAGACGCCAGCAAAGGCGGAAGATTGGTTTCGGCGCATCGCTATGGATTCAATCGCTGAGCGGCTTTGGATCGAAAAGCGCAACGCGGCTGCAGAGGCTTAGGCCGGCGCCGGTTTCACCAATTCACAAATCAAGGAGTCCACCATGTTCCATAGTTCATACAAAGGCGCTTCTATCTATCGCAACACTGAGCCCGGCTATCGCATGCGCTGGACTTCGCTTTGTTTCGGCAGGCGATACGCCGCAGACACGCTTGCGGGAATTCGGCAACTTATCAGCGACGACATAAGCCAATTGATTTTGAAGCGTCGCTGAATTTCACGGCCGCGCCGTCGCATTTCACAACAAATCAAGGAGTCCACCATGACAAACGACCTGCTTTTGAACGCGTATCGCTTCCACCGCTCGACCACTCGCACCGCTCGCAAGTGGGGAATTCCGTCGCGCAATCCCGCATGGGATGCTTTGAACTTGGCCCGCGCCGACGTTGCGGCCGGCAAAACCCGATATCCGCGCGACCATTTCGCGGCCGTTTGCTGGCAGCCGGTTGACGCTGATTCCCCTTCCTATGCGCGGCGCGCGGAACGGCTTGCTTTCGTCCAGAACGTCGACGGCGCCGGCTTGCGGCATGTCGGCAACGTGGAAGCGGAATGCGGCAGCCGCAACGGCTTCTGGTCAAACCGCGACTCGTGCGGCTGGTATAGCGACAATGATCAACAGGAAACGATTTACGGAGTCGTCTACCAGCTGACCGGCCGCGACGGTAAAGCCCGGTTTGTGGCAGGCTATGCAAGCGCGGGAGATTGCGACGGGCTGCCGACTCTCGACTTCGGCACAATCTACTCTGAATTCGTCGGCGATTATGCATATCGCGAAAGCGCAACCGATATCGAGGCAGCCCGCGACGCTGCCCGCGCGGCCGATAGCATGGCGCAACATGCGGCCGAGACAGAACGCGATTATCAAGCCGCATGGCAGGCCGGCAGCCGGTTTGCCGGGCTTGCCGAGACCATTGCAGCCAATCGCAAGGCCGCGCTTGAATTGCTGAGCGAACGGCGCCGGGCTGCCAGTGTCGACCAGGGCGCCACATACCAGGCAATTTGCAAGGCGATACGCGACAAGGTGGAGTCGCTATTGGAAGCGATGAGCGAAGCCCGCACGGAACGCGGCAAGCTTAAGGCAGGCGACCATATCAACGAATGGCTGCCCGGCTTCTGGACTGGCGACAAGCGGCTGCAGGCGGCATTTAATGATGGCGCTGGCGAATCCATCTTTTCCGTTTGACTCGCCTGTTAATTTCACTTAAAAGGTGAAAGTCACTTAAAAGGAATTAGCCAAATGCGCCGCAAGTCTCGCCTTTCCACGATACGCCGTCGCCGCGAAACGTTGCAACTTGTAGCGATCTCGGCCGGTTTTATCGTGGTGGCGCCGCTTGTCGCAATTGTTGCTTGGGCAATGGGTAGCGCCTTCTAAGCTTCACTCTTAACGTGTATATCAACATAAGGAGTCATGTCATGATGAAATATGAATCGCCTAATCGACGCGACACTTTCGCGAACCGTGCCGAAGGCCGAGTCCGTCGCGATACGCGCCGCAACGCCATTGCGGCAAAGCGGACATGGCTCGAGTCCTAGTCGTCGGGCCGCTCAGCTTCACAATCGATCAATCAAGGGAATCTCAAAATGTCGCTTTCCATTTCTGCCACCTATAGCCCGGAAGATAACAAAATCCGCCTGTATGCGTCGACGCGATTGGACGCTGAGACCTACGCACGGGTAAAGGCTGCAGGCTTTTCATGGGCGCCACGGCAAGAACTATTTGTGGCGCCCAAATGGTCGCCGAAGCGGGCAGATTTGGCAATCGAGCTTGCCGGCGAAATTGAGCCGGAAGAAATGACCATGGCTGAGCGGGCTCAGGCAAAGGCCGAGCGGCTTGACGAATTGGCGCACAAACGCCACCGGCAGGCAAACGCGTATAATCGCGCCGCTCAAGAACTGTCCGAAGCATTTTCGAACGGGCAGCCGATTCTTGTCGGCCATCATTCCGAAGCGAAAGCCCGGAAGACTCAAGCCCGAATGCATTCGGCTATGTCGAATGCAAACAAGGCCGAGAAACTGGCAAACTATTGGCTCTATCGTGCCGAAGGCGTGGAAGCTCATGCGAATTACAAAAATGATCCGCGAGTCCGCGCGGGCAGGATCAAAACGCTTTTGGCCGAGTTGCGCGACATGCAACGGGATATCAACCACGGGCATTTGTGCCTGGCCGCATGGGCGAAGATAACGCAAGATGAGGCAATCAAGATTGCAGTCGGGCGAAGCATTGCAACCGGTTCGCTTGCGCCATGGGATTTGTATTCCAAGGTCGACAAAGGCGAAGTGTCGCCACAAGACGCGCGGCAGCAATGTATCGACGCGGCGACGCGAACAATCAATAACGACTATCGGCGCCGCTATATCGAACATACCTTGAACCGGCTCAGCTATGAGCGCGAATTACTCGGCGCCGTGGCACGTTTCGAAGGCGAATTGACTCCCGTCATCCTGCAGGCATTTGCCCGCGAACATGGCGCCCATAAGCCGGAAGGCCGGAAAGTTGATGCTGAGACGTTCATAGTTGAAAGCTCGGCCGTGCTGCCGTTGCACATGGCAAATGACACGGTTTTGGAGCTTTCCGGCGACGAATGGCGCGACCTTATGCAATCGGCCGGCTATGAAGTGCCAGCGAAAAAAGACGGCATGGCGCCAATCTTGAATCTCAAATGCAAGGCTTTGCAGGCAAAACACCGCTACCACCGCGACCAAATCGAAACGTTTCCCGTTGTCGAAATGACAAAGGCGGAATATGGCAAAATTTACGCCGAGCAACGCGGCACGCGGCCGTCACTTTGCGGCGAATTCCGTTTCAAGATTTGCCCGAATCCAAAGTTTGACGGGCCGCGATACATGGCGGGATGGTGCGCCGTTTTCTTGACGGACTCGAAGGCGCATCCGCTGCCCGACTCGGTGGCAGCGCTTGAGAATGCCGAAGCGGTGGCAGCATGACGCGGCCGGCGATCTACTCGCGGCCGGCTAAGCCAATGGTGATTCCCGTCACAAGGCGGAATGACTTCGCGAAGCTTGCCGCGCCTTCAATCGCTGAGCCCGTCATGGTCGACAAGTTTACGGAATGCCATGTGACGCCTAGCGACGTTGCAGCGCGAATGGTCGGCTATCTCGGCAGGCAAGGCGACTATTTGACATTGGAGCCTAGCGCGGGCACTGGCCAGCTTTCTAAGGCGCTACTAGCGGCCGGACATAGCAAGTTTGAGCTTGTGCAGGTTGAACGGCATATCAAGCTTGCGGGCAGCCTGGCAGCCTTCGGCACGGTTCAGAACCGTTGTTTCCTGGAATACGCGGCCGAGATCGCCGGCAAGGTGGAATTCCCGCGTATCATCATGAATCCGCCATTTAGCGACGTGCGCAAGCACGTTGCAGCTGCCGTTAGTTTGCTCGGCCGCCATGGTCACGCTGAGCCGGCGACTCTAGTCGCACTTGTGCCCATTACTTTCGAACGCGGCGACGCTGAGACGCTGGAAACGCTGCCGGCCGATACATTCGCCACGGCTAAAGTTTACACGAAAATCATCCGAATTCGCCGCTAACGGCTTAACCGATTTCCAGTTAATTTAAGGATCAAACACAATGCCGAATTTTCATGACAATGCGCCGCAAGGTTATATGGGCGATTGGTCGCGTGGCGCGCCGCTAGGCCGCGTCTCGACCTTGCCGGAAACCGAGACGGCCGAAACCTTGGAAAGCAGCGCTCAGGTTATGGAAGCATACGCAAATCAGGCTGAGCGGCGAAAAGAGGACAGGCGGCCCGATGGTTTTAAGCAATCATGTTGGCAGCAAGCGGCGGCCGATTATCGCAACCGGGCGGCCGAGTTCCGGGCTCGCATTCCGGCCGCAAAAGCGATGGTTGCCTATGCGCCAAAAGTGACAATGCAGCGGATTCGCCTGGACTCGGGCGGTTATGATCCGGCCGGCGCCTATTGGGGAATCGGTTCGCCGCTCTATTGGGCCGCGACCGACGACGGGCAACTTGACGAAACGTTTCGTGCTTCCAGCCGCGACGCAGCAAAGGCGCATGTGCGGAAAACCATCCCGCAAGCTCGCTTTTATCGCTGAGCCGATTTCACCTTTAACGGGAGATTCACCAAATGTTACCGAAACACCTTTTCGTTTCTAGCGGCGACGGCGCCCTATACGATACGCGGGCAGCCGATTGGAGCAAGGCCGCGCCATTGCGCGCCACCTATTCGCGCCACGTCGCCGAGATTAAAACGGCAGCCGATTTCAAGGCTTGCTTGCGCGCTGGCGCCCATGCATGGCCTGGCGGATATCCGCTCTATTTCGTTACTCATAGCGGCGCGGCGTTCTCATTCGACGCTGCCAAAAGCGAAGCGCGGGAAATCATCCTGGCGTTGCTGAGCGGCGACAAGCAAAGCGATTGGCTAGTGGTCGCGCTAGAAACCAATTTCGAAGACTCTGACCTGATTTGCGACCATTCCGGCAAGCCTATCGAGTCGGCCTATGGTGAGGAGTCCGAGTCATGACTTATCACACATTCAACCGCGCCGACCTGGCCGCGTTCAAGTCAACATGGCCGTGCCACGGGCTGCCCGACTCGCTCAATTCCCTAACGTTTGAATTCGGCAGCAATGGCGATTTGGTCGACATCGAAGCCAAAGCCCGAAACGGCCGGCAGCTGGACTCGGCAGCCTTTGACGGCTCCGCAATGGTCGCGCTTTCTCAGGATGGTCAAAAGCTTGCGGCTGAGCCCATGACTCCCGTGCTTTTCAGGATCGATCGAAGCGGCAAACACCGCGATGTTACGGCGGTTTTCCCTACGCTGCCAAGCGACGCGGCCGGCCGCTTTATGACCTGTTACGCTCATATCGGGCAGCATGGCAGCGCCTCGCATCAATGGTACGTTTCGGCGACTCGGCCGGCGACGGCTGCCGAATATTCGGCTTTGAAATCTGAGCTTGAATCGGCGCCCTATAACTATCGGCTCCAGGTTTGCCAGCGGATGACGGCCGCGCACCGCGACGCGTTCAACGCCGCATTGTGCCGCCAATGACCGCGCTGCAACTCGGCAGCGGCGCCGCTATCCCGTGGCGCTACCTGGCGCGCCATGTCGGCATTTTCGGCGCCACGGGCTCAGGCAAAACAACGACTCTAGGGGCGATCGCTGAGCGGTCGCCTTGTCCGGTTTTGATCCTGGACGCGAAAGGCGACCTAGAGTCGCTTGGAGCTACGCTATTGCGGCCGGCAATGCGCGTTGACGCAATGGGCGCCGATTTGATCGCACGCGCGCTAGACCTGAGCGAGGCGCAAGCCGGCGCCCTTCAAATCGCGCTGGCATGGGCGGAAGATTCCGGCCGCGCCGTCGCCACGCTGGCAGACTTGCGCGACCTATTGAACGATTCCACGCGGCACGATTTAAGCCGCGACTATGGTTTGATTTCCCCGGTTTCCGTTGCTGCCGTTCAACGGGCTCTATTGCGCCTTGAACGCGGCGCGCCATGGGTTTTCCAGCCGTCGCGTCACGATCCGCGCGATACGCAAGGAATCACGGTTTACGGCTGCAGCGATTTAACTTCGCTGCCCGGCCTATATGGCGCCTTTGTCGCTCATACGCTGGACAGGCTTTATGGTGGACTCGCCGAAGTCGGCGACGTTGCCGCACCTGGCTTGCTTGTCATGATCGACGAAGCACATTTAATTTTCGACGGCGCAACGGCTGCCATTGTGCGGCGCATCGAACAAATCACGCGACTCATCCGATCGAAGGGAGTCGGTTTGATCTATGTCACGCAATCCCCTTCCGACTTGCCGCATATCATCGCCGGGCAGCTGGCAACGCGGATTCAGCACGCGTTGCGCGCGTCGACGCCATACCACCACAAGGCGCTAAAGGCGGCAGCCGAGACTATGCCGGGCAATATCAGCGCGGCAAGCATTCTCGGCCTGGCGACCGGCCAAGCCATTGTGAGCGTGCCAGACGCAAGCGGCGCGCCGCTGCCCGGCCGCGTAGTGGCAATTCAGCGCGGCAGCCTGCCGTTATGCGCCGTAGGGCTGCCGCCTGCCGTTGTGCCGCGACATGCGCCACGGCGCGACCTGGTAGACGCTCAGCCGCTCCATGTGGCAGCGCCACGGCCGCGACCGTGGTATTTTTGGCCGGCATTGCTGGCGCTGGCGCTATGGGGCGCCGTGGCGCTAGGGCACATCACCTAAGCAATCAAAGCCCGGCAGCAATGCCGGGTTTTTTGTTGCGACGGCGCGTTATCCCCTAATGCATTCGTGCTTGACGGAGTCGGCGAAGTTGCGGGCAGCCAGTGCCCTAGCGTCGCCGGTCGCGGCGATTGGTTCGCCATAGGCACGCGATACGATTCGACGCGCTTCGCCGCTCATATCCTGGCGCATGGCTGCCGACTCATCGCTGCCAAGCTGGCGCAACGCCATTGCAGCGCCTGCCATTTCCGCAAGCCGATTGCATTTGGCGAAGTCGATTTGAGCCACGGCCGGCCGCGACGGCGCGGCAAGTCGCGGGTTTACCATGGCGTTTGCGACCGCGACGGCAGCCAGACCGATAAGCACGATTCCGATTAGTCGCCGCATGTTCTGACTCCCCTGCCCGTTTCCGAAGGCCGGCAACATAGCGTCGACGCGACCTGGCGCGCAAGTCGAGCGGATGGAAGCCGGTTAACGGCAGGCTGCCGCATACTGTAATAATATAACATTTCATTAGGAATTTCGTCCTATTCGGCGATTCTGCCGCTGAAAAATGACCCTCGGCCGCGCTACCCTCCCCCAACCGGCACCCCGGAGAAATAGACCCCGGAGAAATAGAGTTAGACGCCCCGGAGAAAATCACAGGCTGGCCCGCCAGGCTCTCGGAGAAAATCAGCGCTCGCGGCTGAGAACCGGAACGGTTTTCGATTCCAAATCGCAGCTGCCGGTCGTATCTTCCTCGACGCGGCGCTCAATAGACCTCGGAGAAAATCTGAGATAGGCCAGTCCTCCAGAGAAAATCGGATACGAGCAATGTCAGACGAATCGGAAGAAGCCGCGCGCCAGAGGGCGGATCGCTTGCCAAAACCTCTCGTTTTCGCTGGCGCATTTCACAAATTCATTCCACCGCATCTGCTCCTAGCCAGGTTGTATAGGTTCACCTTCGAGGGGAAAACGCATGTCTATACGTCAGACCGCGAAGCCGTTCAGGTAGTTCGCCGATTGCAGGCGAACGTCCACTACTCGCACCCGGAGCAGGTAATACCCACCGTCGAAGTCGAGGTTATGAGCGTCCAGAAACTGACAAAGCTGAATGTCGTAGCGATCTTTGCAGCGGGACTTGAAAGCATCGTTATCGACCGCGAGATGCGGACCCTGCCACCCTTCACGCAGCTTAAGCGATACAAGCGCTACACGGTCGGCTTCATAAAGAAGCCGCGCAAGCCTAAGAAAAAGCCTTCGGAGAAAAAGACCTAACTGTATCGCTGTAAGATCGGCACGATCTTCGTGGCAACGTCATAGCCCCCTGTCTTGGCCGTCTCGATCACTCGACCGCCCTCACGGAAGACAACGTGCGACCATGTGCGTTGTGTCAGGGATGCCTCGAACGCGGCTTTGGCCACCGCGAAATTGTTGGCGATTATATATTTAGCGCACCCAGCAATAGGGGCGTTTACGGTTCTCCAATTCGTTGAGTTGAACTCTCAGAGAGGAGGCCATGGACTCCATCTTTTGGAAGACAACGAAATCCTATTCATCGGAAAAACCGCAGTTCCGATGGGTACTCAATCGATGACATTATATGTCAGATCGTTAGCGCTATGAATGAAGGCGCATTGCCGTTCACGTCGCCGATAGTTACATACACACAAAATCCAGCATCGAGAGATGACGGTTATGGCAATCTCGTGCACGATAGGGCCGTTTTCGAAATGAGAAGCCAAAGGCAGAACTCTTTTCAGTTATGCCAAAAGGTGACTATTTAAAGCCACCGAAAAAGTAAAGGCCACCTTGCGGTGGCCCTTTAGGTGAGACGACCCCGGGTAACTTGTTGGGCCCCGGCGCCTCCGTCTCGAAGACACATATATGCCATCCATGCGGAAAAGTCCACATTAAATGGTGAAAATCACACGAGCCCAAGCTTGTATGCGCTGAATGGCGCCGAGGCCGAAAAGCTTCCGGCATCACTCATCAAGCAGATCGACACGCTCATCTGGAAGACGGAGCATCTGCAGCGCAACATCGAAAGCCGCTGAGATGGCAGCCGAGACCCACGACTACTCGAACCTTTCCGACGACGGATTGGCTCGCGCATTGATGCCGCTGAAGCTCGAACTCAATGCCGGCTACGGAAAGAACCCCACTGCGGAACTGACGCGTTTTGCAGGGTTGCAGGCCCGCGTGGCGGCGATCCGGGCCGAGCAGAAACGTAGGGAGGAGAAATCAACATGAGGTTGATGCGCCACGTCGATGCTGTGCCAGAACACCTAAAATTCGGCTATCAGCGGAACAAAGAATGCGACGAACACAGGGCGCGCCTGATCGCCGAGGGCATGGAAGTCGGCAGTGTCCAACTGCACTTCGCCGTTGTCGCGGCTTACGATGAGGCCCACAAAAACGATCCGACATTCCGAGAGCGCCTGGCGGCGTGGCGAGAGAAGAACACTACGCAGGTGATCAACGTTCTGAGCGTCGAGGAAATCGACTACCTCGTCGAGCGCCTGCACGGCGCCAACGATCCGCTCGGCGTTTCGGCCTCGGAGAAATTAGTTCGCATGAGAGGCATTTGATTTTATCACGTTACTTTCACTTTTTAATTGACATTCACCATAAGACGTGTGAATTTTTGACCACGCCCAACGGAGCGCCATCGTGTCACCCACTCAAGCAGTCCTCATCATTCTCGGCGTCGTCGCTGCCAACATGAGCGTAGCCCTGCTGACGGTACACCTGACCAGGAAGTGGAAATGACCATGCGCAAGAGCCTGATCCTCGCAGCTATTCTATCATTGACGAGTTGATCGTCGCTCACGGCGACCGGCTTTGCAAGATCGCCACCGACTACTCGGTTGCCGACTATTCCGAGCACGCTGCGGCGGGCAGCGGGGAACCCTACGCGCTTGGCAGCCTGTTTGACAGCAAGGGGACACCGGAGACGCGCATTTGCCGCGCCTTGGGCGCAGCAGAAGCCAATTGCAGCGGCGTCCGCGCACCGTTCACAGTAAAAACCACCAGGAAGGAGATTGCCTGATGAACGCCATAACGAAACCTATCCATGCAATGGACCTAGCGGAGCGACACAAGACGCATTTCATCCTAGACTGCGACGGCGTGCTGCTCGACTGGACGGGCGGTTTCCGCCATTGGGTCTCCGTCAACCACGGCATCGAGCCAAGCGCCAGCGGCCCGAAATCATGGTCACTGTTCAACTGGCTAGGGCTGCCCGAGGCCCGCTGCTTCGAACTCATCGCCGAGTTCAACGCATCGCAGTCATTCGGCCAGTTGTCCGCTCTGCCTGGTGCGAAAGAAGCGGTCGCGAAGCTCAAGGCTGCCGGGCACAAGCTGACTGTGCTGACCAGTTGCTCGGACGATCCGGCAGCGGTTGCGAGACGCAGACAGAACCTGGATGGCGAGTTCGATGGTGCCTTTCAACGTATTATCTGCCTGGCGTTGCGCGAGAGCAAGGATCACTGGCTCGAAGTGCTGCGGGGCGGCGTCTGGATCGAGGACAATTACAAGAACGCCATGATGGGCGTGAACGCTGGCCACAAGACCATTATGTTGCGGCATTTGCACAATGCCGACGACGAACGCTCAACGGATTCCCGTATCCATTGGGTCGACGATTGGCGGCCAATAGTTTCACTTTTTAGTTGATTACTGGCGAGAAACGTGAAACTGTAAAACATGGCAACACCGATACTGCAGACACAGAGAGTCGCGCCTCGAACCGCATCCACTGTCGTGAGAGAATTGTTCGAAATCCTGCGGGCGCGACGCATCACCATTCTCGATTTCGCAACCGCCAATAACTACGGCAGCACGGCAATCAGTTTCTGGAAAAGCGGCAGGACTGAACCTCGCATCACCGATCTGGAAGTGGCTCTGAGCACTCTCGGCCTCGAACTCAAGATCGTTGAGAAACCGAACGGCAAAAGTCTGTTCTAAATATCACTTTTAAAGTGATAAAAGGAGACAACGTGAAACATTCCGATTTTACCTTCCACGGCTCGGTGACACCGCTCGAAATCGCGGCGGTCGAAGGACTGCGGGCTGCGCAAAAGCTTGCGCACCAGACTGCGACAAACGCCGGCTGGTATACTGACCCCAAGACGGGTGAGCCGATCGAGCGCAACTTCGGCGAAGTGGTCGCGCTGATGCATTCGGAACTGTCCGAGGCGCTTGAATCTCACCGGAAGAACAAGAGGCGCGACGACAAGTTGCCCCATCGCGGCGCAGTCGAAGTCGAACTCTCTGACGCGATCCTTCGTATCCTGGACACCGCTGCGGCCACGCAGATTGACGTGGCATCGGCGTTCCTCCCATGCCTGCGCCACCTGGCGGAATACGGCGATCTGCCGAAGCGGCTGCCGGGTCTCGATCAGTGTGCGGTGAATTTCGCCAACACCATTATCCGCATCCTCGAACTGTCGCAGACGCGCGGCGACGACCAGGCCGGATCACTTGTCGATAAGAACGCCTTCAACCGGACCCGCAGCGACCACCGGATTGCGAACCGGCAGGCCGAAGGCGGAAAGCGCTATTAAGATGCGCAAGCTCGTCAACATCGCCCGGTCAACGGTCGCCACCTACATCAACGTCCTGCGGCCGGTCTATGTCGCCTACGCGTGGCACTGCGCCGCTGTGGCGTTGCTCTGGCTGTTCCTGCCCTTCGACCGCGCCTGTCTCGTCTGGATCGTTCTCAATTTCGCTGGATGGGACGCGGCTGCGGGCTACGGGATCGCCAGCCGGCGTCGCAAGTAAACGCCATCAAATCTCAAAGGAGGATCGCATGAAAACTGCCATGCTTTTGCTTGCCACCTTGCTATCGCTCGTCGGATGCTTGGCCACACCGGAGGGCTCTAACTGCGCCTCTTGGGACAATGTGCCATATGACATCAGCCAGAAGCCGTGGCGCGAGTTCGATTGCCCTCTCACTGGGCAGGTGAACAGAAAATGACGCGCGAAGGGCTGGACGTAGACGCATTGGCGCAGGAAATCAGGCGTGTTGATGGAAACCACGACCTTGGAGCCGGGCAACTGGCCGAAGCTCTCATGCCGTTCATCGACGCCACCCGCGCCTCTGTAGCGCCAGTGCAGGTGAAGGGGCTGGGATGGCGACCTATGAAAATGTCAGGGGAAAGTTGGATATCAGATAGTTTGATTGGCGTTTATTTAATCCACAAATTTCCTAATGGTTTCGCATGGTTTCTAGACGGTATAGGACCTGGAACATTACACCCGACTGAAACCGAAGCCAAAGCAGCCGCGCAAACTGATTACGAAACGCGCATCCTCGCCGCCCTCACCGCCGCCCCTATACAGCCGGTGGCTGTCTTCGGGCACGGAAATCTCTTGGTCGATACAGGCACCTTCGGCGGTGTTCCAGCGGTATTCATCAAGCCTGTCATGCCTTCTGGCGAGATAGGGGCGCTCGCCCCCGCCGAGCATCAGGGGCCGCTAGATCGTCTTGTCGCGGGCGAGGTCTACCTGACTTTCCCGACGATAGGACAAGCCCAAGCCGTCGCTGACGCAATGGTTGCGCCCAACGCCGCCCCTGTACAGCCGGTGACCGGGGATTTGGCTAGGTTGGTTGAGCGGTTGAAAGCGCACGCCGATACTCAGATCGCTAACAATATTTCCTATATCCAAACAGCAGACATATTGATGCGCGAAGCCGCCGCCGATATCACCGCACTGCAAGCCAAGCTGGAAGCGATGAAGAAGGAACGGGACGAAGACCGGGATGACGCCGAAGTCAACAGGCAGATATTTTTCCACAATACCCGGCAGATGATATCTAGGTCCAATCACTTTCGCATCCGAGCCGAGCGCGCCGAAGCCACCGTCTCCGAGCTACTGGCTTGGAAGCCGACGCACCGCCATGTGAAGCGCGGCAGCGAGTACGCCATCGTCGGGCAGGCGCAAGTCCAGTGTGAAGACGGCCTGACGGACTACGAGATTGCCACAGTCTATCGCGGCAAGGATGGAGAACTTTGGGTGCGTCGCAAGTCCGAATTTGAAGACGGTCGTTTCGAAGCCCTCACACAGGAGTCGAAGCCATGAGCACACAAACGGAAGCGCTGCGCCTTGGCGATATTGTCGAGACGGTCAAAGGGGCCAAATTTTGGGGTGAGATCGACAGCTTCTACAAGGGCGGATGGGGTGCTGTCGTGGTCGCAACCGATCCCGGCTTTCTTGGGTGTACGCACGTCTACCCCTTGGCACAGTTACGTCGTCGGGAGCCGAAGCCATGAGCCGGGTTACGGAGGCGCAGGTCGAGGCGTTCCAGCATAAATACCGTGAGATTGCCGAGCGATGCCGGTGGGGGCACTCATGGCCAAGTCGCGAAACCAGTCGCGAGTTGATTGAAGCAGCCCTCTCCGAACCGGAGGGGAGCGAGGCGGCGGCAGAGTGCATGTGGACTGACAAGCCATGCACATGCGGCGGCGGCCACTGTGAGCAAGTGTCTTTCGGCGCGGATAACCCCGCATCCGACAATAGCGCGGTAACGGAGGCGGACGTTGAGCGTGTGGCCAGAGCGATTTGCAAGTCTAAAACCTGCGAAGGCTTCTTGTGTTGCCAGAACCCGGCGCAAATGGGCCGTACTACGAACTGCCCCGTCAAGCGGGGCGGATATGACGATGCCGCCCGCGCCGCTATCGCCGCGCTTGCATCGGAAATACGCACCCTTGCGCGTGTCGGCCAGCGCAATGAAGTTTGCGCGCAAGGAATCCGCATATCGCAGTTGGAAGGCGAAGCCCGCGCCCTTCTGGACGAACTGGCACGGGCTGTCGAGGCTATGACGGACATTGCCACCAGCGACGACATCAACAATGCCCTCGATCCCGCTCGCAATAAACGTGTTGCAGCCGCCTTCCTCGCCGACCGCTTCAGGCAGAAGGGGCCGCGCTGCTAACGTTGCTCAAGAAAACATGAGAAACATTCACGTTTAAAGGGAAAAACACGATGCACAATACTGTCATTGTTTCTGGCCCGCAAGGCTGCGGCAAGACAACCAACGCTCTCGCGCTGATGAAGTTCTTCGGTTGTGATACGCTCATCGACGGATGGTGCGACGGGCAACCGGTTGTGCCGCACGCGTTGCATCTGACAAGTGATACCATGACGCGGTGGGAAAGTGTGTATTATCCAACCCCTCGTAGGGGGTACGCGATCCACCGATACGCGGACGCTATGGCAGCCATCGCGGCGTCCACGGCAGGCAAGGCGACGAATCCAAAGGACGCGGTGGGCGTCCGCAAATGGCGTCAGTTTGCAACCATCCCCTTCACCGTCATCTGCGAAATCGGCGTGGCGATGATGGAAGGGGCGCTGAAATACGGTCGCCACAACTACCGCGTCGCTGGCGTCCGCGCCTCGGTCTACAAGGACGCCGCGATCGGCCACATCATGTGTTGGTGGGAAGGGGAAGACCTCGATCCCGACACCAAGCTCTCGCACATCACCAAGGCCATTGCGTCCTTGATCGTGCTCCGTGACGCTATGATCCAGCGCAAACTGAACGACGATCGGCCGCCCAAGGGCAACCTGGATGAGGTTCGAGCCAACTTGCAGGCGGTGGTCGACGCCATGTTCGACAAGTATCCCGCGCCCAAGGACGCCTTCACCGAGATCGGCGTTCGCGGTGGTCAAGGAATGACCGCGATAACGATTGACAGTAAGGTCGACCTTTCATCGATCTCTGCCAACGTCGGAACGATGATCGCCGGCCAGTTTCGGCCCGGTGGTGCAGTCTGATGCGGCGACCCTACCGAAAGTTGGCTCAGCGCTTCCTGGTGCGGCGCTACGTCAAATCAGTCAACGGCAACTGCACCTATCGCGAGATCGAGCAGGCGACAGGAATCCACCGCGAGACGGTACGGAAGATTTGCCACGCGAACAGCTACGCCGTCGAGCATGACAACCCTGCGCCCAGGTCACGCGTTGTGCCTGTCGACAGCTTTATTGCGATGCGGATGCCGTTCGCACGAAATATGTATTGACGCATCCATTTTCACGTTTATAGTGATATTCACCATTTCGGAGAAGCAGATGCCGTTCCCAAATAACACGGAAAACGAGGACGAACTGATCATGGACGACATCACCGACACCAGTCAAACCGTAGCGGCCGGCCAGTTGCGCGCCATCATCGAGCGCATCGAGCGGCTTGAGGAAGAAAAGAAGACGATTTCCGACGACATCAAGGAAGTCTACGCGGAACTGAAGGGGGCAGGCTTTGATTCGAAGGCCGTCAGAACCATCGTCCGTGAGCGCAAGAAGGATCAGGCAGAGCGTCAGGAAGAAGCGACGATACTTGATCTGTATCGCGCGGCGTTGGGCATGGTATAATGGCAACTCTTACCAATTCAATGAGATGGGAGTCGCATCCTGATTTCCCTCTCTACGAGGTTTCCGAATACGGGGACTGCCGTAGAATTGGTACAGATGCTAGAAAAGGAAGACGGCTTCGCGGCTCATTGGATGCTGACGGCTATCTACTTTATCATATTTACAACGCAAAGGGTATAAAACAGAACGTTCGTGCGCATTGCTTGGTTCTCGAAACTTTTGTCGAATTTGCGCCATCCTCGGAGCATGAAGTTGCTCACAACAACGGCTCACGTGTATTCCACCACTTTTCGAACCTCAGATGGGCATTGTCAGTCGACAATCATGCCGACCGAATCGAGCATGGCACGACTTCGCAGGGCGAACAGAACGGCAGAGCCCATCTGACGGAGACCGCCGTTTTGGTACTCAGACGCGAGCGGCACGCAGGCACTTTGCGAGGGGAGAGAGTCGTCGCATTGGCCAAGCAGTTCGGTGTGTCCTTTTCGGCAATCTATAACGCTGCCAGGGGCAAAACCTGGAAGCATATTTAAGTCAATCACCTAAATCGGAGACACAAATCATGAAGCTCGGCGAACTGCGCGCGGCGATCCGCAAGACGAAGGAGACACCCTTCGTGAACATCTATCCCTTCCCCGGCACCGATAAGGGCTTCCGTTTTGCCCTGCAGAAGACACCGCTTCTTGCCGAACTGGAACGCGTCTATCCTGGCGGCAAGGCCGCCGAAACCGGCCTCGAATTCAACGTCGATACCGGCAAGCTGAACTGCCCGACCTATGACGACTACATGGGTTCCAGCGTGGCAGACAAGGCAGCAGCGTTCGAAGGGTCGACTGTGCAGCCCGGCGCCGCTACCGAGGACGACGACCTGCTCGGCGACGTGCCGCTCATGGGTGTCAGCCTAATCGACGACGACGATTTGCTGGTCTGACCATGGATGACGCCGCACTCGGTCTGAAACTGGTATCGGCGCTGCGCGCCATCTCCAACTCGCGCGATGTGCGCGGCGCGCCTGTCAGGGGCAAGCTGACCAGCCTTGTCTTGAACATCGGCCCCGAAGGGTGGCAGGCGATCTCACAGTTCTGGTTTACCAACGACTGGAATGTCAGCGTCGGCAAAGACCCGGTTGCGTGCCTCGTCGAGGTTCTGACCAAGGAACCTGACCTATCGGAATCGTATGATCCGAAGAAGCGCCTGGCGTCGTTCGCAAAGCCTCAACTGCCGGTGAGCGAGATCATGGTTGCGGGCAAAGCTCCGCTGCAAGACGTTCGCAGCCAAGCGCCAGACTTAGATGATGACGATCTGCTCGTGTGATGCACCGCTACTCGTATGAATGGGTAGACCCCGAAGACGGTGAAGCCGCGCATTTCAGCGACGATCTCTACGCGATCTACGATTCAAAGCGCGGCTTCACCGATCCCTTTGCTTGGGGGTGGGACCGCAGCGCGACAGAACTCATCGTCGATGCTTTGAATGCACTCGACGAGCGTCTGCGTCAGGCACGGACAGCGCGGCAACGGCAGCAGTACGATTTGAGCGATCTGCTCAGTTAACGACTCACTTTTAACGGGATTGTCACCTTATGGGCGGCCAAATCACTCTGCATGATGGCGACAACCGCATCAGTCTACGCCGACTGATTGATCAAGGCGTTCGCGTCCATTCGGTTGTGACTGACCCGCCCTACGCCCTCACCAGCATCACGAAACGTTTCGGCAGGCAGGGCGCGGCGGCGGCTCGCAGCGAAGGTAACGACGGCAGCTTCTCACGGCTCTCGGGCGGCTTCATGGGCCACGGGTGGGACGCCACCGGCATCGAGCGCGACCCCGAGTTTTGGAAGCTGGTGTACGACATTCTTTTGCCAGGTGGCTGCGTCTTCGCCTTCTCAGGAGCCCGCACTGGCCACTGGCAGGCGTGCGCCATGGAGATCGCCGGCTTCATCATGCATCCGATGCACGGTTGGACCTACGGTAGCGGATTTCCAAAAGGTCACAATCCCGCTCTCCCCGGTTGGGAGGGCTGGAAACATGGCACGCAGACGCAGAAGCCGGCGCTGGAACCTATCTACCTCGGTCAGAAGCCATACGACTCCAAGACCTGTCGTGAGAACCTGATCAAGCATGGTGTCGGCGCCTTCAACATTGACGGCTGCAAGGTTGGGGACGGCTCCGAAAGCCGGTCACGCGACGGCGAGCTTGCGATGGATCGCCGGTACATCGACGACGGCTCGACTAATTTTGCGGCACTGCCGGGTTCTGCAAGGGGCGGATCGCCGGCTGGACGCTACCCATCCAACTTGATCCTCGACGGTTCGCCCGAGGTTGTGGCGCTGTTCCCGCAGGGCAAGAGCGGCAAACCGGGAACCATGCGCAAAGGAAAGAACGACGGTGCCTGCTATGGCGCAGAGAGTCGCGCACCAGGCACGCCGATGAGCGGCTATGGCGACGAGGGATCGAACGCTCGCTTCTTTCACCAGTTCGCGCCGACCGCCGAAGACTACCAATGGGCGATCGACACTGGTGTGATCTCCGAGGATCGCGGCGACGCCATCGTCTACAACGCGAAGGCAAACAAGGCCGACCGCGCCGGCTCCAAGCACCCAACGGTCAAGCCGATCACCCTCATGCAATATCTGATCCGCCACATCACGCCACCTGGCGGCACGGTGCTCGATATGTTTGCCGGAACCGGCACGACGGCCGAGGCGGCGCGGCGTGAGGGATTCGACTGCATTCTGATGGAAGCGGAACCGAGCTATCTCGAATTTCTAAATTCCCGCTTTCATTTTGCAAGTGAAACTCGTATAGGAGAACATTCCTATCTCGGTGAAGCGTCAAAAATCGAAGCCCCTAGCCCCTACGATAACGACTTGTGTCTTATTGACATTCTGAGTGATCGAATCGTAGTGAGCGACGAACTTCGAACAACGGAAGTGGTCGGGAGTGGCAGATCAGTAGCCGGCAATGATCTGACGGATTTGTTAAGTTTATGACTGGCGCAATAGGGAAGAAGATATGAAATTCAATGAACTATCATTTGTAGGTCAAGATACAAGCGGAGAGTACACGCGGCCTAGACCGTGGCACCCAAAGCGAACAGGTGACTATTCCAGGGATTGCTCGCAAGGTCGCGCATATTTTGACGAACTGTATCTTTTTATGGTTGAGTCCAACAATCCGACTTTCCTGTCACGCGTCCTAAGCGCGCAGGTGCAGGGCGGAATGTGGGAAGCCGTCGAAATCGGCTTTAGCCAGGCGATGGCCGAACGGCTATTCCAAGCTCGATAAAGCCGAGCAAAACTCAAATAGGATTGTAACGGTTCACCGGGGGAGTTCTCGGTGAACCTCGATTCCTACTACGCCGGCACCGTGAAGCGATCGACCTCACCACGGTCTTTATGCAACGTAATCGACACCATATTACGCGGGCTTTGATAGCCTTCACCCGCGTGCCAGGCATCCTTCGCCGCGAGCGTGTTGAAGCTCTCGGCGCGAAGACCGCGCAGCGAATTCCGGCTCAACTCTTTTTCGTTGTGGATGTGGCCGGTGTAGCCATACCTGTGGACAGTTGCTCCCCATTCGACGGGATACTGCGCGGCAGCGAAGCCTGCTAGATCGCCCATCTTGAGCATGTCGCCGTGGGTCGCCACAACCATGCACTTGCCATGCTGTTTCATATAGAAGCGGCTTGGGCTGGTGTTGACCTTGACTCGATCGTTGTTGCGGAAGTGCGCGGCCACCGCGACCGCGAGCATCAAACTGGTCTCGTCGTCATGGTTGCCGGGCGTCTTCCGGTACTCCACGAAATCGTGCTTCTGCAGCGCAAGCTCGACGCACTGGATGACCAGTTCGAAGCCGATCTGCACGACTTTGGCATATCTCGAGTCCACGTCGAGAGGATTGCCAGAGCGCGCCGTCTGGTTGCGGCTGTTGTCCGCATGGAAGTAGTCGCCCATGTCGAGAACCAGGGCAGTCTTCGAATTAGCGCTACGGGCCACCAGGTTGTTCATGCTCGATCTGAGCAGATCGGCAGCAATCTTTAGGTCGTAGTCGGCGCCGGTCTCTTTCGCCCACGAAAACATCCCGAGATGAAGATCGACGATCGGGTAGACCGTCAGTAGGTCGGCGTTGGTGAAGGGTGGAGCCTTTATCAGGGCTGCCGGTCGGTATGCCTCGAACGCTGCCCTGATGCCGTCCAGGAGGATCGGCTTGCTGTCCTCGGCGGTCTTAATCCACTTAACGATCTCGCGACCGTCTTCGTTGACCAGCGCTGAAACGGCCTTGATCTTCTGGCCGGCAGGCAGTTCGAATTTCTCGCCGCGCTCGGGCTTCTGCTGAATGAATTCGGCTGCCAACTGACCGTCGCGATAGACTGCGGTGGTCTGACTAATGCGGAAGCCTGGCACCAATGGTTCCGTGCCGCACATCTTTCGCTCGCCAGCCACCTTCAGCCGGCTATCGAAGGTCTTTGGGTTGAGGCCGAGCGCGGCTGCTGCAGCAGTCTTCGTGCCGTGGGCTCTGAATGCGTCTGCTGCGGCTTGTGCCAGGTCGTCGGTGAGGCGGGGAGTTGGCAAAATGATTGCTCCAACGTCAATGAACGATGATTAGGAATGACCTTTGAATGACGCCCATATGAGCCCAAGGATCGCGACAGTGACCGTGGCCACGGCAATCATTAGACCCTGACGGGTGATCGCCTCCGAACCGAGGCGCGTCTTGCGCACGAACAGCATGTCGGCCTGAGCTTCGAGCGGCTTGTTTGGATCGAAGCCGAGAGTCAGCAGGGTCTCTTTCACCGCTTCCCGTGCCGCCTGCCGGGCGATCTCATGGATTTGAGCTTCAGTCATGGCTTCGGCTCCCTGGCGTCGAAGTTCTTGGCGTACCAGGTGGCGCACCAAAGGGTCTGATCGTTCGCGGCTCCGAGGGCGATGTCGGCCTTCTCGTTGGCGGTATCGAGACGGTCTTGCAGCAGGACGCCGCTGCGGTGCGTCCGCTTGCAGCGTTCGGGATAGACCGGCATCCGGCGAGCTTCCTGCACGCGCTTCTCGGCCTCTGCGAGCGCCAGCGGCACGATCTCGGCTTTCGCCTTGGCCGTGTAAGCCTGGTCGAGCCGCATTTTATTTGTTGCGCAGCCGCTGAAACAGAAAGTCGTCAACACGGCAGCCGTCAGGAGTCGGCCTCGCTTCGATTTTTGCCAGGTCATCCTTTTTCTTTCTTTCGTCGATGTCGGATAGGGCGAGATTTGTTTCGAGTTCTTCGAGCGACTTGCGCTCGGTCTCGGCGACCTGGTTGGCTTCGGCAGCCTTGGCATCGCTCCACTGGCGGATGCGGCGTTCTTCAGTCAGCCTCGCGTTCAGCGCCTCGATCTCAGCGCCGGCCACAAGCTTGGTGACGGCGGCGCGGACGGCTGATGCCTTGTCGAAGTAAAGCCACGCACCGACGATTAGGAAGACCCACACCGGCAACGTGATGCCAAAGGTGAGGATGGGCAGAACCCATTTGCGCAGGAAGGCCGAGATTGCCAGCCAGGTCATTTGCTGAGACCCGACACGCAAAGCTCGGCCTCGCCGATGCGCTGTGCGTCTCCCATTTCGCGGCGCTTGACGAGACCGTCGACGACTGTGATTCCGACCTTGTTGAAGGCGGTCTGAGCTTCGCAGCCCTTGCGGTACTCGCCAGCCATGTGCCAGCGGGTCGCCGTTGAGCCAGCCATGCCTTTCCTGGATTTGACCGTGCCAACGCCGAAATTGTAGGCGCCCGACAGCATGGCCGCTTGGACGCTGATCGGGAAGTTTACGAAACCTGGAACTTCTTTGACCAGTGGCAGATAATACCCGTGGTAAATCTGCTCACGGGTCAGCTGCTCGCACTGCGGGCGCGTGAACGACATGTTCGGGCCGACAGGCTTGCCGTTGATGCGGGTGATGCCGCCGCAGATGTCGTAGATTTTGGCGAACCGGTCCCAATGGGACTTCAGCACCATGCCTTCCCATGGAAGGATCAGTGCGTCGGTTGCCAAGATCACGGCGGGCGGGAGAACCTTCGGTGTGGTGTCCTTTTGCGACTGCCAGCCGCCGATACCGGCCGCGACGATGGCTGCGGCAATGGCCGCCACGCCACGCTTGGTGCCCTTGATTTTGTTAATTGGCATCGGTCTTCTCCGGGGGAGCCAGCGTCTGCGGTTGCGGAGTTACCCGTGCCCAAGCAGCGCCGATCAGGATTGTCATCGTGAGGAAGGTGAAAAGGCCGTGGGGAATCCCAAACGAACCTTCGTCGATGTAGGGGAGCAGCCCTTCGAACACCTGGAAGGCGAAGGCCAGGTACATGAGCCTCATGCTCCAAGCCCGAAGCAGGATCGCGTGCCAGTCTCGCACGAGAAAAAGGTGAACGCGGCCAGCGAACGGTACGTGGAACGTGAGCTTCATGATTTCCGGTCCAGCCATTTGGCCAATTGCAGAGCGCAGTGGTTCGGCTCGATGAGGCGAGACATGATGCGGCAGAACAGGCACTGGACGCCGCGCCGCTCTGCCATCCGAGCGCACAGGGTTTGGTCTCCGTGTCCGCCGCAGAGCCGGTTCAAACGACCAGAGACTCGATAGAAGTTCATGCGCCACCACCGTGGATGGGGTTAAGCGCCATCTTTCGCACGTTCCTACGTGATTATCAAGCTAAACGTGATTTTAAGAAACGCGACAGCGCTCGATGGAAACCTTGCGTTCAGTGAGATAGGATGCAAGCGCTGCTGCGGCCGCGCTAGACCAGAGGCGGGTCTCGTCGCCCCCGACAATCCAGAACCAGTCCGACGGGAAATTATACATACTGGCCTCCTGTCGCTGTCGTTCCTGCGACGGTACCGGGGAAATAGCTTGCACCCGAGCCGGCTGTATAGATCACAGCATTCGAGTCGGCATTGTACCTCTTGCCCGTCACCGTGCCCGAATAAGTCGCACCAAGCCCAACAATGCCGGAACCAATCTGCGACTGCACAAACACTGTGAAGGTGGGTGAGCCAGTGATCGTGACCGTTGCCGCCCCAATAGCACGAATGCACGCACCGAACGTTTCGGTCCAGAAATGGAAGGTCGCGGCAGCCGTGATGTTGTAGGAAATACCTGAGACATCGATAATACCACCATATTTTGTGTGGTTGTGGGCTCCAGCGCATGCGCCGTAGTCCATCTTTCCAGATACCGCAATCTGCCCGCAATCGGCCGCGAGCAAGCCATCAGCACCGGACGACGCGACCTTCAGGCCCTCAACCGACAATTTCACGCTAGCGCCAGATGCGGTGATGCAGCCACCGGCCATAGATAGGGCTACGTTGGCTGGCGTGGTCGTGTCACCGCTGATCTTCAAAACGCCCCCAACGGCGGGACGAGTCATGAGGACGCCGGAGGCATAAGTCCCCGCGCCAACCTGAATGGTGACGGAGAAGCCGCCAAGGTCGAGCGTATCTGTAACTGTATTAATCGCCTTCTGTATCGTCAGGAACGCCCCACCACTGGTGTTCGCCAAGCCGGAATTGCTGTTGCTACCATCGGTTCGCACGTAATAGGTTCGATTGGCTGTAAGAACCTCCCGGCGAGCCCAACCAAGAATACCTGTAACGCTGGAGGACAAATCTGTAATCTGCCTCTGCAATTTGCCGACCGCTGACAACACCGTGTCTGTAGCCGTAATCGCGGCATTAATAGCAAACGAAACACCGGTCAGGACTGCTCCGACGTAGGACGGCAACACCGCATCCGCGATCTTTCCGTCCGCGTCGAGAACAGGCACATTGCCCGCTGCTTCGCCCGCCGTGAGCGCGGCAGCACTTCCGAGCGCAGGCTTGCCCATCAGATCGCCATAGGCTCCGCTGGTGGCGACTGTCGCCAGCGCAGGCTTGCCCATCAGATCGCCATAGGCTCCGCTGGTGGCGACAGTCGCCAGGTCAGCTGCAAACTTGGCGCTATCGGCCAAGTCCTTGAGAGGCGCACGCAAATCGGCAGGAGAGATTTCTTGCGACGTGTTGTCGGGAAGCAGCGTATCGATTTCGCTGTTGATTTCATCGCGCGTTTTGACGGTCATGAGTTGTATCCTAGTTAAAACCGGAATTGAAGCCGCTGCTGAAACTTGCCCCCAAGGCGACGGAGAGCTTCATGGCTTGCAGAGACTGGAGACTGGCTCGCTCGGCACTGGCGGTGATGATCAGCCGCTTCTTGCCGTTTAGATCAGCCAGTGGAATGATCTTCGACGTGCCGCTCAGGCCCGTGTAGGTGACGACCGGATCGCCTTCGAGCGTGGTCACGACAAGCTTTGTGGTCTGCCCGGCCTCACCGGCAACGTTTGCGTCGCCCCACTTCATTGCCTGGGTAGATTCCAGGATGCGGTTGCGGTTCGACCAAGTGACGGTCAGTTCCGTGATGCCGAAACCAGCCACTGTGCCGAAGCCGGTGCCATTGACCTTGACGTTCGCTGGCCGGTTCGGGAGATAGGGCCGCTCGCTCAAGGTCACATTGACCTGCGGCGCGTCGGTGAGATCAAGAAGTCCACCCGTTGTCCGCGTCAAAATCCAATAGGACGCATCCTCGAACGCCGATCGCACCGTTTTATCAACCAACGGGGCGGCAGCAGGTATGACGAACGCGTGGGTGCCGATCGGCCAGTTGCGTGGAACCGTGTCGAGCATCCCGCGATTTAGATGGAAGCCGCTACCGTCAACGGCCTGCACAGTTGCGATCTCGGTGTATTGGTCTGGCCCGGTGCCGATCAGGATGAAGTCGCCGGCAACGGGTTGTGCGCCGCGCAGGCCGGGCAGATCAGCCAATACGGTGGTTGCTTCCGGCACCATAGCTTCGATGAACGCCCAAGTGCCGCGATAGGCACTGGTCCCGAGCGCCGCCTGTGATGGCGTGCCGTTGACATCGGTGACGTTCGACACCAGGTCAAAGTTCACGTCATCGTCGCTGTCGGCGCCAACGGTGACGGCGCTGAGAACTTCCGGGTAGGTCAACTCGGACGGATCGGTGAGACGCAAGGTGGCCGCCGCCATGAAAGCCGGTGCGGTGCCCACCTGGTAGACCGTTGCCGGCGTCGGTCGCTGCGACGGGTTCACCCATCCAGTGTCGCCTGGCGTCAGGTAGCTTGCCTGATCGAGGCCGAAGATGTCCTCGTAAAGCGACAGGGTGACGGTGTTGTCGTCCTTACTAACTTCGGAGACTCGGAAGATGATTTGTTCGATGTTCCGTTCCGGCCACGATAGCTTCACCACGTCGCTGCTGACGGTCTTCCAGAACTCGCGGGTGACGGTCGCCTCGCATGTGGCGATTGGGTTGACCATGGTCGCGAGATCGCGGTCTGCCAGTCGGATGGCGAGCGCTTCGTGTGGCACGCCGTAATAATTCTGCGACGTGGATACGACGCCGCCCTCGGCGGCGATGCCGGCAAGGTCTTGGCTTGTGACCGTGGCGTCCTGACCGGTCTCGGCGTTAGTGTAGGTCACGACGACTTCGTTGGAAATCTCACCCCACGTCTTGCGCTTGAAGCTGGAGAGCTTCGCGTTGCTAGGATCGATGATCGGCAGCGCATCGAAATCGTAGTCGGCCCGCAGCAACTTGATCGTGTGCTTGCCCGTGGCCGGATTGACGAAAACCGCTGCTTGGATGTGCGTGTCGATCTCGCCGATGAACTTCCCGACTTCGCTCTGTCGGGTCCAGATCATGTTGAGGCCGAACTGCTCGTCGTAGATTGTCTGTGCAGCAGATTCGAACGACGCTTTGTCTATCGCCCCTGGAAGCTCGCCCATCCCCCAATCGGTATTGGTCAAAGCTTCGTAGATCATATGGACAGCGTTCGATGCAAACTGCTGATTGCCGTTGGAATCATCAGGAATACGGATCAGAGCGATGGCCGGATTCAGGCCGATGGATGGGCGTCGAACGCGAACGGAAATGGCACGCAGGTATGGATTGTTGGCGCCAAGGTAGAAGCCGGCATTGTTGTTGCCGGGCCATCCCATAAGTGCGTTCAGGATGCCGCCCGACCACCAGGGCGGGCTGCTTGGCTCGGTGGCGCCCTTCGTCCCGGTCAGGAAAATGGAACCGAGCCCCCTGAAACCAGGGCACGTCACGCTCGTAAGCCCAAGCTTCTTCGCCAGGGTCTCGGGCATTACCTGATTGGATTTGCCTGGCAGCCACCATAGGAGTCCCTTGACGCCGCCTTCCTTCTTCGAGCCGCCGAACAAGTCCGTTTTATCGATCGGCAGAACCGCCTGATCGACCTGGTTGCCGCGCCAGAATTCTTTGTCGCCGTATTTCATGGCGATAAGGCTCAGGCCCTCGCCGGCTGCACATACGCCGACATGCAGGGACATCGTGTATTCATGTATTTCAATTTTGTTGTCTGATTTACCGCCCATCGGACGAGCCTCGATCGCGGATCATCTCAACAGCGCGGTCAATCTGTGCGTCGAAACCGTGGCCGCGAAGTTCGGATGCCTTTGCGCCTTCCCTGATGAATTTGGGGAAGTCGACACCCGCACCTTCCAGGTGCTTCTTGACACCCTTCACGCAGTAGAGGACTCGAAGGTCAGCCATGGTCAGATGTGGATCGTCGTTCATGCGTCGATCTGCCGTGTCGTGGTCGCCTTGTCGCCGAACCAGATGATGTTGACGCCCTTCACCCACAGTTCGCCGAACACAACGGGAATCGGGCGTCCGCCTTCCGCTGTCGGGCTATCCATGTCGGTGACTTCTTCGGTCTTCTGGCTCTTGGACTTCGGCATCAAGAGATAGCCGAGCGCCTGCAGCCCGACGCCGATGATAAGGTTGATCAGCAATGGAAGAAGGAAGAACGGCATCGTTCACCAATTGCACGTTTCTAAGGGATTGTCACGTTAAACGTGATTTCTTAGTAGAACTGATTTTTCTGCGATAGAGGGTTTTCCAGTGGTATTGCGAACTGACCGCCGTAATTGTGGATGTTCGAACCACCCTCGACGCTGTTAGTGTGCTGGTTGCAACCCGTCATCTGGTGGTTGCAACCACGGCTTAGCGCCAGGTGCGTGCCAGCTGCAAGGCCGCGAGCAATACCACGGATGGTCACTTCAAGCCCGGCAGGATGCACCGCCGATATAGTGCGAAGTTCTCGACGACCATTGCTGGAATTCGCCCACTCAATCAGGCCACCGACATAGAGGCCGTAAGTGCCGCCGAGAGTTGTCTCCATCGTGATCTTGTTGCGCGACACCGACACGACTTCTCGCGCTACTGTCGCGGCTGGTTTGCTTGCACGGCACTGCGGACCATAGAGGACGTGCGGGCACCCCACTTGATAGTTGCGCCGCAAGCCGGGGCGCTTGATGGAGGTTGAAACGGGCAGACCTGACAATTCGATCTCATTGGTGTCACTGTATGCACCCGAGACGATGCGGCCCATCCAGGTCGCCGGGTAGTTCGCCTCCGTCACTTCATCGCCGAGATGGCCCTCAAAGATCGTCAGATTGACCACCTGCGACGGCGGATAGGCAAGGAACAGATCGTCCATTTCCGAACCGTTGGCCATGGTTACGGTGATGTCGGATTTGTCGAGCGTGCCGTCGTGCGAAAGGTCACTGTTCTTTATCGGCCAGGGTTGGAATTCAACGTTGACAGGGGCGCCCACGGCGTTCAGCACCGGCCGCGTGATAGGTGTCTCTCCGTTAGTGTAGGCGAAAGGTCCAAGCGGCACATCGTCGTCCGTGTTGACACCCTGAACAAGGTAGAGCTTGACGGGTTGGCCGGTATAGCGACTGGATTCGCGAGTGTTGAAGGTCATTGTGCTTCTCCGATGGAGGACCAGTCGATTGCCGCCGCCTGTCTGATTTGGGCTGGATTGCTTGCTACCCTCACGGCCGCCTTCGCACCGAGACGCTTCGCTTCGATCTGCGCAGACAGCACGGTCCATTGTTCAGCCATCGTCAGAACAATCACGGCCTGGTCAAAAGGCTCGATGCCATTCAGACTAGCTTCCGCGACGATGTGGGGGATCGTTGCGTGAGCCGTGGCAGGGTCAGTTATTAGCAATTCCGCCTCGACGCGCTTCTGCTGATAAACCATCTCTTGGCCGGGAATAGATGTGATGAATAGCTTCCGAAACTCCCCGGCAGACACGTCAATTTCAGACATGGCGGCGGCGCGCAGTGGTTCAAGGTTTTTACTCAGCAGGAGCATGTGCGACCACCTTCACGGTTTTGGACATATAGGGCCATTGGACGAATTCCAGTGTATATTCTGCCGGCACATCCGCCCTTAGTTCGAGTTCGTTGAGCACGTTGGATACGGTCAGGGGTTCCCCATCGACGGTGATGTCGCACGGGTCAGGGATTTCCAGTGTTTTGGTATCCGCTCCGTCAGCAATGAGTTCGACTTCATCCGGCAAATCGAACAAGGGCCGGGCCGTCACGACGCCTTCAAGGATGTAATCCCCGGCGATATCGCAGCGCTGAAAGATGACGCCAGGCGACACCATTTTCGGCGACCCATCTTCGTTATAGCGAAGCTCGCCAGTGTCCCAATCCCGCTCATGTTCGAGTGGCTTTTGGATAGGCGGAAGATTGAGCACGCCGCTCTCCCGCGTCAGCATCATTTCCAGAACCATAGGATGAACAGGGTCGGAAATGACGTGGAAAATTCTGCCGTTCTGCTCGTATTCGATGATCATAAGTCCAAATCCCATATAATGTATCGTGAAACCAGTCCGTCTTCTAATGGAGCATAGTAAGTAAAACTCGAACTCCCAACCCTGACGTATGCAGAAGCATTGGAAAGCGAGGCAGACAATACCCAATCATTGATGAACTGACTGTAGAAAGTCGCAGAACGCGTAACCAAAAACATAATCATCGGCATGTTTGAGAATGTTTTGCCGTAAGATAGTGTTCGAATTGTAGAACTTGAAAAAGTTACCGTCCCCTTCATGTGCATCGGCGCTTGGCTAAAGTCACTATTGAACAATAGGTCAGCGTCGGCGGCGGTCAGCACATTGACGCCCGCACCAGATACCTTCAGGCCACTCGGTTGCAATAACACTCTATTAGCCAACGGGAAGCCTCAGAACGACATATGTTACGGTTCCATCAGTAGAAATACCATTTGTCTCACAATGAAGTGTGATAGAAGAATTGCTATTGTATTTAGCCCACGATATCTGCGAAAAATTGGCTGAGAAGCTTGTCACTTTCGGAAAGAACATAACCATGGGCTTATAGCCGAGATCGGGAACTGTGATCGTCACTTCCTTGCTACCAGGGAGTGACAGCCTACCCGTCTGAACAAACTGAAATGCCTTCGCCCCCGTTGAGAAGATCATGTCGTCGTCGCCAGCCGTCATAACATCTATCCCCGGCTTGGAGATGAACAAGCCGATGTCAGACGTTCTCGCGCCAAGACAGAGCCTAGCTACCAAACTGATTCACCATTACAACATAATATATTATGTTGCCTGTGCTGCCGTTCTTGCTAAAGGCGATTGAGCTTAGGTCCGTTCGGAGACCAATGCTTCCGTCAGCATATATAACGTTACCGAAAGTGCTCAAAGGATAGAACACACCGCTAATACTGATCATAGCGATGACGGTTATTCTAGCGGTGAAGATCGGCAGCACGAGTTGAAGGACTCCGCTGGCCCCCATGGCCACGCTGCCGGTCATCAACACCTTTCCCGCATCACCCCAATCGCTGCTGAAGGCCAATTGCTCATTTGGGAGTGCCGTCGTGACATCGAAACCTGGTCTCGAAACCTTAAGTTTGTAGGAGCCGCCGATCGCACCAAGAAGGACTCGATTCGCCATCAGGTGTTGTCCGACATAACCAGGCGCGCATTGGTCAGGCTGAAATTGACCTTGCCGTCCGTAGACTGAACCGTTCCGGCCGTCAGCGTGCCCACGTCGCCTGTGATCGCAGAAAGGGTGCTGACGCTAAGCATAGCAGCCGTGATCGAGCCGGCGATCAGAATGCTCGTGCGGAAGGACGCGATGTCAGCCTGCGAAGCGGTGATGGAGCCCGTTTTGATATGCGAACCGTCGATGATCGTTCGACCGTAGTCGTTGACGAGATCAAGGGCCCCTTTATAGGTAGCCAGCACAACCCGATCGGACTGGAAGGCCGTCGCAGGGGTCGCCGTCGAGGCAAGCGCAGTGGCGCCCTTCACGTAATAGACGTAGAGCGTCCCGGTTGACCAGGTGCCATTGCCTGCGGTGATGTTGAAGCTGGCAATGTTCCCGTCGTCGCCGATATATTTTATCGTGCCAGCGGTCCATGAGACCTTGTTGGTGGTCGGGCTGTTCGCCTGAAACTCAAGTCCTTCAAGCGTGAGACCTCGCTGGCCGAACACCGCTTTTTCGGCCGTGACAGAACCTACCGACAGCATCGTTCCGTCGATGTAAGTTCCCCCGCCTGCGATCCAGTTCGAGAGCGACGTGCCCGATGAGATGTAGATTTGACCTGGAAGCACCTTGGTCGTGCCACCGTTGACGGCTGCACCCCCGTCATCGATTCGGTACGCTCCGTTGACGAGAAGTGATCCTGTCATGGTCGTGCCTGCCGTCAGTTTGGCGGCATCCAGTTCGACGATCTTAGCGTTGGTGATAATCGCGTCGGCGATCTGCGCCGCACCAGTGATGACCGCATCGTTGGTTACAAGCTGATTGGCGCCGATCGTCTGCGCGAGGATCAGACCTCCGTCCATGAACGCCTTGCCAAGCACAACCTGGAAATCTGTGCCGCCCTTGTAAACACCGAGGATCACGGAGTCGGCCGCGTATAGCGCCGCGAGTGATGATGTCGTGCTGATCGCCGTGTCACCTGGCGTGTAACAGACGTAAATCGTTCCGGTTGTCCAATCGACGTGTCCGCTCGATAGCGCCTGAATCGTCGGCGCATCACCCGCAACGCCGTAGCTGATACTGCCTGCGGTCCAGGTGAGACGGTTGCCTGTGTCCTGCGCAGGCGCAAACGTTACGCCGATCAGCGCTACCTTGATCTCGCCTCGAATCTTGCCGGTTTCGGCGTTGGTTTCAGCCGACCATGGCGAGGCGTTGCCCGACGTATCGACGGCACGAACCCAAAAATGGAGATGCGTTTCCATGTCGAGGCCGGCGCGCACAAAATTGTTTGCGAGCGTCGTGTGCGACGGCGTGGCGGCGTCGAGTGGCGTGGTGGCGCTTGCGCTTTCGTAAATCTCGTAGCGCGCCATGTCGGCCTCGGTGTTGGCCGTCCAACTGATCCAGATGGACTCGAGACCGGCCTTCGACGAGATACCAATCGGCATGGCTGGCGGGATTGTGTCCTTGGCAGTGGTGTGTGTGACGGTTGAACAGAACACCGAAGCGTTGCCACTCTTGTCCACGGCGCGGATGCGGGCGCTGAAGCTCACGTTAGGCTTGACGGCCGCAACATAGGTCTCGGCGGTAGTCTGGACGCCGATCCATTCGCCAGCGCCTTCCTTGATCTGGAAGTCGTAATAGAGGAAATCGTCTTCGCTATTGAAGTCCCAAAATGCGTTCAGGATCGTCTGCCCATCGACCACGTGCGACGTGAGCAGCAGGCCAGTCGGCACCGCTGGAGGGGTGTGGTCGAACATGGCCGCGAGTTCTTCGGGGCTGACCGATCCAAGACTGCCCGCAGCCGCGCCAGCGATCAGCAGGTTGATCTTTTCCCGAACGCTGAGACCAGCTTCGCCATTCTCGATAGGTGAAATGGAAACAGGCATCGCTCAGTCCTCCCAAACCGAGCCGTCTTGCCATTGGCCGGTATCGCGCCAGTAGCCGGTTGCCAGAATCCAGTTGTTGCCGAAGCTTTCTTCCGCAGCCAGGTTGGCCAACGTGACGAAGGACAAGACGACGTTGGCAACGCCATTCGTGACCCATTGAACGGTCAGCGAGTCGCTCGCAAAGCGAGCAACGAACATCCACGATATGATGTCTATCTGACCCGCCGTGGCACCGATCGGCCTCTCCGTCGCAATCAGGGTGTCGCCGCTGTCGGTGGTCATGCCGCTGATTTCGTGCGGTATCAGCGTGCCGTCGAGCGTGCGAATCAGGATTGCCTTGTGTGCCGGATCGGCGTGATAGGCATCGTAGAAGTCGGTTCCGGCGACGCGAATATTCGAGCCCGAGAGGCTCTTGATCGGCGGAAGATCGTTACCGAAAGTGGGGACATAGATTTCGCTTGCCCGGCCGCGCGCACGAATGAAGATGTCGAGCAGCGTCATCACGTCGGCGCGCGTCACTCCCATGTAGGTAGCGGTTAGTGTGCGCGAGATCATCGGGACAGGCGTGAAAGTCTTGGTGATGCCGCGCTTGTAGTCGACGGTCTCGAAACCCAGGTTGAACGCCATCTGCGGCTGCTGAAGATAGTTCGGCTTCCGCAGCAGAACATAGCGCCCATAGAACAGGCCAGCTGGTCCGAAGACCTGGCTTGTTTCACCCTGGGGACCGCCGTCGAAGGGCAGCGGGTCGGCAGTACGAACCACGGTGCCGGGCTCGACGGTGATCTTGAGTGACGACGTGGCAACGATCGTGGTGTACAGTGAAACGGTGTTGGTCGTGGCGAGAGACGCGGAAACAAGCGGCATAAGCTGCGCGCCCTGCCCTACGGCGCCGACAACGCCCATCGGCAGCGTGACCTGGTTGCCGGTAACGTCGGCAGCAAACAACTTGCGAGCCTTGCGTCCGGTCAGCAGCACGAAAGGCGCGCTGGTAACTAGCCACGCCGGAACGTGATCGACGTGGAGGATCACGCCGCCATTGGGGACGGTCTCTGTCAACGTGGCGCTATCGCCCGTGAAGTCACTGATTTCCACCTTGCCGTCGCGCGCCAGATGGATCGCGTCGGAGAAGGTGCGGAGCCGGTCGCCGTCCAGGATCACGGCCGCTTCAATCGAGCGTCGCGGCTGGTCACGCTGCGCCCGTCGCTGTTCACTACCGTCGCGGGTCGTGAACACGTTCGTGTTGAATTCGTAGGTGTCCCGCACACCGTTTTGCCAGTTGGGGACAATCGGAAGAAAAACGGCCATAGCAGCCCTTCACGTTCAGATAGTGAAAATACCGTCTAACGTGAAAATTGGCAAGCGCTAACCGCCATTTAGAATGGCCTGGAGTTTCTTCGGATTGCGCGTCAGGAAGTTGAAGAACACTTTCTCGCCTGCCACTGTTGAAAGTGCGTGCTCCAGCACGTCTGCCGGATCGAACAGGTTGACGTTCTTGAGGTTGACCGCCTGACCGCCACCGCTGCCGCCCTTGCCAAGGTTCTTGATGTGCCGTGGATCGTCGCTGGTCAGCATTTCCTCATCCTTGAGGCCAATGATCGGCACTTCGTTCGGCCCGAGGCCGAGCACGCCGCCACTGTGAAACCGCTGCGCTCCAGCAAACACGGCCGGGTTGACCATGCGCGACATGGATGAGCCTTCGCCGATCACGCCGCCGCCATGGAACAGGCTTGTGATCCAGCCAGCGATGCTACCGCCGATGCCGCCGCTGCCACCGGCACCCGCGCCGCCCGAGAGGGCGTTGAAGATCGCCTGCTTGACGATCGCCTTGCCGATCTCGATCAGGAAGTCAGCGAGACCCTGCTTGAGGGCATCGAAAAACGCACGACCGGCGTTCTCTCCATTGGCGAGCGCCTGCGCGAAGGCACTGAATGCATTGCCGCCGATATCGGCCAGTTGCTCGTTGAGTTGCTGTGCCTGCGGCAAGAACTGCTTGTCGATCCGCTGCAGCGTTTGCCCGATGCCTTCCTGAATGGCTTGGAGTTTCGCGATCTCCTGATCCGCACCGCTGCCGCCGATAGCCTGCCAAAAGGCGATGGCTGCAGGAATAGCGCTCGTCAGCTTTTCCTCGACCTGCGAAATGAGATCGATGGTGTTCGCGACCTTGCCCTGATCGCCTGCCTGTTGCGCGATCTGCAAGCTCTGGAACAGAGCCGTGCGCTGCGCGACAAGCTGATTGACCTGATCGTTGGCGTGCGCGCGATCAAATTCGGCGCCGGCCTGCTGCTTCACCAGGTCAAGCTGCTGCTGCGTGAGTTCGACACCAGCCTTCGTCGCCCGATTGGTCTCATCAACCACGGCCTTGTTGATGGCCGCCTGGCGCGTAACCTTGGTTTTCGCCTCCAGTTCCGCTTGCGCTGCATCCGTGCGCGCCGTGAAGTCCTTCTCGTATTCTTGGGTCTTCTTGGCCTGATCGGCAACCCCTTGATAAGCCGCCAGCAGCCCTTCGGCCTTGGCAGCATGATCGCCCATCTGCTGTGACACCTTGTCCAGGACCGTGCCGGGCGTCCCGCCATTCTTCTCGTCGGAAGCGTTGATGTTCTTTGCGTTACCAGCGTTGATCGCGGCGTAGATTTGCAGCAGCCCGTCACCGGCTTTCACGCCAGCGTCGGTGAGATACTTGCCTGCGGCCTCCATTTGCGCCGCGATCGAGGAGTCCTTACCCACGCCGTAACGCTCTCGGGCACCAGGGCCAAACTGAATGAGACCCTGGTAGTTGCCGCCAGCGCCGCCGACGATCGAAGGGTTGAAGGTGCCCTTAGTCTCGAAGGAGATCGCGGTGAGGATATCCTTGGTGCTCAGTTGCAGCTTGTCGGCAAGAATGGCGGCCTGCTTGACCACTTCGGCCATCTGCGAGGCAGATGCTGATCCTGAATTCCGCTGCGCAACGTAGTCAGCCTCGTAGTTCTTGTGCGTGGCGTCGTATGACAACCCTGCCTGCGCACGAATCTGCTTAGTCTGATCCGCAGTCAGCCCGAGGATGTCCTGGTTCAGACGTTTTGCTTCTTCCAGCGCAGAATTCTTGGCCTTGAGCAGTTCGGCCTCAATGTAGCGCTCACGGTTGGTGAGGTTTGCCTGTTTGGTTTCGAGCAGTAGCGTCTCGCCCTGCTTGTCGAGCACCGCCTGAATGTCGAGCCGCGCCTTCTTGTCGGCCTCGGTCTGATCGGCGACTTCCTTTTGCGCTGCCGCGCCGTCCTTGATAGCCGTCAACTCGTCTTGGCGCGCCTGGACAATATCCGCGAGGGCTGCCCGCTGCGCTTCCAAAGCGCTGGTATCTGCGTAGACAGCCTGGCCCGATTCCAGGAGCTTCGCCTGATCGGCGATCTGCCCGTTGATCTCCGCGAGCTTCGCCTTCACGGCATCCAGGTCGTTCGTGTCAACGTTGCCGGTGACGGCGTTCGAGACACTGCGGACCTTTTTGACAACGCTTTCGACTTTGCCTGCAATGTTTAGGAGCGTGTTTCCGGCATTTTCGGTTTCTTTTGCGATAACATCGACGACACCCGAATCTTCGATGATATGCACAAGATCGTCCCATGCGCGCCCGGCAGCCTTAGCCGCCTCGCCCCAAGACGAAGTTTTGTCAGCACTCATTGCCAGTTTGCCAGCCAGGATGTCCTGGGCCAAGCCGAGAGCACCGGCGCTGTTACCGCTCTTGGCCATGGACTCAATCTGCGCATACTGCGTAGCCGTCAGGAAGTTCAACTGCTTGTCGAGAACTCGAACATTATCGACCGTGCCGCTAAAGGCTGTGGAGATGCGTTTGCCAGCGTCAACGACGCCCTCTCCGGTGATGGCGCTCAACTGTTGGGCCATCTTGGCGAACGGAACGATGTCTTTATCCGCTACGCCATCGCGGACGAATTGCTTCACCAGGTCGCGAGCCTTGCTAGTGGCTATACCGAACTTGCCCATCTGGTCTGTCGCGGCGGCCAGGTTCTCGGCCGTGTATCGGCTGCCGTCAGCAGAGATCGCGAGTTCCTTCGAGAAGATCGCAACGGAGTCTGCCGTTGTCTTCAAGCGGAGCGCGGTCGCGATGAACGGTGCCAATACGGCACCAACGCCCGCAATGATCGGGATCGAGCGCGCGAGCGTGACCATGACGTTCGGCCAGATTTGTGCGAACTGGCCGGCCTGTTGCGAGAAGACCTGCAACGGCCGCTGACCCATCGCCAGGCCGGAAATAACGTCATTGATCTGGTAGCCGAGGTTCGTCAACTGGTAGGGCTTAAGACCGAAGACATCGACACTTTGGGCTTCGCCCTTGGCGCCGTTTGAGAGGGGTGCCCTTACGCCGCTACCGATCTTTGAACCGGATGCCACCGCCTGACGCCCGAGTGAGACGTTGGTCGCGTCAACCTTCTTTTTAAGGATGCCCTGTGCAGTGCCCGCCGCAGTCGACGCTGCGCTCATGGCGTTCAGTTCGACATTATCGCGTTCTAGGGCCGTCGCCATTTGATTGAAGGCACCAAAGCCGCTCCTGGTCACGCCGGTCAGGCCGTCCAGTGCAACACGATGCTGGTTCAGGGTGGTGATGGCTTCCAACGACCGCTTGCGCGTGAGCGAAATCGTGTCAGCAAGCTCGCGCATTTCAGATGCGCTGAGCGAGCCGGACTTCCTGCCGTTTTCCAGTGCGGTCTTGTAGCGATCGACCTCGCTGGTCAAGCGCTTATAGTTGTTGGTGGCAACCGTGATCTCGTTGTCTGCCACGCGTATTTTGCTGGCAGCTTGGGCAGCGGCGGACAATTTCGCCTGCTGCTGCCCAAGGTTGTTCAGGACAGCCGAGTATTCGTCGCGCGCCTTTACGGCGAACTCTACGACTCTTTCATTCGCCATCGATCATGCCCTTCAAGTGCTTTGAGAGTTCCCTGGCGGCAGTCTTTCGGGCGCTGTCTTTCACGCTCATGTTAGGAATGGTGGAGAGCGCCATCTGAAGAAGTGATGTCTGCATGGCCATGTGAGCGTTGATGCGTTTGACCACAAAACTTGCTTCTTCAAAAACCTTCCAGATTGGATATGACAGTGCGTCAGGGTGTCCGTGATCAACCAAAAGGCTGACCTGGCGTCGGACACCTGTTATCCAGCGTCCGAGGTTGACAGGGATGTCAGCTTTGCCGTTGCTGACATCGCCCTGGCGACGATCTCCATCAATTTTTCCAGCCCACCTTCACCTACCAGCGTCAGGCGCACGATCTTCTCGATGGCGTCGACCTGAACGGAGAATGGCAATTGGGCAGCCTTCTCCGTCTGCGTCGGCGCACCAGTTCCACAGGCGATGACCATGGCTGCAAGCGGGGCGAAATCGTCGATGATCGACATAGCGATCTGCTCAACGCTTCCTTCCAACTTGCCCACGATGGCATCGTTGTAGAGTTGGTCCAAAACTGCGCGATGATGGCGAACGATGTGCGTAATGTGGACCACGCCGAGACCGTAGACCGTGAGCGAAGCGCTCCCGACTGCCACGGTCTCGGATGGGATAATCAGCGTCTCCAACTGACCCATCATCGTGCCTTACGCTGCCGGCCGGCCGTCGCGATAAGCGAGCGCCAGGTTGCCCTTCTTGAGCGCTGTCACGGTCAGACCCATCGTCTGCCAAGCCGGCGATTCCGGGTCGTTGACCAGCGCCATATCGCCGTTCGGTGCGAGACTGACACGCGGAAGCGTGATGTCTGCCTGCTCACCAAATGCGTTGAAGGAGATGAATTTCAGTTCTCCCTCGACCTGGGAAACGCTTGCGGCGATCTGCTGGCGCGTCGAAACCAGCGTGTCGAAGTTGACCACCCACTTCGCCGCGTCGAGCAGCGCTGTGACGAGACCGAGTTCCGCGTCGACCTCGTAGTCGGTGCCGAGAACGAGCGTTGCGGGTGTGGTCGGGGCGCCGTCCGTGACTTCCACGTTGGTCAGCTTACGCGCGCCGGTCGGATTGGCGGTCGAGCGACCAACCTGGAACGTGTCGCCGGCCTTCACCAGCAAGTACGTCTCGACTTGGGCAGTCAAAGCCGTCGCCGAGATCGTGGATACGGCACCCATGAACCAGTACGACACATTCTCGGGACGCATATCGTTGGTCTGAACGGTGCCGTTGAGCGCGGTCGTGATCGGGATTTCCTCGTCCAGCACCTGCAGACCAGCCTGCGAAGAATAGTTCTTCAGAGTGGTGGCGGCGGCCGTCAGCGTGAGTTCGGGGCAGTTGCCGAGTTCGCGCAACGGGCCGGGGTTCTGCGTGCCGGGCAGGAAGCGCGCGAAGAACGCCTTTCCACGCGGAACGACGAGATTTCGAGATTGGGTATCCATCTGGCATTCTCCTTTTCGTGAATATCACGTATAACGTGATTTTAGATTAAGCGAAAGGTGTCTCAAGATTTTCTGCCAGGGTGAGAGTCACCGGGACCAGAAAATATGCGACGGCGGAAACTTCATCGTCGGGTGGACGATGAACGGGCTCTCCGATCGAGATGCCAGTCACGCAGGGACCGACGTTCCCGAGACCGAGGAAATTGTAATCCTTGACTTTTTTCGCCTTGGCAAGTGCCGAGACGACTTCTGCTGATGCGATGTACGCAGGATCGAGCGGATGCATCTTGTCGTCGGGCACGAACCCTTGGATCAGTAACCGCCACTGGTTCCCGGCCAACACTGATCCGCTGGCGTTATTGGGATCGCGGGAACGCGGGTCTTCCAGGACCGATAGCATCGGCAACGGATCGTTCTCCCCGTAGATCGTTCGGCCGCGAAACACGCGTTCGGCCGGCCGGCCGGCGTCGTCGGTAAAATCCGAGAAGTCGAGCCGGTAGCCGTTGGACGGCGCGATGCTCTTGAGCACGCCGCAAAACGCCTTGGCCACGCGCAGACGGAAAGGATCGGGCAGCACGTCATCAGCCATTTTCCAGCAACTCCATTTGGCGGTTAAATTCGGCTTCAAGGAATTCCAACGAGTCGTCGCTCATTTCCTCGAAGACGCCGCCGTCCTTCGACGCGGCGCTCAGAGCCTGGTCAACAGATGGCCCGTAAAGCAGCCATAGGTTCTTGCCGATCGGCTTTGGCCTGTAGGCGCCGTGAGGCGCTGAGCCGTTTGTTCGCACGGCCAGGCCAAGATTGTTGTTCTTGAGACGAATGATGAAAGCGCGGCTGATAGATTTCGTTTGGCCGGGCTTCACCGTCACGTTGATCTTGCCGCCACGGTGGCGAGTTCCGCCAGCCAAGGCGCTCTGCTTGCTGAAACGGGCGAGCGAGGTTGGCGTGCCGCGTCCCTCGATCACGGTGGTAAACGCGCCCTTGCGAGCGCGAGTCTTCACCCACAGTCGTTTGTTTGAGGGCGAGACGTAGGAGGCGGGAAAATTGATCTGAGTGCGCGCGGCTCGGGCGAACTTGGTGCGGTCTCGATCCGCTGTCCGGTTGAGCGCTCGGGTCAGCGCGGTATCGACGGCAGGGCTCATTTCCTTGATGAATGATACCTTGTCGAATTCCAGAACGATCACAGCCGCGCTCAAGAGATGATGCCTTCCCAAACGGTTCCGGTCGTATCAACCGATGAGAGCAGCGCGGTCAGGTCAGCTTGGGGAACCTCGGAGACTTCCACCCAAATGTAACCCTCGCGTTCGGGCTTGCTTGGGCCGGTGATGTAGGCTTCGGAGTTTCCAAAGATGACATATGCGCGGGTGTGGACCTTCGGCAGGGCCAACGTTTTCTGAAATTTGATGCGATTAGTCATGTCGAGCACCGTGGCACCGTTCGACCAGTCGTCGATTTGGTTCTGCTGCACGACCTGCGCAAGGTGGAGACGGACGTTGACGCGAACAGGCGTGCCGGCAGCGTGCGTGAGGTACACGGCCGGAATCTCGAAGGTCCCGTGGATATCCGCGAGAGCCTTCTGCTTCTGTTCGCGCCAACCGGCCATCAGACCAGCGACTCGTCGTCGGCAGCGGCCTTCTTGCCTTTGCCCTTTTTGTCAGCGGCAGTCTTGTCGGAGGCTTCCTTCTCGGCAGCAGCCTTGTCGGCGGCTTCCATTGCTGCAAGCTCAACGGCATCCCGCTCGGCCTGCTCAGCAGCAGCCTTGTCGGCGGCTTCAGGAATGATACCTGCCTTCACCAGGTCGGCCTCGGTGGCTTCCACGGCGGCGTTGGCAGCCAGCATTGATTCCAGTTCGGTCCCGTGCAGTTCCCCGACAGCACCCGCATGGATGACTGGCGGCGTGTCTTTTGGATCGCGCTGAATGGTGTGAATTGCCTTGATGTACATTTGCGGTGGTCTCCGGTTTTGAGAAAACGGCCCGACAACGATTTGCCGGGCCGCTGTTTGTCGCGTCAGTCTGGCTTACGCCAGCACGCGAGCCTTGAAGGTCCGGTTCGGGTAGAGCGGAACCGGCAGCGGCGACGCCTGGTGCATCAGGCAGTCGTCACCGGGATCGTCGGTCTTGAACGACTTGCCGAATACGCGGGCATTCGACAGACCGCTCTTGATGGCGTCGTTGTCGAAGATAGCGCCGTAGCACTTCACGCCGGTTGCGCCAGGCGCGACGAGCAGAACGTCCTTCGGATTGAGCAGGTCGATCTTGGTCTTGCCGCCAGCGCCATCCGGCACGTCGACAGTGTCCTTGTAGGCCCACACGCTCAGACCGGAGGCAAGCTGGCCGATGTAGGTCAGCGGCTGCTCCATCCGCATGATACCGAGCGAGATCGACACGGTGTCATTACCCCGGTAGTTGGTGTCGAGCGCAGCCTTGACGCCCGTGTTCTTGCGGAACAGCGGGGCGACGGAAGCACCCACGATCAGCTGCGCGGCAGAGCCGCCGCCGCTGGCGAGGAACATGGTGTTCATCCACCCTTCGATATCACTGAGGATGTCGGTTGCCGGATCGCTCCAGTATGCGCTCGACTTGACGACGGTGTGACCCGCCGCGCGGCCGAAGTCGAGCAGGACGGACGGATGTTTGGCGCCCTGATCGCGATCGTAGCTGATCTGCACCTTCCCGTCGATGAACGCCCGCGCAGCCATCCAGGCTTCACGCACGTCGATCGCGCGGTTGTGCATTTCAGTGATCTCGGAAACGCGCATGTCGTACTTCTCGCGAAGCGTGGGAGCGCGGCCGGCGTTGATGAAGATTTCCGAAGGGCGGACGTTCTTCAGGTCGGTCGGACGGATCGCGTTCTTGATCTTGATGTACGGCGCGGTGATTTCCGAGATGGACTCGGCCTTGGCGTTCTGCATCGGCTTGCCCTGTTCATAGGGCAGGACGAACGGCGCCAGGAAGCGATCGGAATCGGGCAGGTCCGCAAAGCGGATTGCGCCGTCTTCCGAGAAGTGGGTCTGCGTGAAGAACGTATCCAGGAAGTAGGACGGAATCGACTTGAATCGATCGTCCTGCCGCAAGGTGTACAGTTCCTTGGGAGTCCAAAGCTCGATTGCCATGATGGCTGGTTTCCTTCGAGTTCGAGTTTAACGGTGAACGACGATCGGTCGCTCGATTACGGGGCAGCCACGGTCGAGCCGAAGTAAACTTCGCGCACGACGATGTTGGTGGGAGTAGGCGCGCCGGCAAAGGCTGCGAACTTCTTCGCATCCGTGTCGAAGCTGGCCGGCCAGGCGATCATGTGCTTTGCGAGGCAAGCCGAGCGCAGGATCGGCACGCCGGGGTTCTGACCACCCGGAACCACGATCTTGTAGAGCGTGATGCCGATTGCCTTGATGCTGTTCGCCGGGGTGCCGGTATCCAGCAACGCCGCAACCAGGTTGCCCGAGCCGTCAAACCCAACCGGGGTATAGGCTTCGAGCGTCTGGCTGGCTGCCAGTTGCATGTCCTGAGTGACGACGGCCGGCGTTTCGCCGACAATCAGCCCTTCGAGGACTGGGTTGATGGTGTCGGTCCACTGCGACGGAACGCCAGCGGAAGGACCGAGGTTCGGAAGATTGACAGTCATTTCGTCTTCTCCTTACGGCTTCGGTTGCGCCTTGGGCTTACTTGCCCTTGACCATTGCGAGCGTCTTTGCGGCGCGGCTCATTTCCGTGTCCTTCTCGTCTGCGTCGGCGTCAGCGCTGATGCCGGCGCCGCCGTTCTCCATCGCCAGCCGCAGCATTCCTTCGGGAGCGCCAGCGGTGACGGCCGCCTCTGCGGGCAGATCGGCCAGGTAGGCGGTAGCTTCGTCGGCCGCCATGCTGGTCTTCAGCGCTGCGCCGAGTGCTGCCTTCGGACGCGCCTTGCCGGCGTCGCTGCCGATAATCGCGTTAATACGAACAAGTGCGGCAGCGGCGCCGTCCTTGGCACCTTCCGCTTTGCCTTCGGCGATGCCCTTGGTGTGTGCAGCGGCAACGGCAGTGTCGAGGTCGGCCTGAGTGATTTCGGCCATCTGTTCATCTCCTTCTGAGAAAGTGGCCTCAAAGGCCGTTATGGCGTCGTCGAGAGCCCCGATTTCATCGGCAAGCCCGTTGTCGATCGCCTGTTGAGCCATGAAGGTATGAGCCTTGGTCGCATCGACCGCCTCAAACTCCAATGACCTGTTCCTCGCCACTGACGTGACGAACTGCTTGTGGAATTCATCCACGCGCTCTTGAATCCGCTCGCGCGCGCCCTCCGACAGTTTTTCGTAGGGATTGCCCTCCATCTTGTCGGGCGTGGAGCGGATGATGTTGACCGTGATGCCCGAGGCTTCGAGCATCTTGGAATATTCCAGTGCGACGACGACAACGCCGATCGAGCCGACACCACCAGTGCGCGCGACCGTGACGTGATCGGCGGCGGAAATGATGTTGTAGGCGGCCGAGTAGGCGTGCTCTGCGGCAAAGCCACGGATCGGCTTCTTGCCACGGAACGCAAAGATGCGGTCCACCAGGTCGAAGTTGCCCGAGACCATGCCGCCGCCCGAGTTCACGACTAGCGCGATACCCTTGACGTTGGAGTCTTCCACGCCGCGCTTGACGGCCTGATAGATGTATTCGTAGCCGGTGGCGTAGTTGCCGTAGGCGTAGGTGAAATCGTTGAGCAACACGCCCTTGACCGGGACATGCAGGATGCCGTTCTTCACCACGTAGGGGCGATAGTAGGCACGCCAATCGTCTTCCGCGAACCAGAAGCTATCCGCTGCGGCGGCGTCGGCCTTTTCCAGTTCGCCGAGGCGAGCGGCGACGGCAGACAGGCAGCCTTCGAGCCAGGCGCTGTGGCCTTCTTCGATGAGTGCCGGCTGGTCCTGAAAGCGTGCGAGAATGGGGTTCATAGTGCTTCCTCCAGCGCGCCCTCATCGACATCGGTGTCAGCCATGGCCTTGCCTCCGTCGCGCGGTTTCGCCGTAAGCGAGTTCTGCATGTTCTTGGTGTTCTGGTCGTAGACGGACGGGTTGCCGTACTTCTCATCCAGGTCGCGTTCGCGCTTGATCTGGCGCGCGGTCTTGCGCCAGTCGCCGCCCGACATTTTCGCGATCTCGGTTTCCTTGGTGGACAGACCGTTCTTGATCTTGAGAACCGATGCCTGCGTTTCTTTCAATGGGTCAATCTGACCCTGGCCGGCACCAATCCATTCGCACGAGCTAAATGCTTCGGCGTTGAGGCCGTCGTAGAAGCGCGGCATATCGCGGCGCTTAAAGCATTCGAGTTCGTTGTAGTTGATCGCTTCTTCGAGCCAGAGGCGGTAGATGAAGTTGGCGGTCTTGTCGGCCACGATGCGCTTGAGCGACAGCATGGTTTTGAAGGTCTCGCCCAACGACGCACGCGCCGACGAATAGTTTGTCTGCGTGTAGTCGCGCGACAACTGTTCGTAGGACACGCCGAGGGCCGCAGCAATGTAGCGCAGCAGACTCTGCTCGAACTTGTCGCCTTGCGGACTGGCCGCGCCGGGGTTCTGGATTTTGAGCTTGGTGCCGGGCGCGAAAATCGGAATCTTGGCGCCGTCCATGTGCAAGTTCTTCGCACCACTGGAATACTGCGCGATGGTGGCGAGATAGTCGGTCATCCACTGCGTCGTGGCGTTGCCTTCACCGGAATTCGCAGCACCAAGCGCCGCAGCCACGTCGGTCGGGATTTCCGATTCGATGGATGCGGCATAGGTTGCCGCGACAACCGCGCGTTCCAGTTCCGTCTTTCGGAAGTGCTTGGTCATCCGCATTTCGGTGAGAGCGGAAACCATGGCAGAAACGCCGCGAGTCTGATCAGGGCGCAGTTCCTCGTAGACGTGATTGATCAACATGCGGCCCCACGGCTTACGGGCCGGGACACGCTTCCATTTCATGTTGTCGAGGTAGCCGTTCACGCCGCCATTGCGGTAGTCGGCCTGATGCGCGTTGCGGATATAGTAGGCGATCGGAGCGCCATACGTGTCGCTCTCCACGCCTTTGCGTAGGCGGCTGCCCTTGAAGGGTGCGAAAATGCGGTCGCGCGGATCGGACAACCGAGCCGGGTCAATCGTCTGTACGGCGCTGGCGTAGGGGCGCCCATCGTCGAACCATTCTGCGGATTGCAGCGATTCGCCGTTCATCAGATGTACGCCCACGGCCAGGCGCACGATATCCGTCAGCGTCTTGGTGCGGCGCGCGTCGGGCCAGCACTGATCGCTCTCGGCATAAAGCGTAAACTTGGTCTCGATTTCTTCCTGGGCTTCGGCTTCCCACGTCTCGTCTTCCTTGCCGAACAGGACTTTGGTTTCCGGCTTGGCGTTGAGAAGAAAGCGAGTTCCTACGATGGAGTCTTTGCGTATCGTCGCGCCGCCAGCCACGTAGGCGTCGTTGCGCCCCGTATCGAGCGAGCGTGCGTCGAGATCGTCCTTCGAAGGAAGCAGGTCGGCATCAGCCGAACGCAACGCAGGCTGCCAGTCGGCAAGTCGATTGAGCCTGTCGGCCCCGTCATAGGCGACACCGCCGCCCGCTGCCACCGCCGAGGCAACGGGCGGATGCGCCGCATGGATCGCCGGGGAGACTCCGGCATCTGATCCAAGCAGGTCTGTGAGATCGAGATTGTTCATCCCCACACCGGCCGCAGCGGACGGGCCACGGGCGAGCAGCCCGCAATCTCTGATTCGAGGGATTTGATGTAGGCGAGCAGACGGCTCGCATTGGCCGCCGTGTAGCGAATGGATTCGCCGTTGCTATCGCGAACTTCAACCGCCGCCGTCCCGATCTGCAATCGGTGATAGGCAGTTTTGGCTTCGATAAGGAGGTCGGCGGTAGTCGCCATCAGTCATCCAACTCTAGTTTCACGTATCAGTAGCGCAAACGTGAAACTTTTACAACAGTTGATTGAATTTCAATATAAAAGTGAAAGCCTACGCCAGCTTTGCCCCAAGCTCCGCGAAGCTCAATTCCTTCTTCGCGGCCTTTGTCGGTTCGGCGCCCCCATAGATTAATTCGTTGCTGTCCCAATCGGCCGCCCAGGTGGGGGGTTCATTCCAGTCCAGCCTGTCCATGTTGAAGGCGACGTATGGCACGCCCTGTTCGATCGGTCGGATAGCCATGCCGAGTGCATAATAGGCCAAGTCGAACGCTTCGTTTCGGCGCTTGCGGGGATTTTCCCATCCCTTTTCGGTGCGAATTTCAGTGGTCATCTGATTGTAGAACCACGCATCGAACCAATCAGGGTAGCGCAACATTCCGCCGACGCTCTCATTTTCCCCGGAGTCCTCGACGCGACGCGCCATCATGATAGAGATTCGATCCTTCATCAGGTTCGAGTTGAGCAGGATCACAGGCACGTCGCCCTTGGCGATAGCCAGCTTCCCCTTCTGCTTTGAGTCGGGCCAGGTGGTGTATGCGTGCGGCGCAGTCTTCGACACGTCACCCTTGAGCAGGCAGAAGCGACGATGCAGCCCATCGCCGCGCTTTCGCAGCCGACGCCAGAAATTATAGGCGTGGCCGGTAACGCCCTCGGCGCCGCCAGAGTCACCACCGGTTGCCCGGATACGCATTCGCCTGCCCGAACCGTCCGCCAGCGGATAGGTTTTCAGGATCAAACCGTCGATCAGAACGTCCCAATCCTCGGCAAACGCCGCAGGGTCTATTGGCAGTTTTTCACCGGCACCATTCAGCCGATTCGACAGACGCATTTTGAAGCCGTCGATCACCACTACGTCGCCGGTCGCGGTGAAACCGTGGACCTGAACGACGAATGCGTTCTTCTGGATGTCGGCCGTAGCGATCATGAATCGGACACCGTGCGGCACCGTTGGTTCGCTTTCGGTCGAGCCCCAATCCTCGGCCATATTCTTGAGGTCTTCTGGCGAACGCTCCGACAGGCGCGATTGGGGAATGTAATAGCTTCCCTGGTCGGTTGTGACCGTCTTGCGCAGCGGCGCGTCGTCGGCTGTGTCCTTCAGCGCCTTCATCGCGCGAAGATATTTTTCGACCAGCTGTCCCCAATCCTGATACGCGGCAGCTGGTCCCTTCATCCAGAAAGAGGCGATGCTCGATCGTGCCGCCCTCATACCGTTGCGCTCGACGATCTGCCTCTCAGCCGGCAGCCATATCATGCCGTCCTTGACCCACCGGCCAGACTCGTTCAATTCCTCTTTCATCGCTGGTTCGAGGATGCCGCCGCAGCATGGGCACGCCATGAACGTTTGCTCCCGCGCTTCCATGATATCGGCACTGTCAGGATAACGCAGCAGCTTGAAATCTGGCTCGAAGGCTTGCTCGCACTGCGGGCAGGACCAATACCAGCGCCGCCTGTCGCCACGGTTGTAAAGCTCGAAGATGCCCCGGATCGGCGGTGCCTCGTGCGGACTATGCGGCGGTGCCCGCCACTTCGGGTCTTGAATTTCCTTGTTCGGGTTTGGTGACGACTCGGCCACGGTCATGCCGAAGCGCTTGAACGTCGTCGTTCGCATTTGGAGAAGATCGAAAGGATTGCCTTCGCCGTCGACGTTGTCATCCATGCGGTCGTAATCGATCAACCAGCCGCGCGGCACGGTGATGCCAGACAGGTTGCTCGCCGTGGGATAGGCGAGCAGGAAACGCATCCCTGACTTGAACTCCTTGTCGAAGGTGTTGTCGTCCTGGCGGCTGGTGAACTGCTCCGCGCGGATTTCGGTAGACGACTCAAGGTATCGCTTGAGGTCGCCGTTCGACCATTTGCGCGCGTTCTCGCGATCCATATGAATGTAGAGCATGTCGGCCGGATCGGTTTTCACCGTATGTGACAGCCAATTTAGCGACATATAGGTTTTGCCCGTCCTCGCAGGCCCGACAAAGATCATGCCCTGGTAGTCGAGACTGGTGAGTGTGTCCTGCGGCTCTTGCAGGTATGGCGTGCGCTTCAACGACCACGGCGCGCTATGGCCACCGCCGCTACCGATGCGCGTGTATTTCTCAGCAGCCTCGGTCACGGTCAGACGATGCTGCGATTCCAGGCTCTCGAAGCCCTTGACCGCGATGTCTTCCAGCCGTTGATAGGGTGCCTGCTCGATCAATTCCTCGATCGAAGGCGGGCGCATTCTAGAAGTCATTCGTCACCCGGCATTTCGCCTGGCATCGGGCGCGTGTCGGTGCCGGCAAGCTCTGTTTCGATCTCGCGGGAATGCGCGTTCGTCTGATGCTCGCGGGGCAGCGTTTCCAGCTTCGTCTTGATCTGCTTGTTCATATCGGCGACGCGATCCATCAGGAAATTGTACTGCTCGTCGATGATCTTATCGCGGCCCGGCATATCCTCGATCCACATCTTGCTTTCCTGGCGGATCAGCATCGAGACGCGGGCAAAGGTCATCAGCACGTCTTCGTCGTGCCAAAGCTGCCCTGCTGCCGTGAGCGCGCGGATACGGGCGTTGGTCATCTCCCAATATGCTTTGGAGACGATCGGCGGCAACGACGCCTGGTTCTGCTGCGCCAGCCAGTCTTCAATGCTTCCCTGCGGCGCGATCAGGTACGACATACCTGTGAGAAAATCGTACATTGGATGAGGCTTGCCGCCGTGGGACTTCCACGAGTCAACGGGGCAGCGCTCGAGTCGCTTCTGAATTTGTTTGGGCTGCGCGCCGAGGATATCGGCGAAGAATGTCACGCCAACCGGGCGCCGGAATTCCGTGTAGTGGGGCAGAGCGGCAAGCGCCTGCGCCTGCAACTTGGCTGCGGCTTCTTCACGCGTCGGCCTTCCGCGTCTCGGGCGCGGCGCGGAGACAGGCTCATCGCCGAGCAGGTCCGACAGATCGTCGTCACTCATTCGGCCACCTCGACTGGAAGTCGAAGCGCATAGAACTGGTCGCGATCGACGTTGGTGACTATGCGCTCACTCGTGTTTCCAAGGATGGATTTGCCGTAGTCGTGTCGTGACCAGGTGCTGCCGCCGCTCCAGTGCGAGCCTTCTTCTTCGAGACGACAGTGCAGACAGATACGGCGCGCCGACAAACCGGACGATCTGTAAGCAGTCTCGGCCACGATCTCATGGGTACAACCCGCTTGGATGTGGAAAGCTGTGCGTGACAGATGCCTAGTGGCGTGCAGTCGCCCTTCAATCGCCGCTGCAATTTCTTGGTTAAGCCTACTCACGTTCAGAGTCCCCGTCCAGTTCGTCGAGGAACGGGGCGCGAGAAACCTCACCGCCGCATCCACAGAGTTCGGGATGGATTGATGCGCCGACATCATTTCGAGAGATCACTGTGTAGCCGAACGGAAGGCGCGTCACCCGACCTTGTGCCACGGCCTCGGCGATCAGGTCGGCTATGTCCTCGCTAGGCTGCACGGAGAAAGTCCGCCACCCAGGCGTCAACTTCAAGCTTGCTCCACCTGGCTACCTTGTGGGAGTGCCGGCGCTGCTTGGGAAATGTCCCTGCCGCGATCTTTCGGTAAATCTCGCTGCGTGAAAGCGCCGTCAGGCCAATCACCTGGGGCAGTCGCAGCAAACCGTCTTGTTCCATTGTTCACGTCTCCGAGTGCTGCCAACTTGATAATCACTTTTAACGTGACAATCAAGGAGAAACACGATAAAAGTGAAACATTGAGTTCGAGACGACCTTCAGCTATCGAGGGAGGCGACCATGAATTCGGCGGGTAATGCCGCCTACGGAGCGCGGGTTTCGGTTGGGTGCCCCATGTAGGCCAATGCTAAGTCTGCACAATGCAGCAATAGGCCGACGACCCGAAAGGGTAAACCGATGACAGCCGGCAAAGACCGGCAAAAAGAGGTCTAACGCTGAACACGATAACGATGGATAGTTCGTTCCACTAAGAGTGGTGTGAGCGTCAGATCAGAAACGACTTGGCCCGCTGTCAGTCTTGTGAGGCAGGGTGCGAGCCCCTGGCGCCACTGAGTGGCGATTTAGCAAGCGCATCAACCGGGCGGGCCAAGTCGTTTCCATATGCGAGCGTCGTCTAATGGTAGGACGGGCCTTTGGGGTAAGAACGCGCGGTTCGAATCCGCGCCGCTCGCACCCGTCATTCATCCCAATAGGTCAGTCAGATCGGTGTCCTTGGACAACAGAAAATTGCTGTACCAGTTCATCATTCGAACCCGCTCGTCCCAATAGAGAGCCGCATTATAGGCTGCCCTGACCTCGTTCTGCGGAACGTGCGCAAGCTGCCGCTCGATAGCATCAGGCCGCCAGAGGTTGCTTTCATTCAGGATCGTCGATGCCGTGCTTCGGAACCCGTGGACGGTGGCTTTCGAGTGGTAGCCCATCCTATAGAGTGCAAACAGCAGCGTGTTCTCTGAGATCGGCTTGTAGCCTTCGACACCTGGCAGAAGCCACTCACTGCCGTTTGACTCCTCTCGTAACTGTTCCAGCAGCTTCAAGACCTGCGGCGTGAGCGGCACCAGGTGCTCCTTGCGCATCTTCATTCTGTCTTCCGGTATCCGCCAGCGGTCTTCCCCGAATTCCGTCCACTTGGCGAACCTGATCTCTCCTGTTCGAACGAACGTATGCGCGACGATTTCAATTCCGAGTCGAGTAGCCTTCTCGCCGTCGTAAGCGTGCAGCCGTTTGAAGAAATCTGTCAAACCATCCTCACGCAGCGCGGCCCGGTGCTTCTGCCGAGGGTTCGTCTTCATGGCATCGGCAAGTGGCGCGGCCGGATCGACTTTGGCTTTGTCGTCAGCCACGGCGAACCGGAAAATGCTGCTCACAGTCTGCCGCACCCGCTTTGCCATTTCCAAGGCGCCGCGATCCTCCACGGTGCGCAGCATCTTCAACACCGCTGACGGCTCGATCTCAGCCACGTCGTCATCGCCGATAGCCGGAAACACGTCATCTTCCAGCCTGGCCCAAATGCGCTCTGAGTACGACGATACCCATCCGGTGGCGCGACTGTTGAACCACGCCTTTGCCACCGCTCGAAACTTTCGGTCGTCCGAGACGACATGGCCACCGGAAGGATCAATCCCCTTTGCGAGTTTGGACTTTGCGGCGTCGCGCGCTTTCCGCGCATCCCCGAGGCCGACGCCGGGATAGACCCCGATTGAAAGGGTCTTTTGCTTCTCGGCGAACGAGTAGTTCATTCGCCACAGTTTCGATCCCGTGGGCTTCACTAAGAGGTATAGGCGCCCGGAATCAGTCAACTTGTAGTCTTTTTCGGCGGGCTTCGCGTTCCGGCAGGCTGCGTCTGAAAGCGGCATTCTGTGGTATCCTCAAATTCAATACCACATTCGATACCACAGCCGCTAACTGGATGTACAGAGATGCATTGGGACGCATCGGGAAGTCATCACCTTGATTTGCAAGGCTTTCAGCCTCTATTTGGGACGTATGGGGATTTGTGGGGAAGGGTAATTGGTGGGCCCGGAGGGACTCGAACCCCCAACCAAGCGGTTATGAGCCGCCGGCTCTAACCATTGAGCTACAGGCCCCACGCGGGCTGGATTAATGTTTTTCCTTCACCGGCACAAGGCTTTCTCGACAGGCTCTCGGAGATCGCCCAAATCAGCCCATAATCGCGCCCTACTCGACCCTTGCGACTGGATCGCGGACCAAGGAGATTTTCATGACCAAAAATGTTTTTTTGCCCCTAGCGCTCGCCGCTGCAATCGCTTTTCCGGCGATGGCTGGAGCCACTGATTCGCAGACACCGCCCCGCATCATCGTTTCAGGCGAAGGCGAGGCAACCATTCCTCCTGATTTGGCGCTGCTGTCGCTCAGCGTCATGCGCGAGGCCAAGACCGCGCGCGCGGCACTTGATGCCAACAACGACGCCATGGCGGCTGTGATCGCGGCGATGAAGGCAGCCGGTATCAAGGACCGCGACCTGCAGACATCGGGCATCCAGATCAATCCGCGCTACAACTACACCAACAAGCCGGATGGCAGCCAGGATGCCGAGCTTGTCGCCTACCAGGTGACCAACACGCTTGCGGTGCGCGTGCGCGACATCGACAAGACCGGCGAGATTCTCGACAAGGCGGTATCGCTCGGCGTCAACCAGGGCGGCGGTATTTCCTTCACCAATGACAATCCGGCGGCAACCATCACCGAGGCCCGCAAGAAGGCGGTGGCCAACGCGGTGGCCAAGGCCAAGACGCTGGCCGAGGCCGCTGGCGTCAGCATCGGTAGGGTGCTGGAAATCAACGACCAGAACATCGCGCCGCCGCCCATGGCGATCAACGCCAAAGCCTTCGATGCCGCCGCCGGTGCGGCTGTGCCGACGCAGGCCGGCGAAAATTCCTACAACGTCCAGGTCACTGTCACGTTCGAGCTTAAGTAACGTCTGAACGTGGCCGAGCCCGTCTCGGCCACGGACCCGTTCCGGTGATTTCCGCGCATGAAAAACCCGCGAGATTGCTCTCGCGGGGTTTTGTTTGAGCCGCGCACTCCAGGGCGGAGGGGCTCGTACTACTCCAGGCTGATTTTCATGGAAAATCATGCCTCCAGGCTCGTCCTTGCAGCGGATCGCGCGCAGGCTGATTTTCATGGAAAATCATGCCTCCAGGCTGGTTCCGGCGGAGACCAGCCTCCGAATGGTTCAGCGGTAGATAATCGGGCAACCGCGCTCGTTGGCGAACACGATCACAACGCGGTCGCCATCCTGACGGCCCACGACCTTCACCGTACGGCGGCTGACGTCGACGATGCGGGCGCGGTAGAGGCCCATGCGCTCGGCCTTGTCGAGGGCGCGGTCCGGCGAGCAGCCGCGGCGCCAGTCGCCACGGCGGTCATCACGGCGATCGCGGTAGTCGCTGTTGTCGCCCTGATAGACGCCAAAGCGCTGGTCGTTGTTGTTGCCAAAGCCGAGATACAGGCTGTCCGCATGGGCGGGAACGGCTGCAAGCGTGCCGAGACCGACCAGGGCCGAAAGGGCTGCCGTCTTGATCGTGTTGAACATTGTCTTCTCTCCTTCTTGCGGGCTTTCGCCCGTCCTCTTGAACCGATGACGAGAGAATGCGCTTGCCTGTCTGAACTATTTACGAACCCGGCGTTCATGTCCGGTTCATGTGGCGGGAAAAGGGAATTTCCTGGCCTTTCGAAACACTTACGGCAGCCTGCGAATGATCCTCGAACGATCAGCAGCGCGCCTGGTTCCTCCCCGCGCGGCGACAGGACTAAACTGTCAGTATTCGTTGTCTCAGTTGCGAGCCCTGGTAGCTCGACGCCATGCAAGCCTTATGGCTCTTCGTCCAGCATATAATCAAAATAATCTTCCGGCTCGGCCAGATCGGTTTCGCTGGCGGTGACCCGGCCGCGCATGGAAATGCCGGCCTCGTGCACTGTCTCGGCGCTGCCCGACAGGAGCGGGTGCCACCAGTAGAGGTCGCGGCCCTCCGCCACCAGCCGGTAGGCGCAGGTGCCGGGCAACCAGCTGATGGTGCGCACGTTCTGTGGCGTCAGCCCGACGCAATCGGGAACGCGCGCCAGGCGGTTGGCATAGTCCGAGCAGCGGCATGTCTCGGCATCGAACAGGCGACAGCCGACGCTGGTCCAGTAGATTTCGCCCGTATCCTCGTCCTCGAGCTTCGACAGGCAGCATTTGCCGCAGCCGTCACAGAGCGATTCCCACTCGGCCGGGCTCATCGCCTCCAGCGTCTTGGTTTTCCAGAATGGCGTTTCCATTGTCGGGATGTGGCCCCGGCCGGCAACAAGGTCAAGCACCAGAACGGCCTGAATTCGGCCAGCATCGGACGAATGACACGAAGTTGCCTTCAAAATGCCGACCAATCGCCCTCTCGGGCCGCTAGCCATGCCAAACTGGAACCAATCCGGCTATTAGCGGTTTGGGCCAAGGATGGGACCCCACAAGGAGAATTTTCGATGAAACGCCAACCACGGATTCTGGCAGGCACCGCCCTTGGCCTGCTGATGGCATCCGCGCCGTTGGGCGCGTACCCGCTGCAAGGCAATGCCGCATTCGGCCCGGCCCAGCGCACGTCAGCCCCGTTCGTTCTGGCACAGGCCGCCTGCGCCGAAGGGGAATCGGCCGAAGCCTGCGCGCAAAAGCCAAAAGCTGAACCCGAACAGAAACCTGAAAAGAAGGCTGAGCCCGAACAGAAGGCGGCGCCCGTCGAAGCAGCCCCGGCAGAGGCGGAGCAGCCACGCAAGAAGAAGCAGCAGACCGAATCCGCTCCCGCCGAGCAGGCTGCACCTGCCGCCGAGGAACAGCAGCCGCGCAAGAAAAAGCGCGATCAGCAGCAGCAAACCGAGTCCGCCCCCGCCGAGCAGGCTGCCCCGGCCGTCGAGGAGCAGCAACCGCGCAAGAAGAAGCGCGATCAGCAACAGCAGACCGAATCCGCCCCCGCCGAGCAGGCTGCCCCGGCTGCCGAGGAGCAACCGCGTAAGAAGAAGCGCGATCAGCAACAGCAGACCGAATCCGCGCCAGCGGAAGCAGCGCCTGCCGAGCAACCGGCCACCGAGGAGCAGCAGCCGAAGCCGCGCAAGAAGAAGCATGATCAGCAACAGGCCGAGCCAGCTGAAGCAGCACCCGCAGGCCAGGCCGAACCAGCCAACGATAATCAGCCCGCCGAAGCAAAGCCCGGCAAGAAGCACAAGCAGGATCAGAAGGCTGAGCCAGCCGAGGCTGCGCCGGCAGTCAAGCCGGAAGTCGCCCCGGCACAGACCAAGAAGGAAGCTCCCGCTGGGGACGTGACGCCGAAGGCCGAACCGGCCCCGGCTGCCGAGCAGCCGGCACAGGGCGAGCAGCCTCAGGACAAGATGAAAAAGCATGGCAAGAAACCGGCAGCTGAACAGCCCGCGAATGGCGAGCAGCCGGCGACTGGCGAACAGCCAGCCAATGGCGCAAAGCCCGCGACCGGCGAACAGCCGGCCGCTGGCGAAAAACCCGCCGTTGGTGAGCAGCCTGCCGCCGGCGAAAAACCGGCCGATGCCACGAAACCCGCTCCCGCTGGTGAAAAGCCGGTGCAAGGCGAAGCGCCGGCCGATCCGAACGCCGCCCCCATTCTGGACAGCCAGAAGGATGCCGAGCGCAAGGACAAGGGTGGCCAAGGTCAAGGCAGCAAGGAAGGCGGAGGCAAGAAGCACGGTAACCAGGATGGCCAGCAGAATGGCGATCAGGGCCAGAAGCCGGTTGTTGCGCCGGTCGATCAGGGGCCGCCTCCGACCGACGACAAGGCAGCCCAGCAAGAGATCAAGCCTGAAAAACTCGTCCCGGTAACGGAGGAGAAAGGCAAGCGTATCGATCGCGCGCCCGAAGAGAACATCCGCGACCGCCGCCGCCCCGAGGGCGCCGACGTGCTCAAGCAGATCGGCAACCGCATCATCATCCAGTTCAACAACCAGACGATCGTCGAGAGCGATGACAGCCCGCGCATGAATCGTGGCGCCAAGGACGTCTACTACGAGGATCTGTCGGGCGGGCGCAGCCGAGAGACCGTGGTTCGCGACAACGGCAACCAGATCGTGACCATCCGCAACCGCAACGGCGATGTCATCCAGCGTTCACGCATCACGCCCGATGGCCGCGAATATGTGCTGAGCTATGTCGACGAGCGGCACTATGAGGATGTCCGCGACTGGCGCGATCCCGGCGACGACCTGCCGCCGATGCGGCTGACCATTCCGCGTCGCCAGTACATCCTTGATTCCGAGGATATCGAAAGCCCGGACGACTACTACGACTTCCTCGAACAGCCGCCGGTGGAGAAGGTCCAGCGCCTCTATTCGATCGATGAGGTGAAGCGTTCTGCCCGCGTGCGCGACATCGCACGCCGCGTCGATCTCGACACGCTGAACTTCGAATTCGGCTCGGCCTCGATCTCCGACACCGAGGTGCAGAAACTCGACGGCGTCGCCAGCGCCATGGAGAAGCTCTTGAAGAAGAACCCGGCCGAGACCTTCCTGATCGAAGGCCATACCGATGCTGTCGGCACGCCGGTGGCCAACCTGGCGCTGTCGGACCGCCGCGCCGAGTCGGTTGCGGAGGCTCTCACAAATGCCTTCGGCATTCCGCCGGAGAACCTGACGACGCAAGGCTATGGCGAGGAGTATCTGAAGGTCAACACGCAGGCGCCGAACCGCGAGAACCGGCGCGTCGCCATCCGCCGCATCACCTCGCTGGTGGCGCCGGTGGCCAGCAACAAATGATCTGGCTTTCCAGCGGCTTGAGACAGCTTCTGGAATCAGGTCGGCAGGAAAAAGCCCATCCCGGCAAAACCGGGATGGGCAGGATCGCGGACAGGTTCCGCTTCAACAAGAATTGTATCGACACCAGAGCCGGCTCATTGAATCGCCGCCGCACCCACCCCAGATTCTGGACAGGGCGTTCCCTGCCCCGTCCCGACTCCAGCGGGACGCATTGAGCCCCGCCGGCCCTCCCGGCGGGGTTTTTTGTCTTGCAAACAGTGCCGGGCTGACAGAAATACGGGCTCCGCTACAGCACGAGCACCCAACCGGAACCAGCCCATGAAGCGCCTCGAACTCGCCGTCGAATCGATCATTCTCGCTTCGCGCTGGCTGCTTGTGGTTTTTTACCTCGGGCTCGGCGTGGCGCTCGCCATCTACGCGCTATCGTTCGGCAAGAAGCTCTATGAGTTCGTCACCATGGCCTTCACGCTCGGTGACACCGACACCATCCTGAAGATGCTGGGCCTGATCGATGCGGCGCTGGTCGCCTCGCTGGTGGTGATGGTCATCATCTCGGGCTACGAGAATTTCGTCAGCCGCTTCGACGACCAGGATGGCGGCGTCCACTGGCTGGGCACGATCGATGTCGGGTCGCTGAAGGTCAAGGTCGCCTCGACCATCGTTGCCATCTCGTCCATCCACCTTTTGCAGGTGTTCCTGAACTCGTCCTCCTACACCACCGACCAGCTGATGTGGCTGACCATCATCCATCTCGCCTTCGTCGTCTCGGCCTTCATGCTGGCCTATATCGATCGGCTTATGGGCCTGAGCAAAGGCAAGAAGGACGAGGAGTAGGGGGCCAGCCTAGCGCATGGACTATCCCAGGCACATCTAGAAGGCTGTCTTGATCTTCGTATCGGAATTGGCGAACACCTCGTCCGGCACGAAGAAGTCGCCGGCCAGCGCCCCGGTCGCGCCCGGCGCATAGGCCGAGAAATCGCTGACGCCCTCGGCGCGCAGCACCTCCTCGTCGATGTAGAAGTTGCCGGTCGCCTCGCGCGAGGGCCGCATGAAGATCGCGTGCGCGGCATCGGCCATGATGTCGGGCAAGCGGCTCATCGCCGCCACAGTCGCGCCGCCCAGCAGATTGCGGATGGCCGCGGTGTCGATGGTCGAGATCGGCCACAGCGAGTTGACGGCGATGCCGTCCTTGGCGAACTCGGCGCTCATGCCCAGCGTGCACATCGACATGCCGAACTTGGCCATCGTGTAGGCAACATGGTTCTTGAACCACTTGGCCTTCATGTCGAGCGGCGGCGCCAGATTCAGAATGTGAGGGTTTTGAGCTAACTTCAGGTGTGGAATGCACATTTTGGAGACCAGGAACGTGCCGCGCGTGTTGATCTGATGCATCAGATCGTAGCGCTTCATGTCGGTCTCCAGCGTGCCGGTGAGCTGGATGGCGCTGGCATTGTTGACGCAGATGTCGATGCCGCCGAACTTTTCGACGGTCTTCGCAACGGCCTCGGCCACCTGCCCTTCCTCGCGGATATCGCACAGCACAGGCAACGCCTTGCCGCCAGCCTGCTCGATCTCCTCGGCGGCACTATAGATCGTGCCCGGCAGCTTCGGATGCGGCTCTGCGGTCTTGGCCGCGATCGTCACATTGGCGCCGTCGCGCGCGGCCCGCAGCGCGATCGCCAGCCCGATGCCGCGCGACCCACCGGAGATGAACAGCGTCTTTCCCTTGAGCGACATGTGCTTGGCATCCTCCCTTGCATGTGACCAGCGCAATCCTTGCGCGGCGCGGAAGCGCAGCGCAAGGCCCGACGCGCTTGGATAAGGGTTACGCAACGTCGGCCAAGGGAAGGTAGGACAAGGGGCTTAAACCAGCACCAGGCCCTGCCGCATGGCGATGGCGATGGCGTCGGTGCGGTTGGCGGCGCCGAGCTTGATCAGGATCGCCGCAACGTGGAACTTCGCCGTATGCACGGAAATGTTGAGCCGCCGCGCGATCACCTTGTTGGGTGCGCCTTCGGCCAAGAGTGCGAGCACTTCCGCCTCGCGTGGCGACAGCGCCGGGCGGGCACCAGCGTCATCATCGGGATGGTCTTCGTCAAACAGCCCGTCGCCGCCAGCGTCATGGAAACCATCATGTCGATCAGGGACGGCGCCGCTGTCGCTGGAGACGCGATAACCGGCAGCGGCCAGCCTCGCGGCGGCGGCGATCAAGGCGTGATCGGCCCCTGCGGGCAACACGGCAAAAATCGGCCCCGCCGCCTTTTCCAGATCTGGACGCGCGGACAACAGCACCTGAGGCGTCATAACAGCATTCCCTGCCGCCTCGGTGCTGAGAGCCTCATCGGTGATGACGACATCGGCTCTCACGCCACTGCCGGTCACCACCGGCAGCAGATCTTCGGTCGCGGCAAGCGATGCCGACAGATGCTCGGCGCGCGCGGCGTCACCAACCGCGACCAGCACAACCAGCTGCCGCGCGGTGATGCCGCTTTCCATGATTTCACCTGCCATGACCGCGTCCATCGATCGCCTCAGCTGAGCGGCTTTTCGCCGATGGCCAGCGCGACATCGCGCTGCTCGCCTTGACGCAGGACGCCAAAGGTCACCGTTGCGCCGGCACTGTCCGGCCCAAGCCTGCGGATAAGGTCGCGCGGACCATGCACCGCCTCGCCATTCCACGAAACGATGATGTCGCCGAGATGCAAACCGGCGGCCTTGGCCGGACCATTGTCGTCGAGGCTCATCACCATCGCGCCATGCGCGTCGCGGTCGCGCACCGGATGCAGGCCGGCGCCGAGATAGCCCCGTGCGACGTGACCCTTCTCGCGCAGGGTCGCCACCGCCCGTTCGATGGTCTCGTAAGGCATGACCAGCGCGCGCCGGCGCGGCCCAAACAGCAGCATGCCGATCAGCGCGCCCTTGGCGTCGAGCACCGGCCCGCCCTCGAAACGTCCGCCGGCGCCAACCGCCAGATTGATGCGCCGGTCGATCGTGCCGCCGCGCATCGAGCGCCAGGCGGGACCGACCTCGCCAACCGAACCCGAAACCGCCAGCGCCGAGCCGGCGCTGTTGCCGATCGCGATCGCGACATTGCCCGGCCGCACCGCATCCGCCTTGGCCAGCGACACGGCATTGGCAGCGCCAGCGGGTTTCAGCAAGGCAACGCCGGTCGAAGGATCACGGCCAATGAGTTCGGCCTTCACCGTCTCGCCGGAAGCCAGCGTCAGTTCGATCTCCTCGCCGGTCTCGACGGCCTCCTCGGCGGTGACGAAATAGCCGTCACGCCAGTGGAAGGCGCTGGCCGTGCGGTGGTGATGCGTGACGAAGCTCGCCGTCGCGGGTGCCGCCTCGGCGGCCAGATCGGCGATCGCCTCGGAAAATGCACTCAGGTTGAAATCGCTCATGTTGGTCTCCTGGGTTTCTCTCATGCCCCAGATATCGCTCGACAGCGCGCTCGGAGGTACTCGCCTGACGGCTAGTTGCTGGCTTGACTGGCCATCTGGTCAGGTCGCGGCCAATCGAACCGCTCCGCACATATAGTCATCGCTTGGTGGAAACACACGGTACCTGACCGATGGCCCTCGCCGCTCAAAGACTACAGTCCGACGACACCCTGCTTGACGCCTATTCGGAGACGGTGGCCGACGCGGTCGACCGTATCGGCCCCGCCGTCTGCCGCATTGAACGCGTCGGCGGCCAAGGTGGCCACGGCTCGGGCTTCGTCATCGCGCCGGACGGCCTCGTCGTCACCAATTTCCATGTCGTCGGCGATGCCAAGACGGTGCGCGTCTCGATGCCCGACGGTTCATCCAGCGAGGGCCGCGTGCTCAGCCGCGACCCCGATACCGACATTGCCCTGGTGCGTGCCGACGGCAGCTTCACCGATGTCGCGCCGCTGGGCGATTCCAAGCGGCTGCGGCGCGGTCAGATCGCCATCGCCATCGGCAACCCGTTCGGCTTCGAATGGACCGTCACCGCTGGCGTCGTCTCCGCGCTTGGCCGCTCGATGCGCGCCTCGACCGGCCGGCTGATCGACGACGTCATCCAGACCGACGCAGCGCTGAACCCCGGCAACTCCGGCGGACCGCTTGTGTCGTCGGCGGGCGAGGTCATCGGCGTCAACACCGCCATGATCCATGGTGCACAAGGCATCGCCTTCGCGGTCGCCTCCAACACAGCCAATTTCGTCATTTCGGAGATCATCCGCTTTGGCCGCGTGCGCCGCGCCTTCATCGGCATCTCCGGCGACACCACCAACCTGCCCCGACGCGCTGCCTTGCTGTCCCATGTGGCGAGCAAAACGGCGGTGCGCCTGCGCAGCGTCGAAAAAGACGGCCCCGCAGCCAAGGCCGGCTTGAAGGAAGGCGATATCATCGCCGCCATCGACGGCCGCCCGGTGACCGGCGTCGACGATCTCGTGCGCATGCTCGACGCCGAGCGCATCGGCCGCGAGACGTTGTGCACCGTCGTGCGCCGCACCGGCATCAGTCAGATCGCGGTGACGCCGGTGGCGAGAGCAAGCTGAGCCCTATCCTGCGGCGAACACCTGGCCAATCAGCGAGACCAGCAACGCCGCCAGTTCGCCAGTCGGATCGAGGTCGGGATCAAAGATCGTCACGTCCATGCCGACGCACTGCGGGTCGGTAACCAACCCGGCAAGGATGACAACGAGATCATCCGGGTCGATACCGGGACTGCCCGGCGAATCCACCGCCGGCATCACTGTCTGGTCGAGCACATCGATGTCGAGGTGCAGCCAGTAAGGCAAGCCGCTTCGAGCCAGCACCGCACGGGTCTTCTCCAGAACCTTGGCCGCGCCGAGATCGCGCGCGGCAAAAACATCGATCAGCGTCATGGCGGTGACATTGATGTCAGGCCAGGCGAAATCGGCGTCGCGGCTTTCCCGCTCGCCGATCTGGACCACGTGTTCGTCCGCGACGAGTGGCCCGGCAATGCCCGGCCATTCGGTCAGCAACGCCTCGCCGCGTCCGGTGGCGAGCGCGAGATCCATGCCGGCTGCGGAACCGAGGACCGCGTTGACATCGTAATTGCCGGGATGGCGGAAATCGCTGTGACCGTCGACATGCACCAGCGACAAGGGACCGGTGCGCCGCGCCGCCGCCAAGGCGCCGAGCAGCACGGTGCAGTCGCCGCCGATGATCAGCGGAAACTCGCCGCGCCGGAGCGCGTCGGCAACGACATCCGCCAGCTCCAGGCAAAAGCCGCGGATCGCGGGGCCGTTGCGCAGCCGCGTGCCCGGCTGCGGTTCGGTGCTGTAGGCAGGCCGCTCGAGATCGATCACGCTCGACGGTGAAAGCACTTCAATGAGCCCCGCCTCGCTCAATGCCCGCGGCGCACGCCACGTCCCGGGGATATGGCCTGGCCGCAAAGGGCGAAGGCCAAGGTTGGTGGGCGCACGGACGAGGCATATCTTGGGCATGGGAACGGTCCAGATTGCTGATCCACCTTAGAGCGGCGAGGCGCGGCCGGCCAAGCGTTGCAGACCTTCACGCTAAATCTGCCGACAGTTCCTGCCAGCGCAGCGCCGCTCAGGCGCCGGCGGCGCCTTCCGCATACTGCGCCAGGAATTCCTCGCTTGGCGGGATCGGCTTGATCACATCGATCAGCACGCCATTCGGATCCCTGGTGATGAAATGGCGCTGGCCGAACGGTTCGTCGCGCAAGCTGCGCAGAATTGGCAGGCCGGCGGCAAGCACCCTTTCATAGACCGCGTCCGGGTCGCGGACCTCGAAATTGATCAACAGGCCCGACGTGCGGCCCCGCCCCTCTTCCGGGATCGTCTCATGGTCGCCCTGAACGATGCCGAGATTGACGCGCTTATTGTCGGTCGACTGCAGATGCACGTACCAGTCGCTTTCAAACAGCGGCCGGAAGCCGAAATGCCTGACATAAAAAGCCGCCGTGCCGGCGACGTCTCCGGTCATCAGCACCGGGTAGTAGCTCGTGGTCTTCATCTTTCCTTCTCCTGCCAAACAACATACAGTCTGCATGTAAACCTGAATTAACATACAGGCTGCATGTATGCAACAGGAATCCGGGCGCCGTTCCAACCGTGATCGCACCGAAGCGACGCGCGCCGATCTCATCGCGGCAGCGCGGAAGCTGTTCACGGAAAAATCCTATGCCGAGACCGGCACGCCGGAGATCGTCGCCGCCGCCGGCGTCACCCGGGGCGCGCTCTATCACCATTTCGCCGACAAGCAGGCCCTGTTCGGCGCCGTGGTCGAGCAGGAGGCGGCAGCGGTGGCGCGCGAGATCGAAAAGGCATCGCCACCCGCGCTCAATGCCCGCGATGCACTGATCGCCGGCTCGGACGCCTATCTGACCGCGATGCGCGCGCCAGGCCGCACAAGGCTGCTGCTGCTTGACGGACCGGCGGTACTTGGCCGCGCCGGCATGGACGCGATCGACAACCGCCACGGCAACCGCTCGCTGCGCGAAGGTCTTGTCGCGGCCATGCGATCGGGGTCGATGAAAAAGCTGCCGCCGGAAGCATTGACCATGCTGCTCGCCTCGGCTTTTGACCGGGCGGCTCTGGCTATCGAAGCCGGCGGTTCAAGCGAAGACTATCGCGCCGTTCTCATGGCGCTGTTTGATGGATTGTCCCGCGCATAGTCGAACCGCGGATGCAGCCTTGAGCGCGCTTCAGACCGTCAGCCGACAGGGCCCGGCTCATTGTAAAGCTTTGGTTCTTCCTCGGGCATTTCGTTCGGCTCGAACTCGTTGAAAGAGCCGAGTTCCCGTTTGAACTGCTCGACAAGCCACGCCGCCGCCGGCTTCGGGCTGCGGTCACTGCGGTGCATGGCAAACATAGGCGAACTGACTTCCTTGAAAGGCTCGAGGTCGAGCTCCACCAGCCGGCCTTTTGCCAGATCCTCGGCAATCAGCCATCGCGGCAGGCCGCCCCAGCCAAGCCCCTCACGCATTAGTATATGCTTGGTTCGCATGTCGGTGAGCCGCCAGGTGCGGTAGGCGAAGACGCCGTAATCATGCCCGCGCGTCCGCTCCGACTGATCGGTGACAACAAGCTGCGTGTGTTCGCGCAGATCCTCAAGAGCGACCGGTTTCGGCAGCAGCGCCAAGGGATGGTGTGGCGCCGCGGCAGGCACCATCGACATGAAGCCGATGCGCACAAGATGCACATCGACATCGCCGAGCAGGCCGCCGATGCCGAGATCGGCCTGGCCATTGACGACGAGGTCGGGGATGAGGCCGAGCGTGCCGATATGCAATCGCAGCGTCACCGTCGGAAACTGCGCCTCGAAGGCTTTCAGCACCCTCACCAGCACTGGCGAAGGCAGCGCCACATCGACCGCCAAGGCAACCTCGGCCTCCAGCCCCTGATGGTAACCATCGACGCGCGAGCGGATGCGCTGCAGCACGCCGACCATGCGCTGTGCGTCTTCCAGCATCGCCCGGCCGATCCCGGTCAACTGCGGCTCCCGCGTGCCGTCGCGCTCGAACAGTTTCAGCCCGAGCTGCGCCTCCAGATTGGCGATGGCATAGCTGATCACGGACTGGGCCCGGTTGAGCTTGCGTCCGGCGGCCGAGAAACTGCCGGTTTCGGCGACGGTCACCAGGATCTGAAGCTGGTCAAGCGTGGGATTGGGCTGCATCGTCATATCCACTTTCTGGATGGATCATATGTAAATTATACCAGTTTTTCAAATGGGTCGAGAACTCCATATCTGGCTGGACAATTCATTCCAATCTGGAGAGCCCACCATGTCCATCCTTCTCGTCACCTCGAGCCCACGCGGCAATGCCTCGCACTCGACCCGCATCGCCACCGAATTCGCTGAAAAGCTTGTCGCCGCCGATCCGTCGGCCACGCTTGTCGTGCGTGACCTTGTCGCCAACCCGCTGCCGCATATCGATGCGGACTATGCGAGCGGCATCTACACCCCGGTTGAAGCCCGCACCCAGCGTCAGGCCGAAGTGGTCGGTGTTTCCGATGCGGCACTTGAAGAGTTGTTTGCCGCCGACACCGTCATCCTGGCCACCGGCTTCATCAACTTCAACATTTCCTCGACGCTGAAGTCCTGGGTCGATCACGTCGCCCGCTCCGGCAAGAGCTTCAGCTATGGCGAGAACGGCCCCAAGGGTCTCGTCACCGGCAAGAAGGTCTATATCGTGCTCGCCTCCGGCGGCATCTATTCGGAAGGCGCTGCCGTACAGATGGATCATGCGATCCCTTACCTGCGCAGCGTGCTCGGCTTCATCGGCATGACCGATGTCGACGTCATCCGCATCGAAGGTGTCGGCATGGGCCCTGACGCGGTGACCGCGGCGCTCGCCAAGGCGACCGCCAAGGTCGACGCCGTGGTGGCCGCGACCCAACAGATTGCTGTCGCCGCGTAAGCACTAGGCAATATCCAACTAAAAAGGCAGGCGCCCCGGCGCCTGCCTTTTTTGCTTTCGGTGAAATGTCCGGCGAGTCCCGCCACCTGTCGGCGCAAGTATGGGGAACCTTGACGAACCACCTTGGTTCATCAATATTCACAATGAACCAAGGTGGTGATTATGACTGCTTTTACGGTACGCCTTCCCGACGATACGACAACCAGGCTCGACCAGCTTGCCGAAAAGCTCGATCGCTCGCGCTCCTATGTGGCAGCGCAAGCCATTGAGGATTTTGTCGCCCGCCAGGAGTGGCAACTCGCCGAGATAGAGGCCGGAATGGCGGAGGCCGAGCGCGGCGAGTTTGCCAGCGAACAGGAGCTGGCCGCGGTGATCGCGAAACACGTCAGGCCCTCCGGCCAATCATGAGCCGCAGGACGATCCGCTGGACCAGGCGGGCGTTGCTTCGGCTCGACGAGATCGGCACGCATATCGAGAAAGACAGCGCAGAGGCGGCCGCTCGTGTCATCGCCCGCATCGTGTCGGCGGCGGAACTGCTGACCGAACAACCGGCCATGGGCCGCGTTGGGCGCGTCAAGGCGACGCGAGAGCTCGTCTTGGCCGATATTCCCTATATCGTCGCCTACCGCCTGAACGAGGGAACCATCGAAATCCTCACCGTCATACACGCAGCTCAACAGTGGCCGCAGCGCCTGTAGAGCTGTCTGGCCGCCTTTGGCCGTCCAATAATTCTGATGCTATCCGCCGATGACAACGCGACCGCCTGCGATCCAGCCAATATCACCTGAAAACCGCTTCGTTTTTAGACTGGATAATAAATGCAACCAGATTGTAGGATCGGGGGAAGCGCCGGCGTCCTTCGGAGGCAAGCGGTGCGGCCAAGCCAGGCCGTGCCGTCAAACAATGCCTTACGGCATGGGAGAAAACCATGAACCTTTCCTATCGTTGGGTCATCGTCGCGGCTGGTGCGCTGATGTCCTGTGTCGCCATCGGGACCATGTTTTCGCTGGCGATTTTCCTCGAACCGATGGCACTCGACACCAATTGGTCGCGCGCCGGCATTTCGAGCGCCATGACGCTCAACTTCCTCGTCATGGGCCTCGGCGGCTTCGCCTGGGGCGCCCTGTCGGACCGCTTCGGCGCCCGCATCGTCGTGATGATTGGTGCTGCGTTGCTCGGACTGGCGCTGGTTCTGGCCAGCCAGGCCGGCTCGCTCCTCAGCTTCCAGCTCACCTATGGCGTGCTCGTCGGCCTTGCCGCCAGCGCCTTCTTCGCGCCGATGATCGCGCTGACCACGGCCTGGTTCGACACCAACCGCAGCCTTGCCGTTTCGCTGGTGTCGGCCGGCATGGGCGTAGCACCGATGACGATCTCGCCCTTCGCGCGCTGGCTGATATCGGCCTATGACTGGCGCACCGCCATGTTCGACATCGGCATCACCGCCTGGGTGTTGCTGCTGCCGGCGGTGCTGCTGGTCCGCCAGCCGCCAAAGCCAATCGCCGCCGATGCGGCTTCCGCGCCGGTCGCCGAGGGCGGCGGGCTTACCGTGGCGCAGGCGCTGCGTTCACCACAGTTCATCGTGCTCGGCCTGACCTTCTTTGCCTGCTGTGCCGCGCATTCCGGGCCGATCTTCCACATGGTGAGCTATGCCATGCTGTGCGGCGTGGCGCCGATGGCCGCGGTATCGATCTACAGCGTCGAGGGCCTTGCCGGCCTCGGTGGCCGGCTGCTCTATGGCGTGCTCGCCGACAGGCTGGGCGTCAAACCGGTGCTGATTGCCGGGCTCGCGCTTCAGGCGGTCGTCATCGCCGCCTATCTCTCGATCAGCCAGCTCGACCAGTTCTACATGCTGGCTGTCATCTTCGGCGCCACCTATGGCGGTGTCATGCCGCTCTATGCGGTGCTGGCGCGCGAATATTTCGGCCAGCGCATTCTCGGCACGGTGTTCGGCGCCGCCACCATGCTGTCCAGCCTTGGCATGGCGATCGGCCCGCTGGCCGGCGGCATGGTGTTCGATGCCTATGCCAGCTACCACTGGCTGTTCATCGGCTCCGCCATCATCGGCCTCGGCGCGGTTGGCATCGCCATCGCCTTCCCGCCGCTGCCGCGCAAGGAGCTGTTGCCGGCTTAGGAAAGTCCTGGCGGGCGCGGGCGATGGCCAACGCCCGCCGCCGTCAGTGTCCGAACCAGCGGGCGCTGCGGCTGGAGCCAAACTTCTCCTTGTCCACCCGCAAAGCCTCCGACGGTTCGTAGAAGGCGCCGGTCGGTTTCGGGCCGGAGAAGAAATCCACATCCACCCTGGCGATCCTGTTGGCGCCGAACTCGATGTAGCAGGACCCCGCGCCCGGGTTTTTCGCCGTTGGTTCCTCATGGCGGAACTTGGCTATAAGGTTCGCGGCGACAGTGCGCGCCGCGCCCTCGGCGAAGACGCCCGCCTTGGGTGCGCCGGTATTGGCCAGATCGCCGATCGCGTAGACGCCGGGGAACCGGGTTTCCAGTGTCCGTGGATCGATGGTAACCCAACCGCCCTCGGTCAGGCCGGCCTCGACAACCACGTCGGGCGCACGGTTTCTGGGCACACCCAGGAACAGATCGCATGGCAGCTCGCTGCCATTGTCCAGCGCTACGATCTTGCGCCCCTCATCCACCGAGACCACGCGCGCGCTGGGGATAAAGGTGATGCCGCGTTCGGCGAAGGCTGTCAGAAGTGCCTTCGACGTTTCAGGCGAAGGCGGCACCGGGCTCGACATCGGGTTCACATAGGTGATTTGGCAGTTGCCGCGTACGCCTTTCTCGGTCAGGTAGTCGTGCAGCATCAAGGCGCATTCGCTGGGTGCCGGCGGGCACTTGTAAGGCGCGCCGCAGACGCCGATCACGGCATGACCGCTGGTAAAGCCGGGCAGCACCTGCGCCATATGGGCAGCGCCCGGCACCGAGTAGAACTCGTTGCGGCCGAGCGTGATACCGGGCGTGCCTGAAACGTCGTAGTCGGCGCCGAGAGCGACCACAAGTATATCGGCTTCGTGCACGCCCTTGTCCGTCGTCACACGCCGCCGTTCGGGATCGATGGCGGTAACGGTTTCGCGCTTCAACGTGACACCGGCCTTGGCGTAGTTGGCATATGGCAGCCGCACGGCCTTCTCGGTCGCGCGGCCGAACATCAGGTCTAGCTTGGCATAGCCGAACACGAAGGTGTCAGACTTGTCGATGAGGGTGACAGCGATGCTGTCACCCAGGGCTTCGGACAAGGAGGTGCTGAGTTCCAGCCCGCCGAAGCCAGCGCCGAGGATGAGGATGCGGGTTTTCATGATATCACCTTTCCTGTTGTGCGCTTGGGGAGGCTCAGGCGTTGCCGGCAGGCTGCGGGACGATGCGGATATAGGGCTTGGGCTGCTTCCAGCCGTCGGGATAGAGCACTTTGGCTTCATCGTTTGAAACCGAGCCGGCGATGATCACGTCGTCGCCCTGCCGCCAGTTCACCGGCGTGGCGACACGATGCTTGGCGGTGAGCTGCATGGAGTCCACCACGCGCAGGATCTCGTCGAAGTTGCGGCCCGTGGTCATCGGGTAGGCGATCATCAGCTTGATCTTCTTGTCCGGTCCGATGACGTAGACATGGCGCACCGTCTGGTTGTCGGCGGCCGTTCGCCCTTCCGCGCTGTCGCCCGCAGTGGCGGGCAGCATGTCGTAGAGCTTGGCGATCGCCAGCATCGGGTCGCCGATCATCGGGAAGTTCGGCGCATGGCCCTGGGTCTCGGCGATATCCGCCGCCCATCCGGCGTGACGCTCGACCGGGTCGACCGAGAGCCCGATAATCTTGACGTTGCGCTTGTCGAACTCGGGCTTCAGCTTGGCCATGTAGCCAAGCTCCGTGGTGCAGACGGGGGTGAAATCCTTGGGGTGAGAAAACAGGATGCCCCATGACGTGCCCAGCCACTCGTGGAAATTGATCGGGCCGTGAGTGGTTTCGGCGGTGAAGTCGGGGGCCATTTCGGCGATACGAAGCGACATCTGGATCTCCTGTACGAGGTTGGAATTGACTACCAGCCCAGACTAGGCAACCTATGTTCCGCCAGCGTTCCCTGTGGCCGATGCTCGTGTGACGGCTAGATTCCTGGCGGATCGGCAGCCCGTATTTCTGAAAGGGTGCTCTAGATTGCGCGTCCAGATCCAATTGCTCGGCGGGTTCAATATCCGTCTTGACGACCAGGCCATTCCGGCCACGGCCTGGCGCCGTGACCGAGGCGCGGCGCTGGTAAAGCTGCTTGCCGTCACCCGTTCGCACCGCATTCACCGCGAACAGGTGATGGAGGCCTTCTGGCCCGATCTCGATGCGGAAGCTGCCGGGGCGAACCTGCGCAAGGCTGTCCACTTCGCCCGGCGCGCCTTGGGAGTGCATGATCTGATCGAGCTGGCGGGTGACGTGATCGCCCTTGCCTCCGGCGCCGATCTCGAAATCGACGCCGAGGCCTTCGAGACCGCCGCCAAGCTTGCGCTGCGCGGCGCCGATCGCGCCGTCTGCGAAATCGCTGCGGATCTCTATGGCGGCGACCTATTGCCCGATGATCCCTATGTCGATTGGTTCGAGACCCCTCGCCAGGCGCTGCGGCAGCGCTACGCCCAGGTGCTGCGAGCAGGCAAGCTGTGGCAGCGGCTGATTGCCTTGGATCCAGCCGATGAACAGGCGCAATGCGCCCTGATGCAGGCCGCGCTCGATGCCGGAAACCGGGCCGAGGCGATCAGGCTGTTCAATCAACTGAGCGACAGCCTGCGCATCGACCTTGGCGTGGGACCTGGTGCTGAAACCGTGAAACTCTACGAAAAGGCATTGGCGGTGCCGTCGGTCGACCCGGTCGGACTGAGCGACCGTATCCGTGCCTCCCTCGCCTGGGGCCTGCTGCATCTGCAAAGCGGTGATTTCGCCAAGGCCGGCCAGGTCGGCAGGGAAACCCGCGAGCTGGCAATGGGAGCCGGCCTTGCGCGCGAAGTCGGCGAGGCCAGCGCCCTGATCGGGCTGGTGGCCCACATGCAAGGAGGATGGCGCGAACTGTTCCGGGCCGAGTTCATCGAATGGGTCCGCTCGAAACCCGCTTTCGTCTCCAACGTCTTCGACGGCCATCTTTGCCTTGCCGAATTCTGCCTCTGCAGCGCCAAGGGCCATCACGACATCGGCGCGGCCGCGCGTGAACTGCTTTCGGTTGCCGAGGGCGCCGGCTCCCTTGTCGGGCGTGGCCTGGCCTCACTCGTGCTGGGCGAGGCGGAACTCTTTTCGGGCCAGTTGGGCGAAGCCGAGCGCCTGCTGACCGAAGCGGAGAAACTCTATGCCGAGGCCGGCGCCGTCGCCGGCCGCGTCATCGCGCTGCAGCGCCTGACGGAACTCGCTTTGGCGCGCGGGCAGAAATATCAGGCGGGGCGGCTGATCCGGCGCGCCACGGCGCTCGCGCAAACCTCATGGCTCGCGCCCCATCTGCTGATCAGCCTCAAGGGCCTGGCGGTGAAGGCCGCATCATCGCCCGAGAAGATCGCGGAGACGATCCACGAAGGCGACCGCATGCTGTCCGCCGGAGGCATCTGCCAGCCCTGCTCCATGACCTTCCGCACGGCAGCGGCGGTTGCCCTGGCCGAGGCAGGCGAGGTGGAACAGGTCAACCGGCGTCTCGACGAGGCCGAGCGGGTGGCCGGCATGTGGAATGGCGGCCCCTGGGTTGCCGCTGTCTGGGAAGCGCGCGGCGTGCTGCGCCGGGCGGAGCGGAGCGAAAATCGCGCGATGGCGGCATTCGAAGAGGCGGCCACGCGCTTTGCCGCTCTTGGCAGGCCGATCGACGAGGCCAGGTGCCTGCAGCGGATGGCCGAGCTGGTCTAAAAGCAGAATTCCGACGGGATATGTGATACCAAGGCCTGATCAAATCAGATCAGCGCGAGGGCGTTATCTCCAAACCGACCTTCATCGATATCGCCCTCCGCGCCGGGGTCGGCACGGCGACGGTCGAGCGCGTGCTCAACGGCCGCGGCGGCGTCCGGTCTGAAACGGTGGAAAAGGTCGTCGCCGCCGCCCGCTCGCTCGACTATCCGCGCCGGCTGCCCGAGGCGCATCGCGGCATCATCCGCATCGAAGTCATCCTCGTTCGCCCGGATTCGACGTTCTTCTCCCGGCTCTCGCGCGCCTTCGAGCGTATCGCCGCGAGCCTCGACCGGACCATCGCGGTGCACCGGACATTTCTTGACGAGGAAGACCCGGTCGCCGTCGCTCGACGAATCCGCGAGCCCGGCCTTCGCCGTGGTGCGCTGATCCTGGCGGTGCCCGATCATCCGCTGATCTGCGAGGCGCTTGCCGAGGTCGAAGCCAAGGGGTTGCCAACAGCCTTGGTCGTGACGCGGATCCCCGGTTCCAGGGCTGACTATGTCGGCATCGACAATTATGCCGCCGGACGCATGGCAGCGCATCTGATGAGCGGCATGCAGCAGCGGCCCGGCACGATCGCCGCTCTGTGCCACAGCCACATCTACCAGGTGCATCGCGACCGTATCCGCGGCTTTTCGGACTATCTCGCGGAGCATCCACGGCAGGATCTCACTTTCACCGAATTGCTGTTCGGCCATGACGACGGCGGCCGAAGTGCCGATCTTCTTGCCGAGACACTGCGGCGGCGCCCAGATCTCGTCGGCTTCTATAACGCTGGCGGCGGCAATGGCTCTCTCAACCAGCTCTTGCGTAGCCACCCGCGCCGTCACGAGATTTTCTTCGTCGGCCATGAATTGACCGAAGGCAGCACCGCCGCCTTGCGCGAGGGCACGATGGACGTCGTGCTCGACCAAGCGCCGGAGGCTCAGGCGCGCCGCGCCATCGATCTCATGCTGGCGCGGCTCGGCCTGCATGACCTGCCGATCGACAACCCGCCGATCCGCTTCGTCACCTTCACGCCTGAGAATCTTTGACACGAGCCGATCCTTGATCTGATTTGATCAGGGAATCGCAGGCCTCTCGCCGGCCTTGCTGTTATGTCTGCCCGAAAGGGAGGACACCCGGTGACGAGACGGCTGACAGTACACGATCTGCTGAGCCAGAAAGGCAGCCGCAAATGGCAGCAGCTGCATGTCGACACTCCAGCCGAGGCGGCGGCGGCGGTCGCTTGCGACATCGTCATCCTGTCCTGCGAGCCCGATCATAACCTGGAATTGATCCGCGCTGCCGCTCCCCACGCCTTCCTGTCGGTCGGCATGCCGCATGGCGCGGTCGCCTCGCCCGACGAAGCGGTACGGCGCGGCTTTGCCATGATGAGCCGTGGCGCCGACGCGGTCTATTGCTCGCATTCGCCGCGCTTCATCGAGGCGATGGCGGCGGAAGGCATTCCGGTGACCGGCCATGTCGGCCTCGTGCCCAACCGCGCCACCTGGACCAATTTCCGCGCCATCGGCAAGACCGCCGAGGAAGCGCTGAAGGTGCTGCGCGCGGTGAAGGACCTTGAGAACGCCGGGGCGGCTTGCATCGAGGTCGAGGTGGTGCCGGTTCGCCTCGCCGATCATATCACCCGGACCACGCCGCTGTTCACCATGGGCATGGGCTGCGGCGCCGTCTGCGACACGCAATATCTCTTCTCCAGCGACGTGCTCGGCACGCATACCGGCCACTATCCGCGCCATGCCAGGCGCTACGCCGACTTTGTCGCGCTGGAGGCTGAACTGCAGGCAAAGCGCATCGCTGCGTTCCAGGCTTTTGCCAGCGACGTGGCCGAAGGCTCCTATCCCGAAGCTGGACATCAGGTGGAGATGGATGACGCCGCGTTCGAGCGCTTCCTGACCCTTTCCCAGTCCCTCTGAGGCAAACACTCGTGAGGCTGCAATGGACGATCTGAAATACGGCAAGCGCAACAAGCGTGGCGACTGGGGCCCCAACGAACCGGCCGGCACCGCGCCGCTCTTCGTCTTTCCGCCACGCCCGCTGGCGCTGCTGAAATGGCTGCCGCACTATTTCCTGCCCTACAATCTTCTGTTTGCCCTTTCGGCGGTGGCCTGGTGGCACTTCGTGCTGCCCGACGCCGCGGTCATGAAGACCCTCGCCTGGGGCTGGATCCTTTGGCTTTTCGCCGTCAATTGCGCGGCGCTTCTTGTCTTCTTCGGTGCCTTCGAGCTCCGGCTCTACACCTTGCGCGCGCAAGGCAACCGCTTCAAATACAACGGCAAATGGCCCTCGGAGCAGAAGAGCAAGGCCTTCTTCTTGGAGAGCCAGAACATCGACAACATGCTGCGCACCTTCGGCACCGGCCTGCCGATCTGGACGGCGATCGAGGTGGCTATCCTCCACGCCTATGCCAACGGCTACGTGCCGTGGCTGACCTTTGCCGACCACCCCGTCTACCTGTTCTGCCTGGCGCTGGCGGTGCCGGTCATTCACGAAACCCATTTCTTCATGCTGCATCGGGCGATCCACTGGGGTCCGCTCTACCGGTGGGTGCATTCGGTCCACCACAATTCGGTGAACCCCTCGCCCTGGTCGTCGCTTGCGATGCATCCGGTGGAGCAGTTCGGCTATCTCGGTGTCGCGCTCTGGCATCTGGTCATTCCGTCGAACCCGATCATGGCGCTCTATCAGCTGCACTACGCCGGCTTCGGCGCCATTCCCGGCCATATCGGCTTCGACAAGCTCGAACTCGGTGAGGACACCGCCGCCGATAGCCACGCCTATCTCCACTACCTCCACCACAAATATTTCGAGGTGAATTACGGCGACGGCCTGATCCCTTTCGACAGGTGGATCGGCACCTTCCACGACGGCAGCAAAGAAGGCGAGGCGCGCATGGAGGCCCGCTACGAGAAGAAAAGGGCGCGCGCCAACGCCGCCGCCGACAGCGGAAAACCGTCGGGCTGACCGGCATCCGGCAGCTTCGGTCCCACTGCGTCAAGCGACCCCAGAAAATCTGAAAATGCATCCGGCGTTCAAAGGTGAACCGGCACCGCAGGGAGGAACTTTATGAAAAAACTCATGCTCGCGGCGGCTTTCGCGACACTCATGTCGGGCACAGCTTTTGCCGCCAAGATCGGCGTCAGCATCGTCAACTTCGACAACAATTTCCAGACGTTGCTGATGCACGGCATGCAGGCCCGCGCCAAGGAGAAAGGCGCCGACATCCAGGTCGAGGATGCGCAGAACGACGTCGCCAAGCAGCTTGACCAGGTGAAGAACTTCATCGCCAGCGGCGTCGACGCCATCATCGTCACGCTGGTCGACACCAATGCTTCGAAGACCATCAGCGAGGAGGCCTCGAAAGCCGGCATTCCCCTCGTCTTCGTCAACCTCGAGCCGAGCGACATGGCCAACCTGCCCGGCAAGCAGGTCTATGTCGGCTCCAACGAAACCGAGTCCGGCACGCTGGAGGCGTTCGAAGTGTGCAAGCTCCTGCGCGCCAAGGGCAAGTCGGCTGGCGCCAAGGCCTACATCATCATGGGCAGCCTGGTGCATCAGGCCGCATTGCAGCGCACCAAGGATGTCGAGCAGATCTTCGCCACCGACATGTGCAACTTCATCAAGATCGTCGACAAGCAGTCGTCCGACTGGTCACGCGACAACTCGCAGAACCTGATGACCAACTGGCTGACCGCTGGCCAGGCACCGGACGCCGTCATCGCCAACAATGACGAATCCGCCATTGGCGCCATCCTGGCGCTGAAAGCCAACGGCGTCGACATGAAGAATGTCGTGGTCGGCGGCATCGACGCCACCCAGGATGGCCTGCAGTCGATGAAGGCAGGCGATCTCGCGGTGACCGTGTTCCAGAATGCTAATGGACAGGGCGGCGGCGGTGTTGATGCCGCACTGGCGCTCGTCAAGGGCGAAAAAGTCGACCGGGTCGTCTATGTCCCGTTCGAACTGGTGAGCCCTGAAAACATGGACGGATACCTGAGCAAGAATTGATCCAGCGGCGGTGACGGCCAGGCCGTCACCGCTCGCATCGCCAGCCCAAGCCAGCCACGAGAGACGAGATGACCGACTGGATTGCCGCCTGCAGCCTTGACGACATCGAGCAGGAAGGCGCCTTGCGCTTCGACCATGGCGGCAGGACCTATGCCATCTTCCGCTCCCCCGATGACGAAGTGTTCTGCACCGACGGCCTATGCACGCACGAAGCCGTCCACCTCGCAGACGGACTGGTGATGGACTACGAAGTCGAATGCCCGAAACATTCCGGCGCCTTCGACTACCGCACCGGACAAGCCAAGCGGCTGCCGCCTTGCATCAATCTGAGAAGCTATCCTGCAAGACTGGAAGGCAGCGTAGTGCTGATCAACGTACAAGAGTAATCAACCTGCCAGAGTAATCCTGACAGGCCCGCACCGCGGCAATCTCACGGCCCCTTGCAAATCGGCACCGGTTGCGGCGGCGGCGCCGGATGATCCGCCTTGTACTGGGCAATGACCGGTTCGAGGGTTTCCCTCGGCCAGAATTTCGGAGTGCCGATCTGCTTCAGGCAGGATGCATTCCAATAGGGTCCAGCACCTGAAAGCGCCCGGCCGCCCGCCGCTGCTTTAGCCACAGCCGCGATATCGCGCGATTCAGGATAGATGTAGAGCGTCGTCGGGTTGCCCTTCACCATCGAAATGATCTGCTGCGCGTCCGATGACGACCAGCTGGTGCAGCCATTGCTGCGGCCGCCGGCATAGTCCACCAGCGTGCCGAACGGCACGTAACCGTCATGATCGGCGTGCGAGCTGGTCGGATTTTTCCGCATGCACATTCCCTTCAGCACTTGCGCCGCATGCCCGCCGATGACCCGCTGCCTGGCGTTCGCGGCCTCGCCTTCGCCGTCGAATTGTATGAACGTGCGCATGAAGGCCGCGTCCTGTTTCGCGGCGACGCGGTAAAAGCCCTTGAAAGACGTTTTCGCCTCGCGGGTCATATAGGCGCCGCCAGCCGTCAACTCCGAATCCATGGCATTGCCGAAGTTCTTCGCGCACTCCCGTCCATTGACGAAATTCACCACCCCTTTCAGGTTCCGGCCGCCGCCATGACCTGACGAGATGGCGCGAAACGACTGGCTGGCTTCGCAGACAACGTAATAGCGGTGTCCAAGCACGCCACCACCGAGATCACTGGGGCGCGTCGCATCCATGGCGAAGTAGCAGGGGTTCTTGACCGCGCCCTCGTCCACCTTCTTGAGGTAGAGCGCACGCGCCCTCTCCAGCACCACCTGGGCGATCTGGTCCTGGCCCGCACCGACATGGGCTTGCAGCCAGGCCGGAACGCCCGATGCGGCAAAGGACCGGGCCGACGCCGTCAAGGCAATGACGACGAGAAGGCCGAGGATAGTGACGAAACCCAGAGGAACAGATCTCAACCGCACCGATCAATTCTCCTGTCGAGAGAGCTTTGCGTTTCCATGGCAGGTGCCGCCATCGGGAATCAATCATAAACGGCCTCGCCTCAATGGGCGATGAACATCTTCTTGAGCAATGCGCTTTGCCTGAAAGGAGGCCGGCCTAGCCGAACATCCTCTCGCCCTGCTCGTCGACCAGTTGCATGCCCTTCTTGATCGAGATGTCGACGGCGTCATCGAGCCCGGCGAAACGGTCGGCGCGGATGAATTTGTGTTCCTTCATGACGCCGCCGATCTCCTTGGAGACGATGCCGCAGGTCTGGTACTGGCCGCCATCGGACTTGTAGGGCGTGGCGCTGATCAGGAAACCCTTGTGCTCGACCTGCTTGGCCGGCGCTGAACTCTTTGGCTCGGCCGCTTCACCGCCGCCACCGCCGCCGAAAAGACGCTTCAGAAAAGACATCGCTCAAATCTCCATGTTCGCCCTGGCGCGTGGAAATCGCATGCGCCTGTCGTGGTCATGATTCACGACCTTGTCGTTCCAGCATGCGCGAATGTCCCGCCGCGTTCCAGTCCCCTGATGAAAACGGCGACAAGGAGGTCAATCTGCCGCTCGATCTCGTCGGCCTGCCGGCGGTCCGATCTCGCCGCGTAGCCACTGGTGACGATGCCATGCACGCTTGACCACAGGGTGCGCGCGGCAACCCCTCGCGTCTCCTCGTCAAGGTCGAAGTCGCCGCCGGCAAGCACGCCGCCGATGATCTCGAACAGCAGGTCGAGCCTCGCCTCATAGGCATCGGGCTCCGTGCGTACTGGGCGGCGGCGGTTGAAGGCCAGGAGTGCGGGCCAGCTGCCGGGATGCGCCTCGACGAAACGCATATATGCGCCGGCCAGCGCCAGCAGCCGCTGCCGAACATCCGTCACGCCGCGCTCCCGCAGGTCGGCCATGGCCGCCGCGCCCGCCACGCCCAGCCTGTCGAGCAGCCGCATGTTGACGGCGCGGTGCACCCCGTCGAGATCGGAGAACAGATTGTAGACCGAGCCGACCGAGATGCCCGCCTGCTCGGCGATGGCCCTTGCCTTGAGATTGTCCATGCCACCGCTGTTGATCAGCGTTTCGGCGATGACGAGCACGCGCTCGCTGATCTCTTCCTTGTCCAGTGCCATGACTATCCTTCTTGTATACGTCGCGCCGGAGCCGGCCAACGCAGCTTACGCCCCTTCATGTCGATCTCCGTTTACCATATCCGGGAAATCGTGAACAGCGTTCAAATTCCTCTTGAACGACGTTCATTTCCTGTTATGTTGAGTTTTTGAACATTGTTCATAACGATCGAACGAAGGGAGAAGAACATGCTTAGCCTGATCAGAACTCTACTGGACGGCGCCAGTGCGCGGGCCGAGGACGGACTGAAGGACCGCTTTGCCATCGACCTTCTGGCGCAGCGGATTCGCGACGCCGAAGCCGGTCTCACCGCCGCCAAGCAGACACTCGCCTCGCTGATTGTCCGCCAGCGCGCCGAGCAGGCCGGCCTTGAGCAGCTCGACCGCCGCATCGCCGACCTAGAGACACGCACGATCAGCGCGCTGTGCGCCGGCAATGAGGCTCTCGCCGAAAGTGGCGCCGGCGCCATCGCCGAACTGGAGAACGAACGCGAGGTCCGCCGCACGACAGTGAAGAGCCTTGGCGAAAAGACCTTGCGCATGCGGCTCTCGGTGGAGCGGGCGCACCGCCGCATCATCGACCTCAACCAGGGCATGATCTCGGCCCGGGCCATCGATGCCGAGCGCAAGGCGCAATCACGCTTGAACCGCTCGATCGGCCGGACGGCAAGCCTCAACGACGCGGAAGACCTGCTCGCCCGCATCAAGGATGGCGGCGATCCGTTCGAGGAGGCCGGCATTCTCGACGAGATCGATGGTGAACTGCGTCATGAGGCGATCCGCGACCGCCTCGCCGAGGCCGGACATGGGCCGGCGGTGAAAGTCCGCGCCAAGGACGTGCTTGAGCGCCTGAGGACCATCAACTGAAACACCGCATTGCAGGCCTGAATTCCATCAATCCAGATCAAACCAGACGGAGAACGACAATGAACGCCAACCAGACCTACATCATGTTCAACACCGCCGCTGTCGGCGCCGCTTACTTCATGCTCGGCCTGTCGCTGTGGCTGGCGCCGGTCGACCTCTCGACCAAGGGCTATTGGGCCATGGGCATCCTGCTGCTCACCGGCAGCCTGGTGAACCTCGTGAAATACCGCACCGACGAGCGCCTTTCGACTGAAATGACCGCCAAGATCGAAAAGGCACGCAATGAGAAGCTGATCAGCGAGTATGTCGGCAAGGAGTGATTTCCACACCGACGACGAAAAAAAGCCCGGAAATTCCGGGCTCTTTTTTTTGGCGGGCTTGGGCATAACGCCACTCGGTCACCCGCGCGACAGGGCTTCCAGAGCCTCGGCGGCGCCTTCTAGAACAGCGATCGCCTCAGCCTGCTTGTCGGCCGGCGCGTCGACGAAGTCACCCAGCGCAGCGCGTAGGCGATGGCGCACGGCGCGGAACGCGTCGCGGGCCTCCGAACGGTCGCCTCGCCCACCACGGCCGCCGCGACGCCCACCGTCCTCGCTTTCATCGTTCCAGCCGAACCAGTCGCGCGCCTTGGCCATCTTGCGGCCGAAACGCTCGAGATGCTCGAGCACGCCATCGATCATCTCGCGGTTGTCGGCAAGATGCGCCTGCCCCGCTTCGGTGATCGAGAATACCTTCTTGTTGCCGTCGGCGGCGGAAGAGGCATAGCCGGCCTCTTCGAGGAAGGTCAGCGTCGGATAGACCACGCCAGGGCTCGGGCTGTAGATGCCGCTGGTGCGCTCTTCCAGCGCCTTGATGATGTCGTAGCCGTGGCGCGGTGCCTCGGCCAGCAGCGACAGCGTGATCAGCTTGAGATCGCCATCGGCCAGCATGCGCCCGGCACGGAACATGTCGCCCGGGCCGCCACGGCCACCGCCACGACCGCCATGGCCGAACGGGCCGAAGCCGCCGCCACGGCCACCGAATTTGCCGGCCATGTGCATGAACATGCGTTCGCCGAAATGATGATTGCCAAAATGTTTGTGCATTGATTGCTCCTTGAGTTACATCTTACGATATATCTTAGTTAGGCTCGCCCTCCTGGTGAGTCAAGATATATCTTACGATGTATCTGAAGACGGCGCCACGGGCTTCCCTTCCGCTGGGCTTCACGAACACGTGCTGTCGCCCGCGAAACAAACCCGGCAAACGCCGCGAACCCCGGGAAAGGCAACGCAATGAGGTCGTGCCATGCCGTCAGGAATAGACAACAAGACAGCGCTTGTGCTGGCCGGTGGCGGCAGTTTCGGCGCCGTGCAAGTGGGCATGCTGAAGGCACTGGTCGCGTCCGGAATGACCGCCGACTTCGTCGTCGGCTCCAGCGTCGGCGCCATCAATGGCGCCTACTATGCCGCCGCCGGCACGGTGGAAAACATCGCTCGGCTGGAAACCCTGTGGCGCGGCATCACCCGCAACGATGTCTTTCCGGTCAGCTGGCGGTCAATGCTGGGCTTCGCGGCGCGGCGGGATTTCCTCTCCGCCTCGCACGGCATCCGCAATCTCATCGAACGCAATCTGCCCTACCGCAATCTCGAGGACGCGCCGATCCCGATCCACATCATTGCCACCGACCTGTTTTCCGGCGAGGCGGTGGTGCTGTCGAGCGGCAATGCCGCCGACGCGATCGCCGCCTCCAGTGCCATTCCGGTGGCGTTCGCACCGGTTAAGGTCGGCGACCGGCTGCTGATCGACGCTGCGGTGACCTCCAACACGCCGGTCCGTGTCGCGGTCGGCCTTGGCGCGCGCCGGCTGATCGTGCTGCCGACCGGCTTCGCCTGCAATCTGCATGCGGCTCCGCAGGGCGCCATCGCCAACGGCTTGCATGCATTGACCCTGATGATTGCCCGGCAACTGGTTCGCGAACTCGACAACCTGCCCGCTGAGGTCGACTACGCCATCGTGCCCTCGCTCTGCCCGCTGGCTGGGTCACCCTACGACTTCACCCGCACGGGCGCCCTGATCGATGACGCAGAGACATCGACGCGAAGCTGGATCGAGGGTGGCGGGCTGTTCGAGCGCGTCATCCCGAACCAGTTGCGCCCGCACAGTCACCACTAGGCACGTTGCGCTACCAGCGGCCGTTGCGCCGGTTCCAGGCATAGAGCAGGTCGGCGAAACGGTCGTAGCCAAAGCGCGTCAGCGGCAAGACAATCCGATTTCCAAACAGGCCTGCCAGCCAGCCCTCGCCCGGCGTTGCTTGCCAAACCGCGATCGCGACATCGGCGCCGACCAGAAGACGGCCGTCCGCGTCGGTCGCGTGCAGCCGGCGGCGGATGTCCTCCAGCGAGGCGCTAAACCCAGCCAGCGCAGCCGGCTCCAGATTGATGTCGCGAAACTCGATCCGCCCCGCCTTGATTGCGTCGATAAGCCGCCGCTTCTGCCTGCTGATGCCGGCATCGCAGACGGGACAGCGGGTGTTGTACCAGACGGTCAGCAAAGGCTTGGGGCTCTACCCATGGCTGTGCCGGTGATGCAGATCGGGATAATGCGGATGCTTGTGGCGCAGCGGCGTATGCACGTGCGGGTGTGAGTGCGGCTCCGTCACCGGCCCATCGTGATGGTGCTGGTGGTGCTCGTCATGCACATGGCTGTGCTCATGTTCGAGATGCTCGTGGTCGTGCTCGTGCTCGTGGCGCTCCGACAGATGCAGCCAGAGGCCAACGCCCATCAAAAGCCCCGCCATTGCCAACTTTAACGTGATGGGATCACCGAGGATGGCGATTGCCAGCAAGGCACCGATAAAGGGCGCCAATGCATAGTAGGCGCCGGTACGTGCGGTGCCGAGGTGACGCAGCGCCAGGATGAACATCACCAGGCTGACGCCAATGCCAAGAAAGCCGACGACGGTGGCAGCAGTGACAATGGAGATCGCTGGAAACGAAGCGCCGGCAATCAGTCCCAACCCGACATTGACGAAACCCGCCACCAGGCCCTTCAGCATGGCGATGACAACCGGGTCGGTTGCCGAGATCCTGCGCGTGAAATTGTTGTCCAGCCCCCACGCCAGGCAAGCCCCGGCGACCAGCAGAGCGCCAAGGTTGAAGGCGACGCCGCTGCCCTGCCAGGACAACAGAAGCGCGCCCACCAGGATGGCGAGGGCGCCGAAAAGCAGACGTCGGTCGACATTCTCGCGATAGACGAGCCAGGCAATCGCCATTGTCGCCAGCCCCTCTAGGTTGAGCAGCAGCGCTGAACTCGACGCCGTGTTGAGGGTCAGGCCGAACATCAGCAGCACTGGCCCGACGATGCCGCCGGTGCCAATGGCCAGCGCCAGCCACGGCAGGTCCTGGCGCTGCAGCTGCGCCTCGCCTGAAGCAGCCACCCTGCGGCGCAGCAGGCGATAAAGAGCCAGACCAACACCTGCACCGAGATAGAGCAGGCCAGCCAGCATGAATGGGTTCACGGCATCAAGCAGCAGCTTGGAAAGCGGCGGTGTCGCGCCGAACAGAGCGGCCGATCCGAGCGCGAGCGGCACGCCCGGCCATAGATGTGAATGATCGTCAGACATGGCCCTGTCCTATCACAATATAGCGCCTGCGATGGCGCATCACTTGCGGTGCATGGCGGCTTTGGGCCCGATGCACTTGTTGTCGCGAAACAGCGCCCACTCCTCGCACAGGCGTCCATTGGGCAAGCGGCAAAACCCGTATTCGTTGCCGGCCTTGTCCTTGCGCACGACAAAACGCCCACCGATCGCACCGCAATGGACCGATGCGGGATTGGCCATGCCGACCTGTTTTTGCGCGGCACCGGCATCGATTGGGATCAGCGATACCAGGAGAAGCCCGATGGCCAGTCCGGAAATTCTGTTCATCGCGCTCTCCTCCTGGCCACGGTGTCGGCATCCAAAACGTTGCAGCACAACCTTCCTCGATACGGTCATTATGACCGAAGGACTGCGTTCCAGGCACTAGCCCTGCAGCTGAAGAAGTGACCCCATCAGCCCGTCTGGACGGCGGAAGGCAACGATATCCTCGGAGAATTCCGGCGCGTCTCTTTCCCCTGCCCTCAGCCTGTCCTTCAGAGGCCCCCAGTCCGTTGGCTCGATGGAACCGGTGCTTTGATCGATCAAGGCCGCGGCAAAGCCGTTTGCAATCAGCAACTCACAGAGGTCATCTATGCTTGCCCCGCATTCCCTGAGCATCAACGGACACAGTTCGCAGACAAGGACGATCTCGTGGGGATGGTCGCCGAGCAGCCGTTGGCCGCCGCGCAGCGCGTGCCATTCGCTCCCCTGCACATCGAGCTTGATGACGAGCGGCCGACGCCGGATGCCAGCATAATCGTCGAGACAGCGGACTTCCACTTTCACAGCGGAGCGGCCGTCGCGCGACAGTCCGAGGCGGTGGTCACCCAGATTGTGGTCGCTCAGATTGAGCGCATCGACACGGTTGCTATCCGAAAGCGCCCATCCGTTCACAACGACATTTCCAAGGCGGCTTAGCGCAACATTCGTCCGCAGCTTCTTGAGATTCCGCTGCTCCGGCTCGAAGCAGTGAACCTGTCCCCTGTCGCCCAGGCGATGGCCCGCGACGACGCTGTGCCAGCCGATGTTGGCGCCGACATCAATCAAATCAGCGTCGTTTCGAAGCAACTCGAGAAGCAGCCCGGTCGTCGCTTTCTCCCAGATGCCCCAATGGTCGATAGAGCCGGAGATATGGACGTCTGCACGCCCGTGGGTTTCAAACCGGAACGGCGGAAGGCCATCGAGCGTGATGGCGCGCCGACGGGGTGGCCGCAGCCGCCGGAGGCCGTGCTTCATCCAGGCGAACGGGTTTCGCAATGCAGTCTTTCCTCTCACTTGCGGCGCATGGCGGCCTTTGGCCCGACGCATTTGTTGCCGCGAAACAGCGCCCACTCCTCGCACAGCCGCCCATTGGGCAGGCGGCAAAACCCGTACTCGTTGTCGGCTTTGTCCTTCCTGACCACGAAGCGCCCGCCGATCGCACCGCAATGGACCGATGCGGGATTGGCCAAGCCGACTTGTTTTTGCGCGGCACCGGCATCGATTGGCATCAACAACATCGAGACGAGGCCGGCAGCCAGTCCAAAGATTCTTCTCATCGCGGTCACGTCTCCGGGTGCAATGCCATCCTTTCAGACACGATGCGTTTCAGCGCGGCAAGTCAAGGTGACGCCGCCAGACAGACCGGGCAACTCGTGTCATACCAGACGGCCAGCAGTGGCGGCGCCGCGGCCGGACAGAATGGCACAGCCCGCAACAAGACGGACCGTTGCCACGCCGCCACAGCGCCTCAGCCGAGCGAAGCGACAATCTCGCGGTAGGCGAATTCCGGAAACGCCTTCAGCGTCCGCGTCTTGATGTTGCCGCCCGAAGCCATCAACAGAGCGAAACGCGCCAGCACCGCATCGTCGGGCGCTTCGACCACCGCCACCATGTCGCATTCGCCCATGGTCAGATAGAACTGCTTGAACGATCCGCCCATCTCTCCCAGCAACTTCTTGGCGGCATCAAGCCGCTTCGGCGAGTCCCGCACATTCTTGGCGCCGTGCTCAGTCCAGTTGATCAGCAGGATGTAGGTTGTCATGGCACACCTCCCTCCGGGCCACGGAGCACGGCGTCAGGTCATGAACTCACAGATCTCGTCGCGTGAGACCATGATCCGCGCCGGGGCGGGCATCTTGGTTATCGCCCAGAAAATGCATCCGACATTGAAACTATCCTCCCGATAGGCCCGGCCCGCAAGAGCACATGCACAAACGAAAAAGGGCGCCATTGGCGCCCTTCAATCGTTGTATCGGCAGGTCTCAGCTGTCCAGGAAGCTGCGCAGCTTGCGCGAGCGGCTTGGGTGCTTGAGCTTACGCAACGCCTTGGCTTCGATCTGGCGGATACGCTCGCGCGTGACCGAGAACTGCTGGCCGACTTCTTCCAGCGTATGGTCGGTGTTCATGCCGATGCCGAAGCGCATGCGCAGCACGCGTTCCTCACGTGGCGTCAGCGAGGCCAGGACGCGCGTCGTCGTCTCGCGCAGGTTGGCCTGGATCGCCGCGTCGATCGGCAGGATCGCCATCTTGTCCTCGATGAAATCGCCCAGATGCGAATCCTCCTCGTCGCCCACAGGCGTTTCGAGCGAAATCGGCTCCTTGGCGATCTTCAGCACCTTGCGCACTTTCTCGAGCGGCATGGCGAGCTTTTCGGCCAGTTCTTCCGGCGTCGGCTCGCGGCCGATCTCGTGCAGCATCTGGCGCGAGGTACGCACGATCTTGTTGATCGTCTCGATCATGTGCACCGGAATACGGATGGTGCGCGCCTGGTCGGCGATCGAACGGGTGATCGCCTGCCGGATCCACCATGTCGCGTAGGTCGAGAACTTGTAGCCGCGGCGGTATTCGAATTTGTCGACCGCCTTCATCAGGCCGATATTGCCTTCCTGGATCAGGTCGAGGAACTGCAGGCCGCGATTGGTGTATTTCTTGGCGATGGAGATGACGAGGCGCAGGTTGGCCTCGACCATTTCCTTCTTGGCGATCGCGGCTTCGCGTTCGCCCTTCTGCACCTGGTTGACGATCTTGCGGAATTCCAGGATCGAGATCGCCGTTTCGGTGGCGAGGTTCTGGATTTCGGCGCGCAGGTCGCGGATCGCGTCCTTCTCGTTCTTGGTGAATTCCTTCCAGCCGCGCGAGGTCAGGTTGCCGATCGAGCGCGTCCAGTTCGGATCGAGCTCCGAGCCCTGATATTCCTTCAGGAACTCCTCGCGGCGCACGCCATAGCTTTCGGCCAGGCGCAAGAGCTTGCCTTCGTTCTGCACCAGGCGCTTGTTGATGTCGTAGAGCTGCTCGACCAGCGCCTCGATGCGCGCCGTGTTGAGCGACAGCGACTTCACCGCCTTGATCAGCTGGTCCTTCAGCTCCTTCAGCCGGCGGTCCTGGCTGGGTGAAAGCGTGCCGGCAGCGGCCAGACGGTTCTCGACCTGCTGGTCCTGCAGCTTGCGGAGCTTCTTGTAGGTGTCGGCGATGACGTCGAGCGTCTCCATCACCTGCGGGCGGAGTTCCGCTTCCATCGCCGCCAGCGACAGGCTCGCTTCGTCTTCGTCTTCCTCGTCGTCATCGACCAGGCCGCGCGTATCGGCGCCGACATTGGTGATGTCGTCTTCCTCGTCGCGCGAACGGCGCGACTTTTCCTCGGCCTTGGGCGCTTCCTCGATGCGCTCGACCACCGGCGCCTGCTTGGCTTCGGGACCGGCATAGGTCGCTTCGAGATCGATGATCTCGCGCAGCAGGATCTTCGATTCGTTGAGCTCGTCACGCCAGATGATGATGGCCTGGAAGGTCAGCGGGCTTTCGCACAGGCCCGCGATCATCGTCTCGCGGCCAGCCTCGATGCGCTTGGCGATGGCGATTTCGCCTTCGCGCGACAGAAGCTCGACCGAGCCCATCTCGCGCAGATACATGCGGACCGGATCGTCAGTACGGTCGGTCGGCTCTTTCTTGGTGGTGGTGGCGGCAACGGCGGTGCCGGTCTGCTCGGCCAGCTCGTTGGCGTCTTCCTCGGCGTCGGCGGCGGTGTCGGCGGCCTCGGGCTCTTCGCCCTGCTCGTCATCCTCGACCACGTTGATGCCCATGTCGGACAGCATCGCCATGGTGTCCTCGATCTGCTCCGAGGTCACTTCCTCGGAAGGCAGCACCGAGTTCAGCTCGTCCATGGTGACATAGCCGCGCTTCTTGGCGGCCTTGATCATCTTCTTGACAGCATCATCGGAAAGGTCGAGCAAGGGCCCATCGGTGGCGCCTTCGCGTTCGGTTTCGACCTCTTCCTTTTCCTTAGTCGCCATAGTCTTTATCTTCTCCAAGCGGCCGAGCATCGAAGCCGCGTAGGCTGCCGGCCCAGTCAGATCGGTTGCGTTTGCCTTGAAACGCGCCTCACCGGGCCAGTAGCTGCATCATTCATTGTTGCGTGTGTGTCGTTACCCCAAACCGGTTTCCACTCTTGGGCGACATGCATTAAGTCCAGATTAACCCTGATATCTGTGGCAGGAGGCCTGCCTGTCCAGTGACCAATACCTCACATCGTTCATTTCCCGTCGATGCGGGTGCGGGTTAACGTTTCGAATCGTTCTGATTCCGCCATTCTGCCAGAAGGTCAAGCGCCTCTCGCATGATTCGCATCAAAAAAGCGAATCAATTACCCGACTTAGCCGCCACACACCCGCATGGGTGCACGGCAAAGCTCTCTTTATTTCACGCTCACGCTTAAGCCCGCCCGGCCCGACCCGAGGACACGCCAAATCCTTCGATCAGCGCTTCCGTTGCCTGTACATCCTGAAATTGCGCCTGAATTTCGATCAGGTGCCGGTAGTTTTCGTCAGTGGGATCGGTGGCGAGCGCCGCTTCCGCCTGTTTCAGTTCCTTATGTAAGGTGCGCGCGCTACGCTGCAAGTGCAACGCCTGGCTGAAAGCGTCGCGGGCATCGTCAAGCGCCGCGGTCTCCAGCGCTGGCCATTGCCGCATGCGGCGGATCAGGCCTACGGCGCGCTCCCAGATCGCGGCGCAGCCGGCCCGCTCGATCGTCGCGACAACGGCGTGGCGGTCATTGGCCATGTCATGCGCCATCGCATCGAGAATGGCGGCATGCAGCCGCTTCAGATCCGAATTGGCGAGATCGAGAAACTCGATATGGGCGAAGTTCTCGTCGATCAGCGCCGGATGGTTGACCAGCGCGACGATGATCGTCGCCTCGCGCACCGACATCATCTCGCCGCCCCGCTTGACCAGCGCCGAGCGTCCGAGGCTTTCGGTGATTGCCGTGCGCCCGCCGCCAGCCTTGGCGAACTGTCCGCCTGGCGGTGGCGGCTTGCCCTGGCCGCCTTGCCGGCCCCCGCCATCACGGCCCTGGCGCGCGCCGCGCTGGGCGCCGAAGAAGCTCTGTACCCGCTCGCGCATCTCCTGCTGGTAGTGGTAGCGCACGCTCTCGTCGCGGATGCGGCCGGTCAGTTCGCTCAACGTCTTTCCAAGTTGCGCCCGCCGCTCCGGCGTGTCGAAGACGCCGCCCGCTGTCTCGCGCATCCATAGGAGATCAGCCAGCGGCCGCGCCTCGGCCAGCACGATGCGGAATGCATCCGGTCCTTCTGCCTTGACCAGATCGTCGGGGTCCTTGCCTTCGGGCAGCAGCGCGAAGCGCGCCGTGCGCCCGGCCTGAACCACCGGCAGAACCATGTCGGCGGCGCGCCATGCCGCCTTCAGCCCGGCCTTGTCGCCATCGAAGCACAGCACCGGTTCACCGGCCATCCGCCACAACAGCTCTAGCTGGTTTTCGGTCAGCGCGGTGCCGAGTGGCGCCACGACATTCTCGAAGCCGGCCTGCGCCAGCGCGATGACGTCCATGTAGCCTTCGACGGCAATGACCGTGCCGCCCTTGGCCAACGCCCCCTTTGACATCGCTTGGCGGGCGCGGGCGAAATTGTAGAGCACGTTGCCCTTGTGGAAGAGCTCGGTGTCGGGCGAATTCATGTATTTGGCCAGCGCATCGGGCGCCAGCGCCCGCCCACCGAAGGCTATGATCTTGCCGCGCGAATCCGGGATCGGAAACATGATGCGGTCGCGGAACCAGTCATAGGAAACCGGGATATCGTCGCCATGGCGCACCAGCCCGCACGCCTCGATATCGGCTTTCGGCACGCCCTTGGCGGCGAGATACTCCTTCAGCGCGTTGCGGCTGTCCGGGGCGAAGCCGAGCCGGAACGACTGCTGCGTCGCCGGCGTCAGCCCCCGGTCGCGCAGATAGGCGCGGGCCTTGGCGCCTTCCGGCCCTTGCAGTCGCTCCTGGAAGAAGGTGGTCGCCATCTCCATGACATCGGTCAGGCTGGCGCGTTCCTTTTCGCGCCGCTCTTCCTGCGCGTCGCGCACCGGCATCGGCACGCCGGCCATCTCGGCGACCTTCTCGACCGCTTCGGGAAAGCTCATGCCGTCGAGTTCAGTCAGGAACTTGAAGTGGTCGCCGGAGACCGAACAGCCGAAACAATGATAGCGGCCCTTCTTGTCCTCGCAGTGGAAGGAGGGGCTTTTCTCGCCGTGGAAGGGACAGCAGGCCCAATAGTCGCCGCGCGGCGCATTGGTCTTTTTCCGGTCCCATGCGACGCGCATGCCGATCACCTGGGAAATCGGCACACGGTCACGTATCTCGTCGAGAAAGGCGGGTGGAAAGCGCATGTCAGGGAACGGCTCGTTTCCACACCATATAATCACGCTTGCCGGGTCCGACGACCCCTAATGCTAGCCATACCCGGTTTCCACAGGGCAAAAAGAAGGCGGCCATCGCGGACCGCCTTCCTTTTGAGTTCCGGCTTGGCGCCGGTCAGCCAATATTACCGCGCGGCGAGCGCGCCGAAGATCACACCGGAGACGATACCGACCAGCACATAATCGTTGCCGACACGGATCCATTCCTGGCCACGGCCGGGACGATGCAGACCGTAGCGGCCGTAGTCGCGGATCGGCTGGTGGTTCTTCCAGCTCGAATATTTCTGGCCGTTGCGCCAGTGGTCGCGCTTTACGACCACCACCTTCTTCTTCACCACGACACGCTTCTTCACATCGCGATGGTTGCCGGATTTCTGCCAGTCGACCTTGCTGTAATTCGACTGCGGCGCGGCCGGTGCATTGAGCGGTGCGGCCTGGCCTTGCAGCGACGTGGCGGCCAGCATCGAGAGAGCCATGATGGAAAGAACAATGCGTTTCATCTGAGATACTCCTTGGTTGTCGATGCCCCGAGAAGTAGCGGCCGCAGGATGAACCGAAACTGAATGGGCGCATTACAATTCTGTAATGAATTCCGTTGGTTGTAGCGTCAAATTCACCATGGCCTCAAGGCCGCGCCATGCCCCGTGTTCCAGCGTCACGAAACCTGACCAGCCCAAGGCGGCCGGGCGGCGCTGTCATTTCCGCGCTGACCCATTTCCGACACGGACCGTCGCGTGCCAGCAATCTGTCGCAGTGGACAAAATTTATTATCCGGCTAAAGTAAATCGACCTCATATTTGGCTACCCTGATGCTGATGATTCGCGCCCTCTTTCGCCCAAGCCCGCTCACCTCATTGCCATGGACGCGTGCCGGCTTGTCGAGGCTGACATGAGCGGTTCCGTCGTCCTTCTGCATCTGGCCGGCGCGGTGGCGCTGATGCTGTTTGCCACCCGTATGGTGAAAACCGGCGTCGAACGCGCCTATGGCAACGTGCTGCGCCACAAGCTGCGCGCCACCATGCGCAATCCGCTTATGGCGGTGCTGGCCGGCTGCGGCCTCTCGGTGGCCCTGCAAAGCTCCACCGCCGTGACATTGCTGGTCGGCTCCTTCGCCGGCGCAGGCATCGTTTCCGGCATGTCGGGCCAGCTGGCCGTGCGCGGCGCTGAAATCGGCTCGGCGCTGGTGGTCAAGCTGCTCACTTTCGATCTGACCTTGCTGGTGCCGCTCTGCCTGATCACCGGCACGGTCATGTTCATGGCGACCGAGCGGCGCGACTGGCGCCAGACCGGCCGCATCCTGGTCGGCATCGGCCTTCTGATCCTGTCGCTGGAAATGATCGGCCAGGCCTCGGAGCCGCTGCGCAACAGCCAGTTACTGCCGGTCATCCTCAACTACTTCTCCAGCGATTCCATCACCGCCTATCTTCTGGCGGCGCTGATCACCTGGCTGTTCCAGTCCAGCATCGCCGCCGTCCTGCTGATGGCGACGCTGGCCGGCCGTGGCCTGATCACCCCAGAACTCGGCTTCGTCCTCATCCTTGGCGTCAATCTCGGTTCGTCGCTCATCGCCCCGATGCTGACCCGCTCGGCGGGGCCTGAAGTGCGCGTCGTGCCGATCGGCAACCTTTTGATGCGCGGGCTCGGCTCTTTGATCATCCTGATCCTGTTCATGACCTTCAAGCCGCATGTCGCCTTCCTTGGCGCGACGGCCTCGGACCAGATCGTCAACGCCCACATCCTGTTCAACGTGGTAATCCTGCTGGCCGGCCTGCCGCTGGCGGGGCTCGTCTACCGCGCCTCGGAAAAGATCGTGGCGCTCGGCACCAAGCCCGCACCCGCGACGCTTGACGTGGTGGAACTGTCCGCCCTCAATGAAAGCGCCCTCGACGTGCCGAGCCAGGCACTGGCCAATGCCACCCGCGAGGTGGTGCGGGTCTGTGAGACGGTCGAGATCATGATCAAGCGCATTATCGAACTCTACGAAAGTGCCGACTCCGACAAGATCAAGGCACTGGCGGCCCTCGATGACCGCGTCGACCGCAAGCACGCGGCAATCAAGCTCTACCTCGCCAAGGTCACTAAGAACCCGCTGACCGAGGACGAGGCGCTGCGCTGCCAGGAACTGATCGGCGCCTGCGTCAAGCTGGAGCAGGTCGGCGACATCATCGTCCGCAACATGCTGGTGCATGTGAAGAAGAAGCTGGAGCGCGGACTGGAATTCACGCCAGAGGGCTGGAGCGAGCTCTGCGCCTTCCACACCTCGGTGCTGGCCAATGCACGGCTGGCCTTCAATGTGCTGGTGTCGCGCGACCTCGAGACCGCCCGCCAGCTTGTGCTGGAGAAGGACCGGCTGCGCGACCGCGAGAAGGAAACCAGCGCCAGCCACTTTGTGAGGCTGCGCGACGGCACCGCCAAGAGCGTCGAGACCAGTTCCATCCACCTCGACACCATCCGCGACCTTAAGCAGATCAACTCGCTGCTGGCCTCGATGGCTTATCCCGTGCTGGAAGAGCGCGGCCTGCTCGGCGGCACAAGGCTGAAGGCGAGCTGAGACAGCGGCTTCTCTGCCGCCGCTCTCCAAAAATTGCGCACTGCCAGTGTTTCGGCGGCAAAATTACCTTTGCCCCATTTCCACCGATCAGGATAAGCATCGCAGTCCAGACTTCGGAGGAAATCGATGGATACCCATTCGCGCAGTTTCGCCAAGGCGCTGTCCTGGCGCGTCACCGGCACCATCGACACGATGATCATCTCGCTCATCATCACAGGCAGCATCAAGCTCGCCGCGACCATTGGCCTGACCGAGGTCGTCACCAAGTCGCTGCTCTACTATTTCCATGAACGCGCCTGGTTGAAGATCCCTTATGGACGCAAGACAGCGGCCTAGGCTTGCCATGGATCAAGAAAAGCTAAACCGGCGGCGATAATTTCTGGATTGCCCACCGCGATCATCCGTGGTTTGAGCCCTTCCTTTCAAGGTCCCACTGCATGTCGCTGCCGCTGATTGCCCTGTTCATCGCCGCTTTCGCTTTCGGCACCACCGAATTCGTCATCGCCGGCGTGCTGCCGCAGGTGGCGGAAGGCCTTGGCGTCTCTGTTCCCTCGGCCGGCTATCTCGTCTCCGGCTATGCCGGCGGCATCGCAATCGGCGGCCCGTTGCTGACGCTGGCCACCAAGAGCCTGTCCCGCAAGACCTTGCTGCTCGGCATCGCCACCGCCTTCACCATCGGCCAGGCGGCCTGCGCGCTGGCGCCTGACTTCACCTCCATGCTGTTGCTGCGCATCGCGGTCGCCGTGGCGCATGGCGCCTATTTCGGTGTTGCCATGGTCGTTGCGGTTGGCCTGGTGCGCGAGGATCAGCGCGGCATGGCTGTCGCCGTCATCCTGTCCGGCCTCACCGTTTCCAACATTATCGGTGTGCCGGCCGGCACGGCCATCGGCAACATCTGGGGCTGGCGCGCCACCTTCTGGGTCATGTGTGGCCTGGGTGCGGCGTCGACACTCGCCATGGCGGCGCTGTTGCCGCGCACAACGGGGTCGTCGGCCAAGCCGGCCAGCCTGGCGCGCGAAGTTCGCGTGCTGGCCCGCCAGCAGGTCTGGACGTCGCTGATCCTGATGCTGATGCTGATGATCGGCCAGTTCGGCCTGTTCACCTACATCACCCCCACGCTGGTCGAAGTCACCGGCCTTGATGAAAGCCTGGTGCCCTGGGTGCTGCTGCTCAACGGTGTCGGCGCCACCATCGGCGTCTTTCTCGGCGGCAAGCTCGCCGACTGGAAGCTGATGCCGTCACTGATCACCATGCTTGGCCTGCAGGCGGTGACGCTTGGCGTGATCTATGCCGTCAGCCCCTACCCCGTGCCGATGGCCATCGCCATCGTCATCTGGGGCGGGCTCAACTTCGCCATCGGCACGCCAATCCAGACCCGTATCCTGGCCTGGACCGCTGACGCATCGAACCTTGCCTCGTCGCTGATCCCGTCCGGCTTCAATGTCGGCATCGCGCTTGCCGCATCGCTTGGCGCCGCCATGCTCAACAGCGGCTATGGCTACCGCAGCCTGCCACTGCTCGGCGTGCTGGCCATGCTGGTGGCGATGGTCGTCGCCGTCACGTCCCATATCTGGGAAGCCCGCAGCGACGTCAGGCCACCGCAGCCTGCCACCACCGCCTAACTCAAGCAATCATCCGCGCCAGCGCAGCAGGCGCATGGCGTTGGCGGTGACCAGCACGGTGGCACCGGTATCGGCCAGGATCGCCGGCCACAGGCCAGTGATGCCGGCGATGGTGGTGACCAGGAACACCACCTTCAGTCCCAGCGCCACGGTGATGTTCTGGCGGATGTTGGCCATGACCGCGCGCGATAGCTTGATCATGCGCCAGACATCGGTGACCCGGCCATGCAGGATCGCCGCATCCGCCGTCTCCAGCGCCACATCCGTGCCGCCGCCCATGGCAATGCCGATATCGGCAGCGGCAAGCGCCGGCGCGTCGTTGATGCCGTCGCCGACCTTGGCGACCTTGAGCCCCTCGCCCTGCAACTCGCCGACGATGCGCTGCTTATCCTGTGGCAACAACTCCGCCCGCGCCTCGATGCCGAGTGAAGCAGCGATCGCTTCAGCCGTGCGGCTGTTGTCGCCAGTCAGCATCACGGCGCGGATGCCCTCGCCCTTCAGCGCGGCGATGCCGGCCGCTGCATCCGCCCTCGGCTCATCGCGCATCGCGATCAGTCCAGCCACGGTTCCATCGGCGACCAGCACCGACACGGTCTTGCCCTGGCTGTTGAGACCGTCGATGGCCAGACGCTGCGCTTCGGTCAGCGTTGCGCGTTCAGCAGCTGCCTGCCCTGAGCCAAGGAAGACCGCGACACCGCCAACCTTGCCTTCGACGCCCTTGCCGGAGATCGCCCTGGCCGCCAATGCCGGCGGCACCGGCGCCTTGTCGGCCTTGGCCCGGTCGAGGATCGCCACGGCGAGTGGATGGCTGGAGCCTTGCTCCAGTGCCGCCGCCAGCGCCAGCACGGCGCGTTCATCCCGGCCAAACGGCAGCACATCGGTGACCACAGGCTTGCCCTGCGTCAGCGTGCCGGTCTTGTCGAAAGCCACCGCCGTGATCCCGGCAAAGCCTTCCAGCACCGCGCCGCCCTTCATCAACAGGCCGCGCCGTGCGCCTGTAGCCAGGCCTGCCGCGATCGCCGCCGGCGTCGAGATGACCAGCGCGCAGGGGCAGCCGATCAACAGGATCGCCAGGCCTTTGTAGATCCATTCGTTCCAGTCGCCGCCCGCCAGCAGCGGCGGCAAAAGCGCCACCAGCGCACCGACCACCAGCACCGCAGGCGTGTAGTAATGCGAAAAACGGTCAATGAACCGCTCGGTCGGCGCCTTGGCCTCCTGCGCTTCCTCGACCAGCCGCACCACGCGGGCAATGGTGTTGTCGGAGGCCGCCGCCGTGACCCGCAGCTTGAGCACGCCGTCGGTGCTGATCGTGCCGGCAAAGACTGCTTCGCCGACACTCTTGCGCTTCGGCGTGCTTTCGCCGGTCACCGGCGCTTCATCAATGTCGCTCGATCCCTCGATGATCTCGCCATCGGCCGGAATGCGGTCGCCGGGCCGCACGACGATCACATCGCCGACAGCGAGTTCTTCGGCGGCAAGCTCGACGATGTCGCCATTGCGCTCGACCAGTGCCGTCTTCGGCACCAGGTCGGCCAGGCCCTGGATGCTGGCCCGTGCCCGCCCGGCGGCGACGCCTTCCAGCATTTCGCCGATCAGGAACAGCACAACCACGGCGGCCGCTTCTTCCGTCGCGCCAATCATCACCGCGCCAACGGCGGCAATGGTCATCAGCATTTCGATCGAGAACGGCGTACCGGCCAACGCCGCCATCAACGCGCGCCTGGCGATCGGCACCAGCCCGACCAGCAGCGCCGCCAGAAACGCCCATCGTTCAACAGCGGGGACCACATGGCCGATGCCATAGGCTGCAAGCAGTGCTGCCGCACAGCTCAGCGTCAGTGCCGCGCGGCGGGAGCGCCACCATGCCTGCCCCGGCTCGGCATCGCTATGAAGATGAGACGAAGCCGCCGCTTCCTTGCCGGCAGGCTGGCCGCCATGATCATGGCCCTCATGGTCGTGGCCTTCGTGATCGTGGCCCTCGTGATCAGCATGGTTGTGATCATCCGCCTTGCCAGCCGAAATGCGCGCGCCGGCTTTGACATCAGCCTTGACGATGCCGTAGCCGAGCCGCGCCACCTGCCGCAGCACCTTGTCTTCGGGCAAGGCGCCGCCATGGCTGACCGTCATCGAGGCGCCGGTCACGGAAACCGAAACGTCGGCAACCCCGTCGAGGCGGCGCACCGCAGTGTCGATCTTCGCCGCACAGGAGGCGCAATCCATGCCGCCGATCTTGAACCGCGTCTGCTTGAGGGAAGCCGTCATCACATCACCTGTCTGTCTTTCCCCCGCGCGGCGTGCCGCCGCAGGGGTCTTGAACCCTGATGTCGGACACTGTAATTCCTCTAGTCACTAGAGCTTCAAGAGGAAAATTTTATGTTTTCGATCGGTGACCTGTCGCGCCGCACCGGGGTCAAGGTGCCCACCATCCGCTACTACGAGCAGATGGGCCTGGTTGCCGCGCCGGAGCGCTCCGAAGGCAACCAGCGCCGCTACTCCAGGCAGGAACTGGAGCGGCTGGCGTTCATTCGCCACGCCCGCGACCTCGGCTTCGCCGTGGAGGACATCCGTGCCCTGATCGAGCTCAGCGGCCACCCGGAGCAGCCGTGCGGCCACGCCGACCGCATCGCCGGGGAACAGCTGGTTTCCGTGCGCGACAAGATCGCCCAGTTGAAGCGGCTGGAAGCCGAGCTCGAGCGCATCGCGACGTGCTGCGACGGCAAGACGGTTGGCGACTGCTATGTCATCCGCGCGCTGTCCGACCACGCGCTATGCGCCGACGAGCATGGCTGACGTGGCCTGAGCAGGCCGAACGCGCCTTGCTGAGCCGACGGGGGCCTAAACGGCTGCCTTACAGATCGATCCGGAAGCGCAGGCTCTCCACCCCGCCATAGGCGGCGTGCTCGAAAAATCGCTCCACCAGCTTGCCGCCATTGGCCAGGATCACCTTGTGCGAGGCCGGGTTGCCGGGCTTGGCGGTGATCTCGACATAGGCGAGGCCAACCGCCCTTGCCTCATCCAGCATCAGCCGCAGCGCCTCGGTCGCATAGCCGCGCTGCCGCTTCCATGGCACCACGGCATAGCCGATATGGCCAAGCACATGCGGCGGCAGCGCCGATGTGCCCTTCTGCCAGCGAAAGCCGATCGAACCGGCCGCTTCGCCGTCCCAGATCCAGCGCCGGAAGCCCGGCAGGCGCGGCACCTCGCTGCCGTCCGGCATGGTGATCGGCGGCCCCTTGGCTTCTGGGTCGTCGAGGCTGGCCAGAAAACCAGCTGGATCCTCCTCGATGGCGGCAAGCTGCTCGCGCGTCGCTTCCATCAGCCGCACATTGTCCGGAGACCAGCCGCGCTCCAAGGCCGCCTTGTAGGACGGCAGATGTTCCAGCCCGGGTTTGACGATTTCAATCATGATCCATGTCCTGGCCCCGAAACGGGCATAGCCGAGGCCAGGACGTGTCTCAAGCCGGTGTCATCTAGAGCCGGATCGAGGAAGCTTGATCGAATTCGTCATCCGCCCTCGCTCAGCCCAGGAAATCGAGTACCGTCCGCATGAACTCGGCGGGGTATTCGACGTTCGACAGGTGAACCGCGGGCAGGACAACCAGCTTCGCCCCAGGCACCACAGCCGCGATCAGCTCGCTGTGGCTGGCCGCCGTCACGGTGTCGTGCTCACCGGCGATCACCAGTGTCGGGTTGGGAATGAGTGCGATGGGCCGGCGAAGGTCGGCATCGCGAACCGCCGCGAACAGGCCGGCCAGGCCGTGCCGGTCGATGCCGAGCAGCATCGCGCGAAATTCCTCGATGACAGGCTCATTTGCCGCCACCATGCGCGCGGGAAACCAGTTGTTGAGGAACACTTCGGCTGTTTCGGACATGTCCGGCGCCTGCAGCGTGGCGACAATCCGCTCGTCGAAATAACTTGCCGGCGACAAATGGGATGAGGTGTTGCTCAGGATCAGCCGGTCGATCCGCTCAGGCGCATGCACGCCGAGCCATTGCCCGACAAAGCCACCCAGCGACAAGCCGAGGAAATGCACACGTCCAATGGCGAGCGCATCAAGCAGCTCGATCACGTCGCGGCCGAGCCGGTCAAGCGAATAGGCACCGGCCGGAGCACTCGACCCGCCATGGCCGCGAAAATCGTAACGCAGGACGTGGAAATGCTGCGACAATTCGTCGATCTGTCCGTCCCACATGTGCAATGTGGTGCCGATGGAGTTCGACAGAACCAGCACCGGTTTCCCGGCCTCGCCGTCGAAGCGATAGGCGATGCGCGTGCCATCGCCGATGATCACGAAATTCAGCTCATTCATGGTGAAATTCCTTCTGGACCTTTGAATGAGGCAAAGCGTAGTCGTGGTCTGTTTTTGGTGATATTACAAAGATAAGACATTCTCTGTAAGAAAAGCCGACATGGCCGAATTCACACTGCACGACCTGCAATGCTTCGATGCGGTGATCCGCACCGGTGGCTTTCAGCCGGCGGCAGCCATACTCCACCGCTCGCATCCGGCGGTGTTCGCCGCCGTCGCCAAGCTGGAACGACAGCTCGACCTCATTCTCCTTGATCGCAGCGGCTACCGCGTACGGCCGACGGAAGCCGGACTGTCGTTCCACCGCCGGGCTCGGTCGCTACTGCATGAATTGGAAGGCCTACGCGTCCATGCCGCCCAGCTGTCGATGGGAGAGGAAAGCGATATCCATGTGGTGATCGGCGACCTCTGCCCGCGCCCACGGGTGCTGGGGACGCTGGGGCGGTTCTTCGCCCAATGCCCCGGCACGCGGTTGCACCTGCATTTCGAGTCAGTGTCCGGCCCATGGGAACGCCTCTTCGATGACAAGGCCGACCTCATTTTGCACTGGATCGACAAGGGCGATGCCCGGGTCGAATGGATCGACCTCGGCAAGGTGCCATTCATTCCCGTGGTGGCCCCGGGCTTTCTGCCGCAGCCCATTGAACAGCCGATCACGCTGGAAAAGATGCAGGCATTCACCCAATGCGTCATGCGCGACAGCGCCCGCCATTCACCGCAACAGGACTATTTCGTGATCGAAGGCGCGCCACAATGCATGGTGGCCGACCAGGGTATGAAGAAGGAAATCATCCTGCAGGGCCTCGGGTGGGGCCACATGCCCCGCTTCCTGATCGAGGACGAGCTGCGCGACGGGCGCCTGCTGTCCATTGCCGGCCGTCATCTGCCCGGCCGCATCGAGGAGCTGGTGGTCGCACGCCGCCGCGACCGGCCGCACGGACCGGTCGCGAGCCGCTTGTGGGATCATGTCCAGCAGGAAGCACCAGGTTTGCTGCGCGCGCTACCTGGGGAACTCGGCTTGTAGGCAAGTCGAGAACCGGGCGCAGAGTGAGGACGCCGTTTGGTCGCACAGGCTGCATACGTGCGAGCCGCGGCAAGCCTCCTACTGCAGCAGCCCCTTGACGATGCCGCTGGCCTTGCCGAAATCCATCTGACCGGAATATTTCTGCTTCAGCGCGGCGATCACCTTGCCCATGTCCTTCTGGCTGGCGGCGCCGGTGGCCGCGATCGCTTCGCGCGCCGCGGCGGCAATAGCGGCGTCGTCGAGCTGCGTCGGCAGGAAGTCGCGGATGATGCTCATCTCATCGCGCTCCTGCGCGGCCAGTTCCGGACGCTTGCCGTCATCGAACGCCTTGGCCGACTCCTCGCGCTGCTTCACCATCTTGGCCAGGATCTGCAGGATTTCCTCGTCGCTGGCCGGCTCCTTGGCCGAGCCGCGGTTGAGGATGTCGCGGTCATGGATGGCGGCCTGGATCAGCCGCAGCGTCGGCAGCCGGCGCTTGTCCTGCGCCTTCATGGCGCTCTTCAGGGATTCGGCGATTTTTCCGCGCATCATGCTTTCTCCTTCAATCGGCGCGGACAATAGCCTCGCCGAAAGCGCAAGGCAAACCCGGATTCCATCAAGCAAATCACTGATATTGTTCAGGGAAATAAATCGGTGCCGGCCATTGGCTGCATCATTGACCGTTCTGGCGCCTTCCCCTATGTACTCGGCCTTGCATATGACAATGAGTTCGTGCCGCCCAAAAGCGTCCAGCGGTTTTGGGAGACGGGATGAACAGGATAGAAGATTAGCGCGCAGGCTCGAGAAATCGCTGCCGCGCTGTTTGCTGCGAGGATCGTCCCGTTGCCGGGACAATCCGCAAGCAGCCTGTTAGGAGCGCCACCATGGCCACCACCGCGTCCACGCCCGCCTGGGCCAACGAAAAGCCGACCGCCTTGCTGGTCCTGGCCGACGGCACGGTCATCGAGGGTCGCGGCCTGGGCGCCACCGGCTCGGCGGTTGCCGAGGTCTGCTTCAACACGGCACTGACCGGCTACCAGGAAATCCTCACCGATCCGTCCTATGCCGGCCAGATCGTCACCTTCACCTTCCCGCATATCGGCAATATCGGCACCAATGACGAGGATATCGAGGACCTCAACCCCGTCGCGCGGGCCGGCGCTGTCGGCGCGGTGTTCAAGGCCGATGTCACCAACCCGTCCAATTACCGTGCCGGAGTTGGCCTCGATGAATGGCTGAAGAAGCGCGGTATCGTCGCGCTCTCGGGCATCGACACCCGCGCGCTGACCGCCCTGATCCGCGAAAAGGGCATGCCCAACGCCGTCATCGCGCACGCGCCCGATGGTGTCTTCGACATTGACGACCTGAAGCAGCGCGCCGCCGCTTGGTCGGGCCTGATCGGGCTCGACCTCGCCAAGGAAGTGACGTCAGGCCAGTCGTCGGTCTGGCGTGAAACACCCTGGGTGTGGAACGAAGGCTTTGGCGAACAGGCCGAACCGACCATGCATGTCGTGGCCATCGACTATGGCGTCAAGCGCAACATCCTGCGCCTGCTTGCCGGGCTTGGCGCCAAGGTCACCGTGGTGCCGGCCAAGACCGGCGCCGAGGAAATCCTCGCCATGCAGCCGGACGGCATCTTCTTGTCCAACGGCCCCGGCGATCCGGAAGCCACCGGCGACTATGCCGTGCCTGTCATCCAGGACCTGTTGAAATCAGACATTCCGGTGTTCGGCATCTGCCTTGGCCATCAGATGCTGGCCCTGGCGCTGGGCGGCAAGACCGCCAAGATGCATCAGGGCCACCACGGCGCCAACCATCCGGTCAAGGACCACACCACCGGCAAGGTCGAGATCGTTTCGATGAACCATGGCTTTGCGGTCGATGCCGACTCGCTGCCATCGGGCGTCGAGGAAACCCACGTCTCGCTGTTCGACGGCTCGAACTGCGGCATCACACTGACCGGACGCCCGGTGTTCTCGGTCCAGCACCACCCCGAGGCATCGCCCGGCCCGCAGGATTCGCACTATCTGTTCCGCCGCTTCGTCAACCTGATCCGCGCAAAGCGTGGCGAGGAACTGCTGGCCGAGCGGGCTTAGAGGAATTCCAGGAAAAAGGCGTAGCACTTTCCGTTGGGAATTGCGTAAAAACAAAGAGTTAGAGCAGTTTAGTGATTCTACCAATCACTGAACTGCTCTGATCCTCAAGCCACCGGCCGGCCTTCGCTGGCTTCCAGGAGGGAGAACCATTGCTGGCGGTCGAGCACGATATCGAGCGCCTTGACCATGGCAGCCAGCCGTTCCGGCTTCATCGAGCCCAGCACCGGCACCAGCCGCGCCGGATGCCGCAGCAGCCAGGCGATGGCGACCGTGGCGAGATCGCCGGCGCCGGTTTCAGCAGCGACGCTCGCCAGTGCCGCGCGCACCCGCGCCTCCCTCTGCTCCGTGCCCGTGAAGAGCGAGCCGCCGCCGAGCGGCGACCAGATCATCGGCGCATAGGCAAGCCGCTGCGCATGGTCGAGGCTGCCGTCGGTCAGCGCAGAGGTCTTCAGCACCGACATCTCGATCTGGTTGGTGACAAGCGCGAAGGGCAGCCGCGAGGCCAGAAGATCGAACTGCGATGGCGTGAAATTGGAGACGCCAACCGCCCTCACCTTGCCGGCCTTGACCAGGGCCGCCAGCGCCGCCGCCGTTTCGTCGGCATCCGTCAGCGGGTCCGGCCGGTGCAGCAGAAGCAGGTCAAGATAATCGGTACGCAGATTGGAGAGCGAACGGTCGACCGACGCCGTGATATGGCCGGCACTGGTGTCATAGTGCTTCAGCCGGTTTTGCGGGCGGTTGGCCGAGGCCAGCATGATATCGCATTTCGAGATCAGCTCGATCGCATCCCGCTTTCCGTGCCAGTGCGCCAGCCCGGCGCCAAAAGCCGCCTCCACCTCGTAGTTCCCATAGATATCGGCATGGTCAAAGCTGGTCAGGCCGAGATCGGCCGCCGTGCCGATCAGCCGGGCAACGGCCTCCGCGGCCGGAGGCACCGCGCCATCGAGGAGCCGCCATGCGCCGAAGACCAGGCGCGACAGCGACAGCCCATCGCTGGTCAGCCCAATGCGGCTGTCATGGCTCATACCTGCGCTCCCTCTTCCGCGACGCCGACCGTGACGGTCTTGAGCATTGCCGGCCGCGCGACCTTGGTGACGAAGACGATGAGCGCCAGGACGAGGAACACCGCGCCGAGGAGATAGGGCGCGCCGCCGAACACCACCGGCGCATTGGGGCCGGTGAACCAGGAAAATACCGCCGTATAGAGCAGCGGCGTGATGATCGAGGTGATCGAGAAGATCGAGGTCATCGCGCCTTGCAACTCGCCTTGCGCCGAAGGCGGCACCTTGCCGGCGGCCAGGCTTCTGAGCGGCGGGTCGGCCAGGGCTTCAAGGCAGCCGGCGACAATCACCGCGTAGATCATCCAGCCATGCGTCGAGAAGGCATAGCCAAGAGCGCTGAACGCTGTGAACGCGAGACCGATCGCCGCCGTCTTCCATTCACCGAGCCTGGGGATGACGCGCGGCAGGACGGTCGCCATGACAATCGCTCCGCACAGGCCGAAGGCGCCGAGCGAGAAGCCGATCTGCTGCTGGCTCCAGCCATAGCGGTAGCTGGAGACGAACGACCAGACCGCCGGATACATCATGTGCCCGAGCGTCATCAGGAAGAAGACGAGGCCGATCCAGCCGATGCCCTTGTATTGGCGCATCTGCAGCAGCGTGCCGACCGGGTTGGCGCGTTTCCACTCGAAGCGGCGGCGGTGCTTGTCGTCGAGTGTTTCCGGCAGCAGGAACATCGCGATCAGGAAATTCACGAAGGCAAGCCCGGCGGCGAAAAAGAACGGCACGCGCGGCCCGAACGTGCCGAGCAGTCCGCCCAGGACCGGCCCAATGACGAAACCGACGCCGAAGGCTATGCCGAGCAGGCCGAAATTCTTCGCCCGGTTCTCGTCGTTCGAAATGTCGGCGATGAAAGCCGATGTCGTCGAATAGCTGGCGCCCGAAATGCCGGCCAGCACACGCCCGATGAACAGCATGGGATAGGACCACGCGAGTGCGCAGATCAGGTTGTCGATGGCGAATGTGAACACGGAGGCAAGCAGAATTGGCCGCCGTCCGAACCGGTCGCTCAACCCGCCCATGATGGGTGCGAAGAAGAACTGCATCGCGGCGTAGACGAAGAACAGCCAGCCACCCTCGATGGCAGCCTCGCTGACGCCGACGCCGGTCAGTTCCTGCAGATAGGCCGGCAGCACCGGCATGATGATGCCGAAGCCGATAATGTCGAGCAGCAGCGTTGTGAAAACAAGCGCAAGGCCCCGCCTGGCGGTTTTGGGGTCTATCATGACGGGTCAAGCTCCTCAGCCGCACAGGTGCAAGCGGACGCACCTTATAGGCGAGCCCGCGAAAAGGAACAATGCGAGAACAGGCAAGAATGTTTGATCCTGACATTCCCTGACGGCTTCTTTGCCATCAGGAAATTGCGGTAGGACGAGTGCTTAAAGCGGGCCGCTCAGCGTGTCACAATCCGACAGCTTGCCGCTCTTGTAGCCTCGCGCCAGCCAGGTCTGGCGTTGCTGCGATGTGCCATGGTTGAAGCTTTCAGGCACGACATAGCCCTGCATCTTCTTCTGCAGCGTGTCGTCGCCGATCTGCTTGGCGGCGTTGAGCGCGCTTTCGATGTCGCCCTGCTCCAATATGCCCTTCTGCGCGGTGAAATGCGCCCACACGCCGGCGAAGCAGTCCGCTTGCAGCTCGATGCGCACCGACATCTGGTTGGCGTCGGCCTCGCTCGCGCCTTGCCGCGCCTGATCGAACTTCGCCATGGTGCCCAACAGGTTCTGGACATGGTGGCCAACTTCATGGGCGATGACATAGGCCCGCGCGAACTCTCCCGACGCACCGAATTGCTGGTCGAGCTGCTGGAAGAAGGTCATGTCGAGATAGACCTTGCGGTCGCCAGGACAATAGAAAGGTCCGGCCGACGAGGAAGCGGACCCACAGGCAGAGCGGATTTGCCCACTGAACAGCACAAGCTTCGGGTCCTCATAAGTCAGGCCTTGCGACTTGAAGATGCCGGTCCAGGTGTCTTCGGTCTCGGCCAGCACGGTCGCGACGAACTGCTTCATCTCGTCATTGGCGGGCGCGCCGGTGCCGCCGCCCTGATTACCGCTGTTGTCGGTGACCTGGCCGCCGCCACCCGGCAGCACGCTGCCATCGCCACCGCCCAAGATTGCCGAAGGATCGAAGCCGAAATACCAGCCGGCAATCACCACCAGGATGACCAGGATGATGCTGCCGCCACCGCCGGCGCTGCCACCAATCGGGATGCGGAACTGGCCCGGGCTGCCGCCGCCCAATCCGCCGCCGCCGCTGTCGCTGCGGTCGTCCTCGACATTGTCACTCTGACGACGGCCCTTCCAGAGCATGGCAACTCCTCGCGCTGCGAACTTCCCGGTTTGAGCCGGCACACAGGGCCAGCTCGACCCAACAAACAATTATCCCAATGGTTGCACCAAGTCACAGCATTTTTCGTGGCCAACCGGGGCGATGTGCCGGCTTCGCCACTCTGGCGGGGACGGCGCCAGGGCTGTAGCATCCTGGGCAAAGAGGGAAATGCGGCTTGCGGATATCAAACCTGATCCTGTCGCTGATTGCAGCGCTGTTCTGCCTTGGCTCTGACCCTGCCGGCGCGACAACGCTCGATTCCAGCGTCGCCGTCACCGATCCCGCCACCTTGCAGGCTTTGGAGCGTGACGGCCTGTCGATCAGCCGTTTGCTCGGGCCGGCTCTTGGCCTCACCCGCGATGTCGACAATCACGGCCTGTTCTCGGTGCCGGCACTAGCGACAGTCCGCGACGCCGTCAAACAGCAGATCATCGACGAACCGAAAGCCAGCCCCGACCCCTATGTCGCGGCGATGGCGAGGTCGAACGACACCAGCCAGAAATTCAACCCGAAATACATTGATGACGACGGCTCGACGCTGGATCTGACCGGCGTCATCAACCGCATGGATCGCGGCTATCTCGGCCACACCGAATGCGGCGAGATCCGGCTGGTCTACCGCTTCCACTATTCGGTCGAGGAGAAGGCGGCCAAGGGCAAGCCGGCACAACGCATTTCCTCGCGCCTGCCACTGACCATGAGCCTGGTCTTCAATGCAAAACCCACGCAGGCGCAGGCGCGCGCTTCGAAGGACTTGCCACGCGCCACCGATGCGTCCTGCGCCGATGTCGCCAAACGCTGGCTTGCCGCCGGGCAAAAGGACCTGCCGCCGGATCAGCTGGCGGCATGGCTGCGCTCAAGCGAAGGTCCCCTCTCCGGCGCCATGCTGAATTCGTCGCAGATCATGCGGCTTGAGCTCAACATGCAGGTGCTGCGCCTGTCGGCCTCGACACGGCGCGATTTCGGCGGCCATGCCGAGTATCTGCTGAAGATCTTCAAATGGGACCCGGCGACATCGAGCTTCCATGAATCGAAGATGGAAAACCAGATCGACCGCGCCACCGTGCTCGCCGACAAGCCGGCCTTCGCCAAATGGCTGCTGACCGACCGCAACATCTACGACCTCGACCATGGCCGGCTGCTCATCGATGAGAAATTCCTGGCCAAAAGCGCCGTCTCCGTGGCGCCCGGCGGCTTGAGCCGGTCGCAGAACAACATCGCCTACGGGCTGATCGATGATGCCGATATCGACAAGGCGCTGAAGGATTATGTCGCCAAAGGCAACACGCTCGGCAGCGTCAAATCGGTGGCCGGCTTCAACCTGCGCCTCAATGAGATGAGCTGCACCGGCTGTCACCAGACGCATGGCATCGCCGGATTCCACTATACCGGCGCTGACCCGGCCAGCGAGCCGCGCCGCAACGCCGTGTTCGTGCCGGGGTCGGCCGTCTTCTTCGCCGACCTGCCGCGCCGCCGCGCCATAGTCGAGGAATTCGCCGCCGGCGGTCATCCGGATTTCACCAAGGGATTCGCTGCCCGTCCGGACCCAAAATATGCCGAGGCGCTGAAAGGCACCGACCTCTACAATGGCTGGGGCTCGATCTGCTATCGCGGCAACGATGAGAGCTTCAAGGACTGGACCTGCGGCGAAGGCCTGCGCTGCGCCGGCGTCCACGAAAGCGCCATCCATCCCGGTTTCGGCACCTGCGTCAGCGAAAAAGGCACCGCGGTCGGCGACCCCGTGGAGTTCGGCGAGATCAGGATGTCGGCCTGGGGCAATGACAAATATTGCCGGCTGTCGCCGGCCACCGCCAAGGATTGCGCCATCGACCCGGCGCGCGACAAGAAGCCGGTGGTGAAACTCGCCGGCTACGGCGCGGCGCGGCAGCGCTATGACAATCCCGAGCAGAAAACCGGCGGCTTTCCCGGTGGCATGCTGCGCAAGGCGACATGTGACAAGCTGCCGGACGAGGCGAGTTGCGGCCGTCTCGCCAAGACCGGCTTCAACGATTGCATCGCATCGGGCAAGGACCACAAGTTCTGCACCAAGGAATTCACCAAGACCGCCGGCCTGCGCGCCTGCGACAAGGCGCATCCCTGCCGCGAGGATTACATCTGCACCGCCGGTTACGACGATCTGCCCGAAGCAAAACCCGGCGAAGGCACCTGCATCCCGCCCTATTTCATCTTCCAGTTCCGTGTCGACGGCCACCCGCGCAGCTGGAAGCAGGACACGCAGTGAGCGCCGCTTTCAACTGTCGAATTGATCGTTGCTAGATTTTCTGCTTGCTGCCAGCGCTCTTGCCGTCGGAGCTTTTCGATCGCTCCTCGAAGCGGGCAGCGCCCTTCTTAAGCGGATGACCGGTCTCGGCCTCGGTCTTGCGCTCGTCCTGCGCGGCGGCCTGCTTCAGCCCCTTGGCCGCCTGCTTGCCCTTCGCCGTCGGTGCCTGTTCAACGCCCATGATGTCCTCCTCTGCCGCGCGCCAATCGCGCCATGTCGGAGCAACGCATCGGAAGTGTCGCGGTTCCGCGAGTTTGGAAGTTCCGCGCTTGGTGGAGGTTTAGCGCGCCGCGGTCATCGCCTTGCGGAACGCTTCAAGTGTTTCGACGCTGACGTAATGCTCGATGCCTTCGGCATCGATGCGCGCCGTCTCGGCGCTGACGCCGAGCGAGCGCAGGAAGGCCTCTACCGTCTGATGGCGGATACGGCTCTCCTCCGCCACCTTGCGGCCAGCATCGGTCAGGAACACGCCGCGATAGGGTTTTCTCGATACCAGCCCGTCGGCGCACAGCCGCGTCAGCATCTTCGCCACCGTCGGCTGGGCGACGCCGAGCCGTGCCGCGATATCGACCTGGCGCGCCTCATTGCCATCCTCGATCAGGTCGGCGATCAGCTCGACATAGTCCTCGACCAATGCGCTGCGGCGCGCTTCGCGCGTCTGCCGGAAACCCTCCGAGTGAACGTCGGCATCAAGCAGCGGCTCGCGAGGTACCGGTCTGTTCTTCAGCGCCAATACGCGCTCCTCCTGAGTTTTGTTAGTCCTTGCGGTTATAGCACAGGCTCTGATTCTTCTCGCCGTTTATTTGCATTCCCCGGCCCGCGCAACCAGCGATCCATGATCCCTTCGCATCGGCGGCCGGAGGAGCCGATAGAAAGCACAAACAATGAAATATAGCCTATTGCATAATGTTGAGCCGTGGCATAGCTTGATGGAAACTGCCATCCAAGCCTGCGGAAAGCCTTTCGATGTCTGAAGCCGAAGCCACAGCCTCCCGATCCAACTGGCGGTTCGCCAAGCCGGAGGATGATGACCAGCCCAGCCTGCGTGAAGTCAATTCAACCATCGCGGTGCCGAGTTCAGGCGCCTGGTTCCGCCGGCTGTTCGCCTTCATGGGGCCGGGCTACATGGTTTCGGTCGGCTATATGGACCCGGGCAACTGGGCGACCGACCTCGCCGGCGGCGCCCAGTTCGGCTACACGCTTCTCTTCATCATCATGCTGTCGAACCTGATGGCGATCCTGTTGCAGGCGCTGGCCGCCAGGCTTGGCATCGCCACCGGCCGCGACCTTGCCCAGGCCTGCCGGGCCTATTACCCGCGGCCGGTCAATTTCGTACTGTGGGTCGCTTGTGAGCTGGCGATCATCGCTTGCGACCTGGCCGAGGTCATCGGCACCGCCATCGCCTTGCAGCTTCTGTTCGGCATTCCGCTGATTGGCGGCGCACTTCTGACGGCGCTCGACGCTTTCCTGGTGCTTCTCCTGATGAACAAGGGGTTCCGCTATCTCGAAGCCTTCGTCATCGCGCTTCTGATCATCATCTTCTCGTGCTTTGCCATCCAGATCTTTGTCGCCGCGCCGCCGGCCGGCTCGATCCTGCACGCCATGTTCGTGCCGTCGTCCGAGATCGTTACCAACCCGGCGATGCTCTACATCGCCATCGGCATCATCGGTGCCACCGTCATGCCGCACAATCTCTACCTGCACTCTTCGATCGTGCAGACCCGCGCCTATGAACGCACCGAAAAAGGCAAGCGCGACGCTATCAAGTGGGCAACGACCGACTCCACCATCGCTCTGATGCTGGCGCTGTTCGTCAACGCCTCGATTCTGATCGTGTCGGCCGTGGCCTTCCACAACACCGGGCATCAGGACGTCGCCGAGATCGGCCAGGCCTTCGAACTGCTGTCGCCGCTGCTTGGCCTGAGCATCGCTTCGATCCTGTTTGCCGTGGCGCTGCTGGCCTCGGGCCTGAACTCAACGGTGACGGCGACACTGGCCGGCCAGATCGTCATGGAAGGTTTTCTGCGCCTGCGCATCCCGAACTGGGCACGCCGGCTGTTGACGCGCGGCCTCGCCATCATCCCGATGGTGGTCGTCACCGCGCTCTATGGCGAGAAGGGCACCGGCCAGCTGCTGGTCTTCAGCCAGGTGATCCTGTCGATGCAACTGCCCTTCGCCGTGATCCCGCTGGTGCAGTTCGTCTCCGACAAGAAGATGATGGGCAATCTCGTCATTCCGCGTGGCGTAGCAGCGCTTGCCTGGGTTGTCGCGGCGGTCATCCTCGTGCTCAACTTCAAGCTCCTCTACGACACCATGTTCGGGGTCGGCTGAGTTTCACGCGGTCGGCTTTCAAGGTTTCCTCTTGCCTGGAAAAGGCAGGGGAAACACCGCGACAAACCGGCAATCGGCGCTATCTTCTCCCCCGTCATGACGAGGATCGAAGACGCCAGATCATTCTATGCCCGGCTGATGGCCGCCCATGCCGCCTCGCCCGATCCACGCCTCGAATCGGTTTTCGCCGCCGTGCCGCGCGAGGCCTTTCTCGGGCCAGGTCCTTGGACGATCATCGCCGGCAACGGCAAGATCACAACGCCGAGCGCCGATCCAGCCATGATCTACCAGAACGTGCTGGTGGCGCTCGATGCCGCGAAAGGCATCAACAATGGCGAGCCGTTCCTGCACGCTATGTGGATCGGGAAACTCGGCCCGAAACCCGGCGAGACCGTTTGCCATATCGGCAGCGGCACCGGCTACTACACCGCCTTGCTCGCCCGGCTGGTTTCGCCCGGCGGCACTGTTACCGCCTTCGAACTGGAGGCCGATCTCGCCGCCAAGGCGAAAGCGAACCTCGAAGCCTATGGCAACGTCACCGTCATCCATGGCGATGCTGTCATCGCGCCCCTGCCCCGGTCCGACATCATCTACGTCAATGCCGGCGTCGCGGCGCCACCAGCCGGCTGGCTGAAGGCGTTGCAACCCGGTGGCCGCATGATCTTCCCATGGCGGCCAGCCGAGCGGGTGCCCTTCGCGGTCATGGTGACCCGCACCGACAAGGGCCTCGCCTGCGACCCATTCATGCGCTCATGGTTTATCCCATGCTTCGGTGCATCTGTCGCGGACCTCACAGCCAAGATTCCGACGCGCGAGCAGGCCGCCCGCGGCCGCTCGATCTGGCTGACCGAGGACAAGCTGCCCGACCGCACCGCCACGGCCATCTTCGACGAAGTCTGGTTCTCGTCGCGCGGCCTCGCCAAGCCCCGCGATTGAGGCGCGGACCTCTATGACGACAAAATTGTCCATGGCCTGTCGGACCCTTAGCCGGTCGCGCGTCCTTGGGCTGAAGTCCGGCCACTACGGCATGGATCAAGGAAAAGGAAATATCCCATGAGAAAGATCATCGCCGCGACATTCCTCAGCCTTGACGGCATCATGCAGGCGCCGGGCGGACCGGAAGAGGATCCGGCAGGCGGTTTTCAGTTCGGCGGCTGGACGTTCCACTACTGGGACGACGCCATGGGGGCTGTCATGGGCGAGGCCTTTTCGAAGCCTTTCGACCTGCTGCTCGGCCGCAAGACTTACGACATCTTCGCCGCGCACTGGCCCTATCAGGAGAATGACCCGATCGCCGAGAGCTTCAACGCGGTCACCAAATATGTGGCGACGCACCGGCCCGACAGCCTGTCCTGGCAGAACACCCAGCCGCTTGGCGACGATGCCGTGGCAACGCTGCGCAAACTCAAGCAGGAGGACGGTCCGGATCTGCTCATCCAGGGCTCGAGCGAATTGATCCAGACCTTGCTTGCCAACGACCTGATCGACGAGATCAGCCTGCTGATCTTCCCGCTCGTACTGGGCAAGGGCAAGCGCATGTTCGGCAATGGCACGATGCCCAGCGCGCTCAAGCTGACCCGCTCGCAAACCTCGAGCACCGGTGTCATCATGGCGACCTATGAACGTGGCGGTGAGATCAAGGTTGGGTCATTCGCCCCCGAGACGCTGTCCGACGCCGAGATCGAACGGCGCAAGAACCTGAAATAGTAGGGTCCCTCGCCCAGCTGTGACGGTCGGCGTGCGTGCCGACCGCCGCAATCTTCCCTCAAGCCGCGTAGCGTGCCGCTGGCTTGCTGGCGTGCAGGCTGCCGTAGAAGCCCTGCCGCGCGCCAAGGAAAGCATCCAGCTTGGCCGCGTCGGCGAGCCCCGGCACGGTAACGGCTTCGCCCCGGGCCAGGCCGACAAGGGCTGCGTCGACCATATCGTCAGCCGTCATGATGATCTCCTTTGGAAGGTTATCGATGTCGCTTCCCGCCAGTTCCCAGAAATCGGTCCGGGTAGCGCCCGGCAGAACCGCCTGCACCTTCACCTCGGTGTTCGCGACCTCGCGCTGCAAGGCCTCGGTGAAGTTGACGACATACGCCTTGGTACCGCTGTAGATGCCGCCGAATGAGGTGTCGAAGGCCAGCACCGAGGCGATGTTGACGATGGCGCCTCGATTGCGCGCCAGCAGTCCCGGCAACACGGCACGCGTCAGACGGGTCAAGGCGATGACATTGACCTTGATCATGCGTTCGGCCTCGTCAGCGTCGGCCGTTGCCACCACTTGCTGGCCGCCAATGCCGGCATTGTTGACCAGCAGCGTCACGCTGTCGTCGGCGGCGATTGACTGCTCGACGCGACGCACGTCGCCGTCATCGGCCAGATCGGCGCCGATGACACTGACTTTGTGGCCGTAGGCGTAGCGTAGTTTCTCGGCCAGTTCCTCGAGCCGGTCGGCGCGGCGCGCCACCAGCACGAGATCATAGCCCTGCCCGGCCAGCCTGTCGGCATAGATCGCGCCGATACCAGCCGAAGCGCCGGTGACGACCGCCGTGCCCTTGTTTTCCCCAGTGCTCATTGTCCTGTTCCTTGTTCTGCCGGACGAGGCTGATGCCCTTCGTCTCATGGCCAATCTGAATTAGTGGCATATGCCACTTTCATGAAGTAGGCATATGCCACTATCTTGTCAACGACGGCGATAGAAACTATTTCTGCGGCAGGCCTGCGAATGCGTTCGCTGGTCAAGGAGTTCGCATGACCAAAGCTCAGCCGCCGGGATTCAGCCTCTGCAACAACGCCACACTGCGCCGCGCAGGACGCAGCCTTGGCCGTTTCTATGATGACATGCTGGCGCCTTCCGGGTTGAAGGGCACGCAATTTGGCCTGCTCTTTCAGATCCATGCCAGCACCGAGCCAGCGATGGGCACCCTGGCCGAGGCGCTGATCATGGACCTGTCGGCGCTCGGCCATACGCTGAAACCGTTGATCCGCGACGGCTATGTCGAAACCTTCGCCGACGCCAGCGACCGCCGCGTCAAGCGCGTGCGGCTGACGCCGCGGGGCGAGATGAAGCTCGAGGAAGCGATAAAACTATGGAGCGTTGCCCAGCAGCGCTTCGAGGCCGTGGTCGGTCAGCAAAAGGCGACGGACCTGCGCGCCATGCTGGATGAAGTCGCCGCGCTGGATCTTGAAACGCCGACGGCCGCCCCTTCTGCCTGAAGGAGCGGCCGCCTGACTGGTTCTGTCGGGAATTCTACTCCGCCGGCACGGCAACCGGCTTCGCCAGCCGCCCGGCCAGCACGATACCAAGCCCGATGATCGGGAACGCCGCGGCGATCAGGCCGAGGTCGGCCGGCGCGCCGTAGCGCAGCACACCGCCGCCAACCACCGCGCCCAGCGCCACGCCGAGATAGAGCGCCGAGCCATTGAGCGACAGCACGATCGGCGCCGAATCAGGCGCCAGCTTGATGATGCGGCTGGCCTGCGCCGGCGGGAACGCCCAGCCGACAATGCCCCACGGCACCATCATCGCCATCAGCACCGGCCCGGCGATGTCGCGCGGCAGGAAGGTCGGGACGACCGACAGCATGACCAGCATGGCGGCGCTTAGCGTCAGCGACCAGCCGACGGTGCGAGTGGCGCCGAAACGGTCTGCGGCCTGGCCGCCGACGATGTTGCCAATGACGGCGCCGACACCGAAGGCGAGCAGCATGCCGGGCAGCGCGATCTGGCTGAGGCCGGCGCCTTCGATGGCGAGCGGCGCGACATAGGCGAACACCGTGAACGCACCGGTCAACGCCAGCAGCGTGGTGAACAGGATCGGCATCACACCGGGACGGAGCGCCGCCGAAAGCCGTTGCCCGAGCGGCAGCTTGGTGCCGACAATGCCGCGCGGCAGCCGGTACCAAAGGATCGCACCGGCCAGCGCGCCAAGCCCGGCGATGGCATAGAATGTGCCGCGCCAGCCGGCAAAGGCCGCGACCAGCGCGCCGAGCGGGGCGCCGACGGCGACCGCCACCGTGGTGCCGCCAACGACGACGGCAATGGCGCGCGCCCGGTGATGGCTGTCGACCAGCGCCACCGCCGTGCCTTGGGCCGTCGCGGCGAACAAGCCGGACGACAGCGCCATGACGATGCGGGCGATCAGAAGCAGTTCGAAGGACGAGCTCATGGCGGCGGCAATGTTGCCGATGACGAAGAACACCAGCGTCCACAGTATGACGCGGCGCCGGTCCCATTCGCCGGTCAGCGTCGCCAGGATCGGCGTGCCGATCGCATAGGCGAGCGCGAAAGCGGTGATCAGCGTGCCAGCCAGCGGAATGGAAATGCCGGCGTCAGAGGCGATATCGGGCAGAAGGCTTGAGATGACGAAGCCCTCGGTCGAGATCGTGAACGATCCGAGCGCAAGCCAGAAGAGACGCTTGTCCATGTGGGATATCCCCTTAGTTCAAAAGTTATTGAACAATTGGACATAACAGGGCATGATGTCAATCAACCCTCGTGAAAATAGCTGAACCCTGCTGACAGCCCTGTGTCAGCAAGGATCGCTTCCGGAGAAACTCTGTGCACCCCCAGGAAGGACTGATGCGTTGAAATCCCCCCGAACTGTGCTTAGTTTCGAGGCATGACCTTGCCTCACCCCAATGCCGACCAGATCAGCCTGCCCATCGTGCTCGGCGTGCTCGGCGACCCGACGCGGCTTGCCATCGTGCGCTACCTCGCCAGCAAGGAAGGCGTGCCGCTGAACTGCAGCCAGTTCCTCGATCTCTGTTCGAAGACCAATCTCAGCTACCACCTGGCCAAGCTGCGCGAGGCCGGCGTCACCCGCGCCGAGGTGGTCGGCACCAGCCGGCTGATCACCTTGCGCCGCGCCGATCTCGACGCCCGCTTCCCAGGCCTGCTTGACAGCGTTGTTGCCGCTGCCGGCGATGACGCCGCGTTGCCGATGATCGGCGGCCACGAAGCCGAGAAGGTCCAGGCGTAGGACCTCGCAGAATTTGGCTTCCTCGCCCCACGGGAGTGGGAGAGAACGCTGCCTCGCCACAGGAGCTTCCCAATGCGCATTGCCGTCCTCGCTGATATCCATGGCAATGTGCTGGCCCTGGACGCCGTGCTGGAGGATTTGCGGCAGCGCGGCGGCGCCGATCTGACCGTCAATCTCGGCGACAGCGTTTCCGGTCCCCTGTGGCCCCGCGAAACCATGGAACGGCTGGAGGCGCTCGATCTGCCGACGGTGCGCGGCAACCACGACCGCCGCGTTGCGCAGGACCCCGCGAACGATGAGATATGGCCTTCGGATCTCTATGCGCAGCAGCGGCTGACACCGGCGCAGCGCAAGGTGCTTTTCGCCCAGCCGCTCACCTTGGAGATTGTGCCCGGCGTCATCGCCTTTCACGCCCGGCCCGACCATGACGAGAAATACCTAGCCGACGCGATAACCGACGGTCAGCTGGTGCGCGCGCCGCTGGCCGCCATCAGGCGCCGGCTGAAGATGCTAGACCCCCGATACCGCATCGTGCTGTGCGGCCACAGCCACCGCAGCGAGCTGATCCGCCTGCCCGATGGCCCGGTGATCTTCAATCCCGGCAGCATCGGCTGTCCCGCCTATGACGATTCGACACCACCGGCGCATGTTTCCGAGCAGGGCTCGCCACATGCCCGCTATGGCATCGTCACGCTGGGCGATACCGGCCAGCCCGACCGCTTCGAGGCCATCGCCGTCGACTACGACCACGAGGCGGCGGCCCGGCAGGCCGAACAGGCGGGACGCCCGGAATGGGCCCATGGGCTGCGGACCGGGTTCATGCCAGGTTGAACGCGCTCATCCGGGCGTTAAATTTTCAGGGTTACATCGCACCGCGTCGTCCCTTATAAAATCGGCTCGGTTCGCGGCGGTGCTTTTATGGCCGGTCGCGCCCTTGGTAACAGTTGATCGCCACGGCCAGGTAATGAGGCGCACGGTAACGTTACGGACGACGCTGCAGGCGCTGATTGTCGCCCCTGTGCTGCTGACCGCTTTGGCGGCCAGCGCCGAGGAGACGCCCGCTATCGTCTCCCCAACCATCGTTTCGATTGTCACGGGCCTGGCGCCGGGCGACCTGCTCAACATCCGCGCCAAGCCGTCGCCGATGGGCAAGACCGAGGCCCGCCTGCCCGATGGTTCGAGCGTCAACAACCTCGGCTGCAACGACATCGACGGCCACCAATGGTGCAAGGTCCAGGACATCGAGAATCCAAGAGTGAGCGGCTGGACCCCGGCGCGCTACCTGAACCCGATCAATCCGACAGCCATCGTGGATGCAGCACTTTCGGCGGACACGCCTTCTGTCGCCAATGCCGGGACAATCGGCGGAACCGCGGCATCTGCTCCTGTGAAGGAACCGTCCCTGGCGACGCTGCCGCCCGATTTGACGGAGCGCCTGGGTGGAACAGGCCAGGTGGCCAGCCCCTCCGTCGCGACGATAGCCATGCAGGATGCCTACGGCCTCGCCTTCGCGGCGCAGGAAAACCCGATGACCGGCGAGATCGAAGACCCGACGGCAGAGCAGGAGCCAGCCAGGTTGCCTGTACCGGTTCCGACGCAGAGGCCCGACCAGGCCGATGCCACATCGGCCGCCGACACCTTGACCGTCGCGCGAGCCGAGCCGCAGGCTGCCTTAAGCGCCGCCGACGCGCCAAGCGAAATCCCTTGCGCCCGCTATGTCGGCCAGCCGATGGTTGGCTGCCGGACGAGTGTCGTGCACACCGACGGCAATAAGGCCCAAGTCACCGTGAGCTGGCCCGATGGCGGCACGCGCGTCATTTCCTTCGATGCTGGACAGCCCGCCGGCTCGGACTCGCCCAGCGACTTCCGCTTCACCCGTGAAGGCAGCCTCAACATGATCCGCGTCGGCGTTTCCGAGCGCTTCGAGATCACGGACGCGCAGGCGCTTGGGGATTAGGGACTAGGCAGTAGCCAATAGGGAATAGGCAACAGACACTCGAACCTCCCTGCCTACTGCCTACTGCCTACTGCCTACTGCCCTAATCCCCAATCTCCCTCATTTTCGGGGTTACATCGGGCAAAACTCTTCCCTATAAGGCCCTCCTAGCCTGACACCAGAATCGCGAGCACAACCGGCCGGGTCTTCCCGTCCCGGTTTTTTGTGCAAGCCGCTTGCCGAACGGATTTTCGCCCATGCCAAGACGCACTGACATCAAGTCGATCCTGATCATCGGGGCCGGCCCCATTGTCATCGGCCAGGCCTGCGAGTTCGACTATTCCGGCACGCAGGCCTGCAAGGCGCTGAAGGAGGAAGGCTTCCGCGTCATCCTGGTCAATTCCAACCCGGCCACGATCATGACCGACCCGGAACTGGCCGACGCCACTTATATCGAGCCGATCACGCCCGAAGTGGTGGCCAAGATCATCGCCAAGGAGCGGCCCGACGCGCTGCTGCCGACCATGGGCGGCCAGACCGCGCTCAACACCGCTCTGTCGCTGCGCCGCATGGGCGTGCTCGACCGCTACAATGTCGAGATGATCGGCGCCGATGCGCATGCCATCGACAAGGCCGAGGACCGGGCCCTGTTTCGCGAGGCGATGCACAAGATCGGCCTGGAAACGCCGAAGTCGATGCTGGCCAACGCCACCGACGTCAAGAACGCCGACCGCAAGACACATGAGGCCGAGCGCGCCGCCGTCAAGGCCGAGGCGCCCGCCGATCTCGACGCCGCGCTCGATGCGCTGGAAACCCGCTGGAACCTCGGTGAAGGCGACCGCAAGCAGCGCTACATCAGCCATGGCATGGCGATTGCCGCCCAGGCACTTGACCATGTCGGCCTGCCCGCCATCATCCGCCCGTCCTTCACCATGGGGGGTACCGGCGGCGGCATCGCCTATAACCGCGCCGAATTCTACGAGATCGTGCAGTCCGGCCTCGACGCCTCGCCGACCACCGAAGTGCTGATCGAGGAAAGCGTGCTTGGCTGGAAGGAGTATGAGATGGAGGTTGTCCGCGACAAGGCGGACAATTGCATCATCGTCTGCTCGATCGAGAACATCGACCCGATGGGCGTGCACACCGGCGATAGCATCACCGTCGCCCCTGCCCTGACCTTGACCGACAAAGAATACCAGATGATGCGCAACGCCTCGATCGCGGTGCTGCGCGAGATCGGCGTCGAGACCGGCGGCTCCAACGTGCAGTTCGCGGTCAATCCGGCCGATGGCCGCCTCGTCGTCATCGAGATGAACCCGCGCGTCTCGCGCTCGTCGGCCTTGGCCTCCAAGGCGACCGGTTTCCCGATCGCCAAGATCGCCGCGAAACTCGCCGTCGGCTACACACTGGACGAGCTGGAGAACGACATCACCGGCGGTGCGACGCCGGCCTCGTTCGAGCCGAGCATCGACTATGTCGTCACCAAGATCCCGCGCTTTGCCTTCGAAAAATTCCCCGGTGCCGAGCCGGTGCTGACCACCGCCATGAAATCGGTCGGCGAAGTCATGGCCATTGGCCGCACATTCCAGGAATCGCTGCAGAAGGCGCTGCGCGGTCTCGAAACCGGCCTCACCGGCCTCGACGAGATCGAGATCCCCGGCCTCGGCCATGCCCTTGGCGACAGTCCGGACGACCGCAACGCCATCCGCGCCGCACTCGGCACGCCGACGCCGGACCGGCTGCGCATGGTGGCGCAGGCCATCCGCATGGGCACCTCGCTGGAAGACGTGCACGCCATGTGCAAGATCGACCCGTGGTTCCTCGAACAGATCGCCGGCATCGTTGCCATGGAGGCCCGCATCCGCGAGCACGGTATTCCGCAGGACGCCGTCAACCTGCGCATGCTGAAGGCCATGGGCTTCTCCGACGCCCGCCTCGCGTCGCTGACGAAGACCGACGCGGAAGTGATTCAGAAGATTCGCGAAAAACTCGACGTTCATCCAGTTTATAAGCGCATCGACACCTGTGCGGCCGAGTTCGCCTCGCCCACCGCCTACATGTACTCGACCTATGAAGTGCCCTTCGCCGGCAGCCTTGCCAACGAGGCGCATGTCTCGGACCGCAAGAAGGTCGTCATCCTCGGCGGCGGGCCGAACCGCATCGGCCAGGGCATCGAGTTCGACTATTGCTGCTGCCATGCCGCGTTCGCGCTGCGTGACGCCGGCTATGAAGCGATCATGATCAACTGCAACCCCGAGACGGTGTCGACCGACTACGACACCTCGGACCGGCTCTATTTCGAATCGCTGACGGCGGAAGACGTGCTGGAGATCCTGCGCACCGAGCAGACATCTGGCGAGCTGGTTGGCGTCATCGTCCAGTTCGGCGGCCAGACGCCGCTGAAGCTGGCGGATGCGCTGGAAAAGGCCGGCATCCCGATCCTCGGCACATCGCCCGACATGATCGATCTGGCCGAAGACCGCGACCGTTTCCAGAAGCTCTTGCACAAGCTCAACCTCAGCCAGCCGAAGAACGGCATTGCCTATTCGGTCGAGCAGGCCCGCCTCGTTGCCGGCGAACTCGGTTTCCCGCTGGTGGTGCGCCCGTCCTATGTGCTGGGCGGCCGCGCCATGCAGATCATCTACAACGAAGGCATGCTGCAGACCTACCTGCTCGACACCGTGCCCGGCCTGGTGCCGGAGGACATCAAGCAGAAATACCCCAACGACAAGACCGGCCAGATCAACACGCTGCTGGGCAAGAACCCGCTGCTGTTCGACACCTATCTCTCCGGCGCCATCGAGGTCGATGTCGACTGCCTCTGCGACGGCAAGGCGACATTTGTGTCAGGCATTCTGGAGCACATCGAGGAAGCCGGCATCCATTCCGGCGACAGTGCCTGCTCGCTGCCGGTGCACTCGCTGCCATCGGACTTGGTTGACGAGCTGGAGCGCCAGACGGCGGCCCTTGCCCGCGCGCTCAATGTCGGCGGCTTGATGAACGTGCAATACGCCATCAAGGACGGCACGGTCTATGTGCTGGAGGTCAACCCGCGCGCGTCACGCACCGTGCCCTTCGTCGCCAAGACCGTCGGACGTCCCATTGCGAAAATCGCCGCCCGCATCATGGCCGGCGAGACGCTGGAAGACGCCTTCGCCCATTACGGCCCCATGCCCGACCCCAGAAATCCCGGTCACATCGCGGTCAAGGAAGCGGTGTTCCCCTTCGCCCGCTTCCCCGGCGTCGACATCCTGCTTGGCCCGGAAATGCGCTCGACCGGCGAGGTCATGGGCCTCGACCGCGACTTCGCGCTCGCCTTCGCCAAGAGCCAGCTCGGCGCCGGCGTCGACCTGCCACGCTCCGGCACGCTGTTCGTCTCGGTGCGCGACGAGGACAAGGCCGGCATCTTGCCGGCGGTGAAGCGCCTCGCCGGCCTGGGCTTCAAGGTGCTGGCGACATCAGGCACGCAGCGCTTCCTGGCCGAAAACGGCGTCGACGCCCAGAAGATCAACAAGGTCCTGGAAGGCCGCCCCCACATCGAGGACGCGATCCGCAACCGCCAGGTGCAGATCGTCTTCAACACGACGGACGGCCAGAAGGCGGTGTCGGACTCCAAGTCGCTGCGGCGGGCAACGCTGATGCAGAAGGTGCCGTATTACACGACGCTGTCGGGTGCTGCGGCTGTGGCGGAAGCGATCGCGGCACTGAAGGCGGGGAGCCTCGAGGTGCGGCCGCTGCAGGAATATTTTGCTTAGCTTCGGGCAGACCTAGTAGCAAAAGATAGTAGACACTCGATGAGGCAGTGCCCGCTGAGCAAACTTCGCAGGGAATACGCGGAGTTGGACAGCTTGGCATTAACAAGAAAAATACGACGGACGGATTTACAACGGCGCAACTAAGCTCTTAGTTTGCAGAGGGGTTGAATTTCAGCAAAGCGACAATTCAAAAAGGGGAGATGGCATGTCGGATGGTTTTGGCGACGGCATAAATGACGGTGTGTCAAAATCAATTGCCCAACTGGTAGAGAAAACTTTTCTAGGGATAATGCAGAACTCAAAAGAAGGTGTGGGCTACCTTTCATCAAAATATTCCGTTGGATTTCAGAAATATATTTCGACGAAGCTAAATTCGTGCTCGAACGTAAAAACACTCATATCCACCAATCACCCAATTTCTCTCGAAAAAGCCTACGAACCAGTAAATTTAATTGGCCAAAACGAAATACACGTAGATATAGATAAGTATATATCGGATTTTGGAAAAAAATCAAAACACTCAGTGATCACAGCCACACTAGGGGCTGGAAAATCGTTTACAATGAAGCATATATACAGAACGTGGGCTAACGACCAAGATCTAAAGAGAGTACCAATATTTATTGAACTAAGATATATCAATTTTCAAGATCAAAGTATAATTTCATACATAACCCAGCAATTATTACCATTTAACAGCTTCGTATCAGAGAGATCGGTACAGGCTGGATTGAAGAATGGTGCGTTTGCTTTGGTAATGGACGGCTTCGACGAGATTTCTACGCGACATCGCGCCTCCGCTGAAAAACAAATATTACGAATGGCGGGAGATTACCCAGAGACGTTTATTATATTGTCTTCGAGGCCAGATATAAATCGATTCCTTGGTTGGAACACGTTTTCTGAATACAGCGTCGCTCCATTGTCCATTGAACAAGTCGAAAGAATGATAAGACGAATAGATTATGATGAAAAAGATAAGGCTTCATTTCTGAAGATGATACGAGAAGGACTCTACAAGACTCACGAAAAACTTCTATCTAATCCTCTTTTGGCCTCGATGATGCTTTTAACATTTCGAGAGTTCCAAGATATACCGTCCAAGATGCATGTGTTTTATGGAACAGCATTTGACGTACTATTCCGAAAACACGACACCACAAAGGCCGAGTACCATCGGGAGTTTGCGACAGGACTCGACCTGGATGACTTCAAAAGAATATTTATGACTTTTTGTTTCACTAGTTACGTCGACAAGAAGTATAGCTTTGATGAATCTTCATTGCGAAGATATTCAGAAAAGGCGATACAGTACGAAGACAGCAACGTAAAATATTCTGATTTTCAACACGACGCCATCAAGAACATCTGCATAATGCACAGAGAAGGTGAGGTAATATCGTTTATACATCGATCTTTTCAGGAATATTTTACGGCATTATTTCTTTCGAAAAGAAGCATACCTGAGGTGTACGAATTTATAGACTTTATCGTAAAGGACTCAGTCGATGTAAATGAATGCGTACAAATGTTTATTGACATCGACAGCGAGGAGTTCGAACGGAAATATCTAATACAGCGTTTAAATGACCTTGACAAAGCGATTGACGGCGCAAAGGGCACGAGAGCTTTGGCAGCGGTATTGGCACCGTATTACGTCATCGGAAAAATTTCCGACAGCACTGGCGAAACAGCCCGAGAAGAGCCTTACATTATTGCGCCGTGGACCCGATTTTACAAACAGTCGCCGAGTTTAGATTGTAATTATAAGCTGATTCAGCAGCTAACGCAGCACTACGAAGTTGATACGTATAATGTGTACGTGCACGGAGATTCCGACTGGTCTAAGAGCCTCTCAAGAAAATCGTTGGACGACACCCGGATTTCTCTGGTAGAGGCAGCCAAAATACCCGCAGCAACAGTGAAACGCGCTGGCCTTGTCAAATACGTTGCCAATTTATCTAAAGTAATTAAGAAGTTGATTAGAGAGCTGACAGAAAAACATGAAAGGAAAAGGAAATTACTATCTGCTTCCTTAAAAAAGTGAACGGGATAGTTATTTTATTGTCGCTCTGAAACATTGGGTCGAATACCTCACGCCACCGCCACACATTCAATCTCGATATCGAACTCCATCGGCCACGACGCCACCGGCACGAAACTCCGCGCCGGCGGATTCACGCTGAAGTACCTGGCATAAACCCGGTTGATGGCGTTGTAGAAGCCGGAATTGACGGCGTAGATGCGCACCATCACCACGTTTTCCAGCGAGGTGCCGGCCGCTTCCAGGCAATGTTTCAGCGCCTTCAGCGACGCGTCTGTTTGCGTTTCGATGTCGCCGCGCACCATATCGCCTGTTTCCATGTCCACCGGCGGCGTCGCCGAGATGAACACAAAGCCGTTGGCCTTCACCGCTGTCGAACAGGGCAGGCCCAGCGCCCGCACCTTGGCCGACATGACGGGCACTTCGATGACTTCTTTCTTCATGGTGGTCCTCCCCAGGGTTTTGAGGAGGGAGCTTAGCGGGCTGCGGGATGAACGCCAGCGCCGTTCTTCCCTTTTCCCCTTGTGGGAGAAGGTGGCCGAGTGAAGCTCGGACGGAGGAGGGGTGTTCCAGCTTGGCAACACCGCTTGTCCAGCCGTGACCGTATAACTGATTATCAGTGTCTCATTCCGCTGGAACACCCCTCATCCGGCTCGGCGCTGACGCGCCGATCCACCTTCTCCCACAAGGGGAGAAGGAAGGCCTGCGCCGCCCATCACCCCTGCCCCGGATACGGCGTCCCATCCCTGTGCAGGAACCGTCCATCGGAACTCGGGCTCATCATGTCGATGTCGGAACAGGTGATGACATCGTCCTGAGAGCGCGAGCCGACCTCCAGGTAGAGCGCCGTCACCGGGGACCGGTTGATCATATGGTGGCCGTTGCCGCTGTTCCTGGCGAAGGTCGCGCAATCGCCGGCGCGCAGCACCGTCTCGCCGCCATCCTCGACCAGGATCAACTCGCCCTCCAGCACATAGACAAGCTCGTCCTCATGGCTGTGCCAGTGGCGCTGGCTCGACCATCCGCCAGGCGGCAGGTGCATCAGGTTGACGCCGAAATCCGTGAGCCCGCCGGCATCGCCGAGACGCTGCCGCGTGCGGGTGGCGCAAGGCTGGTCGAAAGGCGCGGGATAGCCGGAGCCCTTGCGGACGGGCACCGCGGAGAGGTCGATTTTTGGCATGTGGGGCTCCTTTCACAGCTTATGTTTGGTGGACACGCCGCCGCGCTACTTCCCTTCTCCCCTTGTGGGAGAAGGTGGCCTCGCGCAGCGAGGTCGGATGAGGGGTGTTCCAGCTTGGTGTGTGCTTATGCGCAGCCCATCACCGCCACGGTTGCAAACTTGCATCTCGTACATAGGCGATAATGGTGTCGCAGACGGAATCCAATTCGCGCAGCACCTCATCATTCCAGAAACGCAAAATGCGGAAACCACGCAGCTTCAGTTCGTTGTCCCGCTCCCGATCAGAGCTAGAGTCCGCATGCTGACTGCCATCGATCTCGATGATCAACATGGCCTCAGCACAAACAAAATCGGCGATGAACCGCCCTATCGGGACCTGCCGGCGAAACTTGATGCGGTCGAGTTTTCGACCGCGCAGTTCGTGCCAAAGCTTGTCCTCGGCATCAGTCGGTTCTCGCCGCAAAGTTTTGGCGAAATGCCTTTTTGCCGGCAGTACGGGTTGGTGTGGCATGGTGAGAGGATAGGCGAGGTTGGCACTCACTGGAACACCCCTCATCCGACCTCGCTGCGCGAGGCCACCTTCTCCCACAAGGGGAGAAGGGAGAGCCGCCACCCCTAATGACAACACGCCGCGCCATACTGCAGCTGCTCGTCCCAGTCCGGGCGGCCCTCCGGCGTGAAGTCCATCAGGTTCCACAGGGTCTCGCAGGTGCCGAGGCCGCGCGGGTCCTGGCCGGGGTCGGTCGGCGCCAGGTCGAGCTCCGACGACCAGAAATGGCGGATGCCGTCGGCGTCGCGGTGAAACACCGACAGCAGCGGCAACTGCGCGCCGTCGTCGGCCTCGGCATTGTAGTCGCGCTTGAAACTGTTGCCGGCCGAAGAGACCAGCCGCATGTTTTTCCAGCCACGGTCGCGGCCGAGCGCCGTCAGGTTTTCAAGCGCGGTCTTGGCCACCACGGCGAAATTGAAACCGGCGGCCTCGAGATGGCCGATGGCGCCGTCGAACTGGTCGAGCAGGCAGGTGCATGAAGGGCAAGGCTGGTCGTGCCTGGCAAGCTTTGCGGTCTCGCCGCCCGTCGCCACATCGCGCTTTTCCTGGGGATGGCGGGGGAACATCATGTTGTAGAGGATCAGCGTGCCCTTGTCGGGCGCGAAAAGCTCCGACAGCTTGATCTTCGCCGGCTTGCCGGCATCGTCCAGCCCGTCGAATACATAATCCTGGCGGATCAGTCCGCCCGGCGGCAGGGCCCGGCGCGCCACCGCCACCGCTTCCATGGCGCGGCGCAGCTCGATTTCCCTCAGCAGCAGTTTTTGGCGAGCGGTGCGGTATTTGGCGGATTCGTTGGGAAAGGTGATCATGATCAGGCTCCTTCGGCCACAGCGCCGGCGTCCCGGCAAGGGTGCTCTACAGACGAAGGACGGATGGCGAAGATCGGTTCCGACAATTTACGCCACGAAAGATCGCCCTATATGCTTGCCTGCCATACCAAGGGGAGAATCATGCACGACGACGACGAGATCGACCTGCGCTGCCCCAAGGTGGTGGCCGACAACGCCGCCAAGGGCCTGCGGCTGCGCGGACAGTTTGGCCGTGGCGGCACCGAGATCGGCGTGGCGCGCGCCACCGAATTGAAGAACCGCGAGAAGCTGGCGCCCTCGACCATCCGCCGCATGGTCAGCTACTTCGCCCGCCACGAAGTCGACAAGCGCGGCAAGAACTACGGCAATGAGGCAAACCCTTCGGCCGGCTACATCGCCTGGCTGCTGTGGGGCGGCGACGAAGGCCGCGCCTGGGCGCTGGAACTCAAGCAGAAAATCGGCAACGCGCCCGACATCTGATCAGCCTGTCCAGGCGACCTCGAACATGCCGAGCCGTTCGTAGAGCCTGACGGCAGCGGCGTTTTCCACGGTGTTGGTCTTGAGGTCGACCTGCGATGCGCCGCGTTCGCGAAAGGCGGCGAAGGCATGCCACATCAGCGCCTCGGCAAGGCCCTGGCCGCGCGCTTCGGGGTGAACCGCCAGGTCCTTGACGAAAGCGCTCGTCCAGCACACGGCCGCACCCGCCAGCCGGCCCTTGCCGTCGATCGCCAGGAAGCACAGCGCCGGGTCGAATTCGGGGTCGCCTGATATACGCGGCCACCACGCCTCGAAGGGCCCGTCGGCGCCGTCATTGAACACTTCACTCAACAACGCATGCAAGGCATGCGCGTCGGCCGGCTCGAAACAGCGCATGACAAAGCCCTGCGGCCAGTGCGGCGCCACCAGTGTGTCATCGAGAATCTTGCGCAGCCGGATGTCGTTAGGAACCGGCGGGCGCGGCTCAGGCATCCGGCACGGGCTGAGCGCGACGGCGCTGGCGGTCGACACCGAGGCCGGTCGCCTCCAGCAGGCCCTTGCGCTTGGCGTCGAAATAGTAGCCGGTCTGGTAGAGCCAGTCGGCGCGCTTGGCGTTGCCATCGGACACCAGCCAGGCGCCACGCAGATATTTGACCGCGTATTTCAGGTTGGTCTCGGCATCGAACAGACCCTTGGCCGGGCCGTCATAGCCCATGCCCCGCGCCGTCGCGTGCTTGATCTGCATCAGCCCCCAATGGCCGTTGTTGTAGGCCTTGGGGTTGAAGGTGCTTTCGCGGTTGACGACATGGCGCACCAGATCCACCGGCACCTGATAGAGGGCGGCGTATTTGACGATCAGGCGATCAACATCGCCGCGCACACCCGTCGCATGCGGCTCTTCCTGCTGCTGCACGGGCGCGGCGGGAAACTGGACAAGGGCGGCCGGGTTCCTTGGCACGACATAGGCAACCTGCTGCACGCCAGGCATGACGCCGGCCTGAGCGGCCGTGCCGCTCGCCAGCGGCAAAGTAGCCTGCTTGCCGGCGGCCGGCGCAACGCCAGCGATCGCATAGGCGGACGCGGCGGTGGCATTGGTCTTGACGACGGCAGGAGCCGCCCCCGCGGTCATCACCGCCGGCACGGCGGGAACCGCCAGCGGGGTCGGTCCGGCAAAGGCGTTGGCCGGCTGCGCTGCCGGATCGAGCGGCAATTCAGCTGTCTGAACGGGGGCAATGCCGGAGGATTCCGGCAGCACTGTCACGGTCTCTGGCAGCGGTATGGTGAAGCCGGCATCAGCGCCAGCAGCGGCGACTGTTTCCGTGAAAGACGGCGCGGGCTTCATCTGTGAAGTGGAGGTGCAGCCACTGAGGCCGGCAACTCCGACGATCACACCGATCGCTATAAGGTTTAATCTTGCTGGCAAGCCGCGCTCGGGTCCGGTTCGTCGGGTCGTTAAGAAATCACTTACACCAGCGATTCCCGGCGGGCAATCGGGGCGCCCAGGTGGTTTTCGGGTGGCAAGACTCAGGCCGAACTGCCATATTGTTCCTGATATGTACTAGCGCGAATGCCGCTTTCCCGCCATTTTGCGAAAGGAGCAGACCATGCAAACGCCATCAGAGATCACAGCCGGCCACGCAGTGTTAGAAACAGTGATCGGTTTCATGGGCATCGCCTGGAGCGAAAAGGGCCTGATCCGGCTCTGCCTGCCCGAGCGCAGCCGCGAGGCGGTCGAGCGCCGGCTTCTGCGACATGCCGGTGTCGACGCCTCCAACCCAGGCCAGCAGCCAGCATGGGTGGCCGAGCTGATCGCCTCGATCAAAGCTTATGCAGCGGGCGAGGATATCGACTTCACCGGCGTGCCGGTCGACCTTGCCGGCGTCGATGATTTCCGCCTCGCCATCTATGATGCGGCGCGCAAGCTCGCCTTCGGCGAAACCACCACCTATGGCGAACTGGCCAAGACCGCCGGCCATGCCGGCCTTGCCCGTGAAACCGGAGCGGCCCTTGGCGCCAACCCGGTGCCGCTGGTCATCCCATGCCACCGCATTCTTGCCGCCGGCGGCAAGATCGGCGGCTTCTCGGCCCCCGGCGGTTCCGCCACAAAGGAAAAGATGCTGGCCATGGAAGGCGTGCGCGTCGGTCCCCCGCCGGCGGCGCAAGTCTCGTTCGGGTTCTAGGCCGGGCGACATCGACGAGCCGCGCACCGAGGCGTCTCGATGCCGAAGCCGGCATCACCGGAATCGGCAAAATCTTCAGTGGCGCCGGAAGAATCGGCGATGGAAATGATCGGTCTCCACGCGCTTGCAGATGTACACTGGGCAGGACTTGGTGTCGGCGCTCGGCACATAGGCGCGGGTCCTGACCTCGCCCATGGTGCAGAACTGCTGGCTCTGCACATAGCGGTCGTAAAGCGGCAGTCCTGGCACGCGGGTCGATTGATAGCGCAGGATCACGGCACCCTGCCGCGCGATGGTCGACTGAACCTTGCCGCAACTCATATGCGTCGGGTCATAGCGCGAGATCGCCTGCGCCTCGGCGGCCACCAGTGTCAGGCAGGCGGCAAGCAGAATGGTCTTCATGATCCTCTCCCAAGCCGGATCCCAAAGCCGTTGGCAACGCGATCCCACGCCGAGGTTTTCATGCGATTGGGGCGGCCATTGGGCAGCGGCCCGATCACAGCTTTCTCACGCAGTCTTGTTTTTCTTGCGAAAGCAGACTATATGCGTCCCATTGATATTTCGGCCGATCGATCCGGGCCTCGCGATCTTCGCGTTTGCTGACGTCTATCTCCAAAATCTCGATGCACACCGGCTGAATCCATATTCGGTCAAACTAAAGCAAATGTTGAAGGACTATCTAAAATGGCAACTGGAACGGTCAAGTGGTTTAACTCCACCAAGGGCTTCGGCTTCATCCAGCCTGACAATGGCGGCGCGGACGTTTTCGTTCACATCTCCGCTGTTGAGCGCGCTGGGCTGTCGACCCTGGTCGAAGGCCAGAAGATCAACTTCGAGATCGAGCAGGACCGCCGCACTGGCAAGTCGTCCGCTGGTTCTCTGAGCAAGGCAGCCTGATTTTGCGAATGGCGCGCGCCGGGTGAGAGCCCGGGGCGCACGGCAAGTCACGGATGTACTGACAGTCGCGCGAGAAGCGCACCGGAGCGAATGACCCGACAAGCTGGATCAGCAGATAGCTGCCAGCCCGGACCAAACGCTCCCGATCAGGCTACCGAAAATGGGAAGGCGGGATTTATCCCGCCTTTTTATTTGTCTAAGCCCCAGCGGCTGGTGGTTGGCTAAGGCGGCAGCACAGCCTCCTTCTCCCCGTCTCTATACGGGGAGAAGTGCCCGGCAGGGCGATGAGGGGCAGCGCGGCGCTTCAGGACTACCCCAAGCACGATATTGCGACAAAGGTCGGCGCTGCCCCTCATCTGGCTGCCGCCATCTTCTCCCCGTATAGCGACGGGGAGAAGAACGCTTTGGTCGAGGCCTTTGCCAATCCCTAATGTTCACCAAGATGATCCGCGGTTAGCGCCTTGGTCGAACAAACCTAACCCAGCCACTCGATGGGCACATGCCCGTCATCCGCTTCCACCCGCCTCAGCCATTCGACCACAGCCGGATAGGCGTCGAGCTGGAAGCCGCCCTGCTCCGCCGTGTGCGTGTAGGCATAGAGTGCGATGTCGGCGATGCTCAACGCCTTGCCGGCGAAGAACGCGCTGGTCTCAAGCTGCCTGTTCATCACACTGAGCGCCTTGTTACCGCGCTCCAGGGTTGCCGCCAGCCGTTCCGGCGTCGCGTCCCGGGCGCGTTCGGGAAACGTCAGCAATGCCTTGCGCACCGCTATATAGGGCTCATGGCTGTACTGCTCGAAGAACAGCCATTGATAGGCGAGCCCGCGTTCGTATTTATCATCAGGCAGGAACCGCGTGCCTTCGGCAAGATAGAGCAGGATGGCGTTGGATTCGGCCAGCCGCCTTCCGTCGTCGAGTTCGAGCAACGGCACCATGGCGTTGGGGTTCTTGGCGACAAAATCCGCTTTTCGCGTCTCGCCGGTATGCGAACTCACCTCGACATTCCTGAAGGCAAGGCCGAGCTTTGCCATCAACAGGCGCGGCTTGTAGCAATTGCCGCTGTCGACCATCCCGTAGAGTATCATTGCTGCTCGCCTCCCCGCTCCGGAAAGGCGATTATCGCCACGGCGGCAATTTCATCCAATCATTTGTTTTGGCCTGTGGCCATCAGCGCCGCTTATGCAACGGCACCACCTTGTCGCTCATGCCGAGCAGCGTCTCGATCACCAGCGGCTTCTCCTCGAACACAGTGCCGGCCAGCGCCGGGCGGGCGAGCAGATAACCCTGCAGCAGGTCGACGCCGCCTTCGAGCGCGACACGCAGATGCGTGGACTGTTCGATGCCCTCGACCAGCACCTTGGCGCCACGGTCATGCAGGGTCGAGACCAGCGGACGGAAGAACCGTTCGGCGGCGGCGTGGCGGCAGAATTCCCCGAACCACGTGCCGTCGATCTTGACGATGTCGGGGTTGAGCAAAGTTACCCGCTCCACGGTCGAGTGGCCGGTGCCGAAATCGTCGATGGCGATGCGGATGCCGTCGCGCCGCATTTCGCGCACCAGCCTGACCAGCAACGCATCATCCGCGGCCTGCTCGGTGATCTCGCAGACCAGCATGCCCGGCGCGAGGCCGAGGTCGCCAAGATGCCGGGTCATCAGCCGGATTTCGGCCAGCGCCCGCCCCAGGTGATCGTTGATCATCGGGTTGTAATTGAAGAACAGCTCAAGCCCATCAACCCCGATATTGCGGTAATTGCTGAGATGCAGCATCCGGCACATGGTCTCGACGAACAGGCGATCCTGCGGCGGCACGCCGTCGAAGAAGGTCTGCGCGGCGCCCGGCCTGCCGCCACGGTGCGGCTCGATCAGGCCTTCAACCGCGACGGCGCGCAGCAATCCGTCATGCGGCGCGAAAATCGGCTGATAGGCGCTGCGCAGCCGGAATTCGCCATAGACGCCGAACTCGATGCCGATCTCGTCGGCAAAGATCGCGTCGCCGACATTGCGCCGCCGCTCGGACCTCATTGCGCCGTCCTGCGCCCGAACGCTTTCACTGGCCGCCCCGATGGCAGCGCCGGTGCCGCGACAGGTGGTTTGTCCGCGTCGCGGGCCGCGGCGGCTGGCTGACTGCTCTTGCCGAAGACACGGAAGCTGGTCGGCGCCAGTTCCGGCCGCGCCAACACGAACCCCTGCACCATCGAGGCTCCCGACTTTTCGGCCAGCTCGAGTTGCCAGCCCTCCTCGATGCCTTCGAACACGGTGCGGATGCCTTGCGCCTCGAAGCCTTTCACCATGGTGGTCAAAAGCGCGAAGCCGGCGCCGGACTCCATCAGCTGCGTGATCCAGTAGGCATCGAACTTGACGATGTCGGGCTTGAGTTCCTTGATGCGGTTGATGTCGGAATCGTCGGCGCCATAGTCGTCGACGGCGATGCGAAAACCATTGGCACGCAGCGCTCCGACAAAGCTGTGCAAGGTGTCTTGCGATGCCGATCTCTGCTCGGTTACTTCGCAAACGACGCGGCGTGGGTCGATGCCGGCCTCATGCAGCACCAGCCGCATTTCGCGCAAGGCGTTGTCGGCAATCGAGCGCTCGGTGAACACCGAGGGGTCGAAATTGACGAAGATCGACGCCTCCTGCGGCAGGCAGGCGCCGGCGTTCAGAAGATGCAGCGTCCTCGTCAGCGCTTCGATATGCAGGCGGTCGGCGGCCGGACAGGTGCTGAAGAAAGCCATCGGCGACTGCGGCTCGCCATCGCGGAACGGCCGGATCACCCCTTCGAAAGCAGCGATCGAGAGCTTGCCTTCGTTGAAGGCGAAAATTGGCTGAAAGGCACTTTGCAGCGTGTAGATGCCCCAGACACCCGTGGAGGTGCCGTCGTCCTGGCGAATGATATGGGCAAGCCCGATGCTGCGCGACAAAGGTTCCTCGCTCCGCGATTGGAGTGCGATCCTGCCATGCAAGCGTCTACCGCCCGTTAATGAATTTATTGTTGCCGTTCACGCCACCTTGAGGGCTGGCTCAGCGGACAGTGCTTGCATCAGGCAAAATCATGCGACATGAGAAGCGCCGCGGCCATTCCTGGCCGCGCTGATCCTTTGTTGCCCCTTTGGAGACCTCAGATCATGGCCTTTCTTGCCGACGCCCTTTCCCGCGTAAAGCCTTCCGCGACCATCGCGGTGACGCAGAAAGCGCGCGAGCTGAAAAACGCCGGCCGTGACATTATCGGTCTGGGCGCCGGCGAGCCGGACTTCGATACGCCCGACAACATCAAGAATGCCGCGATCGAGGCGATCCGCCGTGGCGAGACCAAGTATCCGCCGGTTTCCGGCATCGCGCCGCTGCGCGAGGCGATCGCCAATAAATTCAAGCGCGAGAACAATCTCGACTACAAGCCCGAGCAGACCATTGTCGGCACCGGCGGCAAGCAGATCCTGTTCAACGCCTTCATGGCGACGCTGAACCCAGGCGACGAGGTCATCATCCCGCGTCCCTACTGGGTCAGCTATCCCGAAATGGTGGCAATCTGCGGCGGCACCTCGGTCTTTGCCGATACCTCTATCGACAATGGCTTCAAGCTGACGCCGGCGGTGCTGGAGAAGGCGATCACGCCGAAGACCAAATGGCTGTTGATGAACTCGCCGTCGAACCCGTCGGGCGCCGCCTACACGGAAGCGGAACTGCGGGCGCTGGCCGATGTCCTGTTGAAGCATCCGCATGTCTGGACGCTGACCGATGACATGTACGAGCACCTGACCTATGGCGATTTCGTCTTCAAGACCATCGCCCAGGTCGAGCCGAAACTTTACGAGCGCACGCTGACCATGAACGGCGTGTCGAAGGCCTATGCCATGACCGGCTGGCGCATCGGCTATGCCGCTGGCCCGGTGCAGCTGATCAAAGCGATGGACATGATCCAGGGCCAGCAGACGTCGGGCGCCTGCACCATCGCCCAGTGGGCATCGGTCGAGGCTTTGAACGGTCCGCAGGACTTCATCGCCAAGAACAAGGCGATCTTTCAAGGCAGACGCGACCTCGTGGTCTCCATGCTCAACCAGGCGCGCGGCATCACCTGCCCATCGCCCGAAGGAGCGTTCTACGTCTATCCGTCCTGCGCCCAGCTGATCGGCAAGAAGACCAAGGCTGGCAAGGTGATCGACACCGACGAGAGCTTCTGCTCGGAACTGCTTGAGGCGGAGGGCGTGGCGGTGGTGTTCGGCTCGGCCTTTGGCCTTGGCCCGAACTTCCGCATCTCCTATGCCACCTCGGAGACGCTGCTTGAGGAAGCCTGCACCCGCATCCAGCGCTTCACCGCATCGCTGACCTGATTGCACAGCGGATCGCAAGAATGAAAAACCCGGCTCAGCGCCGGGTTCTTTATTGGGATCACGCCTGCTGTTTGGCTTCCCTGGCCGAGCGCGCCTCGGCGGGCGAAAGTACGACAACCAGCAACGCCGCGGTGAGGAACGCGACAATCGCCGCCGTCAGCATCGCGGCGTGGAAGCCGTCGGCGTAAGCCGTGGCGAACAAGCCGCGCAACCCGCCCTCGCCCATGGCGGCATCGGTTGCGAAATCATGCCTGGAAATGGCCGCACGGGCCACCGCTTCGGCATTGGCAACACCGGCATCGCCAAGATATCCGGTCAACAGACTGGTCGCCCGCATGCTCATCAAGGCGCCGAGCAAGGCGATGCCGATGGCAAGACCGCTCTGGCGGGTTGCGTTGATGACCGCCGACACGATGCCTGAACGTTCGCGCGGCGCATAGGACATGGCTGCCGCGCTGCAACTCGGGATCGCCAATGCATTGCCCAGACCGCCAATGGCGAAGAGAAGGCCGATCGCGCCATAAGGCGTCGAAGGCCCGGCCCAGCACATGCCGAGCATGCACAGGCCGATCAAGGCATAGCCGATGGCCATCAGCGCGGAATGGCCATAGCGCGCGCTCAGCCTGCCGATCCACGGCGACACCACGATCTGGACGATGAATGTCGGCGCCATGCACAGGCCGGTCTGCGTTGGCGACCAGCCCTGCACCTGCTGCAGGAACATCGAATAGAGGAAGACGCTGGTGTAGGAGGTCAGGCCGAGCGCGAACGAGGCGACATTGGCAACAGCGAAGCGGACGTCGCGAAACAGGCCAAGCGGCAGCATGGGCCGCGCCGTCCGCGCCTCGAAGATCAGGAAGGCCGCCAGGCCGACGATGCCGGCAGCGATGGCCGTGACCGTCCTGGGATCGCTCCAGCCCGTCTCGCCCGCTGAGATCAAGCCGAAGGTCAGAGCGCCCAGCCACAGGATGCTGAGCGCCAGGCCGACAAGGTCGAGATGGGCATGTTCAGGATGCGCCGTCTCGCCGATCGACAGAGCGCCAAGCACGATCGTGACCAGGCCGAGCGGCAGGTTGATCAGGAAGATGCTTTGCCAGCCGACTGTCTCGACCAGGATGCCGCCCAGCACCGGACCGACAAGCAACGAGATGGCGGCGAACGAAGCCCAGCCGCCGATGACACCGGCACGTTCGCGCGGATCGGGAAAGGCCTGTGTCAGGATGGACAATGCGCCTGGAATGAGCAGCGACCCGGCGATGCCTTGCACCACGCGCCCTGCGAGCAACACCGCCAGGTTGGGCGCCACGGCACAGATCAGCGAACCCAAGACGAAGATGCCGACACCAGCCAGCCAGGAACGCTTGCGGCCATAGCGGTCGCCGATCAGGCCCGACGACAGCATGAAGGCCGACAGGCACAGCGTGTAGGAATCGACCACCCATTGCAGCCCGCTGAAATCGGTCCGCAGTGCTTGCTGGATGGTTGGCAGGGCGACGTTGACGATGCTGACATCGAGCAAGGCGACAAAGGAACCGAGATAGACGGCGGCGACGAGCGGCAGGCGGCGGTTCGGCATGACATATCCTGAATGTGATTTCAGTGCTCATATATGCCACTGACCGATGGTCAGTCAACTATGGTAAGTCATTTTAGGATAATTATAAAAGACTTGTGTGTTGAGCCAGAAACGGGATACTGGCGAACCAACTCATGCCTGCCGCCTCATATTCAAGGAGGTCCTATGACCGCCAAGAAAGTCCCGAAGCCGCGCACCAAGCCGGCCGAAGTCCGCCGCGATGAAATCCTTCAGGCGGCCGCGTCGATCTTCATCGCCAAGGGTGTCGGCCCCACGACCGTGGACGAAATCACCACCCGCGCCGAAGTGGCCAAGGGTACCTTCTATCTCTACTTCACCTCGAAGGAGGACCTGGTCGCGGCGCTGCGCGAGCGCTTCATCAGGGGATTTCGCGCCCGCATCCATGCCGCGATAGAGGCCTGCCCGCCCGGCGACTGGACCGGACGCCTGACGAGTTTTGTCCGTGCGGGGTTCGACGCCTATCTCGACGACTATCAGTTGCACGATGTTGTCTTCCATGACCACCGGCCCGACCAAAGGCGGATGAAAGGCGACAATCCTCTGCTCGGCGATATCTCTGCCTTGCTCAAGGCCGGCGCGGAGGCTGGCGCGTGGTCCGTCGCCGATCCGGATCTGGTCGCCATCGTGCTGTTCCAGGGGCTGCATGGCGCCGTCGACGATGCGATCGAGCGCGGCGTACGCGACGGGACGGAGCTTGCGGAAAGCCTGTCCGCCCTGTTTCTCAAGATGCTTCGGCCACAATAGTGGCAGGCTCAGCCGCCATATTGCTCCGCGCTCACCTGCTCCAGCCAATCGGCATGAACGCCGTCAAGCGCTTCCTGCATGGCGATATGCGTCATCGCCGATTTAGCGCCGGCGCCGTGCGAGTGCTTTTCGTCAGGCGCGAACGAAATGACGTCGCCGGCCTTGATCTCCTGGATCGGCCCGCCCCACGTCTGGGCGAGGCCCGCACCTGATGTAACATAGAGCGTCTGGCCAAGCGGATGCGTGTGCCAGTGGGTGCGCGCGCCGGGCTCGAAGCTGACCAGCGTGGCGCGCAGCCGCGCCGGCGCCTCCTTCTCGATGATCGGGGTTTGCAGCACTCGGCCGGTGAAATATTTCTCTGGTGCGATGACGGTCGGCACGCTGCCGCAGGCAATGATCTTCATAGTCGGTGATCCTGGGTCTTGGCGAGTGGAGGACGGCAATCCGCCCGCTCGTCGCCGTTCGATAGGCCATCACCTTCCTCCGATCGCACGCGTCGCGCAACAGCGGATGATCGCCACAACCGTTATCCGCATCAAGCTCCTTAACCATGAACGATCTATCATCCGCGCCGCCTGCCAAATTCGCCAGCCGATGGCGATAGCTCAATGTCTTCTTAACAGCTGCGCTCTAGCCGTGGGCCTGCATTGCAGAGGGCGATGAGATGAGCATTCTGGCGACGATCAAGGACCACAGTGGCCGCATCTATCGCGGCATCCAGTCCCTGCTTCTGCTCAGCATCGGAACGGCCCTTGTCGGTGCGTTCGATCCTTCCGAGACCATGTCCTCCGCGAGCGCCTTCACAGTCTCGATCATTGCCACCGGCCTGGCCCTGATGGCGTTGATGTACATGCGCAGCAGCGTCGTCCACCGCCTCAAATCCGCGGCAGCCGCCGAGGCGGAGAAGCACCATTTCCTGACCATGGACGCAATGACCGGGGCAATGACCCGCCGTTACTTCCTCGAAGCGTTGAGCGACAGCCTGGGCACGATGCGCGACTGGCGCGAGGCAGCCTTGCTCTTGATCGATCTCGATCACTTCAAGCAGCTCAACGACACGTTCGGACATCAGTTCGGTGACCGCACACTTGCCCACTTGGTCAAGACCGCCGAGCGCATCTTTGCCGGCAGCATGGTCGGGCGGCTCGGCGGCGACGAGTTCGGCATCATCGTGCCGCACAGCGATCTCATAACCATCAACAAGGACGTGCGACGGCTGCTCGATGCCATGCGGGCCGGAAAATCGCATGAAGGCAAGACCATCCCGCTTTCCATCTCGGTCGGCGTGGCGCTGGCGCCGTCGCATGCCTCCAACGCCACGGAGCTGATGCTGCTTGCCGACCTGGCACTCTACGAGAGCAAGGCCGGTGGGCGTGGGCGCGTCACGGTGTTCGACGAAGAAATGCTCTCCGACAAGCGCTATCGCCGCCTCGTTGAGCGCGAACTGCGCGCGGCGGTCTATCTCAGTGAACTCGAGCTTCACTACCAGCCGATCGTCAATGCCGACGGCTCTGCCTATGCCCTGGAAGGGCTGATCCGCTGGCGTCATCCGGTTCGGGGTCTGATATCGCCGGCCGAGTTCATCCCGATCGCCGAACGCTCGACCCTGATCGACATGCTTGGCGAGTGGGTGTTCAAGCGGGCCTGCGCCGACATCGGCCATTTTCCTGGCCGCCGCATCTCGATCAATGTCTCCGGCGAGCAGCTGAAGCGCGACGAGATCGTCACCATGTGCGACCGCGTGCTGAAGGAAACCGGGCACTCGGCGGCGCAGTTTATCATCGAGATCACCGAGACGGTGGCGACCGCCGCCACGCCCGAAATCCTGCGCCGGCTCGAAGCATTGCGCGGCCTCGGCTTCCATATCGCGCTTGACGATTTCGGCACCGGCCATTGCGGCTTCAACTATCTGAAGACCTTGCCCATCGACGGCATCAAGATCGACCGCTCCTATATCCGCAGCCTTGCCCACGACCAGGTGGCGCAGATATTCGTTTCGGCGCTGGCGCAGATCGCACGCATCCAGGACGTCACCATCGTCGCCGAGGGCGTCGAGACGCATGAAGAATTCGCGCTCGCCAAGGCCGCAGGCTGCAATCGCTTCCAGGGCTATTTCTTCGGCCGGCCGGCGCCTCGCGACAAGGTTGCCCCGCTGGACGCCGCCGAACCGCTACCGCTTGCGCTGAGTGCCTGACACGGTGCTACGGAACCGGCTCTATTTTTCTTGCCCTGCCGGCAAACAAGTGGGACGATGCCTTCGGGCAGGTGGCTATTGAAAAGAACCCCGCCCGCGACGGTCGAACAGGCCGGCCGCCGCTCAGGACCGATTGACCACGCCTGAACCATGCATGCCAGTCGGTCCTACGGGAAACGCCTGAGTGGAGGTCAGTCATGGGTACTCGCGCCGGAGGACGACGCACGGGACCGAAATGCATTGCCATAGTCGGTCCCTTCGCAAGCGGTAAGACAACACTTCTCGAAGCCATATTGGCCCGCACGGGCTCAATTCCCCGACAAAACCCGGTTTCATCTGGAAACACCGTTTCCGATCACTCACCCGAGGCGCGCGCCCACGCCATGAGCGTCGAGGCGACTGTCGCCACCACCGAATTCATGGGCGAGCAGCTGACCTTCATCGACTGTCCCGGATCGATCGAATTCTCCTTCGAGGCCGAGCCTGTGCTGGCCGCTTGCGACATCGCCGTGGTCGTCGCCGAGGCCGACGAGAAGAAGATCCCGGCCCTGCAGCTGATCATGCGCAAGCTCGACGATCTCGGCGTGCCGCGCATCCTGTTCCTCAACAAGGTCGACAAGGCGATCGCAGGCGTGCGCGACACGCTGAAGATGCTGCAGCCGGCCAGTGCCGTGCCTCTGCTGCTGCGCCAGATTCCGCTGCGCAAGGACGGCATCGTCATCGGCTCGATCGATCTCGCGCTGGAGCGCGCCTATATCTACCGCGAATATGCCGAGAGCGAGGTTGCCCAGATTCCGGGCGACGACAAGGCGCGCGAACTGGAAGCCCGCTTCTCCATGCTGGAGACGCTGGCCGACCATGACGACCATCTGATGGAACAGCTGCTTGAAGAGGTCGAGCCACCCAAGGACGCGATCTTCGACGATCTCGCCGCGGACCTGCGCGATGGCGCGGTAACGCCGGTGCTGATCGGCACCGCCGAGAAAGGCAATGGCGTGCTGCGCCTGCTGAAGGCGATCCGCCATGATGCGCCCGACATCGAGGCAACGCGCAAGCGCCTTGGCGCACCGGATGGCAGCGCCACTGTCGTCCAGGTGATGAAGACCATCCACACGCCGCATGGCGGCAAGCTGTCGATCTCGCGCATCCTGTCCGGCCAGGTCGCCGACGGCTCGGAACTGTGGCTGCCCGGCGGCGACACGGCCAAGGTTTCAGGCATTTACAGAATGCTCGGCAAGGACCAGTTCAAGCTGACCGGCGCCAAGGTGGGCGACACGGTGGCGCTGGGCAAGCTGGATGAGGTCAAGACCGGCCAGACGCTGACTTCGGCCAAGAGCGGCACGCGGCAGCTGTTCGGAGTCGAGCCGCCGCAGCCCGTCTTCGCCTTTGCCCTTCGCCCAAAGGAGCGCAAGGACGAAGTGAAGATGTCCGCCGCCATCCAGCGCCTCGCCGAGGAAGATCCCTCGCTTACCTTGCGCCACAATCAGGACTCGGCCGAAACCGTGCTTTCAGGTCATGGCGAGATGCATCTGCGTGTCGTGCGCGAGCGGCTGGAAGGCAAGAACCAGATTCCGGTCGAAGGCCACAGCCCGGCGGTGCCTTATCGCGAGACGATCCGCAAGACGGTGCAGCAGCGCGGCCGCCACAAGAAACAGTCGGGCGGCCACGGCCAGTTCGGTGACGTGGTGATAGAGATCAAGCCGCTGCCGCGTGGCTCCGGTTTCCAGTTCACCGACACGATCACGGGCGGCGTCGTGCCGAAGACCTATATCCAGTCGGTTGAGACAGGCGTACGCGACTATCTGAAGACCGGCCCGCTCGGCTTCCCCGTCGTCGATGTCGCCGTCAACCTTTCGGACGGCTCCTATCATGCGGTCGATTCGTCCGACATGGCCTTCCAGATGGCGGCCAAGCTGGCGATGAAGGAAGGCATGGCGGGCTGTTCGCCGGTGTTGCTGGAGCCGGTGATGAAGGTCGAGATCGTGACGCCCTCCGAGGCGACCTCGAAGATCATCGCGCTCATCCCGCAGCGGCGCGGCCAGATTCTTGGTTATGATGCGCGGCCCGACTGGCCGGGGTGGGATGTCGTCGAGGCGACAATGCCTCAGGCGGAGATCGGCGACCTGATCATTGAGCTGCGCTCGGCCACCGCTGGCGTCGCCAGCTACCGCGCCGCTTTCGATCACATGGCGGAACTCACCGGCCGGCTCGCCGACGACGCGATGAATGCCAACGGCAAGGCGGCCTGAAACATCCAGCACGGCAGCGGCTCAATCAGCCGCTGCCGGAGCCGCCATTTTGAGACCGCAATAAAACGGCGCCCAGATATCTGGGCGCCGTTTTATTGCGGACCGTTTTCGTGGGAGGTGAAACGGCAGGTCCGCCGCATGAAGCCGCCGACATTTCGTCGGAAGAATGGTTCGGACGCGGTAGCCGCCTGAGCCCGGGTCTTGCGAGTGATGCCCCCATCTCCCGCACGAACCACACCGCGTCCTATGGTCTGCCTAGCACCTTGCGGACGTCTTTGTCATGTTACCCGATGTTACATGTCACTGTTACGCGGCAATGAAGGTGGCATTTACGCGCGCGCTAACAGACCCCAAACAACAAAAAAGCCGGATCAACGAAGATCCGGCTGAGTTTGATGGAAGTGCCAGTTAAGGCTAACCTCCAGAGGGGAACACTCGAGGACGCTAATGGGAGGAGAACGCGTCCAGGAGATGATCTATATATCTGCTCATCATGCCCAAGAAACAAGCATCTATTTTGCAACACACGCATGCAAAAAGACGTAGGCTGTGGTCTAACCCATCTCCAGAGCCAATAGGACCAGCAAAATCAACGAAACGAAGCGCCACGCAGCACAATTGTCACTGCGGAATCGCAAATCGCGACAGGTTTTTGCCTCGAAATGTCCGAACTACGCAATGACGTGGAAACGGGCAGCAGGCGTACATTTTTACAGCAACCAGCCAGGACGCACCCAATGCGGACATTTTCGGCGATCGTCGGCAGCGCGGCTTTCTTCATCGCGGCCCCTGGCGTGGTTGCCGGGCTGATCCCCTGGCTGTTGACGGAACACTGGGGCTTGCCATGGTCGAGCCTGCCCGGATTCGTCCCGGGCGGCTGGCTTTTGATCGTCGTCGCAATCGCGGCGCTGCTCCACGCTTTCGGGCGCTTCGCACTGGAAGTGCCTCGGCACGCCTGCCCCGGTCGCGCCGACCGAGCGACTCGTCATCGGCGGCATCTACCGCCATGTGCGCAACCCGATGTATGTCGCCGTGCTGTCGATCATTCTCGGCCAGGCGCTGCTGTTTTCAAGCTGGACGCTTGCCGCCTATGCCGTCATCGGTGCGGTCGCGATGGGATCCTTCGTGCGCTTCTACGAGGAGCCGACACTCGCACGCCGCTATGGCGCCGAATACAACACCTACCGCCGCAACGTGCCTGGCTGGCTGCCGAGATTGACACCCTGGCGTGAGTGAGAGCTGGACTGCACCCTCTCTGGGTATGTTGAGAAGCCATCGTTCGCAGGCCGGCCTCACCTGAATGTCGACATACCCTAGAAGGACCAGCTGCGCGCCTTGGCAATGATGAAGTCGCGGAACACGTGCAGCTTGGCCTGGTTCTTCATCGCATCCGGATAGGCGAAGTAGGTGTCGAAGGAAGGCACCTCGGTCTCCGGCAAAAGCTGCACGAGGCCTGAGTCCTTGCTGATGACGTAGTCGGGCAGCATGGCAATGCCGGCGCCCCCCTGAACCGCGCGCTTGATCGACAGGATGTCATTGATCTGCAGCGTCGGCACTCTTTGCCCGCCGTCGAAATCACCAACCGTTTCCAGCCAGTTCAGCTCCGACAGATGTGAAGGCACCGGCACGCCGAAGGTGACGATGCGATGGCTTTTCAGCTCGGCGACCGAGTTCGGCTTGCCGTGCTTGGCGACATAGGCGGGCGAGGCATAGAGGTGGAAATGGACGGTGAACAGGCGGCGCTGGATCAGGTCAGGCTGCTGCGGCTGGCGCAGCCTGATGGCGCAGTCAGCCTGGCGCATGGTGAGGTCGAGCTCCTCATTGGCCAGGATCAGTTGCAGGCTGATTTCGGGGTAGAGCTCGATGAACTCCTGCACCCGCTCGGTCAGCCAGCCGGCGCCGAGGCCGACCGTGGTGGTGACGCGCAGCACGCCTGACGGCCGGTCCTTGGTCTCGGTCAGCTTCGACTTGATGGTCTCGAGCTTCATCAGCACGTCATGCGCCGTGCGGAACAGCATCTCGCCCTGTTCGGTCAGCACCAGCCCACGCGCATGGCGATTGAACAGCGGCACGCCGACATCATGCTCGAGCGCGCTGACCTGCCGCGAGATCGCCGATTGCGACAGATGCAAGGTCTCGGCCGCATGGGTAAACGACCCCGCCTCCGCCGCGGCGTGAAATACGCGTAGCTTGTCCCAGTCCAACGCCATGATTCCCCTCGTTCTGTTTTTGGCGTCTGAATGAAAAATCAGGCTTTTACACGGCGTTTCTCAGCCGTTTTTTGAAGTCTCTATTCCGCCGCTTCGCGGTGCACTTCGATGCCGGCCAGGTATTTTTCCGCTTCCAGTGCCGCCATGCAGCCGAGCCCGGCCGCCGTCACCGCCTGGCGGTAGATATCGTCGGTCACATCGCCGGCGGCGAACACGCCGGGCACGTCGGTACGGGTTGAATCCGGTGCGGTCCAGAGATAGCCGTTCGGCTTCTGCTTCAGCTTGCCGGCGAACAGTTCGACGGCCGGCGCATGGCCGATCGCCACGAACACGCCGTCGACCTTGAGATGCGTCTCGGCACCGGTTACCGCGTGCTTGAGTTTCAGCCCTTCCACCGATGGCGGCAGCGGCGTCTTGCCGGGACGGCCAGTGATCTCGTCGACGATCGTGTCCCAGATGACGCGGACATTGTCCTTCTTCAGCAACCGCTCACGCAGGATACGCTCGGCACGGAAATCGCCACGCCGGTGAATAACCGTCACGCTCTTGGCGAGGTTCGACAGATAGAGCGCCTCTTCGACCGCCGAATTGCCGCCGCCGATCACCGCGACATCCTTGCCGCGATAGAAGAAGCCGTCGCAGGTGGCGCAGGCCGAGACGCCGAAGCCCATGAAGGTCTGCTCGGTCGGAATGCCCAGCCACTTCGCTTGCGCGCCGGTGGCGATGATCAGGGCGTCGGCGGTGTAGGTGGCGCCGGAATCGCCCTTGGCGCGGAACGGCCGCACATTGAGATCGACCTCGGTGATGATGTCATTGATGATGTCGGTGCCGACATGCTCGGCCTGCTTCAGCATCTGTTCCATCAGCCAAGGGCCCTGGATCGGGTCGGCGAAACCTGGATAGTTTTCAACATCGGTGGTGATCATCAGCTGCCCGCCTTGCTGCAGGCCGGCAACCAGCATCGGCTTCAGCATGGCGCGGGCGGCATACACCGCCGCCGTATAGCCGGCGGGGCCGGAACCGATGATCAGGACGGGAGCATGCTTGGTGGTCATATAAAACCTCGGCTGGATAGCCAGCGATTGTGCCGTGAGATGGTGTCTGATGTCGCGCGTAATGTAAGTGTTGCGAAGCATGCCAGCAAGGCAATCGGCCCGTCGTCCCCGGAAAGCTTCAGCGCCTCTGTCTATTCGTTGGCGAGCGGCTTTTGTTACCACCTCAAAATCGTGCCCAGCAGGGCTGGCATAGACTCAAAAGTCGTTTAATTACAAAATCACGAAAGATTCTTTCGCCGATCCGAGACCGCCATGCCCCTGAAAGCCGACCTCGACGCCATCGACTGGAAAATCCTGCGCGAGCTTCAAGCGGACGGGCGCATGACCAATGTCGAATTGTCGAACCGCGTCGGCATCTCGGCGCCGCCATGCCTGCGCCGCGTCAAGCGGCTGGAGGAAACAGGCATCATCCGCGGCTACCGGGCCCTGCTCAACGCGCCCTCGCTTGGGCTCGACGTCGTCGCCTTCTGCCTGATCGGCCTGCACCACCAGGCCGACGCGGAGCTGCGTACCTTCGCCGAGCGCACGCGCGGCTGGCCGATCGTGCGCGACGCCTGGATGGTCTCGGGCGAGTCCGATTTCCTGCTGCATTGCGTGGCAAGCGACCTCGGTGCCTTCCAGACCTTCGTCATCGAGGACCTGACCTCGACACCCAATGTCGACACGGTGCGCACCGCACTGACCATCCGTCGGGTCAAGGACGAAGGACTTGTGGCGTTCAGCGCATCGTAGGCAGCAAGCATGTCAGCCGTCTGCCACCAGTCTTCGGGCGACTCTTGCTGGATTATACTGATTCTGATATAAAAACTCAGGATATGCCATGAAGGAGCTGAAATTCGTCGGTGACAGTTTGGAGCGTATTAGGGACTTCCCGTTCGGCGCTCGCAAGGAGATCGGGGTCCAGTTGCATATGGTGCAGCAAGGCCTTGAGCCCGACGATTGGAAGCCGATGACGGGTGTAGCGCAAGGGGTGCGGGAAATTCGTATCCGCGATGAAGCCGGAGCGTTCCGAGTGATCTATATCGTGAATATTGAAGACGCCGTCTACGTATTGCATGCCTTCCAAAAAAAGACGCAGCAAACAGCCAAGCGAGATTTGGACCTGGCTGTTGCTCGGCTAAAACAGATTTAGAGAGGCAGAACCTATGGAAATTCAGACCTTCGCCAATGTGTGGGATGCGTTGGAGGATACTCCTGAGGAAGCCGCTCACATGACGATACGGTCAAATCTCCTCATTGCTATCGGACAGCGTGTGAAAGGCTGGAACGTCACTCAGTCCGAGGCCGCGCGACGGCTCGGAACGACGCAACCCAGACTCAATGACTTGCTCCGGGGCCGGATCACGAATTTCAGCTTGGAGGCCCTGATTACCCTTGCTGGGAAGGCAGGGCTAGCCGTTCGACTCGACATCGCCGACGCTGCTTGAGCGGCGCTGTCGCAACCATTCAAAGACCTTCGATAGCTGCGTCGCAACTAACCTTGCAACATCTCGATCAAGACAACCAAATCGTCCAGATCATTCCGATCATTCAGCGGCGAGACCCTGAAACCGGCTTCATCGGACAAATTGCCGTCAACCAGCCAGCCATGCGCCAAGCCAGCGCGGCGGCCCGCCTCCATATCAGCCGGCTTGTCGCCGACGATCAGCGAGCGCGGAAGATCGATGCCGAGACGCTTGGCTGCCTCAACCAGCATGCCTGGATTGGGTTTGCGCATGGGGTGGTCGGCAATCGCCAGCGGCCCCGCGCCGGCTTCGTGATAAGCGCAGGCGAGAACCATGTCGACGAAGGCGTTCTGGTTTCTCAACAGGTCGAGCACGCGGCCGTTGACGGCGGAGAAATCACCCCAGCCGAAATAGCCGCGCGCAATGCCGGACTGGTTGGTGACGACGACAACCGGAATCCCGGCGCGGTTGGCGGCCTCGATGGCGGGCGCGATGTTGTCGCGCAGTCCGATCATGGCGGGATCATCGGGGTAACCGGTATCGATATTGATGGTGCCGTCGCGGTCGAGGAACAGCGCCGGGCTTGCCCCAGGGAAAACCCTGTCGCCGATCCGCTCGACCCATAGGCCCGGCTCGGCCAGCGGATACGCGCCCGAGATCCCTGCCCTGTCAGCCATCGCTGAGGCGCGCTTCCACCACCTCGCACAGATAGTGGTAGAGGCACAGATGTCCCTGCTGGATGATCGGCGTCGAAGTCGAGGGCACGTTGAGCAGGATATCGGTCAGCGGCTTCAGCTTGCCGCCGGTGTCGCCGGTCAGGCTGATCACCGTCATGTCCATCATCCGCGCCTGTTCGGCTGCGGCAAGGATGCTGGGCGAATTGCCACTGGTCGAGATGGCCAAAAGCACGCCGCCGGCCGAGCCATGCGCCTCGACTTGGCGCGAAAACACCGTGTCGAAGCCGTAGTCATTGCCCCAGGCGGTCAGCACCGCGGCATTGGCTGGCAACGCGATGACATTGTATGCCTTGCGCTCCTTGAGAAAGCGGCCGACCAGTTCACCGGCTATGTGGATGGCGTCGCTGGCCGAGCCGCCATTGCCGCAGATCAGCAGCGCCTTGCCCGACGAAAGCGCGGTGACGACGGCGCTTGCCGCGCGTTCCATCTCGGCGGTCAGGTCACGCTCGACCGTCGCCATAATCGCGGCCGCCGAGCGGACCATGTAGTCGTTCAGTTCGGACATGAAAACCTCAGTTTGTGTTGCCGCCGGCACGCAATTTGCCGATGGTTCCAGTCGTACTCTTGCCGGCGACGAGATCGACGAGCACCACGCGCCCGCCGGCCTTTTGCACGACATCGGCGCCAACCACGGTCTCGACCGTGTAATCCGCGCCCTTGACCAGGATGTCGGGCAGCAGCGCTGCGATTAGTGCCAGCGGCGTATCCTCATCGAAGACCACCACCGCATCGACCGAGGCCAATGCAGCGAGCACGCAGGCGCGGTCATGCTGATCATTGACCGGACGGCTGGGGCCCTTGAGCCGGCGCACCGAGGCATCGCTGTTGAGGCCGAGCACCAGCCGGTCGCACTGGCTGCGCGCCGCGTGCAGCAGGCTGACATGGCCGGCGTGCAGGATGTCAAAACAGCCATTGGTGAAGCCGACGCTCAGCCCCTCATCCTTCCACGCCGCCACCAGCCGTGCCGCGGCGGTCGCGTCGAGAATGGCATCCTTGTGGACGGTCGGGCCGTGCGAGCGGAACAACGCGCCGCTCAACTCCTCGACAGTCAGCCGCGCCGTACCGCGTTTGCCCACAACCACGCCGCCAGCGGCGTTGGCGAGCGAGGCCGCCGCCGTGCGATCCGTGCCAACCGCCAGGGCCAGCGCGAAAGTCGCGATCACCGTGTCACCGGCGCCCGAAACGTCGAACACTTCGCGTGCCTGCGTCGCGATATGGCTGACGTCGTCGGCGCTGACGACGCTCATGCCCTTTTCGCTGCGCGTCGCCACGACAAAATCGAAACCATGCGCCGCGATCTGCTGCCGCGCCGCCGCGACGATCTCGTCATCGGCGAACACCGCGTGGCCAACGGCCTCGCCGAGTTCCTTGCGGTTGGGCGTGATCGCCGTTGCGCCGGCATAGCGCGCGTATTCGCGGCCCTTCGGGTCAACCAGCACCGGCTTGCCCGCCTCGCGGCAGATCGCGATCAGTTCAGCGGCGACCCCGTCGAGAAGGACGCCCTTGCCGTAGTCGGAGAGAATGACGATGTCGGCGCGCGAAAGCGCCGCCTGGAAATGCCGGATCAGCGTTGCCCGTTCCGCGGCGCCGAGCGGCTTGATCTCTTCCTCGTCGAAACGCAGCACCTGCTGGTTGAGCGCGCTGAAGCGGCTCTTTGACGAGGTCATGCGGCCGCGCTCCTGCGCGAGACCCGATGTGTCGGCGCCGAGTTCACCCAGCATCCGCACCAGCGTGTCGCCGGCTGGGTCCGTACCGATCACCGAGACCGGAATGGCGGATGCGCCGAGCGAAACGATGTTTGCGACGACATTGCCGGCGCCGCCCATCGCCGAGATTTCGCCGCGCCCATGCAGCACGGGGATCGGCGCTTCCGGCGAAATCCTCTCGATGACGCCGTTGACGAAACGGTCGAGAATGAGATCGCCGACCACCAGCACGGTGGCGCCGCCAAACCGCGCAATAGCGCGGTGCAAGGGTTCTGGAGAAGGCGGATTGTGCTTCATCATCTCATCTGCAACGCGTGGGGAAAGCCGATCTCAGATAGGTTGAAACGCCCGATTTGCGAGGGCCAGCCGGTCATGGGCAAGCCGATATACCGCAATTTGACCCAGCGCAACGCCGGGCCCAGGGCGAACAGGTCAGGTTTTCTGCAAGGCAACGTGGACACCGAGCCCGACCAGCAGCGCGCCGCCGGCACGCTGCATCACGCGCTGCGCGCGGCTCGAGCGCCGCAGCCTGCCGATGATGGCACCGGCCAGGAAGACGCAGACGACATCCGCGAAGGAGAACATCAGGTTGACGATGGTGCCCAGCAACACGAACTGCAGCCACACCGGGAAGGCCGCCGAGGCATCGATGAACTGTGGCAGGAACGCCATGAAGAAGATCGCCGTCTTGGGGTTGAGCACTTCCACCGTGATGCTCTCGAAAAAGGCGCGGCGCGCCGATTTCCGATCGATCTCGGGCAGTGCCATATCGCCCCCTGCCCGCCTGCGGAACAGGGCAATGCCTAGCCATATCAGATAGAGCGCGCCGACGAGCTTGACCGCCATGTAGAGCGGCGGCACGGCGTGGAACAGGACTGACAGGCCGGCGGCGGCGGCGAAGACATGCACATAACCGCCCAGGTGGATACCGAGCACCGCCGTCAGGCCGGACCAGCGGCCGCGCGCCATCGTCTGCGCGGCGGCGTAGAGCATGGCCGGTCCCGGGATATAGGCGAAGATCGCCGTGGTGGCGAAAAACGCGATCAACAGTTCGGTCGAAGGCATTGTCCTGGTCCCTCAAGATCGGCTGGGCGGCTATGACCGACTGAAGCAGGCGCTTTGCGGCCTCACCGTGGCATTCGCGGCTCCGCTCCTCGTCAGCTTTATCGACAGCCCATCAAGGCTCCCTTATAAGGACCGGAATCGGAAGCAACCAGAGGCCTTCATGATCATCGTCACGGGCGGCGCCGGCATGATCGGCTCCAACATCGTCGCCGCGCTCAATGCCGAGGGTCACAGCGACATCCTGGTCGTTGATGATCTCACCGACGGCCACAAGATCACCAATCTCGCTGATCTCAGCATCGCCGATTATCTCGACAAGGACGATTTCCTGGCCACGCTCGAGGCCGGCGGGCTAGGCCGCATCGAGGCGGTCTTCCACCAGGGCGCCTGCTCGACCACCACCGAGTGGAACGGCAAGTTCATGATGGAGGTGAACTATGCCTGGTCGAAGCGGCTGCTGCATCAGTGCCTGGCGCTGCGTGTCCCCTTCCTCTACGCCTCCTCGGCTTCCGTCTATGGCGGCGGTTCCGAGTTTCGCGAGGAGCCGGACTGCGAGCGGCCGCTCAACGTCTATGCCTATTCGAAGAAGCTGTTCGACGACTATGTCCGCCGCACCGTCTTCGATACCGATCATTCGCCGGTGGCGGGCCTGCGCTATTTCAATGTCTATGGCCCGCGCGAGGCGCACAAAGGCACCATGGCCTCGGTCGCCTTCCATCTGTTCAACCAGGTTGAACGCGGCGAGAACCCGAAACTGTTCGGCGCCTATGATGGTTTCGGACCCGGCGAGCAGAGCCGCGACTTCATCCATGTCGGTGACGCCGCCGACGTCAATCTGTGGCTGTGGAAGCGTGGCCTGAGCGGCATCTTCAACTGCGGCACCGGCCGCGCCCAGCCGTTTCGCGCCATTGCCGAAACGGTGATCGACACGTTGGGAAAAGGCGAGATCGAGTTCATCGAATTCCCGGATCACCTCAAGGGTAACTACCAGAGTTTTACGCAAGCTGATATGTCCCGGTTGCGTGCAGCCGGATACAATGGCCAATTCAAGACAGTGGAAACCGGCGTCAGAGACTATGTCGAATGGCTGAGAGCCCAACGATCCTCGTGATCGGCCCACGCTGGGTGGGCGACATGGTCATGGCGCAGTGCCTGTTTTCGGCGCTGAAGGAATTGCATCCGAACGCCGCGATCGATGTGCTGGCGCCGGCCTGGGCCGCGCCGCTGGTCAAGCGCATGCCCGAACTCCGCCAGCAGATCGATTTTCCGCTCAAGCCCGGCGCGCTCGAATTCACCATCCGCCGCCGTTTCGGCCGATTGCTGCGCGGCCGCTACGACAGGGCCTATATCCTGCCGGGCAGCTGGAAATCGGCGCTGATCCCGTTCTTTGCCCGCATTCCGCGCCGTTTCGGCAATCTGCGCGAAATGCGCTATGGCCTGCTCACCGACATCGTGCCCCTGCCCGGCAGCGTCAAACGGCGTACCGCTCAAGCCTATTTCGGCCTCGCTCAGGGCGGCACATTCCGCGCGCCCCGGCTCTCGGTCGACGCTGGCAACCAGGCCGCGCTGCTGAGCCGGTTTGGGCTTGAGCCGGAGAAGTTCATCGCACTCATGCCCGGCGCCGAGTTCGGCCCGGCCAAGCGCTGGCCAAGCGAACATTATGCCGGGCTTGCCCGCGGCTTCATGGCCAAGGGTTTCCGGGTCGCGCTGTTCGGCTCAAAAAACGACCGCGACGTGACGGCCGAGATCGCGTCGCTTGCATCCGGTGTTGTCGACCTCGCCGGCCAGACGCGGCTGGAAGACGCCATCGACCTGATCGCCGCCGCCAGGCTCGCGGTGTCGAACGACAGCGGGCTGATGCATGTCGCGGCGGCTGTCGGCACGCCGGTCGTTGCCGTCTATGGCTCGACGTCGCCGGAAAACACCCCGCCCCTGGCCGAGCATCGCGAATTGGTCTGGCTCAACCTGTCCTGCTCGCCTTGCCATGAGAAGGTCTGTCCGCTCGGCCACCTCAACTGCCTGAAGACGCTTGAAGTCAGCCAGGTCGCGGCGGCGGCGGAGCGCCTGCTGGAAGTCCCGGCCGCCGTATGAAAGTGCTCATCGTCAAGACGTCCTCGATGGGCGATGTCATCCACACGTTTCCCGCACTCGAGGACGCGCGCCGCGCGCGGCCCGATATCGCCTTCGACTGGTGCGTGGAAGAAGCCTTCGCCGGCATTGTCGCGCTGCATCCGGCAATTAGAGGGATTCACACGGTCGCGATCCGGCGCTGGCGCAAGTCGCTGCTGGACAAGAACACCTGGCGCGAGGCAGCGCACCTGCGCTCGGCCTTGCGCGGCTGCCGCTACGACCTGGTGATCGATGCGCAAGGCTTGCTGAAATCGGCGCTGGTGGCAAAGCAGGCTTCAGCACCCATTTCCGGTTTCGACAAGGCCAGTGCCCGCGAACCATCAGCCACACTGTTTTACAACCACCGCTACGCCGTGCCACGCAACCTGCACGCCATCGAGCGGACACGGCGATTGTTCGGGCTGGCGCTCGGCTATCAGCCCGACCTTTCCGAACTCGGCTCGGGCATCGTGCCGCCGTCCGGCGACTGGGCGGGCATCGACGGCAAGACCGCTTTCCTGCTGCATGGCACCAGCCGCGAAGACAAGAAATGGCCGGTCGAAGACTGGATAAAGACCGCGCAAATGATCGTGGCGTGGGGCATGACGCCGGTCACCACCTGGTCGAACGCGCCTGAGCGGGCCGTGGCCGAGGCGATCGCCAAAGCCGAGCCACGGACAATGGTGGTGCCGAAATCGCCGCTTGCCGGCATTGCCGCCATTCTCGGCCGATCGACCCTGGTGATTGGCGCCGACACCGGCCTTACTCACCTCGCCAGCGCCTTCGGCCTGCCGACGGTTGCGGTGTTCCTCGCAACCGAACCCGGTCTCACCGGGCCACGCGGGCCATTTTCATCGACGCTGCTGGCTGCTTCCGGTGGTCGCGTGACGCCGGCCGAGGTGATGGCGGAGGCGGAAAGGCTGCTGGCGCTTAGCCGCGCGAATATCAGTAAAGATTGAATTTCAATCTGAAGGTCGGCGCTGCCCCTCATCGCCCTGCCGGGCACTTCTCCCCGTAAGTGACGGGGAGAAGGAAGCCTTCACCGATGATTTCGCCACTCATGAACGTTGCAGAAAATAGAGCCTATGTTGCGGCCAGCCTCTTCTCCCCGTCTCTATACGGGGAGAAGATGGCAGCAGCCAGATGAGGGGCGGCGCGGCGTTTCGGATTGATAGCCTGCGCCTTCGATGCCTAAATAAACTGCACCTGGACGATCTCATACCCCCTGGCGCCGCCAGGAGCGTTGACCTCGATGGCGTCGCCGACTGCCTTGCCGATCAACGCGCGGGCGATCGGCGAAGAGATTGAGATACGGCCTGACTTCACGTCTGCTTCCTGGTCGCCGACGATCCGGTAGGTTTTCTTCTCCTCGGTATCCTCATCGACCAGCACCACGGTGGCGCCGAACTTGATCTTGTCGCCGCTGAGCTTCGAGACATCGATGACCTCGGCCCGCGCGATGTAATCCTCCAGCTCGTTGACGCGGCCCTCATTCAGGCTCTGCGACTCCTTCGCGGCGTGATACTCGGCATTTTCGGACAGGTCGCCATGCGAGCGCGCTTCGGAGATCGCCTCGATGATGCGCGGCCGCTCTTCCTGCTGGCGCCAGCGCAGTTCTTCCTTCAATGACGCGAACCCTTCGCCTGTCATCGGGACCTTGTTCATAATGCCTGACCTTTCCTGCCGCCACCCCCGCGTTTCGGGGAAAGCCTTGTCGATGGGTACAAAAAGAAAACGGTCCGGAAGCCTCGGGCTAACGGAACCGTTTCACCGAAATTTGCCCTAATATAGCAATGTCGCCGGGTTTTTCACGCCAAAAAATCGGTTTTGGAAAAATCATCCGCTGTTTTCGCAAATGCCGCTGCGGCACTTCCGATCGAAGGGCGGCGGCAACAAAAAACCGGCCGCGATTGCTCGCGGCCGGTTTTGAAGAGCGTTGCGAGCAGAGTTAGCTCCGCATGAAATGATCGATCTGCTCCGACAGCATGCCGTACTCGCGCGAACCCTTGCCGGTGCGCTTCTCGATTTCCGACAACTGCTGCTGGGCGCCGGCCAGATCGCCGATCTGCAGATGCGCTTCGCCGAGATATTCGCGCACCAGCGTGTAGTTGGGGTCGATGCGCAGCGCTTCCTCGTAATAGCCGAGACCGACGGTGACACGGCCCGAATGGCGGTGCGAATAGCCTAGATAATTGAGAATGCGCGGATCCTGCTTGTTGGCGGCAAGGCTGAGCACGGCGATCGCCTCGTCATAGCGCCCGGCCAGTGCCAGCGCATGGCCGGCATCATAGATGCTGTCATCGTCCAGCATGCCTTCCTGCGGTGCGACGCACTTTTTCTTCTTCTTGTCCCAGACCTCGCCCTTCTTGCACTGGGTTACGGTCTGGTCGGTGCCAGAACTGTCGCCGCCGGCAGCGAACACCGGAACCGCAAAGAACTGCAGCGCCACAAGCGCGGTCGCCGCCTGGATAAGCAATCTTTTATGCATCGAGGCCTCCTTCAGGGTGAGAATGCAACACTAACGCCATGCTGCGGCCATTTCATCCCAGAAAAAGCAATGCCATCGAACATGACGTGACGGACGCTGCAAATCCGCTATCATCCGTCTAACGGAAGGACGGAGCCCACGGAGACGGCCAGTGCAGCGGCGCCTTGAAAAGGAATGGGAGCTTTCGATCGGTCCCGATACCGTGCGCCTGTTCATCCTCAAGGCCAAGGGATTGAGCGCCGCCGTCAATGAGGATTATGCCGATGGCGCCGAGCATGAGGTCGAGCTCGATGCCGAAGCGCATGTCAACCATCACCACGACGGCCTGGCCGAGGAAAGCTCCGAAAATCTGGCCGAAGTGGAGTTGCGCGAGCTGATCAACGATCTCAACGTCGACGAAGCAGCTGAACTCGTGGCCTTGGCCTGGGTCGGCCGTGGCGACTACGACGCGGCGGAATGGACCGACGCCCTGACGGCGGCACGCGAGCGCGCCAACAAACGGACGGCAAAATATCTGCTCGGCATGCCGCTGCTGGCCGACTGGCTGGAGGAAGGGCTGGAAGCGATCGGCGCGTAACGGCGCGGTTACCGTTCGTGATCGGGCCAAGGCAACCTCCAGGCGTCGGCGCCGTTGACGGCCATGACGTCGTTTGTCTTTTCGAGAATGTGCAAGATGGCGATGGTCATGACCGTTGGCGCCTTGTTCGTTGATCCAGCCGCCGCCAAACATCGATACCGGCACCATACGCCGCTGACACGGATAGAGCAGCCACTCTCGTCGCGCGTTGACCAGCCGCTGAAGCCGAGAGGCGCGAAGCGGTTGAAACACCGGCGCGCGCAGCAACCCGCCTCGAACCCGGCCCCACAGAAAACGCAGGATTCCGTGCCGCCGCCCGCCATTGTTCCGGTGCCGGAGCAGCGTCCAGCGGGCGCTCCGATAGTCGAAGAAACCCCGAAGACGGAAGAGCAGAAGACGCAAGGCTCGAAGACCGGCGGAGCGTCTGATCGGTTCAATGAAGAAAAGGCCCGCGAAAAAAGGCAGGCGCGCCCCGAACCATCGGCCCCCAAACCATCGGCCGATACGGAAAACGAACCCGAGCCCGCCAATACGGAAAACGAGCCGGAGCCGCCGGCAGTGGTACCAACACCAACACCAAGGCCTGATGTCCCAGAGCCTGCTATCCAAGGTCCTCCTATCCCCGCGCCCGAGGTTCAGCCGCCTGCTGTCGCCCCACAGCCTCCGCCAAAGCCGGCGGACGCGGGCGACAAGAAGATGCTGCCCGATCCCCGTTCGGCCGATCTGCCGGCCGACAAGATGCCTGCGGAGGAAGTCGCTTGCCGTGAGCGGCTGAAGACGCTCGGCGTCGAATTCGAAGAGCACAAGGCGGAGAGCAATCCCGACATCGGTTGCTCGATTCCCTACCCAATCGTCGTGAAGACGCTCGGCAAATCCATTGCCATCGGCTCCGGCACCGAGTTGAACTGCCAGATGGCGGAAGCCGCCGCGCGCTTTGCCGCCGATGTCATCCAGCCGGCGGCCAAGGCCGAATTCGGCGCCGATCTGAAGTCGATCAGCCAGGCTTCGGCCTTCGTCTGCCGGCCGCGCCACGGCACCAGAAAACTCTCGGAACATGCATTCGGCAACGCGCTCGACATTGCCAGCTTCACGCTTTCGGACGGCAAGAAGATCGAGGTCGGCCCGACCCCGCCGGAGAAAGAAGGCAAGTTCCTCAATGCCGTTCGCAACGCCGCCTGCGGGCCGTTCAAGACCGTGCTTGGCCCCGGCGCTGACCCGGATCACGAATTGCACTTCCACCTGGATCTTGAACCGAGGCGCCATGGCGGAACGTTCTGCCAGTGAGGCCCGCCGCATTTCGGCCTCAGGCGTGAACGCCGGCGCTGAGTTTTCCTTTACCCTTGATCGTTAAAATGCCGGATATCCAGGAACGGGATTCCGCCAATGGCCGCGACAATTCGCGCCGCATTGAAGGCCGCGCGCCAATCGAAACGCATGCGCGTCGCTGCCGCTGGGCTGACGGCCACGCTTGCCATTGCCTCCATCTCGGCCTGCAACACCGGCAATGTGCTGTCGCTGGAGCCGGCTGTCGATGTCGGCTCGCAAACGGCGGCCGTGCCACAATATACCGGCATGCAGAAGCTGGTTCCGTCCAACCCCTACATGACCGCCGCCTATCCGCGCATGGACGAGCCGATGTCGCCGGCCGAACAGATGCCGGCCAGCGAGACCGACTGCCGCCAGCAATTGAAGCGCCTCGGAGTCACCTACACCGATGTTACGCCAATCCATGAAGGCCAGTGCGGCATCGACTATCCGGTCAAGGTCTCGGCCATCGGCAGCATCGAGATGAAGCCCGCCGCCACGCTGACCTGCGACATGGCCGCCACTTTCGCTGGCTGGACGAAGAACGAACTCGTTCCTTCCGCGCGCTGGCGTTATTTCTCCGGTGTCAAGACCATCCACCAGGGTTCGAGCTATTCCTGCCGCAACATCGCCGGTGAGGGCGTGCTGTCGGAACACGGCAAGGGCAACGCGCTCGACGTGATGAGCATCGAACTCAACAACGGCGACGACATCGACGTGCGCAAGCCCGGCCTGTTCGCCTTCCGCACGCGAGGCTTCCTCAACAATGTGCGCGCCGACGGCTGCCAGTATTTCACCACGGTGCTTGGCCCCGGCTACAATTACGACCACCGCAACCATTTCCACTTCGACATCAAGAACCGCAAGAACGGCTATCGCGCCTGCCGCTGACCGTGTCGGCCCTTTGCCGAGGGCCTGATACGAGGCTTATCATGCGCGCGGAATCGAGCCGCATTGATGAGCAAACCAAGCCTCCGACGACGCGTCACCATCTGGCTGGCGGCCTTGCTCGCCGCCTATCTGGCGTTGGCCTATTTCGCCGCGCCGGAATTCTGGACCTTTCGCGATCGCGGATTTCGTTCACAGCGCTTCGAGATGGTGACGCACACGCCGCAAGGCATTCAAGGTGATCCGATCAACATCGGTCTTGTCGGCACGGAAAAAGAGGTGGTCCACGCCTTCGCCGTCGCCGGCTGGGACACCGCCGACGCGGTGACCCTGAAGACGGCGATCGAGATCGGCGAAAGCGTGCTGTTCAACCACCCCTATCCGGACGCGCCGGTCAGCCGGCTGCTGTTTGAAGGCCGCGCCCAGGATCTCGCTTTCGAAAAACCGGTCGGCGGCAGCGCCGACCGGCGTCACCATGTCCGCTTCTGGCGGACCGATGCGGCCGGCGACAATGGCCGGCCGCTGTGGCTGGGCTCCGCCAGCTTCGATCGTGGCGTCGGCCTGAGCCATGACACCGGCGCCATCACCCATCACATCGGCCCCGACATCGACGCCGAGCGCGATACCGTAATTCAGGACCTGACCGCCGCCGGCATGCTGATCTCGACCAGCGACATCGCCGGCATCGGCGCCACCCGCGCCGGGCGCAATGGCGGCGGCGATCCCTATTTCACCGATGGCAAGGCCGTGGTCGGCATCCTGAAGCCGTAGAGCCAGAAATCAGGCCGTGGTGATGACGATCTTGCCGAACGGCCCCTTCTCCAGATGCTGCATGGCAGGAAAGACGTCATCGAAGCCATAGACCTTGTCTATGACCGGCTTGATGGCCAGCGCCTCGATCGCCTGATTCATCCGCTCGAAGGCGCGGCGATGGCCAACCGACAGGCCTTGCACGACAATGCGGTTGCGCATGAACGGCATGATCGGAAAGCTGAGTTCCATCGAGCCCAGCAGGCCGATGATCGACAGCCGGCCATCGGCGGCAAGTGCATTCAACGACTGGCGCGCATTGTCGCCGCCGACCATTTCCAGAACATGGTTGACGCCCATGCCGTCGGTCAACTCGCGCGCCGCCTCGTCCCAGGCCGGCTGCGTGCGATAATTGATCACTTGCCAGGCGCCGAGCGCTTTCGCCCGCGCGAGCTTGTCGTCACTGCTCGAAGTGACAATGGCGCGCAGGCCGAAAGCCCTGGCGAACTGCAGCGCAAACAGCGACACACCGCCAGTGCCTTGAATGAGAATGGTCTGGCCCGGCACCGGCCGGGTCGCCTCGGCCATGGCGAACCAGGCGGTGAGCGCGGCTATCGGCAGCGTCGCCGCCTCGATATCGCTGAGCGATGGCGGCGCCAACACCGCGGCATCCTCGCCGAACACGACATGGTCCGAAAGCATGCCCGACAGCGTCGAGCCCAGCGTGTGCTTGTGCAGCACCGGCGGGGCGTCGCCATCCGGCCAGTCGGCAATCACCTGGCCAAGCACCCGCTGGCCGACCTGGAAACGGCTGACCGCATTGCCGACAGCCACCACTTCGCCGACCGCGTCGGATGTCGGCACGAAAGGAAAGGCAAGGTCTGGGATCAGCACGCCATCGACGACCATCTTGTCCTTGTAATTGAGCGATACGGCCTTGGTCCGCACAAGCAGGTCGTTCGGCCCGGGCACGGGAACCTTGCCCTTCACCTGGCTTAGCCTGGAAAGGCCAAAGCCGCTCATTTGCCAGGACCTGTTGATGTCAGTGCTCATGTCTTTTCGCGCTCCGTGATTGATGTCACGCGAGACATTTATGCCATTTGACTATGGAAAATAGTGCTTCTATGCGGCATATTATGCAACTGATTGAGGATTATGATTCTACAATAGGAAACCGGGATGGAATCAGTTGACCTGCAAGGCATCGTCGCATTCGTCCAGGCTGTGGAGGCCGGCAGCTTCACCGGTGCCGGCGAACGCATGCATGTGACGAAGTCGGCGGTCGGCAAGTCGATTGCCCAGCTTGAGCAGCGGCTTGGCGTGCGCCTGCTCAACCGCACCACCCGCAGTCTCAGCCCGACCAGCGAAGGCATCAGCTATTATGAAGCGTGTGTCAGGGCGCTGGCAGAGATCGAAACAGCACAGTCACTGCTCGCCGCGCGCCGGCAGGTTCCCTCCGGCCGGCTTCGGATCGATGTGCCGCTGGCCTTCGGCCGCCGCTGCGTCGCCCCCGTGTTGTTCGATATCTCCAAGAACTTTCCGGACCTGACGGTGGAGATTTCCTTCAACGACCGCCGCGTCGACCTGATTGAGGAAGGCATCGACCTGGCGATCCGCATGGGCGAACTCGACGACAGCCTGTCGCTCGCCGCGCGGCGCATCTATGCCCAGCGCTCGGCCATCTGTGCGGCCCCCGCCTATCTCGAGCGGCATGGCAGGCCACGCAAAGTCGAGGATCTCGCCGCGCACAGCGTCATCGGCTATGGCCGTGAGGGCGTCATCCGCCCCTGGACGATAAAGCATCCAGACGGTCACCTCGTGACATTCGTACCCAAGGCACGGCTCGTTCTCGGCCACGGCGAACCGATGCTGGATGCCGCCCTTGCCGGCTGCGGCATCTCCTTTCTGCCGACCTGGCTGGCCGCCGACAGTCTGCGAAGCGGCGACCTCGAAATGGTGCTGTCGGACTGCCTGGTCGAACACATCGTCGTGCATGCCGTCTGGCCAGTGACACGCGCATTGACGCCGAAAGTGCGGGTCGTGGTCGATGCGCTGGTCACGCATTTTTCAGCGCCGGCCTGGGACGCCGAATGAGCGATGATCACGTCATTGTCTAAAAAACATGGCGGGCTATTTTCGAAGACCGCGCCGCAATGCTATTGACCGCTCATGCTATACGTTGAAATCGCGATCGTGGTCGTCCTCATCTGTGTGAACGGCCTTCTGTCGATGTCCGAACTCGCCATCGTCTCATCCAGGCCAGCCCGCCTCAAGACCATGATCGACCGTGGCGTCAACGGTGCCGGCCGCGCTCTGGAGCTTGGCTCCAATCCCGGCAAATTCCTGTCCTCGGTGCAGATCGGCATCACGCTGGTCGGCGTGCTGTCCGGCGCCTTTTCCGGCGCCACGCTCGGCGAACGTCTGGCACAATATCTGGCTTCGAACGGCATCCGCGAAAATCTCGCCGACCCGCTTGGCGTCGGCATCGTCGTTGCCATCATCACCTACTTCTCGCTGATCGTCGGCGAACTGGTGCCCAAGCAGATCGCGCTACGCGACCCCGAACGGGTCGCGGCAAGGGCAGCCCCTGCGATGACCATTCTCGCGACCATCTCGGCCCCGCTGGTCTTCCTGCTGGATATTTCCGGCCGCGCCATCCTGTGGCTGCTTGGCCAGCGCGGTGAAAGCGAGGAGAAGGTCACCGATGAGGAAATCAAGATGCTGGTCGCCGAGGCCGAGCATCACGGCACCATAGAATCCGACGAGCGGCGCATGATCGCCGGCGTCATGCGGCTTGGCGACCGTGCGGTTCGTGCGGTGATGACGCCGCGCACCGAGGTCGACTGGATCAACCTTCAGTCCGACGAGGCGGCCATCAGGAAACTGCTGATGGAGACGCAGCACTCGCGCTTGCCGGCCGGCGACGGCGGCGTCGACGTCATGGTTGGCGTGGTACAGACGCGCGACGTGCTGGCGGCTCTGCTCGCCGGCCGGGCGCTTGACCCGCGCAAGCATGTCCGCGCCGCTCCGATCGTCTATGATCAGGCCGACGCGCTGGATGTTCTGTCCAAGCTGAAGGAATCGGATGTGCCGATGGCGCTGGTGCATGACGAATACGGCCATTTCGAAGGCATCGTCACGCCCGCCGACATTCTCGAAGCCATCACTGGCGTCTTCCGCGCCGATACCGACGCCGGCGACGAGGAAAACGCGGTCCAGCGCGAGGACGGCTCATGGCTGCTCGCCGGCTACATGCAGGCCGACGAGATGGCTGATGTGCTCGGCATCGACCTGCCGGAAAACCGCGACTACGAGACCGTTGCCGGTTATGTTCTGGCGCACATGCATCATCTGCCGGCGACCGGCGAATGCGTCGACGCGCAAGGCTGGCGCTTCGAAGTGGTGGACCTCGACGGCCGCCGCATCGACAAGCTCATCGCCACTCGCCTGCCCGGTGGCCATCGCGAACCGGGGCGCTGAGCGATCCGTCACGCTCGGCTGAAATAGCCCCAGAGCTCGCGCACTAAATTAGGTTTGCGATTGTGCTTTCGATTCCGGGCCACTTTGCCCCAGGCGTGGCTCTGTCCCAGCCAGCAACCGCTGAATGTTGGCACGATGGCGCACAATCACGTAAATGCCGCCGGCAATCACCAGCACCCGATAGGGCAACGGTTGCTCCAAGCCAGCAATGAGGGCGATCGCGGTCAACGCCGCAAGCATCGAACTGAGGGAAACAATCCGAACGACAGCCAGCACAACGCCAAAAGCCGTCGCGGCACCCAAGCCTACTGGCCACGATATCGCCAACAACACGCCCAGCCCAGTCGCTGCGGATTTTCCGCCTGCGAAATTCAACCAAATCGAACGGCTATGCCCCAGCAACACGGCAAGCCCTGCCAGGCAAACAGCCCTAGGCACCCAGGTTTGTGGATCAAGCGCTGTCGGTGGCGTGACGGACGGCAATGTAAGAGCCAAGGATAAAACCAGCGGGCAAGGACGATCGCCGCCACACCTTTCGACACATCCACCAGGAGCACCGCCAACGCGGGCCATTTCCCCAAGGTTCGCAAAACATTTGTCGCCCCAACGGATTTGGAGCCATGCTCTCGCAGATCAATGCGCCTGAGCAGTTTCCCAGCCAGATAGCCCGTGGGCATCGAACCCAGGAGATAGGCGATCACCAATCCAGCCACGCTCGCGATCCAGAAAGCCATGGGATTCACCTCGGCGACCAATTTCAGGCAATCATCATTTGGTCGTCTACGTTTTTGACCGCCAAGGCTCAAGATCCGACGTTCGATATTCAAGAAGCGAAGGTCGCGTCCAGGCACATATGTCTGCTCGGTATCATTTCCCGTCCAGCCGGCGGGCAAGTCGCACGCCTGGTCCTCCCCCTGGTCCCGGGAACGAAATCAATTCCTGCGCCTACCCATGCGCTGATGATCCATCGCAGCCGTGTTGGGACGGCCGCCTTGGTGATCGGCGGCTCGATCATCCGCGCCTCGCGCCTTTGCGAACCCGAACAGTCAGCAGTATCGTGCCCTCGGCGGCGATGAGGACGATGGCGGCCCAAAAGCCGACTTGAACCGGATCGCTGCCGCTGCCGCGCAACGCGTAGCCAAGGCAGAGGAACGGCCCATTCCACATGAAACAGCCGAGCAATGTTGCCGTCAAAAAAATTCTGAGCTGAAGCTTTAAAATACCGGCTGGCAGCGCCAGATAAATCCGGATCGCGGGAATGATCTGACCGGAAAGCGTCACCCAGAAATGGTTGCGTTGATACGCATTTGTCAACCGGTCATACAAGGCCGGTCTCAGAAGCACATATTTCCCATAGTGGGCGATTGCCGAGCGTGCCTTCTGTGGCCCGAGCCACCAGCCGATTGCATACCAGCCAAGCCCGCCAACAACGGATCCGAGTGTCGTGGCGACAATGGTCAGGACGAGGGTCGGGATATCTGGAACAGTCAATCCCAAGAGCATCAGCAGCACATAGGACGGGAAGAGAGGGACGAACTTTTCGGCAATGGCGAGACAGCCAACACCGACAAATCCGAAGCTCAGCAATAAAGAGACAATGCTGGACGGTTCCATGGCGAACTCAGGAACGGGCGTGGCGTCTGGATATCCGGTAGACGGACGCTGGCGGTAAGTTCCATATTGTCCGGCCAATGTGCGCCGCATGAAGGCCGAGCTGGTCGAGAACCGACGCTGGAACCGGACAGCGCGGACCGTAGGTGATTTGGTAAAAGGCTCCATCAGACCGCAGATATTTGAAAGCCCCGCCCAGGATGGCAGCGACCTGATGCGGGGGCATGCTGCGAAAGCCCAATCCGCTGACGACTGAACCAACAGGGGCATTTTCGAACAGGCTCAGATCGCCAATCCGCGCTGCATCCATTCTCAGGACACGCGCTTGCGGGAAGCGCTTTCTCAAGAGCTGGACGAAATCCGCGCTGAATTCCACGAGCGTGAGATTGTTCTCAGAGACACCGCGATCGAGAATGGAATAGGTAAAGGATCCAGTGCCTGGTCCCAGTTCAATGACAGGGCCTGTTTGGGCGTTGATCTCTTGCGTCATCAACGCTGCAACCCTGGCACCCGATGGGGTTACGGCCGCTATACGGCGCGGGTTGCGGATCCATGCGAGAAAAAAAGGCAGGATGTCAACTATCGGCATGTCGGCCATCCGAAGGTTGAAGTGTAAGCCCAAGTCATGATTCGTGGATCGGCCGCAAAGCCGATGGCGGTTGAGGTCATTGTTCTTTCCCTATTCAGATGACAATCCGGGGTATTTCACGCACGGATTGAGGGAACCTGTCATGAACGAGAAAAAACAGAATCGACTTGACGAGCCCAGAGGCGCATTGCTGACAATGCGCCATGTCCTGGAAGGCAAACCTTCTCGGCCATGATCCGTGATCGGATGGACGACAATCGATCAACCACGACGCCTACGGTATCCGTCTTGGTCAAGGCATCTGAGGCACCAGCACCACTTTGCCCGTTGAACGGCGCTCCTCCAGCAGCCGGTGGGCTTCGCCGGCCTGCTCGAGCGGGAAGCGGCTGCCCCTGGGCACCACAAGCGCACCGCTTGCCGCGAGCTGGAACAGCGAAGACAGGCTGGCGTTGATTGCACCGGGCGAAAGCAGCGGCAACAGCGCGAAGCCGCGCAGGGACTGGTTGCGGCCGATCATCGCCTCGAGATCCGACGCGCCGATCGCATAGCGGCCAAGCGCTGCGAACACCAGTTCGCCGCCTGGCGCCAGAGCCTGCAAGGAAGCAGCTGTCAGCAATCCGCCAACAGTGTCGTAGACGATGTCGACGCCGGCGCCACCGGTCGCCTCCTTCACCTGCGCCATCCAATCTGGCTCGCTGTAATCGATGGCCGCGTCAGCGCCGAGCGACAAGGCAAGATCGAGCTTGGCTGTGCCGCCCGCCACGGCGATGATGCGGCTCGCACCATCACGTCTGGCCAGTTGCACCAGCAATGAGCCGACGCCGCCAGCGGCGGCACTGACCAGCACGGATTTGCCTCGGGGCGGGCTTTGCCGTGACAGATGAAAAGCGGTCAGCCCTTGCACCAGGAGCGCGTTCGCATCTTCGAACGACAGCGCGTCCGGCAACGGCACGGCCAGGCTGGCGTCGATCGTCACATAGTCGGCGTAGCCGCCGTAGGGACGCTTTGACATGAACAGCGGCGCGGCGACACGGGTTCCAAGCAGCCCCTTGTCCACACCTTGGCCAACGGCTTCGACAACGCCCGCCGCCTCAACTCCGGGCACCATCGGCAATTGCGGCGTCACCGCGTAGCGGTCACCCCGCATCAGCACTTCGAAGAAATTGATGCCGACGGCATGGACGCGGACCAGCACTTCGCCGGCCTGCGGCTGCGGCGTTGGCAGGTCGACCACCTCCAGGACATCTGGACCGCCGAAACGGCTGAATTGAACGGCTCTCATGGCAAACTCCGATGGCTATGGTTTCATCGGCGGTTTGCCACTATCTGCGTGACCTCGACCACACACTCTTTTGTCCCCTGCTGACCAGGAGGTGACCATGACCAGACCAACGAAAAGACTGCCGCTGCTGCCGGCGGAACGGGCGCTCAAGGTGATTTCGGGGCGCTGGAAGGCGGTCATCCTCTACCATCTCTTCGATGGTCCCCGGCGGCTGAACGCGCTGAAGGCGATGATGCCCGGCATCACCCAGAAAGTGCTGATCCAGCAGTTGCGCGAGATGGAGGAACACGGCCTCGTCAGCCGCGAGATCTTTGCCGAGATACCGGCACGCGTCGAATATTCGGCCACACCACTCGGCCTCAGCCTTGAGCCCATCTTGCTCGCGCTTTGCCAGTGGGGCCAGCACCACGCCGATGAGCTGGACGAGACGCATCGCCTTGCCGACTGCATCATTCGGCCAAGGCAGTCACGGGATGCACACAGCAGCCCCGCGATGTAAAAAAGAAGGCGGCGCAAGCGCCGCCCCGTCTCCTTGGGAGGATTATGTCGAAGCGGTTCAGGCCGCCTTGACTTCCTCGGCCAGGATGTCGGCCTGACGCGCGGTCTTGAGCGCCTTGGCCCACCAGGCAACGTCGTTCACCAGCGCGGCTGCTGCCTGGTTCAGATGTTCGAAATCCTCGAGTTTCTTTTCGCCCTGACGCACGGCGAGGAAATCGGCCCAGGCGATATGGACGGCGGACTTGACCGGCGCCATCTGCAACTCGACGGCATGCATGCGCAGTTGCTCGACGGCACGCGCGCCACCGACGCTGCCATAGCCGACAAAGCCGGCCGGCTTCTTGTTCCACTCATTGGCGGCATAATCGATGGCGTTCTTCAGCACGGCGGTCGGGCCATGATTGTATTCGGCGGCGGTGAAGATGAAGCCGTCATATTCGGCGACCTTCTTTTGCCAGCGCAACGCCACTTCGTTGGTTGACGGCACCCACGCGGACGATGCAACCTCGTCAAAGAAGGGCAGCGGGAAGTCGCGCAGATCGACGACTTCGACGTTGATGTCGGCATGCGACTTTGCGATCTTGGCGATCCACTGGGTCGGAACGTCGGCGAAGCGGGCGGCGCGCGTCGAACCGACGATGATGGCGATTTTGGGCTTGGACATGGGGCTCTCCTGGTAGGAAGTACTGGTATCGTTTGGATACCGGCGCTATATGAGATACTGTCAACGTGACGCGCAAGGAGGCACCTTTTTGATACCGAGGCACCCACACCGCACCGAAGACTGCCGCGCCGTCTCGGAAATCCTGCAGCGCGTCGGCGACAAATGGACCGTTCTGGTGGTCGGCAAGCTTGGCGACGGACCACTGCGCTTCAATGAATTGCGCGCGGCTGTCGGCGGCATTTCGCAGAAGATGCTGACCACCACCTTGCGTGGGCTGGAGCGCGACGGTTTCGTCACCCGCACCGTTTTTCCGACCATTCCGCCGCGCGTCGATTATGAGCTGACCGAACTCGGCCACGAGTTGCTCGTGCCAGTTGGCGCGCTCGGCGAATGGGCCCGCATCAACACCGTGCGGGTTCAGGCGGCACGGGTAAAGTTCGACGACATGCATGTCTGAACCCCTTGCGATGCAAGGAGTTTGAGCACGGCTCGGCGCCATGTCCGGAGACCGTCCCAACTCCACGCCCCGGCCGGCGATTGTGATCGGATCAGTCTAGTCAGGTCACCCTGGCCGAAGCTGATCGGTACGCTATCCAGATCGCAGTGTCCTAGCTCCCGACCGTTGCTGAAGCCGCTCTGCCGGCGCTACGAGCCTTCGCCGTTCAGCGGCTCCGTTTCCTGGTCCGCCGGACTGCTGATGATGCGGTTTGCGTTGGCACAACACCCCCCGGCTTCACCCTGCTCGATCCCGATATAGGCACCGGCCGCCAGCAGGCAGAGCACCTCGACGAGCGCAACCGCCAGTGCGCCGTTCAGCAATCGTTGACGCATTGTCTCCCTTTGGGATCCGGCCACCAGCCCAGCCGAAAACATTGGAATTCGCATCTCCCGCGCGGATGACGCGAATGCCAGGAGCAGTCGTCGCAGTGCCGCGAATAAGCGCTCAGCTTTCCGCTGGAACCGCCTTCGGCTTGCCCTCGCCGTCCAAGGCGACCATGACGAAATCGGCGTGCGTGACCTTCTCCATCAGGTCGGAGAGATAACGCTGCGCCCAGGCCTCGACCTTCAGCACCATCGAGGTGCGGCCGACGCGGTCTACGTGGGTGTAAATGCACAGCGTGTCGCCGATCTTCATCGGCTTGGCGAAGGACATCTCCTTCACCGCCGCCGTCACCACACGGCCCTTGGCGCGCTCGGCGGCGCGGATGCCGCAGGCCAGATCCATCTGCGCCATCACCCAGCCACCAAAAATGTCGCCGGCGGCATTGGCGTCCGAAGGCATGGCGAGCGTGCGCAGCGTCAGATCGCCAAGCGGCCGTCCTTCAGCATAGTGCACCATGGGAAATCCTTCGCGATCGATTGGCTTCGATCCCGTACCGTCATGGCGCGAGCGCGTCAACGAACTCGGAGCGGGCTGGACTGAAATGTCGGTTCCTTGATGGCGTTTCCAAAACGCGCGCTGTCCCGGTCGCTTTTTTCACAACGCATGCCGGAACGCCCGGCGACTTCTGGACACCGCCGCGTCTAGGCTGGTGCCAGATTTCCGGAGCCGCTTGTTTCCATCATGCAGACCTATGACTTCATCATTGTCGGCTCCGGCTCGGCCGGCTCGGTCCTCGCCGACAAACTGTCGGCTTCCGGCCGTTTCTCGGTTCTGGCTCTCGAGGCCGGCGGTACCGACCGGCGCTTCTACGTGCAGATGCCGCTCGGCTACGGCAAGACCTTCTTCGACCCCAAGGTAAACTGGAACTACAAGCCCGAGCCCGACCCCGGCCTTGGCGGCAATGTCGATCACTGGCCACGTGGCAAGCTGCTCGGCGGTTCGAGCTCGATCAACGCCATGGTCTGGATCAGGGGCGCGCGCGAGGATTTCGACGACTGGCGCGACGCCGGCAATCCCGGCTGGGGTTTTGACGATCTGCTGCCCGCCTTCAAGGCACTCGAGGACAACGAGGCCGGCGCCGATACATGGCGCGGCACCGGCGGCCCGCTGCACATCAGCGACACCACCAACGCCGTCCACCCGCTGACGAAACGCTATCTCGCCGCCGGCCAGCAGGCCGGCCTGCCGCTCAATCCCGACTTCAATGGCGCGGCCCAGGAAGGCGTTGGCATCTACCAGATCTCGACCAAAAACGGCCGCCGCATGTCGGCCGCACGCGCCTTCCTGCGCCCGGCGATGAAGCGCGGCAACGTCCGCGTCGAGACCAATGCGCTGGCAAGCCGCATCCTGTTCGATGGCAAGCGCGCCGTCGGCATCGAATATCTGCAGAACGGTGAAACGAAAACCGCCCGCGCCGGCCGCGAGGTGATCCTGTCCGCCGGTTCGATCAACTCGCCGCAACTCTTGCAGCTCTCCGGCATCGGCCCCTCAGCACTGCTCGGCGGCCTGGGCATCCCGGTTGTCCACGCCAATGAAAATGTCGGCGCCAACCTGCAGGACCATGTCGGCATCAACTACACGTTCAAGGGCAAGGTCCCGACGCTGAACCAGATCCTGCGGCCCTGGTGGGGCAAGCTTCTGGTTGGCATGCAGTACATCCTTACACGCTCCGGTCCGCTGTCGCTGTCGATGAACCACGGCGGCGGCTTCTTCCGCACCGACCCAACGGCCACGCGGCCCAACATGCAGCTCTATTTCCAGGCTTTCTCGACCGTCATTCCGAAGAGCGGCGAGCGCCCGATCCTGACGCCTGATCCATGGCCTGGCTTCTCGATCGGCCTGTCCAACTGCCGCCCGTCGAGCCGTGGCGAGATCATGATCCGCTCGAAGAACCCGCTGGATTATCCCAAGATCGTCGCCAATGCCTATTCGACCAATGCCGATGTCGAGGAGATGCTGGCGGCGGTAAAATTCGTGCGCAAGATTGCCTCGATGCCTGCGATGGCGGAAATCATCGCGGAAGAAGTCTTGCCCGGTCCGTCGATCCAATCCGATGCCGACCTGGTGCAGGATTTCCGCAAGCGCTCGGGCACCGTCTATCACCCGGTCTCGACCTGCCGCATGGGGCCGGATCCCCAGCGCGCCGTGGTCGACCCGCGCCTCAAGGTGCATGGCCTCGAAGGCCTGCGTGTCATCGACGCCTCGATTTTCCCGGACAACATCACCGGCAACACCAACGCCGCCTCGGTCATGACCGGATGGAAGGGCGCCGAACTGGTTCTGGAGGACCATCAATGAAGATCACCGACGTCAAGACCTGGGTTGTCGGCAACCCGCCGCCCGGCATCGGCGGCAAGTATTTCATCTTCGTCAAGCTCACCACCGATGGCGGCGTGGTCGGCTATGGCGAGGCCTATAACGCCACCTTCTCGGCCCATGTCACCGCCAGGATGGTCGAGGACATGGCCGAGCGCTACCTTGTCGGCCGCGATCCGCACGACATCGAGACCTTCTTCCGCCGCGCTTATTCCTCCGGCTTCACGCAGCGTCCTGACGTGTCCGGCATGGGTTGTTTCTCGGCACTCGAAATGGCCTGCTGGGACATTATCGGCAAGGAGGCCAACAAGCCGGTCTACAAACTGCTTGGCGGCCAGGTGCACGAAACGCTGCGCTCCTACACCTATCTCTATCCGCATACCGGCAGTGTTCATTCCGAGGACGCGCCGGATGGCAAGAACGTCTACAACGACCCCGATCTGGCGGCGGCCTGCGCGCTCGAATATGTCGAGCAGGGTTTCAATGCCGTGAAGCTCGACCCGGCTGGTCCCTATACGGCTTTCGACGGCCACCAGCCGCGCCTCGTCGACATCGATGTCTCCACCCGCATGATCAAGGCGATCCGCGAAGCGGTCGGCACCCGCGCCGACATCCTGTTCGGCACGCATGGCCAGTTCACCGCGTCGGGCGCGCTGCGCATGGCCCGCGCTATCGAGCCTTATGATCCCTTGTGGTTCGAGGAGCCGGTGCCGCCTGATATGCCCGAAGTGATGGCGCAGGTGGCGCGCGGCACATCGATCCCGATCGCCACCGGCGAGCGGCTGACGACCAAGTTCGAGTTCGCCCGTGTCATCGAGAACCGCGCCGCGACCATCCTTCAGCCCGATCTCGGCCGCTCCGGCGGTATTCTCGAAACCAAGAAGATCGCGGCGATGGCCGAGGCCTATCACATCCAGATCGCGCCGCATTGCTATTGCGGACCGATTGTCGGCGCCGCCAACATCCAGCTCGCCGTGACGCTGCCCAACTTCCTCATCCTGGAATCGCTGAAGCAGTGGGACGGCTTCCACGCCACGCTGCTGAAGAAGAAGATCGAATGGCAGGACGGCAATGTCATTCCCTCGAAGGAGCCCGGCCTCGGCGTAGAACTCAACGAGGCGGTCTGCGATGCCCATCCCTACACCGGCAAGGACCTGCATCTGCAGATGATGCAGACGCCGTTGATGCCGTGAGCGAGAGCTACGCCTTCATCGGCCTCGGCCATCTTGGCGGCAACCTTGCCGCCAGCCTGATCCGCAACGGCTTCGCGGTCACCGTCTTCGATCGTGACCCGGCCGCTGTCGAGCGCCTCGTCGCGCTCGGCGCGGCAGCCGCGAACAGCCCCGCCGAGGCCGCCGCCCGCGCCGGCAATGCCATCACCTGCCTGCCCTCGCCCAAGATCAGCGAAGCGGTGCTGGCCGGCCCGGGCGGATTGCTGAAAGGCCTGCCCAACGGTGGCACCTGGATCGAGATGTCGACCAACGGCCGGGACGAGATCATGCGTCTCGCAGCGCTCGCTTCGGCAAAGAGCATCGACACATTGGAATGCCCTGTTACCGGCGGCGTGCATTTGGCCGCGGCCGGCAAGATCACCGCACTGGTTGGTGGCGATGCATCACTCTACCAACGTCATCGCCCGGCCATCGAAGCGATGTGCGCGAAGTCGTTCCTGATGGGTCCGATCGGCTCGGCGGCGGTGATCAAGGTCATCACCAACATGCTCGCCTTCATCCATCTCGTCGCCGCCGGCGAAGCCCTGATGCTGGCCAGGCAAGGCGGGCTCGACCTCGGCCAGTCCTACCACGCCATCGTTGCCTCCTCCGGCAACAGCTTCGTCCATGAGACCGAGAGCCAGCTGGTGCTGAACGGCTCCTACGATATCGGCTTCACCATGGACCTGGCGCTGAAGGATCTTGGCTTTGCGCTGGCCATGGGCGAAAAATCCGGCGTGCCGCTCGACCTGGCATCGCGCGTCAACGCGATTTTCGAGCAAGGCAAGGCGGCCTATGGCGGCGGCGCCTGGTCGACACAGATCGTCAAATTGCTTGAGGATGCGGTCGGCACCGACCTGCGCGCATCGGGTTTTCCGGCCAAGCTGGAGCTTTGATAAAAAACCAAAATCAAAGCAATTTCATCGGCCTGGTTGATTAGCCGGATTCGGTTTCGGAACCACTTGAATCAACTAGGCAACGACTTGATTCAATATCTGAGCGTCAGTGCGCCCGGCAGGATTTCAAAGGTCGCCGGGATACGCCCCGGCGATTCGCCGTCGATATCGACCAGCGCGCCGTTCTTTTCCACATCTCCGAGCGGTTCGACAACCACTTTCTTTCCGCGCAGGATGGTGATTGCCGGATGGTTGCGATGCCGCCCGCCATAGAGCAGGCGGATGTCCCAGATCAGCTTGAGCTTGCCCGCCGCGCGCAGGATGACGATGTCGAACTGCCCGTCCGTCAGCTCCGCGTCCGGCGCGATCATCATGCCGCCGCCGAAGAACCTTCCATTGGCCACCGCCACGAGCGCCATGCGCGCTTCAACAGGGGCGCCATCGTCGACAGTGATGCTGACGTCTTGGAACCGATAACGGATGAACTCCACGACGGTGCGCCACAGGAACAGCGCCTTCGCCGACATCTTGCCCTTGCGCTTGTCGGCATTGACAGCGCGGTCGGTGGCGCCTGACAGGCCGAGGCTGGCGATGTTGATGAAATGCCGGCTGGCCAGCGCGCCATGGTCGTCGATGTAGCAGATGCGCCCGGCATCGACCTTGCGCCCTTTGGCATCCGCGATCCGCTTCAGCACCGCGTCCACGTCGCGCGGCAGGCCGAGCCCACGCGCGAAGTCGATGCCGGTGCCGCATGGCAGGAGACCAAGCTCGGTTGCCCGCCCGCTCTCCATGGCGGCCTGTAGCAACCCGTCGGCCACCTCGCTGGCAGTACCGTCACCGCCCGCCGCGATCACCAGGTCGTAGCCGCTCGCGGCCAGGTCGAGCGCCAGCCTTTCCGCATCACCTTCGGCCTGCGTCTCGCGCAGTTCGAATTCGCCGAAATGCTTTTTCAGCGAGACGGCAACCTCCGCCCATTGCCGTTTCAGCCGGCCGCCACCCGCTATCGGATTGAGAACCACCCCGACTTTCAACTGTAGCCTCCCCCAGGAAACTCGAAGCCAGACGCGGCTTTCAAATCCTTTGCCGGCATTGAAGCCCGCGCCGCCCAGCGGAGCAAGGCGGAATATCGGGCGACGGCACCTGGCCCCAGAAATGGCCAGATTGGCCATCGATCGGGAATCTACGTCGCCGCCACGATCCGTCCCCGATAATCCCGCTATCCACAGGCCTGCCGCAGTTTCGCTAACCCCTTACCCAGCGTAGGTTTAACCCATCTCAGGCGGCTACCGATCGCCAAGCCGAAAGGCGAAGTGAAAGGCGGATTTCCTGAGGCCCGTACGGCCCCGATCGAGAGCAGGCTTGCCTGTTCAAGAGAGGAAGCCGAGACCTACGGGGCCGCGGAAAGCGTGCCAACGCCAACGGCGGACCGATGCTGCCATGAAGGACGGCAAAAACCTTCGATGGTGCGCAGGGCAAAGCCCGCAAGGGCCAGGACCGGCGTGGTCTGGAACGGACGAGGCCTTCGGGCAGCGGCTGGCAGGACCGTCAAAATCAAGGCCGGCATGGCGCGACGACTTTACGGAAGTTGCTGCCGCGACCGTGTCCTGATCTGACAGGGAGGCGCTGGGAGAAATCCCGGCGCCGACTGTCTTTATGCCCCCCGCGGTTCTTTCCCGGCAAAGTTGCGGGCGCCGCTTCACCGCGCGATAAAATCGGTTAGTATCGCCTTGTCAGAGTCCATTTGCGATGGGCTCCAAGACTGTTTCGAAACTCGCTTCGTCAGATGGCCGCCGGAGTAGAGTTTCCAAACAGTCTGCTTGAAGGGGGATACTTCATGACCTTGATCCAGAAGCTTGCCGTCGCCTATGCCTTCCTGTTCTTCGGCGTTGTCGCCATCGGCTACATACCGGCTTTCAACGATGCCAACGGCAATCTGTTCGGCCTGTTCTCGCTGCAATGGTATGACGACCTGCTGCACGCCTTCTCAGGCGTCTGGGCGCTGGCCGCCGCCTTCATCTCGCACCGGCAGGCGGTGTTCTATTTCAAGCTGTTCGGCTCGGTCTACCTGTTCGACGGTGTGCTTGGCCTGATCACCGGTTCCGGCTGCCTCGACGCCGGCATCTTCATCAACGGCTTCCGCTCCTTCAACGACATCGAGTTTCCAGCCCGCTTCTTCGCCAACCTGCCGCACATCGTCATCGGCGGCTTCGCCGTCTATGTCGGCTTCCGGCTGTCGAAGCGCATCTACGACCACTTCGCCACGGCCTGACCGGCCATGTTCCTGTTCCGCTGGCTAAGGCGCATCATCAAGACGATCCTCTGGCTGGTCGTCATCGTCATTCTGATCCCGATCGCAGGGCTCACCTATGGCTTCCTGACGACGCCGTCACTGGACACAGCGTCCTTGCCCGGCATTGCCGAAGGCGCTCCGCCAAAGGCGCTTGCCGACAAGGTCCGCGCGGAAATCCCCGGCTACCAGCGGCCGGAGGAATCGACCTTTCTGACCTATCCCGAATGGGCGATCGTATACGCCGCGCGCGAATATGCCGGCTTCGTCGACAGGAGCCAGCCGAGCGGCTTCCCCTACTTCGCCTATATCGGCCGCTTCTGGCAGGACTACGCGACGGTGATCCGCGCCAGTTCCACATACAAGTTCAATTTCGAAAACCATCAGATGCTGGTCATCATCGGCACCAGTCACACGATCGAGCACGCCCTGCAATGGGCCTATGAGAACACCGCCGGCCGCATCACCGAGGCAATTGCCGGCAAGCGGACCGCGGCCGACATCTACCAGGCCAAGGTGGCCGCCGACTATGCCGCCTTCCTCGATCAGGTCCCCTGGTATCAGTTCCCCTATGCCGAGAAGCGCGCCGAGTTGTTCGCCGTGCAGCCGGCGCCAGGCGACAGCACGGTGCGCAGCGGCGAACGCAAGCTTGCCTTCGGCCTCGCCGACACCATCAAGCAAGCCTATGCCGACCTGATAAAGCAGGCGCTTGCCGCGACCTCGGACCCGGCTTTCCCAGACATTCATGTCTGGGCCAAGGGACCGGTCGGCGAAGCCGCCCGCAACGAAGCCGACACCTTGCTCGAACGCGATCTTGGCGCGGACGGCACCATCTTCGTCACCAAGCGCTATCAGGTGTTCACCGAAATGATCCCGCGCCTGATCGACAAGGGCGTCTCCTTCGTCGAAATCGGCGGCAATGACGAAATCATGGTGACCGTTCTGTCGCCCGATCCGGTCACCACGCCGGACGGTGCCCGAGCACTGTTCAGCTATCCGCTGCCGGCCAAGCCGGAGATGCGCCGAACCGGGCTGACTATCGCCGTACGCAAGCTGCATCTCGTACTGCCGGCGCTGATGAAGGCCGGCGCGAAGCTCGAACACGTCTACGATTACTGAGGCGGTGACTGCCCTACGTGGAGCACAGGCGCGTCAATACACCGACCAGGCGCCGGCGCTGACGATGCCGCAAGTGTCGATCCAGTCGGCGGCGTCGCGCGCGTCAATCGCGAAGCTGGAAACGCTGTCGGCGCCGACCATGACGGTCGCCCATTCGGAAAACTGGTTCGTCAGCCCCCAGGCACCGGAATCACTTGGCCAGGTGGTGCCGGCAGGGGAATAGAGCTCGATGAGCGGCGAATAGCAGTAGTCGACGCTGTTCAGGCCAAGCTGCATCGCGATACAAAGCGACCGCACGCCGAACCGGTAGCTTGAGCGGCTCGCACCGACATCGACGATATCGCCTTGTGCGACGCTGCCGCCCAGTTTCAGGCCTGTGGCGGTCGCGGCCACGGACATCTCGACCAGCGCAAGATCAAGGCTGTTGATCGCACAGGTTGGGGACCCGCGCCGCGGATTGGGATGGCACACGCTGCCGCTTGCCATGGATACCTGGGTCGTCGAAGCCTTGACGTCCCCACATTTCCTTCCCGTGACATCGGTTACCACACCGCCACTGGCGACATGCGAGCACGTCAGGCCGTACACGGTGCCGCGATGATCGGCGATGAAGCCGCCGATCGTGCCGCTTTTACCACCCGATAGAATAAGGTCGCCGCTCGCGAACTGCAGCTTCATCGCGCCACGGCGCTGGACGGTCACGAAAAGCGGGCTGTCATTGGCAAGACGACGCACAATCTCGGCCTGGGACAGATCATATGCGTCCTGACGGACATGCAATTCGATGTGAAAGGGGTCTCGCGGTTTCTCACGTCCGATCAGATGTTCGCTGATTCTGTCGTCCTGGAACCGATCCTGCATGGCATCCCAATCCAGATCGGGCTGGTTTCGGCCAGGCATCATGAACGGATTGGCGAACTCCGGGCCAATCCACATGTCCTCGAAAAGCAGCGGATAGCCAATGGCATGCGACAGAAAATCCGAATACCGAGCGAATGCCCGGTAGCCGTCATAGTCCAGAAGCAGCCACGGCATGACGCGCACCGTAACCGCTTGCGCACTGGGCAATGCCATGAACTTCGAGAGCAAGTCGTCCAGGGCTTCCAACTCACGCGCCCGCGCTCCGATTTCCCTGATATCAATCATTGCCCACCTGCCCCTCGGACTATTTCTTCCCGTGTCCGGGCGGCTTCTTTTTGGACATGCCCGCCAGGAAGCCCGGACGTATGGCGCCACTGATCACGGTGAAGGTTGCCAGCATCACGCTCGCCAATGCGCCATCGTGCCAGGGCCGGAACGCCAGGGCGTCCACCGCATAAGCCCAGAACGGAAAGGCCAGCATCGACATGACGATGTTCGTGCCTGGAGCTTCCGCCTTGTCATCGGAATCACTCATTGATTTCAGATAGATCGGCGTCATCAGCAGCGCGATGATCAGCACGGTCCATGACACGGTCCAGACGCTGATGCCCGCCATGGTCACACCCATGATTGCCGCCTTCACGGCAGCGGGGATGTCCGCTGAATTTCCCGCCAATGCCGCAGCCACGGGTTTCTCAGTCGCGTTGTCGAGGATCGAGTTGACGAAGATGAAAAAGGCCACGATTTCGGCAGGCACATATTTGGCCACCCGGTCGAGATACCCGTCGCCGGCTTTCGACTTGCCGCCGCTCTTTCCCCCTCCGCTACTTCCACCTCCGCCGTCCAGGGCGGCTTTGCCGGCATGAAGACTGCCTTTGCCAATCTCCCCTTCCTGCCTGAAATACCCTTGTTCATCCTGATCGTCATCCGATGCGGACCGAACAATTCTTCCCATGTGAGCCCCCCGGCATCCATATGGTTACATGGGCTTCATCCTAGGAGAAAAGTTCAACGGAGAATAGTTGCCAGGAGATACTTGGCGATGTTTATTTTTGCTGCGGCTGCACCAAGACATAGCCGCGCTTTTGCTGAAGCTGAATCAACGTCTTACTCGAGGCGCCTGGGCAGGCCAGCCATGGCAAAATCGCTTGGTCACGCTCATTTCACAATCGCGGCCAAATCCCGCCTTGTTCGCGCGCGATGGGTTGCCTTGATATGCCGGGGGGCATCTCGAAGGGACAAGACCGTGATCAAGACCGCCCTTGTCGCCATGACCATTGTTGGCTGCGACTGCGACGCGAAGCTTTGCGAATATATCGGCGAGACGCCGGCCAAATGGTCGACAATCGCCGATTGCGAAGCCGCTATGAAAAGCCAGATGCTGCACGAGCGCGGTTTCAACTATCCGCTGATCTCGGGCATCTGCCGCCCCGCCCATTCGGCGTCGTCCTCGAAGCTTGCAGCCATCGCATCGGGACCGGAGTTGAAGCCCGCCAGCCGGATTGTCGAGACCACCGATCCGCTGCCGCCGGAACTCAGTCATCGGCCTAGTGTTTCTGTTGGCGCGCAGACAACGGCCGTGGAAGCGGCCGCGGCCCGGCCCGTCGCCTACGAAGCCGTGGTCGGCGGCGGAACCGGTGTGCTCTATCGCACCAAGAATGGCTACGCCGTGGTCAAGACCGACCTTGGCCGCGCCGCATTGGCGACGGTCAGCATAGCCCGGCGGTCGGCGAACTGGCTGGCGTCGAAAATACCGGACGGGCTGTAGCAGCCCGTCGTCAGAGCTTGATCTTCAGGCTCTCCCAGAACCTGTCGATCAGCGAGGCCTCGGCCGGTGCGTTTTCGCGGTCGAGCCGGGTGACCAGGATGATCCCCTGGTCGGTCGTGCCATAGCTAACCACTTCAAAATCGGCGCTGTCGGTGCGCGATTTCACCGTGGCGCGAAGGCCGCTCATCTCCTTGCCGTCGGCAAGTTTCCGCGTCGTCGGCTCCTGCGTCAGCTTCGCACCCGCCTGTACGGATTCCTTTGTCATTTCCTGCAGCATCAGCTGGTTGAGCGACACCGGATTCATCTTGCCGTATTCCTGGACGACGACGATCGTCCCCAGTGCCGATGCCATCAGATACTGGGTGATATGATCGCCGAGAGCGGTCTTGGTCACAGAAATGTCGCTCGGATGCACAAAGGAGAAATTCTCGCCGGAAAAGGTGGCGAAGTCATTCTTGTCGAGTGTCACCTTGCTCTGCTTGCCGCCAGGCAAGGTCACATCGAGGCTCTCGCCCGGATTGATGTCCACCGCCACGCCGTCGATCGTCAGCTTGAAGGCCTTGAGGTCTTCCGATTGGCCTGAACCAGCGCCCAGCATGATGAACGCGAGTGCCGCCGCCGTTGATCTGATCCGCATGACTTCTCCTGTCGTCTCTTACGCAACCCCGCTCAACGCCTTGATGGCACGGTAAAACGTCGAGGAAAACAGTTCCGTCGGGTCATATTGCCGTTTAACGGCCAGGAAGGCCGGCAGTTCCGGATAGGAGGCCAGCAACTCCTTGGCCGTGTAATGCAACTGGTAGGGCAGGAAAAACCGCCCGCCATGCTTGATCGTCACGTCGATCAACGCCCGTGTCAGCGCCCGCATCCTGGCACTGCCGTCAGCATCGGTCGGCTGGTTGATGTAGAGCACCAGCGAATAGGCCGGCTCCGGCGCGTAGGTCAGAGCGACATCCTCCTTGTGGACAATGCGCACCGAGGCGTTGAGAACCGGCAGGTCCTGGTTGCGCAGGATTTTACGCGCTTCCGTGATGAACCCGACATAGGCGGCGCGCGGGATGAAATACTCGTGCAGAATGTCGGTCTCATCCATCAGGTCGTTGAACAGATAGGGCACGGAATCATGCATCGGGTTGTTGCGTGTGACGAGACAGGCCTCGCCCTCGGCCATGGCTGACGTGCGCGGCACCGTGCAGTTCTCGAATTTCGGCTCCAGCGTCTTTTCGGTGAACCACTTCAATTCCTGGAACAGGCTGCCCCATTTCGCCAGGTTGATGATCACACGCTTCAGCCCCACCCCATCAGGCTCGCCAATCGCCGGCTGGCCGGCCGGCGGCTGGTCGGCAACCTTGTCGTAGCGGTAGACGATCATGTCCTCGAGGAAATTGCCCGGCGCCGTCGACAGATGGCCGTAGAACAGGCCGATATCCTTGTTCGGCTCCAGCACCTCGGCGAAGAACTTTGGAAAATCATCGGATTTGATGATCTCCCTCGATGTCCGGTAGACGGTGTTGTCGACGATATCGAGCGTCGCTTCCAGCACCACCCCGAACAGGCCGTAACCGCCGACGACATGGCGGAACAGGTCGTTGTTTTCGGTGGGCGAGCAGGTCGTTACCGAACCATCGGCCAGCATTACCCGCATCAAGCGGATCGAGCCGGCGACCGAGCCGGCCTGGTGGTCCATGCCATGCGCGTTGACCGACAGCGAGCCGCCGACCGAAAAGATGTCGGTCGACTGCATGGCCTTCACCGCGAAACGCGGATGCAAAAGGTTCTGGATATCGTGCCAGCGCGCGCCGGGCTGCACGGTCATGGTTCGGGCGGCGGCGTCGACCGTGACCTTGTTGAATTTCCTGAGGTCGAGCACCAATGCGTTGTCGTCAAACGCGTGCCCGCCCATGGAGTGGCGGATAGCGGCCAGCGACACTTTCAGGCCGTTGGCACGGGCGAAGGCCAGCGCCTTGGCGATATGGTCTTCCTCGCTCACCTCGACCACGCCATAGACCGGCGTCCTCGACAGGCCACTGGCATCGTTGAGGTCGCCGCCCTTGGCAGACCATGCCAGCGACGGGTCATAGGCCGGCGCATTGGCGAGCGGCTTCAGCGGCAGGGCGATACCGTCGATATCGGCGATGCGTCCGGCATTCTTCGGCCCTGACGGCCCGCGCGCCAGCCGCGCCACGGTGTTTCCGCCCCACAGCACCGCGCCGCCAACCACCGCCGCGCCCAGCAGCAGCCGCCGCGACAGGCGAAATGCCTTTTGCTCTTCCACCATGACCGCACCCCCGCTTCATCAGGGATAACGCGGCCTTTGGGCAAAAACCATAGTGGCACTATCGGGCGGCTTGCCGTTAAATCCAGTTCGCCGGGTCCGATCATCGAAATCAAAGAAAATGGCCGACCCAGAAGGGCCGGCCAAGTGTGGAACAGGGTCTGAAAAACGCCGTCAGCGGGACCGCTGACGAATTGCGCTATGTCTACGAAGCCTTCTTGATCGACGTCACGATGCCGGTCTTGTCATCGACGGTAACCGCCACCTTGGCGCCGACCTTCAATTTCCCGATCGCCGCTTCAGGCGACAGCTGGTAAATCTTGCCATCGTCGAGTGTGATCGACTTGGTCGTCGGGTCGACGGCCTGGATGGTGCCCTGAACGCTCGCGGCATAGGCGGTGCCCAGGAAGGCGAGCAGAGCGGCGGTGGTTGCAAGGGTTTTCTTCATCGGTAGGTACTCCGTTTCGGTTCGCCGGGGTCGCCGCTGTCTGAGCGACAACCGCCGACGGCCTGAAACTGGAACGGAAGGCAGGCCGTTCGCAAATCACGTTGAGTGACTTTTAGCAAACATAATCAGTGGCTTAATTCCGACACATTGTCATCGGCTCACGCAGCATCGGTCGTTAGGCCATCCGGATGTGACAGTGCTTTACCCAACAAATGAGTCGGTTAGCGGGCCGCTACGGCCGGCTTGTGACCATCTCAAGTCCGCCGTATTTGCCGGCCGGTGGCATCACGAAACGGCTCGCGAAAATCCCGGCGGACACATTTTGTTTCATGCCCCCTGCCCTGGGTCAGGCCTCGTCCTTCGCGCCGATCTTGCGCACCAGAGCCGCCGTCGCCAGGATCGCGCCCATGTCGGCGATCATCGGCGCGACATGGGTCTTGTAGTCGAGCGGCACCGAGATGGCAGGCAGTTCGAAAAGATTCCGGGTTTCGGGCAGCAGCAGAAAGCCGTCGCTGCCGTTGAGCGCGATACGCGCCGGATCGTCCGGCCAGGTTTCGCCCAGCCATTTCAGTGCCTGCGCCAGCCGGCCGGTCACCAATGGCCGCGCGGCCTCGATATTGTCGGAGCGGAACTCGTAGATGGCATCGAGCTCAGGAACGCCGGAGGACATTTCCTGCATCTTGGCTGCGAACATGCCGCGGAAGAAGCCGACGATCCCATCGGCCCGCCGCGCCGCCACCAGTATCCCGGGGAATGGCTCGATCGTCTCGAAGGCAACGACCACGCCCTTGAACGTCGTCGCCTTGTTCTTGGTCGCGCCCCCGTCCCACAGATCGGCTTCGTAGAGTTCGAACGGGAACCCTTCATAGCGCCCGGATATGATGTCGTCGAAGCGGCTCATGGTGAAGCCGCCAACTGTCTCGCGCGGCAACCGGTCGAAGGAATGCGGCGTCACGTCGTGCTGGTAGCGCATGTCGCCAATGAAGCCGAAGATGATCGGCACCAGCGTTTCGCGGAACGACTGCTGAAGCCGCGTCGCCGGCCTGATTGCCCTGAAGTAAAGCAGGATCGCCGCGACGAAGCCGATGACATAGAGAAACACATGTGGCGTCGAGAACCACTGTTCGTTGGGATCGGCCACCTTGTTGAACAGCCAGGCGATGAGCGCGACGATTACCAGCACCAGTCCGACGAACAGCGGCACGCGCCAGCGCACTTGCCAGACGGCAGAGGCCCTTGCGGCTTCATAGGCGTCGAGGTCCTTTCGGATCTTGGCGACGTCGGCCTCGCTCGGCATGAAATTTTCCATCGGCCACCCCACCGCCAGTGTTGCCGCATGATAGCCGCTTTTGTCAGAGCCGCCAGCCGGGGCTACCCCTTCTCCCCTTGTGGGCTCAGCCAAAAATCGCTGTCAGCCGCTTCAGAACCCTCGGCCTCATCGCCCCCTCCAGCCCTTCCACCGGCACCAGACGCTCGTGATCACCGGTGCGCAGGCGCATGAAAGGATGCATCCGGTAGGATGCGACTTTCCCGCGCGTCCCGGCGTCCGCGCTGACCTCGACCGTCAGGATGGCGCCGATGCGGCCGGGCCATGGTTGCCGCGCAAATGCGGTGCCTAGGAAATCGCCAAGGCCATAGGCAACAAGCGCCTCGCCGATCCTTTCCACGGGCTGTACGACATGCGCGTGGTGCCCGGCGATCAACCCAACGCCATGTCCGGCCAGCCGCCTGGCCAGTGCTCGGGTCTCGGCACGCGGAAAATGCCTGAACTCCCAATCCCAATGCGGCACGGCACAGAGAAGATCGACGCCGCTGGCGGCATCCCGCGGCCATCGCGCCGGGTCGCTCTCCATCGACACACGCGTGGCGAACACAGCTTCGTCGGCATTGCGCCAAAGCGTGAAGGCGGCCAGGCCAAGCATCAGCGGCCCGACGGCGACATGCTCTACCGGGCCATTCCCTGTAGTGCCGATGGTGCGGATCCCAAGCCGTTGCAGCGCCGCGACCGTTGCCTCAAAGCCAGCGAAGCCTTGATCAAGCACATGATTGTTGGCCAGCGACAGCACCAGTTTTTCCGGTGCGATGCCGACCGCTGCCAGTGCGTCGCCGAGAAAACGCTCCGTCATCGCGTGATGCGTGCCGAGCTTGGTTCCCAGCACCGCGCTTGGTTTTTCCACGATCGGGCTTTCGCAATTGCCAATCACCAGATCGGCGGCCCCAAGCAGTACCGCGATCGCCGGATCGCACGCCGGCGCGCGGCGATTGGCCACCGCCGAGATATCGCCGATGAAGGCAAGCCTTACCGTCTGGCCTGGCTGCGGTTCCATCACCCTCCCGGCCATTGGCGCGAAACCACTGGCATCGCCCAGGACCGACGGCTTCAGGAACCGCGGCAGCCATGACAGTTTGTAGGAGAGCGGATAGTTCGACACGCGATGCCCAGATTGTTTGCCCTATGTAGACCGTCCGTCGGGCCGGTTGAAGCATGTCCGCCAACAATCAGGGGGTTTGAAACGTGCTCGCCCAATCATTTGCCACCAGACATTCACCGCGCCGCCGCGACTGTGCCATTGAGCCGCCACGGTCGGCGCATTAGCATGGCCTGGGTCTTTGAATCTTTCGGGCGCGAAGATGGGGATGGCGGACCGGCATCGCGGCACCACGGACGCGGCTTTTTTGCTGGCGCTGTGCCTTGCCGTGTTTTTCCATGCATCGTCAGCTTGGGCTGAGGATGCCAGGCCGATGCGTGGCGTGGCGCTGGTCATCGGGGAATCCCGCTACGAACACCTCACCGCCCTGCCCAACCCGGCCAATGACGCCCGCGCCGTCGACCGTTTGCTCGGCGAGCTTGGCTTTGATGTCACCTCGGTCACCGATGGCGACAAGGCCAAGCTCGACCGCAGCTTGCAGCGCTTCGCCGAGGATGCCGCCGGCGCCGACGTGGCGCTGCTCTATTATTCGGGCCACGGCATCGAGGCCGGTGGCGAGAACTACCTGGTGCCGGTCAGCGCCGCTCCATCGTCGCTTGCCGATGCCGGCAAGAACCTCGTCGCGCTATCAGGCCTGTTGGCCGAACTAAAGGCCAAGGTTCCGGTCGCCATCGTGCTGCTTGATGCCTGCCGCACCAATCCGTTTCCAGCAGGCGCGAGCATCACTACCGCGTCCGGTCCGGCGCCCGTTGCCGCCGCCGGGCTCGGCGTGACACGAGGTGCCGTCCCGCTTGCCGATACACCCGATGCGCCGCAGAGCCTGGGAGAAGTGATCGGGTTCGCCGCCGAACCCGGTCATGCCGCGCTCGACGGCGACGCCGGCGGCAACAGCCCCTATGCCGCGGCCCTGCTGAAGCACCTCGCGGCCGGAGGCTTTGCCTTCGGCGACGTGATGACGATGGTTGCGGAGGAAGTCTACGTGCAGACCGGCGGCCGCCAGCGCCCTTGGACCAATGCCAGCCTGCGCCGTCTGCTCTACTTCGGCCTGACACCGGAACAGGCGACTGGTGACGATGCGGAGATACGCGGCGAGCATCGCAAGCTCCTGCTGACCATTGCCACCACCCCCGCCGACACGCGCCGGATCGTCGAGGCCGCAGCCAACTCCGGCGCCGTGCCGCTCGGCACGCTGTATGGGCTGCTTGGAGCCTTGGGCAAGGACGTGCCTGGCGATCCTCGCGAACTGGACCGGCTGCTGCGCGGCCAGACCGAACATCTCAAGGCCATCATTGCCGAGCGGCAAGCGCTGACGAGCACCGACGTGGACATCGTGCGCTTGTCGAACCTCGCCGAAAAGGCACTCGCCGATGGTGCGGTGACGACGGCGATCAAATTCCAGCAACAGGCGAAGATGCGCGTCGCGCAACTCTCAAAGACGGTCGACAAGGCGGAAGCCGACATCAAGGCGAGACGGATTGAATTCGCCGAGGTCTACAGCCGCAGCGGCGACACCTATTTTCTTGCCTTCCAGCAGATGAAGGCCGCCGACGACTACGGCAAGGCGTTCGAACAGGTCAGGCGATACGATACGGGCCTCGCCTGGCACTACAAGTTGGCGCAAGCCAATGCCATCCGCGCTTTCGGCACGTTTCGCGGTGACAACAAGGCACTGCAAGCCGCGATGCGCACATTTGGCGAAGCCGCCAAGCTGCTTCCGCAGGACCGGATGACGCCGCAAATGGTCATGACCCAGAACGACTACGGCCTGGCGCTGTATATGTATGGAACACGCCAGAGCGGCTCGGCGTCACTGGAGCAGGCCGTGGCCATTTTCTCCAGCATCGTCTCCAGCGGCATCCGGCAGACCGATCCTTCGCTGTGGACGGAGGCTCAATCGAATCTCGGCACCGCGCTTGTACTGCTTGGCACCCGCAAGAGCGGACCGGAACAATACCAGCAGGCGGCACTTGCCTTCGCCGCGGCCCGACAGGCGATTACGCGGCAGGACCAACCACTCAAATGGGCCTTGGCGCGCAAGGGAGAAGCCGACGCCATCGCCTGGATCGGCTTGCGTGGCAACAATCCTGACCAGCTGCGAGAAGCCGTCGATGCCTATCAGGATGCGCTGACGACGCTGACGCGCGATCTTGATCCTCTCTCCTGGGCCGCGACGCAGGACGCGCTGGGTAGCGCGCTGTGGGCCATCGGCGACAGGCTTGACGGCAGCGAGATGCTGCAACGTGCCGTCGACGCCTATAATGCGGCGCTCACCGAGAACACGCGCGAACGCGTGCCGCTGCTCTGGGCAACGGAACAGAGCAACCTTGGCAACGCCTTGTCCTCGCTCGGCCAGCGCGAAACCGGCACGGCGACGCTCGAGCGGGCGGCGGATGCCTATCACAACGCGCTGGAAGAATGGACGCGCGAACGCGAGCCGTTCAGCTGGGCGACCGCGCATAACAACCTGGCGCGCAACCTCGTGCTCACCGGTGAGCGGACGGGCAATGCGGCGACTGTCGAGGCTGGCCTTGCGTCCTATCGCGAAGCGCTGAAGGAATGGACGCGCCAGACCGCGCCGCTGCAATGGGCGTCCCTGCAGGGCGGCGTCGGGGCAGCCCTGCTCATTCTTGGGCGCGACAAGGCAGACGCCGGCATCCTGCGCGACGCACAGGATGCCATGCAGCAGGCCTGGACCTTTTACCAGAAGGCCGGCTATCCGCGGTATGACGGGTTTTTCAGGGACCGCATGGCCGAGATCGACAAGGCGATGACGGCATTGAAGTGACAGCGCGTTGCTTCGAATGCGCCTATCATTGAAATCTAAAACCGGAGGACCAAGATGACCCGACTTTCGAGCCTCCTGGCATCAGCGCTTTTCCTGATCCTGCCACTGTCTTCAGCCCATGCCGCCATGCCCGAAGCGGCAACCGCCCTGTTCGAAGCCAAGACAGTGAGTGCGCGCAATACGGCCCTGTCGACGCTGGAGGCCGCTGCGCCTGGCGACCCGGCCTCGGCCTATGCCGCCGGTGCCGGCGAATTCTTCACCGCATTGGAATTGCTGGCTAGCGGCTTGCACCGCCATGGCTTCGATAGTCCGCGCTCCTTCATGCTGCCGCTGATGCGGTTGCCGGTGCCGGACAATCCCAATCCCGAACCGCTGACCTATGAACAGTTCCGCGCCATTCTGGTGGCCTTCCGCGACCGGCTGGAGAAATCAGCCGCGACGCTGGGATCGGTGCCTGACAATGCCGATATCGGCATGGTCATCGATCTCACCCATGTCGGCATCGACCTCAATGAGGACGGCGCCATCGCACCGGATGAAAGCATTGCCGCTATCATGGCCTCGCTGTCGCGCGGCGGCGGTGCGCCGGATGGTGCCGCGCCCGCGCTCACCTTCCGCTTCGACCGCGCCGACGGCTACTGGCTGCAGGGCTATGCCGAGTTCCTGATGGCGCAGGCCGATTTCTGGCTGGCGCATGATTTCAAGAACACCTTCGACAGCTCGTTCCACATGCTGTTCCCGCGCGCCAAGCTACCGTTGCAGGATATCCTCGTGCCGCTGGATGGCGGCATGGGCGGCGGCATCCTCTCGTCGGAATGGCGTCTCGCCGACTTCATCTCGCTGGTGCATCTGGTCAACTGGCCGGTGGTAGAGCCGGAGCGCCGGAAGGCGGCGCGGCGCGAACTGCTCGAAATGATCCGGCTGTCGCGCGAGGACTGGAAAGCGATACGCGCCGAGACCGACAACGACCGCGAGTGGCTGCCGGGGCCGCAGCAAAAAGGCGAAAACCCGCTCACCGGCCTCGAAGTCGGCGAGGAGCAGGTGCAGGCCTGGCTCGCCGCTCTGACCATGGCCGAGGACCTTCTTGAGGGCCGCGTTCTGCTGCCGCATTTCCGCATCACCGGCAAGGGCATCAACATGAAGCGCTTCTTCGACGAGCCGAAGCCTTTCGACCTTGTGCTGTCGATCACAGGCCCTGGAATCGCGCCCTATCTCGAAAGCGGCAAGATCCTGACATCAGACGATTTCGACCAGATCCAGCGCCAGTTCGGCGGCGGCGGATTTCTGACCTTCGCGCTGTGGTTCAACTGATCGGCCTTGCAGAACTGAAGCCCTGAAGGTTGAGATTCAGGTCAGGCCGAGTCGAAAATGATGGCTTCTGGGGTCGCTCTTGCGACGAGCGGAGCGTACTTTTGTACGTGAGCACCGGAAGCGCAGGAAGCCAACATTTGCAGGCCGGCATCACCTGAATATCAGCACACCTAACGCGGAAACCCGTGCAGCCGGCCAAGCAGCCATTGCAGCGGGTTGCTGACGAAAGCGCGGGTGACGAACGTGTCGTGGCCGGCATCGGATGCGATGAGGGAAACCGTGCCGGCTTCAAGACGGCGCGGTGGATCGGAACTCGCATCAATGCCATGGCCAGCCAGCAACTGCCGGATCTCAGCGTTGCCGGATGCCGAGGCCTGGCCATAGGCGCTGACGAAGAAGCTGGATTTGTGCCGCGCGATCCAGTTGGCGAAGATGTCGCTGTCGTCGAAAACGGCGTCGAGCAGAATGACGCCTAGCAGGCGGTCGCCGGCATCGCCATTCCTGAGCACGGAGGCAGTCGGGTTGTAGCCGCCGCTATAGGCGACGAGCACGATCGGCATGGCATCGAATTTCGCAGGCGTGGCGCCGGTCAGTTTGCCCAGCCCTTGCGCCGCCTCCGCCATGAATCGCGCGAAAACACCCAGCGTCCAGAAATTGCCGGCGCTGGAATCCTGCGCATTGCTGGCGAATTGCGGCGCCACCAGCACCGCGTTGAGGCCGGAGGCTTCGACCTGGGCAAACACCCGCTGCCGGCCGACCACATCGCGCGCCAGGGTAGCGCCATTGCCGTGGAAGAACACCACGATGACCGCCGGCTTGGCCGGATCGAATCCCTTGGGCACCGCCAGCAGCGTCGAGCGGTCGGAATAGGTCTCGTCTTCCCAATAGATGCCGCCGCGCGGCGAAGTGTGGCCGCGCCGGCCGTTTGCATTCACGTCGAGAAATGGCCCGGAACCATCCGGCAGTTTTCCCTCATAGGGAAAGGGTGACGTCTTGAACGGCACGATCGTTGATATCGCCTTGCGCAAGCGCGCCCCCTGGCTTGCCACCGGAAAGACCGTCGTGGCCAGCAGTCCGGCGACGATGGCGCGCCGGTCCACCATCAGGCCGCGACCAGCCGGATGGACGGCGCTTTCGACGGCAACAGCACGGCAAAGAAGGCCGGGATGGCGATGAGATAAGCGATGGCGGCCCATTGCAGCACGGCACTGAGGCCGAAGCTGGTGGCGACGATCGGCACCGCCGCTGAACCGATGACCGAGAAACAGCCATTGATGCCCCAGGCCCAGACGAACAGGTGTTCCTTGCCGAGCCGCGCCAGCCAGGTCATGGCAGTGGCCATCGGCATCCCCATCAGGAAAGCCGGCGGCGACACCAGCAGGAAACACAGCAGCAACCGCATCGAATAGGGATAGGCACCAATCCAGTCGAGCACCGGCGACAGATAGAAGCCGTAGGCCAGCAGCAGCAGGCAGATCGCCAGCAGCACGACGGGCAGCAGCGTTCTGGCGCGGTCGAAGATGCGCTCGGCATAGAGGCTGCCAAGTCCGGAGAACACCAGCATCGACGAGATCAACACCGAGGCCGACACCGTCGGGTTGGCCAACGCCACTGTGAAGCGGCTGATCAGCCCGACCTCGACCATGATGTAGCCGAGGCCGAGACAGGCGAAATAAAGGATGGTGCCGAGTTTGCCGCGCGAGCGGGAAAACACGATGCGCCAGCCGAAAATGACAGGCAGCAGCACCAGCGACGCCGCCGTGACGCAGGCGATGCCGAGCGTTGCCCAGATCAGGAGATAGCCCCAGTCGTCCTGGAACAGGTCGAGCCTGTCCAGCGTCAATGGCAGGTCGGCGACCTTCACATAGGCGGCGAAATACGGCTGGTCGTTGCTGAGCGGATGCGCGTCGAAGACATAGTCGCCGGCAAGCTTCGCCCAGCCGCCGGTCAACAACGCATGCCAGGTCATGCGCTGCAGCGCCGTCGCCGGCAACACATCGGCCCCCGGAACGGCTTTGGCGCAGACATCCAGCGTCGGATCGGCGGGCGCCGTCGGGTCGCAGTCGGGGCTCGCCGGCGCGGTTGGGTCGGCTGGCGCCGTCGCATCGGCGGCGGGCTGGGTCAGCGTCGCATCCTCTCCGCTGCCGAAGATCGAGGCGCGATAATCGTCGAGGATCTTTTGCGCCGTCGAACCGTCATACGGCATGCCGGGATAATAGACCTCTTCCCACGACATCGACCTGGTGTAGTCGCGCAGCGTCTTGATTTCGGCCTCGGTGAAGCCGCCGCGCTTGAACAGCACCGTCGTCGTCGACAGATAGCTCGACACGGCGAAGATGTCGTTGGCGGCGCCCGACGGATCAAACGCCTCTGCCGCCCCGGCAATGGTCGAATAGAGCTTCAGCACCGACTTCGGCGGCTCTTCCTTGTTCCACAAGGTGACCGACAGCACACCGCCATCGGCCAGCGCGTGCATGTAGCTCAGCATCGCTTCCTTGGTGTAGGCGTATTTTTCCGAAATCGCGAAGCCGCCCGGGTTGGACAGGCCGACGCTGTCGGCAAGGCTGAGGTCGATGACGTCGTAGCGCTCGGCGGTGTTGGCAAGGAACAGGCGACCGTCGTAGTCGATCACCTTGAGACGCGGCTCGGCCAGTATGTCGCCGGTGACGTCCTTCAGGACCGGATCGCGGAATGCCCGCAAAGTCATCGGATTGCTCTCGGCGACGGTCACCGAGGTCGAGCCGGCATTGAGCGCGGCTTGCGTGGAAATGCCGCCGCCGAACTGCACCACGAACGTCTTGGGCTTCTCCTTGATGACATAGGGATAGTGCATCGGCAGGTAGCGGAAATAGAGCTGTTCGGCCGGCGCCAGGTTGCGCATGACGCCTTCCGGCCCATCGCCGTCACGGTACATGCCGACATAGGTGTTGGCAGGAACCTCCGGCATGCCGAAGGCGGCGTTGTCGCTCAGGCCCGGCGCGAAATGCATGTAGGAACTGGCATAGACCTGCAGGTCGCCGAACGGCGAGACATTGCGGTAGATGCGCTTGCCGTCGGGAAAGTTGCGGGCATAGGCAACGCCCTTGTACTGCGAGACGGTGATGTCGGGGATGCCGGTCAGTCCGGGCAGCATGAGGTAGCCCGCGATCGACAGTGCGGCGACGGCGACGCCGGCGGCAACGCTCTTCCAGGCGCGGAAAGCAAAGAACCACAGCAGCGAGCCGGCGGCCCATAGCAGCAAAGGCACGACGATGATGGTTTCCGGCGCGAACCAATACATCGACACCAGCACGACCAGCCCGGCGAGGCCAGAGCCGGTGAGATCGGCGAAATAGATACGGCCGAAAGCCGTGCGGCTTTTCAGGAAAACGATGCCGAGGAAGAACGCTCCGGCCAGGAACGGCAGGAGATAGAGCAGGAAATTGGCCAGCAGACGCCATTTCTGCTCCGGGTCGGAAACCAGGAAGATGGCGTTGAACGGCACGGTCTGGGCGATGAGGTTCGAGGCAACGGCAAGCGGGCCGATCAAAAGCAGGGCGGCAGTGGCGGCCCCTTGCCAGTGCCGGTCGAACCAGTCCTTGCCGGCGAAGATGACGACGCTGGACAAGGAGAAGCCGAGCATGGCGAGGCTGACCACCAGCGAGCCGAAATGCGACCAGCTGCCGACAGCGAAGACGCGCATGACCGATATCTGCAGCGCGATGACGGCACCGGCGATCAAGCCGACCGCGAGATAGTGCGCGAGGCGCGGCGCCTCCAGGGAGGCGATGCTCAAACGAGAGGTCGAAACGACGGCTGCCATGCAGGCCCCTTGATGCGGCGGTTCAGCCGGCGCGGCAAATCAGCCGTTATGCGTGCCGACGATCTGGTCGCCTTCCAGCTTGGTAAAGGGCACGAAAGGCACCACCTTGCCATTGTAGATATCCGAGCGGACGATGTTGAACGTGCCATCGGCGAGCTGCTGCTTGACCACCTTGAGCACATGCTGCGCGCCAGGCGGTCCGACCGGGATGACCATGACGCCATTGGGCTTGAGCTGCTGCAGCAGCGACGGCGGGATATGGTCGATGCCGCAGGTGACAATGATCTTGTCGAACGGACCGACGCTTTCCCAGCCGTAGTAGCCGTCGGCGTTCCGGCTGGTGACCGAGCCGAACACGCTGTAGCCGCGATCGATGAGTGCGTCATAGGTGCGGCGGGTGCGCTGTGCCAGCGGGTTGATGATCTCGATCGTGTGCACCTTGTCGGTAAGGTTGGCGAGATAGGCCGACTGGTAACCGGAGCCGGTACCCACTTCGAGCACGGATTCGCCGAATTGCACGTCGATGGCCGTTGTCATGCGTCCGACCAGATGCGGGCCGGAGATGGTCACGCCATAGCCGATATCGAGAAACGCGTGGTCATAGGTGCGCGCCAGATTCTGCGGCAGCACGAATTCCTCGCGCGGCGTCGCCAGAAACGCCCGCTTGTTGCGGTCGTCCAGCACATCCTTGTTGTAGACCATGATCTGAAAACGATCGAATCGCTCGGCGAGATACTTCGGATCTTCGCCGCGATTGGCCACCATCCAGTCGATGAAGGTCTTTTTGTCGGTCACCGGCACTTCGGCGTTCCGGTCATAAGGCACCGGCAGAGCCGCCCTGGCGATACTAGGAAGAATGGAAAACGCCGCCGCTCCCGCCGACAGCGCCAAGAAGTCCCGACGCTTCATGGAAAAAGCCTCCAAAAGTGGCCTTTGCCACCCCAAAACCAAGCACTTGATCCGATTGCACCGCCCCCCAAAACGAGTCAATGGCCGTCGAGAGGCGGCGGTTCGGTCGGGGAATTTGTGGCAAGGGGGCAACAGTTTTCCGGCCAGCCGGGGCTCTTGCCGCCTGAATCAGCCGTCAATCGGGCCTGTCGGAATCGCCTTCAGTCCGCCTGCGAAAAAAATTCGCTACGACCGTGTGCTTGACTCGGCGAACAAAAACGGGCAGCAAAACAGCCTCGGAAGGGCAGCAACACCGCTTTTTAAGTCGTGGACAGAGCCTTCTTTGGCACAGGTCCACATCTCACCGTTGGTTTTGAGAGGGATTGATTAACCAACTTTGTCCATATTTTGAGGCAATCGGCAACCAACGACAGGCGCGGAAAACGCGCCGGGGACCACCTGGGATCACTCACAGAATGGTCTTCGCGGCTATCGGGGCCGCGAAAGGGAAACCGATTGGAGCAAGATTGGTTGCATGGCGTTCTTGAGTAAGAAAAATATTGTCTGGGACGAGCGCGGGGACTGCGAGCCTGCCGATCACGCGTCGCGTTCCTCCACCTTCACCCCTGAACGGATCGTCCGCTGGGTCGCGGTGCCTGGCGTCAGCGCCGCCGTCGGCCTGTGGCTGATCGGCACCATGGTCGGCCTGAGTTCCGTCGGCGCCTCGCTGTCGACGACTTCCGGCGGCCTGCAGCAGACGCTGTCGATGCCCGGCTCGCTTGCCCTTGCCGATCCGCTGAAGCAGCATTTCCTGACATCCTCGGCGCCGTTAGTGCTGGCCAATGCCCATGGCGGCACGCAGGCCTTGCGCGACCATGTGGTGCAATGCGGCGCCAGCTGCTTCAAGCTTGCAGCGACAAGCGCGTCGGCCGGCAAGTCCGGGCGCCTCGTGGCGCAGGCCAAGCCAGTTGTTGCCAGGACCGAGACGCAGGAACGTTTCGAACGCATGGAAGCATCGCTGTCGCCAACCAGGCTCGCCGCCGCCTTTGCCAGCTCTGGCAAGCCTGTCGTGGCAGCCAACAGCCCGGCGCGCCCGGTCATTTCGAGTGTCCCACAGCAATATACGGTCGCCTCGCTGGTACCATCGGCTCCGGTTGTGGCCAGCCTCGCTGCGGAGACCCCTGCTCCGGCGGCGGAACGCTTCGCCCGGTTGGACACCGGTTCGGTGGTCGTACAGACCGCGCCACAGCCGATGGGCTTTGCCCAGGCCGAAACCCCCGACAATGCACAATTGGCTTTGGCGCTCGTTCAGTCGCTGCCGGTTGAAGACCAGGCCTTTGCCTCGCCGCTGCCGATCGAGGAATCCTCGGCGGAAGTCGCGGTTTCGCCTGTCGAGACCCAGCAGGAACAGCCCGGCGATGTCACCGCATTGCCTGAAGCCCTCACCAATGACGTGCCATTGCCGACCCAACGCCCGCAATTCGACGCGCCACAGCCGCCTAGGGCCGCGCAGCAATCCAAGCCTGCCCAGCAACCGAAGCCGGCTCGCGAAACAGTCCAGCAGGCGCAGGCGCCAAGGACGGCTCAACCGGCCCGCCAAGGCAGACCAGCGGATGGCGGCGACGTTCTGGCCTATGCCAAGCCGGACACGCCGTCGGGCGGCCTCGGCCAGGCATTCAAGAACCTCTTCAACTCGCCGGGCGGCAGGACCGGAGCCGGCAATGGCGTCGCGGTCTATGACATCTCGGCCAAGGTCGTCTACATGCCCGACGGTCAGCGGCTCGAGGCGCATTCGGGCCTCGGCTCCATGGTCGACCAGCCGCGCTATGTCCACGTCAAGGATCGCGGCCCGACGCCGCCCAACACCTACAACCTGTCGCTGCGTGAATCGCGCTTCCACGGTGTCGAGGCCCTGCGCCTGACCCCTGTCAGCGGCGGCAACAAGTACAACCGCAATGGCCTGCTTGCCCACACCTACATGCTGCGCGGCGGCCGTGCCGAATCCAATGGCTGCGTTGTCTTCAGGGACTATGCCCGCTTCCTCGCCGCCTTCAAGAAGGGCAAGGTTACACGCCTCGTCGTGGTGGATCGCCTGAACGGATCGGCGACTCGTGTGGCGTCAAACGGAAGCGGCGCCTGACACGAGGTTGAACCGGAACCTTGCCATGCTCCTGACAGCCTTCTGTCAGGAGCATGGCGCCGCCGCCGGCCAGCCTCCATCGCGCTCTTTCCATTTCGGCCGAGTCCTCCCATATTCCCGACATGGCCAAATCCCCCGACAAGAAGACGCCGCCGAAGGCGAATAGCGAGCCCAAGCGGCGCAGCCCGATTACCGATTTCCTCGATGCCTCCGAGCCGCTGCACAGAGGCGGCTTCGACGAAGCGCCCCAGGCAGAACTTTCCGGCACCCCGCTGACCGGCTCGATCGCCGACTGGGCCGAACAGATCGAGCAGGAGGCCGAGAAGGAAGGCCGGCTTGCAGGCAAGGGCGACAGCGGCAAGGCATCCAAGCCCTCGAAGAAGATACCCGAGCGCTCCGCCGCTCCAGGCCGAAGCTCGCGCGGCACCTCGATGGGCGGTGCGGCAACGGCCAGGGAGCGTACGGCAGCCGGCCTCAATCCGGTCGCCGGTCTCGACATTTCGCTGGAAGACGCCGAGACGATGGCCTCGGGCAGTGTCACCGCGACCGTGGCGGCACTGTCGGCGCTGATCGAATCCGGCAATCCGCTGCACAAGGACGGCGTGCTGTGGACGCCGCACCGCCCTGCGCGCCCGGAAAAGTCCGAAGGCGGCATCGCCATCAAGATGGTGTCGGATTTCGAGCCGGCCGGCGACCAGCCAACCGCGATCAAGGATCTTGTCGAGGGCGTCGACAACAGCGACCGCACCCAGGTGCTGCTCGGTGTCACCGGCTCCGGCAAGACCTTCACCATGGCCAAGGTGATCGAGGAGACGCAGCGCCCTGCCCTGATCCTGGCGCCAAACAAGACGCTGGCAGCGCAGCTCTATTCCGAGTTCAAGAAATTCTTCCCCGAGAACGCGGTCGAGTATTTCGTCTCCTATTACGACTACTACCAGCCGGAGGCCTACGTTCCGCGCACCGACACGTTCATCGAGAAGGAATCCTCGATCAACGAGCAGATCGACCGCATGCGCCATTCGGCGACCCGCTCGCTGCTTGAGCGCGACGACGTCATCATCGTCGCTTCGGTGTCCTGCATCTACGGTATCGGCTCGGTCGAAACCTATACGGCGATGACCTTCCAGATGCAGATCGGCGACCGGCTCGACCAGCGCGCCCTGCTCGCCGACCTCGTCGCACAGCAGTATAAGCGCCAGGACATCAACTTCGTCCGTGGCTCATTCCGCGTGCGCGGCGACACGATCGAAATCTTTCCCGCCCACCTTGAGGACCGCGCCTGGCGCATCTCGATGTTCGGCGACGAAATCGAGCAGATCACCGAGTTCGACCCGCTGACCGGCAGCAAGACCGGCGAGCTGAAAAGCGTCAAGATCTACGCCAACTCGCACTATGTGACGCCGCGCCCAACGCTGAACCAGGCGATCAAGTCGATCAAGGAGGAGCTCAAGCATCGGCTGGTTGAGCTCGAACGCGCCGGCCGGCTGCTGGAAGCACAGCGGCTGGAACAGCGCTGCCGCTTCGACCTGGAGATGTTGGAAGCCACCGGTTCCTGCGCCGGTATCGAGAACTATTCGCGCTATCTGACCGGCCGCCAGCCGGGCGATCCACCGCCGACGCTGTTCGAATATATTCCCGACAACGCGCTGGTCTTCATCGACGAAAGCCACGTCACCATTCCACAGATCGGCGGCATGTACAGGGGCGACTTTCGCCGCAAGGCAACGCTGGCCGAATACGGCTTCCGCTTGCCGTCCTGCATGGACAACCGGCCGCTGCGTTTCGAGGAATGGGACGCCATGCGCCCGCTCTCCGTCGCCGTTTCGGCGACCCCGGGCGGTTGGGAAATGGAACAGGCCGGCGGCGTCTTCGCCGAGCAGGTCATCCGCCCAACCGGGCTGATCGACCCGCCGGTCGAGGTGCGCCCGGCCAAGAGCCAGGTCGACGATGTCGTCGGCGAAATCCGCGACACCACCAAGGCCGGCTACCGCACGCTGGTCACGGTTCTGACCAAGCGCATGGCCGAAGACCTGACCGAATATCTGCACGAGCAAGGCGTGCGCGTGCGCTACATGCATTCCGACATCGACACGCTGGAGCGCATCGAGATCCTGCGCGACCTGCGCCTTGGCGCCTTCGACGTGCTGGTCGGTATCAACCTTCTGCGCGAGGGCCTCGACATTCCCGAATGCGGCTTCGTCGCCATTCTCGACGCCGACAAGGAAGGTTTCCTGCGCTCGGAGACGTCGCTGATCCAGACCATCGGCCGCGCCGCGCGCAACGTCGACGGCAAGGTCATCCTCTACGCCGATCAGGTCACCGGCTCGATGGAACGGGCGATGGCCGAGACCAGCCGCCGCCGCGAAAAGCAGGTGGAATGGAACGAGGCCAACGGCATCACGCCGGAATCGGTCAAGTCGCGCATCTCCGACATTCTGGATTCGGTCTACGAGAAGGACCACGTCCGCGCTGACATCTCGCAGTTCACCGACAGCGCCGGCGCCATGATGGGCAACAATCTGAAAGTCCATCTCGACGCGATGGACAAGCAGATGCGCGACGCCGGCGCCAATCTCGACTTCGAGAAGGCGGCGCGCATCCGCGACGAGATCAAGCGGCTGCGCGAGATCGAACTGTCCATCTCCGACGACCCGCTGGCACGCGAGGTTGAAGGCCAAAGTCCCAACTCAGGCCGCGAAAAAGGCAAGCACAACAAGGGCGTGGCCAAACATCGCACAGTCGAGGAACAGGAGCGTTTCCGCAAGTTCGACGAAGCGCGTGCGGCTGAAGAGGCCGCCAAGGCTGCCCGGCCCAATCTCTTCCGCAAGCCGCATCTCGACGAGATGGGCGCCGACGGCGCGGTGCCGGTCAAGACGCCGTTGTTTTCGAAACCCTCGCTCGACGCCATGGGCCCAGGCACCGACATGACGACACCGGCCGGTGCGGTGTCGCGCTCGCTGTTCAAGAAGCAGTCGGCCGAGGAAGCGCATGGTTCCGACTTCGGCATTCCGGGTGACGACGCCAAGCCGCTGTTCAAGAAGAACACACTTGATGAAATGACGGTGCGCCGTACGGAGACGCCGATCGAGGGCGACAGGCCGGTCAAGCGCGAGCGCGCCGGCATCGGCTCCTACGAAGATCCAGGCGACGCCCGCCGGGAAAAGCGGCGCCCCGGCAAGACGGGACGACCAGGCAAATAGGGCGGCCCTTCCCTTCTCCCCCAGGGGAGAAGGTGGATCGGCGCGAAGCGCCGAGACGGGTGCTGGACGGAATGAGACGCTGGTGTTTTCTGGATCACCCCTCATCCGACCTCGCTTCGCGAGGCCACCTTCTCCCACAGGGGGAGAAGGGAAGCGCGTGCCCATTTTGCTGCCCGTTTGACTCCGTCCGGTAGTCTGCTTCCCTGACCCGCCGCCTCGCCCTACCAGTTGAACTGCAAGCCGGCATTGCCGCCGACCGCACTCTCGGCAAAGGCGATGCCCAGCGTCCCGGTAAGCTTGCGGCCAAAGCCCTCGCTCAGAAGCGCGGCGCCGGTAATCCCGACGGCATCCGAGCCGCCCGCGTTGCCCCAGTTGATGCGAACGCCGAAGTGCTCGCCCTCGACAAGGTCGGGGCTCGCCAGGGCGGCGGCGATCGAGGCATTCTCAAACGTCCGCGTGATGCGGGCGTCGGTGTCGTCAACATGTTGCGCAGGGGCGGTTTTCCCGGTGACGATACCGTCCGCCGTTTGGCGATTTGTTTGGCCTGTGTCGGCATTGATGCAGGTGTCGGTGCCAGGACTGTAATAATATTGCGCGCCATAGGCATCGCAGATTTTTATATATTCGACAGGCGCGGCCAGAGCAGGTGCCGACATGCCTGTTCCGACGGCCAGTAGCGTCGGCAAAAGCCCGCCCCCGCCATCAGAAACGCAAACGCTGTAATACGGTTGATGCCCCGCATTGCCCTCTCCAGATCAAACATGATTGAAACCTGGCGCGAGAAGCACATGTCTGGCCTCGCTCTGTCAACGACGAAACCGGATCGGCATCTGACTTTAATTGGGACGAGTTTTACCGCCTTGGCCATGCCCCTGTACTTGCCAGTCTTCGGCGGAAACTGTACGGCCTGCCCATCCTCACGCTTCCGCACCGAAGCAAAATCTCCTGCCAGCCGAACGACCATGAAATCCAGAGATATCGCCGCCTACGTCTTCCTGGCCATCACCTGGGGCCTGTCCTTCCTGGTCCTGCTCAAGGTTGTGCATGCCTTCGGCTGGATCGGCGCGGTGACCTTGCGTTCCCTGGTCGCCGGCATCACACTTATCCTGCTGGCGGTGGTGACGCGGCGCCGGCTCGACTTCAGCGCCGGCTGGCGGCCATTCGCCGTTGTCGGCGCAACCACGGTCGCGGCACAGCTGATCGGCCTGTCCTACGCCACGCCGCGCATCGGCACGGCGATGGCGGCCATTCTCGTTGCCGCCATTCCGCTGTTCTCGATGATCATCGGCCAGCTGTGGGGGCTTGAGCGCATCACTCTTCGCGGGCTGGCCGGGCTGCTGCTCGGCACCGCCGGGATCCTGCTTCTGGTCGGCTTTCCGTCAGTGCCCGTAACACCAGCCTTCGTATTTGGCTGCGCCGCGTCGCTGTTCAGTTCGTTCTCGGCCGCCTTCGGCAGCAACTATGCCAACCGTCATCTGCGCTCAGCCGGCTCACTGGAACTCACCAGCGCCGCCTTCCTGTTCGGCGGGCTGATGACACTGCCGCTGCTTTTCGCGGTCCCGGTGCCTGCCATGCCCGGCGCCATAGATTTCCTCTACCTCGCCTTGCTCGCCTGCGTGATGAGCGCTTTGACTTATGTCGTCTATTTCCGGCTGGTGGCCAGCATCGGCGCGACCAGGACGATCAGTGTCGAGTTTGCCGTCACCGTGGTCGCCGTGCTGGTCGGCACGATGCTGCTTGGCGAGACGCTGTCGGCCATCCAGATCGTCGGCGCGGTGGCGATCATCGGCGGCTGCGTGCTGGTGCTGGACCCGTTTCCACGCCGGGCGAAAGCAGTGCCGCTGGCGTGAGGCGGGGGGCGATTAACGCCCCAACACCTTGGCGGCCCGCTCGCTCAACTGGTCACAGAAGGCGGGTGTCGGCCGGCTTCAGGTCGAAACGGTCATTGCGGCCGTCGACATAGTTGATGGGCGCTCCCGCCAGCTCATCGGGATCGACGCCGTCGAGCAGCGTCACCTGGATCGCGTGGAAAGCGCCACCCATGGCTTCGGCCTCGCCCCACGCCGGCGTGCGTATGCCGCAGTTTCGGCAGAAGTGGAATTTGAAATTCGGCCCGGCGTGCCCCGGCGGGGTCCATTGGTATAGCGTCTGGGCCTCGGCGCCGGCAATCAGCCGAAAGCGGTCAGGCCTGGCGACCACCAGCCACGAACGCGCCTTGGTGCAGCTGGAGCAATTGCATTTGAAGGTTCCCTGGCTGAGATCGACATCGGCTTCGAAGCGAACCGTGCCGCAGTGACAGCTACCCGAATAGGTCTTTAGAGCCACGAACTGATCCTTTCCCGTTCCCATCGGCGCGGGCTGCGCCGATGTTTGCGTGGCCATTACGGCTGCCGGGTTGAACAGGATACGTGGGTGATGGATTCTTTTAGTGGACGGTCACCGAGGCGGCGGCATTCAGAACCCACGCACTCTTCACATAGTCGGTGATGCTGACGATGCGGCTGTCGGCGATGCCGAGACGTATCACTGAGAATGGCGCCAGCCCGTTCGGTCCCTCGAGCAAGATGATGACCATCGTCTCGCCATCCACTTCGCCAAGCGCCATGCGCCAGGGGATGCTCCGCCGCTCGTACTCGACGAAATACGGCGAGTCGGCAAGGCGGCCTGCGAAGCAGTCGGCAACGCGCAGGCGAGCGTCGGCACTGGTCAGCTCGCGCACGCCATCCCAATCGCGCTGGTTGAACAGAAGGACATAGCGGCGCAGCAGATCCTGCACCTCCGCATTCACGGCAGGCCAAGCCTTGGCCGTATCCGGCAGCGCTTCCAGCTTGCCACGGCCCCGACTGAGAGCCGCCTTGACGCCGCCGACCGTGGAATCGACCAACGGGGCGATCTCTTCCAGCGAATAGTCGAAGACATCCTTCAGGAGCACGCAGGCACGCTCCTTGGGCGGTAGGTTCATCACCAGCCGCTCGACGGCGCGATCAAGCGCCGGCCCTATGGCGTGGACAGGCTGCACAGTGCCGGGCTCCGCAGCTGCTGCTTCCGCCTCCCGCCAGACCTTGCGGCGGCGCAGGAAGTCGATGCATCTGTTGTGGGCGATCCGGAACAGCCACGGGCCAAGCGCACGGCTGTCGTCGAAATGCTCCAGCTTGCGATAGGCTTCGAACACCGCTTCCTGCATCACGTCCTCGCCGTCCAGCACCGAGCCGGTCATGCGGGCGCAATAGCGGTGAAGTTTTGGACGCAGATGCGCGATGGTTTCCAGAAAGGCGACGTGCCGTGGTTCGAAGAGACCGATCGCTTCGAAGTCGGGGCTCATATTAGACGTGATGTCACCCTCCTCCGCAGTCGCCGGGTTTCAAAATGTTATATGACAGCGGCGGCACGGAATTCAAAATGTCGTGCAAACCACGCTCCCCTTGCCATCGCCCCCGCCTTTGGTGTAATCGCCTCGCCACATCAAACGTCTCGAAAGGAGGGCTCACGTGTTTACGTTTTTTCGTCACCATCGTCAGCGTGGCCCGATTTCTGCCCTGCGAGCTAGCTTGCAGGGCTGACCAGGGACGGTCCGGGTTTTTCCCGCTTCGATTTTTTGGTCTGCCCTTCGTGGTGTGCAACGCCGAGCCTGATGCCGGCACGCGCACCGACAAAGTGCATTGAACCGGAGTACGCCTCCGGACAGACCAGAGAAATCAACATGGCCCTGATCAGCCTCAAATCCCTCGGCGTCACCATGAGTGCGCCGCTCTTCGCCAACCTCGACCTCACCATTGGCACCGGCGACCGGCTCGGCATTGTCGCCGCCAATGGGCGCGGTAAATCCACTTTGCTCAAATGCCTGACCGGCGAGTTCGAACCGACGGCCGGCGACATCACCCGCACACGCGGCCTGCGCGTCGGCTATGTCGAGCAGTCCGTTCCCCCAGCCCTTTTCAGCCGCACATTCTATCAGGCGGTGGCCGATGCCTTGCCGCCGGAGCAGGCCGACAGCGAGCTTTGGCGGGTCGATATCGTTCTCGATTCCCTCGACGTGCCGGAGCCGATGCGCGAACGGCAGATGCAGGCGCTGAGCGGCGGCTGGCAAAGGCTGGCGCTGATCGCGCGCGTCTGGGTCACCGACCCGGATGTGCTGCTGCTCGACGAGCCGACCAATCATCTCGACCTCGCCAGAATCAGCCAGCTGGAAGCCTGGCTGAACACCTTGCCGCGCGAAGTGCCTGTCATCATCGCCAGCCACGACCGCGCCTTCCTCGACGCCGTCACCAACCGGACGCTGTTCCTGCGCCCGGAACAGTCGCCAGTGTTTGCCTTGCCCTATTCACGGGCCAGGGATGCGCTGGATGAGGTCGATGCCTCGACCGAACGCAAGTTCCAGCGCGACATGAAGGTGGCGCAGCAATTGCGCCGGCAGGCGGCCAAGCTCAACAACATCGGTATCAATTCGGGCAGCGACCTGCTGACCGTCAAGACCAAGCAGTTGAACCAGCGCGCGGAGAAGCTGGAGGAAGCGGCGAACCCGGCGCACCGCGAGAAATCGGCCGGTGCGATCAAGCTCGCCAATCGCGGCACCCATGCCAAGGTGCTGATCACGCTGGAGGACGCGGCGGTGGAAACGCCTGACGGCACGCTGCTGTTCAGGACCGGCAAGCGCCACATCTGCCAGGGCGATCGCATCGTGCTGCTCGGCCGCAACGGCGTCGGCAAGTCGCGATTCGTCACCTTGATCCGCAACGCCATCGCCGACCCTGAGATGGTGCAGAATGTGAAGGTGACGCCATCGACTGTGCTTGGCTATAGCGACCAGGCGCTCTCGGGCATCAGCGGTGACGATACGCCGCTGGCCATGGTCTCACGCCGTTACGATGTCGGCGAACAGCGTGCGCGTTCGCTGCTCGCCGGTGCCGGCGTCAGCATCGACATGCAGGAGCGCAAGATCGGCGTGCTGTCGGGTGGACAGAAAGCAAGGCTGATGATGCTGGCGCTGCGGCTCGCCAATCCCAACTTCTACCTGCTCGACGAGCCGACCAACCACCTCGACATCGACGGCCAGGAAGCGCTGGAAGAGGAGTTGCTGAAGCATCAGGCAAGCTGCGTGCTCGCCTCGCATGACCGCTCCTTCATCCGCGCCATCGGCAACCGCTTCTGGCTGATCGAGAAACGGCGGCTGACCGAAGTCGACAGTCCGGAAGACTTCTTCCGTTCGGTAGCGGAAGCCGGTGGCTGAGGCTTTGATGACGGCCGGGCCTCGCGGGTCCGGCCCGTCACGCTTTCCCGTTTATCGGAAAAGGCGCATCCTGCCACGCCTCAACCCAGGGAGGGGAACCGGTCATGCGTGGCGCCGACATCGTCATGGATCTCTACAAAGCCTACGCGAATCGCGACATCGAGGGTGCGCTCGCGCACTGCGCCGACAATGTCGTCTTTCGCTGGATCGCCGATGAGGCGCATTCGCACCATGCCGGCGTCGCCAGAGGCAAGCAGGAGTTTCTAGCCCGGCTGATGGCGCTTGACGGCCAGTTCGAGTACCGGCGTTTCGTGCCAGGCGAAATCATCGATGGCGGCGACAAGGTCGCGGCACAGGTCGAACTCCATCTGACCCGCCGTACCACCGGCAAGGAATTCGTCATGCGCGCCGCCAATTTCTGGACCATTCGCGACGGCAAGATCGTCGAGATGGTGGAGTATTACGACACCGCCCTGGCGGCCTCGGTGATTTGAACACTCCTATAACGTGGAAAAAATTCGGCGGTCTGTCGGGTCGAGACCCCGCGCCACGTCCTTGGGATGCCGGCACGCTGATGCCGGCGTCATCAAGGAGAATGACAATGCTGATCCTGTCATCCATCGGCCGCATCGCGACCCGGTATTCCGCCTCCCGCGCCCGCTACCTCAGCGAACGCGCCCTGCTCTCCCTGCCGCTCGATTTGCGCAAGGACATCGGCTGGCCTGAAATCCTCGATGCGCGGCAGAACCCGCGTATCCGCAAATCTTCCTGACTGGCGCGCCACGAGACGGCCGCGGGTCAATCATGCGTATCGCCCGAAAGTGGCGTCGCCTGCATCGACGCGCGCATCTCGAAAGCCTCGAACCAGCGCGCCAGCCTCGTTCGCGAGCGAAAAGGCGGAAGCTGGCGGAACGCCATCCAGGACAGCGTGGTGGCGAGTGCTATGTGGCCGACATGCAGCGGCTCGGTGTCATCCAGTGTGCCCTCGATCCAGTCGTAGCTGGCCTCGATTTTTTCCCTGAAACCGTCGGCAAGAGCGCCATAGCGCAGCTTCTCAGGCCGCCTTTCCGTCTCCCAGCGCAAGGCAATGCCCGCCTGCGCCAGGCCTTGGGCGACCGACTGCAACCGCAACGCTTGCCAGCGCGTCTCACCGTCTTGCGGCACCAGCTTGCGGCCCTCATGCAGCGTGTCGAGATAGGCGCAGATGACATCGGAATCGAAGATCGCTGAAGCGTCGGGGCGCAGCAGCACCGGCACTTTGCCGAGTGGATTTTCGGCATAGACCTGCGCGTTGCGCGAGGTCGGGCTGGTCTCGTGATGAATGACTTCAAGCCGGTCGGCAATGCCAACCTCGTGCGCGAAGACGAGCGCCTTGCGCGCGAAGGGCGAGTGGGTCTGGTAGTAGAGGATCATTGTCGTCTCGTGGTTTGAGGAGACAGAGTGTGGTCACCTTTTTCTAGCCCGCGCGCAGCGAGAATTGCGCTCTGATTGGGCGCCGCCGACGCAAGTTCATTTCGCGCGTCTCTTCGTCCCGAAGGTGCCTGTCTGGTCCGTCTGCCCGCGAGGAAAAATCTTCTCGGCCATGTAGGATCGCCGATGCCTCGTTCGTCCTATGGTCGCAAGGCCAAACCAAACGCAAAGAGGAACAAGAGATGACCGACCAGACCCCCGTTCAGCCGGCAGTGAAAGTGCTTGGTGGATTGACCCCCTACCTGCAAGTGGACGGCGCCTTCAAGGCGGCCGACTTCTACGCCAAGGCCTTTGGTGCCGAGCAGGTGTTTTCCTATCCGGCGGATGAAAAAGGCCGCACCATGCACGTCCATCTCCACATCAACGGCTCGACGCTGATGCTGGGCGACGCCTATCCCGAGCACGGCCATCCGCATCAGGACCCGCAGGGCTACACCATGCAGCTGCATCTCCAGGACGACACGATCGAAACCTGGTGGAAGCGCGCCATAGGCGCCGGCTGCACGGAAGTCGTGCCGCTGCAGGTCATGTTCTGGGGCGACCGCTGGGGCCAGCTGCGCGACCCCTTCGGCGTGACCTGGGCAATGAATGCGCCGGTGAAGGCCTGAACCCTCTTACCTCTCCCCTTGTGGGAGAGGTCGGATTGCCCCGAGTTGCCCTTCGCAACTCGGTTGGCAATCCGGGTGAGGGGTAACTTGGCGCTAGCTGGAGCACCCCTCATCCGACCGAGCTTCGCTCGGCCACCTTCTCCCACAGGGGGAGAAGGGAGATCGCTGTATAAACAGGAGACTGCCATGTCCTATGTCGATGGCTTCGTGCTCGCCGTGCCCACGGCAAATCTCGACGATTACAAGAAACTGGCCAACCTCACCGGCCCCATATGGATGGAACACGGTGCGCTCTCTTATGTCGAATGCATCGGCGACGACGTGCCCTATGGCGAGCTGACCTCGTTTCCACGTGCCGTACAGGCCAAGGACGACGAGATCGTCGTCTTCGCCTGGGTGGTCTATGAATCGAGGCAGAGTCGCGATGCGGTGATGGCCAAGGTGATGGCCGACCCGCGTTTGAAACCCGACTGGGGGACCATGCCGTTCGACGCCAAGCGCATGATCTTCGGCGGCTTCAAGCCTTTCATGGAATTGTAGCAGCCTGACTGTTCAGTCCAGCCTGTCGAGCAGCGGCTTCAGACGGTCGCCATAGCGCTTCCACAGGTCGACCGAGCCCTGATACATCGGCTGGCGCACCTGCGCGGCCGAAGCCGTGCGCACCGGCCGGTCGGTTTCGTGGAACGACAGCGCCGCATCGTCCCAGGGCAAGCCGAGATAGTCGATCAGCGCCCGTGTCTGCCCTTCCTGGTCGGCGACGAAATCCTCGTAGCGCACATCGTGCACCACGCCAGGCAGCACGTTGCGCCAATGCGCCATGATGTCGGTGTAGAGATTATGGAAGTCGGCGAGTTCGCTGAGGTCGTAGCCGTAGCGGTGGCTATCGCCGCGGAAATGCACCTTGTAGATCGACAGGCAAGTCGCCGCCGCATCGCGCGCGCAATGGATGATCTTGGCCTTCGGCAGCATCAGGTGCAGGAAGCCGACGAGCAGGAAATTGCCCGGCATCTTGTCGGTGACATGCTTGAAGCCGGGATAGCGCGCGTGCAGCATGTCGAGATAGGCCTCGCCGGCTTCGGTGAACGCCTTGTCGGGCATGTCGGCGATCCCTGCGGGGAAGCCGCCCTTCATGGTGAGCGGAAACTGCTTGCCCACCGCCGTCTTCAGGATGCTGAGCTCGCCCGCGCCATAGACCTGAGGATGGCTGGCGATGATCTGCTCGACCAGCGTCGTGCCGGAGCGCGGCATGCCCACGACAAAGATCGGCGTGTCGTCCGAGATCGTGCTTGGCCGGTGCTTGTCGAAAAAGCCGGCATCGAAGGTTGCCTTCATCGCCTCGAATTCGGCGCGCGTCCTGCCTGTATCATAGTCGATGCCCTTGCGGCGGATGGCGTTGCCTTCGGCGAAATAATCAAAGGCTCTGTCATAGTTCTTCAGATCGTCATTGGCCTTGCCGAGACCGAAGGACAGCTGCATGCGCGCCAGGCTGCCGGCCGGCGCCTTGGCGTGCTGCGTTTCCATGCCGGCGAGTTCGGCATCGCGCTCCTTCTGGCGCTTCACTTGCGTCAGCATCAGCCAGGCGCGCGCCATGCCGGGATCGACCGCCAATGCCTGCCGGAAAAGATCGGCGGCTTCATCGAGCCTGCCCTTTTCCATCAGCCCGACGCCCAGCCCGTGCAGAAGGTCGGCGTCCTTGGGCCGGATGGTCAGCGCCTCACGGAAGACGGCCAGCGCCGCATCCAGCCGGCCAGCCTCCTGCAACGTTTCGGCAAGCCCGACGCGGGCGCGGACATGGAAAGGATTGCGCCCGACCGTGCCACGATAGATGTCTTCCGCACCCTCGAACTGACCGAGTTGCTTCAACGCAGAGCCAAGATTGTCGCGCGCCGCGAGCTGGTCCGGCCGCAGCCCTACCGCCTTGCGGAAGCAATCGACGGCTCCAGCCACACGGCCAAGGTCGCGCAGGACGGTGCCGAGATTGTTGTGAAAATCCGGATTGTCCGGAGTCAGCCGCACCGACTGCTCGAGCAGATCCATACCCTCGACGCTGCGCCCGGTCTGATGCAGCAGCAATCCGAGGAAATGCGCGGCGGCAGCGTGATTGGCCTTCTGCGCCAGCACCTGCCGGTAGATCGCCTCGGCCTCTTGCCTGCGTCCGGCCTGGTGCAGTTGCAATGCCTGCTGCACGCGCTGGTCGAGGCCGAGCGGCGGCCCCCCAGAACTGGAACCGCCCGCGCCCGCCGCTCTTCTTTGATCTCGGTTGATGGGAAACCTGCCGTATTTGTCCGCTTGCCGGACCTAAGGCATGGGCGATGGAGATTCAAGGGTGGAGTGCGATGCCCCCCTTCCCAGTCGGACCTCACTGGCAGCGACCGGTTCAAATCAGGCGGTTGGTCTCCGCCACGTGTCTGGCCCGCCTCACCGTGCCGTCGGTATCGGCGATCATGCGCCTTGCCGCCTCGTCGCTTCTGATGGTCAGCCGTGCCGATTTGACGATCATCGGCTTGCCGTTCAGCCCAATAGCTATGGCGTGGGTCGCGGCTGGGTTAGCGATCGGTTTGATCGGCACGGTCATGCCTCTTGAAGTTCTGGTGGAAACCATGGCTTTTGTCCTTTCAGGAATAAATAAAATGCAGATGCCGGAGCGAAGTTCCAGCAGGGCTGCAAATAACATGTTTGAAAGCCTCCGAGGCTTACCAGCTTTTTCTAAATAATTATAGCGATCTGTTTTTTTGCCAATTCACGGTCTTTTTGGGAATCTTCTTGAAATAATTACCCCGTCGAGCTATATAACAAATATCGATTTGGGCCAGATTTGGCATCTCGTGGCGTCAGAGGTTCTCGACCCGCCAATCTCATTCCAAACCATCGATACCGGGCGCGCGGCATATTCGCTCCGTGACCGCTTCTCATTCTTCGAAAGACACGCCACATGAGCACTGGAGCCGTGAAGTTCTACAACGGCCAGAAGGGCTTTGGCTTCATTCAGCCTGCCGATGGCGGCAAGGACGTTTTCGTTCATGTCAGCGCGCTCGAACGCGCTGGCTTTCCCGGCCTTGCTGAAGGCCAGAAGCTGCGGTTCGAGCTTGAGCGCGACAACAAGGGCCGCGAGTCGGCCGCCAATCTGCAACTGATCTGATCCGGCCAAATTCGATGAACGCTGACCACGGATGTACTGGCAGCTCTCGAAAGCGGCTGATTTCCCGCGATTGCCGGAAATAGGAAAGCGGGGCTGGTCCCCGCTTTTTTGCTTTTGCGACCGCGTGTTTACTTCAAAGGAAGACGATGTCTCCCCGCACCACTCACTCCATCGCACATTTCAGGGCACCTTTCGTGCTCGGCGGGCTGGCCGGGACATTGCCGGCGGGCGACTATGACATCGACCATGATGAAGAGCTTATCGACGGCCTCTCATGGCTTGCCTGGCGACGCGTCGCCACCTTCATTCATCTGCCGGCAAGGACGGTGACGAGCCCGACCAGCCAGCTCGTCGCTATCGACCACGCCGAACTCGAAACAGCCCTTCGGCAAGACAGGGAGAATGCCGCATGATCCGCTTCCAGCAGAATGCGCGCCCGCGCAACGACACGCCCTCGCATCTCTTCGCGGTTGGCCAGCGCGTCCGCATGAAGAGCCGCGTCGGCCTCGTCCAGAAAACGGCCGAACTGTTCGAGATCACGAGCAGGCTGCCGGTCAAGGACGGCTCGCCGCAATACCGCATCCGCAATGAGATGGAGACCCATGAGCGGGTCACCACCGAAGACAATCTCGAAGCCGCCGACAATCCGGCGGTCTGATGCATATCGCCCAAAACTGCGCAGCGGTTTTGGGACAACGACATGCATGGAGCCGAAGACGTAAAGCACGTCGCATCGACGCGGCTTGCTTTACGTGAGCGTCATTATTTCGCCGACGTCATCAACCAACGAGGATAAAAATGGCCAAGAGTCAGCAACGCAGTAACCGCGAGGCACGCAAGCCCAAGAAGGACAAGGTGGCGGCGAAGCCAGCCTCGCCGTTCGGCTCGGCCGTCAAGCAGGCGGAAACCAGCCTTAAGCCGAAGTCGAAGGGTTAATTCCGAAGCCTCTCTCTTCGGCTCCCTTCGGCGCCGAAGAGAGAGACCTTGGCCACGATCCCGAAAAGTGAGGTTTCGGCAGGATGATGGTCAGGCAAGAAGATCGCGGCAGCGGACCGCGCAATATCCCGCCACGGAGGCGCGCTTGAATTTCGTTATCGAGTTCTATCGCTCGCGCGACGCCGACGAGGCCACGCTCGACAAAGTATCCCTGGAAGCGCCGAATCTGCGCGCCGCCCTGCAAGGTGCGACCGCGCTGTTCCACACCCTGGCCATGCCTCAAATCCCCGACCGCCTGCGCATTTCCGACGAAGACGGTGGCGAGCTATATGCCGGCCCGGCCGATGGTGCGTATCCCGCAGGGGTGTGAAGCGCCCCCTCCCGCCGCAGGAAAAGGGGCCATCAACATCTCAGCAGGGTCCGTCGTCAACCACGCGATAGTCCGCGGCGCGGGCTTCGCAAGCGTTGGGGAAGGTTCGCAACTGGCCGTCGCGGCGGGCGCAAACCGGTGCGTATTCGCGGGTGCAGAAGGTCTGCTCGCCGCCACCACCACCGCCACCGCCATCGCGGCATGGGCCATCGCGTACGATCCGGTATCCGGCCCGGTCAGCCTCGCAGGAATTGGCAAAGGTCTGGCGGTCGCCGCCACGGCGGGCACAGACCGGTTCATACTGCTTGGTACAGAATTGCGGCTCCGGCCTTGGCGGACGCGGGCGCTGCCCCGGACCGTCATCGACCACCACGGTACAGGCGGCAAGAATTGCCGACAGGAACAGGATGGCAAAACCCTGGCGTGAGAAAATCGCCGCAAGAAATTTCATGATCATATTTTCCTCGACCCCCGTCCGGATGCGCGTCGCGCAAGAGTGCGCGGCGATTTGGAACAACGAGATCCAAAAAGCAAAGCTTAAATCCGCCGGCTCTCACGCGATCCTCGCCATTCCACTGCCAAATGCAACCCCGGCGCCTCGCGCTTCGCCGGAAGGCGCCAACGATAAACGACATGCTCGTCAGCCACGACAACAGGGCGCGCCCTCGCTGGCCTACTCGTGGCCTCGCTCTGGGCCGATGACCCCGCCGGCGACCGGGGCTATCTCCGGCCCGTCGCCGCTCAGATCGGTCGATTCATGCGTCGGATGCGCCCATTGGGCCACCCGCGGCGCTATCTTGCAACCTTCACGTTTCCATGCGATAAATTTTGTGTTCGGGCATTTACGACCCGGAGAGCGGAACGTTTTGGACGACCTTTCCCCGATACTGTGAATCTCTGACGGCCCCGTTTTCGGCGGGGGGTTCGACCATGCGCCAATGCATGACTGCCGAAGAAACCACCGGGACTTGCCCTCGACGCCAGGTGGCGGGCAGGACCATCAAAGACTGAACGGGTGAAGGAGTTCCCCAATGCAGACCGGCACCGTTAAATTCTTCAACGCTACCAAAGGCTTCGGTTTCATCACGCCCGACGGCGGCGCCAAGGATGTGTTTGTCCACATCTCCGCGATCGAGGCTTCGGGCCTGCGCACGCTCGTCGACGGCCAGAAGGTCACCTTCGACGTCGAGCCGGATCGCATGGGCAAGGGCCCGAAGGCGGTCAACCTCCGCGCAGCCTGAGCGATCGGCGCGCCGCACGTCCCTGTCGACGTGTAAAGGAGCCTCCGGGTCTAAGCCTTGGAGACGGGTTTTAATTTCGAAAGGCGCGGCGATTTTCGTCGCGCCTTTTTCATATTGCGGGCGTAGCCTGATGCCTGTCGCTTAGAAGTGGCCCGGTTTTGAGGCAAAGACAGGCATGGACGCAAAAACCCAAAGCGTCGCATGAATCCGTTTCCACGCGGCATGGTTTAGGCCCCGCAAAACTTTCTCTTGCCGATAGCGCTAAAATAAAGGACAAATTTCCCATCGGGCATTTGCCGGCCCGAGACTGGACTTTATGGGATAAAGGAGCTTCCCATGCCGCAGACCGGCACCGTGAAATTCTTCAACCATGCCAAGGGCTTCGGCTTCATCACGCCCGATGATGGCGCGAAGGATGTTTTCGTCCACATTTCAGCCGTGCAGGCGTCGGGTCTTCCCGGTCTCGAGGATGGACAGAAAGTGTCATTCGACACCGAGCCGGACAAGCGTGGCAAGGGCCCCAAGGCCGTCAACCTGTCAGTCGGCTAAGCCGCTTTCCGACAGACGACGGCTTCGACGGGACGGTTCCGCTCCTTTGGGAGCGTGCGATTTTCTAATGCCTGTTTTTGAATTGTACCGTTGAATTCCGTTCAGCCCCCGTTCAGCCACGGTCGCATATTAGTCTTTGGTAAAGCCGGACCGCATCCCCCGAAACTATACGGGCCGGCACGAAGGAGACCGACATGAACCGAATTTTCAAGACCGCCATTCTGTCCGCCGCGGTTGTCGCCACCACGCTGGCGACCTTGCCTGCGGCAAACGCCGGTGACTGGCGCCGCCACCATGGCCGAGGCAATGGTGATGCCATCGCGGCCGGGGTGCTTGGCCTCGCGGCCGGTGCCCTGATCGTTGGCGCGCTCAACAACAACAACCGCCAGCCCAGCTACAACGACTATGATGGTTACGACGGCTACGACGACGGCTATTACCGAGAAGTGCGGCCGCGGCCGGCCCCGATCCGTCGCTACTACGCCGAACCGCGCGTCGTCTACAACCAGGGTTACGCTGAGCCGTGGACCCGCGGCTGGTACGAATACTGCTCGGACCGCTACCGGACCTTCAACGCCCGCACCGGCACGTTCACCGGCAATGACGGCGACCAGCATTTCTGCACCGCGAACTAACCAAGAGGTTCCCTGCCTCAAACAAAAAGGCGCTGGCCGCGAGGCCAGCGCCTTTTTGGTGTTCGCGTCTCAAAGAGTCAGGTCAAGAACGGATTCGTCCGCCGTTCTTCCCCGAAACGGCCGCCCGGCCCGTGACCGCAAATGAAGCCTATGTCGTCGCCGAGCGGCAGGAGCTTGTTCTTGATCGAGGCGATCAGCGCCGCATGATCTCCACCCGGCAGGTCGGTGCGCCCTATGGAACCACGAAACAGCACGTCGCCGACATGGGCGAACTTGGCCGCGCGATTGTAGTAGACGACATGGCCGGGCGCATGGCCTGGGCAATGCAACACCTCGAATACATGCTGGCCAAAAGACACCGTCTCGCCTTCGCTGAGAAACCGGTCGGGAACACAGTTGCGCACGGTGTCGGTGATGCCGAAGCGCTTCGCCTGGTTTTCGAGATTGGCGAGCAGCGGCTTGTCGTCCTCATGCGGACCGATGATCTCGACCCCGAGTGCGTCTTTCAAATCCATGGCGCCGCCGGCGTGATCGATATGACCATGCGTGATCCAGATCGCACCGGCAGTAATCGCGTTTTCCTTCAGCGCCGCCAGCACCTTGTCGATATCGCCGCCCGGATCGACAACGACGCCCTGCTTGTCGTCCATGTCGAACAGGATGGTGCAGTTCTGCTGGAACGGTGTGACCGGCACGATGCCGGCATTGAGCTGACCCATGATCGTCCTTTCGCTGCCTCAGCCTCGATGTAGAGGCGCGGGAGAAAGGCGTCCACCTTGAAAAATCGAACAGAGAGTATCCGCGAAACAGAAATGGGCGGCCGAAGCCGCCCATGCGAAAATCCGAGACCGTGAGGCTTACTTCTTCATCGCGCCCATGACCGCGCCCAGAATGCCGGTCAGGATCGCGCCGCCGCCGGCACCGCCAACGATGTTCTTGAGGTCCAGAACGCTGCCCAGGCCACCAGCTGCCGTGGCAGCCGCCGCCGGATCGATCGTGCCGCCGCCAAGCAGGCTGCCGAGGATCGCCGCGCCGCCGACGCCGCCAATGGCACCGCCCAGGATTTTGGGAAGCTGGCCCATCGCCGCGTTCTTGAGCGCCACACCGATCGCCTGACCACCGATGACGCCCGTAATCACTTGTACAATGATCGGAAGAAGCGTGTTCATGTCCATATTACTAGTCCCTCCATAGCTGCCAGCCTCCCGGGCCGACACCATCATGAGACGCCGAATTGGACGAAAGTCAAATGCGCAGATGCTGAAATAAAAGGGGCGGCCTGAAAACCGCCCCTGCTTGCTGGAAAAGCTGTGACTATCGTTATTCCGCGGCGATCGCTTGCTTTGGCTGAACGGCCGCTGAGTAGTCATTCATCAATGTCTTGGCGATTTCACCAACCTCGAATCGGTAAGGGCCGATCTCCGAAACCGGCGTTACTTCCGCCGCGGTTCCGGTCAGGAAACACTGCTCGAAGCCTTCCAGTTCTTCCGGCATGATGGCGCGTTCGATGATTTCCAGGCCACGGTCCTTGGCCAGGCCGATGACCGTGCGGCGGGTGATGCCGTCAAGGAAGCAGTCCGGCTTCGGCGTATGGATCTTGCCGTCCTTGACGAAGAAGATGTTGGCGCCGGTTGCCTCGGCGACCTGGCCACGCCAGTCGAGCATCATGGCATCGGCATAGCCCCTGGCCTCTGCGGCATGCTTGGACATGGTGCAGATCATGTAGAGGCCGGCGGCCTTCGACTTCGACGGTGCGGTGCGTGGATCCGGCCGGCGCCATTCCGCCATGTCGAGACGGATGCCTTTCAGCTTCTGCGCCGGGTCGAAATAGCTCGGCCATTGCCAGATGGCGATGGACACATTGATGCGGTTGTTCTGCGCCGAGACGCCCATCTGCTCGCTGCCGCGCCAGGCGATCGGCCGCACATAGGCGTCCTGGAAACCCTGCTTCTTCAAAAGCGTGGTCGAAGCATCGTTGAGTTCGGCGACCGAATAGGGAATCTTGAACCCAAGCAGCCGCGCCGATTCATGCAGGCGCTCGGTATGCTCGTTCAGCTTGAAGATCGCACCGCCGTAAGCGCGCTCGCCTTCAAAAACCGCGCTGGCGTAGTGCAGACCATGGGTCAGCACATGAACCTTGGCGTCGCCCCATTTGACGAATTCGCCGTTCATCCAGATAAAGCCGTCCAACTGATCGAAGGGAACGGATGCCATCATAACCTCCCACGGGCCCCTGCCCGCCTAGTCTTGTGCCGTTGCGTGTTTCATGTCGGCCGAGCCATGCTTGGCGAGGGCTGACCAATGCTTTGAAGCGTAAGCGGATATCCGTGCTCTGGCAAACTCAGGAAGTTCCGGAAAAACGGCTTCGCCTTGCCTTTTCGTTCGCAATCCGCCGAAAAGCTTGTCAAAAATTACCATTGCAGGGAAATTACGTCAATAGTACTGACATAATCTTCCTTTCCTACGGAGAAATGATGACGGATCGAAGCCAAGCAGCCGGAAAACCGATCAGGACGGCCATCACCGACGAGGACGGCATCGACTTCGCCATCATCGAACTGTTCTTCTTCGCCTATCGCGACTTCACCTCCGATCCGGACCAGATCCTGGCCGATTACGGCTTCGGCCGCGCGCATCACCGCGTGCTGCATTTCGTCAACCGCAGGCCAGGCCTGACGGTCGCCGAATTGCTCGACGTGTTGAAGATCACCAAGCAGAGCCTGGCGCGCGTGCTCAAGCAGCTCATCGACACCGATCATATCGTCCAGTTGCAGGGGCCGCGTGACCGCCGCCAGCGCGAACTCTACCCGACCGCCAAGGGCCGTGCGCTGGCACTGGCGCTGGCACGGCCACAGTCACGCCGCATCCATGCTGCATTGGAAGATTCCGGAAATCCGGAACGCGCCTTGGTTGAACGTTTCCTTGAGGCGATGGTCAATCCGGAACTAAGAGCGCAGATCGACGTTGGACCGGCTAGAGGGAAAAGCCATGGAGAACATTGAAAGCGGTCCGGCCGCACCGGACGATGATGCCCCGCATCTGCTGGTGGTCGACGACGACACCCGCATCCGCAACCTGCTCAAGCAGTATCTGACCGAAAACGGCTTTCGCGTCACCGTCGCCGGCAATGCCGGTGAAGCCCGGCGCAAGCTCGCCGGCTTGGACTTCGACCTTCTGGTGCTCGATGTAATGATGCCGGGCGAAAGCGGCGTCGACCTGACCAAGTCGCTGCGTGCCGAGAAGACCGTGCCGATCCTGATGCTGACGGCGCTGTCGGAAACCGACAGCCGCATCAACGGACTGGAGGCCGGCGCCGATGACTATCTGCCAAAGCCTTTCGACCCGCGCGAACTGATCCTGCGCATCAACAACATCCTGCGCCGGGGCGGCCCGGCGACGACACCCAAGGTCGAGCAGCTTGTCTTCGGGCCCTACACGTTCCAGATCGCCAGGCGCGAGCTGAAGCGTGGTGGCGAGGCCCTGAAACTGACCGACCGCGAGCAGGAGATTCTGGCGATCTTCGCCGCGCGGGCCGGCGAAACCATCCCGCGTCACGAACTGGTCGGTGACGAATCCGACGTCGGCGAACGCACCATCGACGTCCAGATCAACCGGCTGCGCCGCAAGATCGAGCGCGATCCATCCAACCCGGTGTGGCTGCAGACCGTGCGCGGTATTGGGTATCGGCTCAGCGTGGAATAGGATGTCGTTCGCGGCGCTTTGCTAAGCGGCCGCTGACGAGCGAAAAGATCGAATGGCAACCACGGAACTGCAACAGCCGGGAGATGGCGGCTTGAGCGCTCGCGCGACGCGCACGCTGAAGGCGGTACCGCGCGCCTGGAACCGGTTCTGGCGCCTCGTTTCGCTCTACATGCCCAAGCGGCTCTATGCCCGCTCGCTGATCATCGTCATCGCGCCGATGATCCTGTTGCAATCGGTTGTCGCCTTTGTCTTCATGGAACGCCATTGGGCAACCGTGACGCAGCGCCTGTCGCAGGCCACGGTGCGCGACATCGCCGCCATCATCGACATGATGGAGACCTATCCGCACGACGCCGACTACGCCAACATCATCCGCGTCGCCCAGGACCGCATGCAGCTGAAGATCGACCTCTTGCCGCCCGATCCGCTGCCGCCGCCCGGCCCCAAACCTTTCTTCTCGATCCTCGACGAAGCCTTGTCATCGGAGATCACCCGCCAGATCAACCGTCCCTTCTGGATCGATACGGTCGGCAATTCCAACATCGTCGAAGTCCGCGTCCAGCTTGAGGGCAAGGTGCTGCGCGTCTTCGTGCGCCGCAGCCAGGCCTATGCTTCCAACACCCACATTTTCCTGATCTGGATGGTCGGCACCTCGCTGGTGCTTCTGATGATCGCCATCCCCTTCCTGCGCAACCAGATCCGGCCGATCCTGACGCTGGCCGAAGCCGCCGAAAGCTTCGGCAAGGGCCGGCCGATGCCGCGCGATTTCCGTCCGCGTGGCGCCGAAGAGGTGCGTCGCGCCGGTTTCGCCTTCATCCAGATGCGCGAGCGCATCGAACGCCAGATCGAGCAGCGCACCGCCATGCTGACCGGCGTCAGCCATGACCTCAGAACCATTCTCACCCGCTTCAAGCTGCAGCTGGCGCTGGCCGGCAGCCGGGCCGACACCAAGGCGCTCGACCAGGACATCGACGACATGCAGTCGATGCTTGAGGGTTACCTCGCCTTCGCGCGCGGCGAGGCATCGGAAGACGCCGGCCGTTTCGATCTCGAGGCCTATTTCCAGAAGCTCAGTGAAGAGGCCAAGCTGCGCAAGCGCAAGCTGTCGACCACGCTGGCCGGCGACCGTGACGTGCATGTGAGGCCGCACGCCTTCGCGCGGCTGATGTCCAACGTCATCGGCAATGCCTTCCGCTATGCCAAGACGGTTGAAGTGACCGCCAATCATGGCCGGGGCTCGCTTCTCGTCACCATCGACGATGATGGCCCCGGCATTCCGGCCGACAGGCGCGAGGATGTGTTCAAGCCCTTCGTGCGGCTGGACGAGGCGCGCAATCTCGACGCCAGCGGCACCGGCCTCGGCCTTTCCATCGCCCGCGACATTGCCCGCAGCCACGGCGGCGACATCATGCTCGACGACAGCCCGCTTGGCGGCTTGCGCGCCGTCATCAAGGTCCCGGCCTGACCTGAACCGCACTGCTCTGCCGCTGGCCAGCGGTTAGGGCTTCATCCGCCCGTCATGAAACCATGGTGAAGAGCGCGCATGAAGCGCGCGACATCACTTGATTCGGCCTTGCCGCCTCACTTCGACCCTGTGCCCGTTCGGGTGCGCTGGAGCGAAGCGAGCCTCGCCGCGTGGTCGCCGTTCCGCCATCGTAACAAGGCAATGAACCTTTCAAGCTAAGGGCCGCCATGCGCATACTGATGGTTACCGACGCCTGGCGCCCGCAAGTCAACGGCGTCGTCCACACGCTGGAACGGCTCACCGAGACGCTGAAATCCTTCGACGTCGCGGTCGATTTCCTGACGCCGAACATCTTTCGCACGCTGCCCCTGCCAACCTATCCCGATATCCGGCTGGCGCTGACCACGCCCGGCAACGTCGCGCGCCTGATCGATGCCCGCAAGGCCGACCATATCCACATCGTCACCGAAGGCCCGCTCGGCATCATGGCGCGGCGTTATTGCCGCAATGCCGGCCGTCCGTTCACGACCAGCTACCACACCCGCTTTCCCGAATATCTGAGCGCCCGCCTGCCGGTGCCGGAAAGCTGGGCCTACCGCTGGCTGCGCGACTTCCACAATTCCGGCCAGGGCACGCTGGTGGCCACGCAGTCCTTGGCCGATGATCTCGCCTCGCGCGGCTTCAACAAGCTGAGACCCTGGACGCGTGGCGTCGACACCGACCACTTCCGCCCGGAAAAGAAGAAGGACCTCGGCTTTCCGGGTCCCATCTTCCTCTGCGTTGGCCGCGTTGCCATCGAGAAGAACCTCAGCGCTTTCCTCGATCTCGACTTGCCCGGCAGCAAGGTCATTGTCGGTGAAGGTCCAGAATTCGCCAAACTCAAGGCAAAATACCCGCAAGCCCATTTCCTCGGTCACCGGCCCAATGATGAACTGGCCGAGATCTATGCCTCGGCTGATGTCTTCGTCTTCCCCAGCCGCACCGACACGTTCGGCAACGTCATCATCGAGGCGCTGGCCAGCGGCACGCCCGTCGCCGCCTATCCCGTCACCGGGCCGATCGACATCGTCGGTGATGGTTTTGGCGGCGCGGTGTCAACCGATCTCCGGGAAGCGGCACTCGCGGCACTTCACGTCGACCGCGCCCAGGCACGCGAACGCGCCATGCGCTACAGCTGGAAAGCCTGCGCGGAGATGTTCCTAGACACGGTCGAGGAAGCGCTGGGAACGACGCGAAAGCTGGCTGCCTAGGAGTTGTTGCAGCCTGGGATGTGTTGAGATTCAGGTCAGGCCGAGTCGAGAATGGTGGGCTCCGAGAACCGGAGCGCAGCGTACGTTTGGGTACGTGAGCACCGGAAGCGCAGGAGACCGCCGTTCGCAGGCCGGCATCACCTGAATATCAACGCATCCTAAAACAGCCGCCCACCATCCGGCACCTTGCGCTCGATCGCACCGAGCACAACCGCGCCTTCCTCATCGGGAAAACCCAGCGTCAGCACTTCCGACATGAACGGCCCGATCTGGCGCGGCGGGAAATTGACTACCGCGAAGACCTGACGGCCGATCAGCGTTTCTGGCGCATAGTATTTGGTGATTTGCGCCGAGGATTTCTTCACCCCGATGTCGGCGCCGAAATCGATCTTCAGCTTGAATGCCGACTTGCGCGCCTCAGGAAACGGCTCGGCCTCGACGATCGTGCCGGCACGGATGTCGACACGATCGAAATCGGCAAAGCTGATCTCGGGCTTGCGCTCGCTGCTGGAACTCATCTGGCTCAAGCGTTTCCGTGGGTCTCGAACAGCACGCTGGCCAGCGCATCCTTGGCCGAGGTTCCCGACCAGACGACAAACTGGAAAGCCTGGAAATAGCATTCGCAGGCTTCAAGCGCCGAGGACAGCAGCACCTCGACCTGCTGGCTCGATGGCTCGACCCCGCCGGCCAGCAGCAGCGACTGGCGGAACATGATCGCGCCTTCCTGCTCCCAGAGGTCGAAATGGCCAAACAGCATCTGTTCGTTGATCAGCGACAACAGCCGCATCACTTCCAGCGCGCGGGTTTCCGGCACCTTGATGTCAAAGGCGCAGGCCAGGTGCAGCGCCTCGAAATCCTCCATCCAGGAGAAGGACACATGATAGTCGGTCCAGCTGCCGGCAACCGAGATCGAAATCTCGTCATCGCCGGCCCGTTCAAAGGACCAGTCATTGTTGTGGGCCACCTGCTCGATCACATCCACCGGATGAATTTCGCGGGACACTTCGAGTTCGAGAAGTTCCATGGAATGCTTCCTGTCGTTCTAAGGAGCGCCGCCACACGCTCCGCGGGAGGGCACACACAACGAACAATCTTGTCTAGAACTCGGACGGCCAGGACTTCTCGACACAAAGACCCCAGACCGAACCCCACCGCCCGGCGACATGACCCTGCTCCGAATCATGCAACAAATTCAGTCTATTGATCGGGAGTCGCGTGAACAGCCCAATTTTTCGCACTGCGTCATTCGCATGTGGAAAGGCGCTGTCACAAAGATTCATGCAATGCCGTTAAGCGATTCACGGCAAAGCGCTTTTTAGGATTGTGCTTTGTGGAAAAGTTTAACGATTATTTTTTTGGCCGGGGCTTCGCCGCAACCGCCGGTGTGGCCTGTCCGGTCAGTTCGGCAAGCTTCGCCTCAAGCGCCTCGATACGCTCGGCGAGCCGGCTGTTTTCTTCCCGCGCCTTGGCCGCCATCTCGCGCGCGGCTTCGAACTCTTCGCGCTGCACCACGTCCATGGTGTTGAGAATGCGCTCGGCCTGACCCTTGAAAGCGGTCTCCACCTCACGGCGCACGCCCTGAGCGGCACCAGCGGCGTCGGTCATCAGCTTGGCGAATTCATCGAGAATGCGGTTCGGTCCGGTCGACATGGCAAATCCTCGCTTGCTCGAAATGACGTAGTGGTGCCGCGCCTCGAATGCAAGAACGTTGCACGGCCATGGGGCGTCACCAGGCCGAAACTTGGCCCATCTGCGCTGCTATGGCGCACGTTCTTCAAGACTATACGCGACGGTGCCAAATCGCCTACTCTAATGCTTCACTCCATATTCCGTCAGGCACGAGGTGCCTCAGTCAGGGTCAACCAATGGCAACGCCCCCACGCCGACCAACAAATCCATTTGAAGCCGCCGAAGCCGCCTTCAAGCCGGTCAAAAAGCCGGCACCCCCGGTTCGCGAGCCCTCCGCCGCACCGAATGTCAGAGAACTTGTTTCGATCAGGATCGATCGAGCCGTGCTGGACCATTTCCAGGAAGATGGTCCAGGCTGGCAGGACAGGATCAATGATGCGTTGCGGCAATTGGTGACCGCCAGGCATCAGGACTGACCTCAGCCGTCCGGGCTAAGGGCATGGACAGGTTGCATATTGCGCCTGGCGCGCCAGACCTCGGTCGATCCCGTCTTGCGACGATTGACTGCGGTCACTCTGCCTTGACCCTGCCAAAACCCTGCCGCATGGTCCGCGCCGATCGCAACCGAGAGTTATCAGTTGAACGAATATTTCCTGCTGCCGCTCGCCTCCCTGCCCTTCCCCCAGATCAACCCGATCCTGATCCAGATCGGGCCGCTGGCGGTGCATTGGTACGGCGTCGGCTACATCGTCGGCATTCTCTTCGCCTGGTGGTATGCCAAGCGGCTGGTCACCAATCCCAAGCTTTGGCCCAACGGCGTCCTGCCGATGAAGCCTATAGACCTCGATGATTTCATCATCTGGGCAGCCATCGGTGTCGTGCTGGGCGGGCGCACCGGCTACGTGCTGTTCTACGACCTGCCGCGCTACATCGCCCACCCGCTCGACATCGTCGCGGTCTGGCAAGGCGGCATGTCGTTCCATGGCGGCCTGCTTGGCGTCATCCTCGCCATGACGCTGTTCTCCTTCAAGCGCGGCATCCGTACATGGTCGCTGTTCGATGTCGTGGCCGCAGGCGTGCCGGTCGGCCTTGGCCTTGTGCGTGTCGCCAACTTCATCAATTCCGAACTCTGGGGCCGGCCGACCGATGTGCCATGGGCGATCGAATTCCCCAATGGCGGCCCCTTCACCCGCCATCCGAGCCAGCTTTACGAGGCTCTGCTGGAAGGCTTGGTTCTGTTCATCGTCCTGCGCATCCTCACCCATTCGCGCTTCAAGCTGAAGACGCCGCGTTTCGTCGGCGGCGCCTTCATCTGCGGCTATGGCCTGTCACGCATCTTCGTCGAGTTCTTCCGCGAACCGGATCAGCAGCTCGGCTATCTCCTTGGCACCAACTGGCTGACCATGGGCATGATCCTGTCATTGCCAATGGTGCTGGCCGGCATCTGGGCGATGGCGACAGCCAAACCGGTGACGCAACCGCAGCCGGCATGACCCGGCTGAAGACCCGCATCGTCGATCTGATCGAGGCCCTGGGGCCCATTCCGGTCAACGAATACATGGCGCTTTGCCTGTTCGACCCGAGGGACGGCTACTACACGACACGCGAGCCCTTCGGCGCTGCCGGCGACTTCATCACCGCGCCGGAGATCAGCCAGATGTTCGGTGAACTGGTTGCCGTCTGGCTTTACCAGGCCTGGCTGGCGGCAGGCCGGCCCAAGCCGGTCACCATCGCCGAGATCGGCCCCGGCCGCGGCACGCTGATGAAGGACATGCTCCGCACCTTGTCGCGGCTCGATCCGACGTTGAGCACCGCCGCATCCTTCGCCCTGGTCGAGACCAGCCCGCGCCTCACCGAGGTGCAGAAGCAGACGCTTTCCGGCCTGCAGGCGAAAATGGATTGGCACGAGACCATCGACACATTGCCGCGAACACCATTGTTCATCGTCGGCAACGAGCTGTTCGATGCCGTGCCGGTGCGCCAGTTCATCCGCGCCGGCGCCGGCTGGCGCGAACGCATGGTCGGGCTTGATGATGATGACGCGCTGCGCTTCTTCGCCGGCGCCGGTTCGGTCGAGGCGGCATTGCTGCCCACTGACGCCGAACATGCCCCGCAGGGCGCGATCGTCGAGATCGCGCCCGCCCGCACCGCCTTGATGACGGCCCTCGCCGAACGCATCGCCAGGCATGGCGGCGCCGGCCTGTTTCTTGACTATGGCCACCTTCAGCCCGGTATCGGCGACACGTTGCAGGCCTTGCGCCAGCACAGTCACGAAGATGTGCTGGCCAATCCCGGCGAGGCCGACCTCACCTCTCATGTCGATTTTCACGCCCTTGCCGCCACGGCACGTGCGCATGGCCTTGATGCTCACCTGTCAACGCAAGGCGGCTTCCTGATCGCGATGGGATTGCTCGAACGTGCCGGCCAGCTCGGCGCCTCGGCCGATGAAGCGGGCCGGGAGGCAATCTCGGCGCAAGTCGAACGCCTTGCGGGTCCGCAGGCCATGGGCGATCTGTTCAAGGTGCTAGCCATCCTGCCCGGCGGCATTGCAGTCGCGCCATTTCCCCTGGCGGATTGACTTTTTGCTGCGGTCTCTCCCAATCTGCCGCCCTGTGAAGGCCGAGCCGCCCCCGGAACTTCACCTTGACGAAACAGCCCACACGGACAACAACGCCCGCATGCTCAATCAGACCAAACCGGATCCCGTTCGGTCGCCGCTGCTGGACAAGGCGCAGGCGCAAGGCATCCGCCACGGCTATTTCACCCGCGCCGGCGGCGTTTCCACCGGCATCTACCAGGGCCTCAACATCGGCTCCGGCTCGGATGACGACCAGGCGCTGGTCGCCGAGAATCGTGGCCGTGTCGCAGCCTGGATGGGCGTGCCGGCAACGCATCTCCTCACAGCGTGGCAGATCCATTCGCCCGATGTCATCGTCGCCAGGGAGCCTTTTGCCGGCGAGCGGCCAAAGGCCGACGCCATCGTCACCGACCGGCCCGGCATTGCCATCGGCGCCTCGACCGCCGATTGCGGCCCGGTCCTGTTCGCGGATGCGGAGATGCGTGTCATCGGTGCGGCCCATGCCGGTTGGAAAGGCGCTTTCACCGGCGTGCTGGAAAACACCATCCTGGCCATGGAAGGCCTTGGCGCCCGCCGTGAGCGCATCGTTGCCGTGCTTGGACCGTCTATCGGCCCCGAAAACTACGAGGTCGGGCCTGAGTTCATCGCGCGCTTCGTCGAGGCCGACGCCGAAAACGACAGGTATTTCGAGCCTTCCGCGCAGCCCGGCCACGCGATGTTCGACCTCAATCTCTACACGATCGACCGGCTGAAGAAGGCTGGCGTCACCGCTGAAGGGCTCGGCCGCTGCACCTATGCCGAGGAAGATCTGTTTTACTCCTACCGGCGCACCACGCACCGCAAGGAGCCTGATTATGGCCGGCAGGTTTCGGCAATTGTTTTGGAGAGGGAATAATGGCGCTGCATTTTGAACGATCGGAATTCGACGCCCGGCGCGACCGGCTGATCATCGAGATGGCCGAAAAGAAGCTCGACGCCATCCTGCTGTTTGCGCAGGAAAGCATGTATTGGCTGACCGGCTACGACACGTTCGGCTTCTGCTTCTTCCAGTGCATGGTGGTCAAGGCCGACGGTTCGATGGTACTTTTGACCCGTTCGGCCGACCTGCGCCAGGCGCGCCAGACATCGATCATCGACAACATCGTGCTGTGGACCGATCGCAACGGCGCCAATCCGGCGGTCGACCTGCGCAATCTGCTCAATGAACTCAACCTGCTCGGCGCCCGCATTGGCGTCGAATACGACACCCACGGCCTGACCGCCTTCAATGGCCGCCGCCTTGACGAGCAGTTGCAGACCTTCGGCCAGATCGCCGACGCCTCAGGCATCGTCAACCGGCTGCGCCTGTTCAAGAGCCCGGCTGAGATCGCCAAGGCAGAGAAGGCCGCCAATCTCGCCGACGACGCGCTGGACGCGGCCTTGCCGCTGATCAAGCAAGGCGGCGACGAGGCCTTGATCCTGGCCGCCATGCAAGGTGCCGTCTTTGCCGGCGGCGGCGATTATCCGGCCAACGAGTTCATCATCGGCTCCGGCACCGACGCGCTGCTTTGCCGCTACAAGGCCGGACGCCGCAAGCTGACCAAGAACGACCAGCTGACGCTCGAATGGGCCGGCGTCTTCCACCACTACCATGCCGCGATGATGCGCACGGTGCTGACCGGCAAGGTGTCGAAACGCCATCAGGAGCTTTTTGACGCCGCCCGCGCCGCATTGTTAGCCGTCGAAAAGGCGATGACGCCGGGAAACACCTTTGGCGACGTCTTCGACGCGCACGCCCGCACCATGGAGGCGCATGGGCTGACCAAGCACCGGCTCAACGCCTGCGGCTATTCGCTGGGCGCCCGCTTTACCCCATCCTGGATGGATATGCCGATGTTCTACCAGGGCAATCCCGAGCCGATCGCGCCCAATATGACGCTGTTCGCCCACATGATCATCATGGACTCCGAAACCGAGACCGCGATGACCCTTGGCCGCACCTATCTGACCACCGAATCCCAGCCAAAGCCGCTTTCACGCCATGATCTCGACTTGATCGTACAGTGAATCCATAATGGGAGGCGTTCTTCGCCAAGGAGTTATCAGGCAAATGAGACGATCGCATGTGACGACCGTGTCATTGCTCGCCGCGCTCGCGCTGGCTGCCTGCACCAACGCCAAGGACGTTCTCGAACCATCGGCTATCACGCCGCCGCCGACTTCGACGCAGTCGATGGCCCCGGGCGGCACGGCCGCAACCACCCTTGCCCCGGCAACTGGCGCGCCCGTCACCTCGGCGCCAGCCGCCTCTGCGGCAAGCGCGGCGGTGCTGACCAAGACCCGCCTGCAGATCGCGCCGATCGTCGGCGCCTCGGTGGAGGCGGCAACGCCGTTGACGGCGGAGCTGCAGACGCGGGCCAAGCAGCGCGGCATCACGCTTGCCGGCAGCGCCGACCAGACCGCGACACATGTGCTGAAGGGCTATTTCTCTGCGATTTCCGAAGGCAAGGACACCACCGTTATCTATGTCTGGGACGTCTATGACCCATCGGGAAACAGGCTGCATCGCATCAACGGCCAGATGAAGGCCCCCTCGGTCAATGGCGGCGACAGCTGGAAGGCGGTTGCGCCGGCAACCATGCAGGCGATCGCCGACCAGACCATCGACCAGTTCGCCTCCTGGCTTGGCGGCGGAGCCGGCTGAGATGGCGCCGATGTGCCACCGCACGAACATTTCCTAGGATTAGCCGGCGGATTCCCGATGACGGCGCTTGCAATACCGGCGCGGGCCGCTAAAAGCCCGAAGAAATCCTCCACCAGGAACGGTGCATGAAACTCTTCGCCGGCAATTCCAACAGGGTTTTGGCCGAAGCGGTCGCCCGCTACCTCAATGTTCCGCTGGGCAAAGCCAGCGTCCGGCGCTTCGCCGACCAGGAAATCTTCGTCGAGATCCAGGAAAATGTGCGCGGCGAGGATGTCTTCATCCTGCAGTCGACATCGTTCCCGACAAACGATCACCTGATGGAACTGCTCATCATGATCGACGCCTTCATGCGCTCGTCGGCCAAGCGCATCACGGCGGTCATTCCTTATTTCGGTTACGCCAGGCAGGATCGCCGCGCCTCGGGCCGCACACCGATCTCGGCCAAGCTGGTCGCCAACATGATCACCCGGGCCGGTGTCGATCGCGTGTTGACGCTGGACCTCCATGCCGGCCAGATCCAGGGCTTCTTCGACATTCCGACCGACAATCTGTTCTCGGTGCCGGTGATGGCCCGCGACGTGAAGGCGAAATACAAACAGCTGGGCAATGTCGTCGTCGTGTCGCCCGACATTGGCGGCGTGGTGCGGGCGCGTGCGCTGGCCAAGCGCTTCGACGCCCAGCTTGCCATCGTCGACAAGCGCCGCGAGCGTCCAGGCGAGTCGGAAGTCATGAACATTATCGGCGCGGTCGCCGGCAAGGACTGCCTGCTGATCGACGACATCGTCGATTCGGGTGGCACGCTGTGCAATGCAGCCGATGCGCTGCTGGCCAATGGCGCCACCAGCGTCACCGCCTACATCACCCACGGCGTGCTGTCGGGCGGCGCCGTTGCCCGTATCAGCGGCTCGAAGCTGCAGGAACTGGTCATTACCGATTCCATCCAGCCGACCCAGGCGGTGCTCGACGCGCCCAATATCCGCGTCATCTCGATCGCCGACCTGATGGGCGAAGCCATCTCGCGCACCGCGACCGAGGAATCGGTGTCCAGCCTGTTCGACTAGGCTTCTTGGGCGTCCATAGAGAATCTGCCCCGTAACCATCCCAAACACCGTCGCGAAAGGAACGCACCGGATGCCGAAGCGATTCAAGGCAGCAAGCATCGCGGCGATGCTGCTGGCAACGGGCGTGGCCGGCGTAGTCCTTACGCCGACGATCGCTCCGATTTCGACCGCGCAGGCTCAGACGGAATATCTTCCCACGCAAAAGGACTTCATTGGCAAATGGAGCATCGCGGGATCCGCTATCCGGCCGCCGCGTGATCTGAAAGAGCCGGCGAAGCCAGACCAGGAAACGGCCGCGACCGAGTTTCAGCAGACGGTGACCGCGTTTTACGGCGCCTTCGACTACCTGGAGATCACGGCGGACGGCCGTTACAATTTTCACCAGCCGGGCGACGCCACGTCCGGGCCATGCGTCTGGTGTGGGACATGGTCTTTCAAGAACGATTCCCTGTGGCTCGACCTGGATACCGCGCCCAGGCTCGACATTTACGCGCAGGGCGGCGACATGCAGATGACCTACACGGCGGAGCCTGAAGAGACGTCACGCTACAAATGGCTTGTTTTCAGCTGGACCAAGGCCGACTGACGGCATCGACGGTTCCCGTCGTTAAGGCGATCACCCCCATCGCATCGTGCTGGTGAAATCGATGAAGGCGCGCAGCGGTGCGGGTAGCAGCCGGCGGCCCGGGTAATAGAGAAACGGGCCTGAGAAGCGCTGCCACCAGGGTTCAATCACCGGCTCCAGGGCGCCGCTGTCGAAATACGGCCGCAGCCAGTCTTCGAACAGGCTGATGATGCCGCAACCGGCGACCGCCGCATCGACGGCAAGGTCGATCGCACCGCCGATGCGAACGATCAGCGGACCTGTCGGGTCCACCTTCACCACCTCGCCATCGCGTTCGAATTCCCACACGGTCATCGCACCGCTGGCAAAGCGGCCCCGCAGGCAGGCGTGATCGAGCAGGTCGCGCGGGTGGGCAGGCCGGCCGCGCTGGTCGAGATAGGCCGGCGACGCTGCAAGCGCGAAACTCTGCTCGCGCGGGCCGATCGGAATGGCGATCATATCCTGCTCCAGCAACTCGCCATAGCGGATGCCCGCATCACAGCCGACTGCCAGCACATCGACGAGAGCATCGTCGGCGATGACCTCGAGCCGGATGTCGGGAAAGGCGGCGAGGAAGGGCGGCACGATCCGCGGCAGGATGAGCCGTGCCGCAACGACCGGCACGTTGAGCCTGAGCGTGCCCGCCGGCCGGTCGCGAAAACCATTGACCACGTCCAGCGCGGCCTCGACCTCGCCCAGCGCCGGGCCGAGCCGCTCGAGCAGGCGCGCGCCGGCTTCCGTCGGCGCCACGCTGCGCGTGGTGCGGTTGAGGAGCCGCACACCGAGCCCGGTTTCGAGCCGGCGTATGGTTTCGCTGAGGCTGGAGGCGCTGCTGCCGCTTGCCCGCGCCGCCTCGCGAAAGCCGCCGGCACGCGCCACGGCAACGAACGCCGCGAGATCGCCAAGGTCCGTCGCCATTGTTCACCTTTCCGCACAGCCTGTGCTGATTGCATCATATTATCGCGCAGGCTGGCCTTGTCTATATGCAGGGTCCACGCACAGGAGACGGACCAATGACCATCAGCAAAGCCGGAACATTCAAACTTGGCGGCCGCACCGTGAACCGCCTTGGCTACGGCGCCATGCAGCTTGCCGGACCGGGCGTGTTCGGGCCGCCCAAGGATCGCGACGGCGCGATTGCCGTGCTGCGCGAGGCGGTGGCCAGCGGCGTCAACCATATCGACACCAGCGACTTCTATGGCCCGCACGTCACCAACCAGATCATCCGCGAAGCGTTGCACCCCTATTCCGACGATCTCACCATCGTCACAAAGATCAGCGCCCGGCGCGGCGCGGACGGATCGTGGATCCCGGCGATGTCGCCCAAGGAACTGGCGCAGGCCGTGCACGATAACCTGCGCAATCTCGGCCTGGACAGGCTCGAAGTGGTCAACCTTCGCAGCATGCTTGGCATTCATGGGCCTGTCGAAGGCTCGCTCGAGCCGCAACTCACGGCGCTCGCCGAGCTTCAGCGGCAAGGCCTGGTGCGCCACATCGGCCTCAGCAACGTCACGCCAAGGCAGATCGCCGACGGGCGCCGCATCGCCGACATCGTCTGCGTGCAGAACCAGTACAATCTCGCGCATCGCGAGGATGATGCTCTGATCGATGATCTGGCCCGCGACGGCATCGCCTATGTTCCGTTCTTCCCGCTTGGCGGCTTTTCACCGTTGCAGTCGACGGCACTGTCGGATGTCGCTGCAAAGCTCGGCGCGACGCCGATGCAGGTGGCGCTTGCCTGGCTGCTGCGGCGCGCGCCCAACATCCTGCTCATTCCCGGCACCTCGTCGGTCGGGCATCTGCGCGAGAACCTGGCCGCCGCCGATTTGAAGCTGTCGGATGAAACTGTGGCCGTGCTTGACCAGATCGCGAGCGAAAAAGCCGCCGCCTGACACAGCTCATTGCGTCAGGGTAGACCCGTGCCCGGCCCCTGGAGGACCGGCCTCGGGTCTAGGCTGGACCGCTGATGCGGCGCATGCTTTCGCTGTCGCGTGCGCCGCGCATATAACCGCGCGGCGACGTGCCCAACATGCGTTTGAACATGGTGATGAAGGCCGGCACGCTGTCATAGCCGAGATCGAGCGCCACCCGCGTGATCGGTTCGCCATCGGCCAGCCGTGGCAGCGCCGCGAACAGGCAGGCCTGCTGGCGCCATGTCGACAATGACAATCCGGTCTGGCGATGGAAGGCGCGCGTGAAGGAACGGCGGCTCATGCCGACGGCCTCGGCCCATTCGTCGATCGTCGCATGCGGCGAAGGCGCCGCGATAAAGCGCCGGCACAATGCCGCCAGCCTGGGGTCGGACGGGAACGGCAGGCCAAGCGGCAGCTCCAGCAGGTTCGGGATCTCGTGCAGCAACAGGCTCATGATCAGCCCGCCACGCCCTTCGAGCTCGCCGCCTTGCGGCAGCTTTTCCGATTCCACGATCAGGCTATGCATGAGGTCGGTGACGCCGACGACCCGCAGCCCTTCCGGCAGTCCCGCGATCGCCTGCGGCATGACATAGACCGAACGCATCGAGACATCGCCCAGCATTTCAACGGAATGCTCGGTGCCGGCCGGGATCCACATGGCATGATTGGGCGGCACCATCCAGCGTCCATAGCGTGTCGTCACCAGAACGACGCCGACCAGAGCATGCAGCAGCTGGCTGCGGCTGTGGCGGTGCTGCGGCACGGTGTAGCCGTCGGGATATTCGGTCGGCAGCGCGACGACCGGCCCGACCGCTTCCTCCAGCCATTGCCAGCGGCTCTCGTGCAACTGGCCGAGATTGGTCTTGCCTTTTGCAAAGATTTCCCGGCCGTGCGGCATCGGATATGGCCCACTTGCGAAACTATTGGACCAAACCACGAAAGAAGTCGCCTGGCAACCAGCCTATAAGGCGGCGTGCGGCAATGACCGCCGACCATGCCCCGCGGGATACGCCCGCCAAGAAAAGACCACGGAGCCTGCCTTGACCGACACAACAGCCACCGCTGTCGCCGCGCCGGCGACTGTCAGCCCCACATCAGCCCAGGCGACGGCCTTCACCGTCATCCTGGCGGTGAGCTTCTGCCATTGCATCAACGACATCATGCAGTCGCTGCTATCGGCCATTTATCCGCTTCTCAAAGACAATTACGGCCTCGATTTCTGGCAGATCGGCCTTTTGACCTTCACCTTCCAGGTCACCGCGTCGCTGCTGCAGCCGGTGATCGGCATGATCACCGACAAGCGCCCGATGCCCTATTCACTGCCCTGGGGCATGGCGTCGTCGCTGATCGGCCTGGTCGTGCTCGCCTATGCCGGACATTATTCGCTGCTGTTGATCGGCGCTTCGCTGATCGGCATCGGCTCGGCCATTTTCCATCCGGAATCCTCGCGCATCGCCCGTTTTGCCTCGGGCGGCCGCTTCGGCCTGGCGCAATCGCTGTTTCAGGTCGGCGGCAATTTCGGCCAGTCCATGGGGCCGCTGCTGGCGGCTTTCATCGTCGTGCCGTTCGGCCAGACCAGCATCTCCTGGTTCGCCATCGGCTCGCTGATCGGCATCGTCGTTCTGTGGCAGGTCGGCGGCTGGTACAGCCGCATGCGCGCCGCGCAAGCCACCCGCAAGGCGGTGAGCTTCGTCTCGCCCTTCCCGCGCCGCAAGGTGATGTGGGCGCTCGCCGTGCTGACGCTACTGGTGCTGACCAAGAACGCCTATATCGCCAGCCTCGCCAGCTACTATACCTTCTATTCCATCCATAAGTTCGGCGTTTCGGTGCAGATGTCGCAGGTCATGCTGTTTCTGTTCCTCGGCGCCTCGGCGCTGGGCATCCTGCTTGGCGGTCCGTTCGGCGACCGCTACGGGCAGAAGGCGATGATCTGGTTCTCGATCGTCGGCGTGCTGCCTTTCACGCTGGCACTGCCCTACGCCAACATGGAATGGACGATGGTGCTGACGGTGCTGATCGGCCTGATCCTGTCGTCGGCCTTCTCCAACATCGTCGTCTTCGCGCAGGAACTGGTGCCGGGCCGTGTCGGCATGATCGCCGGCATCTTCTTCGGCTTCGCCTTTGGCATGGGCGGCATTGCCGCAGCCGTGCTCGGCGTCGTCGCCGACATGAAGGGCATCGACTTCGTCTTCCAGATTTGCTCGTACCTGCCGCTGCTCGGGCTGCTGACGGTCTTTTTGCCCAACATGCGCGAAGCAAGAAAGCTCGAAGTCGCCGCCCGATAGTCTCATCGATGGCAACGAGAAAGAGGGCATCCGCCGTCAAGCGGATGCCCTTTTCCGTCCTGTAGCGAAGGCCTCTACGCCTTGAAGAAGGCCAGGAGGTCGGCGTTGATGACCTCGGCATGGGTCGTGGCCATACCATGCGGGAAGCCCTTGTAGACCTTGAGCTCACCCTTCTTCAGCAGCTTGATCGTCAGCAAGGCTGAGTCCGCGATCGGAACGATCTGGTCGTCGTCGCCGTGCAGAACCAGCACCGGCACGTCGATTGTCTTCAGATCCTCGGTAAAGTCGGTTTCCGAGAAGGCCTTGATGCAGTCATAATGCGCCTTGGTGCCGCCCATCATGCCCTGGCGATACCAATTGTCGATGACACCTTGCGACACCTGCGCGCCCGGCCGGTTGAAGCCGTAGAACGGACCGGCGGGAACATCGATGTAAAGTTGGGCGCGATTGGCCGCGACCCCGGAGCGGAAGCCGTCAAACACCTCTATCGGCAGACCACCGGGATTTGCGTCGGTCTTGAGCATGATCGGCGGCACCGCGCCGATCAGCACCGCCTTGGCGATGCGGCCTTGCGAGCCGTACCGGGCGACATAGCGCGCCACCTCGCCGCCGCCGGTCGAATGGCCGACGTGAATGGCGTTCCTGAGATCCAGATGCTCCGCGAGTTCCGCGACATCGGCTGCGTAGGTGTCCATCTCGTTGCCGATGTCGGTCTGCGTCGAACGGCCATGGCCGCGACGGTCATGGGCGATGACGCGGTAGCCCTTTGACAGGAAGAAAAGCATCTGGGCGTCCCAGTCATCGCTGCTCAGGGGCCAGCCATGGTGGAAGACAACAGGCTGACCGGTTCCCCAGTCCTTGTAGTAGATCCGCGTTCCGTCCTTCGTGGTGATCGTGCCGCTGCCCGAGCCGGTTTTGGGTTGCGAAATCTGGTTCATCTTGAAGTCCCTTCAATTGCTGTCGCGACAATAAATATCGCGATAATAATACGCTAGCGCGGCTCAAACGCGCTGTCTATCGAAATATGTATCGCGATATCATTTTCCGTGGTACACAAATGGTGTCGCCCTCGGCAAGAAGGAATGCATCGTGCCTCTCCCGTTGGACAACCAGCTCTGTTTCACGCTTTACGCCACCAGCATGGCCATCAATCGCACCTACAAGCCGATGCTGGACGAGATGGGGATCACCTATCCGCAGTACCTCGTGCTCAACGCGCTGGGGGAAGCCGACGGCATGTCAGTCGGCACCATCGCACACAGGCTGGCACTGGAATCGAGCACGGTCACGCCGCTGGTCAAGCGAATGGAACAGGCCGGGCTGGTGACCCGCCAGCGCAGCCAGGTCGACGAGCGCCAGGTGCAGGTTGATCTGACCGCCGCCGGCCGCAAGCTGCTCGTCCAATGCAATTGTCTGAATGAGACCTTGGTCGAGCGCTCGGGCATGACGCTGGCACAGCTCGATGCCTTAAACCGGCAGGTCCAGGCGCTCCGGGACGCATTAAGCGGCGGCCAGTAGACACAGCTTTTTAAGGGACGAGCGATGCTTGGCTGAGCGGCTGCACTTCGGCTGTCAACCTATCGCCGCCAGGCATCGGGGTAGGCGCCTGCAACGCCCCTACGCGGACTTGAGGACAGTGAACGGGCGCTTCTGCACAGGCCGCTTGGCCTGAAAATTCGCCGCGGGAGCGGGGCGGCCGACCCGAAAGCCCTGGACCTTGTCTATGCCGATTTCGCGCATAAGCGCCATCTGCTTGTCGGTCTCCACCCCTTCGACCAGGATTTTGTGGCCACGATTTCGAACCAGGGCGATAATGTCCTGGAGCATCGCCATGCCCTTCGGGGTGCCGCAGTCGTGGAGAAACGAACGATCAATCTTTACCGTGTCGAAGTCGATCAGGCGAAGCCAGGAAAGACCGGCGAAGCCTGTCCCGAAGTCATCAAGCCATATCCTGATGCCCAGCACCTTCAGGTCGCTGATGCAGCGGAGAATGTCCGAGTGCATCTCCATCTCCAGCCCTTCGGTGATTTCGAAAGCCAGCCTGTTGCCGGTGACGCCGGTCTCGCCCAGAATGGTCGCCACGGACGCCGCGAAGCCAGGCGTCTTCAGCTGGATTGGAGAAACATTGACGCTGACGACACGGACGTGGTCGTCAACCAGAAGCTCGGTGCACACCGTCTTTATTGCCCAGCGCCCGAGTTCCAGGATCGCGCCGGTTCGTTCCGCAACGGGGATGAACAGGCTCGGCGGAACCAATGTACCATCCAGCATCTTGAGGCGCATCAGGGCCTCGACGGCTTCGAACTTGCCTGAAGCGACATCCTGGATGGGCTGATAAACGAGCGAAACGAGGTTCTGGCCGATCGCGATCTTCAGCAACGCCGCGAGGTTCTCACTCTCGTCGCTGCTCTGGGGATCGGTCGGGTCGAACAGCCGGGCACAATTTCGGCCGCCCGCCTTGGCCAGATAGAGCGCGCGGTCGGCCTCGTGAATGATCTTCTCCAGCTTGGCGCCAGTCTGCTTCCTGGTGAATGCCGCGCCAACGCTCGCCGTCACGATCGAGACACCGTCTCGCCGCAGCTCGTGGGTTATAGCCAGGCTCTCCACGGCGCGGCAGATGGCTTCCGCGAGATCCGTGACCTGATCCTTCTTCTCCATACGGGCCAGGACAATGAATTCCTCGCCGCCATAGCGTCCGATCGAGCCATTATATTGCTTGATCAGATCGCTGAGAGCATTGGCAACCTGGATCAGGCAACGGTCGCCTTCCTGATGGCCGTAGCAGTCATTGAACTTCTTGAAAAAGTCGACGTCGATCAGGATCGCTACGAAACCGGTTCCAAGCTTTTGCCAGTCACTCCAGTAGTCCCGCAGCTTCTCATCGATTGCCCGCCGATTCTCCAGGCCCGTGAGCGGATCGGTCCGCGACAGCCTGAGCAAGGCCTTGCCACGTTCGGTGGCCTCCTTGTGCTGAATTCTGGCTTCCAAGGCATTCAGGAAGACGTTGTAGCGCTCTTCGTTCAGCTTCCAGTTCACATACGACGTGAACACGAAGCATGAAATATAAAAGGAGCCAAATACCAATTTGTAAGTTATGGTTGACGGCACATAGTAATTCACGATATACAGTATGCAGAGTATTATTGTTGACGTTATGATAGATATCTTGAACCTGAACGTAAAAAACAGGTTCGCGCTCATCATGAATATGGTACCGAAGACCATATAGTATGAGACGCTTTCCTTGTCGGCACCCATAACCGCTGGGCACAACCAGCCGACATAGCCAAAAATGATGGCCGCGGCGCAGGTCATGTCCAACCAGCCCGTTCCGACTCCACGGCGAAGCTGCACCTCCAGGGTGAGAAGCGCGGTCACTCCAACCACGAAGCGCGCCATGATCGTATAGGCCGCGACATCCGGGATCAGGATCAGATCCGTCGCCGAAAACAGCAGATAGATGACGACGGCGATCCAAAGCCCTGGCCTGGCTTCCTTTCTGCGCGTCGCTTGGGATTCGGCCTGGTAGAGATTGCGGAGCTCGCCGGAACTCGGCTCGTGGCGTGGTTCGAACGGCTCCATTTGCGCTGTATCGCCCATTGATACGCGTTCGCTCATCCCGGATGAAACGCGTTCGTTCATTCCGGATGAAACACCTTCGTTCATTCCGGATGAAACGCCTTCGCTCATCGCGACCGGTCCCGTTTGGTCGGGATTTTGTATTCGAAACTCATTTCTCGCTTCTGCCCCCACGCGGGCCAACTCCTTGCGACGTGACGGTGATCTATGACGCCGCTCTAATAAATGCAGCAGACCGAGACAAGTTTCCGTTAACTCGAACCGGATTTCGCCCCTGAAAAATTCAACGATCCAAGATGGTTATCGGGAAATTAATCATATCGTTAAAATGTTCCCGAGCTGACATTGGCAAATCAAGCATTCTACGCAATAAGTTAACTGACTGTTAACTATGGAGTCTGGGTGTGCAAACCGTCTTTGATGGAAAAAGTCTGATCACTGCCGAAATGATCGCCGGCAGTCACCGTCGAAGCAATATCGAGCATCACCGCGAAGCATTCGAAACTGCTCGCATCGAACTGGCGCTCGTCCTCCACACGACACATCAGCAAATCGGACAAGAAAAAGACCCCGCCGAGGTCATTCGCCGCCTGATGTCGCATCTCGAAGCAATGCATTCCAGGCTTCATCCTGATGTCTGGCAGGCATTGATACCGGTGGCGCAAGGCCATCCGATCATGGAGTATTTTCTCCAGGATCCGCTCACGCACTGGTCCTTCACCAAGCCCAGGGGTTACTCCGGTGACGCGCAGTTACTCGACTATATCTATTGCGATCCGCACGTGGCCGAGAGCGTGGCCAATGCATCGGAAATCGGGAAGGCACTCTATAGCTATACCCAGAACGTACCCTCATGCGTCGCGGCACGGGAACGGCGCGATCTTTTGACCCGCTACGTCGACGAGGCCGCGGACAAAAGCGGACCACAAACCGAGGTGCTGGCGATCGCGGCCGGCCATCTCAGGGAAGCCAACCGTTCGGTGGCCCTGGCGGAGCGCCGTCTCAAGCGCTGGGTTGCGCTGGATCAGGATCCCCAGAGCGTTGGATTGATCGCGCGCGACTTCCAGGGCACGGCGGTCGAGGCCGTCGACGGCTCGGTGCGGACCGTGCTTGCCAGGGGGCACAAGATGGGCAAGTTCGACCTCATCTACGCCTCCGGCCTCTATGACTACCTGCAGCACAACGTCGCCGTGAAGCTCACCAAGACTTGCCTGCAGATGCTGAAGCCGAACGGCACATTCCTGTTCGCGAACTACGCCGATCCCAATTCCGACGCCGGCTACCGGGAAACGTTCATGGACTGGGTTCTGCTGCTGCGGTCGGAGGTTGATATGTGGAACATCGTCAATGCCAGCGTCGACCGCAACACCGTCGAGGCTCAGGTGTTCTTTGGCGAGAACCGCAACGTCCTTTACGCCGTCATCAAAAAGCTCGTGTAACGACCGCACAGGACCACGCCAGCGGCATGACGTTCTGCCCATTGCCTTTGACTTGCACCGCCAGCCGCCTTCCGCTATAGAGCCGCCACCCGCGTAGACACCCTTGGAGGCAACGCGGCGGAAGGCTGCCTTCCCGCATGATCCCGAACAAGATCCGCATGACGAGTGCGGTTTTTAAAGCTGGATCATCCAGGCCCGGCGGCTTTCGACGTTTACGGCCCAGGCACCTCGCCTGCCGCGAACGCTCCAGAACAACGCGAAAGGAAATACCATGAGCCACGATACTTACGAGCTCAAGGCCGAAGCGCGCGAACAGGTCGGTAAGGGGTCCGCCCGTGCAGTTCGCCGCGAAGGTAAAGTGCCTGCGGTAATCTATGGTGACAAGCAGCCTCCCCTGGCTATCTCGCTCACCTACAAGGACGTCTTCTACAAGATTCATGGCGGCGGGTTCCTGACCACGATCGCCACGATCGACCTCGACGGCAAGAAGATCCAGGTCCTGCCGAAGGACTTCCAGCTCGACCCGGTCAAGGACTTCCCGATGCATGTGGATTTCCTGCGCATCGGCAAGGACACCGAAGTCAATGTCGACGTGCCTGTCCACTTCATCAATGAAGACAAGTCGCCCGGCATCAAGCGCGGCGGCGTGCTCAACATCGTGCGTCACGAAGTCGAGTTCCACTGCCCGGCCAATGCGATCCCGGAATTCATCACGATCGATCTCACCGGCACAAACATTGGTGACTCGATCCATATCTCGGCCGTCAAGCTGCCGGCCGGCGTCAAGCCGGTGATCTCCGACCGCGACTTCACCGTCGCCACCATTGCCGGTTCGTCGGCGATGAAGCCGGAGACGGAAGAGACGGCTGAAGCGGCTGCACCTGAAGCGGCTCCTGCCGCCGAAGAGAAGTAAGACCCTTCCACCCGGAGAAGACGATGCTGCTCTTTGCAGGTCTCGGCAATCCGGGCGCGAAATATGCCAACAACCGGCACAATGTCGGCTTCATGGCGGCGGACGCAATCGTCCGCCGCCATTCGTTTTCGCCCTGGTCGAAGAAGTTCCAGGGCCTGATTTCTGAAGGCACGCTCGGCGGCGAGAAGATCGTCTTGATCAAGCCGCAGACCTTCATGAACCTGTCCGGCCAGTCGGTCGGGGAAGCGCTGCGCTTCTACAAGCTTGAGCCCCCGGCCCTCACCGTCTTCTACGACGAGATCGACCTCGCCGATGGCAAGCTGCGCATCAAGACCGGCGGCGGAGCCGGCGGCCACAACGGCATCCGTTCTATCGACGGCCATGTCGGCAACACCTACCGCCGCGTGCGCATCGGCGTCGGCCACCCCGGCGTCAAGGAAATGGTCCAGCACCATGTGCTGGGCGATTTCGACAAGGCTGACCGCGAGTGGCTGGAACCGCTGCTCGAGGCAATCGCCGACAATGCCGCGATGATCGTCAAGGGTGATGAATCCGGTTTCATGAACAAGGCCGCTCTCAGCGTGCAGGGCAAGTCAGCTCCAGAACCGGAAAAGCCGGCGCAAAAGCAGCAGGCGCCCAAGCAGCAAAGCCACGTGCGCCAGGCGCGCCCGCAGCAGCCTGTCGTCAAGCTGCCGGAAAGCGGCCCGATGGCCGCCATGCTGAAGAAGCTGTTCGGAAAAGATTGAAGCAGCCGGCGCTGCGTCTACAAAAGCTCAACGCCGGCCACGCAAATTACATCGCGCCGACGGCCATGCCCTTCGCCGTCTCGTCAATCGCGCCCTTGACCAATTCCATGGCCTTTACACGATGGCCCCCCTTGTCCGGAAGGGCCGCCTGCAGCTGGTTGAGCGCGGCCTGGAGATCTGACAGGGCCTTGCTCATATGCGGTTGCGCGGCTTCGGCCGGCACCGTGGCAAACGCCGCAGCGGCGGCTCCGGCCACGCCAAGCACTGCAATATTACGCAGACTGTCACGACGGGAAAGCTTGAACTCGCTCATGTCAGAACTCCCTCTGGTGAAAACTGTCGTCATGCGACCAGCTAAATTAGCGCATGCCCGCATCACGCCGTATTGACGAACGCGTGATACCTCGGGGTCCGATCGCTCGCCGATCACCGGCCCAGATGGCGCGTAGGGCTTGACGATGTCAGGCCCGATCGCCCATAGCCTGATCAAATTTCTAGATTTCCCGATAGGACCGGACAAAATGGGTTTCAAATGCGGCATCGTTGGCTTGCCCAACGTCGGCAAGTCGACGCTTTTCAACGCGCTGACCAGGACTGCAGCGGCACAGGCCGCCAACTATCCGTTCTGCACCATCGAACCGAACACCGGCGAAGTGGCCGTGCCGGACCAGCGCCTGCAGAAGATCGCGGCCATCGCCAAGTCGAAGGAGATCATCCCGACCCGCATCTCCTTCGTCGACATCGCCGGCCTGGTGCGCGGCGCCTCGAAGGGCGAAGGACTGGGCAACCAGTTCCTCGCCAACATCCGCGAGGTCGATGCCATCATTCATGTGCTGCGCTGCTTCGAGGATGACGACATCACCCATGTCGAAGGCCGCATTAACCCGGTCGCTGACGCCGAGACTGTTGAGACCGAGCTGATGCTCGCCGATCTCGACAGCCTTGAACGCCGCATCGTGCAGTTCCGCAAGCGCGCCGGCTCGAAGGACAAGGAAGCGATGACCGTCCTGCCGATGATGGAAGCGGCGCTTGAGCTGCTGCAGGCCGGCAAGCCGACCCGCATCCTGCTCAAGGGCATCGCGGCGGAAGACCTGCGCATCCTGCAGGGCCTGAACCTGTTGACGTCGCATCCCGTGCTTTATGTCTGCAACGTCGCCGAAGCCGACGCCGCAACCGGCAACGCTCACACCAAAGCGGTCGAAGCGATGGCCACCGCGCAGGGCGCCGGCACCGTGGTGATCTCGGCTGCGATCGAGGCCGAAGTCGCCCAGCTCTCCGACGAGGAGGAAATGGAGTTCCTGTCCTCGCTTGGCCTCGATGAGCCCGGCCTGAACAAGGTCATCCGCGCCGGCTACGATCTGTTGCACCTGATCACCTACTTCACCGCCGGGCCGAAGGAGACGCGCGCCTGGACCATCCACAAGGGCGACAAGGCCCCGCAGGCGGCCGGTGTCATCCACACCGATTTCGAACGCGGCTTCATCCGCGCCCAGACCATCGCCTACAACGACTACATCACGCTGGGTGGCGAAGTGGCGGCCAAGGAAGCCGGCAAGGCACGCGACGAAGGCAAGGAATATGTCGTCCAGGATGGCGACGTCCTGCTGTTCAAGTTCAACACCTGAGCCCCTGCCCGTTCGGCGATGTCGCGCGGTTCCCTTGATCCGGACTTGCCGGAAGGCCTGCGCGGCCTGATCTCCGGTCATGGCTGGAACCGGCAGACGATCGGCCAGTCGCAGGCCGGCGTGTTCCGCCTGGAGGCAAAGGGCAAGCCCACGCTATTCCTGAAAATCGAGCCGGGCGGCCCCTTTGCCGAACTGGCCGACGAGGCGGCCCGCCTGCGCTGGCTTGGCCGGCAGGATATCGATTGCCCTGAAGTCATCGCCTTCGAAACCCACGCCGGTCATGACTGGCTGCTGATGTCGGCGGTCCCCGGGCGTGACCTGGTGTCGGCGCAGCCGATCGATGCCGCGACATCGATCGGCATCATGGCCGATGCGCTGCGCCGGCTTCATGCCCTCGATATCAGCGCTTGTCCCTTCGACCACAGCCTCGACCGGCGGATCGCCATCGCGCGGGCACGCATGGAGGCGGGCGAGGTCGATGAGACGGATTTCGACGACGAAAGGCTGGGATGGACCGCTGCAAAGGCCTTCGCCGAACTTCAGGCGCAAAAGCCGGACAGTGAGGATCTGGTCGTCACCCATGGCGACGCCTGCATGCCGAATTTCATGGTCGCTGACAATCGCTTCAGCGGCTTTATCGACTGCGGCAGGCTCGGCATCGCGGACCGCCACCAGGACCTGGCGCTTGCATGCTGGAGCATCCGCTACAATCTCGGCGAAGCGTGGGAAAAGCCGTTCCTCGAGCGGTACGGCTCAAGCGGTGTCGATCCTGGCAAGCTTTCATGGTATCGGCTTCTTGACGAATTCTTCTGATCATTAGAGCCCATTCGCCATGGCAATTGTCTTGCGGACGCAGCTGTGCAAGTCTCCGCGACAGTCGGAGGGTCGAGCTGGTGATCAAGGCCTTTCTCTCGTCTTTGCTTCTGCTTCTCCTTGCTTGCGCCCCGTCCCTCGCGGATGACTGGTGCATCGGAAAGGATGCCGTTCCCGCTGACGACGGCACATATCGCTTCTCCTATCAAAGCTGGATCAGAGCGCGGGCCAATGCCTTTATGTATGGCCGCTGCATCGAGGTGCTGGATCCCACCGAGAAGCTGCGCAACCACTGGGAAGGCGTCCTCCCGGAAGCCATCGCCAGGAAGGGCAGGCCAACGGTTGGCGGGCAGGGCTTTGTCGACAAGGTGAACGAAAACCGCACAGCGACGCTGCATTACGGCAACTCGGACAGCAAGATAGACGCGGCTTACTTCGCGCATAAGGGCGAGCCAAGTCGCGCGGCGTCCGAGGCAAAAGACCCGTCTTTCCGCAAGACCATCGAGGATGCCATAAAGGAGACCGGCGGTTTCCTTCTGGAAAGCATCTATTCATTTTCAACGCAGCTTGTGGCATCGGACGACGAAAGCACCTTGGACATCGACGCTTCGTTCTCATCGAAATTCGATGGAACCACGTTCAACTATGTATTGGACTACACGCTGAACGCCCCGTCGCCCAAATACGCGGAGACAACGCTTACCGTGCGATTTGACGGCGAAGCGCTGGATCAGCTGAACAGGATTTCCGAGAAGCGCTGGATCATGGCTCCGGGAAAGGGTCAGTTATCTTTTACGGCCGCGGCAACAGCCGCCAACCAGGCGGATTTCGTCGACTATGATATCAGCCTGGTCGACCAGGACGGCAGATCCATTGCAACGCTGCCGATTTCATACCTTCTGCCGGCGGCGAACTAGATGGCCGGCATCAAGGATGCAATTGGCCGGTGGCAAGGCTATCCCGCGACAATCGCGACGATGTTCGCCCCCTGGTTTCAGCCGTTCCGAAATCTTGGCTGGATCAACTCCGACTGGTCGCCGGTCATAGATTCGGTGACAACAATATTGGTCGGCTTGTATTTTCTGTACATGATGGGGTCCGGTTTCTTCGACAAGGACGCCGCCGCCCTAAAGCGGTCATTGTTGTGGTCCGCGGTCGCAACCGCGATCTTCGCGGCTTCTTGCTATCTGACGACGCATCGCTTCATTCATCTGGTCGACCCCGACTGGCTGTTTGTCGCCAACGCCCTGTGGGCAATTGCCTATGTGGCAATGTTCCTGGCTTTCATGCGGACCATCATCTCGGCATTGATGTTCGCGAAATGGTAAAGCCGCATCAGTGCACTCTCTGATTAAAGGTCTCCTTGCTTGATCCGGCCGCGCAGCAGGCTTGTGCGCCGCTATTTCGAGGCCGGCAGGGGGCGCCTTGACCTTGTCACATCACGGGTCTAATCGGCTGCGACACATGGCTGGCGCTTTCACCGAAAGCGCCGCCTTGTACCATCCAGAACAGCGCGTCCGCTCAGAACGCACCCTTTGACCCAAGCAAGGGATATCAGGCGATGATCAAGGCCTTCGTCGTGGACAATGATCGCCTGCGTGTCGTCGACGATCTCGTGGCAAATGGCGACAAGGTCGTCTGGGCCGACCTCATCAATCCGACCAAGGAAGAAGAGGCCACGATCGAGAACTGGCTTGGCGTCGCCATTCCGACCCGCGAAGAGATGGAAGAGATCGAGATTTCCAGCCGGCTCTACATCGAGGACGGCGCCTATTTCATGACGGCCACGCTGCCGGCGCAGACCGAGGTCGATGATCCCCTGATGTCGCCTGTCACCTTCGCGCTCGCCGGCAACCGGCTGATCACCGTGCGCTATCACGAGCCGAAAGCGTTCAAGACCTTTCCGCTGCGTGCCGAGAAGGTGGCGACCGGCTGTACCAGCGGCGACACCATCCTGATCGGCTTGCTGGAGGCGATCGTCGACCGCCTCGCCGACATCCTCGAGCGCGCCGGCCGTGACGTGGAAGCGATTTCGCGCGACATTTTCGAGGCGCGCTCGACCAAGGTGTCGAAGCGCAACCGCGACTTCCAGGAACTGCTGAAGGCCATTGGCCGCAAGGAGGACATCGCCTCCTCGGTACGCGACAGCCTGATCTCGCTGCAGCGGCTGGCAGGCTTCCTCGCTCATGTCGCGACGCAGACCAAGATGAGCAAGGATGTCCGCGCGCGCATCAAGACGATGTCACGCGACGTGCTGTCGCTCGCCGATCACGCCACCTTCCTGTCGCAGAAGATTTCCTTCCTGCTCGACGCGACGCTTGGCATGATCTCGATCGAGCAGAACGCCATCATCAAGATATTCTCGGTGGCAGCGGTGATCTTCCTGCCACCGACGCTGGTCGCCTCGATCTACGGCATGAATTTCGACATCATCCCGGAGCTGAAGTGGGAGCTCGGCTATCCATTCGCTATTGGTTTGATGATCCTGTCGGCGATCCTGCCCTTCTGGTATTTCCGCCGCCGCGGCTGGCTCTGAGCAGGCCGCTTCCCATCGGCAACGCCGGGCTGGCGCACCAGAAATCGCTTGACCAAACGCCGTCTGGCCGTCATCCGGGAACCCGATCCTCATTGGACTTGAACAAAATCGGGATCGCGGGTTTCCGAACCGGATTGGACCATGACTGCAAAAACCTGGGCCTATGAGGATTTCGACGAAGGCGTGTCGCTCGACCTCGGCACCAAGCTGGTGAGTGCTGCCGAGATCATCGAATTCGCGCAGGAGTTCGATGCCCAGCCGATGCACCTGGACGAGGAAGCCGGCAAGGCCAGCATCCTCGGCGGGCTGGCGGCCTCGGGCTGGCACACCTGCGCCATGTTCATGCGCATGCTGTGCGACGCCTTTCTGCTGGACTCGACCTCGCAAGGCGCGCCAGGCGTCGACTACGTCAAATGGAAGAAGCCGGTTCTGGCAGGCGATACGCTGAGCGGCAACACCACCGTGCTCGCCAGGCGCGTCTCGAAATCGAAGCCCGGCATCGGCCTCGTCACCATGCGCAGCGAATTGTTCAACCAGCGCGGCGAGAGCGTCTTCGAATTCGAAAACACCTGCATGTTCTTGACCCGCGAGGCCATGGCGTGACCCTCGACGAATTCTTCCGCATCGGCACCACCGTCTCCCTCGGCTCGCACACGTTCGAGCCCGAAGCGATCAAGGCCTTCGCCAGGAAATACGATCCGCAGGTCTTTCATATCGACGAGGAAGCGGCCAAGAACAGCGTGCTCGGCGGCCTCTGCGCCTCAGGCTGGCACACCGCCGCCACCTGGATGAAGCTGAACCTCGAAACCCGCATGGATGCCGAAGGCTGGGATGGCCGCGGCCCGGTGCCGGAATTTGGCCCCTCGCCCGGCTTCAAGAACCTCAAATGGCTGAAGCCGGTCTATGCCGGAGAGACAATCACCTTCACCCGCGCTGCACTCTCCCACCGCCCCATCGCCTCGCGCCCCGGCTGGCGAGTGCTGGCGCTGCGCTCGGAAGCTTTTGATTCGACCGGCGACAAGGTGCTGGAGTTCGACAGCGCCGTACTGGTGAAGGTTGGGTAGCGCCCTTGCCTTCTCCCCCTGTGGGGTGAGCAGCCGGTTCGCGTAAGCGAATTCATCGTGCCAGTGGCACAATGAAAGGCCGGCGAACGCCGGGACGCTGCGAAGCAGCGGGGACCCGGCTGGTGGATCAACCACCCCCGGCCCTTCGCATGGCTCAGGGCGTTCGTAGCTCGAAAAGCCAAGCAATTGGCTTTTCGTCCGCTACGCGGACCGCTTCTCACCCCACAAGGGGAGAAGGGAAAAAACTCAATGCCCGTCAAACCCGATCAGCGTTCTCACCGGCACGCCGAGCGCCTCCAGCTTGGCGCGTCCGCCGAGATCCGGCAGGTCGATGACGAAGCAGGCGGCGAGGATGTCGGCGCCGATCTGGCGCAGCAGCTTGACCGCCGCCTCCGCCGTGCCGCCGGTAGCGATCAGGTCATCAACCAGGATCACCTTTTCGCCTGGCGTAACGCCGTCCTTGTGCATCTCCATCTCGTCCAGCCCGTATTCCAGGCTGTAGGCGACACGCACCGTCTCGTAGGGCAGCTTGCCCTTCTTGCGGATCGGCACGAAGCCGGCTGACAACTGGTGCGCGACAGCACCGCCGAGAATGAAACCGCGCGCCTCGATACCGGCGATCTTGTCGATCTTCTGGCCGGCATAGGGATGCACCAGCTCGTCGATGGCACGGCGGAAGGCGCGCGCATTGCCCAGCAGCGTGGTGATGTCGCGAAACAGGATGCCGGGCTTGGGATAGTCCGGAATGGTGCGGATCGCGGCAAGCAGCGTGTCTTCGAGGGATGATTTCATGGGTTGCATTCTTACCTGAAACGGAGATTCGCGCGCGTCAATTGTTCGACAGAGGTGCAGCCCATCAGCTTCATGCCGCGTTCGATCTCGACCCGCATCTGTTCGAGCGCCTTTTCCACGCCCGCCTGCCCGGCCGCCGCCAGTGGAAACAGATAGTAGCGGCCGACGCCAACCGCCTTGGCGCCAAGCGACAGCGCTTTCAGCACATGCGTGCCGCGCTGCACGCCGCCATCCATGATGACATCGATCCTGTCGCCGACGGCATCGACGATCTCGGCAAGCTGGTCGAAGGCCGCACGCGAGCCATCCAACTGCCGGCCGCCATGGTTGGACAGAACGATGCCGCTGCAGCCGATCTCGACAGCGCGCCTGGCATCCTCCACCGACATGATGCCCTTGAGGCAGAACGGACCCGACCACAGCTTGACCATCTCGGCGACGTCATCCCATGTCATCGACGGATCGAGCATCTCGGTGAAATAACGGCTGATTGACATCGTGCCGCTGCCCATGTCGACATGCTCGTCCAGCTGCGGCAGCTTAAACCCCTCATGGGTAAAGTAATTCAAGGCCCAGCCCGGCTTGAGCGCGAATTGCAGCATTCCGGCCAAACTGAGCTTGAAGGGGATGGCGAAGCCGGTACGCTTGTCGCGCTCGCGATTTCCTCCGGTGATGCTGTCGACGGTCAGCATCATGACCTCGACGCCGATATCCTTGGCGCGCTGCATCATCGCCCGGTTGAGGCCGCGATCCCTGTGGAAATAGAATTGATAGACCTGCGGTCCGCCGCCGATCTTGCGTGCCTCCTCGAGGCTGACGGTGCCGAGCGAGGACACCCCGAACATCGTCCCGTATTTGGCGGCCGCCTTGGCGACCGCGCGCTCGCCCTGATGATGAAACAGGCGCTGCAGCGCGGTCGGCGAGCAATAGAACGGCATTGCCAGTTTCTGGCCCATCACCGTCACCGACATGTCGACGTCGCTGACCCCGCGCAACACGTTGGGAATCAGGTCGCAGGTCTCGAAGCTCTCGGTGTTGCGGCGATAGGTAACCTCATCGTCGGCCGCGCCATCGATGTAGTTGAAGATCGGCCCCGGCAGCCGCCGCTGCGCCATCCGGCGGAAATCGGAGAAGTTGTGACAGTCCTGCAGCCGCATCGGCGAATTCCAAACCCCATGGCGTTGGTTGCAAGCGGGATGCACGCTCCGACGCGGCCGACAACGGCTAGCGCGATGTGGCTCCCGAGACAAGCGTATCCGGCAAAGGATTGGTGTCGGTCGCCTTGTCCCAGGCCTGGGCGACGATCTTCCACTGTCCCTCGGTCTTCACCAGAAGCAGCATCTCGACGGAGCGGCTGGTCTCGGCCTCGTTCTCGGTCATCTCGGCGGCAGCCGCGGCGATGGCCACGTTACCGAACACCTGAACCATGACATCAAGCACAACCTCGTCGAACGTCCGCAGTGACGTCTCCGACAGACCGCGCATGCGCGCGACGAAATCGGCGACACTGATTGGCTTCGCCGGGCGCGAGGCGGCGTAGAGACTGGCGCCGGGGAGGAAATCCCCGGCAAAATCGTCCCAGCCCGGCGCGACGCCGTTGCCCCAACTCAGGCTGGCGAACTGGCGGGCGACGACAGCTCGGATTGCATCTTCATCGGCGCGGCGTCGGTTGTCATGCATGGTCGACCCTCCCGGTCTGTCTGCCACGCGAACTATAGGACCATCCGCGGCCCGCGGAAACGATCGCCGACCGCGACACCACAACAAGAAAGGGCGCCCGAGGCGCCCTTTCTCAGATTATGCCAGCGAACGCTTACATGCCGAGGTCGGAGCGCAGCTCGGCCTTGGCCACGTCGTACTCGGCCTTGAAATCATCGCGGTTGAGCAGGGTCGCTGCGATGACACTGCCGGAAATTTTGCCCATCTCGACGTCGGACGGATAGTGGATGCCACCAACGATGCGGTTGTGGGCGAATTCGGCTGCACGGGCCATGATCTCGGCGCGCTTTTCCGGAACCATGTCGGAGAGAATGATGCCCATCATGGTGCCGACGGTGGCGTGACCCGAAGGCCAGGAGCCGGAGCTCGACAGCTTGACCACCGGCTTGACCAGGTCGCTCAGCTGATGCGGGCGCGGACGCTTCCAGACATCCTTGGCCGGGTCAACGACGGCGCCTTCGGTGGCCACGACGCGGTCGAAGAAAGCGCTGAACTTCGGCAGCGTGTCCTTGTTGAACTTCGGTCCCATGACGTTGGCGAAGCGCCAGACGTTCTCTTCGGCGTCAGCGACCGCGCCAGCCACCATTTCGGGCGTGCGTGTCACCTGCATCGTCAGCACTTCGCCCAGTTCGGCCTTGGTCTGCGCCGAATCGTTTGCCGGAGGCGGCGGCAGGATCATCGTCAGGTCGATGTCCTTGTTGGTGACGAAGGGCTGGGCGTCTTCGGCATGGGCCGCTGAGGCGACGACAAGCAGCACCAAGGCTGCTGCGAACAATGCATATTTCTTCATGGGCGCGATCCTTTGCTGGGAAAGACGCAAGATCACCAAAAGCGGTGACGGCCATGTGACATGAAAGGCCACGAACAACCCGGAAAGCAAAAAGGGCGCCTCACAGCGCCCTTTTCAATCCTTTGGTGGTGCGCGCTCAGTGAGCGACGCCCTCCCAGACCTTGCGCTTGGTCAGATACATCAGCGCGCCGAACAGCAGCAGGAAAACCAGCACGCGGAAGCCCATCTTCTTGCGGTCTTCCATATGCGGCTCGGCAGCCCACATCAGGAAGGCCGAAATATCGCGGGAATACTGCTCGACAGTCTGCGGCGAGCCATCGTCATAGGTCACCGCGCCATCCGAGAGCGGCTTGGCCATCTTCAGTGACACACCGGACATGAAATGCGGGTTGTAGTGCGTGCCTTCCGGGATAACCATGCCCGTCGGCGGCGTCTGGTCGAAGCCGGTCAGCAAGGAATGGATATAGTCGGGACCGCCGGAGTCATACTGGGTGAAGATGTCGAAGACGAACTGCGGAAAACCGCGCTCGACGCCACGCGCCTTGGCCAGCAGGGACATATCGGGCGGAGCAGCACCGCCGTTGGAGGCAGCGGCTGCTTCCTCATTGGCGAATGGCGCCGGGAAATGGTCGGACGGCTTGCCGGGACGGTCGAACATGTCGCCGGCGTCGTTGGGGCCGTCGTGGATGGTGTACCCGGCGGCGAATGACTTGACCTGCGCCTCCGAGTAGCCAAGGTCTGAAAGCGTGCGGAACGCCACCAGGTTCATGGAATGGCAGGCCGAGCAGACTTCCTTGTAGACCTTTAGGCCGCGCTGCAGCTGTGCCTTGTCATAGGTGCCGAACGGACCCGAGAAACTCCAGCCCATTTCCTTTGGCTCTTGCATCGGGAAATGCGTCGGCGCCGCCGCGTTGTGTGCCTCTTCGGCGGCTATCGCCCAGGTGCCAGCGGCCCCAGTGCCGGCGGCCACGAGACCGATCAGGGCCAGCGAGGTGAGAATCTTTTTCATGCCAAATCCCCTTAGATTCTCTACCGCTCAGCCCTTGGTCTCAGGTGCCGCCGTGGCGCCCGCCGGATGCCCGCTGCCGCCCTTGTTCTTTTCAAGAACAGCCTCGGTAATCGAGTTCGGCATCCGCCGTGGTGTCTCGATCAGGCCGAGCACCGGCAACGCGATCAGGAAGAAGGCGAAGTAGAAAAGTGTCGCCATCTGCGCCATGAACACATAGCTGCCTTCCGCGGGCTGCGAGCCCAGCCAGCCGAGCAGGATGGCATCGGCGACAAACAGCCAGAAGAACAGCTTGTACCAGGGCCGGTAGACCGCCGAGCGCACCTTGGACGTGTCGAGCCAGGGTACCAGGAACAGCATCACGATGGCGCCGAACATCAACAGCACGCCGCCGAGCTTGGAGTTGATCGGCCCGACGTTGAAGGTGATGGCGCGCAGGATCGCGTAGAACGGCAGGAAGTACCATTCCGGAACGATATGGGCCGGCGTCTTCAACGGGTTGGCGACCGTGTAATTGTCCGGGTGGCCGAGATAGTTCGGCAGGTAGAAGACGAAATAGGCGAAGAAGAACAGGAACACGATCATGCCGAACGCGTCCTTGATGGTCGCGTAAGGGGTGAAGGCGACGGTGTCGGTCTTCGACTTGACCTCGATGCCGGTCGGGTTCGACTGCCCGACCACATGCAGCGCCCAGACGTGCAGCACGACGACGCCGGCGATCATGAACGGCAAGAGGTAATGCAGCGCGAAGAAGCGGTTCAGCGTCGGGTTGTCGACGGCGAACCCGCCGAGCAGCAGCTGCTGGATCCAGTCGCCAACCAGCGGGATGGCGCTGAAGAAGCTGGTGATGACTGTCGCACCCCAGAAACTCATCTGACCCCATGGCAGCACGTAACCCATGAAGCCGGTCGCCATCATCAGCAGATAGATGATGCAGCCAAGGATCCAGAGCAGTTCGCGCGGCGCCTTGTAGGAGCCGTAGTAGAGGCCACGGAAGATATGGATATAGACAGCGACGAAGAAGAACGAGGCGCCGTTCGAATGCAGGTAGCGCAGCAGCCAGCCCGAATTCACGTCGCGCATGATCTTCTCGACCGAGCCGAAGGCGAGATTGGTGTCGGCCGTATAATGCATGGCCAGCACGATACCGGTCAGCATCTGCGCCACCAGCATGATCGACAGGATACCGCCGAAGGTCCAGGCATAGTTGAGATTGCGCGGCACCGGGTAGGCGACGAAGCTGTCATAGACCAGCCGCGGCAGCGGCATGCGGGCGTCGAACCAGCGTCCGAGACCGGTTTTGGGCGTATAGGTCGAGTGTCCCTCGCTCATCGAAATATCCCCCTGCCTCAACCGATAAGGATTTTGGTATCGGAAATGAACTTGAATACCGGCACAGCCATGTTCTCGGGGGCCGGGCCTTTGCGGATGCGGCCCGCGGTATCGTATTGCGAACCGTGGCACGGGCAGAACCAGCCGCCGAAATCACCTTCCTGGCCGAGCGGGATGCAGCCAAGATGGGTGCAGACCTGAACCATCACCATCCAGGCTTCCTTGCCGGGCGTGGTGCGGTTGGCGTCGGTCGCTGGCGCGTCCGCCGGCAGGTTGGCGTTGCGCGCGATCGGATCCTTGAGATCGGCCAGATTGACCGCCTCGCCGTCCTTCATCTCTTGTTCGGTGCGGTTACGGACCACGACCGGCTTGCCGCGCCATTTGACGATCAGCGACATGCCCGGCGTCAGCGAGGCGACGTCGACCTCGACAGAGGCCAGCGCCAGCGTCGAGGCGTCGGGGCGCATCTGGTCGATGAACGGCCATGCAACGGCGCCCGCGCCGACCACGGCAGCCATGCCGGTGGCGACGTAAAGAAAATCACGACGGTTGGGATCCTGGATGTCGGTTGCGCTCACGGGTGCCTGATCCTTTCGCCTCTTCCGCGCCGGTGGCTGAGCCTTGTTCCCCGCTCAATCACGCCAACCCGACAGCGCATGGCGAACAGGCTAGCGAATTCCTCCGGCATTTGGACTTCGGTTTATGCGTGAAGCCCGTTTTTGTCCAGACGGGTGAAGGCACAAGGGCAGATTGTCGCGGGGACAAAATACCCTATCGCGCGGGATGCCTCCGAATAGCCGCCAGACATCGCTAAACAACCGGCAAATGACCTCAAATCCGGCACCTGCCATTGCCTCGACAGCCGATGCGGCCTCGGTCTATCCTGAACCTCATGGCGCACGTCATCGACCGCGAGCAATGGGCCGTTCACCCCGACCGCTGGAAGGGCGAACTGCAATGCGGTCCCTACGGCTCCAACTCCTGCCTGATCTTCAACTTCTTGCCCGACGCCGGCGGTGGCCCGCGCCTGCACGCGCACCCCTACAGCGAGATATTCATCATCCGTCAGGGGACCGGGCTGTTTACCGTCGGCGACCAGGAAATCGAGGCGTCAGCCGGCCAGGTTGTCATCGTGCCGCCTCACACGCCGCACAAATTCACCAATCTCGGTCCCGGTCCGCTGGAAACGGTAGACATCCACGAGAACGGCACGTTCATCACGGAATGGCTCGAATAGGCTCTATTTCGCTCCAAGCCTGGCCAGCACGGCCTTCGGAATGCTGTATTCGCGGATGACGGCGTCGTGCTTGCGCAAGCCGCACAGTTCGCGCTGGATGAAATAGCCATGCACCGCCTCGGCGGCATCCTTGAGCAACCGGAGCCGATGCTCGTGATCGTCGCCATTGTCGCGGAGCCTGGCCAGCGTTTCCTCGACACGCTGTCCGGCGCGACCCAGTGCCGCCGCCTTTTCGGCGAGGATTTCATGGCCGAGCAGGTCGAGCGCGGTTTCCTGAGCGCTGGCTCCGCTGAAATTCGAGGGCATGCGCACTGACATCGCCTACTCCGCCGGCCGCGTCTCTTCGAGCACGCTGTCCTCATGGTAGAGAAAACCGCCGGATTGCCGCTTCCAAAGCCGGGCATAGAGCCCATCCAGCGCCACCAGCTCGTCATGCGTGCCTTGTTCGACGATGCGGCCGCCATCCAGCACCACCAGGCGATCGAGCGCCGCGATGGTCGACAGCCGGTGCGCGATGGCGATGACGGTCTTGTTCTCCATCAGCCGCGTCAGGTTCTCCTGGATCGCCGCCTCGATATCGGAATCAAGCGCCGAGGTCGCCTCGTCCAGCACCAGGATTGGCGCATCCTTGAGAAAGACGCGAGCGATCGCCACGCGCTGGCGTTGGCCGCCAGACAGTTTGACGCCGCGTTCGCCGACAAAGGCCTCGTAGCCGGCACGCTCGCGGTTGTCGCGCAGACCAAGGATGAAATCATGCGCCTCGGCCTTCTTCGCCGCGGCAATCACCTCGGCGTCGGTGGCATCCGGCATGCCGAGCTTGATGTTGTCGCGCAGCGAGCGGTGGAACAGGGCCGTGTCCTGGCTGACCACGCCGATATTGGCGCGCAGCGAGTTCTGCGTCACGCCTGAGACATCCTGGCCGTCGATGGTGATCTGGCCGCTTTCGAGGTCGTAGAGGCGCAAAATCAGATTGACCAGCGTCGTCTTGCCGGCGCCGGACGGGCCAACCAGCCCGACCTTCTCGCCTGGCCGCACGACAAGGTCGATGCCATTGAGCACGCCAAAGCCCTTGCCGTAGTGGAATTCGACGTTCTTCACCTCGATGCGGCCGCCGGCCACAATGAGCTCCTTCGCATCGGGCGCGTCGGTCAGGCCGAGCGGCTGCGAGATCAGCGCCTTGGAGTTTTCCAGCACGCCGAGGTTTCGCAGGATGCCGTTGAGCTGCATCATCAGCCGGCCAAGCAGCATGTTGAGCCGCAGCACCAGCGACAGCGTGAAGGCGACCGCACCGACGGTGATCGAGCCTTCGACCCAGAGATAGACGGCAAAACAGGCAATCGCGGTGATCATGATGCCCGACAGCATCGTCAGCGCCATGCGCACGCCGGTCAGCCGGCGCGTGAAAGGCCGCAGCGCGTCGAGATAGATGTCGAAGCCGCCCCTGATGTAGCGGTCGTCGCCGTCGGCCGAAAACAGCTTTAGCGTCTGCACGTTCGAGTAGGAATCGACGATGCGGCCATTGATCATAGAGCCCGCTTCAGCGGTCGCCTCGGCATTCTTGCGGATCGCCGGCAGATAGAGCTTGGCCAGCAAGCCGAAGGCGGCGATCCACACCACCACCAATGCCGCCAGCCGCAGATCGAGGCCAGCGACCAGCGCAAGCGTCGTCACCGTGTAGACGAGCATGAACCATACGACCTCGATGAAGCTTTCCATCAGGTCGCCGGTCGCCTGCCCTGCCTGCCAGACCTTGGTGGCGATGCGGCCAGCGAAATCGTTCTGGAAAAAGGCGTAGGACTGGCGCGAGACATGCCGGTGCGCCTGCCAGCGTACCAGATTGTAGAAACCCGGCGTGATCGTCTGCTCATCGACCAGCGCCGACAGGCCAACGACGATGGTGCGGATGACCAGCACCACGACGATCATGAAGACCAGCTCAGGACCTGCCGCGTTCCACAGCGCGTGCCAACTGCGTTCGCCGGGCAACTGGTCGAGGATATCGACCAGCCGCCCGACGAAATAGAACAGCCCGGCTTCCACCAGCGGCGCGATGCCGCCGATGACCAGCATGGCGAAGAACGCGAATTTCGCCTGGCCGACATAGTGCCAGATGAAGCCGCCGACACTGGCCGGCGGCCTTAGATTCGCTGGCTCCCTAAACGGGTAGACCCAGTTCTCGAACCAGCGGTAGATGGCAGTCATCATTCGGCGGCTTCACCCTTTGCCAGTTCGTCGTTGGCCGCATCGGCCAGGGCCGTGTCCGCCGGACCATCCTCGAGCAGGAACCCGCCCGACTGGCGCTGCCAGAGCTGGGCATAGAGCCCGCCCTTGGCCACCAGCTGCTCATGCGAACCTTCCTCGATGACATGGCCCTTGTCCATGACCACCAGCCTGTCCATCGCCGCTATGGTCGACAGCCGGTGGGCAATGGCGATGACGGTCTTGCCTTGCATGAGCTTGTACAGGTTCTCCTGGATAGCCGCCTCCGCCTCGGAATCGAGCGCGGACGTCGCCTCGTCGAGAATGAGGATCGGTGCGTCCTTCAGCATAACGCGGGCGATGGCGATGCGTTGCCGCTGGCCGCCGGACAATTTGACGCCGCGGTCACCGACATGGGCGTCGAAGCCCTTGCGGTCACTGGCATCCGAAAGGCCGGCAATGAAATCCAGCGCCTCGGCACGCCCAGCCGCCTCGACAAGCATCTCTTCGCTGGCGTCGGGCCGGCCGTACAGGATGTTCTCGCGCACCGAACGATGCAGCAGCGAGGTGTCCTGCGTGACCATGCCGATCTGCGCGCGCAGCGAATCCTGCGTCACCGACGCGATCTCCTGCCCGTCGATCAGGATCCTACCGCTCTCCAAGTCGTAGAAGCGCAGCAGGAGATTGACCAGCGTCGACTTGCCGGCGCCCGAGCGGCCGACAATACCGACCTTTTCGCCAGGCCTCACCGTCAGCGACAGGCTCTCGATGACACCCTTCTGCTTGCCATAGTGGAAGCGGATGTCGTCAAAGCGGATTTCGCCCTGGGTCACGGCAATATCCTTTGCCCCCGGCCGGTCCTCGACCAGGCGCGGCAACGAGATCGAGCCGATGCCGTCCTGCACCGTGCCGATGTTCTCGAACAGGCCGGACATTTCCCACATGATCCACTGCGACATGCCCCACAGCCTGAGCACGAGGCCGATGACCACGGCGACAGCGCCGATCGTCACGGCTTGGCCGAGCCACAGCCACAGCGACATGGCGGTGACCGAGAACAGCAGCAGCGCGTTCATGACGTAGAGCAGGCCGTAAAGCACCGTCACCAGCCGCATCGACCGGTAGACCGTGTCGAGGAAGCCGCCCATGCCTTCCTTGGCGAAGGTCGCTTCGCGGCGCGCGTGGCTGAACAGCTTGACCGTCTGGATGTTGGAATAGCTGTCGACGACGCGCCCGGTCATGATCGAGCGCGCGTTGGCCTGCTCCTCGCCGACCTTGCCGAGCCGCGGGATGAAGTAGCGCAGCAACAGGATGTAGCCGACCAGCCAGACCCCAAGCGGCATCGCCAGCCGCCAGTCGGCCGAACCGACGATGAACAGCATGCCGAGGAAATAGACGATGACGTAGTTGAGCACGTCGATCAGCTTGATGACGCATTCGCGCACGGCGAGCGCCGTCTGCATCAGCTTGGTGGCAATGCGTCCGGCGAACTCGTCCTGGTAGAAGCTCATCGACTGCTTGAGCAGGTAGCGATGCACCTGCCAGCGGATGCGCATGGGATAGTTGCCCATCAGCGTCTGCTGGTTGAGCAGCGAGTGGAACCACACCGTGCCCGGCAAAGCGAACAGCACGATGAAGGCCATGCCCGCAAGCTTCCAGCTTTCCGTCTGCAGGAAGGTCTCGCGGTTCTGCCCCGACAGCCAGTCGACGATCCGGCCGAGGAAACCGAACATCCACACTTCCGCGATGGCGATGGCCGCCACCAGCACCGCGTCGATCAGGATATAGGGCCACGCGCCGCGCGTATAATGCACGCAGAAGGCAACCAGCGTCTTGGGCGGCTCGACCGGTTCCGCGGAAGGGAACGGATCGAGCCTCTTTTCAAACCAGGCAAACATATCTTGGCACTCTATTGATAGGCAATTAACCGCTCACGCGGCGCGGGATCGCATGGCGGGAAAGGCCGACGATACGGAATCATCCGACTCGCCGCCCTTGCTTCGCGCAATATAGGGTGCCGCCGGCATTTCGCCGACAGGCTCCTTTGACGATCCTGACGCCGCGCTGTCCACAATCCGGACCTTCGGGCCGGGGCGGATCAGCCGGATGATCCGGCGCACCAGCGACGGCCGGCTCCGATCGGGAACCGCGCGCGAGAAATCGACATCCGGCAGCATGCCGCGATGCGGACGTCGGCGCGTCTCGGCGTGAACCGCCGACGAATAGGTCTCGCCGATCAGCAACGCCCAGGTCGCCATCTTTTGCTCATGAAGACTTCTTGAGCCGGGTATTCTGTAGGGATCGAACATCGGTCCGTCCTCCGTGTGAAAATAGAGATAAAATGGATGATTGATATCCTGCCGCGGGCAGATTGCCGGAGGCGGATCAGTCGAGGCGCGTTCGGGTGGGGCAGTCAGCCCCTTCGGCAGCTTGAAAAACATCGCGGGATTCCTTCGAAGACCAGAAAATGGTTTCGGCGGAAATCGGTGCGGAAGTGTCTAGAAGTTCAGGAGAACCATCGTACCGAAACCGCCTGCAGGCTGGTAAGCCCACGGAAGGGGCGCTGGATGTACATGTGCATGGTCATCATGAATTACCCCTCCTTCGGTTCGGGTTGACAATGCCGGTCGTATAAACGCATTCGCACAAAATGACCAGACGGAAGTCCAGCAGTCGCCGAAACCATGAAGCTGCTGTGGCCGATCTGCCACTTATTAGAAAGGCGCGGAAATGAACTGTAGTCTCCGCATCGCCCTCTACCAGCCGGATATCGCCGGCAACACCGGAACAATCCTGCGTTTCGCCGCGTGCCTCGGGCTTGGTGTCGACATCATCGAACCCGCCGGGTTCCCGCTCTCCGACCGGGCGCTGAAACGGGCTGGCATGGATTACCTCGAAATGGCTGACCTGACCCGGCATGTCGACTGGCACGCCTTCGAGCAATGGCGCAAGGCTGGCGCACGCCGGCTGGTGCTGCTGTCGACCAAGGCGGCGACCGCCTATACCGACTTCACTTTCAGCAGTGGCGACATTCTGCTGTTCGGACGCGAATCCGCGGGCGTGCCGGATCCGGTCCATGAGGCGGCGGATGCCCGGCTGACGATCCCGATGCAGGGCTCGGCGCGCAGCATCAACGTCGCGCTTTCCGTCGCCATGGTGGCTGGCGAAGCCATCCGGCAGCTCCGATAGAGGCTGCACCGCCAAGCCCTCTCCGGTCATTCTCACCCAAGCGCACATCGCCTTCTCCTGCCGTTTGCATATCCAGGCTCACCTCGCTACAAGCTCAACTTAACTTGAGGTCAAGCGGAAATCACAAATGGCTCAGGCGAAGGAATTGACGGTTGGCCAGGTGGCCATGCGCAGCGGCGTGGCGGTATCGGCGCTGCATTTCTACGAGGCACGCGGCCTGATCCGCAGCCACCGCACATCGGGCAACCAGCGCCGCTACGGCCGCGATGTGCTGCGGCGCGTGGCGATCATCCGCATCGCGCAGGAAGTCGGCATCTCACTGGGCGAGATCGGCTCGGCGCTTGAAGCCTTGCCCGAGGGCCGCACGCCGACGCGTGACGACTGGCAGTTGCTGTCGACGGCATGGCGTGACGAACTCGACCACAAGATCGCCCAGTTGAAGAAATTGCGCGACGGCCTGACCGACTGCATCGGCTGCGGCTGCATGTCGATCGACAAATGCCCGCTCAGGAACAAGGACGACAAGCTGGCAAGGGAAGGAACTGGAGCGAGAAGGCTGGTGGCGGAGCGCTAATCCGCCGCCGGCAGACGCCTTATGGTGAACTCGATAAGATCACCCGGCCGTTCGAACCAGCTTTCAATCTCGGTCCAGTAGGCCTGCTTGGGAAAGCGATCGAACCATTCCTTGGCCTTGAGCCGCGCGTCGGAACGCGACAGCACGAAGGTCTCGCGCAGGAACCCATCGCGCGGCATGCGCTCGCGCTCGGCCCGGCTTTGATCGAGCCTTTTCTTCAAGCCATCCAGCGGCGGTCTTGCCGGGGTGCGCACGAAAGAACTCCCTGCACCTTTAATGAGACTTGACCCTTGCACCCAAGAGATTAGGGATCGCGCCGGCAAAAGACGAGTCATTTATACGCTCGCGATCGGAGATGGAATTTGGAACGACCTGAGATCCCGATGGGGCTGCCGGCTGACATCGAACAGAAGAAGATGAAGGCACGGCTGTGGTTCGAGGCGCTGCGCGAGCGGATCTGCGCCACCTTCGAGCAGATCGAACAGGATCTGCAGGGACCGCTCGCCTCATGGTTGCCAGGCCGTTTTCAGAAGACGCCGTGGGAGCGTGACCAGGGCAAGGGCGGCGGCGGCACCATGTCGATGATGCATGGCCGCGTCTTTGAGAAGGTCGGCGTCCACACCTCGACCGTCTATGGCGAGTTCTCGCCCGAATTCCGCAAGCAGATGCCCGGCGCCGAGGAAGACCCGCGCTTTTGGGCCAGCGGCATCTCGCTGATCGCCCACCCATGGAACCCCAATGTGCCGGCCGTGCACATGAACACCCGCATGGTGGTCACCTCACGCCAGTGGTTTGGCGGCGGCGCCGACCTGACGCCGGTGCTCGACCGCCGCCGCACCCAGGATGACCCCGACACGACAGCGTTCCACCGGGCGATGCAGTTTGCTTGCGAGAAGAACCCTGAAGTCGCCGATCACCCGAAATTCAAGATCTGGTGCGACGAGTATTTCTATCTGCCGCATCGCAACGAGCCGCGCGGCACCGGCGGCATCTTCTTCGACTGGCTGCATTCGGCCGAGGAAAAGGGCGGCTGGAATGCCGATTTCAACTTCGTCCAGGATGTCGGCCGGTCCTTTCTCGTCGTCTATGGCCACCTCGTGCGCGCCAATTTCAACGAAAACTGGACCGACGGCGATCGCGACGAGCAGCTCATTCGCCGTGGCCGCTATGTCGAGTTCAACCTGCTTCACGATCGCGGCACCATCTTCGGCCTGAAGACCGGCGGCAACGTCGCGTCGATCCTGTCCAGCCTGCCGCCCGAGGTCAGATGGCCGTGAGCCTGGACGGCAAGGTCGCCGAGGCCGCGCAGTAAGGCGGAGCCGCGCGGGTCCGCCTTTTTGCGATTGACCGCAACCAATCCCGCCCCATCTGTGTTATGGCTTCCACCGCTCCACGATCAAGAGACCGGACCGGAAATCGGATCGGGAGCCAAAACTGCCGGAGCCCCAGACGTCCCTCCTAGGGACCAACCAGGCTCCACGGAGGAAAAGGAGAAATCCCATGAAGCAATTTCACTGCGGGTCGCTTGTCCCCGGCTGTGAGTGGCACACCCGTGCCGAAGAAGAGGCCGAGGTTATGCGCCGCGCCGCCGAGCACATGCGCGAGACGCATGGCGAGACGGTCATCCGCGAGACGATGATCGAAGCGATCCGCTCGCGCATCGAGAAGGTCCGCGACGCGGCCTAGTTGCCTTCCCGTCCAGCCATGATCTTGTCCGAAAACCGGCCGGCACTCATGGAATAAGCGCCTGCGCGGCGCGCTCGAGCAGCGCGTCGCGTTTCGTCGCGAAACCTGACTCGATCCACTCGGCTTCAAGGTTTTTCAGGGTTGCGCCGAGCTTTGGCCCTGGCGATGCGCCAAGCGCCGTCAAATCCGAGCCCTTGAGCGGAAATTCCGGCTTTTGCCATTTGACGGCATAGGCCAGCAGGCGAGAAAACCCGCCGGCCTCCAGCAACGCGTCATTGTCCTCGACAGCGCGCGCCCGTGCGCCTGCGAGCGAGAGCCGCAGCCGGTCGACAAAGCCTTGCCGGTCGCCGCGATAGAGCTTCTTGGCGAGTTCACCTTCGGTGGTTTTTGGCTCGATGACGGTTGCAAGCGCCCAATGGCGCAAGCGGTCCGCTTCTGCCGTCGAAAACTTCAGCCGCTGTGCCAGCGTCTGCATCCGCGCCGCATCCGGGGGGACCATGGCTTCCAACCTGAGCATCGGATCCGCCGGCCAATCCAGATCCAATCCCGTCCTGGTCAGGCCATGGACCGCATCGATGCCCCATTTCTCGCTTTCCGGCAGCACGCGGGTCAAAACACCCGCCTGCCGCATCCACAGCAAGGCGCGTGACGGATCAGGCGCCGAAAGCAGCTTTTTCAGCTCGGACCAGACCCGTTCGGCCGAAAGCTGGGCAAGCCCATCCTTCAGCCGCGCACAGGCTTTCAGCCCCTCCGCATCGGGCCGGCCTTCGCCATACCAGGCAAAGAAGCGGAAGAAGCGCAGGATGCGCAGGTAATCCTCTGCGATTCGCGCTTCCGCATCGCCGATGAAGCGCAGCCGGCGCGCCTCGATATCGGCGATGCCGCCGACGAGGTCGATGACCGTGCCGTCGGCCTCGGCGTAGAGCGCGTTGATGGTGAAGTCGCGCCGCTCGGCATCAGCCTTCCAGTCGCGCCCGAACGACACTTTCGCGCGGCGTCCATCGGTCTCGATATCGGCGCGCAGCGTGGTGACTTCGTAAGGCTTGCCGCCTGCGACAACGGTAATCGTACCGTGCTCGATGCCGGTCGGCACGGGTTTGAAGCCTTCCGCCTCGGCGCGGCGGATGGTTTCCGAGGGCAGGCAGGTGGTGGCGATGTCGATATCGGCGACGGTCTGGCCCATGAGAGCGTTGCGCACCGCGCCGCCGGCGACGCGGGCAGCCTCGCCACCCTCACTCAGGATGGCGAGCAAGCGCTGCAGATGCTTGTCGTCCAGCCAGTCGGCCCGGCCCGCGATCGAAACACTCACGCATAGAGCCTTTCATACAAGGTACGGATCATGCCGGCGGTGACGCCCCAGATGCGCCGGTCGCCATAGGGCATGTCATAGAAGAACCATTCGAGGTCGTTCCACATGCGGCTGTCGCGCTTGTGGTTGGCCGGATCCATCAGGAAGCGCAGCGGCACTTCGAAGGCGGCGTCGACCTCGTCGGCGTTCAGCGACAGCTGGAAGCCCGGGCGCACGATGCCCAGTACCGGCGCGATACGGTACCCGCTGCCGGCGACATAGTCGGGCATGCGGCCGATGATCTCGATGCGATCCTGGCCAAGGCCGATCTCTTCGAAGGTTTCACGCAGTGCCGCGGCCTCCGGACTTGCGTCGGTCGCATCGATAGTGCCGCCCGGAAATGCCACCTGCCCCGAATGGCTGCGCAGCTTTTCCGCCCGTTTGGTCAAAAGCACCGTTGCTTCGCCTTCATGATCGACCACTGGGATCAACACCGCAGCATCGCGCAGCGGTTTGGCTTGATTGAGGCGCGGATGGCCCGGATTGAAGCGATGGTCGCCATAGTCGTCGCCGGCATGCGCATCCGGCTGCGTGGCGAAGCGCGCGCGAAAATCCGCTGACGAGAACGGCGCCGGCCTCACCTGGTCCATCACGCACTCAGCCGCTTCAACTGATCCGCCGGCATGATCGGAAACACCGCGCCCCTGGAGCGCACGGCGAACATGGTTTTGCCGCCGATCTCGATCTCCTCGCCATGCCCGACCAGTTCGTACATGACCGGCCGCGCCACCAGCGCCTCCAGCCGGCCGCGCACCAGCACATAGGGCTTCAGCCCGCCGGTCTCCGTCTCGTCGACGAAGCGCAGCGGCCGCTCCGGCCCGGCCTCGACCACGTCGCCGACATTGGTGCGGAAGGTGATGATCTGTTCCTCGCCGCTGCCCGAAACATCCATCTCGACGGCGATGAAGGGCGCATCGGCGACACGGATCCCGACCCGCTCAACCGGCGTCACCAGATAGGTCTTGCCATCCTCGTCCTTGCGCAGCACCGAGGAGAAAAGCTGCACCAGCGGCATGCGGCCAATCGGCGTGCCGAGATAGAACCAGGTGCCGTCGGCCTTGATCTCCATGTCGAGATCGCCGCAGAAGTCAGGATTCCAGCGCTCGACCGGCGCGGCACCCTTGCCGGCGCGGGCGGCGCGCGAAATCAACGCCTCGAGGCCGCGCGCCTCCGTAGCGGTAGTGAGGCTTCCTTCACGATGTTCCAAGGCTTCCGTCATGGTCACGAAATAGTCACTGTTGTTCCGCTTGTCAGCCTAAGTCTGCGATTTAAGTTGGAAGCCAGTGTGGCGAACCCACCATTCGAGAGACTTTGAAGAAGCGTGATGAGGGAGTTTCGGATTCAAAGCCACGCCAGAAACTTATTGAAATCCAGTGTCGTTTTGGAATTGAGACTCTTGATCATTGATGCCACCAAAATAACAGGGACTTCCCATCCACCACACTAGCGTCAGGTGAGGCCGAATCGCGGCACATATGGTATGGTGGATGCCGGTACTTCCAACCACAAGGATCGAGCTGCATGAGCGTGATGGTCAAGGAAAGCCCGATCAGCGAAAAGGACATGATCGCCGAAGCCGAGAAGGCGCTGGCCGACATATCCAGGGTCCGCGACGGGGTCGGCCGGGTCATCTTCGGCCAGGAGAGCGTTGTCGAGCGCACGCTGGTGGCGCTGCTGGCCGGCGGCCACGCACTGCTGGTCGGTGTGCCCGGTCTGGCCAAGACCAAGCTGGTCGAAACGCTGGGTGTCGTGCTTGGCCTTGATTCGCGCCGTATCCAGTTCACGCCCGACCTGATGCCGTCCGACATTCTCGGCTCCGAGGTGATGGAGCAGGACGAGACCGGCAAGCGCTCTTTCCGCTTCATTTCCGGGCCGATCTTTGCCCAGCTGTTGATGGCCGACGAGATCAACCGCGCCTCGCCGCGCACCCAGTCGGCGCTGCTGCAGGCGATGCAGGAGTATCACGTCACCATTGCCGGCGCCCGCTACGACCTGCCGGCGCCTTTCCATGTGCTGGCAACCCAAAATCCGCTGGAACAGGAAGGCACCTATCCGCTGCCCGAGGCCCAGCTCGACCGCTTCCTGATGCAGGTCGACATCCTTTATCCCGAAATCGAGGCGGAGCGTCGCATCCTGCTGGAAACCACCGGCATCGAGGACGCCAAGGCGCGGAACGTGCTGCAGCCGGCGCGGCTGAAGGAAATCCAGATGCTAATCCGCCGCATGCCGGTGCCCGAAAGCGTCGTCGAGGCGATCCTCAAGCTGGTGCGCTCGGCGCGTCCGGGCCAGGGCAATGCCGAGACCGACAAGCATGTCGCCTGGGGGCCGGGCCCGCGCGCCAGCCAGGCGCTGACGCTGTGCGCCAGGGCGCGTGCGCTCTACGACGGTCGGCTGGCGCCATCTGTCGATGACGTGCGCGCGCTGGCCGAGCCGGTGCTGCAGCACCGCATGGCGCTGACCTTCGCCGCCCGCGCCGAGGGCACCACGGTGCGCGATGTGGTGGCGAAACTGGCCAAAGGCATCTGATGGCGCGCATAGGCGAAGTCCAGGCACCGGCAGCGACACGCGATGCGCTCGCCCGTGGCCGGCTGCGGGCTTCGCTGGTGCCGGACCTGCTGGTCGAGGCGCGCCGCATCGTCAACACGGTGATTGCCGGCTGGCATGGCCGCCGCAAGCGCGGCATCGGCGAGAATTTCTGGCAGTTCCGGCCCTATGTCGAAGGCGATTCCTCGCGCATCGACTGGCGCCGTTCAGCGCGCGACGACCATACCTATGTGCGCGACCGCGAATGGGAAGCCGCTCATACGGTTTGGCTGTGGGCCGATCCGTCGCCGTCCATGCTTTACAAATCGACCGGCGCCAGCGTGTCAAAGCAGTCGCGGGCCCTGGTCCTGGCGCTGGCCATGGCCGAGCTTCTGTCGCGCAGCGGCGAGCGCATCGCCTGGCCGGGCCTGACCGATCCGTTCACGGCCCGCAACGGCGCCGAGCGCATCGCGGCCCAGCTCATACATGCCGGCGATCTTCCGGCCAAGCCTGACCTGTCCGGCATCCGCCGCTTCTCCAATATTGTCATTGCCAGCGATTTTCTCGACCCTGTCGAGGAGACGATGGCCTGGCTCGACGTACTGGCCCGCCACGGCGTGCGTGCGCATCTGATCGAGGTTGCCGATCCGGCCGAGGAAACCTTCCCCTATGCCGGCCGCACCGAATTCACCGACCCCGAGACCGGCGACAAGCTGACAGCCGGCCGCGCCGAGATGCTGGGCGATGAATACCGCCTGCTCTACACCGCCCGCCGCGGGGAATTGGCCAGCTGGTGCAAACGGCTGGGCTGGAGCTTTACCGTCAACCACACCGACCGCCTCGCCTCCGACGCGCTGGTACGCCTGCACATGGCAATGACCGCCGATGGTGGCTATGCCGCCAGTGGCGGTCAGCCCGGCATGCCCATAGGTCAGCCTGGCATGCCCATAGGTCAGCCTGGAAAGGTCGGCGCATGAGTTGGCTGGCTCTCTCCTTCGGCGCGCCGATGGTGCTTTGGGGCCTTCTGGCGCTGCCTGTTATCTGGTGGCTGCTGCGGCTGACCCCGCCGAAGCCACAGGCGGAGATCTTCCCGCCATTGAAAATCCTGGCGCGGGTGCTGAAGCGCGAGGAGACGCCGCAACAAAGCCCCTGGTGGCTGACGCTGCTCAGGCTCCTGATGGCGGCGCTGATCGTTGCCGCATTGGCCGAACCGGTTTTCAACCCGCGTGAGAAACTGCCCGCCGAGGGTGCGGCACTTGCGCTCGTCATCGACAATGACTGGGCCAGCGCCGCCGACTGGGGTAAGCGCGTTGCCACCGCCGAACGGCTGATCGCCGATGCCGGCTCGAACGGTGTGCCTGTCATCATCGCCTTCACCGCCGAAAAGCCCAATGCCGAGGTCGGGCCCTTTGATGCCGCCGCGGCACTTGACCGGTTGCGCGCGGCAAAGCCGCGGCCGATCCCGACCGACCGCCCTGCCGTCTATGCCCGCGTCGCCGGAGCATTGGAAACCTTGCCCGGCGCCAGCGTTGCCGTGCTCGCCGATGGCCTGGCAGCGAAAGGCGATGAAGCTGCCTTCAACACGCTTCTGTCCAAAAACGCCGCGCGTGTGGTGTGGGCCAGTTCCGATCGGCTGGCGCTCACCGGCCTCACCGGCGCCGAGAACCAGGTCGACGGGTTTGCCCTCACCGCCATCCGGGCGCCGGGCGATCCGGCCCCCGCACAGATCACCGCCGGCGCCTTCGACGACAAGGGCCGCCGCATCGCCGATGCGACGCTGACCTTCGCGCCGGGCGAAGCCACCGCCACCGGCACCATGTCGGTGCCGTTCGAGTTGCGCAACGACTTCGCCTCGATCGCGCTAGACGGTGAACGCCAGGCGGGCGCCGTGCGCGTGCTGGACGAGAGCTCCAAGCGCCGCCGTGTCGGCCTGCTGTCGCAGGCCGAGGCCGATCAGGCGCAGCCGCTTCTGTCGCCGCTCTACTACATCAGGCGCGCGCTGCAGCCCTTCGCCGACCTCGTCGAACCGTCGAGCGCCGATCTCGCCGACGCCATTCCGCAGATCCTCGACCAGAAGCCGGCGATGATCGTCATGGCCGACGTCGGCACCATTCCCGAACAGGTCCACCAGAGGCTGGCCGATTGGGTCGACAATGGCGGCACGCTGGTGCGTTTCGCCGGCTCGCGGCTGGCTGCCGCCGGCAATGACGACGACCTGTTGCCGGTCCGCCTGCGCACCGGCGAACGTTCGCTTGGCGGCGCGCTGTCATGGACCTCGCCGCAGCCGGTCACCGAATTTCCGAAGGCAGGCCCTTTCGCCGATCTGGCGCCACCGACCGAAGTGACCGTGACGAGGCAGGTTCTGGCCGAGCCGACACCCGATATTGTCGAGCGCACCTGGGCCGCCCTTGCCGACGGCACGCCGCTTGTCACCGGGCTGAAAAAGGGCAAGGGCACGCTGGTGCTGTTCCATGTCACGCCCGAGGCGACATGGTCGAACCTGCCGATCTCGGGCAGCTTCGTCGAGATGCTGCGCCGCATCGTGCAGATATCGCGCAACCAGGGCGCGGCGGTCGCCAACGCCGAAGCCGCCGCCACCTCGCTGGCGCCTTACCGTATGATATCGGCCGAAGGCACGCTGGTGCCGCCGACGCCCGATGCACGGCCGCTGGTGCCGGGCGCTGGCTTGCTGCCCGTGACCTTCGAGAACCCGCCTGGCCTCTACGGCTCCGAGGCCGGTGTCTTCGCTCACAATCTTCTCGAGGCCGGCAGCGCCTTCGCACCGCTGGTGCGCCCACAGATCGCCGTGCCCGTCACCACGATCCAGTATGCCTTCGATGAATCGCGCAATCTGAAGGGCGGCCTGGTGGCGGCAGCGCTGGGCCTGATGGTGCTCGATACGCTGGCGGTGTTCTGGATGGGCGGCCTCTTTGCCCGCCGGCGGCGGCGTGGCAGCGCGGTCACAACCACCGCCGCATTGCTGATCGCGTTTGGCGCGCTCTTGGGCCACGCCGACCTCGCCCGCGCCGACGATGCCAAGCCTGGCGATGCCGCGGCCATCGAGGATATTTCCAAGACCCGCATCGCCTATGTGTTGACCGGCGTGCCGGGGGTCGATTCGATCAGCCGCGCCGGCCTCGAGGGCCTGACCCGCTTCCTCATCGAGAAGACAGCACTCGAGCCGGGCGCACCGGCCGGCGTCGACATTTCGAAGGACGAGCTCTCCTTCTATCCCTTGATCTACTGGCCCATCGATCCCGCCGCCCCGATGCCGACCGAGGCCGCGATCGCCCGCGTCGACGCTTATATGCAGCAAGGCGGAACCGTGCTGTTCGACACCCGCGACCAGTTCGCCAACGGCATCGGCGCCGATTCGACCAGCCCGGCGACAGAGCGGCTTCGCGACATCCTCGGCAATCTCAACGTGCCGCCGCTGGAACCGGTGCCGGCCGACCATGTGCTGACCAAATCCTTCTTCATCCTTCCCGAGTTTCCCGGCCGCTTCAACGGCAGTCCGCTCTGGGTCGAGGCGTCGCTCGACGCCAGCAACACCGAGAACCGTCCGGTGCGCACCGGCGACGGCGTCTCGCCGATCATGATCACCGCCAATGATTTCGCTGGTGCCTGGGCGGTTGACGAGAATGGCGATGCCTTGCTGCCGACCGTGCCGAATGATCCGATGCAGCGCATTTATGCGATGCGTGCCGGCGTCAACATCATGATGTACATGCTGACCGGAAACTACAAATCCGATCAGGTGCATGTCCCCATACTGCTCGAACGGCTGGGGCAGTGAGATGACCTTCTTTGTTGCACAGACTGTGCGGATTACCTCTCCCCGGCAGAGGAAGGGGTAAGACATGAACTGGTCGATCTCCTTCGAACCGCTGATCTCCTGGCCGCTTCTGGCAATCGTGCTGGTCCCGCTGGCGCTGCTGGCGCTTGTCGGCCTGTGGTTTCGCCAGCGCGGTGCGGTCTTCCGCTTCGTTGCCCTGCTGGCGCTTGGCGCCGCTTTGCTCAACCCGGTCTTCCTCAACGAGGAGCGTGAACCGCTGAAAAGCGTCGTTGCTCTGGTTGTCGACCGCAGCCAAAGCCAGGATATCGGCGATCGCACCAAACAGACGGACGAGGCCTTGGCCGGCCTTCAGCAGCGTCTTGGCCGCTTCAAGCAGTTCGACGTGCGCGTCGTCGAGGCCGGCAGATCCGAAGCCGCGGAGGAACGCACCGAGACGAAGCTTTTCGGCGCGCTTGAAGGCGCCTTCCGCGATGTGCCGCCATCGCGCATCGGCGGCGCCATCATGATCACCGATGGCGAGGTGCATGACGCACCGGCCGGCGCTCCCGACTTCAATGCTCCGCTACATGCGCTGATCACCGGCAACGATCACGAGAAGGATCGCCGCATCCGCTTCGAGAGCGCGCCGCGTTTCGGTCTGGTCGGCAAGCCGCTCGACATGACCTACCGTGTCATTTCGACCGACAACAACGCCGCGCCGGTCGATGTCCGCGTTTCGGTCAATGGCGAACAGGTCGCGATCGAACATGCCACCATCGGCCAGGTAATGCCGCTGCAGGTCACCATTCCCGGCGCCGGGCGCAACATCGTTGAACTTGCCATTGACCGCGAACCCGATGAATTGACCGACACCAACAACCGCGCCATCGCGCTGGTCGACGGCATCCGCGAAAATCTGCGCGTGCTGCTGGTCTCTGGTGAACCGCATGCCGGCGAGCGCACCTGGCGCAATCTGTTGAAGTCCGACGCCTCGGTCGATCTCGTCCACTTCACCATTCTGCGGCCGCCGGAAAAACAGGATGGCACGCCGATCAATGAACTGTCGCTGATCGCCTTCCCGACGCGCGAATTGTTCGTCGAGAAGATCAAGGATTTCGACCTTATTATCTTCGACCGCTACCAGCACCGCGACGTGCTGCCGATCCTCTATTACGACTACATCGCCGAATATGTCGAAAAGGGCGGCGCACTGCTGATCGCCGCCGGACCCGAATATGCCGGTGAAGCCTCGATCGCCCGCACGCCATTGATGTCGGCGTTGCCGGCGATGCCGACCGGCGAGATCGTCGAAAAGGCCTTCTATCCGCGCCTCACCGATCTCGGCCAGCGTCATCCGGTGACACGTGGGCTCGACGGCTCGGCCACCGAGCCGCCGCACTGGAGCCGCTGGTTCCGCACCATCGGCGTCAAGAATCCCGAGGGAGAAGTGGTGATGAAGGGGGCCGACGACCGGCCCCTGCTGCTGCTCGACCGCAAGGGCGAAGGCCGCGTCGGCATGCTCCTGTCAGACCAGGGCTGGTTGTGGGCGCGTGGCTTCGAAGGCGGCGGGCCGCATGTCCAACTCTACCGCCGCATCGCCCACTGGCTGATGAAGGAACCGGAACTCGAGGAGGAACGGCTGACCGCCGATGGCCGTGGCATGGTGCTGGAAATCCGCCGCCAGACCATGAGCGACGACCCCGGCCCAGCCCAGATCATCACCCCCACCGGCAAGACACTGGCGGTCAAGCTCGAGAAATCCGAACCCGGCGTCTTCCTCGGCAGCGTCGAGACCCGCGAGATCGGCCTCTACCAGATCGCCAATGGCGACCTGACGGCGCTCGCCCATGTCGGGCCTGTCAATGCGCCGGAATTCTCCGATGTCATTTCCACCCAGGACCGGTTGAAGGCGCCGGCGGAAGCCACCGGCGGAAGCGTGCGGCGGCTGGCGGCGGCATCGGCCCTCGGCGGCAGCGATATCACCTTGCCCTCCATCGTGCCGGTGCGTTCTTCGGGCGAGGCAGCGGGCAGCGACTGGATCGGCCTGCGCACCACCGATGACAGCGTCCTGAAGGCGGTGTCGCGCGTGCCGCTGTTCGGCGGCTTCCTCGGCCTTGGCCTGCTGCTCCTGGCAATGGGCTCGATGTGGTACCGCGAGGGGCGGTAGAAGAGCGCCCCTGCTCTACTCCTCAGGCTCGGTCGTGAACATCAGCGGATAGCCCTTTGCCTTGCCCGCGTCTGTCGCCCGCGTCGCCTTGGTCTCGGCGACGTCCTTGGTGAACACGGCTACGACGCAGACACCGCGCCGGTGCGCGGTTATCATCACCCGGTGCGCCTGGTCTTCGCTGAGTTTGAACTCGCCCTTCAGCACTGTCACCACGAATTCGCGTGGCGTGAAGTCGTCATTGATGAGGATGACCTTGTAGAGCTTGGGCCGCTCGACCTGTGGCTTGACCTGGACGCGCGGCTTTGTGGTGATTTCAGGCATTGGAACCGACAATTCGCATGAGCGACGACCTGGCACGCATTTTGGCATCCGCGACGGCCGTCGTCTATTTGGAAGCACGCCACCGGAAGCCGGCGGCGGTCATTCCAGGATATGTGGGAATTGTCGGATGCCGTTCAACGGCCCTGGCGGCCAAACATGCGCCGGGATGGAACCTGCCGTGCGCTTGCTGGCGGCTGCGTATCGGGTCGAGGCTTGTTTCCGGCCGCATCCGCCTGGCGCTCCAGCCACGCAAAAAGCCCCCAGGCGGCAAAGCAGGTCAGCGTAGCGCTGGTGAGGACGATCAGCAGCCAGGTTTGAAGCGGCGTGATGTAGTCCCAGTTGGCGGAAATCTCGGGTGCGAAAAGCGAAGGCTCGGTTCTGCCGCTGGCCAGATCAGGCACGGGGCTGGCGGTGAAAAGGATCAGCACCCGGGCCGCGCCGGTGGCAATCAGGCCGCCAAGAGCCATGGAGCGCAGAACGGAGGAAACCCGCTTCTTCATGCGGAATGGTCCTACAGGGCCGGATTGCGAACAGTAGAATGGGATCAGGATACCGGGCGGGAAGCGGCGGAAGGGCCACTCCAGCCAAAACCCGGCTGGAGTGGCCTTCTAAAAGCCAGCTTGCGCTACCGCATGTCGCTCAAAAAGTTTTGGCAATCAAATGACATGCATCACAACAAGAAGTTTGCTTGGATCAGGGCTTCTTCGGCGCCATCTTCTTCGGAGCCATCTTCTTGGCCTTCTTGACCGGGCACTTGTGGGTCTTGGTCACCTTGCAGGCCATGGCCTTCTTCATCTCGGCTTTCTTCGGAGCAGCCTTCATCGGCGCGGCGGTAGCCGGCGCGGTCGTAGCCGGAGCAGTCGTGGTGGCGGCAGCGGCCGGAGCAGCGGTGGTGGCGGCGGCGTTGCCGAGAGCTGGCATCGAGAAGGCGAGAGCAACGGCCAGGCCGAGAGCGGAGAGGAGGGACTTGTTCATGGCTTCGTTTCCTTTTTTATGCTGGTCGAATTCGAGTTTCACTGAACCGGGTCGTTCGGTGTAACTCCAAGCAGCTTCAGAGCATTTGCGAGCATCCGGATACCCTGTGCCTGTTTCTTGTTGGCGCAGAACCGGTTGCCTTTTCTTTGAAGTGCCTTTGCCGCGGTGACCTGCGTTGCCGTGGCGTGGGTTTCGAGGGCTTCATCAAATTGGTGGCTAAGATTGGTGCAACGCTCGCTCCGGGTAAGCGCTACTTTTGCATCCGATTGTCCGACAGCGGCAGTGACGAGCGAGACGCTCAGCAACGCACCCATCAAACTGATCGAAAACCTCTGCATTGGTTTATCCGTAAACTCCGGAGACTTGGCGTCGCAGCCGATGACCTGACCGCCACGGCACCGTTATGCCTTTGAATTTTTTCAGGAGTTTTTCTGAACTGTAGAATTTTGTTTCTGAAGTGTGTCTGAGAAACCCGGTGTGAACCCATCATCGCCACTGGCCAACATATGGCCTGAATTCTATCGTGTGGGTCACCACATAAGGTAGCTTGGCCGCGAACCATGACAGGACCGCTGTGAAATCCGACGCACACATACTGATCGTTGACGACGACAAGGGCATCCGCGACCTGCTTCAGGAGTTTTTCCAGAAGCGGGGTCTGCACACTTCGGTCGCCGCCGACGGCATCGAGATGGAAACCATCCTGCGCCGCGCACAGGTGGACCTCATCGTTCTCGACGTCATGCTGCCCGGCAAGAGCGGACTGGAGCTGTGCCGCGATCTTCGCGCCCAGTACTCGACACCGATCATCATGCTGACCGCCGTCACCGAGACAACCGACCGCGTCGTCGGCCTGGAGATGGGGGCTGACGACTATGTGCCGAAACCCTTCGACCCACGCGAACTGCTGGCCCGCATCCGCGCTGTGCTGCGGCGCAATGGCGCCGCCGAGCCGAAGCGCGCCACCACCAAGCAGATCTACCGCTTCGCCGGCTGGACGATGGACTGTTCGCGCCGGCGATTGATTGCGCCCGACGATGTCAGGGTCGAGCTGACCATGGCTGAGTTCAACCTGCTGCAGACCTTCGTCAAGAGCGCGCAGCGCGTGCTGACCCGAGACCAGTTGATCGAACTGTCCGGCGGCGACAGCGACTATTCCTTCGACCGCAGCATCGACATCCTGGTCTCCAGGCTGCGGCGCAAGATGGAAGACGACCCGAAAATGCCGAAACTGATCCTGACGGTGCGCAGCGGCGGCTACCAGTTCCTGCCCGAGACGACCTCCGAATGAGACGCTTCCTGCCGCAGACCTTGCCTGTCTGGGTGCTGCTGATCGTCATCGCCGGCCTCCTGATCAGCCAGGTCGCGACCCTCTATATCGTGTCGCGTGACCGCGCCGCCGCCAATGACGTGGTCGATCTCTACCGGCTCAATGATCGCGCGTTCTCCCTGGTGCAGCTGATGCATGAAGCCACCCCGGAGGAGCGCAAGGCAACGGCGACCGGTCTTTTCAACGCCACCTATGCGCTCACGGTTTCGGACACACCTGCCGTCAGCTCATCCATCGCCGGTGACGACGAACTGGCTGAACTGGAAGACATTCTCGTCGGGCGGCTGTCGAAGTTCGGCGTTACCGACGCCCGCGTGCGGCGCGATCCGGCGACGCGCGAGGCCGACGATGCCGCCGGCGCGGCCGAAGGTCCCGATATCGGTCAGGTCGAACGCGACCTTCTGGTGCTGGCCTCCGATTTCGCCCAGAGCGACAAGCTGACGGCCTCGCTGCGCTTCGCCGACGGTCAGTGGCTAAACTTCACCGAGCCGATCACGCCGGTCGGTCCGATCCTGAGTTTTGACAGCCTGCCGCTCTACTCATTGATTGCCGGATTGGTGGTGATCATGTCGATCTGGTCTCTGCGCCGGCTGACCGCGCCGTACCGGATGATGGAAACCGCCGTCAATCGGATCGGCAAGGACCTGAAGAGCCCGCCGATCACCGAGAGCGGCAGCCGCGAGGTCCGCGCCGCCGCCAAGGCGATCAACGCCATGCAGTCGAGATTGCGCGAATATGTCGAGGACCGCGAACATCTGGCGGCAGCACTGGCGCACGACCTGCGCACGCCAATGACCCGGATGCGGCTGCGCCTGGAACTGCTGCGCAAATCAGCGGTTCGCGAAGCACTGACTCATGACCTTGCCGACGTCGAAAGCATTGCCAGTTCGGTCATCGATTTCGCCACGTTCGAGGTGACGGAGGAGAAGAGCGAACGCATCGATTTCTGGTCGCTCGTGGAATCGATCGCCGACGGCTTCCCGGATGCCTCGTTCGACAATGACGACACCCGGTCGCGCGGCCTGATCTGCATGGCGCGGCCGGTCGCGCTCAGGCGCTGCGTCACCAATCTGGTCCAGAATGCCGTGACCTACGGCAAGAAGGCGCATCTCACCCTGCACCGGACGGACGACATGATCACGCTGATCATCCGCGACGAAGGCCCGGGCATCCCGCAGGCGCAGATCGATGCGGTCTTCGGCTCGTTCGTGCGCCTGGAACAGTCCCGCAACCGCCAGACTGGCGGGCTTGGCCTCGGCCTGACCATTGCCCGCAACATCGCCCGTGCCGCCGGCGGAGAGATCAGCTTGTCCAACCATCCCGGCGGCGGCCTGCTGACGCAATTGCGGCTGCCGGCCGCGGTTTGAAATAGGGCGGTCGGCTGAACTCTACCTTCTCAAAACCGCGCTCAGCACGTCGCGGATGCCGATGGCACCGACGAAGCGCGACTGGTCGTCGAAGAGCGCGACCGGTGCCGTCTGCGAACGATGCATGGCCAGCATGACGGTTTTCAGCGAGGTGCCGGGATTGGCCCAGAATACTTGTGCCGCCTCCTCCGACTGGCCCTCGACATCGGCGCAGGACACCCACACCGCCGGCTTGCCGTCGCGTTCGGCCGCCGCCACCAGGCCATGTTCGTCGATCTTGAAGCGCGTCGTCTTGCGCCGGTCGAGCCACACCCAGCCATTGTCGCCATGCTCAAGGTCGCGGCTGTCGCGCATCACATTCCAGGCGGTCAGCACCGAGAGCGGGTTCACATTGGCGATGAAGTCGCGGACATAGTCGTTGGCGGGGCGCAGCACGATGTCTTCCGGCGCGCCGGTCTGTACGATGCGCCCGCCTTCCATGATGGTGATATGGCTGCCGATCTTCAGCGCTTCTTCCAGATCGTGGCTGACGAAGATAATGGTCTTCTTCAGCTCCGCCTGCAGCTGCAGCAATTCGTCCTGCAGCTTGGTGCGGATCAGCGGATCGAGCGCTGAGAAGGGCTCGTCCATCAAAAGGATCGGCGCCTCGGTGGCGAAGGCACGGGCGAGGCCGACACGCTGTTGCATGCCGCCCGAAAGCTCATGGGCGTATTTGTTCGCCCACTGGTCGAGATTGACCAGCTTGAGCTGGCGCTGCACGCGTTCCTTGCGCTCGGCATCCGGCACGCCGGCCAGCTCGAGGCCGAGGCCGACATTTTCCTCCACCGTGCGCCACGGCAACAGGCCGAACTGCTGGAACACCATCGCCACTTGCTTCTGGCGCAACCGCCGCAAGGTCGCCTGGTCGCAGGTGACGACATCGACGGTATTGTCGCCATCCTTGACCAGCACCTGGCCGCGCGACACCACGTTCAGCCGGTTCACCGCCCGCAGCAGAGTCGACTTGCCCGAACCGGACAGGCCCATCAGGACGGAAATTTCGCCCTCGTGCACGGTCAGGCTGGCACCGGCGCAGCCCAGAACATTGCCGGTTTTCTCGAGGATTTCCGCGCGGGTCGCGCCGGCGTCGATCATCGCCAGCGAGCCGGCCTGGTCGGCGCCGAAGACGATATCGACATTTCTGAAATCGACGGCGACGGTCATTTCTTGCCTCCAACGGCGATGCGGGTCATGCGGTCGAGTACGATGGCGAGCACGACGATGGCGAGGCCGGCCTCAAGCCCGAGGTCGATCCGGCGCGAACCGAGCGCACGGTTGATCTCGGTACCAAGGCCGCCGGCACCAATCAGCGCCGCGAACACCACCATAGACAGCGACAGCATGATCGACTGCGTAAGGCCTGCCATGATGGTCGGCAGCGCGGAGGGCAACTCCACTTTCCACAACAGCTGGCTCTTCGTGGCGCCGAACGCCTCGCCGGCCTCGACGATCGATTTCGGAACCGAGACGACCCCGAGATGGGTGAGCCGGACAGCGGTCGGGATGACGAAGATGATTGTGACGATCAGACCGGGTGCGTTGCCGAGGCCGAACAGGGTCAGCACCGGGATCAGGTAGACGAAGGTCGGCAGCGTCTGCATCAGGTCGAGCACCGGCAGCATGACGCGATAGACCTTCGGCTTGTGCGCGGCCCAGATACCGAGCGGCACACCGATGGCCATCGCCATCGCCGCCGCCGCCACGACCAGCACCAGGGTCTGTACCGTCTGTTTCCAGAGGTTCTGGTTGATGATGAAGATCAGGCCGAGAAAGACGCCGATCGCGAGTGGCCGCGAGCGCTGCAGCAGCCAGGCGATAACCGCGATGACCAGCGCCAGAAGCACTGGCGGCACCATCAGCAGAAGATCGACCAACCCATCGAGCAGGAAGTTGAGGCCGTTGGAAAAGGCCCTGAACACCGTGTCGAAATTGTCGGTGAGGAAGCCGAAGAAGGCCTTTCCCCAGGCGCCGACCGGAATCTTGTAGCTGACCAGGAATTTCGAAATCGGATCCATCTCGCCCCTCTCCTACCCTACCGCCGCCGCCCGCTCTCGGCCCGATACTGTCGCAACGTCATCTTGTCACAGGATATGAAAAAGGGCAGCCTTTTCTAAATGGCTGCCCTTTAATTTCGGCCAGGCCGAAATCGCAGTCGGCTCAGCTTCCGAGCGCGGTCTTGATGGCTGCCGCGGCATCCTTACCGTCGAAGGTGGTCACGCCGGCGATCCAGGGCGCAACCGCACCCGGATTTTTCTTCAGCCAGTCGGTCGCCACCGTGTTGGCGTCGCCGCCCTTCAGGATCGCGTCCATCATCTGGCCTTCCATGTCCAGATTGAACTTGAGGTTGGCGATGAACTTGCCGGCATTCGGGCATTCGGCGGTGTAGCCCTTGCGCACATTGGTGTTGACGACGGCCGCACCGAAGCCGCTGTCGCCCATGCCGTCGAGATAGGTGATCTTCATGGCGCCCATCACCGGATGGGGCGTCCAGCCGAGGAAGGCGATCCATTCATTGCTCTTCATCGACTGTTCGGCCTGCGTCAGCATGCCGGCTTCCGAGGATTCAACCAGTTCGAAACCGTCGAGCTTGTCGGCCGGGTTCTTGATCATGTCGAGAATGATGCGGTTGCCGTCATTGCCGGCCTCGATGCCATAGATCTTGCCGTTGAACTTGTCCTTGAACTTGCCGAGGTCCGTCAGCGACTTGACGCCGGCATCCGCGACATAGGTCGGCACGACGATGCCATAACCTGCACCGGCGAGGTTCTGGCTGATGGTCTCGACCGAGCCGTCGGCAGTGTAGTCCTTGATGTCGTTGGTCATCGACGGCATCCAGTTGCCGAGGAACACGTCGAGATCCTTGTTCTTCATCGAAGCCATGGTGACCGGCACCGACAGCTGGATGACTTTCGGCTCGTAGCCAAGCGCGGTGAGAAGGACCGATGCAAGCCCGGTGGTTGCCTGGATATCGGTCCAGCCGACATCAGAGAGGCGGACGGTCTTGCAGCTTTCTGCATCGCCGGCGAAGGCGGCGGTCGTCGAAAGCAAAGCCGCCAGGCCGAGGCCCGCGGCGAAGGAATTCATGCGCGACATGTGTATTCTCCCATTGTGATTCCGAAGCGGAGCGAAGTTACGGTTTCTCTGCCCGCCTTGTTTCGTCAGCCAAACACCATTCTGGTGTGGTTTCAAGCACCAAGGCAATCACGATCAACGGCGCGGGCTGGCCAATCAGCGACACGGCTGACGCTTTTGTCGCGCAAGGCGGGTTTTCTGGGGAATGCGCTGGCGCCCCCTCCCCGCGCGCGGCCAAGTCGGCTTAAAAGAACGGCATGGCCAAACTGTACTTTCACTACGCGACGATGAACGCCGGCAAGACGACGATGCTGCTGCAGGCGTCGTACAATTACCGCGAGCGCGGCATGGCGACGATGCTGTTCGTCGCCGGCCACTACCGCAAGGGCGATACCGGCCTGATCTCGTCGCGCATTGGCCTGGAGACCGAAGCCGAGATGTTCCGCGACGGCGATGACCTGTTCGCCCGGGTCGCCGACCATCACGAGCATACCGCCGTGCATTGCGTTTTCGTCGACGAGGCGCAGTTCCTGGAGGAGGAGCAGGTCTGGCAGCTTGCACGCATCGCCGACCGGCTGAACATCCCGGTCATGTGCTACGGCCTGCGCACGGATTTCCAGGGCAAGCTGTTTTCCGGCTCGCGCGCGCTGCTGGCCATCGCCGACGACCTGCGCGAAGTGCGCACCATCTGCAGCTGCGGCCGCAAGGCGACAATGGTGGTGCGTCCCGACGGCAAGGTGGCGAGACAGGGCGAGCAGGTGGCGATCGGCAAGGACGTCTATGTCTCGCTCTGCCGCCGCCACTGGGAGGAAGAGATGGGCCGCGCCGCGCCCGAAGACTTCATCGGCTTTGCCAAGACCTGAGCAGGCTCACGCCGCTACGCTCCGCCTTCGTGGAAACCGCCAGCCAAGCCGGACACCGAGCGAGGCCAGTGCGATCAGCGCCATGCCTGCGGCCTGCGCCAACCCAAGCGGATGCGCGTAGATTGCCCAGTCGACGATGATGGCGACGACCGGATAGATGAAGGTAATGACGCCGATTACCGGTGTCGTCAGGCGCGGATAGGCTGAATTCATCAGCACGTAGGCAATGCCCGTGTGCAGCACGCCGATGCCGATCAGCCAGCCCCAGGATGCCGGCGCGATGGGCTGGCTGATCCCGGCGAACGGGGCGAGCATGACAACGCCCACCACCGTCTGGCAAAGCACGGTGATTTCCGCACGTTGCTGGCCGAGGCCCTTGGCGAGGATCGTCGCGACAGCATAGAGCAAGGCTGCGCCCAGCGTCAGCGCGATGCCGAGCGCCCTGTTGGCATCGACCTGACCATGCGCGGCGACAAGGCCGCTGGCCAGCACGACACCGAGAAACGCCCCTAGCATCCATAGAAGCTGATCAGGCGAGATGCGCTCCTTGAGGAAGACCACGCCGATCAGCACGACGAAGAACGGCTGGACATGATAGACGATTGTCGTCGTGGCGATCGACGTCATGGCGAAGCCGGCGAAGAAGGCCGTCCAGCTTAGCACCATGCAGGCACCGGCCAGCGCTGCAAGGCCAAGCCGGGATAGTGAGAGCGTCCTGTCAGGCAGATAGCCGCGCAGCAGGCACCAAATTGCCAGGAACACCGCACCGAACACGCAGCGCCAGAAAACCACGGCGACGGGATGCAGGCCGGATTCCGTCACGAACGCGCCGACGGTGCCGGCGATCACCATTGCCAAGGCGAGGTTCGCGGCCGGAAAGCGGGCTGTCGATGCGTCTGCCATGGAGGCGTTCCACCAGTGATACAGAAGCCATCTGGTCAGCAAGGCATCTCTCAAACAAGCGAATAGATTTGGAGCAACCTATTCGATATGCTGATAGCATCATGGCCGCTCCGCTTGACCTCAATCTGCTCAAGACTTTTGTCGCTGTCGTCGAGAGCGGCAGTCTTTCCAATGCCGCGCCTCGGGTTGGCCGCAGCCAGTCGGCGGTCAGCATGCAGATGCAGCGGCTGGAGGAGATGGTCGGCAACCAGCTTCTGGTGCGGGGTCCGAGAACCGTCACCCCAAATGCCATTGGCGAGGATTTCCTGATCTATGCGCGCCGGCTGTTGAAACTGTCGGATGAGGCCTGGGCGAGCGTCACCCGGCCGAAGGAGACAGGCAGCGTGCGCCTTGGCGTTCCGGACGATTATGCGGCGTTCCTTTTGCCACCCGTGCTGTCGCGCTTCGCCGCGGATCATCCTCTGGTGACGGTGGAGTTGATCTGCGAACAATCGACCGCACTCGTGAAGACGCTTGCCGAGGGCCGGCTCGACCTGGCGATCGTCACCCGCTTGCCGGAGCAAGCCCTCGACGTGATCCGGCTGGAGCGCTTCGTCTGGGTCGCCTCACCCAACCATGTCGCCTGGGAGGCCGACCCGCTTCCCGTTGCCTTGTTCGAGCCCGGCTGCGCTGCCAGGATGAATGTCCTGCAAGCGCTTGGCGACGCCGATCGCTCCTACCGCTGCACCTATTCCAGCGCCTCGCTGCTTGGCCTGATCGCGGTTGTCCAGGCAGGACTGGCCGTGGCCGGTCTCGCCCAGCGCAGCGTGCCGCCCTCGCTGCGCATCATCGGCGGCAATGAAGGGCTGCCCGTGCTGCCGGATCTTGAGATTGGCATCTTGCGCAACCCGCTGTCGACAACGCCTGCGGTTGAGCGGCTGAATGATTTCCTGCGTCGTGACCTGGCACAGCATGCCTGATCGCTAACCAACATCGGAGTTGGCAAGCTTTCCGCAATCCGGCCACGATGCAGCGTTTGTTAAGGCCTGACGTCTATTTTGCGTCATCTCGTTCCAGCCAGAACTCGGCAGGGGTCAGCCATGTTTCGAGCCGCTTCGTCCGCCGGTGTCATCCTTCTTGGCAGCATGGTTGCCGCTCACGCGGGTGGCGACCCGGCGCTGGGCAAGAAGGTCTTCAACCGCTGCATCGCCTGCCATGAAGCAGCCACCGACCGCGACAAGGTCGGCCCGCACCTGATGGGCGTCGTTGGCCGGACCGCAGGCTCCGCAGAGAGCTTCCTTGGCCATTATTCAGAAGCGATGAAAAGCGCCGGCGCCGCCGGATTGATCTGGGATGAAGCCAACCTTGCTGAATATCTCAAGGCACCCAAGCTGAAAGTTCCCGGCAACAAGATGGCCTTTGCCGGCCTGAGCAACGATGACGACATCGCCAATGTCATCGCCTATCTGAAGGCCGATCCCAAGCCCTGAGCCAATCACCATAGCGACGGACATTCGCATCCTCGGCACGCCGGAGCTGTTTCAATGCTTTGCCAAATTTCGAGGCATTCGACGCCATCGGCGATGAGCGCCCCGTTGTAAAGCCAGCTTCGCGGAAGTCCAATCGCAGGTAAGACTCGGCTGACGGGCGCGCTAATCACGCCATGACCACGCCTTCATTGGCTTTCAAGACCACAACCAATTCTTTTGTTTTCGGCGCGGGTCTTGTCTTGCGTCTTTCAATCCCCTGATACCCCACATATATTCGCCGCTGTTCGCGACCAGCGACGTGATGCCGAAGCGGGAGGCCCCAATGGCGACATTGCAGAATTTCGATGCCGAAATTGCCAAGACCAAGCAGGTCGTGCAGGACATGCGCTCCAAGATAGAGCAGTCCGGCACCGTGCTCGATACGCTCGCCACCGCCGACAAGAAGATCGGCGACGCCAATTTCGACATCGAGAATGCCCGCATCGAGGATGTGCTGAAGCAGCAGAAGGTCATGGAAGGCAACATCGCCGACCTGATCATCGGGCTTGAGGACGCCACCAACGTCTTCGGCGCCGAGTTCGAAAGCATGAAGAACTACACCGGCTGGGAAAAATTCATCGGCGTCTTCTCCAGCCAGAGCAAACAGCGCATGCGCACCGACCGTGTCCGCAACATGTCGCTGGCCGGCAATCTGCAGGAACTTCTGGCAAAGTCCGACACCATCGTCGGCATCCTGAAGGCGCAGAAAGAGGTCCTCGACCAACGTTACAAGACCTCGGAGGCCAGCCTGTCGCAGGTGATCGAGCGCCGCAAGACAACCATGACCAATCTTGAAGGCGTGCAGAAACGCATCGAGGAACTCAACCCGATGCTGCTCGATATCGAGAACAGGATCGCGGCCTCGACCAGCCAGAAGGACCGCACGCAGCTCGAAGGCGAGCGCTCCAAGCTCGCCACCGAATACAACGAGAAGCAGGCAAAAGAGCAGGAATTGCTGGCCGAGAGCCAGACGCTCGAGCGCTACACCTCGATGTTCCAGACGTTCGTCGATTCACTCAACAACCAGATCGCCGCGCAATCGACGCTGATCAACAAGCTGACCATCGATACCGAGCAGCGCATCGTGCTCTACAAGGCCTTGGAAGATTCGTTGAAGACCGCGGCGCAGCAGGATGTCGCCCACAAGATCAACACGCTGGGCAGCCAGGTCGACAACACCGCCGAGGAAACCATGGCCGGCATCGGCGCGGCTTCGCAGAAGCATATCGGCGACCTGCTCGAGATGCATGAGAAGAACATGGTCGCCAGCGCCGACATCCAGCGCCGCAAGAAGCTGGCCGACGACGCCTTTGCCCGCCGCTTCGATGAGGTGCTGAAGAAGCACAACGCGGCGAACTACGTGCAGTCGTAGGGGTGATACGACTGCCCGCGAGCGCACAGGCATGACCCCCGAAAACGAAGCGGCGGCACGGTATTTCTCCGCCATCACGGCCGCGCTAAGCGGCCTTGAAGTGTTCATGCGCGACGATCGCTCGCCGCTTTACAGGCATGGCATCGTCGCCAAGATCGTCGCCGAATACATCGCCCGGCTCGACAAGTCGTTTTCCTGCTGGCGCAACCGGCTGGGCTTCATGGACACGTTTCGGATTTCGCGCGCCGAAAGCGGCTTTCCCGTCTTCCAGAACCTGCTTGAGCTGGAGAACGACCGCCGCCAGGCCGATGCACGGCTTGCCAACATCCCGCAGGCCGGCGAGTTGCGCGAGGAAATGGCCGACTTCATCCTGCGTCACAAGGAATTCCCCGAGGCGCTGCAGAAATCGATGGCCGAGCGGCTGTATCTTGAGGATGTGAAGAGCGAGGCGACGTTCGGTCCGTTCACGCTGGCGCAGACGGCGAATGTCTCGGTCAACCCGAAAACGGCGCGGCCTTACTACCTCGTCCACTGGGCCACATTCGACGGCAGCGCCAACCTGCCGCTGGTCTATATGGCGACGGTGGAGGATTCATCCGAAAGCATGATCCGGCAACTGGTCGACCGAGACGGCAAGCTCAATGAAAAGATCGACATCCCGCTGCCGGTCGATGGCCTGCTCAACCCCGAGCTTGCGCATCGTTTCGACGATTTCACCGAGAAGAATTCCGCCTACACGCTGTCGCCGGCGACGATCGCCGTCAACCTCGACAAGGATTTCGAGCCGCTTCACCCCAAGCAATTGCGCCGCGTGGTGCTCGGTCCTTTCTATTCGGCCGGCATCACCGACAACAATTCGACGGTGACCGAGGTTCTAGCCAAGGTACGCAAGCCCGAAAACGCCTGGCTGCTGACCTGGACCATCCAGGAAGTCTATTCCAAGGGCGAGAAGCCTGGCCGCAAGGGTCTGTTCTCAAGCGAGAAGACGACGCAGGAATTCTTCATCAACACCGACGATCTGGAAGCCGCGCGCCAGGGCGTGTCGAGCTACGAAAACCACGCACTGATCCCGCACGAGGCCTACCAGGCCCTTTACGCCGCCGGCGAGGCGCAGAAGATCTTCGCCGGCTACAAGGTTCACATCCTGTCCAACGGACAGGTCATCTCAGACGTCTGACCGCCACACCACGGAGCACCCTTCATGGACACCGGCCTGACCACGATTTCGGAAGCCGCGATCGAAAAGCACCGCGCCACGGCGCAGAGCTTCATCACCCGCATCGTGGTGCTGGAGGATCCGGCGCGCGAATCCGGCACGGCGCTGGCCGGCACCAACCGGCGCTTCGTCTCGACAGTCTCGGTCGGCTCGGTGCGCCGCACGCGCGAGGTCGAGCTCTCCAAAACCGTTGGCGCCATCCATCCGGACGACCAGTTGCTGACCATCGCGCAGCACACGCTGCTGTTTCGGGCACGGCGCGGTGCCGCGATCGCTCTGGCCATATCAGATGTCTTCGCCGAGGGGTCCGACCTCGAGAGCCTGCAGGCGCGCAACGTCCGCGCGCCGCTTGAAGGCGACGATGCCGCCACGTTCAAGAAGCTTCTTTCAGCCTCGGCCTATATCTCGGCCTTCAGCCTGGCATCCTATCTGTTCCAGCTGATCGACAGCGACGGCGAGGCGCCCAACGACACGCAGGAGCCGGACTTCCTGTTCGACACGCCGCAGGACGCGGTCAAGTCGATCCTGGCCGGCCTCGACAAGGCGGTTGCCGGATCGGCTGACGATGCCGATCTGATGACCAGGGCGCGCGCCTTCGCCCGCGTCGCCATCGATGGGCTTCTGGCACGCAAGGGCCGCTTCGACGGCATCGGCCCGTTCGAGAATGCCCATATCCGCATCGAAGCCGACGACTTCACCCTCGATGGCTTTGACGTCGCGCCTGGCAAGCGGTCGAAGCCGCTGGTGATGACTTTCAAGAAACCGGAAGAGGTCGTTGGCAACCACATCGCCAAATACCAGTCGGTCAAGCTCGCCAAGATGCTGATGGCCTATGATTTCGAGCGTGAGCTCAACCCTTTCGTCGAGCTCGGCGGCTTCCTGTTCACCTTCATCGGCGACGGTGCGCCCGGCACCGGCAAGACGACGCTGATCCAGATGATCGCCGGCCTCGTCAACGGTTACTGCCAGGTCGCCGGCTATCCCTTCGCCTACGAGAATTTCGGCGTCGACCAAATCTCCTCCTATCAGGGCAAGTCAGGCCAGAATTGCCGCCAGTTCATCAACAACGTCCTGAACCCGCGCGTCATTGGCTTCGGCACCATCGACGACATCGACCAGGTTGCGGCGCGTCGCTCCGACGACCGCGCCTCGGCTGGCCAGCAGGAAATCACCGGCGTCTTGATGGATGCCTTCGCCGGTGCGGCCACCGTCGTGCGCGGCAATTGCTCGTTCGGCATGTTTTCCAACTACCCCGAGAATGTCGATGATGCGCTGCGCCAGCGCGCCGGTGCCCGCTGGCTGGTCGACGGACCGCAAACGCGAGACGACTATATCGACATCTTCGTCCTGCTCGCCGGCAAGAACCACAAAATCCCACTCGGCGACCACAAGCTCTACGCCGCGCAGGAGATCCAGCGTGCCGTCACCGAAGCCTATGAGGAGCATGAGAAGCCTCAGGAAGATGGGCTGATGAAGGTCTATGAGCGCTACATGAAGGAGAGCGGCGAGCCGAAATCGATGGCCGACATCGGCACCTACCTGCACCTGATCAAGGATGCCGAACCGCGTTTCACCGGCCGCGCCATCAAGAACGTCACCGACGCCATCAAGATGCGCGCCATGGACATCGAGCTTCCCGATGACTGGTTCGAGAAGCCGGAAGCCTTCATGCACAAGGGCTACGATGAGAAGAAGGCCATGATCGAGGAACTGCGCGGCCCGTTCTCGATGGATATGGTGATGCAGGAGATCAACCGCTACGCCGACAGCGAGTTCCGCTACTCCGACAAGTCAGACGATGCCGCGGTGGAAAAGCTGCTGCGCGACGTACGGTTGCGCGAACGCGCGGCACGCGAGATGGAGGAGATGAAGAAGAAGGGGCTGTGGAATGCGTGAGCTTTCTGCCCCCCGGATTCTCAAGGCCGAAGGACGAAGCGCCAGCGCTGACGCCCCCCTCTCCCCGTTCCTTACGGGGAGAGGGTAAGGGTGAGGGGCAGCGCATGCGTGGACCAGAAATCGAGACAACAGGCCGAGCGAGGCGTTTGCGCCAATCGGATAACGACGCGGAAAACGCACTCTGGATGGAACTCCGCGATCGTAGATTGAATGGTCATAAATTCGTGCGGCAATTTCCAATTGGTCGCTATTTTGCGGATTTTGCCTGCAGGGACTGCCAGCTTGTTGTCGAGGTCGATGGCAGCCAGCATGTCGACAACAGTTATGACCAGACCAGGGATCGTTTCATGATTTCAAATAGCTGGTCGGTCCTGCGCTTCTGGAATGTCGACGTCTTGAAGGAGCGGGAACCAGTGCTTGAAACGATCCTGGCTGCGCTAGAGGGACGCCTGGAACGCCTCATCGAGACACATGAGCTTCGATTTATTGCAGCCGAAGGCTATGGGGAGACATGTCCTTGACCGTTCGCGCTGCCCCTCACCCTTACCCTCTCCCCGTAAAGAACGGGGAGAGGGGGACGTCAGCGTCGGAGCCTTGTCTCCCATCGGAATCTCCTTTGGAACTGCCCCTATGAGCCCCGCTAAAAAACCCGATCTCCTGCGTGACAATGAGCTGATCTACGGCCGGCTGCTGACGATCGACGAGCCGCATCTCATCCAGCGCTACAACAAGGCTCTGGAGGCGTTCGGCAAGAAGCCGACGAAGTTGAAGAGTTTCCAGATCGACCGCACCGGTTTCTCACCCGAAGTGGCCGAGGAGTGCGGCGACTACGACTATCTTGATCCAGACGAGGTCAACCGGCGCTTCATCATCCTGACGCCGTCGCAGATCGATCTACCGGTGGTGCACACAGCCTTCTCCAACACGTCGCAATTGATGTTCGAGTTCATGACCAAGAACCAGCGCGCCATCGACGCGCTGACCATCAAGGATGTCATCTACGGCGAGATCGAGGATTCCGTTCCCAAGGTCAACGACATCGAGGATCTGCTGTCGATCAGCCAGGTCGAGTTCAAGGTCCTGTCGGCGGAAGACGTGCTTGGCAAGGCCGCAGAGCTCGGCAAGCTCGTCGACCGGTTGAAGCAGGAACCCAACGCCTGGCGCGACAACACCATGCTGACCCGCATGGTGGAACTGGCCAAGGTCTGCGGCGACATCCGCGAGAATGCGCTGGTGCCCGACCAGGTGATCTTCCGCCACAACGCCTACTGGACCAGCCATTTTGGCGGTCTCTACGTGTTCGTCGACCCAGACATGACGACGGTGATCAGCGATCCGGCGGCGCCCGGCTTTCGCCGTTCGCGGCCATGGCAGGTCAGCTACATCTCGATCACCGACGCCGACAAGGTGTTCAAGTTCCTCGCCTCCACCGGCCGTATCGAACTGCCGCGCGCGTCGTGGATCGAAACATCAGGATATCTCGAACACCGCGCCGAGATGGTGGTGCGCGCGCTGATCCGCGATGCCGATCCCGGGCGCAACCTGACCGACGTCGACAAGGTCTGGCTACAGACCTGGATCCAGAGCCATGCCGACATGATCACCAAGGATGGCAATTTCCCCTTCCTCAACGCCGCCAAGCGCGAGATCGCCCAGCTTGGCCATCTCAAGATCGAGGATGTGCTTCCACGGCAGCGTTTCCTGGTGATCCGTGGCAAGCCTGATCATCCAGACGCCTGGCTGACCAACCGGCTGATCTCGGATTTCGTGCCGTCGGACTTCGTCTCACGCTACATCTTCAACAAGGACGGCTTCTACAAGGACTATGAAGGCTTCAGCGACGCCTGGCGATCGCATGTTGTGGACGTTCTCAAAACCACATATTTGAAAGACAAGGTGGCGTTTCGCACGCGCCTCTATGGCCTGACGGACTGACAGACGAGGGGGTAACATCGCCATGCTCGATCCGATCGTGAATTTCTTCACCCGGATTTTCCAATGGATCGGCCGCGGCATCGGCCTTCTGATCGGCGTTATCCTGTGGCCCGTCATGTGGACGGGACGCTGGTACACGCAGCGCGGCTGGATTCTGAAGGCGGTTGTCGGCCTGGCCTTGCTGGTCTTGATCGGCCTTTACGCCAACTTCTTCTACGCTACCCAGTGGTGGAACAATTTCAACCCGAGCTATCCCGACACCTACACGTTCGAGAAACGCAACGTTTCCGCCGGCGAACAGGTGGCGGCGGGCACGGGTACCGATACGGCCAAGACCTGTGGAAATTCCGGCATCGCTCAGGTGGCCGCCGACCTGACCGACTTCAATGTCAACCAGAATGCCTGGATCTCGTCGATGATCCTCTACAAGGTCGGCCTGTTCGGCATCGACTGGGACAGCACGCCCTGGATGGACAACAAGGCCTCGTTCCAGCGCGGCATCAACCAGGCGGTAAGGCGCACCGCGACCGAACTCGCCGACAATCTCGGCCGTGTCAGGACGACATCGCAGATCGACACCGACCTGCAGGATGCGCGCGGCAATCTGCAGTTCGACGAATACACCTGGTACTTTGGCCTGAGCCCGTTTGGCCCGAAGACACCAACGCCAAGCTACTATCGCGACGCGGTGCGCAAGCTGCGCTCGTTCAACGCCCGCCTCGCCACCTGCCAGGCGACATTCGACGCCCGCGCCGACAATCTGAAACAGTATATCGACCGCATCGCATCCGACATCGGCTCGACCTCGGCGATCCTCAAGGAGCGCGCCGAGAACCACAACGATGGCTGGTTCGACTTCCGTGCCGACGACCGCTACTGGTTCGCCTATGGCCAGCTTTACGCCTATTACGGACTGATGAAGGGCGCGCAGGCCGACTTCGAGGACGTGCTCAAGGAGAAGCACCTGCAGAGCCTTTGGGACACGATGGACGCGCAGTTCGTGTCGGCGCTGAAGATACAGCCCTTCATCATCGCCAATGGCCGCGAGGACGGCTGGCTGCTGCCGACGCATCTGACGACGATGGGCTTCTATGTGCTCAGGGTGCGTTCCAACATGGTCGAGATCAGCAACGTGCTGACCCAGTAGGCGCGTCCGCCGCAATGCATGTCGCCCAAAAGTGGTCCTGGTTCTGGGAGAACGGCATGCATAAGGACAAAGGGCCAAAGCGCGATGCGCTTTAGCCGGGCAATGGCGAATTTGCGCCGTCGCCTCTGTCGCATTCCGTGCATTGTGCGGCTGTTTTGAGACGGCGGAACGGCGCTTCCTCTGGCTTCTATACGGCGCGGCAACGGAGCCAGGAAGAACCGGCGGAAGGTCGGCCGGCCGCAAAGAAATTTTTCTTCATAGGAAACATACTTGCATGCAAGTTGACGCCGCGGCAGCGACAGGGTTAGAACATGGCCCCGCGCCCGTTGCCAACATGCATGCGAGTGAGATCAAACCCGTCCCCTCCACCGTCCAATCCAGAGGAAAGCCGTCATGGCCGAAGTGAAGTCCGACATCGAGATCGCGCGCGGCGCCAAGAAAAAGCAGATCCAGGAGATCGGCCAGAAGATTGGCATCCCCACCGAACACCTGCTGCCCTACGGCCATGACAAGGCGAAGGTTTCCGCCGAGTTCATCAAGTCGGTAAAGTCCAACAAGGACGGCAAGCTGATCCTCGTCACCGCCATCAACCCGACCCCGGCCGGCGAAGGCAAGACGACAACCACGGTCGGCCTCGGCGACGGCCTGAACCGTATCGGCAAAAAGGCGATCGTCTGCATCCGCGAAGCCTCGCTTGGCCCGAATTTCGGCGTCAAGGGCGGCGCCGCCGGCGGCGGTTACGCGCAGGTCGTGCCGATGGAGGACATGAACCTCCACTTCACCGGCGACTTCCACGCCATCACCACGGCGCATAACCTCCTGTCGGCGCTGATCGACAACCACATCTACTGGGGCAACGAGCTCGGCATCGACACCCGCCGCGTCGCCTGGCGCCGTGTCATGGACATGAACGACCGTGCATTGCGCGAGATCATCTGCTCGCTCGGCGGTGTCGCCAACGGTTATCCGCGCGAGGCTGGCTTCGACATCACCGTCGCCTCGGAAGTCATGGCGATCCTGTGCCTGTCCACCGACCTGAAGGATCTGGAAAAGCGCCTCGGCGACATCATCGTCGCTTACCGCCGCGACAAGTCGCCGGTCTATGCCCGCGACCTCAAGGCGGACGGCGCCATGGCGGTGCTGCTGAAGGACGCCATGCAGCCAAACCTCGTGCAGACGCTGGAGAACAACCCGGCCTTCGTGCATGGCGGTCCGTTCGCCAACATCGCCCATGGCTGCAACTCGGTCGTCGCCACCACGACGGCGCTGAAACTGGCCGACTATGTCGTTACCGAAGCCGGCTTCGGTGCTGATCTCGGCGCCGAGAAATTCTTCGACATCAAGTGCCGCAAGGCCGGGTTGAAGCCTGCCGCCACCGTCATCGTCGCCACCGTGCGCGCCATGAAGATGAATGGCGGCGTCAAGAAGGAAGACCTCGGCAAGGAAAATGTCGAGGCCGTCAAGAAGGGCTGCGCCAACCTTGGCCGCCACATCGAGAACATCCGCCAGTTCGGCGTGCCAGCGGTGGTTGCCATCAACCACTTCTATTCCGACACCGACGCCGAGATCCAGGCAATGAAGGACTATGTCGCCTCGATGGGCGAAGAGGCGATCCTGTGCAAGCACTGGGCCCACGGCTCCGCCGGTATTGAGGAACTCGCCAACAAGGTGGTGGCGCTGGCTGAATCCGGCGCCTCACAGTTCGCACCGCTCTATCCCGACTCCATGCCGCTGTTCGAAAAGATCAACACCATCGTCCAGCGCATCTATCGCGGCTCGGAAGCGATCGCCGACAAGTCGGTGCGCGACCAGCTCAAGGCCTGGGAAGATGCCGGCTACGGCCACCTCCCGGTCTGCATGGCCAAGACGCAGTACTCGTTCTCGACCGATCCGAACCTACGCGGCGCGCCGACCGGCCACACCGTGCCGGTGCGTGAGGTCAGGCTGTCGGCCGGCGCCGGTTTCGTCGTCATCATCTGCGGCGAGGTCATGACCATGCCGGGTCTGCCGAGCAAGCCGTCGTCGGAAAAGATATTCCTCAACGAAATGGGCCAGATCGAAGGCCTGTTCTAGAGCAATTCCAGGAAAAGTGCGCAGCGGTTTTCCGTCCGGAATTGCGTAAAAACAGAGACTTAGAGCGGGTCAGCGATTCTATCAAACGCCGAACCGCTCTAGGATCCATGGTCGCCAATTGAAAAAAGGGCGCCGCATCGCTGCGGCGCCCTTTTTTATTTCGAGCTGATGTTTATGCGGCGTTGCGCGCCAGCGCCCGCTGGTTGGAGGCGACGATCGTGTCGCGCTCCGGTAACGTGCCGGTCTTCAGGCCGTCGACCCAGTCGGCCGTCTTGAGCACAGCGGCGAAGCGCGACTGAAAGATGACGGTGATCACACGGTGAATCTCCTCCGCCGAGGCATAGCCGGCGCTGTTGGCATAGGGCAGAGAGCCTGAAGCATCGGACAAGAACTCGACCGCAAAGCCCATATGGACAGCGTGGATGACGGTCGACAGATCGCAATTATGCGTCATGTAGCCGACGACAGCGATCGTATCGATGGCGTTGGCGCGCAGCCATGCCTCGAGGTCGGTGCCGGTAAAGGCGGAAGGCATTGTCTTTTCGACATAGTGGTCGCGCTTACGCCGGGCGATCTCGGGATGCAGTTCGGCGCCGTGGCTGCCCTTGGCGAAGACCGGTGCCGTCTCGGGCGCCAGTTGCTTGATGACCACGACCTTGATGCCGGCAGCGGCAGCGGCGTCCATGGCACGCGCGACATTGACGACACTGTCGCGGAAAGGCGGGTGCTGAATGGCGAGGTTGCCGCCGTCATAATCGTTCTGGACATCGATGACGATGAGCGCGCGGCGCGGTGTGGTGTTGACGGGGTCAGACATGGTGTTTTCCTTCCGGCTTGGATGCGATGGGGTGAAAATAGGCGCGCCGCCAAATTGTCGAAAGTGTCCTGATTGACATCATTCGAAAGAATTGGGACAAACCATTTTTCAGTCCCTGGAGCCTCCAATGGCCGATCCGATCGTTGCCGTCCTCGCTTTCGACACCATAAGTCCGTTCCATCTCTCGGTGCCATGCCTGGTGTTCGGCACAGACCGAACGCCGCTCGGCCTGCCGCGGTTCGACTTGCGCATCTGCGCGATCGAGACCGGGCCGGTCCACACCGACGCGGGCCTGACCGTGGCCGCGCCGTACGGGCTCGATGGTTTCGAGGAGGCTGACATCGTTATCGTGCCAAGCTGGACAGACCTGGAAGCGCCGGTGCCGGCGGCGCTGGTGGAGGCGCTGCAACGAGCCCACCGCAACGGCGCGTTGATTGTCGGCCTGTGCCTCGGCACCTTCGCCATTGCCGCCGCAGGGCTGCTTGCGGGCCGCCGTGCGGCAACACACTGGGCCTATGCCGACCGGCTGCAGGCGCTTCATCCCGACATTACCGTGGATGCCGAAGTGCTCTACATCGACAATGGCGACATCGTCACATCAGCCGGCGTGGCCGCCGGGCTCGACTGCTGCCTCCACATCGTGCGTGGCCGCTATGGCGCGGAAGCAGCACTTCGGCTGGCCCGGCACATCGTCCTTTCGCCGCATCGGCAGGGCGGGCAGGCGCAGTTCATCGAGCGGCCAGTGGCGAAGACGGCCAGCACGGACCGTTTCACGCAGGCGCTCGATACGGTGCGCGCGTCACTTGGTGAAGCGCACAGTCTCGACCGCGTCGCCGATGCCGCCGGCCTGACCCGGCGGACCTTTACCCGCCGGTTCCAGAACTCGATCGGCACCAGCTTCGGCGACTGGCTCACAGACCAGCGCGTCGAACTGGCACAGAGGCTGCTGGAGGCGACGGACAAGTCGATGGACGTTGTGGCCTTCGAAGCCGGCTTCGGCAGCGCCACGTCGCTCCGCCAGCATTTCGCCGCGCGGATCAGGACGTCGCCTGCCCAATACCGGCGCGAGTTTTCGAAAGGCGTGAGCTTGGCCTGAGGAAGGACGCCGCATCGATGCGACGTCCTTCAAATCAGGTCGCAGGCCAGTCAGGCAATATCGTCCCGCGACGGCGCCCGCTTTCGGCCCGTAACCATCGCGCGAACAAGGTTCTCGTGGTGGCGCAGACTTGCCAGCAGCACGCCGCCGACATGCAGTCCGATGAGCACCAGGATGCCGTTGCCCAGGATCTTGTGCGTGTCCTCGACCCAGGCCACACCCCAATAGGCATCGGTTGTCTGCATCCAGCCTGTCAGCGCAATTCCGGCCACGCAACACAGCAACGCCAGCACCATGGCGCCGCCGGCAGGATTGTGACCGAGATAGCGCCGTTCGCGACGATGCGCGACATCGGCAAGATATTCGGTCACCGCGCCCGGACCGCGCACGAACTGTCGAAACCGGGCGTATCGCGATCCCAGGAGCCCGGCGATCAGCCGCGAGGCGATCAATATGCCGGCGCTATAACCGGCCAGTTCGTGCACCTTCATGATCTCGCCCGAGGACAGCCACGCCACCGCCACGCACAGCACCAGCAACCAATGGAACAGGCGGATGTAAGGGCTCCAGACCTTGACCAGGGATTTCCCTGTCGAAACGGTGGCGTCCATGGCGATCAACCGTCGTCGGAATCAGCGCCAACGGTCTCGAGCGTCTTGGGGTTGAAGACGGCTTCGAGCTTCTTGCCCTTGGCGTCGATCGCCTTGGCCTCGTAGCAGCCGTTTTCGCTCTTGATGCTGCGGACCTTCCAGCCCTCGCCTTCCAGCTTCTTCTGCAGGGCTTCGCGCGGCTGCCACTGGTCGGCCGGCACATCGCATTTATCGGCGGCAAAGGCCGAGCCGGCGAAGCCGCCGGTGAGCAGGAAAGTGGCGAGAATGATCTTCTTCATGGCATGTCTCCATCGGTTGATCCGATGTCGCCGAACCTGACCAGCAAACCTGACAGCAGCCTGAATGGTGCCGATGCCACCCGAATGTCGCGGTCCGCCTCTGTTCAGGCTAGTGTCAGACTCCGGCCATATGGGGAGCACATGTATCGAGCGCGGGGGTGACGTGCGGGTTCTGCTGATCGAGGACGATGATGTGCTGGGCGAGGCCGTGCGCGATCACGTTGCCGCCGACAGCCATGCCGTGGACTGGAGCAAGACGCTTGCTGGCGCTCGCGACCATCTCGATGTGGTGTCCTATGAACTCCTCCTGCTCGATCTGCACCTTCCCGACGGCAGGGGCCTCGATTTCCTGAAAGCGTTTCGCCAGCAAGGCAAGGATACGCCGGTGATCATCCTGACCGCCCGTGACCAGTTGTCCGACCGTATCGAGGGGCTGAACTCCGGCGCCGACGACTATCTGGTCAAGCCGTTCGATCTGGGTGAATTGTCGGCCCGCCTCGCCGCGGTCGCGCGCCGCTACGCCGGAAATCCGAATCCTCTGATCCGGCTTGGGCCAATCGAAATCGACCAGGCCCGCCGCCGTGTTTTGGTCGGCGGCAAGGAGACGATGCTGACCGCGCGCGAATGGGCTGTTCTGGAGCAGTTCCTTGGCCGGCCAGGCGCCACCGTCGGCAAAGGTCAGATCGAGGACGCGCTCTACGCCTTCGGTGCCGAGATCGAGAGCAACACCGTCGAGGTGTATATCAGCCGGCTGCGCCGCAAGATCGGACGCGAGGCGATTACCACCATAAGAGGACTGGGCTACCGCCTGGCGTCCCGATGAAACTGTTCCACAGCCTCGCCGGCCGCCTGGTCGCGTCACTGATTCTTGTCACCGTCGTGTTCGGGTTGGTTGCGGCCGCCGCCGGTAGCATCACCCTGCATCGCGAAATCAATGAAGCGATGGACAACTCGATGCAGGAAGCGGCGCGCCGGCTGCTGCCGCTTGTCATCGACGATCTCTTCGAGCACGAAACACCACAGGCTCCGCGCAGGCTGGCGGAGGCGGTTTCCGACGATGAAGGCGGACGGTTGATCTTCCAGGTGCGTGACGGGGGCGGCCGTGTGCTCATTCACTCTTACGACGCGCCGGCGGAGCCGCTCACCGCCGGGCTGACGCAAGGATTCTTTGAGCAGGCAGGGTGGCGCATCTACACCGAACCAGCGGTCAGCGGCACGGTTTTCGTTCAGGTCGCCGAGCTTGAGACCCGGCGTGACGAGGAGACTTTCGAAGCCGCCATCGGCTTCCTGGTGCCGATGGTGGTGCTGACGCCATTGAGTGCCATCATCGCCTGGTTCACCCTGACGCATTTCCTCCGGCCGATCGCGGCACTGCGCGGCGAGATCAGCGCCCGTCACGGCGACAATCTCGTACCCATCCCCACCGAGCAACTCCCCTCGGAACTTGCCACCATTGCCAAATCCGTCAACAGCCTGATGCGGCGCCTGCACATGGCGCTCGATGCCGAAAAGGAATTCACCGCCAACGCGGCCCATGAGTTGCGCACGCCGATTGCCGGCGCACTGGCTCAGACCGAGCGCTTGATAGCCGAGGCGCCGGACGAGGCTGCAAGGAAGCGGCCTCGCCAGATCAAGACGGCCTTGTCCGATCTCGCCCGGCTGTCCGAAAAACTGATGCAGCTTGCGCGCGCCGATGCCGGCATGGCGGTCGGCGGCAAACCGGTCGACCTCGCTGCCGTTGCAGCACTGGTCATCACGGATTTTGAACAGCACGACGAAAGCCGTGGCCGCATCCACCTTGAACTGCAGACGAAAGGCGAGCCGCATGCGGCAATCGACACGGATGCGCTGGCCATTGTCTTGCGCAACCTCATTGAAAACGCCTTGCGGCACGGCGCCGAGGCCGGGCCGGTCATCATACGCGTCGGCGACGACGCCACGCTCAGCGTGATGAACGAAGGTCCGATCGTTTCAGCCTCGTCCTTGAATGGCTTGGTCAGGCGCTTTGAGCGCGGCGTGACTCGCGCCGAAGGATCGGGCCTCGGGCTGGCGATCGTCAGCAGGATTCTACAGCAAACCGACGCAACGCTTGTAATGAACTCACCGGCATCGGGCCGGCAGGATGGGTTCGAAGCAGTGATCCGGTTTCCCCGGGCTTGAGGATCAGCGCGCTATCGGCCTAGCGGGATTACCCACCACGGTGGCGTTTGCGGGCACGTCACGCGTCACCACCGCGCCAGCGCCGACGATGGCGCCGTCACCGATCCTGACGCCGCCCAGAATGATGGCGCTGCCGCCGATCCAGGCGTTATCGCCGATCTCGACCGGCTTGGCGATTTCGAGTCCCGCCTTTCGGCCAACGGCATCCCGGTGATGCTCGGCGCAGTAGATCTGCACGTTGGGGCCGAGCAGCGTTGCCGTGCCGATGCGCACCGGTGCGGTGTCGAGGATCGTGCAGCCGGCGTTGAGGAAAGTCCCCTCGCCCAGAAATATGTTGAAGCCATAGGCACAATGGAACGGCGCTTCGATCCGGGCGCCCTCGCCTGCTCCGCCGAGCAGCGCTTTCAGCGCCGGCCCAAGATTGCCGCGCTGTCGCGGCGGCAGCGTGTTGTGCTCGAACAGCGCGTCGCGCGCCGTCACGCGCAGCGCCTCCAACTCGTCATCCAGGCACGTGTACCATTCACCGGCCGCCATCTTCGCGCGCTCGCTTTCAGCCATGGCCGTGCCTCCGTTTGACTGTCTTTGCCAAAGCATAAATGCAATGAACCGAAAAGTGCCACCGCGAAGGCCGGGCCTGACAAACAACGAGTGCGAAAATCCATTCCGATTCTTGACAGCACACGCTGGTGAAAAGCCGGGCCTGTGCTAGCTTCCCTTCAGCGGGGCTCTCCCAGCCCAGGCTTTGAGGGGACCAACCATGCTGTATATTCTCGCACTTCTGATCGGCGTCATCGCCGGTCTGCGCGCCATGACGGCGCCGGCCGCGATTGCCTGGGGCGCTTATCTCGGCTGGCTGCCGGTCGCCGGCACCTGGGCCAGTTTCATGAGCCATTGGGCCGCCGTCGGCATCTTCACCATCCTGGCCATCGTCGAACTGGTCACCGACCAGTTGCCCTCGACGCCGAGCCGCAAGGTGCCGCAGCAATTCGGCGCCCGCATCATCATGGGCGCCTTCACCGGTGCCGTGATCGGAGCCACCGGGGGGGCCACCATCGGCGGCCTCATCGCTGGTGCGATTGGCGCTGTCATCGGCACGCTCGGCGGCGCCGAAGTGCGTGGCCGGCTGGCGGCGGCCTTCGGCAAGGATCCGCCGGCAGCCTTCATCGAGGACGCGGTGGCGATCATCGGCGGCCTGCTGATCGTGGCTGCGGTGGTATGACGGCGAAGGTCTTCGACGCCATCATCATCGGCGCCGGCCAGGCGGGATCGCCGTTGGCCGGGCGGCTGACAGCCGCCGGCATGAGCGTGGCGCTGATCGAGCGCAAGCTGGTTGGCGGCACCTGCGTCAACACCGGCTGCATGCCGACCAAGACCATGGTCGCCAGCGCTTATGCCGCCCATCTGGCGCGCCGCGCCGCTGACTATGGCGTGACGTTTTCGGGCCCCGTCGGGGTCGACTACAGCAGGATCAAGGCGCGCAAGGACAAGGTCACGAACGATGCCCGTGGCAATCTGGAGGCGTGGATCGCCGGCATGAAAGGCTGCACGCTCTATCGCGGCCACGCGCGCTTCGAATCCGCCAACACCGTGCTCGTCGGCGACGAGCTTCTGACGGCGGAAAAGATCTTCCTCAACACCGGTGGCCGCGCCTCGGTGCCCGACCTGCCGGGCATCCACGACATCGATTTCCTGACCAACTCCTCGATGATGGATCTCGACGTGCTGCCGCGCCATTTGATCGTCGTTGGCGGCAGCTACATCTCGCTCGAATTCGCGCAGATGTTTCGCCGCTTCGGCTCGGAAGTCACCGTTATCGAGAAGAGCCCGCGCCTCACCGGCCGCGAGGACGAGGACGTCTCCGACGCCATAAAATCCATTCTCGAAAACGAAGGCATCGCCATCCATGTCGGCGCCGACGACATTGCCTTCGCCAGGCAAGGCAAGGACATTGCGGTGACCTTCTCCGCCGGCAAGGCGCCAGCCGTCGGCTCGCATGTGCTGCTGGCCCTGGGGCGGATGCCCAACACCGATGATCTCGGCTTGGACAAGGCCGGTGTCGAGGTCGACAGGCGCGGCTTCGTCAGCGTCGACGACCAGCTGCGCACGACGGTACCCGGCATCTGGGCAATGGGCGACTGCAACGGCGAGGGCGCCTTCACCCACACGTCCTACAATGACTACGAGATCGTCGCCGCCAATCTGCTCGACGATGATCCGCGCAAGGTCAGCGACCGGATCGAGGCCTACGCGCTCTATATCGATCCACCGCTCGGCCGTTGCGGCATGACAGAGGCGGCGGTGAAGAAATCCGGCCGCCGCGCGCTGGTCGGCCAGAGGCCGATGACCCGTGTCGGCCGCGCCGTCGAGAAGGGCGAGACGCAAGGGTTCATGAAAATCCTGGTCGATGCGGACACCAGGGAAATCCTCGGCTGCTCTGTGCTTGGCCCTGGCGGCGACGAGGCGGTGCATTGCGTGCTCGACCTGATGTACGCCAAGGCGCCGGTCGATACGCTGGCCCGCGCCGTGCATATTCATCCGACGGTCTCGGAACTGCTGCCGACCATCGCCCAGGAGCTGAAGCCGCTGGTGTAACCTCGCCAAAAAGGGCGCTCGATCTCAGCCGAGCGCTGGCAGTCGCGCGCGCAGCTGCCAGCGCTTCTCGTCCGCTCCTCGTTTTCTGCATTGCTGCATTGCAGCAATGGCGCTTGTCGATACGGCATTTCCTCGCGCAGTCTCAGCTTTGAACCGATTCAGTCTGGACGCCCCATGCCATTGCCGATCCTAGCGCTTGCCATCGCGTCCTTCTGCATTGGCACCACCGAATTCGTCATCATGGGCCTGCTGCCCGAGGTTGCCGCCGATCTTGGCGTTTCGATCCCGGCGGCCGGGCTGCTGGTCACTGGCTATGCCCTGGGTGTGGTGTTCGGCGCGCCGATTGTCGCCATCGCCACGGCGCGCCTGCCGCGCAAACCGGTGCTGGTCGGGCTCGCAGCGCTGTTCGTTGTCGGCAATCTGTTTTGCGCCATCGCGCCCAATTACTGGACGCTGATGGCCGCGCGCGTCTTCACCGCTTTTGGCCACGGCGCCTTCTTCGGCATCGGTTCGGTCGTCGCCGCCAGCCTGGTGCCGCGCAACAAGCGCGCCAGCGCCATCGCCCTGATGTTCGCCGGGCTGACGCTGGCCAACATTCTTGGCGTGCCCGCCGGAACGGCATTGGGCGAAGCCTTCGGCTGGCGCGCGACATTCCTGGCCGTCGTCGGCATTGGCCTGATCTCGGTCGCGGCCATTGTCTGGCTGGTGCCGTCGGGCGTCGCCCAGCCGAGCGGCGGCGGCCTGCGCGCCGAAGTCCGCGTGCTCGGCAAGCTGCAGGTGTGGCTCGCCATGCTGATCGCGGCGCTGACCTCGGCCAGCCTGTTTGCCGTCTTCACCTATATCAAGCCGTATCTTACCGACGTGTCGGGCCTCTCCACCGCGGCTGTCACCTGGGTGCTGCTGCTGTTCGGCGCCGGCATGACCATCGGCAACATCATCGGCGGCAGGCTCGCCGACTGGAAGCTGATGCCGACCGTCATCGGCACGCTGCTGATGATGGTCGTGCTGTTCTTCTTCTTCACGCAGTTCGGCGCAAGGCCGGGCATCGCCATCGGCATCGTCTTCCTGTGGGGCCTGCTGCTCTTCGTCGTCGTGCCGCCACTGCAGATCCGTGTCGTCGAGGCGGCGTCAGAAGGACCGAACCTTGCCGCGACGCTGAACCAAGGCGCATTCAACGTCGGCAACGCCGGCGGCGCCTGGATTGGTGGACTGGCGCTCTCCTGGGGTGTCTCCTATGCCAACCTGCCGCTGGTCGGCGCGGGATTGGCGCTGCTGGCTGTTGTCGTCGCCGTGATGTCGCAAGCCTTGGATCGCCCTGTAGCGCTTCAGGCCGCGGCCGAGTAACCTCCTTGCGCCCATAGCGCGGTGGGCTGGACCAATCGACATCGACACCATCAAATGGGCATGTCACGCGCTCTTGATGGAGGATGTCATGCAGAAATCGATCGAACGCGTCACCGGCGACAGCGAGGGCGTCTCCTACGAATTTCCAGTGTTCCGCTTTGCCGGAGCCGTCAAGGCGGCCCCTTCAGCCTATCTTCAGGCGGCACTCCACGCCGGCGAACTGCCTGGTGTCGTCGCCATCGATGCGCTGATGCCGATGCTGAACAAGGCCGAGGCCGAAGGACGCATCAAGGGCGACATCACCATCGTGCCCTGGGCCAATCCCATTGGCCGCGCCCAGTATCATTTCGGTGAGCATCTGGGCCGCTTCCATCTCGGCACCCGCACCAACTTCAACCGCGCCTTTCCGCTGCTTGCCGCGCCGGATACCGCGCTGTTGCCGGACACCACGCATGGCACGCCCGACCAGCGGCTGAAGACGCGCCTGCTGGAGCTTTCGCTCGGCCACGACATCGTGCTCGACCTGCATTGCGACGATGAAGGCCTGGCCTATCTCTACGTCCACACCAGCCTGTGGCCGGCCATGGCCGATTGCGCCGCCGCCATGGGCGTCGATGGGGTGCTCTTGTGGAGCGAAGACACCGACGGCACTTTTGAAGGTGCCTCGATCATGCCCTATCAGAACGTTCCCGCCACTATGGCAAAGCTTGACCGGCGCGTTGCCACCACGGTTGAATATCGTGGCATGCTCGATGTCGAAGGTGATTATGCCGCCTCGGATGCCGAAGGGCTCTACCGCCTGCTGGTAGCGCGTGGCGTGGTCACCGATACGGCCCTGCCCGCGCCCGGTCCATTCAAGGGTATTGTGGCACCACTCGAAAACATCGACATGATGCCGTCGCCCCGCGCCGGTGCTGTCCTTTACGACGTCAAGCCCGGCGACCGTGTCGCCAAGGGGGCGCGGCTCGCAACCATCGTCCACACGCCAGGCGAAGCCGGCGGCCGCACGGAAGTGTTCGCCCCGCAGGCCGGCATCATCCTGACGCGACGCTCCCGCCGCATCATCCGCACGGGCGAAGACCTGCTCAAACTGGTCGGCGACAGGAAGAGCGGCGATGCCAGGTCAGGAACGCTGGAGGATTGACCAGCGCCTGCGCGCCGAACGGTCGCGAACGACCCAACCCAGGTAATTTGTGCTAGTCTTGCGCGCAACCAACTGGGCCGGGTGATGCGATGTTGGAAACCGACAAGCTATTCGCCGGATCGATTCCGGAAAACTACGACCGCTACATGGTGCCGTTGATTTTCGAGGCCTACGCCGCCGATATGGCACAGCGGGCGGCAGCCTTGTCGCCGAGCGCCGTTTTGGAAACCGCCGCCGGCAGCGGCGTTGTCACCCGCGCCCTGGCACCAAGACTGGGCAGGGACGCAACCTATATCGTAACCGACCTCAACCAGCCCATGATCGACTACGCCGCATCACGGCAGCCTCACGACAGCCGCATCCAATGGCGCCAGGCGGATGCCCTGGCCCTGCCGTTTGAAAATGCGGCCTTTGATCTCGTTTGTTGCCAGTTCGGCGCGATGTTCTTTCCCGACCGCACAGCTGGCTACCGCGAAGCAAGGCGGGTCCTGAAGCCCGGTGGACACTTCCTGTTCAGCGTATGGGATCGCATCGAGGAGAACGTTTTCGCGGATGACGTAACAAATGCTCTCGCGAAGGTTTTTCCGAACGATCCGCCACGCTTCCTGGCACGCACACCACACGGCTATTACGATACGGCGCTGATCCGCGGCCAGTTGGAGGACGCGGGTTTCTCGCAGGTGGTGATCGACACGAGAGCCGAGCAGAGCCGCGCATCCTCGCCGCGCATTCCAGCCGTGGCCTATTGCCAAGGCACCGTTCTTCGCAGCGAAATCGTGGCCCGGGATGCGGCAAAACTGGAGGCTGCAACCGACTACGCGGCGTCCGTGATTGCGCAGAAACATGGCAGCGGCGAGATTGCTGCAAAGATCCAGGCGCACGTGATCACGGCCGTGGCCTAGACCCAGCGGATGGAGCTCCATCCCGATTTCGCGGGATGGAACGGGCTCTAACCTGAAATCGCCTGACGCGCCTTGGCTTCCAGCCATTCGGCCATCTGCCGGTACGGCACGGGACCATGACTGATCCTGGAAACACCGAGTTCCGCGAGGCGCTGGCGCGGCGGCACATGCGCCAGCGCAATGATATTGACCGGCAGCTTCGTCGACTTGCACAGCGTCTCGATCAGGCCCTCGTCACCGAGACCCGGTGCGAAGAGACCGCTCGCGCCGGCCTTCTCGTAAGCCTCGGCGCGCTCGATGGCCTGGTCGAGCAGCACGTCATCATGCGCATCCGGCTTGGCCTTGAGGAAGATGTCGGTCCGGGCGTTGATGAAAGCCGGGATGCCGGAGGCCTTGACGGCGCTGGCCGCCGCTTCGATACGCTTCACTTGCACGTCAATGTCATGCAGGCCGCTGCCGCCGACGATCTGATCCTCGAAATTGAAACCGATGGCGCCGGCACGCAAGGCCAGCGTCACCGTGCGCGCGACGATTTCCGGATCGACGCCATAGGCGCCCTCGAGATCCATGGTCACCGGCAGATCGACCGCCGCGACGATGCGCTTGATGTTTTCGAGCGCGAGCTCAAGCGGGATCTTCTCGCCATCGGCGAAGCCAAAAGCCGCCGCCACCGGCCAGCTTCCGGTCGCTATGGCCTTGGCCCCTGCCTTCTCCACGATCTTGGCCGAGCCTGGATCCCAGGCATTGTAAAGGACGACAGGATTTCCCTTCACGTGCAGGGCGTGGAATGCGCGTGCGCGGTCGACTTGCTCGGTCATGTCTTGCCTTCCTGTGTCTCAGCCGGTCACCTTGTCTAGAGTGTGGCCCTGGCTTTGGCGATGGGGCAGCCTGTGCGGAAACGACAGCCACGCCACGGAGCTTTTCTAAACCTGTTGCGCATCCTTTTATTCGCGGCTATGGATTTCGCCATGAACATGCGTTCGATCAAGACCATTTGGTGGTGGGCCTGCTGACAGCGGCCTGTTCGAACGCGTGCGCGTGAAAATAGAAGGTGGCCGCAACGGAATGTCCGGGCGGCCATTTGTTTTTTCAAGCCAATCCCGGGTCGGTTGCCCCAAGAGACTGACAATGCGGTGGAGACGGCAATGACAATGACTGTTCTGGAAAACGGGGCCGAGCGCTTTGTAACCGAGGGTGGCATTTCCATCACCCGCGAGCGCCATGACCGGCCCTATGAGGGCGCGATCGACAGCTATATCGACGGGCTGAATTCACGCCGTGGCGCGGTGTTCTCCTCAAACTACGAATATCCCGGCCGCTACACGCGCTGGGATACCGCCATCATCGACCCGCCGCTGGCGATCTCGGCACGCGGCCGCGCCATGCGCATCGAGGCGCTGAACAGCCGTGGCGAAGTGCTGTTGCCGGTCATCGGCAAGACGCTCGCGGACCTCACCGAGGTGACGGTCACCGAGACCTCGAAAAAGCTGATCCTCCTTGATGTCGCCAAGCCGGGCCGCGTCTTCACCGAGGAGGAGCGCAGCCGCGTTCCCTCGGTCTTTACCGTTTTGCGCGCCATCACCGCGCTGTTCAAGACGGCGGAAGATGCCAATCTCGGCCTCTATGGCGCCTTCGGCTACGACCTCGCCTTCCAGTTCGATCCGGTCGAACACACGCTCGTGCGCAAGGAAAGCCAGCGCGACCTGGTGCTGTTCCTGCCCGACGAAATCCTCGTCGTCGACCACTATTCGGCCAAGGCCTGGACCGACCGCTACGACTATGCCGGCGAGGGTTTTTCGACCGAAGGCCTGACGCGCGACGAGGTCGCCGAGCCGTTCAAGACCGCCGACCGCATCCCGCCGCGCGGCGACCATGAGCCAGGCGAATACGCCAATCTGGTGCGCAAGGCGATGGACAGTTTCAAGCGCGGCGACCTGTTCGAGGTCGTGCCCGGCCAGATGTTCTACGAGCGCTGCGAGACGCAGCCATCCGAGATTTCGCGCAAGCTGAAGTCGATCAACCCGTCGCCCTATTCCTTCTTCATCAACCTCGGTGAAGGCGAATATCTGATCGGCGCTTCGCCCGAAATGTTCGTGCGCGTCAATGGCCGCCGCGTCGAGACCTGCCCGATCTCGGGCACCATCAAGCGCGGCGACGACGCGATTTCGGACAGCGAACAGATCCTGAAGCTGCTCAACTCGAAGAAAGACGAGTCCGAACTCACCATGTGCTCGGACGTCGACCGCAACGACAAGTCGCGTGTCTGTGAACCGGGCTCCGTGCGTGTCATCGGCCGCCGCCAGATCGAGATGTATTCGCGCCTGATCCACACCGTCGACCATATCGAGGGCCGGTTGCGCGAAGGCATGGACGCCTTCGACGCCTTCCTCTCGCACGCCTGGGCTGTCACCGTCACCGGCGCGCCGAAACTCTGGGCCATGCGCTTCATCGAGCAGAACGAGAAGAGCCCCCGCGCCTGGTATGGCGGGGCGATCGGCATGGTCAATTTCAACGGCGACATGAACACCGGCCTCACCCTTCGCACCATCCGCATCAAGGATGGCATCGCCGAGGTGCGCGCCGGCGCCACATTGCTCTTCGACAGCATTCCCGAGGAAGAAGAAGCCGAAACCGAACTGAAGGCATCCGCCATGCTCTCCGCCATCCGCGACGCCAAGACAGGCAATTCCGCCAGCACCGAGCGCACCACCGCGCGCGTCGGCGACGGCGTCAACATCCTTCTGGTCGACCACGAGGACAGTTTCGTTCACACGCTGGCCAATTATTTTCGTCAGACTGGCGCCAACGTTTCCACCGTGCGCACGCCGGTCCCGGAAGAGGTCTTCGACCGGTTGAAGCCCGACCTCGTCGTGCTGTCGCCCGGACCCGGTACGCCGAAGGATTTCGACTGCGCCGCGACCATCAAGAAGGCGCGCGCCCGCGACCTGCCGATCTTCGGCGTCTGTCTCGGCCTGCAGGCGCTGGCCGAAGCCTATGGCGGCGAGCTGCGGCAATTGCACGTGCCGATGCACGGCAAGCCGTCGCGCATCCGCGTCTCGAAGCCCGGCATCATCTTCTCCGGCCTGCCCAAGGAAGTCACAGTCGGCCGTTACCACTCGATCTTCGCCGATCCGGTGCGGCTGCCCGATGATTTCATTGTCACGGCAGAGACGGAAGACGGTGTCATCATGGCTTTCGAGCACCGCAAGGAGCCGATCGCGGCAGTACAGTTCCACCCGGAATCGATTATGACGCTGGGCCACAATGCCGGCATGCGCATCATCGAGAACATCGTCGCGCATCTGCCGCGCAAGGCCAAGGAAAAGGCAGCTTAGCCCGCAATGACAGTCATCGCGCCCAAAGCCGCCGCCAAGAAGAAGATCGCCGCGCTCGCCTTCTGGTCGATCGTGATCGCGTTCGTCGTGCTCGGCCTGAAGCTTGCCGCCTGGTATGTCACCGGGTCGGTCGCACTCTATTCGGACGCGCTGGAATCGATCGTCAACGTCATTGCCTCGATGGCCGCCTTCTGGGCGATCCAGGTCAGTTACAAACCAGCCGACCAGGATCATCCTTTCGGCCACCACAAGGCCGAGTATTTCTCGGCCGTGCTGGAAGGCGTGCTGATCGTGCTTGCGGCACTTTTGATCCTCAACGAGGTCTGGCGGTCCTGGCAGACGCCCTCGCCGCTTGAGCAGCCCTGGGAAGGCCTTGCCATCAACGGCGTCGCCACCGTGATCAATGCCTTCTGGGCCTGGACGCTGATCCGCGCCGGCCGCGCCGAGAAATCACCGGCGCTGGTCGCCGACGGCAATCACATCATGACCGACGTGGTCACCTCGATCGGTGTCTTCGGCGGCCTGGTCGGCGCGATCCTGACCGGCTGGCAGATCCTCGACCCGGCATTGGCGGTGATCGTGGCGCTGAACATCCTGTGGCAGGGCTGGCACGTTATCGGTTCGTCGATGAATGGGCTGATGGACCGCGCCGTCGACACGCAGGAGCATATGCGCATCCGCGACATCATCTCGGCCAATTGCAAGGGTGCGTTGGAAGTGCACGACCTGAAGACGCGCATCGCCGGCCGCGCCACCTTCATCGAGTTCCACCTGGTCGTCGACGCCGACATGTCGGTCGGCGCCAGCCACGTCATCTGCGACCGCATCGAGGACGCGCTGCAGGCGGAAATCCCTTCGGTGCGCGTCATCATCCATGTCGAGCCCGAGGACGAGGCGAAACTCCCCAAGGGCACGACAGCGGTGCCCTTCGCTTGAGCCTCACCACGTTTCAATCGCGAGATCCTTGATCCGCTCGAATTCTCGGACATTGCGGGTCACAAGGGTCAAGCCTCTGGCGCGGGCCTGCCCGCCGATCAAAGCATCATAGGGGCCGATGGGAGTGCCAGAGGCTGCGAGCAGCGCCCGAATTTCGCCGGCATGCCTTGCATCTTCCCGGTCGAACTCAAGTACCTGAAACTGCAGCGCTTCTATCCGCAACAGATTGCCGTCCTGTTGTTGGCTCTTGTACGCCCCATAGTAGAGTTCGTGCACGACGATTGCCGAAAGCGCGTGGTCCTGTGGCCCGCCTCGTTTGAGCCATCCCAGCAAATCCGCGTCGCGTTTCATAACTGCGATGACGGCGTTGGTATCGAGCAGATAAATCACTTGAAAACGTCGTCGAGGGCCGGCCGCACCTGTTCAGCTGGTTGCTCCAGGACAGCTTCGACAAAATCGTCGTCGACCGGTCCGGCGAGCTGGTCGAGCCATGCCCAATCCTGGGCCAGCGGCTCCAGAATGACAGTTTTTCCGTGACGGCGAATCGAGACCTCGTCGGTTTCGAAACGGAATTCCTTGGGCAAACGTACCGCCTGCGAACGGCCCGACCAGAACACCTTTGCTTTTTCCATCACTCTATCCTCGATGAGATATAGCAAAGATATATACCACACTGCCGCGACAGACAAGATGAGCGCTTACGGCGCGCAGGCCGATTGCGGCATGGCTTCCAGCCGGTAGACTTTATCGTCGGACCTCGTCTTGCCGTCGGCCGCCTTCGAGCACAGATCTACGATCGCCACGCTGCTGTTGGGATTGGCCAGCATCATCGTGCCGTTTGCGCCGCGCTTGAGGAAGACTTCCTTCTGCGCGATGTCGCAGGAGAAATTGCTCATCTTCGAACTGGCGGCGCAGCGCCATTGGTCGGCCTCGCCCTGGCAGGAATAGGTCTGCGTCACCTTGCCCGATTTCAGCCTCGTGGTGACGGCCACGGCAATATCGGCGCCATCCGGCCAGTTGGCGGCCTCGCCGCCCGAGGCGAAGGACGCAAGTTCCACCGGTCCGCGGAACACCCGGATCGACTGCGTCAGCTGGTTGGGGTGTGAGGCCAGGTGTGACGCATCATAGTCGCGGCCAAAGCAGAACGGCTGATCTGGCTTCAGCCGCACGCGCAGTGGATCCCCAAGCGCCGGATCGATCGGATCGATGCGCGCGAACTCCGCCTTGCAGGTTGCGGCGGGCATGGGGTCGAGTCGAAAATTGTCATCTTCCTTGCCGAGTGCCTGCCGGTCATATTCCGCCGTGCCGAGTTCTTCTTCCGAACCGGCGTCGAGATAGAGGTCGGACTGCACATCGGAAACGATCAGCCGGCCTTTGTCGTCGACCTTCAGCGAAGCCATGGTGCGGTCGCAGTCCATACCGCAATGGATCGGGCCTGATTTGCCGTCCTCGGACTCGTGATTGCACCAGCCGCCAGCCCATTGCGGCGCCTTGGCGCCACGCAGAGTGGTTGTGAGAAAGCCATTGTAAGATGTGTCGGAAGGCGTCGGCTCCTCATTTGGATGACTAACCGGATCATGGCCGTAGTAGAAAAATATCCGCGCCACCTTCTGCTTGGGATGCGCCTTGAGATGGGCGGCGTCATAGACGCGGCCGAAACAGGCATCGGCACCGTTCGGGCTGAGTTCGGTAAGCTTGAGTGCATCATCGGCAATGGCCGTTCCAGCCAGCAAGCCAAGCAAAACCGCCGCAAGACCGGTAGCTGCCAGTCCGTTCCCAAACGTCATGTGACCTCTCCTCGCATCGACAGGACGTAACGTCAGTTTATGCTACTATTGCGGCGTGAACCACGCAAATGCGGTGAGAGCGAGGAGGGATGCGATGCGCCGGCGAGACATGTTCCGCGCGGTCCTGGCCGGGACCGGAACGCTCTTCGGCCTGCGCGCCGCAGAGGCCGCGACCACACAGTCCGCACGGCTGAAGGTCGCCTATCATCTCAGCGATCTCGACAAGATCAATTTCGTGCTCGGCAACATCAAGAACCACTACGAGGGCACCGGCGGCAATGTCGACATCGTCCTGGTCGTGCACGGCCCTGCCCTCGCCGGCTTCAAGTCGAAAGGCATATCGGCGGCCGTCTCCGGCCGCTTCGCCGGCCTGGTGCAGCAGGGGCTCGATCCGCACGCCTGCGCCAACACGATGCAAGGCATGGATATCGGGCTGACCGACCTGCTCGAAGGTTTCCACGCCGCCGAAAAAGGTGGCGTCGTCAAACTCGCCGAACTGCAAAGCCAGGGCTACGCCTATCTAAGGCCTTGACGGCGCATGGGCTTGAATGCCCGAGGGCTGAATGCAAGGGTGGCAAGGGTCCACAAGGGGCCGACAAGAATCCCGGAGGACAACAGTGCCAGCCACGACCGCCCTTAGCATACCCGATCTTGCCGGCAAGGCAGTGCTGGTCACCGGCGCATCAACCGGCATCGGAGCAGCGCTCGCACTGGCCTATGCCGCGCAGAAATCCCGCGTAGCGCTCCATTACAATTCGAGCCGCGAGGCTGCAGAGAAACTCGCCAAGACCATCGCCGGGAATGGCGGCGACGTTTTCCTGACGCAGGGGGACTTTTCCGTTGCCGCCGATGTCGAGCGCGTCGTCGAGGACAGCGCCAGGCATTTCGGCCGGCTCGACGGCCTGGTGAACAATGCCGGCGGCATGCTTGGCCGCGTGCCCTATGCCGAGCAGACCGAGGCGCATTACGACGCGGTGATGGATCTCAACGCCCGCTCGGTGCTGACCGCCTCGCGCAAGGCGATCCCATGGCTGAAGAAACAGGGCGGCTTCATTGTCAACACCTCGTCGATCGCCGCGCGCAATGGTGCTGGCGGTGGCGCCGGCCTCTATGGGTCGGCCAAGGCCTTCGTCTCCAACGTGACGCGTGGCATGGCCAAGGAATTGATCGGCTTCGGCATCCGCGTCAACGCGGTGGCGCCGGGCACCATCCTCACGCCTTTCCACGAACGCTATTCGAACGACGAGCAGATGAAAGGCATGGTCGCCACCATTCCCCAGGGCCGCGCCGGCACGGCGGATGACTGCGTCGGCGCCTATCTGTTCCTCTCCTCGGATCTCCTGAGCGGTTACATTACCGGCCAGGTGATCGAGGTGAATGGTGGCCAGTTGATGCCGTGACCGGCGACCGGCATACTCTTGCCCAAGACTTCAATCTATCCAAGACCTCAACCTATCCAAGACTTCAACCTGTCCAAGACTTCAAAGGGAGATGAAGGCATGTACGGACTGATCGGCAAGATGCGTGCGACGCGCGGCCAGCGCGACGCGATCATGGATGTGCTGATCACCTCGACCGGTGCCATGCCGGGCTGTCTGAGCTATATCATCGCCCGCGATCCGGCGGATGCCGATGCGATCTGGGTCACCGAAGTGTGGACCGATGCCGAAAGCCACAAGGCCTCGCTGCAACTCCCGGAAGTCCAGACCGCGATCGCCAAGGCGCGGCCGTTCATTGCTGGCTTTGAATTCCAGGTCGAGACCCACCCCGCCGGCGGCTTCGGCCTGCCTGATGCCAAGACTGGCTGAGGCGCGCGACAGCCCGCTTTTCCGACAGGCCCGGGTTCGCATCGTCCCGCTTGGGGTCTAAGACCGAAACATGGATTCCTCGGCCGAACAGCCTCTACCTGAACAGGTCCCATCCGAGCCCGTTGCCGAGCGCATGGCGCGGATGCGCAAGCTCTGGCAATGGCTGGCAATCATCATCGTCTCGGCCCTGTTTGCCGGAGCGCTGGAACTCGCAGCCCTGCCGGCGGCACTGCTGATCGGGCCGATGCTTGCGGCCATCGTCGCCGGCACCAATGGCGCCACCGTGCGCGTGCCGCGTGTGCTGTTCGCCGCCGCACAGGCGATCGTCGGCTGTCTTGTCGCCGCTTCGATCTCGGCCGACATCTTTCGGGTTTTCTATGCCGAATGGCCGCTGTTCCTCGGTGTTGTGGTAGCGACAGTGACGGCTTCCAGCCTGCTCGGCTGGCTGATCAGCCGCTGGCGCATCCTGCCAGGCACCACCGCCGTCTGGGGCTCCTCGCCGGGTGCGGCCACCGCCATGGTGCTGATGGCCGGCGCTTTCGGCGCTGACCAGCGCCTCGTCGCCTTCATGCAATATCTGCGCGTCATCTTCGTCTCGATGACGGCGGCATTGGTAGCCAAGTTCTGGGTCGACACATCGGGCGTCGAAATGCCCACCATCATCTGGTTCCCGCCGATCGAGCCGCTGGTCCTCGCCGCCACGATCGGTATCGCACTCGTCGGCGGCCTGTTCGGCAAACTCATCAAGCTGCCCTCGCCCTTCTTTCTCGGTACCTTCATCTTCGGCACGGCGATCCATCTGGGCCTCGGCGTGGAGATGCAGTTGCCGCCATGGCTGCTGGCGGTCAGCTACGCGATGGTCGGCTGGTCGATCGGCCTGAACTTCACCCGGCCGATCCTGCGCCACGCGACACGTGCCCTGCCGCAGATCATCGCTTCGATCGTGGCGCTGATTGCTTTTTGCTGTGGCCTTGCCTTCATGATCAGCCATCTACTCGGCATCGATCCGCTGACCGCGTACCTCGCCACCAGCCCCGGCGGCATGGACAGCGTCGCCATCATCGCCGCCGCCGCGCACAACGTCGACATTTCCTTCGTCATGGCGCTGCAATCCGCACGCTTCCTGATCGTGCTTCTGGCTGGCCCAAGCGTGGCGCGGCTGGTGGCGAGAAGCCTGAAGGACTGATGCGCGAGCTTTGGCTGAATGCCCTTGGCGAGCATTAATGTCCAGTTCCCAGCCGCTCGGCGAGGAAGTCGACGAAGACGCGGACCTTCGGCGCCAGATAACGGTTCGACGGCCACAGCATGCGAAACTGCCCACGTCCGTCGACATGGTCGTCGAGAATCGTTCGCAGACTTCCAGCGGCAAGCGCCTCGCGCACCAGGAAATCAGGCATGCAGCCGATGCCAAGGCCGCCGATCGTGGCGCCCTTCAAGGCCTCCATATTGTTGCAGGTCAGCACCGAGCGAACTTGCGGCTCCACATCGGTCCCGACCAGAGGCCAGCCCTGCAGCTTGCCGCTGTTGGGAAAGCGAAACCGTATGGAGAGATGGCCGGCAAGATCTTGGGGTGTTTGGGGAATGCCGTGCCGCGCGAGATAGGAAGGCGCGGCACACAGATGCAGCCGGAACGGTGCGAGTGGCCGCGCCACCAGCCGTGAATCCGGCAGGTCCCCGCTCCTGATCGCCACATCGACACCTTCCTCGATGACATCGACAATGTGGTCGTTGAAATCGATATCAACCTCGATTTCAGGGTAGCGGGCCATGAAGTCGGGCAGCACCGGCAGCAGCATGTGATAGGTGACGATCGGCGTCGAGACGCGAAGCCTTCCACGCGGCGTCTCCCGCGTCCGCGACAGCATCGCCTCGGCATCGTCGATATCGTCGAGGATGCGCCGCACCCGCTCGTTGAACAGGCTGCCTTCCTCCGTCAGCCCGATACGGCGCGTGCTGCGCTGCAGCAGGCGCACGCCAACCTCCTGCTCGAGCCGGGCGACGCTCTTGCCGACAGCAGAAGCGGAGAGACCGAGCACCCGGCCGGCGGCGACAAAGCTGCCGAGTTCAGCGGTGCGGGCAAAAGCCAGAAGGCCACCAAGACGGTCCATGACATCAATCCATTCAAGCGTTTCATTCCGGTATAAACGGAGATTTACCACCATTTTGATCGGATAGCCGCGGGTCTATCTTGATTGGCATGAGCCGGCCTCGGCGCGGCTCGTCCCAATCCTGTGGGCGCCGGACGTGTTTGGCGCTTGCCCAAATCCAACCTGAGAACTGGAAAAATCCATGACGTCGAAGATTCGAACCACCGGTTCGAAGCAGAGATGGTTTGTCGTGCTGTCGGTGTGCCTTGCAGCCATGACAATGCCCTTGACCTTCACCGGGCCTGCCATCGCGCTGTCGAGAATATCAGCCGAGCTGGGCGGCAGCCCGATCGAGCTCAACTGGGTGACCAACGCCTTCATGCTGACCTTCGGCGCCACCTTGATGTCCCTCGGCGCGCTGGCCGACAACCATGGCCGCAAGCGCATATTCCTGGCCGGGCTATTCGCCTTCGTGCTTGCCTCCATCGGCGCGACCCTGGCCCCTGACATTGTCTGGTTCGATCTCTTCAGGGCGGCACAGGGCCTGGCCAGTGCGGCGGCATTTTCCGGCGGTGCGTCAGCACTGGCGCAGGAATTCGAGGGCCGGCTGCGCCTGCGTGCCTTCAGCCTGCTCGGCACCAGCTTCGGCATTGGCCTCGCATTCGGGCCGATCGCCTGCGGCCTGCTCATCGGCGCCTTCGGCTGGCGCGCCATCTTCCTGCTGATCATCGGGCTGGCGACCTCGGCCTTCTTCCTCGGCCTGCGCTCCCTCTCGGAATCCCGCGACCCCGATGCGGCAGGCGTCGACTGGCCAGGAACCATCACCTTCACGGCAACGCTGGCAGCACTCACCTATGGCGTGCTCCGTGCCCCGCAACGCGGCTGGATGGATCCGTTGGTCATAGCGGTGCTAGCCGCCGCGATGCTCTTCCTCGCCGCTTTCGTCGTGGTCGAACGGCGCGCACGGCGTCCAATGCTTGATCTCACGCTGTTCCGCTACCCACGCTTCGTTGGTGTCCAGCTTCTGGCGGCGGCGCCCGCCTATGCGTTCGTCGTGTTGCTCGTGCTACTGCCAATCCGCTTCATTGGCATCGAAGGCATGAGCGAAATCGAGGCCGGACAATTAATGATCTGCCTGTCCGGCCCCCTGTTGATCCTGCCCGTGCTCGCAGGACTTGTAACCCGCTGGATCACGCCAGCTTCGATCTGCGGCGTGGGCTTGCTGATTGCGGCTTCTGGCCTTGTCTGGCTCAGCCAGGTGCCGGCCGGCGAACCGGCAATCGTGGCGCCGCTGCTGGCGATCGGCATCGGCATCAGCCTGCCCTGGGGATTGATGGACGGGCTGGCCGTCAGCGTCGTGCCCAAGGAGCGCGCCGGCATGGCGGTCGGCATTTTCAACACCACGCGTGTCGCCGGCGAGGGCGTTGCCTTGGCGATCGTCAGCGCGGCCTTGTCCGGCTTCACCGCGGCGCAGCTTGGCGCTCAAGGTGCCGTTCCCTCAACCGCTTCGTCCACCGCACAGTTGCTGGTCACCGGCGACCTTGGCGCAGCCGTGAAAACCCTGCCGCAGGTTGGCCAGGCGATGCTGGTCCATTCCTACGAGATGGCGTTCGATACGCTACTGATCGTGCTTGCGGCAGTCACTGTCCTGACTGCTATCGTCGTCTTTGTCGGCCTGCGGCGCGGGTCGGAGCAGGAAAATGAGGGCGAGGCGCGAACGGCTTGCCAGGAGGGATAGCACCGCCTGATCCAAGGCGATCGCGGTCGTTCGCGGGCCAGCCCCCTGAATATCGATAGTGCTCAGTCCAACCTGTGCATCAGATCTTCGTCCAGCCAGCGGCCGAAGAAATAGACCAGTTGCTTGTGCCACCACGGCCAGTCGTGGCTGACGTCGCCGCCCCAATAGTCGACCCAGGCGGGGATCGACTTGTCGCGCAGGATTTGCTCCAGCTTGCGCGTCTCGACCAGCATGCGTTCTTCCCAGGCGCCCTGCCCGCAGCAGAAGATCATCCGCAACGCCTTCAGCCGGGCAAGCAGCTTCGGGTCGACGATCCCTGGCAGATAGTCGAGCGGTGAATTGTAGAAAATGTCGCCCTCGAGCGCCTTGCCGAAGAAGTCGCGGGCCGAGTAGACACCTGAGAGCGCGATGACGCCGCTAGCGAGTTCGGGGAAACGGAAGACGAAATTCGATGAGTGGTAGCCGCCCATCGAGCAGCCTGAGAACAGCGGCTTGAGGTTGCGGCCGCCATTGGCGTTCGACGCCGTGGCCAGGAATTCCGGCAGCGCTTCTTCCCGCACATAGCGGAAATAGGCTTCATGGCGGGCAATGCGATGCGCGGCGTCGGCGTGCTTGTTGAAGAAGCTCTCGGAATCGATGCCGTCGACGGCGAACAACTGGATGCGGCCGGTATCGATGAACTCGGCCAATGCCGCGACCCCACCGGAATCCTCGAACTGGTAGAAGCGCCCTTGCGAGGTCGGGAACACCACCACGGGCCGGCCAGCATGGCCGTAGCGCTTGTACTCCATGTCACGGCCGAGATTGTGGGCGAAACCCTTGTGATAGGAAATGTCCATCGCCTCACACCTTTTCCGCGTGGATATAGGCGACCGCCTCGCGCAGCGCTGCCTCGTCTTTCGAGCGCATCTGGTAGGCGTAATTCCCCATGGCGCGGCTGAAAACCTCTTCGATGGCCTGATGGTGGACGATCTTGTCGCAATGGGCGGCTAACACGTCCTCATGGCTGTGCAAATAGCCGAGGCGCCGTTTGCGGCTGGCATAGGCGGTGAAGTACTTGCCTTCATAGGGCCCGCCGGCGGCATCCTTCACCACCATGTCGGCCCAGGCCGCGTAGACGTCGATGTCGAATGTATAGTTGATCGCATCGGTCATCCAGGCGCCGGGCGGGCGCATGTTGACCTCCAGCGCGATGACGCGGTCGTCCTTGGTCTGGAACAGCTCGATGTGGAAGAAGCGCTCGCGCACGTCGAATGCTTTCAGGATCTTTCTGCCGGCCTCTTCGATCGCCGGGTTGATCCTGGGAAAGCAGGTGTAGCTCATGTGGTGGTCCTTGTTGACCACCTCCATCACGCTCTGATCGTAGCGATGGCTGGCCGCCAGCACCACCTCGCCGTCGCGGTTGACCAGCCCATCGAAGGTCACCACCAAACCCTCGATGAACTGTTCCATGACGAATGTCACATCCTCGGGCTTGTCCTTGAAGAACTGGTCAAGCTCCCTGGCATTGGAGATCTTGTAGGTGTTCGAGGCGCCGGAGCCGGAGTCCGGCTTGACCACGACGGGATAGCCGACACGGCGGATGAAGGTCATTGCCCCGGCGCGGTCCGAGCATTTGCGTTGCGCGATCGTATCGACGCCGCTCTTGCGGAAGAAGGCGCGCATGCGGCTCTTGCGCTTCAGGTTCTTCACGAAATCGAGCTTGGTGCCGTAGATGTTGAAGTCGGTGCGGATGTTGGCTTCGAGTTCGAGCCAGTGTTCGTTGAGCGATTCAAAGCGGTCGACGCGGCCCCATTTGTGGATGAAATGGCCCATCGCCCGGAACACAGGATCGTAATCCTCCATGTTGGCGATGCGGTAGTATTCCGAAAGGGTGGCTTTCAGCTTGCTGTCCAGCGTATCGAAAGGCGCATCGCCAATGCCCAGCACCCTGGCGCCCGCCTTCTTCAGCCGGTCGCAAAAGTCGGCGCCATTGGCGGGAAAATGCGGCGAGAAGAACACGAAATTCATCGACAACCCCTGCGGATGGCAACCCGTCGAGAGCCAAGTCTGGCGCATTTGCGGCGCGTGGGGAAGAGCACGCGCATTAGGGACAACGCTCGATTGGCCCGGCCGGCCACGCCGCCCCCACTTGCCTCTCCAAGGCCGCTCCTGTAAGAGAGCCGCCATGAACACGCGCGCCACCAACGCTTCCCGTCAGACCGGTTTTGCCGGCGAGACCGTGCGCGCGCTCGCTTCCACCCTGCTTCTTCTCGGCCTTATCGGCGATCGCCGGGTTCGCTGAAGGAGCGCCCGGCGGTCGAACCGCCGCGCAAGCGCACGCTCCTTGGCAAATCAAATCAAGCGAACGAAACTTTGGTAAAGGCGCCGCTCGGCACCAAATCCGCCTGAAGGTGGACCCGCGAGCCGCCGGGAGAAATCGACGATGAACGCACGAGAAGACATCCGCACGAATGCCGGCGCAGCCGATAGGGATGCGACCCGCAGCATGCCGGACGCAGCCCGTAAATATCAACCCTATCCGACCGTCGGTCTCAGCGACCGCACCTGGCCGTCCAAGGTTATCGAGAAGGCGCCGATCTGGTGCTCGGTCGACCTGCGCGACGGCAACCAGGCGCTGATCGATCCGATGGGTCACGAGCGCAAGGCGCGCATGTTCGCGCTGTTGCTCGACATGGGCTTCAAGGAAATCGAGATCGGCTTCCCCTCGGCCTCGCAGACCGATTTCGACTTCGCCCGCTGGTGCATCGAGCAGGGCAATGTGCCCGCCGACGTCTCGCTGCAGGTGTTGGTTCAGTGCCGGCCGGAATTGATCACCCGCACCTTCGAGGCATTGCAGGGCGCCACCAACCCGATCGTGCATTTCTACAATTCGACCAGCGAATTGCAGCGCCGGGTCGTCTTCGAGAAAGACGTCGCCGGCATCAAGCGCATCGCCACCGATGCGGCCAAGATGATTACCGACATGGCGGCGAAGGCCGGCGGCGGCTACCGCTTCGAATATTCGCCTGAGAGCTTTACCGGCACCGAACTCGAAGTGGCGCTGGAGATCTGCAACGCGGTGACCGAGATCGTCAGGCCGACGCCCGACAACAAGTTGATCATCAACTTGCCGTCGACGGTCGAGATGTCAACGCCCAACATCTATGCCGACCGGATCGAGTGGATGTGCCGCAACCTCGACAACCGCGAGAACCTGCTGGTCTCGTTGCATCCGCACAATGACCGCGGCACCGGCATCGCCACCACCGAGCTCGGCCTGATGGCGGGCGCCGACCGCGTTGAAGGCACCCTGTTTGGCAATGGCGAGCGCACCGGAAATGTCGACATCGTGACACTGGCGCTCAACATGTACACGCAAGGCGTCGATCCGGAACTGGATTGCTCCGACATCAACCGAATGAAGGATGTCTACGAATATTCGAACCAGCTGAAGATCCCCGAGCGCCATCCCTATGTCGGCGAATTGGTCTACACCGCTTTTTCCGGCTCGCATCAGGACGCCATCAACAAGGGCATGAAGGCGCTGAAGAAGGCCAACACGCCGCACTGGGAAGTGCCCTATCTGCCGATCGACCCAGCCGATGTCGGGCGTAGTTACGAGGCGATCATCCGCATCAACTCGCAGTCTGGAAAAGGCGGCATCGCCTATGTGCTGCAGGCGGATTATGGCCTCAACCTGCCGCGCAACCTGCAGATCGAGTTCAGTCAGGAAATCCAGGCGATCACCGACGCCGAAGGCAAGGAAGTGCCGGTCAAGCGTATCCACGAACGCTTTCTCGAGACCTATGTCGACCAGCCGGGCGCAAGGCTGAAATTCCTCGATCACCACACCTACCCGGATACCGTGGTCAAGGGCCGTCGCGTGGTCGAGGCGGTCATCCTCGACGGGGGCAAGGAGGTGACCATATCAGGCACCGGCACGGGCCCGATCGACGGTTTTGTCGACGCCCTTTCGCGCCATCTCGGTGTCGAGATGTCGGTGCTCGACTATTCCGAGCATTCGATGCAGCGCGGCTCGAACGCCTCGGCGATTTCCTATGTCGAGATGGAATATCCCGGCGGCAAGCTGTTCGGGGCCGGCATCAACACCAACATCGTCGCCGCCTCGCTGGAAGCTGTGATGTCGGCCGCCAACCGCATTGTCGGCCGCAAGGCCGGCTAGAGAGGCGGGTCTCGGGATATGCATCGGGTTCGAGAGAATCCGATGCATAAACAAGCAGATAGGTGGTGACATTGTTCAGCCGCAAGGGTTGCCGATCCACCGGTTCCTTGGTCGATCTTCGTATATTAACCACCGGAAAATTATCCGGTGGGGTACGCGATCGCATAATGCGTGTATACTTGTGTGGCGGCACGGTAACTATATGATCGCGCCTCAACCTGTGCCGACTTCGAGAGGATCGACACTTGCAGCATGCCACGCCTGCCGCCCCCGCAGTGCGCGAGACGTTGGAGCGATTGCTTGCCAGCGAAACGTTCGGGAGATCCGAGCGCGCGCGCAAACTTCTTCGCTATCTTGTCGAGCGCGAGCAGGCAGGGGAAGCCGATCGGCTTAAAGGCTTTTCCATTGCCATGGATGTCTTTGGCAAGGACGGCGATTTCGATCCGTCGACCGATGCCGTGGTGCGGGTGCAGGCCGGCAGGCTGCGCGAGCTTCTGCAGCACTATTTCGCCAATGAGGGCATAGCTGAACCCGTCCGCATCGCCATTCCGCGCGGCGCCTACGTGCCCGCCTATGAGCTCAACGCCATCCGGCTGCCGGAGACCGTGGGAACCGCGGAGCTGGCGGCAGCGGCATCCGAGCGGGCCGGTGATACGGACGTCGGCATCCATGCCGAGACAACGACGGCGGCATCCACGCCGGCCCCGTCAGTGGTGCGCCATCTTCAGTTCTTCTGGATGGCGATCGCCTTGGTCATCGCCATGCTGGGTATCCTGATCCTTCGTCAGGGCGGCAGCGCCCTGCTCTCGAGCGGCGATACCTCGCCAACGTTCGAGGTCGCCTCGGCGACCAACAGCATCTCACCGTCACCTGCTGTTGAGGCCCTGCCGCTTGTCTACATTTCCGTCAAGGCCAGTGGAGCAGGGGCCAGCCGCGTCGCCGCATCGCTGCGCGCGGGCCTGTCGGGTTTCGACACGATCGACTTCATCGGCCGTGACGCCGCGGGCAAACCTGATCCGGATGCCGACGCGACCAGCTTCGTCTTCGATGTCCTGCCTGGACCGACCGTTGGCGACATCACCATCGAGCTTCAGAGCGTCGCGACCGGCCGCGTGCTTCTGTCGCGCAACCTGACCGCCACCGACAGCCCGCCGACAGCCATCGAGGATCGCGTCGCTGGCATCCTGAGTTCCGCCATTCCGGCTTCTGGCACGATCTACAACTACATCGAGCAGAGCGGCCTTCAGACCGGTCTCACGGAATGCCTGCTGCTCAACGACAAGTACTATCTCGACCAGAACGCCAAGACCTACGAAGCCGCCTATCGCTGCCTCGAGTCGCTTGCCAACAACAATGCGAAATCATCACTCGTCTACTCGGAACTTGCCTCCCTGAACCTCGAGGCGGTTACCGATCACTATGCCTACCCGCAGGATGCAACGGTCGAGAGGGCGATGATGTTTGCTCATCGCGCCTTGCAGATGGGGCCGACCAGCCCTTACGCGCACCGGTCCTACGGCTACATCAATTCACGGGTCGGCAATGCGGAAGAATCGATCCGTTGGATGCGCAAGGCCTATGAACTCAATCCCTACGATCTCGCGATGGCCGCTGCCTATGGCTATGGCCTGATTTTCGCGGGCCAATACGCTGAAGGCACACCAATCATCGCCCATGCCGTCGATGCTTCCAGCGGGCACCCGACGTGGTGGGACTTCGGGCTCTTCGCCGGTGAACTCATGCTGGGCGATATGGACAAGGCGGCATTGGCCAGCACCGGGTTGAGAACGACCGCGACAAAGTCACACTATCTAGCCGCGCGGCTGATCGGCGCCAGGATTGCCGGTCAGGATAATCTGGCCGGAAAGCTTCTGGATGAACTGAATGCCAAGTTCCCGAAATTCGCCGCCGATCCCCGCGCGACATTCGTCGACAGAAAGTATCCAGCCGACCTGACCGACCGGCTGGTCAAGGCGTTGCGCGCGGCAGGCCTCGGCGACGCCAGCTAATCAAAGCAGGCACTTGGCGGGAGCCTTGGGCAATCGCGAAGATTTTACTGGCCATCGCACTGGACAAGGGGCAATTCAGCTACATCTGATATTCGGTTGTCCCGCCTCCCTTTTGTCCTACAATTAAAGCCACTCGCTTCATGATCTCATCGCTATACGCCGCCGAACAGGGTGCTGGCTCGAGGGCCATCATCCTGTTGCATGGTTTTGGCGGCGGTCACGAACTCTGGCGCGAGGTGGCAGCTTCCCTGGTCCCGGATGGGCGCATACTGGCCTATGATTTGCCCGGACATGGGCTGTCGTTCGATTTTCCTGGCGCGGGGCCGGCCAAGGTGGCGGCAAGGGCGGTCTTGGAAGACCTTTCAGCGCGTGGGTTGAATCGGGTCCATCTTGTTGGCCACTCAATGGGCGGTGCCGTCGCGGCCCTGATCGCCTTGGCCGCGCCTGAGAAGGTGGCGTCGCTGACACTGCTCGCCCCTGGGGGCTTTGGGCATGAGATCAATGGGCCGCTGCTGCGCCGCTACGCCGCCTCGGTCGAAAAGGACGATATCCGCGCTTGCCTTGCCGCCATGTCCGGACCGCAAGGCCTGCCCTTGCAGCGTAGCGTCGACGTTCTTGCCGAAATGCGTGGCCGTCCCGGCCAGCGGGAAAAGTTCGTCGAAATCGCTGCCGCGATGACAAGGGAAGATCGGCAAGGGGTTATTCCGCGTGACCAGCTCGAGACGCTCAACATGCCGGTCATGGTGGTGTGGGGAACCGACGACGCGGTGCTGCCGTTCACACAAGCCGACGATCTGCCGCCGCATTTCCATGTCCACCACGTGCTTCAGGCCGGCCATTTGCTGGCCGAGGAAGCGCCCGATCTGATCGCCGAGATCGTTCGCCGCACCATCAGGCGCCGCAGCAGACGGCCACGCCCAAGGCTGGCCGCCGCGGCAAGCTGACAGCGCTCTGGAATCCCGCGGCCCCTGCCCGGTCCGCCTGACTGTCTCCTCCACAGGCTCAGCGGTCGCGCCAGTGCATTTTAGCTACGCCTGTGTTAACCCCGTGTTAACCAAACTCGCGAGGCAGGTGCCGATGAAAGATGCTGGCGAAAACATCACCCCCATCGATCAATCGCGAAAACTGTCCGACGCCATCCGTGACGTGAAGAACGCTTTCGCCGACCGTGATGATGTTGTCGTCGACATGCGCGAGGCGCATCGCATGCGGCTCGAACTGCTGGCCGCCGAACTCGCGCCCGTCTTTGCCGACGTGCCCGCCGACATGGACAATTTCGATTTCGCCGTTTCATCCGGGCTGCAGCCACGGCTGTGGATCGACGCCGTCAGCCATGTCGCGATGGGACGCGACCGCCGTACCTACCGCTTCCTCAGGGACACCCGCATCGGCCGCATCGTACTGGCCGAATCAACCGAGATGAAACCCGTCGCCGATCAGGTGACGCGCTACGTCGCCGAGCGCGTCGTCGAGCGCCAGAGAATGATGGAAGGTGGGGTTGAGAACCCCATCGCCAGCATGACGCGCGCGGCGGTGCAGGAGGCCGAGCCGCCGCTCCGGGCCACAACACGCGGCAAGGCATGGTCGGCCGTGCTGTCTGGCCTTGGCCTGATCGCCGCCGGCGCGCTGGTCGGGTTGGCGGTCGCGGTCGTGCTGTTCTGGGACCGCATCATGGCAATGAAAATCAGCTTCTGAGCAAAGGCGACTGCGGGCCGAGTTCGAGCGTCTGCAGATCGGAGGGTGGCGTCGCCGGGCCGGTCAGGCCGCGCCGGGTCAGCCTGATTTGCCAATTCCCGCCTTCGCCGTCGATGTCGAGCAGATTGTATTGTGCCGCCGGGTGCTTGCCGCCCGGCGCCTGGCCGGCCGCCGCAACTCCGACCACCGGGATTTTCACGCCACGCCCGCCCATGAAGGACAGCGACGGCAGATGCGAATGCCCGTGCAGGACAAGCTCGGCGCCATGGCGCCGAACGATCTTGTGGAAGCGGGCAATGCCGAACAGCCGCTTGTGCTGCGGAACGGCGCCACGGACCGGCGGGTGATGGATCATGATCACTCGAAACAGGCCCTGGCTGGCCGTGGCATCAAGCACTTTTCCCAGCCTCTTCGCTTGCCCCTCCATGAAGAAGCCATTGGCCATGAACGGCGCGGTCGCGCGCGCCGTCGAAACGCCGATCAGCGCGACATTGCCGCGCACCCGCAGATAGGGAAAGGCATTGCGGTCGACCGGCGTGTTGACCCCGTCGCCGGTCATCCATGGCGCCCAGGCGCGGCAGGTCTTGTCGAAGGCGCCGGGCACATAGGCGTCGTGATTTCCCGGAACAACAGACACGTCGTGCGGCGAACCCAGCGTCTCCAGCCAGTGCTTCGCCATCTCGATCTCGCCGTCGAGCGCCAGGTTGACCAGATCGCCGGTGACCGCGAGGTGGTCGGGTGTGCTCGCCTTCATGTCGGCAACGATCGTATCTATGACCGCGTCATGCATGTGGCGGCGGCGGTTGCGCTGCCAGTTGACGTAGCCGAGCACCCGCTTGGAGGCGAGATCGCGATAGGTTACATCGGGAAGCGGCCCCAGATGGACATCGGAAATATGCGCAAGCCTGAACATGCCTCCTTCATAGGTGACGGGCGTCCCGCTTTCCACTCAAGGTTTTCTTTCCGCCAAGGGTTTCGCAAATGATGCCCGATGATCGGGAAAAGGCCTTCCGCCAGACCGGCTGGGCTGGCCTCCGGGCGAAGCTGTTTCATCTCTATTTCGTGCTGAGGCGGCCAATGACTCTTGGCGTGCGCGGCCTGATCCACGACACATCAACCAACTCCATCTTCCTCATTCGCCACACCTATGTGCCCGGCTGGCAGCTTCCCGGCGGCGGCGTAGAGGCCGGCGAGACTCTGGCTGAAGCGCTGGCGCGAGAGCTGAGCGAGGAAGGCAACATCGAGCTGACCGCGCCGCCGGTGCTGAAATCGATGCATTTCAACCGACGGTCGAGCCGCCGCGACCATGTCGGCTTTTATCTGATCGAGCATTTCAGCCAGACCACGCCAAAGCTGCCCGATCACGAGATCGCCGAGGCCGGCTTCTTCCCGCTCGACCGTTTGCCGGAAGACACCACGCCGGCGACACTGCGGCGGATTGAAGAGATTTTTAGAAAACAGCCCGTCTCGGCATATTGGTAAGCTTACTTTCGCTGCCCGAAAGAACCTAAGCTCTAGTTCGGACCGGTTTTTTCGGGGAAAATCATGAGCAAAGACGATGTACAATCCGTAAGCGTTTTGCCATATGTTTGGTATTATACTATCATGACGTTCGTGCTGACTATTGTACTGGTGGTTGTATTGAATTTCTTACTGTCGCTTTCGGAAGACGCAATAAGAGCAGCTGGATTCATAATAACAATAGGGTCGACTATTTTTGCCTATTACAAATTTATTAAAGGAAATGGGCGGCTGTTAAATCGACAGGAATATTGGAGGATGGTCGCTCTCTCGACCTTGGGGGCCTGCTTGATCTCGGCATTGGAAGGTGGGTTAGCGTTGATGGGAGGAGCCGCGAAAGGCTTGGGCAATGTTCCCTTGGCTGTGTGGGCAGCAGGCGCTCTGTTTGGCTTCTTGCTGGTTTTTAGCATGAACGCTGCCGGATTTGGTGGCCGGTTTGGAAAGACCATGCTGAAAGCCGTACTTGCCAAGCGGGCCAAGGTCGACACCGAAACCTTCCGCTAGATCGCCGCCTTCACGCCGCCTTCTTGAATCGCACCCGATCATGCGGCGCCGCATAATCCAGGTCCGGCCCCACCGGCACGATCCGCGTCGGATTGATCGTTTCGTGGCTTGCGTAATAGTGCGCCTTGATGTGATGCAAATTCACGGTCCCCGCGACACCTGGCACGGAATAGAGATCGCGCAGATAGTTCGACAGGTTCGGATAATCGGCGATGCGGCGCAGGTTGCACTTGAAATGGCCGACATAGACCGGGTCGAAACGGACGAGCGTGGTGAACAGCCGCCAGTCAGCCTCGGTGAGGCGGTCGCCGACGAGATAACGCTGGTGCGATAGTCTCGCTTCCAGCGTGTCGAGCGCCGTGAACAGTTCGCCGAAAGCTGCTTCATATGCGGCCTGCGTGGTGGCGAAGCCGGCGCGGTAGACGCCGTTGTTGATGGCGGGATAGACCAGTGCATTGATCGCATCGATCTCGCCACGCAGGTCAACGGGATAGAAATCGAGACTGGCGTCACCCCACGTATCGAAGGCCGAATTCAGCATCCGGATGATTTCGGAGGATTCGTTGGAGACGATGGTCTGTTCCTTTTTGTCCCACAGAACCGGCACGGTTACGCGGCCGGAATAGCTTGGGTCCGCCTTGGTGTAGATCTGGCGCAGGAAATCGAGGCCGTGGAGCGTGTCGCCGGTGGCACCATCCTCAGGCAGGAATGTCCAGCCATCGGCACCCATGAAATGATGCACGACCGATACCGATATGACGTCTTCGAGCTTCTTCAGCGCGCGGAAAATCAGGGTCCGGTGCGCCCAGGGACAGGCAAGCGAGACATAGAGGTGATAGCGGCCGGGCTCGGCCTTGAAACCACGGCTGCGGCCTTCGGCCGGCACGCCGTCACGAGTGATCCAGTCGCGCCATTGCGACTGCGCCCGCACGAATTTGCCGCCGCTGTCCTTGGTGTCGTACCAGCGGTCCTGCCATTTTCCTTCGACCAGCAATCCCATGAAATATCCTTTCCTGCTTGCCCTCCAAGTAGGACGTCGGGCGGCCGCTCGGAATTCGCCTGGCGGTGAACAGATCGTCAAGCAGCCGGGACGCGACATGAAACCGCCGATTGCAGCGGCTGAAAATTGATGCTAGCGGACAATCCGCATGTTTGACTTTGCTTTGATCCGGATCGACCGACGACGAAAGGGCGCCCGCGCTTGATGAAGCGCTGACTGGCGAATGCCGCCGTTTGCGGCAAACCTTTACTCGTATACCGGAACGCGAAGACCATGAGCCTTGCCGACGTGAAATACCTGCCGGAAACCCCGGCGCATGATCCTGAAATCGACGCCATCAATGAACAGGCCTTTGGGCCTGGCCGTTTCGTGCTGGCTGCCTACAAGATCCGCGAAGCGGGTGGCCACGAGCGCTCGATGTCCTTCGTCGCTGTCGACGGCGACACGGTGATCGCCTCGGTGCGGATGACCCGCATCGCCGCCGGCGCCGGCCGCGCGCTGATGCTCGGCCCGCTTGCGGTGCGGCCGGCCTTCAAGAATCTCGGCATCGGCCGCCGTCTGGTGGCGATCGCGCTGGAGGCTGCCGCCAAGGCCCGTGTCCCTGCCGTGATGCTGGTCGGCGACGAACCCTATTACGGGCCGCTTGGCTTCAAGAGAATCCCGCGCGGGCAGATTTCCATGCCGCGCCCTGTCGATCTCGACCGGCTGCTGTCGCACGAGATCGTGCCCGGCGCGGTGGCTAAGCTTTCGGGCGAAGTCTGCCATGCCAGCCAGGCAAGGGTTGGCGAGCACGGCAACGCGATGGCTTGACCTGTCGCGTGCCACAACGAAGGATGTTGCCATGAACCCGAACGGCCAGATTGCAATCGTCACCGGCGGCGGCTCCGGCCTGGGCGAGGCTACCGCGCGCGCCCTTGCCGCCAAGGGTGCCCGGGTCGCCATTTTCGATGTCGGCATCGACCGCGCTGCAAAGGTGGCCGCCGATATCGGCGGCATCGCCATACAATGTGACGTCAGCAGCGCCGATAGCGGCGCGGCCGCGGTCGCCGAGGTTGCCGCCACGCTTGGCGCGCCGCGCCTCCTGGTCAATTGCGCCGGTGTCGCCATCGGCGTGAAGACGATCGGCAAGGACGGCCCGCACCCGCTCGACCAATACCGCAAGGTGATCGAGGTCAATCTGATCGGCACGTTCAACATGATCCGCCTCGTCGCCGATCAAGCCTCAAAGCTCGAACCATTGCAGGGCGGTGAGCGCGGCGTCATCGTCAACACCGCATCGGTCGCGGCCTATGATGGTCAGATCGGCCAGGCCGCCTATTCGGCGTCCAAGGGCGGTGTCGTCGGCATGACGCTGCCGGTGGCGCGTGATCTTGCCCGCTCCGGCATCCGCGTCTGCACCATCGCCCCTGGCATCTTCAAGACACCGATGATGGCCGGCATGCCGCAGGACGTGCAGGATTCGCTCGGCGCGGCCGTGCCCTTTCCGTCGCGGCTCGGCGAGCCTTCCGAATATGCGGCACTGGCGCTGCATATCATCGAGAACCAGATGCTCAATGGCGAAACCATCCGCCTCGACGGCGCCATCCGCATGGCGCCGAAATAACGGATCATGAACGCCGGCGTCTCCGACACGGCGAAGACCGGTCCGCTTGCCGGACTGAAGCTGATCGAGATGGCCGGGCTCGGCCCGGTGCCCCTGGCCGCGCTGATGCTTTCCGAGATGGGGGCGCAGGTGCTGCGCATCGAACGGGCCGATGCGAGCCGTCCGTTCATCCCAATTCCGGATGAATACAATATCGACCGTCACGGCCGCTCCATCCTGCGGATCGACCTGAAGCGTGCCGAAGGCGTTGAACTTGCCTTGCGCCTTGTCGAAAAGACCGACCTTCTGGTCGAGGGCTTTCGCCCTGGTGTCATGGAGCGGCTTGGCCTTGGCCCGGAGATTGCCCTTTCGCGCAACCCGGCACTGATCTACGGCCGCATGACCGGCTTCGGCCAGGACGGTCCGCTCGCCGGCCGCGCCGGCCACGACATCACCTACCTTGCCTATTCCGGCCTGCTGCACGCCATTGGCCACGCCGGCGGCCGCCCAGTCCCGCCGCTCAACCTCGTCGCCGACTATGGTGGCGGCGCCATGATGCTGATTGCCGGTGTGCTGGCGGCCCTCTTCCAGCGCTCGCGCTCCGGCAAGGGCCAGGTGATCGACGCGGCAATGGTCGAGGGTGCTTCGATGCTGGCAACGCCGTTGCACGCCTTCATCTCCGCTGGCCTGTGGGGCGGCCAGCGCGGCGAAAACCTGCTCGATTCCGGCGCTCCTTTCTACGACACCTATGAAACGGCGGACGGAAGGCACGTCGCAATTGGTTGCCTTGAGCCGCAATTCTTCGCCGAATTCGCCAGGCTGCTGCCACTAGACGAACGCTTCGTGCGTGGCCAGTACGACAGGATGCTGTGGCCGGAGCTGCGCGGCGCCATTGCCGACCGGGTCCGCCAGAAATCGCGCGACGAATGGGATCAGCTCTTTGCCGGGACTGACGCCTGCGTAGCGCCGGTGCTGTCCATGCGTGAAGCGAAGCACCACCCGCACAACCGGGCGCGCCACGCCTTCGTGACCGCGGGTGAATTCGAGCGCCCTGCCCCAGCGCCTCGCTTCTCGGGCTCTCAGCCGACACTTGCCACAATGCATACAGATGACGGTCTCTCGCCATTGACGGCGCTGGCGGATTTCGGCCTCGCGGAAGGCGAGATTGACGGCCTTGTCAAATCCGGTCTGATTGACCGATAACCGGATAAGAAAAATCAACTTAATGCATGTCGCCCAACGCAGGACCTGATTGGGAAGAACGGCACGCAGGCACGAGATGTGGTGAGCATTTTGACCGAGCAAAAGAAGGACGTGATCCGCGAGACCGATGCCGAGGCGATCAGGCTGGCCAGGACCTTGCTGCGCGGTGCGCGCTTCGGCGCGCTGGCGGTGATCGAACCGCAAACCGGTTCGCCGCTGGCCAGCAGGGTCGGCGTGGCCACCGACGTCGACGGCACGCCGCTAATCCTGGTGTCGATGCTGTCGGCCCATACCGGCGCCATCCTTGCCGATCCGCGCTGCTCCCTCTTGCTGGGTGAACCGGGCAAGGGCGACCCGCTGGCGCATCCGCGACTGACGCTGGTGTGCCGAGCGCGGCGGCTCGCACGCGGGTCCAGCGAACACGCCCAGGCCGAACGCCGTTACCTCAACCACAACCCCAAGGCGGCGCTTTATGCCGGGCTCGGCGACTTCTCCATCTTCCGCCTCGAACCGGAACGCGGCAGCCTCAATGGCGGCTTCGGCAAAGCCTATCTACTCGATTCCGCTGATCTTTTGACCGCGGGACCGATCGTGGCCGAGATCGCTGCCAGCGAACAATCCGCACTCGACCACATGAATGCCGACCACCTCGATGCGATCGCCGTCTATGCGGAGTATTTTGCCAAGGCCGCGAAAGGCAGTTGGACGGTTGCCGGTTTCGACGCCGACGGCATGGATCTGCTGTCGGGCGATGATGTTTGCCGGGTCTTTTTCCCGCAACCGTTGCAGGCAGCGCGAGAGCTCCGACACGTTTTGGTCGACATGGTGAAGCGCGGCCGGGCCACTGACCAGACCTAGACGCCGAGTTAATCGTGCCGGATCAAAAGCAGCTCTTGAGATTTGGCTAAAATGTTCTACCTTTGGCGGGTGACGCTGAATCGCCAGCGCCAACTCATAACTGAGTTTATGGAATCAGATGCCATTGCCCCCATGGCGTCTGGATGAACAAAAAGCATGGGGCATCGATGGTCTCGACAAAGCTAATTGACAACGCCGGACCGGCGGCCGAATTTCTGATGCTTATGGGCAATGAGAAGCGGCTGCTGATCATGAGCTATCTCGCCGACGGTGAAATGTCGGTTGGTGCCATTGCCGACAAGGTCATGTTGAGCCAGTCCGCATTGTCGCAGCATTTGGCCAAATTGCGGGCGCTCGACCTTGTCGAGACCCGCCGCGACCGGCAGATGATCTACTATTCCTGCAAATCGGACTCCGTGCGCGAACTGCTCGACATGCTGGACGGCATTTTCGGCAACGGCAAGGATGAGCTGGCGCAGATGGTGCACCGTTTGCGCCGCGCCGGAACTTGACCGACAGGCGCTCCAGCCGCTTACCTCGCCAGTGATTCCAGAGCGTTCTTTTTGTGCCTCCCGTAGAGGCGCGGGTTCTGCTCTGGAACTTTGAGCCGAGGAACGCATGGATCCAATCCGCATCGACGACCCGCGGGACCCGCGTATCGCTGCCTATCTCGACATCCGCGAGCGCGATCTTGCCGGCAGGCAGGGCCGCTTTGTCGCCGAGGGCAAGGTCGTGCTCGACATGCTGCTTTCAGGCCACCGCTTTTCAGCGGAATCGGTGCTGGTCCTCGAAAATCGCCTGGCCGGCCTCGAAGACATCTTGCGCAAGGCTCCGGCCGACCTTCCGGTCTATGTCGCGGCCAGCGAGGTCATGGACGGCATTGCCGGATTTCACATGCATCGCGGCATACTGGCCATCGGCCGCAAGGGCACGCCAATGGCGGCCGAGGCCTTGCTTGACACCTTACCGGCACGCGCGCTGGTCGTCGTGCTGGTCGGCATCGCCAACCATGACAATATGGGCTCGATCTTCCGCAACGCCGCTGCCTTCGGCGCGGATGCCGTGCTTCTGGACGAGACCTGCTGCGATCCGCTCTACCGCAAGGCGATCCGGGTGTCTGTTGGGGCCGCGCTGAAGATTCCCTTCGCGTCCTTTGCCGACACCGATGTCTTCACCGCGACGCTTGGCCGTCAAGGCTTTGAGCAGTTCGCGCTCTCGCCGCGCGGCCAGACCGACATTCGCGAAGCAAAACGGACGCAACGCCTGGCGCTGTATCTCGGCACCGAGGGTGAAGGCTTGCCCGAAAATCTGCTCAGCCGTCTTCACACGCTACGCATCAGCATGTCCGAAGGGTTCGACAGTCTGAATGTCGCCGCCGCGTCAGCCATCGCGCTGCATCATTTTTCGAGCTGTTGAACCTGCCAAAATCGATTTGTCTTTGGCGGCTCGGCAAGCCGCGTCGTGCCTTCAGCTTACTGACGCGGCCTTCTGCAAAGCCCGCACGCGATCGGCGATGCTGCGCCCGGCATTACCGGGCCGTTTTTCCTGCGGCGCATCAAGTGCCTTGGTGATCGGTGAATCCGGCCCTTCGAGCTTTGCCGTCAGGTTGACGACCTCTGCCGCCAGTTCGTTCATCTGTTCGCGCAAGGCGGCACTGGCGCCGCGCGGGTCATTGCCATTTTCAGGCATGGGCGCTTCCGAGGCGGCAAGCTCCGTCTTCAGTCTCTTGTTCTCGCGCGCCAGCGTCGTCAGTCTGGCCTCCAGCCGCTCGCGGTCGCCGTCGAGCTTGGCGATCGCCTGGTCGACATCGGTGCCTTGCGGGCGAACAAGGCGCGCCGGTGGCGCCGATTCCACAACGTCGCTCTTCGATTTTTCGCGAAGCCGCGCCATTTCCTTTTCACGCCGCTCGAGCTTGTCTTCGCGGTCGGCAAGCGTGGCCAGCAGGCGCTCGACCTTCTTGTCGAGATCGCCGGTCCTTTTCTTCTCGGCCTTCAAGGCATCACGGGTGGCTTTGCTTTCAGCAGCGGCCTCCTGGTTGCGCCGGTCAGTCTCCTTGCGCTGGCCGCGCAAGAGCGAAATATCGCTGGCGAGTTTCTGCAGATCGGATTCACGCGCCACCAGTTCGATCTGACGGCTGCTCGAGGAGAAGCTGGCATCATCATACATGTGCTCCAGCTTCTCGAGTTCGAGCGCGCGCTTTTCCAGTTTGCGTTCGGTTTCAGTGAGCCGGTCGGACAGGCGCTGCAATTCTTCCTCGCGCTGCCGCAGGGCTTCATTTTTGAGCCCGAGCTCGGAAAGCGCCTGATTCTTGTCCTGGCGCTCGACCGCCAGTCCCTTTAGCGACTCGCGGTTGCGGTTGATCTCGACCAGCTGCTCCGCCGATTTCTCGCGCAATGATTTGACGCTTATCTCAAGCCGGCGCGTCGTCATGGCGAACTCCGCCCGGATGCGGTCCTTGTCGGCCTGGATCTCGGCCTGCGTCAGCGGGATCGAGGCTTCGACGCGTCTGCGCGTCAAGCTGACGGCCCGGCGCCATATGGGTGGCGCGACCAACAGCGCCAGAAAGCCCGCGCAGAGGAAGCCGAGGGCAAAGAACAGAACCGACTGAACCAAAGGACTACCCGTTGTGGATTGGACCGCCAAATGCGTCGCGCGCTTGGACTGTGCCATGTTCGCATGGCGGAAATCCAGCGCCGCGGCAAGGTTTTGCCGCGGCGTATTCAGATCATCGGCTCAACGATGCGATAGAAGCACGCATCCGGTCAGAATGGATTCCAGGTGGCGCGCTCGGTCAGCTTGAGGTAGCCGAGATTGATGCCAAGCCGGGCGCCGACGCCGGTGCGGATCGGCACCAGCAGCACATTGTTGTTCTTCAGCACGTTGAAACCGACGCCCGCCACCACATAGGCTGAGCCGGCGACGCCGCCATAACGGTTGTAGAGATTGCTGACATCGTCGAGGTTGTAGACCAGCATCATCACCCGCGAGCCTTCGCCGCCGAAATCCCATCCAAGCGAAGGACCTTGCCAGAACACTTTATGGTCGCCGGCATTCTTGGTGTAGAGCTTGCCCTCACCGTAAGTCAGGCCGCCGATCACCGCTCCCGAGCCCTCTTCACCCAGGAGATAGCCGTTGGGCAGGCCATAGGAGGCGAAAATCTTCTCGACCACGGTGGCGAGCCCACCCGATGTCGCGCCGAAGAATTTGTGACCGGAATCAACAATCTCCTGAGCGGTATATTCCTGAGCCCGCAAGGCCGAGGTTGAAAAGACCAGAACGCCCATGAGCGCAATCGTCATTGTGACGACACGGAGAAAACTCCGGCCGGGAACGCCGCGGAAAAATTTCCGGTCGTAGAATCGGGAAACCATGCTTCCAATCTCCGTCAGGGAGCACTTTCGCCGACGCCTCTCATCCGTACGGTTCTTTAGGCGACCGTTAAGGATGACTGTTACGGGCAAACTATGCCGTAATTCTTTTTCAACCATTAAACTCCCACATGAAGATGGCGGTTCGAAGGCTGGTTTGGGGATCGCGCGTAACAGCAGCATGCGTGAACGCGCCATATGCCATGACGACAATTTTGGGTTTGTTGCCGCACGCACGGGCGCTGTGTATTCAGAAAGCCTCGGAAGAGAGCGTGATTCGTGTGGGCGGGCGCGACGATCGATCGCTCGGCTATGAGTAGTCAAATTTTTGCAGGGATTTTCGCCGATGGCCGAACTGTTCGCCCTTTCCGCCCCCGATCTTGCCGCGCTTTTGTGCAGCCGGGTCTGTCACGACATCATTTCGCCGGTCGGCGCCATAAACAACGGGCTCGAACTGCTCGATGAAGGCGGCGCCGACGAAGACGCCATGAAGCTGATTCGCCAGAGCGCCAAAAATGCCTCGGCCCGCCTGCAGTTCGCCCGCATCGCGTTTGGTGCCGCCGGCTCGGCTGGCATGCTGATCGACACCGGAGATGCCGAGGCCGTCGCCATCGGGTTTCTGAAGAACGAGAAGCCGGAGCTGATCTGGAACGGCATCCGCGCCCTGTTGCCCAAGAACAAGGTCAAGCTCTTGCTCAACCTGCTTCTGGTCGCCAATGCCGCCATTCCGCGCGGCGGCAAGCTGGTCGTCACGCTGGAAAACCTCGAGACCGAGCCGCGCTTTGCTCTGGCGGCGAGCGGCCCGATGCTGCGCGTGCCGCCGAAATTCCTCGAACTCCATTCCGGCCACAAGCCGGAAGAGCCGATCGATGCGCATTCCGTGCAGCCCTACTACACGCTGCTGCTGGCACGCGAGGCCAATATGACGATTTCGATCCACGCCACGGCGGAAGAGATCGTCCTGTCGGCGGCATGAGATCTTGCCGCTGATGCTGGCAAGTATTTTACAGCGAATATTTGCAATTCTGCTCTGATGGAATGAAGTGAGCTACGCCATCTCGATGATGCAAAAGCATTGTTGAAGAAGAGCTCGCAAAAAGCATCTTTGCAAAAATTTTACCTAACGGCTTTTCGGCTTCTTTACCAGATTGGCCTATGGTGCCAATCGGATGCCCTGACGCTACCGGATCGCCATCAGGCACAGAGGACCGGAAAATGAAACGCTGCATGTTCGTCGACGACTCAAGCGTCATCAGGAAAGTCGCGAAGCGCATCCTGGGCGGCTCCGACATGATGGTCATCGAAGCAGCAAGCGGACTTGATGCGCTGGAAATGTGCGCCGCCGATATGCCCGATGTCATCGTCGTCGATGGCGCTTTGCCAGACGTACAGGCGGTGGATCTGATCCGCCGTGTCCGCGCCATGGAAAGCCCTGTCGTACCCCAGATCCTGATTTCCCTGGTCGAGCTCGACATTGCCTCGATCATGCGCGCAAAGCGCGCCGGCGCCCAAGGCTATCTGCTGAAGCCGTTCAACCGGCCGCAGTTGCTTGAGCGCTTTCGCGCCTTGAAGATCGCGGCCTGAGGAAATTCCAGAAAAGGCTGAAGCGGTTCCTATCCGGAATTGCCTAATGACAGAAACGAGCGAGTCGGCGTTTCCGTGAACCGCTGAAAGCTGACCGCATATAAAAAACCCGGCCGAAGCCGGGTTTTTTGTCACGGTCGGTCAGGCGCCTCAGGCGCTGACGCGGATATCTTCCGGCTCGCGCAGCACATAGCCACGGCCCCAGACGGTCTCGATGTAATTCTGACCGCCGGATGCGGCGTCGAGCTTCTTGCGCAGCTTGCAGATGAAGACGTCGATGATCTTCAGTTCCGGCTCGTCCATACCGCCATAGAGGTGGTTGAGGAACATTTCCTTGGTGAGCGTGGTGCCCTTGCGGAGCGAGAGCAGCTCCAGCATCTGGTATTCCTTGCCGGTGAGGTGGACGCGCTGGCCGCCGACTTCGACGGTCTTGGCATCGAGGTTGACCACCAGGTCGCCAGTGGTGATGACCGACTGGGCATGGCCCTTGGAGCGCCGCACGATGGCGTGAATGCGGGCGACAAGCTCGTCCTTGTGGAACGGCTTGGTCATGTAGTCGTCAGCGCCGAAGCCGAGGCCGCGCACCTTGTCTTCGATTCCAGCCATGCCGGACAAGATAAGGATCGGCGTCTTCACCTTGGAGAGACGCAGCGTTCTCAAGACTTCGTAGCCCGACATGTCGGGCAGGTTGAGGTCGAGGAGAATGATGTCATAATCATACAGCTTGCCTAGATCGACGCCCTCTTCACCGAGGTCGGTCGTATAGACATTGAAACTTTCCGATTTCAGCATCAGCTCGATGCTTTGTGCGGTTGCACTGTCATCTTCTATCAGCAGAACACGCATTTCATTCCCCTTTTCTGCCGCCGGACCATTTCACGACCCGTCCAGGACCGGAGCAGTGGTTGCCTTGTGCAGAGGCTGCCATCGAATGGTTAACAAAACCTAATTTCCCGTCCAAAACGGTATCAGATTTTTTAACCCCTTTCTACACCCTCTTGAATCTAATAACGAATCACAGACCCAAATTCGTAATGCAACACATTAATAAACCGGACTAAGTGACTCCAGGGACTCATCAGCCGCGCTTCCGCTTCATGAGCCGGAATTTTTACCCGGCCTTAAGTCCTGACCCGTATGATTAACAATGCCCGTAAACGAATGGTTACCGCCGGCAAAAAACTTTAGGAATTTGTTTCCCATAGTTCGGGGAAAGCCGGTGGACACGGGTGACGCTTGGGCCTTTCCAAGTGGTTTGGACGATATGTGCGGGTGTGCGTTTCCGGGAGTACCGAATCATGAAGTCACGTGAAAACCTCGTTCGGCTGAAGCAGTTTCAGGTGAATGAGAAGCGGCGGCAGCTGCTGCAGCTCGACATGATGATCGCCGAGTTCGAGCGCATGGCCGTCGAACTGGAACTTCAGATCACCGCTGAAGAAAAGAAAGCCGGCATCACCGACATCAACCATTTCGCCTATCCGACCTTCGCCAAAGCAGCGCGCCTGCGCCGCGACAACCTCAGAAACTCCCAAGGCGACCTCGCTCAACAGCGAAGCGCTGCCGAATCACTACTCGGTGAAGCTGAAGCGGAGCTTTCCAAGGCGGAAATGCTGGAGTCGCGCGACACAAAGATCCGTGACGCGGAAATTGTCGGCCGCAGCGCCATGATTGGCTGAAAACAGACCCGGCGCGCATCCGAAGCGCCGCCAGTATCGTTTCAAACACAGCCGTCGGGGCGCCATGCTCGCGTCGGCCTATCAGGCCCGGACCTGGCGAACTCCCTTTTTTGAGCATGATCCGAGGTTCGCTGCCGATCTCTAAGCAGCCCAATTCCCTTGGCCATCCGCGGCGGCCCTCGCCCGAGCATCCCTAATGTCGGGGGCATGCTGTTCGGACCAGGACCGTATCTGCTGAAGCAATCCTGCCAAATTTTGACCGAGATCGGTCAACTCATACTCAACCCGCGGCGGAATGACCGGAAAGATTTCACGCCGCACGAGGCCATCACGCTCGAGCACGCGCAAAGTCTGCGTCAGCATTTTCGGCGTGATGCCTTCAAGCTTGCGGGCAAGCTCGCCATTGCGCTGCCGGCCTTTTCGCAGCGCACAGACCACCAGATAGACCCACTTGCTGGCAAGCACCTCCAGCACCGTGTGCGAAGGGCAGCTCCGCCGGAAAGCATCATAACCGAAGGGTGCGTCGAAATCACTATCCATGAGGTACCTATGTATCACAAAGGTACATACTGGACAACGGGATATTACTATCCAAATGATAGTGGCACCAATCAAGCAGGAGAGAGACAAATGCGTGCCATCACCCAGAACGCAGTTGGCGGCCCCGACGTCCTAATTGTCGCCGACCAGCCGGACCCCACGCCAAAGGCCGGCGAAGTGCTGGTCCGCGTCAAGGCAGCCGGCATCAACCCCGTCGATGTCGCGGTTCGCGCCGGGTACTACCCGCTGCTGGGCGAGCCGCCTTTCATTCTCGGCTGGGATATTTCAGGAACCGTCGAGGCAGTTGGCGCCGGCGTGGTCAATTTCAAGGTCGGCGACGACATGTTCGGCATGCCGCGCTTCCCCAGGCAGGCGGCAGCCTATGCCGAGCTGGCGGCCGTGCCTGCCGACGAAATAGCACTGAAGCCCAAGGCTGCCGATCACATCCAGACAGGGGCGCTGCCGCTTGCCGGCCTCACCGCCTGGCAGGGCCTTGTCCGCCACGGCGGGCTGAAGCAGGGCCAGCGCGTGCTGATCCATGCGGGCGCTGGGGGCGTCGGTCATCTGGCGGTGCAGATCGCCAAGGCGCGCGGCGCCTATGTCATCGCAACCGCCAGTCCCGAAAAGCTCGACTTCGTCCGCTCGCTCGGAGCCGACGAGGTCATTGACTACACCAAGGCCGATTTCACCCGAGAGGTTCGCGATATCGACCTGGCGCTGGAGCCGGTCGGCGGTGACCACGCCGATCAGTCATTGAAGGTGATCCGGGACGGCGGCACATTGGTGTCCTTGCTCAATGTCAACGACGCCACCAGGGCGCAGGCCAGCGCACGCGGCATCCGGGTCGAGCGCATGTCCGTTGTGCCTGACGGCGAAGGGTTGCGGGAACTCGGTCAACTGATCGACGCGGGGAAACTGGCCGTTCATGTCGCCAAGGCATTCCCGCTCGAACAGGCGGGCGCGGCGCACGCCTTTCTCGCCACCAGGCCGATCGGCAAGGTGGTGCTGGTGGCCTGAAGCCGAAAGAAAGGTAGAGAAAACCAAAAAGGGCGCGGTATTCCGCGCCCTTTTCTGGAATCTCAATTGTCAGTGCCGGTATTGCTGGATGCGCGTCGTGCGCAGTCCCGCAAGGCCATATTCGTCGATCGATGCCTGCCAGGACAGGAATTCCTCGGTTGTCAGCTTGTAGCGCTGACACGCCTCTTCCAGGCTCAAAAGCCCGCCACGCACTGCCGCAACGACCTCCGCCTTACGCCGGATGACCCAGCGACGCGTGTTCGTCGGCGGCAGATCGGCAATAGTAAGAGGGCTGCCGTCAGGCCCGATAACATATTTGACTCGCGGTCTAACCAGATCGGTCATCGTACTCTCTACAAAAAACTCAAAGACCCAATCCCCACCACGTTACCGCCACAGCTTTAAAAATTGCCTAAGCAGACCCTAATGACTAGGTAAGGATCATGAACGCCGCGTTAGTCTTTTCAGCGGCATTTGAAACACCTGCCGGCAGGGGCGCATTCTCCCGCGAAAAATCGGCCATCCGGCAAAGCTGGCGCAGCTGGAAAGCTTGACCTATATTGTCACGATTGGCATTCAAGCGCCGAGCAGAACGAAAGAACCATGAACAGCCTCGACCTTCCCGAACGCCCCGAAACCACCCGCATCGTCGTCGCCATGTCGGGCGGTGTCGATTCATCGGTCGTCGCCGGCCTGTTGAAACGCGAGGGCTACGATGTCGTCGGCGTGACACTGCAGCTCTATGATCATGGCGCGGCGACACACCGCGCCGGATCGTGCTGCGCCGGCCAGGATATCGACGACGCCCGCCGCGTCTCTGAGACCTTGGGCATTCCGCATTATGTGCTCGACTATGAAGAGCGCTTCCGCAAGGCGGTGATCGATCCCTTCGCGGAGAGCTATGTCGCCGGCGAAACTCCGATCCCTTGCGTGTCGTGCAACCAGACGGTGAAGTTCGCCGATCTCCTGGCCACCGCCAAGGAACTTGGCGCCGACGCGCTGGCCACGGGCCATTATATCCGCTCCGGCACCAATGGCGCGCATCGCGCGCTGTTCCGGCCGGTCGACGCCGACCGCGACCAGAGCTATTTCCTGTTCGCCACCACGCAGGCGCAGATCGACTATCTGCGCTTCCCGCTCGGCGGCCTGTCGAAGCCGCAGGTCCGCGCCATTGCCGAGGAGATGGGGCTGACGGTCGCTGCCAAGCAGGACAGCCAGGACATCTGTTTCGTGCCGCAAGGCAAATATTCCGACATCATCGCCAAGCTGAAGCCGGCCGCTGCCAATCCGGGCGACATCGTTCATATCGATGGCCGCGTGCTTGGCCGTCATGAAGGCATCCTGCGCTACACGATCGGCCAGCGCCGCGGCATCGGCATTGCCTCGGGCGAGCCGCTCTACGTCGTCCATCTCGACGCCGACCGGGCTCGTGTGATCGTCGGTCCGCGCGAGGCGCTGGAGACGCACAAGATCTATCTGCGCAACATGAACTGGCTGGGCGACGGATCGCTGTCGGATGTGCCTGCCAGTGGCCTGGAACTGTTTGCCAAGGTGCGCTCGACGCGCCCGCCGCGCCCTGCCGTGCTGCATCATCGCGCCGGTGCCACCTGGGTGGAACTGGCCGATGGTGAGTCCGGCATCGCGCCCGGGCAGGCCTGCGTGCTCTATTCCGATGACGGCAACGAGGCCCGCGTTTTCGGCGGCGGCTTCATCGAGCGCTCGGAGCGTGGCGCCGAGGCCGAGGCTATGCTGAGCCGGCTCGCCGCCCGCCCTGTGCAAATCCCCGCGGAATAATCAGCCAGGCTTCAGGAATTTGATTTGGTGTGCGTGATCGTGCCGGCGGTCAGGATGCGTAGCACCCTGATGGCTTCCTCACCGCTGGTGCGCGGTTCGGCGCGTGTCTCGATACACTGGATGAAGTGCTCGAGTTCCCGCGTCAGCGGCATGCCTTGCGCGACCGATACGTAGGACGGCTCATTGGTGGTAAAGGCCCATTGGCCGCTGTCCTGCCACACGGCGTGGCGATAGACGGCTAGCTTGCGCTCCCATGGTTCGACGTCGTCAAACACCGCCATCGCCTTGGTGCCGACCACGGTCAGCCGCCGCTCGCGATAGGGATTGAGCCGCGACGCGAACAGGTGGCTGCGCAAACCGTTGGGAAAGCGCATGTGCAGATGCGCGAAGTCGCTGAGATTGTCGAGGAGGGCGGCGCCCTCGCCGCGCACCTCAACCGGTTCGGTGCCGGTAATGGCCAGGATCATCGACAGGTCGTGCGGCGCCAGATCCCACAATGCATCATTCTCGGTGTGGAATTTGCCCAGGCCCAGCCGATGCGAATGGATATAGCGGACTTCACCGAGTTCGCCCTTGTCGATCAGCCCCTTCAGCGTCTCGAATGCGGGATGATAGCGCAGCACATGACCAACCATGAAAACGCGGCCATTGTCCTTGGCCGCCTGCACCGCGCGTTCCGCATCCACCACCGTCAGCGCGATCGGCTTTTCAACCAGCACGTCCTTGCCGCCCTCGACCGCACGCACGGCCATGTCGGCGTGGAGTTGCGGCGGCAGCGCCATGACGATGGCGTCGATGTCGTCACGGACGAAAAGCTGCTCGGGTTCGATCGCCAGGCAGTCTTGTTCGCTGGCAAAGCCTTCGGCGCGTGCACGGTTGAGGTCGGAGACCGCGTGCAGCGCGCCAAGCGCCTTGAGGGTGCGGATGTGGTTTGAGCCCCAGTATCCGCAACCGAGGACTGCGATGCGCGGTTTCATTCTGTTCAAACTCTAAAAACTCTTGGCCGAGACATAGCGGCGCGCCCCGCCGAACTCAACCCCGGCAGCCGTGCGCAAATGTCCGCGCTGCCAAGCTTTTCGGCAATGACAATATGCTGGCATGGAGTTTGTTTCGAAGCTTGACAGGTTCGCCCTCCCAACCTTATATCCGCACGACCTTGGCGAACGCCTCGACATGCCTTTCGATTTGAGGCGGATTTCGGGCCTTTCGTCACCCTGGCGGGGTAGCTCAGTTGGTTAGAGCACGGGAATCATAATCCTGGGGTCGGTGGTTCGAGTCCACTCCTCGCTACCAATCTACCCCACATTCCTTTGACACGGTTGGGGTAGGCTTCCGCGCCCAGAAGGGCGGTCAGCCGCTCAGCGATTTCGATTTGCTGGTCTTCAATGGATCTCGAAACACATCAACGATTTCGCCCCCGCATCCCTTCAGCGGATTCGCTTCATCCTATTCGGCTTCTATCGGCAATAAGGCGCACCTGCTCAGAGCAGGCCGCCATGCCGATCATGCACGGCACTCAATTTTGCCTTGAACGACAGGGGTATTCTAGCCCGAGGTTTCGAGAGGCTAGTTCCCGACGTCCCATGCTGAGATATGTTTGGAATCCATGAATTCCTCCAATCCCATGACGCCACCTTCGCGGGCGCGGCCGGACGCTTTGATGCCGCCGAATGCGGAGCCCGCACCGCGTGATTCCCGGTTCATTTCGATCATACCGGCACGCAAACGACGTGCAACACGGTTGCGGCGCGCGCCATCGTTCGACTGGACAAAGTTCGTCAGCCCGTAAATCGTATCGTTGGCGATGTCGACCGCCTCATCCTCGCTGTCGAAGGGAATGATCGAAAGCACCGGCCCGAATATCTCCTGGCGAGCGATCGTCATCTCGTTGTTGACGTCCGCGAAAACCGTCGGGCGTACGAAATAGCCGCGATTGAGCCCTTCGGGCAGGCCAGGTCCGCCGGCGACCAGGCGTGCGCCCTCGGAGATGCCTTGCTGGATCAGGTCTTGAATCTTGTCCCACTGCGGCTTGCTGACGACCGGACCGATATGATCGCCTGACAGATGGGCGGATGCCACCCCGGTTTCCCTCGCGGCACGCGCCGCGGTTTCCACCGCCAAGTCGTAGGCGGAGCGCTCCACCAGCATGCGTGTCGGCGCATTGCAGCCCTGCCCGCTGTTGAAGAAGCAACGCCATACGCCCCACTCCACCGCTTTCGGGTCGGCATCGGCGAAGATCAGATTGGCACCCTTGCCACCGAGTTCCAGCGTGACTTTCTTCAACGTGTCGGCAGCGGCCTTGGTGATCGCTATGCCTGCACGAGTCGAGCCCGTGAAGCTGATCATGTCGACGTCGGGATGCCTCGACAGTTGCGTGCCCACACCTGCCCCATCGCCATTGACGAGATTGAAGACGCCTTTCGGCACTCCCGCTTCGTGGACCATTTCAGCGAAGAGCAAAGACGACAGCGGCGCGATTTCGGAAGGTTTGAGCACGGCGGTATTACCGGCGAGCAGCGCGGGGATCACCTTGAGCGTAAGCTGGTTCATCGGCCAGTTCCACGGCGTGATCAGGCCAACGACGCCGAGCGGCTCCCACGCCACCATGGTGGTCGGAGCATGATCGCCGAGCGGCCGGACGAACTCGAAATTCTTGAACGCCGTGATGAAATTCGCGATGTGGAATGTGCCGGCTTCGACCTGGTAGGCCAGCGACATGTCGCTCGGCGCGCCCATTTCCGAGGTCATGGCCGCGGCCATTTCGTCGGCCCGTGCGTTGTAGATCTCGAGGATCTTTTCGACATAGGCCAGGCGCTCGGCCGGCGCTGTCCGCGACCACGCCGGAAAGGCGGCCTTGGCTGCAGCCACCGCGCGATCGGTATCCGCCTGATCGCCAAGGCTTATTACGGCAATGGCTTCCTCGGTCGACGGGTCGATGACTTCAAGGTCGTTCGGCCTGGAAGGCCCAAGCCATTCGCCATTGATATAGAAGTTCCGCTTGTCCAACAGGTCAGCCATTTTGCCCTCTACATCGTGAAAACTTCATCGTCTGAACTGGCGGGGCTCGATGAGCGGCAGCGCCGGGCGCTTTAGAGCCAGAGCTCTATAATTGCGCGAGACGCAGCCGCGTTCAGACGGGCACGGTCATGCTCGACGCGGATCGTTGGGATCCGCGGTGCCGACGCGTCTGGGCATCGGCACCGCAGGCAGGACGGTAGGGCTACTTTGCCAGATACTTCTGCTGGGCTTTGGTGAGAATATCAGCCCATTGCTTGCCAAGCTCCTCGGCCGTGATCTGGCCGAGCAGCGCCTGTTGGCTGAGCTTCACCGCGGTCGAGCCGGCAAACAGGCTGTACTCCGGCAGATAGGCCGGGGTGATGGTTGGGATGGCATCCTTGTCGGCCAGCGTGTCGAACCATGCACGGTATTTCGGATCGGCGTAGGTCGGGTCCTTCTCGGCGCTTTTGAACACAGGCAACGCCCCCACGGCCTTCGTCCATTCCAAATCCGTCTTGGGTTCGTCGAGCATGGTCAGGAATTTCCACGCCAGATCCTTGTGCTCGCTCTTGGCCATGATCCCCCAGGAACCGTAGGTGAGCACAGGGAACGACTTGCCGTTCTTGCCCTTGGGCATGGGAACCACACCATATTCGTCGGGCTTCATGTGTTCGGCCGTTGGCGCCAGCACGTCCGCATCCTGGTCGAGCATGGCGCAGGTTCCGGTGTAGAAGCCGGCGACTGTTTCCTTGTAGCCCCAGTTGACGCTGTCCTTTGGCGCCCAGCCGTTCTTGTAGATATCGATCTGCTTCTGGAAACCGGCAACCCAGCCGGCATCCGCCAAGGTCGATTTGCCGTCCTTGTCGAAGAAGGCGTTGTCGCCGTTGGCGGCCGCTCCCATCATGGCCCAGGCGTTGAAGGTGCCTGTACCGCCGCGCAGGCAGTATCCGTATTTGCCCGGAATCGCCGACACTTTCTCCGCGGCCGTCATGAATTCGTCGATCGTCTTCGGCGGCTCGGCAATACCGGCCTCGGCAAGCAGCTTCTTGTTGTAGAAGAGCGACTTCACGAAGAAACCGTAGGGGAGGACATAGGCGGTGTTCTTGACCTTGCGCGCGAGTTCCAGGGCCCTGCCGTTGAAGTCGCCGGCGTCCTTCCACTTCTCAATATAGGGTTCGAGATTCTCGAGGTGCCCGGCATTGGCGTAGAGCGCCACCCAGTTGTCAGGCATTTCGGCAACGTCAGGGATGTCGCCGGCGGCGACCATGGTGGCGAACTTCTCGAACGAATTATCCCAAGGTATCGAGATGAGTTCAACCTTCACACCCGGGTTTTCCGCCTCGAATGCCTTGATCACCGAATTGAGGACAGCCAACGACTCGTCGCTGGTGTTGGTCTGCACAAAGCGTAGCGTCGTGTCCGCCTGAGCATGCCCGGCATAAAGACCAGCCAGCATGGTGGCGGCGAGAAGCAGTTTCTTAAGCATCCAATCCTCCCATTTTGCTCCTGATCCCGCGATCCCAGCCCCGATTTATCCGGGTGCCAGTTGGAGCGTTTCCTCGGCTCAAGAGATATAAGGATCATTTGATCAAGTCAATGGCGACGGCTATCGCCTTGTGAATTGGCTCGCCCAGCGAAAGAAGGGTTCGGCAGGGCGTCTTGCAAAATATCGACGCCGGCTTTGCCGCCGATGTTCCAACGGATTCGTCGGTGCGGGTGCGCCTTCCATTCAGAGTGGATGGCCTGATGAGGGGGGCAATGCAGTCGCGCTCTGCCGCTGCCGAACCTCCCACGGCGAGACACGATTCCCAGAGTTGGCCGATCAATCCCGGCAGGCGTGCCCCCTGCATTGCCTTATGCAGCCACCCGCTGGATAGTTCCGGCAATGTTGGAGAATCTGTCGACTCACTGGTCCCTCGTCCTGGCGATCATCTCCGTGATCATGGCGACCGTTGGCATCGCCCATGCCGTCATGACCAAGGAGGACGTGCGCGCCGCCACCGGCTGGGTCGGCATCATGCTGTTGTCGCCGATCCTGGGCGTGATCATCTACGCCGTGGCCGGCATCAACCGCATTCGCCGCGCTTCGATCAGCGCCCAGCGGCCGCTCGCCGGGGACGCCTTGGTCCGCGACGCCGCCGCCGAAGAATTGATCGGCGAGCGCTATGGCCAGCGCTTCACCGGGCTGAAGACGCTTGGCGACCGGGTGGCGCGGCGCGCGCTCACCTCAGGCAACACGATCACCATGCTGAGGACCGGCGACGAGGCCTACGCCTCGATGTGCCTCGCCATCGACAGGGCACAACACAGCATCCTTCTGGAAACCTACATCTTCGACAATGACGCCGTTGGCCTGCGTTTTGTCGAAGCGCTGGCCGAAGCGGTGAAGCGCGGCGTCACCGTTCGCGTGCTGATCGATGCCGTCGGCGCCCGCTACTCCGTGCCCAGCATCCTTGGCCATCTGCGCGACGCCAACATCACCGCCGACCTCTTCAACGGCAACATCATCATGGGCATGCGGCTGCCCTATGCCAACCTCAGGACGCACCGCAAGATCCTGATCATCGACGGCGCGACGGCCTTTACGGGCGGCATGAACATCCGCCAGGGTTTCTCGGCCGAATTCGCCGGCGACGCCAGTGCCAGGGACACGCATTTCCAGGTCAGTGGACCTGTCGTGGCCGACCTGTTCTCGGTCGCTGCTGAAGACTGGCGCTTCGCCGGCAATGAAAGGCTGAAAGGCGATGCCTGGCGGATCACGCCATTTTCGTCCCCCGCCGGTCAGCCGATGATGGTGCGGGCGGTTGCCTCCGGGCCGGATTCAAGCAACGAAACCAATCATAAATTGCTGATCGGCGCCTTCTCCGTCGCCCGCAAATCCATCCGCATCATGTCGCCCTATTTCCTGCCGGACCGCGAGTTGATCAGCGCGTTGATCACCGCAGCCAGGCGCGGCGTCGAGATCGATGTCGTCGTGCCGGCGAAGAACAATCTTTTCCTTGTCGACCGGGCCATGACCGCGCAATTCGACCAGATCCTGAAGAATTATTGCCGGATATGGCGCACGCAGGGACCGTTCGACCATTCCAAGCTGCTTTCGATCGATGGCTTATGGGCCTATGTCGGCTCGTCCAATCTCGACGCCCGGTCCTTGCGGCTGAATTTCGAGATCGACCTGGAGGTTCTCGACGCCGAATTTGCCCAGGAGATCGACGCCCGCATTGCCGCGGCGATCGAAACATCGGCGCCCGTGACGCTGGAGGCCTTGCGGGCTCGTCCGTTCATCATCCGCCTGTTCGATCGCATATTGTGGCTGGGCTCGCCCTACCTTTAACAAAACGACGTGTTTGACGGTTAGTTGTCACATCCATGGAACATCGCCCGCGGGACTCTATTTAAGGTGCAATGGTGAGAGCAGCAGGCATGACAGGCGGTGGATGCGGATGAACGGGCGCAGCCTCCCGGCAACCATGCTTTTGTCCATCCGCGACAGGCGAATGCAAAAGGCCAACGCCACGGCCCTGAAGAAGGCCGGCGCCACCGGCACGCTGGTTGCGTCCTACAACGTCCACAAATGCATTGGCCTCGACCGGAAGTTCGATCCTGAACGCACCAGCCGTGTCATCCGCGAAATCGCCCCGGATGTCATCGCGCTGCAGGAAGCAGACAATCGTTTCGGCGACCGTGACGGACTGCTCGATCTCTCCCGCCTGGAACTGGAGACCGGCCTTGTGCCGGTGCCGATCGCGGCCACCGGCAAGGGCCATGGCTGGCATGGCAATGTGCTGCTGTTCAAGAAGGGCGTCGTCCGCGATGTGCATCAGATCAGGCTTCCCGGCCTGGAGCCGCGCGGCGCGGTCGTGGCGGAAATCGATCTGGACGGCAACCGTACCTTGCGTGTCATCGCGGCCCATCTCGGCCTCTTGCGGCGGTCGCGCTCGCAGCAGGCCAGGGTCGTCCTCGATCTCATGAACAGCCCGGACGAGAAGCCGACCTTGCTGCTCGGCGACCTGAACGAATGGCGGCTTGGCAACCGTTCCGCCTTGAACACGTTGCATGTCACCTTTGGCCCGCAGCCGCCGGCGGTTCCCACCTTTCCGTCGAACCTGCCCCTTCTCGCACTGGACCGGATCATGGCCAATCGGCATGGCATGATATCGGCGGTGGAAGCACATGACACGCCGCTGTCGCGCGTCGCCTCCGATCATCTGCCGCTAACGGCGTTCGTTCGCTTGTAGTGCAATTGTAGTACGGCGGCGCATGGATGCGGAGGTTTGGCTTGGGATTCGACCCCGAGTCGATCTTTCCAAGACACATTCGCCAAGACACATGCGCAAGCCAAAACCTGTGCCGCAGCGCGAAGAGCTTACGGATTTGTATGGGAACGCTAATCGCTTCCGTGAGTTATATGGCTTGAACCGCAGGAGGACGCGATATGAAGAAATTAATTTTGGCTACCGTGTTGGCATTGACCGCAACAGCAGCAGCCATAGCGCCAACGCAAGCAGCAAGCGTGATTATCCAGTCCGATGATGGTAGCCGCTATTCGCCGGATGATCAGTCCGACAATGGCCAGATCGTCATTCGCCGCCATCATGACCGGCACAACAATGACAATCAGTATGGTAATGATGAAAACAACAGTGTGCAGTACGGCGACTACAATGACGGCGAATACCGCCGCCACCACCGCCATCACCGCTGCCATCTGGAGGTGGTCACCCACTGGCGTCACCACCACAAGGTGATCGAGCAGGTCCGCGTCTGCGGCTGATCTCATTCAGTTGAGTACGATCGGCCGGCAAATGCCGGCCGATCGTTCTTGGCATACCTCACGTCAGCTCACGAAATAACGCTGCCATTCGAAGTCGGTGATGTGCGATGCCTGCCAGGCGTCGAACGCCGCCTGCTCGGCGCGTCGGCTCTCCGCATAATTGTCGCGGAACGCCTCTCCGAAAGCTTCCGCACAGAATTCGGAGTTGGCAAACGCCTCGATCGAGGCGTTGAGCGTCCTTGGCAATTTCGGCTTGTCGAGATTGGCTAGGTTCGATGTCACCGGCGCCTCGAGTGGCAGGTCCTGCTCGATCCCCTCACAGCCCGCCGCGATTATCGCCGCGACCGACAGATACGGGTTGATGTCGGCGCCCGGCGCACGGTGCTCCAGCCGGCAGGCGCCGTCATTGGGTGTGGTGATGGCGCGGATCGGCGCGGTGCGGTTCTCGAACCCCCAGGCAACATCTTCGGGCGACCACGCTCCGCGGTCGAAACGGCGATAGGAATTGACCGTTGGCCGAAACAGAAGATGCGTTTCCTGCATCCGGTTCAGCACCCCAGCGAGAAATTTCTCGGCCACCGGCGTCAGCCGGTTCGGTCCGGCGGCAAAGGCCGGCTTTCCATCCTTCCACAGGCTGACATGGTGATGCGCGCCACAGGCGCTTTCCTTGCCCGGCGGCTGGAAGCGCGTCATGAAGGTGGCGACCAGCCCGCGCTCGGCGCACAGTTCGCGCAGATGCAGCTTGGCGCGCATGGCGTCGTCGGCGGCTTGCAGCGGCGTTTTCGGCGTCAGCGCGTATTCATACATGCCATAGCCATATTCGGTGACCAGCGAGGCGACGCCGATGCCGATGCTCTTCATGCGGGTGATGAATTCGGCGGCGAAGTCCTGATATTCGCCACTGCGCACCAGGTCGTAATTGATCAGCGAATGGCCCCACGGCTTGAGTTCGCGGTAACGCCCGGCACGCATCAGGTCGTGATCGGCGTGGAAGATGCCAAATTCATATTCGAGTGCGACCATCGGCTCGTAGCCGAGCGCCTTGGCGCGCTCCTCGACGCGGGCCAGCACGATGCGCGGGTCGAAGGCGCAAGGGTCTCCTTCAAGAGTGTAAGAGCGCGTGATGGCCGAGGCGAATCTCGGCTTCCAGCCATGCTGGACCACCGTTGCCGGATCGATGATCCCCTTGATGTTGGGAAAGCCGTTCTCCTCATTGGCGCTGGCCGACGTGAAGGCGACATCGCCCATCGGCTGGCCGTCGCCATGGGTGACGCAATAGAGGATGGCGTTGATGGATTCGCCCGAAGCCGACAATTTCAGCGGCGCGATCTTGGAGCGGAAAGCTCCTGACGTATCGACCGTATGCACCTCGATGAACTCGACGCCGCGCGTCGCCAGTTCCTTCTGCAACGCCTCGAGCCTCGGCGCATACTCCGCCGCTCTGTCCTCAAATTCCACGTTCAACCCTCCACCAAAGAAACGTCAGCCTGGCTATTTTGCCTTGCGCCCGAAAAATCGCGACAAGAGCTCATCGAGCTCGTAGCGGCCGCTGATGCCGCTTGGCCGGAAGGCCATGCAAAGCACGATCACCACCCCAAGCGCCACACCGGACAGGCCGAGCAGTTGCGGCAGCTGGATGCTGCCGATCGTCACGCCGGATTCGATGCTGCGGATGAATTCGAGCCCGACCGAAAGCACGATCACCCCTGTCACGGCGCCCGTCACCGTTGCCATGCCGCCAAGGATCAGCATCGCCAGCGTGTTGAAGATCATCTGGAAGTAGAACAGTTTTGGACTGATCGTGCCGGCGAAATAGGCGTAGAGCACGCCAGCCAGGCCGCAGATCAGTGCTGACAGGACCCACGACATCAACCTGAGGCGACGGGCGTCAATGCCAAGTGCGGCAGCGGCCTGCGGGCTCTGGGCGCTTGCCCTGAGCTGCAGCCCCCAGCGGCTGTCCTTGAACAGCCGGGCCAGCACGATCACCACCACCGAAAACACCATCATCCAGGGCAAGCCAACCACCTTCGGGATGCCGAAGAAGGCCTGGTTGCCCTTGAACAGGTCGGTCCAGTTCAGAAACACCGAGTGGACGATGATGAGCAGCGCCAGGCTGACGATGGTTGCCGCGACACCGGAAAGCCGGCTGATGACCTTGCCGCTGACGGCCGCAATGATGCCGACCACGATCAGCGCGATGATTGCCGACGAAACCGGATCAAGCTCCAGTGTCGCGAAGCCGAAAGGCGCGTTGGGGATCGACAGCTTCTTCATCGCCAGTGGCGTCGACAGGATGGCGACGCCATAGGCGCCGAGCCCGACAAAGGCGCTATGTCCAAGATTGGCGATGTTGCTATTGCCCATGAACACCTGCAGGCCGACAACCACGATCAGGTTCACGAAGGCGCCCAGCGCCAGAAAGGTGTAGTAGGTCGGCGCGAAATTCAGGATCGCCAGCCCGATCACCAGCACCGGCAGCGACGTTATCAGCCCGCCGATGAAAGAACGCGTGAGCGCGCTGGCGGGCTGCCGTACAACGGCAGCGGAAGGTGCGGTATTTTCGATAGAATGCGACACCCTCAGATCTCCTTGTCGCCGAGTTCGACCCGCTGGCCGAGCAGGCCCTCCGGCCGGTAGACAAGCAGCGCAACGATGATCACGTAGGTGAGTGCATCCTTGAAGCCCCCATATTCCTGCGGCAGGGCAACGAGCAGGCCCACTTCAATGAAGCCGAGCAGCATGCCGCCGGCGGCGGCACCCGCCAACGAGCCGAATCCGCCGATCACGCAAGCGACGAATGCCTTCAGCACCAGGCCGAAGCCGAGATCGGGAGAGACACTGCCACGCCGCGCGATGATGAACACCGCGGCAATTCCGGCCAGCGCGCCCGATATGGCGAAGGCCGTGGCGATCACCCGGTTTGCCCTGATCCCCATCAGCCGCACGGTGGCGAAATCGCGCGATGCCGCGCGGATGGCGAGACCAAGCGTCGAGCGGTTGAGAAAGAGCACCAGCGCCAGGATCGTCAGGCCCGAGACAATGAGCTCCATGACCTGCAGCGACGACACCGCGAACGGACCGAAGAACCACATCTGGTTGAGCCCGTTGAGGATCGAGACCGACTGCGGTTTCGGCGAGATCAAGAGCATGAACAGGTTCTGCACGACGATCGAGACACCGAAGGCGGTGAGCAAGCCTGTCGTCGTTGGCGCATAGCGCACGGGGCGGAACGCCACGCGCTCGAAAGCGATGGCCGCGAGGGCGGCAACGGCAACCGCAAGCAGCACGGCCACGATCGGCGAGGTCAGCCCGAGTGCCGCCGCCAGGAAGACACTGTAGGCGGAGACGCCGATGATCTCACCATGGGCGAAATTGACCAGGCCCATGATGGAGAACACCACGGCAAGGCCGAGCGCGACCAGTGAGTATTCGGCGCCGAAGGCGAGCGCGTTGAGAAGCTGCTGCAGAGCATAATCCATGTCGCCGCCTATCCGCCGATATAGAGGTTGAAGAGGCCGTGCTCGTCGGCAAGGCTGGCCGGCGGCCCGCTGTGGCGAAGCGTGCCGGCGCTGACGACATAGACCTGGTCGGCGAAGCGAAGCGCCTGCCGGGCGTTCTGCTCCACCACCAGCAGCGTCAGCCCTTCCGCCTTGAGTTCGCCGATGAAATCGAAGATTTGCACCACGATCTTCGGCGCCAGCCCCAGAGAGGGCTCGTCGAGGAGAAGCAGCTTCGGCCGCGACATCAGCGACCGGGCAATGGCCAGCATCTGCTGCTCGCCGCCCGACAGCGTGCCGGCGGCCTGCGCGTAGCGTTCGGACAGCACCGGGAACAGCGCCAGGAAGCGCTCGATATCCTGGCGCACGCCCTTGGGATCGCGCCGCGTCGCCGCGCCCAGCCGCAGGTTCTCGCCAACCGTCAGGTTGGCGAAGATATGCCGGCCTTCCGGTGTCGAGGTCAGGCCGGCACGAATGCGGTCCTCGGTGCGGACACGCGAAATATCCTGGCCATCGAGCGTGATGCGTCCGGAAGCCGGCGTCACAAGCCCGGTCAGCGCATTGATGGTCGAGCTCTTGCCGGCGCCGTTGGGCCCGAGCAGGGCGACAAGCTCGCCCCGCCCAACCTTCAGGCTCAGGTCACGCACCGCCGTCACCGCGCCATAGCGCACGATCAGGTTGTCGACCGTCAGCACGGCCGGACCCGCACCGCGAAGACTCTATCCACCATCACGCGCCTGCCCGCCTCAGTTCAGCGCCGGAACGAAGGTCGGCGGCGCGTCTGAAATCAGCACCCGCTTGCCGTTGGCAAAGCCCATCACCGGCACGGCCTTGACGGGATAGCCCTTTTTCTCGGCGAAGGAGATGATCGGCGCCGTGGTGCCGGGATAGCCGCCCGGTGCACGGATTGCCTCACGCAGGGCTGCGGGCTCGACCGTACCGGACTTCTTGGCCGCCTCGTAGCTGATCTGCACCATGTCGGCGCCGAGCGCGTCGAAGATGCCGTTGATCTTGTAGCCGTCGGCCTTGCACTGCGCCAGGAACGCGTCGATCGGGCCGTCGACGCCGGTTGCGCCATGCGTGGCGAACATCACTTTCTCCAGCGAGGCCGGATCGCCGACCGTGCCTTCCAGCGACTTGTCGTCAAAGGCGTCGCAGCCGGCGACCCAGCCGTCATAGCCATTGGCGCGCAGCTGGCGGATCAGAATGCCGACATCCGGAAGCACGGCGCAGATATGGATCGCGTCCGGCTTCTGCGGCAGCGCCTTGATGCTGGCGATCTGCGGCGACCAGTCCGATGTGCCGTAGGAATAGTTGAGCTTGGAGACAACCTTGCCGCCGAGATGTTCGAACACCTCGCCGAACCATTCCGGCAGCTTTTCCGAATAGGAGCCGGCATCGGGTGAGACCATCAGCGCCACGGTACGCGCGCCCTTGCCGTACAACGCGTTGGCGGTCGCCGCCGCGTTGATCGGATCGGGCACCGCGCCGGCGATGAAATTGTCGAGGCCGGCCTGCTGCATTTCGAGCTGCGTGTTCGGTGCCGAAAACACCGTGGCGCCATAGGGCTGGGCAATCTGCGCGGTCGGGATCAGCGCATCCGGGAACGGCACCCCGGTGATGATCTGCGCCCCGGCATCGAGGAATTTCTGGCCGAGCGACACCGAGAGCTGCGGGTCGGAACGGTTGTCCTCGATCATCAACTCGACTTTGGGATCGCCCGCACCTGCCGCCTTGTTCAGCTTGTCGGCCATGCAGCGCGCGCCTTCGGCTTCGCTATAGGGTGCGTAGGTGCCGGTCATCGCCACCGCGAGCCCGATCTTCAGGTCGTTGGCGCCGGCATGCGCGACCTGCAGCAGCCCTGCCGCCACGACCCCCGCTCCCAAAATCATCTTGTCCATTGAACCCCTCCTTCTCTCTCGTTGTCCTTGATACCTGTGAGGGCCGTCACGACGTTTCCGACTGCCCGACATAAACCTCGATGACGCGCGGATCGCGCCACACCGCTTCGGTCTGCCCCGATGCGATCACCTGGCCCTGGTCCATGACGCAGAGCCGGTCGCAGAGCCGGTTGATGAAGCGCAGATCGTGATCGATGACGATGGTGGCGCAGCCGACATCCCGGCGGATGCCTTCGATCGCCACTGCCAGTGTTTCGGACTCGCCCTCGTTGAGACCGGCCGCCGGCTCATCGAGCAGCAGCAGCGATGGACCCAGCGCCAGCGCCCGGGCAATTTCGAGCCGGCGCTGGCTGCCATAGGACAACGTGCCGGCCGGCACGTCCGCGAAACCATCCAGCTGATACTGCGCAAGCAACTGGTCGACGCCAATGCGCGCGGCGGCCTCGGGCCGGACCGCACGGCAGGTTATATGGGCGACCTCGACATTCTGCCGGACGGTCAATTCCTTGAACAGGCGGATCGTCTGGAAGGTCCGGCCGACGCCGGCGCGCGCGCAATATTCAGGACCGCGCCCGGTGATCTCCTTGCCGGCCAGCGTGACGCTGCCGGTATCGGGCTTGAGCACGCCGGAGATGGCGTTGACCAGCGTGGATTTTCCCGCGCCATTGGGGCCGATCAGGCCTAGGATTTCGCCGACCGCGCAGGACAGCGAGGCCTTGCGCAAGGCCTGCACGCCGCCAAAGGTCTTGCTGACCGCCTCAACCGAAAGCATCGGTTCCATCTCCCATCCAGCCGATGGTTGTTTTCTCCTATCGGCCGGTCAACAGGATGCTAGACCTCCGACTTTTCCATAACAAGTATTTTTTTCCATTTTAGAAAATAATCTTTGAAGCCTCGCGATTCCGCCCCGAAAATCGCGGGCATCGCGCAACGCTCAGATCCCGGCGCCAGGCGGAAGTCCGTCGCGGGGAACCGTGTTGGACATCAGCATGATGACCGGCTCGTTGCCGCGCGCGATATAGGCGTGCTGCATCTCGCCATCGAACAGGATGCTGTCGCCTGGCTGCAGCACCGTCGGATCATAGTGGATTGTATGCAGCTCAAGGCTGCCGCTCAGAACGTGGATGAATTCCTCGCCCGAATGGCTGCGCCAGCCGCCATTCTCCTCAAAGCTGTGCGCCCGCAGCGTGACGCGCCAGAAGATGTTGGTCTTGTCGCGGAAATCGCTGCACAGGACCTCGAATTCCATGGCATTGCCCTCGTGCATGATGCCGCTGCCGGCACGCGTGATCGAGCGGCGCGCCTGCATGCCTGGCTTCGGGCTGAACAGGAAGGACGCCACCGGCACATGCAACACGCCGGCGATCATCAGGGCGACATCGACCGTCAGCCGAGCCTTGCCGTTCTCCAGTTTGGAGAGTTGCGAAACCGAGAGGCCAGAGCGGTCGCTGAGGTCGCGCAGCGTGATGTTCTGCTCCTTGCGCGCGTCCCGGATCTTGCTGCCCACATTGCCTTGCATCGCCCACGCCCTTGGCTGTCGTGTTTCCAATTCGACAAGCTCTAGCGGCGCGGCGCGAGACCGTCCAGCCTTTAGACGGCTACGGCTGATTTCGGCCATAGTGACATCGCGACAGACGCAAATGCGGCTTCCAGGGCCTGGGCGACACGCTCGAATGTTTCCGGATCGGAAAGCAGGTCGTTGCGGACTTCGAGATAGACGCAAGGCCTGCCTTGCTCGATCCCATGCCGGTTCAGCGTATAGCCGACGGCCTGGCGCCAGTCGTAGGGCTCGTTGTCGCCGACCCTGAGACCCGCATTCCTGCCGAACGTGCCAAGGTTTTCCAGAACCGAGCTGACGAACAGCGAGGGTTCGCGCCACAGCACGCCGATATCGACCTCGCGCCGGATGCCGCCCATGACCGGGGTGAAGGAATGCACAGAGATCAGCGCCTGCCTGCCCGAGGCCTCCTCGACGATTGCCTGTTCGAGTGGCGCCCAGGCGATCAGCTTGCGCAGCCGGGCGTCGGTTTCGTCGACGGCGAGATTGCCTGGCACCGGAATGCCGCCGAGATCCGGGCGCATGAAATCCCACTCGCCGGCCGGGCGATTATAGTCGAGAAACAGCCTGGAATAATGCGCGATCACCGCCGGCACCCGCATGGTTCGCGACAGCCTTCGGGTCAATGTATCGATGCCGAGATCAACGGCGAAATGCGTGCCGCGATAGGGCGCGGCAAGGCCAAGGTCGCGCCATGGCCGTGGCACCTGATTGCCGGCATGTTCGGCAATCAGCAGATAGGGGCTCACGGCGCCCGGTAACAGCCGCTCGACGCTGGCCTCAGCCAGCGCCGCGACTGCGGCATCGTCGAGGGAGCTAACCAATGACGGAGCGGACATGATAGGCCTTCGCCGCTGTCGCTTCCGCAAGGCCGGCGCGGCCATTGGTGCGGCCGAGTCCGGAATTCTTGATGCCGCCCCAAGGCAGGTACAGGTCGGCATGGTCGCAGCGGTTGAGGTAGACGGTGCCGGCCTCGACGTCGTCGAGCAGCGCCACGCCGTGATCGATATCCTGCGTCCAGATCGAGGCGCTCAAGCCGAAATCGCTGTCGTTCATCAGGCCGATCGCCTGCTCGTCGCTGCTGACAGACTGGATGCAGGCCACCGGCCCGAACAGCTCATCGCGCATGATCTGCATGCTGTGGTCGACACCGACCAGCACTTCCGGCGCGACGTAAGCAGCCCCGAGGCCGGAGGCCTTGCGCGTACCGTCCTGCGGCATCAGGCGCCGGGCCCCTGCCCGCACCGCCCTTTCTGTCAGGTCGCGGATCGTGTCGGCCGCCGTTGCCCGCACGACCGGTCCAATCATCGGCTTTTCGCCGATCGGATGGCCGACGGTCCATTTCGCAGTTTCGGCGACGAAGGCTTCGACAAAACGATCATGGATCGCCTTATCGACATAGATGCGTTCGACCGAGCAGCAGGACTGTCCGGCATTGGAGTAGGTGCCTTCGGCGATTTGCGGGATCGTCGCTTCAAGGTCGGCGTCGGCGCGGACATAGGTCGGATCCTTGCCGCCAAGCTCGAGATGAACTTGCGTAAAGGTGCCGGCGGCGGCGGCATGCACACGCCTTCCGCCATTGACCGAGCCGATGAAGTTCACGGCATTGAAGGCGCCCGACGCAATCAGGCGCTCGGCATCGGCGTGGTCAAGGTGCAGGCTCTGGAACACGCCGTCAGGACCGCCCGCCGCACGGAAAGCTTCTTCCGCGATCTCGGCGATCAGCGGGGTCTGCGGCGAATGCTTGAAGATCACGACATTGCCGGCTGCCAGCGGCGCGGTGACGAGATAGCCGAGCATGGCGGTCGGATAGTTCCAGGCGCAGATCGACAGATGCAGGCCGCCGGCCACCGGCCTCGCATAGCGGCGGATGTTCTCGTCGGAGGGATAGGGCACATCGGCCAGCGTTTCGGGCGCAACACCGGCAAGCAGCTCTCCGACCAGCGCCAGGCGCGGGGTCTCGTCGGCCTGCCACAAGGGACGGCCAATCTGCCAGGCGACCATCTCGGCCAGCGGTGCCGCACGCGCCTTCATCTCCTCGCCGAAGCGCAGCAGGATCGCCAGCCTCTCGGCAAGCGGCGTCCGCCGCCAGGACGGCAAGGCCGCGCGGGCGCGGCCGAGCGCGGCCTCGATGGCGGCAGCTTCCGCATAGGGGCGTGTCGCATAGATCGAGCCGTCAATGGGAGAGGTCACGGAGAAGCTTCGCACGCCGGAACGTAGGTTCATGGTCTTGCAATCCACCTGGTCAGAGAAGTCATCATTTGGCGGCACGATATCGCGATTTTCCATTTTGGCAAATTTTTTCTAATACCGCTTGATGGATTTTTTATCCGCCCCTATTGTCGCCTGCATCGGACATTTCAGCAGAAGCAGACGAGGGGTTGGAGATGATCGCCTACGATTTTACGGGCAGGCACGCGGTTGTGACCGGGGCCGGTGGCGGCATGGGGGAAGCGATCACGCTGGCGCTGCTCGAAGCCGGCGCCTCGGTCACCGCCATCGACGTGAAGACCCGCCCGGCCTCGCTCTCAACCTATGATGACAGGCTGACCTTCGCGCAGGGCGATCTCACCGACCCCGCCTTTGTCGACCATGCCATCGGCACCGCAGGCCGCGAACGCGGCGGCATCGACTATCTCGCCAATGTCGCCGGCGTGTTGTGGTTTGGCCGCGACAAGTCCGCTCTCGACATGGATCTCGACGTCTGGGACGACGTTTTCAGGATCAACCTGAAATCCTTCGTGCACACGGCGCGCGCGGTCGTGCCCTACATGCGTTCGGGCGGGCGCGGCGGCGCCATGGTGCATTTCTCGACCATCCAGTGGTATCGCGGCGACGCCAACCCGCAGGATGCCTACCAGGCTTCCAAGGCCGGCGTCTGCGCCCTATCCAAATCGCTGGCCATGCAGCTTGCCGCCGAGCGCATCCGCTCCAACGCCATCTGCCCCGGCATGGCGCTGACGCCGCTGCAGGCCCGCTGGGACACCGACGAAAAGCGTTCGGCGGTGGCGAGCTACGCGCCGCTCGGACGCATCGGCACGCCGCAGGACATGGCCAACGCCGCCCTCTTCCTGCTCTCCGATGCGGCAAGCTACATTACCGGCATCGAGCTCGCCGTCGACGGCGGCCTGCTGATGCGCATGTAGCCTGAGACCAGTCAGCCGGCGTGACGGCAATCCTTACTGGACTGACGCGCCGGCGCAGACCGAGGCGGCGTCCCCCATGGTTTGGCAGAAGGCGGGACCATCAAGCCGTGGGTCTTCGATCAGCGTTTGCGTATCGCTATCAGCCGGAGCGCCGGTGAAGAAGACCGGAGCCGGTCGACCGCCACCATGTGCGTAGGTATTGTAGGCAACTGTGCTGGCGGCTTCGCCCGTTGGGATCGTGTTGGGTGGCGACACAATCAGGTCGGCGCCGACATAGGTCAGCTCATAGTTTGCCGAGATGGCGAGGCTACCTTGCTCGATTGCGTAGCTGCCGGGCGCGCTTGCTGGGGTCGCGTCGGTCGACAACACGCCGGAGAACGTGTCGCCATTGACCAGTCCCAAGCCGCCAACCGTGTAGGTAAGGGCCGGGTTGACCGTTCCCTGCGGCCGGCTTTTCGCATCGGCCACGACGGTGATGGCGCGCTTGCCGATGCTGAAGCCGGCCCCAACATAGGTGATGTCATAGTTTGCATTGGCCGCGTCGGTCAGCGTACCGCGGCCGATCGCATAGCTGCCGGCGCCTTCACCTGAAGCACGGGCCAGATCGCCGACAAGGGCAGAGCCGGTACCGAGGTCCGTGAAACTGTAACCGTAGGTCAAGGGATCGGCGTTGCCATAGGTCTTGCCCTGGCCCGAATTGGCGGTGACCGTTACCGCGCGCTTGCCGATGCTGAAGCCGGCTCCAACATAAGTGATGTCGTAGTTCGCATTGGCCGCATCCGTCAGCGTGCCGCGACCAATCGCATAGCTGCCGACATCCTCGCCTGAAGCACGGCTGAGAGCGCCGGCCAAGGCCGCGCCGCTGCCGAGATCCGTGGATGCATAACCGTATGACGAGGGATCGGTATTGCCATAGACCTTGCCTTGGCCACCGGATGCCGTGACCGTGACCGCGCGTTTGCCGACCGTGAGGCTGCTGCCTTCATAGGTGATATCGTAGTTGGCGTTGGCGAGGCTGCCCTGGGTGATGCCATAGGTGCCGACATCAGCCGAGGCCGTAGCGGTCGCTGCCAATGCACCGGAAAAGCTGTCGTTGTTGACCAGATTACCCGCGCTGAGCTGATAGGTCAGGGCCGGATTGGCGTCGCCATAGATCCGGCTCTTGGCATCGGCCGTCACCGTCACGGCCCGCTTGCCGACAGTGAGGCTGTTGCCAGAATAGGTGATGTCGTAGTTGGCGTTGGCAAGAGTGCCTTGGGTGATGCCGTAGCTGCCGACGCCGGACAACGTGGTGGCATCCGTTGCGAGCGCACCGGAAAGGGTGTCGCCGTCGACCAGATTGCCCGTGGTAACCTGATAGGTCAGGGCTGGATTGGCGTCGCCATAGATCCGGCTCTTGGCATCGGCCGTCACCGTCACCGCACGCTTGCCGACAGTGAGGCTGCTGCCTTGATAGGTGATGTCGTAGTTGGCGTTGGCGACGTTGGTCAGCGTGCCTTGGGTGATGCCGTAACCACCGACACCGGACAAATTGGTGGCACTCGTGGCAAGCAGTCCCGAAAGGCTGTCGCCGTTGACCAGATTACCCGTGGTCACCTGATAGGTGAGCGCCGGATTGGCATCGCCATAGACCCTGCTCTTCGCATCGGCTGTCACAGTCACCGCGCGCTTGCCGACCGTAAGGCTGCTGCCTTGATAGGTGATGTCGTAGTTGGCGTTGGCGAGGCTGCCCTGGATGATGCCGTAGCTGCCGACGCCGGACAATGTGGTGGCACCCGTTGCGAGCGCACCGTAAAGGGTGTCGCCGTCGACCAGATTGCCTGTGGTAACCTGATAGGTCAGTGCCGGGTCGGCGTCGCCATACGCGCGGGTCTTGGCATCCGCGGTGACGGTGACCGCCCGCTTGGCAACGGAAAGCAGGCCGGTACTGTTGAAGGCAAGGGCGTAGCCGTTCAACCCTGCGACGTTGCCTGCGTCGAAGGTGATCGTGTAGGTCCCAGCTCCGAGCTGCTGCGTGGCCAGCGTAGCCGGGGTATAGAGCATCGGCGCACCGGAGAACGCGGTGGTGGCGCTGTCGCCGAGATAGGCGTTGGCCACCCCCGCTTGATAGCCCGATACCGAATAGGCCAGCGTCGGCATGGCGTCGCCGTAAACCTTCGACGCATTGGTCGAGGTGAAGGTCAGCGTCGGCTGATAGTTGAAGACATAACGGTTGCCCGTCGCACTTACCGCGCCGCCGGCAGCCGTGTTCCAGATCGCCGTGTTGCCGCTGTCGAGGTTGCCGAAAGTGTTGCCGGTCGGGTTCGCCGCATAAACCAGCCAGCTGCCGCTGGTCGCCGACACGGCGTCGCTGCCGCGACTGTTGATGAATTTGCCTGTCGCCGCGAGCACCGGGTTGGTGCCGCTGACTTTCGCGCCCGCCGCGATGGTCAGGTCGCCTGTCGTCTGCAGCTTGACCGAACCCGTCGTGGTGGAGCCCGTCGTCAGCGCTCCGCGCGCACTGGTCACGCTGCCGATGACGAGGCCGCCCTGATCGACCAGATTGACCGACCCCGCATTGGCGGCGACCGTGCCGATCTGGTTGCCGGCATTGGAAAGGTTGAAGCCGCCGCTGCCGCCGAGCACCAGCGACGCCGCTGCCAGGCTGTCTGTTTGCGTCACCGTGCCGTTCGACGACAACACCAATGTGCCGGCGCCTATCGACACGGCCTGGTCGAGCGCGAAAGTCGTCGCGGCCGTTTCGATCTGCCAGTTGGCAAAGGACAGGCTGCCAACATAGGTCGACCCGACGGTCGTTGCAGAAGCGTTTTGCAGCGCCGAAAGCGACGTCATCGAGCTATCGACCTCGTCGAGACGCCAGTCGCCATAGACGTTTAGGTTCGCGACATTGCCACCGGACAAGCCTGTCCGGAAAGTCACGCCGTTCCTGGCGCCCGAACTGTCGTTCGGATGCGGATCGCGAACCGTATAGGCAAGCACGCTGTCGGTGATCCAGCCGGTCGGTACGGCGATGTAGTAGTAGCCGTTGACGCCAGTGGTGACCGTGCCGATGTCGACGCCGTTCGAAACCCCCGTTACAAAGCCGGGGTTCTTGACATAATAGGGCTGACGCGTACCCGATGAGAGCGGCGTGACGCCATTGTCCTTGTAGGCGATGCCGGAGATCGCCTGGACGCCATTCGGATAGAAGCTTTTGAGATAGGGATACAGGCCAGTGCTTCCGCCGCTGAAAGCCGCGCTAAGCCCGGTGGCACCGCTGCCTTGCAACTGCGCCGTGGTCAGGCCGGTGCTGGTGACGCCGGCGGTGCCTCCACCAACGCCTGTGGTCATTCCCGACGTAGTGATATCGAAATAGACGTTGGTGACCGTACCCCATGAAAAGCCGACGCTGCCTCCGAAAGTGCCCCCCATCGTTCCATTCACGGCGCCGGTTGAATAACCATCGCTAAGTGCGCCGGCATTGAACCCGACCAGGCCGCCGACTTTGTCGCCGCCGAGAACCGAGCCGCTTGCATACACCTGGCTGATCGTGCCGCTGTTGTAGCCGGCGATGCCGCCGACATTGTTGGAATCGCGCGATTGCACTGCCACCGTCGAGAACGAGCGCGTGATCGAGCCTTCGTTAAAGCCGACCAGACCGCCGGAACCACTGACACCTTGCAGGTAGCCGCTCGCCCAGACCCCTGAAATCGTACCCTTGTTCCAGCCTGCGATTGCACCAGTGTCGTACGAGCCGCTGATATAGGCGTCGACCAGCCCGACATTGCGCACGACGCCGCTGGCGCCGACATAGCCGAATAGGCCGACATAGTTGGCCGGGATCTGCCGCACCCAGATCTGGTTGATGATGTGGCCAAGCCCGTCGAATGTGCCGTTGAAGCCGTTGCCGCCATTCTGGATGTTGGTGTTGCCGTCGGTGCCGAGCGCCGTGAAGCCGAGAAGGTTGTTCCAGTAGTAGGTGGCGCTGGCCTCGATGGTGTTGGCGAGTGCATAGCGGCCATTGAGGCCACTATTGATCGACTGCAATCCGTTGACGTCGTAGATCAGCGTGTAGCTCTGCCCGTTGATCGACAGCGCCTGCGCGCCTGGCGTCCCGGTGAATGTCGCCGAGGCGCCGAGCGCGTAGGAGATGACGCCCCCGGTGCCACCATTGTTGTTGACCAGCGTCAGCCCGCCGACGCCGCCGATCGTGGCGCCCGCATTGAAGACAATCGAATGGTGGGCATTGAGCGTCAGCGTGTTGGCATTCCAGCTGATCGGTGCCGCCACAGTAATGTCGCCGGCTTGCGCGCCGCCACTGCCGGTTGAGATTGTGACGTTGGCCGTCGCCAGAAGGTTCTGCAGCATGGTGACGTTGATGACGCTGTCATTGGTGTTGGCGTCCATGCTGCCACCGGTGTTGCCGGTGCCGTTCGAGATGGTGACGTTGTAGGGATCGAGCAGCAGATCTCCGGTGTCGCCGAAGCGCGCGCGCAGGTCGACCGAGCCGGTGAAATCAAGACGCTGCTTGCCCGACACTTCGGTGAAGCCGCCATTGCCACCGATGTCGCCGCCGCGCGCCGAGATCTTGCCAGCGAACCTTGTCTGCTCGTCGGACCAGACGATGACGGTGCCGCCATTGCCGGTGCCGGTGGCGTCGGCACTGATCGTGCTGTCGGCATCGATTGTGGTCGTGTCGGCATGTTGCAGCGTACCCGAACCCTGTTTGTCGCCGCCGATCTTGATGGTGCCGCCGCCATCCTTGCCCGAGGCGTCGACGGTGGCGTGCTTGAGCTTCAGTTTGCGCCCGGTGACAGTGACCTTGCCGCCCTTCCCGCCTGACTTCGCCGAAGCATCCAACGTGCCTGATATCTCTACCGTGCCCTCGCCGCCGCCAAGCACGATCGCGCCGGACTGGCCGGAGACAGTGCGGGCTTCGACCACGCCTGACATGTTGACCGCTTGGCGCGCCGCATCGCGCACCGCGGCGGCCTTGAGTTCCACCGTCCCTCCATCGGCGCTGATGATGCCGGAATTGCTCACCAGCGCGCTGCCTCCATCCGCCTTGGTCGGCACCGAGACCTGCAGAAAGCCATCGCCCGACAGATCGAGGGCCGCCTGTTCGCCCGAGCCCAGCCCCACCTTGCCCAGCGGCACGGTGATCGAGCCCGCATTGTCGACACTGCCGCCGATCAGCGCGGCATAGCCACCACGGCCGATGCTGACAGCACCCTCGTTGGCAACAGCCGCCGAGGCACCCTTGCCTTTGAACTTCAGTTTGCCGGCCTTGAAATCGTCGTCGCTGATGTCAAGCGACGAACCGACAAAGCCGGCGGCACTGACCTTGCCGGTCTTCGAAATGGCGATGCCGTTCGGGTTGACCAGGAACACCTGGCCATTGGCATTGAGCTGGCCCGAAATGGTCGATTTCGTGCTGCCGGTGACGCGGTTCAACATCGTCGATGTCGATGTAGGCTGGTCGATATCGACCCTGGCGCCGGCGCCGATCGAAAAGCTCTGCCAGTTGACGATCGCTGAATGGTCGACTGCTTGATCGTCAATTGCGTCGACGACGGATTGGCGATGGTGACGCCGCCCGAAGCGACGCTGCCGCCGGTCGGCAGTTCCTGCGCCCGCGCCGAGGTGAAGCCGACAAGCGCTGTCGATGTCAGCAGCAGCGCCATCAAGGGCGCTGTGGTGCGGTTCAGGAGCCGTGGCGGGATGGTTTCGCGCTGCATGGTCATGTCTCTAGAACTGGATGGCGCCATTCAGCGAAAAGCGATCGCTGGTCGGCAAATGATCGTCGCGATGCTGGCGGCCCCATTCGAGGCTCAGGCTGGTATTGGCCGCGTCGCCGGCGAGCGCCGTTCCGACCTTCAGCCCAAATCCGTAGGACGCACCAAGGATGTCCTTGCTTTCGAGCGCGGTCGGCTTTTCCAGATGAACCTGCCCGACAGCGCCAAAAACGTATGGCACCAGCGAAACCAGGCCGCCGCTGAAGGGCACGTACCAGGTCGAGGACAGCTCGCCGCGCACGACATAGCCGGAATCGCCCTGCAGGGCGCCGGCATCGAAACTCGACAGGCTGTTGGCGCCAACCAGCCCGAATTGCTCCGACTGCAGCAGCGGCTTGCCGAACGAGGTCTGGGCACGAGCGAAGAGATCAAGGCCGATATGCTTGGCCAGTGGCTGACTGTAGCTCGCTGAGATCTCCAGCTTCTGGAACGCCGCATCCGCGCCCTGGCGCGACAGCGGCAGCAAGGGCGTGGCGTCGGCGGCGGAGCGCGCGCCAAGGCCATCAATGCCGAATGACGCCACCACATTGCCGACGAGCAGGCCGCCGAGCGGCGTGAACCATGTGCCGTCGAGACCAAGCCTGGCAATGCGCAGGCGGTCCTCGGCGATCGGCAGCGAAATCGGCGTCACCGCGTCGAGATTGTCGTTCTGCGCATCGAAGGACAATTCCGTGCTGATGGTAAGATCGCGGCTGCGGATCCAGGGATAACGAAGCCGCGCCGAATAGCGCTCGAAGGCGCTGCCGAAGCCGAGCGTGCCCGGCTCGGCGCTCGGATTGGCGCGCGTGCGAGTGGCTTCGAGGTTCAACGTCAGCCCATCATAGCCGATCGGCACGACAATGCCCGCGGCATAGGTGCGGTTGCGCGGATTCCCGCCCAACACGCTGTTGTCGCCGCCGTTGGGATAGCCGCTGGCGCGCAGATAGACGAGTTCGCCAAGGCCGAGCAGCGAGTTGAAGTCGACACCGGCGCCCGTTGACCAGCGCTGCAGCGATGGCGACAGCGAATTGTCCACGCTCACCTGGCCGCCGAGCGGACGATACTTGCCGTCAATGACCAGCACGCTGGCGCCACTGGCGGAGCCGGCTTGCAGCGTTGAGCGCAGCCTCGCGCCCGGCGTGTCGCCGGCCAGGAGCAGCTTGCGCTCGATCGCCGACAGCTTGATGCTTTTTTGGCCGACGAGCGGCGCCAGCGTCGCTTCGACGCGGCCGCGTATAGGTTCGGGCAAGTTGCTGGTGTCGATCCGCTCAAGAAAACCATCGACAACGACGAGCCGCAGCTTTGCCCCGTCATTGAGCTTCTGCGCCGGCAGCACGACCCGCACCAGCGCATAGCCGGCACGGCCATATTCGGTCTCCAGCATGCGCGCGGCGGTGAAAATCTCGGCAGCGGTCACGGTGCGATGCGCAAGACCCTCGATGATCTTGCGTGTCGCTTCAGCCATCGCGGGCAACCCGCCTTCCACCCTGACGTCCGCAAGCCTGACCTTCAACTTCTCGGCGCCCGCCGGCGCTTCAAGCCCTGAACCCTCGGGAATGGAAACCTGAGCTGTGTCGGGCTTTGGCAGAGGCCGGAAACTCGGTGGCGTGATCTGGCTGGCGGTCTGCGCGAACGCGCCCGCCGGCACCCATGGCGAGGCCATGACGGCCAACAAGACGGCACGGAAACGCCGTTGCCCGCACGCCGCGTTCAACCTGGTCAAGGCGATCCGGGGCATGGCGCCGATCGCCGTTCTGGTTCCGTGAATATGCTTCACTCGGTCACTCGTATTTCGAGGTCGAGAACCAGGCAAAGCTTCGCCGCCGCCGATGCGGGGCATCGCACGCCAATTCTCCGCCATTACAAAGTTCAAGCCCGAGAGGCGTCCCACCCTTCGGATGACGCGGAACCTATGCTCGCCTCCTCAGGGCGTCAATTCAACGGGCGGCTGTTGGGCCGACTATTATTGGGAGGAGTTTTCCAAGCTATAGCAATCAGTTAGCAAGATGGCGCCTGAACTGGCTGTATCCGGCTGGTCCTGTTCTCGGTATCTGGTAGCTCTGGACACAAGTGTTGAAGACTGAAAATGTGGAACGTGATTTCACGCCACGCGTTGGACTGGAACACAGGAGGATAACGCTGATTTTGGAAGATATTGCCGGCCATCCGGCATTGGATCGTTGTGTTCAGGAGCAGTCGTTGGCGCTGCTTGGAATTTATGAAGCAAGCCCGCGTCTTGCGGCCGTATTCGCCACCCAGCAGCGCTGGCTTTTGGGTCATGTCGGCTTGGCGATGCACTTCCGGCGCGACCCCCATGATCGCCGTAAGGAACTCACCATAGCGCGTTTCATTGAGGTCGTGCGTCAGCACGATGTGGCGAGCCGCAACACAGCGGAAGCATTCATCCGGGAGATGCTGTACTACAAGATTGCCGAATATGTATCCGAGCACGAGGACGGACGGACCCGTCCGCTGCGGCCGACCGCGGCTACCATCGAAGTATTCACCGGCTGGATTTACGCGCATCTGAAGACGCTGGATCGCCTCGACGACGGCAACCGATTGATCAGGTTCCTGGAGCGGCCTGACAAGCTTCGCTGCCTTCAGCCGATTGTGGCCGACGGCCTGCTCTCCTCCAAGCCGGTACGCGAGCCAAAGCAGACCTTTTCGCTGTTCATCTGGCTGAACAATGGCGGCATCGTCATGGACTGGCTGATGTCCGGCATCGACCCCGACCATGCGGGCCTCGACCGGATACCGACGAGTGTCGTCTCGATCGGAGAGTTCGCCGATTGGCTCAAACTGTCGCGGACCCATCTCGCACGCAAACTGCGCGCCGCCGAGGAACTCGGCAGCATTGGCTGGCTGGGCCGGCGCGGCCGGTCGGTCATGTGGGTATCGAGCCAGTTCTACCAGGAATACATGACCGTTCAGGCCGCCAAGCTCGCCATCATAGACGCGGCCTTCGACGCCTGCTTTCCCGCACCGGAGAATGGCTGAAGGCCAGCTGAATAGTCTTATGCGCTGAGCCTGTACAACGCTCCCGGACGATCCTATCTGGACACTGGCCGTTAAGGCTGAGACTGTTATCGACGTCTCATCTTGAGACGGCCGAAGGGGGACGGGGGATGGCGTTGAACCTGGAAGACATTGCCGGTCATCCGGCGCTGCATCGCTGTATTCGCGTCCAGGCACAGGCAATGAACCAGACCTATGAGATGAACCCGCGTCTGTCTTCTGTGTTTGCCACTCAGCAACGCTGGCTGATGGCCCATATCGGCCTTGCCTTGCATTTCAAGCGGGAGCCCGACGACTATCGCAAGGAACTGACGGCAGCGCGCTTCATCGAAGCGATCCGCCAGAATGCCGTCGCCAGCCGCAACACCGCCGACGCCTTCGTCAAGGAAATGCTGCACTACGGTTTCATCGAGTATCTGCCCGCGACACAGGACGGCCGCATCCGCCCGTTGCGGCCAGCGGTGGCTTCGCTGGAGCCGGTTACCCTCTGGCTGATGGCGCATCTGCACACGCTTGACAGTCTCGACGGCGCGAGCCGCCTGGCCACGTTCCTGGCACAGCCGGACGCACTCGCCATGGTGCAGCCACGGATTGCCGATGGCTTGCTTTCTTCCAATCCGGTGCGCGAGCCCAAGCAGACCTTTTCCCTGTTCACCTGGCTCAACAATGGCGGCGTCGTCATGGACTGGCTGATCGCTGGCGTCGACCCTGACCATGCGGGGCTCGATCAAATTCCAACCGGCATTTTCTCGATCGGCGACTTCGCCAAATGGCTCAAGCTGTCGCGAACCCACCTTGCCCGCAAGCTCCGCGACGCCGAGGACCTTGGCAGCATCGGCTGGCTGGGCCAGCGCGGCAATTCCGTGATGTGGATATCGACGGATTTCTACCAGGAATACATGGCCGCCCAGGCGGTGAAACTGGCCATCATCGACACGGCCTTCGAGGCATCCGGCGTCGCGGCCCGAAAGTTCCCCGGCATCTAGAGACCTGTCCCATCCCGACGAATACGGGATGGGTTCCAGGCATGATCGCAAGCTCACTCGATATCGAAGGAGACGCCCTGGGCGAGCGGCAGCGCCTTGGAGTAGTTCACCGTGTTGGTGGCGCGGCGCATATAGGCCTTCCACGCATCCGAGCCGCTCTCGCGGCCGCCGCCGGTTTCCTTCTCGCCGCCAAACGCACCGCCGATTTCCGCACCCGACGTGCCGATGTTGACATTGGCAATGCCGCAGTCCGAACCATCGACACCAAGGAAGCGCTCCGATTCCTGCAGGTCGCGGGTGAAGATCGACGACGACAGCCCCGCGCCCACCGCATTGTGCTCGTCGAGCACGGCGTCGAAATCGGAATATTTCATCACATAGAGGATCGGCGCGAAGGTCTCTTCCGTCACTGGTGAGACCTGTTTCGGCATTTCGACAAGCGCCGGATGCACGTAATAGGCATCGGGATGGCCGTTCTCGATCCGCGTGCCGCCGGTCACCTTGCCGCCATGGGCGGTGGCTTCGCTCAGCGCCTTCTGCATGGCGTCATGCGCGGCCTTGTCGATCAGCGGCCCGACCAGCGATGACGTCTCCAGCGGATTGCCGACCGAGACGCTCTCATAGGCCTTCTTCAGGCGCGGAACGAGCTGGTCATAGACGCTGTCATGGACAAACAGCCGCCGCAGCGTCGTGCAGCGCTGGCCAGCGGTGCCCATGGCGCCGAAGGCAATGGCGCGCAGCGCCATGTCGAGATCGGCGCTGGGGCAGACAATGCCGGCATTGTTGCCGCCGAGCTCCAGCACGGCGCGGGCAAAGCGCTTGGCCAGGCGCGGGCCGACATCCCTGCCCATGCGCGTCGAGCCGGTCGCCGAAACCAGCGGCACCTTCGGATGGTCGACCAGGATCTCGCCAACGGCGCGGTCGCCGATCAGCACCGGCGCCAGGCCTTGCGGCGCATCCGCGCCGAAGCGCTTGACGGCGCGGGCAAAGATCGCCTCGCAGGCAAGTGCCGTCAGCGGCGTCTTCTCCGACGGCTTCCACACCACGGCATCGCCGCAGACCAGCGCCAGCGCTGCATTCCACGACCACACCGCGACCGGGAAGTTGAAGGCCGAGATGACGCCGACGACGCCGAGCGGATGCCAGGTTTCCATCATGCGGTGACCAGGACGCTCGGTGGCGATGGTCAGGCCATAGAGCTGGCGCGACAGACCGACGGCGAAATCGCAGATGTCGATCATCTCCTGCACTTCGCCAAGACCTTCGGAGGGGATCTTGCCGACCTCGATCGACACAAGGCGGCCAAGCTCGCTCTTGTGGGCGCGCAGTTCCTCGCCCAGCAGCCGCACCAGTTCGCCGCGTCGCGGACCTGGCACCAGCCGCCACGACTGGAACGCCTTGTGCGCGGCATCGATGGCTTTCGCCGCATCCGCGGGCGTGATCGTCTTCAGCGCCGCGATCCGCTCGCCCGTCACCGGGCTCCGCACGATCAGGTCACCACCAACAAGCGCATCCCTGGCAACGCCAAGTTTCGCCAAAAGCTCGGATGTTTCCTTGGCAATCGTCATCTTTTGTCCCTTTCAAATCTGCCGCTCATATGGCGTCGGCAAAAGCCTTGCGCCATCCCTTCCGCGTGCTGATTGGCATGCGAGGCGCTGTCATGACGTGGCATTACTCGCTTCAGGGAAAAATCGCCACCCTGGCATGGTCTAAGCCCGGGCCAGACCGTTGAACCAGATCAACGCGCTGTCCGCGCGGCGCCGTCCTTCATCAGCCGGTCGATATGCATGCGGATATGCGCGGCTTCCGCGGCTGTGTTGGCGAGCGCGATGGCGCGGTCGAAAGCAATGCGGGCTTCCTCGCCACGGCCAAGCTGCATCAGCAGGCCGCCCTTGAGGCCGAAGAAATGGAAATAGCCTGATAGCCTCGGCTCAAGCGGTTCGATCATGGCGAGCGCCGCTTCCGGTCCACGCACCTTGGCGACGGCAACCGCCCGGTTGAGTGTGATCACCGGCGACGGCTGCATCTGCTCAAGCAGACTGTAAAGCAGGTCGATCTCGGTCCAGTCGGTGTCCTCGGCCTTTTCCGCGCGTGCATGCAGCGCGGCGATCGCCGCCTGCACCTGATAGGGCCCGGGCTTGCGATGCCGCAAAGCCTTGTCGACCAGCGCCAGTCCCTCGTCGATCATCTTGCGGCTCCAAAGGCTCCGGTTCTGGTCCTCGAGCAGCACGATCTCGCCGTCTTCATCGAAACGGGCCGGTGCGCGCGCATGCTGCAGCAGCAGCAATGCCGTCAGCCCCATGATCTCCGGCTCGGTCTGGAACAGCCGCAGCAGCAACCGCCCCAGCCGGATCGCCTCCTCGCACAGCGGCGCGCGCGCCGGCGCCTCGCCGCTGTTGGTCGAATAGCCCTCATTGAAGATCAGGTAGACCATGGCGGCAACCGCCGCGAGCCGCTCGGAGCGCTCGACCGCACCCGGTGTCTCGAACGGCACACCGGCATCCGCGATGCGTGCCTTGGCCCGCGTGATGCGCTGTTCCATGGCGCTTTCGCCGACCAGGAAGGCGCGCGCGATCTGCTTGACGGTAAGCCCGGAGACGATGCGTAGCGCAACCGCGATCTGCTGCGTCGCCGGCAGGTCAGGATGACAGCAGATGAACAGCAGCCGCAAGATGTCATCGCGGTAATGCGCACCGTCCAGCCGCTCCGCAATGTCGCTTTCGGCGTCCTCCAGATCGGAGATCTGGTCCTCTTCCGGCAGCGGCGCCTGCTTGGAGCGCTTGCGGACCGCATCAATGCCGCTGTTGCGGCCAACAAAGATCAGCCAGGCAGCCGGATCGCGCGGCGGCCCGTTCTGCGGCCAGTTCTTCAAGGCTCGCAGACAGGCGTCCTGGAAAGCTTCCTCCGCGGTATCGAGGTCGCGGAAATAGCGCAGCAGCGCACCCATTGCTTGCGGACGGGCAGCGCTGATCGCCGAGCTGATCCAGGCAAGTTCGGTCATGCAGGAACCCTGGCGGGATTGAAGACCGAAACCGGCCGTATCTCGTAGGAACCGCCGCTCGGATTGACCTCGGAGAGCTCCCGCGCGAATTCGACGGCCTCGTCGAGATCGGCGCATTCGAGCGTGTAGAAACCGAGGAACTGCTCCTTGGTCTCCGCAAACGGGCCATCGATGACCACCGCTTCGCCCTTGACCTTCCGCAGCGTTGTCGCCGCCGTCGTTGGCAGCAACCGCGCCACCGGCCCGAGCCTGCCGGCCTGAGCGTATTTTTCCTGCACGTTGAGCAGCTTGACCATGACGTCGTCGTCCTGCTCCTTGCTCCAGGAACAGACAACATCTTCAGAGGCGTAGCAGAGGATAGCGTAGAGCATGGAGCGTCCTTTTCTTATCAAAGGACGAAACACTAGGACCGATCCCGACACGGCGTCGATAAAAAAGTTGGCTAGACACAACTGACCCCCAGGCCATTCTCGGCTTTGGTCAGCCCTCGCGCGCTTTCAACCATCTCAGCACCAGTGCTTCTTCATCATCAAGGCCGGATATCTGGCGTTTGCGCTGGTTGGCCTCCGTCATCTCCTCGACCAGCCGGCCGTCGGACCACGCCTCGAAAACCAGCGGGTGGATATAGCATTTGCGGCAGACGGCGCGTGTATTGCCGAGCCGTTCGGCAACCTTGTCAATGACGCTGTTGATTGTCCGCTTCTGCTGGGCCTGGCTTTCGGGAAGTTCTGTCCGCGCAAAGAGAGATGCCGCTCGGATCGTGCCGCCCCAGGTGCGGAAATGCTTGGAGCTGAAATCGGCACCGGCAGCGCCGCGAATATAGCGGTTGACGTCATCGGAACGCACCGGCCGCCTGTTTCCGCCCTCGTCGAGATACTGGAACAATTGCTGGCCCGGCAAATCCTGCGATTCACGCACGATGCGGGCAATGCGGCGATCAGCCAGTTTCAGCCGCCATTCCTTGCCGGACTTGCCCTTGAAGGCAAAGCGCAGGCTTGAACCGACAATGTCGACGTGACGATCACGCAGTGTAGTCAGGCCGAAACTCTTGTTGTCGCGGGCATAGGCCGCATTGCCCACCCGGATCATGGTGTTGTCGAGCAGCCAGACGACGGCGGCCACGACACGCTCGAGCGGCAGGCCGTGGCGGCGTAAATCAGCATCGATCCGGTGCCGCAGGTTTGGCAGCTTTTCGGCGAAGGCGACGAGGCTCGAATATTTGGCGCCGTCGCGTTCCTCCGCCCATTGCGGGTGATAGCGATATTGCTTGCGCCCACGCTGATCCCTTCCGGTTGCCTGGATATGGCCATCGGCGTTAGCCGATATCCAGACGTCCGTCCAGGCCGGCGGAATGACGATCGCCTCGATACGCGCAAGCGCCGCGCCAGAAACTGCCCGCCCATTAGACCCTTTGTAGGAAAATCCCTTGCCTGCCTTTACCCGGCGAATACCGGGGTCGGCATCACTGACATAGGTAAGCTCAGCTTGATTGGCCGAAGCCTGCGCGGCAGTCGTCGATACGGCGTCAGTTGGAGGCGACGACCCGGATTTCTGCAGCATGTTGGCTCCACGGAAATATCCGGGGATAAGCTGCTTGCCGGCGTCTGGTTCCGCCGTCGCTTGAAAAGTGCCGGCGCTATTGGCCTACAGGGCACCCTGCCATTGTATCTGCGGCAGCGAAAAGCGCTTTCGCGCCGCGATCTTGAACCGGTAGCGCATGCAGCGCCAGGTCTCGGAACGTGCCTTTGGCGCAGCCGCGGCAATGGCCAGGAAGCGGGCGGCGGTATCCATGTCGCCGCGCGCGTAGTGGACGCGGGCGATCTTCAGCGCAACCAATCCTTCCCTCGTCTTGAGCGCGGCTTTGGGCAGGCCGCAATCGACGAGCCTATGCAGTGCAAGGCGCCAGTCGAGGAAGCGCCGCGCCGGGTTGACGGTAAAGCGATTGTCGGACCGCTCAACCGAAACCTCATAGATCATCACGGGTTGCGGGATCATGGCGAGCGAGGCCTTGCTCATCAGCCGTGCCCAGAACAGCGTGTCTTCGTCATAGGCCAGCCCGACCGGGAACCTTGTCTCGCCGATAATGTGCCGGGCCACCAGCACGCTGCCCACGGCGACCGAGCGGATATCGCCCTTTACGTAGGCCGAGGCGTTATCGAGAGAGGCGGCTGTGTAGCCACTCGGAACCTTGATTTGCCGGTCCTCGCCGTCGACCCTTCGCCGAAAGCCGCCAACGATCATGCCGGCCTTTGGTTCGGCCTTCGACCGCAGCAGCAAGGACCTGAGCCCGCCTTCAAGATGAAGGTCGTCGGCATCGATCATGTAGACCCAAGGGAAGCGCACTTCGGCCAGCGCCACATTCCGGGCACCGCCGGAATCACGACAACTGGCCGCGATAACACGCAATGGCAGCCCTAATTGCGAAGCGACGCGACGCGCCACATCAGTGGTATTGTCAAGCGACGCGTCATCGACCAGCAGGATCTCGCCAATCACGTCGATCTCTGGACGCAACGACGCCAGCGTGGTCGCGATGGTGGTCGCGGCATTATGCGCGGGGATGACGACGCTGACAGCTTTCAATTACAAAACCCCGAAACCGGAAATACCGCCCTCACCCCTCTCCAATACAGGGTAACGACCATATCGATGTTTGAGAAGTCGTCTTATCCGATCCAGAATAATCGGATAGGGGTGTTTTGTCGCAAACTGTGTTTGCCGTCACGCTTTTTCGAGCACAACCGGGATGACGTCGACCGCTTGCTCGCCGACCTGCCCGCCGGTCGTCTTCAGCACGCCAACGATTGGCGCCACATCCGAATAGTCGCGGCCATAGCCGACGGTGATGTGGTCGTTCGAGGCCCGCATCCCGTTGGTCGGATCGAATTCCTGCCAGCCGGCATCGCGTCCGCACCACACCTTGACCCAGGCATGCATGGCGTCAGCACCTTCCAGCCGCGGCTTGCCCTTCGGCGGGATGGTGCGCAGGAAGCCACTGACATAGCCCGCCGGAATGCCAAGGCCGCGCAGGCCGGCGATCATGATATGCGAGAAATCCTGGCAGACGCCGCGCTTCAGCTTGAAAGCGTCGCTGGCCCGGGTGCGGACCGTGGTCGCCTCGCCGTCATAGGCAAAATCACGACGGATGCGGTTGCACAGGTCAATGGCTGTGCCGACCGCCGAACCGCCGACACTGTCGCGTGCGTAGGCGGTGATCGCCGCATCAATGCTCACATGATCGCTGGCGGCGAGAAAATGATGCGGCGATGCCGACGACAGCGAGCGCACGGTGACGAGTTCCTGGCGAAGCCGATGAAGGTCGGGCGACACATCGAGCCCGGGCTCTGGCCGCGACACCGCGACACGCGCGCTCATCCGGATATCGAGCGCGTCATGCGCGTCGCGAAAGGCGATCGAGGTGACGCTGTTGCCGAAGAAGTCGGAAAAATCGGACCGTTCATTGGGCGCCGGCGCAAAAGAGAGCGAAGCAGCGATGACGCGCTGCACACCGGCGATCGTCGACGGCAGCACGCGCACCTGGTGACGGCCGCCCCCGGCCGCCGCCGCGTAATCGTAGTGGAGATGAAGCCTGATGTCGTAGAGCATACGCTACTTTTCTTGTCCTGCCGCAGGGTCGCAAGACCGCGTGGCGCCTTCGCGGCACCGGCTCACCCGAAATAGGCCTTGGCGATGCTGTTGTAGAGACCGCCGATTTCGTGGGCGAGATCGCTCAGCGCCTTCACCGTCATGTCCGAAGGTTCCTTGATGGCGATGGCGGTGTTGAGCTGCAGGATCTCCTTGGCCGCCGGCGACATATGCCCCTCCCCGCCCAGCGCCGGCAACAGGCCGATCTCGGCCTTCAGCCTTTCGAGCTGAAACAGGATCGACCTCGGATTGAGCGGGTCGAGCGCCAGGAGATCGATCACGGTGCGGCGGCCGGCCTGCACGGGATATTGCCGCCGGTGGGTCATGACGCTGTCGCCGATCTCCAGCATCATGTCGAGCGCGCCATCAGGCGCCTTGGGATTGGTCAGGCGGGCCAGCGTGCGCGCGATCTGGATGCCGCGCTCCAGCCGTCGGCCAACCTCCAGGAAGCGCCAGCCGGCGAAACGGTACATGTTTTCATGCAGCAAGCCCGAAAAACCGGCAAGCTTGCGCAGGATGACGGTCATCGCCCGTGTCGCGTCATCGCCGGGCGCCACTGTCGTGGCGAATTGATGAATGGTCTTCGACAGGTCCTTCAGCGCCAGCCAGCCATCCGGCGAGAACCGGTCGCGGATCTGCCCGGCGCTGTAGACGGCGCTGTCGAGCGTGCCGATCAGCCCAGACGGGATCGCCGTCTCGACGTCGATGCCAAAAGGATCGAGATAGTCCCTGATATCGGCCAGCAGCGGCATGTCAGGATCTGAGGTCTCGGCCAGCCGCACATGATAGGCGCGCAGAATGCGCACCGTGTCTTCCGAGCGTTCGATGTAGCGGCCAAGCCAGGTCAGGTTTTCCGCCGCCCGGCTGGGCAGGCTGCCCGGCCTTGTGCGGGTAAAGCTGTCGCTCTCTTGCGGCAGCAGCGTTTCACGCTCCACCGGTTTGTCGCTGACCACCCAGACATCCGCGGCCTGGCCGCCGCGTTGCATGGCAATCGCGGTCGGGTCGAGCGAAAGGCCGACGCGGGCAAAGCCGCCCGGCATCACCGTCCAACCGTCCGGCGTGCGCGCCAGATAGACGCGCAGGCTCGCCGGCCGTGGTTCCAGCCAGCCGCCGACATAGACCGGCGTGGTCGACAGCGTCACCGCTTCCTGGCCGACGAAATCGCCGCCGGCACGTTCGATACGCGCCACAAGCTCCGCGCGCTCTTGCGCCGACAGGGCTGAGCCGAGCCTGGTCTGGTCGTCGTCCTCGAAGGCAAGCCGTGTCGACAGCGCCGGGCCGATCACCATGCGCTCGATGTTGGCCAGCACATGCGCGCGCTCCTTCTCTTGCCCGCACCACCAAGTCGCGACGCTGGGTAGAAGCAGTTCCTCGCCGCGCAAGGCACGCGAAATCTTCGGCAAAAAGGCAAGCAGCGCCCGCGTTTCCATCAGGCCGGAGCCGAGCGCGTTAACCGAGGAAACGGCGCCTTGGCGGATCGCCTCGACCAGGCCTGGCGTACCAATCTGCGAATCCGAACGCAGCTCGAGCGGATCGGCGAAGGCGGCGTCGAGCCGCCGCCAAAGCACGCTGACCGGCATCAAGCCCGAAACAGTGCGCACCATCAGCCTGCCGCCGGAAACGGTAAGGTCCTCGCCTTCGAGCAGCATGATGCCGAGATAGCGGGCGATATAGGCGTGCTCGTAATAGGTTTCGTTGAGCGGCCCCGGCGTCAGGATGGCAACCCGGCCATCGGATTCCTTGGCCATGCCGATCAGTGCATCGCGAAAGCGGCGGAAGAAACCTGCGAGCCGATGCACATGCATTTCGCCGTAGAGATCCGACAGCGCGCGTGTGGTGGCAACGCGGTTCTCCAGCGCGAAGCCGGCGCCCGATGGCGCCTGGGTGCGGTCGCCAAGCACCCACCATTGGCCATCCGGACCACGGCCGAGCTCAAAGGCGCAGAAATGCAGGAAATGCCCGCTGGCCGGCACGGTGCCGACAACAGCACGCAAATATTCGGGGCTGGCGGCGATCAGTCCTGCCGGCAGGATGCCCTTTTCGACCAGCCGGTTAGGGCCATAAATGTCGGCAATCGTTTCCTCGAACAACTCGGCGCGCTGGACAAGGCCGGCGCTGATCGCGGCCCATTCCTTATCCTCGATGAGCACCGGCACATGCGCCAGCGGCCATTCGCGCTCGTTGGCGCCGGCCTTGTCATAGACACGGTAGTAGACACCGGCATCGCGCAGATACTGATCGGCACGGGCGAAGCGCTGGCTGAGCTTTTCGGGCCCGAGATCGTCAAGCGCCTCGATGAAATGCTTCCAGACCGGACGGGGATTGCCCGCCGCATCGACCATCTCGTCGACGACGCCATCAATCGGCTGGTAGTGCTCCAGCAGGCTGTGGATCTGCGGCTTGCCGCGTATCCTCTTGTGATTCCCCTTTGCCATCGCTGATCACAGTCTTGCTGGACGCCGAAGGTCAAGGGTCATCGGGAAATCTTCTCCGGGTTGTTCGTCGCGCAGCACATAACCCGAGGGCGTATGGCCGCGCGGTTCAAACCGCGCAAGCCGCCGCGCCTCAGCCTCGTTGCCATTGACCGGGAACGTATCGTAGTTGCGCCCGCCCGGATGCGCGACGTGGTAGACGCAGCCGCCTATCGCCCGCCCCGCCCAGCGGTCGTAGATATCGAACACCAGCGGTGTGTTGACCGGCAGCGCCGGATGCAAGCCCGAAGACGGCTGCCAAGCCTTGAAGCGGACGCCGGCAACCGCGACTTCCCGGTTGTCGGTCACCTTCATCGGCACCACGCGGCCATTGCAGACGATGGCATGACGTTCCGGATTGAGGCCCTCGGTCTTCACCTGCAGACGCTCGACCGAGGAATCGACGAAGCGCACGGTGCCGCCGATCGCGCCTTGCTCGCCCATGACGTGCCATGGCTCCAGCGCCTGCCGCAGTTCCAGCTTGATGCCGGCATGCTGGACGTCACCACAGAAGGGAAAGCGGAATTCGAGCTGCGCGTCGAACCATTCCGGCCGGAATTCGAAACCGTTGAGCTTGAGGTCGTCGAGCACATCGAGAAAGTCGGCCCAGACATAATGCGGCAGCATGAAGCGGTCATGCAGCGAGGTGCCCCAGCGCACGAAGCGGCCGTCGAGCGGATTTTTCCACGCGCGGGCAATGATGGCGCGCACCAGTAATTGCTGGGCAAGCGACATGCGCGCATTAGGCGGCATCTCGAAACCGCGGAACTCGACCAGCCCCAGCCGTCCTGTCGGCCCATCTGGCGAAAACAGCTTGTCGATGCAGATTTCCGAGCGGTGCGTATTTCCCGTAACATCGGTCAAAAGGTTGCGGAACAACCGGTCGACCAGCCACGGCAAGGGTGCCGCGCCGTTGTCCGGATGCGGCACCTGCGCCATGGCGATTTCGAGTTCATAGAGCGAGTCATGCCGCGCTTCGTCAAAGCGCGGCGCCTGGCTGGTCGGGCCGATGAACAGGCCGGAGAACAGGTAGGACAGTGCCGGATGCCGTTGCCATTCCAGCACAAGGCTCTTCAACAGATCGGGGCGGCGCAGGAACGGACTGTCATTGGGCGTCGCGCCGCCAACCACGACATGGTTGCCGCCGCCGGTGCCGGTGTGGCGGCCATCGATCATGAACTTGTCGGCGCCAAGCCGCGTCAACCGCGCTTCCTCGTAGATCGCCGTGGTCGTTGCCACGCAATCCTGCCAATTGGATGCCGGATGGATGTTGACCTCGATAACGCCGGGATCGGGCGCCACCCGGATGACATTGAGGCGCGGGTCGTGCGGCGGCCCATAGCCCTCGATATGCACGGGCAGGCCAATGGCCTTTGCCGCGTTCTCGGCGGCAGCGACCAGTTCAAGATAATCCTCCAGCGCTTCGACCGGCGGCATGAACACGCAAAGCCGGCCATCGCGCGGCTCGACCGAGAGCGCGGTACGCACCGCGCCGCCGATCTCGGTGATCTCCTGCTCGACCCGGTCCTGTTGGCCGGTCGCGGCGGTGAAGGACACCGCCTGCTGACGGCGCGCCATTTCGTCAGCGCCCTCCAGTTCGGCGGGAGCAGCCACGGGCAGTATTGCCTCCCGCGCCGGCAGCGCTCCGCGCGGCAGCGAGGGATCGACCGGCACGATGTAAGGGAACTGCGCCGGCGGCACATAGGGCAGCGTCCCCAGCGGCAAGCGATAGCCGACCGGTGAATCGCCCGGTACCAGGAACAGCCGCCCGCGCCGCGTCTTCCACTTTTCCGAGCGCCAGCGCGGACCGGATGCCTGGCTGTTCCAGCGCTGCACCGGCAACACGTAGCCCGATGGTTTGGTCAGCCCGCGCTCGAACACTTTCGCCATACGGCTGCGTTCTTCCGGGTCTTCCAGCTTGGAATTGGACGGATCGACATTCTCGGGCAGCTTGCCTTCCTTGAGCAGCCATTCGGCTGGGTCCTCATAGGCTTCGCTGACCATGGTCTTCTCGATGCCGAGTTCACCGGCAATCGCCGTCAGCAGGCTTTCGGCCTGTTTCGGCCCGATATCCGCCTCGCTCTTTTCGCGTGCGATCAGCGACGGATCGCTCCAGACCGGCTCGCCATCGGCGCGCCAGTAAAGCGAGAAGGTCCAGCGCGGCAGGCTTTCGCCGGGATACCATTTGCCCTGGCCGTAATGCAGGAAACCGCCCGGCGCGAAGCGCTCACGCAGCTTGCGGATCAGCGCATCGGCCTTCTCGCGCTTGGTCGGGCCGACAGCGGCGGTGTTCCATTCCGCCGACTCGAAATCGTCGATCGACACGAAGGTCGGCTCGCCGCCCATGGTCAGCCGCACGTCTTCGTCCTTCAGCACGGCATCGACCTTGTTGCCGAGCGCATCGAGCGCCTGCCAGCTTTCGTCCGAGAATGGCTTGGTGATGCGCGGATGTTCGGCGATGCGGTCGACCCGCATATCGAAGCCGAATTCGACATTGGCGAAGCTCGCCATGCCCGAAATCGGCGCCGCGTTTCTGAAATGCGGCGTCGCCGCCAGCGGCACATGGCTCTCGCCGGTGAGCAGGCCGGAGGTCGGGTCGAAGCCGATCCAGCCGGCGCCCGGCAGATAGACCTCGCACCAGGCATGCAGGTCGGTGAAATCGACGGCGGTTCCGGCTGGGCCATCGAGCGCGACAAGATCGGGCTTCAACTGGATCAGGTAGCCGGAGACGAAGCGCGCGGCTATGCCGAGATTGCGCAGGATCTGCACCAGCAACCAGCTCGTGTCACGGCACGATCCCTTGCCGGCGGCCAGCGTCTCCTCCGGCGAGAACACCCCGGTTTCCATGCGCACGATATAGGCGATCTCACGCTGCAGCCGGGCATTGAGGTCGACGAGGAAATTGACGGTGTTGGGTGCCTTGCGGTCGATGGTCTTGAGAAGCGCCGAGAGCAGCGGACCGGCCGGTTCCGGCGTCCGGTAGATGGTCAGGTCGTCGCGTATTTCCTCCGGATACTCGAACGGAAACGCCTCGGCCGACGGTTCGACAAAGAAATCGAACGGATTGTAGACCGTCATGTCGGCGACGAGATCGACTTCGATCTTCAATTCCGTCACCGGCTCGGGAAAGACGAAGCGGGCGAGGAAATTGCCGTAGGGGTCCTGCTGGAGATTGACGAAATGGTTCGCCGGCTCGACCTTGAGCGAGTGGCTCAAGACCTTGGTGCGGGAATGCGGCGCCGGCTGCAGCCTGATGACCTGGGGACCAAGCACCACCGGCCGGTCATATTTGTAGTGGGTCAGGTGATAGACAGCTGCCAGAATTGCCATGGAGCCCCGGAATTCAGCGTTTCAGAACGAACACCAGACCCTGACACAGATTATAGCCGATCTCCAAGCGGATGTTGCGGTGCACCCAATCGAACGCCTTGTTTCGCCTCCCCGAGCAGGTCGACCCCCACTCCGGAGTGGGGGAAGGCGGTCCTCATCGCGCGGACTTTTAGTAACGCGATCAGCAACCCATTCAGGTGCGAATTGCCTTTATGGCGCTGCCCGGCTCAGAAGAACGCCTGCAAACCGGTCTGCGCCCGTCCAAGGATCAGCGCGTGCACGTCATGCGTGCCCTCATAGGTGTTAACCGTTTCCAGGTTCTGCGCGTGGCGCATGACGTGATAGCCGATCTGGATGCCGTTGCCGCCATGCATGTCGCGGGCCTGGCGGGCGATGTCGAGCGCCTTGCCGCAATTGTTGCGCTTGACGATCGAGATCATCTCCGGCGCCATCTTGCCTTCATCCAGCAGCCGCCCGACGCGCAGGGAAGCCTGCAGCGCAAGGGCGATCTCGGTCTGCATGTCGGCGAGCTTTTTCTGGTAAAGCTGCGTGCCGGCCAGCGGCTTGCCGAACTGCTTGCGGTCGAGCCCATACTGGCGGGCGCGGTGCCAGCAATCTTCCGCAGCACCCATCGAGCCCCAGGAAATGCCGAAGCGGGCGCGGTTGAGGCAGCCAAACGGGCCGCCAAGGCCCTTGGCGTTGGGCAGCAGCGCGTCCTCGCCAACCTCGACGCCTTCCATCACCACTTCACCGGTGATTGAGGCCCGCAACGACAGCTTGCCGCCGATCTTCGGCGCCGAAAGCCCCTTCATGCCCTTTTCGAGCACGAAGCCACGGATCTCGTCCTTGCCGTTCTCGCCCTTCAGCTTCGCCCAGACGACGAACACATCGGCGACAGGCGCGTTGGAAATCCACATTTTCGAGCCGGAGATCCGGTAACCGTTCGCCGTCTTCTCGGCGCGTGTCTTCATGCCGCCCGGGTCGGAACCCGCATCCGGCTCGGTCAAGCCGAAACAGCCGATCCATTCGCCGCTGGCCAGCTTGGGCAGGAATTTCTGCCGCTGCTCTTCCGAGCCATAGGCGTAGATCGGATACATCACTAGCGACGACTGCACTGACATCATCGAGCGATAGCCGGAATCGACGCGCTCCACTTCGCGCGCCACCAGGCCGTAGGTGACGTAGTTGGCGCCGAGCCCGCCGTATTCCTCGGGAATGTTGAGGCCGAGTAGACCGGCTTCGCCCATTTCCTGGAAGATCGCCGTGTCGAAAGTCTCGTTGAGGTAGGCCTCCTCGATGCGTGGCGCCAGCTTGTCGGCGGCAAAGGCCGCAGCGCCATCGCGCACCATGCGCTCGTCTTCGGAAAGCTGGTCCTCGATCAGGAACGGGTCTTCCCAGACAAATGCATTCTTGTCGGCGGCCATGGCTCTCTCCCAACCTGATGCCTGTCATCCAGACCGTTCAGATCTGGGCAACAGGCACAATAATCTTGAAGTGCCCGGCTTATCATCCCCCGGCCTAAAAAAATCAAACGAAATTGCTTCGCCGATCAATGAGCGTTAGTAATGGATCATGAATGTCCAGCGCCGTCTTTTGCCCAACATCAGCGCCCTTGCCGCCTTCGAGGCGGTGGCGCGTCTTGGCAGTTTCACCGCCGCCGCGCAGGAACTCGACCTGACTCAAGGGGCCGTCAGCCGGCAGATCAGGCTTTTGGAGGACCAGTTCGGCCGCCGCTTGTTCGAGCGCGACAGCCGCAATGTCAGGCTGTCGGGTGCGGGCGAAATCTATGCCGATGCTGTGCGTTCAGCGCTTGGCCAGTTGCGCGACGCAGCGCTTGGATTGATGAGCAATCGGCATAGCGGCATCTTGAACCTGGCCATTTTGCCAACCTTCGGCACGCGCTGGCTGATGCCGCTGATCCCGGATTTCGTCGAAAGCAATCCCGATATCACCATCAACTTCGTCACCCGCGTCGGCCGCTTCGACTTTACCAGGGAACGGCTGGATGCAGCCATCCACTATGGCTTGCCTGACTGGCCGGATGCCGATTCCACGTTGCTCGTGCGCGAGGTGGTGGCACCGGTGGTGTCGCCCGAGTTTCTGGCTGGCCGCCATATAGTGGCGCCAGCCGATATTGGCCGCTTGCCGCTGTTGCATATGGCGACACGTCCCGGGGCCTGGACCGAGTGGTTCGAGCATCAGGGATTGAGCGCGCCGACCGGGCCGGGCATGCAGTTCGAGCAGTTTGGCACCGCTGCCCAGGCCTGCATGGCCGGCCTGGGTGTCGCGCTGCTGCCGCAGATCCTCATATCGGGCGAGTTGCAGCGCGGCCAACTGGTGCCGGCGCCCGGCCGGCCGATGCAAAGCCGCAGCGCCTATTACCTCGTCGTGCCGCACGACAAACGCAGTCATCCACCGGTTGCCAGCTTTCGCGACTGGCTGCTGACGCATGTCGATACGTCGGCGGCCTGGCTTGCTCAGCCGCCGAAATAGCGGGGATGGTCAAGGTCGGCGATCAACCCGGCCTGCTTTGGCCGCCAGCCCAGCACATCCCTTGTCTTCTCACTCGAGGTCGGCCAATCCCTGCCGAAGAAATGTCCAACGAAGCCGAAATGACCGGCGGCCTCGTCGGCCGTCTTGCTGACAACCGGCAAGTTCAAGCGACGGCCGATAACTTCGGCGATCTCACGCGTCGGCACCCCTTCTTCGGCGACACCATGGTAACGCACGCCGCCGGTCCCTTTCTCCAGGGCGAGCCGGAACAATGTCGCGGCATCGAGCCTGTGAACGGCAGGCCAGCGGTTCGCACCATCGCCAATATAGGCCGAAACGCCCTTCTGGCGCGCCGCTGCGATCAGCATTGGAACGAAGCCATGATCGCCATCGCCATGGACGGAGGGCGAAAGACGCACCACCGACGCACGCACGCCACGCGCCGCCAGCGCCTCAGCGGCGGCTTCCGAGGCGCGCGGTATGGCGGCAGAAGCGGGAATAGGGTCGTTAGCCTCCGTCGCCACGCCGCCATCCCTGACCAGGGCCAGGCCAGACGTGACAAGCAGTGGCCGCTCGGAGCCCTCCAGCGCCGCGCCGATCGTCTCGATAACGCTCCGGTCCAATTCGCAACTGGCCGCGAACCTCGAAAAGTCGTGATTGAAACCGGTGTGGATCACGCCATCCACCTGCGCTGCGCCGCTGCGCAGGCTATCCAGGTCTTCGAGATCGCCGCGATGAGCCTCGGCGCCAGCAGCCACGAGCAAGTTTGCACCCGTATCCGAACGAGCAAGGCCAAGCACCTGATGACCCGCCGCAACCAGGTCCTGAACAACAGCGGACCCGACAAACCCGGTCGCCCCGGTAACGAAAACACGCATGACGATTTATCCTTGATCTGATTGAGGGCAGCGCCGTTGCAATCAAGGTAAGTGGTTGAGAAAATACGATCTATGCTCTAAGGTCCGTATTATCTTCGCAATCGTCCGGAAATGTCTATGGATCCTCTGTCAGACGTGCTGTCGCTGCTCAAGCCGCGCAATTACCTCTCGGCTGGCCTTGAAGCAGGCGGTGACTGGTCGATCCAGTTTCCCGACCAGCAGGCGGCCATCAAATGCGGCGCCGTGGTCTCCGGCCAGTGCTGGCTGTCCATGGACGGCGTTGCCGATGCAGTGCTGCTGGAGACAGGCGACTGCTTCCTGTTGCCGCGCGGGCGGCCTTTCCGCCTTGCCAGCGACATGGCCATGACGCCGGTCGATGCCCGCACGGTGTTTTCGCCCGCGCGCTCAGGCGGCATCACGTCCCACAATGGTGGCGGCGATTTCCTGCTGGTCAGCAGCCGTTTTGCCCTTGCCGGCGACCATGCCGGCATCCTGTTGCGGATGCTGCCATCCATCGTCCACATCCGGGGCAACTCGGCGCTGCGCTGGCCGGTGGAGCGGATGATGCAGGAATTGCGCGAGCACCGGCCCGGCGGCTTTCTGATTGTCGAGCACCTCGCCCACATGATTCTGATCGAGGCCCTGCGGCTGCATATGGCGGAAGGCATGAAGGGTGGCGTCGGCTGGCTCTTCGCCCTTTCGGATAGGCAGATGGGCACGGCGATCAGCGCCATGCATGACGATCCGGCACATGGCTGGACATTGCAGACGCTGGCGGAACGCGCCGGCATGTCGCGCTCGACCTTTGCCCTGCGGTTCAAGGAGACGGTCGGGACCCCTGCCATGGACTACCTGACGCGCTGGCGCATGTTCTTGGCCGGCGACAGGCTGGTGCATTCCAGCGATCCGGTTTCCACCATTGCCTTGTCGCTCGGCTATGAATCAGAAAGCGCCTTCAGCACGGCCTTCAAGCGGGTAATGGGTTGTTCGCCACGGCAATATGGCCGTGGCCGGGCTTCCGCGTCCGCGCCAAATGGCGAAGCGGAAGCCGCCAACGCCAATCGGCTCGCACGCGCAGCAAGCTGACCAGCATTGGCTACTTGCGCTTCAAGGCATCCGCCAATGCCGCGCCGAAAGCGCCTTGGCTCGCTGGTTTCTCAGGCTGGCGCTGCGGTGCCGGTGAGCGCGGCGCCGGCCTGCCCCCGGGATTGTCGCGCGGCCCGCCCTTCGAAGCGCCGCCGTCACCATCCTTGCGCATGGAAAGCGCGATGCGTTTGCGTTTGATATCGACATCGACGACGCGCACCTTGACCACGTCGCCGGCCTTGACCACCTCATGCGCGTCCTTGACGAAACGGTCGGCGAGCTGCGAGACATGCACCAGCCCGTCCTGATGCACGCCAATGTCGACGAAGGCGCCGAAGGCCGCGACATTGGTGACAGTGCCTTCGAGCTGCATGCCGGGTTTCAGGTCCTTGATATCGTCAATGCCGTCGGCGAAGGTCGCGGTCTTGAAGCCGGGGCGCGGGTCGCGGCCGGGCTTTTCCAGCTCCGCCAGGATGTCGCGCACTGTCGGCAAGCCAAAACGCTCGTCAACGAAGACGCGCGGATCGAGCGCCTTGAGTGCCGCACTGTCGCCCATCAGGGAACGCACATCGCGCCCGCAGGCAGCGACGATCTTCTTCGCCACGCCATAGGCCTCCGGATGCACCGATGATGCGTCAAGCGGTTCCGAGCCATTGGCAATGCGCAGGAAGCCGGCGCACTGCTCGAACGCCCGAGGTCCAAGCCGGGACACGTTGAGCAGCTCCCGGCGGCTGGCGAAGGGCCCGGTCGCATCGCGATGCGCGACGATGGCATCGGCCAGCGACGCGCCAAGGCCTGACACGCGCGCCAGCAGTGGCGCCGATGCCGTGTTGAGGTCGACCCCGACGGCGTTGACCGCGTCCTCGACCACCGCTTCCAGCGAGCGGCCGAGCCGGTACTGGTCGACATCGTGCTGGTACTGGCCGACGCCGATCGACTTGGGTTCGATCTTGACCAGTTCGGCCAGCGGATCCTGCAGGCGGCGCGCGATCGACACCGCGCCGCGCAGCGACACATCGAGGCCGGGAAATTCCGCCGCTGCCGTCGCCGAGGCCGAGTAGACCGAGGCGCCGGCCTCGGAGACGATCACCTTGAGCGGCTTCGGCCCGGAATCCGCGGGCATGTCGGCCAGCATGTCGGCGACCAGCTTTTCCGTCTCGCGGCTGCCGGTGCCATTGCCGATCGAAATCAGCTCCACCTTGTGCAGGCGGATGAGCTTCGCCAGTTCGGCCTGCGTGCCGCGCACATCGTTCTTGGGTGGAAACGGATAGACGGTCGTCGTCGTCAGCACCTTGCCGGTGCCATCCACCACCGCCACCTTGACGCCGGTGCGGATGCCCGGATCGAGCCCCATCGTGGCGCGCGAGCCTGCCGGCGCGGCGAGCAGCAGGTCCTTCAGGTTGCGGGCGAAGACGTGGATCGCCTCCTCCTCCGCCCGCTCGCGCAGGTCCCGCATCAGGTCGAGCGTCAGGTGCAGCGACAGCTTGATCCGCCAGGTCCAGCCAGCCACCTCCATCAGCCAGCGATCGCCCGGCAGGCTGGCACCGATGGCATAGGCATTGGCGATCATCCGCTCGACAGGCTTCACCGCCGACGTGTCGTCGGCATCGACCTCGATATCGAGCGACAGCACTTCCTCGTTGCGCCCGCGCAGCATCGCCAGCGCGCGGTGCGAGGGCACGTTGCCCCAGCGTTCGACATGCTCGAAATAGTCGGAGAATTTCGCGCCGGCCTCCTGCTTGCCGTCGACGACGCGGGCGCGCATGAAGGCGCGATCCTTCATGTAGGTCCGCAGCTTGCCGACCAGATCGGCATTCTCGGCGAACTGTTCGGACAGGATGTCACGCGCGCCGTCGAGCGCTGCCTTCACGTCCGCCACCTCTTCGGTCACATAAGTCAGCGCCAGCTCGGCCGGCACCAGCGAGCGGTTGGCAAGGATGGCTTCGGCCAGCGGTCCCAGACCACGCTCCCGCGCGATCTCGGCCTTGGTCCGCCGCTTCGGCTTGTAGGGCAGATAGATGTCTTCCAGCTCCGCCTTGGTGGTGGCGGCGGTGATCTTGCCTTCGAGTTCGTCTGTCAGCTTGCCCTGTTCGCGGATGGAACCAAGGATGGTGTCACGGCGCGCGTCGAGCTCGCGCAGATAAACGAGGCGCTCGGCAAGGTCGCGCAACTGCGTGTCGTCAAGCCCACCGGTGACCTCCTTGCGGTAGCGCGCCACGAACGGCACCGTCGCCCCCTCGTCGAGCAGTCCGATCGCTGCCGCCGCCTGTTCGGGCCGCGCCTTGATCTCGACCGCGATGAGGGCTGCGATGCGCTTGATGTCGGATGCCATGTCGTTCCTGCTGCTCGCCAAAAGAGCGGCGACCATAAGCGCGGAGCTTCAGTCCGCCAACTGTGGCGTTTTCATTGACGCCACGGGTCCACAGGAAAGCGTGACGTCAGGATTGATCAGACCATCCGGCTCAGCGCCTCGAAAAAGGCAACGATCTCGAGATCGAGGATGTCGTCGACCGGTTCCGGCTGCGACGACATCTTGGCAATCACGACCTCGGCTTTCGGGTCGACATAGAGCCATTGGCCATGAATGCCGATGCCGCAATAGGCGCCGCTGGAATTGCCCGTCTGGTACCATTTGTTGCGATAACGCCCCTTGGGGAACAGCGGCAGCATCGCGCCGCGCTGCCACGCCTCCGCACTGCCGCCGGTGACCGTGGTATCGCGCACCCAGGCCTCCTGCACGACACGGCGGCCGTTGGCCGTGCCGCCTTGCCGCATCATTTCGCCGACGCGCGCCAGGTCGCGCGGTGTCACCGAAATGCCACCGGCGGTGCGCGCAGTGCCTTCCATATCGACGCCGATCGAAGCCTCGCTGACGGCGCCCAGCGGTATCCACAGTTTCTCGCGCATCAGGTCGATGAAGCGCTCTCCGGAAGCACGTTCGAGCAGCAGGCCGAGCATATCGGAATTGGGCGAGCGGTAGCGAAAGGTCTGGCCATGCGGCTCGGCAAGCCGCTGCAGCGTCAGGATGAATTCGCGCAGGCTTTCCGTGCCGCCGCCGGGATTCCACAGCGTCGCGCGGCGATAGCGGGCGAAGGCGCTTTCCGGATCGAGATAGGCCTCCTCGAAGTCGAGGCTGACGCTCATGTCGAGCACATGGCGCGCGCTGGCGTCGCCATAGGCGGAACCAGCCGCTTCCGGAATGTAACGCGTCACCGGGGCCTCGGGATCGAACACGCCCTCGCCTTCCAGAATTCCGGCAACGATTGCCGTCAGCGACTTGCTGATCGAAAAGATGATGTGGCGGGCGCCGAAATCCATATGCGGCGCGAACCAGTCACCAACGATCCTGCCGCCCTTCATCACCGTCAGTGCGTCCGTGTTGGAGCGCACGAGGAATTCAACCACCGTTTCTGGTGCACTTGCCACCGTGACGTTGTCGCCAAGCAGGCCACCCAGATCCTGTATGGCCGCCTCGGCACCGCCTGCCGCCGCCACACGCGCGGTCGGCACCACTTCGCCGAGGTTCTGGAATGACCAACGGTTGAACGGATTTTCACGCCAATTGGAGAGAAGCACCTCGTTGCGGCGGAAGCCGTACCTGGTTTCGAACGCGGTCTTGCCGGTCATGGCGTTTCCTTCCGGATCTTCTGGTTTAGCCGAGCGCGGCGGCGATGGCGTGCACGGCTTTCACCGTTGCCACTGAGTAGGCGACATTGCTGAAATCCGGGAAGGTCGAAAGCTTCACCACCACCATGCGGGTATGCCAGTCGATGTGGATCATCTGCCCGAACACGCCCCGGCACATCAGCGCGCGTGAGCGCGGATCCTCGATCCAGAACTGGTTGCGATAGCTGCCCTCGGGCAGGCTGGGACTGAAATCCGGCCCGTGCCTGCCGTTGCGCGTCGCCTCGATCCAGTCGGCCGGCACCACGCCGCCGCCATTGTCGAGGATCAACTGGCCGAAGCGGCCATAGTCGCGCAGTGTGGCATTGAAGCCGCCATCGGCCAGCGCATAGCCGGCGCTGTCGACGGTGAAGCAGGCGCTCTCCTCGGCGCCGAGTTTTTGCCAAAGCTCCTCGGAGACCAACTGCGCCAGCCGCTTGCCAGTCACCCGCTCCATGAGGAAGGCAAGCACGTCGGTCTCGACCGAGCGATATTCGAAAGCCGCGCCATGCGGACGGGTCGTTTCCTTCAATCCAAGGATCAGCTCGAACATGTGCGAGGGCCAGCGGAAGTCGGGATCGCTGCCTGGCGGCACCGGCTTCCAGCCGGTCGCGACATCGACTTGGCCGATATCGGAATAGGCGTCGGTATACTCCTCGGAAAAGCGCACGCCGGTGGTCATGTCGAGCACATGCTGGACACTAGCGCCGGCCCAGCCTGTGGCGCCAAGCTCGGGCAGGTAGGTTGTAACCGGGAGGGCCGGGTCGATCAGCCTACGTCCGACCAATATGCCAAACACCGAGCCGGTGACGGATTTCGCCATCGACTGCGACAGATGCAGCGTGCGCTCGCCCATGCCGTTGAAATAGCGCTCATAGGCTATCTTGCCATCCTTGAGCACGAGGAAGCCGTCGGTATAGGTCTCGTCGAGCAGGCCGGCGAGTGTCGTCGGCGCGCCTGTGCTGTCCCCGACCGGCAATGCATCGAGATCGACCTCGGCCCGCTCGAAGCGGTGGCGATGGCCGTTACCGCGCCAGACTTCGGCGGTCGGCAGAAACTCCCTGATGTGCTGGAACGCCCAGCGGTTCCACGGCGGCCGGTCCCAGTCGAGCTTCGGCGGCACCATGGCCGGCGGCGACCCTTGCATGATCGGCGGCCGCGCCTCGCTGTTGCGGTAGGATTCCATGAAAGCCGAGCCCCGATGAACATGAAAACGGGCCCGGCGGCGTCTGCCGCCGGGCCCGTCGTGGACCCCTTACTTCTGCAGTTCGGTCCAGATCTTGGTGTAGACGTCCTGCAATTCCGGCGAGCACAATCTTTGCAGCTCGGCATGCGGCTTGTCGGCGGCCGGGATGACAACCTCGGGCGCATCCTTCATGTCGGCCGGCATGTACTTGTCCGAACCGGTGATGGCATTGGCATAACGATGGAAGGCCGAGAGGCCGGCCGCGTTTTCCGGATCCATGATGAAGTTCTGGAACAGCTTGGCGTTGTCGACATTCTTGGCTTCCTTGAGAACGACCACGTTGTCGCTCCACAGGCCAAAGCCTTCCTTCGGATAGTTGTAGTGGATGGCCGGGTTGGCCAGCCGCTGGCGCAGGGCGGAGCCGTTCCAGTCGCTGGTTGCCTTGAAGTCGCCGGCGCCCATCTTCTCGATGGTGTTGTATTCCATGGCGATCCAGTTCGGCTTGGCCGCCACCAGCAGGTCACGCACCTTCTTCAGCACAGCCTTGTCGTCGGTGCATTGCTGTCCGCCGACATATTTGATCGCGGCGAAGATGACGTCGTTCATTTCGGGAACGACATTGACCTTGCCCTTCAGCTCATCCGGCGTGTTGAAGATGATGCCCCAGCTGTCCGCCGGACCTTTGTAGGTGTCGGTATTGACCACAACGCCGACAGTGCCCAGGGCCCACGGCACAGAATATTTGCGGCCTGGATCGAAGTCGGGATTGGCCCATTCCGGCGCCACGTTCTTGAAGTTCTCCATCTTGCCTGGATCGGTCTCGAGCACGAGGCCTTCCTTGATCCAGATCGGCACGTAGGTCTGGGACGGCACGGCGATGTCGAAACCGGTGCCGCCCTGGCGCACCTTGGCCAGCGCGGTATCGTTTGAATCGTAGTCGGTGATCGTGACCTTGATGTTGTATTTCGCTTCGAACTTCTTGATCACGTCAGGGCTGGTGTAGTTGCCCCAATTGTAGATGTTCAGAACGCCGTCGGCGCGCGCAAGGCCCGTCGAAGCGAACAACGCCAATCCCATGGCGGTCGCGGTTGTCTTCCAGTTCATGGTTTTAACTCCCATTGTCGGTTTCAGTCTCGTTTCCTGCTGACGAAGAAAAACAACGTGACGATCGCGACCGAAAGCAGCAGGAAAGCGGTCGATATCGCGTTGATCTCGGGTGTAATGCCTCGGCGGATCTGGCCGAGCATATAGGTAGGCAGCGTGTCCTGGCCGCCCGACTTGACGAATTCGGTGATGACGACATCGTCAAGCGAGATGACGAAGGCAAGCATCAGGCCGGCGAGAATGCCGGGCCACAAGAGTGGCAGCGTGATGCGCCTGAAGGTTCGCCATGGCGTCGCGTAGAGATCGGCGGCGGCGCGCTCCAGCGTCAGGTCCATGTTTTCAAGACGCGCCCTGATCGGCAGGTAGGCGAAGGGAATGCAGAAAGCCGTGTGTGCGGCGATCAGATAGCCGAGGCCGGAATAACCGGTGAGGATCTTGATACGCGAGAAGAAGATCAGCAAGGCAACGCCGGTGACGATCTCCGGCACCATCAGCGGCTGGTTGATCGCCGCGTATTTAAACGTCAGCCCCGGATAGGATGCCGTTCGCGTCGTGGCGAGTGCCGCCATGGTGGCGAAGATGGTCGAAAACACCGCCGCGAAGGCGCCGATCTGGAAGGAGCGCAAGGTTGCATCGATGACCTGCGTGTTCTGCCATGCCGACTGGAACCATTTGAACGAGAACCCGCCCCATTCGGAGGTCGAGCTCGCTGCGTTGAAGGCATAGATGACCAGCACGAAGATCGGCAGGTAGAGCACGACGAAGCAGGTCGCGGCGATCGCGGTGAAGCCCGGCTGGTGCTTTATGGAGAAGTTTTTAGCCATGACGCACCCCCGACTTGCCGGCATTGCGCACATAGAAAAGCAGTGCGCCCATGACGATGATCATCACCGCGATCGACAGCGCCGAACCAAGCGGCCAGTTGCGGCCCTGCCCGAACTGCAATTCGATCAGGTTGGAGAGCATCATGTTCTTGCCGCCGCCAAGCACGCTTGGCGTCACGTAGGCGCCAAGTGCGGGAATGAAGACCAGGATGGACCCGGCGATGACGCCAGGCTTGACCAGCGGGAAAATGATCCGCCGCAGCACCTGGAACCGTGTCGCGTAGAGGTCATAGCCTGCTTCTACCAGGCGGAAGTCGAGCTTCTCCATGCTGGCGTAGATCGGCAGCACCATCAGCGGCAGGTAGACGTAGGCCATGCCGATCAGGATCGCGGTGTCGGTATAGAGGATCTGGATCGGTGCCGAGATGATGCCGAGCTTGAGCAGGATGGTGTTGATGATGCCCTCGTTGCGGATGATCTGCAGCACCGCGAAAGTGCGGATGAGAAGGTTGGTCCAGAACGGGATGGTGATCAGGAACAGCCAGAGATCACGGGTCTTTTCGCTGCGTGTCGCCATGAAATAAGCGGTCGGGAAGCCAAGCGCCAAGGTAGCGATTGTCGTGATCACCGAAAGCTTGATCGAACGCAGGAAGATGTTGACGTGAGCGGCGGCAATGGAAAGCGTGTCGTCGAAAATGTCACGCTCCAGAAACACCGCCACCCAGGCTTCCGGCGAGAATTGCCACTTCACGTCGCCATAGGATCCAGGCGTCAGGAAGGAATAGACGAGCACGATCAGCAACGGGCCTGTCGCGGCGAGAAAAATGATCAGCAGCGCCGGCGCTGACAAAAGCCAGCGGTCACGGATATCGCGCCGCTCGGCTGCCTTGGCGACTTCCTCTGCGGTCGCCATCGTCAGTCCTTCAAGACCTGGGCGGCATCGCCGCCGATGATGATGCCGACCTGGCCACCTTGCACGATGCCGTCACCGGCACCACGGCTGTTCTGGCGCCGCACGATGAAGGTCCCGCCATCGGCGAGGCGCAAGTGAAAATGCGTGTCGGTACCGAGATAGACGATGTTCTCGACCGTACCCGACAGCGAAGCGCCGGAGCTTGCCGCGCTCAGTTGTGCATGTTCGGGGCGCACGACGATGGTCACAGTGCCTGTCGGCGTCAGGCCTTCCGGCAGCGAGGCCGGGATTTCCGCACCCGACGACAGCTTGACCGTCGCCTTGCCCGCCGTCACACCCACCACCTCGGCCTTGAGGAAATTGGATTCACCGATGAAGTCGGCGACGAAACGCACCGCCGGCTTGTCGTAGATGTCGCGCGGCGAGCCGACCTGCAGGATCTTGCCCGACGACATCACCGCGATGCGGTCCGACATCGTCAGCGCTTCTTCCTGGTCATGGGTAACGAAGATGAAGGTGATGCCGGTCTCGTGCTGCAGCCGCTTCAGCTCGATCTGCATTTCCTTGCGCAGCTTGTAGTCGAGCGCCGAAAGCGGCTCGTCGAGCAGCAGCACCTTCGGCTGCGGCGCCAGTGCGCGGGCCAATGCCACGCGCTGTTGCTGGCCACCTGAGATCTGGCTAGTGCGCCGGTTTGCCAGCGCCTCCATCTGCACCAGCTTCAGCATCTCGGCGACACGCGCCTTGATCTCGGCCTTCGGCTTGCCCAGCATTTCCAGGCCAAAGCCGATATTGTCGGCGACCGTCATGTGCGGGAACAGAGCGTAGGACTGGAAGACGGTGTTGACCGGCCGCTTGAAGGGCGGCAGCGGCGCGATGTCCTGGCCATAGAGCAGGATTTCGCCGGCGGTTGGGAAGTCGAACCCGGCGATCAGCCGCAGCAGTGTGGTCTTGCCGCAGCCGGATGGTCCAAGAAGGGTGAAGAACTCGTTCTCGCGGATCGACACCGAGACCGTGTCGAGGGCCGCGACCTGCCCCTCACCCGATCCAAAAATTTTACTGACTTTTACGACTTCAATTGCATTCCTATCCGGTTTTTCCGGCACGATTTCGCCTCGCTGTTGACCCCGCTCTTGCTGGCGGAGCTCTTCCCCTGTTGGATGTGAACACATGGCCGGTATGTTGGCAAGCCCGGCACTGAATCACAGTTCAGTTAGCAATATTGGCTAGCAAGCCTCATGCCGCAGTCATGCTTGGTAGGTAATTTTCCCGCCACAAATCGTTGTCACCGGCCGCACTTTGTGCAGCGCTTCCGGCGCCGTCGCTTCCATATCGGCCGAAAGCACGACCAGGTCGGCCATGTAGCCTGGCCTCAGCTTTCCCTTGCGATGCTCGGCGAATTCGGCGTAGGCGCCCTCGACGGTGTAGCCGGCGAGCGCCTCGTGCAGCGAGAAGCTCTGGTCCGGGTCGTCTTCCGCCCATGGTTTGCGCAGCACGGCCGCCTGGATGCCCAGGATCGGGTCGATCGGCGATACCGGCCAGTCCGACGCGAAGACAACATGCGCGCCGGCATCCTTCAGCGTCCGCCAGGCATAGCTCAGCGGCCAGCGCTCCTTGCCGATGCGCGACACGGTCGGCTCCAGCGGAAAATCCATGGCGCCGGGCGGATGCGGCGGCTGCATCGAGGCGATGACGCCAAGCTCGGCAAAGCGCGGCACGTCGGCTGTTGTGGTGACCTCGATATGCTCGACCCGGTGGCGGCTGTCGCGCTTGCCATTGGCCTTCCGCGCCGCCTCATAGCCATCGAGCACGGCGCGCACCGCGCCGTCGCCGATCGAATGCACCGCGATCTGCAGCCCACGCTTGTCGACGGCAACCGCGAGATCGATGAATTGTTGCGGCGTGAACAGTGGCTCGCCCACCCAGTCCGCGCGGTCGGCATAGGGCTCGACCATGACCGCTGTCCAGGAGTCCAGCACGCCATCGTAGAACACCTTGACCATGCCCGATGACAACCATTCGCTGTCATAGCGCTCAGCCATCGTCGACGCTTTCTCCAGCATGTCGAGCGTCATGAAATTCTTGTAGTGGAACGGTATCTGCGCCCTGCAGGACAGGCCTTCCTCCGCCTCGATCTCCGCCAGCAGTTCGAGCTGATAGAGGTTGCCGTCCATGTTCTGGATCGAGGTAATGCCATGCTTGGCGCACCAGGCGAGCCCGCGCCGCATGATGTCACGGTCGGCGGCACGCTCGGCCGCGGTCGGTGCGGGGTTCGGCTCGCCGCCGGTTGATAGCCCCAGCCGCACCCGGCCTTCGCCGGCAAGATCGAGCACCGGACCGAAGGCTTCGCCCTCGCGCAACTCACCCGCTGCCAGGCCGTCGTCAGCCATGACGATCTCATTGCCAGGCCCGAGCGTGCGCCCATGCAGGATGCCGGCCATTTCCAGCGCCTTGGTGTTGGCCCACATCGTGTGATGATCGGGCGCGGCCATGCAGAAGGGGCGACCGGGCAGGATGGCGTCGAGATGATGGCGCGTCACCCGCTCGTCGCCAAGCACCGTATAGTCGACGCCTTGCCCGACCAGCATTTTCGCGTCGGGCCGTGTCGTTGCGTAGTCGCGGATCGCCACTTGCAAGGCTTCGAATCCGTGAACGCCCGACAGTTGCAGATGGGCGAGTTCGGCCGCACCCGAGAAAAGATGCATATGGGCTTCGATGAAGCCGGGGATCACAGAACCACCCTTGGCGTCGATGACCTTGGTGGCTGGTCCCTTCAACGCTTCGATGGAGGCACGGCTGCCAATGGCGATGATAGTGCCGTCCTTGACGGCAACAGCCTCGGCGGCCGGATTGTCATGGTCCATGGTCAACACGTGACCGTTGACGATGATCAGATCCGCATTGTGACCCGCACCTGTGACAGACATCGCGACTCCGCGCTTTGACGACTGACTGTGACCGGCAACCTCGTGCCCAGCGATCCGCCGCTCCGCTGAAGCGACGCCATGGGACAAAAATGATGCCAGCGCGCTGTCTTCGAAATTCCCCTTGTTATCCCTGGAGACAGCGTGGATAAAGAATGCGACTAATTATTCGCGTTTGTCAACACGCGGAATCTGCAATGCATTGTGGACAGCATCCTCGGCTTGTGGTGAGACCGGACGGGGAATGAGGACATCAGGCCGTGAAGCGCAGTCTCGACCGCAAAACCAAAATAGCGCTCGAACCACGCAAGCAGCCGCGGCAACAGCGGTCGAGCAAGGTGGTCGACCGGATTCTGGACGCGGCGCTGATCTTGACGCGGGAGCAAGGAACCAGGACGCCAACGACGCTCGCGATTGCGCAGCGCGCCGGCTTGTCGGTCGGCTCGATCTACCAGTACTTTCCCAACAAGGAAGCCATTCTCCTGGACCTCGCCCGGCGCTGGCTGTCATCCTTTCCCGAGGTAATCGCGAAGCGCATCAAGGTCCCCCCGCCCACCACCCGCGAAGAGTTTCGGCGCGACGTGCGCAAGCTCTTCATCGACACCTCCAGGCTGTATCTCGAAAACGCCAGCCTGATGCCGGTCATCGAGGCTATTTCAGGCAACGCCGACCTCAGGCCGATCCAGAACGAGTATGACGACCAGATCATCGCCCTCTACGCCGCATGGCTGAAGCATGTGAACCGGGACCTTGCGGACAAGGTCGCAAACCGGCTCGGCATGTTGGTCATGGAGGTCGGGCACGCCTGCCGGCTTGCCGGGTTGAAAAAGGACCGCAGGACCTACGACCTTATCGAGGACGACGTGGAAACCATGTGGCTCGCTTTGGTGACCCCTCATCTCAATCTTGACTAATCCAGCCCTTCGAGAGGAATTTCATGAAGACAGTTTATTCGCCCCTTCACGCCGGCCATGCCGGCCAAATGGAACTCGTTACATCCGCCATCGTGCCGGGTTTCGAAATGCCCTCGCGGGCCGAGTTCATCAAGGCGCGCGTCGAAAGCGAGAAACTTGGCCCCATCATCCTGCCGCTTGAGCACGATCTCAGCGCCGCCAAGCGCGTCCACAAGGCCGACTATATCGACTTCCTGCCGACTGTGTGGCCGCGATGGACGGCTGAAGGCCATACAGGCACCGCGATGCCATTCACCTGGCCAACGCGCGGCCTGCGCGGCGACGTGCCCCCGCAGCGCATCGACGCCTTGCTTGGCTATTACTCCTTTGATGGCGGCGCCACTTTCGTCGAGGGCACATGGGATGCAATCAAGTCGTCCTATGACGTGGCGCTGACCGCTGCCGGCCTCGTCAAGGGCGGCGAGACATCGGCCTTCGCATTGTGCCGCCCGCCGGGCCATCACGCCGGTGCCGCCTTCATGGGCGGCTATTGCTTCATCAACAACGCAGCTGTTGCCGCGCAATGGTTCCGCGACCAGGGCGCCAAACGCGTCTCGATCCTCGACGTCGACTATCACCATGGCAACGGCACGCAGGAAATCTTCTATGACCGCGCCGACATCCAGGTCATCAACCTGCATGGCGATCCGATGGTCGAATATCCGTTCTTCCTCGGCCATGCCGACGAGCGCGGCGAAGGCGAAGGCGAAGGCTTCAACATCAACTATCCGATGCCGTTCGGCACCGGCTGGGATGCCTGGAGCGCTTCGCTGGAGGATGCCTGCGCCAAGCTCGCCGCCTATGCGCCGGATGTCGTTGTCGTCTCGCTCGGCGTCGATACGTTCGAGAAGGACCCGATCAGCCAGTTCAAGCTGAAGAGCGCTGACTATCCGAAGATCGGCCAGCGTATCGCCAAGCTCGGCCTGCCGACGCTGTTCGTCCAGGAAGGCGGCTATGCCGTCGAGGAGATCGGCATCAACGCCGTCGGCGTGCTCACCGGTTTCGAAGGCAGGTAACAGCGAGGGCCGGGCGACAGCACCGCCCGGCCCTCGCATTCAATCAGGTCGCGGCACCAGCGCTGGGCGCCGCGACGGGTGCGCCCGCCTTGCGCGAGCGGCCGAGGTAATAGACCGCCGCCGCCGCGATCAGGCCGGCGGCCAGGATGCCCGCCGCCAGCAGCGGCCGATACCAGAACCAGGCGATGGCCATCGTTGTCGTGCCGACCAGGATCGCCAGGAAGAAGGCGATGATGCCAGTGCCCATCCGCGCCATGCTGCCCAGGAACGGTATCACGTCGAGGATCACGCCGATCGGGCTCAGGAACAGGGCAAAGCCGATCGTCAGCAGCAGCAGGCCGGCGGCGCGCAGCAGCCAGGTAATCAGCGTGTTTTCGGAGACCGCCTCGGCGAACATCTTGTCGGCCGGCACGTTGCCGGTGTCGACCATCAGCAACGCATCGCCGGCTTCTGTCTGGTAGGGCTCGAAGCGGCTGCCGGCCTGGCGCGCGACGATGCTGACCACGCCGAGCGGCGCCAGTTCGTAGCCGATGCGGTAGTCGCCCAGCGCAGGCGTTGTCGTATCCGTGCCGAGATAGATTTTGCCGTCGACGATGCTGAGCGGCTTGGCGCCGGTATAGGCGGACTTGATCGCCGCCGACTGATCGGACGACAGCGCATACGCCTTGTCGCCCTCGATCCGGTCAAGCACCGGCTGGTCGAGCGTGAAAGCGCCGAGCTTGCCTTCCGGAATCTGGAAGGTCCTGCTGTGGATTGCCATCGGCGGATTCTGGTGGCCGTCCGGCTTCTTGAAATCCGACGAGTCGATCTGGCTGTCATCCCACACCTTCGAATAACTGTAGGTGGTCACCGTCTCTTCGCCGCCACCGAGCTTCTTCTCCGTCTCGGATTTGGACTCCTCCTTCCACTGGTACATTTCGGCCGTGCGCGACAGCCGCAGCCCTTGCGCCGCGATGCCGAAGTCCGGATCGGCGACCCCGCTGTCAGCCGCCACCGGCCCGCTGACATGCACCAGCTTGCCCTCATTGGCGGCGGCGACACTGTCGGTGCCTGTCGAGATCACGGCGCCCGCCCCTTCGGCCAGCGAGCGCGCCGTCTGCACCGCGCGCCCCTCGTTCCAGAACAGGCCGATCACCATCAGCACGATCAGCAACAGGCCAAAGACGACCCCGCCAACCGCGCGCTTGATCCGCCCGAACCACGAGACGGATGTAACTTCCCGAAATGAATCGCTCATCGTTTCCCCCGAAACATTGCTGTCAAAAATTGCACGCGGCCAGCGGCCGCGCGTTCAATAGCCTAGTCGGCGTGAATCCGCGCGCCGCAATCCTTGCCGCTGACACAGGAATGCACCGCCCTGGTCGTGCCGCCATCGCCAACCCGCCACGGCGAGGCGGACAGCGGCGCCTGTTGCTTGCCGCCGAGAAGATCCAGCGCACGCATCGCGGTCTGCTCCTCTTCACCGCCGCGCTTCACGACTTCGACGTCCTTGAGCCCGATCGCGGCCAGCTGCGGCATCACCACATCCGGATCGCCCGCCACGACGATCAGCGAAGGGTCCAGTGACGACAAGGCCAAGGCCTGTTTCTGCACCGCGTCCAGGGTGAGTTTCGTGCGGGCCGTCATCCGGTTCTGCTGGTCTTCCAGCGTCGACCCGCCGCCAACGGCACCGATCAGCGAGCTGAACAGGCCGGCCGATGTTTCCGCCGATCCAGCCAATGCGCGGCGATAGACCGTCACGGTGCGGTCGACCTCGTCTTGCGCTACCGGCAAGGTCGTCAATCCGGCAAATCCCTTCAGGATTTCGGTGATCGCCGGACCAGTGTTGGCGCGCTCGACGGTGGTTGCCACCACCAGACCGGAACCCGCTTTCATCGGGCTCAGCAGGTAGCTCGACACGCCATAGGAATAGCCCTTCTCCTCGCGGATCACCGAATTCAGGCGGCTGGAAAAATCGTCGCCGAGCAGATTGGCGACCGCGGTCGATTCCGCGCGCTCGCCTTCGTCGGAACCGGGTGCGGGCCGCGCCACGAACAGCGCCGACTGGCTGGCACCGGGTTCCGGCACCAGCAGGATTTTGTGTCCGCCGCCAAAACGCGCCGGCGGCGACGGCTCTTCGGTATAGCCGGCTGTATTGTCCGCCCATGTCCCGAACGCCTTTTCAAGGCTTGCCGCCACGGTCGCGACCGGCACGGGGCCGACGCTGAAGAATGTCACCGACTTTGGCTTGAACACCCTCTTGAAGGCACCCTTGGCATCGTCGAGCGAAATCGACGCCAGCGCCTTCGCCGACCAGTCGATTGCCGCCTTGCCGGGCACTTGGCGAACCAGCGCGGCCTTCGCCGCACGGCCGGCGACAGCAGGCAGATCGGCCTCACGGCCATTCAGCCAGTCGGCGGTTTGCGCCATCAGCACACTCCAGTCGGCCTTGTCGAAGCGCGGCTTCAGCACCGCGTCGGCAAGCAGGCCGATGCCTTGGTCAAGCTTTTTCGGCGGTACGCCAAGTGTCATCGTGGTGGTCAGGTTTCCGGCCTGGTAGCCAACGCCGGCGCCGATATCGCTGGCCGCCTTGGCGAAGTCAGCCGAGCCGCGCTCGCCAGCACCTCGCGTCGCCATGCTCGCGGCAAGCTCCAGCAGACCTTCCTTGCCTTCCGGCACACTGTTCCAGCCGCCTTCCGCACTCGCCGCGACATAGACCATCGGCGCTTCCGGCATCGTGTAGTGAACGAGCTTGATGCCATTCGAAAGCGTGGCCGTCTCCATGACCGGCAGCGTTGCTGTCGGCGCTTCGCCGGCAGGGTGCTTTGGAATATCGATCGCCGCCCGCTCCGGCGCCGTGAACGGACGCGGTGTACCCGACGATCCGATCAGCGCGTCGGGGTAACCGCCGCGCGGGCCGGGTTTCAACACCAGCACGCTGGCTTCCTCCGGCTTCAGCAGCCGCTTGATCGTCGCCTCGATTTCCGCGACGCTGACATTCTTGACATGCGGATCATCGACCAGCGCGCTCTGCGCGTCGCCCAGAATGTCGGCATTGTAGGAGACGGTGCCGGCGCGGTCCTTCAGCGCCTCGCTGCCAAGCCGCGTGGCCAGCAAGATGCCGTTGCGCGCACGTTCCACATCAGCCTGATCCAGCGGCGTCTTTTCGAAATCCGCGAAGGCGGCTTTCATCGCACTTTCGAGCACTTCAGGCGTCACGCCCTCCGCGGCACCGGCCTCGAAGGTGAAGCGGCCGCCGAGCAATCCGCCTGTCCAGCTCGCGCTGGCATAGGTGGCGACCCCCTGCTCCGAAACCAGCCGGTTGCGCAGGAAACCATACTCACCATTGCCCATCAGCTCGGCGGCAATGCTGAGCGCGCCGTTGTCGGGTGATTGCGCCGCCGGACCGCTGAAGCCCATCACGACGACGGGAGACGGCACACGGTCCTCGAGCACCAGCTTGAGCCGGGCCTGGGTTGGTTCGGGTATTGCTGGCCGCACCACATCGGCACCGCGCGCCACCCTGCCGAACGTGTCGGCGATTAATGCCTTGGTGTCGTCGATCTTGAGGTCGCCGACCAGCACCAGAACCGCGTTGTTGGGCAGGTAGTAGGTGTTGAAGAAGCCGCGCACGTCGTCGAGCGTCGCCGCGTCGAGATCGGCGACCGAGCCGATGACCATGCGGCTATAGGGATGCGGCTTGGGGAACAGGCCGGACCAGAAGGCCTCCCAACCGGATGCGCCGGCTTTGTCGAGCACATTCTGGCGCATCTCGTTCTTCACCACCGAGCGCTGCAGATCGAGCTTTGCCTGCGTCACCGAACGGCCGAGATTGGCCATGCGGTCGGCTTCCAGCGACAGGATCATCGGCAGCGACGACGACAGCCCGTCGACATAGAAGACCGTGCCGTCCTCGGTGGTCCAGGCATTGATCTCATTGCCCAGGGCCGCATGCGCGCCGAACACATTCGGCCAGGCCGGGGTACCGGAAAACATCAAGTGCTCGAACAGATGCGCGAAGCCGGAACGGCCCGCCGGTTCGTTCATCGAACCGACACGATAGCGCAGGTTCATCACCACCTTCGGCGCGCGATGGTCAGGCACCAGCACCACCTGCAGCCCGTTGTCGAGCGCATAGGTGACGATCGGCTCGGCCTTGGCGGACTCTGCCACCAACGCGCCGCCACAAAGTAAGAACATCAGCGTGAACGCCAGGAAAACCTGCTTCATCATCAACCCCCATGGCGATGGCCGCGAAACAGCGCCATCTATGCCGCCCTGCACAGCCGAAGGGACGCCCATCCCTTCCAGCCGCCGAAAACCTACCGGAATCGATCGGCTTTCGATACGGCAGGTTTGCAACAAGCTCCGGCTTTTTCGTGTCGAACTTCAGCAACCCAAGGCGGCAAAAGGCCTTGAGGGCCGCCGCTGAGTCGCGAGGGAGTCCACCAGATTCGATTTTGTCAAATCGCGTTTGATGTCGGATTCATCTGCGGGTAGATTAGAAACGAATCAGCCGGTCCTGGGGGGCACGGCGACCACCCAAAGTCTCAAGTTCCGGAGTTTTCCGGCGCCAGACGCGGAAGGTTTCGCGTTCCCTGCAAGGATTCGGGCCTGATTGGGCGCGGTTGTGCGCCCTGAGTGTGTCTTCGTCAAAGTAATGCGTATTCGGAGTTCGGCAGCTGGTTTCCAGCATCCGGACAGCAGAAACGATTCCGGCCAAAAGCAACAAGAATGAGCAGTCCCGCCGCGCTTCTACAATCCGATACATTGGGCTCGCGCCTGACGTCGCGCGGTGATCTCACCAGCTTTTTCATGCAGCTGACAGCCGAGATCGGCGCCGACAGCTACATGCTTGTCGCCATCGTCCACGACCAGGACCGCAACGACGCCCGCATCGTGTCTTCCAACTGGATTTTCGACGCTATCGAACTGATCGGCAAAAGACTGATCGCCGGTCTCGCCCAAGGTGCGCTTACCGTCGCGCCGGGCATCCGGCCAAGACCGCTGGTCGCGTCCCAGGCGCCCGACGCCGATGGTTTGATATCAGGTGAGGAAGCCCGCCTTCTCGATGTGCTCGGCCACGCCGAGATCTATTCGCTCAGGTTGAATGTCGGCCGCCAGCGCCTGTTCGCGCTGTTCTCCGCCGCCGACGCCGGCAGAATCGACCAGCCGGCGCTGATGAGAGCCCAGCTGAAATGCTGCTATGCCCTCTCGCATATTCCGCAATTGATCGCTGCCGCCGCCATGCAGGACCCGCTGTCGGACCGCGAGCGCGAATGCCTGTTCTGGGTCTCCGAGGGCAAGACCACGGATGAGGTCGCCGTGATCCTTGGCGTCTCGTCCAACACCGTCAACAGCTACATCACCCACGCCATACAGAAATTCGCGGCCAGCAACCGTGCGATGGCCATCGCCACGGCGATCAGGAGCGGCATCATTTGAAACACGCTGACATCAAGGAGGCTGCCGAAGCGCTTTTCAATGCGCAACGCAACCCGTTCGGCGCCTTCTCGCTTGGCTCCGAAACACACCACGCCGTCACCATCCCTGATGCGGTGCGCCGCTGCCGCTGGATATCAGTCGACATCAACGCGGTGGCCTTCGGCCTGTTCTTCGTCAGCCCCTCGCCGGAGCGCGCGCGGCTCGTCCCGTGTCTCGATTCCGACTATCCCGGCATTGCCGTCGCAACGAAATTCATCGCCGGCGCCAACGGCGAAGAGATCGTGCGCCACACCCGCATCTCGACGGAACCGCGCTGGTGGGCGGATGACGGCATGCCCGGCATGCAAGAGACCTTCCGCGATCTCGCCTGGACGGATCAGATGGCACCACTGGCGCCTGGCACCAGCGGCATCGCCTTTCCAGTCCACGCCGATCGCGGCCAATGCGGGCTTGTCGTCTTCATGGGCTCGGAGATCGCCTTGCCGCAGGAAGCGCTGTACGAAATTCACGCCCGTTGCTTTTCACTCTTCGCCGCCGTCGCCCGCATTCGCCCTGGCGATGTCGGTAGGACACGGGCTATCTCCAAGCGCGAGCTCGAATGCCTGAAGCTGACCGCGAACGGCAACACCAGCGAAGAGATCGCCCGGCTTCTGAAACTGTCGGTCCATACCGCCAACCAGTATTTGACGCAGTCAACGCAGAAGCTGAATGCCGTCAACCGCAACCAGGCCGTGGCCAAGGCTTTGCGGCTTGGGCTTATTGAATAGTCTCAGAAAGCCATCGGCTCGACCCTGCGGATGCGCGCCTGGTCAATCACCACCTCCAGCAAGGCTGTGTTGTGTTCGGGATCCTCGCCCGGCTTCTCGAACGAGACGTAGTTGACCACGACAGAGGCGCCGTTCTCGCTCAGCGTCAGCTGAAAATAGACAGTGACACCCGGCGGCCTGAGTTCGAGGTCGAGCACGATGCGCGGACTACCGCTCCAGTCGACATGCGCCTCGCCGCCATGGCCGAGCCGCAGCGTGCCCGCCATGAAATACAGCTCGGCGGCTGAATCCACCAGATCCGACAGGCAGGCGAAATGCTCCAGCCGGATGAAGGCGATGTAATCGGCGACATCGATCAGCCGCAGCTCTCCCACCACCTGTTCGATGGCGTTGGCGACGATGATCTCGCGTGTGTTTGCGTGCGGTTGCCGGTTCATGACGTCAGTCTGCGCTCAGCTTTTTTCGAGTAGACGATCCGCACCAGTTCGGCGACGGCCTGATAGAACTGCGATGGGATGACATTATCGACCGAAACTTGCTTGTACATGGAGCGGGCGAGCGCCACGTCCTCGAAGATCGGAATGTTGTTTTCCCTGGCGATCTCGCGGATCTTGAGCGCCACCAGATCCTGCCCCTTTGCCACCACCACCGGCGCGGCGTCGACATCGCGGACATATTTCAGCGCGATGGAGAAGTGCGTCGGGTTGGCGATAATCAGCGTGGCGGTCGGCACCGCCGTCATCATCCGCTTGCGGGCACGGTCGCGCGCCAGCGAGCGCAGCCGGGCCTTGATGATCGGGTCACCTTCGGACTGCTTGAACTCGTCCTTGACCTCCTGCTTGCTCATGCGCAGGTCCTGCTTCCAGTGGAAGCGCGACCAGACAAGGTCGACGGCGGCGATCAGGCCCATGACGAACACGATCGCCACCAGGATATCGACCGCTATGCCGCGGATGACGAGGCCAAAGGCGACCGGGTTGGTGATCATGCCGGCCAGCAGCTTGCGATGGTCTTCCGACAGCGTGAAGACGAGCACGACGATGGCGAAACCCAGCTTGCCAAGCGACTTCAGGAACTCGACCCAGCCCTGGACGCCGAACATCCTGCTCCAGCCCTTGGTGATCGAGATGCGCGACATCTGCGGCCGGATCCGCTCGCCGACGAATTGCGGCATGTTCTGGAACACCGAGGCGCCGATGCCCGCGACCGTCAGCAGCACGAGCAGGCTGAGGACAGCGCGGCCGACCTCGATGATGACAGTCTTGTAGAGCGCGATGACATCGGTCTCGGTGTCCATCGGCCAGGCTTCCGGCTTTTCCAGGAACATGGACAGGAACATGCCGAGGTCGACGATGGCATCCTTGGCGTAGAAGACGGTAAAGACCAGGATCGCGACGAAGGAAGAGAGGATCGCGACTTCGCGCGAATGGGGCAGCTTGCCCTGTTCGACGGTGTCGCGGATTTTCTTTTCCGTCGCGTCTTCGGTTTTCGAATCCTTGTCGGGTCCGTCGGACATGGTGCTCTAACCGCCCAGCGCTCGTCAGGCCGCGGCGCTCTGTGCCTCGGCGCTCTGGGCCTCGGCGCTTTGCGTCGCGGGGAGCTCGAAGGCTCCTTCGCGCGAAAGCCGGATCGTCGTCGCCACGATCGTCTTGCGTGCCGTCGCGATGTCGGCCGCGGGGACACCTTCGGAGCCTTGTCCCAGTTCGGACTCGATCATGCGGCGCGAGCGCGCGCCGATCGCCGAAAGCACGGCTTCCGCAAGCCCTGCCTGCGCGCCGCGCAGCGCCAGCGTGACCTGCTCGGTCGACAGTCCGTCGAACAGCAGCACGCGCGCCTTCTGGGTGAGCAGCGGAATATCGTCGAAGGAGAAAAGCCGGGCCTTGACGCCATCGAGATCCGGCGTGCCGGCGGCCTCCAGATCCTGCATGACCTCATCGAGCTGCGTCTTTCCCAGCTCGTTGAGCACGCTGGCGACCCGCGCCTGTCCGGCCGACGTATCCTTGGTCGAGGTCTCGGTCAGCACGCTGGTGCGCAGGCGGTTCTCGACGATCCTCGTGGCGGCGTCGGGAACCTTCGCCATCGTCACCATGCGCTTGATGATCTCGCTGCGCATCGACTTGTCCAGGGTGAGCAGCACGTTGGCCGCCGTCTGTGGCGCCAGCTTCGACAGTACCATGGCTGATGTCTGCGGATGTTCGCCGGCCAGGAATGAGCCAAGCCGCGTCGGCTCGAGCTTTTCCAGCTCGGGCCAGATCGGCGGCGGTCCTTCCGGCGCCACCTCGAATTTCTTGTCGCCCATGATGGCGCTCATTTCTTCCGGCGACAGCGATTCATTGAGGATCGTGTCCATCCGGTCGGCGGAATCGAGCAGGCCCGCGCCCTCGGTGAACTCGGCCTCAAACTCGGCGACAATGCGTTCGAGATCGCTTTGCGGAATGGTACGCAGCAGGCGGGCGCCCTCGATAAGCGCCTTCAGTTCTTCCTGCTTGAAGAATTTCAACAGGCGGCTGGCGGAGGGCTTGCCCATCGCCACCAGGATCGCGGCGGCCTTCTGGGCACGCGTCAGCGTTACCGGCACCGTCATGCCCCTCGCCCCTGCTGTCCGTCGCTCATTTACGCGCCCTTCGTGCCGGCGATGATTTCAGTCAGCCTGATGCCGAAGCGCGATGGATCGCTTTCCAGCACGGTGATCTCGCCACGCGCGATCTTGCGGCCGTTGACCACCACGTCGACAGGCTCGCCGATGCGGCGGTTGAGCGCCACGGTGGAACCCTTCTGCAACGCCATCAGATCGGACACCGGCATTTCGGTGCTGCCGAGGATGATCTGGACATCGACCGGAATGTTCATGATGACGCTCGAATTGGCACCAGCCGCCCTGAACGCCGCATCCGGGCGCTGCTCCTCTTCCTTGAGAACGCCGCGCAACTCTTCGATGGCACGATCGAGCTGCTCGTCCGGCTGGTCGGGTTCGGCTTCTACCTTGGTCTTGGCCATGCGTCGTCTCCAAATGCTCAGGCGCGTCCGGCGTCGGCCGGCATGAGCCCGTCGATAAAGTCCTGTCCGGCATCGTAAGGGTGCCTGATTCGAACGGTGTAATTCTGCCCGAGTTTTCCGAATTCACATACGAACAGCGTCTTGTCGCGAGCGCTGAGCCGCGCCTGGGATTGCGCCGCTTCCTCGAATTCGATGATCTGGCCGGCCTCGAAATTGGCGAGATCGCCGAGCGTCATCCGCGCCAGCGGCATGGTGGCTTCGAGCGCCACGGTCGAGCGCATGACTTCTTCCGAAAAGCGCGCCCGCCAGCTCGAGCTGTGATCATCCTCGTTCACACCGGCGGCAGCACCACCACGGCCAGCCAGAAGGATGCGCTGCGGGATCATCACCGTGACGGTGCCGGTATCGGCCGGCGTCGAGATGCTGAAGACAATGCGGACCGCCGCGCCATCGCGCAAAACGTGTTTTCTCGCCTCAATGCCCGACATCGCGCGCGGCACCGGCAATCGCAGTTCGAGCGAACGCCGACCCGATCCGTTCAGCGCTTGCGCGACCTCCTGGAACACCATGGTCGAGACATCGGCCTCGATCTGCGACAACTCGCGTTCGATTGGCGAGATCGGCAGATCCGGATCGCCGCCAAACAGCGTGCAGACCAGGACCGCGATGGCCGGAGCATCCATCACCACCGTCATGGTGTCGGAAGACGCCGGCGACGGCACGACGGTCATGGCGAATGTTTCGCCGGCGCGCGAGCGCGCTTCCGTGACGCGGCCGACTTCGACAGTCTTGAGATCGACGATGACCGGCACGCCAAGCTCGTTGGCCAGGCTCTTTTGCAGCAAGGGCACGGCACGCTCGGCCATGGCCTGGCCGGCCTCGATGACCTGGGCGGCCTCGCCGCTGTCGCCAACCAGTCGCTCGATGATCAGCGAGCGCGCCTCTGAAGGGCTGCCGGAACCGGTCATGACCGCGTACGGCCCCTGTTGTCGCCACCCACCGCTCAGGCCGCCTTCTTGTCGGCGTGGCCGGTGTTCATCGTGCTCTGCTCGACGGCGTCGATCGTTGGCCGTTCATAAGATGAAATGGTCTTGCGGCCGAACTCGATCGCCACCTGCGGCAGCGCACCGTTCATGTAGGCCAGCAGCGTCTGCTTGACGATGATGTAGAGGCGGTTCTTCTTTTCGCGCACCGTCTTGATCTTGGTCGCGACCGGTCCGACCACGGCATAGGACAGGAAGATGCCGAGGAACGTTCCGACAAGGGCGGCGCCGATCAGGCCGCCGAGGATTTCCGGCGACTGGTCGAGTGCGCCCATCGCCTTGACCACGCCGAGCACGGCGGCGACGATGCCGAGCGCCGGCAGGCCGTCACCCACCGCCACCATCGCGTGATAGGCTTTCAACTTGTCGGTCTTGATGGTCTGGATTTCCTCATCCATCAGCGCCTCGATCTCATGTGAGCGAGCATTGCCGATAATGATGATGCGGCAATAGTCGCAGATGAAATGCGTCAGGTCGTGGTTCTTGAGGACGGTTGGAAAGGCCTGGAAGATCGCCGATTCTTCCGGATTGTCGATATGCGCTTCAACCTCACTGCGTGATTTCGACCGGAGTTCGCGCATCAGGCTGTGCAGCACGCCCAGCGTCTCGAGATAGTCCTGTTCCTTCGGCACGGCCTGCTTGAACGCCTCGATAATGGCCTTGCCGGTATCCTTGACCGTCTTCATCGGGTTGGCGACCAGGAACGTGCCAAGCGCAGCGCCGCAGATGACCACCGCTTCCCATGGCTGGACCAGCACATGAAGATGCCCGCCCATGGCCATGAAGCCGCCAAGGACGCAGCCGAGCGTCACCACCAATCCAATCAGAATGCCCACGAAAGGTCCTTCCGCATTTCAAGTCAGAACCAACGGATAGTCCCCGTGCCTTGTGTGAGGCTTGAATCGAAGCTGCGGCAGCCGATTCAGCTTCGCGCAAGGAAGTGGAGGTATTGTGCCCGGATAGCTTTGACCGGAGGCGCGTCTTGCTCAGTACGATTACCAGCTTTCAGCTTATCACCAAGGACATCGCCAAGTCGCTCGACCGGATCGAGCAACAGCCGACGGTCGACCGTGATACCAAGTACTATCTGGACAACATCACCAAGGTGAAATCGATCGACGATTTCGTCAAGAATGATCGATTGTTCAAATATGCGATGAAGGCTTATGGGCTAGAGTCGATGGACTACGCCAAGGCCTTCATGGTCAAGGCACTCAAGGAAGGCGTCACCGATCCCAACAGCTTCGCCAACAAGCTGACCGACAAGCGCTACGCGGACTTCGTCACCGCCTTCAATTTCGCCGCCAACGGCGCGGACGCGACCATTTACAGCAAGGCGCAGCAACTGGTCACCAAGAACTACGCGATCCAGGCGCAGATCGCCGGTGTCGATCCCAACTCGGATTACGTAAAGGGCGAGACGACCTACTATCTCGCCAACATCCCCAAGGTGAAATCCATCGACGACCTGATGGGCAACAGCCGGTTATACACCTACGCACTCGCTGCCTTCGGGCTCGATTCGGCGACAGAGGACAAGGATCAGATCAAGGCAGTCCTGCAAGGTGGTGTCAGCGATCCCAAGAGCGTCGCCAACACCCTGAAGAACCCGGCCTATGCCGCCCTGGCCTCCGCCTTCAATTTCCAGGCCTATGGTACGAACGCCACCACCTACAATGCGGCGCAGCAGCCGACAGTCGACAAATACATGCGCCAGTCGCTGGAAGAGGATGCCGGCAAATCCAACGAAGGCGTGCGGCTCGCGCTCTATTTTCAGCGCAAGGCGCCCACCATCACCAACTGGTATGACGTTCTGGCCGATACCGCCCTTGCCAGCGTCGCGCGCACCGCGCTTGGCCTGCCCGATTCCTTCGCCACGGCCGACGTCGACAAGCAGGCGCAGTTGTTCGGGCAGAAGCTCAACATCGCCGACTTCTCCGACCCTCAGAAACTCGGCAAGTTCCTGACCCGCTTCACCAGCATGTGGGAAATCAACAACCCGACCTCGACCGCCGTGACATCGGTCAGCGTGCTCTTCGCACAGCCGATCACGGTCGGCATCTCCACCGATCTGATGATGTCCATGCAGAAGCTGAGGTTCTGAAAATATCATGCGGGACAGTCTCTACGTCGCCCTCTCCTCGCAGATCGCGCTTGAGCGTCGTCTCGACACCATCGCCGACAATGTCGCCAATGCCTCGACCATAGGCTTCCGTTCGACCGGGGTGAAGTTCGCGGACGTCGTGTCCGGCACCGGACAGAACTCCGTGTCCTTCGCGTCCCCGGGCAAAACCTACCTTTCCGGCGCGCATGGTTCGTTGACCGAAACCGGCAATCCGTTCGACTTCGCGGTCCAGGGCGATGCCTGGTTCGCCATCGACACCCCGGTCGGCACGGTGATGACCCGCGACGGACGCTTCTCGATGAACGAGAATGGCGAGCTGATGTCGATCGAAGGCCATCCCGTGCTGGACTCCGGCGGCGCACCGATACAACTCGACCCACGCAATGGTCCGCCCAAGGCCGGTGCCGATGGCTCGCTTCGGCAGGGCGATCAACTGGTCGGCTCCATCGGCCTCTACAATTTCGACCCCGGCGACAATTTCGTGCGCTACGGCAATTCCGGCATCATTCCGGCACGCACGCCCGAGCCAGTCACGGACCGTTCCGATATCGGTATCGCCCAGGGCTTTGTGGAAGAATCCAACGTCAATCCCGTGCTGGAGATGACACGGCTGATCATGGTTCAGCGCGCCTTCGAGAATACCGCGGCGCTCATGCGCCAGACGGATTCGTCGACCGACGAGGCGATCAAGACGCTCGGCTCGAAGTAGCCGCATGTCGCACGATCTGCCATCCATACGCGAGCCCGAAAGGCAGCAGCTGCAAGAGGCACAGCCGGAACACCGGCTTGCGGCGCTGGAACGCATATGGCGGCGTTTTGGCGATGAAGACATGCTGCTCAAGCGCGGCGGCCGCATCAATGAGGTCACGCCGACGCATTACAAGGTGCGCGGCCTTTCCGAGTTCGCCAGGCTCGGTGACGTCGTCGAGCAGCGCGGCCAGGCTGGCACGCGCCGCGGTGAGGTCGTCAAGATCAATCGCGATGAGATCGTCGTGGCGCCCTTCGAGCGCAGCGCCGACGCCGGCATCGGCGATGCCGTGTTCCGCCGTGGCCCGCTGACGGTGACGCCACACACATCATGGCGCGGGCGCGCCATCGATGCACTGACGCGCGCCATCGACGGCGGCCCGCCCCTGGTCAGGGGTGGCGGCACACCGGCGGACGCAGCGACGACGCCCGGTGCCATGTCGCGGCAGCGTGTCGGCACCGCGTTCATGACCGGCGTGAAAGTCATCGACATCTTCACCCCGCTCTGTCTCGGCCAACGCCTCGGCGTCTTCGCCGGCTCGGGTGTCGGCAAGTCGACGCTGCTTGCCATGCTGGCCGGCGCCGACGCCTTCGACACGGTTGTTGTGGCGCTGATCGGCGAACGCGGGCGCGAGGTCCGCGAATTCCTTGAAGACACGATCGGCGAGAGCATGGCCAAGACCGTGGCTGTCGTCGCAACCAGCGACGAGAGCGCCATGATGCGCCGGCGCGCGCCGGACACCGCCATGCGCGTCGCCGAGCACTTTCGCGATCAGGGCCACCGTGTGCTTCTGGTGCTCGATTCGATCACCCGCTTCGCCCATGCGCTGCGCGAGGTGGCAACCGGAACCGGCGAGCCCCCGGTCGCACGCGGTTATCCCGCATCGGTCTTTACCGAACTGCCCAAATTGCTTGAGCGCGCCGGCCCCGGCGCGGAAGGCCCGGGGTTGGAAGGCAGGGGCTCCATCACCGCCATCATCTCCGTGCTGGTCGACGGCGACGACCATAATGATCCGGTCGCCGATTCCGTGCGCGGCATTCTCGACGGCCATGTCGTGCTCGACCGCACGATCGCCGAGCAGGGCCGCTATCCGCCGGTCAATCCTCTGTCGTCCATATCGCGTCTTGCCGGCAAGGCCTGGAGCCCGGAACAACGGGCGCTGGTCACCAGGCTGAAATCGATGATTTCCCGTTTCGAGGACACGCGCGATATCCGCCTCCTTGGCGCCTACCAAGGCGGCGTCGATGCCGAACTCGACATCGCCGTGCGCCAGGTGCCGCTGATCTACGAAGCGCTCACGCAGTCGCCGAAGGACCGCCCGTCGGCCGATCCGTTCTCGGATCTCGCCCGCCACCTCAAGGGTAAGCAGAATGTCGATGCAGGAGACTGAACGCGAGTACACCGAGCGCATCCTGCGCGAGATGATCGCCGAGGCGAACGCCGCGGAGGAAGCAAAGGCCGACGAAGCCCGGGCTGCCAAGGCAAAGACCGCGCGCGCCAATGCCGCCAAGGCCGAGGCTGTGCTGGCCAGGGCCGCTCGGCCCGCTCTGCCCAGGACCGCCGCGCCCTCCATGCCAAGGGCTCCCGAGGTAGAGCCCCCCGACATGGCGCAGGCCAGCCGCGACTCGCTGATGGATGGGCTGTTCCCAGCCACCGAATGGCCGCAGCCGCCGAGAGCGCAATTTCCGAAACTGCGCAAGAAGGCCGACCGGCGCAGCGACCTCGTCATCGCCGCGCTCGGCATTGCGCTCGGGCTGACCTGCGCCCTGTTTCCCTGGTACATCTTCTTCAATCAGGACCAATTCGGCGTCCAGGCCATCAAGTTCGGTGGCACGGGCACCAATTCGGGACGGGCCGGCGGCGGCGTCATCGCCCAGCGCAGCGCGCCGCTGACCGCGAAAGATGTTCCGGAAGCCAATATCGATCTGCTCGCCACCGGTACGGTGCAGGACGACCCCCAGCCTCCCCCCGGCCTGGATGAGCAACCCTTCCCGGCCGACGCCACGAAATTCCGGATGGTACATGTCGCCAATGGCCGCGCCATGATCGAGGACGATACCGGGCTGTGGATCGTCCAGCGCGGCTCGACACTGCCCGACTCCAGTCAGGTATCTTCGATCGAGCAGCGCAACGGCAAATGGGTCATGGTTACCAGCACCGACCAGGTGATCGAGCTTTCCCGGTAAGTTCGGCGTTTCCGGCGCCGCCATCCGCAAGGTCCGCGCAAGACTGGCGGCCTAGTCTCTGGGCATCTGCTCGGAGATTCCCATGGAGCCCGTTTCCCTTTTTGATCTCGCCACCAAGCAATCGGAGTGGCTGGCCGTGCGTCAGTCGGCCATTGCTGGCAACATCGCCAATGCCAACACGCCAGGCTACACGGCAAATGACGTCGAACCCTTCGAAAAGGTGCTCGACCGCGCGGTCGTGTCCTTGCAGGCCACGCAGGCCGGGCATCTGGGCGGCGCCACCAATGCCAGCTTCAAGGTCAAGCCGGATGAAGCCGACGGGGCGATCATGCCGTCCAAGAACACGGTGGTGCTGGAAGATCAGTTGATGAAGGCTGGCGAAGTGCGCCGTTCCTTCGAACTCAACACGGCGATCGTCAAGGCGTTTCATTCGATGATGATGATGGCGGTGAAGAGCTGACCATGGACGCCTTGACCGCAGCCCTCAAAGTCGCAGCTTCCGGCCTCGGCGCCCAGTCCGAGCGGCTGCGCGTGGTTTCCGAAAACCTTGCCAATGCCCAGTCTACCGGCACGACGGCAGGCTCCGACCCTTACCGCCGCAAGACCATCAGCTTCGTCTCGGAGCTCGATCGGGCGACTGGCAGCTCGACGGTTGAGGTGAACTCGATCGACCGTGATCCCGGTGACTTTCCCATCGAATTCCAGCCCGGCAACGAGGCCGCCGACGAAAAGGGCTATGTCAAGATGCCCAACGTCAACGTGCTGATCGAAATGGCCGACATGACTGAAGCCAACCGCTCCTATGAGGCCAATCTTCAGGTCGTCAAGCAGGCGCGCGATCTCATTTCCATGACCATCGATCTGATGAGGAACCAATGATTGTCGGCGGTATCAACGCGCTCCAGCTGAAGCCCGGTATCGGCGGCGGCACCGATGTGACGACCGACCTGTTCCAGGGCGGCGCCGCACCCGTGGCCGGCACCAGCATCGGCACCTCCTTCGCCGAGATGGTCACCCAGGCGGCTTCCAAGACCGTCAACACATTGCAGAATGCCGAGCAGGTATCGATGCAGGCGCTCAAGGGCGACGCCGATACGCGGCAGGTGGTCGATGCCGTGATGAGCGCCCAGCAGGCGCTGCAGACGGCCGTCGCCATTCGCGACAAGGTGGTTTCCGCATATCTCGAAGTCAGCCGCATGGGCATCTGAGGAATTCAGTCATGAAAGCACTCGCTATCGCCGCCACCGGCATGAATGCCCAGCAGACGAACCTGGAAGTCATCGCCAACAACATCGCCAACATCAACACCACCGGCTACAAGCGCGCCCGCGCCGAATTTTCCGACCTGCTCTATCAGGTCGATCGCACCCAGGGCGTGCCCAACCGATCCAATGCATCGCTTGTGCCGGAGGGCATCTCGATTGGCCTTGGTGTCAAGACGACGGCCGTTCGCAACGTGCATACCCAGGGTGTGCCGACCAGCACTGGCAACAGTTTCGACCTGGCGCTCTCCGGCCGCGGCTGGTTCCAGATCCAGGGTGCCGATGGCGGCACGCTCTACACCCGCGCCGGCGCCCTCAACACCAACGCCACCGGCCAGCTGGTGACGGTGGACGGCGCCAGCGTCATCCCGGCGATCACTGTTCCCGTCGACGCCGTCGAAGTCATCATCAACAAGACAGGTCAGGTCTTCGCCCGCATCGACGGCCAGACCGACCTGCAGAATCTCGGCCAGCTCCAGATCGCCAATTTCGCCAATGAAGCGGGCCTGGCGCCGCTCGGCGACAATCTGTTCCAGGAGACGACGGCCTCCGGCCCAGCCAATGTCGGCGTGCCCGGCGATCCCGGCTTCGCCACCATCCAACAAGGCTATCTCGAGGCTTCCAACGTCGATCCGGTCAAGGAAATCACCGAGCTGATCTCGGCGCAGCGCGCCTATGAGATGAACTCCAAGGTCATCCAGGCGGCCGACGACATGGCCTCCGTCGTTTCCAAGAACATCAGGTAACGGATGATGGCCATGCCGATCTCCTGCTCCGCATTCCACCGCACCGCGCTTGTCCTTGCGCTGGTGGCCGGCGGCATGCCGGCTTTCGCCCAGGACTCGGCCAACCAGTCGGCCACGCAGATCGCCAGCAATCAACCCGCCGGCGAGGTCGTGCTGATCCCCAACCGGGTCATCTATCCCGGCGAGACCATCGAGCTCGCCACCCTGAAGCAGGTGACGCTGGTTGCCGGCAGGCACAAGCCGGATGATGTCGTGACCCGCGCCGAGGAACTCACCGGCAAGGTTGCCAAGCGCACCTTGCTGCCCGGCCGCTACATCCCCTCCACCGCCATCCGGGACGCATGGCTGGTCGAACAAGGGGCGGCCGTGCAAGTCTTTTTCATTGCCGGAGGCCTGACCATTTCGGCAACCGCGGTAACGCTGCAGCCGGGCGCCGCGGGCGACCTCGTCAAGGTTCGCAACACCGACAGCGGCAAGATTTTCTCAGGCACGGTGATGGCCGACGGTACCATTCGGGTCAGCTCTTCATGATGCGTGGGTTTGCTCTACTGCTTGCCACGGTGCTCGGCCTGCAGCCGGCGCTGGCCGATGGGTTGACCCCCAAGGCCAAGCGCGAGCTTGCCGCCAAGAACGGCGCTGCTTTCAACGATCCTGAATATGATCCGGCCACCACCACGCGGATGTTCCGCGTTTCGTCGGGCCCAAGTTCCTTGCCCCCCGGTCAGGTCGCGGCGCGCATCAAGGACATCGCCCAGCTGCAGAGTTCGCGCGACAACCAGCTCGTCGGCTACGGCCTGGTTATCGGCCTGGCGGGATCGGGCGACAGCCTGCGCAATTCGCCGTTCACCGAACAGTCGATCCGCGCCATGCTCGAAAATCTCGGTATCGCCACGGAAGGCGGCAGCGCACGCGCCAAGAACGTCGCCGCCGTTATCGTCACCGCCAACATGCCGCCCTACGTCCAGTCGGGTGCCCGCATCGATATTGACGTGTCCTCGATGGGCGACGCCACCTCGCTTGCCGGCGGCACACTGATCATGACGCCGTTGAAAGCGGCGGACGGCGAGATCTATGCCGTCGGCCAGGGCTCGGTCATCGTTTCGGGCTTCACCGCCAAGGGCCAGGCTGAAACGCTGACGCAAGGCGTGCCTACCGCCGGCCGCGTGCCCAACGGCGCTATCGTCGAGCGGGCCGTTCAAGCCGAGCTCGACGACCAGGCGACGCTGACGCTGCAGCTGCGCAATCCCGATTTCTCCACCGCGATCCGCATCGCCGACGCTATCAACGATTATACGAGCCAGCGCTTCGGCATGCGCGTGGCGGCCGAGCGTGATGCGCGCACCGTGCAGATTAGAAGGCCGAAAGGTGTCTCCGCAGCCCGTTTCTATGCCGAGATCGAGAATCTCGTCGTCGAGTCCGACACCCCGGCCCGCGTCGTCATCGACGAGCGCACCGGCACCATCGTCATCGGCAATGACGTCAAGATTTCCAGGGTTGCCATCAGCCATGGCACGCTGACGGTGCGCATCACGGAGGCGCCGCGCGTCGTGCAGCCCGAGCCGTTCTCGAAGGGCGAAACAGCCGTAGAACCTTTCACCGCCATTGATGCCAGCCGGCCAGATGCGCGTGTCGCTGTGCTCGATGGACCCGACCTTCAGACGCTGGTCTCCGGCCTCAATCGTCTCGGCGTCAAGCCCGATGGCATCATCGCCATCCTGCAAGGCATCAAGTCGGCCGGCGCCCTGCAAGCAGACCTGGTTCTTCAATAGGCCATGCCGATGACCAACGCTTTGCCTCACCATCACCAACGCCGGCCCGCCGGAACGCTTTTGGCGGTTGCCGTTCTTGCCGGCACGCTCTTCGCTGGAGGTCCCGCCCGCACCGAGACGGTGCGCCAGGTGCTTCCAGGGGCTCCGCCCCCCGTGGCGCCGCAACAGCTGACCAAGGAAAAGGCGCCGGACGAAAGCGAAATCCAGCGCTTCTGTTCCAACATCGCCGACGCTGCCCGCGACCGCCGCTACGCCTTGCAGGCGGAGGAACTCAAACAGCTCCAGGCCGGCATCGACCAGCGCATGAAGGCGCTGGATGAAAAGAAGACCGAATACGAGACGTGGCTGAAACGGCGTGAGGTCTTTCTGGCCCGCGCCGAGGACGGCGTCGTCAAGATCTATGCTGACATGAAACCCGATGCCGCGGCCGAACGCCTGGCAATCGTCAACGCCGACCTCGCGGCGGCTATCCTGATGAAGCTCGAGTCACGCAAGGCCGGCGTCATCCTCAATGAAATGGACCAGAAGGCGGCGGCGACGCTCACCGGCATCATGGCCAGCGCAGCCCGAAGGGTAGATCCGTCATGATTCGCAAAACGCTCATCCTGCTTGCGATCGGCGTGCTGTCCGGTTGCGGATCCGATTTGAAGCAGGTCGGCAGGGACCCGTCGTTGTCGCCGGTCGGTTCAGGCATCGATGGCGACAGCACATCCTCGCTCTACCGTTACCCACAGAGCCCGCGCGCGCCGGTGAAGAAATTCTCGCTGTGGGATGATCGCCAGAGCCGGCTGTTCACAGATCCGCGGGCGCTGTCGCCCGGCGACATTCTAACCGTCAACATCAAGATCAACGACCGGGCCAACTTCAAGAACCAGAACGACAGGAGCCGCACCTCCGGACGCAAGCTCGGCTACGATGTCGCGCTCGGATGGGATCAGTACAGCACAAGTGGCAAGGGCAACGCCGGTTTGAGTTCCAACACATCGACCAATGCCGACGGCGAGATCAAGCGGTCGGAAAGCCTGGATCTGAATGTCGCCGCCGTCGTCACCGATGTCCTGCCAAACGGCAACCTGATCATCAGCGGCTCGCAGGAAGTGCGCGTCAATTCCGAGCTGCGGGTGCTGACCATCGCCGGCCTCGTCAGGCCAGCCGATATCGGCGCTTCAAACACCATTCCTTACGAACGCATCGCCGAAGCGCGCATCTCTTATGGCGGGCGCGGACGTATCACCGAGGTCCAGCAGCCCGCCTACGGCCAGCAGGTCCTCGATCAGGTCCTGCCCTTCTAGGAAGAGAGAATAGCGCTGTGGCCAATGCCGAACAGGTCCTGCCCAAGAAAGGGCCCTCCCTTGTCGTCCAGCTCGCCATGCTTCTGGTGGTGACGGCGGCGGCTGTCGGCATGGGTTGGCTGTCGGGCGGTTACCTCAAGGGCGCCGGGGGGCCGGAATCCGTGCCCGCCGCACCCGAAAACCAAGGCAAGACCGAAAAGTCGGCCGCATCGGCGCCGGGCATCGGCCCGACACTCGTCGCGCTGGCTCCGATCACCACCAACATGGCCTCTCCGACCGACACCTGGATCCGGATGGAAGTGTCTGTCGTCTACGACGCGCCGCAGCCGCAGGCCATGACCGACGATATCCACCAGGATCTGCTGGCTCTGGTACGCACCTTGAAGATGCATCAGATCGAAGGCGCCAGCGGTTATCAGCATCTGAAGGCCGACATCGAGGATCGAGCGGCGATCCGCAGCGGCGGTCACGTCAAGCAGGTTCTCATCATGACGTTGTTGGTTGAATGAGAAAGCTCCTCCTCGCATCCGCGCTCGTCATTGCCGCCACAACGCTGGCCGGAGCCCAGCAACTGGACCTGGGCGGCATCGGCAAGGCCGACGGCAGCACCGTCGGCTACATCATTCAGATGTTCGGCCTGCTGACCGTATTGTCGGTAGCGCCGGGCCTGCTGATCATGGTGACCAGCTTCACCCGTTTCGTCATTGCCTTCTCGATCCTGCGCGCCGGCATCGGCCTGCAGTCGACGCCGGCCAACCTGATTTTGATCTCGCTGTCGCTGTTCATGACCTTCTACGTCATGGCGCCGACTTTCGATCAGGCGTGGAACACTGGCGTCAAGCCTCTGATGGACAACCAGATCAGCCAGACCGAAGCCTTCGAGAAGATTTCGGATCCGTTCCGCACCTTCATGCTGCGCAATGTGCGTGACAAGGATTTCGATCTTTTCGCCGACCTCGCCCGCGAGCGGGGTCAGGTGGTGGCCAAGGAAACCGTCGATCTGCGGATTCTTGTCCCAGCCTTCATGATTTCGGAAATCCGGCGCGGCTTCGAGATCGGCTTCCTGATCGTGCTGCCGTTCCTGGTCATCGACCTGATCGTCGCCACGATCACCATGGCGATGGGCATGATGATGCTGCCGCCAACGGTGGTGTCGCTGCCGTTCAAGATCCTGTTTTTCGTCCTCATCGACGGCTGGAATCTGCTTGTCGGCAGCCTGGTGCGATCCTTCAACTGATCGCCTTTGGCGCATGGCGCCTTTAGCTCAAAATTTACGCAATATATTTTCGATTAACCGTCCCGTTTAGGTCTTTGGTAGGGACTTGCCGCCATATTCGCTCGCAGATGGCGGGTGGTCCAAAAGAGATCATTGGCATGATGCCGTACCGTCATACCGGAGAAGCCGGTATGCCAAAAAAACACGTGTAAAAACAAGGTACGAGTACCATGGCCAGTATCATGACGAACACCGCGGCGTTGACCGCGCTGCAGAGCCTTAACGTCACCCAGAACAACCTCGCCACCACCCAGTCCCGCATCTCCACCGGCTATCGCGTCTCCCAGGCTTCGGACAACGCTGCCTACTGGTCGATCGCCACCACGATGCGTTCCGACAACCAGGCCATGTCCACCGTTTCGGACGCGCTCGGCCTCGGCGCTTCGAAGGTCGACACCGCCTACACCGGCATGAACAGCGCGATCACCACGATCAACTCGATCCAGCAGAAGCTGACCGCTTCCTACGGCCAGACCGACGCCTCGAAGGAAAAGACCCAGGTCGAAATCAAGGCGCTTCAGGACCAGTTGAAGGCCTACGCTGCTGGCGCCACCTTCTCCGGCACCAACATGCTTTCAGTGTCCACCGCTTCGGGCACGGCAGCCGACGTGAAGATCGTTTCGGCCTTCAACCGCGACGCGGCTGGTGCTGTTTCGATCTCGACGATTGACGTCAAGGTGGAAAACATCAAGCTCTATGACGGCGGCGCGGCTCCGACTGCCAAGGGCATCCTCGACACGGCCCGCCTCGGCACCACCGGCGCTGCCGTTACGACTGCCGCGCCCCCGACCCTCGGCGCTGCCGCTGCGGCTACCGACACCTATTCGGTCGCCAGCATGGCCATCTTCTCGGGCACCACGGCAGCCAGCGACAGCCAGATCTCGCAGATGATGACCGTCGTCGACGCCGCTCTCAAGGACATGACGACCGCCGCCACCAAGCTCGGCGCCGCCAAGAGCTCCATCGATCTGCAGAAGACCTTCACCTCGAGCCTGATGGACTCCATCGATCGCGGCGTCGGCCAGCTCGTCGATGCCGACATGAACAAGGAATCGACCCGCCTTCAGGCCCTGCAGGTCCAGCAGCAGCTGGGCGTCCAGGCGCTGTCTATCGCCAACGGTTCGTCGCAGTCGATCCTGTCGCTCTTCCGCGGCTAATCGCTCTCGACCCACTGAAACCGGACATCGGGCCGCGCCAAAAGCGCGGCCCGATTTGCGTTCGCTCAAGGCTCGCGCAACCCTCGTTCCTTAACTCTCGAAGCTGACTTTTAACAGGCTGTTAACCATAACGCGGTAGTCATGGTTAACCAATAGCTTACAACAGGTTGTCGAATCGGCCGGAGCGGCTCGATGGCAATCGGTGAGCAGGCCGATCCGGCCTGTGTGGGCATGCCCGGCTTTAGAGAAGGAGCGAGTTTCTTGGCAAGCATCATGACGAACGCTGCGGCGCTGACCGCACTTCAAAGCCTCAACGCCACCAACAAGTCACTTGAACAGACACAGGCCCGAATCTCCACCGGCTACCGGGTCTCCCAGGCTTCGGACAATGCCGCGTACTGGTCGATCGCGACCACGATGCGCTCCGACAACATGGCCCTGTCAACCGTGCAGGACGCGCTCGGCCTCGGCGCCTCGAAGGTCGATACCGCCTACACCGGCATGAACAACGTGCTGACGACGATCGACAAGATCAAGACCAAGCTGCTCTCGACCGTCGGACAGACCGACGCCGCCAAGGCAAAGACGCAGACCGAAATCACCGCGCTCCAGACACAGATGAAGTCGTTCGCCGATGCGGCGACCTTCTCGGGATCGAACTTCCTGTCGGTGACCTCAAAGCAGGTCGCCGCTGCCAATGACGGCGTCCAGGCCGACGCCCAGATCGTGTCTTCCTTCAACCGCTCTTCGTCCGGCGCCGTCCAGCTCGGAACGATCAACATCGATGTCGAAGGCACCAAGCTCTTCGATTCAGGCCTTTCCACCGCCGTCAAGAACCAGGGCATTCTCGACCGCCAGACATCGGTCTACTCCACGGGAGCGGCGCAGACCTTGTATGACACGGCCTATTCAGCTTCGATCGCAGGTGGATCAACGGATATCGCCGCCAACACCGCCGGCCAGACCGCGGCGGGCGCGGTCGCCAAGGTTGACAACATTTCCGCCTTCAACCTCGACATAACGGCAGCCGGCGTGACCGACGACATCATCACCCAGATGATCACCAAGATCGACGGCGTGATGAAACAGTTGACGGACTCGGCCACCATCCTTGGTTCGGCCAAGAGCAGCATCGACCTGCAGAAGACCTTCACACAGAGCCTGATGGACTCCATCGACCGCGGCGTCGGCCAGCTCGTCGATGCCGACATGAACAAGGAATCGACCCGCCTTCAGGCCCTGCAGGTGCAGCAGCAGCTCGGCATCCAGTCGCTGTCGATCGCCAACAGCTCCTCACAGAGCATCCTGTCGCTGTTCAAGAACTAAGCGGTCGCGCCGCCGGCGCGACCCTTTCGCTCTCCAATTGACGGGCCGCGCTCATGAGCGCGGCCCGATTTCATTTTCGCACAAGCTTCGAGGACTAGTGTTCCGGCGGACAGTCATGCTGGGAGTAGTCGAACCGTGCCGGAACAAATCCAGAGCATCATCTCGAATCTCCGCGGATTCGGTGTGAAGCGCCTCGCCATGCTGGCTGGCATCGCCATCCTGGTGATGTCCGTCATCGGCGTCGCCTCGGTCTATCTCAACCGCCCTGCCTATGAGACGCTCTATGTCGGGCTCGATCGCGCCGACGTGAACCAGATCGGCCTGGTGCTGGGCGAAGCCGGTATCGGCTTTGACGTCGGCTCGGACGGCACTTCCGTGCTGGTGCCGGCTGGCACCACCGCGCAGGCGCGCATGCTGCTCGCTGAAAAGGGCCTGCCGACCAGCGCCAATGCCGGTTACGAGTTGTTCGACAATGTTGGCTCGCTCGGCCTCACCTCCTTCATGCAGCAGATCACCCGCGTGCGGGCGCTTGAAGGCGAGATCGCCCGCACCATCCAGTCGATATCCGGCATCAAGGCGGCGCGCGTCCACATCGTCATGTCCGAACGCGCCAACTTCCGCCGCGACGAGCAGCAGCCCTCCGCCTCGGTGGTCATCCGCTACTCCGGCATCGATGCAGAGAAGAGCGCCATGTCGATCCGCCATCTCGTCGCCGCCGCTGTTCCCGGTCTCTCGGCCGACAAGGTGACCGTGCTTGATTCCAACGGCAACCTGCTTGCCGCCGGTGACGATCCCTCCAACACCAGTGCCGCCCGCACGCTTGGCGTCGAGCAGACCGTCGAGGCGCAGATCGGCGACAACATCCGCCGCGCGCTGACGCCCTATCTCGGCCCCGACAATTTCCGCGCCAGCGTCAAGGCCGACGTCAACACCGACACCCGCCAGACCGAGGAAACGATTTTCGACCCGAACTCCCGCGTCGAGCGCTCCATCCAGTCGGTCCGCGCCAACGAAGCCAACAACCAGAAGCAGGCCTCGACCCCGGCCAGCGTCGAGCAGAACCTGCCCGAGGCTCAGGCAACCGCCACTGATGGCCCGCAATCCTCATCGAAGAACGACCGCAAGGAAGAAATCACCAATTACGAGATCAATTCGAAGAAGATCGCGACCGTCTCCAACGGCTACACCGTCACCAAGATGTCGATCGCCGTTGTCGTCAATCAACAGCGGCTGATGACCATTCTTGGCAAGGATGCCACGCCGGAGCTGATTGCCAAGCGCGTCGCCGACATCCAGAAGATGGTCTCCTCGGCCACCGGCCTCGACGACAAGCGTGGCGACGTCATCGACGTCTCGGCGGTCGAATTCATCGACGGGCTCGATGGCGAAGCCATTCCGCAAGCCGGAATGCTTGATTCCATCGGCCAGCATGCCGGCACCATGATCAATGCCGGCGCATTCATCGTGGTGGTGTTCCTGGTGGCTTTCTTCGGCTTGCGGCCGATGGCCGCCGCCTTGACGGCAAAGGCCACGCCAGCCATCGCCGGCCCCAACTTCGACGAAGTTCAGCGCTCGCTGCCGACGCCGGACGCAACGGCTTCCGCTGAAGGCGTCGCCATTGGCGCCCTGCCGGGCACGCGCCCCAGCTCTACTCCGCTCGACGATCTTCGCCAGAAGATCAGGCCCGCGCCGCAGGAGCGGCTTGCCAGAATGGTCGACATCAACGAGGAGCGCACCGCGCAGATCCTACGCAAATGGGCTGCCCAGGAAGTGGCGGGCTAGACCATGCCCTCCGCCGCCCTTTTCGATCTTCTGCCGGATTTCGGCACGCGCGCGCAGCGCATCAGCCAGCCCAAGGCCGCGACCGCGACCATGCCGGAAGAGCACCAGCAGGCAGCCTCGCCCCAGGCCGATATCGGCACGCTGATTGCCGAAGCGGTGGTTCAGGCCGAGGCCGCTCTGGAAGAGCGTCTGTCGATCGCCCACGAAGCAGCGCTCGAAGCCGAACGGCAGGCCAATGCCGATGAAGCCAAGGCATTTCTCGAGGGCCTCGGTGACGACGTCGGCAAGGCTGTATCCTCGCGCATCGACATCATGGAAGCGCGCGTCACCGAGCTTGTCGCCGCGACCGTCGCCCGTATCATCGGCGGCATCGTCAGCGACGACCTGCAGAGGCGCTCGCTGGAGGCGCTGGTTCGCTCGGTTCGTGAGGCAGTCGGCGACTCCGAGGCGGTGCGCATTTCCGTTCGCGGACCGCTCTCCCTGTTCGAGACATTGAGGGCTTCGCTCGGCCCGCGTGCGGCCAATCTTGATTTCGTCGAGTCGCCTGGTTTCGATCTCACCGTCATGATCGACGAGACCGTATTCGAAACCCGCATGGCTGAATGGGCGGTCACGCTTTCCGAGGTGCTGTCATGAGCGTCGCCGACGCCGCGCACCCTCCCCACGAGATCATCATCGTCAAGCGTGGTCACCACGACCATGACGAAGGTCACCATGGCGGAGTCTGGAAGATCGCTTTCGCCGATTTCATGACCGCCATGATGTGCTTTTTCCTGGTAATGTGGCTGATCAACGCGGCCAATGAGCAGACCAAGGCGGCCGTGGCCAGCTACTTCAATCCGGTCAAGCTGGTCGACCGCAACTCAAGCCGCAAGGGCCTCGAGGATCTCGGCGACGGCCCGGCCGCGATGGGCCTCAGCGGTGACAACCCCAAGGAGGCGACTGCCAAGACTGGCGAGAACGGCAACGGCGGCGCCGGCTCTTCCGACAAGAAGCAGGACAAGCCGGCACAGCAGCAGGCCGAGCATTCCGACGAGCATCTTTTCGCGGACCCCTACGCCGTGCTTTCCGAGATCGCCGCAGACACGGGCGTCCAGCAGAATGTCAGCCAGAAGGGCGACGGCGGCGCGCAGAGCGCGGGACCAGCGACCGGCGCATCCGGCGGCGCGTCCTACCGCGATCCGTTCGAGCCGGACTTCTGGTCGCAGCAAGTGGCAGCGCCCGCCGCCGAGGCAAGTGCCGAGCGCGCCAGGATCGAGGGCGATCCGGTCAAGCCGGGCGACAAGGCCGCCGAAACGCAGGTGCCCAAGGTCAAGGCCGTTCCGCCGGCGCCACCCCTCACAGCGGCTCCGCTCGAGCCTCTGGCGAAGGAAGCCGCTGCCAAGGACGCATCGAAACCCGGAACGGCAGCAACCAAGGCCGACGACGCAAAGGCTGGCGACACAAAGCCTGGTGAAATCAAGCTCGAGGCATCCGCGGCAGCGCAGGAGCCCGCCAAGCCCGACGTCCAGGAGAAGCCTGACGTCCAGGAGAAGGCGCCAACGGCTGCCGCCCTTAAAGCAGCGGCCGACGTCAAGCGGCAACTTGCCGACGCTTTCAAGCCCGGCGACAAGCTGCACGATGGCGTCTCGGTCGAAGCCACCGACAAGGGCGTCGTCATCTCGATCACCGACCAGCTCGATTTTGGAATGTTCGAGATCGGCTCGGCGCTGCCGAGCCACGAATTGGTGCTGGCCATGGAAAAGATCGGCCGTATCGTCAACAGCCAGAAAGGCACCATCAGCATCAACGGACACACCGATGCGCGGCCGTTCCGCGGTGGCACCTATGACAACTGGCGCCTTTCCACCGCCCGCGCGCATTCCGCCTATTACATGCTGGTTCGCGGCGGCGTCGATGAGCGCCGCATCACCGAAGTCGCCGGGTTTGCCGACCGCCAGCCGAAGGATGCCGCCAACCCGATGTCGGCGGTCAACCGCCGCATCGAGATCATGATGGCGACGGGCGGATGAAGCGGGCGGCCATCACCAGCCATGTGATTGGCCTTGGCCTGTTGTTGACCGTCGCGCACCCGTCGGCCGGCCATGCGCAGGACGCGTTGCAGCCCTATCAGCTGGTGCGGTCATTGCAGCTCGTCCAGGACCGCATCGCCGCAGGTGATCACGCCGCGATGCCGATGCAGGCCAAGCTGCTTGAGATGACCGACGCGCGCTTGCGCCAGGCGAATGCCGAGGATTTCAAGGATCCGAGGAATTTTCGCGCCCTTCTGGTTTACGGTATGAGCGGCGGCAACCCCGTGACCGTCGAGGCCGCCGCATCGCGCGCCACGCCCGACCCGCAAAGCCTTGCCATCGCCAAGGGTGTCATGGACTACCTGAACGGCCGGCCCGGCGAGGCGATCGAGGCCCTGAGGCCGATTGATCCGATGACGCTGCCCACGGACCTCGGCGCCTTCCTCGCCCTGGTCAAGGGGTCACTGCTAGCCACCGACGAACCGGCGGCGGCCCTCGTGCTGCTCGACGAAGCCAAGTTGCTCAGCCCCGGCACATTGGTCGAGGAGGCCGCCTTGCGCCGTTCGATCGGCATTGCCGCGGCGAAGGGCGACGCGGCGCGCTTCGCGCGTGGCTCAACCCAGTATGTCGAACGTTATCTCTACTCTCCCTACGCCAGCCAGTTCGCGGACTCTTTCGTGTCAGGTGTCATCGCGCTGCACATGGCGATCAGTCAGGACAAACTCGTCGACATCACCTCGATGATGGATCCCGAGCGCGAGAAGGTGATCTATCTGCGCATTGCCCGCCGTGCCGCCATCGACGGCCTGAATGATCTGTCGGCCTTTGCTTCGGCGCGGGCCGAGCAAGGCCGTGACGGCATCCACAACCAGGACGATCCGCGCGCGCTACTCTATGCCAGCCTCTCCACCGTGACCTCCGGCACCATGGACGACGTCCGTGCGAGGCTGGACAAGATCGACCGAGGCAAACTGTCGGAAGGCGACCGCGCCTTGCTCGATGCCGCGCAGGCCATTTCAGGCCAGGTGGTGGCGCCGCCGGCTCCACTTCCGACGAAAGAGCCGGCCTCCCGTCTCAAGGACGAACCTGACGCAGCTGCTCCACAAAGCGCCGATGAAACCGGACTGCCGCCGGTCGAAGGCGTACTTTCAGAACAGCCCGCCGTGGCCGCTGCCTCCGGCGCCGCCGTTGCCAGCGCGCCAGCCGCGCCCGTGGCCAGCACGCCCGTCACGCCTGCCGTCGCGGCCGCCCCAGCGGGTGGGGCGACCATCCTGCCGGCCTCGGCGGCAGTGACGGTTGCCGGCCCTGTCGATCCGACAGATGCCGCCATGACCAAAACACGCCGACAGCTCGATTTGATCGACCAGATGCTTGGAGCCGCCCCGAAATGACCACCAATGTCGGCCCGGCTTTGCCAGGATTCGCCTCAGCTCGCGCTTCGTCGGACCAATCGGCCGCTGGAGGCAAGAAAGACACAGGCTTCGGCGAAATGCTGGGCGGAGCCGGAAGCCCGGCTCGGCCTGAAAAGCAGCCGGCGGCCGAAACGGGATCACGCGAGCAGCGCTGGGCAAAGCTTGCCGCCGCTGCCTTTGGCGGTCACGGCGGCAAGGGTGAAGCCACGACGGCTGACTCCGGAAAGACCGCCCCGGCCAAGGGGCAAGCCGCGAAAGTCGCCAAGGACAGCGCGGACGCCAAGTCGCACAAGGACGCCGCCGACACTGAAGAGGCGGCCTCCGATGCCGACACCGCGCCGCTCCAGGACGACTTGCCGCTGCTCATTGCATTTCACGATTTGCGCCATTTCTCCACGGCGGCCAAGGCAGGTGGGCGTGACGCGGCCACAGGTGAGGCGGCACAGGATCCCGCACTCGACGGGCAGGCGCCGCTGTCGAAACTCTACCGGTCGAAATCGGTGGGACGCGAAGTTCTGGAGACCATGTCGAAGCCCGAGCAGGCCTCGCTCGTCGATGGGCCTTTGACCGCGCTTGACGGCAAGGCCCCAGGTGATGCCGGTGCTGACTCCGCCATGCCAAAGCGTGAAAGTACGGCCGGCGCGCAGCCATTGCCGGGCGTATCGGCGGCTGATGTCCCTGGTGTGCAGGCGAAGCATGCCGGGCCGGCGATGAAGAGCATCGAGGATGTCCAGTCTTCCATGCGGCCCGAACCCGGAAAACAGTCATCGTCCGCCGGCCGCATCGACGTGGTTTCCGAACGCAGCTTCCCGGCGCCGGCGCAGAACCCGATGAGCCAGGCAGCGCTCAACGTTGTCAGCGCCATAGCCACCGATGGCGGCCCGCAACAGACACTTTCATCTCCCTCGGCCGCCGGTCAATTGGCCTCCTCTGTTGCCGTTCCGACACATATGTTGAAGATCGAACTTCACCCCGCAGAGCTGGGCATGGTTACAGCCACTCTTAGGCTCTCGGGAGAGCAACTTTCGATTGAGTTGAAGCCTGAAACCCATGATGCCCATCGCCGCCTCAGCGCCGACAGCGAAGCGATCGTCAAGTCGCTGCGGGGGCTAGGTTTCGAGGTTGACAAGGTCACGATCCTGCAACCTTCGGTAGCGGTTCCCGCAGCGACCCGCACCGATGCAACCGGCTCCTTGCCTTCGGCAACAGGCCGCGACCAGTCATCCTTTCAGCCCGGAAATTCAGGCGGCGACAATGGTGGAGCCGGCGGCCAGCAACCGGGAAGGAACCGCAAAGATGACGCACAGGAATTCGGTCGCGCCGGTTCGCCGGCTCGCGAACGTGCTGGCGGCGATATGTTTATCTAGCCTTGCCGGCGGCACGGCATTCGCCGCCGCCAATCCCTGCGAGCCGGAGATCCTGCGCGCCGCCGATCGCTACGGCGTGCCCGCCGGCATCCTCTATGCTGTCGGCCTGACCGAGACCGGCAACAAGGGCAGTCTTCAACCTAATGCCTTGAATATAGAGGGAAAAGCAGTTTTTCCAAGGAGCCGAAGTGAGGCGCTTGCCGCCTTCGCCAACGCCCGGCGCGAGGGCAAGACATTGATCGACCTTGGCTGCATGCAGATCAATCACCACTATCACGCATCGCATTTCCGCAGCGTCGAGGACATGCTCGACCCGCATCAGAACGTCGACTACGCGGCGCGCTTCCTGGCCAGTCTGCATGCCCGCCACGAGACCTGGTCGATGGCTGTCGCCCGCTATCATGCCGGTCCCGACAATGATCCGGCGCAGAAGATTTATGTCTGCAGGGTCATCGCCAACATGGTCGCGACCGGCTTTGGAAAGTGGACTTCTAACGCGCGGACCTTCTGCAACCCATAAGCGCCTTCAACTTTTTCAATCACGAGCCGCACCGCCCCAATACTGTTGTTCAAGAGATGATCGAAGCAGGCCCGTCGGACTATGTTGCAATGCGCTAATGCAACTGAAACGATTCCCGACTCCCAAGAAACTAGCTACAAGAAATGACGGTTGTTCAGGATTCCCGCCAGCGGATACCCCTTTCTTCACGGGGCAAATAATTTGATTCGGAGGCGGGCCGATGATTGTAATCGTTGACGAGCGAGAGCTCGTAACAGAGGGATACAATTCACTTTTTGATCGTGAGGGCGTCGCCTGCGCGGGCTTTGCGCCAGGCGAGTTCGGTGAGTGGGTAAGCTCGGCGGCCGACACCGATCTGAGGTCGGTCAGGGCCTTCCTCATCGGCGACTGCCGTGAAGGTGCCATCTCTCCCCGGCAGATCCGCGATCGCACGGGCGCACCGGTCATAGCACTGAGCGAGCAGCACTCGCTGGAGAACACGCTGCGGTTGTTCGAGAGCGGCGTCGACGACGTCATCCGCAAGCCGGTTCACATCCGCGAAATCCTTGCCCGCATCACCGCCATCCGCCGCCGTGCCCAGGAAGACGTCTCCTACACCGAGATCGGCGCCATGCGCATCTTCATGGACGGCCGCGATCCGGAGATCGATGGCCAGCCCCTGCCCTTGCCGCGCCGCGAGCGCCGCATCCTCGAATATCTGGCGAGCAATCGCGGACGCCGCGTCACCAAGACCCAGGTTTTCAATGCCATCTACGGCATCTTCGACGAAGAGGTCGAGGAGAACGTGGTGGAAAGCCACATCAGCAAATTGCGCAAGAAGCTGCGCGAGAAGCTGGGCACGGATCCGATCGATTCCAAGCGCTTTCTCGGCTACCGGCTCGTGTTCTGATGCGACGCCGCGCCAGCTTCGCGCAAGACACAACGCGTAGCCTCGAAGCCAGTGGCATGGACACTCGGGAGACCTTTCAATGAGCCTTTACGGAATGATGCGGACCGGTGTTTCCGGCATGAACGCGCAGGCGAACCGCCTGTCGACGACAGCCGACAACATCGCCAATTCCGACACCACCGGCTACAAGCGTTCTTCGGCCGAATTTTCGACACTGGTGATGCCGTCAACCGGCGGCGCCTACAATTCCGGCGGCGTCACCACGACGATCCGCAAGGCGGTCAGCGATCCGGGCGTGCTGCAGTACACGACCTCGGTCTCCGACCTCGCCGTCAGCGGTGACGGTTTCTTTGTCGTTCGGGATCCGAGCGGAACGCCCTTCCTCACCCGTGCCGGCGCCTTTGTCCCCGATGCGCAAGGCAGGCTGGTCAACGCGGCCGGCTTTCAGCTGATGGGCTACAGTTACGCCAACGGCGTGCCGGCGGCGACTGTGAACGGCTTCGAGGGGCTGGAGCCGGTGGTCATCTCCGACCAGGCGATGACGGCAACGCCAAGCACCCAGGGCAGCTTCAGCGGCAACCTGCCCGCGGGCGCGACCCCTGTCGTGGCCGGCAACTTGCCCGGCGCCAACGCCGCGACCGCGCAGTACACGTCGAAATCCTCGATGGTCGCCTACGACAATCTCGGCAACAAGAAGCTGCTCGACGTCTATTTCACCAACACGGGCGCCGGCACCTGGCAGGTTGCGGTCTTCGATCAGTCAAAGGCCACGCCTGGAACAGGGTTCCCCTATACCGGCGGCGCGCTCGGGTCAGCCAACCTGACCTTCGACACCACCACCGGCCAGCTCACCGGCACTCCCACGAGCGTTTCGTTCACCGTGCCGAACGGCGCCGCCATGAACCTCGACCTGTCCAAACTGACCCAGCTCGGCACCGGCTTCACCGTTACCGACGCCCAGGTCAACGGCAACGCGCCGAGCACCATCGACAAGATTCAGATCAGCAAGGACGGCACGATCCTGGCGCAGTACAAGGATGGCTCGACCAAGCCGCTCTACAAGATTCCGCTGGCCGACGTGCAGAGCCCGGACCAGTTGGCGGCCCTTCCCGGAAACGTCTACGCGCAAGGCACGGATTCCGGCTCCATTCGTGTCGGCTTCGCCAATGAAGGCAAGCTCGGCTCCATCGTCTCCGGCGCGCTTGAGAACTCCAACGTCGATATCGCCGAAGAACTGACCGACATGATCGCGGCGCAGCGCAGCTACACCGCCAATTCGAAAGTCTTCCAGACCGGTTCCGATCTGATGGACGTCCTTGTCAACCTGAAGAGATAACAACGGGCGCCGCCCGTGAAAGACCCGCATGTCGCTGTCCACTGCATTGAACATCGCCCAGTCGGCGCTTCTAGCCACATCACGGCAGACCGCCGTCGTCTCCCGCAATGTCGCGGATGCCGATAATCCAAACTATTCCCGCCGCATAGCCGTCGTCACCAGCACGGCACCGGGCGCGCGGTCGGTCGATATCCAGCGCGCCACCGACGACTTGCTGTTTCGCCAGAATCTGAGCGCGCTTTCGGCCTATAGCGGCCAGAACGCGCTCTACAGCGGAATGGACAGGCTCGGCCTTTCCGTGAATGGCGTCGACAACGCGTCCTCGCCCTCGACAGCGATCGCCAATCTGCAAAAGGCGCTGCAGCTATACGCCACCTCGCCGTCCAACCAGAATATCGGCTCCACTGTCATCGACGCGGCCAAGCAGGTGGTGCGCTCGCTGAATGACGGCAGCAAGGCCATCCAGGATTTCCGCACCCAGACCGATGGCGAGATCGGCACCGCGGTCAACGACCTCAACTCGCTGCTGGGCCAGTTCCAGGATGCCAACCGTGCGGTGATCTCGGGAACCCGCTCGGGCACCGACGTATCCGATGCGCTCGACCAGCGCGATGCGCTGTTGAAGAAGATCTCCGACTATATCCCGGTCTCGACCTTCACGCGCGGCGACAATGACATGGTCGTCAACACCGCCGATGGCACCACGCTGTTCGAGACCATCCCGCGCTCGGTCACCTTCACGCCATCGTCCGGCTATGCCGCCGGGGCGGCCGGCAACGCCGTCTACATCGACAATGTGCCGATTTCGGCGGGAAGCGGCGGCAACACCACCGCCAGCGGCAAGCTCGCCGGCATGCTGCAGCTGCGCGACGGTGTCGCCGCGACCATGCAGAGCCAGCTCGACGAGACGGCGCGCGGGCTGATCACCGCCTTTGCCGAAACCGCGCCGTCCATGCCCAATGCAGCGGGCTTGTTCACATGGCCGGGCGCGCCGGGCGTGCCGCCTTCCGCCACACTGATCAACGGCCTTGCCAGCACGATAAGCGTCAACGCGGCGATGGATCCGAGCGCCGGCGGCAGCCCGACAGTGTTGCGGGACGGCGGTGCCAACGGGGCTGCCTATGTCGCCAACACCAGCGGTGGCGCCTCCTACTCCACGCTTCTGGTTGCCTATGGCGACAAGCTCGACCAGCCGATGAGCTTTGACCCGGCCGCCGGGATTTCGGTCACGTCCAGCGTCTCCGACTACGCCGCCAATTCGATTGGCTGGTTTCAGGGCGTCCGTCAGCAAGCCTCGACCGCGGCTGACGCCAAAGAGGCTCTCGCGCAGCGTACCGCCGATGCCCTGTCCAACGCGACAGGCGTCAATGTCGACCAGGAAATGTCGTTGATGCTCGATCTCGAGCACACCTATCAGGCATCGGCCCGAATGATGAAAACCGTCGACGACATGTTGACGGCTCTGCTCAGTGCGGTGGGATAATCCATGACTTCAGTCTCTTCGGCTGCCCTCACGAACGCCATGCGCTACCAGCAGATGCGCATGCAGGCGGATCTCGTCAAAGCCACGAAAGAGTCCTCGACCGGCAGGGTCGCCGATGTCGGGCTGGCCCTGGGCGCGCGCACCGCGCAATCTGTCACCTTCTCGCGCGACCTCGACCGCCTGAACGGCATCGTCGATTCCAACGGCCTGATCAGCGCCCGGCTTTCCGCGACGCAGACCTCGCTTGGCCAGCTCTCCACCGCTGCCCAGAGCCTCCTCTCCAGCCTGACCAGCGCCTCATCCGGCGACGGCGCCAACAGCATCACGCAGTCCGCCGGCAATTCGACCCTGCAGCAGCTCACCTCGATCCTCAACACAAGTGTGAATGGCGAGTATCTGTTCGCGGGCACCAACACCGACGTCAAGCCGATCAATGACTTCTCGGCTGCTGGCTCGTCCGCCAAGGCCGCCTTTGACGCCTCCTTCGTCGCGCGCTTCGGCTTTACCCCAGCCGATCCGGCAGCGGCCAACATTACAGCCGCCCAGATGGACAGTTTCATCACCAACGATGTCCAGCCGCAGTTCTTCGGCGCGGGCTGGCAGGCGAACTGGTCGAACGCCACCGACCAGCAGATCGTCAGCCGCATAGCGCTCAACGAAAACACCCCGACCTCGACCAGCGCCAACCAGGACGGTATTCGCAAGTTGGCCATGGCGGCGACCATTGTCAGTAGTCTGATGTCCAGCAACGTCAGCAAGGCAGCGAAAGACACGCTTATCAGCCGTTCGACGACAATGGTTGGCGAGGCACTGAGCGGCATCGGCCAGGTCCAGTCGCAGACTGGCATCATTCAGAAACGGGTGAGCGACGCCACCGACCGGATGAAGACGCAGGTCGATCTCTTCGAACGGCACATTCTCGATCTGGAAGGCGTCGACCCGGCTGAAGCAGCGACCCGTGTCGCGAACCTGACGCAGCACATCGAGAATTCTTTCGCGCTGACAGCGCGCCTGCAACAGCTTAGCTTGTTGAAATACCTGACCTGAGAACTCTGACACGGAACGGTAGAGCCCCCATAATGTACCAATTCTCCTACGCCGATATCCAGAGCAACTCCGTTGCCGACGCGAAGGATCGCGAGCGGGAGCTGCTGACACGCTCGATCGACATGCTGGCGGCGGCCTCAGCCGCCGGCCGCAACTCGATGGAGGCGATCGAGGCGCTGCATTTCACCAACCGCGTCTGGACGACCTTCGTCGAGGATCTCGGCTCGAGCGACAACGCTCTGCCCAAGGAACTTCGCGCCAACCTGATTTCCATCGGCCTGTGGCTGTTGCGCGAGACCGAGGATGTTCGCCAGGGCCGCACCAACAATTTCGAAGGCTTGATCGAGGTGTCCCAGATCATCAGGGACGGCATTCAATGACCAACACGCTGAAGATATCGCTGAAGCCGAATGAGAAGATCTACATCAACGGCGGCGTGATCCGTGTCGACCGCAAGGTCACCATTGAACTGATGAATGACGTGCAGTTTCTGCTCGAGAGCCATGTGATCCAGGCCGACGACGCCTCGACGCCGCTCAAGCAGCTATATTTCATCCTGCAGGTGGTGCTGATGAACCCGGCCGGAGCGGTCGAGGCCCGCGACATGTTCCGCCGCTCGTTGCCGCTGTTGCTGGCCAGCTTCGAGGATGAGCAGATTTGCGGCACCCTGAAGCAGGTCGACCGCATGGTCGGCGAAGACCACATCTACGAGGCGCTGAAGGCGATCCGCTCGCTCTACGCGCTCGAACGCCGCGCGCTTGGCGGCAATGACGACATCCCGGGCGCATCGCGCCCCCTGGCCGTGGGAGCACGATACTAATGAACGTGGACATGACGACGACGATACCGGTTGGCGCCAACCAGGCCAACCAGCAGACCTCCAAGACGGCGGTCGACTATCAGTCCTTCCTGAAGCTTCTGATCGCTGAGATGAAGAACCAGGATCCGACGAAGCCAATGGATTCGACGCAGTATGTCGCTCAGCTCGCCACCTTTTCACAGGTCGAGCAGTCTGTGCAGACCAACACCAAGCTCGACCAGATCATGCAGTCCTCGGCGCTGTCGCAAGCGGACGCGCTGATCGGCCGTTCGATTACCTCAGCCGACGGCAAGACCACCGGCACCGTCAGCTCGGTTCGCCTGGCGAGCAGTGGTCTGATCGCGGTTCTGCAGAACGGCACTGAAATCGCGGTCGGCCCCGGTGTCTCGGTCAAGGCCGCAAGCTAGACCTTGTAGCCGAGCGAACCCATGAACGAGGCCGACGCTCTCGATATCGTCCAGTACGCGGTATGGACGGTTCTGACCGCGTGCGCGCCGGTGGTGCTGGTCGCCATGGTGGTCGGCATCGGCATCGCCCTGATCCAGGCGTTGACGCAGATCCAGGAAATCACGCTGACCTTCGTGCCCAAGATCGTCGCCATCATGCTGGTGGTGGCGCTGACCGGTCCGTTCATCGGCGCCCAGATATCAGCCTTCACCAACGTCATCTTCGAGCGCATCCAGAACGGCTTCTGATCCCCGCTTGCGGGCTGCGGGGTTCTCGCTAGATTGCTGCGGTGACCTTCCAGGCAGCGCTGCTCTTGATGTCACGGGGAGACCCATGAACCAGGCCAGGCCGAGCGGCAGACCATGTGCGGGATAGCCGGCGTCTGGCGGAAGCGAAGCCCGATCGGCCCGGGTGATGTGGCCGACGTTGCCCGAATGATGCAGGCGCTGGCGCATCGCGGCCCCGACGATCACTCCAGTTGGAATGGCAACCGGCTCGCTCTCGGCCACCGCCGGCTTTCGATCATCGACCTCTCGCCCGCTGCCCGCGAACCGATGCTGACCGCGTGCGGCCAGGGCGTGCTGGTCTACAATGGCGAGGTCTACAATTACCGGTCGCTGCGCGACACACTTGAGGCCGAGGGCAAGGTCTTTCAAACCGTATCGGATGCGGAAGTTGTTCTGCAGGCCTTGCACCACTGGGGGCCGGAAAAGGCGGTTCCACTGTTCAACGGCATGTTTTCGCTCGCCTATTACGACGCTCGCGAAAGCGCGTTGTGGCTTGCCCGCGACCGGCTCGGCATCAAGCCGATGTCGGTGGCCGAGACGGCTGAGCGGATCGTGTTCGCCTCCGAGGACAAGGCGATCCTTGCCTGCGACAGCTTCCCGCGTGACATCGATGCCCGCGAGATCACCTTGCACCTCGCCTGGCAAAGTCGTGATTCAAGCTTCAGCCTGTTCGACAAGATAGAGCGGTTGCCACCGGCCGGCCTGTGGAAGATAAGCGATGCCGGTATCGAGAAGCGTCGCTTCTGGCATGTCCTTGACGTTCTCGATACGGCACGTATCACCAGTGATACGGCTTCCGACGCGGACCATATCGCAACGCTCGAAGCGCTCATCGAGGACAGTGTCGCGCTGCACTGCATCGCCGACACCAGCGTCGCCTCGGCCTGCAGCGGCGGCGTCGATTCCGGCCTGATCACGGCGCTGGCCAAACGGCGCAGACCTGAGATGCACGCCTATGTCGTCGACCCGCGTATCGGCAAAAGCGAGGCAGCCAACGCGGAACGGACCAGCCGTCATGTCGGCATCGATCTGCGCAAGGTGCCTGTCGACAGGAACAGGTTTTTCGAGCTCTGGCCAAGGGCGGTCTGGCATCTGGAAAGTGACGGCTGGCACCCCAGCCATGCCTGTCTGCTGGCGCTTGCCGAACAGTGCCGCGCCGACGGCGTCAAGGTGCTGCTCACCGGCGAGGGCGCCGATGAGCTGTTTGGCGGTTACCCCTGGCAGGTGGCCAGCATGAAGCTTTGGCGCCAATGGTCGTGGCCGCGACGCCTGTTCCAGGGCAGAGGCCGGCTGGCACGCAGGTTCGAGCGTCAGCGCCATGCTCCCTTCCAGACATCGATCGGCGCTGCCCATGGCTGGGACCGTAACATCGCGCTGAGGGCACTGTCGCCGGAACTGAACTTCCTGCAGACCAGGATTTTCGACCGGTTGGACCCGGTGGCGCCGCTTGGTGACCGCGCCTTCCTGGGATGCTGTCTCTACGACCTCTATTCGCACCTTCAGGACCTGCTCCACAGGCACGACCGGCTCGCCATGGCGGCTTCCGTCGAGCTCAGGGTTCCCTTCCTGGAGAACCGGCTGATCGACTTCGCCATCCATCTGCCGAGGCGGCACAAATATCGTGACAAGACCGGAAAATGGCTGCTGAAGAAAGTCGCGGAAAAATACATCCCGCATGAAAACATAGCCGCGCCGAAAGTCGGTTTCGAAGTGTCGGCTGATTTCACCGCCGGCACGCAAGGCCTGCTGCGTGGCGGGTTCCTGCGCGATGCCATGAAATGGCCGGCCGCATCCGTGGAGGATCTTGTCGATCTGGCAAGGCGCGATGAATCGTCGAGGCTAAGGCTGGTCGGCATGGAGCTGTTCCTGCGCCTTCACGCCGGTGGCGAGACGGTGGGCAATCTCACCGAAGCACTTCATGCCGAGGTCAGGGCCGCAGGCTGATGTGGACCTCAGCTATCTCATTGTTGGACCATGAGCTTTCTCGAAAGGCATTCGCCCTTTGGGGCGCTATGCCCTACTTTCGACATACGGTCTGAGGAACCCGGTACCAGGCACGCGAAGGCAAGGAAATACCGATGATTGACGAAAAGCCGGACAGCGAAAGCGTCTCGGCGCTGGCGCCCTTCCGGCATGGCATCTTCCGCGCCGTGTGGTCCGCCAGTCTGGTCTCGAATTTCGGCGGCCTGATCCAGGGCGTCGGCGCTGCCTGGATGATGACGACGATCGCCACCTCATCCTATCAGGTTGCCCTCGTCCAGGCCTCCACCACCCTGCCGATCATGCTGTTCGCGCTCGTTGCCGGCGCGATCGCCGACAGTTTCGACCGGCGCAAGGTCATGCTGGTCGCCCAGACCTTCATGCTGGTCGTCTCGGTGCTTCTGACGGTCTTCACGTATTATGGCCTGATCACGCCGTGGACGCTACTTGCCTTCACCTTCCTGATCGACAGCGGCACGGCGCTGAACAGCCCGTCATGGCAGGCCTCGGTCGGCGACATCGTGCCGCGCAACAAGGTGCCGGCCGCCGTCGCGCTCAACTCGATGGGCTTCAACCTGACCCGCAGCGTCGGTCCCGCGATAGGCGGCATCATCGTCGCCGCGGCCGGCGCGGCTGCCGCCTTTGCCGCCAACGCGGTGAGCTATATCGGCCTCATCGTCGTGCTGGCGCGCTGGAAGCCGGACCTGCCGGTATCGGCCTTGCCGCGCGAGTCCCTCGGTGCCGCCATGGGTGCCGGCCTGCGCTACGTCGCCATGTCGCCCAACATCGGCAAGGTGCTGGTGCGGGGCCTGGCCTTCGGCTTCAGCGCGGGTGCCGTGCTGGCGCTGTTGCCGCTGGTGGCGCGCGATGTGGTCAAGGGCGATGCCTTGACCTACGGCATCATGCTCGGCGCCTTTGGCATCGGCGCCGTCGGCGGCGCGCTGCTCAGCGTGCGACTGCGCCAGCTTCTGTCCAGCGAAACAATGGTGCGCTCGGCCTTCGCCGGCTTCGCCCTCTGTGCCTTCAATGCCGCCATCAGCACACATGCCTGGCAGACATCGCTCGGCCTCTTGATTGGCGGCGCCTGCTGGGTGATCGCGCTGTCGCATTTCAACGTCACGGTTCAGATGGCCACCCCGCGCTGGGTGGTCGGCCGGGTTCTATCGGTCTACCAGACGGCGACTTTCGGCGGCATCGCGCTTGGCAGCTGGGTGTGGGGCGTGGTCGCCGATGCGCACGGCGCCGAAACCGCGCTGATCGCGGCTGCCATCACGATGCTGGCCGGCGGCGCCATTGGCCTGCTTTTGCCCTTGCCGCAGCAGCCGATCCTCAACCTCGACCCGCTCAACCGCTTCAAGGAGCCGCATCTCGCGCTCGACCTCAAGCCGCGCAGCGGCCCCATCGCGATCATGATCGAATATGTCATCCGCCATGAGGACGAGAAGGACTTCCTTGCCATCATGTCCGAACGCGGCCGCATTCGGCGCCGCGACGGCGCCCGCAACTGGACTCTGGCGCGCGATCTTGAAAACCCCACCATCTGGATCGAGCACTACCACACGCCGACATGGCTGGAATACATCCGCCACAATGGCCGCATCACCCACGCCGATGCCGTCATCGGCGAGCGCATCCGGGCGCTGCACTCAGGCGACGAGCCGCCACGCGTGCGCCGCATGATCGAGCGTCCCACCACTGCCGGCACCGCGCTCGTGATGGCCAAAGGGCCGATCGAGCATTGATCCATGATCCCGAAAAGTGGGATCCGGTTTTCGGACAAGATCATGGTCAAACAAGAAGGTCAGTTGGCCGTCTGGATCATGTAGAGCTTGCGTGTCGTCTCGCGGATCCGCCATTCGCCCTTCCACCCCAGCGGCAGGACAAGCAGATCGCCTGGGCCAAGTTCCCGCGTCTCCCCGTCAGCGCGCCGCATCTCCACGCGGCCGGAAATGATGTGACATATCTCCGACGAATCCGAACGGTCGGCCGTGAACAGGCCGGGCGTGCATTCCCAGATGCCGATTTCCAGGGTGCCGTCCTGCGACTGAAAAAGCGCGCGCACCGCCTCGACCTGATTTCCCTCGATGGAAGTCGGCTTGGGCGAGAACGTGCCGATATCGGTCTTGGCGAGATCTTGAAAAGTCGAAAGGTCGATCAAGTCGGGCTCCATGGTCAATGGCCTGTGATACGGTCCGCCAGGGCGGCAAGCTTTGAAGTTCGGGCCAGTCCAGCGGCTTCTCGGCGGTCGGCAATTCGGTAGAGCTGATACATCGCGTGCACGCCAAGCCACCGCAAAGGCTCCGGTTCCCAGCGCCGCACCGTACGGTTGACCCAGGGCAGGCGCACCAGGTCGGTGTCCTCGCCAAGGATAAGGTCGGCCAGCGTGCGCCCAGAGAGATTGGAGCTCGAAACGCCGAGCCCGACATAGCCGCCCGCCCAGCCAATGCGGGTCTTCGGATCGAGGCCGACGGTCGTGCACCAGTCGCGCGGCACGCCGAGCACGCCGCACCAGGCATGCTCGATGCGGCACCCAGCCGTTTGCGGCAAAAGGCTGGTCAGGATCGTATGCAATTGCTCGATCGTCGCCTGCTGCGTCTGCCCATTGACGTCGGTGCGCGAGCCGTAGCGATAGGGCACGCCGCGGCCACCCATGGTGATGCGGCCCTCGCGCGTCCGCTGGGCGTAGCAATAGGCGTGCGCCGCATTCCCGAGCAGTTCGTGCCCGTCCCAGCCGATGTCGCGCCAAAGCTCCGCCGGCAGCGGCTCGGTCACGATCTGGGCGCTGTTGAGCGCGAGCCATGTTCGCTCTTCGCCAGGAATGCCCGCGGTAAAGCCCTCCGTCGCGCGGATGATGGTCTGTGCCCGCACCATGCCGCGATCGGTTGTCAACTCGCCCTTGGCGATGGTGGTCACCGTGGTCTGCTCGTATATCGGCACGCCCAGCCGCTCGACGGCGACGGCCAGTCCGCGCACCAGCTTGGCCGGCTGCACCCGCGCCTGGCCGTGAACGACGAAGCCGCCCAGGACATTACGGACGTTGATGCGCGCGCGGGTCGCTGCGGCGTCCAGCAACTCTACGCGCGTGGGGTCGACATCCCAGGCCCGGATCGTCTCGCCTTCCGCGTATGCCCGTTCAAGCTGGGCCGGGTTGGTGGCCACGGTCAGGTTGTCGACGCGGCGGATATCGGCATCAATGCCTTCCGCCTCCGCCACCTTGATGACCTCGTCGACGCAGCCCGCCATGGCCTTCTGCATCGCCGTCACGCCTTGCCGGCTCGATGTCTTGAGGTATTTCTCCCGCGACCAGCTGAACCCGCCAGACAGCCAGCCGCCATTGCGGCCGGACGCGCCGAAGCCGGCGAACGCGCGCTCGATCACCACGACGCGAAGCGACGGCTTGGCCTTCTTCAGATAGTAGGCGGTCCACAGTCCGGTATAGCCGGCGCCGACGATGGCGACGTCTGCTTCTATGTCGCCGGGCAAAGGCGGGCGCGGAGCGGGAACCGCGCCCAGATCCGCATACCAGAACGATATGTCGCCGTTGCGTTTGGCTTGCATGGAATGACTCTCGGATGGAATTGGATCAGGTCAGTGTCTGGTCGGCCGCGCTGTCGTCGGCCAGCAGCTTGGCATCAGTGCCGTCGAAGCAAAGCTCCACCTGGTCGCCCAGGTTGAAGTTTTCGCCAGTCAGCGACGAGCGCACGACCGCCGTGGACCCGTCACCAAGCTTCACTTCGTATTTCGATCCCGAGCCAAGGTAGATGGCTTCCGCGATCGTCCCCGGCAATCGGTTGGCGCCGCTGGTCATGTTTTGGCCAGGCCGGCTGATGGCGAGTTTTTCGGGGCGCAGCAGCATCACCGGGCTGATCTCGCCCGTGATCCGTGTCGGCGCCGTCACCGTCACGCCAGCGATCCGCAACGCCGTGCTGGTGCCATCGCTTCGTGCCTCTCCGCGCAGGACGGTGGAATCGCCGACGAAACGCCCGACGAAAAGTGTCGCGGGCTCATCATAGAGCTGGCGACCGGTGCCGACCTGCTCGATCCGCCCGCGATTGAACACGGCGATGCGGTCTGACAGCACCAGCGCTTCCTCCTGGTCATGCGTCACATAGACAAAGGTGGTGCCAAGCTCGCGGTGGATGCGCTTGATCTCGAGCTGCAGCCATTCGCGCAGTTTCTTGTCGAGCGCGCCCAGCGGCTCGTCCATCAGCAGCAGCGGCGGGTCGAAGACGATGGCCCGGGCGAGCGCGACGCGCTGCTGCTGGCCGCCCGACAATTCGCTTGGATAGCGATGCGCGAAATCACCCATCTTGACCATGTCGAGTGCTCTTGCCACACGCGTGGCGCGGGTCGCCTGGTCGACCCCGCGCAGCGTCAGCGGATAGGCGACATTGCCGCCAACCGTCATGTGCGGGAAAAGCGCATAGTGCTGGAAGACGACGCCGATGTTGCGCTTGTGCGCCGGGACGCCGACCACACTCTTGCCGCCGATCAGCAGCTTGCCGCTGGTCACATCCGTGAAACCGGCGACGACATTGAGCGTCGTCGTCTTTCCCGAGCCGCTCGGGCCGAGCAGCGTCATGAATTCGCCGGGCTCGATCCGCAGCGAGACACCGTCCAGCGCCATGAAGCCGCCATAGGCCTTGGTGATCGCTTCAAGGTCGATCGCGGCTCCCCTGCTCTCTTGTCTCGGATTCATGGGCGTCCCTTCCGCTCGCGGCCAAGGAGAAGCATGCCGCCGCCGATCAGGATCGTGGTGGCGAAAAGCAGGATCGTGCCGACGGCCGCGACCGTCGGGTCGGCGTCGCGCGTGATGGAGGCGAATATCTGCACAGGCAATGTCTTCAGGTACGGGTTGGTGATGAACAGCGACACCACGATCTCGTCGAAGGACGTGGCAAAGGCGAACAGCAGGCCCGACAGGATGCCGGGCAGGATCAGAGGCAACGTCACCGTGCGAAACGTGGTCAAGGCCCCGGCGCCAAGGCTCGCGGCAGCTGTCTCAAGGCGCCTGTCGAAGACTTCGAGACTGGCCGAGACCGCGATCAGCACGAAGGGAAGCGCCAGCACGGTGTGAGCGAGCACGAAGCCCAGCAGCGTTCCAACAAGCCTTGTGTCGAGATAGACGGCGTAGATGCCGATGGCCAGCACCACACCGGGCACCACCATCGGCGTCAGTATCAGCATCCGCAACAGGTTCGCCGGCCGCGCCTTCATGCGGTCGAGACCAAAAGCCGCGAGCGTGCCGAGCACCGTCGCCAGCACCGCCACCACGCAGGCGACCTTGAGTGAGTTGAGGAAACTGGCTGACCATTCCGGGCTGGTGAAGAAATTCTGGTACCACTGCCAGGAGAAGCCCTGCGGCGGAAACGCGAGCGACTTGTTGGCGTTGAACGACATCGGCACGACGACAAGCGTCGGCGCCACCAGCCAGATGGCCACCAGGAGGCATACAAGACCGAGCAGGACGCGGGTGAGCGGCTTCATCTCCATCAGCGCCGCCCTCCTTCCCTGTACTTCGACCGCATGACCGGGGCGGCAAGCGCGAGCAACAGGAAGGTGGCGGCCAGCAGCACGACGCCCATGGCGCCGCCCCTGCCCCATTGCAGCAGGCTCAGCACCTGGGTCTGCACCAGCGTCGACAGCATGGTCGAGCGCGGGCCTCCGAGCAGGGCAGGCGTGATGTAGAAGCCCAGCGCCAGAATGAAGACAATGATCGCGCCAGCATAGACGCCTGGCAGCGAGAGCGGCAGATACACCGTGAAGAAGGCGCGCGACGGCCGCGCGCCAAGACTTTGCGCCGCTCGCATCAGCCTGAGGTCGATGCCCTTCATGACGGAATAGAGCGGCAGGATCATGAACGGCAGCAGCACCTGCGCCATGCCGATCACGACGCCGGTCTGGGTGCGGATCAGCCGGACGCCGCTGAACCCGGCCGATCTGAGCAGCGAGTTGATGACGCCTGAGTCCTGCAGCAGGATCACCCAGGACAAGGTACGCACAACGCCGCTTACCCAGAACGGGATCAGGACGCAAAGGATCAGCAGCAGCCGGGCCCGTGGCCCGACAGCGGTCATCAGATAGGCATAGGGGTAGGCCGCGATGACGCAGACCAGCGTGACCCACGCCGAGATGGTGAAGGTCCGCTGCAGCACCGTCAGATTGACCGGTGCACCGAAGAACCAGGCATAGTTCTGCAGGCCCCATTCCGGCTCGGACAGGCTGCGCAGCACGATCGTCAGCAGCGGGTAACCGATGACGGCGGCAAGCAGCACCAGGGCAGGCAGGGCGAGCGCGAACGGCCTCCATGCCCATCCCGGCCGCGTGGCGGCCGGGTGGCTTGTCGGTTCGATCGCGCTCACCGCTTTGCCCCTTTCAGCCGGTCAGTTGCCGGCCATCAGCGCCGACCACTTTTCCTGCGCCACCGCGAAGTTCGGGACCCAGAACTTGAAGTTCTGCTTGTAGCCCTGCTTCTGGCGATCCGGCGTGTTGGTCAGGAAGGCAGCCACCGACGCATCGACCTTGGGTTGCGCATCGTTGTTGATCGGCGTGTAGGAGGTCTTCTCCGCCAGGATTTCCTGCGACTGCTTGCCGAGATAGGCATTGAGCAGGGCGTAGGATGCATCCGTATCCTTGACGCCGACAGGGATCGTCATCTGGTCCATCACCACCAGCCAGTCCTGCCAGGCCGGCGCGTATTTGGCGCCGTTCTTGACCGCCGTCATGGCCCGGCCCGTCCACATCATCAGCATGTCGGCCTCGCCGGATTCCGCCAGTTGCTGCGATTCCGCACCGGTCTTCCAGAAGATCGTGTCCGGGCCGAGTTTGCGGACCACATCGATGGCCTTGTCGATATCGGCCACCGTCATCGCCTTCGGGTCACCGCCGGTGAGCTTGAACGCCTGTTCGAGCAAACCGCCGGTCGGGCTGCCGGAGCCGTCGATGCCGCGTACGCCTGGGAATTTCTGCGTGTCGAAGAAGTCGGCCCAGCTCTTGGGCGGATTGTCCTTGTACTTCTCCTTGTTGTACATCAGCACGACGCCGTAATTCATCGCCGGCACCGAGCATTCACCAACCTGGCCTTCCGGGATTTTCGAGACGTCGAGCTTGGTCAGATCAAGCTTCTGGAACAGCTTGCCGCAATAGACGTAGGGCGGCAGGTCGTCGGTGTCGACGACGTCCCAGGTGACGTTACCAGACTCGACCTGCGCCTGCAGCTTGGCAATCTCGGTCGGTCCATCGTTGAGCAAGGTGGCGCCAGACTTTTCGACGAAGTCCTTGAGCGCGGCCGCCTGGCCGTCCTGGTAGATGCCGCCATAGGAGACCAGCGTCAGGGTCTTGCCCTTGAGCGAACCTTCCTTGACCTCGCCCGCGACCGGCTTTTCCTGCGCGAAAGCCGCGGTTGCCAGAACACCAAGCACCAGCGCGGCGCCAAGAGTGAGATGTTTCGATTTCAGCATGATTGTCATTCTCCCATTGATAACCCGCGCTGCATCGGACCTACCTGGCTGCGAGCGGTTTCCAGGCGGTGTATTTGTCGAGTTCGGCGCGCACCGAGGTTGGTGGCGCTATGATCCACATCACCTCGGCCCGGCCGCTGCCGATGTTCTCGATGCGATGTGGTGTCGATGTCGCGTATTCGATGCTGTCGCCTTCCTCCAGAACATGGATTGCGTCACCGAGGGCGGCTTCCACCACCCCGCGAAGCACCACAAGCATCTCGTGCGCGTCGCCATGGGTATAGAGGTCGGAGCCGGTCGAGCCGCCGATGTCGAATTCGCCGATGTAGACTTCCATGTCGCTCAAGGGCGGGCGCGACAGCAGCATCTTGCGGCAGCCGTCGCTGGGCGGAAGGCTTGGCCGTTCGCTCCGCCGCAAGACGCCATGGCCCTGCGTCGTGCTTTCCTCGAACAGCATCGCGACGCTGACCCCCAGTGCCGAAGCCATCTGGTTGAGCGAGGCCGTGCTGGCGCCGGTCAGGCCGCGTTCGAGCTGACTGATGAAGCTGGCGCTCGTCCCGGTCGCCTCACCAAGCTGGCGCAGCGAGAGCCGGCGGCCAAGGCGCAGGCTCTTGAGCCGCATGCCCAGCACCTGATGCGCCAGGGTTGCGGCTGAACCGCCGCCATCCTTGTCCGAAGCCTGGCCTTGACCAATTGGCTTGCGCATGCCGCTTCCTCATCCCACTGAACAGTTTGTACAGTACCACTGTACAGATGGCAAGCGACGAACAGCAGCATCCGACCGAACCCGGTTCGCCGGCAAACCTGTGAGCCGAGATTGAGCTGCATTCCGATTGCCGCTGTCCGGCGTCCCGTCGTCGCTGAGAAAGGCCGGTCAGCCCTCGCCGGACAGATCCCGGCGCGCCTTGTCGAGTTCCTCGGCATAACGGCGCATCAGATGGCCCTCGGTCAGAAGCCCAAGCACGATGCGGTCGGCGAAATCCTCGACCACGGCCAATTCCTCGGCGCCGGCGCGCTGGAAGGTTTCGGCGGCGGACTGCACGTTCATGCTCGGCACCAGGACCGCATCCTTGTACTGCGCGAGATCGCGCACAGTGACCTCGCCATCGGAAGGATCGCTGTGCAGTTCGGCCACGATCAGCACGCCGACATAGTGATCACCCGGGTCGACGGCGATGACGCGCTGGGCCGAACCCAGCGGCACCTCCTTGCGGAAGGTCGCCAGCGTCGTCGCGGCATCGATGGTGCGGATGTCCTTGCGCATCATCGAGCCGACCGTCAAGCTGCGCATCCAGCCGACATCATGGGCGCTGCGGATCGTTTCGCCGCGCAGGTGGAAACGCCATGTCGAGAAGGAATAGCCGAAGGTTTCGCGCACCAGGATCGCCGACATGATCGAGGCGGCCAGCACCACGCCGGTGAGCGTCAGGTCACGGGTCGATTCCAACGCCAGGAACGTCATCGTCAGCGGGCCGCCGACGACACCTACCGCCAGCGATGTCATGCCGACGACGGCGGCGACGGCGGGATCGATGCCGGTCGCCGGCGAAATCAGCGCCATCACCCCGGCGAAAGCCTTGCCGAGCAAGGCGCCGAGAAACAGCGAGGCAAAGAACAACCCGCCGCGAAAACCGGAGCCAAGCGAGATCGCCGACGCCGCCAGTTTCAGCACGAAGACACTGGCCACCACCGCAAGTCCGTAGTTCATCGAGAATTCGCGATGCAGCGCGCCGTGTCCGCTGGACAGGACCTGCGGCGTGATCAAGCCAAGCAGCCCGACGAACACGCCGCCGATGACGGGGCGCAGCGACGTGTCGACCGACAGCCGCGCGAAACCGCGCTCGATCAACGTCACCAGCTGCATGATGGCGATGGAGGCGGCGCCGCCGAGCAGCCCAAGCAGCAGGAACGGCAGATACTGGCCAGCGGTCAGCGCTGGCAGGCCGGAGAGCTCCAGCGGAAACGGCACCCCGCCAAACACCTCGGCGGTCAGGGAGGCCGAGATCGCGGCGGTCATGACCGGCGCGACATTGGCGACCGAATAGATGCCGATGACCAGTTCGAAACCATAGAATGCGCCGGTCAGCGGCGCGTCGAAGGCGGCGGCGATGGCGCCGGCGGCGCCACAGCCTACCAGGATGCGGACATCGTTGCGGCGCAGCCTGAAGATGCGTGCCAGACGCGACGCCAGGCCGGATCCGACCTGCGTGTAACCGGCCTCCAGGCCGACCGAGGCACCGAAACCGCTGGAGATCATCGTCTGCCCGACGATGATGAATGTATCGGTGAGCGACATGCGCCCGCCATAGAGTGCATTGGCTTCGATAGGGTCGACGGGCGTGCGGAACTTCCGCATCCGCAGCCAGATCACCGTCAGCCCGAGCAGGATGCCGCCGATCGCCGGAATAAGCGCCTGCGCCGGATGATCGAGGGAAAACATCGCTGAAAGCCGGCCGCCTGGCTGAACGCCATAGAGCAGCCCATGCATGTCCTGCACCATCTGGCTCATCGCGGTGACAAGTATGCCGGCCATGACACCGACCACTCCCGCCAGAATGACCACGGCGATGCCCCGCGCCTCAAGCAGCGGGACCGATCTGAGCAGCACCGCGCGCAGTCGGCGGGCATAGACTTGCGGTTGGTTTCTGGAAAGCACCGGAGCGGCTCGCCGATATCAAGGACGATGGAAGGCCTGCCGTGCCTGATACGCCCGACGCCTGCGCATGGCAACCACAATGCCGCCCCCCGGAGGCGCCATTTTGGCACATGCCCAAGGCGCGCCTGTCAGTCCGGAATTGTCAGCGCGCCGCAATCGTCGTCGGCGATGAAGGTGGCCAGCAGTTCCGCTGGCTCCGTGGCACTGGCATTTTCGGCGAACAGATGGATCACGCCGGGTGGCTCGAACCAGGTCTGCCCCTTGGCAAAGGTGCCGACCGGACCGCCCTCCAGTTGCGAGCGCAGCGTGCCCTTCAGCACGAAAGCGCTCACCGAACCGGGGTGACGATGCCTTGACGTATAGGCATTCGGCGGAAACGCGACGATTGCGGTGGTGATCGATTTTCCCGGAACGTTGGGTAGCCGCTCGCATGAAATCGGCGTGACGACCGTCTTCGGCCGCGCCTGGGCGCCACTCCCGGCATCGGCCATTGCCATATGCATATGCACGCCGACATCACCGTCGGCGGTCATCGCGATTCCTTGATGGGTTTGAACCACCATCGTCGCGAACGCGGCCAGCGCCGCGCCCAGCAGTGTCAACGGCAACACGGCCCGCGAACCGAAAGGATTCCCGATCGCTCTCATGACAATATCTCCAGCAATTGGTTCGTTCAGGACGGCAGGCGAAAGTCCGCGCGCCAGCCAAGCCCGGCGACAGCTTTTTCCGTTGCGGCGTAGCTGTTGGGTTCGGCCACGTTGAAGGCACCCGCTTCGCCCTTCTCGATAGCAAGCAAGGCGGCATGGGCGGCCGCGTCGACATGCACCGGCGCCGAGCCGGAGGCCGCCTCAACACCCGTACCAGGGCCATAAAGCTGGCCATAGCGCAGCACGATGCCGGTCAGGGGTGGCGAGCCAAGCACCTGGTTTTCAAGCGCGATCACGCCGCCGACGCTGATGCCCCGATTGCCCTCGGCCTTACCGTCGAGGGGATCGGTTTCAGCGTGCGGCTCGGGGCCCGGCGCATAGGCCCAGGCAATGCTCTGCGCGATCAGGCGGCGGGCGCCGGCCGCCCTTGCCGCGGCGACGAGATTGCGCGTCCCCTCGTCGCGAATGCGGGCATTGCGGGCTACCGCCTCGCCCATTCTGGCCGGATCAAGACCGGCCGGCAGATCGGTCAGCTGGTGGATCAGGATGTCCGGCTTCGCCGCGACGACCGCACGCGACAATGCGCCGGCGTCGAAGACATCGACAATCACGGGCCCGACGCCGAGCGACCGCAGTGCCTCGGCCTTTCTCGCCTGGCGCGTGGTTCCGGTGACATGATGACCCGCGCCGAGCAGCAGGGGGATCAGCCGCTGGCCGATGGCGCCCGAAGCGCCGGCAAGAAAGATTCGATAGCCCATCGTCATTGCTTCCATATCGTTATAGTATCAGTGCACGAACAACATATAAGAGCTCTTACATTATGCGCAAGCCCAATCCGCATCCGCCTATCCCGGCTCCTGGCGAGGGCAAGCGCGGCGAAGAGGGCTATCTCGGCTACCTGCTGCGGCAGGCGGCGGGCGCGCATCGGCTCAAGGTGGAACGGGCGCTAGCCAGTCTCGATGTGACGCAGCCGCAATTCGTGACGCTGACCATGCTGGCCGCCTATCCCGGGCTTTCCAACGCCGACCTTGCCCGGCTGGCCGTGCTCACCCCGCAGACGGTCAGCGTCATCGTCGCCAATCTCGAGCGCGCCGGTTCGCTGGTGCGCAAACCGCACGCGATCCATGGCCGTATCCAGCATCTCGATCTCAGTGACAGCGGCAAGGCACTCTTGAAAACCTGCCGCGAGCGCGTGCATGCGATCGAGAACGAACTGACGGAAGGCCTATCCGCCGAGGCGGAGCAGAATGTCCGGCGCTGGCTGGTCAGCGTTGCGACGGGCGCCGCCGCCAAAGCTTGAACCGCTGCCCTCAGGTGGGCTTGGCTTCGCCCGCTTCATAAAGCACGAGACTGCGCTCGCCGATGCCAAGTGCCGGCCAGCTCGCGCGCCAGTCCGCCAGGTGCGGCGAGGCGAAATGCGCGTCGAGCGATGCCCTGTCGCTCCACACTTCCGTGACCCGGATGAGCCCGGCATCGAAGACATCCCGCGCATAGGAATATTCGAGGCAGCCGAGTTCGGCGCGGCTGCCTGAAACCATGCGCTCCATGGCCGGCCTTGCTTCCGCGAGCTTATCGGGCGGCAGACGGATAGTGCCGATGATCACCAGCATGCGCTTTTCCCTTTGCAAGACACCATCTGGTTAGCCAGTCTCCCACCCTCGCGCAAGCTTGACCGTCTAGGCTCACAGGGCTGCCACGCGGGCAGGTCTGTGACTTGAGGACGATATGGCGATCAGCGAAAGCATAGCGACAGGCTCAGCGGCCAAGAATGGCCGCGACGTCTTCTTCGCCATCGGCATCGTCACCATCCTGGCCGTGCTGTTCCTGCCGATCCCGGCATTTCTCATCGATATCGGCCTCGCCTTCTCGATCGCGCTTTCGGTTCTGATCCTGATGGTGGCGCTGTGGATCCAGCGGCCGCTGGATTTCTCGTCCTTCCCGACCGTGCTGCTGATCGCGACCATGCTGCGGCTGTCGCTCAACATCGCCACCACGCGCATGATCCTGTCGCATGGCAACGAGGGCACGCATGCCGCCGGCTATGTCATCGCCGGCTTCTCAAAGCTGGTGATGGCCAGCGATTTCGTCATCGGCCTTATCGTGTTCATGATCCTGATCGTGGTGAACTTCATCGTCATCACCAAGGGCGCGACGCGTATCGCCGAAGTCGGCGCGCGCTTCACTCTCGATGCCATCCCCGGCAAGCAGATGTCGATCGACGCCGACCTGTCCGCCGGCATGATCGACGACAAGACGGCGCAGCTGCGCCGCCGCGAACTGGAGGAGGAATCCTCCTTCTTCGGCTCGATGGACGGTGCTTCGAAATTCGTGCGCGGCGACGCCATCGCCGGCCTCATCATCACCGCCATCAACATCGTCGGCGGCATCGCCATCGGCTACATCAGGCACGGCATGGGCATGGGCGAAGCCGCCGACGTGTTCATCAAGCTGTCGGTCGGCGACGGTCTCGTCACCCAGATCCCGGCGCTGATCGTCTCGCTTGCCGCCGGCCTGCTCGTTTCCAAGGGCGGCACCCGTGGTTCCACCAACCAGGCGGTGTTCGGCCAGCTGGGCGCGCATCCGCGCGCGCTCTATGTGGCGGCGTCGCTGCTGGTGCTGCTCGGCCTGATGCCCGGCCTGCCGGTGTTTCCGTTCTTCGCGCTGGCCGCCGGCATGGCCGGTCTCGGCTACGTCATCCCGATGCGCGCCAACCGCGCCATCGCCGAGGCGGAGGCGGTCAAGAGCCAGGAGAAGGCAACCAAGGCCGAGGAGGAAAAGAACTCGGTCAAGGCGTCGCTCGCCACCGCCGAGATCGAGCTTCTGATCGGCAAGCAGCTTTCCACCCGGCTGCTGGTGTCGCACCAGGAACTGGTCTTCCGCATGTCCAAGATGCGCAAGAAGTTCGCCACGCAATACGGCTTCGTCGTGCCGGAAGTGCGCGTCGCCGACGACTTCGCCATTCCGCCGAAAAGCTACCAGATCAAGGTGCACGGCACCGTCGTCGCCGAATACCAGATGCGCGTCGGCGAAATCATGGTGCTGCTCGGTAACCGCAACATACCGGAAGTGCCCGGCGAGGAGATCCGCGAGCCGGCCTTCGGCATGCGCGCCTACTCCGTGATCGAGACCTTCGCCGAGGATCTGAAGCGCGAGAACTACACCTTCGCCGACAACATGTCGGTGCTGCTCACCCACCTCTCCGAAGTCATCCGCAACAACCTGCCGCAGCTTCTGTCCTACAAGGACATGAAGGCGCTGCTCGAGCGGCAGGACCAGGAATACCGCAAGCTGGCCGATGAGGTCTGCACCACGCACATCTCTTATCCGGGCCTGCAGGCGGTGCTGAAGCTGCTGCTTGCCGAGCGCGTCTCGATCCGCAACCTCCACCTGATCATCGAGGCCATCGCCGAGATCGCCCCGCATGTTCGCCGCACCGAGCAGATCGTCGAGCATGTGCGCATCCGCATGGCGCAGCAGATCTGCGGCGACCTGTCGGAAGGCGGCGTGCTGAAGGTGCTGCGCCTCGGCAACCGCTGGGACCTGGCCTTCCATCAGAGCCTCAAGCGCGACGCCAAGGGCGAGGTGCGCGAGTTCGACATCGACCCGCGCCAGCTGGAAGAATTCGGCCAGGACGCCACCAAGGCAATCAAGCAATATCTCGAGGCCGGTGAGCGTTTCGTCCTCGTCACCGCGCCCGATGCCCGTCCCTATGTGCGCATGATCATCGAGCGCCTGTTCACCACGCTGCCGGTGCTCAGCCATGTCGAAATCGCCAAGGGCGTTGAGATCAGGGTGCTCGGGACCATATCGTGACCGCGCTCTCGCAAGGCGTCGTCATCGCGGCGTTCCTCGCCTTCTGCCGCATCGGCGCTTGCTTCATGCTGATGCCGGGCCTGTCCAGCGCCCGCGTGCCGATCCAGGTCAGGCTGTTCGTCGCGGTCGCCGCCACCGGCGGCCTGCTCACCTTCCTCTGGGACCGCATCTTTCCCTTTGTCGATCCGCGCCCGCAGATCCTCGTGCCGATGATCATCTCGGAACTTCTGGTCGGCGGGCTGATCGGCGCCATGACCAGGCTCTACATGGAAGCCTTGCGCTTCATGGGCTCGTCCATCGCCATGCTGATCGGCTATGGCGGCTCCGGCGGCCCGGCGATCGAGGAGCCCGAACCGCAGGCGGCACTTGCCGCCCTCATCTCGTTTTCGGCGCTGATGCTGCTCTTCGTCTTCGATTTCGACCATGAGATCGTGCGCGCGCTGGTGGCGTCCTACACGGTTGCGCCGGTCAACATCTTCTTCAACCCGCAGGCGGCACTGGTCGATGTCACCGACACGATTTCGGATGCCTTCTTCCTGGTCATCCGCCTCGGCAGCCCGTTTGTCGCCTATGCCATCCTCATCAATCTGACGATCGGCTTCGTCAACAAGCTGACCCCACAGGTCCCGGTCTATTTCATCTCGCTGCCCTTCGTCATCGCCGGCGGGATGATCATCTTCTATTTCGCCATCGGCACCATGCTGTCGCTGTTCGCCAACGGCTTCGTCAACCTCACGCTGGCACGGTGAAGCGATGAGCACGCGCAAGGACCGCCTGAAGAAACTGGTCAAGGTGCAGGAGCAGATGAAGGCGCTGCACGAGACCCGCCACGCCACCTTCCTCGCCGCAGCCGCCACCGCCGAGACCGAGGCCAGGGAACTGGTCGCGCATTTCGACCAGACGGACTCCCTCTCCGGCATTTTTCCAGATCTCTATCACCGCCGCATCGCCAGCGCCGTCGTGCGCCAGGAGGCTGGGCTTGAGAGCGCCCGGAAGGAAGCCGGCCTGATCGCCGCCGCCACCGCCCGCACCAACATGGTCGAGCGCGCCTACAAGGACGTGCGCAACCGCGACGAACGCGAACGCTCCGACCGCGAACGCCTAGACCTGATCGCGCAGAAGCGGAGTGACGGGTAGCGGGGCGCGTGTTCTGATTGTGGCCTTGGGCAGAACCGGTCAACACATATCCGACCCGCCAGCGTCAGATCCTGCGGAGCGCGTCAGCGGGGAGAAGGCGCGTGGCGCGCCAAGCCGGGTAGAACGCACCGAGGGGCCCAGCGATGAAGACGAAGATCAGTGCCTGCGCTATCGACCAGCCAGACAGGTAAGGCACGATCAGCCCCGCCGCGAACTTTGTCTTCGCCGCCATTTCCATGGCAATGGCGCCGAGAATGATCCCGATAATCCCGCCAGCTGCGCTCATGATGACGCCTTCGATCAGAATGAGCCGAAGAATCCGCGGGGGTGACCAGCCAAGCGCTGCGAGAACTCCGATCTCGAATGTCCGTTCGTTCACGGCCATCAGAAGTGTATTGGCAACGGCGACAGAGGCCATCGCCATAACGACCAGTGAAATTGTCTGAGCAATCGCCTGAAGCAGATCGAAGATGCGGATGCTGCTGGCAAACTGCTCGGTGTCGCCCACCTCGAACCCCGGTGCGGCTGCGATGAGCCGGTTTCGGGCAACAGCGATATCGTTCTTGTCGAGCGGGCGCTTCAGCTTCACCTCGAACAAGGTAAACACGTCCTGCCGCGACAGGAGTTGCTGCAAGCCTTCGAGCGGAACGATCGCGCTGTTCTGGTTCAGCACGGACGAGAACGAGGCGATGCCGACAATCGTGTAGGGCTGGAACTGCAGCTCGACAGTATCGCCGACCCGCTTGTCCAACGCGCTGGCGATCGACTGACCAAGGATCACGGGCCATTGGTCCCCCGGCGCCGGCACTCGCCCCGCTACGAGCGGCATGTCCTTCCACAGGAAGCTGCCGCTCGGCCAGCCGGCCATGACAATATTCGCGGCGTCGTCAGCGGTGGTGATGTTGAGGAGAACGCCCGAAACGGCCTCGACGTTCGGCACCGCGGACAGCGCCGGGCCGAGCGACGTTGGCACGGTGCTGCTCACCAGGTTGAAGGCGCTGCGCTGGCTGACTACAACATCCGCGCCGTTCTCATCGATCCCCGACGCAAACGAGTGTTGGACACCGGCGGTCAGCCCGGTAAGTGACACAAACCCCGCGACCGCCAAGGCGATGCCGAGAACCGTCAGCAAGGTGCGAAGTGGCCGTGCAAGGAGACCGCGCAAGGGAAGGGTCAGCTCGGTCATGGGTCAGCCGATCCGCGACACAGGCGTCGCCGCCATTCGGCTGTCCGAACGGATGCGGCCGTCGGAGATTTCGACCCGCCGGCCGCACAATGCGGCCACGTCCTCGTCATGCGTCACCACGATCACTGCCGTACCGAACTCGCGGTGCACATTGCCGATGATGCTCATCACCGATTGGCTCGTCTGCACGTCGAGGCTGCCTGTCGGTTCGTCGGCGACGAGAAGTTTTGGACGGTTGGCAAGCGCCCGCGCGATTGCCAGCCGCTGGCGTTCGCCGCCCGAAAGCTCTGCCGGCCGCAGCGTAGCGCGCTCGGCAAGACCGAAACGGGCAAGAAGTTCCAGCGCGCGGTCGCGACGCTGCCGCGCGCCGCCGAGGTTTCCCAACAAAGCCACCTCGATGTTCTCGCGCGCCGACAGGGATTGGAGCAAGAAGAAGTTCTGGAAAACGATGCCGATCCTGCTGGCCCGGACGGCTGCCCATGCAGCCCTGCCGTTGACGGCCCGTCCTTCGAACCGGACTTCGCCGCGCGTCGGCCGGTCGAGCCCGCAGATAAGGTTCAGGATCGTGGACTTGCCGCTGCCGCTGCGGCCGACAATGGCGACGGTCTCGTCATTTTCGATCGACAGCGAGACGTCTTCAACGGCGACGATGCGGCCGCCGTCAAAGTCGCGACCGACATTGCTCAATTCGACGAGGACGGACATGAGCACCGGCGAGGGATCATACCCGGCCTTTCCTGAGATCGGCCACAAGGGCCGGGATCGAGCCGCCATTGCCGGCGAGCAGCTGGGCAATACGGTCGCGCTGCTGCACGGTCACCGAGCCGCCGTCGACAAAGACATCGCCGATGCACAATTGTCCGCGGCAGTGGCGCACACGCCAGTCAACCGACGTTGGGCGATGGAGCGCCCGGCGGAATTCGCTGCGCACCAGGATGTCGCCGTTGGCCAGGGCTTTTGTGCCGAGCACGGCGAAATTCCTGTCCTGCGTCCGCTCCAGCTTGTCGGCCAGCCTGTGCGCGATGGCATAAAGCAGCGCATCGACCACCGCGGCGCGGTCGTCCGCACTGGCGCTGCGCCAATGCGTCCCGAGTACGGCTTGGGCGATTCCTTTTCCGTCGAACGCCGCGGAGATCGAGCGGAGCTGCGCCGCCTCGGCGGGTCCGCCGTGCCCAAGCACAATCGCCGCCTGGCGCACGGTCTCAACCAGCTCAACGGCGCCATTCTGCTCATCGGCGGCCGCCGAAAACGATGGAGCACAGGTCGCGAGCAGCAGAGAGACAAGTAGAAGCCGGGCCAAAGCTGCCCAGCGTGCGTGCGACCATGGGCCTGCTGTCATGATCCCATGTCATCCAATGCGCGGTTGGCTGTCAATATCGAGCGTCCCGGGAGCCGGCGCAGGCGCATGGCCAAAAGCGGCGGCCAGCGGTTCGAGGCGGGCCACACGCGCTTTCTGCGCTTCCGTCAGGTCGGGATGGCGGTTTCGCACCCGTTTGCCGAACGTCGCGGCGACCCGGGGTATCCGCTCCTCGCAGGCCTGGGAAAATGGCAGACCCAGCTCGCGGTAAATCCGCTTCATCTCGCCCATGGGATCGGCACTGAGGTCCTGCAGCCGTACTTCCGCCAGGTCGGCGGCGGGAATCCGGGCTCTATCCGCCAGATAGTGCATCTCTGTCGCGAGATACTCGCGAGTGATGATCTCCTCCTGCTCCTCCTCGGGCAGTGGCGACTGCAGGGCGAATGCACGTTGCAATTCGCGCACCAGAAGGATGTTGGACCTGAACACCACTTCCGGCGAACGGGAGATGTGGACAAACTTGGCGCCCGGAAACAGTTCCAAAAGGTAGCGGACGCGCGCCGTGTGGCTCGGCGACTTGAGCAGCAGCCGCCGCCCCCCCGCTATCAGCGTAAGTTTCTGGACGAAAGCGAATTGATGGGTGCGCCAGCGGCTGAACTCGTCCGCCGAAAGCGCGTCGAGATCGTGAAAGCGATTGAAGAAGGCTTGCCTGCGAGGGAGTATGGCGCGCCCGGCGAGGATGGACATCCCGCCCAGATTGTTCAACGCGAAGTCGTCCTCCGCTGGCAGCTTGCCGCCCACCGGCACGACCGCGTTGAGGCGCGTCAACGGTAGCAAGGGTACGAAGAGGTAGCGCAGGAGAACCCACCCAGCGACGAATCCTTGAGGGGCAAGGACCTGCGGCCAAGTCGGCGATTTCAGGCTCGGATCGGCTGCCAGCAGGTTCTGCAAAAACGTCGTACCGGACCGGAAATAGCCGAGGACGAACACGGGCGCGTTGTCATGCTCCATCCGGGGAGGCCGCAGCCGCAACCATGCCCAAAGGATCACGCGCTCCGGCATGGAGGCGACCGTGGTGACCGCCGAAAGCAGGAGCAGCAGAAACAGGCGCGGCCAGTAAGCGGGAGGGATCTGGCCTTCCGCGCGCCACAGGATTCGCAGTACGGGATCAAGAGGTGCCACGCACATAAAGTGCGGATACGGCAAATAGGGCACTAGCCAAGAGGCCGCGAAAGCTCGGATGCGTTGTCGGAGACGCGGCAATGCGATGTTTTCGCGCATCGCCTTCATCAGGCAGTCCGGAACATCATGGTCTCGGTAGTCAATCCGGGTCCGAACGCCATGCCGCAGCCCAGCAAGCCCGACGGCTCCTTCAGCATCTCGGCCATCACGAACATCACGGTTGCCGACGACATGTTACCATATTTCCGGAGCACTTCGCGCGATGCGGCGAGCGCTACCGGCTCCAGCTTGAGTGCCCGCTCAACCGCGTCAAGCACGGAGCGGCCGCCAGGATGCACCGCCCACAAATCGATCTCCCTGGCCGGCCTGCCGCCGAGGATGGCCGCATGGTTGTTGCGCAGCGTCTCACGCACCGCGCCGGGAACCTGGCCGGACAGCACCATGTCAAAGCCGTCATCGCGGATGTGCCAGCTCATCAGCTCCTTGCGCTCCACTGCCACGATGGCGTGGAAGCTTTCGAGCAGAATGCCGTTCGGTTCGGCTGTTACCAGCGAGGCCGCGCAACCGTCGCCCCACAGGCAGAACGAGATCAGCTTCTCAAGCTCGGCGGCTTCCCTGAAATGCAGCGTGCACAATTCGATGTTGACGATCAGCACGCGGGCCTTGGGGTCGGAGCGCACCATGTGGCGTGACAGCTTCAAGGCGTTGATGGCGGCATAGCATCCCATGAAGCCGACGATGGTACGCTCGACCGACGTCGCCAGGCCGCATCGCTGCACCAGCTCGAGGTCGATGCCAGGCGCCGAAAAGCCGGTGCAGCTGGTCACGATCAAATGCGTGATCGCAGAGCGGTCGTCGTCAGCCAGAAGCTTGTCGACGGCCTTTTGCGCGAGCGCCGGCGCGGCGGCTTCGTACATCTCCATACGGATCGCGGTGCTGGCGAACGAGCCCCTGACCGAGGTGCCGCCGCGGTCGATCGCCCCGCCACGCGGATCGTCGGCGGGCGCAAAACAGGAATAGCGATGTTCGATCCCAGCCAGAGCGACCATTCGCTCGAACACCGTCGAACGCTGGGCATCGTCTTCAAGCAGCAAAGCTCCATAGCGGAGGTAGAACTGATGCACGTCGTGTTCGGGGACACACGTCGCAACCCGGTTCAAGTATGCCTGTGGGGACAAGATTACTCCGAAAACGAGCCCAATCGGGTCTCATACGAGGTCTAGGAATTGGGAAACGTTTCGTAATGCAAACGCCGGCATAAAGTGTTTTATTGCACGGCACCGATATTTCTCATCGCAAACTGTGATATCAGCCTCTGCTGATGTATGAAAGTGATGGACCTTCGGCTTCGCCATCCAGATTTGTGCCATCTCCGATTCATCGCATGACCGACATAAATTACCGGCATCTGGAGCCAGAGCTCCTCGACGGCCTCCCGGCCGACGATCCCTCGGCGATCGCGTCGCGTCGTGATCTCGTTCTCATCAATACATTGATGTTCCAGGCCAGGATCATGGCATCGCTGTTGCGGGCGAATGTGCGGACGCCGCCGCGGCGCATCCTCGAAATCGGCGCTGGTGACGGAAAGTTCATGCTGAAAGTGGCGCGGCTGATGGCCAAGCGTTGGCCCAGCGTCGAGATCGTCATGGTCGATAGGATCGACCTGATCGGCCAGGACGTGCGCAACGCTTTCGCCAAGATCGGCTGGCGGGCGCGACCCGTAATCGCTGACATGTTCGATGTGGCGAACGAAGCGCTGCACGGGCCCTTCGATCTTGTCTGCGCCAACCTCATCCTGCATCACTTCGACGACACGCGCCTGCTGGAGCTGTTTACTCGGATCATGACGATGGCGCCGATGCTTGTCGCGGCGGAGCCGTTGAGGGCCAGGGTGCCACTTGTCGCGACACGGGTGCTGCCATTGATCGGCGCCTGCGCGGTAACGCTGAACGACGCGGCGCAAAGTGTCCGCGCCGGTTTTCGCGGCACCGAACTTTCCCGGATATGGCAACAGTGCGGTGGAACGCCCGTGGTGGAGGGCCGCAAGGGTCTGTTCACCCAAGCTTTTGTCGGCGCCAGCATGCCCGGCACCAGATGACGCACGACGCGATCGTCATCGGTGGTGGTCCTGCCGGCAGTTCCGTCGCCATTGCGCTGGCCCAGCATGGCTGGTCGGTCGCAATGGTGGAGAAAATGGTGTTTCCACGCCGGAAGGTCTGCGGCGAATTCATGTCCGGCACCAGCCTTGGCTTGCTCGACCGGCTGGGCGTCGGCGATATCTGGCGCGCGGAAGCCGGTCCCGAAATACGTCGCGTCGGGTTCTTCTCGGGCGATGTCTCGGCGCAGGCGCGCATGCCGATCGCCAGGACGGGTCTTGGCCGCGCGCTCGGCCGCGATCGTCTGGATACCATCCTGCTGCAGGCCGCCGAAAACGCGGGTGTCGAAATCCTCCAGCCCTGCAAGGCTGTCGCCATTGATCGGCGCGATGATCTGCAATTCGTGACCGTCGAGGCGGACCAGCAGCAAAAAACGCTCAGCGCGCCTGTCATCATTGCCGCGCATGGATCCTGGGAACCCGGGAAACTGCCAAGCCAGATTCAGAGAATAAGCCAACCTTCCGACCTTTTCGGTTTCAAGGCGCATTTTACCGGCGCCGCGCTGGCGCCCGACCTGATGCCGCTGCTGGTGTTCCCGGGCGGCTATGGTGGGATGGTAACGGCGGACCGTGGCCGGGTTTCGATGTCCTGCTGTATCCGCCGCGATGTTCTGTCCGGGCTGCGCCAGCGCTTTGGAAACATCGCGGCAGCGGATGCCCTATCGCGCCACGTCGTGGTCTCGTGCCGAGGCGTGGCAAATGTGCTTGATGGTGCCGAACTGGATGGCCCATGGCTCGCTGCCGGGCCTATTCATCCCGGCATTCGGGCCGGCTATGAACAGGGCATCTTCCGCGTCGGCAACATCGCGGGCGAGTCGCATCCCGTCATTGCCGAAGGGATTTCGATGGCGCTGCAATCCGGCTGGCTGCTGGCGCGGGAACTGGTCGCATCGGGCAAAGGTCATGAGGGCCGCGACGACGCCGGACATCGCTACGAACGCGAGTGGCGCCGGCAATTCTCGACTCGTCTGCGTGCCGCGGCCTTGATTGCGCGAATAGCTCTCAGGCCCGGCAGTCAGATGGTTATGCGAACCGTGATCAAGACTTTCCCGGCGGCTCTAACGCTTGGCGCTCGATTGAGCGGAAAGACCCAGCCTGTTCCGGGCTTTTGACGTCAAGTAGCGCTGCTCGCTGACCTGCCAAGGGCTGACGCTAGATGAACGCTCGTCCCCGTCGCGATCACCCAGGTTACGAGCTGAATGGTGGCCGGCCTGACGGGGTTTTGCTTCGGGATGTCGTACCGATGTTGGTGCTCGAACTGGCGGCTGGCCTCAGCCATGGCGCGGATCCAACAACCGCCTCCTCTCTCTCGCGTAAGCCTGCCACAAGCTTGCTAAGGCATGGTCTAGCCACGGAAAACCGGCAAAAGGCGGACTTTCTTGGCTATTTCTCCACCCAGTGACATCGTGATGGATGTTGCCCGCGCTGTTGAGCCGGCTGACATCGAGGCGGCCAGGGCCGCGCTAACCAAGCGCGCCGGTGGCGCTGCCGGCACGTTCTCGATCGACACGGCGGACGCCGTCAATGCCGGCTCGATCCTGTCGCGCGCCACGGCCGACGCCGCGGCGGTGACAGCCGACCCCTCCAAGAAATTCAAGAAATTCGAGGCCATGGTGCTGCAGACGTTCATCCAGAACATGCTGCCCAAGGACACCGAGGGCGTCTACGGCAAGGGCTTGGCCGGCGACATGTGGAAATCGCAGCTTGCCGAGCGCATGGCCGATGTCATGGCCGATCGCGGCGGCATCGGCATCGCCAAGTCCATGCTGGCCGACCACTATCGCAAGGGCAAGCAGGTGGTGCCGATCGGCCCGGTCTCGGGCGGACCGGAAAAGACCGAGATCGACCAGCAGACCCGGCTCTCCACCTCGCTGGTGCATGAATTGCAGCGCAAGGCCGCGAAATCGATGACCGGCGACGATATGACCATCAAGACAGACATCAAGATCTAGGATTCTCATGGCTGATTATTCGGAATTCAACTCCAATCTGCCGGCACGCACTGTTACGGCGGAAGCGCCGATTCCGTTCGCGCGCCCAGGAAACCTCGCCGCCATCATCGGCCGCATCGAGGAGGTGGTCGAGGAAGAGACGGCCGGCATCCGCAGCGACACAAGCTACGACCTCAAGGCGTCGAACGCCCGCAAGAGCCGCTATCTCTATGAGCTGAACCGCGCCATGAAGGGCGGCAGCGAAGCGGAATTCCTGGAACAGCACCGCGAGGGCCTGACACGGCTGCGCCAGAAGCTGGCCAGGAACGAGGCCGCGATCGTCGCCCATCTGAGCGCCGTCAACGAAGTCGCCAATCTGCTGAAGAGCGCCATCCAGCGCGCGGAGGCCGACGGCACCTACTCGGCCGGCGAATTCGGCTGGGCCAAGGGTTAAGCTCGGGGCCAGATGTTCAAAGTCATCGCCATCGCGATCTGGGTCTGCGCCGCCACGCTCGGCGCGGTGTTCTATTCGTTCCAGGCAACAGGCCAGCGCGGTGTCGGCGAGACGCCGAAGCCGATGCTGGGCGGCCTCGACTACGTCAAGACCGACGTCATCTCGGTGCCGCTGATCCATGACGCCAAGATCGACGGCTATTTCCTGACCAAGCTCGTCTACACGGTCGAGCCCGAGCAGATCAAGAAACTGTCGATCCCGGCGGACGCCCTGATCACCGACGAGGTCTATTCCTACCTCTATGCCCATCCGCAGATCGATTTCACCAAGAAGGACACGATCGACCTCGACGCCTTCCGCGCCGCCATCCGCGATACAATCAACACCCGTGTCGGCATCACTCTGGTGCATGAAGTGCTGATCGATCAGGTCAATTTCCTGGCCAAGGATGAGATCCGCGACAATTGGCTGCGCCGCCGGCAGGGGGCCACGGCGCCAGCGCCCGACACGGCCAAGCCGGCCGCCGCGCACTGACAAGGCCTTCAGCGCGCATTGCACGCCGGATTTGATTGGCGCGAGGCGATTGAACTGTGACTGGACCCGCCCCCGCATCGATAAATCCTCCCTGGTCCAGGGAATCGCGTTGACGTAAACGTCAACCCAAAGCTATATGCGCAAGCGATCATAATCGCCAAACATGCGGGCACCGCGATTTCGGCCAGGTCGAAACGCCATTGCGCGACAGAAGCAACCAGACAAGGAGAACCGCCATGAGCGTTCAGGAGATTGCCGACAAGATCAGCACGCGCGTGGCAAGTGCCGGGTTCGACCGTTCGGTGAAGTTCGATACCGGCAGCGATGGCGTCATCGTCATCGACGGCGCAAGCATCTCGACCACCGATGCGCCGGCCGATTGCACTATCAAGCTCTCGCTCGATGATCTGGATTCGCTGATCTCGGGCGATCTCAACCCGACCATGGCTTTCATGACCGGCAAGATAAAGGTCGAGGGCGACATGACGGTCGCCATGTCGCTCAGCCAGCTGCTAGGGTGAGAAGCAATCCGCGCAGCGGACAAAAAGCCAATTGCTTGGCTTTTTGAGCTTCGAACGGTGAGGCCCAGTCCGCCCTCGGGCGGACAAAAAGGTCCGGTGGACCTTTTTGAGGGACTGAACGCCCGAAGGGCTGGGAGCCTGCGAAGGGCCGGATGACAAGACAAGAAACGAAAGAAAACTCCGCCCGTCCGGGCGGCGTTTTTATTTCAGGACAGTTCCGATGTCTCAAGCCGCTGATGTCAGTTCCTGCGCCTTCAGTTTGCGGCCGGCTGCCTTCAGCGTGCCTTTGGCGCCATCGAGCGCGCCGTCCAGCAGTTCCAGCGCCAGCAGGCGGTGCCGCTCGTAAGGACCGGGCATGGCCAGCGATCCGGTCTTCTCAGCGGAAAAGCCGAAGCGCTCGTAGTAAGGCGCATCGCCGACCAGCATAATCACGGCATGGCCAAGACGCGCCGCTTCCGCGACGGCGTGCTGCATCAATGCCGAGCCGATGCCGGCGCCCTTCAGCGCCGGGTCGACCGCGAGCGGGCCGAGCAGCAAGGCCGCCGGGCCACCCTCGCCCAGCCGCACATCCCAAAGCCGCACGGTGCCGGTCACAGCGCCCGACGCGTCACGCGCGACAAAAGCCAAGCCCTCCGAGGGCCGGCGGCCGCGCCGCAGCTTCTCGGATGACTTCTTGCGGCGCTTCGGCCCCATGGCCTGGTCGAGCAAAGCCTCGCGCGCCGCGACATCGGCTGTGGTTTCGCAAACAATGGCAATCGCCCCTGTCGAGGGGGAGATACCGCCGAAAGCGGAAGAGGGGGTCGAAAGCGTAAAATCTGCACTGTTCATGTCCGCAATCCCTGGCGAGCGGAGATCTGTTCCACAGGCGAGCCGAAGCCGGCGATTGGATCGCCGGCACCGGATGATCTGAAGGCGAGAGCCTTCAGATCACGTAGGATCGGAGAGGCTCGAAGCCGTTGAACGCGACCGCCGAGTAGGTGGTCGTGTAGGCGCCAGTGCCTTCGATCAGCACCTCGTCGCCGATCGTCAGCGACAAGGGCAGCGGGTACGGCGTCTTCTCGTACATCACGTCGGCCGAATCGCAGGTCGGCCCGGCGAGCACGCAGGGCGCGGTCTCGCTGCCGTCATGCGCGGTGACGATCGGATAGCGGATCGCCTCGTCCATCGTCTCGGCCAGACCGCCGAACTTGCCGATGTCGAGGAACACCCAGCGCACATTGTCGTTTTCGGCCTTCTTCGAGATCAGCACGACTTCCGACTTGATGACGCCGGCATTGCCGACCATGCCACGGCCCGGCTCGATGATGGTTTCGGGAATGGCATTGCCGAAATGCTTGCGCAGCGCAGAAAAGATCGCCTGGCCATAGGCCTGGGCCGCCGGCACGTCACGCAGGTAGCGCGTCGGGAAACCGCCGCCCATATTGACCATCTTCAGGACGATGCCTTCGTCAGCCAGCGTCGAGAACACCTTCTTGGCATCGGCCAGCGCACGGTCCCAGGCGGTCAGGTCCGTCTGCTGAGAGCCGACATGGAACGACACGCCATAGGCGTCGAGGCCAAGCGCCTTGGCCTGGCGCAGCACGTCGACGGCCATTGCAGGCACGCAGCCGAACTTGCGCGACAGCGGCCACTCGGCGCCTTCACCATCGGTCAAAACGCGGCAGAACACGCGAGCACCAGGAGCGACGCGGGCGATCTTCTCGACCTCTTCGACGCAATCCACAGCGAAAAGGCGAATGCCCAGCTGATAGGCGCGCGCGATATCGCGCTCCTTCTTGATGGTGTTGCCGAAGGAGATGCGGTCCGCCGGCGCACCGGCGTCCATCGCCATCTCGACTTCGGCAACGGAAGCGGTGTCGAAGGACGAGCCCATCGCAGCAAGAAGGCGCAGGATTTCCGGCGCCGGGTTTGCTTTCACCGCGTAGTAGATCTTGGAATCGGGCAGTGCCTTCTCGAAGGCACGGAAATTGTCGCGAACGACATCGAGGTCGACGACGAGGCAGGGGCCGGCCGGACGTCGGGTGGCGAGGAAGTCAAGGATGCGCTGGGTAGCCATCGTGGTTTCTCCAACACGCCTTTCGGCGCGCACAAGGGTGCGGACGCGGGCTATCGGCCTCGCGAACACGCGGTCAAACAAAGGCGGGACGGCAATCCATGGAACCAGCCGGTGGAGACCCCGGAACCATGAAACGCCGTCTCGCGGCGATGAACCTCAGCCTTGCCCGGCTTCGGTTCGCTTTGTCTGCCTTGGCTTGGATTGGGAGAACCCCGTTCCGCACTGCCGGCAATGATGGTGTGCCTCTTCAGTAACCCCGGTCTTTGGACAACCGGCAGAGAACCAGAAAGGCCCGCACCGTCGTTGCTTCAAGGTGTCCTCGGTCTGGCGGTTGGCCGCTAAACCGACTGGAGGGGTTAGCTCCAGTTACCTTACCGATTTCCCTCACCATTCGAGGATCGGCGGACACCCACAGGCACGTGCGACTTTGGGCAAGCGCGATATATGGCTGGTTGCCGTCACAATCAATAAAAATCGTATCTCAGGTTGTAAAATTCCTGGCATCGAACAATGCTGCGGCAATCGTATCCGGATATCGAACGATGACAGGCACACACGGCCCCTTCAACGCATTTCTCGACCTCCGCCAGATGCCGGTGGCCAATGCCGAACTCGGGCCGTTGGCAGGCCTGCGGCTGGCGGTCAAGGACATCTACGATGTCGCGGGATATCGCACCGGCTGCGGCAATCCCGCGAAGTTCGCCGAAAACCCTGCCGCGTCGCGCTCGGCACCTGCCGTGCAGATGGTACTCGACGCCGGCGCGCGCTTCGTCGGCAAGACCCAGACCGACGAGCTTGCCTTCTCGCTGTTTGGCCAGAACGCGCATTTTCCGTTCCCGGTAAACCCCGCCGCGCCGGATCGCGTCACCGGCGGCTCATCGTCCGGATCGGCCGCTGCGGTGGCGGGCAGGCTCGCACAGATCGCCACCGGCTCCGACACCGGCGGCTCGATCCGCGCGCCGGCGAGCTTTTGCGGGCTGATCGGCCTGCGCACCACGCATGGCCGCATCCCGCTTGACGGCGCCATGAAGCTGGCGCCGAGCTTCGACACGTTCGGCTGGTTCGCCGACGACATCGAGACCTACGAAACGGTCGGCAAGCTGCTGCTTGGCCGCGACCCGCATCAGCACCCGTTGGACCGCCCGCTGGCGCTGGACTGGCTGGACGAGATGGTCGCCCGCCCGGCACTTGCCGAATATGCCGGGATGAAGGCGCTGGCTGGAGCGGTTCTCGGCGCGCCGGCGACGCCGACGATGCGCTTCACCTCATCTCCCGATGAACTCTACTGGTGCTTCCGCCGGCTGCAGGCCAGGGAAGCCTGGGCAACGCACGGCACCTGGATCACCAGTGGCGAGCGCCAACTCGGCCCCGGCGTTGAAGAGCGATTCGGTTTTGGCCGTGCCGTTGATGACAGGACGGCGCAAACCGAGAAGGTGCGGCGGCTGACCTTTCGCGGTGAGCTGAGCGCCCTGCTCGGCAAGAACGGGTTTCTCATCCTGCCAACCGTTCCTGGCCCCGCGCCCTATGTGAACAGCACGCCCGAGCAGCTCCAGGCCTACCGCGAGCGGGCGCTGCATCTCCTGTGCCTGGCCGGCCTTTCCGGTTTCCCGCAGATCACGCTGCCGATCGGCTCGGTCGCCGGCGCGCCTTTCGGCCTTTCGCTGCTTGGCCCTTCCGGCAGCGACATTGCCCTGATACGGCTCGGCCGAAAACTTCTCGATGCGGCACGAAAGGCCTGATTCATGGACACACTGACCCGGATGCGCGCCTTCATCGACGTCGTCGAGGCCGAAGGCTTTTCGGCGGCGGCGCGCAAGATCGGCCGCTCCAAGGCGCTGCTGTCCAAATATGTGCGCGAGCTGGAAGACGAGCTCGGCGCGCTGCTCCTCAACCGGACCACTCGCCAGTTCTCGATGACCGAAGCCGGCCACACCTATTACCGCCGTGCCTCCGAAATCGTGCGCGAGGTCGACAGCCTTGCCGACGCGGTGCGCGAATCCTCAGGCGACGTGCGCGGAAGGATCAAGCTGTCGGCGCCGCGCACCTTCGCCGATGCGCCGATCGGCCAGTCGCTGATCGACTTCGCCAAGCAGTATCCCGACATCGTGCTCGACATCCATCTCGACGACCGCTTCGTCGACCTGGTCGAGGAAGGCTTCGACCTTGCCGTGCGCATTTCGCGGCTGGAGAATTCGTCGCTGATCGCCAGGCGCCTGGCGCCATTTTCTATAAAGCTGTGCGCCTCTCCCGAACTCATCGCCAAGCACGGCATGCCGCTGCGCCCGCAAGACCTTGGCCGCATCCCCTGCATTGTCGACACCAACGGAAAGGGGCTGAACAACTGGCAATTCAAGGGCGACAATGGCGACATGGTGAGTGTTTCCGTCTCCGGCCCTATCGAGGTCAACAGCCCGATGGCGGCCAGGGCAGCTGCCGTGGCCGGGCTTGGATTTTCGATCCTGCCGGATTTCATCGCCGCCCCCGATATTGCCAGCGGACGGCTGGTGACGGCGCTCGATGACCGCATCCTGTCGGGCGGCGGCATTTTCACCGTCTATCCGCACCGCCGCTACCTGCCGGCCAAGGTTCGCGTTTTCGTCGACTTCCTGGTGCAGTGGTTCAAGACGCTTGACGCTGCTTGACGCGATGCAGCCGCCGCACGGTCCCAATTTCGCCCCGTTTCTGGTCACGTTCGAAACCTCTCCGAGGCCGATGGAACAGCGACCGAGAATGCACCTGAAACGAAGGGCGATCATGCTGGTTTCGGCCCTGGCGGCGACACTGGCCGCCGTGGGACCGGCGCAAGTGCATCCACACGTCTTCGCCGAGGCGCGCCTCGACGTCATCCTCAGCCCGGATCACCAAAGTGTGAAAGCGCTGCGCCATCTCTGGCGCTTCGACGACCTGTTTTCCAGTACGGTGATGATGGAGTTCGACAAGAACTCCGACCTGAAGCTTGACGACAAGGAGCTGAAGGATGTCGCCGACACCGTTCATGCCTCGCTGGCCGAGTACAATTACTTTCAGCTGGTCACCGTCGACGGCAAGGACGTGACCATGGTGCCGCCGCCGCATCTGATGGCCAATTTCGACAATGACCAGCTCATCATCCTGTTCGAGTCCGAACCGAAGGTGCCGATCAAGCTCGTCGGCAAGATCGATATCGGCGTCTACGACCCGACCTTCTACACTGCGATCGACTTCACCGAGGACGCCAATCTGAAGGTCGAGGGCCTGCCCTCGAACTGCACCAGCAAGGTCGTTCGTCCGGACCCGGACGAAGCGATCAAGGAAAACCAGAAGACCCTGACGGACGCTTTCTTCAACGATCCGACAGGCACCGACATGAGCAAGATCTTCGCCACCAAGCTTGAACTGAACTGCCAGCCAGAAGGATGAACCCGGTGAATCTGATCGGAAGCCGCTCCAGGCCGTCCCTGCGTCTGGCATTCGGCCTGTTGGCCATCACCTTTGTCATGATGCATTTCGCCAATTCCGCCCATGCCCAGAGTTCGCTCGGCATCGGCGTGAATGACGGCATGGCGCCGACCACCGGTCCGTTCGCCCACATCCTGATGTGGATCAACCTGCGGCAGCAGGAATTCTATCGCGAGCTGGCAACGGCGATGAAGGCGATGCGTGACGACGGCAGCAAGCTTTGGGTGCTCATCGGCCTGTCGTTCGCCTACGGCATTTTCCACGCCGCCGGCCCCGGCCACGGCAAGGCGGTGATCTCGTCCTACATGGTGGCCAACGAAGTGGCACTGCGGCGCGGCATCCTTTTGTCCTTCGTCTCGGCACTGCTGCAGGGACTGACCGCGATCGCGGTCATGCTGCTCGCCTATTTCGTGCTGCGCGGCACCACCATTTCGATGACCGACGCCGCGTGGTTCATGGAAATCCTGAGCTATGTCTTCGTCACGCTGTTCGGCGCTTGGCTTTTGTGGCGCAAGCTTGGCCCTTCCGTCCTGCGCCTGTTTGGCAGAGGCCCCGCCTACAGCCTTTCGGCGGCCCACGCCGGCCACTCCCATGCAGGCCATTCGCACGCGGGTCATTCGCACGCGGCGCATGCCCATTCCCACGCGCTTCACGCCCATGACGCGCACGACCATCATGACCATGCGCACGATCACGCCGCGCATGACCATCACGACCATGGCGCGCATGGTCACGGTGCACACGACCAGCATCATCACGATCATGCGGCGGGCGAGGTCTGCGACACCTGTGGGCATTCGCATGCGCCTGACCCGGCGCTGCTCTCCGGTGATCGCTTCGACTGGCGCACGGCGTGGACGGCGGTGGCGGCTGTCGGCATCCGCCCCTGCTCCGGCGCGCTGATCGTGTTGAGCTTCGCGTTGCTCAATGGGCTCTGGCTCGGCGGCCTGCTGTCGGTTCTGGCGATGTCGATCGGCACGGCGATCACCGTCTCGGCGCTGGCGACGCTCGCGGTGACCGCCAAGAACTGGGCAGTGTATTTCGCCGGTGACGGCCGCATGGGCAACCGCATCCACACGATCGTCGAGATCGGCGGCGCTGCCTTCGTGTTCCTGTTCGGACTGCTGCTCCTGTCGGCGAGCCTGGCGGCTTAGTCTGGCTTCTTGGTGTTTCGAACCTGAAACTCCACATCCAGGCTGTCCAAAGCGTCCTTCGACCAACTCGAAACAAGCGGCATGAAAATTAGATCGACGAGCTCCGTTATGGCTTCTGCTTGCAACGGCTTGCGAGTGACAAACATCTCGTAGCGCGTAAGATCCATTGCGACACGACATACCCTCGGCGATGGCATGGCAGGACCAATCTCACCTCGCACCATGGCACGGTCCATGGCTATTGTCATGAAATGTACCGAGGATTGAGTGACGTTGCCTTCTACATCCGGCAACTCCACCATGATGCCTCGCATGATATCCGGAAAGCTCTGATAGCGATCGGACAGCCATGTCAAAATGGCGACGACATCGTCTCGAAGGTTGCCTTTGTCTGGTGCTCCGGCCGGGGCGGCGGAGTTCTTCCGCAAAGAGGCAAGCACTAGCTCTACCCGGCTCGGCCACCGCCGGTACAGAACTGTTTTGCTGGTTCCGGCGCGGGCTGCAACCGCATCCATCCGCAGTCCCTCATAGCCGGTCACGGCGAGTTCGGCCCAGGCGGCATCCAGAATGGCATTCTCGAGGAGAGGGCCGCGACGACGAGATTTCATAGTCACGGTCCTTTCTTGACAGGTTTTCCCCACCACATGGATTCGCAATTTACCGTAACGGCAAGGCGCTTTTCAGATCGCTACATTTAAGATACTGAAGTACCTTATTGTAAGCAAGGCCGTTCGCGGTTGATGTGAAGGGAAGACGGCGATGGCCAGGATTCTTGTTTCCGGTTGCAGCATTGCAGGGCCGACGGTCGCGTATTGGCTCAGCATCTCGCGGCATCGCGTCACCATCGTTGAGCGCGCGCCGGGACCGCGGCCCGGTGGTCAGGCAATCGACGTTAGGGGATCGGCCCTCGATGTTCTTGCCCGGATGGGAATCCTGGAAGATGCACGGGCAAAACGAACGGCGATGAAAGGGGTCTCGCTCGTGGATGCCCATGGCGTCGAGACATGGCGCTCCGAAGAAGGGACGCTCAGCGGCGGAAAATTTGCCTCGGGCGACATTGAGATCCTTCGAGACGATCTGTCCATGCTCATCTTTGGGAAATTGAGCCCAGATGTCGAAGTGATCTATGACGAGTCCATAACGAACATCGAAGATCGGACCGATCAGGTTCTGGTTACTTTCCAGAGCGGAGCCACGCGATCCTTCGATCTCGTCATTGGCGCGGACGGACCGAGATCAGAAGTTAGAAACCTTGTCTTTGGCAATGACCCAAAATTTGTCCATTCGTTGGGCGTAGCCTTGGCGGTTTTCACAGCTCCGAATTCTCTTGCGTTAAAAGACTGGCAGATCGCGCATCGGCAAGGAAAAGGAGGTTTCCTGATCTATACGGCACGAGACAACCTCGAGCTGCGCGTCGCATTTGGCTTTGAAATAGCGGGCGATGAAGATCGGGCGATGGACGTCGCCGAGCAGAAAAAGCTGCTTGCGGATCGCTGTGCGCATTACCGCTGGAAAATTCCCGAGCTGATCAAGGCAGCACAGGCTGCTTCGGATTTTTACTGCGGCACCGTCGCACAAGTCCGGATGGATCGATGGTCAAAAGGAAGGTGCGCGTTAGTCGGCGATGCCGCCTATTGTCCATCACCCTTCTCTGGGCAGGGCACCAGCCTTGCAATGGTCGGCGCCTATGTTCTGGCATCGGAACTGACAGGAGATCCAACGCAGCATGCAGCGGCATTCGATCGCTATGAAGCGCGCTTGCGCCACTACGTCGAGCTGAACCAGGCGTTGGCCTATCTCGAAGATGGCGATCCCAAAGCGGATGGGCTGCGTGAAAGCGCCAAAAACGCCATCTGCATTTGACTAGAGCAATTCCAGGAAAAGTGCGCAGCGGTTTTCCGTCCGGAGTTTCGCAAAAACAGAGGCTTAGAGCGGAAACGCTCCGGGACATTTCGCCATGTGGCGCCGCGCTGGACCTATAGAAACGGCTGATCGATAGGTGCCAGGCATTCTCAGTTGGCCCCATGCTGTACGCGTGACACAGGCTATGGCACCGCTGCAGGCGGCATGGTTGTCAACGCGATCCATCTCGCAAGCTAGTCTAGATCTTCCCGCCGAGCTCATCCTCGATATGCGCGCGGATGATCTCGTCGAAACTCTTCTCGGCGGCAAAGCCCAATTCCCTTGACCGCCGTGCCTCGAACCGGGTCGGCCAACCCTTGACGATCGCCCAGATCGTCTCGTCCGGCTCCTCACGGATCAGCTTGACCGCCTTGGCGCCGGCGATGCGTTCCAGCGCGTCGATCTGTTCGCCGACGGTGACGGCAACGCCCGGCATCGTCAGGTTGCGGCGCGGTCCGACGGCTGCGCCATCGATGCCTGCCGCATGGATCAGGAAGTTCACCGCCGATCGAGGGCTGGCATGGGTGTGCACGACAGAGCGCGGCACCGGCAGGATTGCCTCCTGCCCGCTCAGCGGCTCGCGAATGATCCCCGAGAAGAAGCCGGAAGCGGCCTTGTTGGGCTTGCCGGGGCGCACGCAGATGGTCGGCAATCGGATGCCGATGCCGTCGAAAAAGCCGCGCCTGGAATAGTCGGCGAGCAGCGCTTCGCTCATCTGCTTCTGGGTGCCATAGGAGGTCAGCGGCGTCGGATGGAACTCATCCGGGATAACATCCGGGAACGGCGCTCCGAACACCGCGATCGATGAGGTGAAGACGACGCGCGGCACGAAATCGGCCAGTCTTATGGCGTCGAACAGTGCTCGTGTGCCATCGAGATTGACACGATAGCCGAGATCGAAATTGGCTTCCGCCTCGCCCGACACGATGCCAGCGAGATGGAAGACGACGTCGGGGCACGATGCGACCAGGCTTTCCGCAGCGCCCGGTTCCGCCAGATCGCCGGTATGAAGCGTGACATCGACGCCGTCGATGGCTGGCGCGGACGGCGCCACGATATCATGCAGGTCGAGCGCGGCGATCTTACGGCCGCGCAATGCGCCGTCCTTGGCCAGCCGGGCGATGAGCTTGCGGCCGACCATGCCGGCCGCGCCTGTGATCAGAATGCGCATTTCTAAGACCCTGTTATTTGCCCTGGTTCTTGCGCTGGTTGCGAGCCCGCAGCCAGAACACCATGAAGAACGCCAGCACGAAGACGATCCCGACGAAGCCCGCGAGCACGGTCGAGACATTGCCCACGGCCAGCATCACGGTCGGCAGGAAGTAGGCGGCGATGCCGAACAAAAGCAGGATCCAGAGCGCCGCGATGGCGGCGTTTTTCGTGTCGCGGTCCATCATTCTGTCCCGGCGCGGACGGGAGCCGTCAAGTTCTGGTTCGATGCCATGGGGTTCCCTGCGTCAGTGATGGTGGCCGTGATGCGAAGCCGCCTCATGCTCGTAATCATGATCGTGTTCTTCACCCTCGTCGGCACATTGCCCGAATTCCGGTTCCACAGTGGCATGGCTGATGCCGTGCTCGCTGGCAAGCCGCTTCTTGATGGTGCTGACCGCCTGATGCGCATCGACGCCCTCGTCGAGGCAGGCATGCAGCGTCGCCATTGTGCTTGAGCCATCGAGAGACCAGACATGCATGTGGTGCACCTCGCGCACGCCCTTGACCGTCGCTTCGATATCCCTGGCGATCAGATCGCGGTCGAGGCTTGGCGGCACGCCTTCCAGCAGGACATGCGCGGCTTCCCGCATCAGCGACCATGCCGTGGACAGGATCAGCAGCGACACCAGCACCGACAGGATAGGGTCGATCGGCGTCCAGCCGGTCGACAGGATAACCAGCGCCGCCACGATGGCCGCCGCCGAACCGAGCAGATCGCCAAGCACATGCAGGATGGCGCCGCGCATGTTCAGGCTATCGCGGTCGCCGCCATGCAGCACGAAGAAGGAGCCGATGTTGACCAGCAGACCAAGGATCGCCACGACCAGCATCGGACCGCCCAGCACCGGCGCCGGGGCCTGCAGCCGGCCCCACGCCTCGTAGACGATCCACAGCGCAATGACGAAGATGGCAATGCCGTTGGTATAGGCGACCAGAGTCTTGACCCGGCCAAAGCCATAGGTCAGCCGCCCGGTCGCGGGCCGGCTGGCGAGGTGAAAGGCATACCAGGCAAGGCCAAGCGCGATGGAATCGGCCAGCATGTGGCCAGCGTCCGCCAGCAACGCCAGCGACCCCGTGAGGATGCCGCCCAGCGCTTCCGCCACCATGAAGCCCGCTGTCAGGCAGGCCGCGATGAGCACGCGTTTCTTGTCGGTCGAGCCATGGACGTGGCCGGCGCCGTGACTGTGGTCATGCCCTTGCGATGCGTGGTCGTGGGAATGAGCCAATAGCCAACTCCTGTCAGGCGCCAAACTCGGCGCGAAAATCCTCGAGCCGTCGCTTCTGCTGGCCGTCGCCATCGAAATTCGCCGGATCGAGCCACGCCTCGTAGGCTTTGCGCAACGCCGGCCATTCCTTGTCGATGATCGAATACCATGCCGTGTCGCGGTTTTCACCCTTGACCACGAGATGCTGGCGGAAAATGCCTTCGAACTTGAAGCCGAACCGTTCCGCCGCCCGCTTCGAAGGCTCGTTGCGGTTGTTGCATTTCCATTCGTAGCGGCGGTAGCCGAGTTCGTCGAAGATGTATTTCATGAACAGGAACTGCGCTTCCGTCGCCGCCGGCTTGCGTGAGATGATCGGCCCCCAATAGATGTTGCCGATCTCGATGACGCCAAACGCCGGATCGATGCGCATAAGTGTCTGGCGCCCGGCGATCTTGCCGCTTGCCTTGTCGATGACCGCGAAGAACAAGGGATCCTCACTGGCCGAGGATTTCTCGAGCCAAGGCTGCAGCGCCGCGCGGCTTTCCGGCACGGTGTCGAACAGCCAGCGAAACCGCGTGTCGCCATCCGCGACGGCCGACGCTTCATACAGGCCATCGCCGTGCTTTGCGGCGCTCAAGGGCTCAAGCCTGACGGTGCGCCCCTCCAGAACCTTGCGCTCGGGTCGCGGGCGCGGCTGCCAGTTTTCAAGATTTTCCGACACCTGGAACTCCAATCCATTTGACATTTTCCATCGGACGCTCACAAAAACGCACGCGCACAGTAAGAACCACAGGGACGGGAAAAATGCTCCACACGATTGCGGCCTTCGACCGTCTCGGCGAGGAAAATGCCTTCGCGGTGCTCGCGAGAGCCACGGCGCTGGCGAGCCAAGGCCGCGACATCGTCAACCTCGGCATCGGCCAGCCCGACTTCAAGACGCCGCAGCACATCGTCGAAGCCGCGATCAAGGCGCTGCGTGATGGCCACCACGGCTACACGCCGGCCAACGGCTTGCAGGCGACACGCGAGGCGGTTGTGCGGCGCACGCTGACCACCACCGGCGTCGAAGTCTCGCCGGAGGCGGTGATGATCCTGCCCGGCGGCAAGCCGACCATGTTCGCCGCGATCCTGATGTTTGGCGAACCGGGCGCCGAAATCCTCTATCCCGATCCCGGCTTCCCCATCTACCGCTCGATGATCGAGTTCACCGGCGCCGCGCCGATCCCGGTGCCGATGCGTGAGGAGAACGGCTTTGCCTTCTCGGCCGAGGAGACGCTGGCGCTGATCACCTCGAAGACCAGGCTGCTGATCCTCAACTCGCCCGCCAACCCGACCGGTGGCGTCACACCGCGCGCCGAGATCGAGAAACTGGTCAAGGGACTGGAGGCGCACCCGCAGGTCGCGATCCTGTCCGATGAGATTTATGACGTCATGACCTATGACGGCGAGACGCATTGTTCGCTGCTCGGCTTTCCCGAGATCCGCGATCGGCTGATCGTGCTCAACGGCTGGTCCAAGACCTGGGCGATGACCGGCTGGCGCATGGGCTGGTCGATCTGGCCGAATGGCGACACGGGCGCTCATCTCTACGACAAGGTGCGCAAGCTGGCGGTCAATTGCTGGTCCTGTGTCAACGCGCCGAGCCAGTATGCCGGCATTGCCGCCATCGATGGACCGCAGGACGATGTCGACACCATGATGCGCGCCTTCGACCGGCGCCGGAAAGTGGTCGTCGAGGGCCTGAATGCCTTGACTGGCGTCTCCTGCATCACGCCCAAGGGTGCGTTCTATGCCTTCCCCAACGTGTCGAAGACCGGCTGGAAAGCCAAGAAACTCGCCTCGGCCTTGCTTGATGAGGCCGGCGTGGCGCTGATCGGCGGGCCCGATTTCGGCATCCTCGGCGAAGGCTACATCAGGCTGTCCTACGCTAATTCAGAGGAAAACATCCTGCGCGCGCTGGAGCGGATCAAGGCATTCCTGGCCAAGTGAGCCTCAGTTCGTTCTGTCCAGATAGGTTCTCGCGATCGACCGCAGCTCCTCCTGGCCGATCGGCTCGCCATGTCCGCAATAGGCACGGCTGAACTCGACCTGCAAGAGCCGCTGCATCGTCTCCCGGTAGGACTGCACGTCCGACCCCGGAAGGTCGTCGATCAGCGTTCCACGATAGATGGCATCGCCGGCGAAAAATTCGCCACTGCGTTCATCGAGCAGGCCGATCGACCCATTGGAATGGCCCGGCAGGTGCAGGACGAGAAGTGACCTGTCGCCGGTCTCGATCCTGTCGCCTTCGTCCAGTATCCGGGTCAGTGGCGCCGGCCTGACCTGAAACCCCTGTGGCGACCATGCCGCGTTGGGCAGCCTGTCAACAGCCTCCGGCAGCGCGCGAAAGAGATGCGCCAAAGTGTGTTCATCCGCCATCTCGGTAAAAAAGGCGGCCTCTTGGCGGGGCCCTGCCCTCGTCTCGAACTCGCCCAGGCAACCGACGTGATCGACATGGATATGCGTCGCGACGGCAATGACCGGCTTGGAATCTGGCAGGTTCAATGACGGCCTCAGCGGCACAAGGCCCATGCCGGCGTCGATGACCAGATCGACATCACGCCCGCGAACATGAAAGATGTTGCTTCTGAAATAGTAATGAACATGCGGCTCCGATATCCTGACGATGCTTGGTCCCACGTCTTCGTGTGAAAACCAGCCGGAAGCTTCGCCGGGCGCGGTCACCGACATCAGCGATGACCCCGCGCAAGCAGGCGTTCGAGCCTCATCTGCAAGACCGTCAGAACCGAAACCATCGACATGTAGTAGACAAGCGCCGCGCCATACCATTCCAGGAACCGGAAGCTGGTGGCGATCGCGAACTGGGTCACGGTCATGAGCTCCTTCAAGGAGATGACCGTCGCCAGCGAGGTTGCCTTCAGCAACGAAATGAATTCGTTGACCAGAGCCGGCAGCGCGACGCGAAGCGCCTGAGGCAGGATGACCAGGAAGAATATCTGGCCCCGGTGCAAGCCAAGGGCCGCCGCACCTTGGGATTGCCCTTTGCCGATGGATGCATAGGAACTGCGCAGTATCTCGGTCAGGTAGGCGATCTGGATCAGGGTCAGTGCGAGAAATGCCGCCACGAATGGGCTGAACCAGTCCCCCCGGAAGACCGCCGAAATCTGCGGCAGCCCGTTCCAGATGAACAGCAGCACCAGCAGCGCCGGTGCGCCGCGAAAGAGCCAGACAAAGGCGGCGATCGACAGGCGGACCCAGCGCCGCTTCGACGTGGCCAGTGCTGCCGTTGCCAGGGATATTGCCAGGGCAACGGTCATCACCAGGACCGACAGGACCAGCGTCAGCAAAGCCCCCTTGGCAAGGGGCCAGCCGAACAGGGCCGTCAGGAAGAGCTTGCTGTCAAACACGACCGCCCGCCCTTCAATTGGTCGCGTGCTTGACGTCGGTCGCGGTCTCGGGAAGGTTCCACTTCTGCAGCAGCGCCTTCATCTCGCCGCTGGCCTGCAAGGTCTCGATGGCCTTCACCAATGCCTCGCGGTTGTCGCCGCCCTTCCTCAGGTAGATCCCGTAGGTTTCGCCGTCGCCATAGTTGTAGGGCACCTGCAGCCGGCCCGGCATCTGCTTGATGCGGAACGCCGCCGTCGTGTCCTGGGTAATGGTCGCCGCCGCCCGGCCGACCAGGATCTGCTCGATGACGGCGGAAGCCGACGGATAGGTCTGTATCTGTGCCGGCGCCTTCCCGGCTTTTGCCAGCTCGGCGTTGAGGTCGGCGGCCGTCTTTTCGTAGGTGGTACCCGCCTCGATCGCCAGCACTTTGCCGCTGAGGTCGAGCGGCGCCTTGGTCTCGGTGTCAGTGGCTGATGTCACCATCACCACGTTGGAGACAAAGTAGGGAACGGCGTCATAGGCCTGGAGGCGCTCCTTGGTCACCATGATGCCGCTGGCAACGAGATCGCAGCGCTCGGCGCCGAGGGACGGCAACAGCCCCTTGAAGTCGCCCACCACATATTTGGTGGTGCCACCCCATTGCTTTGCGATGGCGTCCACGACGTCGACCTCGAAGCCGACGAGTTTCTCGTCGCCCGGGTTGGCGTAATACTGCATGGGTGGGAAATCGCCGCCTGTGCACACGTTGAGCACGCTGTCATGCACCAGAGCGGTTTCAGCGGCTTGTGCGGTGGTGCAGAAAGCCGTGATGATCATCGCGCCGCCCAAGGCGAACCTTGCGGCGGTGGAAGTTTCAGTGTTTCGCATGTTGAAGTCCCCTGTCGGTTTTTATGTGTTGACGAGGACGGTATGTTGCGAGTTTCTATCAAACAAGCTAAATCTTTAAGCGCAAAAACTGTCAGTTTTTCTAAACTAATGGTGTCGGATGAGCCTGCCCTCGCTGCATTCGCTTCGGACTTTCGAAAGCGTCGCTCGCCTCGGAAACATCGCAGCAGCAGCAGCGGAGCTGCATGTGACGCCGGGAGCGGTGAGCCAGCAATTGCGCGCGCTGCAGCTGTCGCTGGGTCTTGACCTGTTTGAGAAACAGGGGCGCCGTCAGGTGCTGACGGAGCGCGGCACCGCCTTGCAGAAGAGCGTGGCGATTGCCATGCGGCAGATATCGGGATCGATCCGCGACATATCGGCGAATGCCTATAGCGCGGCCACCAAGGCGACGCTGCGCGTGTCGGTGCCTTCGGTTTTCGCGACAACCTGGCTGGCGACGAGGATCTTCCGGTTTCTGGACGAGAACCAGGACATCCGCATGCAGATGCTGACGGCGGTGCGGTTCGAGGAAGTAGACTGGCGGAAGGTCGACGTTGCCATCGTTTATGGAAACCCGCCCTGGCCAGGCTTCTGGTGGCGGCTGCTGCAGAGCCTTCCCATGACCCCTGTATGCAGCCCGCAATTGCTGCGCGGGCCGCATGCCATTCGCGAACCGCGCGATCTCTTGCATCATCGCCTGCTTCACGAAGACGACGGCAGCCAATGGCGGCGCTGGCTGAACGAGGCGCGCGTACCGCACTTCGTGGAATCCGATATCTATTTCGACAATTTCGCCATGGTGCTTCAGGCCGCCCGCGACGGACACGGTGTTGCGCTTACCAGCGGCATCATATCGTTCAGGGACCGGGACGAGGGGCGCCTTGTGCAACCACTGACGCTCAACGTGCCTTCCGCCCCCCAATACCACTGCATATGCCGTGAGGAGGGCCTGGAAAATCCGCTCATTGGCCGGTTTGTCGACTGGCTTGTCAATCAGGCTTCGAGGCCATCCGGCTGGTAGGACCGACAAGACCGGCGCGCATCTCGCGCCGCGGCGCCGCTGGCTGCAATGGCTGTGTCATGAACTGTCGGGATGTCCCTGACCGAGGCTGGGCGGGCATACCGATAATGACTAGGGTCGGCGTCCTTTGGATCAGGATCGAAGTGAGGCGACATCCGATGTTCTATGCCATCCTTGCCTACCACGTAGAGGACGCGATCAAGGCACTGACGCCGGAGGAGGACTCGGCACTCATGGCTGACCTGCTCAGGATTCATGACGGGCTCTACGAGAGCGGCAGCCTTGGGCCGTCCGCGCGGCTTGGGGCCACACAATCGGCCTGCACCTTGCGCGGGCCGGGCGCAGGCACCGTCATCGACGGGCCATTCGCCGAGACCAAGGAGCAGTTGCTCGGCCTCTATGTCGTCGACTGCGCCAAGCGCGACGATGCGATCGCCATCGCGCGCGACCTTCGCCGCGTCAACCCGACCGCCGTCTACGAGATCCGCCCGATCACATTCTATCTGCCGGGCGTGCCGCTGGCGGACAGCAAATAGGCACCGGCTTCTCGGCGACTGAAACCGCGTCTACCCACGCCCCACGAACGGCATCTTGGTGGCCATGACTGTCATGAACAGCACATTGGCATCGAGCGGCAGGCTGGCCATGTGGACGACCGCGTCGGCGACGCGCTGAACATCCATCACCGCTTCGGCGGCGATCGAGCCATTGGCCTGCGGCACACCAACCGTCATCGGCTGTGCCATCTCGGTCAGCGCGTTGCCGATGTCGATCTGGCCGCAGGCGATGTCATAGGGCCTGCCGTCCAGTGCCAGCGTCTTGGTCAAGCCCGTGATGGCATGCTTGGTCGCTGTGTAGGGCACCGAGCCAGGCCTTGGCGCATAGGCCGAGACGGAGCCGTTGTTGATGATGCGGCCGCCCATCGGCTTCTGCTTGCGCATGGCGCCGAAGGCCGCGCGGGCGCACAGGAACGATCCCGTGAGGTTGACGCCAACGACATCGTTCCAGACCTCGACCGGGATCTCGTCGATCGGTGTCGACTTGTAACTCATGCCGGCATTGTTGAAGAGCAGGTCGACACGGCCGAAAGCCTCGATCACTCGGCCGAACATGGCATCGACTTCATCGGCCTTGCTGATGTCGCAGGCAACCGCCAGCGCCTTGGCCTGGATCGGGCCTGCGTCGGCGATCGCGGCGTCCAGGACCGATTTGCGGCGCCCGCAGAACACCGTATTCCAGCCGGCCTTGAGCAGCGCCGTGGCGACGCTCTTGCCAATGCCGGTGCCTGCGCCGGTGACGATGGCGGTTCTGTGCTCTGTCATGATGTCCTCCACGGTAAGCCCCAGCCATCGCAAATGATGGCAGCCGTGACAAGTCGGACAAATGCGTGAAGGCGCCCGCCGACAAAAAGGGCGGTCATTGGCGACCGCCCTGATCTGAACCGGGCTTGGGAGGAGGAAAGCCGATCCGACTGTCTCGAATGATGCGCTTGCTGGGTTAACGAAAGGTTATCGCCAACCACCGGTTCTGTGCCGATTTGACCTACCAGCGCGGATTGGGGGAAGTCCCGGTCTTGCTTGACGGGACTTTTGCCGCCGAAACCGTCGCCTCGACATGGTCGATCAGCGCATCCGGCAGACCAAGGCGGCCGGCCAGAAGATCGAGATAGCCGCGCTCGGCGCGGGTATCGGGATCGATGGTCAGGCGCGATGCCGTGTAAAGTTCGAGTTTCTGCGCATCTGTATGAGCGCCGGCGACCAGTGTATCGAGGTCGAGCGGGCTCTCCAGTTCCGCCATCAGGAACTTTTCCGCATCGGAGCCTATCCCGGCCAGGCTGAGCTTGCCGGCGATCTTCTGGCGTTCGTCGTCGTCGACATGGCCGTCGGCCTTGGCCGCCGAGATCATCGCCCGCACCAGGGTCAGCGTGAATTCATCCTCGCCTTGCGGCGCCTGCGACGGGTGGAAGGCGGTGTCGGCGGGTGGCGGCAGCAATTCCGGCTCGCCGGCGGCGGGCGCTTCGGCCGGCGCATTGCCGCTCTTGTAATTCTGGTAGGCCTTGTAGGCGAGACCGCCGATGGCAGCCAGGCCGCCCAGCTTCACGGCGGCGCCCGTCACTTCACGGCCAGCACCAGTCCCAAGCAGCACCGCGGCCAGCGCTCCGGCGGCCAGCGGATTGTCCTTGGCCATCTGCACGGCCTGCCCGGCCTTGTCGCGGACGGTGCCGCTGGTGCCGGGTATTTGCGAGCCGAGCAGATCGTCGAGAAGCTTCTTGGGATCGAACATCAATGCCTCCAGAATGTGCCCAGCCGAACGGGCAGGTTTCGAACGTCGAAGAGGTAGGTCCCAAACCTTGACATTGCAATGACAGACCCTGCCTTGCCGCTACGGCAAACGTCAGGATTACGCGGGCTTCCGCCGCGCCATCTCGCTAGCTTCCGATATGCGGTCCCCTGCCCTGCGCCTGTGCCAATTCCACCTGGCGCTGGCGCTCGGCATAGCGCCGGCGATCCTCATCGGTGCGGGCATCGAAACAATGCGGGCATGAGACGCCGGCGGTGTATTTCGGCGATCTCAGGTCGTCTCCGGTCAACGGATGCCGGCAGGCACGGCAGAGCTCGGCGTCACCCTCGATCAGCCCATGCGACACGGACACGCGCTCGTCGAAGACGAAGCACTCGCCTTGCCACAGGCTTTGCCCCGCCGGCACGTCTTCGAGATATCTCAGGATACCACCCTTGAGGTGGAACACGTCTTCGATGCCGAGCGACTTGACGTAAGCCGTCGCCTTTTCGCAGCGGATGCCACCGGTGCAGAACATGGCGACCTTCTTGCCCTCGAGTTCGGCGCGATGCGCCTCGACCCAGGCCGGGAACTCGCGAAAGCTCGCCGTTGCCGGGTCGACAGCACCCTTGAATGTGCCGATCGACACCTCGTAGGCATTGCGCGTATCGATGACGATCGTGTCGGGCTTGGAGATCAGCGCATTCCAGTCGGCCGCCGCGACATAGGTGCCAGCGCTGTTCGCCGGGTCGATATCGTCGATACCCATGGTGACGATCTCGCGCTTCAGCCGCACCTTCATGCGGTGGAACGGCATCTCGGTGGCGCTGCTGTATTTGACCTCGAGACCGGCGAGCCCTTCCATGGATTCGAGGTGATCGATCAGCGCGGCGATATCGGCTTCGTTTCCGGCGACCGTGCCGTTGATGCCCTCATGCGCCAGGAGCAGCGTGCCCTTGATGCCGCGCCCGCAGCAGAAGGCAGCGAGAGGCTGGCGCAATTCCTCGAAGGCGTCGAGCCTGGCGAAGCGGTAGAGTGCCGCGACACGGAAAGGGGTTGTTGGCAATGTCATCGCCCAAGCCACTAAACGCTCATGCCAGCCGATTCAAGGCAGCGTGCTAACGTCTGCAAACCCCGCCCGCGCGTGACATCGCGACACGGCTGGTTTCGTGGACAGGAAAACACCCTTCTGCTAATCGGTTGAATTATCAAGATCAAGTTGAATTATCCAGATCAAGGAGAGACGAAGTGCCCAGTAAGACCGAAAAACTCCTGTCACTCCTCAATGGGCAGCCTGTGATCCCAGTACTGAAGATCGCCAACGTCGCCGATGCGGTGCCACTGGCGCGCGCGCTCGCACGCGGCGGCCTGCCGGCGATCGAGATCACGCTTCGGACCGCCGATGCGCTGGAGGCGATCCGGCGCGTGGCAGGCGAAGTCGAAGAGGCCATTGTCGGCGCCGGGACCATTCTGGACGCCCGCCAGTTCGACGAGGCGGCGGCGGCTGGCTCGAAATTCATCGTCAGCCCCGGCATCACCCGCGAGCTTCTGGCGGCGTCGAAGGACAGTGATGTCCCGTTGCTGCCTGGCACCATCACCCCCGGCGAGATCATGGCCGCGCGCGAAGCCGGATTGCGGTTCCTGAAATTCTTCCCGGCCGAGCAGTCCGGCGGCATCCCCTCGCTCAAGGCTTTCGCCTCGCCGCTCGCCGACGTGAAATTCTGCCCGACCGGCGGCATCTCGGCCAAGAACGCCGCCGACTATCTCAGCCTGCCCAACGTCATCTGCGTCGGCGGGTCCTGGGTAGCGCCCGACGATCTGGTCAAGGCCGGCAAGTGGGCCGAGATCGAGGCCTTGGCGCGGGAAGCGAGCAAGCTCGCCAAGTAGGAACCTAAGTTGACCGGGTATTTTGCCTGGCAGCCACTCACCAGCAGCGGGCCGCCAAAAACCCGGCCAACTTTCGCCGGCCGAGCCATGATATTGCTTCTCTGGATCAGTTGCAGACCCTGACCTTCTCGACCACCTTGTGGTGATGCCGCCAATGGGTGACGATCTTGGTTCGGCAATGCTTCTTCATCATGTGCATATGATCATTGGTCTTGATGACCACCGTGGCGGCCTGCGTGGGAGCGATCGCCGCCGAGGCGGTTGCCAATGCGATGACCGAAGCCAGTAGAATATTTTTCATGGATTTTCCTAGGGTTGAATGAACACCAGGGAAACCGCTGAAACAGCAGGCCGTTCCGTCATCACGAGAATGTCAGCTCCGCGCGCCTTTGCCGGCTTATAATCGCTGAACGTCAGAAACCGATGCCGGCCCGGACAGCAAAAAGCCGCGCGGGTTGCCCGGCGCGGCTCTGCAGAATGCTTGGTCGCAAATTATTTGGTCTGGAAGCGTGCGACCGACAGGAACTTGACGGCGTTGCCGGTGAACTTGTTGGCATCGGCCATCTGGTTGTCGGCCTGGAAGCCAGCCGTATAGACCTCGCTCGGCGCTGTATGCACCAGATTGTAGGCGTAGCGCGGTGCTGTCGTTGGGCTGGAAACGGTGGCGACATTCTCGCCGCTGCTCAGCGCCCAGCGGGCGGCCTGCGGCGCGGCGGCAACCACGACGGCCTTGGGGCCGGGCTTCAGGTCACGTGTGGTCGCTCTCGATTCCTTGCGGGTGGTTTTCACGCCGGCACCGATCGCCGACGCCGGGTCGGAACCAGCTGGCCGGGCAACAACCGCTCCACGCGGCGATGCTGCATCGACGCCTGCCGGATCGTTGAAGGCCGAGCGCGGCTCGGACAGCGAGGCGACCTGGTATTCGCCAGCCGGAGCGGCATTGGCTTCGTCAAGCACGGCCTTGACTTCATCGCGCTTGGCCGTATCGGGGCGTGCGCTCGGCAGAACCGAGAACGCGTCGGTCGCCGTCTTGCCGTGATCAGCCGTATCCGCCAGCGCCAGCAGTACATCCTTGCTCGGCGGCGTCGACAGGTCGGCTGGCACCGAGCGATCGGGGCGCCAGGTCGGCAATGGTATGTTGTTGACGGCAACGCGTGCCGGGTCGGCGGCAGCCGACGGATCAGCCATGCCAAACGGAACGCTGGCAGGCGCCTGCGCGGTCGCAACGGCCTGTTCGGTCGTCGCGGTTGCATCCGCCGTGCCGAACGGAACGGTCTCAGGCTGCTTGGCACCGACATCGACCTTCGGGCGCGGCGCGAAATCGGGCAGCGGAATGCTGCGCGCCGGCAGCGCGGCGATGATCGTCTCAGGCGTATCCTTCTCCGGCTCCGGCGCCTGCTCGTCGGCAACCTGCGGAATCTCGGCGCGCTGTGCATTCTCCGGCGCCACGATGGCGATGCCCGGAAGATTGCTGCTCCTGGCGGTCGCCAGGGCCGGCTTCACGGCGCGAGGCTTCGGCGCGGGTGCGCCTGTCCCGACATCGGCACTGTCGTCGGCTTCGTCGTCGCCACCGCCGCCGAAGAAGGCAGCCAGCAGGCCACCTGATCTCTTGGTGCTGCCGCCGGCGCTGGCCATCTCGATGGCAGGAGCGCCTGAACCCTTGCGGGCCTTGTAGGACGCAACCGCCTGCTCATAACCGGGCAGCGGCCTGCCGTCGCTCGGCACATGCAAGGTCTTGCCATTGGGGAACAGGCTGACGAGTTCCTGGCGGCTGATGCCGGGCCAATGGCGCACGTTGCCAACGTCCATATGGACGAACGGCGAGCCTGAAGTCGGGTAGTAGCCGACGCCGCCACCCTGCATCCTGAGGCCGATGTTGCGCAGCTTCTTCAGCGGCACGCCGGGAATGTAGAAGTCCATCGCCTTGCCAAGCATATGCTGGCTTTTCTCGGCGACGCCCCTGCTGCGGCTGCGCAGCATGGAATTGGTCGACGGCGAACGGTAGCCGCAGACGACCTGGATATAGTCGGTGGCGCCACTCTCACGATAGGCTTCCCAGACCAGATCCAGCAGACGCGGATCCATCTTGGTCGGCTCGTTGCGGCGCCAGTCACGCAGGATGATGTTGATTTTCCTGAGGCCCTCGGCATCGTAGCGGCCGTTGCGCTTGTAGACGATCTCGGCCTTCTCGTGCGTGTGCAGGTGGTAAAGCTTCAGCGAGCGTGTCTCGGCGCTGGCGCCGGTCGCGGCAGCGGCAACCAAACCAAAGGCAATAACCAGAGCAGCCAGCCACTTCGGCCAGACGCTCACATGGTAGTGCCGCCCGTTTGTGTGTCGTTCGATTCTGTTCAAATCAAAAGGCCCTGCAGGCTGCCGTTTGTCCCCGGATTTGCCCAAACGGATGCGTTATTATCACATCCGAATATCGATCCTAATGGTTAATCATCGCTTATTGAAGCTGAAATGCGGTAACACCGTGGCGATATCCCGTCAAAAATTGTGTACAGGATTTCTTGGTAAACCGCTGGTTTAGATGATGTTTCGGGGTTTTGCCGAACACGATCTGTTACCGTTGGCCTTAATGCGTGAACAGACATGTCCACAACCCCCGCCACATTCCAGCTCAAAGCCCCGTACCGGGCCCGTTCTGGCATGGCAAGCTGGCTTCAGCCTTGCGTCTCAGGAGGCCAGCCGGTCGACGCGCCCGGTTTCCGGGTCGATTCCGTATTCCTTGAGCTTTCGGTACAAGGTCGAACGGCCAATGCCGAGCCTGCGGGCGACTTCGCTCATCTGGCCGTTATAGTGATCGATGGCGAGCTTGATCATTTCAAGTTCGACATCAGCCAGCGCCCGCACGTTGCCGCGGTCATCGAGGGCACGCAACGTACCGAAGCGCGGCTGGAGCCTTGCCGGCGGATCAAAACCGGCGGCAGGCATGTCGTCCCGCGGCAAGGCATTCTCGTCGCGCGGCTGGATGCCCATCGCCGATTGCGGCAACGCCCCATCGGTGTCGAGATTGACGGTGCCCTCCACCTGGGCCCGGATCTGCGGAAACTCTTCTTCGGTCAGCACATCGCCTTCACACAGGACCGAAGCCCGGAAGACGGCATTTTCCAGCTGCCTGATGTTGCCCGGCCAGTCATAGGCCCGCAGCATGGTGAGCGCGGAGGCCGAAATTCCGTGCAGGCGATGGCGCGGGTCCGCCGGCGCCACCTTCTCCATGAAATGCGTCACCAGATGCGGGATGTCGTCGCGGCGGTCGCGCAGCGGCGGCACGAAAATCGGATAGACGTTCAGCCGGTAGAACAGATCCTCGCGGAACTTGCCGTCCTTGACCTGCTGCAGCAGATTGCGGTGCGTCGCCGAGATCAGCCGGATGTCGACCTTGACGGTGGCGCGGCCCCCGACCGGATCGACCTCGCCGTCCTGCACGGCGCGCAGAAGCTTGACCTGGACATCGAGCGGCAGGTCGCCGATCTCGTCGAGAAACAGCGTGCCTGAATGCGCCTCGACAAACTTGCCGGCGTGCTTTTCCGTGGCGCCGGTGAACGAGCCCTTCTCGTGGCCGAACAGGATCGATTCGACCAGATTGTCGGGGATGGCGCCGCAATTGACGGTGACGAAGGGCTTGGCGCGGCGATCGCTGCTGCCCTGGATAGCGCGCGCCACCAGTTCCTTGCCGACCCCGGATTCACCCTCGATCAGGATCGGGATGTTGGATGCCGCCGCCTTCTGGCCAAGCCGGATGACCCGGTCCATGGCCGGACTGTGCGTGATCATGTCCTTGAACGTCAGATGGCCGCCGCGCCGCCGCGACGTGCGCTTGACCTCGCCTTCGACCGCCTCGACCTTGAGCGCGTTGCCGATCGACGCCTGCAGCCTCTCGGGCGAGGCCGGCTTGACGACGAAATCGAAAGCCCCGTGCCGCATCGCCGAAACGACGGTTTCGATGCCGCCCTGCGCGGTCTGGATGATGACAGGCGTTTGAATGTCGCGCTCGCGCATCGCCTTGAGCACGCCGATGCCGTCGAGCCCCGGCATCACCATGTCGAGGATGACCACCGATACGTCGCGCGCGTTTGGCCCGTCGAGCACGGCAAGACCCGCCTCGCCGCCATCCACCGCGATCGCGGTGTAGCCAAACCGTGTCACCGCCGCCTCGAGCAGCCGGCGCTGCACGGGATCGTCATCGACTATGAGTATGGAACCTGTCATGACTGGTATGACTATGCCGCCCGAGGAAATCTACCTTGTGGACCATCTTGGCACAGGGTTCTAAACAAGGTTTCAAAAAACCCGGTGAACGAATTCCTTAGGATTTGACCGGCTTCTCATTTCCCCACGGCTCCCGACCCGGAAGGTATTGGCAATGCACAAGGTTTTTGCTCGGCAGCTTGCGGCGGCAGCCTCCGGTCACGGCGCCGCGGAGCTTGGCGATTTGCCTGAATGGAACCTTGCCGACCTCTACGCCGGCATGGAAGCGCCAGAGCTCAAGCGCGATATCGCCAAGGCGGCCGCCGATGCGATCAGTTTCGAGACCCGCTGGAAAGGCACGCTCGCAACCGAGGCCGGACGCGGCGGTGCAGGCAGGCTGGGCGAAGCGCTCCAGGCCTATGAGGCGCTGGAGGAACTGATCGGCCGCATCGTCTCCTATGCCGGCCTGGTCTATGCCGGCAACACGGCTGATCCGCAGCGCGCCAAGCTCTATGGCGACATCCAGGAGAAGATGACCGATGCCAGTGCGCATCTGCTGTTTTTCGCGCTCGAGCTGAACCTGATCGACGATGCCGCGATCGAAAACGCGCTCGCCGCCGATTCAGCCTTTGGCCACTACCGCCCGTGGGTGCTCGATCTGCGCATGGACAAGCCCTATCAGCTCGAGGACCGTGTCGAGCAACTTTTCCACGAGAAATCGATCACCGGACGCGGTGCCTGGAACCGTCTGTTCGACGAGACGATGACCGACCTGCGCTTCGACATCGACGGCGAGCAAATGTCGTTGGAGCCGGCGCTGAACCGCCTGCAGGATGCCGATGGCGAGGTCCGCCGCCAGGCGTCGGAAGCGCTGGCCGCGACCTTCCGCAAAAGCTTGCGCACCTTCACGCTGATCACCAACACGCTGGCCAAGGACAAGGAAATATCGGACCGCTGGCGCGGCTTCGAGGACATTGCCGATTCCCGCCATCTGGCCAACCGCGTCGAGCGCAGCGTTGTCGATGCGTTGGCCTTGGCGGTGCGCGAAGCCTACCCTCGCTTGTCGCATCGCTACTACGCGATGAAGGCGCGCTGGCTGGGCATGGAGGTGATGAACCACTGGGACCGCAACGCCCCCTTGCCCGAGACGCCGCAAGCGGTGATCGGCTGGGACGAGGCCAAGCACACCGTACTTTCCGCCTACCAGCGCTTTTCGCCTGATATGGCCGAGATCGCCAGAACCTTCTTCGACCGCAACTGGATCGATGCGCCGGTCAGGCCCGGCAAGTCACCTGGCGCCTTTGCCCATCCGACGGTGCCGTCGGCGCATCCTTATGTCCTGTTGAACTATATGGGCAAGCCACGCGATGTGATGACGCTGGCGCATGAACTCGGCCATGGCGTGCATCAGGTTCTGGCCAGCGGCCAGGGCGCGCTGATGGCCTCGACGCCACTGACGCTGGCCGAGACGGCGTCCGTGTTCGGCGAAATGCTGACCTTCCGCTCGCTGCTCGACCAGACCACCGACAAGCGCGAACGCAAGGCCATGCTCGCCCAGAAGGTCGAGGACATGATCAACACGGTCGTGCGCCAGATCGCCTTCTACGAATTCGAGCGCAAGGTGCATGCCGAGCGCAAGAATGGCGAATTGACCTCCGACAAGCTCGGCCAGTTCTGGCTGGAAGTGCAGGCGGAAAGCCTCGGTCCGGCGATCAAGCTGCGCGAGGGCTACGAAGTGTTCTGGACCTACATCCCGCACTTCATCCATTCGCCCTTCTATGTCTACGCCTACGCTTTCGGCGACTGCCTGGTGAACTCGCTCTACGCCGTCTACCAGAATGCCGAGCGCGGTTTTCAGGACAAGTATTTCGAGATGCTTCGCGCCGGCGGCACCAAGCACCATTCGCAGTTGCTGGCGCCCTTCGGCCTCGACGCCACCGACCCCGCGTTCTGGCAGATCGGGCTTGGCGTGATCAGCGGCCTGATCGATGAACTGGAAGCGCTCGACAATTGACAGCTGTCGAATGTGTCTTGCGCGACAGCGCAAGCCCAAGAACAGTTTAGCCGGGATGCATACTGGGATCTGTCTATTCTTGCGCTAAATATCTGTTCTTGAAGAACTCTCAGCGGAAGTTTTCCGATAGCTTTCCGTAAGCTCTATGATAGCCTCCGCCTCAAGCTCAGCCGGAGCGTATGCGGATCGGCGGGGGAGTCTCAGCCGGCAGCGTCCTTCTGGTAGACGCGACAACGGTCGTTGGATACGGGTAGCAAGCCTGTCGCCGACAGCTCGATCGAAGCCGGCTGTTCCGCGAACCCGCGGAACCAGCATCGAATGATCCTTCGCCAAGGTCATCACTTGAGGCCACGGCTCGCGGATCGCACTGGAGAGAGACAATGGGCACTTTTTTCTACGTGATCCTGGCGTTCCTGGTTGGCGTGTTGGTCGGCTGGTTCATCTGGGGGCGCTTGCGTGGCGAGCTTGACAGTTTGCGCGGCGACCTTGACCGCACCCGCAGCGAACGCGACAGACTGCGCACCGATTCCAACCGGCTGACCGGTGAACTGGATGCATGCGGCAAGACCCGCGCTGATCTCGAACGCCGGTTGCGCGAGGCGCAGGCGGCACCCGCCTCTGCAAGCGGCACGGCAAAACCCGCCGCCTTGATGTCGACAGCCGAGACCGCCAAATCGGCGCCGGTAAAGCCTGCTCCCGCCAAACCTGCCGCCGCGAAAACAGCGCCCGCTCCGGCAAAGGCCGTCGCTATGGCTCCAGCCAAATCCGTGGCGAGCAAGCCCGCAGCCGCCAAGCCAGCGGCAGCCAAGGCTGTTGCCATGCCAAAGGCAGCCGCGCCGGCCAAGGCAGCACCGGCCGCGAAGAAAGCCGCACCAGCAACCAAGTCGGCTGCACCGGCTTCGGCGAAGCCCGACAACCTGCGCCGCCTGATCGGCATTGGTCCGGTCAACGAGAAAGTGCTCAAGGCGCAAGGCGTAACCAGCTTTGCCCAGATCGCCGCCTGGACCCCCGCCGACATCAAGCGCATCGAGGACGTCATGAACTTCGACGGCCGCATCGCGCGCGAACGTTGGATCGAGCAGGCGAAACTGCTGGCCGCCGGCAACGAGACGGAATTCGCCAAGCAGTTCCCGACGGCTGGAACCGCCAGCAACACCTGATCAATCATCTCGCGGGATTGCGATCGGCGGCGCCCAAAAGGCGCCGGCGATTTGTTTTGCGGGCAGGCTGGCGTGAAGGTCAGCTCAAAAGGTTGGCCCAAGGTCGTCATTGAGTGGCAAGGTGCCGTTCCCTCGATTGCGCACGACCGGCCCCCCATATAGAGCGGTCAGTGGCTTACTCGACTGCAGCAACCGGTTTCCATGTCCCTGCCCGCCGCAATTTTTCGCAACGACGAGAGCGCGCGCCAGCTGGTTTTCGACCGGCCGGCTGACCTCATCGTGGCGCATGCGGCAAAGGATTTCGAGCTGGCGCTGGCGGCGGCGCAAGCAGCACATGACGCTGGCAAGTGGCTGGCCGGCTATTTTTCCTATGAAGCAGGCTATCTGCTCGAGCAGAAGCTCGTGCCGCTTTTGCCCGACGGACGCCGCACGCCACTGATCTGCCTCGGTGTATTCGACGCGCCGGTCGAGGAAGCGGTGCCGCCCCGCATCGCAGCCGCGAGCAACGGTCCGATCTTCGACGCCCGCGCCACCTGGTCGATCGATGACTATGAAAAGCGCTTCGCGCGGCTGCACCAGCACATTAGGCAAGGCGATTGCTATCAGGGCAATCTGACCTTTCCGATCCACGCGCAATGGTCGGGCGACCCGCTTGCCGCCTTCGACGCGCTGACCGAACGCCAGCCGGTGAAATACGGCGCGCTGGTCGCGCTTGGCGATCCCATCATCTTGTCGCGCTCGCCCGAGCTGTTCTTCGAGGTCGATGCCGGCGGCATGATCGAAACGCACCCTATGAAAGGCACGGCACCGCGCGGCGCCACCAAGGCCGAAGACGAACGGCAGAAGATGTTCCTGCGCAACGACGAGAAGAACCAGGCTGAGAACCGGATGATCGTCGACCTCCTGCGCAACGACATTTCGCTGATCAGCGAGGTCGGCACGCTGGATGTCCCAGCGTTGTTCCGCATCGAGACCTACCCGACCGTTCATCAGCTGGTCAGCGATGTCAGGGCAAGGCTCTTGCCCGGTTTGAGCATCCGCCAGATCTTCGCGGCCCTGTTTCCGTGCGGCTCGATCACCGGTGCGCCAAAGATCCGCGCCATGGAAATCCTGCATGATCTCGAAGGCACGCCGCGCGACGCCTATTGCGGCTCCATCGGCTGGATTGCGCCCGGCGGCACGATGCGCTTTTCCGTGGCGATCCGCACCATCTCGCTCTTTGCCGGTGGCGAGGCCGTCTACAATGTCGGCGGCGGCGTCGTCTTCGATTCGACGGCTGAGGAGGAGTATCAGGAGTGTCTGCTGAAAGCGCGCTTCGCGACGGGAACGCCGCCGGCTTCGACCTGATCGAGACCATGCGCTGGGAGCCGGATCCTGGTTTCCTGCGCTTCGACCGCCATCTCGCCCGCCTCTACGGGTCAGCGGCGGAACTTGGCTTTCACTGCGATCCTGGCAAGATTGGCGAGGCGCTGACAAATGCAGTGGGCCGCTCCGCCACCGCCTTGCGCACACGCCTGGTCTTGTCCAGCGATGGCGTGGTGGCGGCATCCGCGCAGCCCTATGAGCCGCTCGCCGCCGGCAAGGTCTGGGCCTTGCGGCTGGCACGGACAAGGCTCGATTCGACCAACACGCTGCTGCGCCACAAGACCAACCGGCGGGCGGCCTATAGCCACGCCCGCGCCGAGTATCTCATTACCCAGGCCGACGAAGTGCTGCTTGCCAATGAACGCGGCGAAATCTGCGAAGGCACGATCACCAATCTCTTCGCCGATTTCGGTGACGGTGTGCTGGCGACGCCCCGGCTAGATTGCGGCCTGTTGCCTGGCGTATTACGCGCCGCGCTTCTGGATGAAGGCCGTGCCGCCGAAGCCATCTACAGCTTCGACGAACTGAAATCCGCCAAGGCGCTGTTCGTCGGCAATTCGCTGCGCGGGCTGATCCCCGCGAGGCTGGCTTGACCAGAACCGGAGAATGCAATGTTCGTCGTGTCGCTCAACTACAAGGTCCCGCTGACGGAGATCGACCGGCTGCAGGCAGCCCATGTCGAATGGCTGAAGGCTTGCTACGCGGAGGGGATCTTCGTCGCATCGGGGCCGAAACGTCCGCGCACCGGCGGCATCATCATCGCGCAATGCGCCCGTGACGTGCTCGATGCCAGGCTGGCTGCGGACCCCTTCGCCAAGGCCGACGCCGCCGACTATGACGTCACCGAATTCACGGCGAGGATGACCACCGCCGCGCTGGACCCGATCAGGGAATCATGAATTCATCTCAGGCACTTCCTGTTCACACGCCCTATGATGGCTCGTCGAAGCTGTTCAGCATCGGCTTGAAGCCACTCGACGCCGAGAAGTGGATCGAGGTCGACGAATACCTTCTGGCTTACCTCGCCGAAAAGCGCCGCCTCTACGGCGAGGTTCCAGACAAGGTTTTTGTCGAGGAGGACGGCACGCGCGACGCCCAGCGCGAAGTGCTCGAATTGCTCAAGGCGCATCTGGCCGCGGGGTTTCCCGAAATCTACCGACGCAGCGGCGCACAGGTCGATGTGGCTGGTGTCACGGATACGGCTGGCGCGTTCAGCGACGCGCCGCTCGTGGCCGCATCGCTGCTCGTCCAGGAGGACCTGATCCTGATGCGCCGCGACGAGAATGGCTGGCGGCTGGTCGCAGGCTCGCTGTGCTTTCCCTCGTCATGGTCGCTGACCGAGAAATTCGGCAGGCCGCTGCAGGAGATCCATGCGCCGGTGCCAGGTTTCGGACCCGGTACAAGACCAGCGGATCTGATCAACCGCATGTTCGACGGTCTCCAGGGCCAGGCGGTCGAGCGCTACAACTGGTCGATTCAGTCGGACGACGCGCTTTATCATCCGCTCTCCGATCTGCAGCGTATCGACCGCGCCACCAACCGGCCGTCCCGGTTTCCCGATGGCGACATCAACGCCCATGCCTTCATCCGCGTCGAGCGGCAAACGCTGCGCAAACTCCCTGCCTCGCGCGACATCCTGTTCACAATCCGCATCCATCTCGACCCGCTTGCCGTTCTCGCCCGCCATCCCGACCGGGCAACGCTTGCGGCATCCTTTGCCAGCCAGCTCCATGCGCTGGACCAGGCGCAGCTTGACTACAAGGGCCTGACATCGGACCGTGACAGGCTGGCGGAATACCTGGACGCCATGGCTCGGGGGTAAGAATGTCAGCTCGCAACCGGCTTTCGCTATTGGCCGCTTTTCTGATTGTGGCCGCAGCCGCGCAAGCCGCGCCGGTGACCTATGCCGGCAAGGTCGGAGCAACCGATATCGTCGTCGAATTCACCGGCGATCCCTCAGCGCCGGACGCAGCGCTTGCCGGCCGCTACTTCTACCGCTCGCAAGGTATCGACATTCCACTGCAGGTAAGGCCGCGCAAGGGGCGGTGGTTCGAACTGGCGGAGGAGGAAGCCTGCGGCGCCGAGAAATGCGGAGAAGGCCAGGCGGCACCCGTGGCCGCGACCTGGCGTCTCAGCACAGCCGACAAGGGCAAGACGCTGGAAGGCACCTGGAACGGGAAGAAGACGCGAGTCCTGAAACTGACCCGGATCGCGGCCCGCGAACAGACTGAAACGCCGGCGGCGAGTCCGTTTGAGCTCCATGATTTCACCGACAGCAAATTCTCCGGTGAGGATGGGCCGATCACCATGGATGCATCCCCCTACGACTATCTGCGTCTCGATTTTGCTGCCAAAGTCGGCGAGAAGGCCGGCTGGCCCGACGCGTCCTACAGTTACGTCACTGATCCCCGCACCAAATTCGCCAGGCCGCGCATCGTTGAACTGTCTGGCAATGTGCCGATCGATGCGGCCAACGCCTTGCTCCAGAACCGTCATTGGCATGATAGCCTGAGCGCATTGAATTGTGCGGCCCTCCGCTATGCCGGCTTTCACCAGAATGGCCCGATCAGCACCATGGATGACGGCTCGCTCGGCGGCTATGAGGAGAGTTCGTCCGAGGTCACCTCGCTGACCCCGAAACTGATGAGTTGGCGGGAATCCGGCAGCCTCTTTTGCGGCGGCGCGCATCCGGACAACTATTCGGATGCCTACACAATGGATGTCCGCCGCGGCGTTCTGCTTGGCCTCCAGGACATGTTTACCGACACTGTCGACGGCAAGCCCGGGCCCTCGCTCATCGCCTTCGTCAATGAGCGGCGCAAGAAGCCGACGGAACAGACCGAGATCGATTCCGAGGCCGAATGCGGCACCGATGACCTGATCACCGAATACCTCGCCGCCAGCTTCAAACGCGACGGCGACACACAGCGCCTGGTGTTCGGGTTGCAAGGCCTTCCGAACGTGATCCAGGCCTGTGGCGACGACGTTCTGGAAATGCCGGCATCCGACGCCCGTGCCCTGTTCAAGCCGGAATTTGCACGTTTGCTCGACCAGTAAGCAAGGCGTGAAGCCCGGCAGGCGCTTTGAGGTCTGCCTGAGATCGAGGGTCGCCGCCCTTAACCACATGGCCAATACAACGCCGCCTCTGGTTGGCGCTTTTCACTGGTTTGTGACAATGATCTGTGATGTAGCGCAGGGTCGCCGGGCAAAAGCTCGGTCTTTTTGCGTGTTTGCCCGGCCATCCGGGCCTTGAAGGAGTGCTCTAAAAAATGGCGAATGAAAACTGGCCTGTTTACGGTGAAATCAGCGGCCCCGTGGTGATGATCGGCTTCGGCTCGATCGGCCGGGGAACGCTGCCGCTCATCGAACGCCATTTCAAGTTCGACAAGTCGCGCATGACGGTCATCGATCCGCGCGACACCGACCGCAAGCTGCTCGACGAGCGCGGCATTGCTTTCGTCCAGGAAGCAGTGACCGAGAAAAACTACAAGAAGCTGCTGACGCCGCTGCTGACCAATGGTGGCGGCCAGGGCTTTTGCGTCAACCTGTCGGTCGACACCGGCTCGGTGGATCTGATGCGGCTCTGCCGCAAACTCGGCGTGCTCTACATCGACACGGTCGTCGAGCCATGGCTCGGCTTCTATTTCGATGCCAAGGCCGACAATGCGAGCCGCACCAATTATGCGCTGCGCGAGTCACTGATCAAGGAAAAGCACGAGCGGCCGGGCGGTGCGACCGCGATCTCCACCTGCGGTGCGAACCCCGGCATGGTCTCGTGGTTCGTCAAGCAGGCGCTGCTCAACCTCGCCACCGACCTCGGACTGGGATTTTCCGAGCCGGCGCAGGAGGACCGCGACGGCTGGGCCAAGCTGATGAAGAAGGCCGGCGTGAAGGGCATCCACATCGCCGAGCGCGACACGCAGCGCACCAAGAAGCCCAAGCCCATGGACGTGTTCTGGAACACCTGGTCGGTCGAAGGCTTCATTTCGGAAGGCCTGCAACCGGCCGAACTCGGCTGGGGCACGCATGAAACCTGGATTCCCAAGAACGCCAAGAAGCACAAGCATGGCTCCAAGGCGGCGATCTATCTGGAACAGCCGGGCGCCAACACGCGCGTGCGCTCATGGTGCCCGACGCCCGGGCCGCAATACGGCTTCCTGGTGACCCACAACGAAGCGATCTCGATCGCCGACTTCTTCACCGTGCGCGGCAAGAAGGGCAAGGTTCACTACCGTCCGACCTGCCATTACGCCTACCACCCGTGCAACGACGCCATGCTGTCGCTGGACGAGATGTTCGGCGCTGCCGGCAAGCCCCAGCCCGTGCACCATGTGCTCGACGAGAACGAACTGGTCGACGGCGTCGACGAGTTGGGCGTGCTGCTCTATGGCCACGACAAGAACGCCTACTGGTATGGTTCGCAGCTGTCGCTCGCCGAGGCGCGCAAGCTGGCGCCCTATCAGAACGCCACCGGCATGCAGGTCACGTCGGCGGTGCTCGCTGGCATGGTCTGGGCGCTTGAGAACCCTGAGGCTGGCATCGTCGAGGCCGACGAGATGGACTACAAGCGTTGCCTTGAAGTGCAGTCGGCCTATCTCGGCCCGGTCAAGGGCTACTATACCGACTGGACACCGCTCGACAGCCGCCCTGGTCTTTTCCCTGAAGACCTCGACCGAACCGACCCGTGGCAATTCCGCAACATCCTGGTTCGATAGCACCCTGCGGACCATGCTCCACTGCCTTGCAATCGCCCGGAAATCGGGCGATTGAAGGGTTGCGGACTAGAGCGACGTGCGTCCAATTGGACGCACAAACGACGCTCTTGCACTTTGGATGCGGCAGGAGAGGATTTTCACAATGAACATTGCGCGCAAGTTTCTTTCGATGTGCGTTGCGGCAGCCACTGTTGTGGGGCTCGCCGCCTGTGCGACCAGCGGCCCTGACGAGCCGCCCATGGCAGCGGCGCCGAAAGGCGTCGAAGGTTCGTGGATCGACGCCAAGGGGACTGGCCTGTCGACCTTCACCGGCGGAAAGTTCACCACCGTGGCGACCGACACCGGCCAGAAGCTGGCCGATGGCAGCTACACCTTGACCGGCGCCACGTCGGTCGAGATCAACGGCACGTCGCTGATCCGCCAGACGCCGGTCAGCTTCAACTGCCTGATGGTGTCGACCAGCCAGCTCAACTGCACCAGCGTCAGTGGCCAGAACTTCGTGCTGACGCGGCGCGCCTGACCCGATATCGAACGGCTTGAAACAAGACGGCGGCCAACTGGCCGCCGTCTTTTTTTGCGCCGGCAAAGCGCGCCCTGATTCCGCCCGTCCTGATTCCACTTGCATGCCTAGGAATGCGATGGGAACATGCTCGAAAGCTGGCTGTTATAGTCCAGTCAAGCAAGAGCGTTAAACGCTTCAGGTCAGTTCATCCGGGAGACGAAGATGAAGAAGATCGCCGCCATTGCCGCCCTGTCCGCCTCAGCACTCGGCCTGTCGGCCGGCGCATCCTTTGCCGACTACACGTTGAACATCCTGCACATCAACGACTGGCACAGCCGTATCGAAGGCAACAACAAATATGAATCGACCTGCTCGGCCGACGAGGAGACCAAGGGCGAGTGCATTGGCGGCGCTGGCCGGCTGATCACGGCCATTGCGCAGGAGCGCAAGAAGCTGGAGGGCCAGAATGTTCTTCTGCTCAGCGCCGGCGACAATTTCCAAGGCTCGCTCTTCTACACGACCTACAAGGGCAAGGTCGAAGGCGAGTTTCTCAACGAGATGAAATTCGACGCCATGGCGCTCGGCAATCACGAATTCGACGACGGCGAGACCGCGCTTGCTCCCTTCCTCGACATGATCAAGTTTCCCGTGCTTGGCGCCAATGTGAAGGCCAACGCGCAATCCAAGCTTGGCGATCGCGTCAAGCCATCGATCGTGGTTGAAGTCGGCGGCCAGAAGATCGGCATCATCGGCGCCATCACCAACGACACGCCGGAACTCGCTTCCCCCGGCCCAAACGTCACCATCGAGGACGACGTCAAGTCGATCACCGCCGAAGTCGAGAAGCTGAAGGGCCAAGGCGTCAACAAGATCATCGCTGTGACCCATATCGGCTACAAGCGCGAGCGTGACGTCATTGCCAAGATTCCGGGCATCGACATCGTGGTCGGCGGCCACAGTCATTCGCTGCTGTCGAACACCGATCCCAAGGCGGAAGGCCCCTATCCGACGATGGTCGACAACCCCGACGGCTACAAGGTGCCGGTGGTGCAGGCAGCGTCCTATTCGAAATATCTCGGCGAGTTCAAGGTGGTGTTCGACGACAATGGCGTCGTCAAGTCGGCCAGCGGCGACCCGATCTATCTCGACAAGTCGATCACGCCGGATCCGGCCGTTCTCGCCCGTATCAAGGAACTCGGCGCGCCGATCGAGGCGCTGAAGAACAAGGAAGTCGCCGAAACCACCGATGTCATCGACGGCAGCCGCGAGAGCTGCCGCACCCGCGAATGCGCGATGGGCAATCTCGTCTCCGACGCCATCCTTGACCGCGTCAAGGGACAAGGTGTCGAGATCGTCATCTCCAATGGCGGCGGCCTGCGTGCCTCGATCGACAAGGGCACCGTCACCATGGGCGAGGTGCTGACCGTGTTGCCGTTCCAGAACACGCTGGCGACCTTCCAGATTTCCGGCAAGGACCTCGTTGCCGGCCTCGAAAGCGGCCTCAGCCAGGTCGAGGACGGTGCCGGGCGCTTCCCGCAGGTCGCCGGCCTGAAATATTCCTTCGACAAATCGGTCGCGCCCAATGCCGGCCGCGTCAAGTCGGTGGAGGTCATGGAAGGCGGCGCCTGGACGCCGATCAATCCCGACAAGGACTATCTCGTCGCCACCAACAACTACGTTCGCCAGGGCGGCGACGGCTACAAGATCTTCGCCGAAAAGGCCAAGAACGCCTATGATTACGGTCCTGGCCTCGAGCAGGTCGTCGCCGACTACCTCGGCGCGCACCGGCCCTATACGCCGAAGATCGAAGGCCGCATCACTGAGATCGCGGCGACCGTAGCGGCGGCCCCGGCCGCAGAACCGGCAAAGCCTGCCGAACCAGCCAAGCCGGCTCCGGCGGAACCCGCCAAGCCTGCCGAGGCAGCACCCGCCATGCCTGAATTGCCGGCCAACTCAGGCGATATCGCCAACACCCCACCGGCGATCTCGACAGAGGCGGCACCTCCGCCACCAGCCCCGCCCGCGCCGGCTCCTGCTCCGGCGGCGCCCGCGCCTGCCGAACCGGCCAAGCCCGCGGAGGCCGCGCCTGCACCGGCACCTGCAGAACCCGCAAAGCCAGCCGAGGCAGCACCCGCCGAAGGCAGCCATGTCATCGCTGCCGGCGATACCTACTGGGACCTGGCAAAGAAGGCCTATGGCGACGGCACCAAGTGGAAAGTCATTTCCGAGGCAAACAAGGGCTACGAGCCGCGCCGGCTTCCGGTTGGCGCGACACTGACTATCCCGGCGAAGTAATTTCGCTTGAGCCTCACGAACAGTCAAACCCGTCCGGGAAGCCGGGCGGGTTTGATGCATTCCAGCTAAGGTGCGGCCAGACGCTGCATTGAAAGCGTGCGCAAGATGGTTAGGTTCGCGTCTCCTGGAGAACCCCTATGACGCTTCCCACTGCTGTCGATCCCAAAGCCGCGAAGGCTATCGGCCCGCTGCCGGCCGGGCACGCGCCGGTGAAAGCAGGCAAGATCGGCGTCATGCTGGTCAATCTCGGCACGCCCGACGGCACCGACTTCAAGCCGATGTGGCGCTATCTCCGCGAGTTCCTGTCCGATCCGCGCGTCATCGAGCTAAACCGGGCGATCTGGTATCCGATCCTCTACGGCCTCGTTCTCACCACGCGCCCCAAGAAATCCGGTTCCAACTACGCCCGCATCTGGAACCGCGAGAAGAACGAGTCGCCGCTGCGCACCTACACCCGCGCCCAGGGCGAAAAGCTGGCTGAGGCCCTGCGGGACCTGCCCGATGTCGTCGTTGACTGGGCGATGCGCTATGGCAATCCGTCGACCGAGAGCGTCGCCAAGCGCCTGGTCGAGCAAGGCTGCGATCGCATCCTGTCCTTCCCGCTCTACCCGCAATATTCGGCAACGACGACAGCCACCGCCAATGACCAGCTGTTTCGTGCGCTGATGAAGATGCGCCGAGCCCCAGCCGTGCGCAGCGTGCCGCCCTACTATGACGAGCCCGTCTATATCGAGGCACTGGCGCGCTCGATCGAACAGCATCTGGCGACGCTCGATTTCGAACCGGAGGTGGTCATCACCTCCTATCACGGCATCCCGATGCCCTATTTCGAGAAGGGCGACCCCTACCATTGCCACTGCCAGAAGACGACGCGCCTGTTGCGCGAACGGCTCGGTTGGGACGAGAAGAAGCTGATCATCGCTTTCCAGTCGCGCTTCGGCGCGCAGGAGTGGCTGCAGCCCTACACCGACAAGACCGTGGAAGAACTCGGCAAGAGGGGCGTAAAATCGATCGCCATCGTCAATCCGGGTTTTTCCGTCGATTGCATCGAGACATTGGACGAGATTGGCCGCGAGGTGGCGGAAACCTTCCACCATGCCGGCGGCGAGAACTTCGCCCACATCCCGTGCCTCAACGACAGTGCTGAAGGGATGGCGGTGGTCGAGGCGATGGTGCGGCGCGAACTGTTAGGCTGGGTCTAACACCGGAACAACATTCACTACGAGGCGTTGAGGCCGGCCTCCGGAGAATCTGATGCCCCGCAAACTCGACCTCAGAAGCGGCAGAACCGTCTGGTCCGCCTATCGGGCGCCTGTCGTCCCGACAAGCCCATTGACCCGCGATGCCAAGACCGACGTGCTGATCGTCGGGATGGGCATCAGCGGCGCCATGATGGCCGAGACCTTGACGGCGGATGGCCATTCGGTGATCTGCATCGACCGCCGGGGGCCTTTGAAGGGTTCGACATCGGCAACGACGGCGCTGGTGCAGTTCGAGATCGACCAACCGTTGACCAAACTGAGCCGGATGATCGGCAGAGCTTCGGCGGAGCAGGCGTGGCGAAGGTCCAGGCTTGCGGTCTCCAACCTTGCCGCCCGGATCGACGAACTGTCCATCAACTGCGGCCCCAGCCGCACCCAGTCGCTCTATCTGGCCGGCACGGTGCTTGGTCCTTTGCAATTGCGCGATGAAGCCGAAGCAAGGCGGCAGGCCGGCATTGGCGCCACCTATCTGACGCCACGGCCGCTGGCCGAGACATTCGGCATCGAGCGCGACGGCGCCATCCTCAGCCATGGCAACATCGCGCTCGACCCGCGCAAGCTGACCGCCGGCCTGTTGCTCAAGGCGCTGGAGCGCAAGGCACGTTTCCACGCGCCGGTCGAAGCCACCATGATCGAGGACAGCGCTGACGAGGTAATCGTCGCCACCAGGGATGGGCCGACCATCACCGCAAGGCACCTGGTGCTGGCGACGGGATACGAACTGACCGACATCGTACCGGCTACCGCGCATCAGATCATCTCGACCTGGGCGATCGCGACACGCCCGCAATCGCCAAAAATATGGCCGGGCGCGGCCTTCATCTGGGAAGCATCCGACCCCTATCTCTACATGCGGGCAACAGCCGACGGCAGGGTCATCTGCGGTGGCGAGGACGAGGATTTTGTCGATGAGACACGGCGCGATTCATTGATAGCCGACAAGAGCGAGCGCATTGCCGAGAAGCTCGGCCGGCTGTTCCCGCAACTCGATACCAGACCCGATTTTGCCTGGACAGGCTCCTTCGGCACCACCACCACCGGCTTGCCCTATATCGGCGCCATCCCCAGGCACCCACGCATCCATTCGGTGATGGGCTATGGCGGCAATGGCATCACGTTCTCCCGCATCGCGTCGGAGATCGTGTCCGCCTCGGTCAACGGAATGAATGACACGGATGCAGGCTTGTTTGCCTTCAACCGCTGATGGCAAGTCCACAAATATCACTCATCACCTGATTGTAACGTTGCTGAAACACACTTAAGTGTTTGGTGAAGTCGGCCACGCGGCAGTGCTGTGGCGGTCGGCATCTGAGGGAGAGCCAAATGGACTTCAGTGGTTTTGATATCGCGATTCTTGTTCTTGTCGCCCTTGTCGTTCTGGTGCTGTTCAAAGGCATTCGCACGATCCCGCAAGGTTACAATTATACCGTCGAACGCTTCGGCCGTTACACCAAGACACTGACCCCAGGCCTCAACCTCATCGTGCCATTCGTTGACCGCATCGGCGCCAAGATGAACATGATGGAGCAGGTGCTTGATGTTCCAAGCCAGGAAATCATCACCCGCGACAACGCCATTGTCGGTGTCGACGGCATCGCCTTCTTCCAGATCCTCAACGCGGCGCAGGCCGCCTACCAGGTTGCCGGGCTGCAGAACGCCATCCTCAACCTGACGATGACAAACATCCGTACCGTCATGGGTTCGATGGATCTCGACGAGCTGCTGTCGAACCGCGACGCCATCAACGAGCGGCTGCTGCGTGTCGTCGACGAGGCGGCGCATCCGTGGGGCATCAAGATCACCCGCGTCGAGATCAAGGACATCAATCCGCCAGCCAACCTCATCGAATCGATGGGCCGGCAGATGACGGCCGAACGCAACAAGCGCGCACAGATCCTCGCCGCCGAAGGCCTCAAGCAGTCGCAGATCCTCGAGGCCGAGGGCCGCAAGGAAGCCGCCTTCCGCGACGCCGAAGCGCGCGAGCGCTCTGCGGAAGCCGAGGCGCGCGCCACGCAGGTCGTGTCCGAAGCCATATCCAAGGGCGACGTGCAGGCGCTCAACTACTTCGTCGCGCTGAAATACACCGAAGCGCTGACCAAGATCGGCTCGGCCACCAACAGCAAGGTCGTGCTGATGCCGATCGAAGCCTCTTCGCTGATCGGCACGCTGGGCGGCATCGGCGAGATCGCCAAGGAAGTGTTCCGCAGCGAAGGCACGGCTGGTGCCGCACGCCAGGCCGCGCGCCCGCCGGTCGTCAGGCCGAGCGACAACTGATCTGGTTGCAATAGGTCAAAACCCATGATCGACCGCATCATTTCCGAACTCGGTCCCTGGAACTGGATGGTTCTGGGCTTCGTCCTGCTGGTGATGGAAGTCATCGCGCCAGGCATCTTCATGCTGTGGATCGGCATCGCGGCCCTGCTGATCGGTGCCGTGTCGCTGCTGATCTGGGATGCTGGCTTCTGGACCTGGCAGATCCAGGTGCTCGCCTTCCTGGTGCTGTCGCTGATTTCTGCCTATGCCGGCAAGAAACTGGTGGGTGGACGCAATGACCCGACCGACCAGCCGCTGCTCAACCGTCGCGGCGCACAGATGGTCGGCCGCATGGCGACGCTTGCCGAACCGATCCGCGATGGACGCGGGCGCATCAAACTAGGCGACACGCTGTGGCGGGTCTCCGGCCCGGACCTGCCGGCCGGCACTCAGGTGCGCGTGACCGGTGCCGCTGACACGGATCTGGAGCTGACCGTCGAGGCCGTATGAGACTGGGCTGAAAAGTCAAAGAGCGGCTGGACGTAGCCGCTCTATGCGGCCCCAATCCGCAGCAAATCGTGCAGGTGGACCAGTCCAACCGGCCGCTTGCCTTCCACCACCATAAGGCTGGTGATGGCTGATGTGTTGATCGTCTGCAGCGCCGTCGCCACCAGCGTGTCCGGTCCAGCGGTCTTTGGACCCTTCGTCATCACATGATCGACCGTCATGGCCAGCAGATTGCCGCCGATATGGCGTCTGATGTCGCCGTCGGTGATGATCCCGATCAGCGCACCATCGGCGGCGGTGATCGCCACGCAGCCAAAGCCCTTGCGCGACAATTCAAGAATCGCTTCCTGCATGCCGGTGCCCGAAACAACCAGCGGCAGCCTCTCGCCGACATGCATGATGTCGCGAATTTGGGTCAGATTGGCGCCAAGCTGCCCGCCTGGATGGAATGTTCGGAAATGATCCGGCGTAAAGCCGCGCGCTTCGAGCAGCGCGATGGCCAGTGCGTCACCCATCACCAACTGAAGCAGTGTCGAGGTCGTCGGCGCAAGACCGTGCGGGCAGGCTTCCTGGGCCCGAGGCAACAGGAGTACCACGTCCGCCGCCCGCGCCAGCGCCGATGTCTCGCCCGCTGTCACCGCGATAAGCGGAATGGAGAAGCGCCGGGAATAGGCGACGATGCCGTTGAGTTCCTTGCTCTCGCCCGACCAGGACAGGGCAATAATGGCGTCGTCTCTGGCGATCATGCCGAGATCGCCGTGGTTGGCTTCGGACGGATGGACGAAGAAGGCGGGCGTGCCGGTCGAGGCAAAAGTCGCCGCTATTTTCGAGCCGATATGACCGCTTTTGCCGACGCCGGTGACGATGACCCTGCCCTCGATTCGGGAGATCATGTCGACGGCCCGTGCGAAGGGGTCGGCCAGTCCGTTCTGAAGCGCTTCGGCCAAGGCCGCCACACCGGCCTGTTCGGTTGCTACTGTCCTGAGCGCCGAAGCAATCGATGCCTGATTGTCCAACGGCTTCTTTTCTAGGGATCCCGCATGCATGGGGAATGCGATTAACGCTTTGCCGCGTTCATGTCCAACAGAAATATCACGTGATGTATCTCGCTCACGCTCTCGAATGGCGTGATGCGCCATTGGCAGAGAGCCCGGAACAAGCTGCGGAATCCCTTGGGACATCAGCGTTTTTTGGCACGTCGATCACGAGCCGCCTCAACCCTCCGTTAACCATCCCCGTTTACGGTTCGGTAAGTATGGCGCGCGTGCGCCGCGCAAGCAGTGGTGGCGATGTCCGGGGCCCAGCCTGAAAAGAAAAGAGCACGGAGGAGCAAGGCGGTCTGCGCCTTGCTGCTGGCAACCAGCATGTTCGCGCTGCTGCGGCCGACCCTGCTTTTCGCCCAGGAAACAGAACTGCGCGGCGAGGTTTCGGAATCAGCGATACAGTCCGACCAGCAGCGCCGGGCCAGACAACTGGGCCTAGCCGGCCAGCAAGCGCAGCAGGCGCCGGCCAAAGCCGTGCAAACCAGTGCGCCAGCCCCTGCCTATCTGCCGGCGAGCCCGGGCGCCGTGCCGGATGACGACGCAGCAGCCACGGGAAGCCTCTTCGATCCGCCGACAGCCAGCGACGACACGACCGTTGACACTCCGGCACCCGTCAAGCCGCGCCGCCCATCGGCTGGCAGGAAAAAGGCGGATGACGACAAGGCTAAGAGCAAGACCGCCGACAAGTCGAAGAAGAAAAAGTCAACGCCTGCGACAACGGACACCACAGCTGCCACAGCCGACGACACCGATACAAATGGGGTGGATCAGGAAGCCGCCAATCGGCGTGCCGTCACCATCGACAGCACCGACAAGGTCAAGCTCGACCGCGGCGCCGAGCGGACGGCATCTATCGAAGGTCAGAACAAGAAACCCGAGGAAGATCCTTTCGCCGCCCCCGGGGTCAAATGGGGCTCTTTCCTCATCAGGCCAACGCTGGAGCAAGGCCTGACCGCCACATCGAATGCCAATTCGAGCAGCGACGGCAAATCAGCGCTGCTTTCTGAAACGGCGCTGCGCTTCACCGCCGCTTCCGACTGGCGCGAGAATTCGGCAATCATCGACGGCTACGGCACTTTCCGTAACACCGTCTCTGGCGACAAGATCAATGACGCGCAGGGCCGCATCGAAGGCCAGCTCAATGTCGACCTCGACAATGAGCTGCGTGCCATTGCCAAGCTCGGCTATGAGATCGTACCGGAATCGGCTTCGTCGCTGGATGCGATCGCAGGTGTCTCCTCGCAGCCGCTGCGCCAGACCGTGGACGGCAGCCTCGGCGTCGAGAAGGCCGTCGGCAAGATGCATTACGCGCTGACCGGCGCGGTCTCCCACGACTTTTACGGCGACGCCAAGCTCTCGGACGGCACATCGCTATCGCAGAAGGATCGCGATTCGACGCTCTATACCGCCACTTTGCGCACCGGCTATGAAATCTCGCCGGCCCTCACGCCTTTCAGTGAAGTCGAGGTTGGCCGGCGGGTCTATGATCTGCGCATCGATACGGGCGGCTATGAGCGCTCCTCGACGCGTCTCGGAGCGCGCGCCGGCTTGCAGCTGAACATGGGCGAGAAACTGAGCGGCGAGTTTTCCGCTGGCTGGCTGCGCGAAGCAATCGATGACGATCGTCTCCCGGCGATCTCGGGTGCAAGTGTGAATGCCGATCTCAAATGGTCGCTCGAGCGCGGCACCACGATCGGCCTCACCGGAAAGACCACCGTCGAAGGCACGACCAGCGCCGGCCAGAGCGGCGATATCCTCTATTCTGGCCGCCTCACCGGCGAGCGCCAGATCCGCGCCAACCTCACCGCCAATGCAGCACTGGGTCTGGACTGGCGCGACTACATCGGCATCGACGGTCATGACAGTACGCTGAGCGCCGAGGCCGGGCTGACGTGGTGGCTGAACCGCTATGTCGGTCTCACCACCCGCGCCAGGACCGAAAAGCTGACCAGCAACCTGGCAGGACGCGATTACACAGCCAACAGCATTTATCTCGGCCTGAAGCTGCAGCGGTAAAATTCTGGGTCCAGGAACCGGGCCAAGCGTATATCTCAGGATGCCGGCGCCGGCCCGCATTTGCAGGCCGGTATAGCCTTGATGCCTAGATAGCCGCGCCGCGCCGCTCCGAGGGCTGCATCTCATCGAGAAGCGTGCGGATGACGCCGGCCATGTTGGCGTTCATGTCATTGCGCCACAGCGCGAAGGCGACGTTGGCTTCGACAAAACCTTCCGGCGATCCGCAATCGAATGTCCGGCCCTGGTAGTGGTAGCCATAGAAAGCCTGCTGCTTTTCCAGCTTCAGCATCGCGTCGGTCAACTGGATTTCGTTGCCCGCGCCCCGCTCCTGGCCTTCGAGAATGCCAAATATCTCCGGCTGCAGGATATAGCGTCCGTTGATGTAGAGATTGGAGGGCGCTGTGCCGGCCTTCGGCTTTTCCACCATTTCGGTGATGCGGAAGCCGTGATGGGTGTCTTCGCCACGGCCGACAATGCCGTATTTATGAGTTTCGGCCGGGTCGCATTCCTGCACCGCGATGATGTTGTTGCCAGTCTCCTCATAGAGCTCGACCATCGACTTCATGCAGCTTTTGTCCGACTGCATGATCATGTCCGGCAACAGCAGCGCGAACGGCTCGTCGCCGACGAGTTCGCGCGCGCACCAGACGGCATGGCCAAGGCCGAGCGGCACCTGCTGGCGGGTGAAACTGGTCTGCCCAGGCGCCGGCTGCAGCCTTTGTAGCCGGGCAAGCTGGTCGTCCTTGCCGCGCTGCGCCAGCGTGTCATAGAGCTCGAACTGGATGTCGAAGTGATCCTCGATGACGGCCTTGTTGCGGCCCGTCACGAAGATGAAATGTTCGATGCCGGCCTCACGCGCCTCGTCGACCACATACTGGATCACGGGTCTGTCGACCACCGTCAGCATTTCCTTCGGCACGGCCTTGGTGGCCGGGAGAAACCGCGTGCCGAGACCGGCGACCGGGAAAACTGCCTTGCGAACTCTCTTCATGCTGTCAATTATCCGTTTGTTTGGCGGTTCTGCAATCCCGCGTCCAGAACATTTTCATGCCGGAATCGACGACTACAGATCGGTTGAGCGGCTCGCGGACAGAGCCATCGGTTCGTCTTGAGCGTACCCGCGGCTAGTAAAGTATCAGAGCATCTTTTCGTTCCCGACAATGCCTATGGTAAACTAATTCCTAACCCGGTTCGGTGATGAATGGTCTTTCCTGAGATGAAGAAGGAGGAAAAGATGTCCGTTCGCAATGCCGCAAAGCGTTTTACCAGCGTCATCACGGCCGCCAGCCTCTCGATCGCCCTGCTCATGCCAGCCGGCCCGGCTTTTGCCGACGCGGGCTTCCGGCAATGGGTTGCCGGCTTCCGCGCCACCGCCGTTGCCGGCGGCGTTTCAGGCGCCCTCTATGACCAGGCTTTCAGGGACATCAAGGATATTGACCCGGTCGTGCTGGAAAAGGCACGCACGCAGCCCGAGTTCACGGCGCCGGCCTGGGACTATTTCGACAACCGTGTCCATGACCAGTCGATCGCCGTTGGCCAGCAGATGGCCCAGAAATGGAAGCCCTGGCTGGACAAGATCGAGGCCAGATTCGGCGTCGACCGCTACATCCTGCTGGCCATCTGGTCGATGGAATCGAATTATGGCGAAATCCTCAAGCGCGACGACATCATGCGCAACGTCGTGCGTTCGCTGGCGACCTTGGCCTATGCCGACCCGAAGCGGGCGAAATTCGCCCGCACCCAGCTCATCGCCGCGCTGAAGATCCTGCAGACGGGCGATATCGATGAAAGCCATCTGAGCGGATCCTGGGCCGGCGCCATGGGCCACACCCAGTTCATCCCGACCAGCTATCAGCACTATGCCGTCGACATGGACGGCAACGGCAAGCGCGACATCTGGAACTCCATCCCCGATGCGCTGGGGACGGCCGCCAACTTGTTGAAGAAGAATGGCTGGCAGGCAGGCAAGACCTGGGGCTACGAGGTTACCTTGCCGGCCGGGAAGCTTCCCAGCGGCTCGAAGACGCTGGCGCAATGGCAGGCGCTCGGCGTTGTCAGGGCCAATGGCAAACCGTTCAAGAACGCCACCGACAAGGCGACGCTGAAAGTGCCGGACGGCCGTGATGGCCCGTCTTTCCTGATGATCAAGAATTTCACCGTCATCAAGGCGTACAACAACGCCGACAAATACGCGCTGGCCGTCGGTCTGCTTGCCGACGAGATTGCCGGCGGCAGCGGTCTGGTGCAGGACTGGAAGCGGCCATTCACCAAACTGTCCTTCGAGGAGAGGCAGGAGTTGCAGAAGCGGCTTTCACAGCATGGCGTTTACGACGGCAAGTTCGACGGCAAGATCGGCGACGGTTCCAAAGCCGCCATCATCGCCTATCAGGCAAAGGTCGGCTTGACCCAGGACGGGTATCCGAGCATGGAAGTGCTCAAATGGCTCAGGAAGAAATAGAGCCAGTCCGGCGCGCTCAGAAGGGGTGCCGCGCCACAGGGATGGAGAGGCGATTGGTTTCGGCTGTGCGTATCCGGGTAATCGTTCGCCGCGTGCCGATCCTGATTCTGGCCATAACCGTGCTTGCCATTGGCGTGACTGCCTCTCTTCACAGCCCCGCCCTGGCGCAGGAACAGCAGCAGAGCCGCGGCTGGTCGCTGCGCGACCTTCTGTTTCCGCGCCGCAGCGAGCGCGTCGAGCCACCGGTCCAGCAGACCAAGCCAAAGGCGCGCAAGCCTCGTGCCGCACCTCGCCAGCCCGCCGAGCCGCAGGTTCCGATCGTCGAGAAGACACCGGACGCCCGCACGGTGCTGGTGGTCGGCGATTTCATGGCGAGCGGGCTGGCCGAGGGCCTCGACACAACCTTCGCCGAAAACGCAGGCGTCAAGATTGTCGTCCGCAGCAATGGTTCATCCGGCTTCGTGCGTGACGATTTCTACAATTGGCCCGAACAGATCAAGTCGCTGATCGAGACCGAAAGGCCCGCCGCCGTTGTCGTCATGCTGGGCTCGAACGATCGCCAGTCGATGAAGGTCGGTGACGTGCGCGAACAGCCGCGTTCCGAGAACTGGACCAAGGAATATGAACGCCGCACCGATGCGCTTGGCAAGGCGATCGCCACGGCCAAGGTGCCCTTCCTATGGGTCGGCATGCCGGCCTTCCGGGTGCCGAAGATGACATCCGACATGCTGGCCTTCAACGACATCTACCATCAGGCGGCGGAAAACCATGGCGGCGAATTCGTCGACGTCTGGGACGGCTTCGTCGACGAGAACGGCGCCTTCGTCTCCAGCGGACCTGACATCAACGGCCAGCCGGTGCGGCTGCGCGCCGACGACGGCATCAATGCTTCCAAGGCCGGCAAGCGCAAGCTCGCCTTCTACACCGAAAAGCCGCTGCTGAAGATCCTCGGCCTGACCGCGCCCGGCAGTGCCGTCATCGCCTCCGCCCCCGCGGGCGCACCCGTCGAGGCGCCGGCTCCGGCCGCGGCACCTGTTGTCGTCGACCGCACGGTGCCGATGCTGCTCAGCGATCCCGCGCTCGATGGCGGCACCGAACTCCTTGGCTCAGCCCCGCCGATAAAAGCCAATCTCGACCTGCCCGGCGAAAAGCTTGTCAACGAAGGCAAGGCATCGGACGCCTCGCCCGGCCGCGTCGATGATTTCTCCTGGCCGCCCAAGGTCCAGCCGGCAACGACGGCGGCCGCAAACGGCTCGGCGACGGCGATCAATCAATAGGCAATTCAGAGTTCATGGGAAAAGGCGCCAAACCAGCGCCTTTTCATTTCAAAACAGAAAGCCTCACCTCGGCAGAACACTCGATCCCATCAAGGCCTCGTCGATGGAGCGGGCGGCCTGCCGGCCTTCGCGGATTGCCCACACGACCAGCGACTGGCCGCGGCGCACGTCGCCTGCCGCATAGAGCCCGTCGACGCTGGTCTTGTAGTCGTGGTCATTGGCCGCCACATTCCTGGAGCGGCGGCTGTCGGTGACGATCGTCATCTGCCCGTCCATTTCCGCCACCAGCCCGGCCGTCGTCGGTCCGGCAAAGCCGATAGCGATGAAGGCCAGATCAGCGCGGATGACGAATTCGGAGCCGGCGATCGGCTTGCGCTTGTCATCCACCTCGCAGCACTTGACGCCGGTCAGTTGGCCTTCTTCACCGATGAATTCCAGCGTTGCCACCTGGAACTCGCGCTCGGCGCCCTCAGCCTGTGAGGATGAAGTGCGCATCTTGGTCGCCCAGTATGGCCAGACCGAGAGCTTGTCTTCCTTTTCCGGCGGCTGCGGTCGGATGTCGAGCTGAGTGACGCGCACGGCGCCCTGCCGGAAGGCGGTGCCGACGCAATCGGAAGCGGTATCGCCGCCGCCGACGACCACAACATGCTGGCCGCTGGCGATGATTGGATGCGACGGCCAGGCCACCGACTGGATCGGCTCGCCGCCGACCCGCCTGTTCTGCTGCACCAGGTAGGGCATCGCGTCATGGACACCGCCGAGATCGTCACCGGGAATGCCGGCCGCGCGCGGCGTTTCCGAGCCGCCGCAATAGAGCACTGCATCATGTTCGGCGAGCAATTCGGCCATGGGCTTGTCGACACCGACATTGACGCCGCAATGGAAGGTCACACCCTCGCCCTGCATCTGCTCGATGCGGCGGTCGATATAGTGCTTCTCGATCTTGAAGTCCGGGATGCCGTAGCGCATCAGCCCGCCCGGCCGGCTCTCGCGCTCATAGACATGGACGTCGTGACCAGCACGGCCGAGCTGCTGCGCGGCGGCCATGCCGGCAGGGCCGGAGCCGATGACGGCGACCCGCTTGCCGGTCTTCTTCTCCGGCGGATAAGGCCGGATATGGCCGGTCTCGTAAGCCTTGTCGGCGATCGCCTGCTCGACCGTCTTGATGGCGACTGGAATGTCCTCGAGGTTCAGTGTGCAGGCTTCCTCGCAAGGTGCGGGGCAGATGCGGCCGGTGAACTCAGGGAAATTGTTGGTCGAATGCAGGTTGCGGATCGCGTTATCCCAATCGCCGGCATAGACGAGGTCGTTCCAGTCCGGAATCTGATTGTGCACCGGGCAGCCCGTCGGCCCATGACAGAACGGAATGCCGCAATCCATGCAGCGCGCGGCCTGTTTCTCGACCTCCTTGTCCGACATCGGCAGCGTGAATTCACGGAAATGCCGGATGCGGTCGGAAGCTGGCTGGTACTTGTGCACCTGCCGGTCGATCTCAAGAAAGCCTGTTACCTTGCCCATAGTCCAGTTCCCTGCTGTCCAGATGGTGCGGTTTTCGCCGCACCCGTAACCTCATAAGGCAGCCGTGGCAACCTTCAGTCCGAGGTCGGGATTGTTGATGATGTGCCGGCCGGGAAGCCAGACTTCCCGGCTCTTGCAAAAATCTATTCGGCCGCGACGCCCATGCGCATGCGTTCCATCTCGATCAGCGCGCGGCGGTATTCGACCGGCATGATCTTGCGGAATTTCGGCCGGAACGTCGCCCAGTCGTCGAGGATTTCGCGCCCACGCACCGAACCCGTGTAGTGCACATGGTTCGAGATGAGCTGGTAGAGCCGCTCCTCGTCATGGCTGGTCATGTCACCGGAGACGTCGACGCGGCCCTTGTGGTCGAGATCGCCGCCATGGTGCAGCAGCCTCTCCATCAGGTCGTCTTCTTCCGGCACCGGTTCCAGTTCGACCATCGCCATGTTGCAGCGCTCGGCGAAATCGCCGGCCTCATCCAGCACATAGGCGACGCCACCCGACATGCCGGCGGCAAAGTTGCGGCCAGTCTTGCCGATGACGACGACGATACCACCGGTCATGTACTCGCAGCCGTGGTCACCCACGCCTTCGACGACGGCAGCCACGCCCGAATTGCGCACCGCGAAGCGCTCGCCGGCCACGCCTGCGAAATAGGCCTCGCCTTCGGTGGCGCCGTACAGGACCGTGTTGCCGACGATGATGGAGTCAGCCGCGACGATCTTCGAATTCTCTGGCGGGCGAATGACGATACGTCCGCCCGAAAGGCCCTTGCCGACATAGTCGTTACCGGCACCGACGAGCTCAAACGAAATGCCGCGCGCCAGGAACGCGCCGAAGGACTGGCCGGCGGTACCGGTCAGCTTGACCGAGATCGTGTCCTCGCGCAGGCCCTTGTGCCTGAAGCGCTTTGCCACTTCGCCCGACAGCATCGCGCCGGTCGAGCGATCGACATTGCGAATGTCGACCTCGATGCGAACCGGCTGCTTGCTCTCGAGCGCCGGCTTGGCCAGCTCGATCAGCTTGCGGTCCAGCACATCGTCGATCGGGTGCTTCTGCCGCTCGGTCCAGTGCACGGCCTCGTGCGGCGCATCGGGCTTGTAGAACATCTTCGAGAAATCGAGCCCGCGCGCCTTCCAGTGCTGGATCACGTCGCGCTTCTCCAGGAGATCGGCATCGCCGATGATCTGGTCGAGATGGGTGAAGCCCATCTCGGCCAGCAGCCCGCGAACCTCTTCCGCGACATAGAAGAAGAAGTTGATGACATGCTCCGGCGTACCCTTGAAGCGCTTGCGCAGCACCGGGTCCTGCGTCGCGACGCCGACCGGGCAAGTGTTGAGATGGCACTTGCGCATCATGATGCAGCCAGCCGCGATCAGCGGCGCGGTCGAGAAGCCGAACTCGTCGGCACCCAGCAACGCGCCGATGATGACATCGCGGCCGGTGCGCAGGCCGCCATCGACCTGCAGTGCCACACGCGAACGCAAGCCGTTGAGCACCAGCGTCTGATGCGTCTCGGCAAGGCCCATTTCCCAAGGGCTGCCGGCATGCTTCAGCGAGGTCAGCGGCGAAGCACCCGTGCCGCCGTCATAGCCGGAGATGGTGATGTGGTCGGCGCGCGCCTTGGCAACGCCCGCCGCGACCGTGCCGACACCGACTTCAGACACCAGCTTGACCGACACGTCGGCCGCCGGATTGACGTTCTTCAGGTCGTAGATCAGCTGCGCCAGATCCTCGATCGAATAGATGTCGTGATGCGGCGGCGGCGAAATCAGGCCGACGCCGGGCGTCGAATGCCGGACCTTGGCGATGGTCGCATCGACCTTGTGGCCGGGCAGCTGGCCGCCCTCGCCGGGCTTGGCGCCTTGCGCGACCTTGATCTGCATCATGTCGGAGTTGACGAGATATTCCGCCGTCACGCCGAACCGCCCGGAAGCGATCTGCTTGATCGCCGAACGTTCCGGGTTCTTGCCGCCGCCGGGCAGCGGCAGATAGCGGTCGGACTCTTCGCCGCCCTCGCCGGTGTTCGACTTGCCGCCGATCTGGTTCATGGCGCGCGCCAGGGTCGTATGCGCCTCCCGGGAGATCGAGCCGAAGGACATCGCTCCCGTCGAGAAGCGCTTGACGATATCCGCCGCCGACATGACGTCGTCGAGGGCGACCTTCTTGCGGCCGGTTTCCTCGGCCAGCTTGATCTTGAACAGACCGCGAATGGATTGCGCCCGCGCCGTCTCGCTGTCGATCTGCGCTGAATACTCCTTGAACGTGTCCCAGGAACCCTGGCGCACGGCGTGCTGCAAGGTCGCGACCGCGTCGGGTGACCAGATATGTGCCTCGCCGCGCATGCGGAACAGATATTCGCCGCCGACCTCCAGGCTGTTGCGCAGCACCGGATCGTTGCCGAAGCCGTCCGTGTGACGGCTGACGGTCTCGCCGGCGACCTCGTCCAGCCCGACGCCTTCGATCAGCGTCGCGGTGCCGGTGAAGTACTTCTGCACGAAGTCCGACTTCAGGCCGATGGCGTCGAATATCTGCGCGCCGCAATAGGACTGGTAGGTCGAGATGCCCATCTTGGACATCACCTTGAGGATGCCCTTGCCGATCGACTTGATGTAGCGCGAGACGACTTCGTAGGCGTCGACCTCCGCCGGCAGTTCGCCGCGCTTGTGCATGTCGAGCAGCGTGTCGAAGGCGAGGTAAGGGTTGATCGCTTCCGCGCCGTAGCCGGCGAGGCAGCAGAAATGATGCACTTCGCGCGGCTCGCCGGATTCAACGACGAGACCGACCGACGTGCGCAGGCCCTTGCGGATCAGGTGATGATGCACGGCCGCCGTCGCCAGCAGCGCCGGAATGGCGATGCGGTCCGGCCCAAGCTGGCGGTCGGACAGGATGATGATGTTGTAGCCGCCTGCGACCGCCGCTTCAGCCCGCTCGCACAGGCGGTCGATGGCGCCCTGCATGCCGGACGCCCCCTCGGTCGAAGCATAGGTGACATCGATCGTCTTGGTGTCGAAACGGTCCTCGGTATGGCCGATCGAACGGATCTTTTCCAGATCGCCATTGGTCAGGATCGGCTGGCGCACCTCGAGCCGCTTGCGGCGCGAATTGCCGACGAGGTCGAAGATGTTGGGCCGTGGCCCGATGAAGGACACCAGGCTCATCACCAGTTCCTCGCGGATCGGATCGATCGGCGGGTTGGTGACCTGGGCGAAGTTCTGCTTGAAATAGGTGTAGAGCAGCTTCGACCTGTCCGACATCGCCGAAATCGGCGTGTCGGTGCCCATCGAGCCCACGGCTTCCTGGCCGGTGGTCGCCATCGGCGACATCAACAGCTTGGTGTCTTCCTGGCTGTAGCCGAAGGCCTGCTGGCGATCGAGCAGGGAAACGTCCTTGCGCAGCGCGCGCGGCTCGACCGGCTTCAGATCCTCCAGAATGAGCTGTGTGTTGGCCAGCCAGTTCTTGTAGGGATGCTTGGTCGCGATCTCCGACTTGATCTCCTCGTCGGAAACGATGCGGCCCTTTTCCAGGTCGATCAGCAGCATGCGGCCGGGCTGCAGCCGCCACTTCTTGACGATGCGCTCTTCCGGCACCGGCAGCACGCCGGCTTCCGAAGCCATGATGACACGGTCGTCATCGGTGACGATGTAGCGCGCCGGGCGTAGACCGTTGCGGTCGAGCGTGGCGCCGATCTGGCGGCCATCGGTGAAGACGACCGCGGCCGGCCCGTCCCATGGCTCCATCAGCGCGGCATGATATTCATAGAAAGCCTTGCGGTCGGCATCCATGAGCTTGTTGCCGGCCCAGGCTTCCGGGATCAGCATCATCATGGCGTGGCTGAGGCTGTAGCCGCCCTGGAACAGGAATTCGAGCGCGTTGTCGAAACAGGCGGTGTCGGACTGGCCTTCATAGGAGATCGGCCACAGCTTCGAGATGTTGTTGCCGAACAGTTCGGAATCGACCGACGCCTGGCGCGCCGCCATCCAGTTGTTGTTGCCGCGCACCGTGTTGATCTCGCCATTATGCGCAACCATGCGGTAGGGATGCGCCAGCTTCCACGATGGGAACGTGTTGGTCGAGAAGCGCTGGTGGACCAGGATCAGCGCGGTATCGAAGCGCGGGTCGGTCAGGTCCTTGTAGTAGGCGCCGACCTGGTAGGCCAGGAACATGCCCTTGTAGACGATGGTGCGCGCCGACAGCGAGACGCAATAGGAACCGATGTCCTTGTTGTCGTTCTCGGCATAGATGCGGCCCGATATGACCTTGCGCAGCAGGTAGAGCCTGGCCTCGTATTCCTCGTCGTCGGGAATGTCCGACGTGCGGCCGATGAAGACCTGCCTGTGGAACGGCTCGGAGGCAACGATATCGGGAGCCTTCGACAGCGATGAATTGTCGACGGGCACGTCACGGAAACCGATCAGCGGCAGCCCCTCGGACTGCGCCGATTCGGCGATGATGTCCTCGATATGAGCACGAAGTGCCGCGTCCTGCGGCATGAACCAGTGGCCGACGCCGTACTGGCCCGCTGGCGGCAGTTCGATGCCCTGGGCAGCCATCTCCTCACGGAAGAACCGGTCCGGAAGCTGGACCAGAACGCCCGCGCCATCGCCGACCAGCGGGTCGGCGCCGACAGCGCCGCGATGCGTCAGATTCTCCAGAACGGCAAGGCCGTCCTTGACGATCTGATGCGACTTGACGCCCTTCATGTTGACGATGAAGCCGACACCGCAGGCATCGTGCTCGTTGCGCGGATCGTAGAGACCCTGCGCCGCAAAGCCGGTGGTGGCTCGGATGTGGTTGGTGGTATTTTTGACGGTTGCCGCTTTCGTCTGCGCGGCCTGGCCGTTCGTCGCAGAAAGCGTCATGTCCGTCATGTCCTGTCCTCCGTTACCAGCCCTTCGGGCGCTGGCCAGTTCTTCGGTCGCCAATTTGCCTCGGCAAGCACTTGGCTCACCCTCGATCCTTGCGTCACGTCTTGCGAAATCCTTGCCGAACCGTGCGGCTTTCCGCATGGTCCGTATTCGTACAGGCCAGAGTCATTCCTACTGGCAGCAGTCCGGCCGTCCACCTGTCGCTCGCGGCAACGGCCGGAGAGGCCCAAATGATACGCCAATCCAGCTTGTTTTGTGCGACAAAATAAGACAGCACTACTGTCCTAAATTTTTATGACAGAATTCCTGGACACACACAAGACCGATTCACAAAAAACTTGGCCGTTCGGCGACAGAAAATTACGTGAAGTGGAGTGAAAACGTAAGCTTCATTCGCCGCGTATCTACGAACCCGCCGCTCTGGCTTTACCGGTTTTCCAAGCCTTGGCCCTTGCGAGCAGCCCATCAAACCGGTCAAGGTTCTGGCGATTTCCCTGATTTCCCCAAACACAGGCAGACGCATGTTTTTCGCTTCCGACAACTGGGCAGGCGCCCACCCCAGCATCGCGGCCGGCCTTTCGGCCCACTCCGGCGGCTTTTCAACCGCCTATGGCGACGGCACGCTCGACCAGACCGTCTACAACCGCTTCAGCGAGATTTTCGAGCGCGATGTGGCGGTATTCTTTGTGGCCACCGGCACGGCTGCCAACTCGCTGGCACTGGCCGCCTACAACAAGCCGGGCGGCATTTCCTTCGCCCATCGCGAATCGCATGTCATCGAGGATGAATGCGGCGCGCCGGAATATTTCTCCGGCGGCTCGCGCCTTCATGCCATCGACGGGGCACTGGGCAAGATGGATCCGCACAATCTTGAAAAGGCCGTCGGCCGTTTCGCTCCCGAGATCGTCCATTGGGGCCGGCCCATGGCGATCTCACTCACCCAGTCGACCGAAGTCGGTACTGTCTATGGCCTCGATGAGATTTCGGCGATCTCGGCGATCACCAAACGGCATTCCTTGCCGTTGCATATGGATGGCGCGCGCTTTGCCAACGCCTTGGTGGCGCTTGAAACGACACCGGCTGAAATGACTTGGAAACGCGGCGTCGATATTCTTTCCTTCGGCGGTACCAAGAATGGTTGCTGGTGCGCCGAGGCGATCGTGCTGTTCGACCTCGACCGCGCCAAGGAACTTGCCTTCCTGCGTAAGCGCGCCGCGCAACTGTTCTCCAAGTCGCGGTTCATCGCGGCCCAGTTCGAAGCCTATTTCACCGATGGCCTGTGGCTTGAGACAGCCCGGCACGCCAATGCCATGGCAGCGCGCCTGGCCGCGGCAATCGAGGATTCCGCCTCGGCACAGCTGGCATGGCTGCCGCAGGCCAACGAGGTTTTCGCGGTGATGAAGACAGCCCAGGCCGAAAGGCTGCAGGCGGCGGGCGCCGCCTTCTATGACTGGCACAAGCCGCATGGCTTCGATGGGCATATCGGCGAGGGCGAAACGCTCTATCGCTTCGTCACCAGCTTTGCCACCACGACTGAGGAAGTCGACCGCTTCGGCCAGCTGATCGCCTGAGCACCGGGAATCGCGAGAAAGCCAAAATGACGAAACCGCCTCTCGGTTCAACCATGCGGATCGTGCATCCGGCGCCGAATGTCGTCGGTTTCTATGATGGCCGCATCGAGGGTGTCCGCGCCTGGTCGGACGAGCCCAACTGGCTCGACGACGGCGCCTACACGCTCGGGATCTGCACCTATGCGATCGTCGATGGGCCGCAGGCGCTTGTCTACGACACCCATGTTTCGCTGCCGCACGCCCGCATTGTCAGGCGGACGCTGGAGGCCATGGGCGTAACCTCGATCCGCGTCGTGCTCAGCCACTGGCACGACGATCATATTGCCGGCAACGAGGTCTTCCAGGATTGCGAGATCATCGCCAATGGCCTGACCGCGTCCGCGCTCGCACAAAACCGGGTCGCGATAGAAAGCGGCAATCCGCCAATCAGGCCGCTGGTGCTGCCCAACAGCACCTTCGATGGCAGCCTCGGCCTGATGGTCGGGTCGATCGCCGTCGAGCTTCGTCAGGTCGAGATCCACAGCCATGACGGCACGGTGCTGTTCATGCCCGACACCGGCCTCTTGCTGGCGGGCGACACGCTGGAGGACCCGATCACCTATGTCGCCGAGCCGGCACGGCTGGTTGAGCATCTGAAAGATCTCGAACGCATGGCAGGCTGGCCCATAGACCGCATCTTGCCCAACCACGGTTCATTGCAGGCAATAGAAGCAGGCGGCTACGACAAGGGCTTTATCACCGCCACGCAAGCCTATGTCAGCAAGCTGCTTGCCTGCCGGGACGAGCCAGATCTGGCAAGGCAGGATCTGAAAACCTTCGGCGCCAGCATCTTTGCCTCGGGCGCGGTCGACTATTTCGCCCCATACGAACCCGTTCATCGGGAAAACGTCGCGGCGGTGTTGGCGGCCGGAGCCGGGCAATAAAAAGGCGGCGCCTTTCGGCACCGCCTTTGCCTTGGGAGGCTATGGGGTCAGTTGGAGGTCTTGGCCTCGATCTGCTTGGCCTTGGCCGAAGACGCCGTAATGGCGATCTTGCGCGGCTTCAGCTCCTCGGGAATGTTGCGCTTGAGGTCGACGAACAGCAGGCCATTCTTCAAGGAAGCGCCGACGACGTCGACATGATCGGCAAGCTGGAAACGACGTTCGAACGCGCGCGAGGCAATGCCGCGATAGAGCAGTTCGGAACCTTCGCCGGTGCCCTCGTCCTTGCGCTCGCCTTTAACGGTCAGCACGTTGCGATGGGCTTCGATCGAGATTTCCTCGTCCGAGAAGCCGGCGACAGCCATCGAGATGCGATAGGAATCCTCACCGGTCCGCTCGATATTGTAGGGCGGATAGGTCTGCGCGCCATCAGGCTGCGCAAGCGAATCGAGCATCGTGAAAAGACGGTCGAAGCCGACGGTCGAACGGTAAAGCGGGGAAAAATCAACGTGACGCATAGGGTGTTCTCCTGCTGAGCAACAAGGTTTGCGTATGGCCGGTGCGAAACCCGTGAGCGGCGTTTCGGATAGACCAGCGGCCCCGACATTGGCGACCGCATTCGACATTTGGGGAGCGGGCGAAGGCATTTCAAGATTTTGCTTCCCGGCAAAAGCCGTCCAGCCTCATTTCGATGAACGGCAGATGAACCGGCGCTTCGGCACGCGTTCAGACAGGCGGCGCTACAGTGTCCTCAACATCAGGATATGCGGCGCCGAAAGACAGACATCAGGCACCGCGACGAGGCCGACCGGGGTGTAACGTCCCTTCCTCCCGGATCGACAGAGGCCGGAAGCACGCATGACGCGGCTTCCGGCCTTCCCCGTGTCAGGCGGTCATCGTCAATCTGCCTGGAATTCCTTTGCTTTTGCCGCGTTGGCGTCTATCACCGTGGCCAAACCTGTGTCTGACGCACACCAAGACGAAGCGCCGAATGACGGACCTCTTCCACGACATTCCAGGCAATCCGCGACCGGAGAACGCCACTGGCGGTTTCTTCACCACGCGAGACGGCAAGAAGATCCGCTACGGCCTGTTCGCAGCGGTTGCCCGGCCGATGAAGGGTACGGTCGTCCTTTTGACCGGACGCAACGAGTGCATCGAGAAATATTTCGAAACCATCCGCAACCTCGCCGATCGGGGTCTCGGCGTCGCCACGCTGGACTGGCGCGGCCAGGGCGATTCCGACCGGCTGATCCGCGACCGCCAGCGCGGCTATGTCCGCTCGTTCCGCGACTACACCAGCGACCTCGAGCAATTCTTCGAGGAGATCGTGCTGCCTGATTGCCGGGGGCCATATTACATCCTGGCGCATTCAGCCGGAGCGGTGATCACGTTGCTGGCGGCGCCCTCGATGGTGAACCGGGTACGGCGCATGGTGCTGATCGCGCCGTTCCTGACCTTGCCTGATCTGCCGGTGTCCATATCGACCGTTCGCCGCGTCTGTTCCTTTCTCTGTCTGCTGGGCCTCGGCCGGCTTTATGCCGCCTGGGGGCCGCGGCCGAAGCAGCCGGCCCCTTTCGCTACCAACAAGGTGACGTCGGATCCTGTGCGCTTTGAGCGCAACACGCAGATCTATAAAACCTATCCGCGGATGGCGCTTGGCGGCCCGACGATCCGCTGGCTGCAGGCAGCGGCGAAAGCTTCCGAAGCCGTCAGCGATCCGGATTTCATGGCCAGGATTCAGGTTCCGCTACTGATTGTCGCCGCCGGCGCCGACCGGGTCGTCTCGACCAAGGCGGTCGAGGCCTACGCCAGGCATCTACGCCTCGGCTCGCTGCTGATGATTGACGGCTCGCGCCACGAAATTCTGCAGGAAGCCGACATCTACCGCGAGCAATTCCTCGCCGCCTTCGATGAATTCATTCCCGGCACCGACGATCCTACGGCCTGACTGGCAACGGCGGCCTACATCCAGGCCGACTGCTGACACCCCGTTGTCAGGAGGACGGATCGACGGCGCCAACCGCACCCAAAACCGCTAAAGAATCCGACAGCCCGAACCGCTCGAAATCGCTCATCTGCCTGTGTCGAACTGAACGCCATGGAGATGAGATCATGACCGAGAAAACCTGCGCCGCCTGCGATTGCCAGCTGGACGCCAACCCGATCCGCGTCAAGGTCGGCGGCAAGACCGTCGAAGTCTGCTGCGAGGAATGCGCGCAGGCGCTGAACGAAGCCGGCGCCTCTGCAACCAGCCCCAGTGAGGACTGAGTGATGCACCACCATCATGCAGCCACCCCACGCCTGGCCAGCCCCATCCGGGCAGACACCCCGGCGATCCAGGCCTCACCGAATATCAAACGGCTCCCGCGGGCTGCGATCGTTGCGATGGCAAGCTGGATCAGCCTCCAGTTGGAGAGGCGGCGGAGCCGGCGCGCTTTGCTCGAAATGAGCGACGAACAGCTCAAGGACATCGGCCTGTCACGCGGCGAAGCCTATTCGGAATCCGTGCGGCGGTTGTGGGATTGAGCAGCGGCCTGGTCAGAAATCTCCTGGCAGGAATGGGCAGGCCGATTGGGTAAGGTCCCGGACAATGCCGGAACCAGATTTCGGCGCAAGGGAGAGCACGCAGCCGCCATGTCGCAATTCACCGTCCAACCGCTCCTGGAAACAGGCATCGTCAGGGTCAGGGATGTCGTCTGCAGCGGTGAATGCCGGCACAAAAGCGTGGAAGAATGCACTTCGGCCACGCATCTGGTGTTTCCCCATCGCGGCGTCTTCGTGCGTCATGTCGGGCGCAACGACGCCGTTGCGGAGGCCAACCAGCTGCTGTTCTTCAACGAGGCGGAAGCCTATCAGATCAGCCACCCCGTCGAGGGTGGCGATGCCTGTCTCGATATCGTTGTCGAAGAGGCGCAGTTGCGGGAACTGGCGCCAAAGGAACAGTTGCGCGGTGGCGGCCTCCTGGCATTTCGCCGCCAGCGCCGCCGCATAGACCCGCGAGCGCAGGCTCTGGTGGCGTTGCTCCGCCACAGCCTGAGCCGCGACATCGCCGAGACGCTGGAAGCGGAAACCCTGGTGCTGACGCTGGTGCGGAGGTCTCTCGGCGAGCGCACCTCGCATGTCGCCGGCGCCAGCCCCGGCCGGCAGAAGCTGGTGGACCGCGCCAAGCTGGTGCTCTCATCCGACCTGTCGCGGCGCTGGACACTGGCTGAAATCGCCGCCGAGGTCGGCGTTTCGCCCGTCTACCTCACCCAGGTCTTTCAACAGGTCGAAGCCATGCCGCTCTATCGCTATCACCTGCGCTTGCGGCTGGCGCGTGCGCTGGACCTGCTTGGCCGCTACGACAATTTGACCGCGCTGGGCATGGATCTCGGCTTTTCCAGCCACAGCCATTTCAGCGCTGCGTTCAAGCAGGTCTACGGTCGCACGCCGGCGGAATTTCAGCGCTCGATAAAACCACGTTGAACCCAGGCGATTTCAGCCGCGCAACGCGGCCATCGCAGCCGCATGAAGCTCAGGGGTTGCCGCTGCCAGCACATCGCCGCCCTTTTCCGCCGGCCCGCCGTCGAAAGTCGTGACAATGCCGCCGGCCTTCTCGATGATCGGGATCAGCGCCACGATGTCGTAGGGTTTCAGGCCTGGGTCGGCAACGATGTCGACACTGCCTGAGGCAACCATGGAGAAAGCATAGCAATCGGCGCCGTAGCGCACGAGTTGCACCTGATTCTCGAATTCATCGAAGCGTTTGCGCGCCTCGCCCTTGAACAGCGCCGGCGTGGTCGTGAACAGCGTCGCCTCGGAGAGCTTGGTCGTCTTGCGGGTCGTCAGCTTTCTGGGCCCGCCTGGCCCCTCGTAATGCGACCCGGAGGCGTTGGCATAGAAAAGCTCGCCGGTGAACGGCTGCGACATCATGCCGGCGACAGCATCGCCATCGACCGTCAATCCGACCAGCGTTCCCCACACCGGCAGGCCGGAGATAAAGGCGCGTGTACCGTCGATCGGGTCGATGACCCAGACGTGCCGGCTGGAGATGTTCTCGCTGCCATGCTCTTCGCCCAGGATGCCGTGATCGGGATACTCGGCACCGATTAGCGCGCGGATCGCCCTTTCAGCCTCGCGATCGGCCTCGGTTACCGGATCGAAGCTGCCTTTTTCCTTGTTGGCGACCGCGCCCTGGGCGCGGAAGCGCGGCAAGGTCTCGGCCGCGGCCGCCTGTGCGATCCGACGCATGAAGTCGATGCTGATGTCCAAGTGATTCTCCCGCATTGCAGCATGCCCGGACGGTCGTTTGCCGGGTGTTTCCCCTCAAAACAAGGGTGTGGAACGATTTTTTCTCGCGAACAACTGTTGCCCGAATGTCACGCAACCGTCATTGAAATGCAATTTCCACATCAGAGTGAATTAAAAAGGCCTGTCGATCGCTTGACATTTGTGCAGCGCACAATAGGCTCATCGTCGGACAGGGTTTCCTGTCCATGCCCTCCTTGGGCGTTTCCTCCCTAGACTTCGACCGTATCGTGCAAACGATGCGGTCTTTTTTTTACGCCGGCATGCGGCACACGTTCCCCGCTTGCTTTGCCCGTTCCGCGTTCGCGCCGTTTCCCCTGCATTTGCTTGTGCCCAAGAGCCTGCAAACCGTCACTCAGCTGCCAGCGGCAGGTCGACAAAGTGATGATCGGGCATCGACATCAGATTCGCCGAGAAGCGCGTCAGATCGTCGGCCAGCGCATCGAAGCCGGCGGCCTTCTGGAAAGTCCGCTCGTTCATGTAGAGCCCGCGATTGACCTCGATCTGCAGCGCGTGGAGATGCCGCGCCGGCCGGCCATAGTGCTCGGTGATGAAACCGCCGGCATAAGGTTTGTTATGGGCCACGGTGTAACCCATGGCGGAAAGCAGGCCGATCGCCGTCTCGGTCAAGGCGGGCGAAGCCGAGATGCCGAAGCGGTCGCCGACGATGAAATCGGGCCGCAGGCCGCTGTCGCCGACCCGGATGCTGGCCGGCATCGAATGGCAATCGATCAGTACTGCATAGCCGAACCGCGCATGGGTTCTGGTCAAAAGCCGCTTCAGCGTCTCGTGATAGGGCTTGTAGACGGCTTCGATGCGGGCCACCGCCTCCGCCAGCGGCAAGCGGCCGGCATAGATGTCGAGGCCCTCGCCCACCAGCTTGGGCACGGTGCCGAGCCCGCCGGCGACCCGCGCCGAGCGGATGTTGCAGAAGGATGGCACAGGCTCGGCGAACATGCGCGGGTCAAGTTCCCACGGCTCACGGTTGACGTCGAGATAGGCGCGCGGAAAGTTCGCCGAAAGCATCGGCGCGCCGAGCGCAACCGCGCCGCCGAACAACTCGTCGACATAGCAATCCTCGGAGCGGCGGATAGCGTTGCTGTCCAGCCTGGCCATGGCCAGGAAGCGTTGCGGATAGTAGCGGCCGCTATGTGGCGAGTTGAAGAGGAAGGGAACGCGTTGCTCGACGCCCGAACGGATTTCGAAGGGTGGAACGACCGAAAAATCCTCGGCTGCCGTCGTCAATTTGAACGAACCCAAAAACACCAGTGCATCATGGGGTGAAAGTGCCACCTTGGCGGCCGCATGTCCAGCATTTCGGCACCGGCATCGCCTATCCAAATGCGGATAATGCTTCGCCACGTTCACTTGATGTTTACCGTCACCTCCTCATATACAGGATGGTTAACGGGCTGGCCCCACGGCAGTCTCGGGCGGGTGATTCGGACGGGATATGATGGCACGCATTCTTCTGGCGGAAGACGACGACGATATGCGCCGCTTCCTCGTCAAGGCGCTGGAGCGCGCCGGCTACCAGGTCAGCGACTTCGACAATGGCGCCAGCGCATATGAGCGGCTGCGCGAAGAGCCCTTCTCGCTGCTGTTGACCGACATCGTCATGCCTGAGATGGACGGCATCGAGCTCGCTCGCCGCGCCACCGAGATCGACCCCGACCTCAAGGTCATGTTCATCACCGGCTTCGCCGCCGTTGCATTGAACCCGGATTCCAAGGCGCCGAAAGACGCCAAGGTTCTGTCAAAGCCATTCCATCTGCGCGATCTCGTCAACGAGGTCGAGAAGATGTTGCACGCAGCCTGAGGCATTTTAGGCAGGGCGCCGGCGACTGTTTGCCGGTGCGGCAAAACGGAGCCTTCTTTCCTTTTTCCTGCTATTGACGCGCCGTACCAAAAATGGTGTATGCGCGGCTTCGGATGGGCGTGTAGCTCAGCGGGAGAGCACTGCATTGACATTGCAGGGGTCACAGGTTCAATCCCTGTCACGCCCACCATCCAAACACTTCCTATCGCGCCACCACCCCGGCGACTTCGCAAGCGCCGGCGATGTCACGTCGTAGCGCGCAAAATCGTTTGGCACTTCCGCGCAACTTCACTTGGCACCAAAAATGTGCGCGCTGAATGACCCTTTAAGGGGCCTTCAATGCCGTGGCACCTTCAGTCAGGCCATCCGCCTGGCTTCAATGCGTCAGGTTGATGCAAGAGGACAATTTGCTGGCCGGCGAGAGCTCTCATGACCAATATCACGCCGCAGGCCACCGCCATCCCTGCCAGGATATCGCTTAAGTGGTGCCCGCCCTGGCGGATGACATGGCCGAAGAACAGCGACACTACCAAGATCCGATTCAGGCGCAGCTCGGCGAGCGGGTCACCAATCTCGGCCGCCGGCAGACGGACCTCGAGGCCGAGATGCGCTCGGGTTTCAGGCAAATCGAACAGTCGTTCTCGTCGTTCACGAATGAGACACGAAATTCCATCGCCGCCCTCGGCACGTCGATATCCGAGCGCAGCCGCCCTCAATGGCAGGCGCTTGGGGTGACGGTGTCAGTGGTGGTGGGTGCTTGGCGGGCTGGTCTACTGGCCGATTCGTGAAAGCACGAACGATCTGAAGGCGCAGGATATCGAGACTGGGCGCCTGATCCAGAGCCTCACCAGCGAAACAACGAAGGCGATCCAAACCCTGGCTGCAAACACAGTCACCCGGCAGGAAATGGACTGGCGCGCACAGCGCGGTATCGAGGATCGCAATCGGATGGAAAACCGCGGCCGATATCCGCTCAAGCCTTGTGCCGCGTACCGAGTTCGAGGCGTTCAAAGCGGATATGAAGCGCCAGCTTGACCGGGCAGAGTCACGTAAGCCGGAATTCGCTACACGCTGAGCATTCTCGCAACAACAAATGGGATTGTTCAGAATTTGTACGCGATGCCGATGCGGATGTCGTGGGTTTTGAAACTCACATCGCTGGGGACAGTACCGGGGATCCAGCCAAACGCAAAGTGCGTCGTGCCGAAATCGGCATAGCGATATTCGACACGTGCCACGAGTTTGTCAGTGAACGCGTGCTCCGCGCCGATGCCGACAGTCCAGCCTATTCTTGTCTCAGAAGCGTTCCCACGAGGATTGCCGCTATCCTCAACGCTGGTGTTTAGACCAGAAAATGCGACGCCGCCTGCCGCGTAGAGCAGGGTCCGGTCAAGCGCATATCCAATTCGTCCGCGCAAAGCCGCTGTCCAATCAATGTCGGACTTCCATTGTTCTAGACTGTCAATTCCTCCATTGAATCGGATGCTATCGGATCCGTGGGCGTCAGAGTAATTGACGTCAGCTTCGACACCGACAACCAGGCGATTTTGAAGCTGATAGTTGAAGCCGCCGTAGACACCGCCGACATAGCCGGACGGGTCTGGATCGGTAAAAGGATGGTAAGAAGGGTTGTCGAACGTCGCCGGCGAAACTCCCCACGAGTACCCTGCTTGAAGGCCGACATAGGCGCCCGACCAATTATAAGTTGAAGCGACCGGCAACTGGACGGGGTCATCGGCAAAAGCGCTGCCAGACAGAGCGGCAATCGCCACTGTGGCGAGTAGAATGGATTTCATTTTTAAGGCCCCCCAGCCCAATGGTCCCAAGGTCAGAATGCTTGTTTCCACCTATTTGTGGAGATATCAACCCAAGCCAGGCCTTGTCTTGACTTGGCGCCCTGATCGCCGCTGCCGCCAATCGCGTCTTCAGAACTTGTAACTGAGACCAAACTTAATGGACTGTGCCGTCAATTTGCGCTCGAAACCAGCAATTTGGGCGTCCGGCTGTTTCACGTAGGTCATCGGTTTGGATGCGGTGCCGAAATCATAATAGCTGTATTCGACCCTGCCGGTAATGTGCTTGAAAAATGCATATTCCAGACCACCGCCGATCGTCCAGCCGATCCGATTATCCGAGCCTTTGGTGTAAAGGACGCCCGGTTCAGGTCCATTCTCCTGACCACCTATATAGTTGTCCATGCCCACAAAGGCCACGCCACCGGTCGCGTAGAGCAAGGATCTGTCCAGAGCGAAGCCCGCTCTCGCAGACACGTCCCCCATCCACTTGATCTTGCTCGCGCAGAACGCCATGCCCTCTTCGCAGTTTGCAAGTCGATGACCAGACTTGTCGATGTCAGCGAACAGGAATTCGCTCTCTAGGCCAAACACCCACCCACCGGCTTGAAAATTGTATCCACCATACAACCCGCCAAGTGGCCCATCTCCATCTATGCTGCTGAATACAGCGTCTTGGGCAGGAGGGGGCCCTTCCCACTGGGGATTACTCCAGGCTTTGCCGCCTTGCACGCCGATATACGCGCCGCTCCAGTCGTAAGTTGTTGTTTCGGCAGCAAGAGCTTGGCCGGAAAGACCTACGCACAAAGAAACCAGTGCAAGAACACGCTTAGAAATTCGCATATGACACCCCAAAATCCCTAGCGCAACCTGCTCTATCGCAAGTAAGAAGTCTAGCCAACAAGTCACAACCAGCGTTCGCCGTCCGCCAGTTTGCGCGGGATTAGAGTTGAGGAACTCGGGGAAGACACCGGCAGCGTCTATGAAGCGGTCATCGACGCCATCGTCCACTATGACCCAGGGTTACCAGAGTGAAGGGCAGGATCAAAAAACAGCTTGGTCCGGCCTATGTAATCTATCCACCGCCTCTGCACGGTTTGCCCTTTCTGGCAGTTCTTCTAAAGCCCGATGGCTCCGTTTTTGCCCGACCTTCTTCTCGGTGGATGAGGCCATCGCCTTCAACAATTCAGCCTCGGAACATCAGCCGAATTGACACCCTCGAGGATGGCCTAATCAACCGATCTGCCATTCAAAGCGAGTGGCTTTGTCGCCACCGGCCCTCAACCCAAAGCCCTCTTGTTGGTCGGCGCCGTCGTCATTGTAGGAAAACAAAGTCCCGCCGCCTGAAAGCGTAATGCTGTCGATGTTTATATGAAAAACACCGCTTTCCGCGTCAAGAAAGTCGGAATTACCTCCTGTCCACTTCCCGCTCTTTGCCTTCGGACTGTCCCGGAGGAGCGATAGGTTCATTGTCCCAGCACCAGTTTTTTTCGAGCAAGTAAACGCGAGCGCAAGGTGGAGGCTACCATAGAGCACATGATCGGCGTTCTTGACGGAATGGACGGAGACGCCGACTTGGAGCTTGAGCCTACGGAAGAGCTGCACGACTGCTAAGCCGATCCGGCCGAACGGGGCATCGCTGACAAGGTTTCGTTGGATTTCGTGGTCGCGGAAGTGGCCCGACGATATCGGTTGAAGCGAAGCGACACTGATTGCCCACGAATGCAATCGGCGACCAACGCATACTTTGCCTGACGAGGCAAACATGAAAACGTCGGTCGCCATTTTAGGCGGGGTGGCACGGATTAAGGTTCGGTGCCAGGCGACCTATTGAACTTGTCGCCTACAACCAGATTGGCCCCATATGTTAAACGAACGAATAATTCCACAGGCTCGGCGCCCTACCCCAGCGGCTAGCCTGCAGCCGGGCACAGAAACGGCACAGATACTTTCGGATGTTTTTGCTTCGTCCTTGGTCTGTTGGCGCATATTAGCGAATGAAAACAGACAAGGCACTGCATTGACATTGCAGGGGTCACAGGCTCAATCCCTGTCACGCCCACCATCCAAACACTTCCTATCGCGCTACCACCCCGGCGACTTCGTAAGCGCCGGCGATGTCATGCGCACGCCCCGGCTTTGGCCGTAACGGGCGACGGCGGATCGGATCATTGTGGCGTCGGAGTCCGATCCGGCGGCGTGTGCTGTTAGTCGCTGTTCCCGCCTTCGCGGCAAGGCGCATCATCGATGCCGCAACACTTTCCGTTGTAGGTGATCTTCGTACCGGGTTTGTCGCAAACCGTGGGCGCCGTCTGACACGCCGCCAGGGCTAAAGCCGCGACGACCGCAAGCATGATGTTTCGCAGTGAATTTGGAAGGGTGCGCGAGCCGTTGTCCCGGCTGCCGAATGGGTCCTGACGATGCTATCTTGAACGTCTGTCGACTATGATGCGCGACGACGATGAAGCCTCTCAGAGGCGGACATCGCCTTGTTCAATATGCCGGAGAAACCACGAAAAGGTCTGCTCCAATCCGCTTCGAAGCGAGTATCGGGGCCGCCACCCGGTGGCGAACAGTCTCGACACATCCATCAGCTTGCGCGGCGTGCCGTCCGGTTTTGTCGGATCGAAGGTGATCGTGGCCTCCGCGCCGACCACGGACACAATGGCGCGGGCAAGTTCGGCGATGGTGATATCCTCGCCTGAGCCGACATTGACATGGCTGTCGCCGGCATAGGCCTTCAACAGATAGACCAGCGCGTCGGCGGCATCGTCGACATGCAGGAATTCCCGCATCGGCGTGCCTGACCCCCAGACCTGCATGGTCTTGCCGCCGGCACGCTTTGTCTCATACGCCTTGCGCATCAATGCAGGCACGACGTGGCTGGAATTCAGGTCGAAATTATCGCCCGGGCCGTAGAGATTGGTCGGCATCGCCGAGATGTAGTCGACGCCATATTGGCGACGATACGCCTGGCACAGCTTCAGGCCCGCGATCTTGGCGATCGCATACCATTCATTGGTGGGTTCGAGTGGACCGGTCAGCAAGGCGTCTTCCGAGATCGGCTGCGCCGCCAGTTTCGGATAGATGCAGGACGAGCCGAGGAACAGGAGCTTCGTCACCTCGCTGCGAAACGCGCTGTCGATGATGTTGGTCTGGACGACGAGATTCTCGCTAAGAAAATCGACCGGAAACCGGTCATTCGCCAGGATGCCACCCACCTTGGCCGCCGCCATCACAACGGCATCCGGCCGGCGATCGGCCATCCAGCGGCGCACCCCGGCCTGGTCAAGGAGATCGAGCTCATCGCGCGATGCGGTCAGCACCTCGCAATCCTCGACAGCCAGCCTGCGCACGATGGCCGAGCCGACCATGCCGCGATGCCCGGCAACGAACACGCGCTTGCCCCTGAGATCGAAAACGTCGCTCACAGGTCCCGACTCTTTGTCCGTCATTGCTGCCCTAGTCCGCATTCCCCGCGATACCGAAAACAGATTTGTCCGGACAACGCAAATGAGACAAGCCAAGTCCGCGGCCGCGGCCGGAAGCGGTCTCCTGCCTCGTGGCTACACGCCGGCGACAGAGCAGAGGCTTTTCATCCTGGCGACCGCGAGCTCCGGATCGGCCAGCAGTCCAGCCTCGTCTGCAAGGCGGAAGACATCGGCGTAGTGGACGATGCCGCGCGCCGATTGCATGCCGCCAATCATCGAGAAATGATCCTGATGGCCATTCAGCCACGCCATGAAGACAATGCCGGCCTTGTAATATTCGGTCGGCGCCTCGAAAATCCTGCGCGACAGCGGCACGGTCGGCGCCATCAGCGCGTCATAGCCGGCGCGATCACCGTCGGCCAGTTTCGCCAGGGCTGCGTTGGCCACCGGCGCGATGGCGTCGAAAATGCCGAGCAGCGCATGCGAATGTTTCTTGCCGTCGCCGGCGATCAGCTCGGGATAGTTGAAGTCGTCGCCTGTGAACATGACGACGCCCTCGGGCAGCCGGTTGCGCAGCGCGATCTCCTTGCCGGCATCGAGCAATGAGATCTTGATCCCTTCCACCTTGCCGGCATGACGCTCGATGATGGCGACCACCGTGTCGAGCGCCGTATCGAAATCGCCACTGCCCCAATAGCCCTTCAGGGCCGGGTCGAACATGTCGCCCAGCCAGTGCAGGATGACCTTGCCCGAAGCCTGGCCAAGTATCCGGTCATAGACATGGGCATAATCGTCCGGGCCCTTGGCCACCGCAGCCAGTACGCGGCTGGCCATCATGATCGGCTTGCCGCCCAGGCCTTCGACGAAGGCAAACTGCTCCTCATAGGCGGCAATGACGTCACCAAGCGTCCTGGCAGCGGCCGGCGCCAGATGATCGGTGCCGGCGCCCGAGGCAAGGTCGGCGCCGGAGACGGTTTTTGCTTCTGCGATAGAGCGGCGGATCAATTCCCGCGCGTTCGCCCAGTCGAAACCCATGCCGCGCTGGGACGTATCCATCGCCTCGGCGATGCGGAACCCCAGCCGCCAGAGATGATGCCGGAACGCCATGGTCCTGTCCCAGTCGACGACAGGCCGCGACCACGGATTGCTCATGGCGAGCGGATCGGCAACGACATGGGCGGCGGCATAGGCGATGCGCGAAAACCGCGCGCCCACGACCGGCTGCACCGGCTGGCCGACAAGCACGTAGCGGCTGCCGCGGCCACCTTCACCAGGCAAAGCAATGTCCATCGAACTCTCCCTTTGCCGCGCCTATAAATGGAACGTTCCAATAAATCAAGAACCTTTACGATTCAAGGTCTGCCGCAACGAAATGCTGCACCGCAGCACATGATGCCTTGTCAGCAAAGACATTCAGCGGTGAATGGTCAATTTTTCGGATTCAGAAAAAATCCTGATTGACTCGCGGTGAGCGCGGTGATTAGAACGTTCCAATAATTCGACCAAAAAAATATGGGAGGATAGATCTGGATGGCCAGCCGGGCCAAGGCAACGATACTCGACATTGCCCGCGAGGCTGGCGTGTCGAAGTCGACTGTCTCACTCGTGCTCCAGGGCAGCGGGCTGATCCGGCCTGAAACGGCAAGCAAGGTCCGCAAGGCGATCGAGGATGTCGGCTATGTCTACAACCGCGGCGCCGCCAATCTGCGCAAGGCACATTCCAATGTCATCGGCATGGTGATCAACGATCTCACCAACCCCTTCTTCGCCGAACTGGCGGTCGGCATGGAGCGCGTCTTCCAGTCGGCCGGCATCGTGCCGTTCATTGCCAACACGGCGGAGAACCCGGTGCGCCAGGAAGAGGTCTTGAAGTCGCTGATGGAGCAAGGCGTGGCCGGCCTGATCGTGTCGCCGGCGCGTGGCACGACGCCAGGCGCTTTCCGGCGGCTGGAGATGGCGGGGCTCCCGGTCGTCTTCGCCATGCGCCGTCTGCCTGAAAGCCGCATCCCGGTGATCGCGCCCGACAATCATCGCGGCGCCTACCTCGCAACCGCGCATCTGATCGGCAAGGGGCATCGCCGGCTAGCCTTCTTCGGCGGCTCGTCCGATCTGGTGGTCTATCACGAAAGGCTGGGTGGTTTTCGCGAAGCCTGCGAAGCGCATGGCATTGCCGCCCGCGACACGCTGGTCGTCGAAGGCGAGACCAGCCGCAGGGGCGGCATCGCTTGCCTGGAAGCCGCGCTTGCAACGCCTGAGCCGCCGACCGCCGCACTCTGCTTCAATGACGCGGTCGCCTTTGGCGTCATGCTGGCGCTGCGCAAGCGCGGGTTGGAACCCGGGGCGGATTTCGCCGTCGTCGGTTTCGACGACGTGGTCGAGGCCGAGCATTATATGCCGGCGCTGACCAGCGTCTCGGTGGACACGGCCGGCCTTGGCGAGCGTGCCGCCCATGTCATGCTGAAGATGATCCAATCGCGCACGACACGCGCCGAGGATCACATCGGCGCGGTTAACCTGGTCGTCAGGGACAGCTGCGGCCCGGATCGCTCTCCCCGGGCAGGAATAGGAGATGCGGCATGACCGTCAGATGGGGTCTGATCGGCGCCAGCACGATCGCCAGGCAATTCATGATCAACGCCATCCGGGCGCAGGCTGATGGCGAGGTCGCGGCTGTCATGAGTTCCAGCCCGGAACGCGCCACGGCCTATGCCGGAGAAAACAACATCCCCTTGGCTGTCTCTACCGTGGATGCCTTGCTGGGCGCCGACATCGACGCGGTCTACATCTCCACCACCAATGAATTGCACCTTGAGCAGGCGCTGGCCGCCATCAAGGCAGGAAAACATGTGCTGTGCGAAAAGCCGCTGGCACTGACCAGCGCCGACGCGCGCAAGATGGTCGCCGCCGCCAAGGCAGCCGGCATCGTGCTCGGCACCAATCATCATCTGCGCAATGCCGGCGCGCATCGCGCCATGCGCGACGCCATTGCCGCCGGCCGCATCGGCAAGCCGATTGCAGCGCGTGTCTTCCACGCTGTCTATCTGCCGGAAAATCTGCAGGGCTGGCGCATCACCAGGCCGGAGGCCGGCGGTGGTGTGGTGCTCGACATCACCGTGCATGACGCCGACACGCTGCGCTTCGTGCTCGGCGACGATCCCCTCGAGGTTTCCGCCTTCACGCAGTCGGCCGGCATGGCCGGCAGTGGGCTGGAAGACGGCGCCATGTGTATCTGGCGCTTCGGCTCAGGTGTCATTGCCCAGTCGCATGAGGGCTTCACCACCAGATTCGCCGACACCGGCTTCGAGGTGCATGGCTCCGAGGGGTCGCTGATTGCCCGCAATGTGATGACACAGAAGCCGGTCGGTTCGGTGACGCTGCGTACCGCCAAGGGCGAGGAGGAGCTGAGCTTCGACCGCGAGGACCTCTATGCCCGCTCGTTGCGCCAGTTCCATGCTGCGATCCATGGAGAGGGCCAGCCCGCCGCCACCGGCGAGGACGGCATCTGGTCGCTCACATCAGCCGAGGCGGCACTTCAATCGGCCAGCTCCGGCAAGGCCGTCAAGATCGACCCGAAACTCGGGAGCATGAATTGAGCAAGGTCGTCTCCGCGGCGCAGGCAGCAGGCCTGATCAAGGACGGCATGGTCGTGTCGGTATCCTCGTCGAGCGGCCTTGGTTGCCCGGATGCGGTGCTGGCCGCCATCGGCGAGCGCTACGAGGCGGAAGGCCACCCGAAGAACATCACCACGCTGCACCCGATCGCCGCCGGCGACATGTATGGCATCAAGGGCATCGATCATCTGGCCAAGCCCGGTCTGCTGAAGCGCACCTTGTGCGGCTCCTACCCCTCAGGCCCGTCATCCTCCGAGCCGCCGCTGATCTGGAAGATGATCGGCGACAATTCGGTCGCCGCCTACAATGTGCCATCCGGCATCCTGTTCGACATGCACCGCGAGGCCGCCGCCAAGCGCCCGGGCGTATTGACCAAGGTCGGCCTCGATACTTTCGCCGACCCGCGTCACCAGGGCTGCGCCATGAATGCCGCGGCCAGCGAGCCGATTGTTTCGGTGCAGCAGTTCGATGGCGAGGAATGGCTTTATTTCCGCTCTATCGTGCCGCAGGTCTCGATCATCCGCGCCACCACGGCGGACGAGCGCGGCAACCTCACCTACGAGCATGAGGGCGCCTATCTCGGCGGCCTCGAACAGGCGCTGGCGGCGCGCAACAATGGCGGCGTCGTCATCGCGCAGGTCAAGCGTGTCGTCGAAAACGGGTCGTTGAAGCCGCATGATGTGCGCGTCCCCGGCGTGCTGGTCGATCACATCGTGATCGCGCCCGACCAGTTGCAGACAACGCTGACGCCTTACGACCCGGCGATCTCGGGCGAGATTTTCCGGCCGCTGTCGAGCTTCCGCAACGCCGAGATGAACGTCCAGAAAGTGATCGCGCGCCGCGTCGCGATGGAGCTTCGCGATGGCATGGCCGTCAACATCGGCTTCGGCATCTCAGCCAATGTGCCGCGCATCCTTCTTGAGGAAGGCCAGCACGGCAAGGTCACCTGGGTGATCGAGCAAGGTGCGGTCGGCGGCGTGCCGCTGCTCGACTTCAAGTTTGGCTGTGCCTCGAACGCCGAAGCGATCATGCCCTCGCCGCATCAGTTCATCTATTTCCAGGCCGGCGGGTTCGACGCATCGTTGCTGTCTTTCCTGCAAATCGACCGTCACGGCTCGGTCAACGTCTCCAAACTCTCGGCGCGGCCGCATGTCACCGCCGGCGCCGGTGGTTTCGTCGACATCACCGCGCGCGCCAGGAAGATCGTTTTCTCCGGCTTCTTCAATGCAGGGGCCAAGCTCTCACTCGCCGATGGCGGCATCCGCATCGACCAGGAGGGCAAGGTCAAGAAAATCGTCGCCGAGGTCGAGCACATCTCCTTCTCGGGCAAGCGCGCTGTCGCGCAGGGGCAGGACATCACTTACGTCACCGAGCGCTGCGTGATGAAGCTGACGCCGGAAGGATTGGTCGTCACCGAACTCGCACCTGGCATCGACCTGCAGCGCGATGTGCTTGCGCAGTCGGAAATTCCGCTCGGCATCGCCAAGGACCTAAAGACGACGCCGGACGCCCTCTACCGCGACCAGCCGATCGGGCTGTCGCTGAATGGCGGCGCATCGCTCGGAGGCGCGCATGGCTGACCGCCTCGTCACCTTCGAGCAGGATGGCGCCATTGGCATCATCACGCTGCGCCGGCCGGAGAAATTCAACGCGCTCGACATTCCGATGCTGCGCGGGCTGGAGGCAACACTTGATGAGGCTGAGGCGGCGGACGGTGTCCGCGTCGTGCTCCTCTCCGGCGAAGGCAAGGGCTTTTGCGCCGGCGGCGATGTCGAGGCGTGGGCGCAAATGAGCGCCGCCGACTTTCAGGTGCAATGGGTGCGCTATGGCCACCGCGTCTTCGACCGGCTGGCGCGGTTGCGCCAGCCAACCATCGCCGTGCTGTCCGGCCACGCACTGGGCGGCGGGCTGGAACTGGCGGTCGCCTGCGATTTTCGCGTTGCCGAGACGCACGTCAAATTGGGCTTCCCCGAGACCTCGATCGGCGTCGTGCCCGGCTGGTCCGGCACGCAGCGCGCGGTGCGCCGTTTCGGTGCGCAGACCGTGCGGCGCATGGCGCTGGGCGGCGAGGTTCTCCAGGCGGCGGAGGCGCTGGCCCTGGGCGTTGTCGATCGGGTCGTCGAAACCGGCAAAGCATCAGCCGAAGCCAAGGCCTGGGCCGAAAAGATGGCCGAGCGCGGCCCCCTGGCGACGGAAGCCGCCAAGCTGATGATCGCGGTGGCCGAAGGCGAGGAAAGTGCCGCCGCGACCGAGGCGCTGGCCAGCGGCTTCATTGCGCTGACCGGCGATCTCAAGACCGGCGTCGGCGCCTTCAAGACCAAACAGAAACCCGCATTTTCAAGATCCTAGAACTGAGCTGAAGCCATATGAACCTGCCCCTCAAGATCGCCATGCCCACCGAGGCATCCGCTGCGCCAAAGACTTACCGGCTGCTGGTCGACGGCAAGCATGTCGATGCCCGCGACGGCCGCACGCTGGAGCGCAAGAGCCCCGGCCATGGCTTCACCGTCTCGCACTACGCACAGGCCGGGCAAGCTGAAGTCGAAGCAGCGGTCGCTGCAGCGCACAAGGCATTCGAGACCGGCCCGTGGCCGCGCATGAAGGCAGCCGAACGCGCGGCGATCCTGCTCAAGACAGCCGACCTCATCGAGGCGCGGCTGGAAGACATCGCCCGGCTCGATGCGCTGGAATCCGGCAAGCCGATCGCCCAGGCGCGCGGCGAGATCGGCGGCGCCGTCGACATCTGGCGCTATGCCGCTTCACTCGCCCGCACGCTGCATGGCGAGAGCTACGCCAACCTCGGCGACGCCATGTTGGGCGTGGTTTTGCGCGAGCCGATCGGTGTCGTCTCGATCATCACGCCGTGGAATTTCCCCTTCCTCATCGTCAGCCAGAAACTGCCCTTCGCGCTTGCCGCCGGCTGCACGGCGGTGGTCAAACCGAGCGAGATGACCTCGGCCTCGACCTTCGTCCTCGGTGACATCCTGATGCAGGCCGGCCTGCCCGCCGGCGTCGTCAACATCCTCGCCGGTCTGGGCGCCGATGTCGGCGCACCGATGGTCAGCCATCCCCTGGTCGAGATGGTGTCGTTCACCGGCTCGACCCGCGTCGGCAAGATGACCATGGCCTCGGCGGCGCAGTCGCTGAAGAAAGTCTCGATGGAGCTTGGCGGCAAGAACGGCCAGATCATCTTCCCCGACGCCGATCTCGAAGCCGCCGCCGATGCAGCGGTGTTCGGTGGCTTCTTCAACGCCGGCGAGTGCTGCAACGCCGGCAGCCGGCTGATCGTGCATGAGGCCATCGCCGACGATTTCCTCGCTGCCGTCAAGGCGCTCACCGCCAAGGTAACCGTTGGCGATCCGCTCGATATCAGAACCAAGGTCGGCGCGATGATTTCCTCCGACCACCTGGCCAAGGTAACTGACTATGTCGCGGCGGCGGCGAACGAAGGCAGCAGCGTCTACAGCGGCGGCAACCAACTGGCCTCGAATGCCGGCCAATACCTCGACCCGACCATCATCCGCGGCGTCACCGAGGACATGGCCATCGCCCGCGAGGAAGTGTTCGGGCCGGTGCTCTCGGTGCTGACTTTTGAATCGATTGAAAAGGCGTTGCGCATCGCCAACAACACGCCTTATGGTTTGTCGGCGGGTGTGTGGAGCGCCAGCATCGACACCTGTATGTCGGTGGCTCGCAGTGTGCGTTCGGGAACCATTTGGGTGAACACGTTCATGGAAGGTTATCCCGAGCTGCCTTTCGGAGGCTACAAGCAGTCCGGTCTTGGACGCGAGCTCGGGAAGCGCGCCGTGGAAGACTACACCGAGGAAAAGACAATCCAGTTTCATCGCGGCCAGCGCACCGGATGGTGGGTCGGTTGAGTTGAGAAGAACCCGGCGGGCATCCGCCGGTCGTGTAATGCAACAAGGGAGGAAGTACATGTTGCGTAAACTGCTTATCGGAACGGCTCTTGCGACAAGCTTTGCGTTCTCGGCGCATGCCGCGGACGTCAAGGAAGTGCAGATGCTGCATTGGTGGACGTCGGGCGGCGAAGCGGCTGCTCTCAACGTCCTCAAGGGAGATCTGTCCAAGGAAGGTTACGCCTGGAAAGACGTGCCGGTGGCCGGCGGCGGCGGCGACGCTGCCATGACCGCGCTGAAGGCAATGGTCGCCGCGGGCAATTACCCGACCGCCTCGCAGATGCTCGGCTACACCGTGCTCGACTATGCGGCGGCCGGCGTCATGGGCGACCTGACCGAAACGGCGAAGAAGGAAGGCTGGGACAAGTCCGTTCCCGCCGCCCTGCAGAAGTTCTCGGTCTATGAAGGCAAGTGGGTCGCGGCTCCGGTCAATGTCCACTCCGTCAACTGGCTGTGGATCAACAAGGCCGTCATGGACAAGATCGGCGGCACCGAGCCGAAGACCTTCGACGACTTCGTTGCCCTGCTCGACAAGGCCAAGGCGGCAGGCGTTGTTCCGCTCGCGCTCGGCGGCCAGAACTGGCAGGAAGCCACCATGTTCGACTCGGTCGTGCTGTCGACCGGCGGACCTGAATTCTACAAGAAGGCCTTCAACGACCTCGACGACGCTTCGCTCAAGTCCGACACGATGAAGAAGTCGTTCGACAACTTGGCCAAGCTCGTCACCTATGTCGACCCGAACTTCTCGGGCCGGGATTGGAACCTTGCCACCGCCATGGTCATCAAGGGCGACGCCCTGGTGCAGGTCATGGGCGACTGGGCCAAGGGTGAGTTCCACGCCGCCAAAAAGACCCCGGGCACCGACTTCCTGTGCTATCGCTTCCCGGGCACCGATGGCTCCGTGATCTACAACTCCGACATGTTCGGCATGTTCAACGTTCCGGACGACCGCAAGGCCGCCCAGATCGCTCTGGCCACCGCCACGCTGTCGAAGAGCTTCCAGTCGGCCTTCAACGTCGTCAAGGGTTCGGTTCCGGCTCGTACCGACGTTCCGGACACCGACTTCGACGCTTGCGGCAAGAAGGGCATCGCCGACCTGAAGGCAGCCAATGACGGCGGCACGCTGTTCGGCTCGCTCGCCCAGGGCTATGGCGCGCCTCCGGCGGTCGCCAATGCCTACAAGGACGTCGTTTCGAAGTTCGTCCATGGTCAGATCAAGACCTCCGACGAAGCCGTGACCGAGCTGGTCAAGGCGATCGACGACGCCAAGTAAGCGTTCCCCAAGAAACACCTTCCCCGCTCTGGCGGGGAAGGTTCCACTTCGCGATTGGCCGATCTAGGATCGCCCAAAAACCCCGCCTGCACGGGGACCTGCCTCGCACCTGATGTGAGGCACGGACGACCCGAAACGGGAGGAGCTTCATGAGTACGGTTGCGACAAGCCAGATCAAGCTGACGCCGGAGCACGCCAATCCGCGCGCCTCGGTGCGCTCGCGCCTTCAGGACGCGCTGCCGAAGATCGTTTTGGCGCCGAGCTTCGCCATCACCATCGTCTTCGTCTACGGCTTCATCCTGTGGACCATCTATCTGTCCTTCACCAATTCCAAGACCTTCCCGTCCTATGTCATCACCGGCGCGCGCGCCTATCAGCGGCTGTGGGGTTGGACCTTCGACACCGACCCGCCGTCGAGCTGGTACACGTCGATCACCAACATGGCCATTTTCGGCTTTCTCTACATCGGCATCTGCCTGTTGCTCGGCCTGTTCCTGGCCATCCTGCTCGACCAGAAGATCCGAGGCGAAGGCGTGTTGCGGCCGATCTATCTCTACCCGATGGCGCTGTCCTTCATCGTCACCGGCGTCGCCTGGAAATGGTTCCTCGATCCCGGCCTCGGGCTTGAACAGACCTTGCACCAATGGGGCTGGACGAGCTTCCATTTCGACTGGATCAAGAACAAGGATTTCGTCATCTACACGGTGGTCATCGCCGGCGTCTGGCAAGCGTCCGGCTTCATCATGGCGATGTTCCTGGCCGGCCTACGCGGTATCGACGGCGAGATCATGAAGGCGGCGCAGATCGATGGCGCCACCACCTTCCAGCTCTACCGCCGCATCGTCATCCCGCTGCTCCGGCCGATCTTCCTGTCGGCCTTCATCGTGCTCGCGCACCTCGCCATCAAGTCCTACGATCTTGTGGTCGCGCTAACCAGCGGCGGGCCTGGCGGCTCGGCGTGGCTGCCTTCCAACTTCATGTATGAGTACACGTTCAAGCGCAACGAAATGGCGGTCGGTTCGGCCAGCGCGGTGATCATGCTGATGACCATCGTCGCCATCATCGTGCCCTATCTCTATTCGGAACTCCGGGAGAAGCCGCGATGAGCGCTGTCACCACTCCCGCCCGCCAGACGACCGGCGGCATCAGCTCCAAGACCCTCAACCGCATCGTCATCTACGGACTGCTGGCGCTGTTCGCGGTGTTCTACCTGATGCCGCTCTTCGTCATGCTCGTCACCTCGTTCAAGACCATGGATGAGATCCAGAACGGCAACATGCTGGCGCTGCCAAAGGCACCGACCTTCGATCCCTGGCTGAAGGCCTGGGGCGAGACCTGCGTCGGCCTCACCTGCGCCGGCATCAAGGGTTATTTCTGGAACTCCATCAAGATGGTGGTTCCGGCCGTGCTGATCTCGACCCTGATGGGTGCGCTTAACGGCTACGTCCTGACCAAATGGCGCTTCCGTGGCCACACGCTGGTGTTCGGGTTGATGCTGTTCGCCTGCTTCATTCCGTTCCAGTCGGTGCTGCTGCCGATGGCGACGATCCTTGGCAGCCTCGGCCGCTTCGGTGTCACCTTGCAGAACACGATCGGAACCAGCCTCGGCCTCGGCAATCCGACACTCAACCTGGTCTTCGTCCACGTCGTTTACGGCCTCGGCTTCACCACGCTGTTCTTCCGCAATTACTACGAGGCCTTCCCGACCGAACTGGTCAAGGCCGCGCAGGTCGACGGCGCCTCCTTCTTCCAGATCTTCCGCCGCATCATGCTGCCGAACTCGCTGCCGATCTTCGTCGTCACGGTCATCTACCAGTTCACCAATATCTGGAACGACTTCCTGTTCGCCTCGGCCTATGCCGGCACCGGCGACGCGATGCCGATGACGGTGGCGCTCAACAACGTCGTCAACACCTCGACCGGCGTCGTCGAATACAACGTCAACATGGCTGCCGCGATGATCGCGGCACTGCCCACCCTCCTCGTCTATGTGCTCGCCGGCCGCTACTTCGTGCGCGGTCTGATGGCGGGCGCCGTCAAAGGATAATCTGATGGCTTTTCTGGAAATTGATGGTCTGAGGAAGCGTTTCGGTCAGGTTGAAATCCTGAAAGGGATCGATGTCGAACTGGAAAGGGGCGGCTTCCTGGTGCTGGTCGGCCCGTCCGGCTGCGGCAAGTCCACGCTTCTCAACACCATCGCCGGCCTGGAGACGATCACGTCAGGCGAGATCCGCGTCGATGGCCGCCCGATCAATGACCTGCACCCTTCGAAGCGCGACATCGCCATGGTCTTCCAGAGCTACGCGCTCTACCCGAACATGACGGTGGCCGGAAACATCTCCTTCGGCATGGAAATGCGCGGCGTGCCGGCGGCGGAGCGTCAGAAGGCGATCGACAAGGTGGCCAAGGTTCTGCAGATCGGCCATCTGCTGCAGCGCAAGCCAAGCCAGCTTTCCGGCGGCCAGCGTCAGCGCGTTGCGATGGGCCGGGCGCTGGTGCGCGACCCCAAGCTGTTCCTGTTCGACGAGCCGCTCTCCAACCTTGACGCCAAGCTGCGTGTCGACATGCGCATCGAGATCAAGCGCCTGCACGCCACCACCGGCACCACCATCGTCTACGTCACCCACGACCAGATCGAGGCGATGACGCTGGCAACCAAGATCGCGGTGATGCGCGACGGTGAGGTGCAGCAGTTCGGCACGCCGGCCGAAATCTACAACAACCCCAGCAATCTCTTCGTCGCCGACTTCATGGGTTCGCCGGCGATGAACCTGATCCCGGCGACCATCGCCACGTCGGGCAACGCGCTGTCCGTTGTCCTGCAGCGTGAGGCGCGTGAACCGATCTCGCTGCCGATGGCCAATGCGCCTGCCGGCCTGTCGGCATTCCAGGGCAAGCCGATCATCTTCGGCGTCCGCCCGGAGGCCCTGACCGATCCGGAAGGCGCGGAGCGCAACGCCTCCAACATCGCCACCGCGGACCTGCACATCGAAGTCGTCGAGCCGGCGGGATCAGACACTTTCGCTGTCACCAATCTCGGCGGCAAGGGCGTTGTGGCGCGGCTGCGCGCCGATGCCAACATCCAGCCGGGCACCAACACGCCGCTCGCCTTCAACCTGACAAAGGCGGTGTTCTTCGATCCGGCGACCGAGAGCCGCATTCGCTGATGCATGTCGCCCAAAAGTGGATCCGGTTTTGGGGCAACGACATGCATCAAAACAAAGGCCTGAAGCGCGGCGCATCTGTCAGTTCCAACACGGCGCGCTTTAGGCCATGACCAGCCCGGACATTGTCATCATCGGCTCCGGCGTCGGTGGCGCCACGATCGCCTCCGGTCTGGCTGGCAGCGGCGCCTCGATCCTGATCCTGGAGCGCGGCGAGCCCTTGCCGGCGACGCCGCACGCGCGTGATACGCGCTCGATCTTTGTCGATGGCCACTACCGGCCGAAGGAGATGTGGCGCGAAGCTGGTGGCGCAGCCTTCAACCCTGGCAACTACTACTATGTCGGCGGCAATTCGAAATTCTACGGAGCGGTGCTGATCCGCTACCGCAAGGAAGATTTCTCCGCCATGGAACACTTTGGTGGCGTCTCGCCGGCATGGCCGTTTTCCTACGACGAATTCGAGCCCTGGTATTCGAAGGCCGAGCAGCTGTTCCGCGTGCGTGGCACGTTGGGCGAGGACCCGACGGAGCCGTTCCACTCGATCCCCTATGCCTACAAGCCGGTACCCGACGAAGCGCCTATTGCGCGCGCCCGTGCCGAACTGAAGGGGCTTGGCCTGCATCCGGCCTCGTTGCCGCTCGGTGTCGACATCGACACCTGGCTGAAGGAAGGCAAGACCGGCTGGGACGCATTCCCGAACGCCGGCCAAGGCAAGGTGGATGCGCAGACAGGACCGCTGACGGCAGCGCTGACCGACCCGAACATCAGGCTCGAAACCGGCGCCTATGTCGACTATCTCGAAACAGCGCCTGACGGCAAATCGATCGCCGCCATCCATTACGTCAAGGACGGTTCCAGGAAAAAGCTGACGCCGAAGCTGGTCATCCTGTCGGCCGGCGCGGTCAATTCAGCGGTCATCCTGCTGCGCTCGCCCTCACCTGATGGCAAAGGCCTCGCCAACCGCTCCGACCAGGTCGGCCGCAATTTCATGAACCACAATTCGAGCGCCATGCTGGCGATCGATCCGCGTCGCCGCAACGATTCCGTCTACCAGAAGACGCTGATGCTGAACGACTACTACCTGTCCGACCGCAAGGGCGGCAAGCCGCTCGGCAATGTCCAGCTCCTCGGCAAGATCGACGGCAACATGCTGAGGGCCAACGTCAAGCTGGCGCCGAAATTCGCACTCGACTACATGGCCGGCCATGCCGTCGACTGGTACCTGATGTGCGAGGATCTGCCAGACCCCGAAAGCCGCATCATGGTCGACGGCAAGGACATCGTCATGCAATGGCGGCGCTCCAACATGCAGTCGCTCGATGGGCTGACCAAGGTGATGCGCGAGCACTTCCGCGCCTGCGGCTATCCGATCGTGCTGTCGCGCCCCTTCGACAAGCGCACTCCCTCGCACCAGTGCGGCACGGTCAGGATGGGCACCGATCCGGCGACATCGCCGCTCGATCCCTTCTGCCGCGCCTTCGACCACCAGAACCTGTTCGTCGTCGACGGCGGCTTTCTGCCGACCTCGGCTGCCGTAAACCCGGCGCTTTCGATCGCAGCCCAAGCGCTGCGGGTCGCGGGCCATATCCGCAAAAACGAGCTTGCCGCATGACCCGCCCGGCGGCCATCGTCACCGGCGGCGCGCGCGGCATCGGCCTTGCTTGCGCCCAGGCACTGGCCGACACCGGCTTTGACATCCTTGTCGCCGATCTTTCCGAGAAACCCGCTGATGATCTCGCCGCCGATATCACCGCGCGCGGTGTGAAATTCGCCTATGTCAGCTGTGACATCGCCGATCTCACCGGTCATGCCGCTCTTGTCGAAACCGCGCTGCACGCCTTCGGCCGTATCGACTGCCTGGTCAACAACGCCGGCGTCGGGGCCGCGGTGCGCGGCGACCTGCTGGACCTGAAACCGGAGCATTTCGACCGCGCGTTGAACATCAATCTGCGCGGCACCGTGTTTCTCAGCCAGGCCGTCGCCAAGGCGATGCTGACCACGCCAGGCGATCTTGCGAAATCGATCATCACCATCACCTCGGTCAGTGCTGAAATGGCATCGCCCGAGCGCGCCGACTACTGCGTGTCGAAAGCCGGGCTCTCGATGTGGGTGAAGAACCTGGCGCTGCGGCTCGCCGCCGAAAATATCGGCGTCTTCGAATTGCGGCCGGGCATCATCCGAACCGACATGACCGCAGGCGTTACCGCGAAATACGACGCGCTGATCGACGGCGGCCTGGTACCGGCAAAACGCTGGGGCGAAGCCTCCGACATTGGCGCCGTGGTGGCCACGCTTGCCGCCGGCAAGCTTGGTTTTTCAACCGGCTCGATCATCAATGTCGACGGTGCGCTCTCAGTGCCGCGACTGTAAGTGGATAGTGTCATGACCGACTACATCATCGTGGGCGCCGGCCCGGCTGGTTGCGTTCTGGCCAACAGGCTGAGCGAGGATCCGTCCAACTCCGTGCTTCTGCTGGAGGCCGGCGGCAAGGACTGGCACCCCTATATCCATATGCCGGCCGGCTTCGCCAAGATGACCAAGGGCATCGCCTCCTGGGGCTGGTCGACGGTGCCGCAAAAGCACATGAAGGACCGCGTCTACTGGTATACGCAGGCCAAGGTGGTCGGCGGCGGCTCCTCCATCAACGCCCAGATCTACACGCGCGGCAACGCCCGCGACTATGACACCTGGGAGAAGGAGGAAGGCCTCGCTGGCTGGGGCTACCGCGATGTGCTTCCCTACTTCAAGCGGGCCGAGAACAACCAGCGCTACGCCAACGATTTCCACGGCGACCAGGGCCCGCTCGGCGTCTCCAACCCGATCTCGCCGCTGCCGATCTGCGAGGCCTATTTCCGCGCCGGCCAGGAGATGGGCATTCCCTTCAATCCGGATTTCAACGGCGCCAGCCAGGAAGGCGTCGGCTACTACCAGCTGACGCAGAAGGACGCCCGGCGCTCCTCCGCCTCGGTCGCCTACCTCAAGCCGATCCGCGCGCGCAAGAACCTCACTGTCAGGACCGATGTGCTGGTCACACGCATCGTCGTCGAAAAGGGCCGCGCCATCGGCGTCGAGATCGTCGACAAGCCGGGCGGCCAGAAAACAATCCTGCGTGCCGATCGCGAGGTCATCGTCTCGTCCGGCGCCATCGGCTCGCCGAAGCTCTTGATGCAGTCGGGCATCGGTCCAGCCGATCATCTGAAATCGGTCGGCGTCACACCCGTGCATGACCTGCCCGGCGTCGGCTCCAACATGCAGGACCATCTCGACCTGTTCGTCATCGGCGAATGCACCGGCGACCACACCTATGATAACTACGCCAAGCTGCACCGCACGGCCTGGGCCGGCCTGCAGTATCTGCTGCTCAAGAAAGGGCCGGTGGCCTCCAGCCTGTTTGAGACCGGCGGCTTCTGGTACGCCGACCCGACCGCCGCCTCCCCCGACATCCAGTTCCATCTCGGCCTCGGCTCGGGCATCGAGGCTGGCGTCGAGAAGCTGAAGAACCCGGGCGTGACCCTGAACTCGGCCTTCCTGCGGCCGCGCTCGCGCGGCACGGTGCGGCTGAAGAGTGCCGATCCGGCCGATCATCCGCTGATCGATCCGAACTACTGGTCCGATCCTTATGACCGCGCCATGTCGCTGAAGGGGCTGCGCCTGGCGCGCGAGATCATGCGGCAGAAGGCGCTTGCCCCTTACGTGCTGCGCGAAGTGCTGCCCGGTCCATCGCTCGCCAGCGACGACGAGTTGTTCGACTATGCCTGCCGCAGCTCGAAGACCGATCATCACCCCGTCGGCACCTGCCGCATGGGCCATGATGAGATGGCCGTGGTGACGCCCGATCTCCGGCTGCGCGGCATCGAGGGCCTGCGGGTGTGCGACGCCTCGGTGATGCCGCGCGTGCCCTCCTCCAACACCAATGCGCCAACCATCATGGTTGGCGAAAAGGGCGCCGACCTGATCCTTGGCCGCGAGCCGCTGGCGCCGGCGGTGTTCTCCGGCAATCGTGCGGCCTAATTCCAGGAAAAGTGTGGAGAGCGAAAAGATGATCAGGCACTGTGTCTTCGTCAAATTCCGCAACGATGTCGGCACCGGCGAGCGCAAGGCGATCCACGCCGACCTCCAAGCGCTGCGACAGGTGATCGACGGCATGGCTGCCGTCCAGTTCAGCGCCAATGTCAGCCCGGAGCCTTTCGCACGCGGTTTCACCCATGGCTTCACCATCGACTTCCGCGATGCCGCCGCGCGTGACGCCTATCTCGTGCATGAGGCGCATCAGCGCGCCGGCGCTCGCCTGGTCGCGGCGCTCGAAGGCGGCACCGACGGGCTGATGGTCTTCGACCTGGAAATCTGACCAAAGCTGGAATACGAAAATGTGAACGCCGGTTCTTCGAAAGCCGGCTGACAGCTGTTCTCTTTTGCCAACCGGGCGACATATCGTTCGTCGGGGGCGGTAAAGGGAGGACGCCTTGAACCTCAACTCACAGCAGAAGAAAACAGTCCTGGCCTCCTTTCTCGGCTGGACGCTTGATGCCTTTGATTTCTTCCTTCTGACATTCCTGCTCTCGGATATCGCAACCGAATTCCAGACCGATGTCCCGGCTGTTTCCAAGGCCCTGTTCCTGACCCTGGCGACACGCTTTATCGGCGCGTTCTTTTTTGGCATGCTTGCCGACAGGTTCGGGCGCAAGCCGATCCTCATGCTCAACATTGTCAGCTATTCGGTGATCGGCGCCTTGGCCGCCTTCTCGCCCAATCTCGGCATCTTCCTGGCGCTGCGCGCTTTGTTCGGCATCGCCATGGGCGGTGAATGGGGGCTCGGCAGTTCGCTCGCCATGGAATCCATTCCGCCCAGCGCACGCGGCATGGTTTCAGGCATCCTGCAATGCGGATATCCGGCGGGCTACCTGCTGGCGGCGGTGGTCTACGGCCTGCTCTACCAGCAGACGATCGATGGCTACACGATCGGCTGGCGGGCCATGTTCCTGCTCTCCTTCATCCCTGCCCTGATCGTCCTGTTCATACGCTCGCACGTGCCGGAATCTCCGGCCTTCGTCGAGGCGCAGAAAACGGTCCGGCCGGGTCTTCTGGAGACGCTACAGAAGCACTGGGGTGTCGCCCTTTATGCCGTCGTGCTGATGATGTTCTTCAATTTCTTCAGCCATGGCACGCAGGACCTCTATCCGACTTTCCTGAAGAAGCAGCATGGCTTTGATCCGCACACAGTGAGCTGGATCACCATCGTCGCCAATCTTGGCGCCATCGTCGGCGGCCTGACGTTCGGCGCGCTTTCCGAGAAGATAGGCCGTGTGAACGCTATCACCCTGGCCTGCGTGATCGCCTTGCCGTCAATCCCGTTATGGGCTTACAGCACGACGCCCTTCATGCTGGCCATCGGCGCTTTTGTCATGCAGGTCGCGGTCCAGGGCGCCTGGGGCGTCATCCCGGCGCACCTCAACGAGCTTTCGCCGGGCGTGGTGCGGGCGACCTTGCCTGGCTTCATCTACCAGGCCGGCAATCTCGCGGCGTCCTATGGCGGCCCCTATCAGGCCGGCATCGCTGAAGCCGCCGGCGGCAGCTACGGCTATGCGCTGGCGCTTTTTGCCGGTGTGGTTGCCGTCTGCATCATTGTCGTCATCCGCTTCAGTCCGGAACGGCGCGGTCAGGTGATGTCAGTGCTCACCTGAAGCGGGGCTAACCAAGTCTCAGCGCAATGACGCCAGCGACGATGCTGAGCGCGGCGGCGCCGCGCCAGCCAGTCATCTTCTCGCCTAGCGCGAAGACCGAAATCACCATGGCGAACAGGATCGAGGTCTCGCGCAGCGACGCCACGGAGGCGATCGGCGCTTTGGTCATCGCCCACATGACGATCCAGTAGGCGGCGCCGCTGAGCACACCGGTGAACAGGCCCGTCTTCCAGTCGCGCGCCAGCACCGGCAGCGCCTTCGGCCCTCGGAAGATCAGGCACAGAACGAGCGCTCCGAAGGCATCGCAGATGAACAGCCAGGCGGCATAGCTCTGCGCCGTGGCGGCGAGCCGAGCACCACTACCGTCGGACAGCGTGTAGCTGGCGATAAAGATCGAGGTGCCAAGCGCAAAACCGACCGCGCGCCGGTTGAGCTTCTCCAGATGCGCGCCGCCGCGAAACGACATCACCAGCGTGCCAGCCGACAGCAGCAGGATGCCGACAATGGCGAGCGGCGCCGGCACCTCGGCTACGACGAACATGCCGCCGATCGCTGCCAGCAAAGGCGCCGTGCCGCGCGCAAGCGGATAGGTCTGGGCGAAATCGCCGGACTCGTAGGCGCCGATCAGGAAGGTCCTGTAGCCCATGTGGAAAATCACCGAGGCGATGATGTAGGGCCACACCTCGGCTTTCGGCACCTCGACGAAGGGCAATACAAACAGTGCGGCAAAGCCCATGCCGAGCGTCATCAGCGTGATCGACAGGAAGCGGTCGAGATGCACCTTGACCAGCGCATTCCAGATCGCATGCATGGCGGCGGCGGCAAGCACCGCGAAGAAGACGAAAAGCGTCATGCGCGGCTCATGTGGCGATGCCAGGTGTTTCGAGGTCGATGTCGACCCTCAGTGGAAAATGATCCGAGGCGACTTCGTCGATATCGGCGCTGACCGAGCGCACGCGGCCAGCGAACATGCCGCTGACGAAGCAATGGTCGAGCCGGCGTTTTGTGAGCTTGCCGTCAATGGTCTTCACATGCGTGTGGAAATCATGAGCCGGTTCGCTGGCAACGGAAGCGGCATCGACGAAGCCGTCGAGATAGGCGGCGCCACGATGATAGGGCGTGCCGCCGACGATGCGGCGGTATTCGGCGCTGCCCGGCTCCATGTTGAAGTCGCCCATCCAGATCGCCGCAACTGGGTTTTCCGGCTGCGGCTCGCCATGCGTCCAGTTGCGCGATGGCTCGTCATCAGCGCCGCTCCAGGGACCGCCATCGGAAGGCGCGCGGCGATGCTCGGCCAGGAGATAGTCGATCTGCTCCAGCCGCTCCTCTTCAGCGATATGGGCAAGATGCAGCGACAGCACCCGCACCGGGCCTGCCGGCGTGCGGATCATGCATTCGAGCGCCGCGTTTCGGGTGTTGAGTGGCCGCAGCGTACGGCGCATCGGCAGCGCATGCAGCCGCGACCAGACGATCGGCAGCCTTGACAGAACCATGGTACCGAATTGCCGGCGCCGGTTGACCACGCGCCCATCGCGCCTTTCGCTGGCGTCCATGTCGAAGGCGGGGCCATAGACCCAGTGATATCCGGGCAAAAGGTTAGACAGCACCTCCGGCTGGTCGTCGAAATTGCTGCGCTGCCAGTGCCGCTCGACCTCCTGCAACGCGATGATATCGGCGCCGTCAACGATGCGCGCCGCGCGCGCCAGGTCGTAGCGGCCATCGCCACCGAACCCGTACTGGATGTTGTAGCTGACCAGCTTCATTGATTACCCGGCTCACTTTCGGTGATGGCAGTAATGGTTCGGCAGGTTGGTTGCAATGTGCAGAAGTACGGAACGGGCTTGGGCCAGAAGCCCCTGCCCTGTCCAGACGGGACCATGCACCGATTCCAGAACAGTCGGGTATCCCTAGCGCGGCGAAAATGGGCGCGAAGGGTCAGGCTGTTTTACGTTGTGAGTGACTGAAAACGGCCGGCGGGCGATGCCGCCAGTTCCGACCAGTCGATTTCCTCTTCCAGGCGGTGATAGGCCTCGTCACCGATCGTCCCGTTGCGGCGCAACTCCTCGAGCGTGTCGCGCTGGCGGTTGATGGCATAGAGGCGCAGCCGGTCGTATTCGGTCGCCGCCTGGGCATCGTCAGGGTTTTCCGCGATCAGGCGCTGAGCCTCGTATTGTTCGCGCACGACAGCCGCCGCGGCCGACGTCTTGCGGCTCAGCACGTCGAGCGCTGCCTGCATGACGGCGACGCGCGCCTGCGCCACCTCATTGTCGACCGTTCTGTCCGGATCGAAGTCGAGTACCCGCAGCAAAGGCTTCAGGCTCATGCCTTGCAGCACCAGCGTGCCCAGAACGACCGCGAAGGCGGCGAGCACGATGGGGTCGCGGCCCGGAAAATCGGCCGGAAGGGCAATGGCCACCACCAGCGTCACCAGGCCTCGCATGCCGCACCATCCGACCAGTATGGCACCGCCAAATGTCGGGGCATCGCGCCTTTGCTCTTCGCTGCCGAAACGGGCGAACCATCGTATGACCGCAACGTAGCCCGCCACCCAGACGAGGCGCGCCACGATGACGACCGCCAGCACCGTTGCGGCGAAGAGAAAGGCTTTGCCTTGCCCGTCGCCGGAGAGCCGGCCAATGATCGACCGCGCCTGCAACCCCATCAGCACGAACGCCAGCACGTTGAGCACGAAGACCGCCGTTTCCCAGACCGAATAGGTGCTGACACGCCGCCTTGCCGACATGCGGCGCGGCGCCCTGCGCGCAATGGTCATGGCGTAGACGACGATGGTGATGATGGCGGACAGGCCCAGCCTGTCGGCGAGGATCCACACGGCGAACGTTCCGGCGAACTGCACCACCGTGCTGCTGGCCGCGTCCTCGATCCGCGAGAGCGTCAGCAGCGAGAGCCGGCCAAGCAGATAACCCGCGACCAGGCTGCCGATCGTCGACAGCAAGATCACCGGAACGGCGTTGCTTAGCATGATCGTGCCGAGCGCCGCCGACACAGCCAACCGGTAGATCAGCAGCGCGGTCGCATCGTTGAGCAGGCTCTCGCCTTGCAGGATGGCGGTGATGCGGTGCGGCACCTTGAACTGGCCAAGCACCGCGCTTGCCGCCACCGCATCCGGCGGGGCAACGATGGCGCCGAGCGCGATCGCCGCCGCGATTGGCAGGCCAGCCATCTTCCAGCCGACAAAGGCAACCACCGCGGTGGTGAAGACAACGGCGCCAAGCGCAAGCAGCACCAGCGACAGCCTGTAGCGCTTCAGATCGCGCAGCGAGGTGTCGTAAGCGGCGTCCAGAAGCACCGGCGCGATGAACAGGGCAAGCGCCAGCTCCGGATCGATCTGGATCGTCGGTGCGCCGGGCACGAAGGCTATACCCACTCCGGCCAAAGCCAGCAGGGATGGATAGGGAATCTCCAGCCGCCGCGACAGCGCCGTCAGCGCAACAGCTGTGAGAAGGAGGACGAGGGTTAGTTCGAAAAGAGCCATGGTCCGTTATATCCGGGAAGCGGAACTATCGGCAGTGGCAATGCATGTGGAAGCTGTTGATGGGTCATCATGCAAGACTGTCTGGCAGTAGGCCGCAAGCCGCCTGATGGCGTACAAATCGCGGCATGATCCTCATCGGCCAGTATGACTCGCCCTTCGTTCGCCGCGTCGGCATCGCGCTGACCCTTTATGGCATCACTTTCGAACACCGCCCGTGGTCGGCCTTCGGCGATGCCGACAAGATCCGCCCCTACAATCCACTGACGCGAGTGCCTACCCTGGTGCTGGACAATGGCGAGGTGCTGATCGAGAGCCACCTGATGCTTGACTACCTGGACAGCCTTGTGCCGGAAGATCGCAGGATGTTTCCGCCAGAGGAGCCGGCGCGTCATAAGGCGCTGAAGGTCTCGGCCCTGGCGACCGGGCTTGGCGACAAGGCTGTCAGCCTGTTCTACGAGACACGGCTGCACGACAAGGTCTCCGATCCATGGGTCGAGCGCTGCCGCGCGCAGATCGAAAATGTACTGGCTATGCTGGAAGCCGATCGTGCGGTAAGGCCCTCACCCTACTGGTTCGGCGACCACATCGGCCACGCCGATATTGCCGTCGCCGCCGTGCTCTGCTTCATCGGTGAAGCGCATCCGGGTCTGGTGCCGCTCGCAGGCTACCCCGCCTTGGCAGCCCATGCCGCACGGATGGAGGCTTTGCTTGTCTTCAAGACCGTGATGCAGCCATTCATTGCACCGGCTTGAGGCGGTCCGACCTCGCGCTGACGCGAGTGCAGGCCAGCATCACCTGAATATCGATATAGGCTAGTGCAGCACCAGCATATCGCTCGACGAGAATGAAATCTCGGCCTTCTCGCCAACAGCTGGCGGCGGAGCGGCCGGGCTGTTGAACGTATCGAGCGAGACGGTGTTGTTGCCAATGCCGACGCGAACCCGGATGACCGAACCGAGGAAATGCACCTCGGAGATTTCACCTGACAGGCTGGAGTCACGGCCGGGCTGGCGGCCAAGCGAGATCGCTTCGGGCCGCAGCGCCAGCGACAGCGTATCCCCTGACTTGGAGCCGTTCAGCTTGCCCTTCAGCGAGACCTGCTCGGAATTGACCCGCACCGTGCCAGCCGCGGCATCGGTGACCGTGCCTTCAAGTACGTTCAGCGTGCCGACGAAATTGGCGACGAACTTGGTTGCCGGACGGTTGTAGATCTCGAATGGCGTGCCGACCTGCTCGGCCTTGCCGCCATACATGACGGCGATGCGGTCGGAGATCGACAGCGCCTCTTCCTGGTCATGCGTGACGAAGATGGTGGTGATGCCTAGCTTCTTCTGGATCGAACGGATTTCCTCGCGCAGCGACACGCGCACCTTGGCGTCAAGCGCCGACAGCGGCTCGTCAAGCAGCAGCAGCTTCGGCTTCGGCGCCAGTGCACGGGCAAGCGCGATGCGCTGCTGCTGTCCGCCGGAGAGCTGGTAGGGATAGCGGTCGCCCATCTGCGGCAGCTTGATGATGTCGAGCATCTCAGTGACGCGCTTGTCGATGTCGGCCTTGGGCATGCCGGCGACCTTCAGGCCGAAGCCGATGTTCTGGGCGACGGTGAGGTTCGGAAACAGCGCATAGGCCTGAAATACCATGCCGACATTGCGCTGGTTGGGCTTGAGCCGGGTGATGTCCTTGCCGGCGACGACGATCTTGCCGGCCGATGGCTCCTCGAAGCCGGCGACCATGCGCAGCACCGTCGTCTTGCCGCAGCCGGATGGCCCGAGAAAGGAGACGAATTCGCCCGGTTCGACGTCGAGGTTGAAATCCTGCACCACGGTGGTGGCGCCGAAGGATTTTCGCACATGCTGGATTGATAGAAATGGCTCGGCCATGGCTTTTTCTTTCGATTAGTTCGGGCGGTTCGCCGATCTCGGCGCGAAACGGGACAGGATCTGGATCAGCGACATGCAGCCCCAGGTGATGGCGAAGGCGATGATGGCAAGGGCTGCCGGCTCATAAGCGCGGTTGGCGCCGATGTTCTGCAGGTAAGGACCAAAGGCCGGCCGGTTGAGCAAGCTTGCCATGGTGAACTCGCCAATGACGATCGCGAAAGTCAGGAACGCGCCCGACAAAACCGCGATCAACACATTGGGCAGGATAACCCTTGTGACGATCGTCGACCAGCCGGCACCAAGAATCTGCGCCGCCTCGGTCAACGTGCGCACATCGATGGTGCGCAGACCGGTGTCCACCGCGCGGTACATGTAGGGCAGTGCCAGCGTCGCGTAGCCGATGACCAGCAAGGCGTTGGTGCCGGTATCACTGGCCAGGAACGGCAGTGGCGAATTCGAGCCATACATTCTGATATAGCCGAAGACGATGACGATAGCCGGAATGACCAGCGGCAGAAGCGTGATGAACTCGACGATGGGGCGCAGCTGCGGCAGGCGCAGCCGGATCCAGTATGCCGCCGGCACCACGATCAGCACGCCAAGAATGATGGTGAAGACAGCCGCGAGCACGGAATAGCCGAAGGTCGCCTGGAAGCGCGCATCGCCCAGCACGACCTGATAGGCATCAAAGGAATAGACACCGCGCCGCATGCGCATGGAGAATTCCACGGTGGCGATCAGCGGGATGAAGAAATAGGCGGCGCCCAGCGCGAAGACGACCCAGGCCCAGAACTTTCCAGACTTCATTTGAGCCACCTCTCCGAGCGGGTCCGGAACCAGATGTAGAAGACATTGGCAAGGCCGGTGATGAAGATCATGCCAAAGGCAATCGCATAGCCGAGATGGGCATTGTGCAGCACGTCACCGCGGATCTGCGCGTAGAGCAGGATCGGCACGATGTTGAGCGACGAGCCGGTCAGCGCATAGGCGGTGGCGATGGCGCCGAAAGCATTGGCGAAAAGCAGGATGACGGTGCCGAGGAAGCTCGGCCAGATCACCGGGATGACCACCATGCGCCAGAATTGCGACTGCGTGGCGCCAAGCGTCGCGGCCGCCTCGCCCCATTCCTTCTTCAGACCGTCGATAGCCGGCACGATGATGACCACCATCAGCGGGATCTGGAAGTAGACATAGGTCAGCGTCAAACCCCAGAACGACAGGATGTTGAAGCCGTGAGCGTAGATGTTGAGGCCAAACAGGGTGTTCAGGATGACCGTCGCGAGGCCGAGGCGGCCCAGCGTGGCGATAAAGGCGAAGGCCAGCGGCACGCCGGCGAAATTCGAGGCAACACCGGAGAAGGTCAGTGTCGCGGAGCGTATCCACTCCGGCAGGCCACCGCGCACGATGGCAATGGCAATGGCAAGACCGGCGAAGGCGCCGATCAATGATGAGGCAAGGCTGACCTTGATCGAAATCCAGTAGGCGGCAACGATCGAAGGCTGCGCCAGTGCTGCAATGTTTTCGAAGGTGAACTCGCCCGCATCATTCTGGAATGCGCCCAGCATCAGGTAGAGCGTGGGCAGGATCAGGAACATGATGGCGAAGATGAAGAACGGTGCGACGCCAAGCCATTGCGTCGGCAGCCTGAGGCTGCGCGCCTCGGCGGGGGGCGCTGTCTTTCCGGTAACAGCGTGGTCGGACAATGAGATATCGGTCATGCGCCGGCTACCGTCTTCGAGAGAAGGACCGGGCGGCCTCGAGGCCGCCCGGCATGGTGTGTCAGTTTACTTGACGTTGGCGCCGACAACGGCGTCCCAGTTCTTGGTGATGGCTTCCTTCGACTTGCCCTGCTCGTCGAGGGTCGGGAACACCGCCGCTGCGTAGGATTCAGCCGGAGGCATCTTGGCCAGCATTTCCGCCGGGATCTTGCCCTTCTTGGCGAGATCGTTGAAGCGGATCGGGTGGCAATAGCCCTTGAGCCAGCCAAGCTGGCCTTCGTCGGAGTAGAGGTATTCCAGCCAGAGCTTGGCTGCGTTCGGATGCGGCGCGTAGGCGCTGATCGCCTGCACGTAGACGCCAGCGACAACACCGGTCTTCGGCACGACGACGTCGACGGGCGGGTTGCCCTTCAGCGTGTCGCGGCCGGCGAGCGCGTTGTAGTCCCAGGTGATCAGGATCGGGGTCTGGCCCTGAGCGAGCGTCGCGGCCTTGCCGATGACCGGCACGAAATTGCCAGCGGCGTTGAGCTTCTTGAAGAAGTCGAGACCAGCGGTGCCGGCGGCTTCACCAGCAGCGGCGCCCGTCGACAGGCCAGCGGCATAGACGCCCTGGATGGCCTGGTTCGAAGCGCGCGGATCGCCAGCGAGCGCGACGGTGTTGGCGAATTCCGGCTTCAGAAGATCGGCCCAGTCAGCCGGCGCTTCCTTGACGATGTCCTTGTTCACCTGGAAGGACAGCACGCCGTAATAGTCGCCGGTCCAGTAGCCTTCAGCATCCTTGGCGCTGTCGGGGATCGAGTCCCAGGTCGACACCTTGTATGGCTGGATCAGGCCGTCTTTCTTGGCCGACGGGCCGAAGGACAGGCCGACGTCGATGACGTCAGGCGCCTGCGGGCCCTTGTTGTCCTTGTTGGCCTTGATCGCCTCAACTTCGTCGCCGGAGCCGGCATCGGGGTTGAGTTCGTTGACAGTGATTTCCGGATACTTCGCCTTGAAGCCGGCGATGACGTCGCCGTAACCGCACCAGTCATGCGGCAAAGCGATGGTGGTGAGCTGGCCTTCGGCCTTTGCAGCCTTGACGAGATCGTCCATCGAAGCAGCGGACGAAATCACCGACGACACCATCAGGGTCGCGGCCGAAAGGGAAAGCACTTTCCCCGTGAATTTGAACATGTGTTCTCTCCGTTGAACTGACGCCGTTGGACGCCTGCGATCCGGTATCGTCTTCATGTGACAGCCAGATGAAAGCTTTGTGAAACCGGGTGCTCGCAGTACGAAAAAGTAAACTCTTTTTAACCTGATGTAGCAATCGCCTCGCGATTCTTTTTCCGGCTAATTAGTTTTTGCCTTGCCCTTCATCCTCCCCCCTTGTTTCTCTACCCCTTTTTCAGATCAACTCCCTGCGCGAAAAACGCCTCAAATCTCGCCGGCGATGGCGTTTTCGAGCAAGCTCAGCGCCGCCTTCTTGGTCAGCTTGATCGGATTGCCCCCCGCGGTCGGGTCGACGACCGCCATGTCGGCGATCAGGCCCTTGCGCTTCTTGTCCATGTCCAGCCCCTTGATCAGCCCGGGCAGCGCATGCGGCACCTTCAATTCCTTGCGCAGCTTCATGATCGCCTTGGCGAAGCCGTCAAAGCCGCCCTTGATGCCGCAATAGGCGGCCAGACGCGCGATGCGCTCCTCGATGGCGTCACGGTTGAAGGCGAGCACGTAAGGCATGAACACGGCATTGGTCATGCCGTGATGGGTGTCGTAGAGCGCGCCGACCGGATGCGACAGCGAGTGGATGGCGCCCAGCCCCTTCTGGAAAGCGGTAGCCCCCATCGCGGCGGCGCTCATCATATGCGCGCGGGCGACAAGGTCCTTGCCGTTGGCATAGGCCTTCGGCAGGTTTTCAAAGACCAGGCGAACGCCTTCGACGCCAATGCCGTCGGCCATTGGGTGATATCCCGGCGCGCAATAGGCCTCGAGACAATGTGCAAGCGCGTCCATGCCGGTGCCGGCGGTGATGAAAGCAGGCATGCCGACCGACAGTTCCGGATCGGCGATCACGATCGCCGGCAACAGCTTCGGATGGAAGATGACCTTCTTGGTGTGCGTCGCCTCGTTGGTGATGACACCGGCGCGGCCAACTTCCGAGCCGGTGCCGGCCGTGGTCGGCACGGCAATGATCGGCGCGATCGCATCCGAGTTGGCGCGCGTCCACCAGTCGTCGACATCCTCGAAATCCCACACCGGCCTTGTCTGGCCGGCCTGGAAGGCGATCAGCTTGCCCAAATCGAGCGCAGAGCCGCCACCGAAAGCGATGACGCCGTCATGCTTGCCCTTCTTGAACACGGCAATGCCGGCGGTGAGATTGGACTCGACCGGGTTCGGCCTGACCTCGGAGAACACCCCATAAGGCACCTTGGCGTCGTCGAGGATCTTCAGGGTCGAGGCGACGACCGGCAGTTTCGCCAGGCCCGGATCGGTGACGAACAGCGGCCGCTTGATGCCGGTGGCCGCAAGCACATCGGGCAGTTCCTTGATGCGCCCGGCGCCGAATCGGACAGTGGTGGGGTAGTTCCATTTGGAGATGAGTTTGGACATTCTTTTGTCTTTCGAAAAATCAGATGGCTTCGCGCAGATGGAAGGACTTCGGCCTTGTCAGATTGTCATAGCCGATGGCTGACAATGCGGCACCCTTGCCGGTGTCCTTGACGCCGGTCCAGACCAGCGCCGGGTCGAGATAGTCGCAACGGTTCATGAACACGGTGCCGGTCTCGACACGGTCGCCGATCGCCACCGCATGCTCGGTGTCGGCGGTCCAGATCGAGGCCGTCAGTCCATAGGGACTGTCGTTCATCAGCGCGATTGCCTCTTCGTCATTGCGCACCTTCATGATGCCGACGATCGGGCCAAAGCTCTCCTCGCGCATGACGCTCATCTGGTGGTTGACCTCGGTCAGCACTTCCGGCGCCAGGTAGGGTGAACCTTCCCTGTCGTTAGCCACCTTCATGTTGATATGCGCCTTGGCGCCCTTGCGCAGCGCCTCGGCCTTCTGCTCGCGGATCAGGTCGGCGAAGCGCGCATGCGCCATCGGACCCATCGTGGTTGCCTGCTCGAGCGGGTTGCCGACGACGTAGTTCTTCGTCTCGGCGATGAAGCCTTCGACGAACTGGTCATAGACCTTCTCATGCACATAGACGCGCTCGATGCCGCAGCAGCACTGGCCGGAATTGTAGAAGGCGCCGTCGACCAGATTGGCGACCGCATGGTCGATCTTGGCGTCGGCCAGCACATAAGCCGGATCCTTGCCGCCGAGTTCGAGACCGAGCGACATGAAAGTGCCAGCCGCCGCCCTTTCGATGGCGCGGCCGCCGCCGACCGAGCCGGTGAAGTTGACGTGATCGATCTTGCCCGAGCCGAGCAGCTTCTCTGTCTGCCCATGGTTCAGCACGACATTCTGGAACAGGCCCTTGGGCAAGCCGGCCTTGTCGAAGGCCTGCTGGAAACGCTCGCCGACCAGCAGCGTCTGCGCCGCATGCTTGAGGATGACGGCATTGCCGGCCATCAGCGCCGGCACGATGGTGTTCACGGCAGTGAGGTAAGGATAGTTCCACGGCGCGATCACCATGACCACGCCGAGCGGGTCCTTCTTCACATAGCGGCGGAACCCGTCCTTCGGATTGGAAGCCGGCACGGACTTGAGTGCCGCTTCGGCGATCTCGACCATGTAGTTGGTGCGTTCCTTGACGCCGCCGAACTCGCCGCCATAGCGCACCGGGCGCCCCATCTGCCAGGCGATCTCCGGCACGATCTCATCGGTCATCGCCACCAGCACTTCCAGCATGGCCAACATGTACTTGCCGCGCTCGACGATTGGCGTCTGCGCCCATTTTGCCTGCGCTGCCTTGGCGCGTTCGACCATCGCGCTGATCGCCTGGTCCGTCGCGACGGGCCGCTCGGCATAGATCGAGCCATCGATGGGGGATATGAGTTTGACCGTTTCGGTCATTTTGTAAGTCCTCGCACTTTGTAACAATTGAAAATCACATGGCTTGGCGCTGCCCCTCATCCGCCTTCCGGCACCTTCTCCCCGTATAGAGACGGGGAGAAGGACGAAACTCCTGAGTCGGCGCCCCCCTCTCCCCGTTCTTCACGGGGAGAGGGTAAGGGTGAGGGGCAGCACCGACGTCGCCAATGTCTAGTACCGCTCAAACCCGCGATGCAGTTCCCAATCCGTAATGCGCCGGTCGTATTCGAGCTGCTCCCAGCGCGCCGTGTGCACATAGTGCTCCAGCACGTCCTCGCCGAAAGCCTGCTTCAGCATTTTCGACTTCGTCAGCGTCTCGGTCGCATCGCGCAGCGTCTTCGGAATCTCCGGCAGGCGCGACGCCTGATAGGCATCGCCAACGAACGGCTTTTGCAGCTCCAGCTTCTCATCGATGCCGGCAAGTCCGGCGGCGATCAGGGCCGCGAAAGCCAGATATGGATTGAGGTCGGCGCCGCCGATACGGCATTCCATGCGGATACCCTTGGTGCCCTCGCCGCATAGCCGGAAGCCGGCGGTGCGGTTATCCTCGCTCCACATGATCTTGGTCGGCGCGAAAGTCCCGGCCTGGAAGCGCTTATAGGAATTGATGTAGGGCGCCAGGAACCAGGTGAATTCCTTGGCGTATTTGAGCTGGCCCGCCGCCCATTGCTGGCCAAGCGTCGACAGCGTCCAGTCGGCGTTCTTGTCGAAGAACAGCGCCGTCTTGCCATCGGCGCTCCACAGCGAATTGTGAATGTGGCTGGAATTGCCGGCCAGCCCGTAATTGTACTTGGCCATGAAGGAGATGGCCTTGCCTTCGGACTCTGCGATCTCCTTGGCGCCGTTCTTCAGAATGACGTGACGGTCGGCCATGTCGAGCGCCTCGGCATAGCGCACATTGATCTCTTCCTGGCCCGGACCCCACTCGCCCTTGGAGTTCTCGATCGGGATGCCGGCCGCTTCCATCTCGTTGCGAAGCCGGCGCATGACGCCTTCTTCCTTGGTGGTGATGCCGATCTGGTAGTCGCCGATATAGGGCGAAGCCGTGTCGAGGCCCTGCCAGTGCTTCTTGCGGGCGGAATCGTAGGTCTCGCTGAACAGATAGAATTCGAGCTCGGAGGCGAAATAGCCGATATAGCCGCGCTCCGTGAGGCGCTTGACCTGCTTCTTCAGCATGGCGCGCGGCGAATGCGGCAGGTCGTCATGAGTGTGGTGGTCGAGCACGTCGCAGATCACCAGCGCCGTCTTTTCCAGCCACGGAATGCGCCGCAGCGTCGCCAGGTCCGGCTTCATGACGAAGTCGCCATAGCCCTTCGACCAGCTTGCCGCCTTGTAGCCGGGCACCGGCTCCATATCGATGTCGGCGGCCAGCAGATAGTTGCAGCCATGCGTCTCGTCATGGGCGGAATCGACAAAATACTGCGCCAGGAAACGCTTTCCCGCCAACCGGCCCTGCATGTCGACGATGCAGGCCAGCACGGTGTCGATCTCACCGCTGGAGACCGCTTTCTTCAATTGATCGAACGAGAAATTTCCGGCCATTCTTTTGGCACTCCAGCGCTAGGCGTTTCGGATTTGACGACGTTGAATGGGAACAAAAGCCGTGGCGAGCGAACCCGCCACGGCCTTGGTCGGTTGTTTATGCGGATTCGCCGACCGCCTTCTCAGCGGCTGCGATGGTCGCCTTGCGCTTGGCGATTGCCGCCTCACCGATGGGCGGACCCTGGAAGCGGCGGTTTTCGACAGCGAACCACAAAACGACCAGCAGAACGATCAAGCCGATGGCATAGTTGATCAGGATGTCGAAGGGCGGCTGGATGCCTGCATACATCAACACCAGAACACCAAGCATGGTGATGACGGCGAACGGCTTCGACCAGATGCCGAGCCGGAACGGTCCGAATTCGGTCCAGCTCTTTCCTTCGGCGAAAAATCCGGCCGCTATCGGCATGGCATAGGAGACGTAGAGGAAGAGAGCGCAGCCGGCTGCAAGCGCCGCGAAAGCCGGCGAATAGAGCGTGGCGGCGATCGACAGCACGACGCCGAGCCAGATAGCCGGGACTGGCGTGCGCCAGGTCGGCGAAACCTGCTTCCATAGCGACGACCCCGGCAGACCTCCGTCACGCGAAAACGCGAAGATCATGCGCGAAGTCGAAGTGAGGCCGGCCAGTGCGCAAAGATAGTTCGACAGCACGATGCAGATGCCGAGCAGATTCTTCAGCCAGGTTGGCGCCGGGAGATTGTTGAACAGGTTGAACCAGGCATTGCCGCCGTCCTTTGCGGTGGCCACGAGATCGGGGCTGGCGATGACGAAGGAGACTGCCATGACAAAGCCGAAGACAAGAGACCACAGGACGGCGTGGATCATGCCTCTGGGTACCGCGACGCGGGCATTGTGCGTTTCCTCGGCGGTGTGCGCCGAAGCGTCAAAGCCGGTGATCGTATAAAGCGGGTAGAGAAGGCCTATCAGGAAAGCCACCAGCGCCGTGCGGGCGGTGGGAACATAGGCGCCACCGGGATCGCCGGTCGTGTTGACGAAAGTTGTAAACCGCGAAAGATCGAAGCCATGCGCGCCCCAGATCAGGAAGGTCAGCGTCAGAACGACCGCGACAACCAGGATTAGATAGCCCGAAAAGTCGGTCAGCATCGTCGTCGTTTTGATGCCGAGATGATTGAACAGGCCCTGGGTGACGGTGATGGCGACGACTGCCGCGGTTTGCTGCCAGAAGCCCCAGGCTGATGTGTCCAAGCCGAAGATCGGTCCCGCGACGAGCCCCTGAAACAGCAGATAGACGCCGACATTCACGGAGGCGACGACGAAGATCAGGCCGAGCAAATTAATCCACGCTGTTGCCCAGCCCCACCCGCGCCCGCCGAGAATCGAGGACCAGTGGTAGAGGCCGCCAGCGGTAGGGTAGGCAGAGCCGATCTGGCCGAGCGAGGCGGCGACGACAAGGGCGAAGAGCCCGCCGATGACCCAGCCGATAGTCGCCTCGAAACCGCTGCCGGTTCCCATCGCCAGCGGGAATGAGGTGATGCCGCCGGCCAGAATGCAAATGATCGAGAAGGAAATGGCGAAGTTGGAGAAACCGCTCATGCGGCGAGCCAATTCCTGGGCGTAGCCCATACTGTTGAGGATCTTCACATCCTCCGATTTTTCATGTTCTGTAGGTGCCATTTTGAAGTCCCCTATTGTTTTCTTAGCTAGCCGATTGAACTGACTTTCCGACTGAATGCGACCTGGGGTGTCCAGCCTCCTCGTATGGCTCCAGATCCGAAAAAATGCCTGTGAGCAGATCCGCCCATTTCCGCTGCCCGGCTTCGCCGGAAATTTCGTCGTTGCGGATTTCGATCATCGCACAGGGCAGCCCGCGCGAACGCGCATGCCGTTCCAGCGTGAAATAGACGCGGTCATCAGGCGAATACGGCTCATTGATGCCGACCGTGACACCGGCGAGCCGCTTCAGCGCCGAGATCAGCGGCGCCGCAAGCCGGCGGTCGTCATCATGAATGATGCCGATGTGCCAGGGCCGGTTGCGGCCCTTGTAGACTGGGGTGAAGGAATGGACCGAGACCAGCCTGGTCTCCTGCCCGCGCGCCAGCCTGTCGGCAATGACGCCCTCGATGGCGCCATGAAAAGGTTGCCATGATAGAGCAATGCGCTCGGCGCGCTGCTTGTCCGACAATCCGGCATTGCCCGGTATGACGGTGGTCTCGCTGACCGGTGGCACCAGATCGGGCGCGTCGAGCGGACGGTTGCAGTCGATCACCAGACGCGAAATGCGGGTTTCGACCAGCGTTGCATCGAGCGCCTCGGCCATGCGGCGGGCGACCGGCAATGCGCCGGGGTCCCAGGCGATGTGGCGCGACAGGTCTTCGGTGGCGAGGCCGAGCGTTCCGAAATGGGCCGGCAGGAAATTGGAGGCGTGATCGCAGGTTAATACGAAGGGGCTCGACCCGCCGGGGTTCATCACCCCTACGGTATCAGCCGTTGCAAGGCTGGCGGGCCGTGCTTTCTCCATACTCTGCCGTCCCCGGGAGCGCTGTATCGTATGTTACGTATTTTGCCTCATTGCGTCCCTACGGATGATTTCATACAGTTTGGTTGGCTTTGTCAAATGCGATTTCGCAAAAGGCGATGGGCCAGATCAGAGGTGGGGAAAAGATGATTTCCAGCATTGCCGAATTGATCGCCGACCGCATCGGCACGATGCCCGCCGGAGAACGGCGCGCGGCACAGACGCTGATCGCCAACTACCCGCTGATCGGCCTCAAAACTGTCGCCGAATTCTCGGCCGCGGCCGGCGTGTCCTCACCAACGATCCTGCGTTTTGTCGCTAGGCTGGGTTTCCAGAATTATCCGGAATTCCAGACCACCTTGCAGGACGAACTGGCGGCGCAATTGCAGTCGCCGGCAACCCGCACGCTCAATCCACCGTCGCCGGACGGCAGTGCGGTGTCGCCGATGCTTGAGGCCACACTCGACAACATGCGCGAGACATTCAGGCATCTCTCCGACAAGCAGCTTGCCGACATTGCCAGCAAGCTCGCCGACCGGCGCGGCAAGACATTCCTGGTCGGCGGCCGCTTCACCGATCCGTTGGCGCGTTACATGGCCGCCCATCTCGCCATCATCCAGGCTGATGTCTTTCATCTCGCCGGCCAGGAAAGCATCTGGCGCGACCGGCTGATCGACATGGGCAAACGCGATGTGCTGGTGATCTTCGATATCCGGCGCTACCAGGAAAGCCTGATCCGTTTCGCCGAGAAGGCGCATCAGCGCGGCGTGCAGATCGTTCTGTTCACGGACCAATGGCTGTCGCCGATCGCGCGCTTTGCCCGCCATGTGATTGCCGGGCGCACCGCGGTGCCGTCGGCATGGGATTCCTCCGCCGCCCTTTTTGTCGTCGCCGAAACGCTGATCGGCGCCGTCACCCGGCAACTCGAGGTAGACGGCGCCAGGCGCATCCGCGAAATGGAAAATCTGCGCTAGCGGCTGCCGCGCAAGCCTTCGCCCAGCTGGCCCGATCGGCGAGTTCCGGATGACGCTAACGTCAAACGTTACGCATATTTAATGTGCGCGAGCACTGGAGAGTTGTCATAAAGGCGCGATATCGGGATTGGCTTCTTGCCCTATAATAAACTCGCCGCGTCTGCTTCTTCTCGGGAAACCGGTAGACGAAAGGATTGTTTTGCCAACCGGAGTGCCGATGGCCGCCTGGAAACAGATCGTTTTTGCGCTTGTGGTGCTGTTGGTGGCGTCAGCCGCCTGGTTGCGCTTTTATCCCGGTGCGCCGGATGTTCTGGCGCGTCTCGGGATCGACTGGGCCCATGCGGCAACGCCCCCGGCTGAAACCGCTGCCGGCAACGCGAAACAAGGCGGCAACCGCAACAGTGGCCAGCAGGTCAATGTGGTCGCGTTGCCAGCCATTTCGGCAACCATCAATGACCGTTTGCAGGCGATCGGCACTGGCCGCGCCAATGCCTCGGTGACGGTCAATCCCTACAGCACCGGCCGCCTCGCGGAATTGCTCGTTCAATCCGGCGCCCATGTCGACAAGGGCCAGCTGATCGCCACGCTTGATTCCGACACGGAAGTGATCGCGCAGGACCGCGCCAAGCTCGCCTTGCAGGATGCGCAGGCCAAGCTCGACCGGGTCAAGTCGCTTCAAGCTTCCAATGCCGCGACAGCCGTCGCGGTCGCCGACGCGCAGGTGATACTGGCCAACGCGAAGCTGGCGCTGCGCGATGCCGAGCTGGCGCTGCAGCGCCGTTCGATCCCGGCCCCGATCGCAGGCACCGTCGGCATCCTGCCAATCTCGGCCGGCAACTATGTCACCAGCCAGTCGGCCATCGCCACGCTTGACGACCGGTCCAGCATCCTGGTCGACTTCTCGGTACCGGAGCGCTTCGCCGCCGCCGTGAAGGTTGGCGCCCAACTGTCGGCAACGCCGATCGCCAATCCCAACAAGGCCTATACCGGCACGGTCTCCGCCATCGACAACCATATCGATGAGAAAAGCCGCACTCTCCTGGTCAAGGCGACGATCGCCAATCCGGCGGACTCGCTGCGCGCCGGCATGTCGTTCGGCATCACCATGAAATTTCCGGGCGACAGCTATCCGGCGGTCAGCCCGCTGGCGATCCTCTGGGGCTCGGACGGCGCCTATGTCTGGGCCGTCGAGGACGGCAAGGCAAAGCGTGTTCCCGTGCGCATCATCCAGCGCAACACCGAGACCGTGCTGATCGACGCGGAGATCGACAGCGGCGATATGGTGGTGACCGAAGGCACCCAGAATGTCAGCGAAGGCGGCGCGGTCCGCATCGCCGATGAGGAACAGCGCGCCGTCGACGCCGAAGGCTCATGAGCGGAACCGTGAACGCCGCCATCGACACAGGCTTCACCGCGCTCTTCATCCGCAGGCCGGTGATGGCCTTCGTGCTGAATGTGCTGATCGCGGTCGCCGGCCTTGCCGCCTTCTATGGCGTCGAGATCCGTGAACTGCCCGATGTCGACCGCGCCGTCGTCACCATTTCCACCACCTTCGCGGGGGCGGCGGCCGAAACCGTCGACCGTGAATTGACCGACACGATCGAAGGCGCGGTGGCCCGCGTCTCCGGCGTCAAGTCGATCTCGTCGACCTCCTCATTCGGCTCGAGCCGGGTGACCATCGAGTTCAACGACGGCGTTGACCTCAACGTCGCGGCGTCGGACGTGCGCGATGCCGTCGGCCGTGTCGCCAACCAGATACCCGATACCGCCGACCCGCCGCGCATCGTCAAGGCCGATGCCAATTCCGACGCCGTAATGCGGCTGGCGGTGACCTCCGACACGATGTCCGTGCAGGATATGACCGTCGTCGTCCAGGACCAGATCGAGGATGAACTGGCCGCGGTGCCGGGCGTTGCCGACGTCCAGGTCTATGGCGACCGTGACAAGATCTTCCGCATCGACGTCGACCAGAACAAGCTGGCCAGCCAGGGCTTCACGGTCGCGGATCTGCGCGCGGCGCTTGCCTCGGTGGCCTTCGATTCCCCGGCCGGCTCTATCACCACCACCAACCAGGACCTGATCGTGCGCACGACGGCGGACGTGACGACGCCTGAGGAATTCGGCAACATCATCATCGGCGGCACGACACGCATCCGCGATGTCGCAACCGTGACGCTCGGCCCCGACATCGGCCAGACCACGCTGCGTTCCGATGGCAAGACCGGCATTGGCATCGGCATCATCCGGCAGGCGGAATCGAACACACTCGACATCTCGACCGGCGTGAAGGCGGCTGTCGCCAAGCTGCAGGCAAACCTGCCGCAAGGCATGTCGATCAAGGTCACCAGCGATGACGCGGTGTTCGTCAACGGCGCCGTGCATGAGGTCGAGATCGCGCTGGCGCTTTCCGTCTCCATCGTGCTGATAGTCATCTATCTCTTTCTGCTCGACTGGCGCGCCACGCTTATTCCGGCGCTGTCGATGCCGGTGGCCATGATCGGCACCATCGCCGCGATCTATCTCGCCGGCTTCTCGATCAACATCCTCACGCTTCTGGCCCTGGTGCTCGCCACTGGCCTTGTTGTCGACGATGCCATCGTCGTGCTGGAAAACATCGTTCGCAGGCGCAACGAAGGCATGGGGCCTCGCGCCGCCGCCGTGCTTGGCGCGCAGGAAGTGTTCTTCGCCGTCATCGCCACGACGTTGACCCTGGTCGCCGTCTTCGTGCCGATCTCCTTCCTGCCCGGCCAGACCGGCGGCCTGTTCCGCGAATTCGGCTTCGTGCTCGCCATGTCGGTGCTCTTGTCCTGCGTCGTTGCGCTCACCCTTTGCCCGATGCTCGCCTCGCGCATGCTGTCCACCGCATCGCTTCACCACGAAGGCGGCACCGGCATCGGTTCGCGCATCGGCGGGGCGCTCAACGCAGCCTACCGCCGTTGCCTGCATGCCTGTCTCGGCGCGCCCTGGATCGTGGTCCTGGTCGCGGTGCTGTTTGCCGGCACGGCGTTCACGCTGTTCGGCACCATCCGCCAGGAGCTGACGCCGACCGAGGACCGTGCCGTCGTGCTTCTGCGCATCAACGCGCCACAGGGCGTCAGCCTCGACTACACAACGCTGCAGATGCAGAAGATCGAGAAGCTGATCCAGCCGCTGCGCGATTCCGGCGAGATCGTCAGCACCTTCGAGAACGCCGGCCAGAACGGCGCTTACAACAATGGTTTCATGGTGATGACGCTGGCGCCCTGGGATGAGCGCGGCCGAAGCCAGCAGCAGATCATGGCCGAGATCAGCCAGCTGACCAAGCAGGTGCCGAGCGTGCGCATCTTCCCGGTGCAGCCCAACAGCCTCGGCATCCGAGGCGCCGGCAACGGCCTGCAGTTCGCGCTGGTCGGCAACAACCGCAAGGCGCTTGGCGACGCAGCGGTGAAAATCATCGCCGAAATGCAGAAGGATCCGCGCTTCCAGTCGCCTCGGCTGAGCATCGACCCAACGCAGCCGCAGCTTGCCGTGGCTATCGACCGCGAGCGTGCCTCCGACCTCGGCATCGACATATCAGGGCTCGCCAACACCTTGCAGGCCATGCTCGACGGCAACGACGTGGTCGATGTCTATATCGCCGACCGCAGCTACGGCGTGAAGCTGGTTTCGACCACCAACCCGATCAACGATCCGACCGATCTGGAAAACATCTTCCTGAAGACGGGCGACGGCCGCTTCGTGCCGATGTCGACCATCGCAACGCTGACCGAACGCGCCGTGCCGCCGTCGCTGACGCGTGAACAGCAGCAGCCGTCAGTGGCCATCACATCCAATCTCAGCGGCGATTTCGCGCTGGGCGAGGCACTGACCCGCGCCGAGGAAATCGCGGCACCGCTCCTGCCGGCGGGCAGCCGCATCCTGCCATTGGCCGAGGCAGCGACACTGGGCGAAACCAACAGCGCCATGGTGACCATTTTCGGCTTTGCCCTGGTCATCATCCTGCTGGTGCTTGCCGCTCAGTTCGAGAGTTTCGTCAGCGCCGTCATCATCATGGCCACGGTGCCGCTCGGCCTTGCCTGCGCCATCTTCGCCTTGCTGCTCTCAGGCACCAGCCTCAACGCCTACAGCCAGATCGGCCTTGTGCTCCTGGTCGGCGTCATGGCCAAGAACGGCATCCTGATCGTCGAGTTCGCCAACCAGTTGCGCGATCGCGGGCTTGGCGTGCGCGAGGCGATAGAACAGGCTTCGATCATCCGCTTGCGTCCTGTGATGATGACGATGATCTGCACCGTGCTCGGCGGCGTGCCCCTGGTCCTGGCCGCGGGTGCCGGCGCCGAGGCACGCGTCGCGCTCGGCTGGGTGATCGTCGGCGGGCTTGGACTGGCCACCGTCTCGACGCTGTTCCTGACCCCGGTCGCTTACCTGCTGCTTGGCCGCTTCGTCACGCCAAAAGCGCATGAAGAAGCCCGCCTGAAGCGCGAGCTCGAGGAAGCCGCTTATACGAACGTGGAACCGGCGGAGTAGAGAAATTCCGTCTGGAATTTCGTCAAGACAGACAGGGCGCTACTTTACAAGGCGTCCTTCGATCGACCAGCGCGCTGCCAGGAAATTCAGGACGGCGGCAACGACAACGCCGCCGATCTTTGCCGGCCAGACGCCGATGACGCCGGCAAGCAGCGCCAGCGACAGGCTGGAAACGCCAAGCGATATCAGCGCGCCCAGCGAGATGAACCGAAAGAACGCGTTGTGCAGCGGGATCGCCCGGTCGCGCTCGAACGACCAAAAGCTATTCGCCGCGAACGAAAAGGCGACGGCCACCACCCAGGCGCCAAGATTGGCGGCGAGCGGCAGCGCATGCAGGCTGACCAGCAAGGTGAAAACGGCCAGATCGATAGCGGTGTTGGCGAGCCCGACGACGGCAAAACGGATGATCTTGTCACCCGTCGAGCGGCGAGGCTGCTCCGCGTCGCTCATCCCTCGCCACCGATGATGCCGACGCCGGCGCGGGCTAGGCTTGCACCGAACTCGTCCGATGCCAGGAATGCGAACTCGACCTCGCGCACGTTCCGCATCGGGTCACGCGCACGCAGCGTTTCGTCGACATGGCCGGGATGGCACATGAACAGGCCTTGCTCAGGCAAAGTCTCGATGGCGGCCAGAAGCACCGGGACGAAGCTGTCGGGTTGCCGCCAATCATAGATGCCGGTGAGCGGCCGCATGACATCGAAGCCGGCGCCTTCCATCGTCCGGTTGAACCCCGCGGCCAAGGCAGCGATCGCGGCGACCTTGACCGCGACAGCGATCTTGCCGGGCCGGGCCGGCGCGCCGCGCAAAGCCGGCATCGCGGCGCTTCCGGGAAAGCGGGCCAGCAGCCATTTGCGCACGACGGGCAGGAAATGCACGTGCTGATGGCCATCGATGAAATCAGGCTGGCGTCCAAGTGCTTCAACGAAACGGCCATATTGAGCGTCGAGCTCGGCATGAACGTCGCGGTCTTCGAAGCGGCCACGCAAGACCGGCAGTGCCAGCGAGCGATGCGGCGGCAGCCGGCCTTCCGGTGCTAGACTCGACCGCCCGGTCACGGCAGGCTGGTCGGTCAGGGTCAGATGAAGTCCGATCGCCACTTGGCCGCTCAACGGCCTGATCCGCGCCGCCTCACTTTCCCATTCCGGAAAGCCGGTCATGCAGCTGGTGCCGCTGAGACGCCCGCGCTTGAGCAGGTCGAGAATCGCGGCTGAAACGCCGGGCGCCAGGCCGTAGTCGTCGGCAATCAGGCGGATACGCCGCGTCATGGATCGGGAGCGCTCAGCATGCCTGTGCCACTGCGCATGACATCGCGCACGATATAGACCGGCCGGTCCTTGCTTTCGCTCAAAGTCACCCAGACATATTCGCCGATCAGGCCAAGCAGTGTCAGGTTGAGACCGCCGAGCAGAACCACGGCAACCAGCAGGCTCGGATAGCCTGGCACGGCAATGCCGTAGAAGATCACTTCGAAGAACACCTTGGCGCCGTAGACCACACCCGCCAGCGCAGCGAGCAGCCCGCAAAGGCTGATCAGGCGCAACGGGATGACCGAGAAGGAGGTGAACCCCTCCAACGAGAAGGCAATCAGGTTAAGCCGACTCCATTTCGACGTGCCGCTGGCCCGATTTTCCGGCGAGTAGGACACCGCTTTCTGGCGAAAGCCGGCCCAGGCAAACAGACCCTTGTTGAAGCGCCGCTTGTCACGCAGGCTGGTCAATGCGCGCGCCACGGTGCCGCGCATGACGCGAAAGTCGCCGGCGTTTTCCGGTATGTCGAAACGCTGGCTGCTGTTGATCAGACTGTAGAAAAGCTTCGCCATCTGGCTGCGCCGCCAGCTGGCCTCACGCCGGTCGTTCTGCGCGTAGACGACATCGATTTCCGGATCCGCCATCAGTTCGGCGATCAGCTTCAGGCTGATATCCATCGAATGCTGAAGATCGGAATCCATGATCAGCACCATGTCGCCGCGCGACTGGTCGAGGCCGGCGAGCACAGCCACTTCCTTGCCGAAATTGCGGCTGAGACGGACAATCTCCCACGACCCCGACAGCGCCTGCGAGAACCGCGCGACGCCGTCGTCGCGGCTGCCGTCGTCGACCAGGATCTTGTGAACCTTCATCCCGAAACGCTGCGCCACCGCTGCCTCAAGCTGGACAAGCAGCCCGGCAAAGGCTGACGCCGACTGCGCCTCGTTGAAAAATGGGGCGACGATATCGAGTGTGGATTGCTGCTCAGCCATGTGTGACGGGCCCGGCACTGACGACCTTTTCCCGGGCTTTTGCCCAAAACCACCAAATCAACGCGCAAGCAATGACAGTCACCGCGATCGGCCGGAACCATGGATAGAAGAAGTCATTCAGCTGGCGGTCGATGCCAGTCAACCCGGCCAGGAATTGCACCGTGGCCAAAACCATCGCCAACGCGCCGCCCCGCTCTTGCCGCCACAACAAGGCGATAGCAAGACCAGCAGGCACGGCGATCATGGCATAGGTGTTGGGCTCGACGCGCGGATTGAAGACGCACATGTAGAAGGCCGCCGTCACGAAGATCGCCAGGCCGGCAACCCCACGCTCGAGTTTGCGATCGAACCAGAGAACCGCCGAGAGTGTGAGCAGTGCCGCCACCACGCGCACCACCGTGGCATCGATGGCCGGGATGAGCAGCCCGATCTTGGTGAAAGGCGCGGTGAAATCGGTCGGTACGAAATGCCCCCCGCCGTCGGCGGCCATCGAGGTCAGCATCTGGAAGAAATCGCGATACAGGGCGTTGATGTAATCCGCCGGGGCGAAGAGGTACGGTATGGCGAGCACGGCCAGCACCGCGAGCACCAGCACCGGTATCAGCCGGGGGCGCAATGCGCCCGCCAGCAGCAGCATGACGATCGCCGTCGGCTTGGCGATGATCGCCACCGAGGCCCAGAAAAAGGTTTCGGCGCGCCGCCCTTCAAGCGCCGAAAACGTGAGAAACCAGCAGGCGGCGGCCAGCAGGATCGTGGCCTGACCGTTGCGGATCGCACCCGCCGCCATCGGCAACGCGAGGCAAAGGCCGAACGAAAGCAGCCACATCAGGTCCTGGCCGCCGACCTTGCGCACCTGCCGGATCGCGGCAAGGGTCAGCACGGTAAAGCCGAGCACCCGCCACAGCTGGTCGCCGAGATATGGCCCAAGCTTGGCGAACGGAATGTAGAGCGCGGCAAAGGCTGGCGTGTAGAGATAGCCCATCGCCAGCTCGACATTATAGAGCGGGCGGCCCTCCAGGAACGCCTCGCTGCCATGCCGGTAGACGAACACCACCGAACGCGAGTCGGGCGACAGAACGGCCAGGGCAAGCACGACCAGCAACAGCAGGATCCACAGGCCAAACCCCAGACGGTCGAAAGTCTGCTTGGATATTATCATCAAATACTCACACACCCGCCCAGGACAATTTCCCATCACTGTCCCGGCACTCGATGGCGGCGACATATCACGGACAAAGCCAACCGGCATAGAGGGTTCGATGGCCGCGAAGCTCGTCGAACCGACATTATGTCGCGGGGCCGATGTCCGGCTCAGAGCTCCATCTGGCTAATTGCCCGTGAATTCGGGCAAGTGGATGTATGGGTTACGCTGATCATAGGGGTAGTTCGGCTCACCCTTTCCGGCCGAAACGGCGCCTGGGATCAGGACGCCATTCGGCCCGAACTGATAGTCGACCCCAGCGCAAAGGTAGGCGAGGTCCTGGTAGTTGAAACTCCGCAGCGCGCTGCCACCCTGGAATGCCGCCGCCTTGAGCTGCTCGGGCGAGAGACCGCCGATCGTTCTTTCGCGATAGGCCTTGACCTTGGCCTTGTTGAGCTTTGACGACTGACACAGGGCACCAATCACCCGGGCCAACATGATGTTTCTGACGGCGGTTCCGGCAGGATCATCCAGAGGAACAGAATATTTCTTGAGAAAGTAGTTTGTATTCGGATCGTTCGTCATCGCCTTGCGCCAGAATGGCGGGAACTTGTCTTCCGCTTTTGCTTCAAGGGCGAAGGCCATCGACATCAAGAAAATCGGAACACACCACCATTTTCTCATAGGCTTCCTGCTTTCGGCAATTCTACCGGAGTTGATATCCTGGCCCACGCTCATTCACGGCTTGATGAAAACCTTGCCATTGGGCATGGCGAGTGCCGCTGGCACCCGCGCCATCGCTTCGGTCAGTGGCACCACGGCCGTCACGTCGGTCGACCAGCGCCCGTCGGAAAAGCGCTTCTGCGCTTCCAGGATCGCCGGGCCACGGCGGTCACGAAACTGGCGCATCCATTCGCTGAGCCAGAAGCCTTCGATATGCTTGTGCTGGAAGATCATCTGGCCAGGTTCCCGGATGACAGTGGTGTCCGGATCGAGCCGTCCATAGATGATCCAGCGGGAGCGCTTCGGCATGGCGTCGAAAATGACTGACGCCAGCGGCCCGGTCACCGCGTCGAGGAAGATGCGCGGCTGCTCGGCCTTCATCACCTCGCGCAGTGTGGCCTTGAAGTCCGCCGCCTTCTCGTTGAGCACATGGGCAGCACCCATCTCCTTGAGCAGCGCGATCTGGTCGTCGCGGCGCACGGTCACGATCGGCCGGAACCCCTCTTCCTTGGCCAAACCAATGATCAGCTTGCAAAGCTGGCTGGCGCCTGCGGTCATGACGAAGGCCTTCTCCCCCGCCTCTTTGACGATTTCGAACATGGCGATCGCGGTGAGCGGATTGACGATCATCGCCGCGCCATCCTCGTCGCGCACCGTGTCGAGAAGCGGAATGCAGGCGGCGGCTTCGGCGACGGCATAGTCCGCCCACGAGCCCCAGTTTGAGACGCCGGTGGCGAAGGCGATGCGCTTGCCGGCGAGGCTTGTGGCGTATGGCTCTCCGCCAGTGGCTACGACCGAACCGACACCCTCGAAGCCAGCCGGTTGGCCCTTCGCGCGCGGCTGGCCATATTGGCCCTTGATGAAGGCGACATCGGACGGATTGATAGAGGCGAGACTGACCTTGATCAGCACCTGGCTCGGCCCCGGCACCGGAACGGTGATAGTGCCCGGCTCAAGATAGGGCTCCATCGCCTCCAGCACGCTGCCGCTCGGCGTCTTGGTGTAGCCGTCACCGGTCAGCAGCAGCGCCTTCATTTCGGACGGAATGGTCATCGGCGAACTCCTTGGTCGGGATGAGTGCGAGCGATGGCGCTCAGACCTTCTCCTGCGTGTATTTCTTCAGCTCCGTACGCGCCACCTGGCGGCGATGGACGGCATCCGGCCCATCGGCGAGGCGCAGGGTTCTCAGATGCGTCCAGGAGCGCGCCAGCGGCGTGTCCTGGCTGATGCCTTGCGCACCGAACATCTGCACCGCCTCGTCGGTGACCTTCAGCGCCACGCGCGGTGCCACCACCTTGATCTGGCTGATCCAGGGCGCCGCGGCGCGCGCATCGCCTTGGTCGATCATCCACGCCGCCTTGAGACAGAGCAGCCGCGCCATCTCTATCTCCATGCGGCATTCGGCGATGATGTCGAAATTGGCGCCGAGCCTGGCCAGCGGCTGGCCAAAGGCCTCGCGCCGCACCGAGCGCTTGCACAGCATCTCCAGCGCCATCTCGGCGTGGCCGATGGCGCGCATGCAATGATGGATGCGGCCAGGCCCAAGCCGCCCTTGCGCGATCTCGAACCCCCTGCCCTCGCCAAGGATCAGGTTCGACGCCGGTACCCGCACACTGTCAAAGCGAAGGTGCATGTGGCCATGCGGCGCGTCATCCTCGCCATAGACCTGCATGGCGCGCAGCTTGGTTACCCCCCTGGCATCCGACGGCACCAGGATCATCGAGTGCTGGCGGTGCTTTGGCTCAGCGTCGGAGGTTTTCACCATGACGATATAGATGGCGCAGCGCGGGTCGCCGGCGCCCGACGCCCACCACTTCTCGCCATTCAGCACATAGTCGTCGCCTTGCCGTTCGCAGCGCAACGAAATGTTGGTGGCGTCGGATGAAGCGACATCCGGCTCGGTCATCAGGTAGGCGGAGCGGATCTTGCCTTCGAGCAACGGCTCAAGCCACTCTTTCTTGTGCTCCGCCGAGCCGTAGCGCTCCAGCACCTCCATATTGCCGGTGTCGGGCGCCGAACAGTTGAATGTCTCGGCGCCAAGATGCGCCTTGCCCATTTCCTCCGCCAGATAGGCGTATTCGACCGTCGACAGGCCATAGCCGCGCTCGGACCCGGTCAGCCAGAAATTCCACAGGCCGCGTCCCTTGGCGGTGGTCTTCAGACCCTCGAGGATCTCGGTCTGGCGCGCGCTGTAGACCCAGCGGTCGCCGCCCTTGCCGACTTCGGCCAGGAATTCCTCGCCAAGCGGCATGATCTCGTCGCGCACCATGGCCGTGACACGCTCATGGATCGGCTTCAGCCGCTCGGTCATGCCGAGATTCATCTCAGTCATCGGTCGCTAGCCCTTCATGCGCGCCAGGCATTTTGTCGGTGGCAAGGATGACCGTACTTCGGATAGCCTTGTCAACGCGAACTCTTTTGCCCGCATGCCAAGGCAGAGCGCTGGGGAATTGCGATGAGCTATCTGGACGAACTGTTTTCCGTGGCCGGCAAGACCGCGCTGGTGACCGGCGCGGCAACCGGCATCGGCCGCATGGCGGCGACCGCCCTGGTGAAGGCTGGCGCCAAGGCGATGATCGCTTCGCGCAAGGGCGAGGACTGCGTCAAGGTCGCCGGCGAGTTGAACGGGCTTGGCGCCTCCGGCAGCGCCGAGGGCTTTGCTGGCGATGTCTCCAGCGAGGCTGGCATCGCGGCATTGGTGGCAGAGGTCAAGGCCCGGACCGCGAAACTGGACATTCTCATCAACAACGCCGGCGTCTCCTGGGGCGCGCCTCTGGAGAGTTTTCCCTATTCCGCCTGGGCCAAGGTGCTGGGCGTCAATGTCACGGCGGTCTTCCATCTCACCCGCGAACTGCTGCCGCTGCTCGACGCCGCCGCCAGCGACAGCGATCCGGCGCGGGTTATCAATCTCGGTTCAGTGATGGGCACGCAGCCGCTGGCCGACGACGCCTATTCCTACACCGCTTCGAAAGCCGCCGTTCACCACCTGACGCGGACCCTGGCGCTCGAGTTCGCCGGCCGCCGCATCACCGTCAACGCTTTCGCTCCCGGGCCCTTTCAAAGCCGGATGACGGCATTCGCCACCGGTACCGACGAGCAGGCAAAGCATATCGGCGGCCATGTTCCGATCGGCCGCATCGGCACGCCAGATGACATTGCCGGCGCAACGCTCTATTTGTGCAGCCGTGCAGGCAGCTATGTCACCGGCGCCATCCTGCCGATTGACGGCGGACAGTCGGTGCAGCATGGGCTGACGCTGTTCAAGGAATGACATGCCCGGCCGCAGAGCCGGCGTGTGGAGTGGAGGACAGAGCGTGGAACCGATCAGTCTCGATGTGCTTCTGGCCAATGTCGGCAAGGAAGTCGGTGTATCGCCATGGCGCGTGGTCACGCAGCGCATGATCGACCAGTTCGCCGACGCCACGGACGATCACCAGTTCATCCATTGTGACCCAGAGCGCGCCACGCGCGAAACGCCGTTCGGCGGCACCATCGCGCACGGCTTCCTGTCGCTGTCGCTGCTGTCGGCGATGACCTTCGAGACCATGCCGCCGCTGGAAAACAGCAAGATGGGCGTCAACCATGGCTTCGATTCCCTGCGTTTCCTGGCGCCGGTGAAGACCGGCGCGCGCATCCGCACCCGGTTCGTGCTGGCCGACGTCAAGGTCAGGCCGTCGGGCTGGGTGCAGACGGCGCATGACGTGACGATCGAGATCGAAGGCTCGAAGAAGCCGGCCCTGACCGCACGCTGGCTGACCCTGACCCTGATCGAGCGGCAGCCCGAAACCGCATGAGCGATCCGAACGCGCTCGATCAGGCAGCACTTGCGCCTTATCTCGACGCGGAAGTCCCCGGGTTTTCCGGGCTTCATTCGATCGAAAAATTCAAGTCCGGGCAGTCGAACCCGACCTACCTTTTGACCGCTCAAAGCGGCCGCTACGTGCTGCGCGCCAAGCCGCCGGGGCAGTTGCTGAAATCCGCGCATCAGGTCGACCGCGAATTCAGGGCCATGAAGGCGCTGTCCGGCACCGCCGTGCCGGTGCCCGAGATGCTGCATCTCTCGGACGAGGCCTCGCCTATCGGCCGGATGTTCTATGTCATGGGCTTCATCGACGGCCGAATCTTCTGGGACCCGGCCTTGCCCGAAGCCTCCGGCAACGATGAGCGGGCCGCGATCTACGATGCGATGAACGCCACGCTGGCGGCCTTGCACGATGTCGATGTCGAGGCTGCAGGACTTGGCGATTTCGGACGGCCAGGCAGCTATTTCGAGCGGCAACTGGCGCGCTGGACCAGCCAGTACCGCGCCTCGGAGACCGAACCTGTCGCCGACATGGATCGGCTGATCGCCTGGCTGGAAGCTCACATGCCCCCTGACGACGGCTGCGTCTCCCTGGTGCATGGCGACTACCGGCTGGACAATCTGATCTTCGCGCCGGACCAGCCAAAGGTGCTGGCGGTGCTCGACTGGGAACTGTCGACGCTTGGCCACCCCTTCGCCGACATCGCCTATCAATGCATGCAATGGCGCCTGCCGCACGCCTCCGGCTTTCGCGGCCTTGGTGGCGTCGACCGTTTCGCGCTCGGCCTGCAGTCCGAAGCGGATTATGTCGCCGCCTATTGCCGGCGGCGCGGACTGGACGGCATCGGCAACTGGAACTTCTTCCTGGCCTTTTCCTTCTTTCGGCTGGCCGCGATCTGCCAGGGCGTCTTCAAGCGCGCATTGGACGGCAACGCTTCCAACCCGGAGAAGGCCAGGACCTATGGCGAGGCGGTGAAGCTGCTTTCACACCTGGCCGTGAAACTGATCGACAAGGAGGCATGATGCGTCGCTTTGACGGAGCCACGGTGCTGATATCGGGCGCTGCAGGCGGCCTCGGCCGAGGTGCCGCCAGGGGCTTCGCCGCCGAAGGAGCGCGGCTGATCCTTTCGGATTTGGACGAGACGACGCTGGCCAAGCTTGCTGAAACCCTCGACACCGAGACCGCGATCCTGGCCGGCAACATCGCTGACGAGGCCCTGTCCGAAGCCCTGGTGGCGCTGGCTGTCGAAAGGTTCGGCCGGCTGGATGTCGCGATCAACAATGCCGGCATTGTCCACGGCTTCGCCCGTTTGCCGCAAGTCTCTTCGGACGAGGCACGCCGTGTCCTCGAGGTCGATCTGCTTGGCGTCTTCTACGCCATGAAGCATCAGATCCCCCAGATGGAGCGGCAGTTCAAGGCAAATGGCAAAGGCGGCGCCATCGTCAACATCGCCTCGGTTGCCGGGCTGGTCGGCGCGCCAAAACTGTCGGTCTATGCCGCCGCCAAGCATGGCGTTGTCGGCTTGACCAAATCGGCGGCGGCGGAATACGCCACCAAGGGCGTGCGCATCAATGCCATCTGTCCGGCCCATACGCGAACGGCGATGGTGGATGGGTTCGTTCGCGTCTCCGGCGCTCCGGAGGCCGACGCGCTGGCCGAGCTGACGCGCGGCGTGCCGATGAAGCGGGTGGCGGAAGTCGACGAGATCACCACCGCCATCCTGTTTGCCGCCGACCCGGCCAACTCGTTCATGACCGGCCATACGCTGGCCATCGACGGCGGCATCGGCGCCATCTAGGGCATGATCCCGAAAAGTGGGTACCGGTTTTCGGAGAGATCATGCTCAGACAAATAGCTAGAGCCCCATCCCGATTCTGTCGGGATGGAACAGGCTCTAGGCAAATTGGCGAAAAGATCGTGGTCAAACAACAGGATGCAACCAACCGCGCTCTTGTTCGTTTTCGTACAGCGTATATAATTTAGCCAGCCCATCACCAGACAAAGGCAAGCGACATTGCCATTGAGCGTCCAGAAGCGCCGTGAAAAACAGAAAGCCGAACTGCGCTCGGAACTCGTCGATGCGGCGCACAAGCTTGTGCAGGAAGAGGGCTATGAGGGCCTGACCATCCGCAAGCTGGCCAAGCGCGTCGGCTATGCGCCGATGTCGGTCTATTCCTATTTCGCCGACAAGCAGGACATCCTCTTCGCGCTGGCTGAAGACGCTTTCGAGACACTCGCCCGCCGTATCGAGGAGCACCCCTCTGACGATCCTATCGAGGCACTGCAAGCCGTGATGACGGAATATGCTGCCTTCGGTCTTGGCAATCCCAACGAATACCGCACCGTCTTCATGACCGAAAAGTCCAAACTGCCGGAAGGCAGAAGCTACGAGGACATGGAAGAAGGCAATCCGGCGATGAAAGTGCTGATCAGCAGGGTCGAGGCCTGTGTCGCGGCCGGCAAGCTCAAGGGCGATCCGCGTGCCATCGCCACCATGCTGTGGGCGGTCGGGCACGGCACGATCTCACTTCTGATCACATTTCCATTCTACCCGTTCGGCGACCCACAGGCATTCGTCAAACGCATGTGCGATTTCACGCTGGCCAGCCTGATGACGCAGGATGTGCCGCCCCTGACCGCCGAGCCGATCAACTGCTGAACGGCTTCATCTAAAGCAGATGACGGGCGATATGCGCCACAGCCATGTCTAGCGCGATTTCCAGGGGACGCATGGAGCGGCTGGTCTTGGCCAGCAGAAGCCCCCCCTGGACGGCGCACAAGGCTGCTGTGGCAAGATCATGCGTGTTCACCAACGCATCGATTTTGCCTTGCTCCCGCATTCTTTCGAGGCTGCGCTGGATCTCGATGCTCCAAGCCTCGAAGCTGCCAAGAAGCAGGCTCCGGCTGTTTTCTGATCGATCCGCCAGTTCATTCGCCAGCGACCCGAGCGGACAGCCGCCGAGCCCTCCGCCAGCCTTGTTCATTTCGACGATCGCATCCCGCCAGCGCCGCAGCGCTGGCAAGGAGTCCAAACTTTCCAGGTAGTAACGTTGACCGGCAAGGACCCGGCTTGTCTGCAGCTTTATCACTTCGCCGATGAGACCCTCCCTGTCCGCGAAGTAATGATACATTTGCGACTTGCTGGCTCCGCACGCAGCCATGACGTCGTCGAGGCTCGTGGCGCCGGCGCCGCCGAAAAAGACGAGATTGGCGGCAGTTTCCACGATGCGTGCCCGCGTGGCGGCGCCCTTGGCGGTCAATGGCCGCGTCGCGGTCCGGTCCATCGCAATCATCTTTCCTCAGCCGCCGTCATTGGGCTCCCGATAACACAAGATGGACTTGACAGTCCATTATTTCCAGTCAATTTTGGACCAGTCGGTCCACGAAAAGGAATTCCCGCATGACGCGACTGCACAACGGCCAGATGTTCCCTCAGCTCGAAATTCCGCTCACCGGCGGGGGTACCATCAAGCTGCCCGAGGCGCTCGCGGGACAATTCGGCGTGGTGCTGATCTATCGCGGAGCCTGGTGCCCGTTCTGCAACACGCAGTTGGCCGCGTTTGAAAGAGCGTCGGAAAAATTCGCAGATATTGGCATCAAGGTCGTTGCGTTCTCGGTAGACGACGAGGCAACGACAACGGCGTTGGTAGCTAAGCATCATCTGCGTTTTCCCGTCGGATATGGCGTCGACGCTGGGCAGATTGCGGCTGCCACCGGCGCCTACACCAACGACACGCCGAGTTTTCTCCAGACCACCGGCTTCGTTCTGACGCCAAACGGTTCGGTGATCAACGCCGTGTATTCCAGCGGGCCGATAGGCCGGCTGGTTCCTGACGATGTCGCCGGTTTGGTGAGCTACATCAAGTCAAAGGCGTAATTCAAAACTGGCTAGCCACACGACAACCGCGTTCGCCGCTTTGCGGCGAATCGTCTGTTCAAATTAATTTGTCGTACATGTACATTTTCTGACTTGAACCTCTCCGTCTTCGCTCGTATATGTACATCGCACCGTACATGTACGGAAAAAGATTCAACCGCGAGTTCGAATTGAATTCGACCTTGAAGAACGGAGACTGACGATGAAAAAGACAATCCTTACGCTTGCCGCCGTGCTGGCTCTTTCGGGCTCGGCATTTGCCGCCAACACCAACCAGCAGATCAAGCAGGCTCCGGCCGCGACCTGCGTCGACAGCCGTACTCATGTGAAGCTTGATTGTGCTTCGACCGGTTCGCTCGAGAAGCAGGGCACCACGGAAAACACCGCTGCCGGCAAAGGCCCGCGCCTTGGCATCAGCATCAATCCATGGATCGTGCCGAGCGCATTCTAAGCCGACGAGCTGAAAAACACCCCCCTTGGCCGGCACACGTGGAGCCGGCCTGGTGGGCGCCATCCTTTGAATCCGACGCTGTTGACCAGATGTCAGGCTATCGAGACCGGCAGTTTGACCGCTGAGCTCTCGAAGGCGGCATCGATCAGCTTCTGAATGTCAGCGGCGCGCCGGAAGGAAGGATCACCGTTCTGGCCGGTATCCAACGCATCGGCGAAACGCCGGGCATTGCGCTTGACCTCCGGCGTTACCAGCGTGCGCCAGCGCTGCAGGTCGACATCCTTGCCCAGGCAAGCCGACAGGTGCGATGTTCCCCCATCGGTCTCGACCTTGATCGCGCCCTTGGTGCCGTGCATGGCCAGCGACAGGTCATTGGTGTGACCGGTCGTGTAGCGGCTTGCCACGATCGTCGCCAGCGAGCCGGACTTCAGCCGCGCCGTAATGGCCACGCTGTCATTGGCGTCCAGGACATAGTCACCGATCCGATCGCCCGCCGCCTTCGGAAAGGTCACCAGGTCGGCATGCAGGCTGACGATATCCTGGGCCGCGCCATAGGTGGCGAAGTCCAGGATGTGAATGCCGACATCGCCCAGCACGCCGGTCGAGCCATGCTTGCTCGACAGACGCCACAGCCATTTGTCCTCGACGCGCCAGTCGCCCCACGACTTGCTGACCAGCCAGCTTTGCTTGTAGCTCGCCTCGACATGGCGCAATTCGCCGATCTCGCCGGCCTGCACTAGGCGCCGTGCCTCCTGGATGGCCGGCGAATTGCGATAGGTGAGATTGACCATGTTGACGACGCCCGCCGCTTCGGCGGCTTCGGTCATGGCCAAGGCATCGGCGTGGTTCGGCGCCAGCGGCTTCTCACAGAAGACATGTTTGCCGGCGGCAAGCAGCGCCAGCGTCGTCGCCTTATGCGCGCCATCCGGGGTCGCGTTGATGGCTGCGTCGAACTGGCCCCAGGCGATCGCCGCTTCCAGGCTCTCGAAAGACTGGCCAATCTTGTTGGCGGCGGCAAACGCCGCCGCGCGGCCGGGCACCTGATCGACACAGGCGACAATGTCGCAGCCCGGTATCTTGGCGAACTCTTCGATATGATGGCCGGCGATGCCGCCGGTACCAAGCAAAAGCAGACGGTGCATCAACCCCAACCCCTGATCAGCTAAGACCCTTGTCGCCATCGGCATGCAGGCGCAGGCCCTTCTGGACGATCTTTTCCTTGGCCGTGTCGGTCGGCACGTTCGGCGCATTGGTGATGCCGGACCAGGCCGGCGCCGGGTTGTGCGCCCAGCGCACTGCGTTGCGCAGCACCTGCTGCACGCCTTCATTGTGGTAGATCGGATAGGTCTCGTGGCCCGGCGAGAAATAGAAGATCCGTCCGGCGCCGCGCTGATAGGTCAGGCCAGAGCGGAAAACCTCGCCGCCCTCGTACCAGGACACGAACACCGTCTCCAGCGGCTCCGGCACGGCAAAGGGCTCGCCGTACATTTCCGTCTCGCCGATCTCCAGGCACTCACCGATGCCTTGCGCGATCGGGTGGCTGCGGTTGATCGCCCAGACACGCTCGCGCTCGCCGGCCTCGCGCCATTTCAGCGAGCAGGGCGTGCCCATCAGCCGCTTGAAAATCTTCGAATAGTGGCCGGAGTGGAGCACGATCAGCCCCATGCCTTCCCAGACCCGTTTCTGGACGCGCTCGACGACCTCGTCCTTGACCTCGCCGTGGGCGGCATGGCCCCACCACAGCAACACGTCGGTCGCGGCAAGGCGCTTTTCGCTCAGACCATGTTCGGGTTCCTGCAAGGTGGCGGTGGTAGCCTCGATGCTCTTGTCCTGGTTGAGTGCAGCCGCGATGGTGCCATGCATGCCCAGGGGATAGAGATCGCGCACGGCGGCATTGGTCTGCTCATGGACGTTTTCGCCCCAGACAACCGCTTTTGTCGTCATTTCCATCTCCCAAAGCGCTTTAAATAGCGCATACAAGATGGGTTTGAGAAGACCAGATTTGACTGGACCACCGGAAAATCAGGGTTTGCGCTTGCGTCCGGGCACGGCCTTGGCTTTTCCGGGTTTTGCCGGAGCGCCGGGAATGGCGGTTCCGGTGATCGACACCGGATCGCTGGCGGGGAACGTATCCTCGAGGCCTTCCTCGAGTTCCTCTTCCGCGCTTACCTCGTGACGGCGCTCGTGCTCAAGCGAGCGCACAGCCGCGCTCTTCTTGGGCGACTTGGGCGCGGATTTCGACGGCATCGGCATTCTCCCTCGGCGTGCGGATGCAGAACGAACCTGCCCTGCAAACGTTCCGAGTTCAGACGGCTGCGTCGCGCGATCCCTCGGACAGGAAAGTAAAGACATAGTCGGAGAAGGAACGCCAGCATTCGACCCGGAAGGCATCGGCTGCCGTGCGCAACAGCACGATCTCGACCTTGCCCAGGATGGTGCGGGAGCACGCACCCACAGGGAAAGCATCCAGCGACAGGTCCTGCGGACAGCCTGAATTGACCGTCGCCGCTGCCCCTTCACCGGTAACCGCGATCGCGATGTTGCGATGCGAGACACCCACCGCCGAATGCAGGGCCGTGACCTTGGCGCAGTCTGCGAGCGGATCACCTCCGGCTTCATCGATCACCAGCCACTCGTCGGGTCCGAGCCACAGCGCCGTGCGGCCGGCCTTCGAGGCAGATGTCTTCGGCGCCTTGGGCAAGATCACGCCGAGCGCCTTCGAAAGTGCCGCCAGCGAAGCTTCCGGTGCGCGCAGCGACATCCGTTCGGCCGGCGGCAGCACCTCGACCTTGGCAGCAGTGGCGGACGTGTTGCGCCCAGCCAGCGCCGGGCGGCGCTGCACCGACGGCGTTGCCTGTGGCGCGGTGGTTTTTGCAGCAGCCTTAGCCATTGAGGCGTCCTCCCGTCTCGTCCAGGAACACCATTCCGGTAACCTCCACTTCGATCACCCCGTTCGGCATCGGCACATAGAGCGTGTCGCCCATGCGGTCGCGGCCGCCGGCAACCAGCGCCAGCGCGATCGAACGGCCGCAATTTTCCGACCAGTAGCTTGATGTGACGTGGCCGATCATCCTCATCGGGATCGCCTGTTTCGGATCCTCGACGATCTGCGCGCCCTCTTCCAGGACCACCTTCGGGTCCTTGGTCTTCAGGCCGACCAACTGCTTGCGGCCCTTGGCGACAAGGTCCGGTCTCATCATGCCCCTGATGCCGACGAAGTCCGTCTTCTTCTTGCCGACCGCCCAGTCGAGGCCGGCATCGTTCGGCGTTACGGTGCCGTCAGTGTCCTGGCCGACGATGATGTAGCCCTTCTCGGCGCGCAGCACGTGCATCGCCTCGGTGCCGTAGGCGGTGGCGCCGTGCTTCTGGCCCTCGGCCCACAGCGCCTCCCATACGGCCTGGCCGTAATCGGCCGGAACATTGACCTCGAAGCCGCGCTCGCCGGTGAACGACATGCGGAAGAGCCTTGTCGGCACGCCGCAGATCTTGCCTTCGCGCACCGACATATGCGGCAGCGCCGCGTCCGACATATCGATGCCTTCGACCAGCGGCGCGATGATGTCGCGCGACTTCGGGCCTTGCACCGCGATAACAGCCCATTGCTCGGTGATCGAGGTCAGCCAGACGTTGAGATGCGGGAACTCGGTCTGGAGATAGTCTTCCATGTGGTTCATGACGCGCGGCGCGCCGCCGGTCGTCGTGGTCACATGGAAACGGTCCGGCGCCAGCCTGCCGACGACGCCGTCATCATAGATGAAACCGTCCTCGCGCAGCATAATGCCATAGCGGCAGCGGCCGGGCTCCAGCTTCTCCCACGGATTGGTGTAGAGCAGTTCCATGAATTTGGCCGCATCCGGCCCGACCACTTCGATCTTGCCCAGCGTCGAGGCGTCGAACAGGCCGGCCTTGTTGCGGACGGCGACGCATTCGCGGTCGACCGCCGCATGCATGTCTTCGCCCGCCTTGGGGAAATACCATGCGCGCTTCCACTGCCCGACATCCTCGAACACGGCACCTTGTGCCTCGGCCCAGGGATGGATCGCGGTTCTGCGCGTCGGGTCGAACAGCGGCCCGCGTGCATGGCTGACGATCGCGCCGAACGTCACCGGCGTGTAGGGCGCGCGGAACGTGGTGAGGCCAACTTCCGGGATCGGCTTGCCGAGCGTCTCGGCGGCAATCGCCAGACCGTGCATGTTGGAGGTCTTGCCCTGGTCGGTCGCCATGCCGTTGGTGGTGAAGCGCTTGACGTGCTCGATCGAGCGCATGCCTTCATGCACCGCCTGGCGGATGTCCTTGGCGGTGACGTCGTTCTGGAAATCGACAAAGGCCTTGACGGTCTTGTCCGGTCCGGCGCCGGGTGCCGCGCCAAGCATGCCGCGCGACCAGCTTTCCGAGGCGTCTACCTTCGGCTTGGTGCCCTTGCCCGCCTTAACGCTAGAATCCTTGGCGCCGGCTTCCTTGGCCGCTTTGGCGCCCGCCGCATAGGCTTCGTCGACCGATGCCGACAGGCCGTCCGTGCCGTTGCAGGCACCAACCGAGATACAATCCTGCGCATAGGTGCCCGGCACGAAGCGCTTGGTTTCGTCGTTGAAGGCAACCTTGCCGCGTGACTGCGAGAACAGATGCACGGACGGCGTCCAGCCGGCCGACATCAGGATCGCATCGACCGGAATGGTGCGCTCGCCGCCGCCATTCTTCGGCTGCACGGTCATCGACGACACACGCAACTTGCCGCCGGCGCGGATCACAGCGCGGCCGAAATTGACCTCGATGCCGAGCGCCCTCGCCTCGTCGATCACCGGCCCGGTCGGATTGTCGCGCAGGTCGACGATCGCGGCCACGTTGACGCCGGCCTTCTTCAGATCGATTGCCGCGGCATAGGCGGAATCATTGGCGGTGTAGACGCCGACATTCCTGCCCACCGCCACGCCATAGTGATTGAGATAGGTGCGCGCCGCGCCGGCCAGCATGATGCCCGGCCGGTCATTGTCGGCAAACACCATGTGCCGCTCGATGGCGCCGGAGGCCAGCACGACGCGCTTGGCGCGAACCTGCCACAGCCGCTCACGCGGCAGATCATGGCCAGGTGTCGCCAGATGGTCGCTGACCCGTTCGACCAATCCGACGAAATTCTGCGCGTAGTAACCGAAAGCGGTCGTGCGCGAGAGCACGCGGACATTGTGCATCGCACGCAGCTTGGCGATGGCCGCCAGCGCCCAGGCAAAACCACCCTGGCCGTCGATCTTCGCGCCCGTCTCGAAACGCAGGCTGCCGCCGAATTCGGCCTGCTCGTCGGCAAGAATGACGCGCACCCCGGTTTCAGCCGCCGCAAGCGCTGCCGCGATGCCGGCGGCACCGCCGCCAAGCACCAGCACTTCGCAATGGGCGTAGCGCGAGGAATAGTGGTCGGGGTCCGGCTTGTCGGGCGAAACGCCAAGGCCTGCGGCGGCCCGGATCTTGGGCTCATAAAGGTTTTTCCAGGCCGCCTTCGGCCACATGAAGGTCTTGTAGTAGAAGCCGGCCGAGAAAAACGGCGAGGCAATGTCGTTGACGGCGCCAACGTCGAAGGACAGCGACGGCCAGCGGTTCTGCGACTGGGCGGTGAGCCCGTCATAGAGTTCCTGCACGGTTGCGCGCACATTCGGCGTCTGGCGCGCCGCGTCGCGCTCGATCCGGACCAGCGCGTTCGGCTCCTCGGCGCCCGCCGACAGGATGCCGCGCGGACGGTGGTACTTGAACGATCGGCCGACCAGATGGACGCCATTGGCAATCAGCGCCGAAGCCAGCGTGTCACCCTCGATGCCGGCATAGGACTGGCCATCGAAGCTGAAGCGAGCGCTCTTCGCCTGCTTGAGGCGGCCAGCGCCGGGAATACGGAACGCGCCGCTCATTTGGCAACTCCCGGCAACTTCGAAGGCTTCGGTTCGCCGGCCTTGTAGGTCATGATGAACTTGTCGGTGACGGTATCGCGCACGGCGTTGAAGAACCGCGCGCAGCCATGCATGTGCCGCCAGCGCTCATGGATGATACCTTTGGGGTTTGAGCGGATGAAGAAGAACTTTTCGAAATCGTCATCACTCTCGCCGGCCATGTTGGCCGAGCGCGCGATATGCGCCTCGCCGGCATTGCGGAATTCGAGTTCCGGACGCTCTTCCTCGCAATAGGGGCAGCGGATGAGAAGCATGTATTTGTTCCTACAATTCGCCGTGGCCGACGCGCGCGCCGGCGGGTTGATCGCAAAGCTTCTGGCCCATGGTCACAAAGGGCGCGACAAGTGCCATACGCTCCTCGACGCTTGCCGAGGCTCGAAACAGATCGCGGTTGGCCATGTTGCCCAGCGTCAGTTGCATCGGATCCGTGGTGACGATGACGCCGCTCGGTTTGAACGTCTCGTCTTCGTCAAGGTCGTCCGGCTTGCTTTCAAAGAACATGACCACTTTCTGGCCGGCGCTCCAGACGCAGGCCAGCGTCCCCTCGTCGATTGAAAACGGCCAGCCCGCTTCGTTGCCGGCGCGGCTGATCGGTTGCAGCCGCACCTCTTCCGGCGTCGGAAAATGGAACATGCCTTGTTCCCCCGCCAGCATCAGCGGCACAGCGACTGCCACTTCGGCCATCATCATCAGTGCGCCACCGCCGCCGCCGCCGCTTCGTCGATGAGCCGGCCGGTGCGGAAGCGCTCGATGGTGAAGGGCGCGTTGATCGGATGCGGATCGTCTTTGGCAATCGTATGGGCAAAGACATGGCCCGAGCCCGGCGTCGCCTTGAAGCCGCCCGTGCCCCAGCCGCAATTGACGTAGAGGCCAGGCACCGGCGTCTTGGCCAGGATCGGCGAGCGATCCGGCGTCACGTCGACGATGCCGCCCCAGGAGCGCAGCATCTTCATGCGCGTGAAGATCGGGAACATCTCGCAAATCGCATCCAGCGTATGCTGCAGGATGTGCAGGCCGCCGGTCTGTGAATAGGAGACATACTGGTCGGTGCCGGCGCCGATCACCAGTTCGCCCTTGTCGGACTGCGAGATATAGGCGTGCACCGTGTTGGACATCACCACGCAAGGCACCACCGGCTTGACCGGCTCCGACACCAGCGCCTGCAGCGGATAGCTTTCCAGCGGCATGCGCACGCCGGCCATGTTCATGATGACGGACGAATGCCCGGCGGCAACGACGCCGACCTTCTTGGCGCCGATGAAGCCGCGTGTCGTGTCGACGCCCATGACGGCGCCGTTCGGCGCGCGCTTGACCCCGGTGACCTCGCAATTCTGAATGATGTGCACGCCGCGCGCCGAGGCGCCGCGAGCATAGCCCCAGGCGACGGCATCGTGCCGCGCCGTGCCGCCACGGCGTTGCAGCGCCGCACCGACCACCGGATAGCGGGCTTCCCTGGACGTATTGAGCGGCGGGCAGAATTCCTTCGCCTGCTCAGGCGTCAGCCATTCATTGTCGATGCCGTTCAGCCGGTTGGCATGGACGTGGCGCTTCAGCACCTGCACGTCGTGCACATTATGCGCCAGCATCATGACGCCTCGCGCCGAATACATGACGTTGTAGTTGAGTTCCTGGCTCAACCCATCCCACAATTTCAGCGCATGATCGTAGATGCCAGCGCTCTCGTCATAGAGATAGTTGGAGCGGATGATGGTGGTGTTGCGGCCGGTGTTGCCGCCACCGAGCCAGCCCTTTTCCAGGACGGCGACATTGGTGATGCCGTGCACCGTGGCAAGGTAATAGGCGGTGGCAAGACCGTGGCCGCCGGCGCCGACGATGATGACGTCGTATTCCTTCTTCGGCTCAGGCGAGGACCATTGTTCCTCCCAGCCCTTGTGGCCGCGCATGGCCTCGCGGGCGATGGCGAATACCGAATATTTTTTCAACGTTCCAGCCTCGCAAATGGCAGCCAAGCGTTCATCAGGCCTCGGCGCGCGAGGTGTATCACTAGCGAAACGCGGCTTCCACCCTTGCGCTGTTTGCGACGGCGCTTGCCGTTTTGCGCCGCGATGAAAAACACACATGCAATCTGGCGGCTGCAAGTGCCTTCAGCCACACTGCTTGCCGTGAGTCTCGGGAGAACGATTGTGGGCAATGCCTGGTGGAATATGACGTTGCGCTTCCTGCTTGAGCTCGCGGCCCTGCTCGGCCTCGGCATTGCAGGCTGGAGCCTCTCAGGTGGGATATGGCGCTGGATCCTCGCCCTCGCCTTGCCGCTCATCGCTGCGGTGCTGTGGGGCACATTCGCCGTGCTCAATGATCCCAGCCGGTCAGGCCGCGCACCGGTTCCGGTTCCAGGCATGGTGCGGCTGGTGATGGAACTCGTCATCCTGTTTGGCGGTGCCGCCGGATTCCATCTCGCCGGTCACACGGCCACGGGCATTGCCATGGCTCTGCTGATCGTCGTCAGCTATGCCTGCTCGCTTGATCGCCTGGAGTGGTTGCTGAAGCAGTAACTCCGAGAAGCCTGTCAGGTTTTGGGTGGCTCCAACCCGCCCCATTTGCGACCAAGCATCCGATCGCCGGCGAAGCTGGCGCAAGGGAAAAGGATGCCAGACATGCTCGCACTCACCAACAAGATCGCCATCGTCACCGGCGCCAGTTCCGGCATCGGCCGCGCCACCGCGAAGCTGTTTGCCGAGGAAGGCGCCAAGCTCGTCGTCACCGGCCGTCGCCAGGCGGAGCTTGACGCCCTCGTCACCGAAATCGAGGAGGCCGATGGCGTCGCCGTCGCGCTCGCCGGCGACGTTACCGAGGAGGACTTCGCGAAAGCGCTGGTCCGCCTCGCCGTGGAGAGGTTCGGCGGGCTCGACATCGCCTTCAACAACGCCGGCGCCGTCGGCCCGATGGGTCCGGTGCCCGACATGTCGCCAAGGACCTGGCACGGAACGATCGACACCAATCTGACCAGCGCCTTCCTTTGCGCGAAACACCAGATACCGGCGATGCTGGAGCGCGGCGGCGGCTCGCTGATCTTCACGTCCAGCTTTGTCGGCCGCACCGCCGGCATACCCGGCATGGCCGCCTATGCCGCCGCCAAGGCGGGCCTGATCGGGCTGACGCAGGTTCTCGCCGCCGAATACGGACCACAGGGCTTGCGCGTCAACGCGCTGTTGCCCGGCGGCACCGACACGCCGGGTGCGACCACCACCACGCCGGAAGCACGCGCCTTTGTCGAAGGCATCCACGCCTTGAAGCGCATGGCGCAACCCGAAGAGATCGCGCGCTCGGCACTCTATCTGGCTTCCGACGCCTCGAGTTTCACCACGGGAACCGCACTATTTGCCGATGGCGGCGTCTCGATCAACCGGACGTGACCCGAAATCTCAAGCAGATGGTCTTGCTTTTGCCTGAAGATTGTCGATTGCCTATCTCGGCACAAGAACATTCGGGCAGGGAGAGACCATGCTGCTGATCAGCACCTACGTCGCCGCGAGCAGTATCGAAGGCGTCGGCGTCTTTGCCGCCGTGCCGATCCGCAAAGGTGCCTCGATATGGCGGCTCGATCCGGATTTCGACCGGCTGATCCCGGTGGCAAAGGCGGTTTCCGCACCGCCCCACCTCAAGGAACTGCTGGAGCGTTATGCCTATCCGAGTCCCGACAAGCCGGGCTTCATGGTCTATGAAGTCGACAATGGCCGCTTCATGAACCATGCCGACGATCCGAACACCGATTTTTCCCAGTTTGGCGGCGCCACCGCGACCCGAGACATCGCGGCGGGCGAAGAAATCACCTGCGATTACGCCGAATTCCACGACGGATTTTCACTGCTTCCAACGCCAGGCGAGGCTGTCGCGATGAATGGCGGCGCCACCTGAGCACCGCCTGTCGGACCGGGATTGGTTGCCGCCAGGCGCACTCCCAAGGCCCAGAAAAACGAAAACACATACCGTGGACAGTGGACAGCGCGGCATGATTCTGGTATCAGCCGCCACAATTCGTGGTGTAGACCGCCGCGGAGGCTAGTGGCTATGGCTGCTTGCCTGTTGATTTCAAACACGAAAGACAGGATTGCCCGTGCAGGTACTCGTCCGCGATAACAACGTTGATCAGGCGCTTCGCGCGCTCAAGAAAAAGATGCAGCGCGAAGGCATTTTCCGCGAAATGAAGATGCGCGGCCATTACGAGAAGCCTTCCGAGAAGCGCGCCCGTGAGAAGGCTGAAGCCGTCCGCCGCGCCCGCAAGCTGGCCCGCAAGCGCGCACAGCGCGAAGGCCTGCTGCCGATGACCCCGCGTCCGGTTGCTGCTGGCGCCGCCGGTGGTCCTGGTGGTGCTCCGCGCCCGCCGCGGTTCTAACGCCAATTTTTCGTCCTTTTCGAAGGATATCAGAGGTGGCGCGATGCGGAATCGCCGCCACCTTTTTGTTTAGAGCGATGGGCGTTGAATTGGACGCGCAGCGTACGGCCTAGGATTTTGCGATACCTTTGACCCGGCCCGGAGGGGGAACCGGACCTGAGCGGCGCGGCGGCAGTGAGGACAGGGCAGATATGAACGCAATCACCGTGGAGCGCCGAGCCACTTGGCGCGGTTTCGCCCTGACGGCAGCCCTGCTTTCCGGGTTGGCACTCGCAGGCTGCCAGACGGCTGGCCCAACCGGCGAGTTCAACAACATCGACAAGGCACAGGGGTCGAGCGAGAACATCTCCTCGCTGTCGGCGGTGATCCAGCGCAATCCCCAAGATCCTGAAGGCTACAATGTGCGCGGCTCGGCCTATGGCCGTGGCGGCCAGTACCAGGCGGCATTGAAGGACTTCAACACCGCGATCCAGTTGAACCCGAATTTCTACCAGGCCTATTCGAACCGGGCTCTCATCCAGCGTTTCCTCGGCAATCAGCCGGCGGCCTTGGACGACTATAACCACTCGATCCAGATCAACGGCAGTTATGACGCCGCCTATATCGGCCGCGGCAATCTCTATCGCAAGGCCGGTCGCACCCAGGAAGCCTTCAACGATTTCCAGAAGGCGATCCAGCTCGACACCACTGATGCGCGCGCCTACCACAATCGCGGCCTGATCTATCAAAGCCAGGGCCAGCACAAATTCGCCATCGAGGATTTCTCGACCGCCATCTCGCTGGCGCCGGACGCTGCCGAGCCTTACAACGGCCGGGGTCTCTCCTATCTGGCACAGAACGACGAGGACAACGCCTTCGCCGACTTCAACATGGCGATCAAGCTGGATGGCAAGAGCGCTGAAGCGTGGGCCAACCAGGCTCTCGTCTATGAAAGACGCGGCGACAAGGCCAAGGCGGCGAAATCCTATCGCGAAGCCGTCCACCTTGATCCGAGCTACCAGCCGGCCAAGGATGGCCTGTCACGCACGTCGGGCGCCGCGGCCGGCTAGAACCCGGCTGGCGCCGCAATGCCTCGCCTGCGCGCGATCCGCCGGCAACACTGTCACTCAACCTTAACCACAGGGGTCAAAGCGCTGACCCCTTGCCTTGTTCGCGCCAAGTTTTCGGCGGAACGGTCTGCTCACTTCAGCCGTTATTGCAGGCATTTGCGAAAGGACCTCACCATGATCAAGAAACTCATCTGCGCCGCCGCGCTAGCCACGACCGTGTTTGCCGCCCCGGCCAGTGCCGGCAAGCTGGAGCTCGGCGTGCTCGACTGCACCATCGACGGCGGCACTTCCTTTGTCATCGGTTCCAACAAGGGCGTGGCTTGCACCTTCCGCCCGCATCATGGTGGCCCTTCGGAAGCCTACACCGGTGTGATCTCCAAGCTGGGCATCGATCTCGGCCAGACGCATCAGGGCCAGTTGGTATGGTCTGTCCTGGCAGCGACGCGCAGCCGCGAGTCCGGCGATCTTGCCGGCCATTATTATGGCGTGAACGCCGAAGCCAGCGTCGTCACCGGTGGCGGCGCCAATCTTCTGGTCGGTGGCCTGGACAGCGCTTTCTCGCTGCAGCCGCTGAGCGCACAGGCGCAGACGGGCGTCAACCTGGCGGTCGCGGTCACCTCGCTTGAGCTGATTCACTCCTACAAATAATCATCTTGATGCCTCACCGTGCGGCGCGGAACCGGATAGGATCAACCGTCCCGTCCCGCGCCGCACGACCGAGGTCCCGAATGCCAAAGACGCTTGTCGCCATCGCCGCCCTCGCGGCCACTCTCGCCGGCCCGGCGAGCGCGCAGGACCGAGGCATTGAACTCGGCACGCTGGATTGTGCGATAGGCGGCGGCACCGGTTACATTTTCGGCTCGAGCAAGGATCTGAGCTGCACCTTCACCCCTGCTGACAAGACCTTTACGCCGGAAGCCTATTTCGGTGTCGTCAACAAATACGGACTCGACATCGGCACCACCAAGCAGACGGTGATGCAGTGGCTGGTGCTGACGCCGCTGAAAAACATCTATGCGCCGGGTGCGTTGGCTGGCGACTATATCGGCGCCAGCGCCGAGGTCACGGCAGCGGTTGGCGCCGGCGCCAACCTGTTGGTCGGCGGCTCGTCCCAGGCCTTCACGTTGCAGCCGCTCAGCCTGCAGACGCAAACCGGCATCAACATCGCGATCGGCGTCAGCCAGTTCCAGTTGCGTAGCACCGAGAACTGATCGTCGATCTATCGTCGGCGCATCGCGAAAATTCCCTCTTGAAAAAACTGCTTGAGCTCAACCTCGGTTGAGGTTCTACAAGCCTGCTTCGAACGGAGCGGCAAGCCCGATTGGGCACGAAACGCGCTCCCACGCCTTTGGCCGGTGCATGGTCCTGCCGGAAGTCGGAGCTGGCTTCTGGTGTCCCGTGCTTGCGTCAAGTTATGGAAGATTCGAGGAGTTAACGTGACCGACATCAGCACAAACAAGGTCGACTGGCGCGCTTTGTGGGCGACCGGCGATCTGGCGCGATTCTGCTTCGTCAGCCTTGGCATCCTGTTGCACGCCACCAATGAGACAATGGTGGCAACGGTAATGCCGGCCATGGTCGGCGAGCTGGCCGGCGTGCAGCTGGTCGGCTGGTCGCTGGCGATCTACGAACTCGGCGCCATCGTTGCCGGTGCCGCGGCCGGCCGGCTGGTGAGCTATGTAGCACTTCGTTCCAACATGATGGCCGCTGCCCTGCTCTACGGTGTCGGCGCGCTCGTCTGCGCCACCGCGCCCTCGATGGAACTGTTCCTTGCCGGACGGTTGATCGAGGGCCTGGGCGGCGGCGCGCTGGTATCGCTGGCTTATGTCTCGGTCGAGCGGCTCTTTCCGCGCTCCATCTGGCCGCAGCTCTTCGGCATCATGTCGGCTATCTGGGGCGTCGCCGCCTTCAGCGGTCCTATGCTCGGCGCGATCCTGACCGAGCTCCTGTCGTGGCGCTGGGCCTTCGGCATCTTCACGCTTGGCGGTGCGGTCATGGCGCTGGCGAGCTTCATCGTGCTCAACACGCCGGAAGCAACCAGGCCCAAGGCAACTTCGGGCAAAGCCCCGCCCTTCCCCTTCGCGGCACTCGGTTGTCTCGCCATAAGCGTTGTCCTGATCGCCTCGGCCGGGGTCGACATCGCGTTGCTGCGCTCGTCCCTGCTGATGGTCGTCGGCCTGATCGGACTTTTTCTGTTCTTCCGCATCGACGCGCTGAAGCCGTTGTCCCGGCTTTTCCCCTCGCGGCTTTTCTCGTGGCGCTCGCCTGTCGGCGCCGGCATGACCATGGTCGCGGCCTTTTCGGTGGCGACCTGCTCGTTCGGCGTCTACGGCCCACTGCTTCTGACCAGCCTGCACGGCATTCCGATCCTGACGACCGGCTACATCATTGCAGCGGAATCCATCGCCTGGTCGATCCTGTCGATCCTTGTCGCCAACGCGCCGCCGCAACGCGAACGGCTGATCATCGTCGCCGGCGCGATGATGATCACGGCGGGCATAGCCGGCTTTGCCTACACGGTGCCGCTGGGGTCGATTCCATTGATCCTGCTCTGCGCCCTGCTGCAGGGCGGCGGCTTCGGCATCGCCTGGCCGTTCCTCACGCGCGTCATCGTGGCCTCCGCCCCCAACAGCGAACAGACGATCGCCTCCGCCGCGGTGCCGACCATGCAACGTATCGGCTACGCGGTGGGCGCGGCGCTGGCAGGGATCATCGCCAACGCCAGCGGCTTTTCGGAAGGTCTCAACCGCGAGGCGGCCGCCAATGTCGCGTCCTTGCTGTTCCTCGCCTTCGTGCCGCTCGGCGTTGTCGGATGCCTGGCGGCACTTCGCATGTCCGCCAGAGCGAACCGACCGATGCCGGCGGCCAGCCACCTCTAGCGCGGCTCGCGCATCATGCTGAGATAAGTTGGGTCGAACTCGGCGATTTCCTGCAGCCGGTGCCAATCGAGAATGGTCACCGTGTGGTTTGCCCAGCTGACGACGCCAAACTTGCGCAGAGCGCCAATGACGCGATTCATGTGCACAACGGACAGGCCCAGCACATCGGCCATTTCCGCTTGCGAGAGCGGCAAATGAAAACTCATCCCGTTGGTGCGTTTGACGACCTGCAGCCGCACGAAAAGCTCGCACACAAGATGGGCAAGATGCGAGGTTTTGGAGCGTCGCCCCATGGCGACGATCCATTCGCGGTGGATCGCGCCATCGACCAATGTGTCCAGCCACAACAGGCGCGTCAGATGCGGCGCCTCTTCTGTAATCGCACGAAGCCGGCTGTGATCGGAAAAGATCACATGGCAGGGAGACAGGGCAACAATGCCGTGGTCCATGGTCTTCAGAAGGAATGCATGAAGGTCGACGAAGTCACCCGGCACCTGCAATGACGTAAACTGCCGGCCGCCATTCTCCAGCACCTTGTAGCGCGCTGCCAGGCCATCGAGGATAAGGGTGCTGTAGGTCGGGCGCGACCCGGAGGCCACGATGTCCTGGCCGATCGAGAAATGCCTCTCGAACGTCATCGCACCGGCGAGCAACGCCTTCTCCGCATCGGAAAGCGCATCATGCTGGCCAAGATTCAGATAAAGGGGTTCAAGCACCGCAACCTCCAGCGACAGGGCTCAGAGCCGATCGCCAAGTGTTGTGTCGGAAGCAAGGGGCGGCTGCCGCTGCACTAGGCCTTCGGGCGGTGACGGGCATTAACATTTGTTAGACTGCGCTTATTCTCCGGCAAATGCCACCACTGATGGAACAATCGATTAGCCCGCGAATTGACGGTTGAATCATACCTTTGGGCCATCAAGTTAAGCCGAGCCGCACCATGCCTCGATACTATCTTGACCTTTACAACGGCGACGGCCTGACGGTGGACGATGAAGGCCAGGTTTTCGAAACACGCGAACGCCTGCGGCGAGAAGCAATCCGCATATTGCCTGATATCGTTCGAGACGAGATGCTGGAAGGCGATCGAACGGCCATCACGGTCAAGGTCCGCGACGAGGACGGACACCGCATCTTCGAGGCATCGCTGGTCATCTCCTCGGGCTGGTGCGACTGACTACTCTCCAAGCACAGCACGAAAAAAGGCCGCGGAACCATCATTTGTAATCGTCAACGCCGCCGCCTCGCTGCACCATGACGCGGAGGAGGATCTGGCGAGATGACGACAATTCAGAAACCGACGTTCCGGCAGGTCGCGGAACAGTACATTGACAGCAGGAAGACAGTGGCAACGCCCATATCAACGGCACACGCGCTTCTCGCTTTGAAATCGGCCATGCCGAACTGTGCCCTGTCCGATCCCGAGCTTGTGAACCTGGTGATCGAACTGGCCGTGCAACGTGGCAGAAGTGTTCATTTCGATGTGCCGGCAGCAAGGGCAAGCGGCATATGAACCGAGCGAAGGTCGATACGGAGCGCGACGAACGGGCCAAGCGCGAATCTCAGATTGTCATTGCCGCCGAGCGGGCGGCGCGTGAAGACAAAACCGCCAGATTGAAAGCGCTGCGCCTTGCCATGCAATCAAACGAGTCATTGGCAACCTCCGAAAAAACGTCGCCGCATCGTAGCCGCCCCAAAGCCTGATCCCTTTCGGCCCAGCCGGAGATCGTGATCTAGACGACCACCGTCTTCAGCCGATCCGCGATCAGGGCGGCGAGCCGAGCAGCCACTTCGTCCTTGCTCATCTCCGGCCATTCCTCGATGCCGGCTTTCGAGACGATACGGACCCGGTTGCGGTCGCCGCCCATCACGCCCGAAGGGCCAATGCCGCTCTCGTGCGAGACATCGTTGGCAACGATGAAATCAGCGCCTTTCTTCTTCAGCTTGGCCTCGGCATTGGCGACCAGATCCTGTGTTTCGGCGGCGAAGCCGACCACCAGCGACGGACGCTGCCTGTGATGGCCGATGCCCGCGAGAATGTCGGGATTTTCGACCATTTGCAGCGCCGGCGGCCCCTCGCCGGCCACCTTCTTGATCTTCTCACCCGCCGAATTCTGGGTGCGCCAGTCAGCGACGGCGGCCACGAACAAGGCCGCGTCAGCCGGCAGAAGCTGTTCCACCGCATCGCGCATCTCTTCGGCGCGTTCGACATGGATGGTTTTCACGCCAACCGGATCGGCGATGTTCACTGGCCCCGATACAAGCCGCACATCGGCGCCAAGCCTTGCCAGGGCCGCCGCGATGGCATGGCCCTGCTTGCCCGACGAACGGTTGGCGATATAGCGCACCGGATCGATCGGCTCATGCGTGGGGCCGGACGTGACGATGATCTTGCGGCCCGACAACGGCTTCGGGCTGACATCGAGCAGCGTCTCGATGGCGGCGACGATCTCCAGCGGTTCGGCCATGCGGCCTTCGCCGGCTTCGTTGCTCTCGGCCATCTCACCTTTGGCCGGGCCGACAAAGGCAATTCCGTCCTTCTGCAGTGTCGCACGGTTGCGGCGCGTCGCTGGATGGGCCCACATCCTGGGGTTCATCGCCGGTGCCATCAAGACGGGCTTGTTCGTGGCAATAAGCACCGTGGAGGCGAGATCATTGGCATGGCCATTGGCGAGCTTGGCCATCAGGTCCGCCGTCGCTGGCGCCACCACCAGCAGGTCGGCTTCGCGCGACAGCCTGATATGGCCGACATCATGCTCGTCCTGACGATCGAACAGGTCGGTGAAGACGTGGTCGGCGGATAGCGCCCCGACCGACAGCGTGGTGACAAACTCCTGCGCGGCCGATGTCATGACGACACGCACCGCCGCGCCGCGCTCGCGCAACCGGCGGATCAGGTCGAGCGCCTTGTAGGCGGCGATGCCACCGCCAATGATGAGCAGGATGCGCTTGCCGGAAAGGGTCATGGCCGGGACCAGTTCTTGTAATATGTCATGCCGGCTTCAGAGCCGGTTCGATATCGGTATGGATGAAATCATTGCCCTTGAAAAGCAGCGGCATGTTTTGGGTCTTGGCCAAGGCATAGGCGAAACAATCCCCCATGTTGAGTTTTGCCGGATGGCCATTGCCCCGGCCATAGAGCGCATAGGCCTCTATTCCAGCCTGCGCGTGCTCGGCCGAGAAAGCGACAATCGTGACTTTCAGCCTTGTCAGAAGGCCCGTCAGCGCGGCCGTGCCTGCCACGCCAAAACGACCGCCGACAACCGTGCCGCATTCCATCATGGTTGCGGCGCTCATCAATATCCGTTGATTTCCCGCAAGGCGCTGGGCAATTGCCGGTGCATCAGGTTCCTGCTTCAGGATAGCCAAAATTGCCGAGGTGTCGACGACCAAGGTCAGCCCTCCTCGACAAACGACCAGAGATCATCGGTCAGCTTCTTTTGATCGAAGTCCACTTTTCTCAATCGTCTGCCGAACTCGAGGATCTCCTCTGCGGTAACGATGTCATGCTCACTGGCCGGTATCGCCTCCTTGAGCAACAGGCTTCTCACCTCCTGCTCCATCGACACGCCATGTCTGGCCGCGCGCTCGCGCAGCCTCTGCTTCAGATCGTCGTCGAGATTGCGGATGGTCAGGGTGCCCATGACTACTCTTGCACCCCTGCGCTCGATTGAGCCGCAGTCTTCCTGAATGTCATGCCTCGGTGGTCGAAGCCCTTCGTGGTCGGAAGTCCAACCGATGCCGCCAGTATGTCCCGCGCTTCCTGCTCCATGGAAACGCCGCGCGCCGCGCCGCGTTCACGCAGCTGCTGCATGACACTATCTTCCAGATTGCGGACTGTAATCCTGGCCATATGCGCACTCCTGCACGCTATATAGTGCTACCAAATCCCGACTGCAATGACAGCAATGCTGTCGTTGCAGTCATTCAGACCAGCTTCCAGGCGATATAGATCAACGTCAGCGCGATCACCCAAAGCGCCAGCCGCCCGGAGCGGCTGTAACGCGCCTCGGCCTTGCCGATGGCACGCGCCGTGGTCTCGTCGAAGCGCAGGCCGTGTTCGGCCATCAGGTCGATCTCACGCGATAACCGCTCGGTGCGGGCCGCGAGCTCCGGCGCCTGACGGGCCAAGGCCAACAGCGCCTTGGCGCCATCGCGCGCATCGACCATCAGGCCACGCGGACCAAGGTTGCCGGCAATCCAGCCGCCCACCACCGGTTCGGCGGTCTTCCACATGTTGAAGGCAGGATCGAGCGTGCGCGCCACGCCTTCGACCACGACCATGGTTTTCTGCAACAGGATCAATTCGGGCCGCGCCGCCATGTCGAACAGTTCGGTCACCTCGAACAGCAGCGTCAAAAGCTTGGCCATGGAAATCGTCTCGGCCGGCTGGCCATGGATCGGCTCGCCAATCGCCCGGATCGCCTGCGCGAAGGCCGCGACATTGTGCTGGCGCGGCACGTAGCCAGCCTCGAAATGCACTTCCGCGACACGCAGATAGTCGCGCGTGATGAAGCCGTAGAGGATCTCGGCAAGGAACCGGCGCTCCTTCTTGCCAAGCCTGCCGGCAATGCCAAGATCGACAGCGACAATGGTGCCGTTTGCTTCGACGAACAGGTTTCCCGGATGCATGTCGGCATGGAAGAACCCATCGCGCAGTGTATGCCGTAGAAACGACTGGATGAGGTTGGTGGCAATCGCTTTGAGATCGTGACCGGCGGCTTCGAGGCCGGCAATGTTGTTCATCTTGACGCCGTCGACCCATTCCATGGTCAGCACGTCGCGGCCCGTACGCTCCCAGTCGACGGAAGGCACGCGAAAGCCCGGATCATCCCTGGTGTTCTCGCCGAGTTCCGAGAGCGCTGCCGCCTCAAGCCTGAGATCCATTTCGATCCTGGTGGTCTGCGCCAGGGTCTCGGTCACCTCCACCGGCCGCAGCCGGCGTGACGAAGGGATGTATTTTTCCTGCAGGCGGGCGGCGAGGAAATAGCTCTCGAGATCCTGGAAGAAGCGCCGGCGCACGCCAGGCCGGATCACCTTCACCGCAACTTTCGTGGTGACCCCGTCACGAACCGTGTCGGCGGCATGAACCTGGGCAATGGAGGCCGCCGCGACAGGATCGCCGAACTGCGTGTAGAGATCACCGATCTTGCGTCCGAGCGAGGCTTCGATCGCCGCGACCGCTTCGGCCTTCGGAAAGGTGTGCATCTTGTCCTGCAACATGGCGAGATCGAGCGCCATGTCGTTGCCGACGACGTCGGGCCGGGTCGCCAGGAACTGACCGAGCTTGACATAGGACGGGCCGAGCCGGACCACAGCCTTGGCCAGCCGGTCGCTGCGCTCATAGGCCAGCGCGCGGCGGCGAGTGAAAAGCCGCGCCAGCCGCCAGCCGAATTTCGGCAGGCCTGACAATTCCTCGCCCGGCAAAGCGGCAACGACACCCTCGCGGACCAGCACCCAGCCGGCCCGTACAAGCCGAAATCCAGCGGCAACGGTGCTCATGAGTGGGCTCGCCCTGCTGGCTTTGCGAACCGGCATACAGCACATCGATCATGAAGAATGCGGGTCAGCCTCAAAGCTTCCAGCCCGAATGAAGTGCCGCGATGCCGCCGGAATAATTGCGGAACGAGACGCGGTCGAAGCCCGCGCGGGTGATCATGGAAGCAAAATTCTGCTGGTTAGGAAACTTGGCGATCGATTCGACCAGATAGGAATAGGGCTCGCCGTCTCCGGTCACCGCCTTGCCTATCGCCGGAATGGCCTTGAACGACCAGGCCTCATAGACCTTGTCGAGCAGCGGCATTTCGACTTCGGAGAATTCGAGGCAAAGCAGGCGGCCGCCGGGCTTCAGCACGCGGAACGCCTCACCAAGCGCGACATCGATGCGCGGCACGTTGCGAATGCCGAAAGCAATCGTATAGGCGTCGAATGTGGCATCCGCGAAAGGCAGTTCCTCGGCATTGGCCTCGACGAAATCGGTATTCCGCGACATGCCCTTCTTCTCGGCGCGGTCACGGCCGACGGCCAGCATCGAACCGTTGATGTCGAGCACCGTGGCATGGGCATGGCCATGGCTGGCCTCGACGATGCGGAAGGCGATGTCGCCGGTGCCGCCGGCCACATCGAGCACGCGCCAGCCCGGTCTCTTTGGCGGATTGAGCCATGTCACCATGGCGTCCTTCCACAGCCGATGCAGTCCGGCCGACATCAGATCGTTCATCAGGTCGTAGCGGTTCGCAACCTTGTGGAAAACATCGTTGACCAGGGACTGCTTGTCTTCAGCCCCTACACGCTTGAAACCATAGGAGGTTTCCATGCCGCCCGCGGCCGTGGTTCGCTCAACTGACATTTTTTTGATCCGTCATAAAACCGGCGGGACCATAGCCGATCGATGGTGCGGGCGCTATTGTTTAAGGCGCGGTGTTCGGCCGCGCTTCCAGGTGGTGGGCGTTTGCGACCTGGACCGACCAGACGGGAAGATTGAATGCCTTTGAAAGCAGAACTGCACTGCCACATCGAAGGGGCGGCGGCGCCCGAACTCGTCATCAGCCAGGCAAGGAAATACGGCAAGGACACCTCGCCTTATATTCAGAACGGCTCCTTTGTCTGGCACGATTTCACCTCCTTCCTCGCGGCTTACGATTTTTCCGCCGATCTGTTCCGCACCGAGGAGGATTATGCCCGGCTGGCCGACCACTATCTGACCAGCCTTGCCCGCGATGGCGCCATCTATTCCGAGGTCTTTACCTCACCGGATCATGCGAAAAAGGCCGGCCTGTCGCCCAAGGCCTACACCGATGCGCTTGGTGAAGGCATGGCCCGCGCCAAGGCCAAGACCGGCATCGAAGGCCGCATGATCGTCACCGGCGTACGCCATGTCGGCGTCGAGTCCATCGAGCAGGCGGCGCGCTTCGCGGCACGCTGCGGCAATCCGCTGGTGACCGGCTTCGGCGTCGCCGGCGACGAGCGGATGGGTGATTTCGAGGATTATGTGCGTGCCTTCGAGATCGCGCGTGAAGCTGGGCTCGGCATCACCATCCATGCTGGGGAGTTGATGGGCTGGGAAAGCGTGGCGGCAGCGCTAGACCACATCCGCCCTTCCCGCATCGGCCATGGCGTGCGCGCCATCGAGAATCCGGACCTTGTCAGGCGCATCGCCGACGAAGGGATCGTTCTCGAATGCTGCCCTGGCTCCAACATCGCGCTGAAAGTCTTCGACAGCTTTGCCGACCATCCGTTTCCGGCCTTGCAGGCGGCCGGCTGCAAGGTGACGCTCAATTCCGATGATCCGCCCTATTTCTGGACCTCGCTGAAGCGCGAATACGACATCGCCGCCGAGCATTTCGCCATGAACGAGAAGGCGCTGGCCAATGTCACCCGCACGGCCATCGAAGCCGCTTTCGTCGACAGGAAGACCAGGACCGCCCTTCTCGCCAAGCTGAACGGCAGCGCGCGCTGATTTTCTTCGACAAAGCTGTGGTCGGCGCCGGCAAACGGTTCCTTGCGGGACGCATTGCCGATAGGGTCGTTCCAACAGCTGGAATTCAGGAGAACACCATGAAGGGTGTCACCGTCGTCGACCATCCGCTTGTCCAGCACAAGCTGACCATCATGCGCAAGAAGGAAACATCGACCGCCGGTTTCCGGCGGCTGCTGCGCGAAATCTCGTTGCTGCTCGGCTACGAGGTCACCCGCAACCTCGAACTGACGACGACCACAATCGAGACGCCGATGGAGACGATGGAAGCGCCGACACTGGAAGGCAAGAAGCTTGTCTTCGCCTCGGTGCTGCGCGCCGGCAATGGCTTGCTCGAAGGCCTGCTCGACCTCGTGCCGGCGGCGCGCGTCGCCCATGTCGGCCTCTACCGCGACCACGAGACACTCGAAGCGGTCGAATATTTCTTCAAGGCGCCGAGCGACCTTGGCGACCGGCTGGTGATCGTTGTCGATCCGATGCTGGCCACCGCCAATTCGGCGATCGCGGCGATCGATAAGTTGAAGGAACGCGGCGCCACCAACATCCGCTTTCTCTGCCTGCTGGCCGCACCGGAAGGCATCGAGCGCTTTACCACGGCGCATCCTGACGTTCCGGTCTTCACCGCCTCCATCGACCGCCAGCTCAACGAAAAGGGCTACATCATGCCAGGGCTCGGCGATGCCGGTGACCGGATGTACGGCACCAAGTAGCCGCGTTTACCAATCGTTTACGAAAACGCACGGTTTCGGCTGGCGTTAAAGCGGCAAACACCATCCCGGGATTAAGGATCGGCTCCCACAAAGGCCGATCCATGCTGCAAAAGCTTCTCATCCTTGGCGCGTTTGCCGGAATATCGGCATCGATCCCGATCATCTTTCAGACAAACCCGCAGGCCTTCGACGGCCTGCTGAAATCGGCGGTACCCGCCAAGCCGGCGGACGAAGCGCAACCGGACGTGAACCTGGTCTCGGTGCCCAACAAGCCGACGACGCCGCAACTGCTTGGCCGCAAGGTTGTCGTCAATGCCGATGCGCGTGGCCATTTCTCATCGACGTTCAAGCTCAACGGCCGACAGGTCGATGGCATGATCGACACCGGCGCGACGCTCGTCGCCGTCAACACCTCGACGGCGCGCAGGATTGGCCTGTCGCTGAACGCGTCCGATTTCAACCGCGAGGTCAACACCGCCAATGGCTCCATCAAGGCGGCCGTGGTGATGATCGACCGCTTGCAGATCGGCAGCATCACCATCAACGACGTGCAGGCCATCGTGCTCGACGACAGGGCGCTGCAAACCAATCTGATCGGCATGAGCTTCCTCAACCGGCTCGACAAATATCAGGCCGAGAACGGCGCGCTGCTGCTCGTTCAGTAGACCGAAAACCGGAAACTTTTCTGACTTCAGCCGCGCGGCAGAATGCGCCGGATGACGCTCTTGTCGGCTACAGGCTTCGAAACGCCGACCGTATAGGCCGAACGCACGGCCGTTGCCGCGGCTTCGGCATCCGCGGCGGAACGGGCATGGATCAGCGCCAGTGCCTCGCCGTCTCGAACCTCCGCGCCGATCGGCAAAAGTCTGGTGATGCCGACCGCCGGATCGACCTTGTCATCCGGCCTTGTGCGGCCACCGCCAAGCCCGACCACGGCCAGGCCGATATCCCGCGTGGCAATGCCGGTGACGAAGCCGTTTCCGCTCGCCCTCGCAACGAATTCCGTCGGCGCCGCAGGCAGATATTTCTCCGGCCTCTCGATGAAATCGGCAGGGCCGCCCAGCACCGCCACCATGCGCGCGAAGGTGGCGGCGGCACGGCCGCTGGCCAGCGTTTCGGTGGCGCGCCGCATGCCGTCCTGATTGGACGACACCAGCCCGGCCGATTGCAGCATTTCGGCGGCCAGGGCCAGCGTCACTTCCTCCAGCCTGCGGTCGCGAAGCCGGCCGGTGAGGAAATCCACGGCGTTGCGCACCTCGACCGCATTGCCGGCGGCGGACGCCAGTGGTTCATTCATGCCGGTGATCAGCGCCGAGGCCTTCAGCCCGGCGCCGTTGGCGACCTCGACAAGGCTGTTGGCCAGCGCGGTCGCGTCGCGCGATTTCTCCATGAAGGCGCCATTGCCGACCTTGACGTCGAGCACCAGCGACTGCAGGCTGGCCGCGAGTTTCTTCGACAGGATCGAGGCGGTGATCAGCGGCACCGATTCGACCGTGCCCGTCACATCCCGGATCGCATAGAGCCGGCGGTCGGCTGGCGCCAGATCGGCGGTCTGGCCGATGATGGCACAGCCCGTTTCCAGCACCGCCTTGCGGAAGAGCGCGATGTCGGGTTGGCTGACATAACCGGGGATGGCATCCATCTTGTCCAGCGTGCCGCCGGTGTGGCCAAGGCCACGGCCGGAAATCATCGGCACATAGGCGCCACAGGCAGCCACGATCGGCGCCAGCATCAGCGAGACATTGTCGCCCACGCCGCCTGTCGAATGCTTGTCGGTGACCGGTCCTGGCAGATCCGACCAGTCGAGCACGTCGCCGGAATCGCGCATGGCCATGGTGAGCGCCACGGCTTCATCGCGGCTCATGCCGTTGAAGAACACCGCCATGGCAAAGGCGCCGACCTGGCCGTCCGACACAGCGCCCGACGTCACGCCATCGACCAGCGCGGCGATCTCCTGCGCGGACAGCTTCTGGCCGTCGCGCTTGCGGCGGATGATTTCCTGCGGAAGCATCAGGCGGAACCTTCACTCTCCGGCAACCCGTCGCGGAACACACGCTGGAGGATCGTCGCCAGCCGTGCCCCGCCGACCGGCGCCATGTCCTTGGTTTCCTGATGCGATAGCTCCGCGCCAGTCATTCCGGCGGCAAGGTTGGTAACCACCGAGCAGGCAGCGACGCGCAGCCCAAGGAAGCGGGCAAGAATGACCTCCGGCACGGTCGACATGCCGACGGCGTTCGCGCCCATGACGCGCGCCATGCGGATTTCGGCCGGTGTTTCGAAGCACGGCCCCGAGAACCACATGTAGACGCCCTTGTGCAGCCTGGTGCCGGTTGCCTTGGCCGCCCGCTCGATCGCCTTGCGGATGCCAGCGTCATAGGCTTCGGTCAGGCCGACGAAGCGGCGGTCGCTCGGCTCTCCGATCAGCGGATTGGTGCCCGAGAAATTGATGTGATCGGTGATCAGCATCACCGACCCCGGCGCCATCTCCGGATCGACCGAACCGGCGGCATTGGTGAGGATCAGTTTCGTGATGCCGATGCCGGCCAGCACTTCCAGCACCGGCCGCATGGCGGCGGCGTTGCCGTGCTCGTAATAATGGGCGCGGCCCGACAGCATCAACACCGGCGTACCGGCAAACAGCCCCGCCACCACCTCGCCGGCGTGGCCGGTGACGCCGCTTCTGGGAAAGCCCGGCAGGTCGGCATAGGGAATGCGGACCGGGTTCTCAATCTGATCGACCAGCCCGCCCAGGCCCGAACCCAGCACCAGTGCCGTGGCCGGCGCCAGCCCGTCCAGCTTTTCGACGAGATGATCGAGGGCCTTTTCCGTCATTTCAGCCAGCTCTTCATTTCAAGATATCGCCACGGAAGCCGTAGGGCAGCATGTCGCCCATGGTCACGGTTTCAGCCACGCCGCTGTTGTCGCAGAGATAGAGTTTTGTGTCGGGCTGGCAGAATTCGGCCAGCCGTTGCCGGCAGCCGCCGCAAGGCGAGCATTTCGCCATGCGTTCGGCGATGACGGCAATCTCTGTGATCCTGCCGCCGCCGCCCATGATGTAATGGCCAAGCGCCGTGGTTTCGGCGCACCAGCCTTCCGGATAGGACGCAACCTCGATGTTGGCGCCGGTAAAGACGCGCCCATCCTCGGTGCGTAGCGCGGCACCCACCGGAAACTTGGAATAGGGTGCGTAGGCCTTGGCCATGGCAGCCTGGGCCGCTTCGAACAGATCATGCGACATCTAGGTGTTCTCTCCGATGATCATGTCCAAAAGCCGGCGCTCAGCGTTCCTTGACATAGGGCACGCCGCCGGCGCGCGGCGGGATCGCCTTGCCGATGAAGCCGGCGAGCAGGATGACGGTGAGAATGTAGGGCAGCGCCTGCATGAACTGCGCCGGCACCTTGCCGATGATCGGCAGCGGCGAGCCTTGCAGGCGGATCGACAGCGCGTCGAGGAAGCCGAACAGCAGGCAGGCGAACATGGCGTTGACCGGCTTCCATTTGGCGAAGATCAGCGCCGCCAGCGCGATATAGCCCTTGCCGGCGGTCATGTCCTTCACGAAGCCGCCATTTTGCGCCATCGACAGATAGGCGCCGGCGACACCGGTGAGGATGCCCGTACAGATCAGCGCCCGGTAGCGCAGCCACGCGACGGAAATGCCGGCGGTATCGACCGCCGCCGGATTCTCGCCGACCGCGCGAAGGCGCAAGCCGAAGCGGGTGCGAAACAGCACCCACCAGGTGAACGGCACCATCAGGAAAGCGAGATAGACGAGGATCGAGTGGCCGAGGATCAGCTCGTTGAAAACCGGGCCGACGCCGGGGATGTTTCCAATCGCGTTGGCGATCAGAGCCGGCACATACAAAATCAGCCCGCGTATCGATATCAGGACATCCGCCAGGCTGTCGGTGCCAAAATGATAGTTGGCCAGGAAATCCGATACGGTCGCCGGGGTTATCGGCGCGAAGCGCTCACCCTCCCCCAGCGCGGGCGTGCGCCCACCTTGCTGGAACCAGGCCTGGCCAAGGATGATGGTTGACCCCGCCGCGATGAAATTGATCGCCACACCGGAAACGATCTGGTTGCCGCGATGGGTGATCGAGGCAAAGCCGTGCACCATGGCGAAAGCGACAGAAACCACGATGGCCATGCCGAGGCCGAGAAAGGCCGAATGGAAGACGGCGGCCGCCGCGGCACCGGCAAAGGCGCCGACCAGCATCTTGCCTTCAAGCCCGATGTCGAAGATGCCGGCGCGTTCCGAATAGAGGCCAGCGAGGCAGGCAAGCAGCAGAGGCACGGACAGGCGGATGGTCGAGTCCAGCGTCTGAATGATGGCGTTGAAAATATCCATCTCAGGCACCCTTCCCTTTGACGGCTTCCATGCCGACCGCGCGCGGACTGAAGGAGGCAAACAGCGACTGGATATAGGGCCGAAACATGTGTTCGAGCGCACCGGCGAACAGGATGACCAGGCCCTGAATGATGACGATCATGTCGCGGCTGATGGCCGGCATCTCGAAGGCGAGTTCGGCGCCACCCTGGTAGAGCATGCCGAACAGGATCGCCGCCAGCACGATGCCGACAGGATGCAGGCGGCCCATCAGCGCCACCGCGATGCCGACGAACCCGGCGCCCGAGACGAAATCGATCGCCACATTGTGCTGGTCGCCCATGGTCGGGTTGAGTGTCATCATGCCGGCCAGCGCGCCCGAAATCATCATCGCGACGATGATGATGCGGGTTTCGGAAATCCCGGCATAGCGCGCCGCTTTCGGGCTGTGGCCATAGGTGCGCATTTCATAGCCAAGCTTGGTGCGCCAGATCAGCAGCCAGACCAGGTAGGCCATGAGCAGTGCCAGCAGGAAGCAGATATTGAACGGTGCCGAGCGGATCTTGGCGCCGAACAGCTCGATCATCCAATTGAGCTTCGGCAACTCCCCCCCCGCGAAGAAGTTGCGCGTCTGCGGCGCCTGGGACGCGGCGGGTTTCAGCGGCCCCACCAGGAGGTAGACCATCACCGAAGCGGAGATGAAGTTGAACATGATGGTGGTGATGACGATGTGCGAACCGCGCTTGGCCTGCAGATAGGCCGGGATGAGCGCCCAGAGCGCGCCGACAACCGCAGACGCGACGATCGCCAGCGGAAAGGTCAGCCACCACGGCAACACGCTGTCGAAGGTGAGGCAGACCACGGCGACCCCGAGGCCGGCAATATAGGCCTGCCCTTCGGTGCCGATATTGAACAGGCCGCAATGCGCCGCGACCGCGACCGACAGGCCGGTGAAGATGAAGGTGGTGGCATAGAAGAGCGTAAAGGCGATGCCTGTTCCCTTGCCGAAAGCGCCCTCGACCAGGATGACGGCGGCCCGGAATGGGTTCTCGCCGACCAGCATGACGACGAAGCCGGCGACGACGAAGGCGACGAACAGGTTGATCAGCGGGATCAGCCCGTAATCGGCCCAGGCTGGCAGCTTGGCGTATGGCGTGCTCATTGCGCTGCCTCCTGGTGTTCGACACCGGCCATCAGCAGGCCAAGCTCGCCTTCGGTCGCGTCGCTGCCGCGCTCGCCGACGATGCGGCCGGCAAACATCACCAGAATGCGGTCGGAGAGCGAGCGGATCTCGTCGAGTTCGACCGAGACCACCAGCACCGCCTTGCCCTGGTCGCGCATGGCAATAAGCCGCTTGTGGATGAATTCGATGGCGCCGACATCGACGCCGCGCGTCGGCTGGCCGACGATCAGCACGCCGGGATCCTGTTCCATCTCGCGCGCCAGCACGATCTTCTGCTGGTTGCCGCCGGAGAAATTGGCGGTCTTCAGGCGCGGATTGCCGGGACGTATGTCGTATTTCTCAATCTTGTCCTTCGCATCGGCCATGATGGCGTCGATGTTGAGGAACGGCCCTTTCAGGTAGCGCGGGTCATCGTGATAGCCGAGAATCGAATTCTCGTTCTCCTCGAAGGCCAGCACCAGCCCGACATGATGGCGGTCTTCCGGCACATGGGCGAGGCCCCGGTCGCGCAACTCACCGGGATCGGCGGCACCGGTCAGATCGATCGGCTTGCCGTCGAGCATGACCGAGCCCGAGACGGCCCGCCTGATGCCGGAGATCGCTTCCAGCAGTTCCGACTGCCCGTTGCCGGCAACGCCGGCGATGCCGACGATCTCGCCGGCACGGATATCGAAGGAGATGTCGTCGACCATGGTGACGCCGCGCGAATCCTTCACCGTCAGGTTCTTGACCGCGAGCTTGACGCCACCGGCCGCCGCCTCGCCCTTCTCGACCCTGAGCAGCACGCGCCGCCCGACCATCAGCTCGGCCAGTTCCTCGACCGTGGTCTTGGCGGTTTCGCGCGTCGCCACCATCGTGCCCTGGCGCATGACCGAAACCGTGTCGGTGATCGCCATGATCTCGCGCAATTTGTGCGTGATCAGCACCACCGTCTTGCCCTGCTCCTTCAGCTGCTTGAGGATGCGGAACAGGTGGTCGGCCTCGGCCGGTGTGAGCACGCCCGTCGGTTCGTCGAGGATCAGGATCTCGGCGCCGCGATAGAGCGCCTTGAGGATTTCGACGCGCTGCTGCAGGCCAACCGGCAACTCCTCGATGATCGCATCGGGATCGACTTCCAGGCCATATTCGCGTTCGAGACGTTCGAGCTCGGACCGCGCCTTGGCGATGCTCTTCTTCAGCAGCGCATCGCTTTCGGCGCCGAGAATGATGTTTTCCAGCACCGAGAAATTGTCGACCAGCATGAAATGCTGATGCACCATGCCGATGCCGAGCGCGATCGCGTCGTTGGGCGTCTTGATCGACGCCGGCTTGCCGCCGACACGAATCTCGCCGCTATCGGCCTGGTAGAAACCATAAAGGATCGACATCAGCGTCGATTTGCCGGCGCCGTTCTCGCCGACAATGCCGTGGATGGTGCCGCGCGCGATCTCCAGGTTGATGTCGCGGTTGGCGCGCACGGCGCCAAAACTTTTGTTGATGCCGATCAGCTCGATTGCGGCTTGCGCCATGCAGCCTGTCCCACTCTTATTTTTTTATCACTTGGTCAAAACGCCTAGCATGACGCTCCGCCCATGCCAATTGGCCGTAGCAATGCCACTCTCGACAAATCCCTGCATGCTTGTCAATTTCCAACGTGGCCGGCGCCCTCACATTCGCTAATATGGCGAAGCCTGGGCCTGACAAGGCGCAAGGCATTGCGATGCAAGACTGGGGATTTTGAATGATCATGCCTGCCGACCGGCTGACGACGCTGGAAATCCGCGCCGCCGAGCAGGAAAAGACCATTGAGGAACTGTCCGGCCAGATCGCCGAGCAGTGGAAGGTGATCGAGCGCATGCAGCGCAAGCTTGACGCATTGACCGACCGTTTTCTGGCGCTGGAAGAGCAGGCCGCGCCAGAGATACCGGTGACCAAACCGCCGCACTGGTAGCAATGGAGGGGATGCCATGGCCAGCGAAAGCGACCGCATGGCACGGGCCGGCGATTATGTGCTGGGACTGATGAATGACAGCGAGCGGGAGCGCGCCGAGCGGGACCTCGAAATCGATCCTGCCTTCCGCGATGCGGTGGTGCAACTCGCCGAGCGCATGCATGTCTTCGACAGAGCCCGGCCTGCGGACGAAAGGGACCGCTGGAACCAGATCACCGCGCGGATTGCCGAACTGCCGCAGATGCGCGCCTCAGGCCTGGACGACATCAAACCAGTGATCCGCGGCCTCGCCCGCCCACCATATGGCATGGGACTGCACGCGCTCGGCGGCCAGCGGGGATTTCTCGTCGCCGCCGGGCTGATTGCCGCTTTTGTCCTCGGCTATATCTCGGGAAGACTATAGCCCAGGCCGACGTGCCATCAGCATCATCGTTTCGCCGTCCTGCTCGACACTCTCAACCGCACCCCAGCCGAGCGCCGCGTAGAATTCACGCGCTTCCCATGTGTAGAGGTAGAGCATCTCGACACCGGCTGACGCGGCATGCGCCTCGACCGCCTTGACCAGCGCGGCACCGATCCCCTTGTGCCGATGGCCGGCATCGACGACAAGCCCGGCCAGCCACGGTGTCAATTCATGCGCCGGCTCCAGCTCATGGCGGACCAGCAGGCAGGTCCCAACCGGCACACCGCCGATACGGGCAACAAATGCGGCCTCGAAGCCATCGCCGAGGAGCAGCTTGCGAAGGTCGGCCGCATCGTCCTCAAGCGTCCTGCCGGTGCCTTCGAAAAACGCAGCCACCCGCATTCGCGCGACGGTTGTGACATCGCTTTCGACCATCGGCTCGATTGTCGGCGGCATCGCACTCTCAAACATCATCTCTCGGTGGTTGGTTCAGATCTTCCCGGTCTGAAAAAGCAAGACCGCCGGGCTAGCGCCCGGCGGTCCGCAGATCATGGCAACAGAGGCCGCCGATCAATAGGGGCAGGCGTTGTCAGCCGTATAGTCGTGCACCTTGATCGTGCCGGCGATGATGTCGGCCTTGGCCTTTTCGACAGCGGCCTTCATAGCGTCGGTCACCAGCGCCTTGTTGTTGTCGTCCATGGCGTAGTCGACGCCACCTTCCTTGAGGCCGAGATTCTCGAGGCCGCCCTTGAAGGTGCCGTTCTTGCCATCCATGAAGGCGGTGTAAACGGCAACGTCGACGCGCTTCATCATCGAGGTCAGCACCTTGCCGGGCTGCAGGCCATTCTGGTTGGAATCAACGCCAATGCCGAGTTTGCCCGCATCAGCCGCCGCCTGCAGAACGCCGACACCGGTGCCGCCGGCCGCTGCGTAAACGACGTCGGAGCCCTGGTCGATCTGCGTCTTGGCGATTTCGCCGCCCTTGGTCGGGTCGTTCCAGGCCGCCGGCGTGTCGCCGGTCATGTTCTGGATGACTTCCGTCGCACCGGCCGCCTTGGCGCCGCCGACATAGCCGCATTCGAATTTGCGGATCAGCGGGATGTCCATGCCGCCGATGAAGGAGACCTTCTTCGACTTCGATGCCATCGCCGCCATGATGCCGACGAGGTAGGAGCCTTCATTCTCCTTGAACACCAGCGAGCGGACATTGGGCAGGTCGACGGCATCGTCGATGATGGCGAAGTTGAGATCGGGATATTCGGCCGCGACTTTCTTCAGCGCATCTTCCCAGGCAAAGCCGGCCATGACGATCGGATTGTGACCGTCCTCGGCGAAGCGGCGAAGCGCCTGCTCGCGCTGCGAGGCGTTGGACACTTCGAACTCGACATAGGGCGTGCCGGTCTCGGTCTTGAACTTCTCGGCGCCGTGATAGGCGGCCTCGTTGAAGGACTTGTCGAACTTGCCGCCCAGGTCATAGAGGATGGCCGGCTGAACATCGGCGGCGAAAGCCGGAAGAACCATTGCAGTTGCGGCCAGGAGGCCGAGAACGATACGTTTCATGTGATCCACACCCTGTCGGTTATTTTTTCCGTTACGCACCGCCTGCCCGCCCGGTTCACCGGCAAGTAAGCGACGTCAGCCAGGAGTGTATTCCCCTCCCGCTCCTGGGCAATCTGGCATGCCCCGAAACAAAATTCACGCGGAATTTTGACCTTTTGGAAAAGCATGGCGCGGCTGCGCCCGGCAACGGTTCATTCGTTTCGCCAAAGCGCTCAGGCGGAGGTCGCGGCCGGAATGGCGCAGGCGACGCCGGTGCCCTTGAGGTTGCAGTAGCCATAGGGGTTCTTGGCCAGATACTGCTGATGATCGCCTTCGGCGAAATAGAATTCAGGCGCCGTTGCGATTTCGGTGGTGATCTTGCCCCGGCCGGCACCGCGCAACAACACCTCGTAAGCCTCAGCCGAGGCGGTCGCCGCCCGATATTGTGCGTCGTCCAGCGCATAGATCGCCGATCTATAGGTGGTGCCGACGTCATTGCCCTGGCGCATGCCTTGGGTCGGGTCGTGGCTTTCCCAGAACAGTTTCAAAAGCTCGGCGTAAGAGACGATCCTGGGGTCGTAGACGACGAGGACAACCTCGGTGTGGCCAGTGAGACCGGTACAGGTTTCCTGATAGGTCGGGTTGGGCGTGATGCCGCCGGCATAGCCGACGGCGGTGACCCAGACGCCCTCGGTCTGCCAGAACAGCCGCTCCGCCCCCCAGAAACAGCCAAGCCCGAACATCGCGGTATCCAGCCCTTGGGGATAAGGCCCCTTGAGCGGCCTTTTCAGGACGTGGTGCTTTGAAGTCGTCGCAATCGCCTTGGCGCGGCCCGGCAGCGCCTCGGAAGGCTTTGGCAGATTGAGCTTCTTGTTCAGCATGTCGCTGAGAAAAAACATGCGCGGTCTGCCTTTTCGGCTTGGGGGACAGTCAGCGGCAAGTCATCAGGTCGGCGCGAACTGCCCGGTGCGCGGCTGGCGCCGATAGCCCAGCGCGTAGAGCAGAAAGGCAAGCACCGCGAACACGGCAAAGCCGGGCTGGTTGAGCACCCAGGCGATGCCACCGTCCCACAGCAGCGGATTGACCTTGCCGCGAATGAAGGTTTCGAAAGCCGCCCGCGTGTCTGGCGAGACGGCCAGCCAGCTGGCGTTGAGCGGGGTCAGCACAAGCGCCGAAGCCGCCACCGTGCGTGTCGCGTCGAGCACCGCCATGATCACCGAGATCGACAGCGCGACCATGGCCGCGAGACGGAAGACGAAACGGATCATCAGACACCTTTCTCCCTCGCAGGCCCCTCCCGGGATTCTCCAGCAAGTGTTTCGGACCGAGAAATAGAATGGGCGCGTTGCATGCGCAATCGCGACACGCGAATTTGAATCCCGGATGCGAAATGAAGATCTCGCCGACACAGCCTAGCCGGCCGGTTTGCGCTTTCGCCGATGCACCCACCAGACAGCGAAAATGCCTCCGCCAATGGCGCCGACAATCAGTCCGCCAATCCCTATGAACAGGGCAAAGTACCCGCAGGCGCCCTCGAAACAGCTCATCTCTGTAGCATCCGCGATCACCGAGCCGGCGAAGAACCCGCCCACCGCGCCAATGACAGCACCAAGGATGGTGCCGAGCACGGCAGCGATGATCGAGACGAAGACCGGCGGTCGTTCGGTCTCAGCGCTGGCATAGACCGTTTCCGCGCCGGAGCCGCGGCGCAGCAGATAGATGCAGAGCACCCCGATGGCGATTTCCGCGGCGGTGATGACCAAACCCCGGCCCGAGAAAACGAAACCGGGGGTGGCCAGGAAATAAGCCTGCCGCGCCAGCAGCCACAGGATGGTGGCGACCTGCCAAATGGTGAACTGGCGCGGGAACCGCGCCGAGCGGCCAAAGGCGAGGCCGAGCAGGTAGAGCCCCCAAAGCAGCGTGATGATGTCGACGGCTAGGCCGCCATAGATGAGATAGAAGACGCTGTCGGGCAGGCCGTGGTCCGAAAACAACCGCCAGGACGAAACCAGGCCGTAGACCGACCACGCCATGACGAAGACAAGCCAGCCCGGCGGCACATAAGACAACCCGCTGTCCGGCCGTATCCCCGGCGGCGGGCCCGCCGGCTGTTCATGGGTCGATGTCATCCCGACGATGCCCCCCGCAAAGCCTGCTGGATCACTCGACAGGCGGCTAAGGACGAAGTCAAGCGGCACGGTCATTGCCGCCTGTACGGTGCACATTATTCGCGGCCGCCGCCACATGAAAACGAGCGCTCTGACGGCTCGGCAAAACGTTCAACACCGGCCAAAGCGAATAGAGTGCCGTTATGGCTTGGCATTCGCCGCCGGATCGACTAGATGAGCCCCCGCGCCTGTTGCTTTGACGGCTCAGGTGCGAAGGGAAGGCGTTTGCTGGTTGGCGACGCTCACGCTGCGGAAATCGCGCAGCGGAACCCTGAAGGGACTGCATTGTCCCCAACCCGCGCGGCGAAACCGGCCGATGCGAAAATGCAAGGACGGAGAGGTGGCCGAGTGGTTGAAGGCGCACGCCTGGAAAGTGTGTTTACGGGAGACCGTAACGCGGGTTCGAATCCCGCTCTCTCCGCCAGTCTTTTGTCCCGCATTGCGAAATCGCTCAGTAAGGCTCTTGCGGCCTCGGCTATAGTGCCGGGCGAGGTGTAAATGTTGCAAGAGCCTGAACGTTCAGCCGATCCCATCAGAGTGCACGAGGGCTACATTGCTCCTCTGTTTTCACTGCCTCTAAAGCTGCCCGCAACAGCATGGCACGGTCATATTCCTTTCCTTTTCGTCCTGTTTCGAAATCTGAAGCCTGCGCGTTACGTTGACCTCGGCGTCCACTGGGGGGCCAGCTTGATTGCCGCGGCAAGCGCTTCGCAAGCCTATGATCTGGAGACAGAATTGTGGGGCATCGACACCTGGGCGGGCGACATCCACACGCAGGCATACGAAGGCGACGAAATGTATGCCGATCTGCGATCATATCTGGATCGGAATTTTTCCGGCGTGCATTTGCTGCGCTCAACATTCGATCACGCCCGGGAAGGATTTGACGGCCGCCCGGTCGACTTGCTGCATATCGACGGCCTGCACACCTATGAAGCCGTCAAGCACGACTTTGATACCTGGTTGCCCGTCATGAGCGAGCGCGGAGTGGTGCTCTTTCACGACACGATGGAACGGGATCATGGCTTTGGTGTTTGGCGCCTCTGGGAAGAATTGAAGCACGAATTCCCCTCGTTGGAATTTGTCCATTCGCATGGCCTGGGTGTGCTGTTTGTTGGTGCAAAAAGCCTCGATGATCCGTTTTTGAAGCGCCTCGTCGAAGATCCGGCGCGGTTCGAATCCTATCGCGCCACGGTTTCTCGGATCGCCGGTCTATTGCCTTTTCGCTGCGCTCATCTCCATTTCGAAGCAGAGCTTCAGTCCTTCGTGGCGAACGGAGATGACCCCGAGGAAATCGTGCAGCGCTATAAGGCCCATATGGAACCGGCGGCCAAGCCATTGCTGTCACGGACCGGAGAGAGCCGGGGCCTTGCTGCCAGAGTTCGAAGATGGCTTAAGGGTCGATCCCGAGGAGCGACCAGACGCCCGGACGACCAGGGCGAACCACCAGGCAAATAATCAGCGTTTCGCTTTGAGCATCTTGCCGGCGGCGCGCGGGATACGGAACAACTGAAACCAAACCCCCATGTTTCGCTCTTGTCGATGCTGTTGTTCAGCGTCTTGCCTGTAAGTCCAGCCCCTTCACCACTTCGTGTGTGACAGCCGGTATCGCGGGACTCCCCCTATGCTATCGTCTTCCCACGTTTTCCTGAGGGGAGAAAACTCATGCCGGACGCAGGCCAAACCAAACCAGTATCATGGACGCCATTCCGGGTGATGGCCGCTCTGCTGATCCTGCCCTTTGTCTGGCGGCTTTGTATCCCCGGCGGTGAATATTCCAGCCGGGGCGTCATCTGGCTCGATATCCTCATCAATCTGGGGCTGCTGTTCGGTCTCTATGGTGCTCGCAAGCAGCTCCAGCGCAACGCCTCAGGTGATGAGCGCTGGAAGATCGGCGCCCCCCTCTACTGGGCAGCGATGATCGCAGGTATCGGCGTGCTGTTGATCCGCGTCAGCAGCAGCCATGGCTGGTGGACAGGACATCTGACGTAGGGCGTCCGTTGCCCTGGCTTCAGCTCGAAAACTGTCCGCGTCCCATCTGGAACCTCCTGCCGTGTCGCGCGTTTGAAGGCGTCCCATTTGGACGCGCCCGGATATTTCTCCCGGCGCCGCGACAGATCAGGAGCCTCGCTTCATGCACGACAAGCTGTTTCATTCACCGGTCGCATTGACCGTCGGCCTTGGCTTCAAGCGCGAGATTGCCTCGCTCGCCGACATGCACGATTTCCTTACCGACTGGACGACCTCCCGTCGCGGGCCCCTCTACCAAAATGCCATCAAGGCATGCGACCTCGCCATCCCCGGCTATGTCACCACGGATCAGGCGCGCCAGGCGCTGGTCGAATTCGCCGAAGCCACCGGCATTCTCTGGCCCGATCTCGAACCCGTTGTCGGCGCGCGCGCCGTTGCCCGTGGCTATGGCGGCTACGCCGCCTGATGATTGATGACACCTCCCGTCGTGGTGGCTAGATCCCAAATAGCCATCACAGAAAGCCCGGCTTGGCCCTCCCAGCCGGGCTTTCGCTTTTCCGAGAAGGATTGATCCACCTATGCCGCTTCCGCGGCGATGTTCACCGCCGACTCCGCGATCTGCGTCAGGGCTTGGTCCGTCGCCTTTTCTTCCGTCAATGTCGTTTCGAGAAGTGTCACGGCCTCGTTCAAGCCGAGCTCTTCTGCCCAGGTCCTGAGCGTGCCGTAACGAGAGATCTCGTAGTGTTCCACCGCTTGCGCAGCCGCAAGAAGCCCGGCGTCAAGCGCAGGGGAACCCTTGTACTCCTTGATGATCTCGGCACCTTCCTCCGTAATGCCCATGATGGCCGCGCAGGTCTTGCCGACCGGCTTCTTGCCAAACACGCCGAAGACCTTTTCAAGCCTTGCGACGTGTACTTCGGTCTCGGTGCGGTGCTTTTCAAAGGCGGCCTTGAGGGTGGCGCTCTGAGCGGCCTTGGCCATTTTGGGCAGTGTCGCCAGGATCTTCTTTTCAGCGAAATAGATGTCTTTCAACGTGTCGTGAAAGAGGTCGTCGAGCATTTTCTGTTTTGCCATGGTCGTCTCCTTTGCTGTCCCTCGCACCGACAATTTCGTGTTGGCGGATTTGTTCCGCCCACAGGAGCAAGCCTCCGACCCAAAATCTTTATAAAATTCCTATTTCTTTCCTGCCCGTCCCGTCTCGAACCTTTATGGCGATCGGGTCCATATTCCGCCTGAGAAAACCACATCGGTGCCGTCGCTTGTGAAACAGCGGCGGACCGCCTTGCGGTATTGCGACCCTTTCGACCAAGGTCGTGAAATACAAAGCGGACACAAGGAACAAACAAAATGGACATCGTTGTTCTCGGGATAGGGGTTTTATTTTTTGCCCTGTCCTTCGCCTACATCAAAGCTTGCGACAGAATTTGAGCGAGGATCGGATCATGATTGTCGATTACATCCTCGGTGGTGGCGTGACCTTGTTCCTGCTCGCCTACCTGACATACGCCCTCGTTCGTCCTGAACGCTTCTGAAGGCACGGAAAGCCACAGCCATGACACTGAACGGTTGGATACAGATCCTCGTCTTTTGCGGGATCATCATTTTGCTGGTGAAGCCGCTCGGCGGTTACATGCACCGCGTCTTCAGCGGCGACCGCACGCTGCTGTCGCCCATCCTCGGCCCGCTCGAGCGCGGGCTTTATCGCATTTCCGGAACCAACGAACGCGAGGAACAGCACTGGACCACCTACGCCGCGGCCCTGCTGCTCTTCAATCTGGCCGGTTTCCTGGTTCTGTATTTCCTGCAGCGACTGCAGGGCAGCCTCCCCTACAATCCAGCCGGCATGACTGCTGTTGAGCCTGGATTGGCCTTCAACACCGCCGCCAGCTTCATGACCAACACCAACTGGCAGAACTACGGCGGCGAAAGCACGATGTCCTACCTCGTGCAGATGGCCGGCCTGACGGTGCAGAACTTCGTTTCCGCCGCCACCGGCATCGCCATCGCCATCGCCCTGATTCGTGGCTTCGCGCGCGCTTCCGGCAAGTCGATCGGCAATTTCTGGGTCGATATGACCCGCGCCACCTTCTATCTGCTGCTGCCGCTCTGCATCGTCTTGACCCTGGCCTATGTCTGGCTCGGCGTACCGCAGACGCTTGGCGCCTACATCAACGCCACAACGCTGGAAGGCGCACAGCAGACGCTGGCCATCGGCCCTGTCGCTTCGCAACTCGCCATCAAGATGCTGGGCACCAATGGCGGCGGTTTCTTCAACGCCAACTCCGCCCATCCGTTCGAAAACCCGGACGCCATCTCCAACCTGATCCAGATGGTGTCGATCTTCGCCATCGGCGCTGCCTTGACCAACGTCTTCGGCCGCATGGTCGGCAACCAGCGCCAGGGCTGGGCGATCCTCTCCGCCATGGGCGTCATGTTCATCGCCGGCGTCGTCGTCTGCTACTGGGCGGAAGCCGCCGGGAACCCGCTGGTCCACGCGCTGGGCATCAACGGCGGCAACATGGAGGGCAAGGAAACCCGATTCGGCATCGCCATGTCGGCCCTGTTCGCCGTCATCACCACGGCCGCGTCCTGCGGCGCCGTCAACGCCATGCATGGCTCCTTTACCGCGCTCGGCGGCATGATCCCGATCATCAACATGCAGCTCGGCGAGGTCATCGTCGGCGGTGTCGGCGCCGGTCTCTACGGCATCCTGATGTACATCGTCGTTGCCGTCTTCGTTGCCGGCCTGATGGTTGGCCGCACGCCCGAATATCTCGGCAAGAAGGTCGAGGCCAAGGAGATCAAGATGGCGATGCTCGCCATCCTGTGCCTGCCGCTGGCCATGCTGATCTTCACCGCCGTCGCGGTCGTGCTGCCGACCGGCGTGGCGTCGATGGGCAATGCCGGCCCGCACGGCTTCTCGGAGGTTCTCTATGCCTACACCTCCGCTGCCGCGAACAATGGTTCCGCCTTCGGCGGCCTCGGCGGCAACACGCCCTGGTTCAACATCACCATCGGCATCGGCATGTTGATGGGCCGCTTCCTGGTCATCATCCCGGCGCTGGCGCTAGCCGGTTCGCTGGTGGCGAAGAAGACGGTTCCGGCCTCCGCCGGAACCTTCCCGACCGATGGTCCGCTGTTTGTCGGACTGCTGGTCGGCGTCATCCTGATCGTCGGCGGTCTCACCTTCTTCCCGGCACTCGCCGTCGGCCCGATCATCGAGCATCTTGCGATGATCCACGGGCAGACATTCTGAGAACCGTCATGTCCTGGTTGAAAAACATGCACCGCAACGAACGGGACCCCGCCGATCGCGGAAAGGATGAGCGGCCTCCTCCTTTTCCGACCATGTCGACCTTTCTCGGCATTGCCGCCGCCATGATCGCTCTCTGGCTGCTTGCCTACGGGCTTCCGCATCTTCTTTCGGCATCCGATCGGTCGGTGCCGCCTAACAACACTGAAGCTGGATCTTCAAAATGAGCCACTCAAAATCAGCCAGTATCATGGATGCTCACATCCTCTGGCCAGCCATCGGCGGCGCCTTCCGCAAGCTTGATCCGCGCACCCTGGTCAGGAACCCAGTGATGTTCGTCGTCGCCGTCGTCTCGGCACTCACCACCGTGCTATTCGCCAAGGATCTCATCACTGGCGGTGGCGATCTCGGCTTCTCGCTGCAGATCATCATTTGGCTGTGGTTCACGGTGCTGTTCGCCAACTTCGCCGAGGCCGTCGCCGAAGGGCGTGGCAAGGCGCAGGCGGATTCGCTGCGCAAGGCGCGCACCGAAACCCAGGCCAAGCTTTTGATCGGCGAGGACCGGACAAAATTCAAGCTGGTGCCCGGCACCAGCCTGAAGGTCGGCGACGCCGTTCTGGTAGAAGCCGGCGACATCATCCCTTCGGACGGCGAAGTGATCGAAGGCGTCGCCTCGGTCAACGAGGCGGCGATCACAGGCGAATCCGCACCGGTCATACGTGAATCCGGCGGCGACCGCTCGGCGGTCACCGGCGGCACGCAGGTTCTGTCCGACTGGATCCGCGTGCGCATCACCGCCGCCTCCGGCCACACCTTCCTTGACCGCATGATCTCGCTGGTCGAGGGCGCCGAACGTCAGAAGACGCCGAACGAAATCGCGCTCAACATCCTACTTGTCGGCATGACGCTGATCTTCGTGCTGGCGACCGCGACGATCCCGAGCTTTGCTTCCTATTCTGGCGGCTACATCTCGGTGACCGTGCTTGTCGCCCTGTTCGTCACCTTGATCCCGACCACCATCGGTGCCCTGCTTTCGGCCATCGGCATCGCCGGCATGGACCGCCTGGTGCGCTTCAATGTGCTGGCCATGTCTGGCCGCGCCGTCGAAGCCGCCGGCGACGTCGACACGCTGCTGCTCGACAAGACCGGCACGATCACGCTCGGCAACCGGCAGGCGACGGAGTTTCGCCCGGTCAAGGGTGTCACCGAGCAGGAACTGGCCGACGCCGCACAGCTTGCCTCGCTGGCCGACGAAACGCCGGAAGGCCGCTCGATCGTCGTGCTGGCCAAGGAGAAATACGCCATCCGCGCCCGCGATATGGCCACCCTGCATGCGACCTTCGTGCCTTTCACCGCGCAGACCCGCATGAGCGGGGTCGACATCGACGGCTCCTCGGTGCGCAAGGGCGCGGTGGATTCGGTGCTTGCCCATGTCAGCCAGTCGACGGTCGCCGCCCACGCCACGCGGCCCGGCAGCGATGTCGTGCGCGATCTGCAGACCATCGCCGACGAGATCGCCAAATCAGGCGGCACGCCGCTGGCGGTTGAGCGTGACGGGCGCCTGCTGGGCGTCGTCCACCTCAAGGACATCATCAAGGGCGGCATCCGCGAGCGCTTCGCCGAGTTGCGCCGCATGGGCATCCGCACGGTGATGATCACCGGCGACAACCCGATGACGGCAGCGGCGATCGCCGCCGAAGCCGGCGTTGACGACTTCCTTGCCCAGGCAACGCCCGAGGACAAGCTGAAGCTCATCCGCGACGAGCAGGCCAAGGGCAAGCTTGTCGCCATGTGCGGCGACGGCACCAACGACGCGCCGGCCCTCGCCCAGGCCGATGTCGGCGTCGCAATGAACACGGGCACGGTGGCGGCGCGTGAGGCCGGCAACATGGTCGACCTCGACAGCGACCCGACCAAGCTGATCGAGATCGTCGAGATCGGCAAGGCGCTGCTGATGACGCGCGGCTCGCTGACCACCTTCTCCATCGCCAACGACGTGGCCAAGTATTTCGCCATAATCCCGGCGATGTTCGCTGCCTTCTACATCGCGCCGGGGCAGACCTCCGGCCCGCTGCAGGCGCTCAACGTCATGCATCTGGCGACGCCGCAAAGCGCCATCCTGTCGGCCATCATCTTCAACGCGCTGATCATCATCGCGCTCATCCCGTTGTCGCTGAAAGGCGTCAAATACCGGGCGGTCGGCGCCGGCGCGCTGCTCAGCCGCAACCTTCTCGTCTACGGCCTCGGCGGCATCATCGTGCCGTTCGTCGGCATCAAGGCAATCGACATGGCCATCACGGCCCTCGGCCTTGCATAAGGAATCACGTCCATGCTCAAGCAAATCAGACCCGCGATCATCATGATCGTCTTCTTCACCGTCCTCACCGGCCTCGTCTATCCCTTGGGGATGACCGGCATCGCCCAGGCGCTGTTCCCGCGCCAGGCCAATGGCAGCCTGATCGAAAAGGATGGCAAGGTCATAGGCTCGGACCTGATCGGGCAGGCCTTCGCCAGCGACCGCTATTTCCATGGCCGCCCCTCGGCTGCCGGCGACGGCTACAACGCCGCCTCCTCCGGTGGCTCAAACCTCGGCCCGACCAATCCGAAGCTGATCGACCGCATCAAGGGCGATGCCGAAAAGCTCAAGGTCGAAAACCCTGATGCCCCGGTGCCGATGGATCTCGTCACCACGTCAGGCAGCGGGCTCGATCCGCAGATCAGCCCCGAAGCCGCCTATTTCCAGGTCGCCCGGGTTGCCAAGGCCAGGGGCATCGAAGAGGTCAAGGTCAAGACACTGGTCGACGGCCATGTCGAGGACCGCGAATTCGGCTTCATGGGTGAGCCAACCGTCAATGTGCTGGCGCTCAACCTTGCGCTGGACGACGCCACGAAACAATGAACGATAGCGCCGGGGATCGACACGATCCCCGGCGCCGTTCAAATTGGATGCCGATGCCCGACGATCGAAGCAACGCTGAAAACAGGCCCTCTCCCGACGCGCTGCTCGACCATGCGGAGCGGGAAGCGCGCGGCCGGCTGCGGATATTTCTCGGCGCGGCACCTGGCGTCGGCAAGACCTACGAGATGCTGATGTCGGGCCGCGCCAGACTGGCTGGCGGCACCGACGTGGTGGTGGGTGTCGTCGAGACGCACGGCCGCAAGGAGACCCAGGCGCTGGTCGAGGGCTATGAGATCATCCCGCGCCGCCATGTCGACTACAAGGGCCGCGTCCTCGACGAGATGGATATCGATGCCATCCTGGCACGGCGGCCGGCGCTGGTTCTCGTCGACGAGCTAGCCCACACCAATGCGCCGGGCAGCCGCCACCCGAAGCGCTATCTCGATGTTCAGGAAATCCTGACGCACGGCATCGATGTCTACACCACGCTCAACATCCAGCATGTCGAAAGCCTGAACGACATCGTCGCCCAGATCACCCGGGTCCGTGTCCGCGAGACGGTTCCCGATTCCATTATCGACCAGGCAGACGACATCGAGATCATCGACCTGACGCCCGACGACCTGATCAAGCGGCTGGAGGAGGGCAAGGTCTATTTCCCCAACACCGCCCAGCGCGCCATCGAGAATTATTTCTCGCCCGGCAACCTGACCGCGCTCAGGGAACTGGCGCTGCGCCGCACCGCCCAGCGCGTCGACGACCAGTTGCTCAACCACATGCAGGCCCACGCCATATCAGGACCTTGGGCCGCCAGCGAACGGGTGCTGGTCTGGATCGACGAGGACCCGCGCGGTGCCTCGCTGGTGCGCTACGCCCGCCGGCAGGCCGAGCGGCTGCGCGCGCCATGGCTGGCCCTCTATGTCGAGACGCCGCGCTCGACCGGCCTCTCCGAGCAGGACCGCGACCGGCTGGCGGCGACACTGCGCCTCGCTGAACAACTGGGAGGCGAAGCGGTCACCATTCCGGGGCAGGATGTCGCGGTCGATATCGTGCGCTACGCCAAGGCCAACAATGTCACCCACATCATATCGGGCCGGCCGCGCAAGTCGCGCTGGCGCGAGTTTTTCGAAGGCTCCGTCGCGCATGAACTGATCCGCATCGCCGGTAACATCAGCGTGCATGTCGTTTCCGGCGACGAGCACAACCAGCCGCAAGTCTCGCGCTCCTTCACGCAGGCGGCCTCGGCGCGCTTCGACATCAAGCCTTACCTGATCGTCACCGCCTATGTCGGGGCCGCACTGCTGTTTGGCGAACTGCTGTCGCGCGTACTTGATGTCAGGAACATAGCGCTTGTCTTCCTCATGGGCGTGCTGGCATCGGCTGTGACAGTGGGCCTGTGGCCTGCGATCTTTGCTTCCATCATCAGCGCGCTCGCCTACAATTTCTTCTTTCTCGACCCGCTCTACACGCTCGACATCAGCGACCCGGAAAGCGCTGTCGCGCTCGGCTTTTTCTTCTGCGTGGCGGTCATCGCCAGCAACCTGACGGCGCGTGTGCAGCGTCAGGCAGTGGCGGCACGATCGCGCGCCCGCACCACGGAAGACCTCTATCTCTTCTCCAAGAAGCTGGCCGGCACGGGCACGCTCGACGATGTGCTGTGGGCCACGGCCTTTCAGATTGCCTCGATGCTGAAACTGCGCGTGGTGCTGCTTCTGCCTGAAAACGGCTCCATCGCGGTCCGGGCCGGATATCCGCCCGATGATACCCTGGCCGAAGCCGACATCGCCGCCGCGCGCTGGGCCTGGGAGCACAACCGCGCCGCCGGGCGTGGCGCCGACACGCTGCCTGGCGCAAAACGCCTCTACCTTCCCTTGAGAACCGGGCGCACGGCGATCGGCGTCATTGGCCTCGACAATGACAGGCAAGGTCCGTTGCTGACACCTGAACAGCAGCGCCTGCTCGATGCGCTGGCCGACCAGGCGGCGGTCGCCATCGAGCGCATCCAGCTTGTCGCGGACGTCGACCGGGCCAAGCTCGCGGCGGAAGCGGACCGGCTGCGTTCGGCGCTGCTGACCTCCATCTCCCATGATCTGAAAACGCCACTCGCCTCCATCATGGGGGCCGCCGGCACGCTGCGGGAATTCGCGCCCGCGCTTCCCGAGCAGGATCGGGTGGAATTGCTGTCGACCGTGCTCGACGAGGCCGAGCGGCTGAACCGCTTCATTGCCAACCTGCTCGACATGACCAAGATCGAATCCGGTGCGATGGAGCCGAACTTCGCCTTCCATTATGTCGGCGACATCGTCGGCTCCGCCTTGCACAGGGCGAGAAAGATCATGGCCGAGCACAAGAGCGAGGTGGATATCCCCGCGGATCTGCCGATGCTGCGGCTCGACCCTGTCCTGTTCGAGCAGGTGCTGTTCAACCTTCTCGACAATGCAGCGAAATACGCACCTCCCGCCTCTACGATCCGCCTGCAGGGCTGGACCGACAATGGTTCTGTCATTCTGCAGATCATGGATGAAGGACCTGGCATTCCGCCCGGCGATCTCGAACGCGTCTTTGACACTTTCTACCGCGTGCGCAAGGGTGATCAGGTCCGCGCCGGCACCGGGCTTGGCCTGTCGATCTGCCGTGGCTTCGTCGAGGCGATGGGCGGAACGATCACCGCGGCCAACCGGACCGACCGCTCCGGCGCTGCCTTCACCATCCGCCTGCCGGTGCCGGCTGAACTGCCCGATATGAGCGACCCCAGCATGGACGATCTGGCATGACCAACTCAAACGTCAGGATTTTGGTGGTCGATGACGAGCCGCCGATCCGCAAACTGCTGCGCGTCGGCCTTGGCAGCCAGGGCTACGCGATCAGCGAGGCACCCAATGCCAAGTCCGCGATCGAACTGGTTGGACAGGAAAAGCCGGATCTGATCCTGCTTGACCTTGGCCTGCCCGGCATGGGCGGCCATGACCTGTTGCGCAAATGGCGCGACGAGGGCCTCGACATTCCCGTGGTCATTCTGTCCAGCCGAACCGATGAGGCCGGCATCGTCGGCGCGCTGGAACTCGGCGCGGACGACTATGTCACCAAGCCGTTCGGCATGAACGAACTGATCGCGCGCATCCGCGTGGCGCTGCGCCACCGCTTCCAGCAGCAGGGTGAAAAGCCTGTCTTCCAGACCGGTGATCTCTCCGTCGATCTGGTCAAGCGCATCGTCAAGGTCGAGGGCAGGGAGATCAAGCTGTCGCCGAAGGAATACGACATCCTGCGCATCCTCGTGCAGTATGCCGGCAAAGTGCTGACCCATCATTTCCTGCTGAAACAGGTCTGGGGCGACACGACCGACGTGCAATATCTCAGGGTCTATGTCCGCCAACTCAGGCAGAAGATCGAGAAGACCCCTGACCAGCCACGCTACATCACCACCGAGACCGGCGTCGGCTATCGTCTGCGCGAGGTCGAGTGATGCGGATCACCGAAAGCGGAAAAGGCGCGCCATGCCTGACGCGCCTCCGGTATCTGACAGTCCGTCGATCTAATTCGCCAGAAGTTCCGCGGTCCGGGTCAGCGCACCGCTGAAGCCGTTCAATGGAATGGAAAAGTTTACCGCTTGCCCGGTATCCGCCGCGAAGGCATCGATCTTCAAGGTCGTGCCTGCCTTGAGCAAGGGCGTGACGGTCGCGTCGAACGTCACCGGCACCAGGCAGCCGACGACCTGACAGGTGTTGAACTGCAGGCTGCCATCGAGCTTCTGGTCATCGATCGTCAAGGTGATGCCCTTGGCCAGCGCCAAACCGAACGGCAACGCCAGGGTTCCCGTCGCGTCGTCGCCGGTCTTGCTCGACAGCTCGATCGCCAGCAGGCGCTGGTTGCTTTGCTTGTTGAACTGCTGATGCGAAAGGCTGCACGCCTTGGTCGTGCCGGTGATCTGGCAATTGACGGTCCAGTCGCCATGGGTTTCGGACAAGGCCGAAGCACCGCCCGGCAGTTGCGGTGCATCGGCGGCGGCAGCAGCCGGCACGACCTTGTCACCCTTGGTTTGCGCCGCCACGGCCGGCAAGCCGACGATGCAGGCCGCACCGACCATTGCCACGAAATACGCATACTTTCTCATAAGGTCCTCCCCTGCGACGCCACCCCTGACGGGCATTGCCGATGCCGGCCCGATAGAGCGGCGAATCGACAGCGCCCGTCAAGTACAATGCCGGTTTTCCGGGCTGATTCTCGGTGGCCGCGAAGAGAAAAACCGACCGATGGGGATTGCTACCGGGCAGCTGATGCTCCGGGTCCATCACGATTGGTGACGTGCCCATGGCGCAACCGGACAGACACCCTATATTCGGCTCGGGAATTCATTTCCTGCAGGAATAAGCTTATGTCGCCACTCCGCCCGTCAACCGTTTTCGTATCGGCAATTCTGGCCGCCGCCGTGCTGGCGGGCGCCAGCATTTCCGCCTCCGCGCAGGTCCAGATTCCCGGTACCGGCAACCGGTTGATCCAGCAGAACGACCTGCAGGCCCTGGAGAACAGGCTGCAGCGGCAGCAGTTCCAGGAGCAGCAACAGCAGTTCCGCGCCCAGGATCGCGTGATCGTGCAGCAGCCGCAGCCGGTCGTGCCGCAGTTCAAGCCGAGCTGCCAGACACAGGCAATCGGCACCACTGTTTTAAGCAATTGTCGCTGACAAGCCGGCGTTTTCCATTTATTTAGCCGACTTATGTACCTGAAGTGCCGAACGGCATCGTGGGCGTTTTGGGTTTTGCAACGGTGGCGCTTCGCGTTAAGGGGCATTACGTCGATTGGATTCGCTATGGCAGCAATCAAGAAAAAGGCCGTACGCAAGGCAAAGAAGGGGGAAAGGATCCGCCAGGTGGCGGCCATACCCTTTCGGCTGGGTGCCAAGGGCGATGTCGAGGTCATGCTGGTCACGTCACGAACCACCAGGCGCTTTATCGTCCCCAAAGGGTGGCCTATGAAGGGCAAGAGCGGGCGCAAGGCAGCCACCATCGAGGCGCAGGAAGAAGCCGGTGTGCTCGGCAAGACGCTGAAGGATCCGGCCGGCACCTATTCCTATTGGAAGCGGCTGGCCAATCGCTTCGTCCGCGTCGATGTGATCGTTTATCTGCTGGACGTGACGGAGGAATTGGCCAACTGGCAGGAAGCCAAAAGGCGGCAGCGGGCGTGGTTGACGCCGAGCGATGCGGCGATGCTCATCGATGAGCCGGACCTCTCGACGCTGGTGAGGACCTTGCATATTCCAAAGTCTTCGCCGGCTCCGCAGGTTTGAGCCGGCGCATACTTCCTGGGCGCAGCCGCCCTCTGAACACCACAGCGCAGCGATCTCCGGTAGACGGCTACCGATTGTTAAAATACAATCAACCCGGAATTGAAGCGTGTTCTTGACGTGGGGTAATCTACGGTTGCTGAGAGTTGCAGTCATCAATTGGAAGGGTTCTCAAGTATTTATTCGCTGTTAAGCCCCCCGTGATAACCGGATTGTTGTCGCCACTGCTGGACGACATGAGGGAAGAACATAGCCTCAACCGACGGATGAAACAGTCGGACAGGTGCATTGACCAGGCCATGGCGGCTTCCATGAAATTGCGATGAAACTGTCATCTACAGATGCCAGCCCCCGGCTGCTCGGGCTCGTTTGGCCATTCATCGCCGTGGTCCTGGTCCAGGCCTTGGTCGCCAGCCTCAGTATTTACACATTGTCAGCTGTACGCGCCTATGTCGGCGGTGAGAGCCAGTGGTCCAAGGGACAAAAGCACGCCATCTATTTCCTCAGCCTTTACGCCGATACCGGCAACGATGAGTTCTTTGCTGAGTATCGCGAGGCGATCGCCGTACCGCTGGCCGATCGTTCTGCACGGCTCGCGCTCGAGCAAGCGGTCCCCGACACCAACGCGGCGCGCGCCGGCTTTCTGCAAGGCGGAAATCACACCGACGATGTGGGCGGGCTGATCTGGCTGTTTCAGAATTTTCGCGGTTTCAGCTATCTCGATGCCGCCATCCGGCACTGGACCGCCGCCGACGACATGATCCTCTCCATTGAGCGGCTCGGCGACACGATGCACGAGAGCTTGAGGAACGGGCCGGCGTCCGTGGCCCAGGCCAAGGTCTGGAAGGCCGAGATTCATCAACTCGACCGTCAGATCGGCCCGCTCTCCAAGGCGTTTTCCGACAGTCTCGGCGAAGGTTCGCGCTTCATCAAAATGGCGCTCACCTTGGCCAATCTGGTCACAGCCGCGTTGCTGATCCTGCTGGCGGTGTGGCGCACGCGCAAGCTGCTCGGGCAACGCCAGGCGTTCCAGAATGCTCTCAATGCCGAGCGCGAGCGTGCCCAGGTCACATTGGCCTCGATCGGCCAGGCCGTGATCAGCACCGGCGCGGATGGGCGGCTGGATTATATGAACGCCGTTGCCGAGCGGCTGCTTGCGTGCCCGTTCGGCGCCGCCCGGGGCAAACCGATCGCCTCGCTCTTCCGTCTGGTGGACAAGGATACCAGCATTGAGGAGCCGCGCCTGATCGAGCGGCTTCTGGCTGGCGAGCCGCGCCGCTCCAATGTCCGCCCGCAGCTCTTGCAGCGCATGGACGGCACGGTTGTTCCGGTGGCATTGAACGGCGCGCCGCTGCTCGTCGCCGGCCAGGTCGTTGGCGTGGTGCTGGCCTTCCACGACATGACGCGCGAGCAGGACTATATCGAGCGGCTTTCATGGCAGGCGTCGCACGATGCACTGACCGGCCTGATCAACCGACGCGATTTCGAGAGCCAGCTGGAAAGAACGATCGCCGAGTTGCCGGACCAGCCCCGCCAGCATGCGCTGATGTATCTCGACCTCGACCAGTTCAAGCTCGTCAATGACACCTGTGGCCATGCCGCCGGCGACCAGTTGCTGCGCCAGATATCCGGGCTGCTGACCAACGGACTGCGGCCGGGCGATCTCCTGGCCCGGCTGGGTGGCGACGAGTTTGGCGTGTTGCTCGTCGATTGCGACACGGAAACCGCGGCGGACACCGCCGAACGGTTGCGCGCCACCATTCAGGACCTGCATTTCGCCTGGGACGGCAGGCCCTTCAACACCAGTGTCAGCGTCGGCCTGGTGCAGATCGCCGACACCCAAGTCACCCTCGAGGAAACCCTGCGCGCGGCTGACGTCGCCTGTTACATGGCCAAGGAAAAGGGCCGCAACCGCGTCCAGATTCACAGCGATGGCGACATGGACTTGCGGGAGCGCTTCGGCGAGATGGCCTGGGTTCAACGCCTGCATGCCGCTCTGGAAGAAAACCGCTTCAGGCTTCATGCCCAAGAAATCGCGCCGCTCAACGACGATGCCGCGGAAGCAGGCGCGCATATCGAAATCCTGCTGCGGCTGAACGACGAGAATGGCAACTTCGTCACGCCGCAAAGCTTCATTCCGGCTGCCGAGCGTTACGGCTTGATGCCGTCGATCGACCGCTGGGTGGTGCGCAACACGTTCCGCGTCCTGGCGGCACGGCTCGCCGATCCACACATGGCGCCGATTTCCACGTGCGCCATCAATCTCTCCGGCGCGAGTTTTGGCGACGAGACATTTCTCGGCTTCCTGCGCGAACAGTTCCTGGTCCATGGCATTTCGCCAAAGATGATCTGTCTCGAAATCACCGAGACCAGCGCCATCGCCAACCTCACCAATGCCATGCGCTTCATCGCCGACCTGCGCGGACTGGGCTGCCGTTTCGCGCTCGACGATTTCGGCTCGGGCATGTCGTCCTTCGCCTATCTGAAGCACCTGCCGGTCGACTACCTCAAGATCGACGGCGGCTTCGTCAAGGATATGCTGGAGGATCGCACCGACCATGCCATGGTCGAGATGATCCACCACATCGGCAAGGTGATGGGCAAACGCACCATAGCCGAATTCGTTGAGAGCGACGGCATTGTCGCTGCCCTGAAGAAAATCGGCGTCGACTACGCACAGGGCTATGGAATCGCCAGGCCCCATCCATTTGACGCAACGACGGTACTGCTCGCTCAAGGCACCATGCCGGGGGCGAGCAGCACTGCATACCCATGGGCCGATCTCGCGCCGAAAGCGCGCCGCAAGGCCAGCTAGGGCAATCCTGAAACGTCGGGCGGACGGTGCGCCCGCCTCAGTTCAATTTGACCAGAACCACCCGCCGGTTCTTGGCACGGCCGGTTTCATCGTCATTGCTGGCGACGGGCGCCATCATGCCGGCGCCGGCCGATGTCAGCCGTGCGGCGTCGATGCCGTATTTCGACACCAGCGCCGCCTTCACCGCTTGCGCGCGCCGCGACGAGAGGTCGCGATTGTAATCGAAGGCGCCCTGGTTGTCGGTGTGGCCGACGACGATCACCGCCATCTTTGGCTCATTGGCCAGCAGCGTCGATATCTCCTTCAGCGTCGGTTCGGATTCCGGCTTGATCTCTGCCTTGTCGGTGTCGAAGAAGATGCCATAGAGGGAGATGCTGCCGATGGCGGTCAGTGAATCCGCCATCTTGGCCGCTTCGACCACCACCATCTTCTTGTCGCGTGCCTTGGGTTCCAGCACTTGAACGACGGCGACGGTGCGGCCGTTGAGCGCCTTGCAGTAGAGATCGTCGGTCAAGGAATAAGTTTGCACCGTGACATAGGCGTCGCCACCATCCTGCGGCACCCTGGCCGAGAAGAAGCGCTGGTCGTTGATGCCCGAAGCCAAGGCACAGGCGCCATTGGAAAAGGCTGCGTCCTTGAGATCGCTCTCGTGGAAGAAATACATCGTCAGACTCATGTCGCCGCCGCCGCCGCTCGAAGAACGGTCCGCGGCGCCGCCACATTCCTCCTTCTTGCACTCGAACAGAACCTCGCCGCCGGCTGCCTGGATCACGTCCTGGTAATTGCGCAGCACTTCAAGCGGCGAGCGCTCGGTCGGCAGTACATAAGCAATGCGGGTCAAGGCGCCTTCGGCCTCGGTCTTCTTTTCCGGCGCGAAAACGCGATTGTTCATCGCGTCATGCGCGTCGGTGTCAGCGCTTGGCTTCAGCGGTGACAGCGGCACACTGAAGTCGGTGAAGGCGAGTTTCTGGTAGGAGACGATGAACGAGCCTTCGTAGCGTTTGGCCAGATGATTGTCGGCCGCGCCCTTGATATCGGCCTTCGGTACCGTGGCGTCGGCAGCGGCCAGTTGCAGCGTCAGGAAGAGCGACAGCCCCGCCAGGAAAAGCTTCGCCGCCGTCGTCGAAATTGCATGCATCGATCATCCCCCCACTTGAAGGATCGATGCTTAGCAGAGCAGGCATGTCCAGTCGATGACGGGCCTCAGGCGACCCGCTCCAGCATGATGGTTGGAGCGTCGTGATAGAAGGTCCGCGCAACTTCGCTGTAGCCGCACTTCCTGGCTACATTGAGCGAAGCCGTATTTTCCGGATCGATGATGCAGACGGTTTTCGAGCGGCCAAATGTCTCCTCTCCCCAGGCGAGGACGCGGGTGACGATCTCCGTGGCGAGACCCGAACCATGCGCTGCCGGCGCAAGCGCCCATCCGGCCTCGGGGATGCCCTCGATCCGCGGCTCGATATCGCGCTTGAGATCATGAAAGCCAGCCTCGCCGATGAAACGGCCCGTCGCCTTCTCCTCGATTGCCCAGAACCCATAGCCGAGCAGCGACCAGAGGCCTGCGTGACGCAGGAAACGCATCCAGCTCTCTTCGCGCGTGCGTGGCTTGCCGCCGATGAAACGGGTGACGGTGGGATCGGCCCACATCGCTGTATAAGCGTCGAAATCCGCCAACCGGTGTGCCCTCAGGATGGCCCGTTCCGTCTCGATGAGAGGGACATTGCCAGCTTGCGGATTGCTCATGGAAAATACCTCGCTTGTGCCGCCGAGGGCTAGCAGACGTTCGCAGCCGAGCTAGAGCCAAGGCGGCGCATGTCATCTTCCAGACAGGGAAAACCGCTTCAGCCGCGCCAGGCCATGTTCATGTAGATGCCACCGCGCCGCAATTCGTCGAGCATCTGGTCGAGCCGCTTCTGCCTCGTATCCGGGCGCTTGGCGCGAGCAATCCAGCCGAGATAGTCATTCCTCTGGTAATCCGGGCGGGCCTCATAGCCCGCCATCAGGCCGTGTTCTGTCAAGGCGGCACGAGTCTCGTCCGACATTGCATTCAAGGCGCGTTTCAGTCCGGTCATACCGAGAAATTACCTTGCCGGTAATCGGCGTCAACGGTGCTGATGGCTAGGTATCGTCGACCCGCTATGAGAATTTTGCCGGACAGTGTTACTTTCGAGGCAGACTGATTCAGCACCTGGCGGCTCTGTTGGACGCTGGCCGTTGCCATCAAACCCAAGGGAACGAGCATGGATACCACCGATCTCATACTGGCGATTGTCCATCATCTGCTGGTGTTTTCGCTGGCCGGGATCATCGGCGCCGAATTCGTGCTGATCCGAGGCGACTTGCCCGCCACGACGATCCGGCGGCTGGCCGGCATTGACCGTCACTATGGCGCCATTGCCATGCTGATCATCATCATCGGCATCGGCCGCGTCGTATACGGCCTGAGGGGCTGGGAGTTCTATGTCCACAATTGGGTGTTCTGGGCCAAGATGATCGCCTTTGGCATCGTCGGGCTGCTGTCAATCCAGCCAACCATGCGCTTCATTTCCTGGAACAGGCAAGCGCGCGCCAATCCCTCGTTCCTGGTGCCGGCAAGCGAGCTTGCCTCGGTGAAGACCTTTATCCGCGCCGAGGCCGCCGTCTTCCTGCTGATCCCGATCTTCGCCGCCGCGATGGCGCGCGGCTACGGGATCTGATTTTCGGCGGCCGTTTCAAGCGGTTCAATCGGCACCAGTGGTGCGGCAATGCCCGCCGTCTTCTCCGCAGCCTTGCAGATGTCGGCGATGACGCAGGCCGGGCAATCCGGCTTGCGAGCCTTGCAGACATAGCGGCCGTGCAGGATCAGCCAATGATGCGCATGGCGCATGTATTCGTCGGGAATGATTTTCAGCAGGCCCTGCTCGACCTGCTCAGGCGTCTTGCCCGGCGCCAGCCCAAGCCGGTTGCCTATGCGGAAAATGTGCGTATCGACCGCCATCGTATGCTGGCCAAAGGCCATGTTGAGCACGACATTGGCGGTCTTGCGTCCGACGCCCGGCAACTTCACCAGTTCGTCTCGGTCATCAGGCACCTCGCCGCCATGGTCGCGGATCAGCGCTTCCGATAGTGCGATGACATTCTTGGCCTTGTTGCGCCACAGGCCGATGGTGCGGATGTGATCGCCGACCTTGGCTTCGCCGAGCGCCAGCATCTTTTGCGGCGTGTCGGCAATCTTGAACAGTGCCCGCGTCGCCTTGTTGACGCCGACGTCGGTTGCCTGCGCCGAAAGCACCACCGCGACCAGCAACGTGAAGGCGTTCACATGCTCCAGTTCGCCCTTCGGTTCCGGCCGCTGAACCGAAAAGCGCCGGAAAATCTCATGCACCTCGGCCGGGCTGTAGCGCGACGAGCGTCGCACCGGCCGGGGACGCGGCTTGGCGTTCGACCCGTCGCGCCGCCCGGGCAACAGCTCTTTTTTGGGAATGGAAGAATCTTTGGACTTGGGGCTCGCCATTCCCTTCCTATAATATCCTGGCATGAGCGATACAAACGCCTCTTTCCAGGCTGACGAACCATTCTTCCAGGCGCTGCTGACACCGCATCGGTCGCTGGGCAAGACCGGGTTTGCCGTGCTGATGGGCACACTTCTGTTCGGCTGGGTGGTGACCGGCGCATTCTTCCTGTCGCGTGGCGCCTGGCCGGTGTTCGGCTTCTTTGGCCTCGATGTGATCGCCGTCTATATCGCCTTCCGCGTCAACTACCGCGCCGCGCGGGCCCGTGAGGAGGTCTCGGTGTCACGCACCAGCCTTGATATCCGCAAGACGGCTCCGTCGGGGAAATCGGAAGCGCATCGCTTCAACCCGTTCTGGGCGCGCTTCTCGGTCTCCCGCCACGCCGAGATCGGCATCACCGCGATGACAGTGGAAGGCCAGGGGCAGAACGTGCCGATTGGCGGCTTCCTCAATCCCGACGATCGCGAGAGCTTTGCAACCGCTTTTTCACGCGCGCTGGCGACCGCCAGGACGCGCTAGCCAGACGCCTTGGAACCGGCATCACAACAGCCTTAGTATCTCGTGGGCGCCGGATGGAATGCAGCAGCCTCAGCCGATTCTATCTGGGTATGCGCGCGAAGAAGGCAAGTTTCGGGTGGTGCTCGCGGCCCCAAGGGGCGATATTCCGGATCAAGGAGATCGTTCGATGAGCACACAGACAGCAATCCTCAAAAAGGACATCACGCCCGAAGGCAGCGACTACGAAATCGTGCGCCGCGCCATCGAGAAGATCAGCCTCGATTATCGAGACCAGCCGTCGCTGGAAGAATTGGCGGAAGAAGTCGGCGAAACGCCGACCGGGCTGCAGAAGCTGTTCACCCGCTGGGCCGGCCTGTCTCCCAAGGCCTTCCTGCAAGCGGTGACGCTCGACCATGCCCGAAAGCTGCTTGATTCCGGCATGCCGCTGCTCGAGACGTCGTTTGAATTGGGCATGTCCGGCCCCGGTCGGCTGCACGACCTGTTCGTTACCCATGAAGCAATGTCGCCTGGCGACTATAAGACGCGCGGCGCGGGGCTCACCATCCGTTATGGCTATCATACGTCGCCGTTCGGCACCGCCTTGATCATGGCTACCGACCGCGGGCTCGCCGGCCTTGCCTTCAACGATCCGGGCGAGGAACGCGCCGCCTTCGCCGACATGTCCAGCCGCTGGCCGAACGCCGTCTATGTCGAGGACATGGCCGCGACCGGCCCTTACGCCGCGCGTATTTTCGATCCGACGCTGTGGCGTGCCGACCAGCCGCTGCATGTCGTCATGATCGGTACGGACTTTCAGGTTCGCGTCTGGGAAGCGCTGCTCAAGATCCCGATGGGCAAGGCCAGCACCTATTCCTCGATTGCCGCCAGCATCGGTTCGCCATCCGCCAGCCGCGCCGTCGGCGCCGCCAATGGCGCCAACCCGCTTTCCTTCGTGGTGCCGTGCCACCGCGCCATCGGCAAGTCCGGTGATCTCACCGGCTATCACTGGGGCCTGACCCGCAAGCGCGCCATCCTAGGTTGGGAGGCGGGCCAGATCGCTTCTTGAAATATCGTTTTTCTGGAGTTTTGACCAGAAATAAATCCGCTGCGTTGCACCAAGTATTACTTTATATATATTTCGTAATTTACTAAGGTACAACCGCATACAACTTTGAATTAACAATGATCTGTTAAAATGATGTAAAGAATCGGGCCGTCGAGTAACAGAAAATTAACCACGATGAGCCGATGATGATCTCAGGTTAGGTCGGAATTTCCGATCTATCAGGAGGTTCCAATGAGACTTCTTCGCCTCGCCGCAGGAGCGGCCTTTCTGGTCCCCTGCATGGGCCAGACTGCATCGGCCACGACGCAAAATGTCATCTTCAATGGCGTGATCACCGCGACCTGCACGCTTGTGGTCGTCACCAGTGGCACGATGACGGCCAGCCCGGACCTCCAGTCGCTGAGCTCCCACAACTCAGGCGGACTGCCTGGAACCGTGACACTGACCACCACCGGCGGTGTGTCGCTCAGCGTTGATCCGGTGACCACAGTCACGGCTCCTGCAGCCGACGCCACAGCGACCACGTGGGCGCCCACCTATTCCTCGACCGGCGCGCACACCATCGCCGAAACGGGTTCGACCACCAGCCTGAGCGCCCCGGGGGGGTCGCTCGTCTCGGTCAATCTTGCCGGCACCAAGGGCGGCAGCAACCGCTTCGCCGCCGGCAACTATCAGGCAACAGTTACAGTGCGCTGCGAATAACACCCTCGGAGGGGTCCTTGAAACAAGTTCTCAACCTGACGGCGGCGCTGGCCGTCGGCCTGCTGCCGGTTGCTGTCTCGGCCCAGTCGATGTCGCCGATGCGCGGTGAGGTCAACAGCTTCACCAACGCTTTCGCGGTCCGCGTCTTCCCGGCCAATCCCTACGACAAGAAGATCAAGGTCGAGGTCCATGTCTATGATCAGGATTTTCAGCCGGTGAACGCCAGGATCTCGCCTAATGTCTTCCAACTGGCGGGACAGGCTTCTCGTCCGGTTCTTGTGGTTGTGCCCTTCGACGGCGCCACTGATCGCAAAGTGCGTATCTGTACCGAAAGCATCCCCTTTCCCAACGAACAGACGCAGATAAGGGCTCAGATATGCGGAAAGTTTTTTGGGCACCACAAATCCTGACACTGACGCTTATGCTTGCCGCGGCAGGCACGACTTCAACCCAGGCCCAGGAACAAGTCTACAATCTCAATCAGAATGAGAACGGCTTCAATTTGCCCGGCGTCACCTTGCCTCAGGGCCAGGACGAGGTCCACGCCGCCGACGGCACAACCTGCCGCTCGGCGGTTTCCGGCAGCGGCGCCTATGTCGACCTCGGTGTCATCAGGGGCAACAACCAGTCGGACAACGGCGTCGCCACCTACGGCCGCGTGGTGATCCCGATCGGCCGGCAGCCGAAACGCGTCGATTGCGGGCGCCTCTACGAGCTTGAGGTCGAGCGCCTGCAACTGGAATTGAAACTCCTCAAAATGGGCCTCGGTGGAGATGGTCAGACGGCGAGCGTTGCCGCCACCACTCGCGCGCCTGCATCAGCCGGATGGGCCAACGAAGGCTGGAGCCTCAGAACCGGAAATGGCGATGGCAAGAAAAAGAAGAAGAAATAACCGCACGCTGCTTGCGATGGCGGCATTTGCCAGCCTCAGCCAGCCGGCGCCGGCGGCGATCATCGGCACTTGCACCATCGTGGTCGGCCCATCTGGAACGATGAAGGCGAATACCGCCATCAACATCTTGGGATCCAAACAGGCCGGCGGACAGAGCGCCAGCGCCACCATCACCGCAAGCTCCCTGCTCTGCAGCTTGCTCAACCTGCTCGACTGCTACTCCGTGTCCGCACCAGCACCCGCCGCATTCACTTCAGCACCCAGCGGCGGTGGCACGAACGTCACCTTCAGCACGGTCTACCGCCTCGATGGCACCGGCGCCGACACCAACGGAAGCGTGCCGCAAAGGGTCGCCAACGGCACCCACCCTATCGAGGTCGATCTCACCGCCACCAAGTCGAGCGGCGTCTATCCGGCCGGCAGCTATCAAGGCACGGTGACCATACGCTGCGAATGATGGCATAGCGGCAAACCACATTCGACATCTGGCAAGCCGTGGCCTTCCGGGGTAGCTTCCCGCGCAAATATAGCGGGAGGCATTTCTTGATTATCGTAATCGGCTCGATCAACCTCGACCTCATCGCCAATGTCGACCGCTTGCCGAGCCCCGGCGAGACGGTGCGCGGCTCGGCCTTTGTCACCGCACCGGGCGGCAAGGGCGCCAACCAGGCGCTGGCCGCCGCCCGCGCCGGTGCCTCGGTCCGCATGGTTGGAGCCGTCGGCAAGGACAGTTTTGCCGCCGAAGCGCTGGCGCTGCTGCGTGACGGCAAGGTTGATCTCTCTGGCATCGCCGAAACATTCGCCTCCACCGGCACGGCGCTGATCATGGTCGGGGACGACGGCGAAAACGTGATTGCGGTGGTGCCCGGCGCCAACGCATCGGTCCTGCCCGGCGACCTTTCCAAGGCCTTCCTGGCGAAGGGCGATGTGGTCCTGTTGCAGCATGAGATCCCACTTGCAACCGTCGACGCGGCACTTGACGCGGCAGCGGCGGCGGGCGCCATCACCGTGCTCAATACGGCACCTTTCCAAGCCGAGGCAGCCGGCTTCCTCGGCAAGGCCGACTATGCCGTCGCCAACGAAACCGAATTCGACCTCTATGGCGAGGCATTGTCGCTGAGCGGCCGAGACCGTCCGGCGCGGATGCGCGACTATGCCGGCAAGACTGGCCGCACCATCGTCGTCACGCTCGGTGGTGATGGCGTGCTGGCCGCGACGCCAAGCGATTTCCTGACCATTCCAGCGGTCAAGATCACGCCTGTCGACACGGTCGGCGCCGGTGACACGTTCTGTGGTTACTTCGCCGCCGGCCTGTCATCGGGCCTGGCGCTCGACCAGGCGCTGACGCGCGCCGCCGCGGCCGGATCGCTGGCCTGTCTGAAGCCTGGCGCCCAGCCGGCGATCCCGCTGGCCAAGGACGTCGATCAGGCGCTGTTGAAATCCAACTGAGTGACGATCATGCGCCCTCGGACAAAGCACGCCGTACCGGCTGCCAGTGACATCTGCCGTCTCTCCGCCGTCGAGCTTGCCGGCAGGATAAAACGAAAAGACCTTTCGGTGCGCGAGGTGGTGGAAGCCTTCCTCGACCGCATCGAGACGGTCAATCCGATGGTCAACGCCATCGTCTCGTTGCGCGACCGCGCCGACATCCTGCGCGAGGCCGATGCGGCCGATGCCCGGCAGCCGGACATAGAAACCGGCCCGCTGTTCGGCTTGCCGATCGCGGTCAAGGATCTGGCCATGACCAAGGGACTCAGGACCTCATTCGGGTCGCCGATCTTCGCTGACTTTACGCCGCCGGAGGACGATTTCTTCGTCGAACGCATGCGCAAGGCCGGCGCCATCATCATCGGCAAGACCAATGTCCCCGAATTCGGCCTTGGCTCCAACACCTACAACACCGTGTTCGGACCGACGTTGAACGCTTTCGATCCTGCGCTCACCGCCGGCGGCTCGAGCGGTGGCGCCGCCGTGGCGCTGGCGCTCGACATGGTGCCAGTCGCGGATGGCAGCGACTTTGGCGGCTCGCTGCGCAACCCGGCCGGCTGGAACAATGTCTATGGCTTCCGCCCGTCGCAGGGGCTTGTCCCTGGCGGCCCTGATGTCGAGGTGTTTCATGCGCAGATGGGCGTTGAAGGACCGATGGGCCGCAATGTCCGCGACATGGCGCTGCTGCTCGATGTGCAGTCGGGCTATCATCCGCACGCGCCGCTATCTTATGAAAAGCAAGGTTCATTCCTCGCAGGGCTGGAGACAGCCGCAAACGGCCGCCGCATCGCCTGGCTTGGCGACCTCGGCGGCCATCTGCCGATTGAGCCAGGCATCCTGGAATTGTGCGAGGCGGCCCTCAAACGGTTTGAGGCCGTTTCCTTCGTGACCGAACCGCTGCTGCCGGAGTTCGATTTTGAAGCGCTGTGGCAGGCCTTCGTGACACTGCGGCAGGCCAGCAGCGGCTGTGCGCTCAAGGCGCACTATGACGAACCTTCGAAACGCGGCCTGCTGAAGCCCGAGGCTGTCTGGGAGGTCGAAGCCGCGATGCGCCTCACGGCGCCGCAGATCCGCGCCGCCTCCGTCATCCGCTCATCCTGGCATCGCGCGCTGCTGTCGCTCTTCGACCGCTTCGATCTGATCGCTTTGCCGACCGCGCAGGTGTTTCCTTTCGCGGTCGGCACGCCTTGGCCACGCGAGGTCGCCGGCCGGACAATGGACAGCTACCACCGCTGGATGCAGGTTTCCTCGTTCGCCACGATGGGCGGCTGTCCGGCCGTCAACGTGCCGGTTGGCTTCGATGATCAAGGCCGGCCGATGGGCATGCAATTGATCGGAAGGCCGCGCGGCGATCTTGCCGTGCTGCGGGCGGCGGCCGCCTATGAAGCGATTTTGCCGTGGCAGGCCGGCGCCTGAACCAGGCGAAGGTTGCGGCATTCGTGTCGGCTTGCGCCGGCATCCTTGTCATGCATTGATTGTCGCCAACCGCGCCGCACAATCGGCATTGTGAGGGAAAAACATGTCGCTGGAACTCTACGCCGCCTATGTCCTTGCTTGCATCGTCATCATCCTGGTGCCCGGGCCGACGGTCACGCTGATCATCGCCAACAGCATCCGTCACGGCTCCCGTGCCGGTCTTGCCAATGTCGCCGGCACGCAGGCCGGGCTCGCCATCATGATCGCCGTCGTCGGCATCGGCCTGACCTCGCTGATCGCGGGCATGGGCCACTGGTTCGAATGGGTCAGGCTGATCGGCGCGGCCTACCTGATCTGGATGGGCGTGCAAATGTTCCGCTCGAAGGGCACGCTGAACGCCGACGGATCGCCGCGCAGACCGCGCGGCGGGTTCTTCCTGCAAGGCCTGCTGGTGGCGCTGAGCAATCCCAAGACGCTGATCTTCTTCGGTGCCTTCTTTCCGCAGTTCATCTCGCCGACCGGCAATTACCCGCTGCAGATCGCCATCATGGGCCTGACCGCCATGATCTTCGCCGCCATGTCGGATTCGACCTACGCGCTCGCCGCCAGCCGCGCCGGCCGCCTGCTGTCGGCCAGCCGCATCAAGCTGCTGTCACGGATCACCGGCAGCTTCATGATCGGCGGTGGCCTGTGGCTGGCGTTCTCGCGGTCGAAGTAGCGCCTTTCCTTCTCCCCTTGTGGGAGAAGGTGGATCGGCGCATAGCGCCGAGCCGGATGAGGGGTGTTCCAGCGAAGTTAGACGCTGGTGTTTCCTGGAACACCCCTCATCCGACCTCGCCTCGCGAGGTCACCTTCTCCCTCAAGGGGAGAAGGTAAAAAGAACCCTAAAGCCGCCCCAGCCTCTCCACCAGCAGGGCGAAAAAGGCATCGTGGTCGATGTCGCGCATCACCATGGCGTTCTTCGGCCGCTTGGTCACGCCCCACCAGTCGATGACGGTCATGCCCATGGTCAGTTCCGAGCTGGTTTCCACGCTGACATTGCAACTGCGCCCCTTGAACAGCTCCGGCTTCAGCAGATAGGCGATCACGCAAGGGTCGTGCAGCGGTCCGCCGTCGGTGCCGTATTTTTCCTCGTCGTAGCGCTCGAAGAATTCGAGCATGTCGGCGGTGGCGGTGCCGACCCTGGTGCCGAGCTTGCGGAAAGCCTCGATGCGCTTGGACGTGGTCAGTGCCTTGTGGGTGACATCGAGCGGCATCATGACGATCGGGATGCCGGACTTCAGCACCACGTCGGCGGCGTGCGGATCGACATAGATGTTGAACTCGGCGGCCGGGGTGACATTGCCGCCTTCGAAGAACCCGCCACCCATCAGCACGATTTCCTTGATGCGCGGCGCGATCTTCGGCTCGCGGATCAGCGCCAGCGCGATGTTGGTGAGCGGCCCGAGCGGGCAAAGCGTGATGGTGCCGCTCTCTTCACGCATCAATGTCTCAACAAGGAAATCGACGGCGTATTGCTCCTGCAGCTTCATGGTCGGCTCAGGCAATTGCGGCCCGTTGAGGCCGGTCTTGCCGTGCACTTCCTCGGCGGTGACCGGTTCACGCATCAATGGCCGGATGGCGCCTGCATAGACCTTGGTGTCGGGACGGCCAGCCAATTCGCAGATCTTGCGGGCATTCTTTTCGGTGAGCTTCAGCGGCACATTGCCGGCAACCGCGGTGATGCCGACGATCTCCAGTTCGGCACTGCCCAGCGCCAGGAGTATGGCTACGGCATCATCCTGGCCGGGATCCGTGTCGATGATGATCTTGCGTGATTGGGGCATTTCAATTCCTTGGTTTTGCGAGTCTTTTTGGGCAGGTATCAGGGCGGGTTCATTGATGGCTTGAACTTGGTCGCGGGGCGGACCATATCAACACCACAGGGAAAAATGCCATCAGGGTTTTTCCACTTTATGTCGCTCTTGAGAGGACAGTGTAACATGAGCCGAATGACGCCATTTTCCAGCCCGCTTCTCCTTGGTTTCGATGCCATGGAAAAAACGCTGGAGCGTCTGGCGAAGTCGGGTGACAGCTACCCTCCCTACAACATCGAACGCCTCAGCGGCGACGACGGCAAGACCGAAAGGTTGCGCATCACACTGGCAGTCGCCGGTTTCGCCGAAAGCGATCTCGATGTCACCACGGAAGAAAACCAGTTGGTCGTGCGCGGCCGTCAGACCGACGACACCGAGCGCGAGTTCCTCCACCGCGGCATCGCCGCACGCCAGTTCCAGCGCTGTTTCGTGCTGGCCGACGGCATGCGGGTCATCGCGGCGGAACTGAAGAACGGCCTCTTGTCGATCGATCTCGATCGGCCCGAGTCCGAACGGCTGGTACGGAAAATAAACATATCGGTGAAAGACTGATCTTTACCACCGCGTCGGCCGGGAAATCCGTACCGGTTTTTCGATAGCACGATGCGGCAAATCGAATGGCTCTCATGCAGGATGGCCCTGAGCGGCATCCTCGCGCCAAGGAGGCTTGAAATGACCAGAACTGAAGAAAATATCACCATGACCAGCGGCGAATTCGCCCATCTCGGTGAAGGCTCGGTGGCCTATCTGCGCAAGGTCTCGAGCGATGAATTGCTCGGCCGTTTCCCAAATCTCGGTGAAATCGCCCCCGGCATGGAACTGTGGGCGCTGTTTGCCGCCAACGGCCAGCCGATCCTGCTTTCGGACGCGCGTGACCGCGCGTTGGCCGGCGCCATGGAAAACGACCTGACCACGGTCGCCATTCACTAGAACGCCCCCTCCGGATGCGCAAAGGGCCGCCCATGGCGGCCCTAGCAGGGATAGTAATCCACAAGCAGCTTCAGGCCGCGTGCGAGGCCTGTGTGTCAGACAAGAGCGCGTGGATAGCCACGGCATCGCGCGTGCCCCTGATCTTGGCAACCGTGTCTGCATCGCGCAGCACGCGTGCGATGCGCGACAAGGCCTTGAGATGATCGGCACCGGCACCCTCGGGCGCCAGAAGCAGAAACACCAGGTCAACCGGCTGGTCGTCCAGCGCCTCGAAATCGACCGGCGTCTCCAGCCGTGCGAAAACGCCGGCGATTCGCTTCACGCCGGCCAGCTTGCCGTGCGGGATGGCGATGCCGTTGCCGACACCCGTCGAACCAAGGCGCTCGCGCTGCAGGATTGTATCGAACACTTCCCGCTCCGGTATGCCGGAAATCGCCGCTGCCCTTTCGGACAGCATTTGCAGAAGCTGCTTTTTGGAGTTCGCCTTCAACGCCGGCAATATCGCCGGAACGTTGATAAGATCGCTCAGATCCATGCTTGAAAATCCCTTGTTCGCCTGCCGTCACCAGTCCCCACCCCCCGTGCGGCTGGTTTTTTTATCCCTGTGCGACTTTGGTCGTGGACGGATCGATCCAGCCGATGTTCCCATCGGGCCGGCGATAGACGATGTTGAGATGGTCGTTTCCAGCGTTGCGGAAGACGAAGACCGGGCTGTCCTTGGTGTCGAGTTCGATCACCGCCGATGCCACCGACATGGTCTTCAGAACCATGGTTGATTCGGCGACGATGGCCGGGGCGAAATTCTCCGGGATCTCCTCGTCGTCGTCCGCGAGCGGCGCCATCACCGTGTAGGCGATGTCGGTCGGCTCGCCGTTGCCGGAGCCCAGATTGTGTGACTTCAGCCGCCGCTTGTAGCGCCTCAGCCGGGTCTCGAGCCTATCCGCCGCCGCCTCGAAGGCAAGCGTCGGGTCCTGGGCATCGCCGGTCGCCTGCAGCGAAGTGCCGGAATCCAGCCGGATCATGCAATCCGCCGAATAGCGCGAGCCCGATTTGATGACAGTGACGTGTCCGGCAAAGCCGCGATCGAAATATTTCCCGATCGCTTCACCGACACGATCGTTGATGCGTGTCCGGAACGCATCGCCGATATCCATGTGTTTTCCCGATATGCGCAAATTCATCTGAAAACTGACCTTCCTTGCTCAGGCTTCAAACTCGCCAGAGTTTATACTCGTGATCCGTGCGCACAAGCTTTGCGGCGTCACTCGCGCCGATTTAAATCCGAACTTTCCGATTGATCACAAGCCGCCCTTTTGGGCCGTCCCGAGGCCAACGTCGTGACGGACCATCCGCATGCGGGCATCAGCCCGTCTCATGCGGGCGGGCTTCTAGCCACTTCACCGCGGCTTGTCAATGAAGCTCAAAAGCCGTGGAAAGTCAGAACGGGTTCAGCGACCGGCGCTGGCGCGCGCGCGCTTTTCACGCCGGCGTTGCACCGAGGAGGGAATATTCATGCCTTCCCGGTACTTGGCGACCGTGCGCCTGGCGATATCGACGCCACTTTCCTTCAACATGTCGACGATCGCGTCATCGGAAAGCACATCGACGGGCTTCTCCTCATCGATCATCTGCTTGATGCGATCGCGCACCGCTTCCGACGAATGTGCATCGCCGCCGCCCGACGCGGCGATCGAAGCGGTGAAGAAATAACGCAGCTCGAACACGCCCCTCGGCGTCAGCATGTATTTGTTCGCTGTCACCCGGCTGACCGTCGATTCATGCATGCCGATGGCGTCGGCCACCATCCGCAGGTTGAGCGGCTTCAGCTGCCGCACGCCATGGACGAGGAACGCATCCTGCTGGCGCACGATTTCGGAAGCGACCTTGAGGATGGTCTTGGCCCGCTGGTCGAGGCTGCGCGTCAGCCAGTTGGCGTTTTGCAGGCATTCAGCCAGAAAATCCTTTTCCGCCTGGTTCTTGGCATGCGGCGAAACCTGGGCGAAATAGATATGATCGACCAGCACGCGCGGCAGCGTTTCGGCATTGAGCTCGACCGTCCAGCTGCCGTCATTGGCCGCACGCACCTCGACATCGGCGACCACCGCATCGCTGGCGCCACCCGAAAAAGCTGTCCCGGGGCGCGGATCGAGCGCCCGGATTTCGGCCAGCATGTCGAGCAGGTCCTCCTCGTCGACGCCGCAGATCCGTTTCAGCGCCTGGAAATCGCGCCGCGCCAGGAGTTCGAGATTGGCGACCAGCGCCTTCATCGCCGGATCGAGACGGTCGCGCCCGGCAAGCTGCAGCGACAGGCACTCGGCAAGGTCTCGGGCAAAGATGCCGGCTGGCTCAAAGGTCTGGCACACCGCCAGCACTTTGTTGACGGCGGCAGCGTCGGCGCCGAGGCGTGTGGCGATCTCGTCCATGTCGGCGCGCATGTAACCGGCCTCGTCAAGACCATCGGCAAGCTCACCGGCGATCAGGCGCGCCGCAGGCTCAGTGAAGGCAAGCGCGACCTGTTCGCCGACATGGTCGCGCAGCGTGATCGCCGCGGCCGCCATGTCGCCAGCGTCAAACCCCTCGGACGAGGCCCCTGAGCCATTTCCCGATGCCGACTTCCATTGCGCCGTCAGGTCGGGGCCGAGGCGCTCGCTGGTGCCAGGATCGTCGGGAAACAGGTTCTCCAGTGACGTATCAAGCTTTTCAGAGATCGCCTCGGCGCTCCACTGCGTCTCATTTTCAAACCAGTCGCCGTCGGCAGCCGCCTGCGGCGCCTCATCGGCCTTCTGCGCCTGGTCGCTGACGGCGTCTTCCTGCGGTTCGGCCCGCTCCAGCAGCGGGTTGCGCTCGATCTCGTCGTCGATGAAATGCTCAAGCTCGGCATGGGTGAACTGCAGCAGCCGAATCGACTGCATCAGCTGCGGCGTCATCACCAGCGACTGCGATTGTCGTAGCTGTAATTTCGCCGACAACGCCATGGCTTGGTTCAAACGCCTCCTCTACGCATCCGCACTGCCGAAAAATTCAGCAACCGGGTATAGAAACTGGCCCGGCTTTTGCTTGTCAAGGCAATGACTAGCAAAAGCCGCTTACCGGAGCGTTAGCCGCGGGCAAAATCGGAGAAATCGGGACGGGGCGCGCTAAAATCGCTTCTACAGGCCGTTTCACGCCTAGAGCGTGAAGCCTTCGCCGAGATAAAGCCGCCGCACGTCGGGGTTGGCGACCACTTCGTCAGCCCGGCCGTGGGTCAGCACCTGGCCGGCATGAATGATATAGGCGCGATCGATCAGGCCGAGCGTCTCACGGACATTGTGATCGGTGATGAGCACGCCAATGCCGCGCGCCGTCAGGTGACGCACCAATTGCTGAATATCGGCGACGGCGATCGGATCGATGCCGGCAAAAGGCTCGTCGAGCAGCATGTAGGCCGGGCGCGTCGCCAGCGCGCGCGCGATCTCCAAACGTCGCCGCTCACCGCCGGACAGCGACATGGACGGCGCCTTGCGCAAGTGGCTGATGTGGAATTCCTCAAGCAGTTCGTCGAGATTGCGCTCGCGCTCCTTGCGGCTCTTTTCGACCACTTCGAGCACAGCACGGATGTTCTGCTCGACATTCAGCCCGCGAAAGATCGAGGCTTCCTGCGGCAGGTAGCCGATGCCGAGCCGCGCACGCCTGTACATGGGCATCGCGGTGACGTCGAAGCCGTCGATTTCGATCGTGCCCTCGTCGACCGGCACAAGCCCGGTGACCATGTAGAAGCAGGTCGTCTTGCCGGCGCCGTTGGGACCAAGCAGGCCCACGGCTTCGCCGGCGCGCACCCCAATGGTGACGCCGCTGACAACCTTGCGCCCCTTATAGCTTTTGGTCAGGCCTTTCGCGATCAAGGTTCCTTTGAACTTTGCCGCATCGACAGTGACCGTGGCCGGCGCCGAAAGCTTGCTGGCGGCTCGTCCCGGAAGACGCGCCGCCAGCGACGACAGACTGGCCATCAGGGTTTCGCCGTGTCCGATTTCGCTGGCGGTGTGATCGACATTTGGACGCGCTGCCCGGCGCATGGATCAACCTGTGCCAGCCCGCTTTTCATCTGCACGGTCAGCTTGCAGCCTACCAGGACGTTGTCGTTTTGCGAAAGAACAACCTTTTTGCCCGAAAGCACCAGGACCTGGCTTTTCATGTCGAAGCTGCCGCTGTCGCCGGTCGCGACCTGCGCATCCGACTTGATGTAAACCTTGTCGGAAATCTCCAGGTGATCGATATTGGCCGAGCCGGTCATCGCCGCACCAGCGGCTTCCGTGCCCTTGGCCGCGGCATTGGGATCCTTGACGTAATAGACCATCATCTTGCCAGCCTTCAGCATTGTCGGTCCCTGAACGACGGTGACATTGCCGGTGAAGACGGCAACGCTGTCCGCCTGACGGACTTCCAGCTTGTCGCTTTCGATCTGGATCGGCTTGTCGCCGGACAGTTTGAGGCCAGACACCTGGCTGGTGGCGCCGGACTGCGCCAATGAGGGCACCAGTCCAAGCAGCAGCAACACCGAAGTTGCAGCCGCGAGCCGCGTCGAACTACTGAGCCGCATTGGTTTCTCCGCTTTTCCCCTCAGCCGCCTTCAGGGCGGCGGGATCGATATTGACGCGCACTTTATTCTCGAAAATCAGAATCTTGCCATTGTCCTGAACCGACATCGAATCCGCCGTGATCCGAGACCCGCCACGGCCGACATCAACGGGGTCATCCGTCTTCATAGTGCCTTTGCCCATGTCGAGGAAGACGGATTTGAACTTGGCTTCCATGCCGTCGGTGGTGGTGATGGTGACATCGCTGGTCAGCTTCATCGTATTGCCGTCGCGATTGTAGGTGCCGCGAGAGGCCTTGACCGCCGCGATGTTGTCGAGCGCGATCGGCACCTTGGCGTCGATGCCCTCGAGTTCGATGATGCCTTGTGTGCTGACGTCCTGGATGGCGCGCAGCGCGGTCATGGAATAGGGCTGCTTCTGCTTGGTGAAACCGTTCAGTTTGGGGTTGGCCATCACCAGCTTGCCATTGGAAAAGGCGGTGCCTTCGGCCTGGACCGGTGCCGGGATGGGTGCGGCGAGATAAGAATACACCGGAAAGGCAACGACGATCAGCACGGCAGCCAGCGGAACCGCCAGCTTCAGAATGCGGACGCGGCGCGAATGACGCTGCGCACGGTCGAATGCCTCGACCCGCGCCTGGCCATCCACCGGGGAGACCAACTCCATCTCGGGGTTGGTCGGTTCGATCGGTCGCGCTAACATCACTGCTTTCTTATATAAGTTGCCCGTGCACTCTTGCCCGCCGGGCACCGCTTATAGGTGGTACACCGACGCCCTCGCGCAAGCACAAGCCGAGGAAAACCGCAAAAATGTGACCGTTGCTGTTGTACAAATCAAATCGGCATCAGCACAACAGCCTGTATCTCATACCAGATGCCGGTGGACAGTAACATTTTTTTCACTGCCATGACCGGGCCGCCTGGTCAGGAAACCGGTAGCGGGGCGAAGGCGCTTGCTTTAAAAGCGTCGGCTTCCACCGACTGTGAGGCTTACCATGGCACTGAGAGCCGACGACATGATCGACCGCCGCCGCTTGCGGCGCAAACTGACATTCTGGCGCATGGCCGCGATCGGCATCGTCGCGCTCGGATTGATCGGCATCGCGGCCTGGATGTATGGCGACGATTACGCCGGCTCCTCGGTCAGCCATATCGCCAAGGTCCGGATCGAAGGCACCATCACCGAGGATGAAGAGCTGATCAAGCGGCTGGAGAGCATCCGCCAGTCCTCGAACGTGAAGGCTGTGATCCTGTCCATCGATTCGCCCGGCGGCACCACCGTCGGCGGTGAATCGATCTACGAAGAAGTCCGCAAACTGGCCGCCGACAAGCCCGTGGTGGCGGAGGTCGGCACGCTCGCCGCTTCGGCTGGCTATATGATCGCAACCGCCGCCGACCACATCGTTGCCCGCAAGACCTCGATCGTCGGTTCAATTGGCGTGCTGATCCAGTACCCCGACGTCAGCGGCCTGATGGACAAGCTGGGCATCAAGCTCGAGGAGGTGAAATCCTCTCCGCTGAAAGCCTCGCCCTCGCCTTTCAAGCCAACCAACGATGACGAGCGCGCCATGGTGCGCAAGCTCATCCTCGATAGCTACGACTGGTTCGTCGGCATCGTCGCCGAACGCCGCAAGATGACCCGCGAGCAGACACTGGCGCTCGCCGACGGCTCGATCTTCACCGGCCGTCAGGGTGTCGCCAATGGCCTGATCGACGCCGTGGGCGGAGAGAAGGAGGCCATTGACTGGCTGGCAACCAAGGGTGTCGACGCCAAGCTCAAGGTCGTGGAATGGAAGAATACCGAAAGGCGCGGCGGTTTCCTGTTTTCCAAGACAATGGCGCAAACGATCGGCAGCGCGCTCGGCTTGCCAGCCTACAGCGGCGATGTCATTCAGGAACTCGGGGCCGACCGCTTGTTTCTTGACGGTCTCGTTTCCGTCTGGCACCCTTGAGTTGCCGTTTGGGGCGAGCGAAAAAACAAATAAAATCATCCTCATAATTTTGACCGCACTGCTTTCACGGGGATCCTTCTGATGATCAAGTCCGAACTTGTGCAGATTATTGCCACGCGCAATCCGCATCTTTTCCTGCGCGACGTGGAAAACATTGTCGGTGCGATCTTCGACGAGATCACCGATGCCCTGGCCGAGGGCAACCGGGTCGAACTGCGGGGCTTCGGTGCTTTTTCGGTGAAGAACCGCCCGGCCCGCACCGGACGCAATCCGCGCACCGGTGAATCCGTCGAGGTCGAAGAGAAATGGGTGCCGTTCTTCAAGACCGGCAAGGAGTTGCGCGAAAGGCTGAACGGAGGAAAGTAGGCAAAGCCTGCTTCCAACGGAAACCATCATGCTCAATCGTTTCGTGCTTATCGTCGTCTTCGTGCCGCTGGCCGTCATCCTGATCGCGCTGGCCGTCGCCAATCGCGAGTTGGTCGCCTTCACGCTGGACCCGTTCAATCCCGGCAATCCGGCGCTGACGCTGACCTTGCCGTTGTTCATCTTCCTGTTTCTGGCTCTTGCCATCGGCATGATCGTCGGCAGCCTGGCAACCTGGGTCAAACAGGGCCGCTATCGCAAGCTCGCGCGCCAGCGCGGCGTCGAGGCCGAGAACCTGCGCCAGGCGGTCAGCCGCGCTCCCGCCACGCCGCAAGGCCCCACCTTGCCCAAACCAACCAGCTGAGCTGGTTGGTATTTTTCTTTCCACGGAGCTTGCCATGCAGACCATTTCGGCCGCCGAGGTCGACCGCGCGCTGACTTTTCCCGCGCTGGTCGAGACGCTGCGCACTGCTTTTCGTGATGGCGCGGTGCAGCCCGTCCGGCATCACCACGCGGTCGAACGTCCTGACGGCGCCGAGTCCACACTGCTGCTGATGCCGGCCTGGACCGATTTCAACGCGGCCGGCACCTCGTCCGGCGGCCATATCGGCGTCAAGATCGTCACTGTCTCGCCTGACAACAATGCCATCGGCAAACCAGCGGTGATGGGGCTTTACCTGCTGCTCAACGGCGTGACTGGCGAGCCCGAGGCGCTGATCGACGGCCAGCGGCTGACGCAGTGGCGCACGGCCTGTGCTTCGGCACTAGCTGCCTCCTATCTGGCGCGTGAAGACGCCTCGCGGCTGCTGGTGGTCGGCGCCGGTGCCTTGTCGCCCTTCCTGGCCAAGGCTCACTCGGCGGTGCGGCCGATCAAGACCATCCGCATCTGGAACCGCACCCCGGCCAATGCCGAAAAGGTCGCCGCCGACCTGCGCGCCGAAGGCCTCGCGGCCAGCGCCGCGCATGACCTCGACGCCGAGCTTGCCGAGGCCGACATCGTCTCCTCGGCGACTATCACCACCGCGCCATTGATCAGGGGCGCGCTGTTGCGGCCGGGCACCCATGTCGACCTCGTTGGCGGATTCACGCCGGCAATGCGTGAAAGCGATGACGATGCCATCACCCGCGCCCGGGTTTTTGTCGACACCCGCGCCGGCGCCACCAAGGAAGCCGGCGACATCGTGCAGCCACTGGCCTCGGGTGTCCTGAAGCCGGAAGCCATCATCGCCGACCTGCACGAACTGACGCGCGGCCAGAGACAAGGCCGCCAGAGCGCAAGCGAGATCACGCTGTTCAAGTCAGTCGGCGCGGCGCTTGAAGACCTTGCCGCCGGCATTGCCGTCTACAAATCCCTCAAGTCCTAGCTCGTTGCCTTGCCGACCTTGGCGCCCATCGCCCCGGCGATCAGGGAGAAATCGGCAGCGCTGACCGGGAACAGGCCAAAGCGGAGCTGATAGCCCCAGTTCGACTTGCCGGCGGTGAACTCCAGCCTCTCAAGCAGAGGCTTGATCGCGGCCTCTTCGGCCTGTGCCCAGTCGACATCCCTGCGAAACGGCGTGAATCCACCGCCCATTTCTCCCTGGTAGGGCTCTCCTTCCCGCACGGTGCCGATCGCCGTGAAAGCCTGCAGGCCGTCTTTCTCACCCAAAACAGTGGTTGGCGAATAATAGACGATCCCGTCGCCTGGCTTGACGCGGCGCAGCGGCGCTGCCTTGCCGTGATTGACCTGCATGAAGCCTTCTTGCCGGCCACGGCGGACATGTTGGGCCGACGCCACCGCGATCCAGTGCGCGCTCATTTTTGTTCTCCATTGGTCTGTTCCCCATCGGCCAGCCAGTAGACGCGCAGCCGATGATTGTCGGGATCGAGCGCGACGAAGGTGCGCCCGAAATCCAGGTCAGTCGGCGTCTGCGCGATCTTCAGCCCGCGCTTGGCCCAGTCGGCATGGGTGGCATCGACCGCATGGGGCGTCTCCAGCGCAAAGACGATCTCGGCGCCGCCGCCTGAAGCGGCGGCTGCCGGCTCCACGGTATGGCGCGACCAGAGGCCGAGCTTGAAGCCGTTGTCGAGCACGAACAGCACGAAGGTCGGCGCACTCTCGACCGGTTCGCGGCCAAGCAGCGCACTGTAGAACGCAGCGCTTAGCAGCGGCTGGTCGACATACAGAATGATGAAATTTGGGGTGATCATTTCCGGTCTCCGAAGGTTTCGACTGAAATGACCATAAGACGTGCTACTGTCAGATTCTGGCAGTAGCCATCATCGGTCAGGTGCATAGCGGCGCGGGCCGTCGAGCGTTGCGCGCCATTCCTTGAGCAGCACCTGACGGCGGCGGGGGTAGCGTATGTCCGTGGTCTTGAGTTTCGCGATGCGATCGGCACGAAAATGGCGGAAATCCTGCCGCATCTCGCACCAGGCAACCACCACGCGCACCTTGTCGAAGAACCCCAGCGCGAATGGCCAGACCGTGCGCTCGGAAGCGGCGCCGCCGGCATCGCGGTAGAAAAAGCAGAGTTTGCGCTCGTTGCGGATCGCTTGCCGCACCATGCCGAGATCGACGCCCTCGATCGCCTTGGCCGGCGGCCCGACCAGCAGTGTGGAAGCATCGAGGTCTTCGCGCAGATCGTCCGGCAGCACCGCGGCGATCTTCACCAGCGCATTGACGGCGGCGGCCGACAGGCGCTCATCCGGCTGCTTGGCGACCCAGCGCGAGCCCAGCACGATCGCCTCGATCTCCTCGTCGGTGAACATCAAGGGCGGCAGCATGAAACCGGGCTTCAGCACATAGCCGAGCCCCGCCTCGCCCTCGATCGGCGCGCCCTGGCCCTGCAGCGTCGCGATGTCGCGGTAGAGCGTGCGGATCGAAATCCCAAGCTCATCGGCCAGCACCTGCCCGCTCACTGGCCGCCGGTGCCGGCGCAGGGACTGGATCAGATCGAGCAGGCGTTCGGAGCGGGACATGGCGCGGATTTTGTCTGTTTCTTTGGCGTTGGTCTATCGCCAGCCAACTTACCCGGCGGCTGCCTTGGTTGCGAAGCCGGTTGCCCTGTGCCAAAAGCGGCCACGCTGCTCGGAGATGCTGCTGCTTGAAGTCTTTTCGCGACAAACGCCGCGACAATCGCCCGCCCGCCAAGGCTGGAGCCGGGGACGCACGTCCGCGCGAAGGCCGTGAAACAGCCAGGCCCGACGCCAGGCCGCGTGAACGGCATGAGATCAGAACCGACGACCGTTCCGAGCCGAAATCCGCGCCGCGCATTCTTGCCCGCCGCGAAGGCACTTTGCCCGCCGAACAGCTGCCTGTGATCCTCGAAGTGGCGCCCAACGCCGACTACGCGCTTCTCGACAGCGGCGCCGGGCAGAAGCTTGAACAATACGGCCCCTACCGCATTGTCCGGCCCGAGGGCCAGGCGATCTGGCAGAAGGCATTGCCGGCGAAAGACTGGGACCGTGCCGACGCCATCTTCACCGGTGACACCGACGAGGAAGGCATCGGCCGCTGGCGCTTCCCCGGCACGCCGCTTGGCGAGACCTGGCCGATGAAGCATGACGGCATCGACTATCTCGGCCGTTTCACCTCGTTTCGCCATGTCGGCGTCTTCCCGGAGCAGGCGTCGCACTGGGATCATATGGCCGGACTGATCGTGGCGGCGAAACGGCCGGTCAAGGTGCTGAACCTGTTTGGCTATACCGGTGTCGCCTCGCTGGTGGCGGCCCGCGCCGGCGCCGAGGTCACACATGTCGACGCCTCGAAGAAGGCCATCGGCTGGGCCCGCGAAAACCAGGAGATGTCGCGCCTCGGCAGCAAGCCGATCCGCTGGATCGTCGACGACGCGGTGAAATTCGCCGAGCGCGAGGAGCGCCGCGGCAGCCGCTATGACATCATCCTGTTCGATCCGCCGGCCTATGGCCGTGGGCCCAAGGGCGAGGTCTGGCAATTGTTCGAGGACCTGCCGGCGCTGACGGATCTCTGCCGTTCTATCCTCACGCCAAAACCGTTGGCCGTCGTGCTGACCGCCTATTCGATCCGCGCCTCCTTCTTCGCCATCCATGCGCTGATGCGCGATACCTTTGCCGGCATGGGCGGCAAGGTGGAGTCGGGAGAACTGATCATCCGTGAAAAGTCCGCCGGCCGGGCGCTTTCAACCTCACTGTTTTCGCGCTGGGTGGCCTGAATGAATGAGCGGCACGCGGGCTCGCCAGGACTGGTGAAGGAAGTCACCAGCCTCGCCAACCCGCTGATCAAGGACATCAAGGCGCTTGCGCAGAAGAAATTCCGCGACCAGCAGAATGCCTTCATGGCCGAGGGCCTGAAACTGGTCATCGACGCGCTCGACCTTGGCTGGTCGATCAAGACATTGGTTTTCGCCAAGGCCGGACGTGGCAACGCGGCGGTGGAGAAAGTCGCGGCGCGCACGGTGGCCGCCGGCGGCACTGTGCTGGAAGTGTCGGAAAAGGTGCTGGTCGCCATCACCCGCCGTGACAATCCGCAAATGGTGGTCGGCGTCTTCGCGCAGAAATCGCTGCCGCTGAAGGACATCCGCGCCGAGAATGGCGACGTCTGGGTGGCGCTCGACCGGGTGCGTGATCCCGGCAATCTCGGCACGGTCATCCGCACCGTAGATGCGGTCGGCGCCAAGGGTGTCATCCTGGTCGGCGAGACCACCGATCCTTTTTCAGTCGAGACCGTACGGGCCACGATGGGGTCGATCTTCGCCGTGCCGGTGGCCAGGGCGACGACCGAAGCCTTCCTCGCCTGGCGCGGCGGCTTTTCCGGCCTTGTCGTCGGCACGCATCTGAAAGGCGCCGTCGACTATCGCTCGGTCGATTTTTCACGTGGCCCGGTGCTGCTGATGATGGGCAACGAGCAGCAGGGCCTGCCTGAAAGCCTCGCCGCGAGCTGCGATCGGTTGCTGCGAATTCCGCAGGCGGGACGCGCCGATTCCCTCAATCTCGCGGTTGCCACCGGCGTCATGCTGTTCGAAATCAGGCGCGGCGCGCTGAAGCTGGAACCCGTTGTGGACTAAGGCATGATCCCGGAATCCGGTTCATGCTCAAGCAAACGGCCCCGAACTAGCAAGGAAGGCTGCAAACCCGTGAAGTCATGGTCCCCCTACGCCCTGCTGGTTATCGCTGCCATCGCGCTCGACCAGTGGATAAAATACATGGTCGAGACCGGCCTCGCCTTTCAGGAGAAGCTTGATCTCGTGCCTTTCCTGGCGTTGTTTCGCACCTACAACACCGGCATCGCCTTCTCGATGTTCTCGTCCTTCGGCGACACCGGCCTGATCGTCATGTCGCTTGGCGTCGTTGCCTTCGTGCTGTATCTCGCCACCCGCACGCCAGCCGGCCATGTTCTTGCCCGCACCGGCTTCGCGCTGATCGTCGGCGGCGCGCTCGGCAATCTGATAGACCGCGCCACCTACGGCCACGTCATCGACTATATCCTGTTCCACACGCCAGTCTGGTCCTTCGCCGTCTTCAATCTCGCCGATGCCTTCATCTCGGTGGGTGCGGTGCTGGTGGTCTTCGACGAACTCTTCGGCTGGCGGCGTGTGGCCAAGCCGCAAGGTCCGGACGCTTGAACGATTGACCTCAGGCCACCGGCATCCCACAGTTGGCCTATCGCCAGCTTGAGAGAAAAAATGCCGGAAACCTTCAAAGCCATCCTCGTTTCGCGTGATGCCGAGAAAAAGCAATCGGTGGCGGTGACCGATCTCACCGAAACCGATTTGATGGAAGGCGACGTCACCGTCGAAGTCGAAGCAACGACGGTGAACTACAAGGACGGCCTCGCGATATCAGGCAAGGCGCCGGTGATCCGCCGCTGGCCGCTGGTGCCGGGCATCGACTTCTCAGGCACGGTCATTTCCTCTTCCCACCCCGACTGGCGCAAGGGCGATCAGGTCATCCTGAACGGCTGGGGCGTCGGCGAAACCCATTTCGGCGCTTACTCCAAGCGTGCCCGCGTCAAGGGCGACTGGCTGGTGCCGCTGCCGCAAGGCATGAGCCCGCATGATGCGATGGCGGTCGGCACCGCCGGTTACACCGCCATGCTGAGCGTCATGGCGCTGGAACGGCACGGCATCCTGCCCGATCGCGGCCCGGTTGTGGTGACGGGAGCCGCCGGCGGCGTCGGATCCGTCGCGGTCTCGCTCCTTTCCAGCCTCGGCTACCATGTCATCGCCTCCACCGGCCGCAATGCCGAAAGCCCCTATCTGATCGACCTCGGTGCGGCGGAAGTGATTTCGCGCGACGAGCTTGCCCAGCCGGCCAAGCCGCTGGCCAAGGAACGCTGGGCCGGTGGCATCGATGCCGTCGGCAGCCACACGCTGGCCAATGTCCTGTCAATGACGTCCTACGGCGGCGCGGTCGCTGCTTGCGGCCTCGCCGGCGGCATGGACCTGCCGTCGAGTGTTGCTCCCTTCATCCTGCGCGGCGTGTCACTGCTCGGCATAGATTCCGTCATGGCGCCAAAGGTGGTGCGTATCGAAGCCTGGCGCCGGATCGGCACCGACCTTGATCTGCGGAAGCTTGCCAGCCTGTCCACGACCATCGGTTTCGACGGCATCATCGCCGCAGCGCATGATATCGTCGATGGCAAGATCCGGGGCCGAGTCGTCGTCGATATGTAAGCCGGCTCGAGGATAACAAAGGAGATGGATCGTAGGAGCTGATGGCATAACTCCAGCCTCGACAGCACCGGAATCCGCGCATCCGCTAAAATTCGAACGATCCGCCGCAGTCTTCCATAATCTCTGTCTGGCAAGGATTTCGCATGATCGCGGAATCCGGCATCAAAGAGGCGGGCAGTGCCGAAGACGTCGACGGGGTGCGTCCCGAGGCGCCGAGGCGCCGTGTTGTCGCCGCGCCGCCGCTGGCGCCGGAGCTGACGCCGACCAATCCTGAAGGCCTGCCGTTCCTGACATTCGTCGCCGTCCTGGTGCTGGCTGGCCTGGCCCATCTGACCGGAGCGCCGATCTTCATCTCCATGGCGTTGCTGGCAACCGGAATGGCTGTTCTTGCCCTGCATCTGCGCGGCAGGCGCGTGGAGCGCCGCACGGCGGCACTTCTCGACGAAACCGCGGCCCGCAGCCGCGCCGAGATCGAGACGTTGGCCGACCGCATGTGGGAGATGCAGGAGAGCGAGGAGCGCTTTCGCGGGCTGATCGACGCGCTGGGCGATCTTGTCATCCACCGCGACCGCGACGGCCACATCGTCTATGCCAACAAGGTCTTCGCCGATCTCGTCGAAACCGATCCACGCGACCTGCCCGGCAAGACCCTGGTGGAACTCGGCATCGACGTCGGCATCGTGCCCGATGCCGCCTTCTCGGATCACGAGTGCCTGAGTTCAACCGACGTTGCCATCCGCACGCCAACCGGTCCGCGCTGGTTCTCCTGGATCGAGCTGTCGGTGCGCGACAAGGACAGCGGCGCCGTCTCGCATCGCGCCATCGCCCGCGACATCACCGCCCGCAAACGCGCCGAATCATCGCTGATCACCGCGCGGGAGCGCGCCGAATACGCAAGCCAGGCCAAGTCGCGCTTCCTTGCCACCGTTAGCCATGAAATCCGCACGCCGATGAACGGCATCATGGGCATGGCAAAACTGCTGGCCGACACCAGCCTGTCTCCCGAACAGCAGACCTATGTCGGCGCCGTCTCGACCTCGGCCAGTGCATTGCTCGCGCTGATCGAGGACCTGCTCGACTATTCCAAGATCGAGGCCGGCCGCTTCGATCCCGAACCGCAGCCGATGTCGGTGCGCGAGATCGCCGACAACATCATCGAATTGCTGGCCGCCAAGGCTTTTGCCAAGGATATCGGTCTCGGCTGCCATGTCGAACCCGATGTGCCGCAGATGATCACCGCCGACCCGGGCAGGGTCAGGCAGGTCCTGCTCAATCTCATCGGCAATGCCATCAAGTTCACCGACAGCGGCGGCGTGCTGGTGAGCATCGCTCGTGTCCGTACCGAGACCACGGACCGCATAGGATTCACCATCACCGATACCGGCCCCGGCATGCGCGATGACGACATGGAGCGCATCTTCGAGGAATTCGAACAGGCCGATGGCACGTCGACACGATCGCATGGCGGCGCTGGTCTTGGCCTGGCCATTTCCAGGCGTCTGGTGATCGCCATGGGCGGCACGATTTCCGTATCCAGCCGGCTTGGCCAGGGGTCTGAATTCGTCTTCGAAATCCCCGCCATAGCGGCCACCGGGGCGCCGCAGAGCCGGCAGAATGCACTGTCAGGCCGGCACGCGGTGATCCTGTCGAAAAACGCCGTCGAGGCCGACGCCATCGCCCGCACCATTCGAGCCAATGGCGGCATGGTCGACATCGCGACCACCGCCGCCCAGGCCGCGCCATTCGCGGTCAATTGTGACGTGCTGCTGATCGACGCGGCCATGGAAGAGAGCGACGGACGATTGCTCAAACGCCTGCGCCAGAACGGTTTCACCGACTGTGAAGCGATCACAATGATTGCACCGACCGATCGCGGCATGCTTGGTGAATTCAGGGCCAACGGCTATGCAACCTTCCTGGCCAGGCCGGTGCGTGGCGGAACGCTCTTGCGCGTCCTTCTGAGCAGGGATGCACCTGATCTAGCCCAGCCACAGCCGGAGAAGCGCCGCGCACCTGCTCACCGTGCCACCGGCATCCGCCAGCAGGGCCTGTCGGTGCTGATCGCCGAGGACAATGACATCAATGCCATGCTGGCGCGTGCCACGCTGTTGAAGGCCGGGCATCGGGTGCATGTGGTGGGCAACGGCAAGGCCGCTGTCGAGGCTGTCACCGGCGTTGGCCGCAAGCAGCGCTTCGACGTTGTGCTGATGGATCTGCACATGCCGATCATGGACGGGCTGGACGCCATCGCCGCCATCCGGCGCCACGAGGAAGAAACCGCCGCCCCGCCGGTTCCGATCATGGTGCTGTCGGCGGATAGCCAGGAAAAAACCCGCCATGCCGTGCTTGCGCATGGCGCCAGCGGCTTCGTCACCAAGCCGCTCGACCCCGACGCACTGGTCCATGCCGTCGAGGGTCAGGTCGCTGCTTGAACTTCCGCAAGCAACGACTTCCCTGACTTAACGTAGCCGGTTGAGAGCATTCGCCAGCCGACGAAGTATTGCCCGATGCGTCGTATCACGGTACTGTCACAATCCTGTTGCACCTACACCGTATCCCCGTGCCAAGAGGGATGGCTCGAAGGAGAATCACTCGTGCATACAGTTATGCCGGAATGTGACACTCGGCCGAACGCCAGCAGCGCCTTGCTCGCCGGGCGTAACGTCGATTCCGTCATAAAAGGCGCTTCGCTCGGTCGAATCGGCAACCTCGAGGTGCGGCTCGCCCGCAACGAGGCCGAGATTGCTGCCGCGCAGGAAGTGCGCTACCGCGTCTTTTACGACGAGATGGGCGCCCGCAAGAACCTGTTCCAGGCGCAGGACCGTCGCGACGCCGATCGGTTTGATCCGCTCTGCGATCACCTGCTGGTCTTCGACACTTCGCTCTCCGGCCCCGAGCATCGCCGCATCGTCGGCACCTATAGGCTCCTGCGGCAAGAAATCGCGGCCGCCGCCGGTGGCTTCTATTCCGAAGGCGAATTCGAGCTCACCAAGCTCATTGCCCGCCACCCGGGCCAGCGCTTCCTGGAGCTTGGACGTTCCTGCGTTCTGCCCGAATACCGCTCCAAGCGCACCATCGAGGCGCTGTGGCAAGGCATATGGGCCTACATCAAACATTATGAAATCGGTGTGATGACCGGCTGCGCCTCGTTCCACGGGACGGTGCCGGCGGCGCATGCCGAAGCGCTCACCTATCTCGCCCATCACTGCCGGACCAATTCGGCCTGGGATGTGCGCGCGGTATCCGGGCGCTACTGCTCGATGGATCTGATGCCGATCGAGGCGGTCAATCCCAAGGCGGCAATCGCGGCGATGCCGCCGCTGGTCAAGGGCTATCTCAGGGTCGGCGCACGCATCGGCGACGGCTGCGTCATCGACCGCGAATTCTCGACCGTCGACGTGTTCGTGGTCATGCCGGTCAAGGAAATCGGCGCGCGCTACGTCAATTATTATGGCGGGGAAGCCCAGCGCTTCGCCGCCTGAGACGGTGACCGGCAATCTTTCCAGCGCTTTCGAAGCAATGCGGCTCGCGGCGCGTGGCCTGCCGGATATTGTCGAAACCACGTCCTACGGCACGCCGGCCCTGAAGGTCGGCAAGAAGCTGCTTGCCCGGGTCAAGGATGCCGAGACGATCGTCCTGATGTGCCCGCTCGAGGAGAAAGAGCTGCTGCTGGAAGCGGCACCATCCATCTATTTCGAGACGGATCACTACAAGGGCTGGCCGGCGCTGCTTGTCAGGCTGGCGGAAATTCCATCCGACGAATTGCGCCATCGGCTCGAACAGACATGGCTACGGCAGGCGCCGAAAACGCTCATCAAGAATTGGCAGGCAACAAACCCTGATTTTCAGGGAATATCTTCCGGACGCCGGCCCGGACGGCTCTTGTAGGACGGAAACGACCAGCCGAATTTGAGCGCCCCGCCGCGCACGGCAAAGGCAGCCACGAAGCCCGCGACGCTCGACGCCAGCGGCGGCAATCCGGCGAGATCGCCAAGCGTGTAGAGCGCGGCACCAGCAAGTGCCGCCGTCACATAGACTTCCGGCTTCAGCAGCACCGATGGCTCCCCGGCCAGAAGATCACGAAGGATACCGCCAAAAGTGGCGGTCAGCATGCCGGTGATGATCGATACGGCCGGCGAGCCGGTAATGGCCAGCCCCTTGGCGGCGCCCATCACCGAGAAGGCGGCAAGGCCGATGGCGTCGAGCCAGAGCAGCAATTTGTAGCGGGATTCGACCCGGTGCGCGGTGAAGAAGACCAACACCGCCACGACCGCGCAGATCAGCACATAGTCGCGGTTTCCGACCCAGAACACCGGCACGTTGAGGATGAGGTCGCGAAACGTGCCGCCGCCGATGCCGGTGACGCTGGCCAGGAACAGAAAGCCGATGATGTCGAGCTGCTTGCGCGATGCGGCAAGGGCGCCGGTCGCCGCGAACACAGCGACGCCGGCATAATCGAGAAGCGCGATCGGGTGCATCGGCGGCCGTTCGGTAAGGGAATAAGGTAATACGGCAGTATGTACGGCAAAGCAGTACGGTTGCCTACTGAACTCGCGCCCCTACTGCCTACTGCCTACTGCCTACTGCCTACTGCCCTCAGGCATCCTTCTCGGCCTGCTCGTTGACTGGGCCCGGCTCGACCGTGGCTTCATTTGCCACGATCTTGGGGCCGCCCTTGGCGACACCGACCATGGCGGGGCGCAGCACCCGCTCGCCGATCGAGTAGCCTGGCTGGACAACCTGGACCACGGTGTTGGCCGGAACATCCGGGTTGGGCACTTCAAACATCGCCTGGTGGAAATTGGGGTCGAACTTCTCGCCTTCCGGCGCGAGCTTCTTCACCCCGTGCCGCTCCAGCGTCGACAGCATGGCACGCTCGGTGAGCTCAACGCCTTCTATCAGCGCCTTGAAACCTGCATCGCCGGCAGCCTTTGCTTCGGCCGGGATGGCGTCCAGCGCGCGGCGCAGATTGTCCGACACCGACAGCATGTCGCGGGCGAAATTGGCCACCGCGTAGGCGCGCGCGTCCTGCACGTCGCGCGCGGTGCGGCGGCGCAGATTTTCCATCTCGGCCGCAACGCGCAGCGCTCGGTCCTTCAACTCTTCATTTTCCTTCAGCAGCCGCACCAGTGCCTCATAGTCGCCGTCGATGCTGCCGTCGGTGCGCTCGGCAGCGGCTTCGATCGCCTCGGCCTCATCGGGCGCGCGTTCGTCTTTTGCCTGGTCGCTCATCGCCATGTCCCGTCATCTCGAATGGTGTGGATTTGAGCCCGATATCGAGGTTTGGCGGCCAAAAATCAAGGGGCAAGCGATACTGGCGGCAATCGACCGAGTTTGATCGCGGCCGGCGAAGACCTTTCGATTTTAATTCAAATTTTACTGTAATCCCCGGCTTCGCTTGCCAAGATGGTGCGATGCGGGAACCATTCCCTTGCTGGAGGAGTTTCGAAACCGACAAAGGATTTTGAGATGATGACCCGCGACACCGGCGAAAGACGCGAAGGGCTCGCCACCGAGATCAGGCGGCAGTTTGGCAACCAGGCGACGACCCGATTTCTGCGCACCTTGCCGGCGTTCCGGACGGAGGGGGACATTCCCGACCAATTCAGGGAACTCCTCGAGCGCCTGGATGGCATTGAAAGCAGCACGCCGGGCGGGGGACGACAGTAGCGCCAGCGCGTTGACGGCGATCAAGACTATTGGAGCAACGTGAGCGCCGCCGGCCACGCGACAATTACTCACAGTAATTTTGCGTGAACCCAACCTTGCGGCGGCGGGGCCCGCCGCCTATGCTTCCTGATGAACATGATTTCCCCTGACGCGGCCGCTAACAGCAAGCGCGCCTGGTTGAAGATTCTGGCGCGCTATAAAAAGCCGGACAGGCGACGCAGTTCCATTGAACTCGCCATCACCCTTATCCCATTCGTCACGCTCTGGGCGCTTTCCGCAGCAGCCTACGCCTATGGCCATTGGTGGGGCCTTATCCTCATCTTGCCGGCGGCCGGTTTCTTGGTGCGGATTTTCATGATCCAGCACGATTGCGGCCATGGTTCCTTCTTCGCCAATCGCTACGCTGATGACTGGATCGGCCGCGCCCTCGGTGTCCTGACATTGACGCCTTATGACTGCTGGCGCCGTGCCCACGCCACGCATCACGCCAGTGCCGGCAATCTCGACGAGCGCGGCATGGGCGACATCAAGACATTGACCGTTTCCGAATACCGGCAGCTATCGTGGCGCGGTCGCCTCAGATATCGCCTCTATCGTCACCCTCTCGTGATGTTCGGCCTTGGCCCGACATGGCTTTTCATCTTCGAACACCGGCTGCCGATCGGCCTGATGCGTTCCGGGCTGACGCCTTGGGTGTCCTCGATGTCGACCAACCTTGCCATCGCCCTTGCCGCGACGGTCCTCATCTGGTTCGTTGGTCCGGGCGCGTTCCTGATCGTGCACCTGCCCATCGTCATCCTCGCCGGCTCGGCCGGCATCTGGCTGTTCTATGTCCAGCACCAGTTCGAGGAGACGGAGTGGGAGAATGGCTCCGAGTGGGAGTTCCAGCATGCCGCGCTGCACGGGTCGTCCTATTACGACCTGCCGCCGGTTCTGAACTGGTTCACCGGCAATATCGGCGTCCATCATGTTCATCACCTGTCCGCCAAGGTGCCGGGCTACAGGCTGCAGGAAGTGCTGAGGGATTACCCCGAACTGCGCGGCATCGGGCGCGTGACGCTTCTCGACAGCCTGCGCTGCGTGAAGCTGGCGCTGTGGGATGAGAACCGCCGCAAGCTGGTGTCATTCCGCGAAGCACGCTTGGCGGCGTAAGAAGTTCCGCCGCGCGTTGAGCGCGGCGGATTTCCATAAAACCTGTTCAGGCCGCGGCGCGCTCCTCACGCATCAGGATTTCGCCGTGGCGAATGTCGGTGCCCAGCACCTTCAGGCATTCGCGCATGAAGGCGGCGAGGCCCGGCCAGCCTTTGGCCGACACCAGGTTGCCGTCGACATGGGCGCCAGTGGGCGCGACATCGATATAGATGCCGCCAGCCAGAGTGACTTCCGGCTCGCAATACTGGAGCGCAGCCACTTCCCTGCCCCGCACCACGCCATCGACCGCGATCAGGATCTGCACGCCGTGGCAGATGGTGAAGATCGGCTTTCCGGTGTCATGGAAATGCCGGACCAGCGCCTGGACCCGCTTGTCGATGCGGATGTATTCCGGGCCGCGCCCGCCTGCCGCGTAGACGGCGTCGTACTTGGCTGGATCCACCTCGGAAAACGTCTTGTTGAGGATGTAGTCGTGGCCGAGCTTTTCGGTATAGGTCTGGTGGCCCTCGAAATCATGCAGCGACGTCTTCAGGATGTCGCCGGCCTTCTTGTCGGGACAGACGACATGAACCGTATGCCCGACGGCATGCATCGCCTGCTCGAACACGAAAATCTCGTACTCCTCGCTGAACTCACCAACGAGCATCAATATCTTCTTGCCAGCCATTCCCGGTTCCTCCCTTGTGGCAATTTATTTCGAAGTTCGAAATAATAGACCTATCCTAGGGTGAAGACAGCGAAAGGAAAAGCGTGAATCTGATAATTGGTCAGACCAGATTTAACCAATGAAGCCGATCGCCGCGAAAATGGCACTTAGTATCTGAATGGACTGCATAACTGGTTCGACCAGATTGACCGCTAGACGCCAGCCCGGATCATGTCCGCCGCCTTCTCGGCAATCATGATGGTCGGTGCGTTGGTATTGCCGCCAATCAGCGTCGGCATCACCGAGGCATCGACAACGCGCAAGCCCTTTAGCCCACGCACCCGCAGCCGCGGATCGACAACCGCCATATCGTCGACACCCATGCGGCAAGTGCCCACGGGATGATAGATCGTGTCGGCGCGCGCCTTGATATGCGCCATCAACTCGGCATCGCTAGAGGCCCCGGCGGTGTAGATTTCCTTCTGACGGTATTTCGCCAGAGCCGGCGCCTCGAGTACTCCGCGCATCATTCTCGCCCCTTTGAGCAGCAATTCGGCGTCGCGCTCGTCGGACAGGAAGCGCGGGTCGATGCGTGGTGGTGCCAGCGGGTCAGCCGTCGAAAGCCCTACCTCACCGCGCGAATGCGGGCGCAGCACGCAGACATGGCAGGAAAAGCCGTAGCCCATATGCAGCTTGCGGCCGTGATCGTCGACGATGGCGATGCAAAAATGCAGTTGCAGGTCGGGCCGCTCGATCGACGGATCGGACTTGAGGAAGGCGCCGCCTTCCGCGTAGGGCGTGGCGATCATGCCGCCGCCGTTCTTGCGCCAGCGCATCATGTGGCGCAACAGGCCCGGCAAGCCGCGCAGGCCGATGCCCATCAGCTCGGTGTCCCGCGATGTCCAGGACATGATGAAATCGAGGTGGTCCTGCAGGTTCTTGCCGACACCCCGCAATTCATGGACGACCGCAATGCCATGCGCGGCGAGTTCAGCCGCTGGACCGATGCCAGACAGCAACAGAAGCTGCGGTGAGCCGAAGGCGCCGCCGCAGACGATGACCTCGCGTGAGGCCTCGACAACGGCTTCGCCCTTGCGCGTGCGATAGCGCAGACCGGTGGCACGCTTGCCGTCGAGAATGATGCCGGTGGCATGCGCTCCCGTGATGACCGTCAAATTGCTGCGGCTCATGGCCGGATGCAGATAGGCGGCGGCGGCCGAGCAGCGCTCGCCGTTGCGGCGCTCGCCCCAGAATTGCGTGACCTGATAGAGCCCCGCCCCTTCCTGCTCAGGTCCGTTGAAATCATCGTTGCGGCGGATCTGGTTCTCGCCGCAGGCTTCGACGAAGGCCCTGGAGATCGGGCGCGGCTCCTGCTGTTCGCCGACCCTCAGCGGCCCGTCGCCGCCATGCAGCGCATCAGTGCCGCGCTGATTGCCTTCAGCCCGCCGGAAATAGGGCAGAACCTCATCCCACGACCAGCCGTCGCAGCCGAGGCCGGCCCATTCGTCATAGTCGCCACGATGGCCGCGCGTGTAGAGCATCGCGTTGATGGCGCTGGACCCGCCGAGCGCCTTGCCCCGGGGTTGATAACCCTGGCGGCCGCCAAGCCCTGCTTGCGGGACCGTCTTGAGGGCCCAGTTGTTGATCTTCGGCCGGCCCGGCAGAAGCGCTATGATACCCGCGGGGGCACGGACCAGCAGATCCTTGCCCTCACCGCCCGCCTCGATCAGGCAGACGGTGACGGAAGGATCCTCGGAGAGCCGCGCGGCAAGCGCGCAGCCGGCGGAACCACCGCCTGATATGACGTAGTCGAACCGCATGAAAACCTCCCGAGTCCCGGCGGATGTTTCCGTCCGGATGGTCCAGAGAAGTCCCGATCAGGATCGTTGTAAAGGCACTCAAGCTTACCGCTGCGTCAGTCGGCCCGCGGCGTCAGTCGGCGCGCACCCGCCGCCACGAGTAGGCGGGCCCTTTGGGCTCCGGCACGGCAGCCGGCTGGTAGTAGAGCGACAAGCCTCCGGTGTTGCCTTCCTCCAGCCGCTTCAGCAGCACCGGATGCGAGACCTCAAACTCGTCGAAGCCAAGCCGAAGCATATGCGGCAATTGATCGATCAGAACCTGGCCAGTCGCGCGGATCGCGCCCTCGAACTGGTAGCGGCTGCGCAGCAACTCGCCCTTGGAGAAGCTGCGGCCATCGCTGAAGGCCGGGAAGGCCAGCGCCACCAGCGACAGCTGGTCGAGCAGGCCGGCGATCTTCTCAAGCTGGTCGCCGGGCTGCAGCACGACGCCGAGGCGCTCCTTGGCCGAGCGGCGCACCTCCGGATCAAGGTCGAGGAAGGCTTGTAGCGGCAAGATGAAACGGCCGTTGCCGGACAAGGCATCAGCATTTTCGGCATGAGCCCAGTCATCTTCTTGAAATCCCCTAGGGGTCCAGAGCCGGGTTTCCGGTTTAGTCGGTTCGGTCATCAAAACTTCCTAAAGAACAGACAGTCCAAGCGTGCGCTACCGTTTGCAGCCGGCATCACCTGAACGTCAATATACCCTACAGCGAGGCGTCGGTCAGCGACTTCTCCAGCCCGGAAAGGTGGATGCCGCACTCGGTCTTGGCATGCCCTGCCCAGCGGCCGCTGCGCGCGTCTTCGCCCGGCTGCACCGGCTGCGTGCACGGGAAGCAGCCGATCGACAGGTAGCCATAGGCAACCAGCGGGCTTTCGCGCAACGCATGCGCCCGCATGTAGTCGGCCTGGTCAGCCGTCGTCCAGCGCGCCAGCGGGTTGATGCGGATGCGCGAACCAACAGCCTCGAAGACGGGAAGGGCTGCCCGCGTTGCGGCCTGGAAACGCTTGCGGCCAGTGAACCAGGCGCGGAACGGCTCGACGCCACGCGCCAGCGGCTCGACCTTGCGGACATCGCAGCAGGCATCGGTGTTGGTCTGGTGCAGATTGCCCGTCGGATCGATCCGCGACAGCGCTGCTGCATCGGGCGTGATCGCCTTGATGTTGGTCAGCCCGAAATCGGCGGCCAGCGCGTCGCGATAGCCAAGCGTCTCCTCGAAATGCTTGCCGGTGTCGAGGAAGATCACCGGCAACGTGCGGTCGATCTCGGCTATCATGTGCAGCAATACGGCCGAATCCGCCCCGAAGGACGAGACAGCGGCGATCTCGCCCTGGAACAACTCCCTGGCTGAGCGCTCGATGATCTCAAGCGGATTGAGGTGACCATAAAGCGCGTCGAGGCCTGCCGCCTCGGCGGCGACGCCGGCCTCGACGTCGATGATACGGTCAAGCGGCCTTGGTTTCGCCAGCATAGAGCGCCTCCTTGAACGGCGCGGGACCGACACGGCGGTAGGCGTCGATGAATTTTTCCTGTGGGTCGGTCCGAAGGCCGAGATAGGTGTCGACGATCGTCTCGATGGCGTCGGTGATCTCTTCCGACGAGAAGCCGCGGCCGATGATCTCGCCAACCGAGGTGTTCTCGTCAGCCGAACCGCCCAGCGTCACCTGATAGAGTTCGGAGCCCTTCTTCTCGACACCGAGAATGCCGATATGGCCGACATGGTGATGGCCGCAGGCGTTGATGCAGCCGGAGATCTTCAGCTTCAACTCGCCGATCTCGCGCTGCCGCTCCAGTGAAGCAAAGCGGAGCGAGATTTCCTGCGCGATCGGGATCGAACGCGCCGTGGCCAGCGCGCAATAGTCGAGCCCGGGGCACGAGATGATGTCGCTGATCAGGTTGTTGTTGGCGGTCGCCAGGCCGATTTCGACCAGCGCATCATAGACGGCCTTGAGGTCGGCACGCGCCACATGCGGCAGGATCAGGTTCTGCTCATGGCTGACACGCAGTTCATCGAACGCGTATTTCTCGGCAATGTCGGCAACCGCTTCCATCTGGCTGTCAGAGGCATCGCCGGGGGCCTCGCCAATGCCCTTGAGCGAGATCGTCACCGCGGCATAGTCGGGATGGCGGTGGGTGATCACGTTCTGGTCGAGCCATTCCGAAAAACTCTTGGAATCCAGGCGGGCGAGCTTGACCGCCGCGTCGCCTTCCGGCCGGTTGGCCAGTGCCGGCGGCGCGAAATAGGCCTCGATGGCGCGGATATCGGCCTCCGGCAGCTTCAGCTCGGCGTCCTTCAGCTCCTGCCACTCGGCCTCGACCTGGCGCGTGATTTCCTCGACGCCGGTCTCGTGGACGAGGATCTTGATGCGCGCCTTGTACTTGTTGTCGCGCCGGCCATAGAGGTTGTAAACGCGCAGGATCGCGGTGCAGTAAGACAAAAGATCGGCTTCCGGAAGGAAGTCGCGTATCTTCTTGGCGACCATCGGCGTGCGGCCCTGGCCCCCACCGATATAGACCGCGAAACCCAGTTCACCGGCCGCGTTCTTCTTCAGGTGCAAGCCAATGTCATGCGTCTGGATCGCGGCGCGGTCGCGCTCGGCGCCTGTCACCGCGATCTTGAACTTGCGCGGCAGGAACGAGAATTCCGGATGCACCGACGACCACTGGCGCAGGATTTCCGCATAGGGGCGCGGATCGGCGGCCTCGTCGGCGGCGGCGCCGGCAAAATGGTCGGCCGTGACATTGCGGATGCAGTTGCCGCTGGTCTGAATGGCATGCATCTCGACGCTTGCCAGATCGGCCAGGATCGCTGGAATGTCCGACAATGCCGGCCAGTTGAACTGGATGTTCTGGCGTGTGGTGAAGTGGCCATAGCCCTTGTCGTATTTGCGGGCGATGTGGCCAAGCATGCGCAACTGCTTGCCGCTCAGCGTGCCGTAGGGCACCGCGATGCGCAGCATGTAAGCGTGCAGCTGCAGATAGACGCCATTCATCAGCCGCAGCGGCCGGAACTGGTCCTCGGTGATCTCACCTGCAAGGCGGCGCTGAACCTGGTCGCTGAACTCGGCGACGCGGGCCTGGACAAAATTGCGATCGAACTCATCGTAACGGTACATGCTTCGTCTTTCAGGGCGCGTCCGCCCGCTTCATGAATTCTGGCCTACGCCGCCCGGACGGCTGCCGGACGGGCCTGCTTGCCGAGATCATTGCGATTGGTGGGGCCGGCGGCACGGATCTTTTCGCGCAGGCGCACCGCCTCGACCACGCCGTCAACGACGGTGACGTCGATCAGGTTGACGTCGACCACTTCATTGTTGGCGTAGGCCTTGGCGCCGATCGCTTCCAGCCTGTCGTCGGCCACCTTGTCGTGGGCGAGATCGGCATTGTCGATCGTCTCGGCCCAGCCGCCATTGGCGTACCAGACGGCCTCGCCGTCGGTGAGGCGGTTCGCGGTCAGAACTTTCACGAGTGAACTCCCTCAGTCGCTGTTGCAGCAGCGCTGTCATGCCTATGTGCCGCGAGCGGCTCGGAACGTTCGAAATTGGCGCCGGCGACCGCATCGCCGATGATTGTCATCACCGGGCCGGAAAGGTCGGCGCGCGCCTCCAGCGAGGGCAAATCGGCAAGCGTGCCGTGGAAACGGCGGCGATTGGCAAGGCTGGCATTCTCGACCACCGCGACAGCGGTATCCGGCGACAGGCCTGCTTCGATCAGCCGGCCGGCAACCTCGGCCGCGACCGAGCAGCCCATATAGACGGCGACGGTAGCGCCGGAGATGGCGAGCTTGGCCCAGTCGGGCAGCGAATTGCCCTTGAGATCGTGGCCCGTGGTGAACACCATCGACGACGACACGCCGCGCAGCGTCAGCGGCAATTCGAAATCGGCAGCGGCGGCAAAAGCGGCGGTAACGCCAGGCACCACTTCATAGGCAATGCCGGCATCGCGCAAGGCGGCCATTTCCTCGCCGGCTCGGCCGAACACCAGCGGATCGCCGCTCTTCAACCGCACGACGCGCTTGCCTTCCCTGCCAAGCTCGACCAGCAGCGCATTGATCTCGGCCTGGCTCTTGGTGTGGCAGCCCTTGCGCTTGCCCACCGGCAGCCGCTCGGCATCGCGGCGGCCCATGGCGACAACCGCCTCCGGCACCAGCGCGTCATGAACGATGACGTCGGCTTCCATCAGCAAACGATGCGCGCGCAGCGTCAACAGGTCTTCCGCTCCCGGACCAGCGCCAACCAGCGCGACATGACCCGACACAGCAGTGTTCGAGAGCAAAAGACCGACCGCGGCGTCATGCGCCTGTGAGATGTCGCCAGCCTCGATGGCTCGAGCCGGCGCACCACTGAAAAAGTCACTCCAGAACCGGCGGCGGGCATTGCCCTTCGGCAGCAGTCTTTCAGCCGCGTCGCGAAACGACGCGGCAAGCGTTGCCAGGGGTCCGAGCGACGGCGACAGCATGCGGTCGATGCGACCGCGCAGCATCTGAGCGAGTACCGGGCCGGCACCCTCTGTGCCGATCGCGATGGCGACCGGCGCGCGGTTGACCAGCGCCGGGGTGAAGAAATCGCAAAGCTCGGGCCGGTCGACAGCGTTGACTGGAATGCCCATCCGGCGCGCATCGGCCACGACGCGGCGGTCAAGCGCTTCGTCGCCGCTGGCGGCAAACACCATCACCGCGCCTTCAAGCTGGACGGCATCATAAGCCTCGGCGATATGGGCCGCGCCGCTCTGTGTGATGAAAGTCAAAAGGTCCGGCTCGGCAGCATCAGTGACAATGCGCAACACAGCACTCGACTGGTCTATCAGACGCGCCTTGGCCAGCGCCTCCTCGCCGCCGCCGACGATGGCCACGGCTTCGCCCTCGACCCGCATGAAAACGGGAAAGGCGTTGAGCTTGGTTGCTGCATTTGACATGACGCGGGCAGGATCCTGAACAGGCTGCCAGTTTTACGCGTAAGCGCGAAAAATCAGAAGGCATGCTCTCGCGCACCGCTTGAAGGGAGGCAATCGCTTTTCTGAAAGCGCTGCAGCAAAGAGAAAAATATTCCGCATTGGTGCACTGGGCGGATTCAAGCCGCTGCCGCCGGCCTTGATCTGGCGTCTTTTTATCGGCAAGCGCACTCAACAGCAAAACAGTTTTTTCTAAATTCTACCAAATTAGTAGATTAAAGACACCATCACGGAGAAATACCCTAAGGCCTCGATCGCGCCGATGTGACATGGCGCGGCGGCTGACCCTGACCGATCTCCACCAAGTCTCGGCTTTTTTGCGCGGCAGCGTCGATTTCCCGGCTCTACGGGTTGCATCGCCGATACCCCATCCACCATATTGGCAACAGGCGGCGGCTTCGGGCGGCGCACATCCGACATCGTTATTCTGAAAGGCGCTCCATAGACAATGCCGCATGACACGCCCCTTATCGCCACCATCGTCGCCGGTCTGGGGCTGGCTTTTGTCTTCGGTGCTCTCGCCAACCGCTTCCGCATTCCACCGCTGGTCGGCTACCTCGTGGCCGGCGTGCTGGTCGGGCCGAACACGCCCGGCTTCGTCGCCGATGCCGGCCTTGCCAACGAGCTGGCCGAGATCGGCGTCATCCTGCTGATGTTTGGCGTCGGCCTGCATTTCTCGCTCAAGGATCTCCTCTCCGTCCGGGCCATCGCCGTGCCCGGCGCCATCGTCCAGATCGGCTTTGCCACCGCGCTCGGCGCCGGCCTTGCCTGGATGCTCGGCTGGTCCATGGGCGCCGGCCTGGTGTTCGGCCTGGCGCTGTCGGTCGCCTCAACCGTGGTGCTGCTGCGCGCGCTTCAGGAGCGGCGGCTGATCGAAACCGAGCGTGGCCGCATCGCCGTTGGCTGGCTGATCGTCGAGGATCTCGCCATGGTTCTGGCGCTGGTGCTCTTGCCGGCCCTTGCCGGCGTGCTCGGCGGCCAGGAACAGGCCGACGTCCATTCCAGCGGCCTGCTGTCACTGCCGGCCAGCTACGGCATATGGGGTGTCGTTGGCATCACGCTGGCCAAGGTCGCGGCCTTCGTCGTCGTCATGCTTGTGGTAGGCCGCCGCGTCATCCCCTGGATTCTTCATTACGTCGCCCATACCGGATCACGCGAATTGTTCCGGCTGGCCGTGCTGGCCATCGCGCTTGGCGTCGCCTTCGGCGCGGCCAAACTGTTCGGCGTTTCGCTGGCGCTCGGCGCCTTCTTCGCCGGGATGATCATGAGCGAGTCCGAACTCAGCCATCGCGCCGCCGAGGAATCGCTGCCGCTGCGCGACGCCTTCTCCGTGCTGTTCTTCGTTTCGGTGGGCATGCTGTTCGACCCGTTCAGCCTGATCAGCAATGGCTGGCCTATCCTGGCAACGCTGGCCATCATCGTCATCGGCAAGTCGCTGGCCGCCTTCGTCATCGTCGTCGCCTTCCGCTTCCCCCTTGCCACCGCGCTCATGGTCTCGGCGAGTCTGGCCCAGATCGGCGAATTCTCGTTCATCCTGGCCGAACTCGGCGTTGGTCTGAAGCTGCTGCCCGAGCAGGGCCGCGATCTCATTCTAGCCGGCGCCATCCTGTCGATCGTTCTCAATCCGCTGATGTTCCTGGCTATCGACTGGATGAAGCCATGGCTGGAAAGGCGCGCCGCCAGAACGGCGCCACCAGCCGACACCAAGCCGGTCGGCCCGGCGACGGAACCGGGCCAGGTGGCTTCGGTCGCAGCCGTAGCCAGTAAGGAAGACGGGCCACCGAAGACAACACTCACCAACCACGCCATCCTGATCGGCTATGGCCGTGTCGGTGGCCTCGTGGGCGCCGCGCTGAAACAGGCGTCCCTGCCCTTCCTCGTCGTCGAGGACGCCGACAAGACACTGGCCAGGCTCAAGGCCGACGGCATCGAAACCGTTGCGGGCAATGCCGCCAACGCGGAAGTGTTCGCCGCGGCCAATCCGGAAGGCGCCAGCCGGCTGATCCTCGCCATCCCTAACGCCTTCGAGGCCGGCCAGATCGTCCTGCGGGCGCGCGCCGCCAACCCCGGCATCAATGTCATTGCCCGCGCCCATTCCGATGCCGAGGTCGACCATCTCAAGGGGCTCGGCGCCGACACCGTGATCATGGGCGAGCGCGAAATCGCGCGCGGCATCGTTGAAGAGGTGCTTGGCCGTGCGGCGCCGTCGAACGAAGCGCCGAAAGTGGCGGAGCCCGCCGCCGCATAGTCCGCCGAACGAGGCCCGCTTCACTCAGACGTGCTGGCCGCCATTGATGTGGATTTCCGAACCCGTCACATAGGATGCCTGCTGCGAGCACAGGAAGAAGATGATGTCGGCGACTTCCGCCGTCGTACCCAACCTTCTCAGCGGAATGGTCTCTACGATCTTCTCGGTGCCCGGCGACAGGATCGCGGTGTCGATCTCGCCTGGCGCGATGGCGTTGACGCGGATGCCATGCGGCCCGAAATCATGCGCCATCTCGCGCGTCAGCGAACCAAGTGCCGCCTTCGACGTCGCATAGGCCGTGCCAGCAAACGGGTGCACGCGGGTGCCGGCGATAGACGTGACATTGACGATCGAGCCTTTCGCGCTCGCCAGTTCCTTGAACAGGCCGCGCGCCAGCATGATCGGTGCGAAGAAATTCACCTGGAACACGTCGCGCCAGACATGCATCGGCGTGTCGATCGAGTTCATGCGGCTGTTGCCGTCCTTGAGCTTGGGCGAGATGCCGGCATTGTTGACCAATGCGTGCAGCTGGCCGCCCTGCGCTTCCAGCCGATGGCGGATTTCCGACACCGCGATGCCGACATCTTCCTGGTCCGCGAGATCAACCTTGATGTGATCCTCCGGCCCGGCCGGCCACGGGCAGTCCTCGGCAAAGGCCTGGCGCGAGCACGTGATGACGCGCCAGCCCTCGCGCGAAAAGCGCTTGACCGTGGCATGGCCGATGCCACGGCTGGCGCCGGTCAGCACGATGGTTTTTCTTGTGTCGATCTCAGCCATGTCGCGGTCTCCAGCCGGAGATGTAGCGGAAGGCGATTGCGGTGGCGAGGGGCGAGTTGCCGCTCTTGGGCTACACCCATGCTTCATGAACAAAGCCATGTCAGGATTCAGGTCAAGCCGAGACGAGATGGGACGTGCGGAAACGCCCTGGCCGGCGGAATCTCAATATGCCTTAACCGCCGCCGAGGATGTCGAGGATCGACGTTTTGCGCTTCTTGGTTGGGCCACCGACGTCGCCGGGCGGCACCGGATGCTTGATCGACGCCGTGGTGCTGTCATCATCGCTCGGCATGCCGGAGCCATCGGCATCGACAGTCTGTGCCGGGCGCGCCACGCGTAGCGGTGCGGGCGGCTGAGGGGCTCGGGCCACGGGGGCCGCCACGGATACGGCGGGCGCCGAATGCCCCACTGAGGCGGACGGTACCGGCGGTGCGACATCGGCCGACGGGATTTCATCCGGCACGACGGTGTCGGCCGGCGTCGATTTCCAGGTGCCGGGCAGCGGCCGCACCGGCACGCCTTCATGCGCCGCCACCATGAACTCATGCCAGGCCTGCGCCGGCAGCGCGCCGCCGGTGACCTTTTTCATCGGCGTGCCGTCATCATTGCCGAACCACACGCCGGTGGTCAGGTTGGCGGTGTAGCCGACAAACCAGGCGTCGCGCGAATTCTGGCTGGTTCCGGTCTTGCCGGCCGAGGGCCAGGCAAAGGCCGCTTTTTTCGCGGTGCCGATTTCGACCGTACCGGTCATCATCGAATTCATCATGCCGACGATCTCGGGCTTGACGACGCGCGGCGCACTGCCGCCACCGCCTTCATAGAGCACTTTGCCCTCGGCGGTCGTCACCCGGCGGATGAAATGGATATCGGGCTTGTAGCCGCCATTGGCGAAGGGGACATAGGCCGACGTCAGCTCCAGCGGCGTCACTTCCGAAGTGCCGAGCGCGATCGATGTGTTGGCCTGCAGGTCGGACTGGATGCCCATGCGATGGGCGGCTTCCACCACCGCATTGGGCCCGACTTCCATGGTCAGCTGCGCGGCCACCGAATTCAGCGATTTGGCCAGAGCCGTCGCCAGCGTCACCTTGCCGAAATACTTGCCGCCGTAATTGTCCGGCGTCCAGTTGCCGATCTTGATCGGCGCATCGTTGCGCGTGCTGTCCGGCGTGCGACCGGCTTCCAGCGCCGCCATGTAGACGAAGGGCTTGAAGGCCGATCCCGGCTGGCGGCGCGCTTCCGAAGCGCGGTCGAACTGGCTGGTCGAGTAGTCATAGCCGCCGACCATGGCGCGCACGGCGCCTGAATCGTCGATCGAGACCAGCGCGCCCTGGGTGACATTGAGCTTCTTGCCGCTTTCGTCGATCAGCCGGCGTATCGACTGCTCGGCAAGCTTCTGCAATGTCAGGTCGACAGTGGTGTCGACGACGATATCGCCGCGCACATCGCCGATCAGGTCAGGCAATTCCTCCATGATGGTGTCGGCGACGTAGTTTTCAGAGCCGGTCCAATAGGATGCCGCGCGCGTTGCCGGCGCGCTCATCGCCGACGTCAGTTCCTTGGCGCTGATCTTGCCCTCGTCGCGCATGGCGGCGAGCACCAGTTGCGAGCGCTCCTCTGCGGCCTTCGGATCACGTGCTGGAGACAGCCGCGACGGCGCCTTCAAGAGGCCGGCAAGCAGGGCCGCTTCCGACAGGGTCACATCCCGGGCGCTCTTGCCGAAATACCGGCGCGAGGCCGCTTCCACGCCATAGGCACCCGAGCCGAAATAGACCCGGTTGAGATACATTTCGAGGATCTGATCCTTGGTGTGCTTGTGCTCCAGCCAAAGCGCCAAAAGCACTTCCTGCACCTTGCGTTCCAGCGTGCGGTCGGGCTTCAGGAACAGGTTTTTCGCCAATTGCTGGGTCAGCGTCGAGCCGCCCTGCGAGAAGTGGCCACCGAGCAGGTTGGTCACGATGGCGCGGGAAAGGCCGATCGGATCGACACCGAAATGCGAATAGAAACGGCGGTCCTCGATGGCGATGACGGCTTCGGGGATATAGGGCGACATTTCGTGTAGGCCGACGGCCTCGCCGCCGCTCATGCCGCGATTGGCGAGCAGTTGGCCATCGACCGAGACGATCTTGATGTTGGGCGCGCGGTCAGGGATCGACCAGGTTGTGGCCGCGGGCATCTTGGCGCCGTAGTAGATGACGATGCCGGCGACGGCGATACCGCCCCAGATGCCCAGCACGAAGCACCAGTAGGCGAGCCGGCCGAGCACGCTGAACAGGCCGCGCCGGCTTCTGCCACGCCCACCACGCGAAGACTTCGCCTTGGCCGTCTTGCGCTTTGCGGAGGCTTTGCGGTTGCTCGGCACGACGCGATCCTCCTCGCTCACCGACAGCCCGCCCGAGGATTTCGCCCGTGGCGGCCCCTCGAAACTGGGTTCTATGCGGCTGTCTCTGCGGTTCGCCATGCGTTGCGCTGTCCGTCCCCGTGCCTATGGCGCTCCGATTGAAGGGTAGATGCGGCGGTTTAAGGGCGGGTTAAGCGCGAACAATTTGGCGCTTCGATAGGCCAACCGCATGCAAGCCGGCTCTGTGCCGCGCCACATCTTGGGCCTCGCGTGGGCTCCGATCAGCGAGGCGCGACGATCTGATCGTAGAGATGCATCGTCCTGCCGAGGTATCGCGAACCTTCATACGAGAGATGAGCGCCGTCTCGATAGATCATGACGTCTCCATCCTGAACCTTGCAGAACCTGTCGCCGCAGAGGAAATCGTCGAGAATGATAACCTTGTACCGGTCTCTAAAACTTTTCAACATCGTGCGCACATTCGCACCTGCCTTGCGCACATCGGCGGAAAATGGCGTGCATTTCTCGCCATCTTCATCCAGCCATCTCGATCTGGCCAGGCATGCGCCGATGTCGCGACCGTCGCTCGGCGCCGGCGAAACCAGGATAGGCGTGATCCCTTGCGCCGTCAGCCAGTCGAGAGTGGCTTGCAACTGGCCTCGCCCGAACTCTTCGCTTGATGGGATGACCTCCCCCTGAAAGCGGACTGTCTGGTCGCGCACATATCCGTAGGTTGAAGACAGAACGGCGAACCGCAGCGACTTGGTTTTGGCAATGTAGGCTTTGGCATTGTCATTGAAGGCCTGGCAGTCGCCCGGAAAATCCAGTGATGTGGGCGAGGCGTCCAGAAGCGACCAGCAGGCGCTTTTGGTGAATTGCACAATCGCCGCATCAGGATTTGACGCCATGATGCCGCCGACCAGTTGCATGGCAAAGGAATCTCCCCAGACGATCATCGTCGGGGCTTTGCTTGTGCTGCATGTGCTGGAGAGGGGCAGCCGCCCATCGCAATCATCGCCAAGGCCGGTGTTGGGACGCATGCGCTCCTTCAGGCTCACGGCCAGCTGCCGGTCCGTCCCACGCATCGGCAAACCGCTGGTCTTGTCGGCGGCAACGCCAAACGCGACCAGCGCGGCCGCCACCGTGCCCAGCAGCAAGAAGAAGCGGCCCCTTGTGAAACGTTGCCGATTGCGGAACGGCTGTTCGACATACCACCACGTGACGCAGGCGAGCAGCAATGTCAGCGCGATCAAAGACAGGTAAACCGTGGTGGAGACATCACCAAACAGCCGCATCCGTGCGAAAGCAAAAAGCGGCTGATGCCAAAGGTAGAGGCTGTAGCTGATCAGGCCGATGAAAACCAACGGCCGCCAGGCCAGCAGCCTGCCGACCATGGTTTCGGCATTCGCCATGGCAATGATCAAGCCGGAACCGACAACAGGCGCAAGCGTCCATGGACCGGGATACGGCACGGAGCCGTTCAAGAGGAAAATCGACCCGATGACCAGGGCCAGGCCGGTCATCGAAAGGACCTCCGCCGCAACTCTGCCGACCGGTGATCCTGTTGGCCGCCACAATGCCAGCAAGGCGCCGGCGCCAAGCTCCCAGAAGCGGGTTGGCAGCAGATAGAAATTCGCGGCGGGTCCGAACCTGGCGAAGACGAAGGTGAGCGCGAAGCTGACCGCGACCAATGCGGCGACGACAGGAAACGCGCTGCCACGCCGCCGCAATGCCCAGAGCAGCATTGGGAAAACCAGGTAGAATTGCTCTTCGACGCCAAGCGACCAGGTATGGATCAGCGGCTTTAGTGCCGAGCTGTCGTCAAAGTAGCCAGCTCGCTTCCAGAACAGGAAGTTCGACACCGAGAGGTTGGCCGTGGCGAGGCTCTGCCCATAGGCATCCAATTCCTGCGGAACCATCCAGAGCCAGGCGAAAGGTATGGTTGCAATGCACATGACGGCGAGCGCCGGTGAGATACGGCGAAAGCGGCGCTCGTAGAATCCCAGGAAGGTAAACGTGCCCGCCTTGAGTTCATCGTCGATGACCCTGGCGATCAGATAGCCGCTGATGACAAAGAAGACATCCACACCGGCAAAGCCGCCAGGAACCCAGGAAAACCCGGCATGAAAGAACAGCACAGGCAACACAGCGACGGCGCGCAGGCCATCGATCTCGGGACGATATTTCATCGGTTGAGCTGCTCGGCGATTGGGATGGATGCGATCTCGATGGAGATGGGCCGTCGAAACACCAAGCTTTTCAAATACGGCCCATCGCTCGCGGCGGGCTGACCCAAGGGTGTCACCGCGACGGCCCAGGAAGCTGAGTTGGAGAAACAGTTCAAATCCGGACCAGGTCGTGTTCTGGTCGCGGCACTTGCTCGCCCACGATCGATGCCAGCGGGAAAAAGGTGAGAATTTGCTCTTCGCAGGTTACCGCCACGACGCTGTTCGAGCGGTCGATGTCGAGCCCCTTCGGGCCGCCTTCCTCGGGATTGGCCCTGCCGCGCAGAAAGGTTTCCTCGTCGAGAACGGCGACAGAGCGCGGCATGTGATGTCCATGCCACCCGGCGCCACGGTCATAGACATGCAGCATCGGGCTGCCGGCGTCGGCAACCAGAATGTGCTGGTCATCGGCGGTAAAGCGCACACCGTGCGGATAGTTGGCGTCCCGCAGGATGCCGTCCGGTTCAGTCGCCGGTCCAAGCGAGTCGGACATCCTGTAAATCTTCACATCCGCTGTATTGTGGCTGCTGACAGCGATCCACGCGCCGTCGCGGCTGACGGCCACACCGTCGGGTATATCAAGGCCGCGCTTCAGAAGGCGCTGGTTCCTGGTCGCGCGGTAGCCCAGCCACCGATTGACGACGTGCCGGGTGACCACATGCGTGTAATTGTTGCAGATCAGCAGGCTGACGTTGCCGTTCGCTTCCTGCTTGACGGCAATCGAGCCAGGTGACTTCAACCTGCAGAACATGCCGCCCTTGATTTGCCGAAGTGGCGCGACTTCATGGCTTCGGCCAGCCGGCTCGCCATGCGGCAGGGCAAGTATCGCGACCAGTCCATCGCGGTTGGCGACCGCAAGCGTCTCGTTGTCTATGAAATCAAGGCCATGGACATCGCCCATGCTCGCCGAGGTCAGTTCCATGAAGTCCGGAATGTTGATCCGGGGGCCGTTAACTGTCGGCTCGATGTCGATGCGCAGGATCAGGCAACGCATGCGCCCGTATCCAGCAATCGCCAGCCAACGATTGTCAGGCGAAAAGCGCAGATCTTCGGTGCGCCCAACGGCTGAAAGTGCCGCCCGCACGGCATCGCCGGCGTGTTATTTGCGAAATCACCTGAGGGTCTGACCTGGAAAAACATACAAAATAAGCCGAGGACTAAGCACGATACGGCGCTGGCCGGTCAAGCGAGCCAAGCTGCTTTTGAACAGACCGCCACTCAATTCTGCTGAATGGATATGCCCTTGTCGTCGATTTTAAGCTCGACGCCTTTCGGCTTGGTCTGCTCGCGGTAAACATACGCGCCGAGCGCGATGACCACGACGACGAGCGCGCCAATAAGGAGATAGAGAGTATTCTGCTTCATGGCGCGCTCTTTATATTGTCGAGCCTCACGCTCGTTTCAAAACCTTGACCAGCACCAGCAGGATGATGGCGCCGAGTGTGGCGTGGATGATGGAGGCGAGAATGCCGCCACCGATGGAGAATCCGATTCTCGGGAAAAGCCAGCCGGCGATAAACGCACCGACGATACCGACGATGATGTTACCGATCAGGCCGAAGCCAAATCCTGAGACGATGAGACCGGCGAGCCAGCCGGCGATGGCACCAATGATGATGAAGACGAGCAGGCTTTCGACACCCATAGAGCGTTCCTCCGAACATGAGGGCGACGGCGGAGCGGAAGGCTCCGAATCGGCCTCGATATCAACGATTTCAGGCTATTCGAAAGCCGGCGGCCCCGCCAGCGACTCGCCTAATTGTCGTCGCCATCGCTGGATGGAGGCCGCCAGCTGATCGGCTCGACCTTCTTCTGCGTATGGCTGTCGACATAGACCCACCAGCCATCGTCGCGATGTTGCGCGATGGATTCATTGATCACGCCGTCGCTGTCTTTCCACGTTACGGTGACCTTGGAGCCATCCGTGGGAGCGGTCGATATCGGCTTGCGGTCTGCCATGTGATCCCCTCTTTGATCCGAAACAACGCGGCGGTGCCGCGCCTGGTTCCCGGCAACGGCCTTTGAGGGCTCGCTACCGCCCCGCCATCAGCTATGGGCGAAGATATCCTCTTCACCCCAGCCCATGAGGTCAAGCTTGGCGCGTGTCGGAAGGAAGCGGAAGCAGGCATCGGCTTCCTTCGTCCGGTTCTCGCGCGCAAGCCGCCCGGCAAGTACCTCGCGCAATCGGTGCAGGTAGAGCACGTCCGAAGCGGCGTATTCGAGCTGCTCGGGCGACAATGTCTCCGCAGCCCAGTCCGACGATTGCTGCGCCTTGGACAGGCCAACGCCGAGAAGCTCGTTGCAGATGTCCTTCAGCCCGTGCCGATCTGTATAGGTGCGGGTCAGCCGCGAGGCGATCTTGGTGCAGAACACCGGCTCGGCCATTGCCCCGAAGGAATTATAGAGCACGGCGATGTCGAAGCGGCCGTAGTGGAAGAGCTTGGTGACATTGCGGTTCTTCAGCAGGCTGACGAGGTTGGGCGCCTTCTTCTGGCCCGGATCGATCTGGATGACATCGGCGCTGCCGTCACCTGGCGAGATCTGCACGACGCAAAGCCGGTCGCGGTGTGGATTGAGCCCAAGGGTCTCGGTGTCGATGGCGACCGCGTCGACATTGTAGTGCTTGAGGTCGGGCAGGTCATTCCTGTGGAAACGGATGTCGGCCATTGTCTTCTCCGGTCGCGGACCGCGGCGGCCCGCGCTATCAAACGCAAGGCCGTCCGCAGAACCTGAATTGGTGACCCGTCCTCGCCGCGATCCGCTGAAAAATCAACAGAAAGTTGGCTCTTCGCCCCGTCAGTGCGTCAATGCTTCCAGAATACGCGCCCATGAGCGCTGTCCCTTGTGGAACGAGCTCAATTCATACTTCTCGTTGGGCGAGTGGATGCGGTCGTCGTCGAGGCCGAACCCGACCAGCAGCGATTCCATGCCGAGATAGGTCTGGAAATCGCCGACCACCGGGATCGAGCCGCCGCTGCCCGTCGTCACCGCCGGCTTTGGCCACTCATCCGACAGCGCATTCTTGGCCTTGGCCAGGAAGGGCGAGTCATAGGAAAGCTGGATCGCCGGCGAGCCGCCATGCGGGTGGAACTCCACCGAACAGTCAGCCGGAATGCGCGCCTTGACGAAGGCCTGGAAGGCGTCGCGGATTTTTCCGGGGTCCTGCTTGTGGACGAGACGGAACGAGACCTTCGACGAAGCCTCCGCCGCGATCACCGTCTTGAATCCCTTGCCGGTATAGCCGCCGATGATGCCGTTGAACTCGGCCGTTGGCCTTGCCCAGGTCAGCTCCAGCACCGAGCGGCCTTTTTCGCCGGACGGGATGGAAAGGCCGACAGGCCCAAGGAATGTCTCGGCGGTCTCGCCCAGCGTCTCCCATGATTTCAGGATCTGCGATGGTGTCTCCTCGACCCCGTCATAGAAACCGGGAATGGTGATATGGCCGTCCTTGTCGTGGATATCGGCAAGGATCTTGGCCAGGATACGGATCGGGTTGGCGGCGGCACCGCCGTAGAGACCGGAATGCAGGTCGCGATCAGCCGCCTTCACGGTGATTTCCTCGCCGACCAGCCCGCGCAGCCCGACGCAGATCGAAGGCGTGTCGCGGTCCCACATGCCGGTATCGCAGACCAGCGCGAAATCGGCCTTGAGTTCGTCCGCGTTGGCTTCGAGGAACGGCTTCAGCGACGGCGAACCGGACTCCTCCTCGCCCTCGAACAGGATGGTGATGCGGCACGGCAGGTTGCCATGCACCTGCTTCCAGGCGCGGCAGGCTTCGACGAAGGTCATGAGCTGGCCCTTGTCGTCGGCGGAGCCGCGCCCGGTGATCACCTTGTGGCCAGGCCCGACCTCCTTGACCGCGGGCGCGAACGGGTCGCTTTCCCACAGTTCGATCGGATCGACCGGCTGCACATCGTAATGGCCGTAGAACAGCACGTGCGGCGAACCGGCCGGGCCGTCATGATGCGCGACCACCATCGGGTGACCGGGTGTGTCGCGGACACTCGCGTCGAATCCGATCAGCTTGAGTTCGGCCACCAGCCATTCGGCTGCCTTGCGGCAGTCGGCGGCATAGGCCGGATCGGTGGAGATCGACTTGATCCTGAGCAGGCCGAACAGGCGCTCCAGGCTCTGGTCGAGATTCTTGTCGAGGCGGTCGAGGACGGGGGAAACGGATGACATGTGCAAAAGCCTTTCGATGCAGAACCGGGACCGTAAAGGCAGGACGGCAAAACGAAAAGCCCGCGATCATTGGACCACGGGCCGTAAATGCCTATCTGGGAGAAAAATGCCGCCGTGGTGGAGGGGGAACCACGGCGGCGTTTTACTCGAAACGATGCGGCAGCCCGGAGAGGGGGATAGGCTGCCGCAATTGTCCGGGATAGGCGGGGGACGGGCCTTGCTCCGGACTCGGCGAAAACTGCCGATGACCTTTATTTGTGTCTTTGAACGTGGCGATTCAAGGGCACGAAAATTACACTTTTGTAACATGGACGTGAGCACACGCACGTGTCAGCGGCTTGTCAGGGTGTTGCCGGAACCGATATTTGGAACCGCCTTTGGCATGGACCGCGGCGCCGCGCCGCGCTATCCCTGCCGACATGAAAAAAGGCGATCATCTCTTTCTTGTCGACGGCTCCGGCTACATCTTCCGTGCCTATCACGCGCTGCCGCCGCTGACCCGCAAATCTGACGGTTTGCCGGTCGGCGCCGTGTCCGGCTTCTGCAACATGCTGTGGAAGCTGATGCTGGATGCCCGCAACACCGATGTCGGGGTCGTGCCGACGCATTTTGCCGTTATTTTCGACTATTCGTCGAAAACCTTCCGCAACGAGCTCTACCCCGAATACAAGGCCAACCGCTCGGCGCCACCGGAAGACCTGATCCCGCAATTCGGCCTGATCCGCCAGGCGACCAGGGCATTCAACCTGCCTTGCGTCGAGATGGAAGGTTTCGAGGCCGACGACCTGATCGCCACCTATGCCAGGCTTGCCCGCGAGGCCGGCGGCGACACCACCGTCATCTCCTCCGACAAGGACCTGATGCAGCTGGTCGGCGATACGGTTGGCATGTACGACCCGATGAAGGACCGCCAGATCAGCATTCCCGAAGTCATCGAGAAATGGGGCGTGCCGCCGGAAAAGATGATCGACCTGCAGGCGTTGACCGGCGATTCGATCGACAACGTGCCGGGCGTGCCGGGTATCGGCCCGAAAACGGCGGCGCAACTGCTTGAACAGTTCGGCGATCTCGACACGCTGCTCGCCCGCGCCGGCGAGATCAAGCAGGACAAGCGGCGTGAATCGATCATCGCCAATGCCGAGAAAGCGCGCATTTCGCGCCAGTTGGTGACTCTGAAGAACGATGTGCCGGTCACGGAAGGGCTGGACGATTTCGTGCTGCATGCGCCGGACGGGCCGAAGCTGATCGGCTTCCTCAAGACCATGGAATTCACGTCGCTGACCCGCCGCGTGGCGGAGGCGACCGGAACAGAGGTTGGCGACGTGCAGGCCGTCACGGTGGCGGTCGAGCGTGCAGACACCGCGCACGGTCCCGATGTCGGATCGGGAGCCCCGGCCAAACCGGCTGACGCGAAAGACACCGAAGAGGCAACCACCGGTGCAGCCAAGCAAGGCGACGCGCCTTCGCTGCTGTCGGCGTTTCGTCTTGAGGCCGCGACCAGCCGCAAGATCGACACCTCGGCCTATCATTGCATTCGCGATGTCGCGACATTGAAGGCCTGGGTCGCCGAGGCCACGGAAACAGGGATTGCCGCCTTCGACGTCAGGGCAACGTCTTCCGACCCCATGCAGGCCGAACTCATCGGCCTTTCCATCGCCACGGCGCCCGGCCGCGCCGGCTACGTGCCGTTTGCCCACAAGAGCGGCAATGGCGACCTGCTCGGCGGCGGCGTGCTGGAAAACCAGATTCCGCTGCGCGAGGCGCTGGCGGTGCTGAAGCCGCTGCTCGAAGACAAGTCGGTTCTGAAGATCGCGCAGAATCTGAAATACGATCTCGTCGTGATGAGCCGCTATGGCGTCGATGTCGCGCCTTTTGACGACACCATGCTGATCTCCTACGTGCTCGATGCTGGCAACTCCCATGGCCATGGCATGGATGCGCTGGCCGAGAAATGGCTTGGCCACACCCCCCTCCAGATCAAGGACGCGACCGGTTCCGGCAAGAATTCCGTCGGCTTCGACCAGGTCGGTATCGACAAAGCGACCGCGCACGCCGCCGAGGACGCCGATGTGACGCTGCAGCTCTGGCTGGTGCTGAAGCCAAGGCTGGCCGCCAAGGGCCTGGTCTCGGTCTATGAGCGGCTGGAGCGGCCACTGGTGCCGGTGCTGGCGCGCATGGAGCAGCGCGGCATCTCGGTCGATCGGCAGATCCTGTCGCGGCTCTCCGGCGAACTGGCGCAAGGTGCGGCCCGTCTCGAAGAGGAAATCTACCAACTCATCGGCGAACGCATCAACATCGGCTCGCCAAAACAGCTCGGTGACATCCTGTTCGGGCGCATGGGCCTGCCGGGCGGCTCCAAGACCAAGACCGGCCAATGGTCGACCTCGGCGCAACTTCTGGAAGACCTCGCCGCCGAAGGCCACGAACTGCCACGCAAGATCGTCGACTGGCGCCAGCTGACCAAGCTGAAATCAACCTACACCGACGCCCTGCCCGGCTTCATCCATCCCGACACAAAGCGCGTCCACACCTCCTACGCACTGGCCGCAACGACGACGGGCCGGCTGTCATCCTCCGATCCGAACCTGCAGAACATCCCGGTGCGCACCGCCGAGGGCCGCAAGATCAGGACGGCCTTCATCGCCGACAAGGGCAATCGGCTGGTTTCGGCCGACTACAGCCAGATCGAATTGCGCGTGCTCGCCCATGTCGCCGAAATCCCGCAGCTTCGGCAGGCCTTTGCCGACGGCGCCGACATTCATGCCATCACCGCGTCGGAAATGTTCAACGTCCCGGTCGAAGGCATGCCCTCGGAGATTCGCCGCCGCGCCAAGGCGATCAATTTTGGCATCATCTATGGCATCTCGGCCTTCGGTCTCGCCAACCAGCTTTCGATCCCGCGCGAGGAAGCCAGCAACTACATCAAGAAATATTTCGAGCGCTTCCCGGGCATCCGCGACTATATCGAAGAGACCAAGGCCTATGCCCGCGAGCACGGTTTCGTCGAAACGATCTTCGGCCGCCGCATCCACTATCCGGACATCCGTTCGTCGAACCCATCGCTGCGCGCCTTCAACGAGCGCGCCTCGATAAACGCCCGCCTGCAAGGCACCGCCGCCGACATCATCCGCCGCGCCATGGTGCGCATGGACGATGCGCTGGAAAAGGCGAAGCTCTCGGCCCGCATGCTCCTGCAGGTGCATGACGAACTGATCTTCGAGACGGTCGAGGCGGAGGTAGAGGCGACGATCCCCATCGTGCGCCACGTCATGGAGAACGCGGCAATGCCGGCGGTATCAATGTCGGTGCCGCTGCATGTCGACGCCCGCGCCGCCAACAATTGGGACGAGGCGCATTAGCGCCAAGACAAGGTGTGTTGAGATTCAGGTCAGGCCGAGTCGAAAATGGCTGATAGCGAGAACCGGAGCGGAGCGTACTTAAGGTACGTGCGCACCGGAAGCGCAGGTATCAGCCATTTGCAGGCCGGCGTCACCTGAATATCAACACGCCTTAGGCAGCTTCAGCCAAACACTTGGCACACGTACCACGAAACTCGATCACCGCTTTCTTGGCGGCGAAGCCGGTGGAGCGCACCCATTCGTCCAGCCGGTGACCGACATCATGGTCGGACATTTCGGTCACCTGCCCGCAGGTGTCGCAAATGGCGAAGGCCGTCATCGAATGGTTGTGGTCATGCGGTTCGGCGCAGGCAACGAAGGAATTGATGCTTTCCAGCCGGTGCACGAAGCCCGACTTCACCAGCGTGTCGAGTGCGCGATAGACCTGCAACGGCGCCCGGAAACCACGCTCGCGCAACTGGTCGAGCAAGGTGTAGGCGCTGAGCGGCCCGCTGGCGGTCTCGAGCTTCTCGAGCACGCACAGCTGGTTTTTCGTCAGCACATCCCTTGCCGCCATGATCCTGTACCCAACCTGTCCTGCCTCACTTGTCCCCTGAGATAGCGACGAACAGCCGGTTTTGCTACTGTTTCTGCCTGACAAAGACGATATCGCCGCCTTCATGGCCTGAACGCTCGATCGGACGCTCGTTGCGGCGGTCGCCAAAGTATCCGCTTCCTGTGGCGCCTTGCCCACGGACAGCCCAGCCTGCGCCTGTCCCACCATCAGGATTGTGGCAAGCATCGCCACAAACAGCCGTGCGATCGCCCATTGTGCGCTTCTCGAGCGGTACCACGGCGCCCGCCCGCCCGGCATGGCCATCTCCATCAAAACCCCAGTCCCGCAACGATCTTGTCGATTGCACATGATGGAAATGAGGCGAATGCCGATTGTGGGTTGATCGCCGGCGCAACATTCAAAATACTGACAAAATCCTCAACGAGGGTGGTATCGCTTGGAAATTCGATCGGGCTTGGGGAAGCAATCATGATCAAGTTGACACGGCGGACGCTGCTTGTCGGCACGTCCGCGCTGACGATGGCCGGCATGGTGTCATTCCGTGCCATGGCCGCATCGCGCACCTATCATGCGCTGCTGGTCGCCTGTACCGAATATCCGGCGCTGCCGCAGAAAAACTGGCTGATCGGACCGAAGAACGACGCCGGGCTGGTGCACGAATATCTCCTGAAGAACGTGCCCGATCCGGTTCGGTTTGCGCCGGAAAACGTCACGCTGCTCGCCAAGGATGTGCCGGGCGCCAGCGGCCTGCCGACGCATGCGGCGATCAAGACGGCACTGGCGGCGCTGGCCGCCAAGGTCCAGCGCGACGACTTCGTCTATCTCCATTTGTCCGGCCACGGCGCGCAGCAGCCGGAGATGATCAAGGGCGACGAGACCGACGGCCTCGACGAGATTTTCCTGCCCGTCGACATCGAGAAGTGGATCAACCGCGACGCAGGCGTGCCCAACGCGCTGGTCGACAATGAGATTGGCGCAGCCCTCGACGCCATCCGTGAGAAGGGCGCTTTCGTCTGGGCTGTGTTCGACTGCTGCCATTCCGGCACCGCGACGCGCGCCGTCGAAGTCGATGATGAGATGGAGCGCAAGGTCGAGTTCGCCGACCTTGTCGGCGGCAATGACGCCGAACGCGCCGCGGCCCTCAAGGCCTATGACGAGGTGACATCCGCCGCCGCATCGCGCGGTCTCGACGACAATGGCGCCCGCAAGCCGGCCTTCAACCTGACGCCTACCGGCGGCGAGCCGATCACCAAGGGCAAACTGGTCGCCTTCTATGCGGCGCAGACAATCGAGACGACGCCGGAAATGCCGCTGCCGAAGGGCACCACCGATGCACCACGCTTCGGCTTGTTCACCTTCACCATCCTGTCGAAGCTGGCCGAGAACCCCAATGTCACCTATCGCCAGCTCGGCCAGGCCGTGCTGCAGCAATATTCGGCCGACAGCCGCACCCGGCCGACGCCGCTGTTCGAGGGTGAGCTGGATGCGCGCGTGTTCGGCACCGACAAGACAGACGCCGTCATGCAGTGGCCGATCGTCATCAAGGACGGCGACGCCACCATCGGCGCCGGACTGCTGCACCGCCTCACCCCCGGCAGCAAGCTCGCCATCCTGCCGTCGGCGCTGTCACCGCTTTCCGATGCCGTCGGCTTTCTGGAAGTGCAGTCGGCGAAGAACCTGGAAAGCCGCGTCAAGCCTGTCGAGTTCGACAAGAAGCCAGCGCTCAGGCTCGCTGACATTCCCCCCAATGCCTATGCGCGGGTGGCCGAGATCGCTGTGGACTACAAGCTTGTCGTGGCCCGCCCCGCTGCCGCCAAGGGACTTGAGAAGGAAACCGCGCTGGTCAACTCGGTTCTCGACGAACTGGCCACGGCCAAGGAAACCGGCTTCAATATCGAGCTGGTCGACGCCGGTAAAAGCGCCGAGCTGCGCTTCGCCGTGATGCGCGAGAATGCCATTGCCGGTGCCGCCAAGGACGCGACCGACAAGCCGGCACTTTGGTTCCTGCCGGCGTCGGGCGACGTGACCTTGAAGAACGGCGGCAAGCCGCCGCTGATCATCATTCACATGGACGACCGCAAGAAGCTGGCCGATGCAACGGCCAGGAACCTGCGCACGATCTTCCGTGCCACCGGGCTTTCGCGGCTGGCCGCGGCATCCGACTACAAGCCCGAAGAGGTCGACGTCGAATTCCAGATCAAACGGCGCGACAAGGACGGCCTTGAGCCGTTGCAGGCCGCGGCGGTGCCGCGCGTATCGCCGGGCGATGAGGTGCATGTCCTGGCTAAGAACGGCTCGGACCAGCTGGTCGACATCAACGTGCTCTACGTCGGCAGCGATTATTCGATCACCCACATCGTCGCCGAGCGTCTCGCACCGAAGGCAACGCTTGAAGAGGGGCTGCTGGCCTTTACCGACACCAGCTTCGGCATGGAGCGGATGATCGCGGTTCTGACCGAGGCGCCGCCGGAGAGCGAGAAGGAAGACCTGAGCTTCCTGGCGCAGGATGGCGTCGCCGCCGCGACACGCGGGCTGGGCCCAGCCAGCTTCTCCGACATGCTGACCGACATCGGCATGGCGCCGGCAACGCGCTCGGTCATGCGGCTTGCCGACAAGAGCGGGCCGAAGGGCGCGGTGATGATCTTCCCTATGGAAACGGTGCCCCGCGCCTGAGCCGATGCCGGCCCTTTGCGCGGTCGGCGGGATATGAGAACATTCCCGACCGCGGCCTTGGCGCCTGACGGTCGGAAAAAGCGAATAGGATCGATTGTGAAGAACTCTTTGTTTTCCTGGCTTGGAGCGGTTGCAGGCCTTGCTGGCGGCCTCTTCCTCATCACCAGCGCCAGTGCCGACGAGGCCTGCGGCCTGTGCGTCAAGCAAATCGTCATCAACTCCGAATTGGCGACCTGCTTTCTCGACCAGTACGATCAGATCGCCGGCACCGGTAAGGACGCGGTCGTTGTCGATCTCAGCAATTGCGCTTCGCGCGGTGTGGTCGAGGCCTTGCCGTCGCCGAACAAGATCCAGACCGAGCCGGACGTGCAGTTCATGATCTCGCGCCTACAACTGCAATGCCTGAAAAAGAAGCTGGAGGCTCCGGGCATCGTTCTGGATCCCTCCGCCACCATCGAACTGGACAGCTGCGGATGAAGAAGCCGGCGGCCAACCCGAGGCAAACAGCAACCGCCGCGCCGGCGAAGACGCCGGCGGCCAAGCCGGCATTGCCGGAAACCACCGAGGGATTTCCGTGGCCGAGCAGCCATGAAATCAAGAAGGAGAGCAATCCCTTCACCGATCGCGACTGGCGCATGCTGGTCTATGCCTGGTCCGGCATGGCAGTGCGCTTCGCCATCATCTTCACGTTGATGTTCTCGGTCTACCAATATCTGGCCAACCAGGAGCAGAAGCGCGTCGAGCAGACTATGTCGCTGGTCGAGCTCTGGGAAAACAAGGACTACCAGCAGGCGCAACGTGCGCTGAAGGATCGGCTGACCGCGCTCAACGCCAAATATGACAATCTGCTCAGCGCCAACCCCTCGCCCACCGAGGAACAGGTGTTCCGGCAGCGCATCGGCATCGAGGCGATGACCGCCGGCGGTGGCGACATGCCGCTTGCCGACTTCAGGGACAATTTCGACCGTATCGTCTATTTCCTCAACCGCCTGTCCTTTTGTGTCGACGGCAACCTCTGTTCGCAAAAAGTCACCGACGCCTATTTCCGCGACTATGCCGTCTCCTTCTGGAGTTATTTTGCCGGCTATATCGAGAAAGAGCGCAAGGTGGGTTCTCCCACCTTCGCCGTAGCGATCGAGAACTATGTGCGCAACGGGCCGCCCGCGGCCGCCTCCAAGTAGTGATGGGAAACCCGCGATGAGCGTCCGCCTTATGCGTGCCTTGCGCTGGCTTGCCGTCGCCGGCGCCTTGGCAGCCACCTCATCCGTGCGCGCAGAAGAGGCGGCGGACTTCCATCTCGATCTCGACACCGGCGGCCACAGCGCACAGGTCACCGATCTCGCCTTCACGCCGGACGGCGAAGACCTCGTCTCCGCCTCCAGCGACAAGACGATCCGCATCTGGGACTGGCAAAGCGGCGTGACGCTGCGCACCATTCGCGGCTATCTTGGCAATGGCAGCGACGGCAAGATCTTCGCGGTCGCGGTCTCACCGGATGGCAAGACGATTGCTGCCGGCGGCTATTTCGGCGCCAGTCTCGGCGACAAGCCGCCTTACGGCGACATCAGGCTGTTCGATTTCGCCACCGGCAAGATCAAGGCAGTGCTCAAAGCCGCCGACTATGCGACCTATGACCTTGCCTTCTCGCCCGATGGCAAGACGCTTGCCGCGGGCGGTGCCGACGGTGTCATCTATCTCTGGAAATCCGACGACAAATCCGCTGCCGGCTGGACACTGGACAAGAAGCTCGACGCCGATTCCTGGCACATCGACAAGCTTGCCTTCGCCGCTTCGGGAACACGGCTGGCGGCGACGACCACCGACAACGGCATCCGGCTCTGGGACATCACGAAGGGCAAGGAGATCGCCTTGCCCGCGGAAGCCGAGCCGCTGCGCGACGTCAGCGTCATGGCGCTCGCCGTGTCCCAGGACGGCAGCCTGTTTGCGACCGGCAGCAAGGATGGCCAGGTCCAGCTCTGGCGTGCGGCGGACGGCACACTTGTACGCGCCATGCCAAGCCAGGACTTCCTCATCGGCTCGCTGACCTTCGCCAAGGGCGCACGGCTGATTGCATCCTGCGGCTATCGCTGCGCCGACAAGCATCGCTCGGTCATCTGGAACTCGGACACAGGCGCGCCAGTGCTCGACTATGCAGGGCATGACGGCACTGTCTATGCCAGCACCGCCAATGCCGATGGCTCACTGGTGGCGACCGCCGGCGGCACCCGCAATGCCATCCAGGTCTGGGATCCTGCGACGGGCGAACGCAAGGCCCTGCTACAAGGGAAAGGCGAGCCGGTAACCGCCGTTGGGCTCGACGCCGCCAAGGGCATCATCGCATGGGGCAATACCAACCCCTGCCCCGAGCGCGTATCTTGTCCGGAAGTGCAAGGCGGTCTGGCCAAGACACTGGCTTTGCCCAGCGTGGATCGCTTCTTCGACAACCCGCAAGCCGTGGCAGAGCCTGATACCTTCAGCCGCGCCAAGCTTGCCGACGGCCAGTGGTCGCTGCGCACAGCAGCCGGCGGCAAGGACGCGCTGGAAAATGCCGTGCTGGAGATCGCCAACGGCGGCAAGGTGGTGCGTGGTATCGAAAACGACGCCACCAACGGTTTTGTCCATTCCGCCTACACGCTGATCGACAATGGCCTTGGCCTGATCACCGGGGGTAATGACGGGACCCTGCTCGAATACAGGACAGCGACGGCGAAAGTGTCGGGCGAATTCACCGGCCACACCGGCGAGATCAACGCCATGGTTGCCTCGGAGAAGACCGGCCTGCTGGTCACCGGCAGCGCCGACCAGACATTGCGGCTGTGGAACCTGAAGACGCACGAACTGATCGTGTCGATGTTCTTTGCCGGCTCTGAATGGATCGCCTGGATGCCGCAGGGCTACTACTATTCGTCCGACGAAGGCGACAAGCTGATCGGCTGGCAGGTCAACCAGGGCCGCGACCATGAAGGCCGCTTCATCCGCGCCGGCCAGTTGAAGAAGTATCTCTGGAGCCCGGAAATGGTGCGCCGCGCCATCATCCTGCGCAGCGCCAAGCAGGCGGTCAAGGAAATGCGGCCGGGCGTCGACAACGAGTTGCAGAAACTTCTGCAGCGCAAGCCGCCGGAATTCAATCTCCGCCTCGCCGCCGATCAAAGCAATGTCCGCGAAGGCTACGTCGCGGTGGAGATCACCGGCGCCAAGGAAGCTGGCACCGACGTCGCCGGCTTCTCCATCCTGTCCAACAGCCGCAATGTCGGCGATGTCACCACGCGTTCGGTGGATGGCGGCGGCAGCACGATTGTCGAGGTGCCCGTCGAGAATGGCCAGAACACCATCCGCATCACCGGCATCAATGAATATGGCTACCTGACCGAGCGCAGCGTGGAAGCGCTGGCGAAAAAGACCGAGAAGGCCGAAAACAAGGGCAAGCTCTATGTCGCGGTCATCGGCGTCGACAAATATCCGTTCCTGACCGATGCCTGTTCGGGTCATGCCTGCGATCTGCGTTACCCCGTCGATGATGCGACCGAATTCCTCAAGGTGATTTCGGAAAAATCGGCGCCGCTGTTTTCGTCGATGGAATCACTGGTGCTGGTCAACCGCGAAGCGCTGGACGAAGCCCCCGACAAGGCCAAGCAGACCTACACGATCGCGAGTGCCGATGGCATCATGGAACCGGATTCGCATACGATCGACGGCCAGCTCGCCGATTTCCTCGACAAGCCGGGCGAGCATGACACGACCATCATCTTCGTGGCCGGCCACGGCATCAACATCGATGAGGATTACTATTTCATCCCGACAGACGGCCGCAAACAGGATGCCGAACGCTGGAAACGATCCTCGCTGGTCGACTGGAGCGATATCCAGAAATCGGTCGAGCGTGCCAAGGGCATGCGCTTCATGCTGCTCGACACCTGCCACGCCGCCAATGCCTTTAACCCGCGCCTGGAGAAAGACGCGCAGGACGCCCGCATCGTCGTCTTCTCGGCCACCGCCGCCAACAATACAGCCGCCGAATTGCCGGAACTCGGCCACGGCGTCTTCACCTATTCGATCCTCGAAGGCCTTCGCGGCCAGGCAAAGACCTCCGATGGCGGCGTGACGCTGTTTGGCCTTGCCGACTATATTTCGCGCGAGGTGGTGCGGCTGACGGCGGCCCGGCAAAAGCCGTTCTACTATGTCGGCGGCGTGGAGAATATCGTTCTGGCCGAGCCATGAGGGACGAACAGTTGGGCGCCGCCATTCGGCAACTGTTGGCTGTCATCCTGCTCGTCCTCCTGCCACTCCCCGCCTTCGCCACCCCTGTCGTCTGTCCGGCCGGCTCCGAGAACTTCCCGCCCTTCTATGACGATGCCCAGTTGTTCAAGGATGCCATCGCCAAGGTCGCCGATGTCGAGCCGTCCAACCAGCGGCTGACAGGCATCGTGGTGCCGCATCACCTTCTGGCCGCCGATCTTGTCGCGCTGGGGTTCCATGCCGCTTCCGGCTTCCGCTACAAGCGCATCATCATCCTGTCGCCGGACCACTTCCACAAGACGCACAAGCTCTATGCCACCGCGTTGCGCGGTTTCGACACGGTGCTCGGTCCGATCGCCGCCGACACGCAGGCTGTGCGCCTGCTTGAGAACAACACCGACATGGTCGAGGACTCCTGTCTGTTCGACAAGGAGCACGGCGTGCGCGCCATGCTGCCGTTCCTGCACCACTATTTCCCGGAGGCCAGGATCGTGCCGGTGGCGATGTCGGTGAAGGCCAAGCGCGGCGACTGGGACAGGCTGGCTGAGGCCCTGAAGCCGATCCTCGACGGCGACACGCTGATCGTCGAGTCCACCGATTTCTCGCACTATCTGCCGCAGCACGATTCCCGCCGGTTCGACCAGCAGTCGCTGAACATGCTGGCCGCCGGGTCACTCGACGGCATCGCGGGCCTTCGCCAGCCGGATCACGCCGATTCCGTTGGTGCGCTGTACATCCAGACGAAGCTGCAGCGGGAACTGTTCGGCGCCCAGCCGCTTGTGGTCGCCAATGAGAATTCGCAGGAACATACGACCGATTATGTCGATCGGACCACCAGCTATGTCGTGGCGCTGTTTGGTGCCTTCGGCCCCGGCTTCAACAGCCCGGCTCGGGCTGGGGACAAGGTCTACTATTTCGCTGGCGACGTGAATTTTGGCCGCGCCATGAAAAAGATCCTGCTGCGCGATGGCGTCGCGGATCGCATCACCGACAGCGTCTTGGCCTTGACCCGATCCCGGCCGCTCGTCGTCAATCTCGAAGGCGTCATCCTGCCCAATGTGCCGGAAGCGATCGACGACATGACGCTCGCCATGCCGCAAGGGCTGGCCGTCGACATGCTGAAGAAGCTTCATGTCGCCGGCGTCGGGCTCGCCAACAACCACGCCTTCGATCTGGGACCATCGGGCTATGCCGAGACTTTGCGCGCGCTGGACGAGGCCGGCATCCCGCATTTCGGCCAGGGAGAGACGCTGGCGCTGCCCGATCTCGACCTCGTCGGCCTGACCGATATCGACACCAACGGCTCGAAAAACACCGATCTGCTGACACCTGCTCTGCTTGACCGGCTGATGCACGAGAACGCCGAACGGCCGGTGGTCGCCTTCGTTCACTGGGGACGGGAGTACAAGACCGTGCCATCGCCGCGCGAGGTTGCGCTGGCCGACCAGATGCGACTGCGTGGCGTCTCGGCCATTGTTGGCGGCCATCCCCACGTGTCGAGCGAAGCGATCGTGCCGCTCGGCGGCGGCGATGTGGCCGAAGTCTATTCGCTTGGCAATTTCCTGTTCGACCAAAAAGCCGCGCGCTCGTCAGGCTCGATGCTGGAACTGCGCGTCTTTGCCCAGGGCACCGTCTTCGCCCGGCTCATTCCGTTGCCCAACTATTTCGAGATGGGACGGAAATGACCCCTACCCGACCAGGGTGTGTTGAGATTCAGGTCAGGCCGGGTCGAGAGCGATAGGTTCCGAGGCCCGGGGCGGAGCGGACTTTTGGGTCCGTGAGCACCGGAAGCGGAGGAGACCGCCATTCGCAAGCCAGCATCACCTGAATATCAATATGCCTAGCCGCAGCCGACCATATCGCGTGGCAGATAACACGCCGCCGGCTCGGTCTTGGTCTCGAACAGCGACTGCTTCGGCCGGAAATAAAAGAAGGTCACCGGCTTGCTCTCGCGCACGCTGCCATCGGCGAAATGCGCGGCGATGCTGAAGCTGTGGATCGACGACATCGACGACCACATTTTCAGCCGCGCCGTATAGGCGCTGACATTCTTGTTGCCGCGCATCGGCATGGCAATCGTGTAGTCGTGCTTGCCGATCGGGAATTCGATGTTCTGGTAGCGCATCGCTTCCGGCGTGCCGCCACCACCGTCACCACATTCGGCCATCGATTCCGGAGTTTCGAAAACCGCCATGGTCACGGAGGTGCGGAACGGCTCGCTCTGCTGATAGACATGGCCTTCGTCATCTGACCACGAATAGTCGAACTTGCCGATCGCATTCAGCGTCATCGCCTGCTGCATATTGCCGAGATAGTCGCCAACCTCGCCGAACTTGATCTTATTGGTGAGCTGGCTGCGGCAGACATTGAGACTGTCCACCGAAGGACAGGGAAACCGCCCGGTCTCGAGGCTGGCGGTGTCGACGCCGGCTTCCGTCAGCACGCTCTTGATCGACACGTCGACGCCTTCGCCGAAACCGCCAACGTCCTTGGTGAACATGCGGCTCGGCTCGCCGGTCGGATTTCCGTCTTCGTCGACCGACGTGAACTGGATCGACATCTTCATGTCCTTGGCGTCGCCCCAGCCATTGTTGATGATCGAGAAATCGGGGCGGAAGCCGACACAGCCGAAATGCTCCGATATCGACAGCATCGGCTTGCGGTAGGCATCGCTGGACGCCACCTTCATTTCCAGGCTGTCGAGCTTGACCCTGGATTGGTCAGTGGTTTTCAGGTCGACCTCGGCAAAGGCCGGCGTGTCCTCCCAGTCCCTTCTGCCATAGACATTGTTTGTCGTGATCTGCCCGGTGCCGTTCCAGCTGTCATTGTCTTCGTCGGCCAACGGGTAGATCGCGATGTCCTCGTCGCGCACCAGATGCTGGTACTGCATGTCGGATTGCTGCGTCATGCGCTGGTCGACGACGACGCCGATCTCGACCTTGCCGGCATCGCCGCCGCCGGTCTGCGCCTTGAGCAACCCGCTCACCCGCGCGTCGGCCAGCACATCGGGACGCGAACCGCCGATCTCGTTGCCCATCGCCCATTGCGATTCATAAATGGTGCCGCCGGCGAGCCGTCTGCTTCCCTTGCCGTCCTTCAGCCCATTCACGAATGAGCCGGCAAATATCTCTCCCGTCCTCGACAGCAACCGGCCTTTGCCATTCGGCACGCCGGCGACGAACTGCCCCTCGTAGCGGTTGCCCTCGGCATCGACATGAACGCCGCCGCCATTGAGTTCGCCAGCAAGCCACTGGCCTTCGAAAACCTCGCCCGAGCGCAGCTCCAGCCTGCCCTGGCCGTCCGGCCGGCCATTCCTGACATCGCCGAAATAGCTCGAATAGACGGTCTTGGGATCGTAGCTCGCCGAACCGCGCACGCGCCAGATGAGTCTGCCCTTGCCGTTGATGGTACCATCGGCGGCAATCGTCCGATCGGGCGACTGGCCCGCCGCCGGTTCCCAGACAAAGTCCAGGTTCTTCTCAGGTTGGGAATCCCAAACCCGCACCGTTCTGCGCAGCACGGAACGGGTCTCGCTCTGGTAGAGGACCTGCACCCGTTCAGCCCAGGCGCCGCCTGAGCGTGGTGCGTCAGGCCCGGCGAATGCCGGTGCCGACACCAGCACGGCCAGCATGGAAGCGGCCGCCATTGCCTTGATCCTGAAGATCGTCTTCGCCCGCGCCATTCTTCCCACCTTGTGGATCGCCCCAACCCCTTGGGTGACCAAGCGTAATCGGCGATGCCGGCTGGCGCAAGGGAAGCCGAACCAGAAGGCGGATCAAGAAAAAAGGCGGCGGGATTGTCCCGCCGCCTTTGATTTCACCGGTGAATGCCGCAACCGCTATTTATAGAGGCTGTTGATCCACTGGATGTTGGCGGCGTTTAGACGTACGGCGGTGTTCGCCTCCGGGCTTTCGGCCACGTTCACGCCGGTGATGATGCGCTGCTTGGAGTTGTTGTCATAGGCGTAGACCGAGCTGCCGCTCGACCCTGGGAACGTGTCGCAGTCATACTGGAAATATTCCGCGCCGATGTTCTCGGCCTTCACTTCGCAGCTTGCCTTCCACATCGTGCCCATCGGCTTGTCACCGGGGTAGCCAACGAGGTTGGCGGTGAAGTCGCCAAGATCGTCATAGTTGGCATAGCCCAGCCAGCCGAGGTTGGTGCCGACATCCTGCTTGAGCGTAATGATGCCGAGATCCCACGGGATGACCGAACCGTAGTAGCCCTGGTAGTTGTCGATGAAGCCCTGCAGCACATAAGCGCTTTCGTAGGTGAAGGCGCCGAACGGCGCGTCGTCGGCGGTGCTGCCGTTAAGGCCTGGCACGAACAGATAGTCCGAGAGCCAGTCCTTGTCCTCATGGCTGTAGAGGCAGTGCGCCGCGGTAAGCACGGTGCGCGGGCCGATCAGCGTTGCCGAGCAGCTGCCATAGCTGCCCGTCTTCGGTGACTTGGCCTCCAGATAACCGATCGCGCTGAATGGATAGGTCTTGGTGTTCTTGACCTGCTCGCGATCGTCCGTTCCAAACACCTGGCGGCCGGCTTCGCCTTCGCCAAGACCGGGGTCCTCGGTTTTCCGCTGAGCCCCTGCCGCCCCATCCGCCGGCGCATTCAGCTGCTTGAGAATCAGGTCTCTCAGCGCTTCGTTCGCCTCGATCTTGATTTCCTTGCCATCGGCGGAACGTCCAACGATGCCATAGGATTTGACAACTGTTGCCTCGTCGGTAAGCGGCGCGGCGCGGTTGTCTTCGTCAGTCAGTGTCGGCGGCGCGATTGGCTTAGCCCGCCCAGGCTTGAAGTCACCTGAAGTTACGTCCCGCATGCTTTCACCATTGCCGGCACTGGCGGAGCCAGGATCGGCGGCGAAAGCCGGAACAGTCCACAATGCGGTGGAAAGCAATGCGGATGCAATGAGTGCGTTTGTCAGTTTTGTCATGGTGAGACTCTCCCAAAAGTCAGCAAGGACTGGATCAAAATACAGAAATATTGTCGAGATCGTGGTGATGCCGAAAAATGAATTTGGTTACCGGCATCTGAACCTGATCATCGCCCCATGCGGACGGTCGAAGGCCCCCGCCAAAGACACCCGCTCGGACATACTGCCTAAACTAATACAACATTGGAATGACAAATCGCTTCCACGTAGCCCGTGGGGGGCTATAGGGTTTTGAACGGCTTCCGCACAGGAAAGCGATCCGCGAAGCGATGCCTGACGGGCAGGCGCGGTTTGCTGACCATATGCAGGCTGGCTTGTTCGGGAACGTGTCTCAGGAGGATTTCAGGTGCACATCATCCATCGGTTCAGGCCGGTCGCCGCGGCGTCGCTGCTCGGCATCGCGGCAGCCCTTGCGGCCGTAAACACCACCCAGGCGGACGAAGGCGCCGCCCGGCCGGAAGCGTCCGTGTCACCCATGGAGCGGGTAGCGGCGGCCAGGGCCAAAGCGCTTGCCGAAAACCCTGACAGCACCGACCGCGTCTATGGTGGCAATCAGGCAGAGAAGGGCGCCTATCCGTTCCAGGTGGCGCTGCTCACCACGAACAGGCTTGACCAGAGCCCGGCCTCGCAGGCGAACGCCCAGTTTTGCGGCGGCAGCCTGATCGCCCCGCAATGGGTGCTGACCGCGGCGCACTGCCTCAACGACAAGGGCCAGCCGATTTCACCCGACTCCGTCACCGTGCTGACGGGCGCCACCGACCTCAGCGAAGGCAAGCGTCACAAGGTGCTGCAGGTCATCGTCAACGAGGGCTACAGCGACCAGACGCTGGACAACGACCTTGGCCTGCTGAGGCTTGCCGAACCGGCCGATGCGCCGACCATCAAGCTCGCCCATGAGGCGACGCCCGATACCGGCAAGACCACCGTCACCGGCTGGGGCAAGATGCAGGATGGCACGTTTCCGACGACGCTGATGGTTGCCGATCTCGACCTGCAGCCCAACAAGGCCTGCAACAGCGGCATCAAGGCCATCTATGCACATGACCTTAAGGCAGCGCTGGGCGACCTGTCGCACCGCATGCGCTATTCGGAAAAGGGCATCGATGCCGCCGCCAATGCGATTGCCGCCGATATGACCGATCCGCTGACCAACAACATGATCTGCGCCGGCACCACCAGTGGCGTGCGCGACGCCTGCAACGGCGACAGCGGCGGCCCTCTGTTCATGACCGGCGCCGGCGGGCCGGTTCAGGTCGGCATCGTCAGCTGGGGCGAAGGCCCGGCCGACGGCAGCGCCGCCTGCGGCCATAAGGACGCCTACGGCATCTACACCCGGCTGGCCAACTACACCGGCTGGATCGAGACCAAGATGAAGACGCCGGCGCCAGCACCCGACAAGCCGAAGGCAGGACTGGGCACGGCGCAGAAGCCGGCCACGCCCTGACATCCGACGAAGGCCTGACACCTGGCGAAAGCCCAGAAACCTGGTGAAGGCGGGCACAAAAACGGCGGGAGCATCTCCCGCCGTTTTCATTTGCCGGCTATTCCGATGGCCGATTACTTGCGAGCCGGCCCATTGCGTTCCGCCGAAGCCGCCCACAGATTGATGTCGGACTCGCGCGCGTAGGTGTCGATCTCGGCGAGTTCGGCATCGCTGAACTCGAGTGCTTTCAGCGCTCCGACGCAATCCTCGACCTGTTCAGGCCGGCTGGCGCCGATCAGGGCCGAAGTCACCCTGCCCTTGCGCAGCACCCAGGCCAGCGCCATCTGCGCCAGCGTCTGGCCACGGCGCCCAGCGATCGCGTTGAGCGCTTCGATGTTGGCGATCGCGTTGTCGTTGATGAAGGCCGTCTTCAACGACTTGCCCTGCGAGGCACGGCTGCCTTGCGGAATGCCGCCGAGATATTTGTTGGTCAGCATGCCTTGCGCCAGCGGCGAGAACACGATGGAACCGACGCCAAGCCCTTCCAGCGTGTCGAGCAGGCCATCTTCCTCGACCCAGCGGTTCAGCATCGAGTAGCTCGGCTGGTGAATGACGCAGGGCGTGCCGAGCTGCTTCAGGATGTCGGCGGCTTCGCGCGTGCGCTGCGAATTGTAAGACGAGATGCCGGCATATTGCGCCCGGCCCGAACGCACGGCGTGATCGAGCGCGCCCATCGTCTCTTCCAGCGGCGTGTCGGGATCGAAGCGGTGCGAATAGAAGATGTCGACATAGTCGAGACCCATGCGCTTCAGGCTCTGGTCGAGGCTGGCCAGCATGTATTTGCGCCCGCCCCATTCGCCGTAGGGTCCGGCCCACATCTCGTACCCCGCCTTGGTCGAGATGATCAGCTCATCGCGGTAGCCGGCGAAATCGGTGCGCAGGATTTCGCCGAAGGCGGTCTCCGCCGAGCCGGGCGGCGGGCCGTAATTGTTGGCGAGGTCGAAATGCGTGATGCCGAGATCGAAGGCCTTGCGGGCGATCGCCTGCTTGGTCTTGTGCGGCGTGTCATCGCCGAAATTGTGCCAGAGCCCAAGCGAGATCGCCGGCAGTTTCAGGCCGGATCGACCGCAGCGGTTGTAGATCATCTTCTCGTAGCGGTTTTCGGCGGGAATGTAGGGCATTGGGGATTTCCTCAAATTGAAACGAGCCAGGCACCGCCAAACGCGATGAGTCGGCTCTGCCCCTCACCCTTAACCTCTCCCCGCCGAAACGGGGAGAGGGAGTAGACAACGTTGGTGTCGGGGCGCCGCCCTATTTCTTCGCCAGAAGCTCTTTCGCTTCCTTGACGCCAAGTGCAGCGGGACGCTCGCACGTGGTCTGCATGGCGACGAACTTGCCGCTCTCTCCCGACCGCAACAATCCGGTCATCACATCCACGGCATGCAGCGCCAGCTCCATCGAGCAGCGGTGTGGCCGCCCCTCGACAATTGCCAGGGCCATGTCGGCGAGGCCGGCGGTACGGTAATTGGCCATCATGCCTTGTCCGTGCATCTCGTTGGGCACGCTGAACGGGTGAGGCCACTTCGGCAGTTTCTTGACCGGCTTGGCCGCCTCGGTGAAGCGTACTTCGCCGCCGAAGAAATTGGGATCCGGCACGAACACGGTGCCTTCCTCGCCATAGAGCTCCATCGGCGCGTGGCCATGGCCCCAGACGTCCCAGCTGGTGTTGAGCGTCACCACGGCGCCATTCTCGAACTCCATCACACCGTGGATAGTGGTCGGCGTGTTCACAGGGATTTTTTCGCCCGCGCGCGGCTTGGACGAGATCGTCCGCTCCTTGGCCGGGGTCGTGGCGAAAGCCGCCACCTGTTTCACCGGTCCGATCAACTGGATCAGGTTGGTGATGTAGTAAGGCCCGATGTCGAGCACCGGTCCTGCGCCCGGCTGGAAGAAGAAGTCAGGATTGGGATGCCAGTGCTCCATGCCATGGCTCATCACATGGCAAGTGCCGCTGGTGATCCGGCCGAGCTTGCCGGTGTCGATCAGGTTGCGGACAAGCTGGTGCGCACCACCCAGGAACGTGTCGGGCGCCGACCCGACGCGCAGGCCTTTTTTCTCGGCCCGCTTCTTCAGATCGAGCCCTTCCTTGACGGACAGCACGAACGGCTTTTCCGAATAGACGTGCTTGCCAGCATCGAGCACCTGCTTCGACACGTCGAAATGCACCGCCGGAATGGTGAGGTTGACGATGATGTCTATGTCGTCAGCCCGTAGCAGCCCCTCGACTGTCTCGGCGCGCAGCTTGAATTCCTTTGCCCGCGCCCTCGCCGCATCCATGTTGATATCGGCACAGGCGCGCATTTCGATGCCGCGAAACAGCGGCGCCAGCGAAAAATACGCCTTTGAAATATTGCCGCAGCCGATAACGCCGACCCCGAGTTTCTTTGCCATGATCGTTGCTCCTAGTAGGTCTTGGCGGCCGCGATCGAGCGGCGCGCGAAACGCTCGATGTCGTTTGGATTGTCCTGCTCCATGATGAAATATTTGGCAGGGCTGTTGGCGCGCAGCGCCTTGATCAGGCCCGCCCAGTCGATGATGCCGTGGCCGACATCCGACCAGCCATCCTCATCCAGCCCCTCGCCGGGCTTGGCCATGTCCTTGACATGGACAGCCAGGATGCGCCTGCCATGCTTTTCGATCCAGGGCAGCGGGTCGGCGCCGCCGCGCACCACCCAGGCAACGTCCATCTCCCAGCCGATGTCGGGCGCCGACGACAGGATGTGATCCTGCGGCAGCGTGCCATCGGCGAGTGCCTTGAACTCGAAATCATGATTGTGCCAGGCAAAGCCGTAGCCGGCCTTCTTCGCGGCTTCGCCAACCTTGGCCAGCCGCGCGCCGAAGCCTTTCCAGCCGGCCGCATCGGACGGCCTGGCCTCGGCGACCAGATAGGGGCAGACCAAAAGCTTGATGCCGAGCGTTTCGGCGATTTTGCGCACGCCGTCGAAGTCATTTTCGAGCGCGTCGATGGAGAAATGCCCGGTCGGCATGGCAAGGCCATTCTTGTCGAGCTCGGCGCGAAAAGCCTTCGGGTCGTCATAGACGCCGCCATAGCCTTCAACCTCCTTGTAGCCGAGCTTGCCGAGCGTGTTGAGCACGCCGTCCCAGGGCAGGAAATTGCGGGCGCTGTAGAGTTGGAATGACCAGTTCATCGTCTCTGTCCGTTTTGCTTGGGGATGGATGGTTCTTGGGAGTTCTAGGGAAGTTAAAGGCGGCTGCCGGTTGCGATATCGAACAGCGAGGCGCGCATCGGATCGAAGCCGACCGTCACCGCCTCATCATTCTTGGGTGTGCGTTCGGAGGTGACCCGGACGCTGAACCTTTGTTGGGCGAACTTCAGCCAGACCAATGTGTCGGAGCCCATCGGCTCGACCACCTCGACATTGGCGGTTGTCGAAAACGGCCAGCCCGTGCCGCTGTTCAAACTCACATGCTCGGGCCTGATGCCGAACACGACAGGCCCTGGTGACGGCTGCCCGTCGAAATCATAGTTGCTAAGAGGAATCTTGAGGCCACTGGCCGCGAAGTGCCAGCCGCCATTCTCGTTGACCAACTGCCCCTCGAGAAAATTCATCGCCGGCGAGCCGAGGAAGCCGGCTACGAAGCGGTTGACCGGCCGGTTGTAGATGGTCTGCGGCGCATCGAGTTGCTGGATTACCCCGCCCTTCATCACCGCGATGCGGTCGGCCAGCGTCATCGCCTCGATCTGGTCGTGGGTGACATAAATCATGGTGTTCTGCAGCTTGCGATGCAGCAGCTTGATCTCGACACGCAATTCGGCGCGCAGCTTGGCGTCGAGATTGGACAGCGGTTCGTCGAACAGGAACACGTCGACATCGCGCACCAGCGCCCGTCCGATCGCCACGCGCTGACGCTGGCCGCCCGAAAGCGCTGCCGGCTTGCGTTGCAGCAAGGGCTCGATCTGCAGGATTTCAGCGGCACGCGCGATGCGCTTGGCGATCTCGTCCTTCGGCGTGCCGGCAACGCGCAGCCCGAAGGACAGGTTCTTCTCCACCGTCATCTGCGGATAGAGCGCATAGGACTGGAACACCATGCCGATGCCACGGTCCTTCGGTTCTTCCCAAGTGACGTTCTTGCCCTTGATGAAGATGCGGCCTTCCGAGACGTCGAGCAGGCCGGCAATGCAGTTGAGCAAGGTTGACTTGCCGCAGCCGGAGGGGCCGAGCAGCACGATGAACTCGCCTTCGGCGACATCGAGATTGAGCGTCTGCAGCACCGAGACCGCGCCGAAATTCAGCGACAGCTCCTGGATTGAAACGCTGGTGCCGTTCATTGTCATCGCGGTCATCCCTTCACCGCGCCGGCGGCGATGCCACGCACGAACAGTTTTCCGGAAACGAAATAGACGATCAGCGGCACCAGGCCGGTGATCAGCGTCGCGGCCATGTTGACGTTGTATTCCTTCACGCCCTGCACCGAATTGACGATGTTGTTGAGCTGCACCGTCATCGGATAGGTGTCGGGCTTGGTGTAGATGACGCCGAACAGGAAGTCGTTCCAGATGCCGGTCACCTGCAGGATGATGGCGACGACGAAGATCGGCAGCGACATCGGCAGCATGATGCGGAAATAGATGCCCCAGAAGCCGGCGCCATCGACACGCGCCGCGCGGAACAGCTCCTCCGGCATTGACGAAAAATAATTGCGGAACAACAGCGTCAGGATCGGCATGCCGAAGATCGAATGCACGAGGATCAGGCCCCAGATGGTGCCGTAGAGGCCGATCTCGCGCAGGATGATGACGATCGGATAGATCATCACCTGGTAGGGGATGAAGGCACCGACGATCAGGATGGTGAAGAACAGGTCGGCGCCCTTGAAGCGCCAGTTGGCCAGCGCATAGCCATTGACCGAAGCGATGGCGATCGACAGCAGCACCGACGGCACGGTGATCCGCACCGAGTTCCAGAAGCCGCGCGACAGCCCGTCGCAATTGAGGCCGGTGCAGGCGGTCGACCACGCCTTGACCCATGGCTCGAAGGTGATCTCCAGCGGCGGCGAGAAGATGTTGCCGAGCCGGATTTCAGGCATGCCTTTGAGCGAGGTGACGACCATCACATAGAGCGGCAGGAGATAGTAGGCCGCCACGACGAACAGGGTGCCATAGAGAAAGATATTGCGGCGCGAAAACACGTGGCGCGGCTTCGGGCCATGGGGCCCGGTGATCTCAGTTCGCGAGGCGCCGGCAACCGTTGGGCCCGGGACGGCAATGTTGCTCATTTGCGCCTCCCGAATTCCAGATACGCCCATGGCACAATGGCGATGATCACCGACAGAAGCATCATGGTGGAAGCGGCAAAGCCCTGGCCGAGGTTCTGGGCGTGGAACATGTATTCGTAGACATATTTCGCTGGCACTTCCGACGAGATGCCGGGGCCGCCGCTGGTCTGGGCGACGACCAGGTCATAGACCTTGACGATGCTGGCGGCGATGATCACCAGCGTCGTGATCAGCACCGGCCGCATCATCGGAATGATGATGAACAAATAGGTTTGCCAGGTCGGGATCCCGTCCACCCGCGCCGCCTTCCAGATGTCTTCGTCGATGCCGCGCAGACCGGCCAGCATCAGGCACATGACGAGGCCTGTTCCTTGCCAGAGGGCCGCGATCAGGATGCCGTAGATGACGATGGTGGAATCATAGAGCGGGTCGAAGGCGAAGTCGGTCCAGCCGAGCGAGCGCACCACGTGCTGGACGCCGAAATTCGGGTTGAGGATCCATTGCCAGACCAGCCCGGTGACGATGAAGGACAGCGCGAACGGATAGAGGAAGATCGTGCGGAACGTGTCCTCGAAGCGGATTTTCTGATCGAGCAATGCCGCCAGCAGAAAGCCGATGAGCAGCGAGAACACGAGCATGCAGGCGCCATAGATGGCCAGGTTCTCGACCGCCACCAGCCAGCGCGGCGTCGCCCACAGCCGATAATACTGGTCAAGGCCGACGAAATTCAGCCGCGGCAGCAGTCTGGAATCGGTGAAGGAATAGACGACCGTCCAGACGGTGCCGCCGAGGAAGATGACCAATGCGTTGAGGATCATCGGGATCGACGCAATCTTGGCGTTGAGATTGCGAAACAAACGGCTTGGCCGCCTGGATGCCTGTTCGTTCATGGAATGCGCCTCGCTGGACAGGATCGCGTTGCGGCTTGCCTCCGGCCCCGTGTCGGGAGCCGGAGGATCGGAGCGACAAAGACCGTCAATCGGCCTTCGAGACGATGTCGGCGAAGCGCTTCTGCGCATCCTCGGGCGTCATCGTCGGCGTCGCGAAGAACTCGGCGAACAGGTCGTTGACCTGGGTCAGCGAATCCTCGGTCATCAGCTGGTTGGTGTCGGGAATGGTGTTGCCCTTGGCCAGGATGTCGAGGCCCTTCTTCATGCAGTCATTGGCGGCGTTGAGATCGACATCGCCGCGCACCGGCAGCGAGCCTTTCTTCAGGTTGAAAGCAACCTGCGTCGCCGGTGAAAGCATGGTCGAGGCCAGCACTTCCTGCGCCTTCGCCTTGTCCGCGTCCTTGAGCAGCGGGAAGTAGAAGGAATCGCCACCGGTCTGGATGACGGCATTGACGCCGAGACCCGGCAGGCAGGTGTAATCCTTGCCGGCGGTCTGCCCGGCGACCTGGAATTCACCCTGTGCCCAGTCGCCCATGATCTGGCCACCGGCCTGGCCGGTGATGACCAGATTGGTCGCCTGGTTCCAGTCCTGTACCTTGGACTTCACCTGCATCTTGCGCGCGTCGTCGGCGGCCTTGAACACCTTGGCCACTTCCGGTCCGCCGGCAACCTTGGCGTCCTTGTCGCCATAGACCTTCTTGTAGATGTCCGGACCGCCGATCGCCACCATCAGCACCTGGAAGGCGCCGGAGGTCTGCCAGGCCTGCTGGCCGACGGCGAGCGGGATTTTGCCGGCCTTTTCCAGCGCGGGCGCGGCAGCGACAAATTCATCCCAGTTCTTCGGCACCGGTACGCCCGCGTCGGCGAATGCCTTGTTGGACAGCCATAGCCACTGCCAGGAGTGAATGTTGACCGGGATGCAATAGACCTTGCCGTCGACCGTGCACTCATTGAGCAGGCTGGCGGGGCGGATGACATCCTTCCAATGTTCCTTCGTGGCAAGGTCGGTCAGGTCGCGCATCAGGCCGGCCTTCACCAGTTCCTCGGCTTGGCGGCCGTGGTTGAACTGGGTGGCGCCCATCGGGTCGCCGCCGGTGATGCGGCTGATCATGATCGGCCGCGCGGTGTCGCCGGAGCCGGCAATGGCGCCGTCGACCCAGTGATTGCCGGTGGCGTCGAAAGCCTTGGCGAATTCGGCGACCGCCGCTGCCTCGCCGCCGGAGGTCCACCAATGGGTGACTTCCAGATCCGTCGCCGCCGCCGGACCGGCAAACTGCAGCGCCGCCGTCGCCGCCAATGCGGCAGTCATCAGTTTGTATCGCATTTCGGTTCCTCCCAGAATCTGAAACGTTACAGATTTTCGATACGGCAATTGTTCAAACGGCGCAACCCCTCGGTTATTGGCCGTCCTATATTTTTTCGGCGCCCGAATAAATTCACCCGAATGATTATGCCTTGCTGCACCGCAACAGACATAGTTGCGCTGCAAAATGATGTGGAGATGCATAAAAGTCGGCAAAAGGCTCATCCGGAACTCATCCCCTCTGATTCTTCAGCATTTTTCTGTTAGGCGCAGGCGGCCCCTTAGGAGCAGTCCGATATGAGCCTTTCACGGCGACAGTGACAATCTGTAACGTTTCAGTATACTGGAGCCTCGCTGAGCGAGGAAACGCACCGCGGCGTGATCCGGCGATTGCCGGCCTGCCTCGCGACTGCTATGCGCCTGACGGGCGGGACGAATGGACAGACAGCGTACAGACCGAGACGACGAGGCTACGGCGAAAGGCAGGCCGACGCTGAAGACGCTCGCCTTCATGACCGGGCTGGGGGTAACCACCGTGTCGCGCGCATTGAAGGACGCGCCCGAGATCGGCGCCGAGACCCGGCGCCGCGTGCAGCTGGTAGCCAAGCAGATCGGCTATCGCCCGAACCGCGCCGGCGTGCGTTTGCGCACCGGCCGGACCAACGTCATCAGCCTTGTGCTGAACACCGATCGCGAGATCATGAGTTTCGTCTCGGACATCATCTATGGTGTCTCCGAAGTGCTCGCAGAAACGCCCTATCACCTGATCGTCACGCCTTACTCCGGCTCACAGGATCCGCTCGAGCCGATACGCTATCTGGTCGAGACCGGCTCCGCCGACGGCGTGATCATCTCGCGCACCCAGCCAAACGACCCGCGTGCCCGCTACATGCTGGAACACGGCATGCCGTTTGCCACGCATGGCCGCACCGACATGGGTCTGGTCCACCCCTATCATGACTTCGACAATCACACCTTCGCTATGGAGGCCGTGCGCCGGCTGGCCAGCCTGGGACGCCGCAGGCTGGCATTGCTGACGCCACCGCCGGGACTGACCTATTACGGCCATACGCTGAATGGCTTTGCCGATGCGTTAAGCGAGGTCGGCGCCAGCGAGGTTCCGTTCAACACCGTCTCGATCGACCACACGATCGAGCAGATCAGGAGCCGGACCGCGCAGTTGATGCGCCGCGACACCGGGCCGGACGGCTTCGTCAGCAGCGGCGCCGCCGCGACGCTGGCCATCGTCGCTGGCATCGAGGATGCCGGCCTCAAGCTCGGCCGCGATGTCGATGTCGTGTCAAAACAGTCGTCGGACCTGCTGCACCTGTTCCGGCCGGAATTGCTGGTCGTCAACGAGAACTTCCGGCTGGCGGGCTCTGAACTCGCCCGCGCCGTGCTCGGCTGGATCGGCGGTGCGGCGCCCGGCTCCTTGCAGAGCCTCAGCGCCGCCAGCGATGTTCTGGCAGTCCGCCAGCCAGTATCATCCTAGCCAGCAGCGCCGCTGCCCCATGGGCCATGGAACGCGCCCGGCCCATCGATGCGCTCAAAACCATGCGCACCGAAGAAGTCACGCTGCGCCTGGATCAGGTTCGAGGTGCCACGGCCCTGGCGATAGCTGTCGAAATAGGCCAGCGCCGACGACAACGCCGGCACCGGCGCGCCGGCTTCCGATGCCCTTGCCACGACGCGGCGCAGCGACGGATGCGCCTCCTGCATCATGGCGATGAAGGCAGGCGCCATCAAAAGATTGGTGGAAGCGCTGCCCTTGCCAAAAGCCTCGGCCATGGTGTCGAGCATCTGCGAGCGGATGATGCAGCCCGCCCGCCAGATCTTGGCGATGGTGGGCATCGGCAGGTTCCAGTTGAACTCCTTGGAGGCACCGCTCATCACCGCGAAACCCTGCGCGTAAGCCGCGATCTTGCCGGCGAACAGCGCCAGTTCGAGGTCCTTGAGCAGAGCGGCCTTGTCGCCGGAAATCCTGGTGACCCCGCCGCCATAGGCTTTCTCGGCGGCCAGCCGCTCGTCCTTGATCGACGACAGCACGCGCGCCGCCACCGCCGCCTCGATCGCGGTCGCCGGAATGCCAAGCTGCTGCGCCTCGATGACCGACCATTTGCCGGTGCCTTTCTGGCCGGCGCGGTCGACGATGATGTCGACCACCGGCTTGCCGGTCTTCGGGTCATCGGCGGCCAGCACCTTGGCGGTGATCTCGATCAGGTAGGAGTTGAGCCGGCCCTTGTTCCAGTCGGCAAACACCGTGCCGATCTCTTTGGGCCCCATGCCGAGCCCGTCGCGCAAAATGCCGTAGATTTCGCCGATCATCTGCATGTCGGCATATTCGATGCCATTGTGGATGGTCTTGACGAAATGGCCGGCGCCATCGGTTCCAAGCCAGGCCGCGCAAGGCTCGTCCTTGAACTTGGCGGATATCGCGGTCAGCACCTTTTCGACGCGCTTCCAGGAATCCTCGGTACCGCCGACCATGATGGACGGACCATGACGGGCGCCCTCTTCACCGCCTGAGACACCCATGCCGATGAAGGTGAGGCCCGAGCCGGAAAGCTCGGAGAAGCGCCGCATCGTGTCGCGGAAATTGGCGTTGCCCGCGTCAATGACAATGTCGTTGGCCGAAAGCACGCCGCGAAGGGCGGCAATCTGCTCGTCCACCGGCTTGCCGGCCAGCACCATGATGATGATCGGGCGCGGCGGGCGGATGGCGGCCGCGAGTTCTTCAAGGCTGTAGCACGGCACCACCATATCTTTCAGCGTACCGGCATTCTCGACGAAGGCGTCGGTGCGTGCCCTGGTTCGGTTGAAGACGGCGATACGGTGCCCGTGCTCGGCGATGTTCAGCGCCAGGTTGGAGCCCATCGTGCCAAGGCCAATCAGGCCAATCTCGGCTTTTTCCATCGTTTCTTCCCTGCCTTCGGATTTGTCGGTTCGAACCCGCGATCGCGGCGATGCCAATTCTTTCGATGATGATTGACGGGCCTTCAAGGCCGCGTCAACCGCCTCGCCTATTTGTGTTGCCACAAGACATCGTCGCCGCTCCTCAAGCGGCGATATAGTGGATCAAGGCCTGATGTCGATCGGCGCCTCGATCTTCACCATCTCGAAATCCGAGACAAGAATGTCGATCCGCACCGTCCATCTGCCCGGAATCGGAATGACAAGGTTGTCGACGCGCCAGCTTCCGTCACCAGGCTTGGTCGCCGCGCGCTTCAACGGCTCGATGCCCGAATCCGGTTTTGACAGCACCAGCGTCACTTCCTTGGCGTCGAGCGCGCCGAAATCGCCACTCATGATGATCATCGAGGCGGCGACTGGCCCGGCATGGCCAGGCGTGATGCTGAGATCGGCCATCGCCTGCAACGCATGGATGTGGACCGAGGCTGGCTGCGCCGCCGCGATTGCCAACGCTCGTGGCGGCGGCGTGAAACGCCAGCCCGCGGCCACGCCGAAGATAGCCAGCACGATCAATATCTCGACGCCGATCGAACGGCTGAGCCGCTGTCGCACCTCCGTCACCCCCGTCTCGGCCATCGCTGTCAGTTTCCAGCGGTTGATGGCAGCGAGCGTGAACAGGAAGACCAGCAGCCCCAGCTTGATCAGCAGCAGGCGGCCATAGGCGGTGTCGACAAGCGCAGAGAGTGTTTGCACCTGAACGACCCCGAGCACGATGCCTGCAGCGGCAAGCACGGCCACGACGGGCAGGATCATTCTTGAAAACCGCCGCAGGAAAGCCGCGGCCTCCACCGATTGACTTCTCATCGCCAGGCCGAGCGGCACCAATGCGCCAGCCCAGAAGGCGATGCCCGCGCCATGCAGGAACACCATCGGCCGCGTCAGCCATTGCGGCTCGGCGGCACTGGCGTGTCCGCTGGCGGCCAGCGCCGCGCCGACACCCAGAAGCCCGGCGAGAGCGAGCGGCCTGGCCGTCACTCGCGGCCCGACCAGCGACAGCAGGCCGAGGCCCAGCGCGACCAGGGCGATCAGCACCGTCCAGCCGAAACTGGTGCCGAGACCTGTCCGCCAGATGACCGGTTGCACCAGACGGGCGAATGGCGCGCCCAGTGCATCAAGCCCCTGGAAGCCGAGCGACAAGGGTGCGGCAACCAGCCCGCACAGAATCGCGACCGTGACAAAACGCTGTCCGGCGCGGGCGCCCTGCGCCAGCCAGGCCAGCGCGAAGGCGCCGCCGATGCCAAGGAAAAGGCCGATGTAGAGAAAAACCTTGCCGGTCCAGACCGCCGACCGCAGCCCCCAGTCGACAGCCTCGGAGATCGCCGGCGGCTCGGTGGGCGCACCGACGGAAAACAGGATCGAGCCGCCGACCGGATGACCGTCCGTGGAAATCACGCGCCAGCTCAGAACATGCGTGCCAGGCTTGAGCGTTTGCGGATTGTCGATTTCAACCGACTGGTAGCTGAGACGGAAGGAGGTCAGCGGCACCGGCGTGCCGTCGGGTTTCACCAGGGTCAGCACCAGCGGTGACACCGGCTCGCTGAAGGTGATGATGAATTGCGCCGGGCTTTGCGCCAGCAGTGCACCATCGGCCGGCTCGGTCTTGATCAGCGCGGCATGGGCGAAGGCCGGATTGGGTGCCGCCATGACCAGCAGCAGCATGACCATTGCCAGCAGTCCGCCGGCAATGCGGCAGGCCACCTTGCCGCTCAAGTCGACCGTCCGCAGTGAGATTATCGCGTTCATGTCATTGCCATGCAAATCAATGGGCCATGCAAATCAATGGGCCATGCAAATCACGGCCATGCAAATCAGCGGCGCGCCGTCGCCCAAAATGGAACCGGGCGCGCCGCTGGAACAGCTATTTCTTGGGCAGGAGCTTGATGCCAGGCGCCGGATTCTCCAGCGCATCCTCATCTTGCCCGGCGGCGGGGATCTCGATCCAGCGATCGGCGGCGCCATCGCATTCCTGCACAACCGGGAAATAGAGCTTCTGGCCGACAGGAAGGCCCTCGGTCAGCATCACGCGGAAGACGAACTCGTCGTAGAATTCGTCGGGCAGGCTGCCGCCGCTCCAGTCCACTTCCTTGACGCCATCGGTCACCGCCTGGCCATAGAGCTGGTAGGACTTGTCGTACTTGCCCTTCTTGGTCTGCAGCGTCCAGCCCGCCTTCGGCATCGGCTTGACCGCGATCACCCCTTCCGGGATCTGCACACGCACGGCAGTCGTTGCCTTGCCGTCACAGCCATGCGGCACACGCAGGACCGCTTTGTAGTTGGCTCCGACCGGTGCTTCCTGCGTTTCGAGTGTGATGTGTGCGAAAGCGGAGCTGGTCCCGAGAACGAGAAGCACGGCTGCCGGCAAAAGATACTTGTTCATAATAGTCCCTCTGATTTTCAAAATTTTGTGGAGTTGGTCAAATCACTCGGCATGGTCCATGCTGCCCATCTCGCCCATCCCTTCGACGGCGAAATCGACGCTGACCGTGCCGGCCTTTTCGAAGGTCAGCGTGGCGGAGAATTTCTCACCTTGCTTCGGCTGCTGCTTCAGGCCGATGAACATCAGATGATAGCCGCCCGGCGCCAGCGCGACCTTGCCGCCGGCCGGAATCTCCAGACCGTCGCTGACTGGCCGCATGGTCATGACACCATCCTTGACCCCCATCTCATGCAGCTCGGCCTTCTCGGAAATGTCGGAAGAAATCGACACCAACCGGTCCGCCGTGCTGCCTTTGTTGGTGATGGTGAAATAGCCGCCGGCCACTTTGGCGCCGGCAGGTGTCGCGCGGGACCAAGGATGGCCGATCTCGAGATCGCCGACCTTGAACTCGTGCGCCAGCGCAGCCTGGCCGCCGGCGAACAACAGGGCGAGAGCGAACAAGATGATGCCGAGCCGCTGTTCGAAAGCGTGCCGAAAGCGGCTGAACGCAGGCGCACGCGCGGCGGTGCGGATAGAGTGAGACATGGTTGCTCCATGAATTGATGATCGCGCCGTTAAGCGGCCGCGAACGATTTTGATCTTTTGACGGGTGCGCCGGCGAAAGGTTCCGCCGGACGAACGGACTCAGGCCGCCAGTGGCGGCGCGCGCGGGTTCGATGGCGAGCGTTCACGCGCGAAATCAAGGTGCGTGACAGCCGGAAAAACAAAGGCCACCGTCTCGAAAGAAAGCGTGCCCAGCGCCAGGCCGGCATCAGGCGGCGGTGCATAGGCTGGCGAAAACATGCTGCAGCCAAGCACGCAGCATGAAGGCAGATGCGACGGCGGCGGATTGCCCCCGGGCAGCTGGGTCGCCCCTTCCCGGGTGCAGATGACATTGCCGAAGGCGTCGAGCTGTGAAGGGTTCGGCGCCATGCCGGCGGCGAAGGTGGCGAGGACGGACTGGAGTAATAGCAGATAGGCCGCGGCGAACGCGACCGGTATGCTCCATCGTCTCCTCTTGGCGCTCAAAGCCTTGCCTCTTCGCAGCAACGAAACATCCCTAGCACGAGGCCGGCAACGGGAAAATCGCCAATTCAAGGCTGCGGCAACGCGGCGCTGTCAGGATCTTGGCGGCTGCCGGCTCTCTGGAATGGAGGTCAGCAAAGTATGCCGTGCCGACTTCAGGTGCTTGCGGCAGGCGGCATCGACCTTGCCGAGATCGCGCGATTTGAGCGCCGCGATGTAAGCGAGATGCTCGCCGACCGCCACTTCGTTGCGCTCGCGTTCCTGCGCCTTGTTCCACTGATAGTGGTAGTGGAAGATCATGGCGATGACATCGTAGAAATCGACGATGAAACGGTTGTGCGATGCGCGATGGATCAGCCGGTGGAAGCGCTCGTCCAGCTCCGAGAACTCGTTGAAGCGGGCAGCGATCTCTCCCGCCAGCAGGCGATGCTCGTCTTCTAGACGGTCAAGATCAGCCCAGACCGGACTTTCCGGCGGCAGGGCGGCAAAGGCCGCCGCCGAGCGCAATTCGAACATCTCGCGGATTTCGGTCAGCTCCAGCGCGAAGGCGCGGGTGAAGCCTTTCAGCACCCAGTGACTGTTGCGGCGCTTCTCGATCAGGCCGAAGCGCGAAAAGCGGATCAGGAATTCGCGCACGCTGGTGGTGCCGACACCGATCTCGCGTGCCAGTTCGAGCTCGTTGATCTGCATCCCGGCCTCGGCGCCGCTGGCAAGCAGCCGACGCATGAAAGAGCGCTCGATGATCTGTGCCAGCGTGTCGGTCTCTTCCTCGGGGAAGAAATCATCAGGACGCGGCTCGCGCAGCACCGTCTTGGCGCGCTTGTTCCAGGCAATCAGCCCGGTCTCTTCCATGCGCGCCAGGATGGTGCGCACGGTCGTGCGGCTGACGCCCAGCAACGTGCCAAGTTCCGGCTCCGACGGCAGGCTGCGCGTTTCGTCGAGCAGCCGAAGGCATCTGTTGTAGGCGTCCTTGTAGACGTTGTTGCTCTTCGACATCCCCAGACCCGTTGCACACCGGCGCTTGCAGCTGCCGGCTTGAAGCGCAATATGACGTTCCCATGACCGTGAAAAGCGGAATCGCCTTTTGGAACACTCGAAGGCATGCGGAACTCTCAGCGAAAAAACAATTGACGCAAAACTGTTTTTTCACGATAAAAGACATTAACTCTTAACAGCCGCGTGTCAATCCGCCCGCACCTCCCAGGATCACACCCAGGAAACCGCCCGTGAACGTCTCAAACAGCATTCTTCTGTCCCCCGCCGACAATGTCGCGGTCGCCAATGGCCGCATCGAGATCGGCACAACCCTTCCAGGCGGCGCGGTTGCCGCCGCGCTGATCGAGCCCGGCCACAAGGTCGCGATCAAGCCGATCCCGGCGGGCGAAGCCGTGGTGAAATACGCGCAGGCGATCGGCCGCGCCACCCAGGACATCGCGCCTGGCGAGCATGTCCATTCGCACAACCTGGTTTTCGAATCCGGCCGCTTGCCGGTGGTGCCGCCGAGCGAGGCCGAGCACGCGACCGAAGCCGACCGTGCACGCACCTTCATGGGCTACCGCCGCGCCGACGGACGCGCCGGCACGCGCAACTTCATCGGCATCCTCGCCAGCGTCAACTGCTCGGCCACTGTCTGCCATTCCATAGCCGACACCGCCAACCGGACCTTGCTGCCGAAATATCCCGGCATCGACGGCTTCGTGCCCATCGTCCATGGCCAAGGCTGCGGCATGAGCGGCACCGGTGACGGCATGATGGTGCTGCACCGCACCCTGGCCGGCTATGCCCGCCATCCCAATTTCGGCGGCGTGCTGATGGTCGGCTTGGGCTGCGAGGTCAACCAGCTCACGCTCTATGGCCAGAAAGGCGTTGCCGCCGGCAAGCGCCATTTCAACATCCAGGATGCCGGCGGTTCGCGCAAATCGGTCGAGAAGGCGATGCTTGTCCTGGCCGAGATCGCGGAAGAAGTCGGCCACCTGAAGCGGGAGCCGATCCCGGTCAGCGAGATCGTCGTTGGCCTGCAATGCGGCGGCTCGGATGGCATGTCGGGCATCACCGCCAATCCGGCGCTGGGCGCGGCTGTCGATATCCTGGCCGGCGTCGGCGGCATCGGCATCCTGTCCGAGACCACCGAAATCTACGGTGCCGAGCATCTGCTTGCCTATCGCGCGGCGTCGCCTGAGATCGCCAAGAAGCTCGACGGCTACGTCAAGTGGTGGGAAGAGCATGTCGCCAAGCATGGCGCCTCTATCGACAACAATCCGTCGCCCGGCAACAAGCGCGGCGGTCTCACCACCATCCTGGAAAAGTCGCTGGGCGCGGTGGCCAAGGGTGGCCAGACGCCGCTCAATGGCGTCTTCGGCTATGCCGAGAAGGTCACCGGCAGCGGGCTGGTGTTCATGGACACGCCCGGTTACGACCCGGTGTCAGCCACGGGCCAGGTGGCGGGCGGCGCCAACGTCATCGTCTTCACCACCGGGCGCGGTTCCTGCTTCGGCTGCAGGCCGACGCCATCGATCAAGGTTGCCACCAATTCGACCATGTACCACCAGATGGAAGAGGACATGGACGTAAACTGCGGCGTCATCGCCTCGGGCGAGAAGACCATTGCCGGCATGGGCCGCGAAATCTTCGAACTGATTGTCGAGACAGCCTCCGGCCGCAAGACCAAGAGCGAAGATTTTGGCTACGGCGACAACGAGTTCGTGCCCTGGCACCTCGGCGCGACGCTCTGATCCAGGTCACCGCACTCCGGGCTCGGGCTCCGGGGCGCAACGAAAGCCAGCAATAGAAATCCAAAGCGCGCCTTGCGACTCTTCGGGCATGCTTTGTGCCGAAAAGACGTCGACAGGCCGCAGTCGGCCGGCAACGGGAGGTTTTGCATGGAATCGCGCCGCATCGGTCAAACCGCGCTGGAGGTCACGGAAATCAGCTTCGGCGGTGCGGCAATAGGGGGCCTCTACCGGGCCTCTTCCCGCGAGGCGGCCATGGAAACGCTGCAAGGCGCCTGGGAAGCCGGCTTGCGTTACTTCGACACCGCGCCCTTCTATGGCTTCGGCCTGTCGGAACGGCGCTTCGGCGATTTCCTGCGCTACAAGCCGCGCGATTCCTACGTGCTGTCGACCAAGGTCGGCCGCCTGCTTCGTCCGGTGCCGGAAGACCAGGTCCCGGACCACTCCTATGTCGAACCACTGCCCTTCGCGGTCGACTATGATTATTCCTATGACGGGATCATGCGCTCGGTCGAGTTCAGCTATGCCAGGCTCGGCCTCAACAAGATCGATATCCTCTACGTCCATGACATCGGCGCCTACACGCATGGTATCGAAAAGACCAAATTGCATTTCCGCCAGTTGATGGACGGCGGGATCAAGGCGCTGGACGAATTGAAACGCTCCGGCGCCATTTCCGCCTATGGCCTCGGGGTCAATGAAGTGCCGATCTGCCTTGAGGTAATGCACCGGGCGCCGCTCGACTGCATCCTGCTCGCCAGCCGCTATTCTTTGCTCGATCGCAGCGCGCAAGCCGAATTGCTGCCGCTCTGCCGGGCGCGGCAGACCTCGCTGGTCATCGGCGGCGTGTTCAATTCCGGCATTCTGGCAACAGGCCCGGTACAGGGCGCGCATTTCGATTACCAGCCCGCCAGCCGTGACGTGCTCGCCCGCGTCGATGCCATGGAAAAGATTGCCGGCGAAGGCGGCTACCCGCTTGCCGCAGCGGCATTCCAATTTCCTTTGCATGAGCCGTTGGTCGCCACGGTGCTGACTGGAACCGCTAAGCTCGCCAATCTGATGCGCAATATCGACCTGCTCGACATCGACGTGCCGGAAACGGAATTCGCCAAATATGATCCCTATACGGTGATCCAGGAATTGGCATGATGCCTCCGCAGGGTGATGAGCTTCACAACGTGCGATCTCCACAAAGAATGAATATTCCATATTGACTGGACGGTGGAATTAATATTCCATACCTTGCAGAACGAGAATAGGACCGCTTGAACAGGGGCGACGAGAGAAACGAGGAGGCCCGTCTCTCGCCGCGCCATACGGACACCATGACGAAACACCGCTTGCATCGGCCGGAGCGATGCACTATCAAAACGCGGTAAATGTTTTTTATTGATAAAGTTCTGTTTGGGCTGCGCCTATCCGGACAGGGCTTTCCGTAACGTTCACCAGGCGACTTAGGGAGGAATCCTATGAAATTCGTGACCAGCATTCTCAACCGCCGCACAGTCATGGCACTCGCAGCCGCCTCGATGCTCACCGGCGTGATGCACACGGCGCCGGTTTCGGCGGCGGACGTGACCATTCCGATCATCGTCAAGGACACCACGTCCTTCTACTGGCAGATCGTTCTGGCCGGCGCCCGCAAGGCCGGCAAGGATCTCGGCGTCAAAGTGCCGGAACTCGGCGCCCAGGCTGAAACCGATGTCAACGGTCAGGTCTCGATCCTCGAGAACGCCGTTGCCAGCAACCCGGCCGCCATCGTGATCGCTCCGACCGAGTTCAAGGCGCTTGGCAAGCCGATCGACGAAGCCGCTGCCAAGGTCAAGGTTATCGGCATCGACTCCGGCGCCGACTCCAAGGCCTTCACCTCGTTCCTGACCACCGACAACGTGCAGGGCGGCCGCGTCGCTGCTGACGGCCTCGCCGCCGCCATCGGCGCCGCCAACGGCGGCAAGGTCGAGGGCGACGTCGCCCTGATCACCAACGCACCGGGCGCCGGTTCGCTCGAACAGCGCAAGCAGGGCTTCACCGAGCAGCTCAAGGCAAAATACCCGGGCCTGAAGCTGGTCGCTGACAAATACGCCGACGGTCAGGCCACCACCGGCCTCAACATCGCCACCGACCTGATCACCGCCAACCCGAACCTCAAGGGCATTTTCGCCTCCAACCTGATCATGGCGCAGGGCGTCGGTCAGGCTGTCGCCGAAAACAACCTTGGCGGCAAGCTGGCACTGGTCGGCTTCGACAGCGACGAGAAGCTGATCAAGTTCCTCAACGACGGCGTCATTTCCGCTCTCGTCGTCCAGGATCCATACCGGATGGGCTATGACGGCATCAAGACCGCGCTCGCCGCATCCAAGGGCGAGAAGGTCGAGGCCAATGTCGACACCGGCGCCAATCTGGTGACCAAGGCCAACATGAAAGAACCCAAGATCGACGCGCTGCTCAACCCGAAACTCTGAGCCATCGCATCCGAAATCGTTTCCGGGGCGACTGGCCCCGGAAACATCCCTGGCCGGCACAAACGGCTTGGAAATCCGCAGGCTTAGGCTAGGCTGTTTTTGGGGCATTCCTTGCCTCGCCGCGTGCCCATCGTGAGGCCAATCTGGGAGGATTGTCATGACGTCGACGGCGCAGGAACTGCACCCCGCCCCCGTGCTGGAGGCCGGCAGGACCATCCTCGAATTGCGCGGACTGGAAAAGCGCTATCCTGGCACGCACGCGCTGAAGCCGGTCAACCTCGCCTTCAAGTCAGGCGAAATTCACGCCATCGTTGGCGAGAACGGCGCCGGCAAATCCACACTCATCAAGCTTTTGACCGGCGTCATGCCGCGCACCTCAGGCGACGTCTTCTGGGAAGGCAAGCCGGCAGCGCTGGCGACCCCGCATGAAGCGATGGCGCTCGGCATCAATGCCGTGCATCAGGAAGTCGTGCTGTGCCGTCACCTGACAGTCGCCGCCAACATGTTCCTCGGCGAGGAGAACTCCCGCTTCGGAATCCTGCAGCAGCGGGCCATGGTCAAGGAAGCACAGAAGATCATCGACGATCTCGGCTTCGACTTGCCGGCCCATGTCGTGCTTGGCGACCTGACCATCGGCCAGCAGCAATTGATTGCCGCGGCCCGCGCCACGGTACGCGGCACCAAGTTCCTGATCTTCGACGAACCCACCGCTTACCTTACCCGTAAGGAGGCCGACCAGCTCTTCACCCTGATCCGCCGCCTGAAGGGCGAAGGCGTGACGATCATCTACATCAGCCACCGCATGGAGGAAGTGTTCGAACTCGCCGACCGTGTTTCGGTGCTGCGAGACGGCACACTGGTCGGCACCCGCGACATTGCCGAGACCAACGATGCCGAGCTGGTCAAGATGATGATCAACCGCTCGATCGAGCAGGTCTACCACAAGGAGCATTTCACGCCGGGCGCCCCGATCCTCGAGGCGAGGAACCTGTCGGGCAAAGGGTTCGAAGACGTCTCGATGACGGTTCGCGCCGGTGAGATCGTAGGACTCTATGGGCTGATCGGCGCCGGGCGCAGCGAGTTCGTCACCACGCTCTACGGCCGCCACGCCAAGTCGGCGGGCCAGGTCCTATGGGAAGGCAAGCCGGCCAGCATCAACAACGAGCATGATGCGATCAAGCTCGGCATGGCGCTGGCGCCGGAGAGCCGCCGCGACCAGGGCCTCTGCCTCAACCTGCCGGTCGGCCTCAACCTCAACCTGCCGATCTACAAGCGCATCTCCAACAACATGCTGATTTCCGGTACGCAGGAAAAGACGCAGGCCGATCGCCAGATCGCCGATCTCCGCATCAAGACACCTACGCGGAGCGCACTGGCCTCCAGCCTGTCGGGCGGCAACCAGCAGAAGATCGTCATCGGCAAATGGCTGGCGCACGGCGCCAAGCTGTTCATCTTCGACGAGCCGACCGTTGGCGTCGATGTCGGCACCAAGGCCGAGATTTACCGCCTGTTCGGCGCGCTGTTGTCAAAGGGCGCCGGCATCATCCTGATCTCGTCCTACCTGCCGGAAGTCTACGAGCTTGCCGATACGCTGCATGTGTTCCGACGCGGCAAGCTGGTGGCAAGCCATGGCTATCGTGCAGCAAGCCACGAAGACGTGCTGACGCAAGCGATCGGCTGACAAGCGAACAAGACGAATAAAAGAAACGGGAGGAACCATGAGCACCGAAACTCTACCGGCCGAAAAGCCGAAGCGGAATTACAACGTCCTGTTTGGGCTGACGCTTCTGGCTCTGCTGGTTCTGCTCTGGATTCTGCTGTCGGTGACGACAAGCAGTTTCGCCTCCGCCAACAACATCGCCAATCTTCTGCGCCAGGGGTCGATGATCGCCATCATGGCGGTCGGCCAGACCTTCGTCATCATCACCGGCGGCATCGACCTGTCGGTTGGCGCCGTGGTCGGCTTCGCCACTGTCGTCGTCGCCATGATGATCAATGCCGGTTTCCCGATCTGGCTGGCCATTCTGGTGACGCTGCTGGTCGGCGTCTGCATCGGCCTCTTCCACGGTTTCGGCATCGTCAAGATGGGACTGCCACCCTTCATCATCACGCTGGCAACCCTGACTTCGCTGCGCGGCATCGGCCTTTTGATGACCAACGGCAACTCGATCAACATCAACAGCGACAGCTTCACCGCCTTCTCCCGCAACTCCTTTATCGGCATCCCCAATCTGTTCTGGATGGTCATCCTGGTCGGCATTCCGGCCTACATCTTCCTCCATCACAGCCGCTGGGGCCGCTATCTCTTTTCGGTCGGCTCCAACGCCGAGGCGTCGCGCCTGTCGGGCGTCAATGTCCAGCGCACCATTTACATGGCCTACACGCTGTCAGGCCTGTGCGCGGCCTTCGTCGGCGTCCTGCTTGCCGCCCGCATCGGCATCGGCAACCCGACGCAGGCCGAAGGCTGGGAACTGCAAGCGATTGCTTCGTCGGTCATCGGCGGCACATCGCTGTTCGGCGCGGTCGGCTCGGTGCATGGGCCGCTGCTCGGCGCCTTCATCCTGGCCACCATCAACAACGGCGCCAATCTGCTCAACGTCAATTCGTTCTGGCAGCGCATCATCACCGGCGCGCTGATCATCATCATCGTCTATTTCGACGGGTTGCGCCGCCGCGGCGGCAAGTAACCCACCCCCTGGCGGAATTGCCGGCCCTCTTCGTTCGATGGGCCGGCAACGCCATGACCTGACTGGATTGAAACATGAAAGCCGTAGTCTGCCGCTCGCCCGGCGACCTTGTTCTTGAAGACCATCAGGCGCCCGGCGCGCCGCCTCCGGGCTGGGCGCTGGTCGCGGTCAGCCATGTCGGCATCTGCGGCACCGACTACCATATCTTCGAAGGCAAGCATCCGTTCCTCGCCTATCCCCGCATCATGGGCCACGAGGTATCGGGAACCATCGTGGAGACAGGCGCCGGTGTCGATCTCGCCGTTGGCGAACCGGTGGTCATCAATCCCTATCTCGCTTGCGGCAAATGCATCGCCTGCCGGCAAGGCAGACCCAATTGCTGCGTCAGGATCGAAGTGCTCGGCGTCCATCGCGACGGCGCCATGTGCGAGCAGATCCTGGTGCCGGCACAAAACCTCTATCCGGCCAACGGCCTCTCGCTGGCCGACGCCGCCGCCGTCGAATTCCTGGCCATCGGCGCGCATGCGGTGCGCCGGGCGCGGGCCGAACCAGACGCGCGTACGCTGGTCATCGGCGCCGGCCCGATCGGCCTCGGCACCGCCATCTTCGCCCGCATCGCCGGCCTCGACGTGAGCCTGCTCGACATGAGCAGCGAAAGACTGGGCTTCGCGGCAAGTGAACTCGGCTTCTCGGTCCTTGATGGTTCGCAAGCATCAGCGGCCGATCTGGTTCGCGAAGCAACCAACGGCGAAGGCTTCGACGTGGTCTTCGACGCCACCGGCAACACCCAGTCGGTGCAATCGGCCTTCGCCCATGTCGCGCATGCCGGCACGCTGGTTCTGGTCAGCGTCGTCAAGGACGACATCAGCTTCTCCGATCCCGAATTCCACAAGCGTGAGATGACGCTGGTCGGCAGCCGCAATGCCTTGCGCGCCGACTTCGATCATGTCGCCGCCTCGATCCGTGACGGCGCCGTGCCATTGGCGAAGCTGGTTACCCACACAACAACGCTTGCCGCTACGCCGTCCGATCTCGCCCGCTGGGCACATGAAAAGTCCGGCCTGATCAAGGCTGTGATCGAGATTGGATCATAACACGGAATTGAAGATGCCCGCGCAGGTCGACCCCCACTCCGTCGAGCTGCGCTCGACACCTCTCCCCCGATCGACGGGGTAGAGGAAGGGCGCGAGCTTTTACCGCCAACGCTCCTCCAACCGGGTTCTTCCTCTCCCGCCATCACAGCGGGCTCCCCTTCCTCTCCCTCCGGAGGGGGTAGAGGTGGCCCGGCGAAGCCGAGACGGAGTGGGGGAAGCCGGTCCTCAGACGCGAAGCCGCCGACAGGCGGGCGCGATCGAGATAAGTCACGGTCTGATATAGGATCCGCCCTACAGCGCCGACAATTTCAACTCCACCCGCTCGGCCGGAAAGCGGGATTCGGAAAACTGGATCGGCTGGCCGTCGGGCGTGACGTTGATGGCAACCGTGACCAGCACGATGGCGCCCGGCCGCAGGTCGAGGTCGGCGAGGTCGGCGGCATCCGCATGGCGCGCCGACAGCACGGTCGACTGCCTGAGATAGTCGTCGATGCCGAAGCGTGCCAGCGATGCGGTGATCGATCCGGTTTGCGCCATCGCGGCGTCGATCCCGGCAAAGCGTTTGGCATCGAACCAGCCGGCGGCACGCGAGACCGCCCGCCCATCAGCTTCACCGCGCGTCTCCAAGCGTATCACGTCAGCGCCCCTGGCAAGCCCAAGGCCCTCGGCGACGCGCGGGCTGGCCGGCTCGACCGTCGACGCGAGCAGCACGATATGCCGCTCCGATGTCTGCCCTTGCAGGCCGGTCGAGAAGCGCGTGCGCGCGCCGATCGGGTAAGACAGCCGTTTGCGTGACAGCACGAAAGTACCGCGCCCCTGCTCGGCCCGAAGCACGCCTTCCTGCACAAGGGCCGAAATGGCACTGCGTACCGTATGGCGGTTGACGCCGTAGCGTTCGGCCAGCGCCACCTCGGGCGGCAGTGCCGCATTCTCGGCAAAGTCGCCAACGGCAATCGACTGCAGGATCTTGTCGGCGATCTGGCGCCACAGCGAAACGCCGCTGCGCCGCTCAATGCTGTCGGCCGTCTGTTGCCCAACCATCTTTTGCCCCCGGCCTTCCAACCCCTGTCATCCACCCGTCATGGACACACGTTAGATAATAGATATAATTTGTATAGTTGTCTATATCAATAGACAAATTTAGCAATGAGGAATGTTGATGATGCGAGGACAGGAAGCAAGGGACCAGGCCGGGCGCAAAGCCGCCATGGCAACACTGGCGCAATCCAGCGGCGACGACATTGTCCGGCTCTGGAACGTGTCGGGCCTGCCCGTCGAGGCCGAATTGCTGCGCGGCCCCGAAACCGGGCTGGTCACCATGCGTGGCCGCATCGGCGGCGGTGGCGCGCCGTTCAATGTCGGTGAGGCCACCGTTACCCGGGCCACTGTGCGGCTGGCATCCGGCCAGGTCGGTCATTGCTACGCGCTCGGCCGCGACAAGCAGAAGGCCAGGCTGGCGGCGATCGCCGACGCGCTTTGGCAGGACCCCGGCCATCGTCATGAGGTCGAGACCAGGCTCATCGCCCCGCTGCAGGCAACACTGACCGAGGCTCGTGACAAGCGCCGCGCCGAGACGGCGGCGACGAAGGTCGATTTCTTCACCATGGTTCGCGGAGAAGACTGATGGACGTTTCAACGCAAGCAATCGACGGCGGCTTTGCCGATCCGGTGTTCAATGCCCAGACCGTCTTTCGCGCCGTCATGGACGCGATGGCGCGGCCAGGCACGGTGCAGCCCTTGCCGGCCTTCGCCCGCCCGCCGGCGCCATTGACGGCAACCGCCGGCGCCATCGCCCTGGCGCTCTGCGACAACGACACGCCGCTCTGGCTCGACCCTGCCCTCCAGGCTGCGGCTGCGGTGAAAACCTGGCTTGGCTTCCACAGCGGCGCGCCGATGGCCAACACGCCGGCTGACGCGCATTTCGCGCTGATCGCCTCGCCCGCCGAGATGATGGCGCTCGATGGCTTTTCGCAAGGCACGCAGGACTATCCCGACCGTTCAACCACACTCATCCTGCAGGTGAGCGACCTCTTTTCGGGCGCGCCGCTGCTGCTCCAAGGTCCCGGCATCGAGGCCAGCGCGACGATCGCGCCAGCAGCGATGCCGCGTCACTTCGTCGAACAGTGGAAGCAGAATATCAAGCGCTTCCCGCGCGGCATCGACATCATCCTGGCCGCACCGGATGGCATCGCCTGCCTGCCGCGCACGACCCGCATCAAGACGATGGAGGCTTAACATGTATGTCGCGGTAAAAGGCGGCGAAGCCGCCATTGCCAACGCTCACAGCCTGCTCGCCGACCGGCGGCGCGGCGACCGGTCGGTGCCGGCGTTGAGGCTCGACCAGATCGTCGAGCAACTGGCGCTTGGTGTTGACCGGGTTATGAGCGAAGGCTCGCTCTACGACCGTGAGCTGGCCGCGCTTGCCATCGTCCAGGCACGCGGCGACATGATCGAAGCGATCTTCCTTGTTCGCGCCTATCGCACGACGCTGCCGCGCTTCGGTTATTCCAAGCCGATCGACACCGCCACGATGCTGATCGAACGGCGCGTGTCGGCGACCTACAAGGATCTTCCCGGGGGCCAGTTGCTCGGCCCTACCTTCGACTACACGCACCGCCTGCTCGACCCCGAGCTTGCCGCCGGTGCCGATGTCCCGGAACCCTTGCAGCGTGCAACTGAGGCGGAAGCCATGCCGCGTGTCTCGGCGATCCTTGCCCGCGAAGGCCTGATCGAGCCGGACGGCGACATGCCTGGGGATCATATCCCGGGCGACATCACCCGCGAGCCGCTGGAATTTCCAATGGCGCGCGACATCCGCCTGCAGGCGCTGTCACGCGGCGACGAGGGTTTCCTGCTGGCGCTCGGCTATTCCACCCAGCGCGGCTATGCCCGCAACCATCCCTTTGTCGGCGAGATCCGCATCGGCGAGGTCGATCTGGAACTCGACGTGCCGGAACTACCTTTCGCCGTGCCGCTCGGCACGGTGCACGTCACCGAGTGCCAGATGGTCAACCAGTTCAAGGGTTCGGCCAAGGCGCCGCCGCAATTTACGCGCGGCTATGGCTTGGTCTTCGGGCAGAGCGAGCGCAAGGCGATGGCGATGGCGCTCTGCGACCGGGCGCTTCGTGCTTCCGAACTCGGCGAAGATGTCGTTGCCGCCGCACAGGACGAGGAATTCGTCATCTCGCATTCAGACAATGTCCAGGCGACCGGCTTTGTCGAGCATCTCAAGCTGCCGCACTATGTCGACTTCCAGGCCGAACTCGATCTCGTGCGCCGCATGCGCGCCGAATACGACGCCCGAGAGAATCCCGCGAAGATTGAAGAGAAAAGGGAGGCAGCGGAATGACCGCGCAACCGACAGACATCGCCACCTACAACTTCGCCTATCTCGACGAACAGACCAAGCGGATGATCCGGCGGGCGATCCTCAAGGGCATCGCCATTCCCGGCTATCAGGTGCCGTTCGCCTCACGCGAAATGCCGATGCCTTACGGCTGGGGCACCGGCGGCGTTCAGGTCACCGCGTCGATCATCGGCCCCGATGACGTGCTGAAGGTCATCGACCAAGGTGCCGACGACACCACCAACGCGGTTTCGATCCGTGCCTTCTTCAAGAAGGTCGCCAATGTCGCGGTGACCACCGACACAGCGCAAGCCACCATCATCCAGACCCGCCACCGCATCCCGGAACATCCGCTCGGCGCCGGCCAGGTGCTGGTCTACCAGGTGCCGATCCCGGAGCCCTTGCGTTTCCTCGAGCCGCGCGAAACCGAAACGCGCAAAATGCATGCGCTGGAGGAATACGGCCTCATGCATGTGAAGCTCTACGAGGACATCGCCAAGCACGGCCGCATCGCCACCACCTATGCCTATCCGGTCAAGGTCGAGGGCCGCTACGTCATGGACCCGTCGCCGACGCCGAAATTCGACAATCCGAAGATGCACCGCTCGCCCGCGCTGCAGCTGTTCGGCGCCGGCCGCGAAAAGCGCATCTACGCGCTGCCGCCCTTCACCGACGTGGTCAGCCTCGACTTCGAGGATCATCCGTTCGAGGTGCAAACCTTCGACCAGCCCTGCGCGCTGTGCGCGGCCGAGAATGTCTATCTCGACGAGGTCATCCTCGACGACCACGGCGGCCACATGTTCGTCTGTTCAGATACCGATCATTGCGAGAAGCGGCGCGAACAAGGCCATCGCGGCCATCTCGCGCCTGAGACACGGGCTGCTGTCGAAACAATGGAGCCGGCACGATGACCCACGAACCGCTGCTGCGCGTCAGCGCACTGTCAAAATTCTACGGCTCGCGCGTCGGCTGCGACAACGTCACTTTCGACCTGTGGCCGGGCGAAGTGCTGGCTGTGGTCGGCGAGTCCGGCTCAGGCAAGACGACACTGCTCAACTGCCTGTCGACGCGGCTGCTGCCGAGCTCCGGCACCGCCAGCTACCGCATGCGCGACGGCCAGTTCCGCGAACTCTACCGCATGAGCGAGGCCGAGCGCCGCTTCCTGATGCGGACCGACTGGGGCTTTGTTCACCAGAACCCCGCCGACGGCCTGCGCATGACGGTTTCGGCCGGCGCCAATGTCGGCGAGCGGCTGATGGCGGTCGGCGATCGCCACTACGGCAAGATCCGCGCCACCGCCGTCGACTGGCTGTCGCGCGTCGAGATCGACGAGGACCGCATAGACGACGAACCGCGCGCCTTCTCCGGCGGCATGCGCCAGCGCCTGCAGATCGCCCGCAATCTCGTCACCGGACCGCGCCTGGTGTTCATGGACGAGCCGACCGGCGGTCTCGACGTTTCGGTACAGGCGCGCCTGCTCGACCTGTTGCGCGGTCTGGTCACCGATCTCGGCCTGGCGGCCATCGTCGTCACCCACGATCTCGCCGTGGCACGGCTGTTGTCGCAGCGCATGATGGTGATGAAAGACGGGCGCGTTGTCGAAAGCGGTCTCACCGACCGCGTGCTCGACGACCCGCGCGCGCCTTACACCCAATTGCTTGTTTCCTCGATTTTGCAGGTGTGATCATGCTTGCTCCGGCGTACCCCCCTCTGACCTGCCGGCCATCTCCCCCTCAAGGGGGGAGATCGGCTGTCGCGTCGGCTTTCGCCAGTCCCCGACCTTGCAGATGGAGCCAGGCAGAAGAGCAATTAATCTCCCCCCTTGAGGGGGAGATGGCCGGCAGGCCAGAGGGGGGTGCCTGGCACCACCCAAGATCACTATCGAATAGCGACTGGAGGACTTTCTGATGCCGACCCCCCTCGTTGTCTCCGACGTCGCCAAGAGCTTCACCATGCATCTGCGCGACGGCATCAAATTGCCTGTGGTCTCCGGTGTCTCCTTCTCCATCCGGGCCGGCGAATGCACCGTGCTTGGCGGCCCATCCGGTGCTGGCAAGAGCTCGATCCTGAAAATGCTCTACGGCAACTATGCCGTCGACGAGGGTCAGATCATCGTCAGGCACAATGACGGGTTGATCGATCTCGCCACCGCCAGCCCGCGCACGGTTCTTGCCATACGCCGTCAGACCATCGGCTATGTCAGCCAGTTCCTGCGCACCGTGCCGCGCGTTTCGGCGCTTGATGTCGTCGCCGAGCCGCTGGTGGAGCGTGGCGAGGAACGCGAGACGGCGCGCGACAAGGCGCGCGCCTTGCTGGCGCAGCTCAATCTGCCGGAGAAGCTTTGGGCCTTGCCGCCGGCGACCTTCTCGGGCGGCGAGCAGCAGCGCATCAACATCGCGCGCGGCTTCATCACCGAGCACCCGATCCTGCTGCTCGACGAGCCGACCGCTTCGCTCGATGCCCGAAACCGCGACGTGGTGATCGCCCTGATCGCGGCCAAGAAGACGGCGGGCGTCGCCTTGCTCGGCATCTTCCACGACCACGATGTGCGCGAGGCGGTTGCCGACCGCATCATCGATGTCGCCGCTTTCGCCCCGGGAAAAATCGCGGCATGACAAGAAAGCTGTCGGAAGCGCCGCTGGTCCACGCGACAGCGGAAGTGCAGAACTCGACGCTTGGCCGCTGGACCGAGATCGCCGACCGCAGCCGGGTCTCCGAAAGCGAGCTCGGCGACTATTCCTACATGATGCAGGATTGCGCCGTCTGGTGCGCCACCATCGGCAAGTTCTCCAACATTGCAGCAAGCGTGCGCATCAATGCCACCAACCACCCGACATGGCGGCCGACGCTGCACCATTTCACCTACCGCGCCTCGGACTACTGGGAGGACGCCGAACACGAGACCGAGTTTTTCGCCCAGCGCCGCGCCAGGCGCGTCACCATCGGCCACGACACATGGCTCGGCCATGGCTCGACCATCCTGCCCGGCGTCACTGTCGGCGATGGCGCGGCGGTTGGCGCGGGTGCCGTCGTATCCAGGGATGTCGCCCCCTACACCATCGTCGCCGGCGTGCCGGCCAAACCGATCCGCGAACGCTTCGACCGCCGCACGGCGGAGCGCTACCAAGCACTCGCATGGTGGAACTGGGATCACGCAAGGCTGCGCGAGGCCCTCGACGATTTCCGTGAGCTCGAGGCAGAAGCTTTCCTGGAAAAATACGGCGGGTAGCCTTCACATCGACGTCATCAAAAGCCCTGCTTCACATCCCTGACACATCGCGGAGGCAGGACGCCATCTCCCCAGGAGGTCGCAATGCCTGCTTCCATTAGACCCTCGCTCGCCGGATTCTTTGCCGGCTCCAATCCGGCAGCGCCGGCCCATCTCGGCACCCGCTACGACATGGCGGGCAACTTCCTGATCGAGCCCGGCAATACAGTGGTCAGCCATCTCGTCGGCGGCTCGCCGTCGGAAGCGGTGGTGCTTGCCGTGCGCGACCGGATGCTGGCGATGCCGGACGCGGACCGGCTGGCGTTCACGCCTGTTACCAGCCTGCACATGACCCTTTTCCAGGGCATCATCGAATACCGCCGGCGGTTGCCCTACTGGCCGCGGGATGTGCCGCTCGACACCAGCATCGAAGCCATGACACGCCTCTATCTGGAACGGCTGAAGGGCTTCGAAGGCCTCGGTGCGTTTCAGATCAAGGCCATCGAAGTCACCCCGACGGGACTGACCGTTGCCGGCGCAACGGACGAAGACGTGCGCACAATGCGCGCCTGGCGCGACGCCCTGGCCGTGCCGTTCGGATACCGGCATCCGGACCACGACACCTACGTCCTCCACATCACCTTCGCCTATCAGATCCAGCGCCTCGCCGACGACAGGGTCGCCGCGTGGCAGGACCTGTTTGACGATTGCCTGGCGCTCTTCGCGCGGCAGGCCCCGGTCATCGAGATAAAGGCACCGGCCTTCTGCGGCTTCCGGGACATGAAGCATTTCGAGGAATTGCTGATCCTCGGCTGATCATCGCGAACGGTGCTCTGACGTTGCGTCTGTGGGTGGTAACAAAACTGACATCAATCCGACACCGCAGGTTCATGGCGCTGCGCTAGCGAAAGCGAACAGACGTCAACGCGACCGGGCTGGAAACGGGCCGGATTGGAAACCTGATATGTCAGCTACGCTCGAAATCCGCGGTGTCAGCCGCCGCTTTGGCAAGAACACCGCCGTCAGCGATGTGAACATCTCGATTCCGCAAGGCCAGATGGTCGGCATCATCGGCCGCTCGGGCGCCGGCAAGTCGACCCTCCTGCGCATGATCAATCGTCTCGTCGACCCCAGCCAGGGGTCGATTTTTTTTGACGGCGCCGAGGTCTCGAAATTGCGCGGCTCACCTCTGAGGCGCTGGCAGCGCGATTGCGCCATGATCTTCCAGCAGTTCAATCTGGTGCCGCGCCTCGACGTGCTGACCAATGTTCTGCTCGGCAAGCTGAACCATCGCTCGACCATCAGCAATCTCCTCGGCATGTTCTCGCGCGCCGAATGCGCGGAGGCGGTCGCCGCGCTCGAGCGTCTCGACATCGCCCGCACCGCGCTGCAGCCTGCAGGCACCTTGTCGGGCGGTCAGCAGCAGCGTGTCGCCATTGCCCGCGCCATGATGCAGCAACCCAAGGTGATCCTCGCCGACGAGCCGATCGCCTCGCTCGACCCGCTCAATGCCAAGGTGGTGATGGACTCGCTGCAAGACATCAACCTGCGCGAAGGCATCACCGTTGTCACCAATCTTCACACGCTGGACACCGCCCGCACCTATTGCAACCGCATCATCGGCATGGCCGCCGGCAAGGTGGTCTTTGACGGTGCGCCGGAAGAGCTGAACCGCGAAGCCGTCCGTCTCGTCTATGGCGCCGACAGCAATGGTGGCGAGATCTCCGAGGCCATCACGTCGACCAGCGTTGCTTTCAAGAAAAAAATCGCCGCATCCGCCGGACCGCTCGAGCCCGCATTCCCGGGGTACTGAAATCCATGATCCCGAAAGGCTGAAACCGGTTTTTCGGGAAAAGATCATGGGCAATTCGAGAGCAGCCTGGATCGCCAGCCCGCGTCAAGGGCACCTGTAAAGAACAAGAACGCCGCCGGCGCGAGGCCGGAACCTACTGGAGAGATGTCACATGTTTAGAAAGATGGTTTTCGGCGCCGTTTCGGTGCTCGCCATGGCGACCAGCGCGGCCCATGCCGCCGATATGAAGGAATTCCGCGTCGGCATTCTCGGCGGTGAAAACGAGACCGACCGCCTGCGCAACTACCAGTGCCTGGCCGACCACCTGAAGACCGAATTCGGCTTCGAGAAGGTCTCGCTGTTCCCCGCCGCCGACTATGACGGCGTCATTCAGGGCCTGCTCGGCGGAACGCTCGACTTCGCCGAACTCGGCGCTTCCGGCTATGCCAGCGTCTATATCAAGGATCCGAACGCCGTCACCCCGATCCTCACCACCCAGCAGACCGACGGCGCCACCGGTTACTATTCGGTCGGCCTCGCCCTGAAGACCTCCGGCATCACCGACATCAAGTCGGCCAAGGGCAAGAAGCTCGGCTACGCCGATCCGGATTCGACCTCGGGCTATCTGATCCCGCTGACCCAGATTCCGAAGACCACCGGCATGCCGAACGACAACTACTTCGCTTCGACCCAGTTCAACGGCGGCCATGAAAACAACATCCTCGCCGTCCGCGACGGCAAGGTCGACGTTGCGGTGGACGATTCCTCTGGTATCGGCGACTTCAAGAACGGCTTCAGCTCGGGTACCTTCCACAAGGTCGTCGCCAAGGGCGCCGTTGACCCTAACGACTTCGTCGAAGTCTGGCGCTCGGGCCTGATCCCGAACGGCCCGCTGGTCGTGCGCACCGCGATCGGCAACGACATGACCGCCAAGCTCGCCGCCTTCTTCACCGACCTGCCGAAGAAGGACAAGGCTTGCTTCGAAGGCGTCGAAGGCGGCGATTTTACCGGCTACGTTCCGGTGAAGCCTGACTTCTACAACGTCATCGTCGAAGCGCGTAAGGCAGCCATCGGCGGCTAACGGCGAAATCGGCAAGGGCGGCATCAACGATGCCGCCCTTTCTGCTTGTCCGATCATGACCCTTTCTGTTCCCGCCCCTTCCGGCACCCCTCATCCGATGGCCGACGCCTGGCGACGCCAGACGTCGCAGCGGCGCCTCTATACGGTGCTCGGCATTGGGCTGTTGCTTGCCGCCATGTTCTCAAGCATGTGGTTCGCCGACGAAGCCAATGCCGGGCACTTCTTCGACCGGCTGCCACACCTTCTGGATTTCCTGAGCTGGCTGATCCCCAAGGACTGGAACGATGTCTGGCGGGCCTTGTTCGACATCGCCTCGCCCCACGACACCGGCACCCAGGAATTCAACTTTCCGCTTGGCCGCGTCTATGTCTGGGGCGGTTTCTACGTCCCTGAATATTTCGAGCTGATGCTCACCACGGTCAATGTGGCGCTGGTCTCGACGTTCGTCGGTTTCGTCTTCGCTGTGCCGTTCTCCTTCATCGCGGCGCGCAATCTGACGCCCCATCCAGTGCTGCGGCTTATCGTCAAGCGGTTCATGGAACTGCTGCGCGCCTTCCCGGAAATCGTCATCGCCGGTCTGTTCGCGGCCATCGTGTCGATCGGCCCGATCGCCGCCATCATCGCCATTGGCCTGCATTCGATCGGCGCATTGGGCAAGCTGTTCTACGAGATCAACGAGAACGTCGACATGCGCGCCGAGGAGGGCCTGCGGGCTGTCGGCGCCAACTGGTTCGAGCGCGTGCGCTTCGCCGACCTGCCGCAGGTGCTGCCCAACTTCATGTCCTACACGCTGCTCAGGATCGAGATCAACGTACGCGCCTCGACCATCATCGGTGCGGTCGGCGGCGGCGGCATCGGCGAGGAACTGAAGCTCTCCATCTCACGCGGCTTCGGCGCCAAGACGCTGGCGCTGGTGCTCTTGCTGTTCACCACCATCTTCATCGTCGACCAGTTCTCCGCCTGGCTGCGCCGCAAGCTCGTCGGCGAGCAGGCCTTCCTGATGAACGCTTAGATCGGGTTTCCGAAAAGATCATGGTCCGCCAGAAAGACAAGACATGACTTCGATGACCATGGACGAAATCCGGTCGATCGAGGAGCGCTACCCGGATGTGTTCCGCCGGCCCGCCTACAAGCGCTATGGGCCGCTGTTCCTGCTCGCCGGCACGCTGCTCTACCTCACCTACGCCTTGTGGTTCTTCAACCTGCCGCAGGTGATGAGGGAATCGCACTGGGAGCGCCTCCCGCTCTTCCTGACGCAGTGGATCAGCTACGACCTGCAGCCGGAATTCCGTCTCGACCAGCCTGAGATCACACCGAAATATCCACGCTTTTCGGCACTCGGCGAGAACCCGAACCCCGATTGGGTGATCAGGAATCCCGATGGCACCTACACCGTGCTGATCGACGGACCGGCAAAGTCCGTCACCTTCGACAAGGCTCAGGCGACGATTGTTGCGAATGGACAGACGGTTCCCGTCTCGCTGACCAGCGGCAAGCCGGTGATATCAGGCCCGGTACCGGACTGGGTTACCGTGCATGACGACGAAGTGGTCGCCAAGATGGGCTTCGTCGGCGAGGTTCGCGTTACGGTCGACCGCGTCAAGGTTCGGAAGCGTTTCCTGGGATGGGCGAATTTCGTCTTCGACACCCGCTCGCCCTTCTTCGGCAAGCCGGCCGGCGAAGTGATCTCGCTGCTGGTGTCCGGGCCAGAGCTGAAGCCTGGCATGTCGAACATCGCGCTGGCCGGCGACAACATCTGGAACAACGCCCAGTGGCAGCACGGCGATGTCTGGACGAAGCTGCTGCAGACCATTGTCATGGCGTTCCTCGGCACGCTGCTCGGCGGCATCGTCGCCTTCCCGCTGGCCTTTTTCGCTGCCCGCAACATCACGCCGAGCGGCGCGCTGAGCCAGGTGCTCAAGCGCTTCTTCGACTTCATGCGCTCGGTCGACATGCTGATCTGGGCGTTGTTCTTCACCCGCGCCTTCGGCCCTGGGCCGCTGGCCGGCAGTGCCGCGATCTTCTTCACCGAGATCGGCACGCTCGGCAAAACCTATTCCGAGGCACTGGAGAACATCGACGACAAGCCGCGCGAAGGCGTGCTTTCAACCGGCGCCAACGGCCTGCTTGTACAACGCTACGGCGTGATGCCGGAGGTGATACCGGTGTTCATCAGCCAGACGCTCTACCAGTGGGAATCCAACACGCGTGGCGCGACGATCATCGGCGCCGTCGGCGCTGGCGGCATCGGCCTGAAGCTGTGGGAAGCGATGCGCACCAACTCCAACTGGGCCAACGTCTTCTACATGGTGCTGCTGATCCTGGCCGTCGTCTTCATCTTCGACAACATTTCCAACTTCCTGCGCCGCCGGCTAAGCCGGACGATCCACGACTACAACAGGATCCAGTCCGAGCGGGGTTGATAAACTTGCCGCAATGATTGACTGCGGGGCCACCGCGCATTCGTCATCCTAGGGCGAAGCAAGGAGCGCAGCGACGCGGCGCAGACCCTGGGATCCATGCCGGGACGTGGGCGTAGAATGCAGCGGTTCAGAATGACCGCAAACAGCCCACCGTTGCCTTACTCAGAGGTCGCGGCATGGATCCTCGGGTCTGCGCGTCCGCTTCGCTCCCGCGCCGCCCGTGGATGACGAAGGCTCGAGACTATGCCGCTCTCCTCCACCCGTTCCTGATATGCTTGTACCCGTCGCGATAAACCGCCTCAGGCGTCTCCGAAAAATCACGCCAAACCTTGGTTGCCGCCGCCAGGTCCTTGAGTGAACGCCCAAAGGCCTCGATCGTCAGCCAGTCGTCATAGCCGCTCTTGCGGATGGCGGAGAAGGTCTCCTTCCACGGAAGGTTACCGCGCCCCGGCACGCCGCGATCATTCTCCGAGATATGGATATGCACCACATTGTCGCGATGCTTCGTATAGGCGCCGATCGGATCGGCCTCCTCGATATTGGCGTGAAACGTGTCGTACATCGCCCTGATATGCGGCCGGTCGATGGCGTCGATATGCTCCGACAGGTCAGCCATCGTGTTGACGAGATAGCATTCGAAGCGGTTGAGCGCCTCCAGCCCGATGGTGACGTCCTTCTTGCCGGCATGGTCGCCGATGGCGCGCTGCGAGGAAACCGAGCGCTTCTTTTCCGCCGCCGTCGGCCCCGTGCCGGAGAAGGCGCCCAGTGTCGAATGCAGCGGACCGCTCAGTGTTCGCGCACCAAGCGCATCGGCGCAGTCGATTGCCCACTTCATGTAGTCGACCCCGGCCTTGCGTGTCGCTGCATCAGCCGAAATCAGGTTCATCGCCGGATCGCCCATGGCCGAGACAGCGGTGCGCTCCAGTCCAATGCGATCCAGCAACTCGCCCAGTTTCCCGTAATCATCGGGCGTGCCGACGAAGATCGGTATCTCGACACCATCGAAGCCCGTCGCCTTGATGTCACGGAGCAAAGGCTCGTGTTTCTTCGACACAGCCGTCGTCCACAAGAACATGCACATGCCGATTTTCATCGACGCCCTCTCCCCACTTTAAATTCCCCGGCCCCTTCGCCGGTTTCGCTATAGGCCCACTCATCCGGCCGCATCGCGGCCACCTTCTCCCCCGTGGGGAGAAGAGGCAGACGCCGACGCCAGCGATCTCCTCTCCTCTCCTCTCCCCTCGGGGAGAGGTCGGACTGCCCCGAATTGCTCTTCGCAATTCGGTCGGCAATCCGGGTGAGGGGGCACTCCCTCAGCCAGGCGCCGCAACTACAGCTTCGTCCACGCCCCGTTTTTCTTCGACGACTTCACGCAGGCTTCGATAAAGGCCATGCCTTCGACGCCGTCATGAATGGTCGGGAACATAACGTCCTTGGCCGGCTTGCCGCCCTTGCGGCGCGCCGCGCGGATGGCGCGGGCAGCCTCCTGGTAGATGTTGGCAAAGCCTTCGAGATAGCCCTCGGGGTGGCCCGGCGGCACGCGGCTGACACGGCCAGCGGCCGGCAGCGAGCCTGCGCCATTGCGGGTAATCAACTGCTTCGGCTGGCCGAACGGCGTGTACCAGAGATAGTTCGGATCAGCTTGCACCCACTCCAGCCCGCCCTTCGAACCGTAGATGCGCAGCTTCAGCCCGTTCTCGTGGCCTGGCGCCACCTGGCTTGCCCAGATCATGCCTTTTGCCGGATGCGTGTTGCCGGCCGGCTTGAAGCGCAGCATGACGTTGACGTTGTCGTCCAGCAACCGGCCCGGCACGAAGGCGTCGAGATCGGCTGACAGGGAATCCAGCTCCAGCCCGGAGACGAAGCGCGCCAGATTGTAGGCATGAGTGCCGATGTCGCCCAGCGCGCCGCCAGCACCGGCCTGCTTTGGGTCGGCACGCCACGATGCCTGCTTCTGGCCGGTGGCGGCAAGGTCCTCGGTCAGCCAGTCCTGCGGGTACTCGGATTGCACGATGCGGATGTCGCCGAGCGTACCCTTGGCGACCATCTCACGCGCCTGGCGGATCATCGGATAGGCGGTGTAGTTGTGGGTGAGCACGAACACCTTGCCGGTCTTCTCGACCACGGAAGCCAGTTTCTTCGCCTCTGCCAGGGTCGTTGCCAGCGGCTTGTCGCAAATGACGTGGATGCCGGCCTCAAGGAAAGCCTTTGCCGCCGGCACGTGGACATTGTTGGGGGTGACGATGGCGACGGCCTCGATTCCGTCCGGCCGCTTCGCCTCGGCCTTGGCCATCTCGGCGTAGGAGGCATAGCTGCGGTCCGGGTCGAGCCCGAGCTCGGCGGCCGATGCCTTGGCGCGCGCCGGGTCGGATGACAGCGCGCCGGCGACCAGCACAAAGTCGTTGTCCATCCGCGCCGCGATCCGGTGCACCGCACCGATGAAGGCGCCTTGCCCGCCGCCAACCATGCCGTAGCGGATCGGGCCGCCTCCCGCTTCCGCCTTCGATGCGCCGACCATGTTTTCTCCTTCGTTTTGTTCACCTCCCCTTGAGGGGAGGTCGATCCGCGCAGCGGATCGGGTGGGGTCGCTGGGCGTGGAGATCGGCATGAACCGACCCTACCCAGCTCTTCGGGCCACCCCTCCCTTGAAGAGGAGGGAAAGCCGCCTCAGATTCCCATCATCGCCCGCAACACCTTCTTGTCGGTGGCGCCGCCGGCGAAGTCGTCGAATGCCTTTTCCGTTACCCGGATGATGTGGTGCTGAATGAAGGGCGCGCCCTCGGCGGCACCGTCTTCGGGATGCTTCAGGCAGCATTCCCATTCCAGCACCGCCCAGCTGTCGTAGCCATATTGGGTAAGCTTGGAGAAGATGCCGCCGAAATCGACCTGCCCATCACCGAGGGAGCGGAAGCGGCCGGCGCGGTTGGTCCAGCTTTGATAGCCGGAATAGACGCCTTGCCGGCCAGTCGGATTGAACTCGGCATCCTTGACGTGAAACGCCTTGATGCGCTCGTGGTAGATGTCGATGAATTCGAGATAGTCGAGCTGCTGCAACAGGAAGTGCGAGGGATCGTAGTTGATGTTGCAGCGCTTGTGGCCGCCGACCGCATCGAGGAACATCTCGAACGTCGCACCATCGAACACGTCCTCGCCGGGATGGATCTCATAGCCGACGTCGACGCCATTGTCCTCATAGACATCAAGGATCGGCTTCCAGCGCTTGCCGAGTTCGGAAAATGCTTCCTCGATCAAACCAGCGGGCCGTTGCGGCCACGGGTAGAGATAAGGGAAGGCCAGCGCCCCGGAGAAGGTCACCGAAGCCTTGAGGCCGAGATTCTTCGACGCCTTGGCGCCGAACTTCATCTGTTCGACCGCCCATTTCTGCCGGGCCTTGGGATTGTTATGCACCGCAGGCGGCGCGAAGCCGTCGAACTGCGCGTCATAGGCCGGGTGCACGGCCACCAGTTGCCCCTGAAGATGCGTCGACAGTTCGGTGATCTCGACACCGGCATCGGCGCAGATGCCTTTCACCTCATCGCAATAGGCCTTGGAAGACGCCGCTTTCTTCAGATCGAAAAGCCGTGCATCCCAGGTCGGAATCTGCACGCCCTTGTAGCCCAGCCCGGCCGCCCATTTGGTGATCGACGCCAGCGAATTGAATGGCGCGGCATCGCCCGCGAATTGCGCCAGAAACAGTGCAGGGCCCTTCATCGTCGATGGCATCGGCATCCTCCCCTTCTTTGCAAGAGCGAGCATAGCGCCTGTTGAAAGTTGGGCCAGCCCACTTTGGTCTTTTCGCAGCGGACCACTTGTTCACTCCGCAATCTGGTATTACCAAAAATGCCGATTTGGTCAAGATCAAGGAGTCGTCATTTTGCCCATTACAGCCGCCAACTGGAGTCAACATATTCCAATATAATCAATGAAATACCCCAAAGACTCAGCTGCTTCCTCGTACTCCTTGCCGTCCTGTAGATTTTGCGATAGACCTCACTTCAGGCCAAATTGGTCGAACCAGTTTAGCAAAAAATGCTGGAACGCCTTGGGGAGGAACCCGGCGTCGCCTTTCCGGCGGTGCATGTTGCAGGCGAAGCATACTGGCGAATTTGGGAAGGACAGACCATGCATCTTTCGACACACAACTGGATGCGCGCGGAACCGTTGGAAACGACGCTCAAGCGCATCAAGAAATTCGGCTATGAGTCGATCGAGATTTCCGGCGAGCCCGAACAATACAAGACCAAGGAAACGCGCGCGCTCCTGAAGGAACACGGTATCCGCTGCTGGGGCGCGGTAACGCTGATGCTGGGCGAACGCAATCTTGCGGCCCGGGACCAAGGGCAGCGCGAGCGCTCGGTGCAATACGTCAAGGATGTGCTGACCATGGTCAGTGAACTCGACGGCGAGATCATCACGCTGGTTCCCGCAACCGTGGGCAAAGTGGTTCCGGACGGCACCGAGGAAGAGGAATGGAAATGGGTGGTCGACGCCACCAGGGAATGTTTCACCCATGCCAAGAAGGTTGGCGTCAAGATCGCCGTCGAACCACTGAATCGCTTCGAGACCTATCTGTTCAACCGGGGCGCCCAAGCGCTGGCGCTGGCCGACGCGGTCAGCCCCGAATGCGGCGTCTGCCTCGATGCCTACCACATCCACATGGAAGAATTTAACGTCTACGACGCGATCCGGCAGGTGGGAAAGCGCCTGTTCGACTTCCACGTCGCCGACAACAACCGCTTCGCCGCCGGTCTCGGCCAGATCGACTGGAAGAAGATCATCGCCACGCTGCGGGAGGTTGGCTACGACGGCGCGCTGACCAACGAATTCGTCGCCCCGGTCGACCGCACGCCGGCAGCGCCCTATCCCGAAATGGTCGAGCGCAATCCGGTCGATATTTCACCTGAACAGCTGAAGTTCATCCAGGATCACGGATCCAGCGTGCTGACGGAAAAGTTCTACACCGACCAGATGCGCATCAACGCCGAAACGCTGCTGCCGCTGATCAAGTAATCGACCCTTCCTGTGAGTAAGCCCTTCCGCCATGACGGCGGCGGGGCCGGGGAACAACATGCGCATCAAAACGGTCCAAGCCTGGTGGGTCCGCGTGCCGATCGAAGCGGCCAAGCAACACCGCAGCGATTTCGGTCAGGTGACGACCTTTGACGCCGCCATCCTGCGCATCGAGACCGATGACGGATTGGTCGGCTGGGGCGAAGGCAAGAACGCCGCCGGCAGCGCCGGCAACTATGGCGCCCTCGTCCACATGCTGAACCACGAGGTCGGCCCACAACTGATCGGCCGCGACCCGGCCGATATCGGCGTCATCTGGGAAATGCTTTACAACGGCGTGCGCCACGAAAGTGCGGCGCGTGCCGGCCATGCCATGCCGCAGCTGGCGCGGCGCGGCATGAGCGTCGCCGCCATCAGCGCCGTCGACATCGCGCTGTGGGATATTCTCGGCAAATCGCTTGGGGTGCCGGTCTGGCGGCTGCTCGGCGGCCGCAAGCTCGACCGCATGCCGGCCTATGCCTCCGGTGGCTGGGCTTCTTCCGATGCCATTGGCGACCAGTTGAAATCCTATATCGCCAAGGGCGGCTTCAAGGCGCTGAAGATGCGGATCGGCGCCATGGACGGCGCCGCGCACATCTCCGCCGCCCGCGTGCGCGCCGCAAGGCAGGCACTTGGCCCGGATGTCGAACTGATGGTCGATGCCCATGGCACCTACACGGTCGCGGAGGCCAAGCGCTTCATCCGTCTCGCCGGCGACCTCGACCTCGCCTGGTTCGAGGAGCCGGTCATCGCCGATGACAAGCCCGGCATGGCCGAAGTGCGGGCGAGCGGCTCGATACCGATCGCCACCGGCGAAAGCGAGGCGACCCGCTACGCCTTCCGCGATCTGGCCGTGCTCAAAGCGGCCGACATCTTCCAGCCCGATCCGGCCTTCTGCGGCGGCATCAGCGAGGCAATGAAGATCGGCACCATCGCCAGCGCCTTCAACCTGCGCTTTGCGCCGCATCTGTGGGCTGGCGCGCCCTGCTTCTTTGCCGGGCTGCATGTCTGCGCCGCCTCGCCATCGAGTTTTACCGTTGAATATTCGCTTGGCGCCAACCCGATGATTCACGATCTCGTGCAAGAGACTGTCGAAGCAAGAGACGGTATGATAGCGATTCCGGAAAAGCCGGGTCTGGGATTCACCATTTCAGAGCGGTTCCTGGAGGCGCACGCGCAACGCAATTGACGATGAAAGAAAAGAACCTTCTCGCGGAACTCGCTGCCTACCTGTTCTCCCATTCGGACAAGGAGACAGGCCGAACGCCGTCGGAACGTGAACTGGCGGAGCATTTCGGCGTCAGCCGTGGTCAGATCCGGGAAGCGCTGGCCATTCTCGAAGCCATGCGCATCGTCGAGCGCCGCGCCAAGTCCGGCATCTACATCGACACCAAGCAGGCCAGTGTCGAGGCCATGGCGCTGTTCGCCCGCGCCGGCCTGCCGCTCGACCCGATCCAGATCTATGAAACGGTCGAACTGCGCAAGATCCATGAGATCAAGGCGGCCGAACTTGCCTGCTCGCGCGCCACCGAGGAGAATTTCGAGCGGCTGCGCGAGATCCTAAAGGCCTCGGAAGACCGCATCGCCGCCGGTGAAGGTCTTGCCAAGGAAGACCGCGAATTTCACCTCGAGATCGTGCGGGCAACCAAGAACAGCGTCTTCCACAATGTCTGCAGCGTCTACTACATGATGGGCGCACAGCGCCTGCCGATCTATTTCAACGAACCCGAGCGCAGCGTGCGCTCGCATGCCGAGCATATCCAGATTTACGAAGCGCTTCTGCGCCGCGACGGCAATCTGGCCCAGGCGCTGATGAGCGCGCATCTGCAAGGCGCCGAGAGCTACTGGAAAGGCATTATCGAGAACCGTGAGGCCGCGCCTCAGAGCCCAACGCTCGAACGGGCCTGAGATGCCCAGGATCCTGTCGACCCACCCTTTGCATCCGCGCGCCTCCGCCATGCTGGCGGGGGCCGGCGACCTCGTTGTCGCCTCCGCCATCGACGCTGGCACGCTGGCCGCCGAGGCCAAAAACGCCGACATCGTCATCGTGCGCGCGCATCTGCCGCCGCAACTTTTCGACGGCGCCACGCGGCTGCGCGCGGCGATCCGCCACGGTGCCGGGCTCGACATGATCCCGATGGAAGCCGCGACGGCGGCAGGCGTCCTGGTTGCGAACGTGCCGGCGGTCAACGCGCGGTCCGTCGCCGAGCATGTGATGTTCACCGCGCTCGCCTTGCTGCGGCAGTTTCGCGTCGTCGATCGCGATCTGCGCGCCAAGGGCTGGCTAGCCGGGCGCGAACACGCCAATTCCAACACCGAACTCGCCGGCAAGACGATCGGCATTGTCGGCCTTGGCGCCGTCGGTCAGGCGGTTGGCCATATCGCGGCTCATGGCTTCGACCTCAATGTCGTGGCGACGACGCGCAGCATGCGGCCCGCGCCGGACCGCGTCGGCTTCCTGTCGATCGACGCGCTGGTTGAACAGAGCGACATTATCGTGCTGTGCTGTCCGCTGACGCCGGAAACGCGCGACCTGATCAACCGCGAGCGCATCGCGCGCATGAAGCCGCACGCGCTGCTGATCAACGTCTCGCGCGGGCCTGTGATCGATGACGACGCGCTGATCGAGGCCCTCAGGAGTCGCCGCATCGGCGGCGCGGCGCTCGATGTGTTTTCGACGCAGCCGCTGCCGCAAAACCACCCCTATTTCAGCTTCGACAACGTCATCATCACCCCGCATATGGCCGGGATCACCGAGGAATCGATGATGCGCATGGGCGTCGGCGCGGCGGGCGAAGCCTTGCTCGTGCTGGCCAACAAATTGCCGGTCAACCTGCGCAATCCCGAAGTGGTCGACCACTACCGGCGGCGGTTCCCGGCCGGCGCTTAGTGCATATCGCCCAAGCGCATGACCCAAGGATGTTTGGTCCGAGAATCCCGGTTTCGCCGCATTTCTCGACGACGCTGAACCCATGTTCACGCAGCGCTTCGCCCTTCTGATCATTGTCTCTTCGATCTGCGCCATGCCGTCATTGGCCATGGCCGAGAGCAGCTATGTCTATTGCGACAATGGGCTGCGCTGCTTCAAGGCGCCTTGTCCGTCGAACAGCGCGCTCGACCTTGCCACCGGCAAGATCATCAAGGGTGTGTCGATCGACGCCAGCCGGCTGCCGCAGGCCGACAAGGCAATAACGGATCTCTCGGACGCGCTCTACGCCGGAAAGATCGTTGTCAGGGGATCGATAGAGCGCCGCACGCAGACCATCACAGGCAAGGAATATGATCTGCCGTGGTTGGTCGCGAACGGTATCGTGCGCACTGCCAGGGACAACGAGCGCAAGCACTGCTCGTCGCGCTAGCCCTCAATCGATGCCCGATCAAGCGTCAAGCAGCGTTTCGACTGAAGCCGCGATGCGCAGCAGACGCCTGTCATGGCCATGGCGCGCCACCAGCATGAGCCCGGCCGGCAGTATCATGTAAGGCATCGGCAACGAAATGGCGCAAAGATCGAACTGATTGGCGACCTGCGTATTGCGCAGCAACAGGCCCTCTGTGCGGTCGCGCAGTTCGGCATCCTCAGCCATCGAAACGATGGTCGGCGCTGTCACCGGCGTCGTCGGCAAGGCCAGGACGTCGACCGATGCCAGCCTCTCGTCCATCGCCAGGCACAGGGCTGCGCGCCGGCGCATTGCCCTGATATAGACCGGTGCCGGTATTGCCTCTGCACGCGACAGAGGCCCGCTCACGTGCGGGTCGACCGGCACCGGCGCTCCGGTCGCCAGCCAGTCGGCATGGACTTCGCCGCCTTCCATCGCGGCGATCGAACCGCGCTTGGTCGCGGCGCGCATCTCGGCCAGCAAGTCGTCGACCGATATGTCCGTGATATCAGCACCTGTCTGCCCGATCTTGCCAAGGCAGCGATCGAACGCCGCCATGACTTCGGTCTCCGTGTCGCCGAAGAGAACACCGCGCGGAATGCCGATGCGAAGGCCTGAAAGAGCGATCGGCGCCAGCGCGGCCGGCGCTTCGCCGGCCATCACAGCGTCCGCCTGGGCACATTGAGCGACCGTGCGGGCAAGCGGCCCGATTGAATCCAGCGTGGCGGACAGCGGGAAGGCGCCGGCGAGCGGCACGCGCCGTGCCGTCGGCTTGAAACCAACAACGCCGTTGAGCGATGCCGGAATGCGCACCGAACCGCCGGTATCCGAGCCGATGGAGATTTCGCTCGTCCCCTCGCCCACGGAAACACCAGCGCCCGACGACGAGCCGCCTGGAATGCGGCTTGCGTCGATGGCATTGCCCGGCGTGCCATAGTGCATGTTGTCGCCGATCGCGGTGAAAGCGAATTCGGTCATGTTGGTCTTGCCGAGGATTACCGCACCTGCCTGCCGCAGCCGGCTAACGATGGTCGCGTCGACAAGGGCGGGCGTGGCGGTCTTGCGCATCAGCGAGCCGGCTGTCGTCGCCTCATCGGCAACGTCGAACAGATCCTTGATGGAGACAATGACGCCGTCGAGCGGTCCGAGGGTCACGCCGGCCTTGTGCCGTGCGTCGCTGGCATCAGCCGCGGCCCGCGCGGCCTCGGCATAGAGCTTCATGAACACCTTCTCGTCGGCTGCACGATTGGCAAGACGTGACAGGATGATTTCGAGATGGTCGCGGATGGATTGCATGTCGATGTCGGACTCCGCCAGGATGCAACGTCTTTAAGGCAAGCAGCCGGTTGGGCCTGCCAGACGGATAACCCGGCCAGCGTGCCTTTGCACCCTGCCAGCGATAGGAAGATGCTGATGCTGTACAAAGGCAGCTGTCACTGCGGCAAGATCGCGCTCGAGTTTGAAGCCGAGCTGACAGGGGCAGTGCGGTGCAATTGCTCTATCTGCGCGCGCAAGGGCGCCTTGCTATGCGCCATTCCGCACGAGGCACTGCAGGTGCTGGCATGGGGCGACGATCTCGGCACCTACACGTTCGGCAACCACGCCATCGCGCACCGCTTCTGCCGCGCCTGTGGCATTCACCCATTTGCCGAGGATGTCCGCGAAGGCGGCGAACGCAGTGCCTATATCAACCTGCACTGCGTCGCCGATCTGGATCCGGCCATCATGCCAGTCTTCGACTTTGACGGCCGCTCAGTCTGATTTCAGGCATCCGCCCGCTTCGGGCCAAGCAGGAAGACCACCACGGCCGCCAGCAATGTCGCCGCGCTGCAATAGGCGAAGGCGCTGGCCACGCCGGCGTGGTCGACCAGCAAGCCGCCGAACACCGCACCCAGCGCGATAGCCATCTGGAAGGTCGCGACCATCAGGCCACCCGCGCTCTCGGCTTGATCAGGGGCTTCTCGCACCAGCCACGTCTGCAGCCCGACCGGCACCGCGCCGAAGGCGAAGCCCCAGACGGCGACAGCAACCGCCGAGGCCAATGGAGACGCGCCCAGAACCAGCAGCGACAGCGCCGCCAGTCCGATCAGCAGCGGCGCCAGGGCTACAGCCGTCTTGAGGCTGCGTTCGGCCAGGAAGCCTCCGGCAAGATTGCCGAAGAACCCGCCAACGCCATAGCCCAGCAAAACAAGAGAAATCGTCTGAATGTTCAGCACCGGCACTTTCTCAAGGAAAGGACGGACATAGGTGAAGCCGGCGAATTGCCCGGAAGCAACCAGCAGCACGACCAGCAAGGCAATCCTGATCATCGGCCGCTTCAGCACTTCGAGCAAGGTGCTGAAGCTCGCAACGCCGACGGGCGGCAGTTTGGGGATGGTCGCCAACTGCGCCAGAAGCGCCAGGCCACCGACGACAGTGGCGATCATGAACGCTGTCCGCCATCCCCAGACGTCGCCAACATAGGCGCCGATCGGCGCCGCGCAGACGGTCGCCACCGAAACGCCGGTCAGGATGATCGACATGGCGCGCGGCATCAGCCGCATAGGCACTAGCCGCAGCGCCATGGCCGCAGACATCGCCCAGAAGCCACCGAGTGCTACGCCAAGCACGACTCGGGCAATCAGAAGAACCGAAAGCGACGATGCAAACGCCGCCAGAAGGTTGGACAGGATCAAAAGCACCGTCAGCATCCACATCACCAGCCTGCGGTCCATGCGCCTGGTGATGATGGCCATGGTCGGCGCGGCAATGGCGCCGACGATCGCGGTCGCCGTCACCGCCTGCCCGGCCACGCCTTCGGTGACGCCGAGGTCACGCGCCATCGGCGTCAGCAGGCTGGCCGGAAGAAATTCGGCGGTCACCAATCCGAACACGCCAAGCGCGAGAGAAATCACGGCGCCCCATGCCGGATCGGTACGTTCGTCAGAATCCGCAGGGTTTAGAAGTGAGGCGTCGATAACGCCTGTCGCGGGGTCGGCCATGGTCAGTCTCCAGTTCCTCAGCAGCGCCAGATAGAGAGTGACCGGCAGGGGCTCCACCCGTTACATGCTTGACCGGAACGGGGCGTGCCATGGGTCAGTCTCTGGTTTTGTTGCGGTGCAACATCTGGCTGCAGTGCAACAAATAGGAAGTAACCACCTGGAGTTTCCATGCTAGAAACCCCATCATGTTTGACCATTCGTCCAAAATTCCGGTGACTGGCGATCCTCTCACCGACATCTTGCGCGGCCTGCGTCTCGACGGTGTCGAGTATGGCCGCTGCGAAATGAAGGAACCCTGGGGCATCCAGTTCCCGGCTCACTCGGGCGCGCGGTTTCACTTCATTGGCCGCAAAGGCTGCTGGCTGAAGCAGCCGTCCGGCGAATGGGTGCAGCTTAACGCGGGCGATGCGGTGCTTTTGCCGCGAGGAACTGCCCATGTGCTTGCCAGCGAGCCTGGCGCGCGGACCTGGCCGATCCATGGCTACGAGCTCGAGGAAGTCTGCAAGGATGTCTTCTGCACGTCGAACGCGGAGATGTGCAACACCGACTGCCAGCCAGGAACGCTGCTGTTCAGTGCCAGCATGTATTTCAACATCGATGGGATGCACCCGCTGCTCGGCATGATGCCCGACGTGATGCGCACACATGAGCTGGAAGCCTATGAACCGGGCATCCCGCACCTGCTTGAATCGATGGCGCGCGAAGTCACCATGGAACGCGTCGGCTCCGGCGGCATTCTTGCACGGCTAGCCGATGTGCTTGCAGCGACCGTCATCCGCTCCTGGGTCGAGCGTGGCTGCGGCGATTCCACCGGATGGATCGCGGCGGTCAGGGATCGTGAGATCGGCCGCGTGCTGGCCGCCATTCATCTCGAACCCCATCACGACTGGACGGTGGAAAGCCTCGCCAAAATGATGGGCGCCTCGCGCTCGGGTTTTGCCGAACGCTTCGCCACCATCGTCGGCGAGACGCCAGCGAAATACGTCACGCAGGTCAGGATGCACCAGGCCAGGCAATGGCTGGTTCGCGACCGGATGAAGATTTCCGTCGTCGCCACACGCCTTGGCTATGAATCGGACGCCGCCTTCAGCCGCGCCTTCAAGCGCGTCATCGGCTCGGCACCCAGCCACCTTCGCGCCGAAGTGCGCGGCGAAATCCGGAAGGTCAATTAGACCGGCACCGCCTACCCGGCGTGCCGCAGGTTGATGCCGCTGCCCTTGTCGAACAGCACCACCTTGTCCGGGTTCCAGGCAAAGCGCACCGATTGCTCGATCGCGACATCGGTTCTCGCCGGCACGGTGGCACGCAGCGTGGTGTCACCTACCCGCAGCGTCAGAATCTTCTCGACGCCATGGTTCTCGACGTCGTGAACCCGTGCCTCAACCGGTGCGCCGCCCTCCAGATAGACATCCTCAGGACGGACGCCGAAGACGAGCGGGCGACCATCGGTCGCGCCACTCGCCTTGGCTCCCCCAGCGAACGGCAGTTCGAAATTCAGCGGCGCCATCACCGCGCGGCCATTCACCAGCTTGCCGTCTATGAGGTTCATCGGCGGTGAGCCGACAAAGCTCGCCACATAGGTGTCGCGCGGGTTGTTGTAGATCTCATGCGGCGTACCGGTCTGGACGATGCGGCCATGGTTGAGCACGCCTACCTTGTCGCCCATCGACATCGCCTCGATCTGGTCATGCGTGACGAACAGGAACGTGGCGCCGAGCTGTATCTGCAGGTTCTTCAGTTCGGTGCGCAGCGCCTCGCGCAACTTGGCGTCGAGTGCCGACAAGGGCTCGTCCATCAGGAACACACGCGGCTTGCGAACGATGGCGCGGCCGATCGAGACGCGCTGCATCTCGCCGCCGGACAGCCGATCGGTCTTGCGCTCGAGCAGATGCTCGATACGCAGGGTCCTCGCGACACGATCGACGCGATCCTTGATCTCGGCATCAGGCAACCGGCGGATCTTGGGCTTCAGCGGGAATTCGAGGTTCTGCCGCACCGTATAGCGCGGATAGAGCGAATATTGTTGCAGCACCAGCGCCACGTCGCGCTCGGCCGCACCCCAGTCAGCAACGTCGACGCCATCGATGAAGACCTGACCCTCGGTCGGCTTCTCCAACCCGGCGACCAGCCGTAGCGTCGTCGTCTTGCCGGCGCCCGTCTCGCCCAGCAGAACGAAGAATTCGCCGTCGGCGATATCGAGATCGAGCCCGGTCAGCGCCGTGTGGTTGCCGAATGTCTTGGAGATGTTCTTGAGCTGGATATGCGCCATCAGAGCCTCACCTCAAGCGACTTGCCGCTCACTGTATCGAAGAAATGCGCCTGGGCTGGATCGATCCGGGCAAACACCTTCTCGCCAGGCCCGCCAACGAAGCCGCTCTTGGTGCGTGCCCGCAGCATCTTGGAGCCGACCTTCAGATCGACAATGTCGAAAGAGCCAAGCGGCTCGACGATCTGCGTCTCGACCGGCAGGAACCCCTCGGCCGCATCGTGGCGGATGAGGACGCCTTCCGGACGGATGCCGAGGGCCAGTTGGCCGCCGGCATGACCGTTGAGCTTCGACAGCAACGCGCGCGGGAATTCGAAGCCGGCGGCCGCACCACCGACCGTCACCGAAGCCGAAGCAGCGGTCTCGGCAACCAACGCGTCGGCGACATTCATCACCGGGCTGCCGACGAACTGCGCGACGAACAGATTGGCCGGGCGCGAATAGACCTCGTCCGGCGAGCCGACCTGCTGCAGCACGCCTTCGTGCATGATGACGATGCGGTCGGCGAGGCTCATCGCCTCGATCTGGTCGTGCGTGACATAGATAGTGGTCGAACCCTGCTTGATGTGCAGGCGCTTGATCTCGGCCCGCATCTCCTCGCGCAGCTTGGCGTCGAGCGCGCCGATCGGCTCGTCCATCAGCATGGCCTTCGGCCGCCGCACCAGCGCCCGGCCGATGGCCACCCGCTGCATGTCGCCACCGGAAAGCGCTGACGGCTTCTTGTCGAGCAGGTCGCTGATCTGCAGCGTTTTAGCGACCGAACGCACTTCCTGGTCGATCTCGGCCTTGCTCTTGCGCGTCGCGCGCAGCGGAAAGGCGATGTTCTCGTAGACGCTCATATGCGGGTAGAGCGAGAACGACTGGAAGACCATGGCGATGTCGCGGTCGGCCGCCTTCAGGTGCTGGATGGGCTTGCCGTCGATGAGGATATCGCCCTCGTCGATCGTCTCAAGTCCGGCGATGGCGCGCAAGGTCGTCGTCTTGCCGCAGCCCGACTGGCCGAGCAGCACGATGAACTCGTTGTCGGCGATCTTGAGATTGAGGTCCTTGATGACCTGGACAGCGCCGAAAAACTTCTGGACGCCGCGAAGCTCGATCTGGGTCAATGCTGCGCTCCTGGATTTCGCGCGTCGCCCGTCTGGCCAGTGCCGGCCTTCTCCTCTGGCGCGATCTTCGACGTGATGTTGAAGCCGATCAGGCCGATCAGGATGATGGTCAGGCCGTAGGTGTGCAGCAGCATGTTCCAGGGCTGGCAGAGCGCCACGATGCCAAGCACCATGAGTATCTGCGACCCCGGCTCGAGATATTTCTGATTGATGGCGCGAAAACTCATTTGCGGATTGCTCCGAAGGACATGCCGCGCAGCAGATGATTGCGAAGCAGGAAGGTGAAGATCGCGACCGGCAGCAGGAACAGAAAAGTTCCTGCGGCAATCACGGTCCAGTCCGGCAGGCCGGAGCCGACCTGGCTCGGGATGAACGGCGGCGCGGTCTGGGCGCGGCGATTGGTCATGATCAGCGCGAAGGCATATTCGTTCCAGGCGGTGATGAAGCAGAACACGGCGGTAGCGGCGATGCCGGTGGCTGCCTCGGGCAGCACGATCTTGAAGAAGGCCTCCATGCGCGTGTAGCCATCGACGAGTGCCGCCTCCTCGTACTCCTTCGGGATTTCATCCATGAAACCCTTCATCAGCCAGACCGAGAAGGACAGGTTGAAAGCGGTGTAGAGGATGATCAGGCCGACGTGGGAATCGTTGAGACCGACCGCCCGGTACATCAGGAACATCGGGATCGCCACCACCACCGGCGGCAGCATGCGCGTCGACAGGATGAAGAAGAGCAGGTCCGCCTCCCCCTTCACCTTGAAGCGGGAGAAGCCATAGGCGGTGAACGTGCCCATCCCGACCGCCAGCACCGTCGAGGTGATGGCGATGATCAGCGAGTTCATGAAGCGGTTCGGATAGCCTGACCACTGCACCTCGCCCTTGCCGTCGCGAACGATCTTTTCGCCACCGTCGAAGACAACACGCTCCCACCACGGGGCCGCTGCATATTCCTCCGGCGTTGGCGGCGAGCGCAGCTGCGAGCGCTTGGTGAACAGCTTCACGAAGGGCGATATCTCCGGCTGGAAGACGATCGTCGGCGGGATGGTGGTGGCAAGGTTGCGTGGTTTGAAAGCGGTCGAGGCGATCCAGTAGATCGGCGCCAGGAAGATGAGCGTCACCAAAAGAACGACGACGATGGCGATGCGGTTGAAGGTGATTTCCGAAGAAGTGCGGACGGCAGCCATCTCAGCGCTCCTTCACCTTGTTGAGGTATTTGACATAGATGTTGGTGATGGCCAGCACCATGATCAGCACGATGTAGGCGAGCGCGCAGGAGCGCCCCGTCTGCCATTCCTGGAACGCCATCTTGTAGAGCCGGATCGAGATCAGTTCGGTCGTCGGCTGGCTTGTCAGGATGTAGGCGAGATCGAAGGTCTTGAACGCCTCCATGGTGCGGAAGATGACCGCGATCATCAGGATCGGTGCGACCAAGGGCAGCGTGATGCGGAAGAAGGTGTAGAACGGCCCGGCTCGATCGATCGCGGCGGCCTCGTAGAGATGCTTCGGCACGGCCGACAGACCGGCCAGCGACAACAGCATGACGAAGGGCGACCACATCCAGATGTCGGTCAGTGCGACGGCATAGAGCGCCATCTTGGGGTCCGCCAGCCACTCGAAATTGCCGAGCCCGAGGAAGTAGTTGATGACGCCCCAGGAGGGATCATAGAGCAACTTCCAGAACAGCCCTACGACGGCCATCGACAACATCATCGGCAGCAGAAGCAGCGTGGTGATCAAGCCCTTGAGAGGTATCTCCCGGTTGAGCAGCATGGCCACGCCGAAGCCGACGAGCAACTGGCCGGAGACCGAGACGATGACGTATTTGGCGGTGATGGCGAAATTGTTCCACACGAACGGGTCGTTGAGCAGCTCGCGGTAGTTCTGCAGCCCGACGAAGTTCGCCGGGGCATTGGTCGATGCACGGAAATCGGTGAAGGAATAGCCGAGCGAATAGATCAGCGGAAAGATGTTGAAGACGATCAGGAACAGGATCGTCGGAATGATGAAGAAGTTGCGGATCGACATGTCGCTGAGGCCGCGTGCGGCCGCACGCGAGGACCGATCCAGCGTGGTGATCATCGTGGTCGCCAAGACCCTGCTCCCGGTTCAAGAAAAAGAAACGGAGGAGGCACCAACGCCCCCTCCGCGAAAATGATCCGATTATTGGACGCGGCCGTATTTCTTGAAGGTCGCGTTCCAGTCGCCAGCCAATGCGTCCAGCGTTTCCTTGGCGGTACCACTGCCGCCGATCATGTAGGGATAGATACGCTGGTTTAGCTGCTGCAGCAGTTCGGCATATTCAGGCACCGCCCAGAAGTCCTTCACCTTGAACATGGTCTCGTAGAAGGCCTTGTTGTAGGGCGTGGCGTTCTGGAATTCAGCCGACTTCAGCACGGCCTGGCTGCAGGTGTAACCGCCAAGGGCCGCCCACTTCTTCTGGGTGTCGTCCTTGATGAACCATTCCAGGAACTTCATCGCCTCTTCCTGCTTCTGCGAGTAGGAGATGACGGAGATGCCTTGCCCGCCAAGTGCGGCGAACTGGTCGCCGCCCGGGCCAGCCGGATTGGCGAAGAAGCCGGTGTTCTTGGCATTCGGGTTCGACGCCGGGTTGATCAGCGACGGGAAGAACGCGAAGAAGTTCATGCTCATCGCGGCCAGGTTTTCGGTGATCGCCTGGTTGTCTTCGACGAAGAAGGTCTTGGCCCAGCCCGGAGGGGTGAACTTGTAGAGCTCCTTGTAGGCGTCGAGTGCCGCTACGGCCTTGTCGGAATTGATGTGGCCGTCGACCTTGTAGGTCGCGTAGTCACCCAGTTCGCCGCCGTAGGAGAACAGTGCGTTCTCGAAGCCCATCGCCATCGCGTCATAGGAATTGTCGGTGTAGATCGCGATGCCGTATCGTTTCTGGTCGGGCCTGTAGAAGAACTCGGCGATGTCGCGCAACGCCTTGAAATCCTTCGGCACGTCGAGGTCATAACCGTACTTGGCCTTGAAGGCTTCCTTCTCCTTGGGGTCCTCGAACCAGTCCTTGCGATAGGACCAGCCGACGGCATCGCCCTCGAGCGGGATGGCCCAGTATTTGCCGCTGTTGCCGGGATATTCGGCGTAGTATTTCACCGTCGCCGGCGCCATGACATTGCCGAGATCATGCTTTTTGAAGAAGTCGGTCAGATCGACATAGTGGCCGCCGGTCGAGCCGGCGCCAAGCCACTGCGAGTCGCCGACGACCAGATCATAGGCATCGCCATGGGCATTGAACTCGGTGAAGGCCTTGGTCTGAAAGTCCGACCACGGCGTGGTTTCCACCGTGATCTTGACGCCGGTTTCCTTCTCATACTCGTTGCCGAGTTCCTGCAGGTAGTTGGCCGGGTCCCATTCCGCCCAGAAGATGGTGAGTGATTTTTCCTGCGCGTAGACGGACGTTCCGCAGGCGAGCGTTAATCCGATACCAGCAAGCACGCTGGTCACTAACTTGCGCATAATGATTTCCTCCCTTGTGCGCATTCTACCGTATCAAGCGAGCCGGCAACGGGGCCGGCCCTGGTAGTTCCTCCCGAGATCGCACCTTTCCGGTTCCGGGCCTCCTCGCCCTGCCGGAAAATGGATCGCAGCCATCACTTTCGATCCGTTTTTCTTTTCTAATCTGGTATTACCAATTTTACATGCACGTCAAGCTCTTTCTTGGCGGCTCGCGCTGGTCAGCGCAATCGGATTCCAGCGATATCTGTCTGTTTTCGCACGATTTTCCTACTCAATGATACACAGAGGCGTTGCCGAAGCATCCGCACTCCGCTCAATATAGGCAATCGATACGCCAATCTGGTCGAACCAGATTGGCGCTATTTCGCAACCTTTGCTGGCTTCGCCACCTCGGTTGCGACGATCGACTCAGCCACCGCCGCCCGCACAAGGGCGCCAGCTGCCCATTGCGCCACGGATCGCGTTTCGCGGCTGTCCAGCCCCCAGATATCTTTCAGCACGACCAGCACTTCGACACCGAAGATCAGCGACAGCGCCTGCGCCAGCCGCTTGAAGTCTCTGGGCGGCAATTGGCCCTTGAGCGGCGCGATCGCGTCCTTCAGCAACTCGATGCGATGCCCGCGTGTGAAGGCCGGTTCGCCGCCCAGTGTACCGGCCTGGCGCCGCGCCCACTGATCGAGCGTCAGTTTCAGCGCCGCCTTGAATGTCGCCTCGAACGCCTCGATGCGCGGCATGGCCGTATCGAACAGTTCGGCGACACGGCGCTCGGGGTCAGTGGAGGTGGATTTCCAGGTGAGGATCGGCCCCAGCCCCTCGTCGACCACGGCCTGCACCAATGCTGCCTGGCTCGGAAAGTAGCGATAGGCGGTCGCCCGGGAAACCTCCGCCGCCTCGGCGACTTCGCTGACCGAGGGCGTCGCGCCAGCCTGCATCAGCCGCGTCGCCGTCTCCAGCATCAGCCGCCGGGTGCGGGCACGCGGTCCACGCTCGGCAACCCGGTTGCCTTGCTGATCGGCGTCATCACCAGCCAAGGGTTGTTGACGTGAGACATTCATACCAATACGATACGCGCGTCTCAAAAAATTGCAATGGCCATCCAACGGTCTGGCGAAAACGGCGGGCGAAACACCAGGCCCGCCACGGAACGGGAGCCGCTATGAAGCGCATCTATGTTGTGGGCACCGCCGACACCAAGGGCGAGGAGCTCGCTTTCCTGGCCGACGCGATCATGGCTGCCGGCGCCACTGTTGCCCGCGTCGACGTCGGAACGCTCAAAGCCACCGTGCCCGTCGACATCTCCGCCAGCGAGGTTGCCACCTATCACCCGAATGGCAGGGATGCGGTTCTGGGCAGTGGCGATCGCGGCACCTCGGTGGCGGCCATGGCCGAGGCTTTTGCCCGCTTTGTCCAGTCCAGGGGCGACATTGCCGCCATCATCGGCATTGGCGGCGGCGGCGGCACCTCGATTGTCACTTCAGGCATGCGCGCACTGCCGCTCGGCCTGCCCAAGATCATGATCTCGACGCTCGCCTCCGGTGACACCGCGCCTTACGTTGATGTCTCCGACATCGTCATGATGCCGTCGGTGACCGACATGGCCGGGTTAAACCGGCTTTCCCGCACCGTGCTGCACAACGCCGCCCAGGCGATATCAGGCATGGCGGCGAAGCCTGCGCCGGCGCCCGACGGCAAGGCGTCGATCGGCCTCACCATGTTCGGTGTCACCACCGCTTGCGTGACCGACATCGCCGACCAGCTTCGCTCGACCTATGACTGCCTGGTCTTCCATGCCACCGGCACCGGCGGCCGCGCCATGGAAAAGCTCGCCGACAGCGGCCTACTGTCCGGTATCCTCGACATCACCACCACGGAAGTCTGCGACCTGCTGTTTGGCGGCGTGCTGCCGGCGACAGAGGACCGTTTCGGCGCCATCGCCCGCACCCGCTTGCCTTATGTCGGCTCGGTTGGCGCGCTCGACATGGTCAATTTCTGGGCACCGGCAACGATCCCGGAAAGATACCGCGGACGATTGTTCTACGAACACAATTCGAACGTCACGCTGATGCGCACCACCCCGGCCGAGAACCGCGAGATCGGTGCGTGGATCGGGGAAAAGCTGAGCCGCTGCGAAGGCCCGGTACATTTCCTCATTCCTGAAAAGGGCGTCTCGGCGCTGGACATCGAAGGCGGCGCCTTCTTCGATCCGGAAGCCGATGAAGCCCTGTTCGAGGCCATCGAGCGCGCCATCAAGCCAAGTGCCACGCGCCGCATCACGCGCCTGCCGCTGAACATCAACGATCCCGAATTCGCAAAAGCCGCGGTCGCGGCTTTTCTCGACATCGCCAGACAGTGAGAGACGAACCATGACTGCCATACCGCGCAAGGACATCCTGAAGAAATTCAGGGGAATGATCGACAAGGGCGTGCCGATCGTCGGCGGCGGCGCCGGCACCGGCCTGTCGGCCAAGGCCGAGGAAGCCGGCGGCATCGACCTCATCATCATCTACAATTCCGGCCGCTACCGCATGGCCGGCCGCGGTTCGGCCGCCGGCCTGCTCGCCTACGGCAACGCCAACGAGATCGTCAAGGAAATGGCCTACGAGGTGCTGCCGGTGGTCAAGAAGACGCCGGTGCTGGCCGGCGTCAACGGCACCGATCCCTTCGTCATCATGCCGCTGCTTCTGGCGGAATTGAAAACGATGGGCTTTTCCGGCGTGCAGAATTTTCCAACCATAGGCCTGTTCGACGGGAAGATGCGGCAGAGTTTCGAGGAGACCGGCATGGGCTTTGGCCTCGAGGTCGACATGATCGCCGAGGCGCACAAGCTCGACCTGTTGACCACGCCCTACGTCTTCAACCCCGACGAAGCGCGCGCCATGACCAAGGCCGGTGCCGACATCATCGTCGCCCATATGGGCGTGACGACAGGCGGTTCTATCGGCGCCACGTCGGCAAAATCGCTCGACGACTGCGTGGTTGAGATCGACGCCATCGCCAATGCCGCCCGCTCGGTGCGCAAGGACGTCATCCTGCTTTGCCATGGCGGACCGATCTCGATGCCGGACGACGCCCGCTACATTCTCGACCGCTGCAAAGGCCTGCATGGTTTCTATGGCGCAAGCTCGATGGAGCGGCTGCCGGCGGAAGCCGCCATCGCCAAACAGACCGCGGATTTCAAGGCCGTTACGCTCGATGGCCAGACGAAGAAAAAGAAGGGATGAGAGAGATGACCGACAAGAACAAGGTGTTTGTCTACCCAAAGGACGTCAGCGCCTTCGGCTTCGACTGGGGCAAGCTGTCGCTGACCGTCGCGCCCGAAGTGAACGGCGCGACGCGCTTTTCCGGCGGCGTCGTCGACCTGCCGTCGGGCAAGGGCCACACGCGCCACAATCATCCCGGCGCGGAGGAAATCATTTTCGTCATTTCAGGCCATGGTGAACAGATGGTCGAGGACGACAAGGGCAACCCGGTTGTCGCCAAGGTCGGCCCTGGCTGCACCATCTATGTGCCGGAGAGCCGCTTTCACTCGACGCTCAACACGGGTGACAGCCCGATGCAACTGTTCGTCGTCTATTCACCTGCCGGACCGGAGCTGGGCTTGCGGGAGTTGCCGGATTTCAGGCTTATTCCGCCGGGTGGGAAGTAGCCTCCCCGCGTTGCGGAGGCCCCCTCATCCGGCCGCTACGCGGCCACCTTCTCCCCGCAGGGGAGAAGAGAAAGGCGCCGTGATGCCCAACTCCTCTTCATCTTGGGGAGAGGTCGGATTGCCCCGAATTGTTCTTTGCAATTCGGTCTTGGCAATCCGGGTGAGGGGCGCACCGCCGGCGCTAGGCCACCCCACCCCTGTTCCAGCCCCTGCCCCGATCGCCGAACATCACATAGCCGGTCTCGGTTATCGCCAGCGTGTCTTCCAGCTTGATGAAGCCGCGCGTCGGGTGAAGCATGGTCGTCTCGACCGAGATGACCATATTCTTCTCCAGCGGCCTGGCCGCATCGGTGCCCTCATAGGCGACCGGATGATTGGTCATCAGGAACGGCACTTCATGCGTGATCAGGCCCATGCCGTGGGCGAAGAAATCAGTGTATGGGGCAACCCTAGATGCCTTTAGCACCCCCTCCGCATGGGAGATCATGTCGCCGCCCAGCGTGCCGGCCCTGACCTTCGAGAACGCAGCCTGCTGCACCGTCTCGACCTCGGCCAGCAGATCCTCAAGTTCGGCATCCGGTTCGCCCAGAATTCCCATGCGGCAGAGGTCGCCTATATAGCCGTGATAATTGCCGCCGGAATCGATCGATAGCACCTCGCCCTTCTTCCACGCCTGCGGCGAGGCGGCGCGGTTGTGGCTGGAACCCAGCGTCAGCAGGCAATATTCGAAATGGATGCCGCGATTGGTTTCCTCGCGCCGCAGCTGCTCGATGATCTCGCTCTTGGTCGAGCCTTCCCTGGCCGCGCCGATCGTCGCCAGCATCGAGTCCGTGATCAGTTCCGAAGCAACGCGCAGCTTCTCCAGTTCCGCATCGGTCTTGATGGCTCGCATGCGCTCCAGCATGGCTGTCGCATCGATCAGCTTGGCGTCCGGCAGCGCATGGCGGATCAGCGCATAGGCGTCCGAAGGCAGGAAGCCAGGTTCGATGCCGATGCGGGCGGTGCCCTTGCCGATCTTCCTCAGGTGCTCGACCGCGAGGTTGGCAGCATCAAGCGTGCCCCAGCAGGCGGCATGCAGCGTCGGCGTCCAGAACGGATTGTTCTGGTGTTCGGCGCCTTCCATGCGGTTACCGATATAGGCCGCGTGATCCGGACCACCTTTCTCGTAGAGGACGATGGGCAGGTAGCGGCTATGGCCGATGGCATCCATGGCGGCGAAGAAGATGAACTTGTAGCCGCCGAGCAGATATTGCGTGTTGTGCTTCGACGTCGCCAGTAGCACGTCGATGCCGGCCTCCTCCATCAACCGGTCGACCCTGGCCTGATCGAAGGGAATATTGCCGACCGCGCCTTTGCCTGGGGCTATGTTCATCGTCTCTCTCCGTGAATTACCGCTGATCGGCCCCACGCCGCCCGCATCCTGTTCCTGATCTCTAGGTTGCGGGTCCAAATCTGCATCAGATTGCCCCATCTGGTCCATCCAGAAATAGAGAAGATACGGAATCCTCAGTCAAATCCCGATAATTTGATGTTTCGCCATCAAATCTGGTCTTACCAGATAACGCGCGCCGACCTATCCTTCCATAACTGGTCCAGTGGATGAAAATTTCAAAGCCACGCCACGATGCGCCAATTCCGTCTCTGGCGAAACCCTCAACAACGGCCATAATCGAAGCCACCTGGATGCGTCTGCCGTGGACGCCCATCATGGTATGCCGCCCGAGGCGGCCGATAGGGGGATTGAGTATGTCGGAGTTCACAGTTTCGCGCCGTACGGTGTTGACGGGTTCAGCCATGCTGCTGGCCTCCACCGCCATGCCGGCTATCGGCTGGACACAGACGCCCAAGAAGGGCGGCCGGCTGGTGTTGGCCGCCGATTCCGAGCCGCGCAATCTCAACCCGGCGATCGTCGCTTCCAACGGCGTGTTCTTCATTTCCAGCAAGATTGTCGAAACGCTGGCCGAGGCGTCCTTCACCGGCAAGGACGGGCTCGATCCACGGCTGGCGATCAGTTGGGAGGGTGCGGCCGACGGCCTGTCCGTAACGTTCAAGTTGCGCGAGGGTGTCAAATGGCATGACGGCAAGCCCTTTACGTCAGCCGACGTCGCCTTCTCCGCATTGCAAATCTGGAAGCCGCTGCAGAATCTCGGCCGCACGGTGTTCAAGGATCTCGCCGCCGTCGACACGCCCGATGACCTGACCGCCATTTTCAAATTCGCCAAGCCGACACCGTTCCAGCTGATCCGCAACGCACTGCCGGCGCTGAGCAGCGTCGTGCCGAAGCACATCTATGAGGTCGGCAAGATCGAGGAAAACCCGGCCAACAATGCGCCGATTGGCACCGGTCCGTTCAAGTTCGCCGAATACAAGGCCGGACAGTATTACCGGCTGGCGAAGAACACCGACTACTGGGGCAAGGACCAGCCCTATCTCGACGAGATCATCTACCAGGTGCTGCCCGACCGCACTTCGGCCGCAAGCGCGCTGGAGGCCGAGGAGATCCAGCTTGCCGCCTTTTCCGCCGTGCCGCTGGCCGACCTCGACCGCATCTCCAAGGTGCCGGGCCTGAAGGTGATCAGCAAAGGCTATGAAGGGCTGACCTACCAGCTCGTCGTCGAGATCAACCATCGCCGCAAGGAGCTCGCCGACCTCAAGGTACGCCAGGCGATCGCGCATGCGATCGACAAGGATTTCGTCGTCAAGACCGTATTCCTCGGCTATGCCGCCACCGCCACTGGCCCGGTGCCGAAAAACGATCCGCAGTTCTATACCGCCGATGTGCCGACCTACGCTTTCGACGTTGCCAAGGCCAATGCCTTGCTCGACGAAGCCGGCTACAAGAAAGGTGCCGACGGCAACCGTTTCACGTTGAAGCTGTTGCCCGCGCCCTATTTCAACGAGACTAAGCAGTTCGGCGACTATCTGCGCCAGGCGCTCGCCGCGATTGGCATCGACGCGCAACTGGTCAACAATGACTCCGCCGCCCATATCAAGGCCGTCTACACCGACCACGCCTTCGACCTCGCGGTCGGGCCGCCGGTGTTCCGTGGCGACCCGGCGATCTCCACCACCATCCTGGTGCAGAGCGGCATTCCGGACGGCGTGCCCTTCTCCAACCAGGGCGGCTACAAGAACGACGCGCTCGACGCGCTCATCTCCAAGGCGTCCGAGACGCTCGACACCTCAGCCCGAACCGACCTCTACAAGGAATTCCAGAAACAGGTGGCGGCCAACCTGCCGCTGATCAACGTCGCCGAATGGAGCTTCATCAGCGTGGCGAGTGAAAAGGTCGCCAACATCGCCAACAACCCACGCTGGGCGGTGTCGAACTGGGCGGACACCTATTTGGCAGGGTAGCAGGCCCCTCCATGACAGGCTTGCGCATCGCTTGGGCGAATGCTCAGTTTTGGCGATGAGAGTTCCTTTGCGCGCCCCTCTGTCTTGCCGGACATCTCCCGCACAAGGGGGGAGATTGGCCGCCGCCATGGTTTTCGCCAATCACCGCCGTTGCGGAATTGGGCGCCGCGTTGAAGCTGCCAATCTCCCCACCTGTGGGGGAGATGTCCGGCAGGACAGAGGGGGGCGCCGTAAAGCGCCGCACCTAAGGCCCGGCCTCACGGCCAACGCTATAATGAAATGACCCGCGCCCTCACCCTCATCCGCCGTCGCCTCGTCGGCAGCATCTTCGTGCTGCTGATTGTTGTCATTGGCACCTTCCTGCTGCTTGAAGCAGCACGGGGCGACGCGGTCGACGCGTATATCGTGTCGACCGGCGGCGATGCCGGGATGATCGAATTGCTGCGCCACCGCTGGGGCCTTGACCAGTCGGAACTGACGCGGCTGGCCAATTACATCTGGTCGCTGCTGCATCTCGACCTCGGCCAATCCGTCACCTTCAATCGTCCGATCCGCGACGTGGTCCTGGAGCGTCTGCCGACGACGCTGTTTCTAATGGGCAGTGCCACCGCGCTTTCCTTCGGCCTCGGCTCGGCCCTCGGCATCTATGCCGGCGCTAGGCCAGGCAGCTTCCGCGACCGTTTTCTGTCGATCGGCTCGCTGGCGCTCTACGCGGTTCCCGGCTTCTGGCTCGGCCTTGTGCTGATCGTCGTCTTCGCCGTCGACCTGCGCTGGCTACCGATCGGCGGCATCGAAACGCTGGCATCCTCCAGGACCGGCCTCGACAGCGCTGCCGACATCGCCGTCCACCTCGTCCTGCCGGTCTCAGCGCTCGGTTTCATCTACCTGGCGCTCTATCTGCGCATGATGCGCGCCGGCATGGCCGAGGTCTGGCGGCAGGATTTTGTCCTCGCCGCCCGCGCCAAGGGTCTTCCCCGCCGCCGCATCGTGCTCAACCACGTCGCCCGCAATGCGCTGCTGCCGCTGGTCACCATGCTTGGCCTGCAATCGGCGCAGATGCTGGGCGGCAGTGTCGTTATCGAAAGCGTCTTCTCCGTTCCGGGCCTTGGCCGGCTGGCGCAGGAAGCGGTAGCGGCGCGTGACACGCCGCTGCTGCTCGGCATCATCCTCACCAGCGCCGTCCTGGTCATCATCATCAACCTCCTCGTCGACATCGCTTATGCTTTCCTTGACCCGCGCGTCGGTGCCAGCGAGGCCGGTGCATGAGTTCGATGCGCCGCTTCCTGCGCACCCCCGAAGCCATCGCGGGCGCCCTCATTCTGGCGGCGCTGTTTGCCATGGCGCTTTCGGCATCACTGTTCTTCCCCGCCGATCCGCAGTCGATTGCCGGTCCGGCACTGCTACCGCCGTTCCAGGACTGGTCGCTGCCGCTCGGCACCGACAGGCTCGGGCGCAATGTGCTGGCCGAGCTATTCCATGGCGCGCGCACGTCGCTCGCCGTTGGCCTCGCCGCGGCCGCCGCCGCACTCGTTGTCGGTGCCGTGGTCGGCACGCTGGCCGGCTTTGCCGGTGGCCTGGTCGACGAGGTGCTGATGCGGATCACCGACGCCTTCCAGACCGTACCCGGCTTCCTTCTGGCGCTGGCTTTCGTCAGCGTTGTCGGGCCGTCGCTTGGTGCTGTCGTCATCGCGATCGCACTGAGCACCTGGACCGGCCCCGCGCGCGTGGCACGCGCCGAAGTACTGTCCATCCGCGAGCGTGACTATGTTGCCGGCGCACGCGCCATTGGCATGCATCCGTTGGAGATCGCCTTTCGCGAAGTGCTGCCCAATGCCTTGCCGCCGGTGCTGGCGCTGTCGTCGGTGATCGTCGCCGCCGCGATCCTCACCGAAGCAGCCCTGTCGTTCCTGGGCCTGGGCGACCCCAACCGCGTTACCTGGGGCGGCATGATTGCTGAGGGCCGCACCGTGCTGCGAACCGCGCCCTTTCTGTCGATCATTCCGGGCATCGCTTTGGTGCTGACCGTGCTTGGCGTCTATCTCGCCGGGGAAGGCGTCGTCGAGACGACCGCGGTAAGAAAGGGCCTGTCATGACGGCGCTGCTTTGGGTCCGCGACCTGACGATTGCCTACCGCCGCGACGGTGGCACCGTGGCGGCGCTAAAGAATATCAGCCTTGATGTCGCGGCAGGCGAGCGGCTGGCCATCATCGGTGAAAGCGGATCAGGCAAGAGTACGCTGGCGCTGGCCATTGCCGGACTCTTGCCTGCGTCCTCGATAATCAGTGGAACCATTGAATGGCCGGGGCTCGGCCGCACGCCGCTTGGCGGCCGCGATATCGGCTTCATCTTCCAGGACCCTTCGGGAAGTCTCGACCCCGTGATGACTGTCGGCGAACAAATCGCCGAGGTCGCGCACACCCATCTCGGCCTCGACTGGCCAGCCTCCTATGCCAAAGCGAGAAATTTGCTCGAACGCGTTCGCTTGCCCGATCCCGACACGGGTTTGCGTGCTTTTCCGCATCAGCTTTCCGGCGGCCAGAAGCAGCGTGTTGCAATCGCCGCCGCGATAGCGGCTGGGCCGAAACTGCTCATCGCCGATGAAGCGACCAGCGCCCTCGACACCATCGTGCAAGCCGAGATCGTCGCGCTTATTCGGCAGTTGGTGGCCGAGGACGGCATGACACTGCTGTTCATCAGCCATGACATCGCGCTGGCTGCCGAACTGGCCGAGCGCATCGCGGTGTTCCGGCACGGCGCGCTGGTCGAGCTTGGCGCAACGGCTCAGATCGTCGCCGTGCCCTCACAAGCCTACACGCGGTCGCTGCTCGATGCTCATATCGGCCTCGACGCCGAGCCTCTGCTGAACCGAAGCAGGTTCAGGGCATGAGCTTGCTGACGGTTTCCAACCTGACCAAGCACTACCGTCGCGGCGGCAAGAATATCGCCGCTGTAGATGATGTCTCCTTCGCGATCGATCCCGGTGAAACATTGGCGCTGGCTGGTCCATCCGGCAGCGGCAAATCGACGATCGCACGGCTGGTGATGCGGCTGATCGAGCCGGAGGCGGGGTGCATCGAATTCGAGGGCAGTGATTTCCTGTCCTTGAGCAGCGCAGCCTTGCGGGCGCGCCGGGCGCGCCTGCAGATGGTGTTCCAGGACCCGCTGGCCGCCTTCAATCCGCGCGCCACGGTTGCCCGCGTGCTCGACGATCCCTTGCGCATCCACGGCATCGCCTCGCGCTCGGAACGCCCGCGCCGCATCGCCTCCTTGCTGGAGCGTGTCGGACTGACCGCTGATCTTGCTCCACGCGCAATCCATGAAATCTCCGGTGGCCAGCGCCAGCGCGTGGCGATTGCCCGCGCCATTGCGACAAAGCCGTCACTGATCGTGCTTGATGAGGCGGTGTCGGCGCTCGACGTTTCGGTGCGTGGGCAGATCCTGCAACTGCTGCTCGACCTGCAGCGCCAGGAACAGATCGCCTATCTTTTCATTTCGCATGATCTTGGCGTCGTCCGCGCCATCGCCCACCGTGTCCTTGTTCTGGATACTGGACGGATAGCCGAGAGCGGCGATGCCCGGACCGTCATCGGCGCACCACAATCGGCCATCGGCAAGGCGCTGGTGGCAGCGGCACCAAGCCTAGACCGAAGCATTCGCAAGGACGCACCATGACCGACCCCGAAGCCAGAGCCGAAAAACTGTCGCGCGAGCTTGATTCCGCCTTTAGCAACCGGGCCGACCTCTACCGCCTGTTCCTCGAGCAATTGACCGGGGAACTCGGCGCCGAGAAGGCCGAGGCTATCATGATCAAAGCGATCGAGCAGCGCGGCAAGGAAGTGGCCGCTGCGGCCTTTGCCAGCTTCGGTCCGAACGACGCCCGTGCCATCGGCGAGGCATTCCTGGCGATCAGCCCTGATGGTGGCCTGATGTATCCGACCGATGTCGAGCGCAGCGATGAGCGCATCGCTTTCAAGGTCAAACGCTGCCCGCTGAAAGACGCCTGGGTCGACGCCGGCGTCGGCGACGAAAAGCTCGCCACACTGTGCCGCATTGCCGGCGCCTTCGATCGCGGCCTGTTCGAGGCGACCGGAGTGCGTTTCGACAACGTCACCTGGACGCCAGGTCATGGCTCCGGCTGCTGCCATATCGCGCTGACCAACAGGGATGTCGGCTAGATTGCCACGACCCGACGCTATGGATTGCCGGGAAAGACGTGCAGCTCCGTGCCGGCCGCTTCGATCGCCGCGCGCAACTCGGCCTGCGGTTCAGAATCGGTGACGATATCGGCAATGTCGCCAAGCCCACAGACACGCTCGAGGCTGGCACGGCCGAATTTGTCGTTGGTCACCACCAGAACCGTCGACAGCGAACGCGAGATCATAGCCCGCTTGACCGCGGCCGCGCCCGTGATCATGTCGCTTGGACCATCCGCTGTGACACCTGATGCGCCGATGATGGCGATGTCGGCATTGTAGCGCCGCACGAACTCGACGGTATCTTCGCCCAACACGCTGGCTTCGCGGCTGTCATAGGTTCCGGGGCAAAGGATGACGCGGAACGTCGGGTTGGCACCCACAACCGATGCGACGCCGATCGAGTTGGTGATAATGGTCAGGTCACGCTTTAGCTGCGACAGATTGCGCGCCACCTCATAGGTTGTCGAGCCGCCGTCAATCATCACGATCTGGCTCTTTTCGACGAGATCCGCGGCACCGCGCCCAACCCGGGCGCGCTCCTCGACCATGGTCAGGCCGCGCTCGGAAATGACCGGCTCGGATGTCACCAGGGAGATCGTCGCGCCGCCATAGGTGCGGTTGAGAAGCCCGGCCTCGCCGAGTTCGATAAGATCTCGGCGGATCGTCTCGCCGGCGACGCCTATGCGCCTTGCCAGCTTGGAAATCCGGATCGAAGCCGACCGCCGCACTTCCGAAAGAATGAGGTCGTGCCGCTCTTTCTTCGTCAATCGGCTTGGGTCCATGATTACCCCTGTCCTTTACTGCAATCAGAGCGTCGAAATATCGCGAAACCCGTCCGCGCCACACCAGCAACCAAGGCAGGCGACGCCGGATGTTTGCCACGGAGTCGGGTGACTTTATCGGTGCCGATGCTGTTGGGGAAGAAGCCGGACATCGGTAAGTTGCTTGGCTAACTGATCTCTAGAGGACGCAATCTTCATCTTGAATCTGGTTTGGCTGATCTGGTTCTAGACGGGGCATTCAGACCGGCGCCTGGGTCTCAAGCGGAATGGCAGGCTGACAAATCAAACCGCCGCTGTTTTGATGAGGCAGCGCGAATCGCCAGCGGGTTCGGCATTTCCTCGAGGAGATATCTGATGCATGTCGTGACCTTGCTGAAGGCAGGAATGTTCGATGTCGAGATCGACGGGCGCCCGGCGTCGATCGCCGAAGCCCTGCCGGACTGGAACCCGCATGACCGCTTCGGCCTCGTCATCGACGACGCACTTGGCGGCATTGGCGCCACGCATCTGCTGCAGATAGCCATCACCTCGTTCTATGACATCAAGCCGAGCCGGCGCACCGAGCTCACCGTCTACCCGGAGATCTATGCCTTCCATATCGGCAAGGGCTACGGCGCCCACGCGCCCTATGATTTCTGGCCTGCCCGCCGCGAAGTCATCACCTCCCGCGATCATCGCGAGGTGCTCGACGCCATCAACGATCGTGGCATCACCCGGCTGGCGGTACCCGACAGGCAGCCGCGCCAGGTCATTCACCGGCCAAAGGAAGTCGACGCCGCGCTCGACCGGATCGTCTCGGCATTCGTCTACAGTCCCTCGGGCAGGGTGGAGAATCCTGACCTCGTCATTGCCGGCAACGACAGGCGAACTGAATACAACCCGAGCAGTGCCTTGAAGCCCCGCTACACCGACAGCCGGCCAGCCTCTGTTTCAACAGCAGCCAAGCCGGTCAAGGAAGTCGATCCGTCTTATATGGAATGGCTGCGCAAGCGCGAGCATGATCTGACGGCCGAGGAGCGCGCCTTTGTTCTGAAGCGCCGCGAGGACTTGCGGCAAGACGGCCTGGTCACCGAAAGCTACCGGCGCGTCGGCGTTTCGGAAGCCTTGATGCGCCTGGCATCGGCTGGGCTGGTGGAAGACCGGGCAGTTTAGCAAAAGGTTAGCTATCGCTTACATTAAGTCGAAACTGATCAATTCCAGACCCAAAACGCGAGCAGCCCACCGGCTTGTGTGCCTAACGGGTTGATGTTTTGGGAAGTTGGTTTTGGGAGCTTCTTTGAAGCAGTGAGCTTCCGATGGCGGACTGAGGAACAGTCTTGCGCAATATCAGATCGGTCGGCGCGAAACGGGTCAATTCCATACCAGCGGCTTCTGCGTCGATGGCTGGTTGTCATCTCGCAAAGCACGTTTATCCCGTCGGCTTGAGAGCCTGACGGGTTTATATTGGTTTTGAGAAGTTTGATTTAGAGAAGCTGGATTTGGGCAGTTTGTTTTGGGACAGGATTTGATTTTTTGTCCCACGGCGTCGGCTTCGCCTCCTTGCGGGCCCCTGATGCCGGTTCGAATTGCCAGCCACCACGGCAAAATACAAAAGAGCCCGCGCAAGGCGGGCTCTTTTGTATTTGGTTGCGGGGACCCGCAACCCCTTTTGTCATAACATCGTCAGACTTGTGATTTTGGTCGGGTTTGGCGAGTTCGAGGATGCCGAACAGCTCGCCGCGTAGTTCGGCATGGACCTCGCCGCGCTTGTCGCCCGGCGTGAGGACGATCTCTCCGATCAACGAGCGCAACGCCTCGGCGGCTTGTCGTCCGTCCTCGTGGTCGGCGAGCGCTTGCGTGAGCTGCTCGACCCTCCTCTTATAAAGAGTGGCGATGTTGGGATGCAGGTCGGGCACGTCAGTGGGCGCCACTGCCAGACGCGCAGTGATCTCTGCCTTCTGCCTCTCCAGGTCTTCCATTCTCGCTTTCATCGAAGGTTGGTACAGACCATCCTCAATCGCGGCCATCATACCGGCGATGGCGCGCTCGATCTTGTCGAGCGCCTTGCCGTCCTGTTCGCCTTGCGCGCGACGCTCTTGATTCAGACGGTTGGTCTCCTGGGCATATGCTCTGATCGCCTCGGCCACGGCATCGGCCGAGACGAGCCTTTCCTTCAGGCCTGCGAGGACCCGCTGCTCGATCTTCTCGCGGGTAATGGAGCGGCCATTGTCGCAGATGCCCCGGCGCTGGTGGTTGAGACAGGCATAGCGCTCGCGAGTGAACAGGCCGTAGCGCCCGCCGCAGCAGCCACAGGTGAGCAAACCGGAAAGTAGAGAGACCGGCCGCTTCATGGTGTGCAGCTTCCTGGCTCGGGCCGCGCGCGTGGCGATCGTCACCGCCTCGAACTGGCTGGCGATGGATTTCTGTCTCTCCTTAACGGCCTGCCACAATTCGTCCTCAACGATCCTGAGATGCGGCACCTCGGTGCGGATCCACTTGATTGGCGGATTGGCCCGCGACACGCGCTTGCCGGTGGTGGGATTCTTGACGAAGCGCTGGCGGTTCCAAACCAGCACCCCGGTGTAGAGCTCGTTGTTAATGACGCCGGTACCCCGGATTACGTGCCCGCGCACGCTAGTATCGCCCCAGTGTCGGCCGAGCGGACCAGGAACGTCCTCCTTGTTGAGGTCGACGGCGATCGCCTTCGGGCTCTTGCCGGAAGCAAATTCGCGGAAGATGCGGCGGACTATCGTCGCTTCCACAGGCACGATCTCGCGGTCGCCGCGAACCGGCTCGCCTGCGGTATCCAGTTTCTTCACCACCCTGTAGCCGTAGCACAGCCCGCCCCCGGCCTTACCCTTCTCCACCCTGCCCCGCAGGCCACGATGGGTCTTGAGGGCAAGGTCCTTGAGGAACAGGGCATTCATCGTGCCCTTGAGGCCGACATGCAGTTCACTAATCTCGCCCTCGGCTAAAGTGACGATGGTGACGCCGGCGAATTTGAGATGCTTGAAGAGCGTGGCGACATCTGCCTGGTCGCGGCTGATACGATCGAGCGCCTCGGCCAGCACCACCTCGAAGCGGCCGCGCTGGGCATCGCGTACCAAATGCTGGATACCCGGGCGCTGCACGGTGCTGGCGCCGGAGATTGCCGCATCCTCATAGGTTCCCGCCACGCTCCAGCCCTCGCGCGCCGCCTGCTCGCGGCACAGCCTCAACTGGTCCTCGATGGAGGCATCCCGCTGGCTGTCGGAAGAATAGCGGGCATAGAGTGCGACGCGGGTCATGGTGGCAGATCCTCTCTCTTCTTCTCAAGGGGTTTGCCATCTGGCTCCCTGCCCTCTCCCTCTCGGCGACTCGGCCGATTGTCGTTGGCCGCCATCCCCGCCTCGAATGCCTCCCGCGCCAGTTGCCGGCCGATCAGCCGGGCAATATCCAGCACCACCCTATCCAGCTTGGTTGTTGCGACGTTTTTAGGGCAACCCTCGGGGCTGGCGAGGTCGCCGTTGTCGTTCGCCGGCACCAACGCCTGCGGCCCGGTTCCGGTTTCCTCGGCCATCGCGGTCGCTCTCCCAATGATGGATTGACCTGCCATGGGAGGCGTCTGGACGGTGCCGGAAAGCGCTAAGTTCATGTCGTAGGGCCATAGCGCGCAATGACTTGCGCCGTGCGATTTCGTCTCGATCTTCAAGATCGGAACGCAGGCGCCATGTGGGAACGTCCTGATGCTGACATCCAGCCGACCATCAGTGGAACGCGAACCGTCGCAATCTGTCTGCCGGCTCTCGATAATCACGGGCTGTTGATCTTCGATATCGCCTGCGAGTTGCACACCTGAAGATACACTTCAGGGGCCGTGTCATAAGACCGCAACATCGCCACGAGGCTCCGCCGCACCGTCCTCTTCCAACGCAGCGACCAGCTTGACTGCGGACTCCCAATGCTTGGCAACATCGTTCCGCGTCGTTTCCCGGTTACGGCGACTAACCGGCAAACCTCCCGCGATCGCTTTTAAGTCACGCAATACGGAAGCTATGTGCGGCCACGGGAAGTCGGTAGGGTCACCAATATCTCGATCAGCTCCAACGATCATTTCTAACTTGGCGATGACGCCGATGAGCGACGTGGCCGCGACTTCAGGGATCGAATCTTGGAGCTTAAGAGCCTCGGTCATCGCAAAGACCTCAGCTTCGCAAGCCATGAGATGCTCGGAGCCTACGCCCGTAGTAGACACTGATGGCTGCGGCGGCATCGGCTCGCCTGCGGTCAATACCTGAGTTCCGGTATTGACCATTGTTCGCATCTCGAACCGCTGCTGGACCCGACACAATAGCAACGAGGCATAAGAAGCTCGTCGCCACTCGCTCCACAGGCTCAAAGCGGAATCTGTGGCTTGGGGGGCCGAACTGTTAAGCTCATCGCCGTGCCGGCCGGTGACGAAAGGCAAAGTCGTGGTATTGTCGGAATCAGCCATGATCCGAGCTCCAAACAGCCTGGGTTGTGGTCAGGCCGAGCGACGTGTTCGAGCACGTTGTTCGGCCGCAAAGCGCAAACCACAATTTACGTACATACCGTACATTACGGATATAATCATTGTCAAACACACCCGATGCTATTGATAACAAAACTGAGCGCTTCGAACTGCGGCTTACGAGCGACTTGCTTGCTCGAGTTGACGAATGGCGCCGGAACCAGCCAGACCTCCCCACCAGGTCGGAGGCTTTCCGCCGACTTGTCGAGGCTGGTCTAGGCTCTAAGATAACCGGCGGCGCAGCTTAAGGATTAACAATCAAGCTGAAGCTGATTCAGTTCAGCCAATGCTGGGCAACATGACGTCCGAGAGGCTTGAGCGGCGCATGCTCGCCGGCGCGCTAATCCGAAATCTGCACGCGATCCCCTTGAGGCGGTTGGCAGGGCTTGCAAGTCGCACCTCTCATTGCCGGCGGATCTAACGAGTTAGGGCCCCCATAAACCTGTGACTAATCACCCCCGCCCCTCCTTGTTTCACACACCTTTCCGACGAGCCCTATAAGCTGCTTCCAGCATGCACGGCCAAGAATCAGCCGTTGCGCGCGGGGTGGCTGTTGTGGCGACGTACAAATCACAGGTCCTGGATGGGTTCGACTGGTGGTGCGATGAATTACGCGCCGTCTGGTTGAGCCTTATCTCCACATCAAAACAGCCAAAACCGTCGGACTGGACCATCGGCATTGCCGATGACGGCATCCGCGTGCATGCGGCGGGCGGGCCGGAGTTCCAGTCGCGGCCGCTGGTGCTCGATGCGACCGGCGACGAGATCGCCGCACAACTGCGAACCGGGCGCAGGCATCCCACCGTCGCGATCCAGCTCGACAGCACACTTGCCCTGACCCGGCAGCTCGCGGCTCGGCGGCTGCCGCTGCGGCAGGCGCGCGACATGGCCGAGCTCGACCTGATGGCCTCGACGCCGATCGATCCGTCGTTGGTTCATATCGTCTTTACCGGCGATGGCGATGGCGGCTGTTCCTACCGTGTGGTCAAGAAAAAGACGCTGGCGCCGGCACTGGACGCCATCCGGGTGGTCGGCGCCAATCTCTCCACGCTGACCATCACTGGCGCGCAGCTGACATCGCCAACAGACTGCCTTAGCCTGGCCGCGATCTGGCCTGCCCGGGACCGTGCCCGCTTTGCCCGGCGCGCCTGGATCACGGCCTCCGTCGCCCTGCTCATCGGCCTTGCCGCCACGTATGGGCATGCACAATGGCGCACATGGCAGGCCGAAAGCGCGCTCGACGACGAAATTACCACTGCACAGGTTCAGGCCAAGAAAGCGCGGGCCTCGCTGCAGAAGCGTCAGACGGAGTTGGAGCAGACGGAAAAGCTGCGCGCTGAGAAGAAAAGTACTGTCTCGGTGGTTCGCATCCTGGCTGAACTCACGCGTCTGTTGCCCGACAGTGCCTGGGTGACCGATCTCGCGTCCAAGGGCAACCAGATCACAATCACCGGCTTCGCGGCCTCGGCCGCCGACCTGATCCAGCCCATCGATGCCTCGCCCTTGTTTTCCGCGCCTGAATTCTCGTCGCCGGTGGTGAGGGTCCCCGGGCAGACCGGCGAGCGCTTCACCATCACTGCCAAGGTCGGGGATGGTTGAGCGATGCTGACGGCAATCCTCAACAGCCGCCTGCTGGTCCGCCGCTCGGTCGCGCTGGCGATCGCGGCAATGTGTGTTTTGCTGGTTGGCTGGATCGTGTTCGCAGCACTCGGCACCGTTGCCTCGGCCAGTGCCGACATCGAGGAAAAACGCGCGACGCTGGGGCAGATCGAGGCCGTGGTGGCGCTGGCCAAGACTATCGAGGCCTCGGCGGCGCCGGTTGCCGGCACCACCGATGGCGAGTTCCTGTCCGGCGAGAGCGAGGCGGTCATACGCGGCACGCTGCAAACCCGGTTGAACGCCATTGCCGCCTCCAACGGTGTGACAGTGCTGTCGGCCGGCAATGCGCCCGTGCTCAATGAGGACGGCGTCGCCTATCTCGGCCTGCGCGCCAATGTTTCGGGGACTCTGGAAGGCGTGCACGGTTTCATGCTCAGTCTCGAAACGACACTGCCGATCCTATTCATCCGCGAGACCACGTTGCGGGCGACGAATGTGGCCCCTTCACAAGTACCCACTGTTGCGCCGGAAATTTTCGCCGAAGTGTTGCTTTACGGCGCGCTGCAGTCGGGTACTTCAGCTGCGACACTGCCCGAGGCCAAGCCGTGATCCGGGCCGTGGCGGCACTCGGGCTCGCCGCGGCGGCCGCCGCGCTCGGCTTAGCCAATGTTATGCTTTACGACACACCGGTCGACATCTCGCCGACAAAGGCTTCGGCGCAGCACAGTGTCCGCGAACTGCAGCAGGACGCCGCGGGTGCGGCAATAGCCCCCGAGAGCAATGGCTTTGCCGAGACATTCGAGCGCCCATTGTTCACCCCGACACGACGAAAATTCGTCCCCTTGCCTGACGTGGCTCCAGCGGTGCAAGTGGCGTCGGATCCGGTTCCCCTGGCGCAGCCTATTGTCGCCGCCGCGCCGATAGTCGCGCCGTCCCTGCTCGGCGTCAGCATAAACGGCGCCGGTGCAAAGGTTTTGCTCAAGGTCGCGGGCGGCGATAGCGCCAATTGGTATGGCAGTGGCGAAACCGTCGATGGCTGGACGGTTTCCCGGGTCGAGAAGGACGCGGCGACCCTCGAACGGAACGGCAAGTCGTCACGAGTTCTGTTATACCCGCCAAAGCTGACCCCTCCTTCCGCCGGAGGTGGCGATGGTCATTGATCCCTCCAGCGGCAACGACGAAGGCTTCGCACTGGTTGCCGTGCTTGTTTTCATGCTGATCGTCGCAGCGGTTGTCGCTCCCTTCGCGCTAAACGCGAGGACACGGCTGATGATCGCCAGCAATGAGATCGAGCATGACCGGCTGTCGATGGTTGCTGACGGCCTGGTCAATGTCGTTGCCAGCGAATTGTTCGATGGCTCGGGTGCCGAAAGGCTACCGCTGAATGCCGAACCCGCGCGTTGTCATGCCGGACACTTTAGTTTCGACCTACGTGTTCAGGACCATGGCGGCCTGATCGATCTCAATGCCGCCAGCGACCCGTTGCTGACGCGAGGGGTCGCGTCATTCGGTTTTGATCCGAAAAGGGCCGAGGAAATCGCCAGGGCCATCATCGCCTTCAGAAGCCCGCCCCACGCCTTTACCGCCGGCGTCCAGCAGCAATCCTCGCTCGGGCCCCGGCAGAACAAATTCGCGGTCTTCGAATCCGTCTCGGAGCTGCAGGAGTTTTCCGCGCTCGCATCGATACCGTTGCGCGATCTCTACGGTGTCTTCACTGTCGATCTCAAGCAAGGCTCGATCGCGCTCGCCAAGGCGCCGAAACGGCTTCGAAATGTCATTGATGGATCGCATGATGACGAGGCAGGCGCGCAGGATAAAAGCGGCGGAACTGTCTATACAATAGAGATCACGGCCAGACGCGACGGGGCTGGCATCGCCGGTCAAGCTGGACTTATCGTCGAGAAATCATCGCTGACCGCTGCCGGCTTCAGGCGGGTCTCGCGCATGCCGGCCGTTGAGACCGGCGACAGCGGCTTGACCTCGTTGGCCCCAACCGCCGGCTGCGATGCGCTGTTCGGCAGTGCCGTGGCCCAGATTCTGGGACGGTGGAGCTAGACCATGAACGCGGCGTTCCAGTCCTCCCGCATCGAAGAATTCCTCGCCTTCCTTGAGAGCGAGAAGATCCTGACGGCCCACAGCGCGCAGCGCGCGATGGGCGCGGCCAGGACATCGGGGCACCCCTTCGACACGGTCATGACGGAACTCGGCCTGATCGGCGAACAGGACCTCGCCAACAATCTGTGCCGCTTCCTCGACGTGCCGTTGCTTGCCGAGGTGCCGGAACAGTTCAGCCCGGAGATGCTTGCAAGCGTGCCGCTGGCTTATCTCAGGGAGAATGCAGTCCTGCCGCTGGAGATGGACGAGCGCCAGCTGGTCGTCGCGGTCGCGGATCCTTTTTCGTCTGAGACCATCGATGCGCTGGCCTTTCACTGGGAAAGGACGCCGTCGCTGCGCATCATGCCGCGACGCATGATCGGCGAATGCATCGACCGGCTCGAACGGTCGGCGGCGGAAGCCGTGTCGCTGGAAAGTGGCAATGCCACACCCTCGGACTTCGGCACAGATGATCTGGAACGGCTGAAGGATTTTGCCCGCGAGGCGCCGATCGTGCGTTTTGTCGCCGACACCATCCATCGTGCGGTCGATGCGAGGGCGACCGATATCCACATCGAACCGCTCGAGGACCATGTCCGCATCCGGTTTCGCCATGACGGCATGCTGTCCACGGTGGATACGGCGCCCTCGGCAATGCTGTCGGGCATTTCGACACGCATCAAGATCCTGTCGCGGTTGAACATCGCCGAACGGCGTCTGCCACAGGACGGCAGAATGCGGATCGCGGTGCGCGGTCGCGACATCGACCTACGCGTCTCGGTCATTCCGTCCATCCATGGCGAAGCCATCGTGCTCAGAATTCTCGACCGGGCCGGCGTCGAGCTGCGGCTGGAACGGCTGGGTTATGACGCCGCCGCGCAAGCCAAGGTCAGGGCGATGTCGCAGGCCGCCAACGGCATCGTGCTGGTCACCGGCCCAACCGGCAGCGGCAAGACGACGACGCTCTATTCGATCCTGGCCGAATGCTCCAAGCCCGATGTGAAGGTCTTCACCGTCGAAGACCCGGTGGAATACAGAATGGCGGGAATTACGCAGTTGCAGGTCAATCCGGCGATCGACCTCGACTTCGCGACGGCGCTCCGTTCGATCCTGCGACAGGATCCCGATATCATTCTGCTTGGCGAGATACGCGACCGCGAGACCGCGCAGATCGCCATCCAGGCGGCACTGACCGGCCATCTGGTGTTTTCAACACTGCACACCAACAGCGCGGCGGGCGCGCTGACGCGCCTGCGCGACATGGGCGTCGACGGCTATCTGCTTGGCGCGACGATCCGGGGCGTCATCGCCCAGCGGCTGCTGCGCCGTGTTTGCCCGATTTGCCACGCCGCCAGCGCCGGTGCTCCCTGCAAGAACTGCAACGGTTCGGGCTATAGTGGGCGGACTGTGACTTACGAAATGCTGCAAGTGTCGCCGCGCATTGCCGCCCTTATCGACGAAGGCGCCAGCGAGTTTGAGATCGCCAGGGCGGCGGCAGAAGCCGACCTGATCCCGATGGCGGTGCATGCGGCCACGCTGGTGCGGCGTCAGGTCACCACGCTTGAAGAAGTGCGGCGCGTCATCGATCTCGACGGAGGCGGATGATGCCGGCATATGCCTATCGCGCGTATCTGGTGGACGGGACCAGGGAAAACGGCGTCGTCGACGCGCCGACCAAACAGGATGCCGCGCGCAAGCTGGCCCAGCAAGGGCGCCGCTCCTACCATCTTGCACCCGCCAGCGACGAAAAGACCGCGATTAGGCTGCCGGGCAAGGGCAGCTTTACCCTGACGCGGCAGGTTGATCTCAGCCGGCTGTTTGGCGAGCTTTCAGTGCTGCTCAATGCCGGTTTCACCATCGACCGCGCCTTGAGCGCGGTCATTTCGGGCGAAGGCAACGCCACCAGGCGCCAGCAATTGCAGACCGTGCTGGACCTCACCACCGGCGGACGCTCCATCGCCGACGCGTTTCTGACCTTACCCAGTATCACGCCCGATATCGCCGCCTTGCTGGCCAGCGGCGAACGCAGCGGCAAGATGGCCTATATATGCCAGCGCCTGGCCGCCACGTTCGAAGCCAAGGCAAAACGCCGTGCCTCGATCGTCGAAGCCCTGACATATCCGGCATTCCTGCTGGTGGTGATGAGTGGAGCCATGGTCGTCCTGGCCACGGTTCTGGTACCGGCGCTCGAGCCCATTTTCGAGGGGTCCGCAGCTCCCAAACCGTTCACGATGCGGATGCTCTCCGGCTTCGGCAGCGTCTTCAACGATTACCCCTTCATCTTCCCGCTGATCATCCTGTCCGGGTTGCTCGGCTATCTCGTCCTCTCCAGGTCCGCGGCCGCGAAGAGCACGTTTTCGCGCTGGCTGCTGAAAACGCCGGTGGTCGGTGCCCTGTTCAAGAACGCGGTGCTTGCCCGATATCTTGAAACGCTTTCGCTGTTGCTGGGCAATGGCGTGACGATCAGCGAGGCCTTGCGCCTGGCAACCAATGTTTCACAGCAGAGTTCGCTACGGGCGAGTTTCGCCGCCATGGAGGAGGAGGTGGCGAACGGTGCCCGGCTTCACAACGCCGCCGCCAATGCCGGCCTGTTCGACAATGCCACGCTATCGCTGATCTCGCTCGGCGACGACGCCAACGCGCTTCCTGTCGTGCTTGATCGTGCGGGAAAGATGCTGCAGACGGCACTGACCCGGCGGATAGACACGCTGCTTAAGCTGCTAACCCCAGCAATGACCATATCGCTCGGGTTTCTCGTCGGCAGTCTGGTCATCTCGGTGATGACCACGATCCTCAGCATCAACGATCTGACGCTGCAGTGACGGCATCCTTGTCTGTCCCCAAACGAGAGAACGACGAGGCCGGGTTCACTTTGGTCGAGATGCTGGTCGTGCTGGCGATCATGGCCGTTGTTGCCGCGATCGCGGCGCCCGGCATCGTCCAGAGATACCGGTCGGAAAGTCTGGAAACCTCATCAAACGAGATTGTCTCGGGGTTCCGCATGTCACGCACCTTGGCCATCGCCACGGCCAGGCCGCAGCGAATTGTCATCGACGCAAGCGGCCGGACAATCCGTTTCGACGACAGGCATGTGCTCAATCTGCCCGAGGACGTGAAATTGAGGGTGACGACCGGCCGCGAAACCATGTTGGATGGGCATCAGGCGGTTTTGACATTTCTTCCCGACGGCAGTTCGTCGGGCCTGGAAATCGATTTGCAGCGAGCAGCACAGACAGCGCGCATCGAAGTGAACTGGCTGACCGGCCTCGCCAGCCGACGGATGAAGCCATGATGCCGACCAACAGCTCCAGTGAAGACGGCTTCTCGATCCTCGAAATGATCGTCGCCATGACCATTCTTGCCCTGGTGCTGGGCATCGCCAGCCAGACGATCGTGCTGGCCAGCCGCAGCATCGTGACGGCCAGGGAACAGGTGGAGGCAGCACGGAAAATTCGAGCCATCATGGCGGAATACAATGGCGAGGCCGGAACCGAGGGCGCCGCCAAAATGGATGGGATTGCCCAATCGGGCTGGACACTCAAGGCGTATCCGGTCGATGTGGCGAAGGCAAAGATGTCCGCCGTCGTCATTGAGAAAAGCGGTGCGGGGACAAGCGGATCGTTTCTCACTTTCTTGCCAGCCAGACAGCAGAACCCGCAATGAACGGCTTCCTTTTTCACGCGGCCGACATCGCACGGCTACCGTCATCTCGCCAGTTCACGAGAGCCGGCGCGAGGGCTGCCGCCTACCCGCGACCAGTTTCCACACGTCCCGGGGTTGAAGGTTTTGCCCTCATCGACGTGCTGGTGGGGCTCGCGCTCGTCGGCGTGATTTCGGCATTGATGGTCGTCTTCCTCGGTCAGGCCCGGACCATGATGCGCATCAGCAATGCCACCCAGATGCAGATGGAGGTGGATGCCGCGACACGGTTTCTCGAAGCCACGCTGGGCAATGCCGAGGCTCTGCCGCTGACGCAATCGACACCTGACGACGTGATCTATTTCAGTGGCCAGCCCAATCAGTTGCAGTTCAACGGCATCATGGCGATCAGCTTCGGCTCCTCCGCTCTTCGGGAAGTCACGATCCTGCCCACCGATGACGGCCTTTTGTCCATCGTCCAGAACCTGCGTCGGGGAAGCAGCGCCGGTGGTGAGGTCGACAGCCGGACCGTACCGTTGATCGGCGGCGTCACCGGCTTGCAGTTCGAATATCTTGATGGTTCGAAGGGGTCATGGTCGGCGGACTGGAAACTCAATCGCCAGCTACCGAGCGCCATTCGCTTCAGGATTTCGGTCGCCCGGGACGGCGCGACCTATGCATCCAACGGCTTCGCGCGACTGAGCCTCGCAAGCCCGCAGGCACAATCGGAAAACTGACGCGCGTTCTCACACGTGACCTCGCGACTTTTGCCGTCTCAATGCCGTTTTTTGGCGACATGCCTCAGTTGGTGACGTCCTGATCCTCGCCCGTCCCGTCGGGTTTGCCATCGCGGCCATACGTACGGATCACAACGCCGCTCGCATCGGGCTTCAGTTGGTAGACATAAGGCCTGCCCCAGGGATCATTGAGGCCGCTGGTTGTCTTCAGATAAGGCCCGTTCCATTGCGTGTCACCTGGCGGTGCCGTCACCAAAGCTTTGAGCCCTTCGTCATCGGACGGGTATTTGGCATTGTCGACATAATAGAGCTCGAGGGCGCTCTCAATGTTCCTGATCTGCGCCTTGGCCGCGCTGGTGCGGGCCGAGCCAAGATACCGCAGCACTTGCGGCGCGACCAGCGTCGCGATCAGAGCGATGATGGCGAGCACGACCAGAAGCTCGACCAGCGTGAAGCCGGCCTCGCGGTCGTTGGGTCCACCCTGCTTGTTATCGGCCGAGCCAATGCGACGGAAAATGTGCATCACAGCACTCCCAGGGTTAGTCCAACAAATTGCTCGAGCACGAAGCTGCAGCCCAGCCCGATGGCAATGAAAGGACCGAACGGCACACGCGACCGCGCTGCCGCCGGTCCCGCGGCAACGACTTGTCCCCCGATGAACAGAAGCGCGGCGGCGCTGGCGATGAACAGCAGCACCGGCAACAGCAGCGGACTGATCCACAGAGCGGCGGCGGCCAGCATTTTGACGTCGCCAAGGCCGAGCCCGATCCTGCCGGTGAGCAGAAAGTGGCCGTGCCGCAGAGCCCAGAAAACAGCCAGCGTCGACACGGCGGCCAGGATCTGTATCGGCGCATTGTCGCGCCGCACCAGCAATTGAAAGCCAAGCCCGCCGGCGGCCAAGGCCAGATTGAGAAAATCCGGGATCACCATGCGCCTGAAGTCGACGACGGTTATGCCGACGAGAATGGCCGCCAGAACCAGACCGGCAACAATCAGGATCGGGACATCTGCTTCCATGGTCAGTAGGCCAGCCGCTTCAAATCCTGCTGCAGGGGAGTGCCACCCCGCCGCTTCTGGATTGGCGTCTGCAGGCTGATCTTGCCCCGGAATTCCTCGGTCACTTCGCGGGCCTCGTTGATATCGCGCACGACATGCGGCCGGATGAAGATGATCAGCTCGGTTCGTTTGATGCCATCATCCTTCTGCTTGAAGGCGTTGCCGATAATCGGGATATCGCCAAGGATCGGCACCTGGCTGCGGTCGACACTGTTGTTCTGCTGTATAAGACCACCTAATGCTAGGCTCTCGCCATCATTGACGAGCACACGCGTCTGGATCTTGCGCTGCTGAATCGTCGGCGAATTGATGTCGGAACTCGTCGTCGTCGTCACGTTGCTGACTTCCTGCTGGATGTCGAGCATAACCCGGCCGGCGGCGTTGATGCGTGGCGTCACCGTCAGGATGACGCCTGTATCCTTCATCTGCACCGAATTTATGATCGGTGCGGCGCCATTCGAAGTGCCCTGCGATTGCTGGGTGAGGATCGGCACCTGGTCACCAACCTGCAATATCGCTTTCTGGTTGTTCAGGGCCATGATCGTTGGCGCCGAAATGACGTTGACGTCGGTGACCTTCGACAACGCGCTCAGCGTCACCTGGATATTGTCAGTGGCGTAGCTCCAGTTGAAGCCGGGGAGAGCGGCAGCGGCGGCACCCTTCGCGACATCAGACAGCGACACCTTGGTCCCGCCATTCTCGAAGAACCATCGCAGGCCGTATTTCAAATCGTCGTTGAGCGTGACTTCGGCGATGACGGCTTCCAGCATGACTTGCGTTGGCAGAACGTCGACCTTGGTCAGGATTTGCTCGATGCGCTCGTAGTCGCGCGACGTGGTCTGGATCAGCAGCGAGTTGTTTTCGACATCGGCGACCACCGTCGCATGCGGCTTGGGCTGCCCGTCGGGTGCCAGTTCTTCGGCGGGCGAAGGCCCGGTCAGCGGCGCCGGCGTCACGCCGTCGGATTGCATGGTGATCGGCGTCTGGTCAGGCGAGACGTTGGAGCCGGATGAGCCCCCTTTGGTCTTGACCGTGGTGCCGAGAACCGAGCTCAGGACCTCGGCCAGTTCCTTAGCCGGGCGGTTCTGGATCTGGTAGACGAACAGCTGATCCTCATTGGTCTCGGCCAGCCTGTCCAGCTTGGCGATCCAGGTCGCGGCGCGCGCGAGATAGGCCGGGCGCGAGGTGATGACCAGCACCGAGTTCAGGCGGTCGTTGGGAATGAACTGGATGAGCTTGGCGCCAGGCCCCTCCTTAGTGCCGAAGATTGAATCGAGTTCGGTCGCCACCGCCGACGGCTTGGAGGCTTTCAGCGGATGCAGCGCTACCGACATGCCGCGCATCCAGTCGACATCGAACACCGACACCGCTTCGCGAATGGCGTCGAGATCGGTATTGTTGCCGGCGACGGTGATCAGGTTCCGCGTCGAATCGACCCGCAATACCGAGCCTTGCCTGGTGATCGGCTCGAGAATGGTCTTCATTTCGTCGGCGGCGATGTATTGCAGTTGCAGCACCTGCACTTTGACGCCTGGCCCCGACGGCGTGACCGACGGCACGCTGACCGAAGGCGTGCTCGACAGCGTCTCCGAAAGTGGGACGATCTGATAGGTGCCGCCGCGTTTGACGATCCCGGCACTGTTCACGGCAAGTGCCGATTCCAGTATGTCCGACAGTGCATCCTTCGACACCGGTTTCGATGTCTGCAAGGTGACCGTGCCCTGCACGCGCGGATCGACGACATAATTGACATGCAAGGCATCGCCCAGCACGGCCTTTGCGGCGTCTGCGACCGGTGCATTGACGAGGTTGAGCTCGTACTGGCCTGCCCCGGTGTCGGTAACCTGGGCAACAGGGGCGGCGGACGACACAAACTGGCCCGAGCCCTGATACTGCGCGCCGTTGAAGCGTTGCGCCTGATCGGAGGCCGAGGTGACAGCGCCGGGTCCTGTATAGCCCGCCCGCAAAGGCGAGTTCTTGGCGTGCAGGCTCTCGACGGTCTCGGTAAAAAAATCCTTGCCCGGCGTCGACGTGCAGCCGGAGATTGCCAGCAACGTGCACAACACCACGCGATTACTCGAATTGATCCACATCCACTCGATTCCCCTAGAGCGTCAGTCTAGGTGTTCTTGGAGGGCCTCGCCGGGATTGTTGGAGTTGCTTCCGGTCTATCCACAGGGTTAATGGTGGGGCCGTTTGGTGCAGTGCGGCAAACCTTTAGGTGGCCGAACGTGCGCCATGCGGGACGCCGCTCGAATCCCAATCATCTGGCAAGATGAAGCGGACAGGCCGTTGCGGTGCGTTCGGATAGTGCGATCAGGTCGAGGCATGAAGTCTTTAGGAGTAAAGGGATCAAAATGCACCTGTGGTAAATAAACTATCGAACAGTCTCTATAAACAAAATTTATCGCAATATTCCCGACAAATTGATCGCGATTTGAAATTTATTCGATGCAGATCGCAGGCAGACCTTTAGCCGCCAACGTGTGATAGAACCAAGTTACCAATGGCCCTGTCTCGAAGACGACGCGGCTGGCGTGCGGTGCATGCTTGCGGATCACTTGCGCCAGTATCTGAGGGTCAGAAGGACATTTTCCACGCGAAATCCGCTCACCATCCTGGCGGATCGAAATTGCGGTGTCTTTCAAGGAAACATCAAGGCCGACATACTGCTCCATGGTTGCCCTCCGTCCGATATTTGGGCCCGGCGCCAATCGTGGGCCCGCTTCCGATTCTATCGAGGAGCAACCACCTTCACCATCCGCCGTCCCGACGGAATGGATCGTGAGTCGCGCCGCGATTAGCCCATGTTTGCGCATCATCGTTTCCATAAGCTGTTGATGGAGCGATGATAATCGAGCACCCGGCACAATGCTGCAAGGTTGCCGGGACGGTCCTGGAAGGGATGATCGCTCCCGAGAATTTTTCGAGGGGGGGGCGCGCTTATACGTCGTGCCGACATGCGCTTTGCCGTGCAAATGATCTGGTCGCGATGGCGATCTATCATCTTGACGTCAAGGTCATTGGCCGCAAGGCAGGGAGCAGCGCCGTGGCGTCGGCCGCCTACCGCTCGGCCTCGCGGCTGCGCGACGAACGGATCGAACGCAGTCATGACTTCTCGGCCATGCGCGCCGCCGGCGATCTCGGCGACGATGTTCAAGTGGATGTGGAACGCGGTGCTAGAACTTTCGCCAGCGGTGACCGTGTCATGTTCCTGCGCAACGAGCGTGGGCTTGGCGTCGAGAACGGCACGCTTGGTGTGATCGAAGAGATCAGCACACAGACTATGAACGTGCGCATTCGACGATGGCAGGTCGGTGCGCTTTGACCTGAAAGACCATGCCCACTTCCTCCGCCAGATGTAGCTGATTTTGTTTGATAATTTTTGTTTATCAAATTGGACCCGCCAAAATGCCCATCATTCGAAGTGGCATTGGTTCGGACAGCACACGACGGGATGAGACAAAGGCAATGGCCGTCCGGCTGTAAGAGTCGTTGACCGCCCGCAATTTATTTCCATACCACGCCGTTTTATGATTCAGGCTCCGCACGAGCCGATATGACCTGACTGACTTCGAATGGCGCGCGATCGAGCTTCTATTGCCCGACAAGCCGCGAGGAGTGCTGCGCGTTGACGACCGCAGGGTGCTGCGTGGGATCTTCAGGGTGCTGAGATCGGGTGCGCCATGCGCGATCTGCCCGAACGATACGGCCTGCGCACCACCTGCTACAATCGCTTCGTCCGATGGCGGAAAGCAGATGTGTGGGACCGCCTCATGGATGCCGTCACCAAAGCCCATGACGGCACGTTGCAGATGATCGACACCTCCATTGTTCGCGTGCATCAGCAGGGCGCGACGACAAAAAGGGGGATCGAGATCATTGTCTCGGTCGTTCCCGAGGCGGGCTGAGAACCAAAATCCATGCTCTTGTCGACGCCCAAGGCAGGCCGATCAAGCTGACGCTCACGGCAGGCCAGATGAGTGACATCGCCTCCGCAGCGGACTTGATCAAGGAATTGCCGGAGGGTGCCATGCTTCTCGTCGACAAGGGCTATGATGCGAACGCCTTGCGCAATGCTGTCGCCGAGCGAAAGGCATGGGCCAACATTCCGCCCAAGGCCAACCGCGCAAGGACGCGATCTGCTTCAGCCCCTTCCTGTACAAGTCGCGCAACCTCGTCGAACGCTTCTTCAACAAGGCCAAGCAATTCCGTCGCATCGCAACCCGATACGACACGCTGGCTACGTCCTAGACTAGTCTAGGGCATGAAGGATCGACCTTCCGATTCCGGGCCGCGCATCGAAGTTAAAAAATCCGTATCGCAGCCATGCTACGCGCACAAATTCAGTCTTATCCAGTCAATCTGGGCGCCCAACAATTTGGGCATACCGGCAGAATCGATTGCTGCGATCCATTTGCATGCATATTCGCGACCGTATGCCTGATCAAGCAGACAATAGTAAGCTATGTCTCTCCAAGCTCCGCAAATTTTTTTGTTTACATCCAATACATCCACGGCAGTCTCCCAACTAAACCACCTCCTAATCCAAACCCCGACCTCTCCTTGGAGGTCGTCCAAACACCGAGCAATAAATGCATCAATATCTTCCTCTGATGAAACAATAAAGGGGGCCCTCCCTTTCGCAGAAAAGCCATCAACGATATTATCAAACGATGCAACACAAAAAATTTTATTTGATTTCGGACGAAATTCTTCTTTGTCTTTATGATACCAAATGTCAAAATTCTTATACAATTTCGAAAATTTCTTCCACTTTATAGTCGCAGTCAGATAGCATTCATACTCCTCATACCGGCGATCGGCCTGTATTCCAATTTCAACTGCGAAATCAGTCATATTGTCGGGCGACGATACATGGATTCTTTTACTATTTGCATTAAATAATCTGTTGTCGAAGCGAGATCGCAAAGCGTCCGTTACCTTGTCTCGGATCTTTTCTGCGTTTATCACGTTAGGTGTTTCCATTTTTTGATGTCACGGGTACGGGGTAGTGTCAATCTTGCCACTGCCCGTGTCTACGGTTGTTTTGGTAACGCTGATTTTGTCAGCTTGATTTTTGACGGGATCCCCACTTTCCAATCCCGCCTCTTCAGCCTTCTTTCCGAATGGAACAGCGGTGCCATCCTTAATCGCGGCCATCACAACTTCTTGACTTTTACTTAACTTGGCTTTGTTGGCTTTAGCTTCATCGACACTCAAGGTACGTGTCGACTGATCATAAACAACAGCGTCCAGTTTTGCCCAGGCGCCTGTTTCTGGATCGCGGAATGAAACTTGCGTCGTAGCCTTTGCGCCGGCTCGGTCTTCAAATGCTTGTCGCGCTGCAATTTCAGCCATTCGACCGATCGCTCGATTCTCGCGCATGGTCTGTTGTCGAGCAGAGCGGATCGATGTGGAGCGGACGTCGTCTGTGGCTCTTTGTACGGCTTCAGCTTGGCTCAGGCCCTGCGCAACCAGTGCAGCGGTTCGATCCTGTATCTCCTGTCGTTGCTCTTCAGTCAGACCTGCGTACCCGGTCGGTTCGACAGGTTTTGTTGCAGTCATCGCTAGCATGAGTCCTAGGACAATCGTCGCTTCAATCGCATCGTCGACGATAAAGAAGTGTCCGTTCTGGTCGCTCCTATTGATGGGATCGTTCTGAGCATATGCGTATCGATTAGTGCCAACACCGGGCAGAGTCGGATCCCAGCCGTCGGGTGAGATAAACCGCACAGTCTGTACATCGGAGCGGACCTTCTGGGCCAGCTGATGCACCCCAAACGCCGCAGACGCATAGACCCCGGCTGTGCCAGCAACCACCATGGAGATGGCCAGCACCACGGCGATTAACCGTTGAAAAACCCTGTTGCTGATAGATCCCATCACATCCCCCTGCCCAGCAATTTGTCCGTCACGTCAATTCAACTTCGGCTCTCGCCAGCCGAGCGCTTCGGCTTTGGCGAAGGCCTGCCTGTTGGCCTGGTAGAGCTCATTCGCGTAAGCTATCCTGTCTGCAGGAATGTCGCTCTGCTTCGGATATTTCTCGATGATGGTGGTATCGAGCAGCCGGTAATAGGCCGTGCCCTTCTTCACCAGCGTGTAGGCGTTGGCCGGATAGGCTTCGATCAGCACATCGGCTACCGCGATCGCTTCCTCGTAGCGGCCGGTGGCGATCAGACTGTCGAGGACCGGTGTCGCAACAATCGACAGCGCCTCGCGCTGCGACAGCGTCTTGAGATAGACGCCATTGGAGATTGCTTCGTCGGTCATCTCAAGCTTTTGCCGATACCAGGCGTCGCGCGTAAAACCGGCGCCGCTGGTCGTCTCGAGATTCCAGGTCTTGCCAGTCGCGTCGTCGGTGAACTTGACGAACACATGCAGCGGCGCCGTCGACAGCGTTACATTGAGACCAAGCCGCTGCCCGAGGATGATGAACAAAGCGGGCATCGAGACACAATTGCCCTTTCGCGTCGCCAGGTAGTTGACCAGCGACTGCGACCCGGGTTTCTGGCCGTAGGGATCAGAGAGGTCGTATTCGAACGGTCGGCCATTGTTCCACCAGCCGCCCTTGTAGAGGAAGGCGCGCAGCGCCTTCACCCTCTCCATGCTGGTCGAAGCGGCATCGGGCGGCAATGTCGCGATCATTTTGTTGACCGTAACGACCATGCTGCCGATCTCGGCAAGGGCGGCGATATCATCGATTGAGGGATCGACGAACTTGTCGACCGCCAGCTTCGCCCGGCCAAAATTCATTTCGGCTTCCGGCGCATCGAGCAGGGCGCGGACAAAGGTTGCCGGGTTCGACGGGACCAACGGGACCAACTCTTCCGCCGCCGATGGGTGCAATCCCGCGAGCACCATCAGCAGGGCAAGGACCACCAGCCAGGCCGCCGAATCCTCAGCCAGCACCAATGTGCGGGCGGCATTCACGGCTGCGACTCCCCGGCGTCCTGTTCGCCTTGCTGATCTGGCGGAACGAACCGTCCGAGCACGGGATCCATGTACCTGGCATTGAGATAGAGCAGCCCGGTCTCTGGATCGAAGCGCTCGCCGATGTAGGACTTTTGCGTCTGGAAGCCGGAGTTGAGGCGTTCGCCGTAGCTAGCGTAATTGGTCTGCTCGACGATGGCGCCCGAGGCATCGGTGACCATCCGCACCGAAGCCAGGTGATCCCTGTGTAGGAAGAATTTGGCCGTGCCGGTGACCTTGATGTCGGGATGCGGATATCTGGTGTAGATTTCCGCGCCCGGCGTTGCCGGATCGATCTCGACATTGGCGTCGGGATAGAGCGTGGTGGCGAAGGATGACGCCTTTTTAACACGCGCACCGTCAGGGCCGTAGGTGAGGTTGACGGTGTTGGAGGCGAGACTGACGGTCTTCAGCCGGTTGGCCTCGTCCCAAGTGAGCGTGCGGCTGCCGTCCGATGTGAGATTGCCATTGGCGTCATAAGCCATGGCGTTGGCGCCGACCGATGTCGGTGTATGCGGCCTTGGCGCTGTTGATGCGGGGTATGTGTATGTGCCGGCGACACGGGTGCGCGAGGTCATGTTGTCATTGGTGGCATAGACAAAGCTCTCACTCAGCGTGGTGTCGCCCAGGTTGCTGCTTGATGTCAGCCGATCGGCATTGTCATAGATGTAGGTCCAGCTGTCGGAAGCCGTGAGCCCCGTGGTGCCGGTGATGCGGCCAAGGCTGTCACGAGCATACTGATCGTCCAGCAGCACGGTGGCGCCCCTGGCCGTGGTGACACGCGTCACCCAGCGCCGGGTTGGCGAGTAGGTAAAGGACGTTTTGACGCCATTCGAGTAGTTGATTTCTTTTGTCTGCCCATCGGCCTCATAGAGGGTCGAGGTGATGAAGCCGGGAGCCGAGGCGAGCTTGTTGCCTGTGGTGTATTGCAGCGGTGCGGCCACCGTGCCGAAGTCGAGCTGCACCGGCAGGTATTGTGTCGCCAGTGTCTGACCAGAGGCATCGCGCACACTCGTCGTGGTGTGGGTCAGCCCGGCGATGGTGACATCCTGTCGGGCGATCTTACCAAAGCCGTCATATCTGAAGCTCTGCGTGGCAGCAGGGTTGGTGGAAGTGGTCAGCTGGCCGATGTTATAAAAGCCAGATGCCGCCTCGTCATAGGTGTTCTGCGTCAGCGTCACTGGACTGCCGCCAGATGCGGTTGCCGTCTTCAAGATCAGCCGGTCCATCTGATCATAGCTGAGTGCCGTGACCGTGCTGCGCGCATCGGTCTGGCTGATCAGCCGGTTGGCGCCGTCATAGATGTAGGACCAGGTGCCGAGATCGGGATCCGACGCCGACAGCCGGTTGCCGAGCATGTCGTAGCTGTAGGCCCAGGTCGAGCCACCGGGATCGCTGACCCCGATCAGGCGGCCGAGAACGTCGTAGGTGCGGCCTTCCGTCAGGGCGAGGCCACCGAGATCGCGAACCACCTGCACGACATCGCCGCGTGTCGAGGACACGCTCTTGGACTGACGCGTCGTCGTTGCGTTGATCTGGTCCGTCTCGGTCACTGCGAACAGCCGAGGATTGGTGCCGGTGCCGCTGTCGAGGCTGTGGGCAAAAATCGTCTGGCTGGCATCGGCAAAGACCGTCTTCACCAGCCGGTCGGCCCAGTCATAGCTGTTGGTGGCCCATTGCGCAGTGTCGCCGACAAAGCGCGGGAAGGCGGTCCGCAGCACATTGCCGCGCGGGTCATAGTCGGCGTCGGCAATGCGCGTCGGGCCGGCGGCCGTCTCTCCAGGCGTTTCCACCCGATAGACCCGGCCAAGCCCGTCGTAATAGGAACGGGTAAAATCCTCGACCGCCCCCCCGCTGGCGCCATTCGGCAGCGGTGTGTATTTGACCAGCGCCTGGGTTGCCGGATTGCCCTCGTTCTCGAAGCGCGTCTTGGCATAGGCGCCAGTCACGCTTTGTGAGACCTGCCAGGGCCGGCAGTAGGCATCATAGGCAAAGGTCTTCACGACGCCGTTGAGGTCGGTCTTGGTCGAGGGCAGCCCACAGACTGGATTGTAGGTGGCGCTCGAGACAAAGCGCGTGTCGGCTGCCTGGCCGCCGGTGGCAAAGTAGCGAGGTGAGCGCTGCGTCACCGGGTACAGGTGATAGGTAGCGTCAAAATCCCACTCGGTCTTGTCGCCTACGCCGTCGGTCGCTGAGATCTTGTTGCCATAGGTATCGTAGGCAAAATACTGGTTCACCTCCTTTTGCGGTGAGCCGTAATAATCCGCGAAGCTGCGCTTGCGCGTAATGTTGCCCTTGGTCGGCGCCGTCGCGTTGGCGCCAGCGTTGCCGTCGTAATAGGTCTCGTCATAGCCGATATAAGGGAAGCTGGCGTCGAGGCCGGACCGTATTGTCTGGCTGCTCGGCAACGACACGATGTAGGCGGTGGTGTTGGGCGCGAAGTAGCGCGTGGTCCAGGTCTCGTCGCCGCTGACATCGGTGCGGCCATAGTCCTTGAGGCTGGTGATGTTGTTGTAAGCGTCGAAACCACGCTCGACCCGGGTAGTCAGCGAGATATTCTCGGTCAGGGTCGTGCCCGTTGCCGTGTTCTGAACGGTGTAGGGTTTTGTCGCCGTGTTGACCGCATAGGTCTCGGCCACCTGCTTGTGAACAACACCGGCACCATCCTTCCACACCGTCAGCGACGGCAGGCCATAGCTCGCCAGATCCTGCCGGTAGGTGGTCGTCACCGTCGGTGCCGCCATCTCGCCATTGGCCAGCGGTTTTGTCTCCACGATCGAGGCAAAACCCAAAAACTTGCGCGCCGCGGGATCGTAGATGCCGCCAGCATAGGTGTAGCTCGACACCGCCGTCTGGCCGCGCCCGTCACCGACCGACAGCTTTGATACCGCATGCACCACTTGCGGCAGGTAATTGTTCACCCACGTCGACGATGGCGCATATTCCGCCGCGACCGTGCCACCCAGTTCCGTCACCACACTTCGAAGCAGGTTCGGGTTGCCTGTGCCGGCGTTCGAGATGAACATGTTGGTGTAGTCGGTAAAGTCCGGCAGCCCATCGCCGTTGAAATCGCCGATCACTGTGCCGGCCGTCAGCGGCACCGGCAGCGTGAACTCAACTGGCGTAAGCGCGGTCGATGATGGCCGCAAAGAGAAAACCCGCACCGGACCGGTTCGAGGCCCTGACCCGGGGATATTGGGACCACCAATCGTGATGACAGAAGCCTTGCCGCTGTTGTCGAAGTCACGCACGACAGCAGATGTACCCGCCATCGGAGAAACCGTGTAGCCCTTGAAGCCGGCCCCGGTCGAAAGCCAGACCTGAGTGTTGCCGTTGCTGCCGTTATAAATGACGACGTCCGTCGCACCGTCGCCGTTGATATCGGCCAGCGCGCAACTGCCAGGCCCCCCTGAATAGGCGCCCGTGGAGCATGCAATGCCGAACGAGGTCCCGCCCGGTTGCCAACTGCCGTTAGAAAGCACCCCCTTCGTCGACGTTCCACTGGGCCCCCAGTAGAGTGGCTGCTGGTGGCCGTTGCCGAGGAAATCGCCAACCCCGTGGACGTAGTAAGTATAGCCTTTGGCGTTTACCGCATCAACTCCCGTCCCGTCAGCGTCCGTGACTATCGCATTGGTGGACAAAGCATTACAAACTACTTCGTAGCCTGTAGGTGCCGACGGCGAGCATGCAACCTTGGTCAACGCCAAAGAGGCATCGGTCTTAACGATCGACGTGGTCGTGGTGCTAGTAGTATGACCTGTTGCTCCGTTGATTTCGGACTTCGTCGCGGATACCGCGAAATCCATTGTGTTCTTTGTCGCAAGGAAGCGGCCCGGTCCGACGAAAAGGCCCGGGGGATTGTCGGCTTGCCCAGAGGGGGCGTTCCATCCGACAACTCCAATCTTGTTCGTGGCGGACAGCGATCCGGTTGTGGTGAATTTTAAAACAGATTCTGAGCGCGTGTAGCTCGTACTGGGCGTGCCGTTGTGACCACCGCCGTTGTAGGTGCTCTGGGTTGTCACCCCGTACATCTCGTCCCGGCCGTCAAAGTCCAGGTCGCCCACTAGCTTTGGTGCATTACTGGGAGGCGCGCCGCTGACAGTCGTATAAACCCCATCGGTGTTCTGATAGGCCATCTGGCCGAGGATCTTGGCGGTGCCGCCTGTAACGGTGCCGTCACCGGCGATGGCGGCATCGGTGCCATAGCGGGTGATCTGGGTGAGCCGCGAGGTGTTGGAGAACGGCGCCTGGTCGTAGGTCAGTTTGTAGGCGCCGCGCACGACACCGCTGACCGTGACGCCGATCGTCTTGATGCGCTTGCTGGTCTCGGAGATATCGCGGCCGTTGCCCATCAGGATCATGTCCGGACGGGTCTCGTAGTAGAATTTTACCACCGTGCCGTTGTAGCTGACGCTGTCGGGATAGCAGGTCGGGCTCGCCGGGCAAGTGTAGGTGTAGGCAACGCTGTTGCCATTGGTGTCGGTAACCGAGGTCACGAGCCAACGATAGCTCATCGCCAGGTCATAGGCCGGCGTGCCGGCGGTCGGTGTCAGATTGGCAACCGCCGCCACCGAGCGGAATGTCGAGACGGTGCCGTCGCGATCCGTCACCTTCCATTCATTGGTGCTGCTGTTGAGCGCAATGCGGCGATAGGATTCATTCTCCGTCGCATGCGTGCCGCCGGTCGAACACGATGGCGACACCATGCCGGCAACGCAAGTGACCATCGCCTGGCCATCGAGCAAATAGATGTCGCTGGCATCGAAGACCGGCATGCCATAGCCGGGACTTGACCGCTCGATGACATCGAAACCATCGAGCCCCCAGGCATAACCCAGCCAGCCCTGGTAGAGGCCGCCAAGCTTGGTCTTGCGCGACGAATTGTAGTTCAGCGCGATCTGCGGTTCGATACCATGGAAGGCTGGAACATCGACGCCGATGGAGTAGCCGAGATTGCCATTGCCCGCTGCCTTGGGCAGGTCAACTTTCGGCGTGCCGATCGCTTCGGGATCGCCGCTGGTCGGAGTTGTAGCGGTCGCTGCTGTTTGCGCCTCCGGCGCTGCTTGCGTATCCGTCGTCTTGGCCGCTTCCGTGCTGGCCTTGGCATCCGCCGGCTGGGCATCGGTGGTTTTGGCGGCGGCCGGCTGCGCGCCAACCTTGGCCGCAGCGTCAGGGTTGTCGCTGTCCTGTGCAGCGCTAGAGCCTCCTATCGACGGCGCCTGCTGAGGCGACGAACTCGACGATGTGGTGCTGCCCACAGCCTGCCCGCCTGCTCCCAGCGCCGCACCAGCGTTACCGAAGCCGCTGGTGGGGCTACTTGTATTCGCCGAAGAGCCTTGGCTCTCCTGTGCAAGCGCCGCGATCCCCGCGCCTCCGCTAATATAAGAAATGAAAGATGTATCCACGGCGAATACACCAGCGGCAAGAAAAGCTGCGCCAACAAGAGATCTGTTCATGATTCCCCCGAGCAGAATTGCTTATCGATACTCGCCTTTGATTTGAGCGATACAACACGAGGTCGCCTCAACTCGTGTATCCACAATCAAATTTATGTGATTGGCAGCGAATGACTCGGCGCGGATCCTCCATCTTAGTCTCAGACAGCCTGTCTTGCCGTAGAAGCAGCCTGTAAAGCCTGTCCAGAAAACGACCGTTTGTTCGACATCGCTCAGAACCAAGCACCGAGCCGCCTGTTCCGCCGTTTGCGTGTCCAGAAAACGTCGCATTTCAACTGTCCGGCAAACCCATCGGGGCTCGATCGGGGCTCGATTGTCGGACGTCGCACGAACGCTTTTTGGTAACCTCCGCCATTTCAGCCAAACCCCGACAAGCAGACGGGCTCAAGTGCAGACGTTTAAGGACAAGCGGCGAACCCGGTATTGGAGAGCGGGTACGCCTCGCAACTTGTAAATTCTCACAACAAATCAACAATTTACTATAGAATCGCACGCTGCAGCGGAAACTCTCAATGTGCGATAAATGACGAAAATTACAACAAAAACAACCGACCGGCCGGCGCACAATGTGCGGACTTTTATCTTGCCATCCTAATCGGTTGTGCTCTACGAGACTTGGCATCCATCGTCGTTTCTCCTTGTCGCTACGATAATATACGAATCTGTTCTCTACGCCACGACCCGGTGTTCTGGCGTCGAGTTCCGATGCGCCGTGCAGTCCTCCGCGCTCTGCGACGGGATGTTTGGACTGCAGCGTTGCAGCGCTCGATCCGCCGCGGCGCACTTTTCCATCGCACTGACGGAGCAGCGTCACAGGCAATCGAGCGCGGTCCGGTCGTCTTCCGATCGGCGCGGCCGCAGGCAATGTATGGCCCGCCCCGTCTGCAAGCGGAATGTTTTGAGAGGCACACCCGGTCTGCACCAATGTATCCGGCCTCGGCGCTTTGGGCGCCCTGCCAAGATGGAGATTCGCGCGCTCGGCTCCTAACAAGATACTCGGCCTCGAAAGGGCCGCTGCCTGTCGACAGGTTTGCCGAACGCCGATCAACCGTTGGGCCATCTCTATGTACATCCTCCCGCAGACTTCATGCGGCCGAGCAGTTGCCGGGACACGCCCGCTCGACCAACTCGTTACCCATTCGAGGCCTTTACGGCTTCATAGGGGCGTTGCTTTGACATCACGGCCCAGGCGATCCGGGCCAGCTTGTTGGCAAGCGCAACGACCACCACATTGCGCTTGGCGCGCTGTAGCAGTGCCCGCAGCCAGGCGCCGAGCTGGGTGTCCATTCGCGCCAGATATGGCAATGCCGCTCGCGCGCCATGGATCAACAGCACGCGCATGTAAGTGCTCCCGCGCTTGCTGATCCCCGTCAGGCGCGGCTTGCCGCCGGTCGTGATCTGACGCGAAACAAGCCCCAACCAAGCGGCGAAGTCACGCCCCTTCGCAAAGGCCGACACGTCGCCGACCGCTGCTCCCAGCGCCGTTGCGTTGAGCGCCCCAATGCCTGGCACACTGCGCAGGAGACTGGCTCGTTCATCGCTTTTGGCGAGCGCTTCGAACTCCTGGTCGAGCTGCTTGATCCGATGATCGAGCGCGTGCAGTTCGTCGACCATGTCATGACCGAGCTGCTGCATCCTGGTGGTTAGGATCGTGCAGTCCAGCACGTTCTCGCGCAGCCACAGGTTCAGCTTTGGCCGTCCCTTGGCGATGACAATGCCGCGATCGAACAACACACCCCGCAGTTGATTGATCAGGGCCGTCCGGGTGCCGACCAGCCGTTCGCGCGCACGGTGCAAAGTTTGCACATCGAGTTGCTCTTCCGACTTGATCGGCACGAAGCGCATGGTCGGTCGTGTCGCCGCCTCGGCGATTGCCTCCGCATCGCGATCATCGTTCTTGTGCGACCTCACGTACGGTTTCACATACTCTGGCGGCATCAGCCGGACATCGTGTCCAAGCGAGGCAAACTGACGAGCGAGATGGTGCGCCCCGCAGCACGCCCCCATGCCAATGATGCAGCGCGGTTGCTTTTCGACGAATGCAGCAAGGGACGACCGGCGCATCCGACGACGCAACACGACCGCTCCTTCGCGGTCGAGGCCGACCAGGCTGCAGAGCGTCTTTCCGAGATCGATTCCGAGTACGGTGATGTTCATTTCCCTTTCTCCTTCTGACACGGACTGACAGATTGTCTGGAACCGGAGGGGCGGGCCATCCCATAAGATAACGTGCGTTGCGTCGTTCCTGGTCTGCATCGGTCCTCATCCGCCGGAAAGCATCCCTCGTATCAAATGGCGCGCGCAGGCGTACCGACGCCATGCGTTTCAACTTCCGCTGCACAGTTCATCGATGCGCTCCCAACAGCCTGCGATTCCTACGATGAGCGCGTCGGGCGGCATCGCTTCGGCTCGCGACGAGATCGCCAACATAGAACGTTCCTTCGCTCCACAACGTGCATAATCACCGCCAGCTTGCGCGCCACGGCGACACAGGCCTTGCGGTGGCAGGAGCGTTTGGCGAGGGGAACATCCCGCGGCGCATCTCGCCGGCTGGAGCGGCATTCTGCAGGCCGATGCCTTTGGCAGTTATGGCGATCTCTATGCGACGGGTCGTCAGCCGGCGCCTATTCTGGCAGCCAGTTGTTGGGCCCACAGCCGGCGCAAAGTGTTCGAGCTGGCCGATATCGAAGCGGCGGCCCGCAAGAAGGCGCGCGGCGAGAAGCACAACCTGGTCTACCCGCTAGCGGTTGAAGCCGTGAAGCGCATCGATGCCCTGTTCGATATCGAGCGCGCGATCAACGGCCTGTCGCCGGCCCAACGCCACGCCGTCCTGGCTGTTCTGCGGTTCCGATCGCGGCGGACAGCGCGCTGCCGTTCTTTACAGCCTGATCGTCAGCGCCAAGTTGAATGACATCGACCCTTGGCCTGGCTCGCCGATATCCTGGCGCGCATCGCAGCCCACCCAGCACAGCGGATCGATGATTTGCTGCCGTGGAATTGGAGATCCGCAAAACTGCGGACCCAACCAGCGGCGGCCTGATCATGCAGCGCAATAAGGTGCATTACGTCTACACCGTCGAACGTATCGCCAGGGACCTCGGCGTCAGCGAAGCGCTCATCCAGGACCTGACCCTCGGCCTCGAGCCCGAGGACGGTGTCATCTGGGTGAACGGCGCCAACGATGACGACGGAATCTTGGGCCTTCACCGATGAAGGCATCGAGGAGGTCGAACTCCTCCTCGATGAATATCATATGAGCTGCCCAATCGTCCGATCAATAGCTTTACAGTCGTGTGCCGGAAAACTAGCTTTCCTTCCACAGTTTAGCTCTGCCGGAGGGATGCATTGGGGATTCATTTGCAATGCTTTGCGCGTCTGATTGTAATTGCCCTGGCGCTTGGCACCACAATGCACCCGGCCCGGTCCGGAGATGAACGCCCTTCGACTGTACCTCTGACCAAACTGGAGTACCCCGGAAGGCCGAAGAACGTTCGCATGCTTTATGTGAAGGTCCTTTCGCTCGGCGATCACGCAGTGAACCAGCCGCTGTTGCTCGATACCGGATCGAGCGGCATAACGATTGATTGCAAATCGGTGCTTCCAGACGATATCTGCTCAGACACAGGAATAAAGATTACCAAGGACCAGAAGATAGACGGGATAACGATCAGCACCCAAAAAGTGATTATGACGTACGCAACTTACGACGACTATGGCAACATTGCCTACGCTCGTGTGACTTTCGGTTCGCCGGGCTCTCCGGTCTCCACCGACACGTCAATCCCATTCCTCATCCGCTACAAAGTAGTCAGGCGCAGTACCGGAGAAATCGTTGGTGGCCCGCTTTGGCCCAAAGGCATTTTCGGCATCTCGCCAGTTGGCGGAGGGGGACCGGGCGGGATGATCAAGTCACCGCTTTCGGTAGTGAGTGTTGGGCCCGGCCTGGACAGGGGCTACTACCTCTCGCCGATCGGCGTCAAATGGAAGGTATGCACGAACGAGGCCGCCAATTGTCCACAAGTAGAGGCGCTCCACATCGGCGTGCCGAAGGATGTGAAAAGGGACTTCAGGGTGCAAAGGTGGAAAGAAGCCAGTTCGCGATACAACTTTCCTACACTCGACTCCTGTATCTCATGGGGATCGGAACCCATTTGCCGGCCAACGCTCTACGACACCGGCAACTCGACGATTATGGCCGTAACCGGCGCCTCAAAGCCGCGCACGTCATTGAATACCGGCACGAAAGTCTTGGTAAAAACTGAAGGCCAGGAGGATTGGAACTTCACGACCACATACAATCCCGAGGTAGAGAGCGTTCCTGGGCTCGACCACAACATCATCGGCATCCGATACTTCGAGAAGAACAGTCTGCTGCTTGATTTTGAAACACGTGAGATCGGCTTGCGTCTCGGCCACTGACTTCCGATCGGCAGGCCGCCTGACCTTCACGCCAATTATAGAGCCCGCCGCGCCAACGCGCGTGTGCCAATCATGCGGCCTTCGTCGTATGCGCATCACCGCGTCTCCCCGTCGAAAGCTTGGATACGCACGCCTGCGGTCTTCACTTTACAAGAGTTGAATGACTGGCTTGAGTATCCTTACGGCCGCGATGTGGTCGGGGGGACATGGGTGGATAGGCCGAAGCCGACAGACTAATTTATGACCGCAAAAAGGCCCGCTGGCGCTCACCAGTTGGCAGCGGGTTCTACTAGCCGCCACTTTAAGCCGGCAAGCGACAACGGAGCTATTCGGCTGATCCATTGTCGGTGAAGGGCGATGCGCTCGGCACGCACTGTATGGACCAGCCGGCGGGTGTCGGCTGCTTCTGATATTCGGTAATAGCGGCGGTGCACTGCTCGCGCTTGTCGAAGGTGCTAGGCAGCACCACCATGCCGCCCTGGGGGCCGGCGATTACCAAGTACCAGACCAGAACTGCGGTTGCAGCCATGTGAACTCCTTCGTGCCGGTAAAATACGTGAAAAGTCTATGAACGCGCCTCGGGTGGCGGAACAAAGGCCGCGCCGCACGATAGCGGCGTGCCGTCACAGGATTTCGGCATGTTGCACGTTACGCCCGAATGGGAAGCTCGAAAATGAGCCTCGCGGTGGTCCGATTTTCATTTCCGTTCCCCGCATGGGTCTATACCAAGCCTGAGGCGGGTTTATCTCGACGCCGCCACTATGTAACAGCAGTTGCCTAACATCGCGGGGCAGCAGTCCTCCCCCGCCGAAGGATTACCTACAAATCGGGCTGCGAAATGTTTAGCCCATCGTTATTTTTTGAGCACTTTGCCATCCTCAGCTACGATCTTGGGAGAAGCGCCGAGCGAAATCGTATAGTTAAAGCGGGCAACACCGCGAGCTTGGTTGTTTCGCGCCAAGCTCCTTACAGTCCAGTCATAGACTCCGGAGACCATACAGTTATCGTTTGCGCACGTGGCCATAACGCTGTTGTCGTGGATATGGTAGCCACGTTCTGGCCATCGCTGGAAGTACCTCTGTTTGTCGACCAAGACCTCCGCAAGCGTGCTTGGCTTGCCGTAGTAGGAGATATTCGCGGCATAGGTGTCGACCACCATCCTCAGCGCTGCATTTGGATCGGTTCCGTCGGACTCAATTAGACGTCGAACAAAGCTAATTGCTTCGGCCTCCAGATCATTTGAAGCAGTTGCCTGGGTAGTAGCCGTTTTTGGCGCAGAGGGCTCGGCAGCCACTGCGCCTTCACCAGTTGGATTTGCAACGGTATTTGTGAGCCGCAAATCGTGCATCTCGCTCACCGACAGATAGCGCATGTCGGCCTTGTCATATCTTAGAGCAATTGCCAGAAGCTGGGGATCGACTCCCATTTCTGACAGGTACCCCATAATCTCCGCTGTGGCCGCCTGAATATTCGCTACAGCGTCGTCGCGAGTGAGGTTGGATTCCGGCGCAAAAGACGACCTGTGCACTCCGATAGATCCGGGCTCTGCACCCCTCAGGACGCCGCCGGCAAAAGCGAGAGAGCAGGCCGACGCACATTCCATTTTTCTTATTTGGATTGTGTTCAAGCCGGACGCTCTAATGATACGACCAAGCCTTATCGCGGACTCGACGCTACCGCCTGGCGAATCGAACGTAACGAAAGTGGATCCGTTAGCCTTGATGCGGGCTGAGAACTCTTCGAAGTTCTCGCTATCGTTGAATTCGCCCGAGACCACCAAAAAGTGCGTGCCGTCGTCGAGGGAGACAGGTCGGTAATCGAGGGCCTCGGCTGAACTGGCCATGACCAAAGCAAATAGCAGCGACGCTAGACTTGCACGCAACCCGAACATTTTAAACAACGCTCTCGCACCCAGCAACTACCGTAAATCAGACAACGGCTCGTCCGCAAGCGCATCTACCGAAGCAGATTGCGCATAAATGCTTCATTTCCAACCTGACGTGATCTAACATAGGCGGAGTCCCTAATTGTCTGAACACTACCTTTTCCTGGAATAAGAGCCCGTTGCCTCACCGTGGCGGCCAGTCTTCGTTAAGTGGCCGGTTCAGCGACGTGTGGCCGGCGATAGTTCGGGCTCAGACCGCTCGCTGGCACTTGAGAAAACCACAAAGCGAAAAGCAGCACCGCTGCACCTTAGACGAGTCTTTAACGCCGATTCCCGGCCTTTGTTGCGCCTCTGGCGGTGGCCCGTTCCGGAGTCAGCGAGCTTTTCTTTTGACGGTGGAGCGTGCGTGATTAGCGGTAAGCTTAGCGTGGGCTGTGTCCGCGACTGCCGCCCCGAGGTTTGCGACAGCATTTCCTTTGAATGCGATAGGAGCGAGCGTGTCGGTTCGATAAGTCCAAACCTGTGTCGTTCTGATTTGACCCTTCGGCCTACTGATGCACCGGCGATTATTCGGGAGGCGGGACTCAGTCTCCAGGACAATGACGCAATCGAAAACCAAGTCTCTATCTGGGCGAAGAAGCGTAAATTTCCAAGTCTGCGTCGCGAGTTCGCCTTCCTTCGAAGTCTCCAAGAGTTGGCAGTCTTTGTGAGGATTTGAGCGGGTAGATCTTGGCGCCGATATCCAACCTCCCGAGGTCGGGTATCGTTGGTATGTGCGGTTCCCATCGATAATAAAATCGGTTCTGTCCGAGAGCGCTTGATCCCACGTATCGGTCCAATAATAGCTCGCTTGAAAACGGCTCAAAGCCTGAAGGCTGTCGTTTGCCTCATTGAGAACGTTGCACTCTGGCTGAAACGCGGCTTGGCCCGCCAATGCAGCGCCAGGATATAGAACCATAGCCAGTAGAGCTATGCGCCACATACCGTTCTCCGTCTCATACCGGTCGCCAACACTATCCTTTACGAGAGGATGTGGAAACAGCAGTGGACCTACTGCAATAGTGTACCGGCCGCTTACCGCAGGACCCCATAGGCTTTGGCTGCGATCTGGAACTTAGCCCTGGCTTCCTCGGCCGTTCCGGTGCCTTCCTTTGCCGCGAGGCAAGCTGCAATAGCCGCTTTCCACGTTATGCTACGGGATCTCCAGGTCAGAAGTTCCTCGGCGGCGGTCTCAACGTTATTCACTTCACGGGTGATGCCGATGCGCGGCGACTTGACCCGGACGGGTGATGAAAACGTTAGCATGGCAGGAAGACCGGTAGGCATTTACGCTGCGACAATCGCGGCGAGGACTGCCCAGCCAACGCACAGCGGACAGGCTATAAGAAGTGGGAGCTCGATCCGTCGTGTTTCCCCGTCGCTGAACATGGTTCCTCTATTCTGGAGTTGGCGACTAGCGTCATCCCCACTCCGGCGGTTCGGGGCCACAGAAGATGCTCCCGCCGCAATTCAACTTACGCTCAGCCGCTCCGTTCCGATTCAAAGAGAAAGCCCGCTGCCTCGGGGGAAATCAGCGGGCCAGTCTAGCCAGAAAGATGAGGGGACATCCTGGGCTTGGTTGTAAACGGCAGCGGCGCCAATTTGTTCCAATAGTGCGAGGTGGGCCTCCTCTACCTGTCCCGTCAAAAAGACTCTCGCTGATACGCCGCAATCGGCTTCTCTTCGAATCGTCGAACGGAGACGGTAGGCCGCGCCACCCGCCAAAAAGCAGCCCACCGTCATCTGGTAATACGGCGCTGTAGCCAGTGAAGTTGCAAAGTGAAAGATGGCCGGCGCCAGTTGGGAGCTGGGTGGGCTTTGGGATGACGCCGGCCAAGCGGAACATCAGGTCCGCCGCACATCACTCATGGCCGATTTGCCGGGATAGGATTATGGCGTGATCGCGGAAGCCCTGCTTACGTTTAGGTTCACGTCCCTTGGATCAAACTGACTGTCAGCCAAAAGGCGAGCGCCATAAAAAGCAGAACGCCAAAAGCAACAAGTAGGAACCTCATCCGCCTAATTTAGCACACCTGAAAAAAAGGCCGCGATCGAGTAGAGGGCAACTTTTCTTACGGATTCGTAAGTGGTGGCTTCTGGCAGCGCCAGCTAACCATCACGCCGGCAGCGAACGGCACATTTGTTGCCCTGCGGGCCGTCAAAACGAAGGTGCCTCGCCCCCGCGCCGTCCTTACGAATCCGTAATTCGCGCACATTAGCCGTTTCTCATAGGCTCTTCGAGCAGCGAAATTTCAATGCCGCCCTTTCGCTGCAGGGGCATAAGCCCATCAGCCCGCTGCTCCCAAACGTCCCCCCTGCAGCGGGCTGTTCCGCTCAATGCGTCGCCTTGGTGATAGAGGCTGTCTACCCTCGTCCGAGAAGCCCGCGATCTCGCTACCATCGGGATCAGCCATCCCAGCGCCATGCGGGCCAGACCGGACGCTTACTCTTCACCGGCTTTCAGTTACCCACATCTCCTACGCGGGATTTGCACCAATTGAATCTTCTGTGATTCTGTCTGTGACGTCGATTCGCGGAGGCGTCACGGATGAGCGGGGACACGGGAGCCGGCGCTGCAGGCTGGCATGACGATGAAGTCATTTCTGCAGGGCTGCCGGACAAACGACTGGCGCGCCGGTTTCACCGTCTGCTTGATCAAGTGTCGGCGGCACCTGGCCAACCCGTCCCGGCCGCTTGCGGCGACTGGGCGGCGACAAAAGCGGCCTATCGTTTCTTCGATAACCCGCGCGTCACCGAGCATGGGATGCTGGCCGGCCATTTTGCCGCGACCGCCATGCGCTGCGCGTCGAGCCCAGGACCAATCCTCATCCTGCAGGATACTACCGAGTTCATCTACAGCCGCGCGCAGCCGGGCAAAATCGGCTTCACCAAGACCATCAACGCCGGGCGTTATAAGGCGGGTCAGCCCAACGTGGTGACCTTGTGCGGTATACTCATGCATTCCAGCCTGGCTATAACCCTTAGCGGCACGCCGCTCGGGCTGACAGCAGCGAAGTTCTGGACACGCACGAAGTTCAAGGGGACCTGGACGCTTAAGCGGCATGTGAACCCCACCCGCGTGCCGATTGAGACGAAGGAAAGCTATCGCTGGCTGGAGAACCTGCGCCAGTCGATGGCGCTCGTGGGCACGCCGGAACGCTGCGTGCATGTGGCCGACCGTGAGAGCGACATCTACGAGCTCTTTTGCCTGGCGCAGGATCTCGGCACGCGCTTTCTGGTGCGGGTGCAGACTAATCGGTTGGCCGCCGTGCCCGCTGGCACAGAGCCGCAGGATGGCGCGCATCGGGTCTTCGCCCAGCTCTCGGCTGCGCCTTGGGCGGGACGCCATTGCGTCGCGATCGGACAGGACGAGACTGCGTGCGTGCACGTGAAGTTCGCCGCCATCGAGACCTTGCCGCCCGTCGGCAAGCAGAAGCGATATAGTCCTCAGCCTCTCACCTACATCCACGCCCTTGAGATCGACCCACCGGTGGACCGGCCGCCGATCGACTGGAAGCTGGTGACCAATCTCCCGGTCGGAGATTTCACCACCGCTATCGAGAAGCTCGAATGGTATTCCCTGCGCTGGAAGGCCGAGGTGTTCCACAAGGTGATGAAGTCTGGCTGCCGCGCTGAAAAGGCGAGGCTTGAGACCGCCGAGCGGCTGGCAAAATTCCTTGCCCTCATCGCGATGGTCAGTTGGCGCATCTTCTTCCTCACCATGTCCGCACGAGAAAAGCCCGAGGCTGAACCGGAGACAGCCCTCACCCCAACCGAAATCGCGACGCTTGATGCCATCAACGCGGCGCGGAGCAAGCCGCGCATCCTGCGCAGGACCCTCGCCACCTATCTGCTCCAAATCGCCATGCTCGGCGGCTACCTCGCACGAAACCACGATCCGCCACCTGGAAACATGGTCGTTTGGCGAGGCGTGACGCGCCTCAATGACATCGGCTTCGGCATCTCAATCGGAACACGCCGACGATGTGGGTAACTGAAAGCTTCACCGGATGGGTACCCTTTTGGCGCGACACTGGCGTTTCGCGCTTCCGAATCCACAAACGCAAAAACCGCCCCGGTTAGACTGGGACGGTTATTGATTTATGATGAAACTGGTTGCGGGGACAGGATTTGAATCTGCTGACCTCGCTTGCGAAGTCCCTTCAACAGACGAACTCGGTTGCAGCGCTGTATTGGCGGTAGCCCTCTCCCGCTACCACTTCAAACTTACTATCGTACGTAACGGCAGCGTTGTAGCGGCTGCGCAGTCTGAGGTGGTGCCGGATTTTGAGACAGGGGCATAAGGTGGATCGCCCGATGAAGAGGACGATCCAGTATGAAGACACGCAGACGGTTTACGGCCGATTTCAAGGCCAAGGTTGCGCTTGAGGCGATCCGCGGCGAGCGGACGATTTCTGAACTGGCGACGAAGCATCAGCTTCACCCCAACCAGATCACGCAGTGGAAGCGGCAGGCCATCGAGAACCTGGCCAAGGCGTTCGACGACAAGGCCGCGGATGCGCAGGTCGGCCGGGAAGCCGAGGTAACGAAGCTTCACGCCAAGATCGGCCAGCTCGTGGTCGAGCGGGATTTTTTGGCCAAGACCTTCGATCGCTGAGCCTGGATCGGAGGAGAATGATGATCAATCCCGATCACCCACGGCTCTCGATCCGCCGCCAGTGCGAGCTTGTCTCGATCTCGCGGGCGTCATTCTATCGACAGCCCGTCGACGAGACGCCCGAGACCCTCAAACTGATGCGCGTCATCGACGAGGCCTTCATGGAAATGCCCTGGTATGGCTCCAGACAGATGGCGCGGCATCTGCGGCGTCAGGGTTGCTGCGTCGGCCGCAAGCGGGTCCGGCGGCTGATGCGCAAGATTGGCTTATCGCCGATCTACCAGGCGCCGAAGACCAGCACGCCGCATCCTCAGCACCGCATCTATCCCTACCTGCTGCGGCACCTGGCGATCGAACGGCCGGACCAGGTCTGGTGCGCCGACGTGACCTATATCCCGATGCGGCGCGGCTTTCTCTACCTCGTCGCCGTCATGGACTGGTTCAGCCGCAAGGTGCTCGCCTGGCGGCTGTCGAACACGATGGATGCCGACTTCTGCGTTGCCGCGCTTGAAGAGGCGATCGCCCGCTACGGCAGGCCCGACATGTTCAACACGGATAGTCAGAAGATGGTCGCCAGTTCCCGGGCGGTTTGTCTCAAACACTGATCGACCGCGGTAGACTGGCGCCGCAAGGTGCCTCGGTGCGGCCTGACCCGCACTCCGATCGACCGACGTGTCTTTCCCTGGACCTGTCGGCCGCCCGGGAACACCTCGCGGTGAGGCTTTGCCTCGGCCATTGCCTGTGACCCGAGAAGGGCCTGACCGAACCGGTCTCGTGACTGTCCTGTCCAAGCATTGGATCGTGGGTGAGCCATGGGTTTTGGCAACCACGGAGGTGAACGATGGACGGAAACGACAAGGCGGCGCATAGCATCACGGGCGGCGTCGACACCCACAAGGACCTGCATGTTGCGGCGGTCGTTGACGACTGCGACCGGGTTCTCGATACCCGCAGCTTCGCGACCACCCGGCACGGTTATCGTCAGATGTTGGCATGGATGCGCTCGTTCGGTGAGCTTCAGCGTATCGGCATCGAGTCGACGGGCAGTTATGGCGCGGGCCTTCTGCGCTACATGCAAACCGCCGGGATAGAGGTCCTGGAGGTCACGGCACCTGACCGTCAAGATCGTCGCAAACGCGGAAAGAATGACGATCTGGATGCCCAAAGCGCCGCCCATGCTGCCTTTGCGGGGCAGCGGACCGTTACCCCGCGAAGCCGGGATGGAATGGTGGAATCTCTCAGAGTTCTAAAGGCTTGCCGGAAAACAGCGGTGAATGCCCGGCGGATCGCCCTGCAGATGATCCAGAACACGATCATCGCCGCGCCGGACGCGCTGCGCGACCAACTCCGGGGAATGACGCGGATGCAACTGATCCGCACCCTCGCCGCCTGGCGCCCGGATCTGACGGCTTATCGCGACATCGAGGCCGCGTATCGCATCTGCCTCAAATCGCTCGCGCGGCGCTACCTTGAGCTGCACGATGAAACCGCTGATCTCGACATGATGATCGAAGCGATCGTAAATGATCTCGCCCCGGAACTGATCGCGCAGAACTCCATCGGCCACAACAGTGCCGCCCAGCTGCTGCTGACGGCTGGCGATAATCCCGAGCGGCTCAAGTCCGAAGCCAGCTTCGCGGCACTCTGCGGCGTTAGCCCCGTCCCGGCATCATCGGGAAAGACGGTGCGACACCGTCTCAACCGTGGCGGAGATCGCGCCGCCAACAGCGCGCTGCACATCATCGCGATCGGCCGCCTCAGGACCGACGAAAGGACAAAAGCCTACGTCTCGCGCCGCGTCGCCGAAGGTCATTCGAAACTGGAAGCCATCCGCATGGTAAAACGCTACGTCGCACGAGAAGTCTTCGGCATAATTATGCGGCGCCAGAAAGACATTAACCGAACGCGCATCGCCGCTTGACAAACAGAAGGGCGTCCAGGGAAGCCAGTTCACCAGCTTCGCCTTCACGTCGACGCTGAAGGACGCTGGGATCCGCATCTCCATGGACGGGCGCGGCCGCTGGATGGACAACGTCTTCATCGAGCGGCTATGGCGAAGCCTCAAATACGAATGCGTCTTCCTCAGCGCCTTCGAGACCGGCAGCGAGGCGCGCAAAGGCATCGGTTCCTGGATTGACTATTACAATCGGCTGCGCCCGCACTCTACCTTCTCCGGCAGGACGCCCGACGAGGTCTATGCTATCGCAGAAATGACGGAGCTATTGGCGGCGTAGAAACAACCCCGATCCACCTTAGCCAAGCCGCCAAACTGTCTCACCAAGCGGGACCACCTCAGTCCGGTGAACCTTTCAGTATATCGTGCGTTGGGAAATGCGGCCCCGCCAACAAGGGCGGCAAGCTTGCCCTTGATCTCGATCTCGAAGCACTCGCGTGCCCGCTTGGGGTACACGGTGACACTGTGAACAAGCCCCCGAAGGTTCTGGATCAGCGCGCTACGGTCGTCAGCGGCAGTTGCGTGGTCAGCCACGCCTTTGAAAGGTCGTCGACGGCTTCGACATAACGCTGCAAGGTGGCCGAGTGGAGAGCCACGGTGGATGGAGGCTCATCGAGACCACCGAATTGCCCCTCGATCAGAGAAAGCTGCGTCTTTAGTTCTGCGATCCGCTGCTTGGCATACTCTTCAGCAATCACGCCCCTGATCACAAGGTCGATCGTACGCTGAAGTTCGCCTGTTACTCGATCGCGCTTACCTTCTAGCGCTGAGCGCATGGAGTTCGCCCGTGCTGCTAATTCTCGGCGCTCCTGGTTATATTTGCGGATGTCTGCTTCGATCAGGTCCGGCGCATTCAGTTGCTCGCGCATGCCATCGAGGACTGCCCTCTCAATCTAGGGCAGGGAAATAATGCGCCGATTGGAGCAGCTCTCGCTTTCACGAACGGCGGAGCTCCTGATAAGCGTTTTGCCCGTCCTGTCAGGATGGTGAACCGACATGCCTGATTATCGAGGGCATCGACGGGCGCACGCCGAAACGCTTCTAGCGACCGATGCTAGTGGGCTGAAATCGAAACTTATATTGCCGTAGAAAAGGCCGGAATCCTTGGGCAGCTCGGCTATTCGTGATAGGATCGATCATGTTGGTCGATCTCAACAACCTGCGGTCCGATCCAGTTCTTCCAACGCCTCGCGTTAATGTTGCGCAAGTCGAAGGTCGATCGCCTCAATCGCCGTGTTGAGGGCCGATACCAGTTGATTCTGCCCGCGGACAAGCTGCGCCACGACAAATCCCATTGACTCTGGTTTGGTGATCTGCAGATCGGCCGCAGCCGCGATTGAGGGCAGAGGCGGAATGCTGAGCGCCGGATCGTGCAGGAAGCGGGGACGGCGGGTGAAATTGATCGGCACGAGGATGCGCGCGAGCGCCACGATGATGTCGTTGGCGATCTTGGCGGGCACTTCGGCGCGATCGATCCGGGCGTAGAACCCGTTTAGGCAATCCTTGAGGGCCGCGGCCGCATGGCTGGCTGGAGCAAGGTCGAAATGCGTGCCGGCCTTGGCTTGGTAGCCGTCGATGGTGGCGGCGAATTCGCTTGCCGTGACCCGCCAGTCGAACGGCAGCAACTCTGAATTGGCGGTGCGCAGTACGGTCAGCAGATAGACCTTGATGTCGCGAAGCAGGATTTCGCGATCGGCGATCTCGATCGTGTCGTTTTCCGTGTGCCAGGCAATGTTGCTGCCGCAGCCGCCGACATCGTAATAGCCGAGCTCGGCCTGTTTCTGGCGCGGCATGTTCGATGACAGCATCAGATAGCCCGTCATGCCGATATTGTTGAAGGAATAATCGCCGGCGCGGCTGGGGCGGGCGATGTTGAGCTCCGACGCCGGAGACGCGTCCCGGATGATGCCCGTGATGAAATCGGCCGCTTCGGGCATGGCTTCCAGGTCGAGGAATTCCGTCGCCCAGCGGCATCCGGGGCTGTCGCAATTGATCTGCGCGACGCAATTGCGTTCCAGCTCGATGGCGAAGCGGTCGGCGAACCAGGTCGAGCCGGCATAGCGTCCCGTCGAATGGCCGGGCCACCATGCGATCCGCACCGAGCGGCGCAGCGAGTGGCGGCTTGTCCACAGCACGCGGGCGATCTCTAGCATGGTGGCATCGCCGACAGCATTGTCGCCGATGCCGACATCCCAGCTGTCGAGATGGCCGTGCAGCAGAACGAATTTTTCGGGCTCCACCGTGCCCTTGATCTCGACCACGGGGAGGCTTGATTCGAACCAGCCCTCCTCAAGCTCGGAGAAGATCGTTGCATCCTCTCCCGCCTTGGCCTGCTCGATCAGGAAGCGGCCGGCCGTTGCATTGACGGCAACGGCGGGGATGCCGGGCTTGCCCGACAGTTCGTCCAGGCCCGGCGTGCCCCATATCGTGGTGCAGATGCCCCAGTGAATGTCCTCGCCAGGGTTGACCGCGATGACGGCGGCCGCCCCCACCGCCTCGAATTGCGAGATGTGTCCGGGGCTGGCGAAGCCTTCGGTGACGACGATCTTGCCGGCGAGCGCGGAGTAGTCCTGTCCGCGCTGCAGCTTCATGTCGAATATGTTGTCGATCCCGTCCGTGCGTTTGGCCGCGACATAAGCGAGCGGCGCTGAAAAGCCGTTGGGCACCGGCACCGAGAAGGAGGGCGGCTTCGCCCGGAACGTTTGTCCCTGGCATTCGACCCGGGCCTTGCCGGGAAGGCTGAGATAGAGGGACGGCCGGTGCATCGTCACCGGGATGCCATGGCTGGCAAGCCGCGCCGCGACGTCGTCCATGCCTGCGTCCACGTCTTTCGGATGTTCGCGGGGCAGCCGGGAAAAGCGCTCGATCAGTGGCCATGCCTCCTGATCGATCCCCACCTGATCCAGGCTGTGTTGTTCCTGCGACGAGATCGGCATACTCTCTCCTGTTTTATTCTTTAAAACACTGTTTTAAAAATAGCAGGCGCGAAATCAATTCGCAATGGTCTTATCGCCGGCGGCGGCCGCCGAGCTTCTTGGTCATCTGCCACGCGTACTGCCGGACCATGTCGAGATGGGCCTGCTCGGCATCCGGCGTCAGCCGATTGAGCGCGCCCGCGATGCTGAGCGCGGCTAGGATTTCGTCATTGTGACCGAACACGGGAGCGGCGATGGAGAAGCCGGCCTCGTCGACATCGGCGCGGGAGACATGCACGCCAGTGGAGCGAACCTCCGCCAGTCGCTGCCGTAGCCGGGTCGGATCGACCAGCGTCGAGGGCGTGTAAAGCCGCAGGTCGCCGCCGAGTGCGGCGTTCTGGACGTCCTCGGGCGCGTAAGCCAGAAGCACCGTCGACGAGCCGCCGGCGTGCAGCATGTTCTCGCGTCCGACTTCCGCGTACATCCGCACCTGGTGGGGGGAGGCGCGACTGGCAATGCAAACGGCGGTCGTTCCGGTCCGCACATAGAGGTTTACATCCTCGCGGCAGAGTTGGGCGATCGTGTCCATGAGCGGAGCCGTCGCCTTGATCAGCAGGCTTTCCTCCTCCAGCTTTTCGGCGAGGTGGAGTATTCGGAACCCAAGCGTGTTCGTGCGGTGCTGCGGATCGCGGCGCACATAGTCCCGCAGTTCGAGCGTATGCAGCAGGCGAAAGGCTAGTGCCTTGCTCAGGTCCAGCGCATCCGCCAATTCGGTCACGCCGCGACCCGGCTTGAGCGCCAGGAGTTCGAGCATTTGCAGGGCCCTGTCGACGGCGTCGATGCGGTAGCGGTCCTTCGGTCTTGCGTCGTCCGCGGTGCTCTTTCGAACTCTCGGCATTTCATCTCCTTCGCAGTCTGGCGATGCTTGCGCCACGGCTTTGCCAGTGTTAGCATTATTGAAACGGTGTTTTGATCTATAAAACAAATGGGAGAAATATCAACATGTCGTTTATCCTACGATCCGCATTTCTCGCGTCGTTGACGCTCGCTGCCCTACCCAATGCTGCCCATGCCGGCGATGCCATCCGGCAACTGACGATCTTCAGCCGTCCGCAGGCCGCGCAGCCGCAAGAGTACCAGGCCATCCAGCTGATGGCGCAGGAATGGAAGAAACTGGGTCTCGACATCAAGATCGACGTCCAGCCCTGGGAGCAGATGTCCGACGTCGTCTGGTCGGATCGTGACAAATGGGACATGACCGGCTGGCAGATGGCCGGGCGGCCGGAGCGTTCCGATCCCGATGAACTGCTCTTCAATCTTTTCCATTCGAGCACGGCCAAGGATGGATATAATTTTGTCGGCTACATCAATGCCGACTACGACAAGATCGTTACCGAGCAGCGGCAGGAAACCGATCTCGAAAAGCGAAAGGCCATGGTGTTCAAGGCGCAGCAGATCCTTTCGCGCGACCAGCCGATCATCAACCTCGTCTATCCCCGCCTTGCCTTCGCCTTCAACAAGAAGATCTGGGACGAGAATTCGGTCGTCGACGAAGCCGGCGTTGGCATCAAGAATTTCTGGACCTTCATCTCGCTGAAGCCGGTCGGCGAGCAGAAAGACATCATCGTCAATGCCGCCGACTCGGTGACCTTCATCAATCCGCTTTACGTCAGCGGTCCGGTCGACAGCTGGGTGACGGAACTGCTCTGGGACCGCCTGCTCAGGGTCGGACCAGACGGCCTGCCCAAGCCCTGGGCGGCCGAAAGCTACAAATGGGTCGATCCGACGACGATCGACGTCCAGTTGAAGAAGGGGATGAAATGGCATGACGGCACGCCCGTCACCACCGACGATGTAATCTATTCCTTCACCTTGCCGCAGGGCGACAAGGCGCCGATGTACAAGCCATTCGTCGACAACATCGCCAGCATCGACAAGGTCGGCGACGACGGCCTCCGCTTCAAGCTCAAATCGCCTTCGGCGGCGTTCCTGACCACCACCCTTGCCAAGATCAACCTGATTCCGAAGGCGGTGTGGGAGCCGAGGATCGAGGCGCTTGCCGGCAAGGCCGACACGGCCGAGATGCTGCAGGAGGACAAGCCGGTCGGCTCGGGCCCGTTCCGCTTCGTGCGTTGGAACAAAAACGAGGAAATCGTTCTCGAAGCCAATCCCGATCACTTCGCCGCGCCCAAGGCGGCGCGCTGGATCCTGCGTACCGTCTCCAACACGGAGGCATCGCTGGGCATGCTCAAATCGGGCGAGATCAATTTCCTCTCCGAATATTCGGGCGATCCGAAAGTGCTGGAGGGCGCGCTGGCGGCAAACCCAGACCTGAAGATGGTCAACACGGTCGACCTCGGCTTCCGCTATGTCGGCATGAACGAGCGCCGGGCGCCATTCGACGATCCGGCATTCCGGAACGCGCTGTCCACCGCGATCGACCGCCGGCTTATCGTCGGGGCGGCTTTCAAGGGCTACGCCGTGCCGGCTAACTCGGTGATTTCGCCGGTCTTGTCTTACTGGCATGATCCATCCGTCGACACGATGAAGACCGGACTGGACGCGGCGCGCAAGATTCTCACGGACGCCGGCTATACTGTGGTGGACGGCAAGCTGCACTATCCTGACGGCAAGGCCGACACGGTTAAGTGAAAGGATCCGGTTGCACGGGATGCCACAGTTGCGGACGATCCTGGTCAAGCTTTCACAGTTGCTGTTCGTCCTATGGGCGGTGGCAACTGTGCTGTTCTTCATCTTCCGGCTGATGCCTGGAGATCCGCTGACCGCCTTCATCGAACCGACCTTCACGCAGGCCGAGCGCGACCTGTTGAGGCAGCAGTTCGGCCTCGATCAGCCGCTCTTCCAGCAGTATCTGCTCTACCTGGTCAATCTGCTCCACCTCAATCTCGGCAAGAGCTTCTTCTATCGGGAGGACGTCTGGAAATTGGTCTGGGACGTGTTTCCCAACACCATCGTGCTGACCCTTGTTGCACTGGTTTGCGCCTATGCCGTCGGCATCGTGCTGGGCGCGGCCCTTGCCTGGAAGCGCAATTCCCTGATCGAGAAGTTAACCTTGCCGCTGGTGCTAATGCTGCGCGCGGCGCCTGAATTCTGGCTCGGCATGGTGCTGCTCGCCGTGTTCAGCTTTTCGCTCGGCTGGTTTCCGTCCGGCGGCACGCTCGAAGCTGGAACCGAACGCGGCGGGTTTCTGTCTCACATGCTGAGCCGGGATTTCCTGGCGCATCTCTTCCTGCCAGCGATGACGCTGGCGCTCTATCTCGTCGGCTTGCCGGTGCTGCTGATGCGCTCGACCATGCTTGACGTGCTCAACGAGGATTTCGTGACCCTGGCGCGCATGCAAGGGTTTTCTGAAACCACCATCATGCTTCGCCACGCGGCGCGCAACGCCTTGCTGCCGGTGGCGACGGCGTTCACGCTCGGCATCGGCTATTCCGTCGGCGGCAATGTCGTCATCGAGACGGTGTTTTCCTGGCCGGGTCTCGGCCGGCTGCTGGTCAGGGCGGTTCAGGCACACGACTATCCCCTAGCGCAGGGCGCATTCCTGCTGATCGCGGTCGTCACCGTTACGATGAACGGGCTGGCGGAACTGCTCTACCGGCTGCTCGATCCGAGGGTTGGCCATGTCGGCTGAAACACAGACGGCGCGTGCGGCGCTTACGTCCAGAAGGTCGCGCATTGGGGCGGCGCTGTGGCGCTCCATCCCCTGGCATGATCCGATGGCGATGGCGGGGATCGCGATCTATGTCGTGCTCATTCTGACAGCCGTATTCGCCAACCAACTCGCAACCCACGATCCGACCGAGATCCTGTACTCCGCAGACTACAATCTTGCCGCCGATCTGCCGCCCAGTCTCGCCTATCCGCTTGGCACGACGAGCCTCGGCCGCGATGTCTGGTCGCAGCTTGTCCTAGGCTCCCGAGCCGCCCTGATCGTCGGCATCGCGGCGGCATTCATGGTCGTCGTCATCGGTTCGGTCATCGGTCTGCTCGCCGGCTTCTTCGGCGGCTGGGTAGACGCCGTGCTGATGCGGCTGACCGACATCGCCTTCGGCATTCCATTCCTCCCGTTCGTCATCGTTCTATCCGCTTTCCTCGAACCCAGCGTCTGGAATGTCGTGCTAGCGATGGGGCTGATCTTGTGGCGCGACACGGCGAGAGTGATCCGGTCGCAGGTGCTGACCCTGCGCAGCCGCACCTTCATCGAGGCGGCGCGCGTCGTGGGTGTCGGCGAATGGCGAATTTTGTTCGTCCATCTGGCGCCGAACATCCTGCCGATAGCGGTCCTGTATGGCTCAGTCGCCATCGGCTGGGCGATCCTGACTGAGGCGAGCGTCAGCTTCCTCGGCTTCGGCGACTCCTCGACGATCTCGTGGGGTTACATGCTGCAGGATGCCTATGCGTCGCAGGCATTGTCGCGCGGCAGCTACCACTGGTTCATCCCCCCGGGTCTGGCGATCGTGGCCGTCGTGGCGGCGGGCTTCTTCATCGGACGGGGCTATGAAGAAGTGCTGTTCCCCAAGCTGAAGGCACGCTGATGGCCATGCTTGAGGTGAGAGACCTTCGCATAAGCTACCGGCAGGGTGGCCGTGACATCATGGCGGTCGACGGTGCGTCATTGTCAGTGCCGCGCGGCTCGATCACCGGCATTGTCGGCGAGTCTGGCTGCGGCAAAACAACGCTTGGCCGGGCAATCATCGGCGTCATGGCTTCGAATGCCGCCATCGTCCGTGGCCAGATCCTGTTCGAAGGGCGTGACTTGGCCGCCTTGCCGGCCGCGCAGCAGCGGCAGGTCCGATGGCGCGAGATCGCCTTCGTGCCGCAATCGGCGATGAACTCGCTGAACCCGGTCTACCGGGTCGGCGATCAGCTCGGCAACATCCTGGTAGCCCGCGGCGGCTGCTCGCGCGCGGAAGCGGGCAGGCGGCGGGTCGAGCTGTTTAAGTCCGTCGGCCTGTCGGCGCAGCGCCTCGACGATTTTCCCCACCAGTTTTCAGGCGGCATGCGGCAGCGGGCGGCGATCGCCATGGCCTTGGCGCTGCACCCAAAGCTGATCGTAGCGGACGAGCCGGTGACCGCACTGGATGTGCTGGTCCAGAAACAGATTCTCGACCTCCTGGTCGAGCTGCGCTCCACCCACGGCATCTCGATCATCATGGTCACTCACGATATCGGCGTTGTCGGCTATGCCTGCGATCGCGTGGCGGTGATGTACGGCGGCCAGATCGTCGAGCATGGCCGTACCGAGGAAGTTCTGGCCAACCAGGCGCATCCCTACACGATGGGCCTGCTGCAGGCCTTCCCGGATCTTGGGGACGGCAATCGCGATCTCGTTCCCATAAACGGCATCCCGCCGGATCTGGCCAATCCGCCGCCAGGATGCCGCTTCGAACCCCGCTGTCCATTCGCGATCGAGCGCTGCCTGCTTCCGGTCGCGCCTCGGCCGGCCACGGACGGGCACATGGTGGCATGCTGTCGGGCCAGTGAATCGGCGCAATTACTGGAACGCGCGCAACAGGCAGCGACATGGATAGTTTGACGACACCGTCGCAGGGCGCCCTGGTGGACGCCCTCAACATCACCAAGACCTTCGCCGGCCAGCGGACCTTGTTGGGCGGTCAGCCTGCGATATTGGCCATCAACGACGTCTCGCTCAGCCTCAAGCCGGGAGAAACGGTTGGGCTGCTGGGCGAATCCGGTAGCGGCAAGACCACGCTCGGGCGCTTGCTGCTCAAGCTCAGCGAACCGGACAGCGGCGAAATCCGCTTCAACGGTGCGCCAATCAAAGACCTCTCGGGAGCGCCGCTGCTGCGCTTCAGGCGGCGCGCGCAGATGATCTTCCAGAACCCGTTCGATGCGCTCAACCCGCGCTTCACCATCTACCGGTCGCTGACTGAGCCGCTTCTCGTCGCCCGCATCGACCGCTCCGCATACGGCGCCCATGTCAGGGCCGCGCTCGAACTGGCGGGCATGCGGGGCAGCGAGGCGATCCTCAAGCGTTTTCCGCACGAGCTTTCGGGCGGCCAGTTGCAGCGCTGCGTGATCGCCCGGGCCATGATCCTGTCGCCGGAATTCATTGTCGCGGACGAGCCGGTGTCGATGCTCGACGTCAGTGTCAGGGCGGGCATCCTGAACCTGTTGCGGGAGCTGCAGCAGCGCAGATCGCTGACCGCATTGTACATTTCACACGACATCACCCTAGTGCGTTATCTCTGCCAGCGGACGCTGGTGATGTACCGCGGGCAGGTCGTCGAAGACGGTTTCACAGAGCAGATCATCCAGGACCCTCGCCACGCCTATACGCGCGAGCTGATCGCCGCCAATCCGCAACGCTGGCGCCAGCGTGCTGAATAGTGGTCACACATGACTCGGCAAACGACGGCTTGCTCCGAATTGGTAAAGCAATTTTTGACCGCATGTCAGAAATCATTGACATCGCAGCCGTACTGATCTGCGGCCGCCACGATCACAGCGGCCCGGTCACCACGCCCTTCAAGCTTTATAAATTATGGCCGTCAAGCCGATTGGTCTGGTCGAGAGCGAAGGTCCTGGCGGTCTGAATGTCGAGGGCAGATAAGAATGGCTACTGACGCATTCCGATGACATTCAATGGCGCAATTCTGTCGTCCACCATGTTGAGACAGTCCCCAAAACGCATCGCGGTCAAAATGGGGGAACAACAGCGCTTACACTCAAAAGCTTCGATAGGTCAGTAGAGCGACATCGTCAGCCTGAGGCACCATAGCTGGCTCCCCCTAGCAGGGACTACCCAACGATCCGCATGTGATGACCGCAAAAGGGGACTGGAACGCAAAAAACCGCCCCGGTTAGACTGGGACGGTTATTGATTTATGATGAAAGTGGTTGCGGGGACAGGATTTGAACCTGTGACCTTCAGGTTATGAGCCTGACGAGCTACCGGGCTGCTCCACCCCGCGTCAACTTTTGCGTAGGTTTTGTCCTACGAAGGTTTGGGTCTGCCAAATGAAAGGGCCGCTTTCGCGGCCCGGGCTCCCGTTGGCGGGCCTTGGATGCATGTCGTCCAAAAGTGTAGCGATTTTGGGACGCCGAGATGCATCGAACAAATGCAGAGAGAAGATATTGTTCCATCCTTGCGGATGCGAGCTTTCAACGTGCGTTTTGTAGACCTGGCAGCGACTTACTCTCCCGCGTCTTGAGACGAAGTACCATCAGCGCTGGAGCGTTTCACGGCCGAGTTCGGAATGGGATCGGGTGCAGCCGCTCCGCCATAACCACCAGGTCGGCAAAGCGCACATTGCTCGAGAAGCTGTTTTCTGTGCCAAGGCGACGTTTTCTACAGTGCGCCGCGGGCATAAGCCCGCAAGCGCGACTGCGCGTCGCCGGTTTTCCGGCGCCCTCGCGGAGCATAGGCCCTGTTAAGGGCCGCTCATGCGTGAGCGCTGGCTGAACATCCGATTTATCGGATGGGCATAAGGAATGAGAACGATCAAGCCGATCGAACTATTAGTACCGGTAAGCTTCAAGCGTTGCCGCTCTTCCACACCCGGCCTATCAACGTGGTCGTCTTCCACGGTTCTCAGGGAATACTCGTTTTAAGGTGGGTTTCCCGCTTAGATGCCTTCAGCGGTTATCCCGTCCGGATATAGCTACCCTGCTATGCGGCTGGCGCCACAACAGGTCCACCAGAGATCCGTCCATCCCGGTCCTCTCGTACTAGGGACAGATCCTTTCAATATTCCTACACCCACGGCAGATAGGGACCGAACTGTCTCACGACGTTCTGAACCCAACTCACGTACCGCTTTAAATGGCGAACAGCCATACCCTTGGGACCTGCTCCAGCCCCAGGATGCGATGAGTCGACATCGAGGTGCCAAACAACCCCGTCGATATGGACTCTTGGGGGTCATCAGCCTGTTATCCCCGGCGTACCTTTTATTCGTTGAGCGATGGCCCTTCCACGCGGGACCACCGGATCACTATGACCGACTTTCGTCTCTGCTCGACTTGTCAGTCTCGCAGTCAGGCAGGCTTATGCCATTGCACTCAGCGAACGATTTCCGACCGTTCTGAGCCCACCATCGCGCGCCTCCGTTACTCTTTAGGAGGCGACCGCCCCAGTCAAACTACCCACCATACATTGTCCCGGACCCGGATAACGGGCCGCGGTTAGACATCCATAGTAATAAGGGTGGTATTTCAAGGTTGGCTCCACCCGAGCTGGCGCCCGGGTTTCAAAGCCTACCACCTATCCTACACATGCCACTACGAATGCCAATGTAAAGCTATAGTAAAGGTGCACGGGGTCTTTCCGTCTAACCGCAGGAACCCCGCATCTTCACGGGGAATTCAATTTCACTGAGTCTATGCTGGAGACAGCGGGGAAGTCGTTACGCCATTCGTGCAGGTCGGAACTTACCCGACAAGGAATTTCGCTACCTTAGGACCGTTATAGTTACGGCCGCCGTTTACTGGGGCTTCGATTCAGAGCTTGCACCCCTCCTCTTAACCTTCCAGCACCGGGCAGGCGTCAGACCCTATACGTCGTCTTGCGACTTCGCAGAGCCCTGTGTTTTTGATAAACAGTCGCTACCCCCTGGTCTGTGCCACCCTCCTCCACTTGCGTGGAAAAGGGTCACGCTTCTTCCGAAGTTACGCGTGCAATTTGCCGAGTTCCTTCAGCATAGTTCTCTCAAGCGCCTTGGTATACTCTACCAGTCCACCAGTGTCGGTTTCGGGTACGGTCTATAAGGAGGAGCTATTTCCTGGAACCACGCAGCAGCCCGTTCAATCCGATAAGATTGGACTACCTCAATGATCCGTCACTTCCTCCAGGCCCACGAATATTAACGTGGTTCCCATCGTCTACGCATTTCTGCCTCGACTTAGGGGCCGGCTAACCCTGCTCAGATTAGCTTTAAGCAGGAACCCTTGGACTTTCGGCGGGGGAGTCTCTCACTCCCCTTACGTTACTCATGTCAGCATTCGCACTTCTGATACCTCCACCATCCCTCACGGGTATGGCTTCATCAGCTTACAGAACGCTCCGCTACCGCTTGGCCCTTACGGACCAAACCCTAAGCTTCGGTGTATGGCTTTAGCCCCGTTACATTTTCGGCGCAAAGACCCTTATTTAGACCAGTGAGCTGTTACGCTTTCTTTAAATGATGGCTGCTTCTAAGCCAACATCCTGGTTGTTTTGGGATCC